>NZ_CBDBZT010000003.1:842500-3372566 GCF_965213655.1 Candidatus Palauibacter sp. | reverse complement strand
ACGAGATCCGGGAGGCGGCCCGTCAGGTCGGGGTCGACCGGCACCTTGCGCGGCTGCCGAAGAAATACGACGAGCCGCTGAGCGAGCGGGGCGGGAACCTGTCGGTCGGCGAGCGCCAGTTGGTGTCGTTCGCCCGCGCCCTGGCGGGGATCCGCCCATCCTGCTCCTGGATGAGGCCACGAGTTCGGTGGACTCCGAGATAGAGGCCGAGATCCAGGCGGCGCTGGAACTCCTGATGGAAGGACGGACGAGCCTCGTCATCGCGCACCGTCTCTCCACCATCCAGGGGGCCGATCGCATCCTGGTGCTCCACCACGGACTGATCAGCGAATCGGGCACCCACGACACGCTCCTCGAGCGGGGCGGCCTCTATGCACAGCTCCACCGCCTCCAGTTCCAGAAGCCGACGGCGGCCGCATGAACGCCGGGCTGGAGTGGGCGGCGGCGGTGGACCTGCGCCTCGTGCTCATCTCCCTCATCGGGGTTCTGAACCTCTGGGCCGCCGGCCACACCGTGCTCTCCGATGCGCCGAGGCGAGAGAAGACGCTGTGGGTCGCGGTGATTTTCCTCTGCCCGATCATCGGCAGCACGTTCTGGTTCGTGTTCGGCCCGAAGCTCTGGGCGGAGAAACGCTAGCAGTCAGGACGGCCAGAGCGGGCGGAGGAGTTCCGCGGTGCGGGCGGCGGCGCCGGCGCCCGCCTCGACGAACGCTCGTGCGGCCCGGCCGTGACGCCGTCGGCGAGGCGGGTGGGCCAGCCCGGCCAGGGTGTCCGCGAGCGCGCCGGCGGGGGTGACGAGCCCGCCGCCGGCTGACGCGAGCGCGCGGGCGTCGGCCCGGTCGTGGCGCGGGCCGAAGACGACGGGCAACCCGGCCGCGGCGGGCTCGAGCACGTTGTGGAGCCCGGTGCCCCCGAGGCCGCCGCCCACATAGGCCGCATCGCCCGCCGCGTACAGCTCTGCGAGCCGGCCCACCTCGTCGAAGACGACGACCCATGCGTCGGGCCCTGCGGCGGCAGCGCCGACCTCGCTCCAGCGGATGACGCGTTCCCCGCGGGCCATGCACGACGCGACGAGGGCGTCGACGTGCGCGGCGGTGGGCTCGTGCGGCGCGATCACGAGCTGCCAGCCCGGGCCGCCACCCCGCCGCACGGCCGCCACGGCATCGAGCAGGGCGCGCTCGTCCGCGGGCCACGTCGAGCCGGCGACGAGCCACAGGGTCGCCCCGTCCGCCGCGCCGAGCGCGGCCCGGAATTCCGCAGCCGAACCGTCCGCCCGCGCGCGGTCCGCCCGTTCGAGCGCGAGGTCGAACGCCGCGTCCCCGGTTACGGTCAGCACGTCCGGCCGGACGCCGAGCGCTTCGAGGCGCGCCGCGTCCCCCGGGCTCGCCGCGCCGACCGCGTCCAACTCCGCATACGACGCGCGGAAGAGGCGCCGCGCGAGGACCCCGGAGCGCCGGCTGCCGTCGCGGACCGTGCCGTTTATGAGCGCGGTGGGCACCCCGGCCCGTCCGGCCGCGGCCACGAGTCCGGGCCACACGTCCAGCTTCGCGAACACGAGCAGCCCGGGTCGCACCGCGGAGAACACCGCATCGCAGTCGCGTGCGCGGTCGAGCGGCGGCGGGCCCGAATGATCCGGATCCAGCCACGGGAGCGCCGCCCGGCCCGACGGCGATCCGTGCGTGATGAGAAGCTGCGCGCGACGGGCCTCGCGCGATCCCGCCTCCGCGACCCGCAGCGCCCGGACGACCGGCACCGCGCCGAGCAGCTCACCGGCGGAAGCGCCGTGAAGCCACACGAGCGGCCCGGGCTCCCGACCCCGCCCCCAAGCGGCCAGTTCCGCCGCTGTTCGCCGCCGGGCCGCCAAGGCCTGCGCGATGTCCGGCCGGACGCGGCGCAGAAGGGGCGCCGCGGCAAGCGCCACGCCGGTGGCCGCCGCCGTGAAGCGCGTCCCGGCGCTCACGACCACGCCCCGGAGCTTTTCGCCCGCATCGCGTCTCCATATTCTCCCGCGTGCGCTATCTCGGGAACAAAACGAAGCTCGTCCCCTTCCTGCTGGAGACCGTGGACCGGTTCCAGGAGACGCCCGGCGTCGCGTGCGACCCGTTCGCCGGCACCGCCAGCGTGTCGGCGGCCCTCAAGGAGCGGGGTTGGCAGGTCCATGCGGGCGACCTGATGGCCTCCTCCTACGCCCTCCAGGTCGCACGAGTCCAACTTGACGCACCCCCGCGCTACCCCGCCTCGCTCCTCCCGCCGGCGGCTCGCAACGGGAAGCGGGAGATCGGCTACCGCGCCCTGCTCGAGGGGCTGGCCGACCTCGATGATCCCGGCCATCCCGACGACCTCTCCGACGGGGAGGCGTCCGCCGGCCACGGGTTCATCTCCGAGCACTACACGAGCTACGGCGCTGCCGGTCGGGAGCACGGGCGCATGTACTTCTCCCCCGAGAACGGACGGAAGATCGACGCGATCCGGACCAGGATCGACGTCTGGACGCGCGAGGCCTCCCACAGCGAGGCCGCGGCCCAGTTTCTGATCGCGACGCTCATCGAGGCCGCCGACCGCGTCGCGAACACGACCGGCGTGTACGCCTCCTTCGTGAAGACGATGCAGCCCAACGCCCTGCGCCCGCTCCAACTGCGCCCGCTCGAGCCGATCCCGCGCAAACCGGGAGCCGGCGCGTGCAGCGCATTCCGCGGATCCGCCGCCCGCCTCCTGGCCTCCGTCGGTCCCGTCGATCTCGTCTATCTCGACCCCCCTTACAACGGCCGGCAATATCCCGCGTATTATCACATCCCCGAACTCCTCGCGCTCGGTTGGTCCACGCCGCCGGAGATTCGCGGAAAGACGGGACTCATACCCGACGAGGCGCAGCGCTCGGACTGGTGCCGGAAGCGCGGGGCCCCGGGCGCGCTGCGGGAGGTACTGGAGGCCGCCGACGGACGCCACATCCTGTTCAGCTACAACGACGAGGGGCTTCTCGGCCGCGACACCATCGAGGCGGCGCTCCGCGAACGCGGCCTGCCGGACAGCTACGCGTTCCACGACCGGCCCTACCGCCGCTACCGGAGCGACGCCGACGGCCCGCGGCGGAGCTACGCGCGCGACGACGTGCGCGAACACCTCCACTACGTGAGATGCGCGTGAACACCATGCGCCCGGAGCACGCCCCCCGCCCCGCCTCTGTCGCGCGCGCCACGCTGGTGCTGCTCCTGCTGTGCGCGGGCGGGTGCTCTCCGGCGTACGTCCTGCGCGCCGGCTGGGAGGAAGCCCGCATTCTGTCGGCGCGCCGCCCCATCCGGGCCGTCATCCACGACACGACCGTGGCCCGCGAGACCCGCGACAAGTTGCGACTCGTGCTCGACGCCCGGGATTTCGCCGAACGCGACCTCGGACTGCGCGCGGGCGCGAGCTACGAAACCTTCACGCAGCTCCATCGCGACACGCTGGTCCTGAACGTGCTCGCGGCGCCGGAGTTCGCGCTGAGCTGGAAGACGTGGTGGTTCCCCATCGTCGGCCACCTTCCCTACAAGGGGTACTTCGACTTCGACGACGCCCGCGCGGAGGCGGCCAGCCTCGCCGAAGAAGGCTATGACGTCTCGGTCCGGCCGGTCTCCGCCTTCTCGACGCTGGGCTGGTTTCCCGACCCCATCATGTCGACGACGCTGCGGCTGGACAGCCTGGGGCTCGTCGAGACGGTCATCCACGAGATCACGCACAGCACCTACTTCCCCACGGGCCAGGCGGACTTCAACGAGAGCTTCGCCAACTTCGTCGGACACCGCGGCGCGATCGAGTTCTTCTGCGAGGCGGTGCGGGACGAGAGCGCCTGTCAGCGGGCGCGGTGGCGCTGGGAGGACACGCGCGTATTCGGCGACTTCTTCCATTCCATTCTCGCGCCGCTCGAGGAGGTGTACGCGTCCACCATGCCGGACGAGGCGAAACGGGCGGCCAAACGCGAGGTGTTCGAAGACGCGGCCCGGCGCTTCGAGACCGAGTACATTCCGCGGCTTCACGCACGCTACGGATCGATCGACCCGGACGGACTCGACAACGCCTGGGTCATCTCGCGCCTGCTCTACTACACGAGACTGGACGACTTCGAGCGCGTGTACCAGTCACACGGCGCGCTCGTCCCGGCCGTCAAAGCGCTGATGGGGGAGGCCGCGGCGGGCGACCCCTGGGAGGCCCTCACCCGGCTGACGGAAGGCTCGACATGACGGAATCGTTTACGTGTACCCGCTGCGACCGCGGCGATCGGGGCAGGATCGACCGCATCCCCTTCCCCAGCGCGCTCGGCGAGCGGATCGTGGCCGAAATCTGCGCCGCCTGCTGGGAGGAGTGGAAGGAGCGGCAGATGCTCCTCATCAACCACTACGGACTCAAGCTCCATGAAGCGCGGTCGCGCGAATTCCTCTACACGAATCTGCGGATCTACCTCTTCAACGAGGAGGGGACCGCGGCCCCCATCGACACGAGCGCCGAGGGGTCCGTCGACTGGTAGCCGGGGAGCTGGCAGGACCCGGCGCGTCGGCTCGAGCCTGACGCCTTTCCCTAGGAGACGACGAGGTTGAGCATGCGGTCCGGGATGTGGATGACCTTGCGGATCGCGACCCCGTCGAGGCGCCGGATCACGTTCGCCTCGGCCAGCGCCGCCTCGCGCACGACCTCCTCCGGCGCGCCGCGGGCCACGCGGATCGTCGCCCGCAGCCGGCCGTTCACCTGCACCGGAAGCTCGACCTCGTCGACCACGAGCTTGCTCTCGTCCCAGACCGGCCATTCGGCGTGATCGAAGATGCTCGACTCACCCCCGAGCCGGGCCCACAACTCCTCGGCGATGTGGGGCGCCACCGGCGCGATCATGATCACGAGCGGCCGCACCTCGTCGATCGAGGCCGTACGCCCGCCGAAGCGTAGCGTGTTCAGGTAGTCCATCGCCGCGGCGATCGCCGTGTTGTAACTGAGCGCCTCGAGCTCCTCCGAGATCTGCCTGATCGTGGCGTGCAGCGCCCGCTCCACGCCGGGATCGTCGAATCCCGTGCGCCCCGCCTCGACCGCACCCATCACGCTGTCCCACACCTTCTTCAGGAAGCGGGCGGGCCCGGCAAGACCGCTGTCGCGGAAGTCTCCACCCCGCTGGAAGGGGCCGAGGAACATCAGGTACATGCGAAACGCGTCCGCGCCGAACCGAGTGATGTATTCGTCCGGAAGGATCACGTTGCCGCGCGACTTCGAGATCTTGGCGCCGTCCTTGATGAGCAGGCCGTGCTTGCGGAAGCAGTCGTAGGGTTCTTCGAACTCGAGGTGCCCCAGGTCGTGCAGCACCATCGTGAGGAAGCGGGAATAGAGGAGGTGGAGGACGGAGTGCTCCTCGCCTCCGATGTAGCTGCTCACGGGGAGCCATCTCCGCGTCCGGTCGGGGTCGAACGGGCGATCGTCGAACTCGGTCGAGGGGTAGCGCAGGAAGTACCAGCCCGAGTCGAGGAAGGTGTCAGAGACGTCGGTCTCCCGCCGCGCGTCGGCGCCGCAGGCCGGACACGCCGCGGCGTGGAACGACGGGTCGCGCGCGAGCGGGCTCACGCCCGTCGCCGTGGGGCGGAAATCCTCCACGAACGGGAGGACGACGGGCAGATCCTCCTCCGGCACGGCCTGCGGGCCGCACGCATCGCAGTAGATGATGGGGATCGGCGGCCCCCAGTACCGCTGCCGGGAGATGCACCAGTCGTGCAGCCGGTAGTTGACCTCGGCCGCCCCCAGCCCGCGCTCCGCCAGCCACTCGGTGATCGCCCGCCCGCCCGCGTCCGCCTCCATCCCGCTGAAACGTCCGGAATTGACGAGGATCTCGTCGGCCGTGTGCTCGACGAAGGCGGCCTCCGCGTCGTCTCCCCCGACGTCCGCGGGGTCCGCACCCTCCGGGAGCGCCGCGCGGGAGCACACGACCTGTACGACGGACAACCCGAATTGGCGCGCGAAATCGAAGTCCCGCTGGTCGTGTCCGGGCACCGCCATGATCGCGCCGGTGCCGTAGTCCATGAGGACGTAATCGGCGACCCACACGGGGATGTCCTCGCCGGTGGCCGGGTTTCGAGCGTACCCGCCGGTGAAGACGCCGGTCTTCTCGCGCTCGTCCGTCTTCTGCCGCTCCACGAGGTCGACCGCCGCAGCCGCCCGCGCGTAGGCCTCCACTTCGGCGCGCTGCTCGTCCGTCGTCAGGCGCTCGACGAGCGGGTGTTCCGGCGCCAGCACCATGAAGGTCGCCCCGAAGAGCGTGTCGGGACGCGTCGTGAACACCTCGATCCGATCCGGGTCACCGTCTGCCCGTTCCGCGGCGTCCCCGGCGCCCGTGGCGCCCGAGAGCGGGAAGTGGAGGCGCGCGCCCTCCGAGCGGCCGATCCAGTTGCGCTGGGCCGTCTTCGTGGTCTCTGACCAGTCGATCCAGTCCAGGTTGTCCAGCAGCCGCTGCGAGTAGTCCGTGATCCGGAAGAACCACTGGCTCAGCATCCGCTGCTCGACCGCGGCGTCGCACCGTTCGCACAGCCCGGCGATCACCTGTTCGTTCGCGAGGACGGTCTGGTCCTTCGGGCACCAGTTGACCGCCGCTTCCTTCTTCTCCGCCAGTCCCGCCTTGAACAACTGAACGAAGATCCACTGGGTCCACTTGTAGTAGCGCGGATCCGTCGTATCGACGGTGCGCGACCAGTCCGTCATGAGCCCCGAGGCACGCAGCATGCGCTCGAAGTTGCGGATGTTGGAGGGGATCAACTCCATCGGGTGCGTGTCGACCTTCAGCGCGTGGTTCTCCGAGTGGATCCCGAACGCGTCGTACCCGATGGGCTCGAACACATCGTCACCCCGCAGGCGTCGGAAACGCCCGTAGATGTCGGCTCCGGTGAAGGCGTACAGGTTCCCGACGTGGAGTCCCTCGGCGGAGGGGTACGGGTACATCATGAGGTTGAAGAACGGACGCTCCGCCGCGTCAAGGTCGGGCTCGTTCGTCCCGTTCTCCTCCCACCAGGCCTGCCACCGTGACTCGATGGCGTTCGGGTCGTACATGGGTCGCGGGTGCTCCGTCCAGGGGATCAGCCGGGGAGATGCACGAGACGGCGGCACCACGCGGAGGCCGCCGTCCGGCCGCACAAGATGGGGCCGGAACGGCGGCCGAACAACTTGCGGCTAGTTGTCCCCGCCGGGGCCGGGGACCATGTGGTCCAGGCTGAACTTTCCGCTGCCCGTCGTCCACAGGTAAAGGAAGATGGCGCAATAAAGGATGGCCAGTTCGCCACCGTTCACGATCGGCCAGAACTCCATCTCGCGGGCGAAGAAGTGGCGCCACCAGTAGACCACCGCGAAATGCCCCGTGAGGATGAAGGCGACCCAACGCGTCCGGATCCCCAGGATGATGAGGATCGGCAGGAAGAACTCGATGAGTCCCGCGATGCCCGCCGGCCAGTCGAACCAGCTACCGACGGCGTCCCTTCCGAACATGCCGAGGAGCTTCTGGGCGCCGTGCTGCCATAGCATGAGGCCGGCAGTAACCCGGAGCAGAGCGTGGGTGGTTTCCTTCGAGACGGGTGCATTCATGGCGCCTCCGATGCGCTGGGCTCCGGCGCCCGGCACCGCTTGCAGGCCCGGAAGTGCCGCCGTAGCCTTGCGCACCATGATGCCAGTTGATTCTCCGGATACACAAGACGGGGAGTTCGAGGGCGCAATACCAGTTCGCATTCCGCTCACCCTCCTGCTGACCCTGAGAGACCTCGACACGCCCGAAGATCCGCGGGAACTCGAGGAAATGGACCTCTCCCTGAATCTGCGGCGACGGCTCGGGCTGTCGACGGTCGTGCTCAAGCAGATTCGCCGCTACGAGCAGGACGGCAGGGACGTGAGCGCCACCGAGGTCGCGAGCCTGTTCGAGCTCATCGCCAAACGGGTGGATGCACCGGAGATCTTCGCCTCGACGGGGCGCCGGATCGCGCGCGAGGCACTCAGCGCCAACACGCTCATCACCCTGCGCTTCGGTTGGCGGCTCATTCCCATCCGTCTCCGTCGGGCGCTCGCCTGGGGGCGCGTGAAGAAGATCGCCCGCCGCCTCAGCCCCTCCTCGAAGGTCCGGATCGCGAAGGGCATGGGAGGACTGGTCGTCGAGCGGGGTCTCCCCGTGCTGGCGACGAACGGCAAGGGCGGGGGCGGCTGCGAGATTGTGACCGGGCTCATCGCCGAGATGTTGCTGACCTATCGGGGCGGCGAAGGCGATATCTCGCACTCGCGCTGTGAGGCGTCCGGAGGGGATCACTGCCTGTGGATCTTCGAGGCGGAAGAAGCTACGCGGGGGAGCGGCGGCGCGGCGGCAAGCTGAATCAGTTCACGTGCGGTTCGACGTGCACGGTCACGTCGGTGAATCCGAGCTGGATGGCGACCTGGTGTTCCACCTCGTCGGCGATTTCGTGGGCGCTGACCACCGTCTCGCCGGGGGCGACACGGATCGTGAGTTCCGCGAAGCGCCCCACCGACTTCCCGCGAGAGCGAATCCGGCTCACGGCACGCACCCCGGGGACCTCGCTCGCCACCTCATCGATCTCCACGGGGTCCATCGCCCGCTCATCGACGAGGACGGGGATCGTCTCCCGGAAGATCTTGTAGCCCGAGTGGGCCACGACGGCTGCCACGGCGAGGGCGAGCCACGCGTCGGCAGGAGCCCAACCGGTCCAGGTGGTGATCGCGAGCCCGATCAGGACGCCCGCGGTGACGAAGACGTCGGACGCCGTGTGCCGCGCGTCCGCCGCGAGAATCTCGCTCGACAGCTTCTGGCTCGCCCGCGCTTCGCTCAGCGCGACAACCGTGTTCACGACCAGGGCCGCGGCCAGCAGGATCACCATCGCCGGCTCGAGATCCGGCGGGGCGCCGCCGCGGATGAGGCGCTCGATGGCACTCTGAACGAGTTCGAAGCAGGTGACCGAGAGGAAGGCCGCCACGGCCAGCGCCGCAAGCGTTTCGAACTTGCCGTGTCCGTAGGGATGTTCGGCGTCCGGGGGGGCGGCGGCGAAGCGCATCGCGGCAAGACCCACGACGTTGTTGATCGCATCCACGCCCGAGTGGGCCGCGTCGCCCAGCACCGCGATCGACCCCGTGCGCAGCCCGACGATCAACTTCGCCACGATCACCGCCAGATTGGCGGCCAGCACCCACCGGAGAATGCGGCGCACCTGCTCGTGGCGACCCATCGCCGATTTCACGGCCGGTCTCATCGCCTGAAGCGACGCCCCCGGCTGAAATCCGGCTTCGTCGAGTACGGCTGGGGCTCTTCCCTTTCGCCTTCCACCTCCTCGCCCTCCGCATCGCGCATCACCGCGTCGAAGCGGCTCGAGCGAGCACGCTGCCGCCCCCCCAGCAACCAGCGCCAGGGAGATTCGCGCGGCGCCCGGCCGGTCGGCTGGTAGCGGTCGTAGAGTCCCGGAGAGCCGAGCCCGACCCATACGCCGAAGGCAAGGGCAAGCAGTCCGCCCAGGGAGCCCGCGATGATCAGGATCGAGGTCAGCGTGTCGTCGGCCATGGAACTCCGTGCTGCAATCGCGCCACGTGCTTCGTCGCGCCGGTTGCCAAGGGTTCTTGCCTGCGCCGCCGGGCGTCGTCTACTGTCACGCCGTGCGGCCTCAGGCCGGCCCGCTAAATGGTGCCCGCGTGGGCTCCGTGACAAGCGCGCCCGTCCGTTTCTCCCCTCCGATTCGAGCGATTCCATGACCGAACAGCACCGGGAAATCGACGTCCTGCTGGACGAACAGAGGACCTTCGAACCGTCGCCGGACTTCGTCGCGGCCGCCCACGTGCGCGATCGCGGGCCGTACGAGGAAGCCGCCCGGGACCGAGAGGCGTACTGGGAGGAGTGGGCTCGCCAACTCGACTGGTTCACGCCGTGGGACCGCGTGCTGGAGTGGGATCCGCCCTTCTCGAAGTGGTTCACGGGCGGGACGCTCAACGCTGCATACAACTGCCTCGATCGCCACCTGGAGGCGCGCGGCTCGAAGGAGGCGCTGGTCTGGGAGGGCGAGCCGGGCGACGTGCGGCGCTACACGTACCGCGAGTTGCACGAGGAAGTGTGCCGCTTCGCGAACGCGCTCAAGGGCCTCGGCATCGGGAAGCGCGACCGGGTCGCGATCTATCTGCCGATGGTCCCGGAAGCCGCCGTCGCCATGCTCGCCTGCGCGCGCATCGGCGCCCCGCATTCCGTCGTCTTCGGCGGCTTCTCACCGCAGTCCCTGCGCGACCGGATCGAGGACGCGCACGCAACCTGCGTGATCACGGCCGACGGAGGTTATCGCCGCGGCGGGATCATCCCTCTCAAGGCGAGCACGGACACGGCGATCGAGGGCCTCGACTATGTGAAGAGCGTCGTCGTCGTCCAGCGCTCCGCCGTCACCGACCCGGTGGCCGCGCCCCACGGAGACCAGGTCGACACGCCCTCGTGCGACATGACCGGGGGCCGGGACCACTGGTACCACGACCTGATCGCCGCGGCGGACGCGGATTGTCCCGCCGAGCCGATGGATTCTGAAGACCTGCTCTACATCCTCTACACCTCCGGGACGACGGGGAAGCCGAAGGGCGTCATGCACACGACCGGCGGCTACATGACGCAGGTGAACGCGACCGCGAAGTGGGTGTTCGACCTCAGGGAAGACGACATCTACTGGTGCACGGCGGACGTGGGGTGGGTGACGGGCCACTCCTACATCGTTTACGGCCCGCTCTCGAACGGGGCGACGGTGGTGATGTACGAGGGATCGCCCGACTGGCCCGACCGGGGCCGCTTCTGGGAGCTGTGCGAGAGCTACGCGGTGACGGTGTTCTACACGGCGCCGACGGCGATCCGCGCCTTCATGCGGTGGGGGGACGACTGGCCCGCGGGCTACGACCTCTCGAAGCTCCGGCTGCTGGGGACGGTCGGAGAGCCCATCAATCCGGAGGCCTGGGTCTGGTACGACCGCCACATCGGCGGTGGCCGCTGCCCGATCGTCGATACGTGGTGGCAGACGGAGACGGGCGGAATCATGATCACGCCGCTACCCGGTGCGATCACCACGAAACCGGGCACGGCGACGGTCCCCTTCCCCGGCATCGAGGCGGCGATCCTCGACGAGGAGGGGAACCCGGCCGAGTCCGGCTATCTCGCCATCACCTCGCCCTGGCCGGGCATGTTGCGCGGCGTGTGGGGAGACGAGGAACGCTACCGCGAGACGTACTGGTCGAAGTGGCCCGACATCTACTTCCCCGGCGACGGGGCGCGGGTGGACGAGGACGGCTACTACTGGATCATGGGGCGCGTCGACGACGTCCTGAACGTGGCCGGCCACCGGATCGGGACGATGGAGGTGGAGTCGGCGCTGGTCGACCACGAGGCGGTGGCGGAGGCCGCGGTCGTCGGGCGCTCGGACGAGATCAAGGGACAGGCCGTGGCCGCGTTCGTGAGCGTGGTGGAGGGGACGGAGACCTCGGAGGCGCTGCGGCAGGAACTGCGGGGGCATGTGGCGGGCCAGATCGGCGCGATCGCGCGCCCGGCCGACCTCATCTTCGCCGCCGAACTGCCGAAGACGCGTAGCGGGAAGATCATGCGGCGCCTCCTTCGCGACGTGGCGGAGGGACGGGCGCTGGGCGACACGACGACGCTCGCCGATCCCGCCGTCGTGCGCAGCCTGCAGCAACAGTTCGCCGACAGCGAGGGCTAGCCGCCACGTCAGCCGGCGGTCGGCCGTGACCCAGAGCGACCCAGGGTTCGGGGCGCTTCGAACACGTCAACTCGCCCTGCTCGCACTCGTCGAGTTGCTCGCGATGGGACTCTGGTTCTCGGCCAGCGCGGTCGTGCCGGAACTTCGCGAGGCGTGGGACCTGGGCGACGCGGGCGCGGCGTGGCTCACGACCTCGGTCCAGTTCGGGTTCGCCACGGGCGCGGTCCTCTCGGCGCTGCTCACGCTCTCCGACGTGTGGGACCCGCGCCGGCTCATCGCGGGGTCGGCCCTCCTCGCGGCGGCCGCCACGGCTGCGATCGCGGCCTTCGCCGAAGGTCTCGTCCTCGCGGTCGTCCTTCGTTTCGTGACGGGAGTCGCGCTCGCGGGAGTCTATCCGCCGGGGATGAAGATCGTCGCCGGCTGGTTCCGCGCCGGCCGCGGGATGGCGATCGGGGTCCTCATCGGCGCCCTCTCGATCGGGAGCGCGTCGCCGCATCTCCTGCGGCCCCTCGGCGGGATCGGCGCCTGGCAGCCCGTGCTCCTGCTCGCTTCGGGCCTCGCGGTCGCGGCCGCCATCGTCGCCGCGACCGGGCTGCGGACCGGGCCCTACCAGGCGCCGGCCGCGCCCTTCGATCCGCGGGCCGTGCGCCGCATCCTCGGCGACCGCGCCACGATGCTCGCCAACGGCGGCTATTTCGGGCACATGTGGGAACTCTACGCCATGTGGACGTGGATCCCCGCCTTCCTTGCAGCGAGCTTCGCCGCGGACGCAAGCGCGGGAACGACCCCTTCCCTCGCCTCTTACCTGGCGTTCGGGGCGATCGCGGCCGGGGGAGTGGGCGCCGCCGTGGCAGGGGTTCTCGCGGACCGCTTCGGGCGGACGGTCGTGACGAGTTGGAGCATGGTCGTCAGCGGCGCCTGTTGCCTCGCGATCGGACCGCTGTTCGGCGGTCCCGTCTGGCCGATCGCGGCCGTCTGTCTGTTGTGGGGGTTCGCGATCGTCGCCGACTCCGCGCAGTTCTCCGCCTGCGTGAGCGAACTCGCAGAACCGGAATACGTGGGGACGGCACTCACCCTGCAGACGGCCGTCGGGTTCCTGCTTACGATCGCCACGATCCGCCTCATCCCGGTGTGGGAGGCGTCGCTGGGCTGGGAATGGGCCTTCGCGCCCCTCGCCATCGGTCCGGCCCTCGGCACCTGGAGCATGCTCGCGCTGCGACGCCGCCCGGAGGCCGTCCGCATCGCCGGCGGCCGCCGCTAGGGATCGCGTGCGTGGGCGCTATCGATATGCGTCTCGACGATGAGCGACTCGGATCACCAGGATGCGAATGCGTTCATCGTCTATCCGAGTCAGGATGCGGTAATCGCCAACCCGATATCGCCAAAGATTGCCGTATCTTGCCCCTTGCATGGCCGTACCGAGCTGGCGCGGGTTGTCCAGAGCGGCCAGTCGATCCTCCAGGAAGACACGAAGACGCTGCTGAACTCGTGGATCCAGTTTGCGGACGGATTTCCGGACGCTTGCCGCATACTCAATCTTCCAGCTCACGCCACATCTCTTCGGCGCTCATCACCTCTTCCTCCCCCTTCTCGATGCGGTCGAGAACCTGCTCAGCCAGATAAACGTCTTCCATATCCTCGATCTTCTCGAGGATGGCTTCGCACGCATAATCGCTCTTGGTGCGCCCCGTTTTCCTTGCGAGGCGGTCCAACCGCGCTTCAATCTCTCTTGGAAGTTGGATGGACAGCATGGCACCCCCTTCTAGCCGTAGAGCAGCGTACGGGATCCTGGACGGACAAGCTAACTGTTTTGGCCCCTCGAGCGGTTGTGTCGGTCGAGCCCCGGGTCTACCGTGAGACGAGTCCACGCAACCTGGTTCGGACCCGGGAGTTCCTCTGTGACACGACACGCCGATCCGTTCGTACCGTGGTCCCCGCGTATGTGCACGTTACTCGCCTTGGTCATCAGTGTGTCAACGGCATGCGGACAGGCAGAAGCTGGATCGCAATCGGCCGAAGAAGGCACTTCCAACGGTGCGACCGCGCCCCAGGCAGCCGCCAACCAGCTTTCAGCCGAGGAAGCCTCAGAGGGTTTCGAACTCCTGTTCGACGGGGAATCGCTAGACGCGTGGCGCGGGTTCCAGATGGAGGACGTCCCCGCCGGTTGGAGCGCAAAGGACGGCGCGCTCGCCTTCACGCCCGGTGTGGGGGGCGGGACGCTCATCACGCGCGATAGCTACACGGACTTCGATCTCCGCCTCGAGTGGAAGGTCGGCGAGGCCGGCAACAGCGGGATTTTCTTCGGGATCGTGGAGAGCACCGAGAGCGCCTTTCAGTCGGGGCCGGAGATGCAGGTGCTCGACAACGCCGGCCACTACGACGGCGGGAATCCGCTCACGTCGGCGGGCTCGAACTACGGTCTCCACGCGCCGCCGGAGGATGTGACGCGTCCGGTCGGCGAGTGGAACGAGGTCCGAATCGTCCGCCACGGCAACCAGGTCGTGCACTGGCTCAACGGCGTGCAGATCGTCGAGTACGAGATCGCCTCGCCCGAATGGGAGGCGCTGGTGGCGGGCAGCAAGTTCATCCAGTGGCCCGACTACGGCCGCCACCACGACGGCCATCTCGGTCTCCAGGACCACGGCGACCCCGTCTGGTACCGCAACCTGCGGGTCCGGCGGCTCTCTCTGCGTGCCTGACGCAACCGGGGGGCTATCCGATCTCGAACACGAATCCGATCTGACCGGCGAGGTGTGATGTGGTCGCTGAGCCGCGTTCGTTCCTGATGTCCGCCATCCCGAAGAAGTGAATCAGCTCGAGCGCCAGATCGACATCATCGCTGACCGCCAGTTCCACACCCCCGCCGACCGCCAACCCATAGTCGTAACTGTCGAACTCTCTGCCATGATCTGCACAAGGATCATTCCGGTAACTGCACCACGTGATTAATCCGAACCACGGCCCGCCGACTATTCCGAATTCGACAAGCCCAGCCTGCGTCTCCAGCGAGGCCTGGAGCAAGACGGACAATTGTGCATAGCTCATCACCAGCACGTTGTGCGGGTGTGCTGCATTGGCATACCTCGTCCCACGAGGCGTACCGTCGCCGAAGCCCGTATCGGGCATATTGGGATTCGACCGATCACCGCCGCGGGGCGCATATGCCGCTCCCAAGCGTATGCCGAGGAGGCCGTACAGCGGGAGCGTCACGTCAGCAGCGGCTATGATCCTGGTAATGGATCTGTCGTATTCGGGAGAGACGGAATTCACGCCAATCCCAGTCCGAATCCCCAGTTGTGTCTGCGCAACCGCGGGAACGGCGATGAGCAGAACGCAACCGAGCAGCGCGATCCTACCTATCATGCGCCTCCTTCACCGCGTCGAGGCCCGTACCATCTTGCCGGTAGGTTAAACGTTCGAGGCCGGAGGCCGCTGACGGTCTTCGGCTGTAGGCGAATGCGGGGCGTCAGCCGTCCAAATCGCGGTGGGTGAAGCTCCGCTTGCCCGGACCGTAGTCCGCCGCGCCCTGCCCTTCGCCTCGTAGGAGCCAACGCGTCGTCAGAAGTCCCTCGACGCCGACCGGCCCGCGGGCGTGGATGCGGGCCGTGCTGATCCCCACCTCGGCTCCGAGCCCGTAGCGGAACCCGTCCGCGAAGCGGGTGCTCGCGTTGTGGAACACACTCGCGGCGTCGACCGCCTTCAGGAACCGCTCGGCGACCTCCCCGTCCTCGGCCACGATCGCGTCCGTGTGGCTGCTCCCGTGCGTGTGAATGAAGTCGACCGCCTCCTCCAGGCCCGCCACGGTCCGCACCGCCAGCGTGAGATCGCCGAACTCGAGTCCCCAGTCCTCCTCCGAGGCGGCCTCGGCCCACGGCAGGACCCGGCGGGAGGGCTCGTCACAGCGGAGTTCGACCCCGCGCTCGCGCAGCGCCTCTCCGATCGGCCCCAGCCGCGGCAGGAACGACTCGTGCACGAGGAGCGTCTCGGTCGCGTTGCAGGCCGCCGGATAGTCGCACTTCCCGTCCACCGCGAGCCGCACGGCCATCTCCGGATCCGCCGACGCGTCCACGTAGAGGTGGCACACGCCTTCCGCGTGCCCCAGCACCGGGATCCGGCTCCGCTCCTGGATCGAGCGCACGAGCGCCCCCGACCCCCTGGGGATCACGAGGTCGATGAGGTCGTCCAGGGCGAGCAGTTCGTCGACATCGCGCCGGTCCGGAACGCCCAGCACGGCCCGGGGATCGAGGCCGGCTTCGTCCAGCGCCCGTTGCAGGCAGCCGACGAGCACCTCGTTGGAGCGCGCCGCCTCGCGGCCGCCCTTCATGATGACCCCGTTTCCGGAGCGGATGGCGAGCGACCCGATCTGGATCACCGCGTCGGGGCGACTCTCGAAGATGATGAGAAGGACGCCCAGCGGACTCCGTACCAACTCGAGGACGAGACCCTCGTCAAGTTCCGTGCGGGTCAGCACGCGGTCGATCGGATCCTCGCCCTCGATCAGCGCATCGATCCCCTCGAGCAGGCTTTCGAACTTGGCATCGGGCAGCCCCAGCCGGTGGAGGAGCGGCCCGGAAAGCCCTTCCTCCGAAGCGCGCGCGAGATCCTCTTCATTCGCCCGCGAGATCTCGCCCCGCGAGCGGACCAGCACCGTTTTCAGCGCACGCAGCGCCGCCGTCCGGCGCTCCGCCGGGGCGCTGCCGATGGTGCGTTGCGCCTTCCGCACGCCGACCGCCCGCGCCCGCAGCGTCTCAGTCAGTTCCCGCTTCAATTCTCGACTTCCTTGAGAATGAGGTGCTCCCGCCCCACGAGTTCGATGCCGGCGCCCGCCTCGTGCGAGACCGCCTGGAGGACGAGTCTGGAGTCGAGCGCGACGACGCCCCGCCCGACGAGGGATCCGTCGAGCGCCCGAACCTCGACCACATCGCCCCGCCGGAACGCGCCTTCGGCCCGCGCGACGTCCCCGGCTCGCAGCGGCTCGCCGCCCCGGAGACGTTCGGCGCCACCGTCCGCCATGACCAGCGTCCCGCGCGGGTGTGAACAGTAGGCGATCCAGCGGCTGCGCGAGGAGAGGGCGGCCCGAGGCGGGACCCATGTCCCCTCCTCTTCGCCGGACAGAACGCGGTCGAGCGCACCTGGATCGACGCCCGACGCGATGACGGTGTGGCAGCCCCCGCGCGAAGCCACCCAGGCCGCCTCCAGCTTGCTCGCCATCCCGCCCCGGCCGAGCCCGGAGTGGCCGTCCACGTCGAGTCCGTGGTTGTCCGGCCGGTCGATCCGATCGATGAGTCGCGCTTCCGGGTCGCGTCTGGGGTCCGCCGTCATGACCCCCGGCACGTCGGTGAGGAGCACGATCAGGTCCGCCGCCAGTTCGCTCGCGACCAGCGCGCCCAGCCGGTCGTTATCGTCGAAGATCGGCCGCTTGCCGGTCCCCCGGTACACGCGATCGTTCAGCGAGATGGCGTCGTTCTCGTTCACGACGGGGACCACGCCGAGCCGGAAGAGGCTCTGCAGCGTCTCGTGCAGGTTGAGGTAGCGGACCCGGTCATCGAAGTCCGTCCACGTGATGAGGATCTGCGCGCAGGTGACGCCGAGCCGGGCGAACCCCTGCTGGTAGAGTTCCATGAGCCGGCTCTGGCCGATCGCGGCGCACGTCTGCTTCAACTCGGCCGTCTCGGGCGGTTCGGGCAGTTGCAGGGCGACGCGACCGAGTCCCACGGCTCCGGAGGTCACGATGAGGACCTCGCGACCCTCCCTCCGCAGGCGGCTGGCGCTCTCCACGACCCGGAAGAGGTGCGAGAGAGCGATCGTCCCATCGGCATGGGTGACGACGCCCGTCCCCACCTTGAGGACGATCCGCCGGGCATTCACAATCGCCTCGCGCGTAACGGTCGGCGATCCGGTTTGGTCCGGGGGTGTCGAGACTGGTTGGAGCTGGCTCACGTCGAACGCCTCACAGCGAGCGGGACCGCTGCCGGCCACGGGGCCGGCGGAAGGCAACCAAAGGTACACGGGCGCCCCCCCGGCACCAGTCCCGAGAACGGGCCGTTGCATGCCACGCTCCGACGCACGACGCTTCGGGGGCGGGACCGGGGCGGGGCGGCGAGTCGCGGCGGGGGCGTCAGCGGAAGGCGGAATTCGCGTGCAGGTCCACCTCATCGACGGCACCTACGAGTTGTTCCGGCACTTCTACGGAGCGCCCTCGGCGAAGAACGCGGGCGGCCACGAGATCGGAGCGACGCGCGGAGTCGTGAGTTCGATGCTCGGCCTCCTCGAGGGTGGCGCCACCCACATCGCGATCGCCACCGACCGCGTCATCGAGTCCTTCCGCAACAATCTCTGGCCCGGTTACAAGGACGGCTCCGGCATCGACCCGGCGCTCTACTCGCAGTTCCCTCTCGTGGAGGAGGTGCTGGCCTCGGCGGGGTTCGTCGTGTGGCCGATGGTGGAGCACGAGGCGGACGACGGGATGGCCTCCGGCGCCGCGATGGCCGCCGCCGATCCGCGCGTGGAGCGCGTCTTCCTCTGCACGCCGGACAAGGACCTCGCCCAGTGCGTGGAGGGCGACCGCATCGTGCAGTTCGACCGCCGGCAGCGGATACTTCGGGACGAGGCCGGAGTCATCGAGAGGTTCGGCGTGCCCCCGACCGCGATCCCCGACTGGCTGGCCCTGGTGGGAGACTCGGCGGACGGATTCCCCGGCATCCGCGGCTTCGGCGCCAAGACCGCCGCAGCGGTGCTCACCCGCTACGGCCGCATCGAGGACATCCCCTCGGACGGACGAGACTGGGACGTCTCCGTGCGCGGGCCCGAACGTCTCGCCCAGACGCTGCGCAGCGGCCTCGACGACGCGCTCCTCTTCCGCCGCCTCGCCACGCTCGTCCGCGAAGCTCCGGTCTCAGCGAGCGTCGACGACCTCGAGTGGTCAGGCCCGCGCGACGACTTCGACCTCGTCGCCACGGTACTCGACGCCCCGGACCTCGCCCGCCGCGCCCACCGCCTGGCCGCCGAGCGCGAACCGCCGGTCTAGTCGCCGATCCGGGGCACGGCCTCCATCAGGAGCGCGATCGCAGCGTCCAGGTTGTCTCCACCCGGACCGGCGCCCGTGTACTTGCCGAGGCGCGTGATGACGAGACCGCGCGCCGGGATGAAGACGGTGTACTGTCCGCCGGCTCCCCCGAAGGCGCCGTAGTCGTCCTCGATCGGGAAGCCGAGGTCCTTCCACACGAAGCCGCCGCCGTAGACGGGCCGTCCGTCCGCGATCCAGGCCGGCGCGACTTCCATCGTGTAGTCGACGTAGCCCTCGGGGAGGATGCGCTCGCCCTCCCACACGCCGTCCTGCAGGTAGAGGTTGCCCAGCCTGGCCCAGTCGCGGGCGGAGCCGAACTCGTAGCCCTGGGTGAGGAAGTTCCCGTGCGGGTCCGTCTCCATGACGAAGTTCCGGATCCCGAGCTTGTCGAACAGGTGCCGCTGCGGGAAGGCGTGATAGTCGTCGCCGCGCCCCTCCACGCCGAGCCGGGTCAGGTAGTTCGTGAGCGCCGGATCGGTGTTCCGGTACCGTCCCACCGTGTTCGGCTCCCACTGCTGCGGGCGGGTGGCCGCCCACTCGAAGGCGTTCTCGCCCGTATAGAGATAGAGGTGGTCGGGATACCCCATCTCTTCCGTGTAGCCCGGGTCCTGCGGCGCGACGATCCGGATGCCGCTCGACATGCGCATGATATCGGCGATGCGGATGTTCTTTCGGTCATCGCCCTGCCATTCCGGGATCGGGGCGCGCTGCCACAGTCCGTACACGCCCTGCTGGATGAGGACGGCCATGAGCGTGCCGGTGAGCGACTTCCCCTTCGACCAACTCTCCAGCGGCGAGTGCATGTCGACATCCGGGCCGTAGCCCTCGCCGATGATCCGACCCTTGTAGGTGACGACGAAGCCCAGCGTCTTCCCCTCCTGGTCCATCGCGATCTCGACCGCCTGCCCGACCTTGTCCATGTCGATCTCGGGCGGATACGGCTCGTCCGGGAGTACGTCTCCCATGGGCCACGGCGTGGTGGCCGGGTCCGGGGTGTTCGGCTCGACCATGGACGGGGTGAAGTAGATCGAGTCCTGGCCCAGCGGGTGCGTGATGCAGCCCTGGCTGCCGTACAGCTTGGCCGTGCGCGTGATCCCCGAGCCGAGCGTCAGGCTCACGGTCTTCGCCTCCATGTCGACGACCGTGTCGACGACGGCGCCGCGGTGCTGGAAGGGCGCGGTGAAGCCGCCCACGTTGGCCGCCGCGTCACGCCAGTCGAGTCCGGTGATGAACGTCCCGGAACAGAGCGTCTTCGCGAACCCCGCCGTGTGATGCACGATCGGCTCGCCCGGAGGCGGGTCCCACTCGGTCGGCAACTCGAGCGACTCCCCGCGCGCGATTACCCGGTCCATAACGGATTCGCCGGAGGCTTCGTCCCCGCCGGCCTCGCCGCCGTCCTCCGGCGCGCAGGCCAGAACACCGACGAGAGAGAGCGAAAGCACACAGCAGAGGTGCGTTACGAACGTTTGATCAAGGGCGCGGCGCATGGGGTCCTCCGGATAGGGGTCGGGCCTCGTTCCGGCTGAACGTGCGCCGGATGAGGGAGGCTGACAAGCGGTTCGCCCGGCCCCGCGGCGGAGGCCGGGCGTTCCCGCGGGAACGTGAGCCGGGGCGCCCGAGGCCGTTACGGCTGGACGATCTGGTAGTCGACCGGCGGCTCGGCGCCCATCAGGTGCTCGATGAAGTAGTCCCACGTGCGCCGGATCAGGTACGGCTCGCGTGCGTAGCCGTGGTTCCGGTTCGGGAACACGAGCATGTCGAACGTCTTGTTCGCCTCCATGAGGGCGTCCGCTACGAGCAGCGTCATGTTCGGGTGCACGTTGTCATCCAGCGACCCGTAATGGAGCAGCAGCTTCCCCTTCAGGTTCGATGCGATGTTCTGGTTCGCCTGCGAGTCGAAGCTGTCCGTCCCGTCCGGGTTCCGCTCCAGCAGTCCGTGGTACTTCTCCCCCCACGGGAAGTGGTAGCCGCGCTGGTCGTGATTCCCGGCCCCCGACACCGCGACCTTGAAGAAGTCCGGGAAGGTCAGCATCGCGTCCATCGAGGAGAAGCCGCCGCCGGAGTGGCCGAAGATCCCCACCCGGTCGATGTCGATGGGATAGCGGAGGGCGAGCGCCTTGAGCGCCGACACGTGATCGGGGATCCCGTTGTCCCGCATGTCACCGTAGTAGCTCTCGTGGAACGCCTTCGAGCGGTAGGGCGTGCCCATGGCGTCGACCGCGAAGGTGATGAACCCGAGTTGGGCGAACGCGTGGCCCTGCCCACGCGGCCCCGTCGTGAAGCCGGGCGTCCGGATAGGGCCGATCTGGGGTCCCGGATAGACATAGTCGATGACGGGATAGACCGTCCCCTCCTCCATCCTGGGCGGCAGCCACAGGTAGCCGTACACATCCGTCACCCCGTCCCGGGCCTTGGCGGAGAACCGCACCGGGGGCTCCCACCCGGCCTCGAGGAGCGGCCCGATGTCGGCCTGCTCGATCATCATCACGGCGCGCCCGGTCCGGTCCCGGAGGACGGTGACCGGGGCCGTGGCGCGCGTGGAGTAGGTGTCCACGAAATGGCGGCCGTCCGGAGAGGCCGTGACCTGGTGATGCATGTCCTCCGGAGAGAGCAGCGTCACCCCGCCGCCGTCCAGGGAGGCCCGGTAGAGGTGGTGGTAGTACGGGTCGCGTCCGGGCTCGCGGCCCACGGCGGTGAAGTAGACCTGCCGCGCGCCCTCGTCGACGGCCAGCAACTGGACGACGAGCCAGGACCCCTGCGTGATCCGGTTCTTCATCTCCCCGGTGGCGAGGTCGTGCAGGTAGAGGTGTCCCCAGCCCTCGCGCTCCGAGAACCAGACGAACTCGCTCCCGTTGTCGAGCACGCGCCAGTTGTAGGGCGTGCGGAGTTGGTTCAGCTCCACCCAGGTGTCACCGCTCTCGACGATCACCTTGCGGGCCGCGCCCGTCTCCGCGTCGACCTCGACGAGCGTCTGGTTCTTGAAGTCGCGTGAGTGGTGCGAGAACCAGAGGCGGTCGCCGGCGGGGGCCCACTGCGTGGCGTGCCAAGTCGTGTCCGCGCTGCCGAAGTAGCCGGGCACGGGGTCGTAGTCGGCCTTCACCGAGGACCCGGTCTCGGCGTCGAACACGTACAGCTCCCACGTGGGGACGATGGAGTCGCCCGGTAGCGCGTACCTGTAGCTGTGGAGGATAGGGCGCCCGGTCGCCGTCTCGAGGAGGTGCAGCGACTCGACATCCTGCTCGTTGTAGCGGTGCGTGGCGATGCGGCGTCCGTCCGGGGACCACTCCGCCACGGGCGGGGGCTTGAACCCGCTGCGGCGGTTCGAGATCTCCGAGCAGCAGCCCTCCGGCGCGACGCCGTAGCCCCAGTGCGGCTCGCCGTCGGTCGAGAGCTGGCGTTCCTCGTCGGTGTCGGTGTCGCGCACCCACAGGTTCTCGTCTCGCGAGAAGACGGCGCGGCCGCCGCCGGAGTACCCGATTTCGTGCGTCGCCTGCGCGACCGAATCCGGACCGGTGCAGCGATAGGCGCCGAGGTCGCAGTCCCAGCGCTCGTGCGTGTCCGTCCAGAAGCGGATCCCGCCGGAGTCGTTGAACTCGAACTCGTCGAAGGGGAGGTCCGTCGCCTCGTGGCTCTCGTCGGAGGCCTCGGAGAGCGCAGCGGAGAGCCGGTCGTGATCGAAGGCGGGCGCCCGGGTGCGGGCCGCGGCGTCGACCATGATGAACTCGTGGCCGCCGAACACCTGGTTCCGGTACCAGAAGCGGTTCGCGTCGACCCACCGGGGAGCGACGGTCGCGCCGGAGGTGAGCTTCTCCGCGTTCCAGAACAGGAACTGCTCCGCGCGCGCATACTCGCTCGCACTCACGGATTCCGGCGCGTGGGGCCGTGACTGGGCGACGGCGTCGGGCGCCGCGGCTGCGAAGGTGAGCACCGCGACGAGGGCGGCCGGAGCGAGGGATGCCAACTCCGTTGGCGAGCGGAAGATGAACAGACGTTTCACGGGATCCTCCCGGGTCTGGAGCGGCCTTGGTCTCGCCTGAACATAGATCGTCGCATTCCCCGTCCGGTAGCGTCCCGGCGGCGTTGCGGATTCGGACGAAGCGGGGCTAGCGTGCCCGCCGACCCCATCCGAGGAGTTTTCCGTGCACACGACCTCGTCCACCGTACGCCCGAGGCGGCTCTTCCTGGCCAGTTGCGTGTCGCTGATCGCGACCTCCGTCACCTTCGCGGTGGTGGGCATCGTCATGTTCACGCTCAAGAGCGAGTTCACCCTCACCAACTACGAAGTGGGCCTGATCGGCGGGGCGGCGATCTGGGGGTTCGCGGTGTCGCAGGTCCTTTTCGCGCCCTTCTGCGACACGCTCGGCATGCGCTTCCTACTCCGGCTCGCCTTCGCGTGTCACCTGGTGGGGGCGATCGTACTCATCTCGGCCGGCGGCCTGTGGCAGGCGTTCGCCGGGGCACTGACGCTGGCGCTGGGGAACGGGCTCGTCGAGGCCGCGTGCAACCCGCTGGTGGCCGCGCTCTACCCCGACCGTAAGACGGTCAAGCTGAACCAGTTCCACGTGTGGTTCCCGGGCGGGATCGTGATCGGCTCCGTGCTCGCCTTCGGGCTCGACTCCGCGGGGCTCACGGCGTGGCAACTGAAGATCGCTCTCATCCTCATCCCCACCCTCATCTACGGCCACCTGATGTGGCGGGAGGAGTTCCCGCCGACGGAGGGCGTCCGCGCCGGGGTCGGCATGGGTGAGATGTTCAAGGCAACGTTCACGACGCCCCTGATGATCGTGATGCTGTTCTGCATGGCGATCACGGCGTCGACCGAACTGGGGCCGAACCGGTGGGTGCCGGCGGTGCTCGAAGCGGGCGGGATTCCCGGGATCCTCGTGCTGGCGTGGATCAACGGCCTCATGGCGATCCTGCGCTACAAGGCCGGACCCGTGGTCGAGACGCTTTCGCCGACGGGGGTGCTGTCGACGAGTGCGGCGGTCTCCGTCCTGGGACTGCTGTGGCTGAGCTACGCGGAGACGACCGTGATGGCCTTCGCCTCGGCCACCGTGTTTGCGGTCGGCGTCTGCTACTTCTGGCCGACGATGCTCGGTTTCGTGTCGGAGCGGGTGCCGCGATCCGGCGCGCTCGGACTGGGGATGATGGGAGCGACGGGGATGGCGGTGGTCGGGCTGTGGACGACGCCGTGGATGGGGAAGATCGCCGACGAAGTGGGGCACGAGCGGATTCCCGTGGTCGAGACGACGGCGCTCCTGACGGACGCGTCGATGGCGTTCGCGGGGGCCGACGAGAGCACCGCCCCGGACATGGCGGCGGCGGGCGAGACGGTGGGCGAGGCGCTCGACGGCGTGGGGCCGGACGGCGCGCTTCCGGAGTCGGTCACGGCGAACGCGCTGCGGGCGATCATCGACTCCGGAGGCGATGAGGCGCTGGTGGAGCGGGCGAACGCGATCCTCGGGCCGGCGGACAACTACGGGGGGCAGGTCTCGTTCCGGCGTCTCGTTCCGATTACGGCCGTACTCATCCTCATCTTCGGACTCATCCGCATGCGCGACCGGCGGGCGGGCGGATACCGGGCCGTCCGGATCGGCACGGAGTCGGGCGACGGATGACGCTCGGATGACTCGTCGTCTCACCTACGGAATGGTCGGGGGCGGACCGGGCGCCTTCATCGGGGACGTGCACCGCATGGCCGCCGAACTGGACGGCCTCGCGCGCATCGCGGCGGGTGCGTTCTCGTCGGACGCCGGGCGATCGGCGGCGAAGGGGGCCGAGATCGGCCTCGACCCGGACCGCGTCTACGGCAGCTACGCGGAGATGGCGGAGGCCGAGGCCGCGCGACCCGAGGGTGAGCGGCTGGACTTCGTGATCATCGTCACGCCGAACCACCTCCACTTCGACGTGGCGAAGACGTTCCTCGAGGCGGGATTCCACGTCGTGTGCGATAAGCCGCTGACGACGGAACTCGGGGACGCGGAGGCGCTCTGCCGGCTCGTCGCCGGGGGCAATCGAGTGTTCGCGCTCACGCACAACTACGGCGGCTATCCGATGATCAAGGATGCGCGCCACCTCGTCCTCGAAGGGAGGCTGGGGGAGATCCGGCGTGTTCAACTCGAGTACTTCCAGGGGTGGCTGGCGACGCCGCTGGAGGAGACGGGACACCCGCAGGCGGTGTGGCGGACCGATCCGGCGCGGGCCGGCGTGGCCGGCGCGCTCGGTGACATCGGGACGCACGCGCACCACCTGGCACGTTATGTGACCGGGCTGGAGGTGGAGGCGCTGTGCGGTGAGCTGACGACGTTCGTTCCCGGGCGGCGGCTCGAGGACGACGCGAGCCTGCTCATGCGCTGGAGCGACGGGGTCCGCGGGACGCTCACCGTGTCGCAGGTGGCGGCGGGCGAGGAGAACGGGCTTGCGCTGCGCGTGTTCGGGAGCGAGGGCTCGCTCGCCTGGCGGCACGAGGATCCGGAGACGCTCTGGTGGCGGACGCCGGACGGGCGGGCGCGGACGCGGCGGCGCGGCCACGGGTGGGTATCGTCCGCGGCGGCCCGGGCTTCCCGGGTGCCGCCGGGCCACCCCGAGGGGTTCATCGAGGGGTTCGGAAACCTGTACCGGAATGTGATCCGGACGATCGAAGCCCTCGACGAAGGACGGACGCCGGACGAGGCGGACCTCGACTTCCCCACGGTTTGGGACGGGGCGCGCGGGGTTCATTTCCTCGAATGCGCAGTGGAGAGCGGGCGCCGTGGCGCATGGGTGGACGCGCGCTACGAGCCGCCGGGAGAGCCGGGAGGACGCGGAGCCGCCGAACCGGGACGGTCCGGGGCGCCGGGGGAGTCAGCGCAATGAGTGGACGACCGATCACGCTGTTCACCGGCCAGTGGGCGGACATGCCGCTCGCGACGCTCGCGGAAAAGGCGGCCGTCTGGGGTTATGACGGACTCGAGCTCGCCTGCTGGGGCGACCACTTCGACGTCGTGCGCGCGACGGAGGAGGACGGCTACGCCGCCGGGCAGCGCGATCTGCTGGCGTCCCACGGCCTCGAGGTGCAGGCGATCTCCAACCATCTCGTCGGGCAGGCCGTGTGCGATCCGATCGACGCCCGCCACCAGCTCATTCTGCCGGAGCGCGTGTGGGGCGACGGCGACCCGGAGGGTGTGCGGCGGCGGGCCGCAGCGGAAATGAGCCGGTCGGCCGGTGCGGCGGCTGCGCTCGGCGTTCCGGTCGTGAACGGCTTCACCGGCAGTTCCATCTGGGCCGCCGCCTACGCCTTCCCCCCGCACCCGCCGCACCTCGTGGACGCCGGATTCGCCGACTTCGCGGACCGCTGGAACCCGATCCTCGACGCCTTCGACGTGGCGGGCGTGAAGTTCGCCCTCGAGGTCCACCCCACCGAGATCGCCTTCGACGCGAGCAGCGCCGCGCGCGCCATCGAAGCCGTGGACAGCCGCGGCGCGTTCGGCTTCAACTACGACCCCAGCCACCTCGCCTATCAGGGCGTGGACTACATCGGCTTCATCCTCGAGTTCGGCGACCGCATCCATCACGCGCACATGAAGGACGTCTGGTGGTCCGACACGCCGCGCCGATCCGGCGTCTTCGGCGGCCATCTCGACTTCGGGCACGCGGACCGCGGCTGGGACTTCCGCTCGATCGGGCGCGGACGGGTCGACTTCCAAGAAATCCTGCGCGCCCTCGACCGAGTCGGTTACGGCGGTCCTCTCTCCATCGAGTGGGAGGACAGCGGCATGGACCGCGAGCACGGCGCCCAAGAGGCCTGCGAGCGGCTCCGCGCGCTGACCTTCCCACCGTCCGCGACCGCCTTCGACGCCGCGTTCTCCGCAGACTGACGTCGGGCTCGACGCGCTCCGGCCCGACGACTCTTCGAGCCCGTGCTCGAGACCGCTACGGCGGAGCGGGGCCCCATAAGGCGTTGATGCCGATCTCGTACGGGACGACCTGGCCGTCGCCCTCACCATCCGGCAGCGCAAAGAGGGGTGTTCGATCGGGGTATGCCTCGATGAGCCGCGCATTCGCTTCCGGGCCGAGATCCCGCGCCCAGAGCACGCCCGAGCCCCCGAGCCCCGGCAGGTCCCCGCGCCACAGGTAGTCGGTGAGACCGAGCCAGGCGAGCCGATCGGAGGCGGCTTCCCGCCTGCACCGATCCTCCACCTCTTCCGGTCGCTGTGCGCCGACGAGCGCGCCCTCCAGACGACAGGGCGAATACTGATTCAGAAGGGCCCGGACGCTGTCGAGTCGCATTGGCCGCGCGGCGAGGCGGGCACCGATCCGATCCTGCCAGGACTCGTGCACGAAGACGAGCGACGGGCCGGGCTCCGTAACCTCGGGGACGGGTGCGGCGCGGCCTCCGAGTCGCACGACGCGCTCACGCCCTCCCGCAGCCAGCCCGTAGCCAATGGCGATGAGAACGACAACGGCGACCGCGTCCGAGAGCCAGCCGCGGCGCGCCACGCGTGCAAGACCAATCGTCGACAGCACGACGAGCGCGCACCACGCGGGCACGGCTTCGCCGAGCATCCGAGGGCCGAAGACGAGATCGTGATGCCAGTACAGCGCGCTCGCCAGGATGGGCAGCAGCGCCCAGGCGGCCAGGATGCGCTCGCCGCGATCCAGGCGCCGCGCGAGGAGCAGGAAGAGACCGACCAGCAGGCCAACGGGGAGTACGGTCCCGAAGAGCTCGCGGCCGAGCGAAATCAGTTCGGTCGACGTGTAGCCCAGCGCCTGCGTGAAGCCGTATACGCGGCCCCAGGGGTCGACGTGGAAGCCGAGGCCGTGGCTCGGGCCGGCCGCGGCCGTATAGCCGAGGGTGAGCGGGCCGCCGAAGAAGCGGGCGTTTATCCAGCCGAAGCCGACCGCGAACGGGAGGCCGCCCAGCACCCACCAGGCGAAGCGGCGCAGGAGCCAAGGCCGGTGCAGGCCCGGCTCCCGGCGCGGCGCGGTGAGCCACACGCCCGCCGTCACGGCGGCGCCGATGAGCAGTCCGGAGACGGGGCGCGTCGTAACCATGAAGCCCATCGCGCCGCCCGCCGCCAGCGCCCACACGGCCCGGCCCGTCTCGGCCCGGAGCGAGAACCAGAGGGCGAGCGCGGCAAAGGCCGCGACCGTCGCGTGGTTCATGTAGGCCCCGGCGAGGGCCAGCAGCATGGGACTCGTGACGGCGAGCAGGGCGGCGAGCCGCGCCGCCGCAATCCGACCGGGCAGCAGGCGCTCGAAAGAGAGGACGGAGAAGACGCCGAGTATCCCCATGGCCGCCGCCATTGCGATCCACGGACCACCCAGCTTGATCCCGGCCGCGAGCCAGAGCGCGTTGCCCGGCGGATACTGGGACACCCAGCCCGCAGCCGTCTGCACCATGAACTGGATCGTCCAGAACTCGGGCATGGCGAGCGGAGGTCCGGCAAGCTCACCGCCGGCAAAATAACGGGCCTGCACCAACTGTACGCTCGCGTCGTTGAGCAGGGTGCGCCCCTCGAATACCGCCAGCGCGACCACGGTCGCCAGCCCGGCGCCCAGCAGCCCCATGAGCGCGGCCACCGACCACGCAGGTGGCCGTTCGATCATCCGGCCGCTTCGCGCGAGCGCACCCGACAACCGCCCTTTGGCGAGCCAGCCCGCGAGGGCGGCCACAGCCACCGCAAGCAGGGCCCACAAGCCGGTCGTGCCGCCCCACATGTACGACCAGTGCTCGATCCCCGCGCGGCGCATGGGGACGTCGAGAGGGGTCGTGGATCCGCCGGGATCGAGGATCAGGAACACGGGGACGGCGACGAGCACCACCAGGCAGAGCCCCAGCACACGCCGACCGGCATCGAGGAACAAGTTCATGCTGCGGAACGTACACCCGCGCGGCGGGCCTGTCTGCGATCCCCGGCCACCGGTCGGGTCGGACGAGCGGTCGGACGCCACGCGGCGCTTGACTCGCGCCACGCCCGATCTACCTTTGCCGCCCCCGTCGGGGGGACGGCCCGAGTGCCGCCGCCGCGCGGGCAACTGTTCGACCCCACTCGGCTGTCCATCGGCGGGTCCGTCCGGCGATGTGCCGTCGACCACGGGCGGTTCGTGCACTCCAACCCGGATTCGGCGTCACTCGCATGTCACTCGTATCGCTTACGGATGTTGTGAAGACCTTCGGCGAGACCGTCGCGGTGGATTCCGCGACCTTCTCGATCGACCGCGGCGAAGTCGTGGGCTTCCTCGGGCCGAACGGCGCGGGCAAGACGACGACGATGCGGCTCCTCACGCAGTATCTCGAACCCGATGGCGGCACGATCTCGATCGATGGCCTCTCCATTGAGGACCATCCTATCGAACTGCGGCGCCGCATCGGTTACCTGCCCGAGACGAACCCGCTGTACCGCGACATGCTGGCGGGCGAATACATCACCTTCATGGGCCGGCTGCGCGGGATGAGCCCCGGCGAGATCCGCGCGCGGACCGACGATGTCGTCGCGCAGACCGGTATCGAAGCCGTCTACTACCGGCCCATCAACCAGCTCTCGAAGGGATACCGACAGCGCGTCGGTCTCGCGCAGGCCATCCTCTCGCAACCCGAGATCCTCATCCTCGACGAGCCGACCGAGGGGCTCGACCCGAACCAGCGCGTGGAGATCCGAAGCCTTATCCGGGACGTCGGGTCCGACCGCACCGTACTCCTCAGCACGCACGTGATGCAGGAAGTCCGGAAGACGTGTTCGCGCGTCGTCATCATCAACGAAGGGCGCATCGTCGCCGATGGATCGGTCGATGAACTGGTCGCCGGCCAGGGCGGCGCCCGCGTGATGGTCGAACTCGAGGCTCCGGGGGACGCGGCGGGCGACGCGCTGGGCGAGCTTCCCTCCGTGGCCCGCGCCGACGCCCTGGAAGCGGACGCCGGCGGGCGCATCCGGTTCGCGGTCGAGGGCACTTCCGGCCAGGATCCGCGACCCGACATCTCGCGACTCGCCGCCGCGCGCGACTGGCCGCTCTGGGAGCTGCACCTGGCGCAGGCGAGCCTGGAGGATCTCTTCCACAAGCTCACCGCCGAAAGCACGGGGCCGGCCGACGAGGCGCCTGCAACCGACGAGGCGCTGCAGGGCAGCGAGGAGGTGGACGGATGATCGGCCGCATCCTCACCGTCGCGAAGCGGGAGTTCGCGAGCTACTTCGACCACGCGACCGCCTACATCCTCCTGGTCATCTTCCTCGGGATCAACTTCTACTTCTACTTCCAGGAGGCCTACCTCCTGGGCGAGGCGTCGCTGCGGCCGATGCTGTCGCTCCTTCCCTGGCTGCTGCTCTTCTTCATCCCGGCCGTCTGCATGCGGTCGTTCGCGGAGGAGCGGAACGCCGGGACGCTCGAACTCGTGCTCGCGCAGCCGATCCAGGTCGTGGAGTTCCTGCTCGGGAAGTTCGTCGGCGTGCTCCTCTTCATGTCAGTCGCCATGGCGGGGACGCTCGGAATCCCGCTCGGTCTCACCCTGGGCGCGGACCTCCAGTGGGGCGTCGTCTTCTCCCAGTACCTGGGATCGATGTTCCTGATGTCGGCCCTCGCCGCCGTCGGCCTGTGGGCCTCGTCCCTCACGAGAAACCAGGTGACGGCGTTCATCATCGGGGTCACGGTCGGCTTCGCCCTCTACCTCATCGGACTCCCCACGGTCACGCTCTCGCTCGCCGGCCCGCTGGCGGCGGTGGCGGCGCGTCTGGGCGTCCTCGGGCACTTCTCGAACGTGGCGCGAGGCGTCATCGACCTGAGGGATGTCCTGTACTTCGCGGCGCTCGCGACGGCCTTCCTCTCGCTCACGTATTTCTCCGTCATGCGCGAACGCCTGAGCCGCGAGGGCCCTGCATACAGACGGCTGCGCGTGGGCGTCCTGGGGATGGTCGGGATCGCGATCTTCGCCGCGCTGGCGGGCGCGCAGTTGCGAGGCCGGCTCGACCTCACGCCCGGCAAGGTCTACACACTGTCCCCTCCGACGGCCGACCTGCTGCAAAACCTCGACGACCTCGTCACGCTGAAGCTCTTTCAGTCCGCGGAACTGCCGCCGCAACTCACGCCCGTGAGCCGGGACCTGGACGATCTCCTCCGGGATCTCGACGCAACCGGCGGCGCCAACGTGAACCTCGTCCGCGCGGACCCCGACGAGGACCCCGACGCCCAGCAGGAGGCGGGACTGCTCGGCATCCGTCCGGTGCCCTTCCAGATCGTCGACGACGACGAACTGTCGATTCAGGAGCGGTACTTCGGGCTGGCGGTCCAGTACGCGGGGGAGAGCCAGGTCATCCCGCTCGTCCGGCAGACGGCCGATCTCGAATACCGCCTGGCCTCGATGATCCGCGCCCTGACGCGGGCGGAACGCCCCGCCATCGGGATCCTGACCGGACATGGCGAACTGAGTCTGAACGCGGGGCTCCGGCTCGCACGCGGTCGCCTCCAGCTGGAATACGATGTGGTGGAGTTCGGCATCGACTCGACGACCGCGGCGGTGCCGGATTCGATCGACGTACTCGTGATCGCCGGCGGCCGCATGCCGCTGGAGCCCGCGGCCGGCCAAATCATAAGCCGGTTCGTCGACGGCGGCGGGAGTCTCTTTGTCCTCAAGTCGGGCGTGACGGCGGACATGCAGGCGCGCTACGCGGGCCCCACCTTCGACCCGGCGCTCGATTCGCTGCTGCAGGCGCGGGGACTCGGCATCGTTCCGTCGCTGGCCTTCGACTTACTGCTCCACGAACAGGTGGAGATGCCGTCCCAGGGCGGCTCCTACATCGTGCCCTATCCGCTGTGGACGCTCACGCAGCCGGCCTCCGGACACGTGATCGTCGACGGCGTGACGAACGTGCCGATCCGCTTCGGTAGCCCGCTTCTGGTCGAAGTGGAGGACAGCACTCTGGTGACGCCACTTCTCACGACTTCGGAGGGAGGCGGGCGACTGCAGACGCCGCTTTCGATCGACGCGATGCAGGATTGGGCCGCGATCATCGCGCCGGATGGAGAGATTTCGGAGGAAGACGTGACGACGGAGACGCTCGCGGTGGCCTACACGCAGCCGGGCGGAGGCCGCATCGTCCTCGCGGGTTCCTCGTCGCTGATCCACGACGAGACGCTTTCGCAATCGATGTCCGGGCTGGCGGGGATGATCTTTTTCCAGAACGCGATCGACTGGCTCGCCCAGGACGAGGCGCTGATCTCGATCCGGTCCAAGGACCGCGCGCCGCCGACGCTCCTCTTCCCGAACGAATGGCTCCCGGACCTGACCCGGTACGGGAACCTGGCCGGCGTTCCGCTGCTCTTCGTCCTCATCGGCGTGCTGCGGCTCGCGCGGCGGCGCAAGGTGCAGCAGCGCTCCTTCACGGAGGGAGGCGCGCTCGTATGAACGCCAGGCAACTGAAGGTCATCGCGGTCGTGCTCGGCGTGGCGGTGCTCCTCTTCCTGCCCCGGCTGTTCAGGGACAGCGGCGAGGGGGGGACGCTGGATGTGGGTGACGGCTTCTCCTTCGTGGTGGCGGACTCCGTCGCGGGCGTGGACATCGTGCTCGCGGAGGGTGCCGGAGTCGTGCGGCTCGAGCGGACGGACGCGGGGTGGACGGTGGACGGGTACGTGGCGGACGAACCGAAGATCCGCGACCTCCTGGACGTGATCGGGAACCTCTCCTCCGCCGAACTCGTGGCCCGAAACCCCTCGAATCACACGGGACTGGGCGTCGGGGAGGGCGGTCGGCGCGTGGAGGTGCGGACGGGCGGCGGCGATGTGCGGGGGTTCCATCTCGGGGAGCGCGACACGCGCTCGGGGGGCTATTTCGTGCGCCTTCCGGGGGATGATGTCGTATACCGGCTCGACGGTCCGGCCGGGGGCTATCTCAACCGCGAGCGCGATGGCTGGCGCCCGCGTCTGATCGCTGCCGTCGACACGGCGGGGGTGCGGGAAATCCTCATGCGCCGCGGGGAGCGGGAAGCTGTGCTGCGCCGCGGCGAAGACGGGTGGCTCGCGGGTGACGCGCCGGCGGATTCGGCCCTCGTGGAGAGGCTTCTCGCCATGCTGCCCTCGGTCTCCGCATCGGGTTTCCCGACGGAGGAGGAAGAGGCGGCCGCCGATTTCACGCTCGCGGACGCCTCGTTCGAGGTGTTCTCGGCCGGATCCGCCGACGTAACCGGCCGGCAACTCGAACTCTCGATCCTCCTGCTGGAGGACGAGGAGCGCGGAGACTGGGTCGCCCGCCTCGCGGACGGCACGGAGGCTTTTCGACTCTCCGACCTGACGGTGAATCGCCTGCTCCCGGAGGCGCTGGTCCCGGTCCCCGAGTAGCCCCGGGTCAACGCGGCTGGGTCAACAGGGCGCGGTCAGCGGGGCCGGGTCAGCCGGGTTCGGTCATCGCGCGGAAGTCGAGGATGCGGTCGAGTTCCGCCGGGTCGACCAGCCCCCGCTCCAGCACCAGTTCCTTCAGCGTGCGGTCTTCCGCCAGGCTGCGCTTGGCGAGTTCGGCCGCCTTGTCGTAGCCGATGACGGGCGCGAGCGCGGTGGCAAGCGCCGCGGTGGATTCGGCGTTCCGGAGGCAGCGCTCCTCGTTGGCCGTGATGCCCCGCACGCAGCGCTCGGCGAATTCCACGCTGGCGGTGGAGAGAATCCGGACGCTCTGAATCAGGTTGTGGGCCATCACGGGGATCATGACGTTGAGTTCGAGGTTCCCGGACTGCCCGCCTACGACGATCGCCGCGTCGTTGCCGATGACCTGCGCGCAGACCTGAAGGACGGATTCCGCCATCACCGGGTTGACCTTGCCCGGCATGATGGATGAGCCGGGCTGTACGGCGGGGAGGTTGATCTCGCCGAGTCCCGTTCGCGGCCCGGATGACAGCCAGCGCAGGTCGTTCGCAATCTTCGTCAGGCTCACGGCGACCGTGCGCAGTGCCCCGCTCGCCTCGACGACCGCGTCGCGCGCCGACTGCGCCTCGAAGTGGTCCGACGCCTCGACGAACTCGACTCCGAGGATCTCGCTCAGCGCCGCCGACATCCGCGCACCGAAGTCGGCCGGCGTGTTGATGCCGGTCCCCACCGCCGTCCCTCCGATGGCAAGTTCCGCCAGCGCCGGGCGCACCGCCTCGACCCGGCGGATCCCGTGCCTCAGCTGGCTGGCGTAGCCGCCGAACTCCTGTCCCAGGCGGACGGGGGTCGCGTCCTGCAGGTGCGTGCGTCCGGCTTTCGCGATGTGATCGAATTCCTCCGCCTTGTCCGCGAGCGCCGCGCGAAGCCGCTCCAGCGCGGGGAGAAGCTCACGTTCGATCGCGACCAGTCCCGAGACGTGGGTGGCGGTGGGGATCACGTCGTTCGACGACTGTCCCAGATTGACGTGGTCGTTGGGATGGACGGGGCTTCGCGAACCCACGACGCCGCCCAGAAGCTGGATGGCGCGGTTCGCGATGACCTCGTTCGCGTTCATGTTCGTCGACGTGCCGGAGCCGGTCTGGAAGATGTCCAGCACGAAGTGGGAATCCAGCTCTCCGCTCATGGCCTCGCCGGCCGCCCGCTCGATCGCCGCGCCGAGTTCGGGGTCGAGGAGCCCCAGTTCCCGGTTCACGCGGGAAGCCGCCAGCTTGATCGCGCCGAGCGCCTCGATGAAGCGGCGTCCGAAGCGGAGATCGGAGATGGGGAAGTTCTGGCGGGCCCGCTCCGTCTGCGCTCCGTAGAGCCGGTCGGCGGGGATCGCCATCTCCCCCATGGAATCCTTCTCTATGCGATGATCCATACGTGGGTTGTCCGTGGGTTCCGGTGGGTTTCCGTGGGCTCCGCGGGTCCGTGCAGGCGGGCGTCGAGGACCCGGGCTAGAATTCGATGAGGTCTCCGATGCGGATGCCGTTGGCCTCGAACCACCCCTGGTTCATCTCCAGCGCGTACATCGCCGGGGCGGCCGAATCGTGGGTTTCCGTGGTCTGCGGTTCCATCTGCTGGATATCGACGATCCGGCCTTCGCGGTCGATATACGCGATGTCGAGGGGTATGAGCGTGTTCTTCATCCAGAACCCGAGGGTGCGCTGCTCCGGGTAGACGAACAGCATCCCCTGATTCTCCTCGAGCGACTCCCGGTACATGAGTCCCTGCTGGCGTTCGTCGACGTCGTCGGCGAGCTCTACCTGGATCTCGATCCCGCCCACCCGGAGCGGGACCAGCTCCGACGCCTCGACGGCGGCGCCCGCGCCCGCTTCGGCGGCCTGCCCGCCACTCCCTTCGGCGCCGGCGTCGCGCACGCCCGCGTCGGCGGAACCGCACGCCGTGGACAGGGCTGCAAGGGCCACCGTCAGCCAGAATCCGGACTCTCTCAAACGTTCTCTCAGCATGTCAAATCGTCGCCATTGGGGTCGACTCCGTTGCGGCGTCCGCTCTCGCGAGGAAAACTAGCAGAAGACAAAACTAGCAGACGACCTTGGGGTACGGAATGTGGTGGAGGGGCCGGAGGGGGCGGACCATGGGAAGGGGGAGCGGCATGATTCTTCCGGACGTCAGAGCTTCCTTCGGCCGGGACGACGCGGCCCGACTCGTTTACCTGCTTGCCCGCGAAGGCGAGCAGCGGACCCACCTCGAGACGCTGGTGTCGGAACGGGGGATCGACGCGCTGCTCGATCACCCGAAGGCATCCGGCGCGCTCGCCGCCGAGCCGGGGGTGTCCGCGCTCCCCCTCGCGCTCTTCTCCTACGTCGCGCTGCGGCACAGCCTGCTCGAGAGCGGCGTCGAATCCCGGCTCATGGCCGACTACGTAACCTCGATCTTTCTCCACTTCGCCACCGAAGCGCGGGCGCAGCGGATCGCCGCCTACGATGATTCCGAGTACGACTATCTCGTGGACCTGGTGGCGGAGATCGGTGAATCGGATGGGCGTCGCGGCTTCCTGCTCAGCGCCCACCTCGGCAACTTCGCGCTCTGGCTGTCGGGCCTTTTTCCGGACTGGATCTGTACCAGGGAGCATCGGCGAGGCGGACCCGACCTCGGTTACTACGAGGCGATGGGACAGGCCGGCTTCTCGCTCGCCGCCGATGCGCCCTTCGCCCGCCGCCAGCAACTGGACGGTTGCTACCGTGACGCCGCCAAGACCTTCAGCGGCCTCCGCGTCGCGCTGAACCGCTTCTCGGATCGGTTCCTGACACCGCGTCCGGCGTCTCCCGTCGACCGTCTGCTGCGGCAGGTCGTGGACGACTTCGAGTCCGGCTGGTTGCAGGCGTGACGAGCGTGCGTATCTTTCTCAGCGCGTTGAGAACACCATGACCACGGACACCCTTACCCCCCGACCGCCTCTCGGCTGTGCCGCCGTGATGCTTGGCCTCTTTCGGGCCGCGCTGCAGGAGCATCATCTCCCCGTCACGCATCAGCGGGAAGCGATTGCCCGAGCGCTGTTCGAGTCGGGGCAGCGCCTCTCGGCGGACGATGTCGTGGCGCGGCTGCGGGACGAGGGTGAGCGCGCGGGGAAGGCGACGGTCTACCGGACGCTGAGCCTGCTCGTGCGCGTCGGCCTCGCCACCGAACACGACTTCGACGAGGGTTTCAAGCGATACGAAGCGAAGGTCGGACAGGCGCAGCAGGACCACCTGATCTGCACCGCATGCGGAGACGTGGTCCGCTTCCAGCGCGACGAACTCAACCGGCTGCAGGCGGAAGTCGCCGGGCAACTCGGTTTCCATGTACTCAGGCGTCAACTCAAGCTGTTCGGGCTCTGCGCTCGCTGCGACGCCGAATCCGGCCAGGCGATGCGCCAGGTCATCTAGCCAGGTCAGCCAGGAGGGTCTACTGAGTTCCGCCCACACAAGACTTCTGGATCTGCTCGCCGAGCGCTCGTTCCGGCTCGGGGACTTCGTTCTCGCTTCCGGCGCCCGGAGTGACTACTACATCGACTGCCGCACCTCGACCATGCACGCGCACGGACAGGTGCTGATGGGCGAGGTCGGTCTCGCGGCCATCCGTGACGCCGGACTCCGACCGGATGCGGTCGGCGGCCTCACGATGGGCGCGGATCCGCTGGCATACGCCATCGCCGCCGCCAGTTGGCGGGCCGGGGACCCGATCCACGCGTTCTCGGTCCGCAAGCGCGCCAAGCGGCACGGCAAGGGACAACGGATCGAAGGCTGCTTCGAGCCCGGCGCCCGGGTCGTCGTCGTCGAGGACGTGATCACGACCGGCGGATCCGCCTTCCAGGCGGTGGAGGCGGTGAATCAGGCCCGCGGCGAAGTGCTCGGAGTGCTCGGCCTCGTGGACCGCGAGGAGGGGGGGCGAGCCACGCTGGAGCAGGCGGGCCTGCAAACGATGGTACTTTATACGGCAAGCGATCTGAGGGCGGCGGTGGCCGCGGGAGAGTAGACGTGTCCGAACAGGATTTTCTGAAATTCACGGATGCCGCCTGCGAGCGGATCCGATCGTTCATCGCCGAGGACCCCGCGGAAGGCCTCGCGGTACGCGTGAGCGTCCAGAACGCGAGCCCCATCGCGCCGGAATACGAGATGGCCCTCATCGAGCCCTTCGAGCGGGAAGCGGAGGACCAGTCGTTCGACGCCTCCGGCTTCGAGGTCGTCGTGGATTCGAAGAGCGCCGACATCCTGGCGGGAACCCGCATCGACTGGGTGGAATCGCTTCAGGGCTCCGGCTTCCACTTCAACAATCCCAACATCCAGCCGCTCGGCGCCGGGCCGCTCGACGGGCCGCTCGTCGACCGCGTGCGCCGCGTCATCGACGAGCAGATCAACCCGGGCGTGGCCTCGCACGGCGGCACCGTGCGCCTCGTCGACATCCGCGACAACGTCGTCTACGTGACGATGGGTGGCGGGTGCCAGGGCTGCGGCATGGCCTCCGTGACGCTCACGCAGGGGATCAAACAGATGATCCGCGATGCGGCGCCCGAGATCGTCGACGTGCAGGACGTGACCGACCACGCCGCCGGCAGCAACCCCTACTACGCCTAGCGGCTTCCGACGACTGCCGGCTACTTCTTCTTTTTCGGCTTCAGGAAGAGGTGGAGCACCGTCGCGACGACGGACATCACGAGTGCCCCGCCGATGGCCGCCACCAGGCCATCGAGTTCGAACCCCGGAATCAGTGAGGCGGCCAGCTGGAACATCAGGCCGTTGAGGACGAAGTAGAACAGTCCCAGCGTCAGCACGGTGATCGGGAAGGTCACGAAGCGCAGGATCGGCCGGACGATCGCGTTGATGAGGCCGATCGCGAGCGCCCCGCCCATGAGCGCCTCCGGGTTCTCGACCCGGACCCCCGCCAGGAGCCGCGCGGTCGCGTAGAGCGCCACCGCGTTGACCAACCAGCTCCTGATCAGGTTCAGAATCCCGGGGTGAGGTTGAACTGCCAGATCCAGCCCTTTTCGGGGCGGTCGAAGGGTCGGACGAGATTGACCTCCGCGATCATGAGGCCGAAGAGGTTGACCCTCGTCAGGAAGCCGGCGCTCGACACCCAGTTCCGATCCTCGAACCCGCAGTTCATCTCCGGGCAGTTCGCGGGCGTCTCGCCCGACCACGCCTTGCCCACGTCATAGAAGAGGCCGACCTCGACCGGCGGCACGCCCGGGGCCTGGACCACGCCGATCCCGCCCAGGAGCGGAAGCCTCAGCTCCAGGTTGCCTACCGCCACGCGGCTGCCGATGAGGTTCCCGATGAGAGGACAATTGAAGAACCCGACCTGCCCGCCGGCGGTCGTGCACTCAACGACATCGATGGATCTGTTATCGTACCCGCGTACGAGGGACGGCACCCCGAGATAGAGTCGGCCCAGGCGCCAGTCGTCCGAACCGCCCCCCCACCGGCCGAAGTGAAGGCCCCGGCCGGCCACCGTGAACGGCCCGGCGCGGACATATCGGCGGACGTCGCCCGTGACCGTGAGGAAGTTGAGCGTCCCCACGGCCGGCTCCACCTCCAGCCGGTAGCGCTGTCCGGCGATCGGGCTCGTACCGCCGAAGATCGAGCTGTCGTATACGAGGGCGGCGCTTCCGCTTGCCGTGTACAGCGACTCCGGCGCGCAGGGCTGACCGCTGAACGACACCGTTTCTCCTCCCTCACAGTCCCTCAGATCCGTCACCTCGTCGGCCAGCAGCTGACCGGTGAAGGCGTCGAAACCGAACTCCTCGATCTCACCCGAGAAGTCGACCTGGCGGGCGGAAGCGGAGAACTCGATGCGCGAGTTGCGGTTGAACGGATAGGCGACGATCCCGGTCATCTCCCGGTTGATCTCGAACCAGCGAAAATCCCGGAAGACGTTCACGTACCGCTCCCCCAGCAGTACCTGCTGGTAGCTGATCTGGCGCGAGACGTACGGCACCTGCCCCCCAATGAAGGCCCAGTTCCAGCGGCTGGACCGGTTCTCGTAGCCCGCGAGGGCCGCCGTCCCCTGAACCAGATCCCCGAAGCTCGTGTTGACCTGGAGGATGGTCTGGAGCGTGCGGTTGCCGAGCAGGTCCGAGAAAAACAGTGCCGCGCCGCCCGCGAAGAAGACGCCGAAGTCGCTCGCCCCGAAGGCGATCGTGGGCTGCGAGACGAAGTCGAGGGACAACGGGGACCGGAATTCGCCCTCCTCGAAGGTGATCGGATCGGCCAGCCCCAGACGGGCGTTGTCGAGTAGTTCCGCGTGCGAGGTCGACAACCGCTCGCGGGGCGGGATGATCGAGGCGTCGACGCCGACGAGCATCTCTGGTGCCGGCTCCCCGGCCAGGATCTCCGGGTCGTCGATCACATAGATTTCATAGCTGAACGGGCCGCCCTTGTTCACGCTGAAGGCGACATCGCCCGTGCCGCGGGCCACGGATACGGCCGGGCTGATGGCCGTCAGCCCGCTCACGCCGGTCCACAGGTCGGTGATCAGATACCGTTCCCGCGTTTCGACGTCGAGCCGGTAGAGGTTGGCGATCCCGTCGTGGTCCGACACGAAGTACAGGTTCCGGCCGTCCGGCGCCCACTGCGGATTGTAGTTCCGGAACTGGTCGTCGAACCCCGGCAGCGGCTCGATCTCCCCGCTCTCCACATCCACGAGCGCGATCTGGTAGGGTCCCGGGACGAGCAACTCAAGGTCGGTCGTGAAGCGGTCCGTCGTGAACGCCAGCGACCGCCCATCGGGCGACCACGCGGGCTGGAGGTCGGCGAACGGGTCCGCGGTGAGCCGCGTCAGCTGCTCCGTCTCGACGTTCATCACATACAGATCGGTGAACCCGGCCGAGTGGCCGCTGAACGCGATGTGCGACCCGTCGGGCGACCAGCTCGGCGTGAAGATGGCGCCCAGCTGAAACCCCTCGACCGGGAGCTCCCTGACGATATTACCGCTCTCCGCCTCCATGATCGTGAGCAGCGGGTTCCCCGTCTTGATGCCGGCGACCGCGAACAGCCGGCCGTTCGGGTGCCAGTCCCCCGCCGAGTGGATGAACTGGAGGCTCTCGAAGTGCGGGTCGACCGCGTTGTTCGTGAGGCGACGCTTCACCTCTCCGGTGTGCGCGTCGGCCCCGAACATTTCGATCGAGAAGAGGTCGCTCTGTGACACGTAGACCATGTCCAGGCCGTTGGGACTCAGCGCCGGGCCGAGGTGGAGCTTCCCCTCCGCAGGAGGCTCGTAGATGACGCGGCGCCCGTAGTCGTCGGGGGAGCTGGTCTCCTGGCGCGCATCCGCGAAATAGGTCTCGAGTTCGCTCTTCCAGCGGTCGGAAAGCTCGCCGATCGGCACCTCGAGGACGGCTTCGATCGCCGCCAGCGCATTCCCCGTGCGCGCGGCGAGGTTGAGGATCCGGCCGATCCGGTCGTCCCCGAACGCGCCGCCGATGTAGGACCAGAAGGCGTGGCCGTAGCGGTACGGGAAGAACCGCGGGTCGGCGAGTTCCGGAATGGTCGGGAACCCGTCCTCCAGATCCAGAGCGTCCCGCATCCACATCGTCGTGAACGGGTCGATGGGTCCGATGGAGAGGTATTCGGCCATGCCTTCGATGAACCAGAGCGGGAGCCGGATCGCGCCCGGCACGTCCAGCCCCGGGCCTCCCGTCCCCTGCCCCGTCATGTCGAACTGGAACGCGTGCACGAGTTCGTGGCCGAGCAGGTGATCGGTCTCGTGGATCGACACCATCATCGGCATGACGAGCCGCCGCTTCAGGATCTCGGTGAAGCCCTGCGTGCCTTCGTCGATGAACTGACCGGAGGTGTTCGTCTGCTCGAAATCCGGGTGGTCGGCGTAGAGGATGATCGGCTGGCGCTCGCGGAACTCATGGTTGAGCACCCGGGAGAGGCGGGCGTACCAGCGCTCGGCCAGACGGCCGACCATCTGCGCGCCGACCGCGCTCTCTTCGTAGTAGTAGATGTCGAAGTGCTGCGTCTTGAGCACCTCGAAATCGAACGACTCGTAGACCACCTTGTTCCGGCCGAAATACCGGCCGGCCTGCCCCTCCAGAACGGAAGCGGCGGGGGCCGAGAAGACCGCGAGAGCGGCGAGCGCGACGAGCGCGTGGGTTCTCCGAAGCATACAACCTCCTCCAGGAGACTACTGCCATCGACCTGCCCGGGTTCCTGGGGCCCCGGGGCGGGCGTGCCGCCTCGCGGACGGCGAGCAGTCAGGGAGTGTCGAAAGCTACCTGAGGCTCTGAGCCTTCGCTATTCCGCTTCAGCGTCGTATCGCATCCCGGCTGTTTGCAGCTCCCGGGCTTCCGCGACACAACACTATCACGACCCGAGCGCGAACCGGGTCACCTTCCCGGCGTGCGCCGGAGCCCCCCCGGCCGTCAGCAGCGGCGCTGGAATCCGCCCAGCGCCTCGTGCGCGCGGCGAGCCGCGGGTTCCTCCGCGAACGGACCGGCCACGACGCGGTGGACGTCTCCGTACGTCTCGATCGAGGCGTCGAACCCCGCGCGTACAACCTCCTGCAGCTTCGCCTCGGCGCTCTCCCGCTCGCGGTACGAAGCCACCTGGACGACGACGCAGCCGCCGCGCGCGGAAACCGTGTTGGCCGCCTCGGTGACGGTGATCCGCACGCGGGCCGTGCCGGGACCCATCATGCCGAGGTCGAGCGCGGCGGTCCGGGTTACGTCGAGGATCCGTCCCCGCACGAACGGGCCCCGATCGTTCACGACCAGATCGATGGAGCGGCCGTTTTCGAGGTTGTCCACGCGGATGCGGGTCCCGAACGGGATCGTCTGGTGGGCGGCCGTCATCCCATCCATGTCGTAGATGGTGCCGGACGCGGTTGGCTGTCCGTGGAACGGCTCGCCATACCACGAGGCGATACCGGTCTGGCTCCAGCCGACGACGTAGATCGAGGGATCGGTGGAGGGCGTGGTCTCCAGCGGTACGGCCCACACGCATGCCTGCCCCGAGAGCGCAACCGCGAGCGCCGCGCCTGGCAGTCCGTGGCGGCCGGTTAGAGGGGGCCTCGTTCCCACGGTCCCCAGATCGCGAGTGTGAGGCCGAGGTTCCCCGGTCCCATCGAGATCGTGTCCCCCTGAATGTTGATGAAGAGCGTGCGGCCATCGGGGCTGAAGCAGGCGCCCGCGAATTCCCGCGAGTTCAGGAGATTCCGGGCGAAGGAGAAGATCTCCCCCGCGGGCGACAGCCCCCGTAGGTGCGTCGCACCCGAATTGTCTTCGCAGATCAGGATCCCCCCGCGGGGACTGACCGTCAGGTTGTCCGGCCCGGCGAGTACATCCTCCGACGGCGACTCGAAGACGAGCGCGAGCGCCTCTTCCTCCGGCACGTAGCGCCACACCTGTCCCAGCTGGGCATCGCCCCCGTTCGTCGCGTGGAAGTAGATGCTCCGGTCCGCGTGCCAGCAGCCCTCGAGGCGAGAAAAGCGTGCGCCTCCCGCCTCATATCCCTCCTCCCAGACCGTCGTCGCGCGGCGCTCCGCATCCGGAGGATCCGGGTTCTCGATCGGCACCCACTCGACGCCGCGCCACTCGCCCGGACGCTGGTCGGTCCGGAGATCCACCTGAGGTGCGTCCCGCACGGCCAGCATCTCGAGAGCGCCCCCGTCCCTCAGAGAACCGGGGACGTGAGGCCTGAAGCGGTAGAAGCCGGCGCGTCGGTTGTAGTCTTCCGTCTCGTAGACAAATCCCGTCGCGGGATCGACGGCGATGGCCTCATGCACGAACCGCCCCATCTCGCGGATCGGTTCGGCCGCCACCGGCTCGTCGGCGTCGGCCGGGACCTCGAACACATAGCCGTGGGGGACGGACCAGCCGCGGCCTCGACCGAACGTCGTCTCCTCGCACGTCAACCAGCTGCGCCACGGCGTCGTGCCGCCCGCGCAGTTGATCAACGTCCCGCCCGCACTCACGAAATCGCGCAGGAGGGTCGGACTCCCGTCGGCCTCGATCCGGACCTCCAGCGTCGTCGTGCCTCCGCCCGCCAACGGATCATACGCCAACTCCGGCGAGACCAGGGGCACCGCGACGCCCGGAGGATCCTGATCTTCGTGATTCCGCACGAGCCGGACCACGTCATCGCTCACGGGGAACAGTCCCATCCCGTCGTGGGCACGCGGCGTCGGCCGTCCGTCCGACATCGGCTGGCCCTCCACGCCGAGGACCGCGTAGGAGAACCCGTCGGGGAGAGCGAGTTCGGGGCCCGCGGGGCGCAGGGGCCCGTATCCGGTGCCCGCGGCAGCCGCGCCCGAGGCGACCGCGCGGCCGGTGCAGGCCGCAAGGCCGGGGAGCGAAGGCGCGAGCGCCGCGGTCCCCGCCCAGCGTCCGGCCCGGCGCACGAACTCGCGTCTGGCGATCTTGCTCAGTTGATTCCTCCGTAGCGCCCCCGGCGGCACCTGCAGCATCTTGCGGGGTACGGGCATGTTTATGGGGCGACCGGCTCCTGGCCGGACCCCCGGACTAAACGCGAATCGGACCGGGAGTATCCTAAATGGTTGGTGGATCGCTCGCACCGCGACATCCGCTGGCGTTGTGCCCGCATACGCGCGCTACGCAAGAAAACCGCCGAGCAGAGAGAGGTCGAAAATGCGGCACTCGTTCGTGCGCCTCTTGGCGCCTGTCCTGTTTCTGGTCGTCGCGAACACCGCGGCGGCTCAGTCGTACATCGACTTCTGTCCTACGGGGGACGAGACCGCGGAAGCGGCCGTCGTGGGCTACCTGACGGATCCCGAGGGGGAGACCATCGTTCCCGGCGCGACCGTCGCCGCCAGCTGGGTGCAGGACAACGCCAGGCAGCGCATCGAAGTCCAGACCAACCTGGAAGGCCTCTTCATCATGTGCGGGCTGCCCAAGGACATGGAGGTCTCGCTGCGGGCCCTCCTCGGAGACCGGCGCGGTGAGCCCGTCCCGTACACGACGGCGGCGGCGCTCGCCCAGCAGGATCTGTTCATCTCGCTCACGGGCGAGCCCGACGTGAGGGAGGAGATCGGATCGCTTTCCGGAGGCGGGAGCGGAGGATCCGGCCGGGCGTTCAGCTCGGAGATCATTCGCGCCGACGACCTCCTCAACCTGCCCGAAATGAGCGTGTACGACCTGCTGCGCCGACACCAGCTCCTCAGGTTCGAGCGCATGAGCGGGGCGGGGGAGGTGATCCTCCTCATCTCCGCGACATCGAGCTCCCGCGCCGGCGGGATGCAGTCGGTCCAGTTGAGAATCAACGAACGGCGGGAGCCCGACACGATCGGGGCGATCCGCGACCTGTCGATCGATGAAGTGAGCCGCATCGAGATTCTGACGCGGACCGAGGCGTCCGCGCGCTACGGAGGCGACGGCTTCGTGGGTGGGATCAACATCACGCTGCGGAACCGCTAGCCGCAGGGAGCGGCCTCCGCACGCCAGTCCGCGAGCCCGCTACGGCACGAGCCGCACGAGATTCGTCCATGTCGTCCGTTCGATCTCGTCCACCGCCGCCGTGCGCGTCTCGATGCCGGCGGCGAGCCGGGCCAGCAGGTCGAGCTGCCCCTGCGTGGGCGGGCCGTCTCCCATTGACGCGAAGCCCATGAGCCGCGCCAGCTTGCTGTCGATGGCAGTCGGGTTCGCGATCAGGTCCTGCCCGGCGCGCGCCCGGTACTGCACGAGGCGCTCCTCAACCGGATAGAGTTCGCCGTTCAACTCCTCGAGCGCGGCCTGCAGACGGTCCCCTCCTCCGCCGCGCTCCACGGCCTGCTCGGCACGCTCGCGCAGGTCGCGGATTCTCGCCACAAGCTCCATGGTCTCGGTCAGGCGGTCTCTCGCTTCGAGCAGGAACTCGAACTGGGCGCGCAGTTGCTCGTCCGTCACGTCCACCCTCGGATCCCTGACGACCTCGAAAGGCTGTGAGAGCGTGCGGTCGCCGAGATCGAGTTCGACGGTGTAGTCGCCGGGCGGCACGCGGGGACCCTGCGCGCTTCCCTGGAAGACGGCGTCGTCGAGCACACGCGCCGACTCCACGCGCAGATCCCACACGAAGGTGTGCGCGCCGGCTCCGGCGGACAGCGTCGAGACGCCCCCGCCGGCCCCGAAGAAGTCCATGCCGGCCGCCGCCGCTTCGGTTTCGCTCGAGAACTCGCGGATCAGCGCGCGGCCCTCGAGGATGCGGAGTGAGACCCCGCCCGCCGCCGCCTCGGGCAGGTAGTAGGAAATGACGACGCCATCCGGCGGGTTCGCCCCGGCCGGATCTCCCGCCCCGGGCCGTCCCATCGCCGAAAACAGGGCGGCGGGGGAGGCGCCCGGGTTGAAGCGCGTCGTGGTCCGCGGACGGAAGAGTCTCGGCTCGCTCGCCATCTCCCCGGCCCCCACCTGGTGGAGCAACTGCACGTTGTCCAGTACCCAGAACGAGCGTCCGTGCGTGGCCGCCGCGATGTCACCGTCGCGGAGCACGAGGTCGTGGATCGGGACGACCGGGAGGTTGAGGCTCAAGGGCTGCCACGAGTCCCCCGCGTCGAACGAGACATGGACCGTGCGCTCGGTACCGGCGTACAGGAGCCCCGCCCTGCCCGGGTCCTCACGGATTACACGCGTGAAATCGTTGTCGGGGATCCCCGTCGTGATCCGCGTCCACGTCTCCCCGTAGTCCGTCGTCCGGTACAGGTAGGGGGCATGATCGGAGAGCTTGTAGCGCGTCGCGGCGACGTACGCCGTGGCGGGGTCGTGCTGCGAAGGCTCGAGGATGGAGATGAGCGCGAACTCGGGCAGGTCCGGGATGGTCACGTCCTCCCAGTTCGCGCCGCCATCGCGCGACACGTGGATGTACCCGTCATCCGATCCCGCCCACAGGAGCCCCGGCTCGAGCGGCGACTCGGCGAACGCGAAGATCGTCGCGTACCACTCGGGGCCGTAGGCCTCGCGCGTGATCGGTCCCCAGTACTCTCCGGTGTCCTCGGCCTCGTAGGCGGGGGTCGGCTCCAGCGTCCTCGGGTCGGCGCGCGTGAGGTCCGGGCTGATGACCTCCCAGCTGTGGCCTTCGTCCGTCGTGCGGTGCACATGTTGCGACGTCACGTAGAGGACGTCCGGGTCGTGCGGCGACGTCATCACCGGGTACGTCCACCAGAAGCGGTAGTTGATGTCAGCCGAGCCCCAGCCATAATGCGTCTCCGGGTTCGGGGAAATGTCGCGCACCTGCCGGTTGCGGTGATCGTAACGGTACACCCAGTGGTGGTCCCCCGCGTAGACGATGTCGGGATCCTCGGTGTTCACCGCGATGTAGCCGTCCTCGCCTCCGCCGACCGTGTACCAGTCCTCGATCGAGATGCGCCCGAAATCGGAGCGGCTGGGGACGGAGATCGAGGTGTTGTCCTGCTGGGAGGCGTAGAGGCGGTACGGCGTCTGGTTGTCGGCGGTCACATGGTACATCTGCGCCGTCGCCTGATTCAGGAGGCTCGACCAGGAGAGGCCCCCGTCGAAGCTCACCGCAGCGCCTCCGTCGCTCCCGTTGACCATCCGGCGCGGATTGGCGGGGTCGATCCACAGATCGTGGTGATCCGGGTGCGGCGTGAAGACGCGCGAGAAGTTCTCGCCTCCGTCGGTCGACTTCCAGAGAAAGACGTTGAGGACGAAGACGGTGTTCTCGTCGCCGGGGTCCGCCACGATGTGGTGGTAGTACCAAGGGCGCTGGAGGAGGTTGGCGTCCTCGTTCACCCGCATCCACGTCTCTCCCGCATCATCGGAGCGGAAGATCCCCTTCACGCCGCGCGCCGCGTCGATGATCGCCCACAGGCGGTCGGAGTTCCGCGGCGAGACGGTGATCCCGATGCGTCCCTTGAGGCCGGACGGGAGGCCGGGGCTGTCGGTCAGTTCGGTCCAGGTGTCGCCGCCGTCCGTGCTCTTGAAGAGTCCGGTGCCGGGCCCCGCGCTGCGGAAGCCCCAGGGGAACCGGCGCAACTCCAGGAGCGAGGCGTAGAGGATGTCGGGGTTCGAGGGATCGAGGACGAGGTCGATCGCGCCCGAGTTCTCGTCCCGGTACAGGACCTTCTCCCAGGTGGTGCCGCCATCGCGCGTGCGGTAGACGCCGCGCGCCTCGCTTGCGCCCCACGCGTCGCCGAGCGCGGCCACCCAGGCGACGTCCGGGTTCTCCGGATGCACGCGCACCCGGGCAATCTGGAGCGTCTCCGCGAGTCCGAGGTGCCGCCAGCTCGTCCCGCCGTCGTCGGAGCGGTAGACGCCATCGCCGTGAGAGGCGTTGCCGCGGATGCACGTCTCGCCCATGCCGACGTACACGATGTCCGGGTGGGAGCCGCTGACTTCGACGGCCCCCACGGAACCGGTGCCGAAATAACCATCGGAGACGTTGCGCCAGTTCGCCCCGCCGTCGTCCGTCTTCCAGACGCCGCCGCCGGCGGCGCCCTGATAGAAGACGAGATCATCCGATGGGTGGCCGGCCACGCCGAGCACGCGGCCGCCGCGCGTGGGGCCGATCGAGCGCCACTCGAGGAGATCGAGCAATCCGTCGTCGACGGGCTGGGCGGATGTGGCCGCGGGCGTCGAAGTGCCGACAAGCGCCAGCGCGAGCAGGGACCGTGCGATTCGGGTCATCGGTCGGGCGATGCGGGATTCTGCCACGGGTTGCCGTCTCCTTCGAAGGTCGTCAAGCGGAGCCGAGCCCCGAATCTCGCGATCTGCCCGCGTGCCGAACAGCCGCGCGGGTGGATGGCGGCGTCCGCCGGCGCCTGCTTGTGACGCGGCGCCGGCATGTTGGCGCTCGGCGCGAGCGTGTGTGAACATGCGGGATGACCCCTTCGTCGACCCCGGATAGCGTCTCGTGACGCGGCTCCGTTTGGACTGCGCGCGGTCGGCGCTCCGGACGCTCCTCCTCGCCGGTACCGCGACCTACTCCGCTGCCATCCCTCGCGCCGCCGAAGCGCAGTCGGGCGTGGAGGGTGGCGCGCGCGCAGACACGCTCGAGCAAGAGGTCCGTCAGCGGATGGACCCGGCCGTCCGGGTCTTCTCGCGTACGGAGATTCTCGAAACCGGACAATCCGAACTCGCTTCCGCCCTGAACGAACTCCTGCCTGCCGCCTACTTCCCGCGCCGGCAGGTCGTGGACCTCACGTCGGGCGTCCGGCCCTTCCAGCTCCGCGGCCTCTCGCCGGACCACACGCTCGTGTTGCTGAACGGGAAACGCCGCCATCCCACGGCGGTCGTGCACGCGCTGGGCGGGGGTCCCTTCCCGGGCGCGAGCGGCGTGGACATCAACGCGTTCCCGCTCCAGGCGATCGAGCGCGTGGAAGTCGCACGCGACGGGGGCGCGACGCGGCACGGCTCCGACGCGATCGCCGGCCTCATCGACCTGCGTCTCCGGAACACGGTCTCGGCGCCCGAGTTCATCGTCTCCGTAGGCCACCACCTTCCCGACGAATGGGATGACGACGGGCTGCGCTACGGCCTGTCGGGCAACTGGGGACTGGGCATCGGCCGCAGAGGCGTCCTGAACCTCACGGGCGCGTTCAGCCAGCGGGAACCCACGAACCGCGCGGGCGCCGACGGGCGCGATCAACTCCTCCCCGGGGACGCGGACTTCGTCGACCGGGGTCTCGTCATCCGCAAGCACAACGACGTGGAGCAGCCGAACCACCTGTGGGGGGACGGTGAGTCGTCGAACTTCATGCTGTTCGCAAACTTCGAGCGCCCCTTCGGCGACGCGCGCGGGGACCCTGAACTGTACGCGTTCGGCGGCTACAGCCGGCGCCGGGACCTTCACTCGGGTTTCTTCGTGCGTTCGATGGACGATCGCAACTGGCCGGCGATCCATCCACTCGGCTTCCTCCCCGGCTTCGACTCCGACACGCGGGACCTTTCCCTCGTCACGGGTTTTCGGGGGGGCGGAGACGAGGAGAGCCGGGGCTGGGATCTGAACGCCCAGTACGGCTCGAACCGGGCCGACAACGACCTCTTCGACACGCTCAACCCCTCGCTCGGGCCCTGCCTCGAGTCGGCGTGCGCGCCCGGCGCGGACGGAATCCCGGGGACGGCGGACGACCCGGGGATCCCGAACCGGACCCGGTTCTCCACCGGCGGGCTCGAGAGCCGGCAGTTCCTCGCGAATGCGGACGTGTGGCGCAGGATCGACACGGGCCTCGGCGCGGGTCCGCTGCGCCTCCGCCTCGGCGCGACGCTCCGGTTGGACAACTACCGGATTCTTGCGGGAGAACACGCATCCAGAGTCGACGGCTTCCACCCGACCCAGAGCGGCGGCGTCGCGGCCGCAGGCTCCCAACTCTTCACCGGTTTCCGGCCGGAGGAGGCCGGGAGCTGGAACCGGTCGAGCTTCAGCGTCCACGGTGAGGTCGATGCGCCCCTGACGCGGTATCTCCTGGCTTCCGCGACGGGACGCTACGAGCGCTTCAGCGGCATCGGCGGCACGCTGAACGGGAAGTTCGCGCTGCGCGTCGCCCTCTCAGCGGACGCCGTCTTCCGGGCGAGCGTGTCCACGGGTTTCCGGCCTCCGGCGCTGAGCCAGTCCCACTACGGACACGTCACGGCGCGACGCCGCGAGGACCCCGACGACCCGGGCGTCCCCTCGCGGTTCGAGGCGGGCACATTCCCGGTGGGCGCTCCGGAAGCGCGGGCCGTCGGCGCCTCACCCCTCCGGGGGGAGAGGTCGCGCTCCGTCAGCGCGGGGTTCGCGCTCACGCCGGCCGACGACCTGCACCTGACGATCGACGGTTATGCGACGGAGGTGGACGACGCCATCCTCCTCTCCGACCGACTGGTCAGCGGGGTCAGCGGCCTCGTCGATCACCTGCTGGCGGATCTTCCGGTGGAATCCATCCGTTTCTTCTCCAACGCGATCGACCTGCGGTCGTACGGTGTCGATGCGCGGGTCACGTGGGGGCGGCGTCTCGCGGAGGCCTCACGCCTCGAGTTCAGTGCATCGGCGAACTGGGGGCAGGTCCGCGGTCGCTGCCCGGAGGGCGACATCGCCGCCTGCGTGAAGGAGAACGAGGCGCTGCGAGACGAATCGTACAGGATCTACAACGGGTTCGACGTTTTCTTCCTCGAGGAGGGGCGCCCGGACTGGCGGGGCGTGTTCAGGACCGGGTTCTCGACCGGAGCGTTCGAGTTCGGCCTCGGAGCGAACTACTACGGGGCGCAGGAGGAACTGCGCGCGCTCGGCGTCGGCGAACACCCCCACAGAATCCGACGCCTCGAACCGAGGGTCCTCTTCGATGCGGGAGTCCACGTCGACCTGACCGGTGCGTGGCGACTCACAGTCGGCGCCGAGAACTTGTTCGATGCCTTCCCGACGCGGGTGGACGCGTTCGGAGGGATCTTCCCCTACCGCTCGTTCTCGGCGATGGGATTCAACGGCCGCTACCTGTACGCGCGCCTGCAGGTCTCCTAGGGACAGGCCGGGTCAGAGGTCCTAGCCGTCGGGCCAGAGGGGGCCCTGTTCGGCCGGCACACGGCCCATGCCCATGTAGACGAACTTCTGGATCCGCTTCCCATCGTACGTCTCGGTCGTGTAGACGTTGCCCTTCGAGTCGGTGGCGATGCTGTGGACGCCGATGAACTGGCCCGGCTGCCGGCCCCCGTCGCCGAAGCTGGTCAGAACCTCGAGCGAGGCCCGGTCCACGACGTAGACTCTGTGGTTCGACCCATCGGCGACGTACATGTACCGCTGCTCGGGATCGCGGGAGAATGCGATATCCCAGGTCGAGCCGGCGCCCAGCGTGCGCGGCGCGATCATCATCTCGTCCACGTACGTCCCGTCCCTTTGGAAGACCTGGATCCGGTCGCCGGCACGGTCGCAGACGTAGATCAGACCGTCCAGCGAGGGGTCGGCGCAGTGTACGGGCGTGCGGAACTGCTGGAGAGGTGGCGCATCCGGATCGTAGGGCGGCGGGGGCGTGTCGTCCGGCGCGTTGCCGTAGGCGCCCCAGTACCGCTTGAACGCGCCCGTCGACGCGTCGAGCACCGCCACGCGGCGGCCGCCATAGCCATCCGCGACGTAGGCTTCGTTGGCCTCCGCATCGAAGGCGACCTTCGCCACCCGGTTGAAGCGCGTTTCACTGTGGCTGTCCGGATCGAGCCCCAGTTGCGGTTGGCCGTACGAAGCGAGGAACTCGCCATCGCGCGTGAACTTGAGGATGTGCGAATCGCTCGCCCCGTTGCCGCCGATCCACACGTTGTCCATGTGGTCCAGCGTGACCCCATGGTTCGACTCGGGCCACACGTAGTCGTCGGACGGGCCGCCCCATGAGTTCACGAGATTCCCCTCCGGGTCGAACTCGAGCACCTCGGGGGCGGCGCGGCAGCACTCGCTCGTCGGCGGATCGGCTTCCGCTCCGAGCTCGGTGCCCGGGTTGATCGAAGCCCGGCGATGGATGATGAACACGTGGTCGCGGGAGTCCACGCCGACCCCGATCGTGGAACCGAGCAGCCAGTGTTCCGGCAGCGGCCGGGGCCAGAAGGGATCCACCTCGAACATCGGCGCCTCGACACCGGCTCCGTCTCCCGCGTCGGCCGAACCCGCGTCGTCCATCGCCGCCTGACCGCAGGCGAGGGCGATGATGCCCGCCGCGAAGGCACCACAAATGAGTGTTCGACGCTTCGTGTCCATGATTCTCCCTCTTACTGGTCGCCGCGCGGCCAGGGCGGGCCCTGGTGTTCGGCGGATACCGGACCCATGCCCATGTACACGAACTTCTGGACGCGCTTCCCCTCGTAGGTCTCGGTCGTGTAAATGTTGCCGTTCGAGTCCGTCGCGATGCTGTGGACCGCGAAGAACTGGCCGGGCTGCCGGCCGCCGTCCCCGAAGCTGGTCAGGACCTCGAGCGAGGCGCGGTCCATGACGTAGACGCGCATGTTCTTCCCGTCGGCGACGTACATGTACTGCTGGTCCGCGTCGCGCGAGAAGGCGATGTCCCAGGTCGAACCGTCGCCCAGCGTGCGAGGCGCGATCCGCACCTCGTCCACATACGTCCCGTCCGTCTGGAAGACCTGGATACGGTCGTTGGGGCGGTCGCACACGTACACGAGGCCGTCGAGCGAGGGCTCGGCACAGTGCACCGGGGTCCGGAACTGCTGGATGAGCGGCGCATCCGGGTCGTAGGGGGGCGTGCGGGTATCATCGGGCGCGTTGCCGTAGGCGCCCCAGTAACGCTTGAAGGCCCCGGTCGAGGCATCGAGGACGGCGACGCGGCGACCGCCGTAGCCGTCGGCGAGATAGGCCTCGTTGGCCGCGGCATCGAAGGAGAGCTTGGCCACGCGGTTGAAGCGCGTCTCGCTGTGGCTGTCGGGCTCCGGGCCCGCCTCCGGCTCACCGTAGGAGGCCAGGAACTCGCCATCGCGGGAGAACTTGAGGACGTGCGTGTCGTTCGGCCCGTTACCGCCGATCCACAGGTTGTCCATGTGGTCGACGGTGATGCCGTGGTTCGAGCCGGGCCACACGTAGTCGTCGGAGGGACCTCCCCACGCGTTCACGAGATTGCCATCGGGATCGAACTCGAGCACAGGGGGGGCGGCGCGGCAGCATTCGCCGATCGGCGGATCCGCGTCGGCCCCGCCCTCGGTGCGCTCCGTGAGGTTGCCGCGGTGCACGATGAAGACGTGGTCGCGCGAGTCCACGCCGACGCCGATGGCCGATCCCAGCACCCAGTGATCCGGCAACGGCTTGGGCCAGAACGGGTCCACCTCGAACATCGGCGCCTTGACGCCCTGCCCCTCGCTGGCCTGGGCCCCGTCGTCCATGGCCGCCTGGCCGCACGCGAGCGCGATGGCGATGCCCGCGACCGCACCGAAGATGAGGGTTTGCCGCTTCCCGTTCATAACTGTTTCTCCTTGCGGATCCTGAATCGCTACCGCGTTGCCCGGCCCCGACCTTTCCCGATCGATTCACGCTACAGATGCCGTCCTCTCGCGTCCAGAGATCCGCTGGCCGCGGGCTGCCGGGGTCGACGGCGCGAGCCGGCCGCGCCATCGTTGCGGGCGGATCCAGGTTGCTCTCCCAAGCTCACGAAGTTCGGGGATCGCGGATGAAGCGAGGTAACACACGCCGTCCGACCCGGCGCACAGCGCTGTTGATGGGGTGCGTCCTCGCTCTATACGGTCTGACGAGTCTGGCCGGTGCGGCGCGGGCGGCGCCGGATCGCGCGGCCGAGGCGATCCCCGCCGTGCCGCACGAGATTCCGGTGGACGTCACCGTGCAGGCCTTTGTCTCGCCGGAGGGGGGGCGGCTCCGCTTTCTCGTCAGGGCCCCGCTCGAAGCCATGCGGGACATCGAGTTTCCGCGCTACGGCCTGGGCTACCTCGACCTCGAGGCGGCCGGCCCCTTCCTCGTCGACGCGGCACAGCTCTGGCTCGCCGATTACGTGACTTTCTTCGAGGAGGACCGGCAGCTGGCCCAGCCCCGAATCGTGGCGACGCGGGTCTCGATCCCGTCGGACCGTTCCTTTACCAGTTACGAGACGGCCCTGGCGCACTTCGACGACCCGCCGCTCGACCCCGGGCTCCAGCTTCCGTGGCGGCAGGCCCTGCTCGATGTCCTGCTGGAGTACGATATCGAGTCGGATGAGTCCCGCTTCTCGATCGATCCGGCGTTCGCGCACCTCGGCCTGCGGACGGTCACCGTGCTGCGCCTGCGGCCGCCGGATCGGCCGGAGCGCGTCTTCCAGTACGTCGGCGATCCGGGACTCGTGCGGCTCGACCCCCGCTGGCACCAGGCGGCGCTGCGCTTCGTTTCACTTGGCTTCACGCACATCCTCGACGGAATCGACCACCTGCTTTTCCTCCTCTGCCTCGTCATCCCGCTGCGCACGCTGTGGGGTCTCGTGCCCGTCATCACCTCGTTCACGATCGCGCACTCGATCACGCTCATCGCCTCCGCCTTCGGGATCGCGCCGCGGGCGCTCTGGTTCCCGCCGCTGATCGAGACCCTGATCGCGCTCTCCATCGTCTACATGGCGCTCGAGAACATCGTCGGAGCGAGACCGCGGAAGCGGTGGCTGCTCGCGTTCGGGTTCGGGCTCGTGCACGGGTTCGGGTTTTCCTTCGCGCTCAGTGAGTCGCTCCAGTTCGCCGGCGGGCACCTGCTCGCTTCCCTGCTCGCCTTCAACGTGGGCGTGGAACTGGGGCAGCTCGTCGTGGTCGCCATCGCCGTTCCGGTGGTCGAACTGCTGTTCCGCAAGGTGGTCGCGGAGCGGGTGGGGACGATCATCGGCTCGGCGCTCCTGGCGCACACCGGTTGGCACTGGATGACGGACCGCGGCTCCGATCTGCTGGCATACCGCTTCACCTGGCCCGCCTTCGACGGAGCGCTGGCCGCCGCGCTAATGCGCTGGGGGGCGCTGGCTCTGATCGTCGTGGGGGCGGCGTGGGTGATCAGCGGACCCTTCGGCAAGCTGGCGGCGAAAGCGAAGGGGGGTGGCCGGGCCGCCTTGGCGGATTAGCCCGTTTCGACGGCGCCGCTTGCGCTTGCCCGCCCGGGCGATCACGTCCCATCGTCCCGGACCCAACACGGAAGGAGGCCGGATGAGAGGCACAGGGAGAATCATGCTTGCCGCGGTAGTCGTGCTGGCGGCGGGCACAGCGGGAGCAGGCGCGCTGGCGGCGCAGTTGACGGCGCCGAACCCGTACATGGCGATTGATGGCTGGGGACAGTTGCCCGATGGCCGGCAGTGGGGCGCGACGAGCGCCGTGTATCCGGCGCCGGACGGCGAGCACATCTGGGTGGGCGAGCGCTGCGGGGCGAACCTGTGCGTCGAGAGCGACGTCGACCCGATCCTGCTTTTCGACACCGAGGGGAACCTCGTACGGAGCTTCGGCTCGGGCCTCATCGCGTGGCCGCACGGGATGTTCGTCGAGCCGGACGGCAGCGTTTGGGTGGCCGACGCCGTGGGTTACGCGCCGGTGCCGGAGGGCTGGGGGCATGTGATCTACAAGTTCAGCCCCGAGGGCGAAGTCCTGATGGTGCTGGGGGAGAAGGGCGTCGCGGGCGACGGGCCGGGGCACTTCAACAAGCCCTCGGACATCCTCGTCACCTCGGACGGCACGATCTTCGTGGCGGACGGGCACGACGCGGGAGGCAACAACCGGATCGTCAAGTTCTCGGCGGACGGCACATACCTCATGGAGTGGGGGAGCGCGGGGACGGCGAACGGCCAGTTCCGGGATCCCCATGCGCTCGCCATGGACTCGCAGGGACGTCTCTTCGTCGGCGACCGCGGCAACAGCCGCGTCCAGGTCTTCGACCAGGAGGGGAACCACCTCGAGACGTGGCATCAGTTCGGGCGTCCCAGCGGCCTCTTCATCGACGAGAACGACGTGCTGTACTCGACGGACTCGGAGTCGAACGCGCGCCGCAACAAGGGATGGCTGCGCGGGATCTACGTCGGCGACGCGGCGACGGGCTGGGTGACGGCCTTCATCCCGGATCCGGAGCCGAATCAGGACGGGTCGGGAACGAGCGGCGCCGAGGGGATCGCGATCGACGCGCACGGGAACCTGTACGGGGCGGAGGTCGGACCGCGGCAGATGCGGAAGTACATCCGGCGTTAGCGCGCTGCTGGCGTGCGGACGGGTGCCGGTCGAGCGGCACGTGGTAAACCAGGACAGGAGTTCTGACATGAAGCGCACAGTGAGCCTTCTGGCCCTCCTCCTCGCGTTCGGCGCGAGCGGGGCGGCGGCACAGGACGAGAACATCAGCTTCTTCATCACCAGTTCGAATCCGGGGGACGGCGCGGATCTCGGCGGTATCGAGGGCGCGGACGCGTACTGCGAGACGTTGGCCGCGGCGGCGGGGCTGCCGGACCGCATGTGGCGGGCCTACCTCAGCACGACGGGCGCGGGCGGCGTGAGCGCGCGCGACCGGATCGGCGACGGGCCGTGGTACAACCACGCGGGCACGATGATCGCCCGGGACGTCGAGCATCTGCACAGCAACGGCCCGAACCTGACCAAAGCCACGATCCTCACCGAGAACGGCGATGAGGTGAACGGCCGGGGCGACCAGCCGAACCAGCACGACATCCTCACCGGCTCGCTCATGAATGGCATGGCTTCGGACGCGGACGGGGACACGACGTGCAGCAACTGGACGTCTGGCGGCGAGGGGAGCGCGCTCGTCGGGCACCACGACCGGACGGGTGGCGGCCAGAACCCGACGTCGTGGAACGAGGCGCACGGTTCGCGGGGCTGCAGCCTCGAGAACCTGCGCGGGACGGGCGGCGACGGCCGCTTCTACTGCTTCGCCACGGACGGGCCGAGCGGTGGCGACGTGCTGCGCCAGCGAGAGCGATAGAGCCGACCTGGCAACAGAGACATCCGATGTACTGGTCGTCGGTGGGGGGCCGGCCGGCTGCGCCGTCGCGGCGTCGCTGGCGCGGCGCGGGCATGATGTCGCGCTGATCACACGGCCGGCCCCGCCGGCGAAATGGCTCGCCGAGTCGATCCCCGGCTCGGCGCGCAAGCTGCTGGAACGCGTCGGGGCGCTCGACGCCCTGGACGCGGCGGGCCTCGTGCCGAACGAGGGCAACACCGTGTGGTGGGCCGGGCTGCCCCGCCGGGAAGAACGGTTCGGGGCGCCCGAGCGCGGCTTCCATGCGGACCGGGCGGCGCTGGAAGCCGCCTTCCACGGCGTGGCCCGCGACGCGGGGGCGCGGCTCGTGACGGACGGGCCAGTCATCGAGACGGCCGAGGGGCCCGATGGCTGGCGCGTGGCCACCTCGACCGCGCGCTACCGGGCCCGTTGGGTGCTCGACGCCTCCGGCCGGGCCGGGGTGCTCGCCCGCCACGGGCTGCGAATCCGCGAACGCGGGATCGCCACGCTCGCGCTCGTCGGCCGCTGGACCTCGACCCGCGGCCACGCCCCGCCGGACCCCGGCTGTACGCTCATCGAGAGCTACCGCGACGGCTGGGCCTGGTCGGTACCCACCTCGCCGCGTACCCGCTGCGTGACGGCGATGGTCGACCCGCGCCGCACGCACCTGGCGCGCGAACGGGGCCTCGACGGCATGTGGCGCGCCGAACTGGCCAAGGCGGCGCGGCTCGGCGAGCACCTCGCCGAAGGACGGCTGGACGGGCCCGTGCGGGCATGTCCCGCGTCGCTCTACGGCGCGACCTCGCACGGCCGGCCGGGCCAGCTCCTCGTCGGCGACGCCGGCTCGTTCATCGACCCTCTCTCCTCGTACGGCGTCAAGAAGGCACTCGCCTCGGCCTGGCTCGCCGCGATCGTCGCCCACACGGGACTTGAAGACGAGACGATGGCCGAACCGGCCTCCGACTTCTACGACGATCGTGAACGCGAAGTGTACCGCACCTACCGGGCGCTATCCGTTCCTTTCCTCGAACAGGCCGCCGAGGCGAGCGGCCACGCGTTCTGGGAGGTTCGTCTGGCCGCGGCCCGGGAAGCGGGCGCGGACATCCTGGAACCCACCCCCGCACCCGGAGCGCCCGCGGTGTCGGAACCTGGAGACCGCTCGCTCGCGGAGCGCCGGGCAGATGCCTACCTGGCGCGCCCGGAGGTGCGGACGGCGTGGGAGACGATCCGCTCGCTGCCGGCCGTGCATCTCCGCCCGGCCCCGGGGCTCTCGACCGTGCACCGCCCCGCCGTGGTCGACGACCGGATCACCCTCGAGGCTCACCTGGTCTCCGACCGGCTCCCGGACGGCGCGCGCTACGTGCGCAACGTCGATCTGCGGCGGCTCGTCGATCTCGCACCCACCTCCGACCAGGTCCCCAACCTGTTCGAGGCCTACAACCGGCCCGGAATGGAGGCGCCGCTCCCGGACTTTCTCGCCGCACTCGCCTTCGCGGTGGGTGCCGGTTTCCTCGAGTTGGCCGACGATTGACGGAGGGCCGGCAGACGATCGCAGGACGTGTTGAGGACGTGCCGGAGACGCCTTTCGGACTGGCGCGCCCGGGTCGGCGGGCGCACAATTGAGCCGGTTCCGAACGGAGGATGGATGAGACGCGAAGCGACCGCGCGAGGGACAATTCACGGGGTGCTGGCGGCCGGGATGGCCGTCGGTGTGCTCGTATTCCTGGGCGCCCGCACCCTCCCCCAGGTGCCCGGGATGCCCGAGGCACCGCTCATCGAGCCCGCCGCCGCTCCGGTCGCCGGCGCCGCCGGAGACCCCATCCGGGCCGACGATGACGGCTACCCGATCGACAACGAGATCATCATTGTCCGCTGCCAGCGCTGCCACGAGCGCGACGAGCAGGGGCGGATGACGCGGATCTCCTACGAGCGGAAGACGCCGGAGGGGTGGCAGACGTCGGTCCGCCGCATGATGGCGCTCAACGACGTCTCCCTGGGCCCCGACGAGGCGCGCGAGGTCGTTCGCTACCTCTCCAACCGGCAGGGTCTCGCGCCGGAGGAACTCGAGCCCGGCCGTTTCGAGGTCGAGCGCCGCCTCATCGAACACGTGTACGAGGCGGATCGCGACGTCGAGAACACCTGCATCCAGTGTCACAGCATGGGCCGCGTCATCACGCAGCGGCGCACGCGCGAGGAGTGGGAACTCCTCATGGCGACGCACCGCGGCCTCTACCCGCTCGTCGATTTTCAGGGCTTCCTCAGGGGCGGGGACGGCGACGCACCCCAGCCGGTAGACGTGGCGATCGACCACCTCTCCGAGGCCTTTCCCCTCGAGACGCCCGAATGGTCCGCCTGGTCGGCATCGATGCGGACACCGCGACTCGCCGGCACCTGGGCGCTGGCGGGGTTCGAGCCCGGGAAGGGTCAGATCTTCGGTACGGTGGAGATCTCCGCCGGCGACGCGCCCGATGAGTTCCGCTCGCGAGCGTCGTACACGTACGCAGAGTCGGGGCAGGAGGTGAGCCGCAGCGGACAGTCCATCGTCTATACCGGCTATCAGTGGCGCGGACGATCGAATCCCGGTGGCGCGGACGAGTTGCGGGAAGTGATGACGGTGGACCGCGGATGGCAGGCGATGACGGGCCGCTGGTTCGCGGGCGCCTACGACGAGTTTGGCCCCGACGTGAAGCTGACGCGCGTGAGCGGCGGCCCCGTCGTGTCCGGCGTACACCCCCGGGCGATCCGCACCGGCGCCTCGTCCACCGAACTCCGCGTACACGGCGTCAACCTCCCGGCGAATGCCGACGCGGCGGACTTCGACTTCGGGCCGGGGGTCCGCGTCGAGTCCGTGGCCGGTGGCGATGGGAGCCGGGTCACCGTCCGCCTCTCGGTCGATGATGACGCGGCGGTCGGCGGGCGCGATCTCTTCCTTGGCGGCGTGGGCCTGCCGGGCGCGATCCGCGTCCATGACGGAGTGGACCGACTCGAGGTGACGCCGCGCGCGGGCATGGCGCGGATCGGCGGCGCGGCCTTCCCGAAGGGCTATCAGCCCTACGACGCGATCGGGTGGGACGACGGCCCGGATGGCGAGCCCAACACGGCGGACGACCTCCGGCTCGGGCGGGTGCCGGTGACCTGGAGCATGGAGGAATACGCCGCGACCTTCGACGACGACGACATCCAGTACGTCGGCGCGCTGGGATCGGACGGGATCTTCACCCCCGCCATCGATGGTCCGAACGAGAGCCGGGTGGGCGACCGAAACAACGTGGGCGACGTGTGGGTCGTGGCGACCTATGCGGGTGCCGACGCGGCTCCCGGAGCAACCCGGAGTCTGCGCGCACGGGCGCACCTCATCGTGACGGTGCCGCTCTACCTCAAGTTCGACCCGTGGCAGGGGGTCCCGACGGGGAGGCTGGTGCCATGATCAAGCCGGTCGGCCAACTGGCGTTGCGAGAGTTTCATGCCTTCGAGGCGTCGGGCGAGCGGTTCCTCTACCTCGTCCCCTCGGCCGGCATCTTCCGGGTCGATGCCGCGTCCTCCGCCATCCTCGATCTGCTCAGCTACGGACCCCGTTCGCCGGGCGAGGTCGTGAACTCCCTCTCGGACCGATACCCCGTCGACCGCGTGCACGACGGGTTGCTCGAACTCCAGCAGATCCGCGCCATCGGCGAGGCCGGGGCTCCCGTCGACCAGGTCGTGAACGACCTGCCGCCGGACGGCTTCCCGCTCACGACGATGGTCCTCAACGTCACCAACAAGTGCAACCTCGCCTGCACCTACTGCTACGAGTACGGCGAAGACAAAATCGTCGACACGACCTGCACGGACGACCCGAAGTTCATGGGAGATGAGACCGCGCGGGAGAGCGTCGAGTTCCTCCTCAAGGAATCGGGACCGATCGAAGTCGCGCACCTCACCTTCTTCGGCGGCGAGACGCTGCTCAACTTCCCCGTGCTCCAGGACACGGTGGCCTACGCCCGGCGCCGCGCCGAGGAGGAGGGGAAGCGGCTCGAATTCAGCCTCACGACGAACGCGACGCTCCTTCGCCCCGACATCATCGAGTGGCTGGCGGACAACGAGATCGGCGTCACCGTCTCCATCGACGGGCCGAAGGAGATGCAGGATCGCATGCGCGTCTTCCACAGCGGGAAGGGCTCCTACGAGACGGTCAAGCCGCGGATCAAGGCACTGCTCAAGCGGCACAAGTCCCGTCCGATCGGCGCGCGCGTGACGCTCACGCGCGAGAACCTCGACATCCACCGCATCTACCGTCACCTCACCGACGAGATGGGGTTCTGGGAGGTGGGCTTCGCGCCGGTTACGACCTCCTCCGGGCGCGACTACGAGATCGAGGACGAAGGATACGACCGCATGCTGCGCCAGTTCGACGAGTTGGCGCGCGACTGGCTGGAGCACGCGGTGCAGAACCGGCACCACGGTTTCTCGAACGTGAAGGACACGCTGGAGGAGATCCACAAGGGCGTGAGCAAGGCGTACCCGTGCGGGGCCGGGCTCGGGCTGATGGGCGTGACGACGGGGGGCGACGTGGCGCTCTGCCACCGCTTCGCCTACTCGAACGACCACAGCTTCGGGACCGTCGCCGAGGGGATCGACCGCGAGCGGCAGAAGGACTTCCTCGAGGACCACCACATCAAGAACAAGACGGACTGCCATACATGCTGGGCCCGCCCGATCTGCTCGGGCGGCTGCTACCACGAGGCGTACACGCGGACGGGAGAGACGAACGCGCCCAACCTGCACTTCTGCAACTGGGTGCGGACGTGGACGCACACGTGTCTGGAGATCTACGGAGAGTTGTCGGAGCGGAACCCGGAGTACCTGGCCCGCTTCGACCATTGACGGGGCCGGGCGCGGGCCCGGCCGACCTTCGCATGCGAGGGGGAGAGTCGTGAAACAACTGAAGCCGATCAACCAGAAGGCCGGCCGCATCGAGGCGCAGCTCGCTCGAGAAGAGCTGGACGTGGTGGGGCTCGAGAGCCGGCCGCCGGAGGGACCGCACATTCCGCTGGGCTGCTCGCTCGTGTTCTCGCCCGGCTGGGAGGTGGACTCGAGCGGCGGGACCGCCGGGCTGTGCCAGCCGGTGGAGCGGGACTTGTTCGACTGCCACCTTGCCTGCTTCTGGCCCGCGCATGTGCCCGACCAGCTCAACCACTCGCCGGACTGGACGTCGCAGTGCGCGTCGGCGCAGAAGGACTGGCGGAAGCTGGACCTCGTCTTCCCGTGATCCGCACGGTGTTCACCATGATTCGGAGCTGCCCGGGACGGACATCGAAGGCTGTCGGTATCGCCGCCGCCGCCATCGCCTGCGCCCTGACAGGGGTTCGGACGCTGGAGGCGCAGGGGAATGGCCGCAACGCCCACTGGTACATGGGCAACTACAGCAACGAAGTGATCGTCTGGGACGAAGCCAGCGAGGAAGTCGTGGACCGGATCCCGGTCAAACGTGCGATCTCGCTCCGTGTCGACGTCTCCGAAGATCGGTCGCGGCTCTACGTGCTGGACCCCTTCTTCGAGACGATCGAGATCGTCGCGCTTCCCTCCAAGGAGTCCGTCGGCGAGTTCACGCTGAGCGAAGGCTCGACGCGTACGTGGATCCGTTCCTTCCAGGTCCACCCGGACCAGGAATGGATGGCGATGCATGTGCAGAGCCGCACCAAGCTCGCGGACCGGTACCGGATCGACGATCCGACGCTGCTTCGCTTCGACCTCACGACCTACGAGGTGACCGACACGATCCCGTGGCCGGACGGGGAGGAGCGACGAAACACCAACTTCCGCTTCTCTCCGGACGGAGACCTCCTGTACATGTTCGCGGACGATCTCGTCGTGCTCGACGCGGAGACGTTCGAGGAGGTGGACCGCTGGGAGATCTCCGAGCCCTTCGAACCAGGACTGGGCGAGATGAGGCTCCCCTTCGGGCGCAGCCCGTACCAGGAGGTGGACGGCGTATACACGGGCCTCTTCCGCATGACGGACCCGCTCCAGAACCGTCGTCTCATGGGTATCGCGACCGTGGACCTGGCGGCGCAGGACGTGGATTTCCACCCCATCGGCCCCGACGAGGGAGTGTCGTTCGTGCTTTCTCCGGATGGGACCAAGGGGTACGGACTCAAGTCCGAAATCGGACACTACGAGATGTGGAAGTTCGATCTCGAGGGCCGGCGCGTGGCCGGACGCGTCACCTTCGCGGGGCGGCCGCGGATGCTGCTGATGCCGAGCGCCGACGGCGAGAAGCTGTACGTCTACAATGCCGGGAGCACGATCGACGTCTACGATGAAGAGACGTTCGAGTTCCTGCGCACGGTCACGCTGGACGCCGACATGACGAGCGTCGTCGTGGTGCCCGATCCGGGTTGATCCCGGCAGCCGATCCTGCACTTGATGTCATGAGGTCCGGGTGATCCGGGACCCGCACCTTCGCCGAGCCCTCGCCTACGTTCGACCGTACGCGGGGGCTTTGCTTCCGGTGGTCCTCCTCTCCACCGCCGGGACCGCGCTGGGACTCGCGCTCCCCTACCTGTCGAAGGCGATGATCGACGACGCGATCCTCGGAGGGGACTTCCCCCTCCTGCTCAGGATCGTCGGGCTCTTCATCGGGATCACCATCCTCGGCTTCGGTGCGAACGTGGCGAGCGGGATGCGGTACACGCGGGTATCGGCCGGCATCCTGTTCGACATGCGGCTCGCGCTCTACCGGCACCTGCAGCGACTCTCGCCGCGCTTCTACGCGCGGACGCCGATGGGGGACATCGTCTCCCGGATCAACAACGACATCGGCGAGATCCAGCGGGTGACCGCGGACGCGGCGCTCGGCCTGTTCGGCAACGTCCTCTTCCTGATCGGGACAATGGGGATGCTGATCTATCTCGACGCGCGGCTCTTCCTCGCGGGGCTCGTCGCGCTGCCGCCGAGCCTGTGGGCGCTGGTGAGATACCGGAACCGGCTCGAGGGGCGCGTGACGCATCTGAGGGAGCGGAGCGCGGACATCGGGAGCTTCCTGATCGAGACGCTGCAGGGGGTGCGCACGGTCGTCGCGTCCAACGCCCAGGAGCGGGAGGCCGAGCGCTTCCGGCGCCACAACGACCGCTTCGTGCGCGCGCTCATGTCCATGCGCTGGTTTACATACCTGGCGGGAGGCCTGCCGGGGGTGCTGCTGCAGACGGGGACGGCCGCCGTCTTCCTGTACGGCGGCTACCGCGTCATCACGGAGGCGACGACGCTGGGGACGTTCGTCGCGTTCATGGCGTATCAGATGCGGCTCCTCTTCCCGGTGCAGGCGCTGATGGGGCTGTACGCGAACCTGGCGAGCGCGCGGGCCTCGCTGGTGCGCGTGCACGAGTTGTGGGACACCCCGCTCGATGTGGTGGAGGCGGAGGGAGCGGAGCGGCTGGAGCGGGCCGCGGGGGCGCTGGTCCTCGAGGAGGTGCGGCTCGGCTTCGGGCGGGGAGGCGAGGTGCTGGAGGGCGTGTCGCTGGAGGTGCCCGCCGGGCAGGTGGTCGCGCTCGTCGGCGCGAGCGGGAGCGGCAAGTCGACGATCGCGGATCTGCTCTCGCGCCAACTCGACCCCGATGGCGGGAGGGTGCTGCTCGACGGGCGGGACGTGCGGGCGCTGGCGCTGACGGACGTGCGCCGGAACGTGGCCGTGGTCGAACAGGATCCGTTCATCTTCCACGCCTCGATCGCGGAGAACGTGCGCTACGCGAAGCCCGATGCCACGGACCTCGAGGTCACCGGAGCCCTCGCCGCCGCCGCGCTCGATGGGCTGCTGGCGTCGCTGCCGGAGGGCGCGGACACGGTCGTGGGGGAGCGGGGCCGGCAGCTCTCCGCCGGGGAGCGGCAGCGCGTGGCGGTGGCGCGGGCCTTCCTCGCCGACCCGGCCGTGCTCGTGCTCGACGAGGCGACCGGGGCCCTCGATCCGGCCTCGGAGGCGCAGCTGCTGGAGGGCTACGCGGCCCTCATGCACGGACGGACGACGGTGCTCATCACGCACCGGCCCGAACTCGCACGACGGGCGGAGCGGGCGGTCGTGCTGCGCGACGGACGGGTCGTGCAGGACGGCCGGCCCGCGGAGCTCGACAGCCGGCCCGGCGCATTCCGCGCCCTGTTCGCGGGGTGACGGCGCCCCCGGTGGCGCCTTCGCTCGTGCGGCTGCGCTCGGGGCCGCTCCGGGGCCGGACCGGCCGGGGCGTCTCGATCGCCGTCATCGATAGCGGAGCGCATCCGGGACACCCCCACCTCGGCCTTCTCGCGGGCGGAATCGCGCTCACGTCGGACGGGAACGCACACGACGACCTGACCGACCGGCTCGGCCACGGGACCGCCGTCACGGCGGCGATCCAGGAGAAGGCGCCGGGCGCGCGCGTCCACGTCGCCCGCGTCTTTCACGACGAGCTCGCGACGAGCGCCCGTACGCTTGCGAAGGCGATCGACTGGGCCGGGGAGCGCGGCTGCCGCGTGGCCAATCTGAGCCTTGGGACACCCCGCCAGAGCCGCATCGAGGTGCTGCAGCCCGTGGTCGACCGGGCCGTGGAGCGCGGAACGCTCGTCATCGCGGCCTATTCGCACGAGGGACAGCTTCAGCTCCCGGGCAGCCTTCCCGGCGCGCTCGGCGTCTGCCTCGACTGGGACCTCTCGCGGCACGAGATCCGTATCGGGCGGCGCGTCCTGTACGCGTCCGGCTACCCGCGTCCCATCCCCGGCGTCCCGCCGACGCGCAACCTGAACGGGATCAGCTTCGCGGTGGCGAACGCGACCGGCATGGTCGCTCTCGCGCTAGAGCTCTTCCCTGAAGCACGCGGCCGGGCCGATACCCTGGCCGCGCTGGAGGCGCTGGCCGCGGCCTGACGTTTCCGCGGGCACGTCGTGCTGCGTCGTTGCCGGGACGATCCCCACAAGTAGCTTCAGGACGGTGGGAGGCGAGAGCAGTTGGCTGCGCCTCCATCTCGGTCGAAGAACAGGGAGGATGATGCTATGAAGCCCCTGTCAGGTGTGGTCGCCGTGGCGGCTCTGGCTCTCATCGTCTCCTTCGATCCGGGCATGGATGCTCCGGAGCAATCCGCGTCCGGGGAGGAAGGCGTCTTCGCCACCATCGCCCCGTTCCGGAGTCACGGTCCCGTCCACGACGCCGACAACGTCGAGGCCATGCGACCCCGCGTCATGGGCACGCACGGGGTGATCTCCTCCGGTCACTACCTGGCCACGCAGGCCGGGTACGAGGTGCTCAGGGCAGGAGGCAATGCCTTCGACGCCGGCGTGACCGCCGGGATGGCGCTCAAGGCGCTCAAGATGGATTACGCGGGATGGACGGGCGTTGCCCCGCTCATCGTGTACAGCGCCGCCGAGGGGCGCGTGATCACCCGCGTCGGGGCGGGAACCTCACCCGCGCTCGCCACCCTCGACTACTTCCTCGAGCATGGCAAGTCGCCTATCAACAACGCACTCATTCCCGCGGACGTGGACGTCTGGCTCGCCGCCCTCGACCGTTTCGGCACCCTCAGCTTCAGTGAGGCTGCCCAGCCGACGCTGCGCATCGTGGAGGCGGGCTATCACCTCTACAAGATGCAGAAATGGATGATCGAGGATCAGACGGAGGGGATCCTCGCCTTCCCCTACAATCGCGACTTCTGGTTCCCCCGCGGGGTCGGCGAACAACGTCTGGGCGACCTCATGGTGAACGCCGATTTGGGCCGGCTCATTCGCTACATGATGGAGGCCGAGCGGGAGGCGCTGTCGGCGGGAGGAAGCCGTTCCGAAGGGATCCGCGCCGCTCGGGACGCCTTCTACCGGGGCGACCCCGCGCGCGACGTGGACCGTTTCTTCCGGGAGCATGACGGCATCGTCCGGTACGAGGACATGGCAGGCTACGAGGGTCGCTGGGAGGAGCCTCTGGGGACCAGCTTCAACGGCTACGGCATCTTCACGGGCGACGGATGGAGCCAGGGGCCGCGCATCATCCTGATGCTCAACATGCTGGAGAACTACGACCTGCGGGCCCTCGGCTACAACACGCCGGAGTACATCCACCTCATCTCACAGGTGATCGACCTCGCGATGGCGGACGCCCACCGGTACGTCGGGGATCCGGACTTCGCGCCGGCACCGGAGGGACTGTACGGGAAGGCCTACGCGCGCGAGCGCATCGGGCTCATCGACGAGACGAGCGCGTTTCAGGACATGCCTCCGTGGGGCGATCCGGAACGGATGGCCGCGGTGGCGGAAGGCGCCCCCACGAGCTTCGTGGGGGCGGGAGATCGGCCCTCTGGCGGAACTCCCTCCATCGACACATTCTCCCTCAATGTCATGGACAGGGAGGGCAACATGTTTTCCCTCACCGAGAGCGACGGCCACACCTTCACGCCCATGATCCCGGGTTGGGGATTCGGGCTGGGCAACCGCATGGGGCAGTTCAACCTGGATCCCGACCTGGCCAACGTGATGGCGCCCGGCAAGCGCCCGCGCAACACCAACTCGCCCCTTCTGGTGATGAAGGATGGCCAGCCGTTCATGGGACTTTCCACCCCCGGCGGCGACCAGCAGATGCAGGCCCTCCTGCAAGTCTTTCTGAACGTGGCGGTGTGGGGAATGTCCCCTGAGCAGGCCGTCGACCAGCCCCGCTTCGGCAGTTACAACTTCCCGGCCACCGGGAGCGAAGTGAACCTCAATCCCGCCGTCCTCTACATGGAGGACCGGATCCCGGCCGAGACGGTCGAAGCGTTACGCGTTATGGGCCACGACGTGCGGGCGTGGGGCCTGTGGAACTGGCGCGCGGGCGCTCCCACGGTGACCTGGCGCGACCCGGAAACCGGGGTGATGACGGCGGCCGGTGACGTGAGGCGGGAGACAGCGTCACTCGGATTCTGACCCGCCGTAATTCAGCGAGTTACCGAGCGGTCTCCTGCGTCAGCCGGCTCCTTACTCTGGAGCGGGGCGCTACTCTGGAGCGGGGCGCTCGAAGTCGACGATGTTCTCCCACTCCTGGGCGTCCGAGCGCGCTACAACCGCCACCACGGGCTCGGTGTCGCTGAGGTTGAACACCTCGTGCGGTACGCCCGGTTCGATGAAGATGAAATCGCCCGCCTCGTTATCGAGCGCCTTCTCGAGCCGCGGCCCGAACTCGTGCCGCACGTGTCCCTGCAGGATGTAGAGCATCACCTCGAAGTCCACGTGGATGTGCGCCCTGGCGACGCCTCCGGGCGGGATCATCGCCACGTTCATGGAGAGCGCCCCGGAGCCCACGTTCTCCGCCCACATTCCCGTCTTGTATTCGATCCCGTTCCATGCCCGGTGCCGTCCGCCGCCCCGAACCGTGATGATTCCCGCGTGGCGCTCGACCACGCCGGGTACGCTTCCATTCTCCGTCATCATCGTCTCCGTCCTGTACGTCTCCGTCCTGTTCGTTTCCTCAATTTCCGAAGCTGGCGGCGATATCGGCCAGCCCCCGCTGGATCTCCGCCTCGGACTTCCACACGCCGCGTACCATGACGCCCGCGCGGTCGGCGATGTTCGCCACGTCGTCGAGCGGGTTCGAGTTCGTGAGGATGAGGTCCGCGCGCCGGCCGGCCGCCACCGTCCCGAAGGAGTCGTAGCGCTGGAAGTAGTCGCCGACGGCGCGGGTGCCGCTGACGAGGATCTCGTACGGCGACATTCCGGCCTCGTCCATGGCCGCGAGTTCGCGGTGGATGGAGAAGCCGGGGACGCTGAACATCTGCGGTGAATCCGTGCCCATGAGGATGCCCACGCCCGCTTCGTTCATCATGCCGAGGAGGCGCGTCCGGTTGCTCGCGTGCAGGCGCGCCTGCTCCACGTCCCACCCAGCCCTCCCCTGGATCGCCTGCAGACGGTTTTTCCAGCCCTCGACGTCCTGCGGGGGCCAGTAGCGCATCTCCGGGTAGGCCGCGAGGGCGTCGGGGTCGCCGAGGCCGATCACGCCCACTTCCCACAGCACCATGGTGGGGACGACCCAGGCCCTGGCGTCGATGGTGAGGGCGAACAGTTCTTCCATCCGGGCCTCGTCCATGGGGCCGCGGATGCCGCCGGCGTCCTCCATGTAGCCGTCGAGGTGGTCGAACGTCTCCTGCCCCATGAGAATCGCGTGCCGGATCCCGACATCGGCGGGGACGTGCCCCGCGAAGCGGATGCCCGCCTGTGCGGCTGTGGCGGCCATGGCGTCGTACTGGGGAACAGTGAGCCCGGGATGGATCTTCAGGTGGTCCCAGCCTTCCCGCTTCTGCGTCCACACGCGCTCGACGGCCTGGTCCGCGGAACTGATGCTGCCGCCGCTGAAGCTCGGACCCGCCAGGTAGAGCGTCGGCCCCCAGACTTCGCCGGTGTTCGTCCTCGCCTTCAACTCGAGGTCGCCGGGGAGGCCCAGCATGCCGCGCACGGTCGTCACGCCGTTCGCGGCGTAGAGGAACATCACCTGCTCCCGGAAGGTGTCGCTCGCGAAGCCGCCCGGCGTGTGTCCGTGCATCTCCGACAGTCCCGGCATCAGGTACTTCCCGGCACCGTCGATGCGCTGGGCACCGTTCGGAACGTCGACCGCGGACGACGGCCCCACGGCGACGATCCTGTCGCCGCTCACCACGACCGTCTGGCCGGCAAGGACCCGATCGGAATCCATGGGGATGACGTTCACGTCGACGAAGGCGGTGACGCGCGCTTGCGCCCCCTGCTGGCAGGCGGCCGCGAAGGGGGCCGCGGCCCACGCGGCGATGGCGAACGCCAGGGACAGCCTGTGCGATTTCATGCAACCTCCTGGAGCGCGAGGTGTCTTCTTGACGGCGATAACCGTTATTGGTATCGACATAACCTGACCGACCGGGCGCACGACTTCGACAACGTCCGCTCGACCGGACCCCTCGCGAGAGGAGCCACCGATTGCCCGCAACCAACCGTAAGCGGATCCGTCTTCGGGCCATCTTGATCGTGGCGGCCGCGTTGTGGATTCCGCAATCGCTTGCGGGAGCGCAAGCCGTGCAGGACGCGCTGGACGGAAGGGCGCTCTACGAAGCCGGGTGCGCAAGTTGCCACGGATCGGACGGGCGAGGCGCCCCGCCGGATCGGATCGCCTTCGATGACCCGCTGCCGGATCTCACCGATTGCAGCTTCGCTTCGCGCGAGCCGGACCCTGACTGGATCATCGTGTCCAAGGCCGGAGGCCCCGTGCGCGGGTTCAGCGACGTGATGCCCGCCTTCGGTGAAGCGTTCGACGACGACCAGCTGCAGTCCATCATGGACCACATCCGGACGTTCTGCACGGACCGCTCGTGGCCACGCGGCGAACTCAATCTGCCCCGCGCCCTCATCACCGAGAAGGCGTACCCGGAGGACGAGTGGGTGTGGACGACGGGCGTGAACGCCGATGGGCCCGGCGCCGTCATCAACGAACTCCTTTACGAGAAGCGGTTCGGGGCCCGCAACCAGATCGAGATCGCGCTGCCCTTCGGTTTCGCGCAGACGCGCGAGCCGCGGGCGGCCGGGAACGGCGCCTCCGCCGCGGACTGGGGGGCCGGGCTCGGCGACATCGAGATCGGCTACAAGCGCGCGCTCGTTCACAACCTGGAGACGATCTTCAGCTTCGGAACCGAGGTGAAGCTCCCGACCGGCGATGAAGCGCGTGGGCTCGGAGACGGCGAACTCAAGGTTGAGCCCTTCCTGGCCCTCGGGCAGATCGTCGGCGGCGATGGCTTTCTCCAGCTCCAGGCCGGGACGGAACTGGCGGTGGATGGACCGGAGAGAGAGGCGTTCTGGCGGGCCGTGTTCGGGCGCACGTTCACGAGCGGCGAGTTCGGGCGGGCGTGGTCGCCAATGATCGCGGTCCTGGGGAGCGCGGATCTGGAGGACACATCGCGGGCGGAGTGGGATCTGGTGCCGCAGATGCAGGTGACGCTCAACACGCGCCAGCATGTCATGCTCAACGTGGGCGTGCGACTGCCGCTCACCGATTCCGATGTCCGCAGTACGCAGTTGCTGGTTTACATCCTCTGGGATTGGTTCGATGGAGGTCTTTTCGATGGCTGGTAGACGGGGGAAGCGCGTGCTTGTCGTTTGTTCGCTCGTGGTCTGCGCAGCGAGCGCGGGCTGGAACGCGGGACCACCGGGCGCGGTGGACGGGACACGCATATCCGGGCGCATCGTGTTCGCGGAGGGGCAGGTGCGCTTAGCCGGAGAGGCACCGGAGGGCGTCCCGATCGACATGTCGGCTGACCCGTATTGTCGGGACCAGCATGACGAAGCTCTGCTGGACCGGTCCGTCCGGGTGGGGCCGGACCGTGGCGTGGCCGGCGTTCTGGTGCAAGTGCTCAACGCGCCCGCGGCGTCGGTCCCGTCCGAGGCCGAGGTCGTCCTCGACCAGACGGGGTGCATCTACACTCCGGGCGCTGTGGCCGTTCGGGTGGGACAGCCGCTCGTCATCCGTAACAGCGACGCGACCCTGCACAATGTCCGGGTGGCGCCCGCCGTCAATCCCGGATTCAACCTCGGGCAGCCCATCCGCGGGATTCAGAGCACACGCTCTTTCGAGACGCCGGAGATCGGGATTCAGGTGCGCTGCGACATCCACGGCTGGATGACCGCTTCGATCCACGTCCTGGGCCATGATTTCTTCGACATCACGGGCGAGGACGGGTCGTTCACGCTCCCGACGCTTCCACCGGGCGACTACGAGATCGAGGCGTGGCATCCCACGCTGGGGACCGTGGCGGGGCACATCTCGGTCACCGCCGATGGGGCGGCTCCGCTTACCCTCGAGTTCTCGTCCAGCTAGCAGCGCGGCTAGCAGCTAGTCCTCCCAGAACCTGCTCCACAGGCTCAGCCGCGCCTCGGCGCTCCGAGGACCGTGCATCCCTTCGAGAGTGAGCCTGAGGCTGCCCGTCTCCAGGCCGGCGGCGAGGCGGAGGGCGCGCTGGCCGGAGCCGTCCATGCCCTCGAACCTCAGGTCGAAGAGCGACTCGGACCGCAGCGACAAGCCCACCCGCCGCGCGTCACCCAGAAGGCCGCCGTAAGGCATCGCGATGAGACCGCCGACCGGCACGCCGTAGCCGACCTCGGCGTTCATGCGCCCGTGGTCGTCGAGTCCCATGGCGCGGCCCGAGGTGATACTGCTCATGTCGCGGCGCTCGAACAGCCGGGCCGCGCTGCCGTCCGCATGGCCCCACGCGGGCGCCACGCGCATCGAGAGACCGCGGCCCGAGGCGTCGGGCTGGACGCGCAGCACGGCGGACCCGCCCCATTCCTCGTAGGTCCCGTCCTCGTGCGCGAGGAGCCCGCGTGCACGGCCCTGCAACGTCAGACCGAGCGACGGAATCGTGACGCTCAGGCCGCCGCCCATCTCCATCCCGGCGCCGGTCTCCGCGTCTCCCGCGTCACGCCGCACACCCACCTCGGCGAGAGGCTGCAGCGTCGCGTTCCCGACGCGGAACCTGTGTGACCCTTCGACCAGGAAGCGCGCCCGGGTGGCGCCGCCGTCCTGCTCGCCGATGAGGGCGTCGCCGCCGGTGCTCGCCCGCGAAACCATCGCGTCCGAGGTGAGGGCGAGCGAGAAGCCGTCCTCGCCGCTGGTGCCGACCACATCGCCCCGCCAGCCGAAGGCGGCCATGGCGAGGTTGGCGTTCGGATCGGACTCGGAGCCACCGTCGAGCGAAAGGGAACCGCCCGCGTAACCGAGCATTCCCCATACCGAAAAATACTCGCTCACGGCATACCGCGCCCACGGGTACGCGCCGGTCAGGATCGTCCCGACATCGTGCTCTCGCGAGCCCGATCCGAGTACGCCGTCGGCGCGGTTATGCGAGATGACGACGCCGCCGACCCAACGCCCGCGGGCGAAGTCGAAGCCGGCCATGAAGCCGTTCATTTCGCCGTCGACGGCGGCATCGCCCTCGCCGCCGCGGAACGCCGTCCTGGCGCCACGGCCCCACGCGGACCAGTAGCCGTCGCCGCCCAGCTGCCCGGAAGCGCTGAACGAGCTCCGGCCGAAGAGCTCACGCGCGGACTTTCCGAAATTGCGGTTCGACGGATCGGTGGCCGACCACATGGCCAGTCGTTCGGAGGGCTTGGCCGTCCAATGGTTGCCGAGGCCGACGACGTCCCAGCCTCCGATCACCATACCGGTTGCCCCCGGCCCTCGGGTCATGCGCTCGCGCACGGTCTCCATGACCTGGTCCGAAGCCGTGCGGCCGACCCGCGCCAGCCACCCGGTCAGGTCGAGCGACACGACCTCATCGTTGTCCTGTACCGTCACGACCGCGGTAGAGGGTGTCCCGATTTCGTACCCCGGTCCGGCAAGGACCTCCGCGGTGACCGCCCCGGCCACGACACCTTCGTCCACATCGTCGTCCCGGGTCTCCACGGCCAGGACGGCGCTGTCCTGCCCGGCCTCTATCGTCACGGAGGGACTCGGCGTGCCGGCGAGGATGTCGTTGGTCCCGGCCACATGGACGATCGCGGTGATCGCGCTCTCCGGGCTCGGCTCGGCTCGAACGGTGAAGCGCGCCGGTTCGCCCTCGGTGACCGTAGCCGTGAGCGCCGTGATCGTCACCACCGGGGTGACTGGTGCCGGCCGGACCTCATCCGTCGGCGCGCTCATGAGGCTCTCGTCGTTGCCGGCGTCGTCCTCGAAGTCCACCCGCACCTTGAGCCGGCTCCCGACGTCCTCCTCTCGCACGACGTAGGTCCGCTCCGTGGCGCCTGCGATCTCGGCCTCCGAATCGCCCGAGACGAGGAGCCACTGGTACCGCCACGCGACCTGCGTCAGGCCGTCGGCGTCGCTGATCCCATCCGTATGCGCCGTGAGGGTTTCGTCGACCTGCGGAATGCCCGTGATCGTCGGGGCCCCTTCCGCCGGCGAGTTGTCGTTGTCGGTGACCCTGACGGTCAGCGTCCCACCCGAGATTCGATCGTCTTCACTCACCTCGGCGGTGAACACCACGAGGCGATCGCCCGCCGGTTCCTCATCATCGTCCGTGTCGAAGCTGAAGGTGGCCACCGACTCGCACGCCGGGATCATCACGGCCGTCGGAACCGTGGACGACACCGCGCCGCCGCCGTCTTCGACCAGGATCGACGGCATGAGGTCGAAGGGGATGACGCACCCGGCACCCGTCGGCTCCACGAGGACGGACACCGTCACCGAGCTTCCTTCCTCGACGGTCGGGGTCTCGGTAACGAGCGCGATCGTGGCCCGATCGTCGTCGAGAATCTCAAGGGCTCCGGAGGCGACCTCACTCCTGTCCACGCTGGCGCGCACCGTCACGGACTCCGAGTCCTCGAGGCGGGCGTCGTCGAGGATCGTCATTTCGCCCGTCGTCTCGGTGGCGCCCGCCGCGAGGGTGATCGTGGTGGTCTCGAGCTGCCAGTCGGATCCGCTCTCGGCGGAGCCTTCACCGGAAAGCGTGACGACCAGCGGCTCGGACGGGGCCTGGCCGCGCGTCGCGACGATCTCCACCGTCCCGACGGCTTCCGCAACGGAGTTCACGGTGGAGCCGTTCGAGCGGAACTCCAGCGTCCAGGCGCCCTCGTCGTCCACCTCAATCGCATTGACAGCCGCAGTGACGCCGTCGTAGTCGCCACCGGAGGCCGTGTGCGTGATCGTCGCCGTACCGTCCTCGTCGTCATCGTCGTGGGCAGCGCTCAGTGTCACGGTTTGCGGGACATACCAGTCGTCGACCGTGAACGTCAGCGTCTCGCCTCCGCTCACCGTGATGTCCTCGTCGCCGGTCCGCGCGGCCGTCACCGTCACGGTGGACGTCGGCTTCGATTCCAGGACCAGGGTGTACGTCGCCGTCTCACCCTCCGGTACCAGCACGGTCCGCGGGCTGGGGAAGAGGCCACGCCGGTCGTCGTCCACGATCGTGAGCGTGGCGCCGTCGACCGTCAGTCCCGTCGCCGAACCCGACACGGTGACCGACTCGTCGCCTTCCGCGTAGTCGTCGTCCGTCGGTTCGATGCTGAATGTTCCGCTCCCGCTCGTGATCCCGGCCGCGATCTCGAACGTGAAGTCGGCCACCTCGCCGTAGTCGACCCCTTCTTCGGCGGCGTCGCCGGCCGCGCCCACGACGACCGACACGGTTGTCGCAGATTCCAGCGGCCCGCGATCGAGCGCGCCCGTCACCGTCACCGTCTTCTGACCGTCGGCCTCGCCCACTTCGGACGGGCTCAGGCTCAGGGTCACCTTCGTCGAGGCCTGCATCCTGTCCTTCTCGATGGCCCGCACGGATGCCGTGATGCCGTCGTAGTCGCCGCCGGAGGCCGTGTGCGTGATCGTCGCCGTGCCGTCTTCGTCGTCTTCGTCGTGCGCCGCGCTCAGCGTCACCGTCTGTGGCAGATCCCAGTTGTCGGCCGTGAACGTCAGCATAGCGCCTTCGCTCACCGTGATGTCCTCGTCGCCGCTCCGCGCGGCGGTCACCGTCACCGGGGCCGTGGGCTCCGACTCCAGCACGAGCGTGTAGGTCGCCGTTGCGCCTTCCGGTACCTCCACAACGCGGCGACTCGGAAGGAGTCCGCGCGCGTCGTCGTCAACGATGACCAACGTGGCGAAGTTGACTCTCACCCCGGAGCCCGTTCCGGATACGCGGACCGTCTCGCTCCGTTCGATGATGCCGTCGTTGATCGGCGTGAACGTGAACGTCGTGCTGCCGCTCGTCTGGCCTGCCGGGATTTCAAGCGTGAAGTCGTTCACGACTTCGTAGTCGGACCCCGGTGTCGCGCCGTCGCCAGCCGCGCCGATGCTGACGGTCACCGTCGTCGGCGAGTCCTGCGTCCCGTCGTCGAGGCTGCCCGTCACGGTCACCGAAGTGGGGCCGTCCCCCTCTCCTATGCGGTACGGGTTCACGCTGAGTGATACGATCGACGAGGACGACCCGCCGCCCCCGCCGCCGCCTCCTCCTCCGCCTCCGCTGCTGCCGTCGTCGTCTTCCGTCGCGGTGACCGTCGCGCTGACGTTGTTGGCGCCGTAGTCACCACCAGCTGCGCTGTGGGTGATCGTAGCCGTGCCATCGCTACCGTCTACGTCCGCCGCGGCACTCAAGGTCACCGTTTGTGGCCGGTACCAGTCGTTCGGCGTGAACGTGAGCGACGCACCCTCCGTCACCGTGATGTCCGAGTCCCCTGTGCGTCTCGCCGTCACCGTGACTGTAGTCTAGTCAAATCCAGTAACGTCCAAGGGCGTTCGGCTAAGTGTAGTATATCGTTGTTTTACAAGCGTTTATGTCACACATACTCGCTTGTTGTCCTCTCGCCACGTTCCTTGACGTCCGATCCGATCCCACATATTATGAGGTAATGAATGACGTAACCCACACGCCCGCGACGGCCCGGAGAACCAAGCCGAAGGGCCGCCACCCCCACAAGCGGCTGTCGGCTGCCTTCGTGCGTTCCGCACCTCCCGGGAGGCATTGCGACGGCAATGGACTCTACCTCTACGTTCAGCCGAGCGGTGCCCGGAGTTGGGTGCAGCGACTCGTCATTCGCGGCCGCCGCCGCGACTTCGGACTCGGCAGCGTCGCGCTCGTGTCGCTGGCCGAGGCCCGCGAGAAGGCGCGGGCCAACCGCAAGCTCGCCCGCGAGGGCGGCGATCCGCTTGCCGAGCGGCGACGGGCACGGGGCATCCCGAGCTTCGCCGAGGCAACCGGGCGCGTCCTGAAGCAGAAGCAGGCCGGATGGCGCAGCAAGCAGCACGGGAAGGACTGGCTATCGACTCTGAAACGTTATGCCTTCCCGCGCATCGGCCAGATCGCGGTCTCGGAGGTGGCCACAGCCGATGTCCTGGAGATCCTCACACCGATCTGGCACACGAAGGGATCCACGGCCCAGTCGGTGCATCAGCGCATGCGCTCGGTGTTCGAGTGGGCGGTGGCGATGGAGTACCGGACCGACAACCCCTGCGACCGGGTCCGGTCGGTGCTCGGGCCGCAGAACCGGGTCGTGAAGCACATGAAGGCGCTCCCGCATCGGGAGGTTGGATCGGCGATCAGGAAGGCGAGGACGACGGACGAGATGCCGGTGGCCCGGTTGGCCTTCGAGTTTCTGGTGCTGACGGCGGCGAGGTGGGGTGAGGTGCGTTGGGCCGAGTGGTCGGAGATCGACATGGCCGAGGCGGTGTGGACGGTGCCCGCGACGCGCATGAAGGCGAAGCGGGAGCATCGGGTGCCGCTGTGCCGCCGCGCGGTCGATATCCTCGGGGAGGCCCGGACGCTGGGAGGAGAGGGCAGCTGGTTGGTGTTCACGCGATTGAACGGAAAGCCGCTCATCGAGAAGCGGCTGCGCCAGTTGCTCCAGAGGCACCGGATCGCGGCGGTGCCGCACGGGTTTCGGTCGTCGTTCCGGGACTGGGCGGCAGAGGAAACGGATCACCCCCGAGAGGTGGTCGAGGCCGCGCTGGCGCACGTGGTCCAGAACAAGGTGGAAGCCGCATACCGTCGCACCGACCTGTTCGAGCGGAGGCGTCGGCTCATGGACGACTGGGCGGCCTATCTGGCGAACGGGAGCGCGGGCACGACGACCTAGACACCTCCGCGACAGACTCAGATGCAGGTTCCGGGTGGATGAGGGCATTTCGGGGAATCTACGGGCCGTGGCATCGCCTGAGGGCGACGATCTCGGGTCCCCGAGGGGATACGGTAGAGCAGAACGCGGCGGGCGGCAGAGAGTGCCGCCATCCCCACGGGGAACGGACTCGTCCTCATCGCCCGTGAGGCGCTCGACCAAGAGGCCGGCAGCCTGGCCCGCGACGGCCCGGCCGAAGCTGTTTCGGGCGATGCCCGGAGCGGCGTTTCTAAGGCGTCCGCAGGGGGCTGGCTCACGACCCTTAGTGGTCGTCAGCCAGCACACGCAGTGTTGAACGGGACTGTCAGATTTTCTGTGTAAATGGCCCTCGCACTCATACGGGCACTCGGCCCTCGAACACGATCGACAGGTGGTTCAGGGCGCCGGTCCAGTCCTGAACGGGCCGGGTCCAGCGCTGTGACGCCCTCTCGATCGCAAGGTACAGCACTTTCCTGACCGCCTCCGGGGTTGGGAACGCGCCGCGCTTCCTCGTCACCTTCGTGAGCTGCGCGTTCAGGGCCTCGATCGCGTTCGTCGTGTACATGACCTTGCGGATCTCGGGCGGATAATCGAAGAACGGGGTCAGGTTCGCCCAGTTCGCCCGCCACTTCCGGCTGATCATGGGGAAGCGCTCGTCCCAGCGCTGAGAAAAGGCCTCCAGCGCCGTCTCGGCCGCCTCCAGGCTCGGAGCCCTGTAGATGGCCCGCAAGTCCCTGGCGACCGCCTTGCGCTCCTTCCAGGCGACGAACCGGAGCGAGCCGCGCACCAGATGCACGATGCAGAGCTGGACCTGCGTCTTCGGGAACACCGACTCGATCGCCTCGGGAAAGCCCTTGAGGCCGTCGATCGCTGCGATCAGGATGTCCTCGACCCCCCGGTTCTTGAGTTCGGTGAGGACCGAGAGCCAGAACTTCGCCCCCTCCGCTTCGCCCACCCACAGCCCCAACAGCTCCTTGTTGCCCTCGAGCGTCAGGGCCAGGGCAAGGTAGACCGCGTGCGTCCGGACGTGGCCCCGGGAACGCACCTTCACGTGGATCGCGTCCAGATACACGATCGGGTACACCGTATCCAACGGCCGGCCCTGCCACGCCTTCACGTCCTCCAGGACCGCGTCGGTCACCGCCGAGATCAGCGACGGTGAGACCTCCACCTTGTACAGCTCCTTCAGGTGACCCTGGATCTCCCGCGTCGTCATGCCCCGCGCGTACAGCGCGATCACCTTCTCGTCGAACCCGCCCAGCCGACGCTGGCCCTTCCTGACGAACTTCGGGTCGAACGTCGAATCACGGTCCCGAGGCACCTCGATCTCGAACTCCGACGTGTCCGTCTTCACTCGCTTCCGCGTACGGCCGTTGCGCGAGTTGCCGCCGTTGCGGCCCTCTCTCGCGTGCTTCTCGTAGCCCAGGTGGTCGGTGAGCTCTCCCTCCAGCGCCCGCTCCACCACCCGCTTCGTCAGCGCCTCCAGAAGACCGCCTCCGCCCATGATCTCTTCCGGGCTGCGGCCCTCCAGCAGGCTGTCGAGAAGCTCGTCTACCTCCCGCTCCGTCGCATCCTTCTTCCTCGCCATGGTCTCCTCCCGCTTCCAGAGTCTACTCCATGGCCATTTACACAGAAATCAGCACACTCCCGTGTTGAACACCTGCGGCTGGCGAGGGGGTGGCTCCGCCCCCCCTTCGAACCCCCCTGAAATCGTTGCCGCGAAGTCGCGGCGACGAAGCTTTCCCGGCCCATAGCGCCATGATGGCTGCTTGCCGCCACGTCGCCCACATCCGCCTCTTGTTGCCGACCAGTCCTTGCAGGGACCGGGGCGCCAGCCAACCTTTGGGTGTGCCTTCCTTCACCATCATCGTGCCAAGAATGGTCATGCCCCCGCATCCGCTTCGTATCTCCACCTCCAAGGTTCTGCTCCTACTCGCGCTGACCTTGGCAGCGGCCTGCGATCAGGGGAACTCCACTCCCGGCCGGAGCGATCTCTCCACCACCTTCGATACTCTGGGCAGCGTCGTCCACGTCGCCAACACCGGCACGCCACCCGGATGGCGACTTGCCCCGGTCGTCTCGATCGGACCCAAATCGCTGACGGAACAGGTGACTCCCGACGAGTTCGGTTCGGTCAGCTCCGTCGCCCTGGGTCCCGGCCAGACCGTATTCGTTGCCGACAACACCAACCTCGAAGTCCGCGTCTTCGGTTTCGACGGGGCGCATGTGCGCACCTTTGGTCGGGAGGGCCAAGGGCCGGGTGAGTTCAGGAGCCTCTATTCCTTGGCGTGGGCCGGGGACCGGCTCGTGACCTTCGATCCCGGCCAGGGGCGCATCGGCGAGTTTTCCGTTGACGGCGAGTGGCTCGGGCAAAGAAGGACCTCGGGAGGCCTGACCGGTTCGGCTGCATTCATTCGGTTCTTCCCCGTCGGTGAGAACGAGGTCTTCCGCTTCGCGTTCGATCCTGATGACGGCGCGCAGTGGGTGGGCCTCGACAGCAGCGGCGACACAGGCGACACCGTTTCCTTCCTGTCTGTTCCAAGCGCTCTTCCTGGGCAGGTCGAGCCGATTCTCTGCACTTGGGACGGGCGGATCGGCGTCTATCCAAACACGACTGCGGCAAAACTCTTGCAGCACCCGGCCTCCGGTGGATTCGCGTATTCGGCTTGGGGCTATTTCTACCGGATTGCCCTCACGCAGGGCGAGAGCGACACCCTGCGGGTAATCGAGCGTACACTGCCGCCGGAACCCATCTCGGACGAGGAATGGGCGGCCGGAAGTGCAGAGTTCGATGAAGCCATGGAGCGGTGGCCGGACGGTTCCTGCAACCCCCGGAACTACAGCCGACCAGACCGGAAGTCGTTCATCAACGAGATCTTCGTGTCCCCCGACGGCAAGTTGTGGGTCGAGGTCATCCGCACCGCCGGCAACCGCTGGGAGTTCTTCGATCCCGAAGGCAGGCTGCTCGGCAGCGTTCCCGCCGTCCCGTACAAGGAGCGAACCGTCCCCGTTTTCCGGGGAGATCATCTCGCGACAATCCGCACAGACGAAATGGACTTGGACCACGTTGACGTGTGGCGACTCGAACGGCAGCCCGCCCGACGATAAGGCGCATGGGGACGCCCAGGAACGTAGCCCAACGGGGTCGGCCGTCCCGGCTCGTGGTCCACAATCGGCGGTCTGCGGGATCTGCGGGACTCATCGTCACGGGGTCCACGGACCTCCGATGGGGTCGATTGGATTCCCGTCCGAGAAGAGGGACAAAATGAGGTAACCGCTTGATAGCTGACTCTGTAAGTGTTTGTACGACAGCGGTTTATGAATCACATCACACCTTCACCGTGACCGCGGCCGTGGGCTCCGACTCCAGCACCAGCGTGTACGACTGCGTTCCTTCCTCCGGCACGGTGACCGACCCGGGGCTCGGGAAGAGGCCGCGGGTATCGTCGTCGACGATCCTCAGCGTGGCCGGGGTGACATCCAGCCCGGATACCACCCCCGACACGGTGATGGTCTCGTTCCCCTCGTCGACATCATCGTCGGTCGCGGTGATCGTGAACGTCCCGCTTCCCTCCGTCTGTCCACCCGGAATCTCGAAGCTGAAGCCGCCCGATGTCGTATAGTCCGTTCCCGAAACGGCGCCGTCGCCGCCGGCGCCCACGCTCACGGAGATCGTTTTCGCCGACTCCATGGCGTCCCCGTTGAGTCGGCCTGTTACGGTCACTGTCCGCTGGCCTTCCGATTCGCCGACCCCGGAGGGGCCCAAGCTCAGGGTCACGCCTGTCGAGACCGAGTGCCCCGTGTTGTTGTTGTTGTTGTTGTTCTCGCCGTCGTCGCTGGTATCACCCTCCGTCGCCGCCACGGTCGCGCTGACGTTGTTACTACCGTAGTCGCCGCCGGAGGCCGTGTGCGTGATCGTCGCGGTCCCATCGACGCTGTCCGCGTCCGCAGCCGCACTCAGTTCCACTGTTTGCGGGACGTACCAGTTGCCCGTGGTGAACTCCAGCGATGCCCCGCGGGCCACGGTGATGTCGGCATCCCCCGACCGTGATGCCGTCACCGTCACCGTTGATGTCGGCTCCGACTCAAGCACCACCGTGTAGGTCTCCGTTCCGTCCTCCGGGACCGTGACCGACCTCGGACTGGGGAAGAGGCCTCGGGTATCATCGTCGGTGATTGTCACCGTCGTCGTGCTGTTGCCGAGCGTGGCGCCCGACGATGGGCTGCTCAAGACGAGGCTGAAGGTCTCGCTCCCCTCGTCGATGTCGTCGTCGTCGATCGTGATCGTGTGCGTATCGGAGGAAGTCTGGCCGGCGGGTATCGTCAGCGTACCCGAAGAAACCTGGAAGTCGTCGCTGGCAGTCGCTGTACCTGCTTGAGCGGCGACGCCGACGGTCACGCTCTGGTTGATCGACCGGGAGAGCGAGACGCTGAAGCTGTATGTGCCGACATCCTCGTTGAGACTGAGCGTCGCGGGCGCATCTATGGTCGGGGTCGGCGCCGCGGTGTTGTTCGTCACCGGGTAGTTCGTGAGGTCGCCCGCATCGTTCTGCGCCTCGTCCTGCACCGCGCCGGTATTGGGCGCCGTGTAGCTCACGGTCACCTGGTCGCCGTACGCCGCGGGTGTGCCCAGCGTCAGCGTCACCGTGCGTCCGGCTACTTCGACGGCGGTCGGGTTCATGCCGCTTCCGCTGTTGATACTGACGCTGTAGGCGCTCGCCGGAGGGTTCGAGCCGGAGCCCAGCGTCTCGTCGTACCAGATGACAAGGGTCGAGGCATCGACCGTGGCGCTCTGCGCGTCCGGCGGGCCCACGTCGCCGCGGTTACGGGTGCCCGCCGGCACCACGACGACCGTCACGGCCGTCGTGTCTACGAGCGCGAAGTCCTCGAATACGCCACGCAGCAGGGCCGTGATCGTCCGGCCCGGCGTGTGGACGCCACCGGGTTCCGCTTCCACCTGCAGATTCCAGTTCCGGGTCGCCTGCCCACGGAAGACGTAGGCGTACAGATACCAGTCCTCGATGTCCGACCGGAGGCCCTGGACGTTGATGTCGCCCCGGATCTGCTGTTGCATCTCGCCGCGCCGCCGGATCGTGAAGTTGACCCACTGGCCAACCTCCACCGTGTCCTTGTCGGCCTCCAGCGAGATGAGGGCGTGCTCCTCCGTCGTCATCACGTCCACGATCGCTGAGAGTTCGCTATCGATCCGCTCCCAGTTCCCCTCATCGTCCTGGAAGGTGACCCGTACCTTCAGGCGGTGGCCGAGATCGCTCTCCGATACGTAGTACCAGCTTCGAGTCGCCTCGGCGATGTTGGTCTCGCCACCGCCCGTGGTCACCCGAATCCACTGGTATTCCCACTCCACGTGATCGAGTCCGTCGGCGTCCCGGATGCTGTCGGTGCTGACGTTGAGCGACGCGTTCACGCGGAGGGAGTCGGTCCAGGATCTGGTGCCATAGCCGCCGACAATCAGATGCCCCGTCGGGGGAGGATTCCGTTCCAGCGTGTTGCCGCGCACGGCGGGGGCCAGTTCCGCGCGCCGGGCAGTCTCGGGATTCGCGTTGGTGAGGACCGAAGGGGTGCCGTCGGGATTGAAGCCGCTCGCATCCGCTCGCTGGGGCGCTTCCTGCGCCGCGGCAGTGGGGGCAGTGCCCGCGGCAAGACTCGCGAACGCCAGAAGAATTGCAGCGACTTGAGAAGAGATGCGAAGCGCGCGGCCTGGCGACGTGTCCGTCCTGCGCCTGGCTTCGACTGCGTAGTCCGCGCAATCCGCGGATAGAATGGTATGTCCCGCCGTCAACCCGCCCCGAGAGGGGCCAGTTTCCGAACCCGCCATGCCCGTTTTCCGCTTCCCCATGGCGCGCCGACCATGCCACCATGGCCAGTCGCGCTTCCACCCCTCCACCCCGGTACATGCCGGTTGGGGGACCCCGCATCACCTCTGCCGGACGACGACTTCAGAGACTAATGCAGGGGAATCCTATCGCCGAAAGGTCGCCCGTTCAAGCGCTGGAACCCCTTCGGGGGCAAGAAGATCCCCGCCCAAAAAGGGGGGGGGCGACCTTCGGGCGCGCTGTCTCGTCAGCGGATCTCCACGTAGCGGGCGAGACGCTCCACCTCATCCTCGTCCACGTATTTGCCGATCTCGCGCCGGAACTGCGCCATCGACGCATAAGGACGGTATTCTTCGAACTCATGCTGCATGCGGGCCCCGACGCCCGGGATGCTGAGTATCGCCTCCTCGGTCGCCGAATTGAGGTCGATCCGCACGTACACGTACTGCGCGAGCCGCGCGAGTTCGTCATCGTCCACGTACTTTCCGATCTCCCGCTGGAACTGCGCGAGGGCGACGTAAGGTCGGTATTCCTCGAACTCGTGCAGCATGCGATTCCCGACGCCGGGGATGAGCAGGATCTCCTCGTCCGTTACGTCGTTGAGATCGATGGGGACGAACATGGCGCGGTACACGGCCTCGTGGCCGTCCGCGTCGACGTGCTCGGCCACCATGGCGTGCAGGTCGGCCATGCGCAGAAAGGGCCGCGCTTCCATGAGGGCCGCGACCGCATCCGCGTCCAGGCCCGGGACCGCCGCAAGTTGCTCCTCCGTCGCGAGGTTCGGGTTCACGAGGCCGTCTACGTTCTCCCCCACCTGAGCCCGAGTGGGAGGCACGGATAGCAAAAGGACGGCGAGACCGCCCACGACACCGATTCTGAGTCGCCATTCCATTCCATTCATTCCTTTTCCGAAGATTCGCCCCTCGCGAGAGCGGGATGGCGCAGGAGAACGAGGAAGCCGAGCAGGCCGAGCAGGGCCATGTGACCGGGCGCCAGCGCCGGCATGGCACCCATGAGTACCTTGGCGACCAGATCGAACCCGCCCACCGCGGCGTTCATCTCCCTCTCGAACTCGACATTCGACTTCAGATGCAGGTACATGCCGAGAACGCCTGCCAGCATGAAGAGCCACATCAGGAAACGGAACACCCGGCAGGCGCCAGGCGTGGCATGGATCGCCAGGACGAAACCGCCCGCCAGACCCACTCCCAGGAGCGCAATCGGCGTCCATTGCCACGGGTCCTCGAAATGCTCGAGCAGGAGCAGTTCCGCCGCGGTGCCGCCACAGCCTATCAGGAAGAGGCCGAGCGCAAGACGCCGCCACAGGGGGGACAGACGATGACGGTTGAGAGGAGTTTCGTTAGTCATGCCCAAAGCTACCGCGTAACGCCGGACGTTCGGAAGTCGCTGTCGACTCCGCATCCTGCGGACTTCCCGTCGACCTGTCGGGACAGCGCCCGGACGCCAGGCGATGGCTCGACCCGGAAGGGAGCGCGGGCCGACGCGAGCGCCCTCAATCCGTCCGGGAGGATCGCCAACGAGCTGCGGACCCGGTCCCGAATCTCCTCCAGTGCAGGATCCGGCCGCAGTCGTGCTCCGACACGCATCACCGGCTCCAGGAGAGCTTCTCCAGTCAGTCCTTCGTCTTCGAGTCCCAGGACATCGCTCGCGAGCCGACCATCGGTGCATGTCCGGAAGACCTGCTTGCGGCCGGGCCACGTCGCTTTCCCCTCCGAGCGCTTGCGGCGCGGACGGCCATCGTACTCCTGGAGCTTGTAGACACTGTCGAGCGTCGGCGCGTCCGAGGAGACGGTGAGAGCGGCCCCCACGCCGAACCCATCGATCGGCGCGTCGGCCAGCCGAGCCACTTCGTACTCGTCGAGGGAACTGCTGGCGAAGATGCGGACGCCCGGGCAGCCGCCTTCATCCAGAATCCGGCGTACTCGCCGTGCGTGGGTCGCGAGATCTCCGGAATCCAGCCGCACCGCCGTGATCTCGATGCCTTCGGCGCGGAGGCCGGGCGCGATCTCGACGACCTTCGCCGCTCCCGCCTCCGTGTCGTAGGTGTCGATGAGCAGCACCACGTTGTCGGGATGGGCGCGGGCGAAGCGAACGAAGGCATCGGCTTCGCTGTCGTGAGACTGAATGAACGAATGGGCCATGGTCCCGAAGGTGGGGATGCCCCAGCGCTGACCCGCCAGGACGGTCGCGGTGCCGTCGAAGCCGGCGATAAATGCGGCTCGGGCGGCGAGCAGGCCCGCTTCGGAACCGTGTGCTCGCCGCAGGCCGAAGTCCACGAGTTGGGCTTTGGGGGCCGCGAGCGTGAAGCGGACCGCCCTCGAGGCGATGAGAGACGAGAAATTGAGCAGCGAGATGAGGCGCGATTCGACGAGTTGCGCCTGCGGGAGCGGCGCGGTAACCCGCAGGACGGGCTCATCGGGGAAAAAAACGCTGCCCTCGGGCATGGCGTCCACATCCCCGGTGAAGCGCAGGTCGGCGAGCCAGTCGACGAAGGCGGGGGGGAAGGCGGACTGGCCGCCGAGCCATGCGAGTGCCTCGGGCTCGAAGCGCAGGCGTTCCAGGTAGTCGAGGGCGTGAGCCAGGCCGGCCGCCAGCAGGAAACTGCGATTCGGGGGCAGCCGGCGGACGAAGAACTCGAACACGGCCGTCTCGTGCATTCCGTGCTCCCAGTACGCCTTCAGCATGGTGAGCTGATAGAGATCCGTGAGCAGGGCGCTCTGTCCCGGATCGCGACTCGAAGCGGCACTCTTTGTTGGCACGAATCCCTATCCTCCGTCGAGGACGACTCTTGACGCAGGCCCCTCGATGGAAACGGCCCCGCGCTACCATGCGTTGCAGTGGCGTGCGAAATCATGTTACAAGTGGCCGCCGACGTGCCCCGGAAACGCCTTATGTGCACCCCGTTTGGAGGTATTCGATGGGCCGCAGAGCGGTAGTCCTGTTGAGCGGTGGACTGGACTCGGCGACCACCCTGGCGATCGCGCTTGAGCAGGGGTATCAGGTCCATGCGCTGACCCTGCGCTACGGACTAAGACATGAACTCGAGGTGGAGGCCGCCCGCCACGTGGCCGAAGCCATGGGAGTGGCCCGGCACGTCATCACCGAAATCGATCTGCGCACGTTCGGGGGCTCGGCGCTCACGGGAGACCTGGAGGTACCCAAGGGCGCAGTCGCAGCTGGGGATCCGGAGGAGATTCCCGTGACGTACGTCCCTGCAAGAAACACCATCTTCCTGTCGCTGGCTCTCGCCTGGGCCGAAGTTCTCGACGCCCGCAACATCTTCATCGGCGTCAATGCAGTCGATTACAGCGGATATCCGGACTGCCGACCCGAGTTTCTTGCTGCCTTCGAGAGACTCGCCGGCCTCGGTACCAGGGCGGGAGTGGAAGGGAGTCGGCCGTTCCGGATCCATGCACCTCTGATCGATCTTACCAAGGGGGAGATCATCCAGCGCGGACTCGCGCTGGGCGTCGATTACGGGCTGACACGGAGTTGCTACGATCCCGATGAGTCGGGCGCTGCCTGTGCCGAGTGTGACTCCTGTCGCCTGAGACTCGCAGGATTCGCTGCGGCGGACGCACGGGATCCGGCTCCGTACCAGCCTGCGTAACGGAGAGGGGGGGATTGGCTTCCTCCCGCTGCGCGGGACTCGCCGAGCTCGCTCGCTTCGCTCGCTCGGTTCGAACCCCTTCCAAGCGGAGAGGGGGGGGATTGGCTTCCTCCCGCTGCGCGGGACTCGCCGAGCTCGCTCGCTTCGCTCGCTCGGTTCGAACCCCTTCTAAGCGGAGAGGGGGGGATTGGCTTCCTCCCGCTGCGCGGGACTCGCCGAGCTCGCTCGCTTCGCTCGCTCGGTTCGAACCCCTTCTAAGCGGAGAGGGGGGGATTCGAACCCCCAAGCCCGTGAGGGCGCCGGTTTTCGAGACCGGTGCATTGCCGTTCTGCCACCTCTCCAGGTGCCGCATACAGGGGTCCGGCAGACGCTCAGCACCCAGCATGCGGGGCCGGGGAAGGTGCTCCGCGAGGGTTCCTGATGTCAAACTTTTGAAAGCGACGGACGGGGTGGGATTGGGTCGCTACGCTCCCCGAGCTCGCTCCCGCTGGTCGCTCGGTTCGAACCCACGAGGGCAGGCGTTTCGGCCCTGCCTCGTGGAACTGCCTGGACGGACGGGGTGGGATTCGAACCCACGAGGCAGGGTTGCTGCCCACACGCTCTCCAGGCGTGCGCCTTAGTCCGCTCGGCCACCCGTCCAAAAAAACGCCTCCGGGTGTGCCGGAGGTTCTGCTGCAGGCGGAGGGGGTGGGAATGGGCTCTCCCTGCTTCGCAGGGTTCGCCGAGCTCGCTTCCGTTGGTCGCTCGGTTGGCTTCACCGCTCCGCAGCTCGCCGAGCTCGCTCCCTTCGGTCGCTCGGTTCGAACCCACGAGACTCTTTCGAGTCACGCCTCAACCGGAGTTTCGCCCCACACTCTCCTACTTCCAGGCGGAGGGGGTGTCCGCCTCCCCGCCATTCCCGTGCAGTCCATGCTGATCCCGTAACGTGTCCTAAATCCCTTTCCCCAAAAATGTTACATCCGCCATGCCGTCCCTTGACATCCCGTGATGTTCCGGGTATTCTTGAACACGCTGTGGGACGTACCGTGGGACAACAGATGAGACGGTAACCAAGAGCAATGACCTCGAAGACACCGAAACCAGCGACCGGACTCACCGGCCTGTTCGTCCGCAACGTCGGTCACAGCGGCAAGACCGGTCCAGACAAATACGGGGACCAGCACGGCCTCATCCTACGGGTGCTTCCCTCCGGGAGCAAGCAATGGATCTGGCGCGGCACCGTTGGCGGAAAGCGGGTGGATATGGGCTTGGGCGGATACCCTTATGTGACGCTCGCCGAGGCCCGCCAGAAGGCTTTCGAGTACCGCAAGTCGGCCCGGTCCGGCGAGGATCCGAGGCTGGCCAGAGAGGCCTCGCCGAAGTTCAAGGAAGCAGCCGAGACGGTGATCGCCATCCACCGTGCGTCTTGGCGTCCCGGCGGGAGAAGCGAGGGTCAGTGGCGGGCGAGTCTTCGCGACTACGCGATGCCGCGGCTGGGCGCGAAGGGGGTCGACGAGATCACGACGGCGGACGTGATGGAGATCCTGCTCCCGATCTGGTCGAGCAAGCCGGAGACCGCGCGGAGAGTGCGCCAGCGAATCGGCGCGATCATGAAGTGGGCGGTGGCCCAAGGCTACCGGGAGAGCAACCCGGCCGGTGACGCCATCGGTTCGGCCCTCCCCCGGCACGGGAAGGGCCGTCGGCACTTCCGGGCACTTCCCCACGGGGAGGTGGGCGCGGCGCTGGAGGCGATCCGCGCTTCGCGGGCATGGCCGGCGACCAAGCTCGCCTTCGAGTTTCTGGTTCTGACGGCGGCGCGGTCGGGCGAGGTCCGCCACGCCATGTGGCAGGAAATGGACGTCGGGACGGAGACTTGGACGGTCCCGGGCGACCGCATGAAGTCCGGGCGTACACACAGGGTGCCGCTGACTCCGAGGGCGATCGAGGTCCTCTGCGAGGCTCGCCGTCACGCAGGCGGCGATGGACTGGTCTTCCCCTCTCCGACCAATCGGGCACTCTCGGCCAGCACGCTCTCGAAGCTGCTCAGGGAGAACGGCGTTGCCGCCGTGCCCCATGGGTTCCGCACGTCGTTCAGAGTCTGGTGCGGCGACACCGGCGTGGCCAGGGAGGTTGCCGAGGCGGCCTTGGCCCACGTCGTACGTGACAAGGTGGAGGCCGCATACGCCCGAGGAACCCTTTTCGCGCGGCGGCGGGAGGTGATGGAGCAGTGGGCTCGCTACCTTGCCAGGCCCGCAGGAGCGGACCCTGCCTGAACGCAAACCGGACAGGTACGGACAAGGGGGGTACGAAACAGCGTTCTTGGCAACGATCAAAGGCGTCCCGTCGCGAGACCGACGCTCAAATCGAACAGAGGTGCAGGCTCTTCCGTCCCCCGATTGAGGTCTACATCTGGTTGGACCCTGCTCTCGACATGGAGCATAAGGAAGCACAATTCGGTCCCCATCTGGCCCAACCCTTTCTGTGGCTGGGAAGCTGACTGCGATAGGCACCGGCTCGCGCTTGTGGTCCCCACGCTTCGGAGGTTCGGGCTTCGCCTCTCCAAACTGTCGGTCTTCGGGATCCCCCTTTGGTACTGCGCAAGAGAACGGCGCTGGCGGTCTGGCCAGAGGCAGCTATCTTCGACCGTGACCGGGCCGCCCGGGACCTTCTTCGAGAGGGCAGATCCACATGAGCATACCTTTCAGCGGAGTGGCAGCCGTAGTCGGCTTGGGACTGGCACTTGTGATCGCCGGGCCCCTGAACGCACAGGAAATTGGGGCACGCGGCGGGTCCAGCGTCACCATCGGCGCCAGGATCCAAGCTCAGTTCGAGGCATCGAGCGTCGACGACACGCCCTCATCGTTCTTCATCCGCCGTGCGTGGGTGACGATGGACGGGCGGCTGAACGATCTGGTGGCGGCACGCGCGCAGTACGATATCGACGGGTCGACGGTGCTAGAGGCCTACCTCGAACTTACGGCGAGCGAAGCGCTGCAGGTACAGCTGGGCCAGTTCAAGAAGGGGATTTCGGAGTTCTGGCTCGTGCCGAACGCTTGGCTCCCGATCATCGAGCGCGACGCTCGGGTCACCGGCGTCGATCACTGCCCCGGTGTGGGCAGCGTGTGCTCCTTTGGTCGTCTGACCGGCGCATTGGGGCTGGACAACTACGAGCCGGGCATCCTCGCGCAGGGTCGCTTCGGGGAGCGTTTCGGATACCGGTTCACACTCACCAACGGTGAGGGAATCGGCTACAGGGACGTGAACCGCGGCAAGTCCGCCTCCGGTCGCTTCTCGGTGTTCCCGGCCGCCGGCAGCCGAGTGTCGGCCTACTTGGCCCTGGACGAGACGCTGGATTCGCATGGCGAGACGATGGGCGTGCCGGCCTACGGGGCCGAGGTGGAGATCGGGACCTGGCTCGACGGTCCCCATCTCATGGTCAACGCCCTGCAGGGCCGCAATTGGAAGCTGGACGACGACGCGAAGTTCTCGGCCCTTCAGCTCATGGCTTTCTGGTATTTCCCCTTGGCGCCCGAGTCACACTTCGCGGCGGTCGAGCCGATGGTCCGGGTTAGCTGGGTCGACTCGGGTGCCGAAGATCCCGACAAGGTCACGGGTACGGTCGTGACCCCGGGCGTGATGGTCTACTTCGTGGGCCGGAACGGGATCTCCACCAACGTGGATTTCTACACGTCCGGCGATCATTCCGACTGGTCCCTGAAAGTCCAAGCGTTCGCCTTCTTCTGATCGCCGGTCAAGTTCGGCAGACCGGTGCCGCCGTGCTTTGAATCTATGTCTGCTTGTGATAGACTTCGACTATTGGTCGGATCGGTCGATGATCGAAACGGAGGTCTAGGCATGTCGGGCGTAAGCGACAGCCTCAATCAAATCGACCTAACCGGGGGAGTTCGTGGTGTGCGGTCTTCTTCTCGATCCCCGGACTCTGAGGGCCCTCCGTCCGGCGGGCTCCTGACGCGCCGCTCCGCGATCCGCGCCGGTCTCGCCGGTCTGCTCGGCGCGCCCTTCGCGGCATCGCTCAACGCCTCTCTCGGCGCCCCCTCCCGACCGCTCGCTCCCGGCCTGCGCTGGAGCGGAAGGAGCCGCGCGCAGCCTGACGACGAGATCCTCCTTGGCGTGTCCGCGGCCTTCTCCGGGCCCTCGCGAGGACTGGGCACCGAACTCTACCGCGGCGCCATGGCCTGCTTCGGCCAAGTGAACGAACAGGGCGGCGTCAACGGGCGGCGAATCACCCTCAAGCTCTACGACGACGGTTATCAGCCCGATCCGTGCGTGGAGAACACGCTCAAGCTGATGCTGGAGGACGAAGTCTTTCTGCTGTTCGGCTACGTCGGCACGCCGACCGTCACCCGCGTCCTGCCGCTGCTGAAGAAGTTCCAGGACCAGCAGATGTACATCTTCTTTCCGTTCACGGGCGCCCAGCCGCAGCGGGAAGCGCCGTACGGGGAGTTCGCGTTCAACCTGCGCGCCTCCTATGGCCAGGAGACGGCCGGTCTCGTCGACAACTTCGTCCGCATCGGGCGGCGGCGCATCGCCGTCTTTTACCAGGCCGACGCCTACGGGCGCAGCGGCTGGGCCGGCGTGAGGGCGGCGCTGGCACGGCACGGGGAGACGATTGCAGGCGAGGCCACCTACAGGCGAGGCACGCAGTTCACGAGCATCATGCGGCCGCAGGTCGAGATCCTGCAGGAGGCCGAGCCCGATGCGGTCATCTGCGTGGGCGCGTACGCCGCCTGCGCCGCCTTCGCCCGCGACGCGATGGATCTGGGTCTGCACGTGCCCATCGCGAACCTCTCCTTCGTGGGGAGCGAGAACCTGCTCTCCCTTCTCGTGGAGGCCAGCCGCGACGACCCGGCCCATTACACGCCGTGGCTCGTGAACTCGCAGGTCGTGCCCAGTTACGAGGACACGACGATTCCGTCCGTGCCCGAGTACCGGGACCTGATGGACCGCTACGATCCACAGGTGCCGGAAGAGCTGGTGGTGGAACCGTACGACCCGTTCCCGTACAGCTTCACGAGCCTCGAGGGATACCTGGATGCGAAGCTGCTGACGGAAATCCTGCGTCGGATTGACGGCACACCGGAGCGCGGCAAGCTGAACGACGCGGTGTTCTCGGTGCGGAACTATGATCTGGGGATCGGCGAAATGGTCTCGTTCGGGCCCGATCGACGACAGGGCCTCCAGAGCGTCTACCACACCGTCGTGGAGGACGGCCGCTTCGTCACCCTCAACGACTGGGAAGCCAAGTTCGGCCTGAACGCGACGAGCGACGGGGCCTCGTGAACCAGCCGGAATCAAACGAGATCCGGATCAAGAAGCTCTTTCGGAGGACGCGCTTCGGCATTTTCGTCCTCTTCGGGGCGATCGTCTTCTCCACCTCCGCCCTTTCGATCCGCACGGTCTCCAGCCAGCTGTCGGAGGAGTACGAGAGCAACAGCGCGAACATCGCCAAGAACATCGCCGACTCCAGCGTCGACATCCTCCTCAACCGCAACCTCGCGACGCTGCAGTCGCTCATCGACCAGTTCGTCGAGATCCAGAGCATCCGGTACATCTACATCACGAGCGACACCGGCGAGATCCTGACCCACACGTTCGTGCCGGGCGTCCCGGACGTGATCCGCGAGGGCGACCCGCACGCCACCGAGCCGATCGAGCGCAGCCTGCCGGGGATGGGCGATTTCGTCGAGGTCGGGAGCCCGATCCTGGCTGGCCAGGCCGGCACGGTGCATGTGGGGATGGACCTGGACCTCGTGCGGCTGAAGATCCAGCGGGCCACCGGGCAGCAGATATACCTCATCTGCATCATTCTCATCGTCGGCATCCTGGGCTCGATCTGGTTCGTGAGGCTCGCCGTCACGCCGCTGGAGGATCTGCTCTCCTACGTGGTGACGCTGGCGCGCCGCGACGAAGCCGCGGCGACCGATGCGAAGGTGCTGGCGCGCGATGACGAGATCGGGGAGATGGCCCGCCTCATGCTGCACGCCGTGAAGGGCGAGACGGCGCCGGGAGCGGACTGACGTGGCCTCATCCACAGAGGGCTGGAAGGCGCCCCGAGTCGCGATCGCCTTCTTCTGCACCGTCCTGCAGGTCTGCTTCGGCACGGTGTACGCCTGGAGTTTCTTTCAGACGATTCTTGTCCGGCAGGCCGGCTGGACGTTCACCGAGGGATCGCTGGCCTTCTGCATCGCGATCTTCTCCCTCGGAACGGCCGCGGCCTGGGCCGGCCAGCTGCTGCCCAAGGTGGGGCCCCGGCGTCTCGCCCTCATCGGAAGCACCCTGTTCGCCGGTGGCTACGTCGTGGCGAGCGTCGCGTTGCGGCTGGATTCGATCCTGCTCTTCTACCTCGGCTACGGGTTCATCGGCGGGATGGGCATCGGACTGGGGTACGTGACGCCCGTCACCACGGCCGCGAAGTGGTTCCCGGACCGGAAGGGACTGGTCACGGGCATCGTCGTGATGGGCTTCGGCATCGGCGCGCTCCTCCTGAGCAAGGGTCTCGCGCCCCTGCTCGTCGTGCAGACGGAGGGGGACCTTGCGCAGACCTTCCTGTGGCTGGGGATCGTCTTCGCCTGCATCCTGATCCCGAGCAGCCTGGTCATCGACGACCCCCCCGCCGCCCAGGTCGCGCCGTGGAAGCAGCCCGCACAGGTGGCCCCGTACCTGAAATCCAGCCAGTTCGTCATCATCTGGATCGTCTTCTTCTTCAACATCGCCGCGGGCATCTCGGTCATCAGCTTCCAGTCCGAACTCCTCCAGGAGGTGTGGGGGCTGGCCGATCCGAGCGTCGAACCAGCGGTGCTTGCGGAGTACGGAGCGACGCTCATCGCGGCAAGTTCCGTGTGCAACGGGCTGGGACGGATCCTGTGGGCGTGGCTCTCCGACCGCGTGGGGCGCGTGGCGGTGTTCCGGATGCTGCTCGCGAGCCAGATGGTCGTGTTCGGCGTCCTGATGACCGAGTCCAACCCGTGGGTGTTCTCGGCGCTCGTGTGCTACGTGCTGCTCTGCTTCGGCGGCGGGTTCGCGACCATGCCGTCGTTCATCCTCGAGGTGTACGGTCCCAGGAACATGTCGAAGGTCTACGGCGCGATCCTGACTGCGTGGGCGGCAGCCGGCATCTGCGGCCCGCTGTACGTCGGATACCTGAAGGACAGCTACCCCGACCGGGCGGTCATGTACTGTTTCCTGATCGGGATCCTGATGCTGGGCGCGGGCTACCTGTTCTCCTACCTGCTCGACGATGACCGCGTCCGCCTCGGCCGCCCGACGGTGCGGCAGACCCTGGAGCGCTACGGCATCCCCGTCCCCGACCGGTCCTGACGGGCACCGAAGCGAAATAACGCGAAAAGGGCCGCCTACGCCCCGACCAAGGCAACCCAAGAGCTACTCCAAAATGACCCATCACCCGGTAACCCGGTCGCGGATGCAAGTCGCACAGGTCGCGGCGAAACCTATCTCAGCTACAACGGAACCTCGATGCCGAATCTTCGATCACAACGCTCTTTCCACACATTTCCGGAACCTGGATCAGCCCCGGAAGCCGGACCCTCACTGAGTCAAAATATGGTCTGCCCAGACCCCCAGAAGAGGGGATGAGCCCATCAAGCTCCCGGTGGGCGATACGCGACGCCCCGCGCGACCGCCTCGTCAACGGTCTCCGGGTCGACCAGAACAGTCACGGCGACCGTAAGGGCCCCGGCTGCCGCGATGTTCAGCGATAATGACAGGGCTGCTGTCTCGTCCGGAAGGTCGGCGATCAAGTAGAGGTCGTCGTCGCCGAGAGCGTAGTAAAACCCCTCCAGCGTGCCACCGATGCTCTCCACGGTTTGGCGCAAGGCCTCACGCCTCCCAGTGCCTCCCTCGGCAATCAGACCTTTCAAGCCGGACGGCGTGTAGCTTGTCCGCAACATGTACTTTCCCACGTTCCCCTCCAATTCCTTGGCCCACAGTCGACGGTGAAGAAGCCTCTCTCGTAACGATCGCGAGTCGGCATCTCGCTAGACCCGAGCAGTTCACTTCCGAAGCCAGATTCGACCATACCGAACCCGCCGTCAAGACGGTCTTGCCATCGCCTCCGGCGACGAGGGACAAGTTTCGTTAGCGTTTGCGCCCTGCCGACCAATTCAAAACGCTCTGAATTGCCGTTGACTCACGTCAATCCCGAGATGCGACCGCGTACGCCGCAAGATGGGGCCGATACACCCCCCGAGGCTCGTCAACTCCGGCCGGGTGTGTCACATTTTCGGCCGCCATTGACAGTTGGTACTGGGTTGCCGTGGATCACCCCAAAACCACTCTTTCCGCGCCGATAGCGGTCACCCGCCGGTCCAAGCGCGAGGCCCCGTTAGGCCGACCAAGTCTCGTTGGAGACTTGCTGCGTCACATATCCTCGACGCCGTGAGCGAAACGCTGGTGTGGCGACCACATCGGGACCTGGGGTTTCGGGCACCTTCAAGGTGCGACACCGCAGGGGAACGTGCGGCAATCCGAGAACTGGCGAACCGGTCGAGGTCTCGCCGCGTGTTGAGTCGGCATTCGAGCCTTCGAGTTGCCTCAGCATTCGAGTGGACCAACGTTGCGGCGCATCCGGAACTGACAAAGCCCTTCGAGGCCGCTGCGTTGTAGGCCTTGGGACGGCGTTCCCGCCGGCTCGAACACCGTTAGGTAGTCAAGCAAGCAAGCAAGCAAGCCAGCCGACGCGACGTTGAACATCGCGGCTCTGGCCAAGGGGGTGCTCGGCCCCCTTGGAACCCCCGACGCCCCGCGCACGGTCACCCTCCCCGGATTCGGGCCGCCGGGATCGCTTGCGCCCATGCATCTACGACTTTCATAGTCAGTGGCCCCTGTAGGGCTTGACGGGACCTGATCCATGTGGAGGCGTGGCCAAGATGCATCGGAGACTCGGACCATTGGTTATCGGTGGAATGGCAACGGTCGGAGCGCTCGTCGCCGTTTTGGGAGCTACAGGCATCCGTGCCCAAGAGGTTGTCGATCTGCCTGCCGAGGATATTCCGCTCCCGGCGGAGTTCGAGTCGGTGTACCGCGTCGGCTCTGCGGACGCGGTGGCCCGATGGGAGGAATTCTCCTCCATCCAAGGCGTCGGCTTCGACGGTGTGGGGAACCTGTACTTGCTGGACGGGGCGGGCGCGGGGGGCGGAGGGCGGGTCGTTGTCGTGGATGCTTCCGGACGCCATGTCGGAGACTTCGGGCGCGCGGGCCAGGGTCCGGGCGAGTTTCAGACGGCGTCGCAGCTGGTCGTATGGGAGGACGGAGGAGCGTTGGTTGGCGACATGATGAGAGGATACCACATCTTCAGTCCCGGTGGCGGGTACGAACGCACGGTGCGGGAGTCGGGTCCAGGATTCGGCTTCGGAATCCGTGCGGGTCTTCGATCGGAGCGGACGGGGTCTCGGACGGTGTTGGGCCGGGACGAACGCTCGATCCTCCGTATTGACATGTCCTCGGAGGAGGTCGAGGACCGGTTGCTGTTCGAAGCTTGGGCTCCACGAGCTACGACCGAGTTCCCGGACGGTGCGGGTTTCGAGACTGTGCTCGCCGCGCTCGCCGACGCGGAATGGGGATTTGAACCGGAGGTGCTGTTCGACGCGCTGCCAACGGGCGGGATCGCGTTTTCCGATTCTACTGCTTACGCAGTCAAGCTCACCGATGCCTCCGGGGCGGTCTCGCGCATCCTACGCCGACCAATACGACCGCTGCCGGCGACGGAGGAGTTGAAGCGGGCGGAGCGGCAACGGCGGCTCGAAAGGGAGAGCAAGCGGACGTTTACCTCCCTGAGCGGTGGCGATCCGCCGCCGCAGGTCTCGGAGATGATCAGCCGCATTCAGTCTACACGGCGGGAGGCTCTTGATAACATGCAGTTCCACGCCGACGTGCCTGTGATAGCCGCCGTGCGCGTCACGTGGGACGGAAGCCTGTGGATCGAGCGGAGCACGGAGCCGGGTGCAAGCGATCCGGGTCCCATCGACGTGCTCGCACCGGACGGGCGCTACGTCGGAACCTTCCCCGCCGGGAGGCGCGAAATGCCGGACGCCTTTGGTCCCGACGGTCTGGCAGCTTTCCTCGGCACGGACGAGTTTGATGTCCCGGTCATCACCGTGAGGCGATTGCCGCAAGATGTCCGGTAGACTCCCGGCCCCGTGTCGATGAGCGCGTCACGGAGCAGGGCCCACGGGTCATCGGTGGTGGTGAAGCGGCTGCGGCGGTTGGAGCGACAAGACAACCTCCCGGAGCCGCCGACGGGTTGACGCATCCCACGCGGCGATCCTGACGATGCGCGGATACGCTCATCGGGGCGGTCACGCGAGCGCCAAGCCCACGCCGGCGAAGCGCGTTTCTTGGGGGGATCGAAGGGGGGCGGAGCCACCCCTCGCCAGCCGCAGTGTTCAACACCGCGTGTGCTGGCTTACGACCAGTAACGGTCAGGAGCCAGCGCCCCAGCGGCCTAGTGCAGCCTCCAACTCGCGACGCTCGCTAACGACGCATACGGTGCAGTCGCGCCTGAGCCGGCGCCGGCGCTCGAGCCAAGTCGGTGCGCCTGTACGCGGCCCCGATCCGGTTGCGGAACTCTGTGCCGGCGCCGCGTCCTCCGCCTCGCGGAGATGGTCAGTTTCGTCGGCGACCCTGTCGCGGAAGCTCGACCGAGAGTTGTGCAGCACAGCCCGGTCTTCAGCCCCCTGAGCAGGCCCACGATCGCCGCGCTCCCGACCGGCTTTTTCTGCGCAGACGAAGGAACACGAGCGGGCCGCCGTTTCCGAGCTGCCGCGCGGTCTTCATCCGGCTCGCCGGAATCCTCCAGACGCGCTTCGCGCGGTCGAGCTTGCTCCACACCGCTCCATGGACCTCGCCGCCATCAGCACCGCAGCCGGCTGGCCGTCTGGTGCTCCCCATTCCAGATTGGAGGCGGTGCCCCAGGACCTCGTCCCCCGCTTGGAGCGCCGGGCGGCCGGATAACCAAGACACCATCGCGCGGCGGTCAATGAGCCAGGCAACAATGGACGATACCATCTGGCGGTACTACCGCGAGCAGTGTGTTCCTCCGACTGCCCGAGGCCGCTCATGGGACCATTGCTACGGGTTCTTCCGACGGCACCGCGAGGACCTGGCAGACCAACAAGACACCGAGGTGGTAGACGCCGCCGCCCTCCACTTGGGCTGTTACCTCGCCAGTTGGGGCATGTATCGGGGCCCTTTTCTCCGGGAGCATACGCATGAAGTCCATAAGCCGGTCATCCGCGTCCTGACGTCGACTCAGTTCTCGGACCTCTGGCAACCTGATCTCGGCATCCGCAGGGAAGACATCGAACTCGTGGGGATGATCATGGACTTGGTCAAGAACGGTTGAGGCCACCTACAGAGAACTCATGGTGAAGAAGCAGCAGAAAGAGATGGGCCTGGTGGTCACGAAGGTCCTGCTGGGAACGGTAGGCTGCCTCCCGGCGCGCGACAGGTATTTCGAGAAAGGGTTCAAGCACGAGGGGAACACCTACGGCAGCCTTGATAAGAGCTTCGTCCAGCGGGTCCTAGAATTTTCCGCCGAAAACCGGTCGACACTGAAAGAGTTACAGCGTGAGATGGTTGAGTCTGGTGGACCGCAGTATCCGCTCATGAAGCTGGTGGCCATGCACTCCTGGCAGACCGGGAAAGGGCGCATAGCTCGATGAGCGAGTTCGATAAGGGCGTCATTCTGCGGGCGCACCGGTTCCGCGCCGAGATGGCCGGGTATCGGCTCGAGCGCGGTCATTACATGGACGGAGAGGACGATCGCGCGGACCGGTGGTACGTGGTGCTCGCTTCCCGGAAAGTCTCGACGGGCGCCGACCGGTCGGGACCGGGTTTCCGCACGATCGCCGGGGCGGCGGACGAGGCCGAGCGGCTCGCCGGGGAGAGGCGGGGCCGACGCCCGGGCGCTCCAATCCGGGCTCGCGTGGACGCTCGTGACGAATGACGCCAAGCGGATGCTGGTCGAGTTTGCTGACGGCTCGCCGTTCGGTCCGGTCGCCGTTCGGCGGTTGCTCGGATGCCGGGTCAGGAGGGCGAGGCGAGCGATCCAGAGTCTCGTCGACGCGGGACTGGCCCGGCCAATAGGCCAGGGCAGAACCACTCTGTACAAGCTCAGTCCCCGGGGACGGGATCTGGGATCGGCGGTATTGGAATTGCGCTCGGAGTCGAAGCGGGACCGCAAGCTGCTCGACACGGACGGCATTGATCGCGGGCGCCGACGCTGAGCGACAGTCGGTCGTGATCGAAGCTAGGTCGGCATCAACGGGCGGATCGCGGCGCTGGTTGTTGCTCTACGGGATGGGGGAGAACTACCGTTGCGCCGATCTGGCGGGATCGGCCCACCGGATCGGCGCTCGCGTCCAGTGCGGACGTTCCGGTGGGCTTGTTCGTCCGGCGCTGCGGATGGGCATCGGGTACGACGCGGGAACGTTCGCCGCCGCCGGCCAACTACGTGTGCGCCGAGTGGGCGTGCGTCTTGCAGGACCGGACGGATGGCAACGGCCGCTACTTGGGCGTCGAGTAAACGCCGGATGGGATACTCGAGGCTCAGTCTTTCGAATGGCGGCGGGCCTCCGCGGCTCGGCGGGCGAAATCGCGAACGGTGGAAGGTGGCGGCGACAACACCCAGCGGGCCGAGCTTCCGCTTTGCGTGAGCAGATCGTGGAGGCAATCGAGGGCCGGGCCGGAGTCGCTACGGGCGATCTCGTGGCGGGCTTGGCGATATGTGCGGGCGGGCGGGCGTGTGGTGGAGGCCTCGATGGTTGGGAGCTCCGATAGCGTGTCGGGCCGCGTCGGGTGCGTGGAGCGGATAGCGTGTACGGGCGGAATCCCGAAGTGGGTGGATGGGCGGTTCCGTAGGACTCAAGCTAGGCTTTGTGCGACGGGAGGTGGTGGCAAGTGGATGTCTTCGAGGAGTCTGGAACACTGGGGTGCCCGGCCTCCGCGCCGTTGGCCCATGTCCAGGACATCGGCCACGGACGATTCCGACTCCACGGGCTCGATGAACACCTGCGTTCCGTCGAGAGGCGTGCCGGGGACTTTGCCGACAAGTTCGGCGCGCAGGACTGGGGGCGGCTTGCCGGACTTTGGCACGATCTGGGGAAGTTCCAGCCCACCTTCCAGTCTTACATCCGTCGCGAGAGCGGCTTCAACGCCGAGGCCCACTTAGAGGCCCACTTAGAGGACTCGGTTCCGGGCCGTGTGGATCACTCCTCGGTAGGGGCGCTACACGCGGCGTCGCACTTGGGGAAGAATGGTGACCGTGGCGCTGCCATCGGGCAGCTGCTCGCCTATGTCATCGCGGGCCACCACGCGGGGCTCCCTGACTGGAGCCAGGCGGATGGCGGTGCCGGGGCCCTGGAGGTGAGGCTACGGGAGCGTGGCGAACTCCTCAAGGCGACTACCGCGGTTCCTGCCGCCCTTGCCTTTCTCGCCGGGGATACACCGCGGGGTGGGCCTCCCTGCCGCAAGTCTCTCTCTCTCTGGGTCCGCCTCCTCTTCTCGGCTCTCGTAGACGCCGACTTCCTCGACACGGAGGCGTTCATGGACCCGGAGCGGGCGGGGGCGCGCTCTGGATGGAAGGACCTCGGGCGTATCGCTCAGGCCTTCGAGGGCTTCATGGTGACGAAGGTGCGCGATGACACCGAGGTGAACCGGCTCAGAGGGAAGATACTGACGTGGTGTCGCGATGCGGCGGGTCGCGAGCCCGGGTTGTTCTCCCTGACCGTTCCCACCGGTGGCGGAAAGACCCTCTCGTCCATGGCATTCGCCCTCCGCCACGCCCTCCACCATGGGAAGAGCCGGATCATCTACGTGATTCCGTACACGAGCATCCTAGAGCAGACGGTCGATGTCTTCCGGGAGGCCCTCGGGGAGGGGGAGCCTTGGACCGTGGTCCTCGAGCACCACTCGAACCTCGATCCAGACAGGGAGACCGTTCGGGGGCGACTGGCTGCGGAGAACTGGGACGCGCCGATCATCGTGACCACCAACGTACAGTTCTTCGAGTCGCTGTTCGCGGCCCGCACGAGTCGGGCCCGTAAGCTCCACAACCTTGTGGACAGTGTCGTGGTGCTCGACGAGGTTCAGCTCCTCAATGCAGACTTCCTCCATCCCATCTTGGATGTCCTCCAGTTCCTGGTGGATGATTTCGGCGTGACGGTGCTCTTGATGACGGCGACGCGGCCCAGCTGGTCGGCAACGGACGCGGGCGGCAAGAAACTGCGAGGCGTAAGGGAGATCGTCCCGGACCCCGACTCGCTCCACGAGTGCCTGCGGCGCGTGCGCGTCCGGATTCCGAGAAGGCTGGACGAACCGAAGGGATGGGATGAGGTGGCCGAGCGCATGCTTGCGGAGCCGTCCGCCCTCTGCGTGGTGAACCGTCGGGAAGACGCCCGCGAGCTCTTCCTGCGTGTTCGGAGAGAGGATGCGACAGCCGTCCACCTCTCGGCTCTGATGTGCGGGGCTCATCGCTCTGGCGTGATTCGTGACGTCAAGGAGCGGCTCGGTCGGGGCGAAGACGTTCGGGTAGTCAGCACCCAACTCGTCGAGGCCGGCGTGGACCTTGACTTTCCCGTGGTCTTCCGGGCGCTGGCCGGCCTCGACTCCGTCGCGCAGGCCGCCGGCCGCTGTAACCGGGAGGGGCGAAAAGATCGCGGTGAGGTGTACGTCTTCGTTCCTCCGACCTCGCCGCCGCCAGGGATACTGCGGCAGGCCGCCGACGTGACACGATCGCTGTTCGCGGAAGGTGAGCTGGACCCCTTGGCGCCGAGCTCCTTCGATCGGTTCTTTCGGCACCTGTACTGGCTTCGCGGGGACCGGCTCGACAAGGAGGAAATCCGCCGGCTCCTGGATCACGACGGCCGAAGCGAACGGCTGGACTACGCCTTCCGCACGGCGGCGTCAAGATTCCGCCTCATCGACGACCGGGATCGCGGCAGCATCGTAGTGCGCTGGCCGGGCCCTGACGGAGATCCCCAGGTGGAATCGGCGCTCCGCGACCTGGAGCACGGCGGAGGAGGGCGGGGCGTCTTCCGACGCCTGCAACGAGCGGTGGTCGGCGTAAGCCGCCGCCATCTCCTTCCTCTTGAGGTGGCAGGCGCGGTCGAGGAGATTCACGACCGACTCTACGTTCAGCGCGACACGTCGTTGTACGACGACGTGCTCGGCCTCACCGTCAACTTGGAAACGGCACGAGACCCGGAGGATCTGATAGGATGAACGCCCTGGACAGGGGGAGCGGCTACGGAATCTCGGTGCACGTGTGGGGCGAGTACGCGTGTTTCACTCGACCGGAGATGAAGGTCGAACGGGTTTCCTACGATGTGCCGACGCCGTCTGCGGCCCGGGGCATCCTGGAGTCCATCCTGTGGAAGCCCGCCATCGAGTGGCGCGTGCACACCATCGAGGTCTTGAAACCGATTCGATGGGCCACGATCCGGCGAAACGAGGTGGGAAGTCAGGGCTCTTGGACGCTCGCGAAGCAAGCCATGAGGCAGGGGACGCTAGCCGACGGCATCACCGTGGAGGACGACCGCCAGCAGCGCGCGGCGCTGGTGCTCCGCGACGTGGCCTACGTCATCCACGCTCAGTTCCTTATCACCGAGCGGGCGGGAATGGCCGACAACGAGGGGAAATTCCTGGACATGTTCCGGCGGCGTGTAGCAAAGGGTCAGTGCTACCGTCGTCCGTACCTTGGCACGCGGGAGTTCGCCGCTCACTTCGGGCCGGTACCCGAGCAGTGCGAGGGCATCTCAGAGGCGAGGGATCTGGGATGGATGTTCTACGACTTCGATTATTCGACCACTCCGCCCGGTGATCGGTTCTTCAGGGCCGAGCTCCGGGACGGCAGGGTCGAGGTTCCCCCCCCGGGTTCGCCGGAGGTGCGCCGTTGATCCTCCAGGCGCTGGCCGACTACTACGAGCGGAAGCGGGCGGCGGACCCCGACGGCACCCCCGAGTGGGGGTTCGAGCACCGGGAGATCCCTTTCGTCATCGTTCTCTCTAAGGAGGGCGAGTTTCTTAACATCGAGGACACGCGGGACGCGGGGGCAGGGAAAAGGAGGGGGAGGAGATTCCTGGTGCCCGAGGCGGAGAAACGCACGAGCGCGATCCGCGCCAACCTTCTCTGGGACAAGCCCGACTACGCGCTGGGATTCGTCGCGGAGAGGAAGAAGGCGGAGCGCGTGCAGAAACAGCATCGGGCGTTCCGTGAGAAGATCGCGGAAGTCTTCGGTCCAGCCCCTGAAGACATCGGGCTGCGGGCCCTGCTGGTTTTCCTCCACGCAGGTGATCGAGAGGTCGTTTGGACTCACCCGACATGGCCCGAAGTGGAATCCACCACCGGAGCGTATGTTGGCTTCCGCCTCGCCGTGGACACCCGCCTCATCTGCGAACGGCCCGAGGTGGTGGATGGTATCCGGGCGTCAGTCGCTTCGGACGACGCCGCGCTCGCCCAGTGCTTGGTCACAGGTGACGAGGGGCCCATCGCCGCCCTCCATCCGGCGATCAAGGGCGTCTGGGGAGCCCAGTCGTCGGGGGCCAACATCGTTTCCTTCAATCTCAGCGCGTTCCAGACCCACGGCCGAGAACAGGGCGCCAACGCTCCCGTCTCGGAGGCGGCGGCGTTCGCCTATACGACCGCCCTCAACCTGCTCCTTCATCGCGACAGCCCCACCAACGCCCACGTCAGTGGCACCTCCGTCGTATTCTGGGCAGAGGAGGGAAACAAGATCCGGAACTTGGCGGGCGCCCTCTTCGGCGACGATCAGGAGATCCTGGACGATCCGGATCGGGGTGTGGATCGGCTGAAGGCTGTGTACGCCGCCTCGAAACAGGGAGCGCCGCCCGGCACGGGCAGTGGGGAGCGTTTCTACGTCCTCGGCCTGGCTCCGAACGCCGCGCGTCTGGCCATCCGCTTCTGGCGGCCCACCACCGTGGAGGGCTTCGCCGCAGCCGTCCTCCAGCACTTCCAGGACGTGGATGTGATTCGGCCGCCCTGGGCTGCTCGATACCCCTCGGTGGCTGCGCTTCTCCGCGCCACGGCGGTTCTGGGCAAGGAGAAGAACGTCGCCGCGAACTTGGCTGGGGCCGTCCTTGATGCCATCCTCACCGAGCAGCCATATCCGCGGCATCTACTAAGTTCCGCCGTGCAAAGGGCCCGGGCCGAGCAGGACGTGAGCCCGGATCGCGCCGCCGTCATCAAAGGTTGCCTGATCCGGGTGGCCCGCCATTCCGCCAACGATCCGGAGGTCAGCGTGGCTCTCGACGAAGGAAACGACAACGTCGGCTATCGCCTAGGACGCCTGTTCGCCGTCCTGGAGCGCGTTCAGGACCGGGCCAATCCCGGGATCCAGTCAGGGATCCGCGAGCGGTATTACAGCGCCGCGTCCACTACGCCCACAGCGATCTTCCCCACGGTCATGAAGCTCAAGAACCACCACATGGCCAAGATCGAGAACCGAGGGGCCGTGGTGAACTTCGAGCGACTTCTGGGCTCCATTCTCGATGGCTTCGAGAGCTTCCCGACCGTCCTGTCGTTGCCCGACCAAGGCCGGTTCGCGCTCGGCTACTACCATCAACGCCAGTCCTTCTTCACCAAATCCAGCGAGGCCGAGGAGATTTCCCATGCCTGATTCCGTTTCCAAGCGCTCCGACTTCGTCCTCCTCTTCGATGTGATGGACGGGAATCCCAATGGCGACCCCGATGCCGGAAATCTTCCCCGGATCGATGCCGAGACCGGCGAGGGGATTGTCACCGACGTATGCCTAAAGAGGAAGGTCCGCAACTTCGTGGAGCTGGCGAAAGGGGGCGAGCCACCGAACGCCATCTACATCAAGGAAAAGGCCGTTCTCAATCGCAGGCATCAGGAGGCCTACAAGGCGCTGAATCTGGATCCAGAGAAGTCTTCCGGCGACGATGTGGAGAAGGTTCGCCGCCACATGTGCGGCAACTACTTCGACATTCGAACGTTCGGGGCCGTCATGAGCACCGGTGTGAACGCCGGTCAGGTCCGAGGCCCCGTTCAGCTCACATTCGGCCGGAGCGTCGGTCCGATCGTTTCCTTCGATCACTCCATCACTCGCATGGCAGTGACGAACGAGCGCGATCTCGCTAAGGAGAGGACCATGGGCCGGAAAAGCACGGTGCCGTATGGGCTCTATCGGGCCCACGGCTTCATCTCCGCGGCGCTGGCTCGGGACACCGGATTCTCCGGTGAGGATCAGAGCCTCCTGTTCCGCGCCCTCGCCGAGATGTTCGAACACGACCGATCGGCCGCGCGCGGGATGATGAGCACGAGGGGCCTCTACGTATTCGAGCACGAGAGCGAGCTCGGTTCGGCGCCGGCCCACACTCTGTTTGATCGGGTGAGGGTCGCGCGCGCAGTCGAAGCGCCGAGGAGCTTCTCGGACTTCGATGTCCGTTTGGACGAGGACGATCTGCCACAGGGCGTGACGTTGCGGCGGGTTATGGGGTGACGTGTACACGGACGACGAGCTCATTCCACTAAGCGCCCTCCAGCACCTCTTGTTCTGCGAGAGACAGTGTGCCCTCATCCATCAGGAGCAGGTCTGGGCGGACAATCGGCTCACCGTGGAGGGAACTCGCCTACATCAGAGGGCTGACTCGGGGCAGGACGAGATGCGGCGGGATCTGGTGTTCGTGCGAGGCCTTCCGGTACGCTCGACGAGGCTGGGGTTGTCGGGACGAGCCGATGTGGTTGAGTTTCGGCGGGTCGGGCGAGGATCGGGTGTTGCTCTTGACGGGCGGGAAGGGCGTTGGGCGCCAGCCCCGGTCGAGTACAAGCGCGGCCGCCCGAAGCGGCATCGCGCAGACGAGGTACAGCTCTGCGCGCAGGCACTATGTCTAGAGGAGATGTTCGAAGTGTGCGTGTCCAGCGGCGGTCTTTTCTATGGGGCGAAGAGACGCCGGAGCGAGGTGGTCTTCAATGACGAGCTCCGCCGCACGACCGAGACGGCTTCGGCAAGACTTCATTCTCTCCTCTCGAGAGCTGCTCCGCCTGCTGCCGAATATCAGCCCCGCAAGTGCGACGCATGCTCGTTGATCTCGGTCTGTCTTCCGAGAGCGCCGTCCGACACTAAGGCCTATTTGAGGCGATCCTTGGCGAAGCTGCCGTCCGGCCGCGCGGAAGCGCAGGAGCCGGGACGAAGCGTCGTGAGAATTGCTCCGGGAGTGACGTAGCCCCATCGCGAAGGAGTCCAGCAACGCGGAAAGGGGAACGATTTCATCATGAGGCGGGGGGCTTCGGACGTCAGGTTCGGCTACTTGATCGGGCCGTGAGTCGGCGATTCAGGCGCTGCAGGCGGCCGGTCTCGCGACCCCGTTCGATCAAGGGCAGATTGCCGCACAGTCGGTTTGCGGCTGCTCGCTTCGCCCCGCATCCTTGTGACTCTCCACCCTGTCCGCGGTCGAGCCCCGGCAGCCGTCGACTCACGCCTCGGCGGCCATGAAGCGCCATCTCAACACGCTGTTCGTCACCACGGACGATTCCTACCTGTCGAAGGAGGGCGAGAGCATCGTCGTGAAACGGCAGGGGAAGAAGGTGCTCCAAGTCCCTGCTTTAACGCTAGACGGGCTCGTGTGCATCGGGAGGAGCTACGTCAGCACTCCGCTGCTTCGTCTCTGCGGGGAGAAGGGGCTCACGGTCTCGCTATTTTCGCCCTCGGGCCGGATCATCGGGCGATTCGAGGGACCCGCCACCGGCAACGTGCTTCTACGGCGGGATCAGCACCGGCTCTCGCTGGACCCGGCCGCCCGGCTCGCCATCGCCGCACGCTTCGTGGTCGGCAAGGTCGCAAACAGCCGAACGGTCATCCGTCGCGGAGCCCGTGACCACGGGGATCCTCAAGGGCAACTTGGTGAAGCCGCCGACGTGCTGGGGCGCATCCTGCGGAAGGTGGAGCATGCTACAGACTTGGACGAACTTCGGGGAATGGAGGGGGAGGCCGGGCGCGCTTACTTTCGCGCATTCGACCGTCTAGTCACGCGGAGCGGCCGAGAGTTCGAGTTTCAAGGTCGATCGCGGCGCCCGCCGCGGGACCGGGCCAACGCGCTGCTTTCGTTCGCATATGGGATTCTACGTCACGACTTGCGTTCGGCCTGCGAGGGCGTGGGGCTTGATCCCCAGATTGGCTTCCTTCACGCTGATCGACCCGGACGGGCGAGCTTGGCTCTCGACCTCATGGAGGAGTTCCGGGCACCGCTCGCAGACCGGGCGGTGCTGACGGTCATCAATCGAAGACAGGTGTCTGGCGGGGACTTCCGTGCGCGCCCAGGAGGAGCTGTGCATATGAAGGAAGCCGCGCGGAAAGCGCTCATCGTGACCTACCAGAAGAGGAAGCAAGAGACCCTTACCCATCCTTTCCTTAGGGAGCAGACGACGGTTGGACTCCTCCCCCATCTTCAAGCCCGGCTCCTGGCGCGTCACCTGCGCGGGGATCTGGACGGATACCCTCCCTTCCTGGCGAGATGACCCTTGGTGGTTCTTGTGACCTACGACGTGTCCACCACCAGCCGTAAGGGGCGGCGTCGCCTCCGGCAGGTGGCCAGGAAATGTCTGGACTTCGGCCAGCGCGTCCAGAACTCGGTCTTTGAGTGTCAGGTCACCTGGGAGCAGTGGACGCGCCTCCGCCTCGATCTCCTCGATCTCATCGACCCTTCGGAGGACAGTCTTCGTTTCTACATGCTCGGGAGTCGTTGGCGTGGTCGAGTGGAGCACCATGGTGTCAACCCCACCATCGACTTCGAGGACCCGCTCATCACGTGACCGTTTGGCCCACGCGAACTTGGAGCTCTCATGCTCGCCCTAGGAGTTTCGCGCACTCACCGCTGAAGGCAGACTGTAGCGGTTTGTGGGTCCGGCTGGCTTGATCGGCCGATTCGCCAAGTGGGCCGACTATGGGGTTCGCGAACTTCGCCCTCTATCGAGCGTCACTCCAACACGTTACACCTACCAGGGTCGCCCCCCGCGAGGGGGGCGTGGATCGCAACGCTGCCGGGTGTGCGGGGTCAGCCCCGCACCCGGCGTCGCCCCCCGCGAGGGGGGCGTGGATCGCAACCATCTGGATGAGGATCTCCTTGTGATCGTCGTGGTCGCCCCCCGCGAGGGGGGCGTGGATCGCAACACGATGGAACCGGCCCTTGCGGGCGGTGGTCGCGTCGCCCCCCGCGAGGGGGGCGTGGATCGCAACACCGACGCGGGCGATCTGGATATCGACCATCTCGGTCGCCCCCCGCGAGGGGGGCGTGGATCGCAACTCCGATGCCCGTGCAACGATCCAGCCTGACCGTCGCGTCGCCCCCCGCGAGGGGGGCGTGGATCGCAACAACCCTCCCGAAGAACACGCCCCGGTGCTTCGGTCGCCCCCCGCGAGGGGGGCGTGGATCGCAACGCAATGACCTCGGGTGTGGAGTAAATCCACTGCGGGTCGCCCCCCGCGAGGGGGGCGTGGATCGCAACGTCTTGTCCGGGCCGGACATCGCGCCCTGTGCCGCGTCGCCCCCCGCGAGGGGGGCGTGGATCGCCACCGAGCACGGCTCGCCACCTGCACGCATCGGTGTCGCGGATCGGCAACGTTTGACGCGTCCTGCGGGTCCCGCGCACGACATTGGCGTCCCGGATCTTCTAGCCCAAGCAGGGGGACGTGTTGTGGGACACGTAACGGCAACCTAATGCGTAATCAGTTGTGATATATGATGTTATACGATAATGATAAGCGGAGGGGGTGGGATTCGAACCCACGAGACTCTTTCGAGTCAACGCCTTAGCAGGGCGCCGCCTTAAGCCACTCGGCCACCCCTCCGCAGGTGCTGCTGTGCTGATTGGCCCGCCAGGACTCGAACCTGGAATCTTCTGGTCCAGAGCCAGACGTGTTGCCAATTCCACCACGGGCCAACGTCCCAATGAATGGGCCGTCGAAAATACTTGAGGGGGGGCGCGGCTTCAAGCGTCGGCCCGCAAACGGGGTGAGTTCCGTGAGGATGGCGGCGGAACCGCCTATTCGTCGGGGATGGGGGATCCGCTAAGGTCGGGGAGCTGGTCCAGCGCTTCCATTGCTTTCGCAATCGTCGGGTGGCCGGATCCGGAGCGGGGGGCGTTCTCGTCGGCCGCGGGGACGAGGTACCAGCGATCTGCTCGATCGTCGGGCCGATCCATGTAGTGGCCGCGCTCGAGTCGATACCCTGCGAGTTGGGCCCGGAAGCGGAGCGCCCTCAGAATCACGCCGGGATCGAAGTTGGCCGGAGACACGGTCGCTACGCGGGGTCGGAGGCTTCGGACAAGATCCTGATTCGTGCCTCGCACGATTTCCAGGTGAATGGTACACCGCGACAGAACGTCGTCGTCACGTAGGGCCCACTCTCGGAATAGTCCGGCGGATAGAGGGTTCGCGTCTTTGTCACTATGGCGGGAAAGCCAGGGACCCCGGTCAGAGCATCGACTACGAGCAGTCCTCCAACGATCAGCCAGATCCGTTTGTTGTTCACGATCCCGACAACTCCGTGCGGGGTGGAACCAGCAGAATCTTCGGTAACCTAGGGGCGCATTCCTGCATGGGCTACGGCCGCCCCCTGCGTGGCACCCGGTAGGATGCGGATCCGGAGCGGGCGCAGGCGTGCCGGTCCGTCTCCAGGAGATAGGTACGGAGCCGTTCGATCTCCTTGGGCGGCAGCAGTGTAATCGGCACGGCCGGAGCCCTTCCGGAGGTGTGCCGGGATATCGGGACCAGTCGGTCATGAAAGATGATCGTCGCGGCAGCCGCGGCTCTGCGTGTGGCCTGCGGGTCGAGGCGCGGGTCGAGGGCCTTGAAGTTGATACCGCGAGCGAAGTCCCGGGCGGCGAGTTCCGCGGCGAAGACGCGCACGGTCTCGCTTCGGGAGAGAAGTACGACGAACCCGCGGCGCATTCGCTGTCGGACCAGTTCCCGTTCGCGCGTTCCCCCGGCGAGCGATATCGGAACGCACTCGATCGTCCCGGATCGGCGCATCCGTGACAGCAACTCGCGCCGCACGACGACCGGGAAGTTCTCCGGGATGTGGCGCGCGGAGTCGACGGCGTGAACGACGATTCCGCAGGCTTCGGCAAGTTCCGCGGCGAGCACGGCCCGCAGCCCGACGCGGGGTTCGCACAGGGTCGCAGTGCGCGGATCCGGGCGCCGCGCCCCGTCGACGATCCGCTCGAGTTCGTTGAGCAGTTGCCACCGAGAGATTCCCCCGGCATGCGCGCGCCTCAGCAGATCCAGCGCCGCGGCCCGCGGCACCATCTCCGCAGTGGGCGCTGCCAGGAGGGAGCGCGGGCGCATCGATACGCGGGGGCGCTGTCCCTTCCCGAGTTCGATGAGGTTCCTCCGGCGCAGTCTGGCGAGCGCGGCCCCCACCGTCCCCCGATCGACGCCGAGCCGGCGGGCCATGTCCCTGGACGATGGGAGAGGCGCCCCGGGGCGGACTTGTCCATCCCGAATCCCGGCCTCGAGATCGGCCGCAAGCTGTCTCCGGAGCGGTATGTGGTGATCCCGCGAGAGCGGCGGGTGTCCGCATTCAACCGTCATGTGTCCGATCCTCCGTACCCTGGGGTCCCCCCTGTCGGCCTTCTTCGACGGCAATATCGGGACCGGGTCTCAACGGAGGCTCAAGTCACCGGCTTCCCCCGAGGGCTGCGAGGAACTCGTCCGCGCCACGCGTATTGAGGATCTGGTCCGGGGTGAGCCAGGCACGGCGCGCCTGCTCGATGCCGTAGCGCGCCAGATCCAGATCGTCGGGGCGGTGCGCGTCGGTCGTAACCACGACGGGCACGCCCAGTTCGCGAGCGCGTCGGAGGTGGCTGTCCTTCAGATCCAGGCGGTTGGGGTGGGAGTTGACCTCGACCGCGACGCCGAATTCTGCGCAGGCGTGGAGAATGTCGTCGATGTCCACGTCGATCGGGCCCCGCCGGTTGATGATTCTTCCCGTGGGGTGACCGAAGATCATGGAACGGGGGTGAGCCAGCGCCTTCAAGACGCGCTCCGTCTGCTGCGCCCGATCCAAGCCGAAGAAGGAGTGGATCGAGATGACCACGACATCGAGCTGATCCAGCATCTCGTCCTCGAGGTCCAGCGTCCCGTCTCGCAGGATATCGACCTCCATCCCGCGCAGGATCCGGATCTCGGGGTGCGCGGCCTGCACTTCGACGATCTCGGCCCACTGCCGTCGAAGCTTGGCCGCGTCCAGCCCCTCGACCATCGCGAGCGCCTTCGAGTGATCGGTGATCGCCATGTACTCGTAGCCGCGCGACGCGCACGCCTCGACCATCTCTTCCAGGGAGACCCGGCCATCGGACCAGGTGCTGTGCATGTGGACGTCACCGCGCAGGTCCGAGCGCTCGACGAGATCCGGGAGAGCGCCCGCATCAGAGGCGGAGAACTCTCCGCGGTCCGCGCGCAATTCCGGCGGAATCCAGGCCAGATCCAGGGCCCGGTAGACCTCCTCCTCGCTGGCGCCGGCGACCATGGCGCCCTCCGAGGCGATGCCGCGCTCGCCGAGACGGTCGCCGAGCGAGTCGTCGGGAATCCGGAACACGCCGTACTCCGACACGCGCAGCTTCCGCTCGAGGGCACGCCGGCGGAGCCGGATGTTGTGCTCCTTCGAGCCCGTGAAATAGACGAGTGCGGCGCCCCAGCTCTCCGCCGGTACGACCCGCAGGTCGACCTGCAACCCACTCCGGAGGCGCACCGATGTCTTCGTCCCGCCGGCCCCTATTACGCTATCGACGCCGGAGAACCCGACGAGGGCGTCGGAGGCGGCCCGCGTGTCATCGGCCAGGACCAGTACATCGATGTCGCCGACCGTCTCCTTACGGCGGCGGTAGCTCCCCGCGACCTCCAGCCGGGTGATGCCGGGTGTCAACTGCAGGTGCTCGATTAGCGGCGGCAGGAGCTCGTCGACCTCCCCGAGGCGGAAGCGGGCTGTGTTCGTCCGGTAGTTGCGGATACCGCGGAGGATCCGGTCCTGCGTCTTGATTCCGAAGCCGGGCAGTTCGGCCACGCGCCCTTCGCTCGCGACCTCCTCCAGATCCTCGATCGACTCGACGCCCAACTCGTCCCACAGCTTGCGCGCCTTCTTGGGGCCGACGCCCGGAAGGCGCATCAACTCGACGAGTCCGGGAGGAATCTCGGCCGCCATCTCCTCGAGCATCGCGAGGCGCCCGCTCTCGACGAGTTCCCGGATGTTGTCCGCCATCCCCTTCCCTATCGACGGCAGCTCCGTAAGGTCGGCGCCCTGTTCGACCAGCTTCCGTAATGGTGTCGCGTGCGCGTTGATCGTGCGCACCGCGTTGCGGTAGGCGCGGACGCGGAAGGGGTTCGCCTGCTGGATCTCCAGCAGATCGGCCACCTCGTCCAGGACGCGGACGATCTCGATGTTCTCCATCAGATTGCGTCGCTCTCGGAAGCATCGGCGGACGCTTCGGCCTCGGGAGCGTCGGCGGCCGCGTCGGGAGCGGGCGTCTCATCGGGTGCGGGGAGCGCGTCGGGTCCGCCGCTCAGGAGTGCGAGGAGACCCGCTTCGTCGAGAATCTCGACGCCGAGCGTCTGCGCCCGTTCCAGCTTGCGACCCGGGTTCTCTCCTGCCACGACGTAGCTCGTTTGCTTGCTCACGGATGATGTGACCTTCGCGCCCTGGGCTTCGAGCTTCTTTCCGGCTTCGGAGCGGCTCATCGATTCGAGGCCCCCGGTGAGTACGATCCGAAGTCCGGCCAGGGCGTCTCCCGCCCGCGGCGGCGGCACGGGCTCGATGAACCCTCGCAGTTCGTCGACGACCGCCGACACCTCCGGCCGGGCCAGGAAGGTGGTGATCTGCTCCGCCATCCTTGGGCCGATCCCGTCCACGGTCTGGAGCGTCTCGTCGTCCGCGGACCGGAACGCCTCGAAGGACAGGAAGTGCGCTGCGATTTCCCTCGCCACCGTCGTCCCGACCTCCGGGATCCCGAGACCGTAGATGAAGCGTGCGAGTTCCGTGCGTCGGGCGGCCGCGATCGCCTCGACAAGGTTGTTGGCGGACTTTTCGGCGAAACCCTCCAACTCCACCAGCGTCGCTGGCTCGAGCTCGAACAGCTCGGGAACGTGGGCGATGACGTTCCGCCGGACGAGGAGGTTCGCGGTCTCCTCCCCCAGTCCCTCGATGTCGAGGGCGTGGCGGGAGCCCAGATGCTGGATTCGACCCGCCAGCTGAGCCGGACAGGCGAACAGGTTGGGGCAGAAGGTGTAGGGGCCGCGCGGCTCCAGGGCGGTCCCGCACGAGGGGCATTCGCCGGGCATGACCCACGGTTCCGCGCGCTCGCGGCCCGGCTCCTCGATGCGCTCCAGCACCTGCGGGATCACGTCCCCCGCCCGCTGCACCCGCACCCGGTCGCCCTCGCGGATGTCCTTGCGCGCGACCTCCTCCCGGTTGTGCAGATTCGCCCGGCTTACCGTCACGCCGCCCAGTTCCACCGGGCGCATGAAGGCGATGGGCGTCACGACGCCGGTCCGTCCCACGCTGGGGAAGATGTGGAGGAGGCGGGTCACTTCCTTGCGGGGCGGGAACTTGAAGGCGAACGCCCAGCGCGGGTGGTGCGAGGTCTCGCCGACTTCATCCCGGGCGGCGATGTCGTCGAGCTTGATCACGATGCCATCGATCTCGTACTCGAGGTCGTCGCGGCCCGCCTCGATCTCCCCATGGAAGGCGAGGATCTCCTCGACGCTGGCCGCTGGCCGACACCGCTCGTTGACCGGAAGTCCCCATTCGCGCAGCGCCTCGAGCGTCGCACGCTGGGTGGGCGGCGGCCGCCCGTCGATGGCGAGGATGTCGAATACGTAAATGTCGAGTGGCCGAGCGGCGGTGATGCGCGGGTCGAGCTGCCGCAGCGATCCGGCCGCCGCGTTGCGGGGGTTCGCAAACGGGGCGCGGTCGCGCTCGAGTAGCCGGGCGTTCAGCGCCTCGAAGTCACCCACCCTCATGATGACCTCGGCCCGCAGCGCCAGGAGCGCCGGCACTTCGCGATCCGCGCCTCGCAGCCGGAGGGGTACCGAATGGATCGTGCGGACGTTCTCGGTCACTCCCTCGCCGCGGACCCCGTCCCCGCGCGTCACGGCCCGCGAGAGACGGCCGTCTTCGTACACGAGTTCGATCGAGGCGCCGTCGAGCTTCGGCTCGACGACGTATGCGATGTCTTCGCCCAGCGCCTTGCGCATCCGTTCGTCGAACCGCTCGAGCGGCTCCACATCTGCGGATGAATCCAGGCTGAGCATGGATGCGGTGTGCTCGATCGTCTCAAAGGCGTCGAGCGGCTCCGCCCCCACGCGCTGCGTCGGGGAGTCAGGGGTGACGAGTTCCGGGTGCGACTCTTCCAGGGCCTTCAGTTCCCGGAACAGTTCGTCGAACCGCTCGTCGGAGATCTCGGGCTGATTGCGGACGTAGTAGAGATACGAATGGTGCCGCAGCGCCCTGCGCAGTTCTCGGGCCCGCCGCTCGGGGCCGCCAGGACTCGATTCGCTCATGGCGCGGAAGCTACCCCGGCCGCTGGCGGCGAGACAGAATCGCGGCAGGGTCCCGTCAGAAGGTGACGCCCAGAAGGACGCCCCCGAGCACATAACTGTCGTCGGCGGTGGTAAACACGGCGTGCGGCCGGACGTAGAGGCTTCCGATCTCGACCGTGACGCCGCCCCGGACGACGGCGCTGACTTCTCTGGCCCCCTCCACGATGTCGTCGTAGAGCCGGTCGACCGAGTAGTTCTCCACACTCACGATCAGCGAGGGAATGATCGCGAGGCCGGAGCCCGGGGCGCCGAATCGTTGCCCCACGGCCGCACCGGCCCCGTAGACGGTATCGCTCTCGTATGGGAGGTCGTTGAAGTTCCTCGACAGGACGCCGCCGGTCCCCACGGTGACGACCGGGCACAGCGCCAGTACGGGTATCGGAAGCTTGAGCGCGATGGTCGCCCGCGCATCCTCGAAGTCGAACTCCTGATCGAACTCGTCGGCACCCGAGAACTTCAGGTAGTGGCCCGTGGCGGCCACCGGCCCCAGATCGAGCCCGGCCCCCCCCCCAAGGCCTCTGACATCGTCGGACGATTCCCGCCACACGGCGCCCGAGCCGCTCAGGAATCCACTCCCGCTGAAGCCGAGGCAGGCCTGCGCCGCAAGCGCGGACGGAGCCGCGATCACGGGTACGATCAGCCATACGAGTCGGCCAGCCAGCAGCTTGAAGTTCGTCTTGCTCATCCCGCCCCCATCCTTGTCTTGATTCCGGTACCAGTCGCCCGATGCTGTCCTACTCCATTGGCCGAGTCTGGTTCGGTATCAGATGATACGCTCGGGAGGGGAGAGTAGCGCGTCGAGTTGTGGCGCCGTTTCCTCGAGCGCGGTGTCCAGCCGGGCGGACGCCGCCTCGGCCTCTCCGCGGATCTGCTCCAGGCGGCGCCGGTGATCATCCGATGGCCCCGCCAGTGATCCGGTCGTTGAGACCCCTCCATCGAACTTGCCGCGCAAGCCGGTCCACCAGTTCCGGATGTCGCTGTTGAGCGAGCGCCAGTCATCGGCGACCTGCTCGATCTCGTCCGCCAGCTCACGCGCGCGATCGAGGTCCTCCGGAGCCACCTCCTCCGCGCCTTCCAGCGCCTCCAGCACGTCCGAAGCCCGACGCTCCAGGTCGTACGCCTCGATGCCCCGCTCGTAGGCCACCCTCTGGAGGTCGAAGAGGGTCATCGTGAACTCGTGACGGGCGAGCCGTTCTTCCGCGGATACCGGGAGTTCGGGGTCGGGACGGACCTCCAGCGACTGCTCGCGCGTCTCGCCGCCAGCGGACAGCCGTACCGTGAAGGTGCCCGCGAGGACGAACGGACCCGCGGGGCCCGCGTCCAGACTGGGCACCTCGTACCGGGTCGTGTCGTGCGGCAGCGGATCGTGACGCAGGTCCCACGTCACGCGGTTGAGACCCGCGGCGCCCGGGCCGCCAAGCGTGCGGACCTGCCGGCCGTCGCCGTCCAGCACTTCGATCGAGACGCCGTCATCCGTCGCCTCCGCCAGCCGGTAGTCGATGTTGGCGCCGAAGGCGGGGTTCTCCGCGCGGAACGACCCCTGGCCCATCGAGGGTACGTCGTTTCGATACAGGAAGAGCGCCGCCGGGCGCGGGGCGAAGAGCTGCACGGCCGCGTCATTCGTCGCGACCGCAGCCGACCCCTGAGACAACGGCGAGATGTCGTCGAGAATCCAGATGGCGCGGCCGTGCGTGCCGAGCACGATGTCGTTCTCGCGCGGGTGGATTTCGATGTCGTCGACCGGCACAGCAGGCAGCCCCGAGCCGAGCGGAGCCCAGGTCGTCCCTCGGTCAAGCGACCGCCATGTGTCGCCGTAGTCCTCTGTCACCACGGCGAGCGGTCGGTAGTCGTCGTCCCAGTGGCCGTCCAGGCTCACGTAAGCCCGGCCTGCCGCCGCGTGCGAAGTCTCGACCCAGCTCACGTAGTACGGGAACGGGAGCCCCGCCGCCGCGGCCACCCGGTCGGTCAGATCCTCCCAGGTCCCCCCACCGTCCCGGCTCACTCGGACTGATCCGTCGTCCGCGCCGATCCAAAGCACGCCCTGCTCGACCGGGGACTCCGCCACGGCCGTGATCTCGCCGTATCCCGATGCGCCGTCGTGCTTCGACAGCGTGGTCGAATCCGGGCGCATGCCCATCAACTCGAGGCTGTCCTGATGGATCTGCCGCGTGAGGTCGTCGGTCGCGCGCCAGCTCTCCCCCCGGTCGCCCGAGATGAAGAGGCGGTTTCCGCCCAGATAAACCCGACTCGCGTCGTGCGGAGACACGAGAATCGGCGACTTCCAGTCGAAGCGATATGAGACCGTCGTATCGGGCGGGAAGGGCTTGAGCGCCTTGCGGTCGCCCGTGGCCAGGTTGACGCGCACGATCCCGGCGTTCTGCGATGTGACGTAGACGGTGCCGAGATCCGACCAGTCGGTCTCCGCGTACATCCCGTCGCCGTAATCGAGCACCTGCCAGTCGCGGTTCATGATCCCCTGATACCGCCGCGTACGGCTGGGACCCCGGTACGAGTTGTTGTCCTGCAGTCCCCCGTAGACGTGGTACGGATCCGCCAGATCGAGGTCGATGTCGTAGAACTGGGCGATGGGAATGTTCCCGATGAACGTCCAGTGGTCGCCGCCATCCCACGTGGAATAGAGCCCGCCGTCGTTTCCGAGAATCATGTGGCGCGAGTCCCCGGGATCGATCCACATGTCGTGGTGGTCCACATGCACGCCGGTGTTGTACTCGATCTCCATCGGCAGCGCCTCGAAGTTCTCGCCGCCGTCCCCCGAGCGGTGCAGGCTCCCCGCCACGAGCCAGACCCGCTCCTCGTCGTTGGGGTCGATGCGGAGTTGGCTGTAGTACATGGGACGCTGGTTGAGTTCGTTGACCCGTGTCCAACTCTCGCCGCGATCGCGCGAGACGAAAATCCCGCCCTCTTCGGCTTCCACCACGGCCATGACCAGAGCCGGGTCCCGCCCGGAGACGGCGAGCCCGATCCGTCCCTTGTCTCCCTCCGGCAGGCCCTCGGTCACCTCCGCCCACGAGTCGCCGCCGTCGGTCGACCTGTAGATGCCGCCCCCCGGTCCGCCGCCCGCGAACCCCCACGCGCGCCGCCGCCGCTGGTAGGCAGCCGCGTAGAGCACCGACGGGTCCGCCGGATTCAGGGCGAGGTCGACGAACCCCGTGTCGTCGTCGATGTGGAGAACCTTCTGCCACGTTTCGCCGCGGTCGGTGGTCCGGTACACGCCGCGCTCGGGATTGGGACCGAAGAGATGCCCCAACGCCGCCACCCACACGACATCCGGATCGGTGGGATGGACGACGATGCGCCCGATGTGGCGAGTCTCCTCCAGCCCGGTGAGGCGCCACGTCTTCCCTCCGTCGGACGAGTGGTACACGCCCTCGCCCCACGGAGAACTGTTGCGGTTGTTCGGCTCTCCCGTTCCCACCCACACCTCCAGTGGGTCCGACGGGGCGAGCGCGATATCCCCAATCGACAGGTTGGCCGCGTCGTCGAAGATCGGCGTCCACGTCGTGCCGTGGTTGACGCTCTTCCAGACGCCGCCGGAGGCCGCCCCCACGTAGATGTGCGACTGCGTGCCGGGCACGACCTCGAGGTCGGCGATGCGGCCGCCCGAAATCGCCGGCCCGATCAGGCGCCACGTCAGCCCGGCCGCGATCCGTTCGACAGCTCGGGCTTCGCCGGCTGGCGAGCCGGTGGCCTGGGCTTCTACGCGGGGAGGGGCCGCCGCGAGGGCCACGTTCAGCGCCGCCACCGACGCCAGCGCGCGGACGGAGATCCGGCACAGGCCAGCCGGAGTACGATCGGGGCGCAGAATCATGGTCAGCTCACCTTCTTCTTCTTGAGGCCGTCCTTCTGCTCCAGATAGGGGACGCCGGTGGTGATCCAGGCCGGGGCCGGTTCCCCCTTCAGGTAGTGGGCAAACCACTGGAGGATGCGGCTCTGGTAGTCGCGCTGGTTCGGCTCCCTCGCGAGTCCGTGATTCTCCCCCTCGTAGACGAGCATCACCATGTGCTTCCCCGCGCGCCGGGCCGCGTTGTAGAACTCGACGCCCTGGTTGAACTCCACGGCGCCGTCCTCCGTCCCGAACTCGATGAGGAGGGGCGTGTTGAGGTTCTGAATGTGATGGAGGGGAGAGTTGTTGAAGTAGGAATCCCAGTCCTCCCACCACGGCACCTGCATGCGACCCTGGCTGATCTCGAAGATCCGGGCGTCCGTCCCCCCGCTGTTCCAGTAGAAGGAGAGATACATGCTCATCAGGTTGGTCAGTGGCGCCCCCGCCACCGCGGCCGCGAAGAGATCGTCCTGCGTGACGAAGAACGTCGTCTGATACCCACCCCACGAATGGCCGATGAGTCCGACGCGGTCGGCGTCGATCATCCCGGTCTCGACCGCCGCCGCCACCGCCGGGCGCAGCGTCTCCACGTTCGATTGTCCCGGACGCCGGTCGCGATAGACGATGTCCGGCATGAAGACGAAGTACCCCTCCTGGCTCCAGATCTGGACGTTGTAGTAGCGCGTGGGGTCCGGAACGACGTACCGGTGGAGACCCTGTGACAGCATTTCGTAGTGGAACACGATCATGGGATACGTCCGGTCCGGATCATGGTCGGCCGGATAGACGAGCGCGCCCTGGAGCGGGCGTCCCCACTCGTTCTCGTAGTCGATGAGTTGCGTGCGGCCCCAGGCGTAGTCCTCCTGGAAGGGATTCGTGCGGGTGACCTGCCGCGCTTCGTCGAGGTCGGGACCCGTGACGAAGTAGTCGGGCGAGTCGTCGAACCGCTCGCGGCGGAAGGCGTACACGTCGGCGTCCTCCGCCTTGAGCAGGCCGCCCGCGAAGCTCGCGTCCGCCCAGATCAGCGGCTCCGGCGTGTCTCCCCGGCGGGCGCGCGAGAACCCGGCCTTCTTCGTCCACTCGCCGTAGGTGGAGTAATAGAGAGCTTCGCTCGGGGCGAAGGCGTCGGCTTCGCGGTCGAGCCGCAACACGCGGTGCCGTACCTCGTCCTCCGCGCCCGCGGTAAGCCGCCTGCCGCCGGAGCCATCGGGGCTCACCTCCCACACGTCGAAGCGGTCGTTCACGAGCAGCGCCGCGTCATCCTCCAGCCAGCCGGCGATGCCGAAGGGACCCATCTGCTCGCGGGTGGGCGTCCGGTCGAGGTCCACGAATGTGCCGGCGAGACCTTCCGTCACGTTGCGCGTCTCGCCGGTCGTGAGGTCGTGCGTCCAGTAGTCCGCGCCCTCGAACCAGACCGCGTAGCGGCCGCCGGGGCTCGAGCCCATGTCGATCGTCACCCGCTCCCGGACGAGCTCCCGGCTGCCGGTGCGCGCGTCGACGGCGTAGAGGTCGTGGAATTGCTGGCGGAACATCGCGTCGACGTCGTACGGCGTCTCGTCGCGGGCCAGCACGTGGCGCCCGCCGTCGGCGATCTCGGCCTGGTCCGCGTGATCGCCCCCCAGGAGGAGGAATCCACCGTCGGCCAGATCCCAGGCACCGAGATCGTGCTCCTGCCGCAAGCGGCTCTCGCGCACGCGCTGCTGGGGAATCGGATCGACGTCGAGCGAGTGCCACACCTCGACGCCTGGGCTCTCCTCCTCATCATCGGGCTCGGCCCCGTTCTCCCCTTCCCCTTCCTCTCCGTCCTCCCCCTCCATTTCCTCGTCCTCGGCTGCCGTCTCGACCGGGATCCGCTCCTGGAGACCGAGGAAGATCGTGGAGCCATCGTCGGACCAGGAGGGGATGCGGTGTTCGACGATCCGGGTGCCTCCGGGGAGTTCGGAGGGCTCGCGCGGGTCGAGGACGAGCGTCCGGGGGGTGTCGGAATCGAGATCGCGCCACGCCAGCGCCACGTGCGCGGTGTCCTCGTGCGCCTCGTCCTCATACGTCTTGAGGACGGCGAGATCCGGAGCATCCTCGCGCCACGACAGTTCCCGGTACGTCGCCTCGTCCGTGTCGAGCGAGCGGATGCGCCCGGATTCGGGATCGTAGAGCCGGACTCCGTTGCCGACCCGCTCCCCGGCGTCGACCGTCATCGCCAGCAGGTTCCCATCTTCCTGCCAGGCGAATCCGGAAACATTGCCGAAACTTATCGGCCCGCCCCCACCGAGATCCCGAACGAGGACATCGGCACCGGCGCTTTCGCTTTCCTCGGGGCCGTAGCGGCGGAGCGCCAGATATCTTCCGTCATCGGAGAAGGAGAACGACTGCACCGCCTCGATCTCGTCCTGCTCCCCCGTCCGCAGGTTGAGGAGGCCTGCGCCGTTGCGGATGGGATCGCCCCGCTCGCTGAGCCGCTCTCGGTCGTCCGGGGAGACGCCGATGGCGTACACGAGCCAGTTTCCGTCCGCACCGAACTCGGAGCGCGAGCCCTCCGCGGCGATGACGACCGAGTCGGAGTCCGTGCGGTGGACGCGAAGCTCCGAAGTCTCGTCCACGCGACGAACCGTGACGGCGAGCCACAGTCCATCCGGCGAGAGCGAGGCCTGGCCCGGGCTCTCCCATTGGTCGTAGTCGTCCGCGCCGAGCGTGGGCTTGTCCTGCGCGGCCGCCCCCTCGGGATACAGGCCGGCGGCGGCGCCGAGCACGACGGCGAGGATGGCCGTGATTCGCGGGAGGATGTTCCTCATCTCTCTGTCTCCTGAACTTGCGGGCGCCGCCCCCCACGGAGCGTCCGGCGGGCGGCCAGCGTCCGCGACCCCGCAACATGCACCGGAAACGGCTGTTCCGGGCAAGAGTAGGCAGTCAGCCGGAGCCCGAGGCGCGGCGTGAGGGCCGGTTTGCCGCGGGTCTTGGCACGAGGTAGGGTAGAATCGCGGGGACAGTTTCTACCATCTAGTGTTGAGAGGTGGATGATGAGCCTCAACATCAAGAACGAGGAGACGTGCCGGCTGGCCGACGAACTGGCACGGCTGACCGGAGATACGAAGACGGGAGCCATCACTATCGCCCTGAAGGAACGCCTGGAACGCGAGAAGCGACTGCGCGACGCGGATGTGCTCATGCGGGACCTGCGCACCATCGGCGAGCGGTGCTCGAAGTTGATCGGTCCGGGGATCTCTTCCACCGACCACGGAGATCTACTGTATGACGAGCACGGCGCGCCCAAGTGATCATCGACACATCCGCTATTCTCGCGATCCTGCTGAATGAACCCGATGGAGTTCGCTATCGGCGAACCATCGTCGAAGCTGCGTCGCGTCGCATCTCCGCTGCGACGCTGCTCGAGACCGCAATCGTGGCCGAGGGCAAGGGCGGGATCCGGGCCGGCCATGAACTCGACCGGTTCCTTGAGCTGGCGCAGGTGGAGGTCGTTCCGGTCACGGCGGAGCAGGCTGCCGTTGCCCGGGATGCGTGGCGGTGCTTCGGTAAGGGGAACCATCCGGCCGCGCTGAACCTGGGGGACTGCTTCGCGTACGCGCTCGCGAGGACCACACGCGAGCCGTTGCTGTTCAAGGGAAACGACTTCGGACTCACCGATATCGAGGTCGCCTGAAGATCCACCCGATGCCATTGATCCGGCGTTGGCTCAGCGCGGGACGGCGGCCAGTTCGGCCGCGCGGGTCCATACGGCGTCGAACATGGGCTCGGTGAGCGTGCCCGTGAAGGTGTTCTGCTGACTCGGGTGATAGGAGCCGATCAGCAGACGGCGCCCGATCTCGACCTCAACGCCGTGTCCGAATCGGGGCGCCGGCCGCGGGACGGCTTCCCCGCGTTGGCGGAAGATCCTCAGTAGCGCCGAGAACGAGAACCCGCCCAGCGCGACGATAACGGGGGCGGCGGCGAAGTAGTCCAGTTCTCGCTCGAGGTAGCCCCGGCACTGTTCGCGCTCCCCGGCGGTCGGTTTGTTGGCGGGCGGGGCGCAGCGCACGGCGGCGGTCACCCAGGCGCCCCGGAGCACCAGCCCGTCGTCGCGGGCGGTCGAGTCGGGCTGCGAGGCGAACCCGGCGCGGTGAAGGGCACGGTAGAGCCAGTCGCCCGACCGGTCGCCGGTGAACATGCGCCCGGTCCGGTTGGCGCCGTGCGCGGCCGGTGCGAGCCCGACGATGAGGAGCCGCGCGGCCGGATCGCCGAACCCCGGCACGGGACGCCCCCAGTAGGTCTCGTCGCGAAAGGCAGCCCGGCGTTCCCGCGCCACCCGCTCGCGCCATTCGACGAGCCGCGGACACTTCCGGCAGGCCGTGACCTCCCGCTCGAGCGCGGCGAGGGTCGGATCGTTCAAGCGCCGCCTGGCCGCGGAAGGCCGTACTTCAGCCGGTAGAGCACGGCCTCGAGCCGCTGTGATGAGCGGACGGGGGCCGGGAAGCTGGCCCGGTGCAGCGTCGGCACCTTCACCGAGCGGACCCCGGCCAGGTTCGCCGACGCGATGTCCGTGAAGTATTGATCCCCCACCATCAGCGCCGCCTGGGGACGATCCGCGAAGTCCAGTTCCTCGAGCGCGGCTCGTACCAGCCGGCCGCTCGGCTTGCGGATCGGCCGCAGGTCGCCGGGAGCCCGCCCGCCGGCGGACGAAGCCGCCGCCGCGCCCGGGCCGCGCCACGACTCCGCGGGCCCGCGCCGCACTCGAAACGCCGCCCCGGCCCCGGTCTCATATCCGAGCATGACCGGAATCGCGGGGAAGATCTCCCCCAACTCGGCGAAGCGCGCCTCCTGGCAGTTGGAGACGATGGCGTGCCGCAGCCCCGGCGCGCCGAGCAGGTCCTCGAACCCGGCCGCGAGCGCCGGATCCACCCGTCCCGCGTGGTGCGCCATGAGCGTCCCATCCACGTCCCACAGGACGGCTTCGACGTCCAAATCGCGCAGACGCCCGACGCTCAGCTCGTTCACCGAGCCGAGATGGAACGTCGGCCGGATTTCTCGCGAGAGTCTTGCGAGCCGCGGTAGGAGTCGCCGCGCCGTCTGCATCCAGGTCGCGCTCATCAGGTCGCCCTCAGGCGGCGTCGCATGCCATCGGCCGCGTCAGTTCGCGCCCAGGATGGGATCCTTCTCCCCCGTCATCTCCCAGCGGGTGAGGACGATGGGGATGACCCCGACATCGTAGAAGGCATCGAAGAATCGCTTCACGCTGAAATCCTCGCCCTCTTGGATGGCGTACTCCGCGAGCAGTTCCTCGATCTGGATCTTCCCTGTCACATAGCTCGTCCCGTACCCCGGTTGCCGCAGGTAGAGGCTCTGCTCGCCTCGCACGAGGTCGCCGTCCGGCAGCCACCCTCGCGGCGTCCATTTCATGGCGTGGGCCACGGCCTCCTCCATGTCGAACACGCCGCCGTGCAGGTAGAGGCCGCTGAGCGCCCGCGCGGCCCTTTGCGCCAGCATGACCCAGGTGAGTTCGCGCGACCGCGGGGATCCCTCGAGCAGCCCCAGATGCATGAACATCTCCTCCACGCCCGTGGCGAGTCCCTCCGACCGGGAGTCGAAGATGTTGTAGAGGGACGGCGTGGCCCGGATCGGGCTCGCGTGGGGGTCCACACGCATACGCGCGAGTTCGATCCAGTGATGCATGTGCGGCCGGAAGGAGTCCGGGTCGCGGTAGTTCACCTCGGAGAAGAAGTTCCGGATCTGGCCGGGTTCGGCGGGGGTGAAGCTCCCGTTGACGGCGCGGAGGGCGGGGTCCATCCACTCCGCCGTCGTCTGTACCTCCTCCTCGTCGAGGAAGCACATGTAGCGGTCGACGGACTCGTTCAGCCGTCGGTCGTATTCCTCCGCCGAGGCGATGCGTTCGAGTTCCGGCAGGTCCCGGTTGCGGTTCTCCTCCAGCCGCATCGAGGCGTGGGCGCGGGCGAGTTCGCGCCGCATGATCGTGACCTGTTCCTCCCACGAATACGGGACGAGGCGCACGTTCTGCATGTACCAGGTGTAGTTCTCCCGTCCGACCCCCGACGGACCGGTGCGGGAGGGCGCCTCCTCCTCGAGCCAGGCGATGAACGCCTCCGAAGCGGTGCGCGCGTTGGCGATGGCCTGGTCGAGCGCGGCGCTGGTCCCGGCCACCTGCGCCGCGAGGTTGTCGAGGTCCCGCACCTGACCCCGAAGGGCCCGGAGGCCGCCCAGCCACAGATCACGGGCGTTCGAGTCCGCGAGGTTCCCCCGCGCCTGGTCCAGCAGCGCCGGGATCGCGCCGATGCCTGCGGCGATTTCGGCCGCGTCCGCTTCCGAGAGCGGATAGTCGTAAGTCCAGAGGTCGATCCAGCCGTGGATGACCGGGCCCTCGTGGGCCGGCACGTCGCTCTCCGCCGCGAAGATGGTGACATAGAAGGCGGGGTCCCGCGCCCACGGGCGCCGCACGCGGTGATCGAAGTCGAGGCCGTTCATCTCGGCGCGAACCAGGTGCCAGTCGATCTGCTCCGCCATGGACCAGTCCGCCGGGGCCCCGCCGCCCAGCCGCACCCGCCACTGCGGGAGTTCCTGCTGCTGGCGCGCCATTGCCTCTCCCGAGTAGTCCGGCACTCCGTCGAGGAAATCGGGGCGCTCGAACTCCCGCCACTCGTCGAACAGCTGCAGCAGGTCGTCGTGTGAACCGGGACCTGGGGCGACGACGGCATCTCCGGGCCCGCTGGACACTTGCACCAGGAGGTAGCCGAGAACGAGGACCGCGATTCCCGTAAGGATGAACGACGGACGGAGTCGGCTGCGAGCCATGGTGCCTCCCGGAGGGGTGTAATCCGCGGATCGTTTCCTGCATAATGGTGCCGGTGTCGCGTCCCGGAAATCCGCGAGCTGACGTGAGTGCCGAGGCGCCGGGTCCTGCAGGGCACTCCGACGGAGAATAATGATCATGAACGCTTCGTCATTCCTCCGGTCCTTCTTCCGCCCGACTTCATTCCTCGCCCCGGCGGTCCTTGTCACCCTTGCTTCGACCGGCTCGGCAGCGGCCCAGGAACCGCCGGACACGGTCGTCGTGGTGCAGCAGCTCGAGGTCGTGGTGGGCTCACGGGCGGGGGTCGAGGATCCCGCCACGCTCTCCGTCCCCGTGGACATCTACAGCGCCGAGGAGATCGCGCGCATGGGGGAGGTCGACCTTGGCGAGGTGCTGGGCAAGATCGCGCCGTCCTTCAATTCCACGCGGTTGTCCGCCGGCGATGGCGCGGCCCTCCACGTAGCCACGTTGCGCGGCATGAACGGCGACCAGGTGCTCGTTCTCGTCAATGGCAAGCGACGGCACGGAGTCGCATTCGCGAAGTTGCTCGCGGCGGCCGGACAGGGGACGACCGGGACCGATCTGCGGGCCATTCCGGTCCACGCCATCAAGCGGATCGAAGTGCTGCGCGAGGGCGCGGCTTCGCAGTACGGCTCGGATGCCATCGCGGGCGTGATCAACATCGTGCTCAAGGACGACGCCAGCGGTGTGAGCGCGGCCACCTACCTCGGCCGAACCTCGCGTGGGGACGGCATGAGGCTGTTCACTTCGGCCAACGCCGGGGTTCCGCTCGGAGACGGCTTCTTCAACATCACGATGGAGATCGCGCGCCAGGAGGTCACGAACCGGGCGGGCGCCGCACCCACCTGCTTCGGTCCCGACCCGTCCTACGGCCCCTGTGCGGATGGTGGAAAGCTCATCCAGCTGCAGCGAAACGGCGAGCCCGACTACAAGGGCGCGGGTTTCATGGCCAATGCCGCGATCCCTCTCGGCGAATCGGCCGAGTTCTATGCCTTCGGGGGATACTCCGGGCGCGAAGCGGTCTCGGACGGCCTGTACCGCAAGGCGGACTGGGTGCCTCGCTCGGTCAGCTACGTCTATCCGGATGGCTTCTTCCCCATCGAGGAGTCGGACCTCATGGACAAGTCCGCCGTGGCGGGGCTGCGCGGCGACATGGGCGAGTGGTCGGGAGATCTCAGCCTCGGGTTCGGGCACGGCCGGTTCGCCTTCAACGCCGCGAATTCGATCAACCCGTCCTACGCGGCCGAGTACCTGGCGGGGAACCCCGGGGCCGACGGAGCCTCGATCGCGGCCAACGCCGGACCCAGGAACACGTTCAGCGGCGGGCTCAACGTGCGCCAGTGGACGCTGAACGCCGACGCGACGCGGGAACTCGAGGTGGGTTCGACCCCGGCGTTTCTGGCTGTTGGCGGAGCGTTTCGGAGGGACTCGTACTGGATGGAAGCCGGCGACCGGGCTTCGTGGGCGTGCGGACCGAGCGATACGCCCGGCAGCTTTCCGGCGGCCCATCACCAGAACGACGGGACCGTTTACGCGAGCTGCGGGATACAGGGCTACCCGGGCTACAGCCCGACCTCGGCCCGGCTGAGTGAACAGGACCGCAACAGCGTCGGAGCGTATGCGGATATGGAGTTGCGCTCGCCGAGCGGGCGTACTTTGGGCGGCGCTCTTCGCTATGAGCACTATACCGACGCTGGAAGTTCGCTGACCGGCAAGCTGGCCGGCCGCCTGGAGTTGGGCGAATCGGGCGCCGCGCTCCGCGGCGCGGTCTCCACCGGCTTCCGGGCGCCACGGCTGCCGCAGCGGGGATTCAACACGATCGGTTTCGTGGGCGGCAGCGAGGGTCTGGTAAGCGCCGGATTCCTGCCGGAGGGCGATCCGATCGCGTGCTCGGACTTCGGAGCCTGCTCGCTGAACCACGAAACGTCGCTCAGCCTCACGGGCGGACTCGTCTATTCCAACGACGCCGGCCTGTTGGTGACGGCGGACTACTACCGCGTCGCCGTCAAGGACGCGATTGCCCTGACCCGGAGCCTCGATCCGAGCCACGGGCTGCGGCCCGGCGCGCAGTTTCAGGGTCGGCCGGTGGACGCCGTGGCGTTCTGGACCAACGCGATCGACACGCGCACGCAGGGGTTCGACCTGGCGGCGAGCTGGCGCTTCCGCGGCATGGACTGGGGGGCTGCGGACCTGTCGGCCAGCTTGCACCGGAACAACACGAAAATCACCGCCAACCGCAACGAGAACTTCATCGGAGACACCCAGCAGACGCTGATCGAGGACTCGCAACCCGGACAGCGGATCGGCGTCAGCGCCGACCTGCGCTTCGCAAAGGGGTTCGGTGCGAGGTTCGGCGTGAACCACATCGGTTCCGTCACAACGCCGTTCATCTTCGAGGAGAACGTCACGATCGACGCGGCGGCCATCGCCGACCTGGAGTTCAGCTTCCGCGTGGGCGACCGCATCCAGCTGGGCGTCGGGGCCAACAACCTGTTCGACCGGCTGCCGAACCGGCTCCCGGACGACGCCGTGGCTCAACTCTGGACGATGGAGTACCCATCGGAGTCGCCCTACGGTGTCGCGGGACGCATCTGGTACATGCGGGTCAACGTGGTCGGGAACTGAGCGAGAATGACCCCGGCTGGACTCGAACCAGCGGCCTCGGGATTAGGAATCCCGCGCTCTATCCGCCTGAGCTACGGGGCCGGAGCGGCACCCGCCTGCTCGCCGGGAACCGCGCCGCGAATCTAGCGACCGAGCCTGAGGACGGCCAAGCGATCCAGCCGCCAGGATAGGGCGGACCGTTTGAAATCCCCTCTACGGGGATAGAGATTGCGCCCACCCGGCCGCGCCAAACGATCAGCCTCCCCGGAACCATCCATGCAACCTGTAGACACTCTCCTCCTTGGGCCTCTTGTCCTGACGATGGACGCCGAAGAACGGATCCTCGAGACGGGCGCCGTCGCGGTGCGGGACGGCGTGATTGTCGCGGTGGGAACGCGCGCGGACCTCGAAGGCGTGACCGCCGCCGAGACGATCGACGCCGCCGGGAAGCTGCTCATGCCGGGACTGGTGAACGTGCACACGCATCTGGGGGACTCCCTCTTCCGGAGTCTCGTGGAGGAGCTGCCGCTCGAGGCGTGGCTGGAGCGGCTGTGGATCTCCGAGCGCGAGTTCGTCAGCCGGGAGAGCGTCGAACTGGGGGCGCGGCTCTCGATGGCGGAGATGATCCGCGGCGGGACGACATGTGCGCTCGACATGTTCTGGTTCCCGGAGGCGGCCGCCGACGCGGCGCTCGGGGCCGGCTTCCGGCTCGTGACCGGACCCATCTTCTTCGACTTCGACGGACCCGATGGGTTGGCGGTCGAGCGCCGGATCGCCGCGGGCGAGCGCTGGCTGGAGCGCTACGCGGCCGAGCCGCTGATCACCCCGTGTGTGCAGCCGCACAATGCGCTCACGGTCTCGCCGGAGGGTCTACGGGCGGCCCGCGATCTGGCGGACCGGGCGGGAGCCCTCTTCCACACGCACTGCTCCGAGACGGCGACCGAGGTGCGGCAGACGACCGAACGCTTCGGGCACACACCCGTCGCCCATCTCGATGAACTCGGCACTCTGGACGACCACACCGTACTCGCGCACTGCGTCCACCTGGTCGACGACGATTTCGCGCGTCTCCGGCGCTCCGGGGCGGCGGTTCTCCACAACCCGCTCTCGAACCTCAAGCTCGGGTCGGGGATCGCGCCGGTCGCCCGCCTGCTGGAGGAAGGGATTCCCGTCGCCATCGGCACGGATGGCCCGGTGAGTTCGAACGACCTCGACATGTGGACCGCGATGCGTTTCGCAGGGCTACTGCAGCGTGGCGTTCACATGGATCCGATGCTCACGCCCGCCCGCGAAGTCGTCCGCATGGCGACGACGGTCGGGGCGGAGGCGCTGGGACTGGGCGAGCAAGTGGGACGGCTGGCGGAGGGCTACCGCGCGGACCTCATCCTCATCGATCTGGCACGACCCCACCTGATGCCGATGTACGACGTGTACGGCCACCTCGTCTACACGGTGGGCCGCGACGATGTGCGCTCGGTGATGGTCGACGGCCGCTGGGTCATGCGCGACCGGACCCTCGAGACGATCGACGAGGCCACCGTCCTCGCCGAGATGGAGCAGCTGGCCGCCGAAATCGAGCATCACGCCGCTCGCCTCGAACCCGCCTGAGTCAGGGAGAAAAGACGAGTCCCGCGAGAATCGAGAAGACACGGGTCGTCTTCGAGCCACCCAGACCCGGAGCGGAGCCACCCAGGCCCTGTATCCCGAGATCGTAGAGGAATTCGAGCGCCACTCCCATGTGGCTCGCAACGGGCACTTCCAGGCCCGCCCCGCCCGAGACACCGAAGTCCGTGTTTGAGAGCCGGATATCGGTAGCGTCGCAGTCGGCGTTGAAGCTCGCTCCGCCCCCGGAGACCGAAGCGGAACAGGCCGTCCGCAATCCCCAGTACGGTCCGAGCAGGAAGTACGCGCCCCCCCTGCGGCTCGCTTGCGTAAGCCCGATTCTCGCCAGAGCCGAGATACGGAAGTAGTCGACCTCGAGCTGCGGGACCCGCGGTCCTCCGCCGGCCTGGACGTAGCTCCCCGCGAATCGAAGACCCATGCTGCCCGAAACCGGCACCGTCGTGGACACTCCCAGGCGGATGCCGGACCTCGATTCCTGTTCCGTCAGAGCTTCCAGGTCGGCCAGTCTCGCTCGGGTCAGTCCGGCGTGAATGCCAACAGTGGTCTGCCCGCCAAGGGGGGATGCGGGTGCCAGACCTCCGAGGAAAAGGAGAGCAGCCATCGGAAGCGGAGAGATCTTCAGGCGTGCACCTCCGGTCGATGACCGACTCGATGCGGGAAGAGCCTCACAGAGAAAAGACGAGTCCCGCCATAACGGAAAGGACACGGGTCTTCGCGTCCTCCAGGTCCTTCAGACCCAGGTCGTACAGGGCCTCGATCGACACTCCCATGCCGTCCGAAACACCGACTTCCAGGCCGGCGCCACCGGACATTCCGAAATCTGTACCCGGCCAGTCGAGATCGGCTTCGTCGCAGTCGACGCCTATGCTCACGTCTTGTGCCTCGACGGACATGCTGCAGCCGGAACTGAATCCGACGAACGGTCCAGCGAGGAAATAGACCGCCACCCGACGGCCTTCCATGGGCAACGCGGCCCTGGCAAGAGCCGAGAAACGGAGGTAGTCGAGATCAAGCCCGGCCTTGATCCTCGCGTCTGGCGGCACGTCGTCCTGATCCAGACCGGGGACGAACCCGGACAGGTCGAGTGCAAAGCCACCCCCCGCCTGAACGTAGCCCCCGCTGAACCGGATCCCGAGGCCGCCTGTGACCGGGGCGGTCGCGGACACTCCGAAACGGGCCCGCGATCGCGATTCCTGAAGTACCGGTATTGGCGTGTCTCCGAACGAGAGCGTGCTGCGGGTGAGGCCGGCGCGGAAACCCACCACGGTCTGTCCAGCCAGAACGGGGACGGGTGTCACGCAGCTGATCGAGAAGAGCGCGACCAGGAGCCGGCGCGATGATTTCATGATCTGTCTCCAGGCGGGAGCAGGCGGGCGGGAGCACTGACGTCTGCTCTCGAAGCTACCCGTGCCTCGTGTCCGCAGCAAAGTAGATTCGGCCCGCCAAATGCTCCGGCGAAGGCCCCATGCGCCGAAGCCCGCCGTTCAAGGGGAGGCGTCGTTCGCGGGGACGATCGCGGGGAGGATGCGGTCCTGAAGCGCCGTCCAGCTGAAGAGTTCGGGCTGATCGTGAAGCGTCCAGCCGTTGAAGACGGAAATCAGTTCGTATTCGGGGACGACGTGGACGAACTGCCCTCCGTATCCGTTCCCCGCGAATACCCGCGTTTCACCATTCTCGTGCACAGGCACCCACCACTGGTATCCGTAGCCCGTGTCGAGCCGGTCGTTATCGGGCGCCACGGCGGGGACGACGGGTGAGGTCGACGCTTCGACCCATTGCCGGGAAACGATCTGACGGCCGTCCCATTCCCCGCCCCGCAGCATGAGGTATGCGATCCGGGCCACGTCGTGCGTGGAAAGGTAGAGGCCGCCCTCGCTGTCCACCTCGCCGTCGGGGGTGATCTTCCAGTAGTATTCTTCGATCCCGATGGGACTGAAGAGGCGTTCCTCCGCCCAAGCGTCCAAGCGCTGTCCCGCGGCTTGGCGCACGATCTTTCCGAGCAGCACGCTCACTCCGTCGTTGTAGTCGAAGCGCGTCCCTGGCTCGGTACCCACCGGCTGCGCGACGACGTAGTCGATCCACCGGTCGCTCGCCTCGAGGATCGTCGTGGGGTGCGTGTCGTCGTCGTACGTCTGGCCCGGGATCGCCCAGTCGATCCCGCTCCGCATGGTGAGGAAGTCCTCCAGCGAGGCGGCGGCGCGGCGCGGATCCGCGAGATCGACGCCATACGTCTCGAAGTACGGCCAGACCGGCGCCTCGACATCCGGAATGTGGCCCTCGTCCACCGCGATCCCCAACGCGACCGAGGTCACGCTCTTGGTGACGGACTGGAGCGAGTGCAGGTCGGTGTTCCGGTAATACGGGTGCCACGACGGATGATCGTAGTTGTACTGATGGTCGACGGTGTCCTCCTGCGCGGACAGGAGTTCGGCGTACGTCTCGGCGTGGTCCCAGTGCCGGTCCGCGATCACGCGGCCGTTGCGGATGAGGAGGAATTGGTCGATGAGGCCGTATCGACCCGCGTCGATATCGGCGATGAGCGAGTCGATCGCGGCAGGGTCGACCCCTCGGCTTCCGCCGTGGAGACGGGCCAAGTATCGCCCGGCCATCCGGGCCCCTCCGACTGCGGCGCGCAGGCGGCCAGGACGAAGTACGCCGCGAGCGAGACCACTTGGCCGAGGAGGTTCACCTGCACACGAAGGGTCACGCGACCGCTTCGGGTCATCGGAGGGCAGCGGCGACGTTGCCGCCGTCCACGGTGAGGATCGCGCCGGTCGTCGCGCGGGCGAGGGCCAGCGAGACGAACGCCCGGGCGACATCCTCGGCCCTGACCTCGCGGCCGAGGAGGTTGCCCCGCAGGTAGGTATCTTCGGTCACGCCGCGCGCTTCGGAGCGGGCCGCGATCATCTCGTCGGTGAGGACGCCGCTCCGGATGCGGTCGGCGTTGACGCCGTTCGATCGGATTCCCTCCCAGCCGTGTTCGATGGCGTACTGACGCACGAGTCCAAGGGTCGCCGCCTTCGGTAAACCGTACGGGCCGAAGTCCGGGCCCGGGTTGACGGCCTGCTTCGAAACGTTGAAGAGGAGGCAGCCGCCCGTCCCCTGGGCGCGCATCATGCGCACCGCCGCCCGCGTGACGCGCTGGTGGGCAAAGAAGTTCAACTCGAAGCTCTCTCGCAGCACGTCGTCCGACACGTCCGCCATGGGACCGCGCCAGGCCGCCCCGGCGTTCGAGACGAGAATGTCGACGCCTCCAAAGCGGGCGGCGACGATATCGAACGCGCGGTCGACGGACGCATCGTCTGTCACGTCGCATGGGACCGCGAGCCCCGCACCGGCCCCGGCGGCGGTGTCGAGCGAGGGGCCGGGGAGGTCGAAGAGGGCGACCTCGGCGCCGGCGGCCCGGAACGCGGTGGCCGTGGCCCGCCCGATCGCGCCCGCGCCGCCCGTGACCACCACGACGTGACGGGCCAGCGTCTTCTCCTTCGCGCCGGCCAGTTTCGCCTGTTCGAGCGACCAGTACTCGATGTCGAACAGCTCGGCCTCGGTGATGCTCTCGAAGCGGTCCATGCTCTCCGCGTCCGCGATGACATCGACAGTGGTCTCGGCGAGGTCCGCCGCGGCGGCCGCGGCCCGCGCGTCGCGGCCGCTCGCGAACAGACCCACACCCGGCACCAGGACCACGCGCGGACTTGGGTCGAGCATGCGTTTCGTCCCGCCGTAGCGCGGGTTGTGGCGCTCGAAGTAGGCCGTGTAGGCCGCCCGGTAGGCGTCGACCGCGGCCCGCGCCTCTCCGGTCCAGGCGGTGAGGTCGCCAGCGGGTGGCGCGGGGAGCACGACGGGGAGCGGCTTGGTGCGGATCGCGTGGTCGGGCGTGACCGTGCCGATCTGGCTGTAGCGCGACAGTTCTTCGCCGACGACGTAGGCGAGGATGGCCGGGCTGGCCCGGTGCTCGAGGATGAAGCGCTCGCACTCCGCCCCATTGCTCTCCCGCCGGTTCGCCAGCATGCCACGGATGGCGGGCGCGATCTCGCTCGCGGAAGCAACCGCGCCAGAAGTTGCGGCGCTGGCGAACACGGTCCTGCGCCCACCCTCGATGCGCGCTTCGGCGAGGCTGACGAACTCGATCATGAGTTCATACGCCTCCCGCGCCGTGTCTCCGAAGGTGAACAGGCCGTGCTTGATGAGGACGAGCCCCTCCGCCTCCGGATGGGCGTCCGCCGCCGCCTTCGCGGCCTTTGCGAGATCGAAGCCGGGCATGATGTAGGGGACGATCGCGGCGCGGTCGCCATAGACCTCGCGGCAAATCTCCTCCCCCTCGGGCTGGTCCGTGAGAACGAGGGCCGCATTGGCGTGCGTGTGGTCGATGAACGTGCGCGGCACCCACGCGTGCAGGAGCGTCTCCACCGAAGGGTTCGGCGCCTTCGAATCGAGCAGGTTGCGGCGTTGCAGGTTGACCATGTCCTCGTCGGACAGGGTGTCGATCTCCGCCAGCCCGAGGAGTGGGTCGAGTTGCACCGCGGGAAGTCCGGGGGGCTCGATCGTCCCCATGTCCCACCCGCTGCCCTTCACGTACAGCACGTCCAGTTCGGCGCCCGTCACATCCCGCGCCCTCGACTTGACCGACGTGTTCCCGCCCCCGTGCAGCACGAGCCGCGGCTCGGCCCCCAGCAGCCGCGTCGTGTAGACCCGGAGCGCGAGGTCCTCCCCGACTCCGTCGACCGCATAGCGCTCGACGAGCTCGGCGGCCTCCTGATCGTTCCACGCGCTCTTCATCTCATCTCCCCGTCGCCAAGGGTGTGTCCCGCCAGCGGATGGGGTCGTCCCGCCATCGTGAGCGTTGCCCCGCTACCGGCAGGGAGGGTACGGACCTCCCCGGAACTCGTCCAGCAACGTAGGATGGTGCGGTCCCGGCGCCGGGCCGGGCGGTTCGCCGGAGATCCGATGACCTGGCCACGAAGCGACCTCGTTCCAGTCGTGCTCGCCGCGCTGCTCGTGGCTCTCCCCGTCGTTGCGCAGGAGCCGCCGGCCCCGGGGGAGGCGGAGACCGGCGTGGCATCGCTGCCCCGCCCCACGCTCGTCGCGCGGGCGCTGACGGCCCCGATCCGCGTGGACGGGATCCTGGACGAGCCCGCCTGGCAGGCCGAGCCGGCCACCGGCTTCATCCAGGCGGAGCCGGACGAAGGGCTGCCCGCCACCGAGCACACGCACGTCTGGGTGGCGCACGGCGACGGCAACCTGTACGTGGCCGCCCGCCTGCACGACGCACAGCCCGACCGGCTCGTGGTGAACGATATCCGCAAGGACTTCGACGACCGCGCGCAGGATGCGTTCGCCGTCATCCTCGACACGTTTCACGATCGCCGGAACGGCTACGTCTTCGTGACGAACCCGGCCGGTGCCCGGGCCGACCGCCAGATCGCCAACGAGGGCCGCGAGATCAACGCGAGCTGGGACGCCATCTGGCGGGTGGAGACCCGCCGGGACGACGAAGGCTGGACCGTGGAGATGGAGATCCCCTTCCGGTCGATCCGCTCCGCCTCCGCGAGGGACGTGTGGGGGATCAACTTCAGCCGCCGCATCCGGCGCAACAACCAGATCGCCTTCTGGTCCCCGGTGCCCCGCGCGTACGGCCTCACGCGGCTGTCGCTCGCCGGCACGCTCACCGGACTGCCCGCGACGCGGAGCGCCGGGCGCGACCTCCGCCTCACCCCGTACGGGCTCGCCAACACCGTCCGCGGAACGGGCGGCCCCTCGTTCGACCAGGAACTCCAGGGAGGCGTCGACGTGAAGTGGGGCCTCACGCGCGGCCTCGCGCTGGACGTCACCGTGAACCCGGACTTCGCCCAGGTCGAAGCGGACGAGCAGCGCGTGAACCTCACCCAGTTCAGCCTCTTCTTCCCGGAGAAACGCCGCTTCTTCCTCGAGAACTCCGGGCTCTTCTTCATGGGCGACCAGGCGCGGAACACCCGCGGCAACCTCCTGCCCCGCGTGGACGAGGACCTCCTCCCCTTCTTCAGCCGGCGCATCGGGCTCACGGAGGATGGCAGGACCCAGCCGATCCGCGGCGGCGTGCGTCTCACGGGCAACACGGCCGGGCTCCAACTCGGCGCGATGGCGATGCGGACGGGCGATGTGGAGGGGGTGCCGGGCAGCGATTTCGGTCTCTTTCGGGCGCGGAGGAACGTGTTCCAGTCCTCTGAAATCGGCGGAATCTTCATGTTCCGGCGCGCGGCGGACGGAGGCGCGGAAGACTTCAACCGGATCTACGGGGCCGACACCAACATCCGCTTCCCGCGCGAGGTCGATCTCAGCGTGTACTACCTGACGTCGGACGCGAAGGGGCCGGGGGGCACGGCCCGGGGCGAAGCGGGAGTCGCGCCGTCACCCGCCGGTGAGCGGGGCGGCCACACGGTACGCGCGTCGATCGGCCACGACGGCAACTTCCTGCACTTCAAGCTCGCCTACATGGAGATGTCGCCGGACTTCCAGAACGACCTCGGCTTCCTCCGGCGCACCGGGTTCCGGAAGTACTTCGTCGACTGGGGGATCCGGCCCCGCTACGAGTTCGCGCGCCGGCTCGGGGTACGTGAGATCCACCCTCACCTCGAGTGGCACTACTACGACGATCTCGACAACCGGATGCTCGCCAAGTGGCTGCACACGGGCGTCACCTTCTTCATGAACAACGGAGGCAACGTTCAGATCCAGGTGGACCCGCGCTTCGAGCGCATCGACCGGCCGTTCACGCTCGACCGCCGCATCGACCCCATCCCCGCGGGCTCCTACAGCTGGGCCCCGTGGTCGCTGACGGGGGGGACGGACGCGAGCCGCATGTTCTCCTTCCGCTGGCGGGGCACGCTGGGCGAACTGTGGAGCGGGACGCAGAAGTCGGTGTCGCTGACGATGAACTTCAAGCCGTCCCATGCCTTCCGGGCCTCGGTGGGGATGACGCGGACGGACGCGACGCTGGACCTCCCGGACGCGAGCTTCGTGCGGACGCTGTGGACGGTGCGCACCAACTATTCGTTCAACCCGGACATGTTCGTCGACGCGCTGATCCAGTACGACCCGGCGTACGACGTCTTCAACTCGAACGTGCGCTTCAACCTCATTCACGCGCCGCTGAGCGACCTCTACCTGGTGTGGAACGAACAGCGGATCACGACCGGCGACGGCACCCCCCCGGGCCGCAGCCTCACCCTCAAGATGACCCGAATGCTCGCCTTCTGAGGCCTCGCCGAGGGTGAGGGATCACCAGAGAACCGGCGCCGGGTACGCGGAGATCGCCTCGTCCGGTGTGACGATCGTGAGGCCGTTGAGAATGGCTTGAGAGACCAGGCCACGGTCGAACGGGTCGGTGTGGTGGGAAGGCAGCAGCACTTCGTGGGCCGCCGCCGCCTCGTCGAAGGCCAGCGGCTCGAATCCCAGCCATTCGCGTCGGCTCGTCACATAGCGCACGGGCGACTCAGGGAGAGGCAGTCGGCCGAGTCGATGCTTGATCGCGATCTCCCAGGCCGAAAGCGCGCTCAGGTAGACCGTATTCTCCGGTTTCCCGCACTCCGCTCTCGCGGACGCCGTCAGCTGCGGGTCGTCCGCAGCCAGCCAAAGGAACGTGCAGGTGTCGAGGAGCAGCTTCACGACTCGCCGCTCGTGCCTCCGAAGGCTTGGAGCAAGTCATCGGGAAGAGGGTCGAAGAAGCTCGCGGGCACCTTCATGCCGCGGTCGATCCCGACCGGACGGTCGCGCGAGGGCGCGACGCGTATCGGCCGGATCTCGGCAATCGGCACGTTTCGGCGGCAGAGCGTGACCGTCTCTCCCCGCTCGACCCTGGCGAGGTACCGGGACAGGTCCGCTCGAGCCTCGGCAATGTTGACCTTGATCATGTACAGAAACATATGCAACTACATGTACACATTCAACCGCCGGCGGTGGTGACGGCCTCCTTCTTGTCGGGGTGGACGGGGGACGTTTCCCACTCGTACTCCTCGCCCAGAACCCAGCGGTAGTACCAGTCCAGTTCGACGTTGGCCTTGAACAGCCGCTGCTGGAGTTCGACCCAGCCGTGGCCCTGCTCCGGTGCGACATAGAGGTGCGTCGGGACGCCGTTGTGCTTCAGGCCCTGGTACAGTTCGACGGACTGCGGCATCGGCACGCGCTCGTCGTTCTCGCCCACGAGAACGAGGGTCGGCGTCACGACCTTGTGCAGTTCGAACAGCGGCGAGTCGGCCATGTACTGCTCGATCGGGGCGTCCTCCGACCAGGGCGTGCCCCCGAACCACGGCGTGCGGTAGATGCGGACGTCGGACTGCGCGTACATCGACATCCAGTTCACGGCCCCGGCGCCCGAGGACGCCGCTTTGAAGCGGTCGGTCCAGGTGATGATCTTGTTCGTCATGTGGCCGCCGGCGCTCCAGCCCATCTTTGCCATGCGGTCGCCATCCACGAGTCCGCGCTCGATGAGATGGTCCACGCCGGCCATCACGTCCTTGTGCGCCTGGTCGAAGTAGTTGCCGATCATGTTGCGCAGGAAGTCGTCGCCGTATCCGGTGGACCCGCGGTAGTTGGGCTTGAAGACGAACCATCCGCGCGCGGCGAGCACGGTCTCATAGTTGCTCGAACGCGCGAAACGGAACTTGTCGGAGGACGGGGGGCCTCCGTGCGTCTGCACGACGAGCGGGTAGCGCACGCCCTCCTGGTAGTCGATGGGATAGAAGATGAGACCCTCCACCTCGACCCCATCCTCGCCGGCGTACTGTACGGCTTCCATGCGCGGCAGGCGGAACTCTTCGGCCAGATAATCGAACAGGTGGGTGACCTGCCGTGACTGCCCGGATCCGGCCATCGCCCACAGATCCCCGGCGTTCGTCGGGCTGCTGACGGAATAGAGGTGCGTGCCCGATGCGGGATGGTAGTCCCAGGCGCCGACCGAGTGATCTCCCTCGGTGACCGCTTGGGCCCGCCCCGCGTCCGAGGCATCGGCGGGCACGGAATAGATCTGCTGGCGAACGCCCGTGTTCGCGCGGAAGAAGATCGAGCGGCCGTCCCGCGACCACATCGCGGCGTTGACGTCGAAGCTCCCGCCCGGCACCACGGAGACCGGATCTCCGCCGTCGGTCGGGACGACGAACAGGCGCTGGTTGAAGTAGAAGTCGCTGAGTTCGTCGTTCGTGTTCGCGACGAAGAGCGCGTGGCGGTTGTCCGGCGAGAGAGAGGCGCCGACCTCGCCCACGTGATTGTCGGTGATCTGTCGACCGCCCGACCCGTCGGGGTTCATGACCCACAGTTCGGAGTTGAGCAGGTCGTCGTACAGGGCCGTGGGCGCCAACTGCACGAGGAGCAGCGTCCCGTCGCGCGAGATCGAATAGCCGCGGACCATCAGGCCGGGCTCCGTCACCCGCTCCGCGAGGCCGCCGTCGATCGAAACGCGCCACAGTCCGGTCGGCAGCTTGTCCTCCTCATAGCGGAATACGTTGTCGTTGACGGCTTCGCGCGCCTTCTCGGCCTCCGACTTCTCATCGACCGCGATGAAGAAGATCCAGGCGCCGTCGCCGGACCACGAGATCGAACTCACCGGCGTCGGATGCTCGCTTACGGCCCCGGCCTCGCCGCCCCGGGTCGGCATCACGAACACCTGGTTGTGCTCCGTGTCGTGCCGGTTCGCGATGAAGGCGAACCGCGAGCCATCGGGAGACCAGCGCGGGCTCGATTCTCCGCCCTCGCCGTTCGTCATGCGTACCGTTCCGGTCCCGTCCATGGCGACGCGCCAGATGTGGGAAGCCGTGCCGTTGGCCTCCCAGTCGGTGTCCGTCCTCACGTACAGCACTTCCGATCCGTCGGGCGAGATCCGGGGATCGGCCAGACCCGGGATGTCGATGAGGTCCACGATCGTCATCGCGCGTTGCTGGGCGGACAGGGGGATCGCCAGAGCGAACACGGCGAAGAAGGCGACAACTCCAAGCCCGGGGATGGGGCGAGTGCGGCGAGACATGGCAGACTCCTGCGGTTGGCGGTGGCCCGTCGCGGTACATCGATGTTGATGGCGCCGTCCCCGGGGGACAAGAGCCCTGCGGCTAGCCTGTCACGTCGCGGAGGGCGGCGAGGTGCTCGTCGGTGAGGCCATCCATCTCGAACAGCGACGCCCCGGCAGCTCCGGCGTCCCGCGCCGTCGCGACGGCCTCCGCCAGCGCGGGGGGATCGAGCGCGGGCAGGTAGAGTCCGGCGTTCAGCGGCGTGGCGGCTCCCCCTCGCACGTCTCGGTTCGTGGCCTCGAGGGCCGCGATGCCCTCGCGCACGCCCTCGCCGATCCAGGGGATGTCCTCCAGGTAGAAACTCTGGTAGAGCATCGGGAAGAAGCGGTCGAGCGGCCAGCGGTCCCAGTCCTGCCGGACCAGTGTGCGCGCGATGGATGGGGTCGGGAAGACCGCAGCGGTGATGGGCTTCCCCTGCTCGTGGGCGGCTTCGGCGAGTGCGCGGACGGCGCCCGTCACGGAGTCCCAGCGGAAGCGGCGCCAGGCCTCGTCCGCCGGCGGGTCGGGAATCTCGAGCGGGTCCCTTCCGTCGAGAGCCCGGAACTGCTCGCGGCAGACCTCGCAGTAGCAGAAATCGAACTCCGGGTGCTCGACATCCTGCACGAGATCGTAGGTCTCCCACAGCGCGCGCGGGAGGATGACGTCGCAGTGTCGCACGTAGTCGAGGTGGACCCCGTCCACCGCCGGGTTGGCGGCGAGCTCCGCGATCCGGCCCCGCAGGTAGTCGCGCACGGGTCCGCGAGACGGGCAGACCCACTTGTAGTAGCCGACGTAGGGCGGGTGCTCGAGCGAACTCTCCAGGTTCCGACTCACCGTGAACCACTCCGGGTGATTCTCCCGCACCCAGGCGTCGCCGTTGCGGTTCATCGTCCAGAACCAGCGGTGGTACTCGAGTCCCTCCGCTCGGGCGGCCGCCGAGACGAGGTCGATGTCGCCACCGCCCACGAGGACCGCGTGGAAGCCGGCCTCGCGCAGACGGCCGAACCGCTCGCGCCACGCGGTGGCGTCCCGGTCGCGGTTGCCGTGAACCCACGTCCACAGCGTGAAGGGGGCCTCCGGTTCGGGCGGAGGGGCGCAGGCGGGGAGCGCCGCCCCGAGCACCGCCGCGCCGCCGGCGGCCCGGACAAAGTCGCGGCGCTTCATCGTGAGCCTCCGCGGTCTGCGACAAAGCGCAGGAAACCCCACCGCTCCGGTATGTGCATGTCGATCTCTCCCTGCGGCGACCACACCCAGTTGTCCTCGGGATGGTCGCTCCAGTCCTCGGGTTCCCGCTCCTTTTGGTATGCCCCGTCCGTCACCACAAGGGGCCACTGCACCCGGGAGAAGTTCACGCGCCAGGTGTCTCCGGGACGTGGCGCCTCAGCCGCCTCCTCCGCGGGTGTTCCCGGGGGACGGAGCGCCGCCCACGGAATCGCGATCTCGACGGACCAGCCGTTATCTTCATCGGAGGGATCGTTCAATGTGCCGTCGAGGCGCACTGCCGTTCGGAGTCCCTCCATGTCCCAGGCGATATTCGCGCTTCCTTTCCGGCGATACGGCCTGTCGAGGAAGAGATCGAATTCGGTCCCGAGCGCGTTGATCTCGAGTTCGTAGTAGGCGAGGCCGTCGCCATCCGGATCCAGAAACACCTCGAAGTCGTGCTCCCGGTACACGATCGCATCGCGGTCGGCGAGCGTGGCCCAAAGGTGTCGTTCCTCCAGTTCGGCGCCAACATACAGGAACCGTTCATCCCACATCAGTTTGGCACGCGTCGCGAAATGGGGGTCGGGCCAGTCCCCGCCGCGAATGTCCACGAACGGCTCCGTCCACGGCGTGTCGCGCCACGCTTCGTCGTCCAGCGATCCGTCGATCACAGGGGCAGAGACCGCGGGCGGCGCCTGGTATTCTCGCACTCCCGCCGACGTCTGGCGGACCGAGGCCGCGACTGCCGGGACTCCGACTACCGTTGTCTGGGAGAGGGCCAGTGCGCCGAGCCCGACCAGAACCGCTCGGCCTTGTAGGGCAGATCGTGCGTCGGCCCGGCGGTGAGGGGCACGAGGCATGGCGACTATTCGCCGACGGAGGGGAAGATCTGGAAAACCCCGCTCGCCGCCGGCGTCTCCTCCGCCAGGTTCCCTTCCGCGTCCAGGATCCACACGTTGACGCGATACCAACCCTGGAAGGCGAAGAACGGAACCGTCACGGTGTCCTGCGTCGAGTCTCCGGGTTCGAGTGCGACCATGCGCTCGACGATGTCGGCGCGCGTGGCCCCGCGACCGCAGTGCAACGTCGGGTTGTAGAACTCCTCGAATTCCACTTCGAGGTTCGTCACGCCCACGGCCTTGGTCGCGCAGGAATCCTTGAAGATCGGAGCGCCGGAAACGTTCCGGGAGGTGACGGCGATCGACTCCCGGGGCTCGTATTCGGGCCGGTCCACGCACACCTCGAGACCGTGCTGGGTAGCACAGAGCGAACCCACGGGTCCGGTGGCATCCTCGCCGCACGAGAGGACGAGAACGGCGGCCAGCAGCGGCAGCGCGCGTGACATGTCTCGGCTCCGTTCGGGGGGTCGGGGATTCGTGATCCCTCGGAATCTACGGGGGAAGCGGGCGGGTCGGGACAACTACGTCAACCGGTTCAGTTGTTGGCCCCGGGGAAGATGACGAACACGCCGCTGACGGCCGGCGTGTCGAAAGCCAGGTCCCCGCTCGGAGTCAGGAGCCACACCTGCACGCGAAAGAAGTCCTGCGGGGCGTAACCCAATTGCAGGGTATCCCGGGTCGCTTCTCCGGACCCGAGCCTCTCCATGCGCTCGACGATTATCTCCCGGGTAACCGATACGCCGCAATTGCGCCGCGGACTGTAGAACGGCGTGAACTCGTCCTCGGGATCCGGCACCCGAGACGTGGACATCCCGCACGCATCCCTGAAGATCGGACGGTCGGACAGATTGCGAGTGGTGATGACAATGGACTCGTTGGACCGGTACTCGGGTCGGTCCACGCACACTTCGACCTCGTGCCGCAAGTCGCACAGGTTCCCCGAGGGTCCGACCGCACCTCCGCTGCACGACAGGCACAACACGGCGGCTACTGTCGGCGACACAAGTCTTCGCAGCATCGTGCGTCTCCGGGCGTGAGGAATCGATGAATATATGCACGGCGGGGCACGGTTGCCCGCCGGGGCGCCGCAACGGACTGTAGGGCGTGGCCGGGCCGAACCTCGGCGCTGGGCCGGAGCTTCACACTCGTCCCGTGGAGTGCACGATGAGGGGAAGTCGCAGCAAAGCGAGCAGGTGGGCGAGCCTGGCGGTGCTGGGCGCCGGACTGGCCGTCGGATCGCCGCCCGTGGCCGCCCAGGCCGGAGCCGCGGACGGAGAATGGCACTATTGGGCGGGCGACGCCGGGTCGACGCGCTACTCGGCACTCGACCAGATCGACGCCTCGAATGTCGGAGAGCTGGAGATCGCGTGGCGCTGGCAGGCGCGCAACTTCGGGCCCACGCCCGAGGGCTACTACCGCGTGACCCCGCTGTACGCGAACGGCACGCTCTACGCCACCGCCGGCTTCCGGCGGGCGGCGGTGGCGATCGATCCGGAGACGGGGGAGACGCTCTGGCTGTATCGGCTCGACGAGGGAGAGCGCGGCAGGAACGCGCCGCGCGGCAACTCCGGTCGAGGCGTCGGCTACTGGACGGACGGCGTCGAGGAGCGGGTGCTCCTCATCACCCCGGCCTACCACATGGTCTCGCTGGACGCGAAGACCGGCCTCCCCGACCCGGCCTTCGGCGACGGCGGGATCGTCGACCTCAAGCTGGGACTCGGGCGCGAGCTCGATCTTGTTAACGACCGCATCGGCTCGAGTTCGCCGCCGGTCGTCGTCGGAGACGTCATCGTCGTCGGGGCCGCCCTCCCACAGGGCGGCCGTCCTCCCACCAAGGAGATGCCTCCGGGCCACGTGCGCGGGTTCGACGCGCGGACAGGCGAGCAACTCTGGACCTTCCACACCATCCCCCAGCCGGGTGATCCGGGGCACGAGACCTGGGAGGAAGGATCCTGGGACTACACGGGGAACGCGGCGGTCTGGACGCCGTTCACGGCGGACCTCGAACTGGGCTACGTCTACCTTCCGGTGGAGGCGGGGACCGGGGACTACTACGGGGGCCACCGTCCCGGCGACAATCTCTACTCGCAGAGCCTCGTGTGCGTGGACGCGAGCACCGGCGAAGTGGTGTGGTACTTCCAGACCGTTCACCACGGGATATGGGATTTCGACCCGCCGGCGGCGCCCGTCCTGATGGACATCACGGTGGACGGGCGGGAGATCCGGGCCGTGGCTCAGGTGACGAAGCAGTCCTTTACGTACGTGTTCGATCGCGTGACGGGCGAGCCCGTGTGGCCGATCGAGGAGCGGCCCGTGCCCGCCGGCGATGTGCCGGGCGAATGGTACGCGCCGACTCAGCCCTTCCCGACGCTTCCGGTGCCGTTCGACATGCAGGGGGCGACCGAGGACGACCTCATCGACCTCACGCCGGAACTGAAGGCAGAGGCGCTGGAAATCGCCAAGAACCTCACCCTGGGCGAACTGTTCACGCCGCCGACGGTGCTCGTCGAGGGGGGCAACCAGGGCACGCTCATCACGCCGGGGAGCCTGGGCGGCGCGAACTGGCCGGGCGCGGCGTACGACCCGGAGACGCAGAGGCTGTTCGTGGGATCCGCGACGCGCGGTTCCGTGATCGGGCTCGTCAACGATCCGGAGGCGTCGAACATGCGTTACATCGCCGGACGTCCCCGTGGCGTCGGTGGCCCGCAGGGGCTCCCGATTCTGAAGCCGCCGTGGGGACGGATCACGGCGCTCGACATGAAGACGGGGCAGAAGGTGTGGCAGGTCGCGAACGATCACACGCCGTCGTTCGTCGAGGAGCATCCGGCGCTCGAGGGCGTCGACGTCCCGCGCACCGGGCGACCCAGCCGGGCCGGACTCCTCGCGACGAGCACGCTGCTCTTCGCGGGAACGGGCGGAGGGACGATGTCTCCGGACCTCACCGGCCTCCTGCGGGCGCACGACAAGGAGACGGGCGAGATCCTGGCCGAGATCGAACTGCCGTCCCATCAGACCGGCGTCCCGATGACGTACATGCACGAGGGCAGGCAGTACATCGTCGCCGCCGTCGCGGGGCGCGGCGTACCAGCGGAACTCGTGGCCCTGCGGCTCCCGGGCTAGCCGGCAACCGGCAGCCCGCGGAACACTACGTGCCAGCGCCTTCTGTCGTCCGGAGTACGCCCTTTCACGCACGAACGGGTCCACTGTGCCAGGCCGGCAACTGGCGGCGCTGGGCCGGGCACCTGTCGGCGGGTTCATACGAGCCCACGCACGAACACGAGTACCAGGCCATCCGCTCGGCCTGTGCGCTCATCGATGTTTCGCCGCTCTACAAGTACCGGCTCTCGGGGCCGGGGGCGGCGGCGCTCGCGAACCGCGTCGTCACGCGGGACGTGGACCGGCTGGAGATCGGCCAGGTGTACTACACGCCCTGGTGCGACGCGGCCGGGAAGGTGCGGGACGACGGCACCCTGCACCGGCTCGGCGAGAACGATTTTCGCCTCACCTCGGCCGAACCGACGCTGAAGTGGCTGTACGAGAACGCCCGGGGACTCGACGCGAGAATCGAGGAGGAGACGGAACAGGTGGCCGCGCTGGCTCTCCAGGGGCCGCGCTCGCGCGACCTCCTCCAGCGGATCACCGACGGTGACGTGGCGGAACTCCGCTATTTCCGCGTGATGTCGGCTCGGATCGCCGGGGTCCCCGCGGAGATCTCGCGCACGGGTTACACGGGGGATCTGGGCTACGAAATCTGGGTCGGCGCCGACGGGGCGATTGCGCTGTGGGATGCTCTGGCGGCGGCCGGGGATCCGTTCGGCCTCGCCCCGGCGGGCATGCTGGCCCTGGACATGGCGCGCCTCGAGGCCGGCCTGCTCCTCGTCGATGTCGACTTCATTCCGGCCCACCGGGCGATCATCGAGGACCAGAAGTCGTCTCCGTACGAACTCGGCCTCGGCTGGACCGTGGCGCTGGACGCATCGAACTTCGTGGGCCGGGCGGCGCTCCGCGCTGAACACGCCCGCCCCCCCGCGTGGCGTTTCTGCGGAATCACCCTCGACTGGGAGTCGCTCGAGACGGCGTACGCGAAGGCGGGCCTCCCCCCGCAACTGCCGGGCACGACGCAGCGCGACAGCGTGCCCCTCTACGCGGGCGGCCGACAGGTGGGGTACGCCACGAGCCGCGGATGGTCACCGACGCTCAAGACCTACCTGGGGCTGGCCCACCTCGAGGCAGAGTCCGCCGCGATCGGGACCGAACTCGAGATCGAAGTCACGGTCGAGCACCGGAGGCGCCGGGCGCGGGCCACGGTGGCGAAGACCCCGTTCTTCGATCCCGAACGAAAGCGGGCGACCCCGTGACGGCAGCCAATACGTACGACGCGATCATCGTCGGGGGCGGCCACAACGGCCTCATCAACGCAGCCTACCTCGCCCGGGCCGGGCTCCGAGTGGTCGTGCTCGAACGTCGGCATCTCGTGGGCGGGGCCGCCGTCACGGAGGAGATCTTCCCCGGCTTCAAGTATTCCGTCGCCTCCTACGTCGTGAGCCTGCTGCGGCCCGAGATCATCCGCGATCTCCAACTCGCCCGGCACGGATTGGAGATCCTTCCGCTCGAGAGCACGGTCACGCCGCTGCCGAACGGCGACTACCTGGGGCGGTGGGCCGACCACGACCAGACCCGGCGCGACCTGTATCGCCACTCTCCGAAGGACGCGGAGGCGTACGACGACTTCGCGACGCTCATGTACCAGCTCGCGTGGGCGGTAAAGCCTTTCCTCGGCATCGTGCCGCCCGATCCGATTTCCCCCGGCCTGCGCGACCTGAGAACCCTGCTCACGCTGGGACGGCACGCGCGCGGCCTCGGGGAGAAGCAGTTCCACGCCCTCTTCAAGCTCGGGACGATGAGCGCGGCCGATTACCTCGATGAGTGGTTCGAGTCGGACGTGCTCAAGGCGACGATGTCGGCAAGCGGAATCATCGGCACCTTCCTCGGCCCTCGATCGCCGGGGACGGCGTATGTCCTCCTCCACCATTACATGGGCGAGATCGACGGCGTCTTCCGGGCGTGGGGATTCGCGCGGGGCGGAAACGGGATGGTCAGCGAGTCCATCGCATCCTCCGCGCGATCCCACGGGGCCGAGATTCGGACCGGGGCCACGGTCGAGCGCGTGCTCGCGAGAAACGGGCGGGCTCGGGGAGTCGTGCTCGAGGGCGGCGAGGAGCTCAGGGCGAAGACGGTCGTGTCAGGGGTCGATCCGAAGCGCACGTTCCTCGACCTGCTCGACCCGCAGGAACTGCCAGACGACCTCGTGAAGGCGATTCGGCGCTTCCGGATCCGCGGCTCCTCCGGAAAGGTCAACCTCTCGCTCTCGGAAGCACCGGAGTTCTCCTGCCTGCCGGGCGACGGCCCGCACCTGCGCGGCGCCTTCTCGATCAGTCCGAGCATGGACTACCTGGAGCGCGCCTACGACGACGCCAAGTACGGCGGGTTCTCGCGGCAGCCGTACATGGACATCGTGATCCCGTCCATGATCGACCCCGGGATGGCGCCACCGGGACGGCACGTGATGTCGATCTTCGTGCAGTACGCCGCCTTCGACATCGAGGGCGGCTGGGACGACGTAAAGCGGGAGGCGTTGGGGGACGCTGTCGTCGACACGCTTTCCCAGTACGTGCCGAACCTGAAGGCCTCCATCCTCCATCGGCAGGTGCTCACGCCGCTGGACATGCAGGAGGAACTCGGGCTCACCGAGGGGAACATCTTCCACGGTGAGCTCACGCCGCAGCAGCTCTTCTTTTTCCGTCCCTCCCCCGCGTGGGCCGACTACCGGACGCCCGTGCGCGGATTCTACCAGTGCGGCTCGGGCACCCATCCGGGGGGCGGCGTTTGCGGCGCCTCGGGGCGGCTCGCCGCGCTCGAGATCCTCCGGGACCTGCGGAGGGGGCGCCGGTGAGCGCGTGCGACGCCGTCGTCATCGGAGCGGGGCACAACGGCCTCATCGCGGCCACGTATCTGGCCCGTGCCGGGCTCCGCGTGGTCGTCGTCGAGCGCGGCGAGACACCGGGCGGGTGCGCCGCCACAGAGGAGCTTTGGCCCGGTTACCACGTGGACACGGGCGCGCACAGCCTGACGGGGATCGACCCGCGAGTCATGGCGGACCTCGGCCTCGAAGAGACGGGACCGAAGGGCGCCGGGCTGGAGATCATGTCTCCCGCTCCCTGCGTCGTCTCGCCGCAGCCGGACGGGGAGGCCCTCGTGCTGGAAGCGGACGCGGGGAGGACGGCGGATCTGATTCGGCTCTTCTCCGCCCGGGACGCCGCTCGCTGGCCGGACTTCGTGGCCGCGATGTCGCGGGCGAGCCGGGCGCTTGCGGTGCTGTACAGCACCCTGCCTCCGCGACTCGCGGGGGCGGATCGCGGCGACCTGTGGGAACTGCTGCGACTCGGCGTGAAGATGAACCGGGTGGGCCGGCGCGATGCCCTCGAACTCATGCGGCTTCTCCCAATGACCGTGGAAGAACTGCTTTACGAGTGGTTCGAGGGCGACGCGCTCAAGGGCGCGCTCGCGGCGGACGGGGTGCGGGGGATCTGTCAGGGACCGCTGGCTTCGGGCACCGGCTACATGTTCCTGCACCACATGGTGGGCGCTGGCGGAGTCGTCCGGCGACGGCGGCAGGTGCGCGGCGGGATGAGCACGCTCGGCGCCGCTCTTCAGCGCGTCGCCGCCGCAGCCGGGGCGGAGATCCGCCTCGGCCACGAGGTGGCCTCGATCCGCGTCGAAGATGAGCGCGCGACGGGCATCGTCCTCGCCGGAGGCGGCGAGATCACGGCGTCCCGCATCGTCTCGTCCGCTGATCCCGGCCGGACCTTGTTCGGCCTCGTCGACCCCGGAGAACTGGCGCCGGAGTTCGTCCGCGCGCTGGACAACATCAAGTACCGCGGCGTCATCGCAAAGGTGCACCTCGCGCTGGGAGAGCCTCCGCGCGTGCGCTCCGGCGGGGACCGGGCACAAGCCGCCCTGCTCGCCGGCGCCGCCCTGACAGTCGCACCAGGCATCCACTACATCGAGCGTGCGTACGACGACGCCAAGTACGGCCGACCGTCCTCTCGGCCCGTCCTCGATGCCGTCCTCACGAGCGCGCTCGATCCGCCGCTCGCACCGGAAGGGCGCCACATCCTGTCCGTAGCGGCCCAGTACGCACCCTTCCAGCTGGCCGACGGGCCCTGGGACGACGGACGGCGCCAGGCGATGGGAGACGCGGTCGTCTCAACGCTCGCCGAGTACGTGCCCAACCTGGAGGGAGCGATCCTGCACCGGCATGTGTCCACGCCCGCGGACCTCGCCGACCGCTTCGCGCTCCCGGAGGGGAACATCCACCACGGCGAGATGACGCTGGACCAGGTCTTCTTCGGCCGTCCGGTGGCAGGCTGGGCCCGCTACCGGACCCCGATCGAGGGACTCTACCTGTGCGGGGCCGGGACCCACCCGGGTGGCGGACTGAACGGGCGCCCGGGCGCCGCAGCGGCGGCCCGGGTTCTCCGTGACAGACGGAGGTCGAGCCGCTAGTCGAGGTCGACGCCGCGGCTGATGCGGAATACGTGACCATCGGGGTGGCGCACGTGCATTTCGCGCACGCCCCACGGCATGTCCGTCGCCGGCCAGGTGATCTCCACGCCCGCCTCGACACACCGCTGCTGCGCCGCGTCGACATCGTCCACCCAGACCGACATCCACGCGCCCTGGTCGGCCGCATCATCTCCGCCGGGCCCGAAGGTCCTCTCGACGCCGCTTCGCCCCCGACCGCCCTGAGCGTTCTGACACAGAAAGATCTGGCACTCACCGCAGGTGACGCCGCCGAAGTCCGGTGGATCGCCCCACTCCCAGCTCTTCTTCCATCCCCAGCGCTCGAACCAGGCGAAGCTCTCCTGCAGGTCCGAGACGTTCAGGATCGGGGTCAGTCCCTTCGCGAAGGCGCTGGCCATCACCGCTATCCCAGGAGGGAGGCGACGGCTTCGCGTTCGGCGCGGAGTTCCGCGTCCGTCACCTCCATGCGCGAACGACTGAACTCGCCCACGTCGAGGCCCTCGACCACGGTATAGTCGCCGTCAGCACACGTCACCGGATGTGAGTAGACCACGCCTTCGGCCACGCCGTAGCGGCCATCCGCGTGTACGGCCATGCTCGTCCAGTCGCCCTCCGGCGTGCCATGCACCCACGTCCGCACATGGTCGATCGCGGCCGAGGCCGCCGAGGCCGCCGACGACGCGCCGCGCGCCTGGATGATCTCGGCGCCCCGCTTCTGGACCTTCGGGATGAAGGTGTCCCGGTACCAGGCCTCATCGACGAGATCGGCGGCGGCAGCGCCCCCCACCGTGCACTCGCTGATGTCCGGGTACTGCGTCGCGGAGTGGTTGCCCCAGATCGTCATGCGACGGATCTCCGTCGCGTGCGTACCCGTCTTCTCGGCCAGCTGGCTGATCGCCCGGTTGTGGTCGAGGCGGGTCATGGCCGCGAACTGGCGGCGGTCCAGCTTCGGCGCGTTCGCGGCGGCGATGAGGCAGTTCGTGTTCGCCGGGTTTCCCACCACGAGGACGCGCACGTCGGGCGAAGCGTGATCGCTCAGCGCGCGCCCCTGCGGGCCGAAGATCCTCCCGTTGTCGGCCAGCAGGTCGCCGCGCTCCATCCCCGGTCCCCGCGGCTTGGCGCCCACGAGCATGGCGTAGTCGACGCCCTCGAACGCCTCGTTCGCATCCGCCGTCCCAACGACCCCGTGGAGGAGCGGAAAGGCGCAGTCGTTGAGCTCCATCTCGACGCCGCGCAGAGCGTCGCGGGCGGGCGGAATCTCCAGCAGTTGAAGGGTGACGGGCTGGTCGCCCCCGAGCATGTCCCCCGCCGCGATCCGGAAAGCAAGGGCGTATCCGATATTGCCTGCGGCCCCCGTGATGGCGACCCGCGCTGATGCAGTCATGTCGTCTCCGCACGCTGTGAGTGATGTCGGTGAGTGGTCGTGAGGCTGGTCCCCGGCGTCTTCACGCCGAGGGAGCGCCAAACTCACAGGACCGACCCCTCAAGTCCAGCGCGCAGAGACGGCGGGCACCGTCGCGTCGGGCCTCGCGTCGGGGCCGACGCCGTGGCAAACTGCGGCGCTCTTCAAATCCATGGGGACCCGGGGGGATTCCGATCCGCGATACGCCTCACATGACGCGTCTGATGGCGTTGCTGCTCGCGCTCTGCGCGGTCCTGCTCGGACTGATCGTGATCGCGGTCGTGACGGGAGCCGGGCGCGCGGCCCCGCTCCCCCATCCCGAGTACGGCCCCATGCAGGTGGGAATCGATGCTGGCGAACTCGGCACCCCGTCGTGGGCCGCGTACATGGCGGGCATCGTCATGCTCGGGACCATGTGGGTTACGATGTTGATCGGGTTCCGGAGCGGACACTGGATCCACCGGGCGGTTCACGCGTGGATGGTGGGCTACCTCCTCCTCTTCGTGATCCTCATGTGGTCCTTCGGAGCCTACGCGGCCGGAGACACGACGATCGTCCTCGGGTTCACCGCGCCGACCTCCCTGCTGGTGTACGGGCTCACGCTCGCGCCATGGATCCCGCTCCTCCTCATCACCTGGAGGTTCGAGGACGCCTACTTCGGCCCCGACGAACAGGCTTGTTTCGACGACATCGTCGCGGAGGCGAAGGACCGAACCCGTTCTTCCCCCGAGGGCGGGAGCTAGCGGCCCGTGGAGGAATACCGCGCCCTGATCACGCTGCTCGCGGTCATCGCGTACCTGGCGCTCTGCGTGGGCGTCGGCATCTGGTCGCTCAGGCGCACGAAGTCGGCCGGCGATTTCTTCGTGGCGGGACGCAGACTGGGGATGTTCGTCACCGCGTTCGCGATCTTCTCGAGCACGATGAGCGGGTTCGGTTTCGTGGGCGGCCCCGGGCTCATGTACTCGATGGGGACGAGTTCGATCTGGATTCTCGGCACGATCGTCATCTCCAACATCATCGTGCTGAACCTCGTGGCGAAGCGCATTCGGATGGTGACGGAGCTCCGCGAATGCATATCGCTTCCGGATGTGGCGGCGGCCCGCTACGGCAGACGTTCGGTGCGCGCTTCCGTGGCGGTTGTGATCCTGCTCGGCGTACTGGGCTACCTCGCGACGCAGATCCTGGCCATGTCGATCGTGCTGCAGGGCGTGCTGTCGGACGCCGGCGTGTTCGAGCAGCCGAGCCTCGCGCTCTGCGTCGCCATCTCCTGCTCCGTCCTCATCTTCTACTCGGTCACCGGAGGGATCGTCGCGTCCGTCTACACGGACGTGATCCAGGGCGTGATCATGATCGTCGCCTCCACCCTCGTGTTCATCACGGTGCTCGGCACGTTCGACGGGGGGATGGCCGAGATCAGTCGGATCGTGGCGGCGGACGACCGCGCCGCGAGCGGGCCCTGGGGCACGATCGGCATCATGGGCGCGCTCGCCTGGTTCTTCGTGTTCGGCATCGGCGTGGGCGGGCAGCCGCACATCATCACGAAGTTCATGATGCTCAGGAGCCTGAAGGAACTGCGCTACGTGATCCCGCTCGGCGTCCTCGCCTACAGCGTGGCGGCGCTGCTCTGGATCGGGATCGGCTTCGCGATGCGCGCGCTGGTGATCACGGGCGCGCACCCGGCGCTCGCGACCCCGGACGCCGCCTCGGCGGAGTTCCTGCAGACCTTCACCCACCCGCTGCTCGCCGGCGTCGTCTTCGCCGCATTGCTCGCGGCGATCATGTCCACCGCGGACGCGTTTCTGAACATCGGCGCCGCCGCCGTCATGCACGACCTGCCGATCGCGATCCGGGGACGTTCTCTCGGGAACGAACTCGTCTGGGCGCGCGTCATCACGGCCCTGCTCGCGCTCGTGGCTGCGCTCATCGCGCTCTATACGGGCGACCTGGTGGCCCTTCTCGGCGCCTTCGGATGGGGGACGTTCGCCGCCGGCCTCCTCCCGGTCCTCGCGATCGGGCTGAACTGGAAGCGGGCCAACGCGCTCGCCGCCAACGTCGCAATCATCAGCAGTCTGTTCGTCAACTTCGGCCTCCGGGGCCTCGACGTCCGTCTGCCGTACGGCGTCGACCACGGCGCCGCGGCGCTCGTCGTGTCCCTCGTCCTCTTCCTCTCCATCTCCTTCCTCACGAAGCCCGAGCCCGTTTCGCGGGACATCCAGCGGGTGATGGACCTCTGATCCCGGGCGTCCCGAAACCTCCGGCCGGCGGGTTCGTAAGCTCCGCGGAAAGGCCCGATCCCCGCAGGGCCGTCCACGACGAAGAAGGTCTGCGAAGGATGTCTCAAGAAGCCATCGCCCGTCTCTCGGGTGTGACGCATCGATACGGATCCGTGGTCGCGTTGGAGGAGGTGGATCTCGAGATCCGGCGCGGCGAGGTGCTGGCGGTGCTGGGTCCCAACGGGGCGGGCAAGACGACCGCGATCCATCTGCTGCTCGGGAGCCTGCCCGTGCAGACCGGAAAAGCGACCGTCTTCGGGCGGCGACCCGACGCTCCCGAGGTTCGAGCGCGCCGAGGCGCGATGCTCCAGATCTCCGGCGTACCCGATACGCTGACGGTGAGCGAGCACATCGACCTTTTCCGCGCCTACTATCCCGCTCCGGCGTCGGCGGCCCGTCTGCTCGCCATGGCGGGGATCGAGGGACTGGAGAGACGGAGGTTCGGCAAGCTCTCCGGGGGGCAGAAGCAGCGGGTCATGTTCGCGCTTGCCCTGTGTGGCGACCCGCAGCTGATCTTCCTGGATGAGCCCACCGCGGGCCTCGACGTGGAAGTCCGGCGCGGGCTGTGGGAGGAGATTCGCCGGCACCGCGAGTCCGGCCGGACCACCGTTCTGACGACGCACTATCTCGAAGAGGCCGACGCGCTCGCGGATCGAATCGTCGTCCTCCATCGCGGGCGGGTCATCGCGGAAGGCGCGCCGTCGACGATCAAGTCCCGCACCGCCGCGCGCCTGGTCCGCTGCGTGACCCGCGTTACGGCAGATGTCGTGACGTCCGTACCCGGTGTCGTCAGGTCCGAGACCCGAGGCCAACACCTCGAGGTCCTGACCTCCCGCCCCGAGGCGCTGGTGCGCGAACTCTTCGACCGGGACCCCGCCCTCCGCGACCTGACCGTGGTCGGCGCCGGACTGGAAGAGGCCTTCCTCGCTCTCACACGAGAGTCCGGCGATCCGGAGCCGGCCCAGTGACGGCGGCGACGCTCGCGCGGCGTGGGCGCATCTACGTGCTGGAGGCGCGGTACCAGTTCCTGATGGTGCTGCGGGATCCCGCCTTCGCGATCCCGACGCTGCTCTTCCCCCTCATCTTCTACCTGTTCTTCGGCGTGGTCATGGGCGCGGGGAGCTTTTCCGTCGCTGCGCCTACGTACATGCTGGCGACGTACAGCGTCTTCGGGACCCTGGGGCCCTCGCTGTTCGGTTTCGGCGCAGGACTCGCCATGGAACGCGACTCGGGCGTCCTTCTCCTCAAGCGGACCACGCCGATGCCGGCGGCCGCCTATCTGCTCGCCAAAGTGGCGATGGCGATCGCCTTCGGAGCGGTCGTCGTCCTCGGGATCTTCCTTCTCGGCGCCCATGGGGCCGGCGTGATGCTGTACCGCTGGCAATGGTTCGCTCTCGCCGGAGTCGTGCTCGCCGGAGTGATCCCCTTCTGCGCTCTGGGGCTCGCCGTCGGAGCGTGGGCGAGGGGGCGTGCCGCAGTGGCCATCACCAACCTCGTGTTTTTTCCCATGGCCATGCTGTCTGGACTCTGGATTCCGATTACGGTCTTTCCGGCGGCCCTGCAGGACATCGCCAACGTGTTTCCGGCCTATCACCAGGCGCAGCTTGCGCTCAAGATCATCGCCATGGACGGGGGACAGCCCACGCTGCTGCACGTCCTGGTGCTCGCTGTTCAATCGCTCGCCTTGCTCGCCGTCGCCGCGTTCGGGTTCCGGCGGGCGGGGACCGGCGTTGTCTCGTTTCGCCCGGGAGGAAAGTCATGAATGCCGGGAACCGATCCGGTATCCGAAGCCTGTGGATTCCTGTGGCCGCGGCCGTGGGATTCGTCGCCGCATTGGCGACGCTCCCGGTTCCGGGTGACGCGGCCGCCCCGGGACAGGAGGCGCCGGAGAGTCGCTTCGCGGTCGTGGATGTGACGCTGTTCGACGGCGAATCGTTCAGGCGGAATCAGGATATCTGGATCGAGGACGGTCGGGTGCGCGCGCTCGGATCGAGGCTCCGGCTGCCGGACGACCTGCCCCGCGTGGACGGGCGCGGCCACACGCTGCTACCCGGCCTCATCGACGGCCACGTCCACACGTTCGGCGGGACGCTGGGTGACGCGCTGCGCTTTGGCGTCACCTCCGTCCTCGACCAGTTCTCCGATTCCACCCTCCTCCCCGGCGCGAAATCCGCCCGGGATGACATCGCGCGTACGGCCGAAGCCGATCTCTTCTCGGCGGGGATGCTGGCGACGGCGCCCGGCGGTCACGGCACGCAGTTCGGGATGGCGGTGGAGCCGCTTACGGATCCCGCGGGCGCCGCGGCCTGGGTTCGGACGCGAAAGGAGGAGGGATCCGACTGGATCAAGATCGTCTCGGAGGACGGGACAGCCTACGGCGGTCAGATACAGATGCCGGCTCTCGACCGTGAGACGATCGGCGCTTTGATCGCCGCCGCCCACGCGGAGGGACTGCTGGCCGTCGTCCACGTCACGGGGATCGAGCGGGCGCTCGACGCGGTCGCGCTGGGTGCGGACGGTCTGGTCCACGTCTGGATCGACGCCGTCATCTCCGAGGAAGACGCGCGACGGTTCGCGGAGGCGGGGGTCTTCGTCGTCCCCACGCTGTCCGTCATCGCCGGCATGTTCGGCGATTCCACCGGCCTTCGGGTCCTCGAGGAGCTCGAGGCGTCGCTCGTCTCGCCGATGCAGCGGCAGACGATCAGCGACCGGTCGCTGTCGCTCGAGGGACCGGGCGCCGGCACAGCGCTCGAAAACGTGCGCCGCCTGCACGCGGCCGGCGTGCGGGTCGTGGCAGGAACCGATGTACCGAACCCCGGGACGGGGGCCGGGATCTCGATGCACGGAGAGCTTCGCCTCCTCGCGGGCGCCGGCATGGGGAGCGCGGAAGTGCTCGCGTCGGCGACCTCGGTGGCCGCCGACGCGTTCGGCGTCCCCGAGCGCGGCCGCATCGCCGAGGGCTACGTGGCCGACCTCGTGCTCGTGCGGGGCGATGTCGAGAGCGACGTGTCACGCTCAACCGACATCGTCACGATCTGGAAGGACGGCTACGCGGTCGGGCGCGAAGCCGCCGCGGCGGGGGCCGGTCCGCAGGTCGCGCCGCCTCCGGAGGGACCGATCGTCGTCGACTTCGAGGACGGGATGGACGCCGGCTTCGGCTTCGGCTGGCAGGTGACGACGGACGCGATGAACGGCGGCGCCTCCGCCGCCGAACTGGCCGTGGAGGCCGGCGCTCTGGTGGTGCGCGGCGAGACGAAGACCGGATTCCCGTTCCCCTGGGCGGGCGCCATCTGGTTTACCGGACCGCAACCGATGCAGGCCGTCGACTTCACGGGCCGCACCACCCTCCGATTCCGGACTCGCGGGGACGGACGCTCCTACGCCGTGATGCTGTTCGGCGCCGGCGCGGCGGCGACCGTGCCGCCCATGGTCCCGTTTGTCGCCGGACCGGAGTGGGCCGTGATCGAGATCCCGCTCGACAGCTTCGCCACGGCCAACCCGTCGATCATCGCCGGCCTCGCGTTCGTGGCCCAGGCACCGCTCGGATCGTTCACCTTCGAACTGGACGACGTGGAGATCCGCTAGACACGCAGATGCGGCGGATCTCCGGCGACGGTCAGCGGACGCCCACCTGGCCGGCGACGGCGGCGGTCAGCTTTTCGGGGTCGTAGCCGAGGCCATCCTTGAAGACGATCCGCACGTTGCGGATGTCTGAAGGCCGGAGTCCGATGTCCCCCTCGATCACGATGAGATCGGCGAGCTTGCCGGGGGCGACCGTCCCGAGTTCGTCGTCGAGACCCAGAATGCTGGCCCCGTTCGCACTCATGATGCGGACGGCGGCGGCCGGCTCGAACCCCGCCTCGACGAGGATCTCGAAGTTGCGCTGGTCGCCGTATCCGGGTAGCGCGCCCCAGGCCGGATCGACGCCCGCCGCGAGCACGCCCCCCGCCTCCACGAAGGCGAGTTCGAACTCGAGCAGGTTCTCGAACAGGTCAATCATCCACGGCATCTCCGTCGTCCGGAAGATCGACCGGCGCTCCATCTCCGCCTCCACGACGTGGCCGGGGAGCGCTTCCAGATCGCGCTCCGTGAGGTCGGGCACGAGCGGCGTGGCCTGCTCGGCGACGGCCAGCGTGGAGGTCATACCGACTCCCGCGGCGACCATCTCGGAGATCGTCTCCGCCACCCGGGGGTCGTCCATGTCCAACTCGGCGATGCTTCGCTGGTAGTTGGGACTGCACCGGTCCGGCTCGCGGGTGGTGTCGTACTCGGAGTTGGCCCACAGGCCGTGCTCGAGGTTGTCGATCCCCAGCGCCGTCGCCTCGCGGAAACCCACCGAGCACAGGTGCGCCGTCACCTTGATCCCCTGCCGGTGCGCCTCGTCGATGATCGTGCCCAGCGCCTCGCGCGTGATCTGCGTGTAGGCCTTGATCCACTCCGCTCCCTCGGCGGCCCAGTACCGGACGTAGCGGCGCGCGGCCTCCTCGTCGCGGATCGCGTACATCCCGAGATCCCGGAGGCGCTCGTCGGGACCGGGGCTGATGACGTAGGGGGCGGTGATGAGGATCCGGGGACCCGGCGTCTCTCCCCTCTCGATGGCGCCCTTCAACGAGAGATCCTGATACGGCGCGACGCTTCCCGTCGTCCGCACGGTGGTGACCCCGGCCCCGAGGTAGAGGCGCGGACCCGAGTACTGCATCTGCGAGGCGCGCGGCGTGGACTGGTAGTAGAACATGTGGTTGTGGAGACCGACCATCCCGGGCATGACCGAGTGGCCTTCCAGATCCAGCCGCTCCGCACCCGAGGGGATCTCGACCTCGCCGGCCGCGCCGACGCTCTCGATCCGGTTCCCGCGGATGACGATGGTCTGCCCTGAGCGTGCGGGTCCGCCGGAGCCGTCGAACAGGAGCACGTTTTCGAGCGCTACCACGGGCGAGGAGACGGCGAGATAGGACCTCACCTCCTCGGACAGCGCGTCCCGGTCCTGACCCGCCGCCGGCCTGCCGCCCGCGAGGAGGATCGTCACCGCCCCGAGAATCCACACTCCCATGCGTGTTCTCTGCCGCATTGCGTCCTCCTTGTGTCGAGCGGGTATCCTTCCCAGCGTAGATTCGGTCGTCCGGGACGGAAAGGTCGGCGCGCGGCTTGGGTGGGGAGGGGGGAAGTGTCGGCGCCGGCTGGCTGGTGAACGCCGCAGGGATGCCCGCAGCCCGCGGGACACACCGTCGCGGGGCGGCAGCCAGACCACGGAACGGATTGGCAGGCGTTCAAGGCTGGCGCCCCCGCCGACACTCCCCCCCTCCCCTTCGGCACCCCGCAAGCACGCCCGGCCAACTCCCCCCCCCATCTCATCGGCGACGGGCGGGTGATGGGGGTGTCGGCGCTTGCGCCAGCCTTGAACGCCCACGAGCCCGCTGACCTGCGACACGCCCAACCTCGCGACGATCCCGCACCCCGCGCACTCCAGCAGCGTCGCAGCGTCCACCAGCAAGCACGCCCGGCCAACTCCCCCCCCCATCTCATCGGCGACGGGCGGGTGATGGGGGTGTCGGCGCTTGCGCCAGCCTTGAACGCCCACGAGCCCGCTGACCTGCGACACGCCCACCCCGCGACGATCCCGCACCCCGCGCGCCCGAGCAGCGTCGCGGCGTTCACCAGCAAGCAATCGCCGACACCCCCATCACCCGTCCCACCCCGACGAGTCCTTGTGTCGAACAGTGATCTCTGTCAGCGTAGAGTCGGTCGCCCCGGGGCGTTGGAACGCGGGTGCACAGGCACCGGACTTGATCGAGGGAGCGTCGTCATGCGCGCAATCCAAGCTTCGTTCGTTCTCTGCGGGATGTTGGCGGGAGTCGCTTCACTTCAGGCCCAGGATCGCTGGCTGGCGATCGAGGGTGGGACCGTGTTCGACGGCACGGGAGCCCTCCACGAGAACGCAACGGTCCTCGTCCGCGGCGACCGGATCGAGCGCATCGGGCCCGCGGGACAGGTGGAGATCCCGGCGGGGGCCGAGCGCCTCGACGCCTCGGGGAAGTTCCTCACGCCGGGGTTCATCGACCTCCACTTCCACTACTCTCCCGGCCCTCACGCGTCCATCGACGGGACGGGGACCGACGCGAATCCCGAGCTCCCACTCCTCTTCCTGGCCAACGGAGTCACGACGCAGCGGGAGATGGGACAGTGGATCTCGGATAACGAGACATGGCTGGCGGACGTGCGCGGCCAGGGGTATCCGACGCCGAGACTCCTCTATTCCGGCCCGATTCTGGACGGGAGGGACACGGCCTATCCCACCATCTCCCGGGTCCTTCTCGATGACATGGACGCGCGGCTCGCCGCCAACGAACTCATGGACGCCGGCGCGACATCGCTGAAGGTGTACTTCCGGCTTTCGGTGTCCCAGGTCGCGGCGATCATCGAGGAGGCGGACCGCCGCAACGTGCCGGTCCATGGTCACCTCGAGATCGTCGACCCCGTCGCCGCAATCCGGCTCGGGCTCGACGGCATCGAGCACACGCGCTCGGTCGGGCGGTCGCTCGTCCCGCCGAAACAGGCGGAGGAGTTCCGGCAGGCGGTGCTACGTGAGAGCATCCACCGCGGCGAGGGCGGTATGGCGCTTTGGGCAGCGCTGGATCCCGCCGGCCCGCGCGCCGACGCGCTCATCGAGCTCATGTTGGAGCGCAACGTGAACCTCGACGGCACGCTGGCCGTGTTCGAGCCCGCGTTCGACGAGGAGGGCCGCGAGGTGCAGTGGGCTGCGATGCGGAACATGGCCGCGTTCACGGTGCGCTACGCGAAGGCCGGCGGACCCGTCACGATGGGTTCGCACGGCCTGGTGGCCAACGCGCCCCCGGGGCTCGCCTATCAGCGCGAGATGGAAACCCATGTGGAGGCCGGGATGACGGCGGCAGAGACTTTGATCGCCGCGACCCGGATGGGCGCCGAAGCGCTGCGCCTGCCCGACAGGGGCACGCTGGCGCACGGAAAGCTGGCCGACATCGTCCTCTTCGATGCCAGTCCGCTCGAGGACATCGCCAATGCCCGCCGCGTCCACGCCGTGATCCTCGGTGGGCAACTCCTCGATCGCGACCGCCTGCTGGCGACGGCCGAGGGACTCGTTCCCTGACCTGATCCGACTCGCTGCGGCCGGCGGCGGACCACTCTAGCCTCCGTCTCGCCCGACGGAGTACACGACGAAACTCTGGATCTCCAGCTCGTCGGTCTCCAGCGCGATGACCCGACCGTCCGCCGTGAAAGTCGCCGGCCACGGGGACCCCTCGGGTAAGGTGCCCCGATAGGCGCCTTCGGGGTCGAAGACGTCCGTGACGAGGCGATCCGGCCCGGATAGCGGAGCCGCGTGCCGGCGGACCCAGACCCACCCGTCGCCGTCGACCCGGATGGCCGAAACGACCTGTCGCCGCTCTTCGAACCCTCGCGTTTCCAACTCCTCCTCGGGATCGATCCGGCAGCGCTGCCCGGCGACAACCAAGACCCTGCCCCCGGAGATCCTCCCCCGCGCATCTTCTCTGCTGACGGCGGCTGGAGCGATCGGTCGCTCCAGGCTTCGGCTGCTCGTTTCTCCCTCGTAGATCTGAATCACGTACTCGGGTTGATCGTTCACCGCCACCACCTCCCCCCTCGCATCCCAAACGACGGTTGGATCAAACAGTGGCGACATCGGCATCGACAGTACCCGACACTCGGGCACGCTGAAATCGGCCCTGGCCCGCTTCTCGAGGGTCGCGAGGGCCAGCGTGTCCGCCGGACCGCGGACCAGCAAAAGCCGATCGCGGACAGGGGATCCGACCGAACGATAGCCCACCCCTCGCATGATGACCGTCCCTCCCTCGACCAGTCTCTGCTGATTCCTCAACTCGAAGATCCTGTCGACAGACTCCTGCCCGAGGAATTCGCCGCCGGAGTCAAAGACCTTGTAGCTGGACGATGGACCGTCGAGCACACGAATCGTGTCATTCCGGGGACCGAGGATCGCGACCGGATAGCCGAACGCCGCGGGGCCGTCTCCCTGTGAACCGAATTCACCCACCAGGGTCCCCCGGGGATCGAACGTGAGGACGCGATAGTTCCCCTTGTCAAGCACAACGAAGGTGCCCTCCGGACCCAGCGTGATCGAATGGTCGTCCACGCCGTAAAGCGCGTCCGGGCCCGAGGTGGAGCCCAGGCGCAGCGTCGGCGTAAAGGTCCAGTCGAGGGGTGAGTCGGCCTCCGCGTCGCGCACCTCACACGCGTTCAGCGAGAGCAGCGCCAACACAGCAAGCCCCACTCGCGAGGCGCTCGGGATGCCCGCCACAGCTAGCCTCCCCGCGGGCCCTCGATGTTCACCGTCACGATGTCGGCCCCGTGGTACTTCTGGTGCCGGACCGAGGTCGCGAGGTGCCGGAGGATGCGGAGCGAAAGTTCGTGTTCCTGCGGCTCCTCCGTGCCATGGCTGGCCAGCACCGCGATCTGGTCCTCGATATTGCCTTCCCCGCCGGCGGCGATGAACTCGAGTTCGGCGCCCGTTCCCCACTTCCGGGCGACGAGGCGCAGCCGCCGGTCACGAGCACCCTCTTCGGCATCCTCCACGCCCCCCGTCTGTTCGAGCAGGATGAGGAGCGTCTCCTCGGCAGCCTGAAGCAACCGATCGCTCATCTCCATCTGCCATTTCCGGCGGATCGAGAACTTGTCCAGGAAGTTCCGGATGGCGGGCAGCGCTTCGACGTTCAGCGTCGTGTCGACCCGCATGGGCCGAGAGCCGAGGAGTTCCAGAACCAACGTGAGAAGAATCGCGACGAGGCCTCCCGCCGTCATTCCGTTCTCCAACAGCGGCGCCAGCTGGGGCCCCAGAGATTCGGTGAAGAAAACGCCCTCCTGGAACCCGACGCCGGCCCAGAAGGAGACGCCGACGATGGTTGCCGTGCGATAGTCGATGCCATCCTGGATCACGACCCGCATTCCGATGACAAACAGGATCGAGATGAGAACGATCGCGTAGGCCGCGATCACCGGGTCCGGGACGGCGAGTACGACCGCGGCAACCTTCGGCAGGAAGGCCAGCAGGCAGAAGGTGACCCCGATGCAGATGCCGACCCGGCGAGCCGCTACCCCCGTGATCTCGACGAGCGAGATGCTTGAGGAGTACGTGGTGTTCGGGACGGTGCCGAGGAGCCCGGAGAGGAGGTTGCCCAGCCCATCGGCGGCGACCGCGCCCTGCACGGCTCCGAAGTCCGTGGCGCGCTTCTTCCGCCATGACACGCGCTGGATGGCGACGCCATCGCCTACCGTCTCGACCGCCCCGATCAGGGTCACGAAAACGAAGGTCGGCAGGAGGGTCCAGAAGGCGGGGCCGAAGCTGAAGTCGAAACCGGGCCAGCCCCCCGCAGGCAGACCGAACCACCGCGCCTCGGCGACGCGACCGAAGTCGTAGATGCCGAATGAGACCGCGACCGCGCACCCGACGACTATGCCGATCACCGGTCCCCAGAGCCGCAACACGCCGCTGGCGCGCAGTACGATGAGGAGGGTGACGAGCACTGTGGCGAGCGCTGTCATTGGCGCCGCGGCTGACGACGAGCCCTCCGGAACCTGGCGCAGAAGCTCGAACAGGAGGGGCATGATCGTCACCGCGATCAGCATGATCACGGTTCCCGCCACGACCGGAGTGATGATCCGCCGCAGAAGCGCCAGCTTCCAGGAGAGGCCGAACTGGAAGAGGGAAGATGCGATGACCAGCGTCGCGAGCAGCCCGGGACCTCCCTGCACGAGCGCCGTCACCGATACCGCGATGAAGGCCCCCGATGTCCCCATGAGGAGGATGTAACCCGCACCTATGCGACCGAGGCGTCTGGCCTGTACGGCGGTCGTCAGGCCGCTCACGACCAGGACCGCGAAGCTCCCCCACGCCAGGTACGATTCGCTGCCGCCCGCCGCCCGCACGACGATGGCCACGGTGATGACGATGCCGGCGATCGTAAGGACGACGTACTGGAGCGCGAGGCCGATCGCAATCTTGTATGGCGGGGTCTCGTCCGGCTCGTACTGGATCGCGTGCTGAGGCTCCGTCGCTCCTGATGCCATCGGTCACGTCCGTCGTTGAGGGATCGGTGTTTCCGAACGCACGCCGTCGAAGCTCAGGCCGGCATCACTCGCCCGCAAGATGCCCGGGGGATGCGCGAGGCAGCCACTGTCACTCTCTTCGGTCTCCTATTGATGTGGCAGCTTGGTCGGCCCGGGCGGCAGCTGTCCGGGCAAGACCACGGAGCACTTCCCCATCCAGTCCCGGCATCATCAGCGTATTGGCTACTTCGCGTGCTTGGCGGGTCACGGATTCCGCGATTTCCTCAACTCTTCGGCGGATCAGGGGGAGCCCCAGCGTCGCTCCTTCCGCGAAGGCCGCCCAACGGCGGGAGTCCATCCTGGCGAGTGCGGTGCACCCTCCGATGGGCATGGCGAGGGCGGGTGACAGCTCCGGGTAGGCGGTTGTCATCACGAGGTCGTAGAGCGGCGCGAGACGAGGTCCGGCCGCGTCATACAGGAGTGAGAAGTTCTTCCCGTGTGCGTCGGCGTTGCCGACGATCAGGTTGAAAATCACAGCGTCGAGGAGCTTGAGAATCTCGACAGCCGGACGAGCCGCGACACGACGGAGAAGCGCGAAGCCGTCTTCCAGCGTCGGACCTCCCTCGCTCGCGTACTTGATCTCGGGTGCGACCGCCAAGGCTTGGCAGAAATCTTCCTGATGGACACGGCGCACACGACCAGGGTCGGTCGATCGATCATATCGCCCGACCAGTAGGAACGTTCGGTCCCCTGCTCGTCGAGGCTCTACGGATGCGACGGTCAGGCCGGCGGCTCGCGCGAGCCGCATCGCGAAGGCTTCGTTCTCCGTCGTGTCGGGGAAGTCGGAGATCGCCGGCTTCAGGATGTGGGTCGTGGGCTGCCCCGGCGCCGGAAGGGCGATCTGATCGTCGACCGTGACGACGGGCAGTTTCGACTGGGCCCCGGCCAGCGATAGACGCAGACCTTCCTCGCCGACGAGCAGGGGCCGCCATGGCAGCTTGTCGAGCACGTCGACCAATGCCGCGTCGTCAAGGGGTTGGGGCGAATAGCTCGAGTCTGGCCCCGCTGGCAGTTCTCCGAGCGGTAACAGTTGGAGCGCTCCGGCAACGTCACCGCCGAGACGATCGAGAAGGGCGAAGTCGTTCAGGGGGGAGACGCCCAGCGACCTTGCCACCCGGTCCCGCTGGCTTTCCTCCGGCAGGAGGCCGGCGAAGAAGGGGCGGCATTCGCGGCGGGAATATCGCTCTGCACGCTTGGGCAGCGACGCGGACAGCGCCGGGGCCCGGTCGTCCCGCAGCCAGTCGTCCGTGTACGCGAACTCCAGGGCGGCGGGCCGGGGCTGCGTCAATCGGCCGACAAGCCGTCCATCCCACCAAGTGTCGAGAACGCGGTTCATGTATCGAGAGCGTCGGCGGGTACGGTCGCGTCAGTCTCGGTTGGGGGAACGACGTCGACCGAACAGCCGAGCGCCGCCAGAACCTGGAGGACCTTTCCGATCTGCGCGGTCGGCTTCCCGGCTTCAAGATCTACGATGAAGCGCAGCCCCACCCCCGCTGTGCCCGCAAGCTCATGCTGACGCAGCCCCGCGTTCTTGCGCGTGGTACGGACGATTGCGCCGATATCAGCAGGTGTGACGGTTCGTTTTTTCATGATATTCCCGATCGGGAATATCGGTTGTCTTCACATCCCCTGTCAACATTATTTTTCCCGCTCGGGAATACGGTCAGATATTCGGGGCGAACGTAGCGCAAGATTTCCCGCTCGGGAACGGGGACGGAAGAGGGAGAGTGTCACGTCGAGAGATTCCGTTCAAAAGCGGGCGACCGGGGTCGAACCGGCGACCTTCAGCTTGGAAGGCTGACGCTCTGCCAACTGAGCTACGCCCGCGAGGCCGTCGAATCTGGCGACGGGGCCCATCGACGGGCAAGTTTCTCGCCGCACCCGCCGGGTTGCGCAGCAACGTGCGATCAGGTGTGACGAGGAGTCCAGGAGGCCAAGCAGTGAGCGTTCGACACGTATCGGAGTTCGGGCTGACGCCTGTCGCTGCCGGGTCAGGCACGGAGACGCAGGTTCTCATCGGGCCTGATCAGGGACCGAACTTCGCGCTCAGGCGCTTCGTCATGCAGCCGGGCGGCGGGATGCCCCGGCACACGAACGCGGTCGAACACGAGCAGTACGTGCTCCGGGGACAGGCCCGGGTTTCGATCGGGGACGAAATGCACGACGTGAAGGCCGGGGATGTCGTCTACATCCCGGCGGGTACGCCGCACTCCTACGACGCCGTGGGGGACGAGCCGTTCGAGTTTCTGTGCGCGGTGCCGAACCAACCCGACAGGATCGAGATCGTCGACTGCTGAGGAGGCGCCGCCGCAGCCGCCGCTCCCACGCAGCCCTCGCCTAGGTGGTGAGGACGATCCTTCCGACGACATTCCCCGCCTCCAGATCCCGGAGACTCGCCTCCGCCTCCGACATGGGCCGCGTCGCGTAGGGAATCGGATCCACCTTCCCGGCGCGGACCAACGCCATCAGTTCCGCCATCTCGGCGAGACTTCCGAGATCGGACCCCTCCACGGCTTGGTCCTTGAGGACGAGCAGGGGCAGCGGCACCGGGAGAGAGCCGCCCAGGAGGCCCACCACTACGAGGCCGCCGCTCTTGGCGACGCTCCGGAAGCCGAGGGCGGCGGACGCCGAGGAGCCGGCGAAATCGACCACGGCCGCGCAGCCGCCTCTCGTGAGTCGCTTCAGTTGCCGGGCCGCGTCGTCCTCGCGGGCGTCCACGACGTGCGCGGCCTCCGCCCGCCGGGCCGCTTCGAGCTTCGCGTCATCGACCTCGACGACGATGAGTTCGGCCTCGAACAGGGCCTTCGCGATCTGGATGCCGGCGAAACCGACCCCGCCGGCGCCGATGATGACGAGTTGGTCTTCCAGCCACCGTTCCGCCTTTCGGAGGGCGCTGTAGGCGGTGAGCCCCGAGCACGCGTACGTGCAGGCCAACTCCGGCGGAACGTCCCCGAAATCGAACAGGTAGCGCGGGTGCGGGACGATAACGTGGTCCGCGAAGCCGCCGTCGAGGTGCGTGCCGAGGGCGTGGGGGCGGTTGCAGAGATGCTCACGGGCGCTGTCGCAGAAATCGCAGCCGCCGCACCCGATCCACGGGAAGACGACCCGGGCGTCGCCGATCTCGACACCCTCCGCATCCGGTCCGGCCGCGGTGACCTCGCCGACGATCTCGTGGCCCAGCGTGAAGGGCAGTTCGCGCACCGCCCGGACGTCGAGCTTCCGGCCGCCGCCCATCTCGAAGTAGCCCTGCCACAGGTGCAGGTCGCTGTGGCAGACGCCGCACGCACGGATGCGGACGAGCACCTCGGTGCCCGCCGGTTCGGGCGTCGGCCGTTCGGCCAATCCGAGCGCCTCGCCGTATTCGCGGAACTGGTAGCTCTTCATCGCCTCTCCCTGTTGCCGTTGCGCCCCAGAACTTTCGCGAAGGCGTCCACGACGTCCTGCATCTGAGCGGCCCCCGCCAGCAGGACCTCGTGCTTGATCCAGATTGTGGTGCGGCAGAGCCGCTCGCATACGGGAAGCCCCCGTTCGAGCGGCGTGGTGTAGCCCGGATGCGCGGGGATCCCCTCGGCGCGGAGCGCCTCGATGACCCGGCGTTTGTCGCGGCCGTCGCACGGATCCGCCGTGAGCCCCGACTCATCGAGCCGGATCATGAAGATGTGACAGCCGTGGGCCGTGATGCGCTCGTCACGGTCCGGCGTCTTCACGCCCCCGATTTCCGCCAGACCCGCCGCAAGCGCGTCCATGGCCTGCCGGCGGATGGCCTGCTCGGCAGGCAGGCGGTCCAGACCGCACAGGAGCAGCGCCGCCTGGAACTCGGTCATGCGAAGGTTGAGGCCTGTCGCGGCGTGCTCGTGCGGGGAGCCCGCCGGGTCGCGGCCGCAATCATGCCAGGACCATGCACGGCGGAAGAACTCCTCGTCATCGGTGAGGACCACTCCGCCCTCGCCGGCGGAGAGGTTCTTGCTCGACTGAAAGCTGAAAGCACCCGCATCGCCCAGCGTGCCGACCGCGCGGCCCCGCCAGCTCGCGAGCCCCGCCTGCGCGGCATCTTCGACGACCTGGAGGCCGTGGCGGGCGGCGATGTCGTTCACGCGATCCATGTCGGCCGGGCGTCCGCCGATATGAACTGGCAGGATCGCCGTCGTGCGCTCCGTGACCGCGTCCTCGATCAGCGTCGGATCCAGGTTGTGCGTGCCCGGCTCCACGTCGACGAACACGGCAACGGCGCCCAGCGACCGGGCGGCGTGGGCCGTCGCCACGAAGCTGTACGGGCTCGTGACGACTTCGTCGCCGGGCTGCACCCCGGCAGCGACGAGGGCGGCCTGAAGCGCCATCGTGCCGTTGCAGCAGGCCACGGCGTGCTGGGCCCCGTGCAGCGCGGCGAAGCGGGCCTCGAGCTCCGGGACGACCCGGCCGCCCAGCCCCCAGCGGCCGGACTCGAGCACCTCGGCCAGGGCACGCCGCTCCGCCGCCCCGGAGCGTGGCCACGATGGCCAGGGCGCCGTGCGGACCGGGGTGCCGCCGTCGATCGCCAGTCGGGCGCTCATGCGCTGCCCGACACGATTCGCGGCACGGCTCGCGGCGCAGTCCGTGATGCGCCGACTACGAAACGGCCCGCGGCCGGCCCCGGGTGATGACCGCCGGGACGCCCGAGTCCCGCGCGAGCTGGTTGAACGCATCGAGCATCTCGCCGAGCACGCGCGAGAGCGCGGCCTCTTCCACGATCCACTCGGCCTCGAGGTCGCCCCACCTCTCCAGCACGCCGGCGCGAGGAGGCAGGTCCGAGCCATCCACTTCTCCCATGAGCGAGGTCAGCTGCATGTTCAGCAGCGCCTCGTAGGCGACCATGTCCTGCTGCGCCGCCCGCCGCTTCTGGAACAACCTGTCCTCCAGCACGGTGATCGAATCCGCGAGCGTCATCCCCGCCGCCTCGAGCGCCTCGGCGCCCGAGAGGCCGGCCTCCGCCGCCTGCCCGACTACCGCGTTCACCTGCGCGCGCACGTCCCGGATGTCGTTCAACCCGATGTGCAGGTTCACAACCGCCCCGAATACCGACTCGAGGAAGCGCCCGTTCGCCGCGAAATCCGTCTGCGAAGCCGGGATCCGCGGATCCCCGCGGACCTCGAACGACCGGGTCTGCGGCGGGGCGTCTCCCACCGTCAGGCGGGCGCCGTACGTCCCCGGCATCACGCGATAGCCCTGCGCGTCCCCGAAGAACGCGTACGACTCCGTGACTCTCGGCCCGCTCTCCACGCGCAGATCCCAGAACACCCGGTTGTGACCCGGCGCGGCGGGGGCCCGGGCGTACCGGACGCCCGTGGCGGTCATGGCCGTATCCGTCGTGAGGGTTCGGATCACCGCGCCCTCCGCATCGAGAATCTCCAGCACCAGCCGGATGCCCTCGGAGGCCACTCCCGAGTCCGACCCTTCCTCGGCTTCCGTCCCCTCCGGCGCGGCACCCACGACGTAGTCGATCGCGACGCCCGGTGGCTTGTTCTGCCCCGTAGTCGTCGGACCGACCGGACCTCCGAGACCCTGGCTCACGCGGTACCCGGTGGACGGCGTGTAGAGGTGGTGCCCGCCGGCGGCTTCGGCGTCCGCCTGCTGCCGCAGCGGCGAGAGATCGTCGAGCACCCAGAAGCCTCTCCCCTGCGTCGCCACGGCCAGATCCCCCGCCTGCACCTGAAGGTCGGTGATCTGCGTGAGGGGCAGGTTGAGATCCAGGCTGCGCCACGAGCCGCCGTCATCGAAGCTCACGTACATCCCGAGTTCCGTCCCGGCGAAAAGCAGTCCGCGCCGCTCGGGGTCTTCGCGCACGACGCGCGCCCACGCTTCCGGCTGGTCAGACGCGATGCCCCCGTCGATGCGCTGCCAGCTCCGTCCGTAGTCCGCCGTCCTGTAGATGTACGGTGCGAAGTCGTTGAACTTGTAGCGGGCGAGCGTGATGTACGCGCCGCCCGGCTCGTGCGCCGACGGATCCACCGAGTTCACCATCCCCTCGGGCATTCCCTCCGGCGTGACGTCGGTCCACGTCTCCCCGTCGTCACGCGTGATATGGACGAGGCCGTCGTCCGCTCCCACCCATATCGTCCCGGCCTCGAGCGGCGACTCGGCCATCGCGACGATCGTGTTGTAGACTTCGCCCCCCGCCGCCTCGTTCGTGAACGGCCCGCCCGCCGCGACGTGCTTCTCGGGCTCGTTCCGCGTGAGATCGGGGGAGATCTCCTCCCACGTCACCCCGCGGTCGCTCGACCGCAGCAGATGCTGCGCCCCGTGGTAGATCACCGTCGGATCGTGCGGCGACACCACGACCGGCCCGTTCCAGTTCCAGCGGTAGCGCATGTCCTCGGCATCCATGCCGAGCTGGAACTGCGGGTAGGCCTGCACGCTGCGCGAGGAGCCGAGTTCCGTGTCCAGCTCCGAGATCATCCCCTGGATCGAAGTCGCGTACAGGTAGCGAGGGTTGTCCGGATCGAACGCCACCCAGGCCGATTCCCCGCCTCCCGCATCGAACCAGTCCTTCCAGCCCAACCCGCCGGAGTGCGTCGCCCACCCCAGAATGCCCACGCTCGTGTTGTCCTGCTGCCCGCCGTACATCCGGTACGGAAACTGGTTGTCCACCGCGATGCGGTAGATCTGCGCCGTGGACTGGTTCTCCTGCGTCGACCAGGTCTCACCTCCGTTGAAGGTGACCGTCCCTCCCCCGTCGTTGGCGGAGAGCATGACCTGGCCGTCGAACGGGTTGATCCACAGGTCGTGATGATCGACATGCGGCGTCTGGATCGTCTCCCACGTGCGCCCCCCGTCGATCGACTTGAGGAAGGGCGAGTTCATGACATAGACGGTCTCCCGGTCCAGCGGATCGGCATAGATCTCGATGTAGTACCAGGCCCGGCCCCGCAGCTGGCGCTCGGAACTCACCAGGGCCCACGTCTTCCCTCCGTCATCGGAGCGGTATACGCCGTCGACATCCTCATCCGCCTCGATCAGCGCCCACACACGATCCGGATCCGCGGGGGACACATCGATCGCCGTCTTCCCCATCATCTCGGGGAGACCCGCGTTGATCTCCTCCCACGTGTCTCCGCCGTCCGTCGACTTCCAGAATCCGGAGCCGGGACCGCCGCTGCGGATGTACCACGGATCGCGGTCGTGGTCCCACATGGAGGCGTAGAGGATGCGCGGGTTCGTGCGGTCCATCGCAAGGTCCGAGGCCCCGGTGTTCTCGTCCACATGGAGGACGAGTTCCCAGTTCTCTCCTCCGTCCGCCGAGCGGTAGATGCCCCGCTCCGGCGTCGGCGCGAAGGGCGATCCCTGAGCGGCGACGTAGACGAGATCCGGATTCTCGGGATGCACCCGGATGCGGGAGATCGTGCGGGTGGGGGCGAGACCCATGTGCTTCCATGTGCGGCCCGCATCCGTCGAGCGGTAGACGCCGTCGCCATGCGAGGTCGTCACGCCGCGGATCGAGTGCTCGCCCATCCCGACGTACACGACGTTCGGGTCCGACTCGGAGACGGCCACGGCCCCGACGGAGGAGGTGGCCACGAAACCGTCGGTGATGGGACGCCAGCTGATACCTGCATCGGAGGTCTTCCACACACCGCCGCCCGCCGTGCCCATGTAGTAGGTGAGCCTGTCATCGGGGACCCCCGCCGCGGCGACCGCCCGACCGCCGCGAAACGGACCCACGTTGCGCCACCGCATCGACTGGTAGAGCGATGTCTCGTCCTGTGCCTCGGCGCCCGCGTCTTCCTGAAGCGGGGCCGCACGCATCTCCCCTGCCGGGACCGCAAGGACCAGCGCCGGAAGCAGCTGCCACGCGCCTCGCGGAAAGTGTGGGAAGGGAATTATCGCTTTGATCGAACGCATGGGAACGGCCTCCGAACCGGGATGTCGGCCTCGAAGCCGACGTGTCTCATATTCCGTACGGACTCCCCGTCACGCGCGGGGTCGCGAAGAATAAGCCGCCCCGCGGCGGCGCCGACAGAAGCGCCTGGCCCGCCGTAACGGCTAGTCGCGGCGGATGGCTCGGCCGGGGAAGACGCCCTCGACGAGTTCCCTGTCGCGGACGACGAAGGTGCCGCCGACGATGACGTGCTCGATCCCGCCGGACGGCTGCGTCGGCGCCTCGAAGGTCGCGTGGTCGATCACGGTCTGCGGATCGAAGATCGTGAGATCGGCGTCCGCTCCCACCCGGATGCGACCCTTCGCCGCCATCTGCGGGACGTAGCTCTCGAGCCGCTGCGCGGGCATCAGCGTCATCTTCCGGATCGCGTCCATCAGGGTGAGGAGTCCCTCCTCGCGCACGTAGCGCCCGAGCACGCGGGCGAAGGTCCCTGCGCCGCGCGGATGTCCCTGGCCGTCCACGAACGGGACGCCGTCGCTCGCCACCATCACGATCGGATGGGCAACGGCGAATTCGAACATCTCCTGCGGGATGATGTGGGCGATGATGCGGCCGCCGGTCTGGCGGCGTTCGTTGAAGGTTTCCTCCGTGAGGCGCTCACCGGTCGCATCCCACTCGATGTCGCCGTAGTCCGAGCCGAAGCGCTCGCGCCAGCCGGCGTCGAAAATCGCGGCCCGGATGTCGGTCGAGGCGGCCGTGTAGGGGTAGACTTCCGTTGTCACGTCGAGCCCGCGCTCCCGCGCCCCCTCGATCATGGACAGCAGCGTCGGCACCTGCCCCAGACCGCTCGACCCGATGTGGACGATGTGGACGCCAGCCCCGGTCGCCGCCGCGTTCGCGATCATCTCGTGCACCGCCTCGATCGAGCTTCCCGGCTCGACCATCCCGGCGTAGCGGATGTGGACAAAGTTCGTCACGCCCTCCTCCGCCGCGAGTTCGAACATCCGGTGGATCTCCTCGCGCCGGGCCCCGGGGGTGTACTGGATGCCGTAACCGATCCCGAGCGCCCCGCGTCCAAGTTCGTCCCGTAACCGGTTCTCCATCACCGCAACCTGCTCGAGATCGGCCGCCAGCCGGACGGCTTGCTCCCGCCCCCCGAGCGCGAGCCGGCGCGCCGCCCCGTGCGAGGCCGTGGCCCCGTAGTGGATGACGGCCTGCCCTTCCCGGCTCGCGTACCACTCCTCCACGTCGCCGGTACCGCCTTCCAGTTCGAGCGCGGTCGTGACTCCGTCCTGGGCCTGCAGCTGACTGGAGAAGAGGTCCTGGCCGTGCGCGTGGAGGTCGATGAACCCTGGTGCCACGACGAGGCCCGACACGTCGACCACCGTCTCGCCCTCCAGCCGAGATTCGGAGATCACCGCGATCGTCCCGTCGCGGAGCCCGACGTGGCGCACCGCGTCGAGCCCGGACTCGGGGTCCATCACGCGCCCGCCCGCGAGGACGAGGTCGTAGCTCTGGGCTCTCGCCCCGGAGAGGCTCGAGGTGAGGGCCGCGGCGACGGCGATCAGGGTTCCGACTCTCATGGCGAGGATCCGTTTCATCCGAGCAACGCGGGGAGTACACGAGCCACAGTCAGCCCCAGGAAGGTACCGACGGCGTTCCCCAGCGACCCGATCAGGACAGCCGGGAGCACCAGATCGCCGCGGCCCAGGCTTCGCGCCAACGCGAGGGCGGAGGTCCCGCCGCCCACGTTGGCCTGGGAGGCCACTGCAGCGATGTCCACGTCGAGCTTGAGGAGTCGGGCGGCGCCGAACGTGATGGCCCCGTGCACGACGACGATCGTGAGGGTGAAGACCAGGAGCGCGAGGCCCAGCGGGCCGATGTCGGCCAGCGCCCGGACGTCGCAGTGCGCCCCGATGACGCACAGGAAGAGGTAGACGGAGAAGAGACCCAGCGTCCGGCTCCCGGCGAGATCCGTGATGGCCCGGAACTGGGCGAGGATGAGCGCGATTACGGTGAGGATCAGGATGTCCGGGATCGGGAACCCGAGCGTCGCCGTCCACGCCTCCAGCCGCTGCGAGACCCACAGCGTCCCGAAGCCGATTGCGAGGACGAGAGCCAGGTCGACCGGGTGCACGCGCTCGGTGTCCTCCATGATTCCGAGATCGGGAGCCCGGTCGGCGGAATCCGGCGCGGCGGCGGCCAACCCGCCCCAGCTCCGGCCCGACTTCGGCCAGTGCGGCCGCAGCCAGCGGGGAATCGCGATCGTGGCGGCCATCCAAACCGTGGTCATGATAGAGTCCACGGCCGACGCCCCGCCGAACAGCACGCCCTCGCGCATCACGTCGTAACGAAGCGCGACCGCGTTGAAGTTCACACTGCCGCCCGTGTAGGTGCCCGTGAACATCCCTCCCAGCGGACCGAACAGGGGGCCGATCCGTTCCGGTCCGTCCACGAGGGCCATGCCCGCGATCACGCCGACCACGGTCCCCAGCGACCCGATGAGAAAGAGCGTGATGATCGGCAGTCCGGCGCGAAGAATGTCGCGCAAGTTGACCTTGAGGAGGAGCCACACGATCGCGAGCGGGGCGACGCTGCCGAAGATCGCGTCGTACGCCGGGACCGGGTCCGCCTCCGTCGACGAGGTCGGGAGGAGGCCGAAGTTCGCGATCAGCGCGGTGAAGATGATGACCATCAGCGCGGTGCCCCCGTGCCGCAGGAAGCTGCGGCGCACGAGCCATTCCGTGCCCGCGATGACGAGGCACAGGACGGCGACGATATAGAGCGTCTGCTCAGTCACCGGCGTAGAGCGACTCCGCCTTCACGGCGGACGTCGTGATCCCCTTGATGAAGGCGGAGGAAAAGCCGCGGTGCTCCATCTCGTTGAGGCCGGCGATCGTGCAGCCGCGCGGCGTCGTCACGCTGTCGATCTCGCGTTCGGGGTGACGGCCCTGATCCCGTACGAGGGCCGCGGCTCCGAGCGCGGTCTGGGCCGCCATCTGCAGCGCCTCCTCGGGATGGAAGCCGATCTCGATGCCGCCCTGGCAGGCGGCGCGCACCGCCCGCAGGAAGAACGCCACGCCACAGGCGCAGAGCGCGGTGGCAGGGACCATGTGCTCTTCCTCCACGACGAGCGTGGCCCCGACGGCCCGGAACAGACTCGCCACCCGGTCGAGGGCCCCGGCGTGGGCGGGCTCGGCTGCCAGACACGTCATCGACTCGCGCAGCGCGACCGCCGTGTTGGGCATGGCGCGAACGATTGCGACGTCGGGGCCCACATGCCCGCGCAGCGCCGCGATCGCCGCCCCCGAGACGACGGACACGAGCAGATGCCGGGCGGCGTCCACATGCGGAGCGATCTCCGCCAGCACCGCGTCGAGGGCCTGCGGCTGGACCGCGACGATCACGGTGTCGCATGCCGCGACGGCCGCCGGGTTGTCGGACGACACACGGAACCCCCGTTCCGCGAGATCCGCGACCCGCTCCGTGCGCCGGCGCGTGACGTGGACCTCCGATGGAGCGTGCGAGCCCGCGGCCACAAGCCCCTCGGCGATGGCGCGCCCGATATTCCCCGCGCCGAGGATGGCGACGCTGTTCGCCATCGTCAGCGCGGGTCCCGACGCGCGCAGTCCGTCCCCTCTTCTCCGTCGCCGGAGGGACGCAGCGTCGGGTAGGTGATCCCCCGCTGCCCGAGGTGCGTGTCGGCTGCCGGGAGCTTCGAGTAACGCATGTCTGACCTCTTCAGGGGTACCGGGATACGTCGCGCGGCATCAGTCGGGCCGGGCGTTCGGCGCGAGGCGAATTGTCGCCCGAGGCCCGTTGAACCCGCAAGGCGTTCCGCTGGTGGCCTGGCCGTTGCCGAGCCCACGGCATGCCGGGAAGTTGGTTCGTAATTCTCATCGCCACAGGAGGTTGGAAGATGGACGAACGAGTCGTTCAGTACGAGGCGCACAAACAGTCGCCCATCGTCGCCTACATTCTGCTGGTCGTGTTCGGAGTGCTGGGGGCGCACAACTTCTACCTGGGACGACGCGAACAGGCGGTGGCCCAACTTGTCTTTACCGTCGCCATGGTAGCCGGCATGCTGTAGCTCTTCGTGGGTTTCGCGTCAGCCGAAATGGGAGATGTCTCGGGCGGCTTTGACGACTTCGTGCGTCGGGCGTGGACCTTCTACTCGGTCGCGATCGTCTGGGGCATCGGCAGCTTCGTCTGGCTCATGGTGAACGCCATACAAGTCCCGAAGCTCATCGCAGAGCACAACCTCCGGCTCCATCGGCGCATCTTCGGCGCGTAGCCGCACACGCCATTCGTCGGCGATCGTGCAACCTCCCGGGATACGGTTCGTCAGGGCGCCAAGCGCTTGAGGTAGCGCGCCTCGAGGCCGTCGAAACGTTCGAAGTCACGGTCGTTGGTGAGAATCGCGGAGATCCCGTGCTCCCGGCACAACGCGGCGATCTGCGCGTCGAACAACAGGTTTCCCCGTGCGTCGGCCCCGCGGGCCGTGGCAGCCAGCAGACCGAGGAAGCCGGCGCCGGGCAGGACGACGCGGCAGCTCGGCGAAGCGACGACGCCGTCGAGGAAATCCGCGGCCTGCTCCAACGTTGACGGCGGGCTGAAGACCCGCCTGTGGGTGACGACCCGCAGGAATTCCACCGCGCAGAAGATGGGCAGGCCCCAGTGAGCTGCGCCCTCGGCGAGCGCGATCAACTCCCGGGCGGCTACGGCGTGAAGCTCGGTCTCAACTCGATGCGCATAGATCAGAACATTGGTGTCGACGGCGATCAAGCGCGATCCAGAACGTCGTAGAGCGCCTCGCGATCGGAGATGTCCACCTTGGGCGGAGCGTCCCCCCGCACAGTCTTGAGTTCGAGCTTGAAGGCCGGATCCTTCCGGCTGTCGTCCATCAGCTTCGTGCGCAACGCATCCTCGACGAACCGGGTCAAAGAGATGCCCTCGTGTGCCGCCCTCGTTCTTGCTCTCCCCAGGATTTCATCGTTCAGGTTAAGCGTGGTCTTCATCGGACTCTCAACCGGGACTGTGAACGCGTGATATGGTAGAACCATATGATCGACGCCATATATATGGCAATCGAACCGACGCTATGCGCCGTCCCAGCGGCGGATGGCGAGACAGGCGTTGTGCCCGCCGAAGGCGAAGGAGTTCGACAGGGCCGCCGGGACGGGACGTTCGATGAGACCGCCGTGTGCGTAGTCGAGATCGCACTCGGGATCCGCCTCCTCGAAATTGATCGTCGGAGGAATCACGGCGTGCTTGCAGACGAGCATGGAGATTACGGCTTCGATCGCCCCGGCCGCTCCGAGCGGGTGGCCCGTCATCGACTTCGTAGAGCTCACCACGACCGATCGCGCGTGATCGCCCAGTACTTCCTTGATCGCCGTCGTTTCGGCCGCGTCGCCGACCGGCGTCGCGGTCCCGTTCGCGTTGATGTAGCCGATGTCGGCCGCCGTGAGCCCGGCATCTTCGATCGCCTGTAGCATGGCCAGACGGGCGCCGACCCCGTCCGGAGCGGGGGCCGTCATGTGATACGCGTCCGCGCTCTGCCCGAAGCCGGCGATCTCCCCCAGGATCTCCGCACCACGCGCCTGCGCATGTTCCATTTCCTCGAGGATCAGCATCCCCGCGCCCTCGCCCAGCACGAAACCGTCGCGGCCGGCATCGAACGGGCGGCAGGCTCCCGCCGGATCGTCGTTACGCGTCGACATCGACCCCATGGACGCGAAGCCGGCGACCGCGAGCGGGGTGATGGCGGACTCCGTGCCCCCGGCGATCATCACATCCGTCTCTCCCCTCCTGATCGAGCGAAAGGCGAGTCCGAGCGAGTGGCCGCTCGAAGCGCAGGCCGACACGGTCGCGTAGTTCGGGCCGCGGGCCCCGTACACGATGGACAGGAGTCCAACGGTCATGTCCGGGATGAACATCGGGATTAGAAGAGGGGAGACGAATCGCGGTCCCTTCGACAAGAGCTTCCTGTGTTGTGCCTCCAGCAACGGGAGCCCGCCGACCGCAACGCCGACGACGACCCCCGTCCGATCGGGTGGCAGGTGGGCAAGCCCGTCGCCGAACCCCGCCTGTTCCATGGCCTGCGTCGCCGCGCCAATGGCGAACTGCAGGAAGCGGTCGGCGCGGCGCGCGCCCTTCCTGTCCAGGTACTGAAGGGGATCGAAACCCTTCACCTCACAGGCGAAGCGAACGGCCTGATCGGACGCGTCGAACTGCGTGATCGGGCCCGCGCCGCTCCGGCCATGGAGAAGCGCATCCCAGGTGGTGTCCGTGTCGAGACCGATAGGCGTGACCATCCCGACGCCCGTGATCGCGACACGCCTCTTCGCCTCCGTGTGGATCAAGCTGATCGTCTCCAGCCACCCTGGTTTGGCTTCGAGACGGAAGGACCCCGTTGAACAAGCGTGGGATCGACCTCGTACCGCCCCGCACCGCGTTGGGGGGAGATAATACTGTGAGGGGGAAAGCCTGACATGGCCCCCCGCAGGGGAGTGGGGTGCGGAGGGGGTGGGATTGACTCACCTGCTTCGCAGATTCGTCGAGCTCGCTCCCGTTGGGCGCTCGGTTGGGTCGCTACGCTCGCCGAGCTCGCTCCCTTCGGTCGCTCGGTTCGAACCCACGTGGGCTTGCGCCCTACTTCTTAGCGGAGGGGGTGTCCGCCTCCCCGCCATTCCCGTGCAGTCCATGCTGATCCCGTAACGTGTCCTAAATCCCTTTCCCCAAGAATGTTACACCCGCCATGCCGTCCCTTGACGTCCCGTGATGTTCCGGGTATTCTTGAACACGATGTGGGACGTACCGTGGGACAACAGATGAGACGGTAACCAAGAGCAATGACCTCGAAGACACCGAAACCAGCGACCGGACTCACCGGCCTGTTCGTCCGCAACGTCGGTCACAGCGGCAAGACCGGTCCAGACAAATACGGGGACCAGCACGGCCTCATCCTACGGGTGCTTCCCTCCGGGAGCAAGCAATGGATCTGGCGCGGCACCGTTGGCGGAAAGCGGGTGGATATGGGCTTGGGCGGATACCCTTATGTGACGCTCGCCGAGGCCCGCCAGAAGGCTTTCGAGTACCGCAAGTCGGCCCGCTCCGGCGAAGATCCGAGGCTGGCCAGAGAGGCCTCGCCGAAGTTCAAGGAAGCAGCCGAGACGGTGATCGCCATCCACCGTGCGTCTTGGCGTCCCGGCGGGAGAAGCGAGGGTCAGTGGCGGGCGAGTCTTCGCGACTACGCGATGCCGCGGCTGGGCGGGAAGGGGATCGACGAGATCACGACGGCGGACGTGATGGAGGTCCTGCTCCCGATCTGGTCGAGCAAGCCGGAGACCGCGCGGAGAGTGCGCCAGCGAATCGGCGCGATCATGAAGTGGGCGGTGGCTCAGGGCTACCGGGAGAGCAATCCGGCCGGTGACGCTATCGCTTCGGCCCTCCCGCGCCACGGGAAGGGCCGTCAGCACTTCCGGGCACTTCCGCACGGGGACGTGGGCGCGGCGCTTGAGACGATCCACGCTTCGCGGGCATGGCCCGCGACCAAGCTCGCCTTCGAGTTTCTGGTTCTGACGGCGGCGCGGTCGGGCGAGGTCCGCCACGCCATGTGGCAGGAAATGGACGTCGGGACGGAGACTTGGACGGTCCCGGGCGACCGCATGAAGTCCGGGCGTACACACAGGGTGCCGCTGACTCCGAGGGCGATCGAGGTCCTCTGCGAGGCTCGCCGTCACGCAGGCGGCGATGGACTGGTCTTCCCCTCTCCGACCAATCGGGCACTCTCGGCCAGCACGCTCTCGAAGCTGCTCAGGGAGAACGGCGTTGCCGCCGTGCCCCATGGGTTCCGCACGTCGTTCAGAGTCTGGTGCGGCGACACCGGCGTGGCCAGGGAGGTTGCCGAGGCGGCCTTGGCCCACGTCGTACGTGACAAGGTGGAGGCCGCATACGCCCGAGGAACCCTTTTCGCGCGGCGGCGGGAGGTGATGGAGCAGTGGGCTCGCTACCTTGCCAGGCCCGCAGGAGCGGACCCTGCCTGAACGCAAACCGGACAGGTACGGACAAGGGGGGTACGAAACAGCGTTCTTGGCAACGATCAAAGGCGTCCCGTCGCGAGACCGACGCTCAAATCGAACAGAGGTGCAGGCTCTTCCGTCCCCCGATTGAGGTCTACATCTGGTTGGACCCTGCTCTCGACATGGAGCATAAGGAAGCACAATTCGGTCCCCATCTGGCCCAACCCTTTCTGTGGCTGGGAAGCTGACTGCGATAGGCACCGGCTCGCGCTTGTGGTCCCCACGCTTCGGAGGTTCGGGCTTCGCCTCTCCAAACTGTCGGTCTTCGGGATCCCCCTTTGGTACTGCGCAAGAGAACGGCGCTGGCGGTCTGGCCAGAGGCAGCTATCTTCGACCGTGACCGGGCCGCCCGGGACCTTCTTCGAGAGGGCAGATCCACATGAGCATACCTTTCAGCGGAGTGGCAGCCGTAGTCGGCTTGGGACTGGCACTTGTGATCGCCGGGCCCCTGAACGCACAGGAAATTGGGGCACGCGGCGGGTCCAGCGTCACCATCGGCGCCAGGATCCAAGCTCAGTTCGAGGCATCGAGCGTCGACGACACGCCCTCATCGTTCTTCATCCGCCGTGCGTGGGTGACGATGGACGGGCGGCTGAACGATCTGGTGGCGGCACGCGCGCAGTACGATATCGACGGGTCGACGGTGCTAGAGGCCTACCTCGAACTTACGGCGAGCGAAGCGCTGCAGGTACAGCTGGGCCAGTTCAAGAAGGGGATTTCGGAGTTCTGGCTCGTGCCGAACGCTTGGCTCCCGATCATCGAGCGCGACGCTCGGGTCACCGGCGTCGATCACTGCCCCGGTGTGGGCAGCGTGTGCTCCTTTGGTCGTCTGACCGGCGCATTGGGGCTGGACAACTACGAGCCGGGCATCCTCGCGCAGGGTCGCTTCGGGGAGCGTTTCGGATACCGGTTCACACTCACCAACGGTGAGGGAATCGGCTACAGGGACGTGAACCGCGGCAAGTCCGCCTCCGGTCGCTTCTCGGTGTTCCCGGCCGCCGGCAGCCGAGTGTCGGCCTACTTGGCCCTGGACGAGACGCTGGATTCGCATGGCGAGACGATGGGCGTGCCGGCCTACGGGGCCGAGGTGGAGATCGGGACCTGGCTCGACGGTCCCCATCTCATGGTCAACGCCCTGCAGGGCCGCAATTGGAAGCTGGACGACGACGCGAAGTTCTCGGCCCTTCAGCTCATGGCTTTCTGGTATTTCCCCTTGGCGCCCGAGTCACACTTCGCGGCGGTCGAGCCGATGGTCCGGGTTAGCTGGGTCGACTCGGGTGCCGAAGATCCCGACAAGGTCACGGGTACGGTCGTGACCCCGGGCGTGATGGTCTACTTCGTGGGCCGGAACGGGATCTCCACCAACGTGGATTTCTACACGTCCGGCGATCATTCCGACTGGTCCCTGAAAGTCCAAGCGTTCGCCTTCTTCTGATCGCCGGTCAAGTTCGGCAGACCGGTGCCGCCGTGCTTTGAATCTATGTCTGCTTGTGATAGACTTCGACTATTGGTCGGATCGGTCGATGATCGAAACGGAGGTCTAGGCATGTCGGGCGTAAGCGACAGCCTCAATCAAATCGACCTAACCGGGGGAGTTCGTGGTGTGCGGTCTTCTTCTCGATCCCCGGACTCTGAGGGCCCTCCGTCCGGCGGGCTCCTGACGCGCCGCTCCGCGATCCGCGCCGGTCTCGCCGGTCTGCTCGGCGCGCCCTTCGCGGCATCGCTCAACGCCTCTCTCGGCGCCCCCTCCCGACCGCTCGCTCCCGGCCTGCGCTGGAGCGGAAGGAGCCGCGCGCAGCCTGACGACGAGATCCTCCTTGGCGTGTCCGCGGCCTTCTCCGGGCCCTCGCGAGGACTGGGCACCGAACTCTACCGCGGCGCCATGGCCTGCTTCGGCCAAGTGAACGAACAGGGCGGCGTCAACGGGCGGCGAATCACCCTCAAGCTCTACGACGACGGTTATCAGCCCGATCCGTGCGTGGAGAACACGCTCAAGCTGATGCTGGAGGACGAAGTCTTTCTGCTGTTCGGCTACGTCGGCACGCCGACCGTCACCCGCGTCCTGCCGCTGCTGAAGAAGTTCCAGGACCAGCAGATGTACATCTTCTTTCCGTTCACGGGCGCCCAGCCGCAGCGGGAAGCGCCGTACGGGGAGTTCGCGTTCAACCTGCGCGCCTCCTATGGCCAGGAGACGGCCGGTCTCGTCGACAACTTCGTCCGCATCGGGCGGCGGCGCATCGCCGTCTTTTACCAGGCCGACGCCTACGGGCGCAGCGGCTGGGCCGGCGTGAGGGCGGCGCTGGCACGGCACGGGGAGACGATTGCAGGCGAGGCCACCTACAGGCGAGGCACGCAGTTCACGAGCATCATGCGGCCGCAGGTCGAGATCCTGCAGGAGGCCGAGCCCGATGCGGTCATCTGCGTGGGCGCGTACGCCGCCTGCGCCGCCTTCGCCCGCGACGCGATGGATCTGGGTCTGCACGTGCCCATCGCGAACCTCTCCTTCGTGGGGAGCGAGAACCTGCTCTCCCTTCTCGTGGAGGCCAGCCGCGACGACCCGGCCCATTACACGCCGTGGCTCGTGAACTCGCAGGTCGTGCCCAGTTACGAGGACACGACGATTCCGTCCGTGCCCGAGTACCGGGACCTGATGGACCGCTACGATCCACAGGTGCCGGAAGAGCTGGTGGTGGAACCGTACGACCCGTTCCCGTACAGCTTCACGAGCCTCGAGGGATACCTGGATGCGAAGCTGCTGACGGAAATCCTGCGTCGGATTGACGGCACACCGGAGCGCGGCAAGCTGAACGACGCGGTGTTCTCGGTGCGGAACTATGATCTGGGGATCGGCGAAATGGTCTCGTTCGGGCCCGATCGACGACAGGGCCTCCAGAGCGTCTACCACACCGTCGTGGAGGACGGCCGCTTCGTCACCCTCAACGACTGGGAAGCCAAGTTCGGCCTGAACGCGACGAGCGACGGGGCCTCGTGAACCAGCCGGAATCAAACGAGATCCGGATCAAGAAGCTCTTTCGGAGGACGCGCTTCGGCATTTTCGTCCTCTTCGGGGCGATCGTCTTCTCCACCTCCGCCCTTTCGATCCGCACGGTCTCCAGCCAGCTGTCGGAGGAGTACGAGAGCAACAGCGCGAACATCGCCAAGAACATCGCCGACTCCAGCGTCGACATCCTCCTCAACCGCAACCTCGCGACGCTGCAGTCGCTCATCGACCAGTTCGTCGAGATCCAGAGCATCCGGTACATCTACATCACGAGCGACACCGGCGAGATCCTGACCCACACGTTCGTGCCGGGCGTCCCGGACGTGATCCGCGAGGGCGACCCGCACGCCACCGAGCCGATCGAGCGCAGCCTGCCGGGGATGGGCGATTTCGTCGAGGTCGGGAGCCCGATCCTGGCTGGCCAGGCCGGCACGGTGCATGTGGGGATGGACCTGGACCTCGTGCGGCTGAAGATCCAGCGGGCCACCGGGCAGCAGATATACCTCATCTGCATCATTCTCATCGTCGGCATCCTGGGCTCGATCTGGTTCGTGAGGCTCGCCGTCACGCCGCTGGAGGATCTGCTCTCCTACGTGGTGACGCTGGCGCGCCGCGACGAAGCCGCGGCGACCGATGCGAAGGTGCTGGCGCGCGATGACGAGATCGGGGAGATGGCCCGCCTCATGCTGCACGCCGTGAAGGGCGAGACGGCGCCGGGAGCGGACTGACGTGGCCTCATCCACAGAGGGCTGGAAGGCGCCCCGAGTCGCGATCGCCTTCTTCTGCACCGTCCTGCAGGTCTGCTTCGGCACGGTGTACGCCTGGAGTTTCTTTCAGACGATTCTTGTCCGGCAGGCCGGCTGGACGTTCACCGAGGGATCGCTGGCCTTCTGCATCGCGATCTTCTCCCTCGGAACGGCCGCGGCCTGGGCCGGCCAGCTGCTGCCCAAGGTGGGGCCCCGGCGTCTCGCCCTCATCGGAAGCACCCTGTTCGCCGGTGGCTACGTCGTGGCGAGCGTCGCGTTGCGGCTGGATTCGATCCTGCTCTTCTACCTCGGCTACGGGTTCATCGGCGGGATGGGCATCGGACTGGGGTACGTGACGCCCGTCACCACGGCCGCGAAGTGGTTCCCGGACCGGAAGGGACTGGTCACGGGCATCGTCGTGATGGGCTTCGGCATCGGCGCGCTCCTCCTGAGCAAGGGTCTCGCGCCCCTGCTCGTCGTGCAGACGGAGGGGGACCTTGCGCAGACCTTCCTGTGGCTGGGGATCGTCTTCGCCTGCATCCTGATCCCGAGCAGCCTGGTCATCGACGACCCCCCCGCCGCCCAGGTCGCGCCGTGGAAGCAGCCCGCACAGGTGGCCCCGTACCTGAAATCCAGCCAGTTCGTCATCATCTGGATCGTCTTCTTCTTCAACATCGCCGCGGGCATCTCGGTCATCAGCTTCCAGTCCGAACTCCTCCAGGAGGTGTGGGGGCTGGCCGATCCGAGCGTCGAACCAGCGGTGCTTGCGGAGTACGGAGCGACGCTCATCGCGGCAAGTTCCGTGTGCAACGGGCTGGGACGGATCCTGTGGGCGTGGCTCTCCGACCGCGTGGGGCGCGTGGCGGTGTTCCGGATGCTGCTCGCGAGCCAGATGGTCGTGTTCGGCGTCCTGATGACCGAGTCCAACCCGTGGGTGTTCTCGGCGCTCGTGTGCTACGTGCTGCTCTGCTTCGGCGGCGGGTTCGCGACCATGCCGTCGTTCATCCTCGAGGTGTACGGTCCCAGGAACATGTCGAAGGTCTACGGCGCGATCCTGACTGCGTGGGCGGCAGCCGGCATCTGCGGCCCGCTGTACGTCGGATACCTGAAGGACAGCTACCCCGACCGGGCGGTCATGTACTGTTTCCTGATCGGGATCCTGATGCTGGGCGCGGGCTACCTGTTCTCCTACCTGCTCGACGATGACCGCGTCCGCCTCGGCCGCCCGACGGTGCGGCAGACCCTGGAGCGCTACGGCATCCCCGTCCCCGACCGGTCCTGACGGGCACCGAAGCGAAATAACGCGAAAAGGGCCGCCTACGCCCCGACCAAGGCAACCCAAGAGCTACTCCAAAATGACCCATCACCCGGTAACCCGGTCGCGGATGCAAGTCGCACAGGTCGCGGCGAAACCTATCTCAGCTACAACGGAACCTCGATGCCGAATCTTCGATCACAACGCTCTTTCCACACATTTCCGGAACCTGGATCAGCCCCGGAAGCCGGACCCTCACTGAGTCAAAATATGGTCTGCCCAGACCCCCAGAAGAGGGGATGAGCCCATCAAGCTCCCGGTGGGCGATACGCGACGCCCCGCGCGACCGCCTCGTCAACGGTCTCCGGGTCGACCAGAACAGTCACGGCGACCGTAAGGGCCCCGGCTGCCGCGATGTTCAGCGATAATGACAGGGCTGCTGTCTCGTCCGGAAGGTCGGCGATCAAGTAGAGGTCGTCGTCGCCGAGAGCGTAGTAAAACCCCTCCAGCGTGCCACCGATGCTCTCCACGGTTTGGCGCAAGGCCTCACGCCTCCCAGTGCCTCCCTCGGCAATCAGACCTTTCAAGCCGGACGGCGTGTAGCTTGTCCGCAACATGTACTTTCCCACGTTCCCCTCCAATTCCTTGGCCCACAGTCGACGGTGAAGAAGCCTCTCTCGTAACGATCGCGAGTCGGCATCTCGCTAGACCCGAGCAGTTCACTTCCGAAGCCAGATTCGACCATACCGAACCCGCCGTCAAGACGGTCTTGCCATCGCCTCCGGCGACGAGGGACAAGTTTCGTTAGCGTTTGCGCCCTGCCGACCAATTCAAAACGCTCTGAATTGCCGTTGACTCACGTCAATCCCGAGATGCGACCGCGTACGCCGCAAGATGGGGCCGATACACCCCCCGAGGCTCGTCAACTCCGGCCGGGTGTGTCACATTTTCGGCCGCCATTGACAGTTGGTACTGGGTTGCCGTGGATCACCCCAAAACCACTCTTTCCGCGCCGATAGCGGTCACCCGCCGGTCCAAGCGCGAGGCCCCGTTAGGCCGACCAAGTCTCGTTGGAGACTTGCTGCGTCACATATCCTCGACGCCGTGAGCGAAACGCTGGTGTGGCGACCACATCGGGACCTGGGGTTTCGGGCACCTTCAAGGTGCGACACCGCAGGGGAACGTGCGGCAATCCGAGAACTGGCGAACCGGTCGAGGTCTCGCCGCGTGTTGAGTCGGCATTCGAGCCTTCGAGTTGCCTCAGCATTCGAGTGGACCAACGTTGCGGCGCATCCGGAACTGACAAAGCCCTTCGAGGCCGCTGCGTTGTAGGCCTTGGGACGGCGTTCCCGCCGGCTCGAACACCGTTAGGTAGTCAAGCAAGCAAGCAAGCAAGCAAGCCAGCCGACTCCGTGTTGAACACGGCGGACTGGCAAGGGGTTGGCTGCGCCCCCCTTGGACCCCCAGCGTCGGGTCCTCCACCTGGCTCGTCGTCGTTGACGGGACTGGTGCGTTGACGGCGGAGTTCGAGCGCATGGGCGATGGCCCGGGCGAGCCTCGGCGGGTTGGACACATGGTGGCCCGGCCCGAGGGCGTGATTGTCGACGATGGACACCGCGCTTACCTCATCTTCGGGCCGACGGATCGTAGGAACCCTCCGTCCGCTTTGCGGATGCGGACGCCAGACGGTGCGATACGGTCGGGAGGGTGCAGAATTGTTCCTGACACGAAGTGCGACGGCGAGCTTCACCCAAGGGGAAGCACCCGTGAGTTCTGGGGACCGCACGCTCTACCGAGTGTCGCTCGACGAGGGGGAAAAGGCGGTTACGGTTCCATTCCCCGAGGGTTGGGAACCACGCCCCGGGCGGCAGGTTACGACGGAGGCACAGAATCCTTCGGACATGTTCGGTCTGCTCCCCGACGCGCACGTCTACTTCTCGCCCGGCATGGTGTTCGATGTCGTTCCCGGCGGCGGAGTGCGGATTCCGATTCCTCCGCGGTGCCCGGTCAGATCCAAACCCTGCATAGCCTGCGGTCGGTCGCATACGTTGCTTACGTGCGACAGCAGGTCTAAAGCTGTATGGTGGCTGTGCGACCGAGATCGCCGGAGACAACTGTAAGCGGAGTGTCGGCGGCGTCCAGGTCGCCAACTGGACGGATCCTCGCAAGCGGACTCTCTCGCCCTCCTCGGATGTGCGACAAACTCAACTCCAACGCCAGGCTCCAAGATGCTGAATAAGAGCTCCTCGCCGTCGAGCGACACCAGTTCGATCATCGGTCCAGGGATGTCCGTAATCGGTGACTGCAAGACCACGGGCGCAATTCATATTGAAGGCCATGTCGAAGGTGATGTGGAAGCCGGCGCGGCTCTGGTCGTCGGCGAGAACGCCGTGGTTCAAGGCATTGTCTCCGCCGAGGACGCCGTGATCTTGGGGCGTGTTGAGGGGAATCTGACGATCTCTTCGCGCCTGAAGGTGCGAGCCTGCGGTCGCGTAGAGGGTGACCTCGACGCTCAAACGATTGTGATTGAAGAGGGTGCGGTGATCGAAGGAACCCTGAAGATGGGAGCCAATCCGGCCTAGTAGCCCTCCCGGCAAGCGCTGTGCTGCGGGTGCGCGCGGCGCCTCCTTCGGGGGTCGAGGTTGGCGTGACTGACCTTGTGCTTCCACACGAAGCAGTGACGTCTCCACTCTTCGGCCATTCCTCCTACGCCCTGCGCCGGTCCACGGGTCTGCATCGGGGGTTGAGGTGCATGTACACGGATTTCGCCATTCCGCCCAAACCCCCACCGGTTCCGCATGTCGCTGGCCATGTTTCGGTTGCGTCACGCTTGGCGGATCGTTCCGCTGCCGATCCGGGCCTTGGAAGGCTTGGCTGCGACCCATCGGTCGATGCCCGGTGCGGGCATCGCGGTAAGGTGGGGATGCGCACACCCCGCCGCCTCCGGGGTCGCTCCCTCTCCAGCGACCCTCGCGGGAAGGCCATGAGCGCCGCCATAGGTGCAGCGGATGACCGTGGCGGCCAAGTCCGTTGCAGCATCGAGTGCCCCATGGGGAGGGCGAAACCTCCGCAGCGGGGTGACCACGGCCTGCGCCTCGCCCGGCAGGGCGGCGGTCCGTAACCCGCGACCCGGTCGGGATCGCGGACCTCACAGGGGGGATCGAAGGGGCGCGCCCCTCGTCAGCCTCCGTGTTATACACGGGGTATGCTGGCTTACGCCCCTTAAGAGCGTGAGCCAGCCCTCGGCGGAGCCGCCGAAACCGCCTCCCGGGCCGCCGCCCGGAACAGCGTCCACCGGGTCGTCGCTGGCAAGCTCCCCGGCCTCTTGGTGGCCCGCCCCGAGGACGGCGAAGACGTACCCCGACGCTCCTGCCGCGCGGTCGCATGCCACTCGCCCCCCCGGGTTACCTCGGGGACCGGCGATCTTCGCTCTCAGGTGATCCCACGGCCCTTATGTTCCCCACCAGGTTCCCCACCACGGGCATCTCGGAGGGGAAATGCCGCCGCACGCCGCCAGCGGCACCCGCCTCGCCGCTTTCAGCCTTCGGCCCGCCCTGCCCTGCGGGATCGACTCCACTCGATCGTTGGTTGACATGCTGGTTCGACGAATTGAGGGCTGACCGCTTGCACCGGGCAGTGTCAGCTCGCCATTTTCGAGCTCGTTTGAGAGCCCCGTTTCGGTGCCTGATCGGGGGGGTACACCATCCACGGAAACCGCCGACCATCAGTCGTGTGCTTGATCGCGCTGGGCTTGGTTTCGTGCACGGCCCGAGTGCCGCTGCGGTATTATCCTGACGCTCCGTCGGGACGCACGCCCGTGGAAGTACCGCCCGTCCTCAAGAACCCCACCGAGGTGGGAGCGATGATCGTCCAAGCCTATCCTAGGGACCTCTTCGCCCGGGGAGAGGGGGGCCGAGTTGAGGTGTGGGTGCATGTCGACAGCGCCGGCAACGGCACGTCAGGGGCGGTGAAGACGCCCAGCGAACAGGATGCTCTGGACTGCGCCGCGATGCAGGTCGCAGACGTGATGGAGTACGATCCCGCGCTGGATCGGGGTCTTCCGACGGAGGCTTGGATCTCGGAGTGGGTCGAGTTCCGGCCGGAGGCTGTCGCCTCGACGGCACTCGATCCCGGTGGCCCGCCATGCGAGCCGTGGGACGAACCGCCTGAACTGCTCAACCCCGACGACGTCGGGCGTTGGCTCGAGCGATCATATCCGCCTGAACTGCGAGCGCGGGGCGTGGGCGGCCTTGTGGTGCTGCGGCTGCAGATCGGCGAGTTGGGTGAAGTCATGGCCTACGAAGTCAGTGTTTCGAGCGGCCATGAAGCGCTGGACGACGCCGCCGGCATCGTCGCCATGAACATGCGCTACAGACCCGCGAAGCGGCTTGGTCGTCCAATCAGCGTCTGGCTGGGGCAACCCATCGTGTTCATGACGCAACAGACGCCGGTGCCCGGTGGCGGTGTTTCGTCGCGGGACAGGCCCATGGGGTGCCGCATGAACCTGCGGATGACTCCAAGGGCGCCTACGCGGGAGAAGCCCGAATGTCGACTCCGACGGGGAGTGTGCTGATTTCTGTGTAAATGGCCATGGAGTAGACTCTGGAAGCGGGAGGAGACCATGGCGAGGAAGAAGGATGCGACGGAGCGGGAGGTAGACGAGCTTCTCGACAGCCTGCTGGAGGGCCGCAGCCCGGAAGAGATCATGGGCGGAGGCGGTCTTCTGGAGGCGCTGACGAAGCGGGTGGTGGAGCGGGCGCTGGAGGGAGAGCTCACCGACCACCTGGGCTACGAGAAGCACGCGAGAGAGGGCCGCAACGGCGGCAACTCGCGCAACGGCCGTACGCGGAAGCGAGTGAAGACGGACACGTCGGAGTTCGAGATCGAGGTGCCTCGGGACCGTGATTCGACGTTCGACCCGAAGTTCGTCAGGAAGGGCCAGCGTCGGCTGGGCGGGTTCGACGAGAAGGTGATCGCGCTGTACGCGCGGGGCATGACGACGCGGGAGATCCAGGGTCACCTGAAGGAGCTGTACAAGGTGGAGGTCTCACCGTCGCTGATCTCGGCGGTGACCGACGCGGTCCTGGAGGACGTGAAGGCGTGGCAGGGCCGGCCGTTGGATACGGTGTACCCGATCGTGTATCTGGACGCGATCCACGTGAAGGTGCGTTCCCGGGGCCACGTCCGGACGCACGCGGTCTACCTTGCCCTGGCCCTGACGCTCGAGGGCAACAAGGAGCTGTTGGGGCTGTGGGTGGGCGAAGCGGAGGGGGCGAAGTTCTGGCTCTCGGTCCTCACCGAACTCAAGAACCGGGGGGTCGAGGACATCCTGATCGCAGCGATCGACGGCCTCAAGGGCTTTCCCGAGGCGATCGAGTCGGTGTTCCCGAAGACGCAGGTCCAGCTCTGCATCGTGCATCTGGTGCGCGGCTCGCTCCGGTTCGTCGCCTGGAAGGAGCGCAAGGCGGTCGCCAGGGACTTGCGGGCCATCTACAGGGCTCCGAGCCTGGAGGCGGCCGAGACGGCGCTGGAGGCCTTTTCTCAGCGCTGGGACGAGCGCTTCCCCATGATCAGCCGGAAGTGGCGGGCGAACTGGGCGAACCTGACCCCGTTCTTCGATTATCCGCCCGAGATCCGCAAGGTCATGTACACGACGAACGCGATCGAGGCCCTGAACGCGCAGCTCACGAAGGTGACGAGGAAGCGCGGCGCGTTCCCAACCCCGGAGGCGGTCAGGAAAGTGCTGTACCTTGCGATCGAGAGGGCGTCACAGCGCTGGACCCGGCCCGTTCAGGACTGGACCGGCGCCCTGAACCACCTGTCGATCGTGTTCGAGGGCCGAGTGCCCGTATGAGTGCGAGGGCCATTTACACAGAAAATCTGACAGTCCCCTCCGACGAAGGATGCAGCGCGCACCCGCTCGCGATTTGCCTTGCCGCCCTTGGCCCTCGCCCTCCTAGTGGCTTGCGCCGAAGGCGGAGCTGGTCCGACCATCGGCGCTGCGGGTACCCTCGACGGCCCCGACGTGATGGTGAACGCCGTCACCCAAGACGTCTTCACCGTGGGCTCGCCTGTCGGCGACGACTGGGACACCTTCGGCAGCGTGCGGGCCGTGAGATTCGACGGAGAGGCCAATCTGCACATCCTCGACAGTCAGTCCGCCCGCGTCCTTGTGGTCGGGCCGGACGGATCGCTGATCCGCACGGTGGGAGGGCAGGGTGAAGGCCCGGCGAGTTCAACTCCCCCAGAGGGTTGATCGTCGCCCGCGATGGCTCCTACACGGTGATGGGGCTCGCACAGATCGACCTCCTGAACCCCGGAGGCGAATTCGTGCGGCGCACTACCATGGACCCGATGACGACGGGAGTGGTCCGGGCCGACTTGGCACTGCCCGACGGCCGCGTGATCGATCAAACGGAGCGGTGATGTGTGGCGTCGAGTGAGCAGCCCGGCCATGTGGGCGGGAGGACATTATCGCGTGACCCTGTCGGCAGCGCTGCTGGTCGCCGTGTTGTCGCCGACGGAAGTCCAGGGACGGCAGCAAGGGTTACCGGACGCCGCTGCCCGGACGACGTTGGCGACCGTCCGCCCGGTCAAAGGTCAGGTTCGACAAGCTGCGCTGGTAGCTCGCGTTCCGGCTGCTTCGGACGAAGATGTACCGGCCGAACGCGGAATCATCGACGCGACTTGGGTGGCCGCCACGCCCGGCGGCTTTGCCGTGGTGGACCGACTGTCCAGCAGCGTTGCGTTCTTCAATGACGGTGGTGAGTGGCTGGGGCGGGTCGGGTCGGCCGGAGAGGGGCCGGGTGAGTTCTCCGGAGGCATCCTCCATGCGGTGGCTGTGGCCGACAGGCTCTGGGTGCCGGATGTTCGTCATCGCCGCGTAAACATCATTGACATCCCCAGTCGTACTTGGCTGGACTCGAATCCGCTGGATGTCCTTCAAGGGTTCCCGTGGGCCTTGCTGTCTCCCGGTGACGAAGTGCTGGGTGCCGCGGTGATGAGTTGGGGTTTCGGCTCCGAGCCGCGTACGATGAGTCTCAATCTGTGGACCGGCGAGGCCATGGAGCCGGCCTTTTCTTGGGCCGTGGACGAGGACCGACGGGGTTGGGCATCCCGAACGCTCGTTGTGGAGGGCAATCGGCATGGCACCGTCGCCATTCTAGACCGTCAGGGGGGCAACATCCGAGTGCGGGACTTGGCGGGGAACAACCTCGCACGGTTCGTCTTCGCGGAAGACGCCGGCATGGAATTGTCGGAAGAAGATCGCGTTTGTCTGGAAGCTCTGCGCGAACCGGTGCTCGCGAGGCGAATGCGAAGTCTCGAGCGAAGGCTGGGGGGGCTGGCCACGGAGGTTCCGACAGACGTGGCAAGGCAGTTGACGAACGCGGCGCGCGGAGGACGCTCCGAGCAGCCATCGCCATTCAACGACCGATACCCGCTTTTTCTGGATGCAAGATTCGATCCTGAATCCGAGACCGTTTGGGTGGCTCGCCCGCTCACAGCGGACGAGATCAGGGAACTGCCCGTCCAGTTGGGCTGGGATGTGCTCGATAGCTCCGCCCGGTACTGGGATGCCTTCTCGTATGACGGGTCGTTCCGATATCGACTGGAGGTCCCGGTCGGGTTCGTCCTAACCGATGCGCGGGACGGACGATTCTACGGTTACGAGATCGATCCGCTCGGTACGAAGCACGCGGTGGTTCTCTCATTGACGGTGTCTACGGCGTCGATAACCCCGTGCGGAGGGCCTCCGACTGCCTGTCAGTAGCTTGGGTGAAGCTCGTACCGGACAACGTACGGCACATCCAGCGCGCCCCGGATCTGGACCCAGATCTCGTTTCGGCTAGCGTGGAAGATGTACGGTCGATACCCGTCCTGCAGCGCCTCTATTCGCACACTTCCCTCCAGATGGCCCTGTTCGTCGTAGATCTCCCACAGGTTCGTGGCGCGGGGCCAGGTCTCTCGCAGCAGCCAGATCGAACCGTCGCTGCCGGCCAAGATCCTTCCAACCGGGGGATGTGTCTCGGGGAACGTGATGAGCTCGCTCGCGATCCGCCTCCGGCGTTCCGCGTCCCGGACGCCCCACGGGGGCCTCAGCCGTTCGGGTGTACGGTCCCCGGCGATGCCGGCGGCAAACCACTCCCGCATCAGTTCCCGCTCCTCCCTCGTCACCGGCAGCGGTTCGTAGGGCACGGCGCTGTGGAGCAGAGTGTCGCCGGCAATCCCGATCCTGAGGAGGTCGAAGGTCGAGTGTTCGTCCTCTGAGCGCACCTCCCCGATGTACACCACCGCCGATCCGTCGGCCTCGGTGACCACGGGAAGCCAAGATTCCTCATTGGAGGGCGTCAACGGGTGGGGGCTCATCAAGCCGAAGCCCCGGTCGTCCTCTTCCCTGTGGATCACATGGTCAGCGAGGTGGCGCTTGACGATGGCGATCGTGTCCACGATCTCGCCGGCGGAGGACAGCCGCCGCAGCGGAACTTGACGTGCGAGCAGGAACCGCTCTGCCTGCTCGTTGACGGTGCGGTACGGCAAGAATGTCCCGTCGGCAAGCGGCGTGCCGGGCGCGAACGTCGATCCCTCCGTCGGCATCGGTATCTTGAAGCCGATCTGACGGACCGGTGTGCCGTCCGCGAGGAAGAACTGTGTCGTGAACCGGTCGCTCACCCACAGCGTATCCGCCCGCCAGCCCATCCTCTGTGGTGGAGATCCGAACTCGCCGGGTCCACCGCCCGCCCGCCCGATGCGGCCTGCCGGACGTCCATCGGGCAGGAATATGGATACCGAGTAGTCCCAGCTCTGAAGCAGGTAGATCCGACCATCCGGTCCAGTGTTCATGGCCCGAATCGGACTCAGGGCGTCTTCGCCGTCAAAGGAGCCCAGCCGCAGGGTCTCCACGAGTTGCCACGGCGCGTCGCACGCCGACTGCTGCGCGGCTGCGAGGCTCGGAAACACCAGGGTCGCGATGATTTTCGTGAGGACGCGGGCCGATACGCAGCCTGACACTACCGTGCCTCCCCCTGTAGACGCGATCGACCCCCAAGTAATCCGGAACATGGTTCGGCCGCGCAAGATGGAGGTCGGCCTACCCATCAGGGCCGCTCGGTCAGCCGACGTAGCTCCACCGTCTGAACGTCGAATGCGTCGCGGGTCAGGACGGCCACATTGTCGTCGTCCGCGGCCAGCACGATGATGTCGAGTTCCGATGCGGCCACTCGCCCGACGAGCCCGCCATCCGGTGAGTACACGGTCCACCCGCTCCCGCCACCCGGAGCCAAGCCATCGTAATCAGGCACCCACAGCGCCCCTCCAACCGCCCGAGGCCGTCCGTAGTAGGGGTAGAACCGAGGCAAGTCGTCCGGGTCGATGCCGTCCAGGTCGGGAACGGAGTCGCGGCCGCCGGAGGTGAGCGTCCTCGGCTCGAGGGGCTGGTACGGATCCAGTTCGTTGACCGGATTCCCCGTGGCGTCGAATGCCCGGATCACCGGATCCGTGTTGTCCACGACATGGTATCTGTCGCCCACGACGACCACCCACACTTCACGGCGGTAGGGGTAGATGCTCATGGTCTCTGGGGAGGCGTAGTGCTCGGAGCCCAAGTGCGTCCCGAGGCTTTCAGCCAAGGTCCCGGCCGGATCATGCCTCCCCAGTTCAATGTTGAACCGGCGAATCATGGGTGCCTCCGCCCAACCGAAGGCCCACGCCGAGACGAGGATGGATCCATCGGGGAAGAACCCTTTGACATCCGCTGCGCTGTGGTTCCCCCAAGGCCGGATGGGCACCGTTCGCTCCAGCGCGCCGGAGCGGTCGCGAACGGTCACGCGCCAGAGGCGGTTATCGAACGTGTAGAGCTTGTCGCCGATGGCCTCAACGAGGTCCAAGCTCACATATTCGCCCGGGCCTTCTCCCTCGCCGCCCACCGTGTGGAGCAGCTGGCCGGTCGCCCGATCATGGTACCGCAGTGAGGATGTGCTCTTCTCGGCCAGGATGAGGACATCGTCCATGAGCACCGCACCGATCACCTCGTGGAGTGCCTCGTCGGGGTCGTCGCCGATCGTGAGCAGGGCAGTGTCGTCGATCCGCCTGTCCTTCCGCTCGGAAGGTGCGTCGGCGGTGCTTGTCGCGTGGTCCAATCCGCCGATGGGCAGGACCAACAGCGTGACCATGAAGAAGAACCTGAACATTCTGACCTCCCGGGGCGATGTGCAGGAGGCCCAAGGTAGGTTGCCGATCTCCGGTTGGCACGTTCGGGCGCGGGAGAGTGCGAGGGCCATTTACACAGAAAATCTGACAGTCCCGCGGGAGATTCCGGGCCTCGCAATCCGGCGAGCCGCATTTCGGCTTCACGGTCGGCTCTGGGTCTTGGAGATGCCCTCGACTGGGCCGCGACCATGGCCGCCAAGTCGGCGCGCCGCCGATTACGGCGCGATGGCCAACCCCCAAGATTCGCCCGCGCAGACGAACGGTGCCAAGCCTCTGGCGCACGGTCTCCGCGCGGCGGCGCGGGATGCCTTGGGGATCGAAGGGGCGCGCCCCTCGTCAGCCTCCGTGTTATACACGGGGCACGCTCTTAGCACCGGTAACGGCCCTAAGCCAGCGCCTCAGCGCCCGGTTTCGGTCCCGAATCGCGACGCTCGCCAGCGACTTAGACGACCGGTCACCCGTGAGCCGACGCCAACGCTCGGCCGACCGGCTCGCCACGGCTTGCCTCGTCGTCAAGGGTCGGGGTGAACATCCCACCCTGCGACGGCACGCGAGACTCACGCCACCTCACATGCGCCATGAAAAATCTTCTCGCCAGATCTCCCTAAGCTTCACCTCCATGGCACCGTGCAGAGAACTCACGAAGTGTCGGGCGGCGGGTTCGGTCATCGTATCATCGGTCAGGGGCATCCACCTTTGGATCCAGGCCGTCGTGAAGCGCGGCGCGTCGTCCCCGACGGAAGGAGCCCACTCCGTAGATTGCCCGCAGAGAATCAGCCCCAACACGCATTCTCAATCCCAGCGATCATCGCAGATCTGCTCCTGTACGGTGTTGAACACATCGGATGTGACGCGGAGGAGTTCCCCGTCGTCAACGCGCTGCGCGGAACTCGAATCGCCTGTCCAAGTTGAGGGCAATCCAACCCCGAAGACCGGATCCGCTGATCTGCTGCACTGCCTTGCTAACGCATGCTCAGCTTGTTCGGCTTCAAGCTGGTGATCCGCTTCGCTTGCAACACCGATGGTCTCGCCCCGATACGTGATCCTGAAGTCCGGCTCGCCCGCCATGACCTCGGCGCCACCGAGGTGGAACATGGCGGCCAGAAGGAGTTCGAACTGCCAATCGCGCCCCGGACTCCGTCGACGAGATGGGACTAGGGCGTCGTCTAGCATCCGCTTCAGCTTGTCGTGGGAGAACGGCGTATCGGGGCGGCGACATCCGTACGCGGCCGACACGATTAGCACCAGATCCTCCGCCACGCGCTTCGCCGCATCGATCTTCGGGTCGAACATCCCATACCCGTCGAACGTCTTCAGCCGCCTCAGGGCCTCGCGCTGTCTGCTACTTGGGTTCACCCTGACGCCCATCAAGCCCAGCACGTCGATGCCTTGCTCCAGACGAGTCGTGACCAACCCCGAAGGTGTGTCCCGGATGTCGAAGCCCCCATCCCAACCCATGATGCCGTCCTCCACCACATGGCCGCCAATTCCTCGTTGAGGGGCTCGGCGGCTCGACAAGCAGCTCGGCTCGGGCGTGCCCCGCCCGCAATCGGTCTCACGGGATTGCCATCCATCCAACAGCCCAGCCTCCGGGGTCCTGCGGGTTATATTGGCGTCCCGATCCTTCTCGCTCGAGGAGGGGGACTTATCGTGGGACGCACAGCATGGCGACAGCTCACAATCTGTTGTAATACATGGGATTGTGTCTACATCCGAAGCGGAGGGGGTGGGATTCGAACCCACGTGGGCTTGCGCCCGCCGGTTTTCAAGACCGGTGCATTCAGCCGCTCTGCCACCCCTCCGGGACGGCGCCGTTGCCCGCGCTTGAGGGTCTCGCGCGGAACGGGCTGCTCTCGGGCAAGGTACTGCCCTTGGAGCTGTGAATCCATCAGGAATGGCTGCGGCGAGTCGGGGGTGGGATTGACTCACCTGCTTCGCAGATTCGTCGAGCTCGCGCCCACCGGCGGCGAAACCATCGGGGGAAAGAAGACCGTACGTCGAGGGTCTGTTGTCCGAGGTCGTGGCGACCGGCACCTTCGAGCTTCGAATCGACGAATGGCTTCAGATCGGCGGCGCCGTTAAGGGCGGCCGCACGAAGGGAGGGATGTAATGACGAGGATCGGACGTACGACCTTTCGGATGAAGGCTGCACTTGCCATGGCGCTCGCAGCGATGGCCGCGATGTCCGGCGCAGCGCAGGCACAGGAGTCGGGCCTCATCGGAACGTGGGACGTGACGACCGCGATCCCCGCCATGCCGACCGCCCCGACGTTCAACATGACGTGGACCTTCGCGTCGGGGGAAGACGGAGCCCTCACCGGAAGCTGGACGGGCGAAGCGGAGGGAGAGAGCAGGTCGGCGGACATGTCCGACATCTCGGTCGATGGAGACGCCTTCGACTTCAGCGTAAACGTCACGGAGCAGGGACAGACTGTGGTGCTTTCCTTTGAGGGGACGACGGCGGGGGATGAGATCAGCGGCACGTTTGAGATGGGCATGGAAGGAGTGCCGGCGATGGTCAGCGGCACCTTTTCCGGCGCCCGGGCCGAGGCGCACGCCTCCTGAGCGGCCAAGGAAGCGGCTGGAGGGAAAAAAGCGGGTGACCGGTCTCGAACCGGCGACCTTCAGCTTGGGAAGCTGACGCTCTACCAACTGAGCTACACCCGCAGGTCGCGCTGACTGCCACGGCGAATGGGGCGGGAGGGACTTGAACCCCCGACTTCTGCGATGTGAACGCAGCGCTCTGGCCAGCTGAGCTACCGCCCCAAGTCCCCTTGCGGGGCCAGCGATGTTACCCCGCAACCCCGTCGCGTGTCAAAGCCGAAGCCGCCACTGTTCGCGGTTGCGGCACGGGTGCTCAGGTGCGCCAGGGCGTGAGCATCCTGAACAGGGCGTCCGTGTTGTCCTGCACGAATTCCTTGACGCTCTTCTCGGTGTTCGCCCGTGTGGAGATGTAGCACTGCTGGCACGCGTTCTGCTTCGTGAACTTCTCCAGCATGTCTTCCTGCCGGTCGAAGTACGCCATCACCATCGCGCACGGCGTGAGCCTTCCGTCCGGATTGATGACGAGGAAGCGACGTCCCGCCTGACAGCCGGGGATCCCCCCCTCCGTCAAGAAGCGATGGAATTTCCACAGTACGCGCGGGGTCGTGTAGACCGGATATCCGGCGTTCCGGAGGTCGATGACCTCCTGCAGGCTGTCCGCCAGCCCGTCCAGCCCGTCTCCCTCGATGAGCCCGTCCCGGTCCTGCACCCTCAGGTGGGTGTAGACGGAGAAGTTGATCGGCACGCCCCAGTCCTTCGCGACGCGCACCATGTCGCCGATGTCCCGGTAGTTCCACGCGGTAATGCAGACGTTGAGCAGGATGTCGTCCTCGTCTTCGCTCCTGCGGGCAATCTCGGGGACGACCTTCGCCATTCGCTCGAACAGCCCGGGGATGCGCCGGAACTCGTCGTGCCTTTCATCCGGGAAATCGAGCGAGGTGGACAGCTGGTGCATCCCGCTGTCCTTGAGGCGGAAGAAGCGCTCCGGCGTGAGATTCGACGCGTTCGTGACCACGATCATCCAGGGCAGGCCGCCCTTGTTCGTCATCGCATCGACGATGTCGTAGACGTCCCCGCGCGCGAGCGGCTCCCCCCCGGAGGCGTGCGACACGACGGGCCGGAGTTCCCGGCAGATCGCCGCGTAATCCTCCGCCCCGAGGCGCTCTTCCTTGATGGGGCCGCCCCAGTTGCAGTGCCAGCAGTTCGCCGTGCAGGCGTGCGTGATCTCGAACGAGACGGAGAGCGGCTTGTTCTGAATCCGGTTGCGGATACCCCGCGCCAGCATGCGCGCGGCAATGGCACCAGAGATGTTCGGCATCCGATCAACCCCTCCAACGCTGGTACCCTGCGGGGATGACCTTCACGAGGTACAGCGCGAAGACCACGGCCACGCAGGCGATCAGCACCCAATTCGGGATCGGGATCGTCGCCCCGAGGAGGGCGAGAAGGTAATAGCGGGGAAAACGGGCGACCACCAGCGCCGTAACCCATTTCCACATGGGGTACTTGATAGAGAACGCCAGAAACTTGAAGGGGAAGAAGGGGATGGGCGCGAAACCCGTCGCCACGATCGTGGCGAATGGCCACCTCATGAACCAGGAGATCGCCTTCCGATAGAACCTCTTCCGCTTGTACGCCCGGATGTTCTGCAGGTTCAGGAGGGGGACGAAGACGAGGTGGTCCATGACCCCCGCGATGGCCGTACCGAGCGTGGCCCACGCCGCGGCGAGCCACAGGTCCGCGACCTTCCCGAAGTAGATGAGGACCGGCTCGTGAGGGAAGACGGAGATGGCCGTGTTCGCCGGGATGGAGTAGAAGGCGAGATACAGATAGCTGTCAGACTCAAAGTCGCGCAGGAGGAGGATGGAGGTCGTGATCCCGGTCGCGATCATGAGCCCGCCGCAGATCCAGACCGCGGGGCCGAGGTGCGTCCCGCCTTCCGCCTCGGGCACGCCGCCGACTTCGTCGCCAACCCTGTCGATCTGGTCCTGCCCCAAAACCGCTCTCCGCCGTAGCTTGGTGTCCCGCGGCATGGCGGGTTCCGCTCAAGCTAGTGTCACCCGACCCGCGGTGCTCCGGAGAGGGCGCGCGAAGAGGAGGATCCAATCGACGGCCCGCGCGATGACAAGCGGATGGACTGTCCGGACTGCGGCGAGCCCGTGGGACTGTCCGATCAGACCTGCCAGAAGTGCGGCGAGCCGCTGTCCTTCGCGCCGGACGAGGTGGGCGTGCACTGCGCTGTCTGCGGCGGCGCGATCGGCGCCTATGCCGAGACCTGCCACGGCTGCGGCGAGACGGGCTACCCCGCGCTCCGTCCGCGCCGCGGCCGCAAGTGGAAGGGCTCGCGCCCCGAGGGCCTGACCCGGAAGTGAGCGAGGGCCCCGCACGGCTCGAGCGGACGTGCATCGTCCTCCACGAGCCGCAGGATGTCGTCAACATCGCGCTCGTCATCCGCGCGATGAAGAACATGGGCTTCTCGCGCCTCCGCCTCGTGAACCCCGGGGAGTTCGACGCCTGGCGCATTACGGGGATCGCGCACGACACCGAGGACGTCGTCGAGCGCATCCGGATCTTTGACGACCTTCCCGCCGCCCTCGCAGACGTGAGTTATGTGCTCGGGGCAACGGCGCGACGGCGTTCCACGCGGCAGGACTGGTGGAGTCCGGAAGAAGCGGCGGCGAGCCGCGGCGGCCGCGACGGGGGTTTGGCCGTCGTCTTCGGGCGCGAGGACCGGGGCCTCTCCAACGAGGCGCTCGACCTCTGCCACGGTCTCGTGTGCATCCCCACGAACCCGGACCACACGTCGATGAACCTCGCCCACGCGGCGGTCATCATCCTGTACGAGTTGCGGAAGGCGGCGCTGGGCCGCGCCGACTGGGAGGCGCGCGACCTGGACGGGAAGAGGCGCCAGCGGACTCCGCCCGCCTCGCACGCGGAACTGGAGGAGTTCTTCGACCTCTGGGAGCGGGCGATGGAGGAGATCGGCCTCTTCCACGGGATCGAACCGCTCCCGAAGATGCGCAGCTTCCGAAACATGTTTCAGCGCGCGGACCTCGACCGGCGGGAACTGGGTCTGATCCTCGCGACGGCCTACGAAGTGCTGAACTTCGCCCACAGGGAGAAGATACGCGCCCGCGAGCGCGCTGACGCGGAGGCTGGCGGCTAGCGGCTACCCATTAGATTCGCTGGCGCAGCTTCGAGACGAGTTCCTCGTTCGAGTCGGTCTGGCGCATGAGGCCGAGGACTTCCTGCATCGCTTCGACGGGCGGATACGTGCTCAGTTCGCGCCGCATCGCCTGTGCGACGAGGAGTTCGTCGTCGCTCATCAGACGTTCCTCGCGGCGCGTCGCGCTCGTGTTGAGGTCGATGGCCGGGAAGATCCGGCGGTCCGACAGATCCCGGTCGAGGACGAGTTCGCTGTTCCCCGTCCCCTTGAACTCCTCGAAGATCACCTGGTCCATGCGGGAGCCGGTATCGACGAGCGCCGTCGCGATGATCGTGAGCGATCCGCCGCCCTTGCTCTCCGGGACGCAGCGCGCGCTGCCGAAGAAGCGCTTCGGCTTCTCGAGGGAATTCGCGTCGATCCCGCCGGTGAGCGTGCGCCCGCTGCCCTCCTCCGTTGTGTTGTAGGCGCGTGCGAGCCGCGTGATGGAGTCGAGGATGAGGACAACGTCCTGCCCCAACTCCGCGAGGCGACGCGCGCGCTCGAGCGTAATCTCGGCGACCTGCACATGACGCTCCGCCCGGTGGTCGAAGCTCGAGGCCGTGACCTCGCCGAGACCGGTCGCCTCCATCTCCGTCACCTCCTCCGGACGCTCGTCGACGAGGAGGATGAGGATTTTCGAATCCGGATGGTTCTTCGAGATGCCCTCGGCGATGGACTGAAGGACCATCGTCTTGCCTGCCTTGGAGGGCGCGACGATGAGGGACCGCTGACCCATCCCCATGGGGCAGATGAGATCGATGATCCGGTTCGTGTAGTCGGGCTGTCCTCGGCGCTCAAGTCCGCACTCCAGCCGCAGGCGTCGATCGGGGTGCATGGCGCTCAAGCGGTCGAACTGTCGGCGCCGTCCGAGTTGGTCCGGAGGTTGGCCGTTGACGGTGTGGAGATGGCGGAGCGGGGGGCTCTTGCCGGGGCGCGGGGGCCGGCCGGCCTGGCCGCAGATCTCGTCTCCCGTCCGCAGATCGTAGCGGGAGACCATCTTCGGGCTCACGTAGATGTCCTCGTCGCTCGGCGTGTACCCGGCGTGCTGGCGGCGGATGAAGCCCGTGCCGTTGCCGAGCCGCTCGATGAGTCCGAGGTAGCCGTCCTTCGGACCCTCCGGAACTTCGGCGACCGCACCCTGCTGGCCGCCGCCCTGCGGCTTGGAGCCCTGGCCTCCCCGGTTGCGGCGTCCGCGCGAACGGCGCCGCCGGTTCCGGCTCCTTCCGCCACGCCCGCCCGGCCCCTTGGCCTGGCCCTTCGCCTGGCCTTTGGGTGGGCCCCTGCGTGGGCCTTTGCCGCCGGGTTGCCCTTTACCCCCGCTCGAGGAGCCGCCACGGGGCTGTGAACTGTTGTTCGTCAATGCACCAACTCTTTGTTGTATTCTCCGCGAAGCCGGACGGGATTCGCGACTTCGAGAACTCCCCGGGGCCGAAACGACCGCGCCGGGTAACGGGGGGGTTGTCGGTCGGAGAACGGATCTCGCGCCTGCGGAACGTCGGGCCGGCGCAAGGGTCGTGGCGACCATCGAACGGGGATCCCCCGGAATCGCCTGAATGCGCTAGTATGGGGCGCTCCAGGGGCTCGCGCCAGTTGCCGCGCGCTTCCGGGCCCGCGCTACCGTGACCCCGGGATCGAGATCCAGTATATTCCGGGCGCTTCCCACGACACGACCGGCACAGGAATGCTACCGGCCCGTGGGGACGCACCTCCGACGTACGTTTCACGAATCCGATCACGGAAGAACTCCGGAGCGAATAAAATGATGAAGCGATCAACGATACTGATTCTGGGGGCCTTCGCCCTCTTCGGATGCGGCGGCGGCGAGGGTGACCAGCCCTCCCCCGCCCCGGCCCCCGCTCCCGCTCCCGCCACGGAGGCGGCTACGGCCTCTTCGGGCGCGATGGCCGCGGACTGGATCTCGGTGGATGACGGTGCGCGCACGGTCACGATCGATCTCGTCGCGGGCTCGACCGACGCGAACAACCGCTGGAACTTCAATGGCTACGCGAACGGCGAAGCCAGCGTCGTCGTGCCCGTCGGATACACGGTCACGATCAACTTCGAGAACCGGGACCCGGTCAACTACCACAGCGTGAGCGTCCTCGCGAAGGCGGCGAGCTACCCGGCCATGTTCGACGACGCGGCCCCCGTGTTCGATGGCGCCATCACGTCCAATGCGACCTCGATGACGGAGGCCACGGCCCCCGGCGGGGGTACCGAGAGCATCACCTTTACGGCGTCCGCGGCCGGCGAGTACGCGCTCGTCTGCCCTGTCCCGGCCCACGCGGTCACGGGGATGTGGATCGGGTTCGACGTCTCCGACTCGGGCGAGTCCGGACTGCGGAGCTAGTCGGGGGAGGGACCGGCCCGCGCATGGAGACGATGCGGAAGGCGCTGCTGTGGGCTTCCACGAACCCGTGGCTCTCGCAGCGCCTCCCCCAACGCCGCTTCGTGCGGCGCGCCGTCCGCAAGTTCATGCCGGGCGAGACGCTGGAGGACGCGCTCGCCGAAGCTGACCGGCTGCGCGCGGAAGGCATTCCCACTCTCATCACGACGCTGGGCGAGAACGTCGAGACCGCCGAGGAGACCCGCGAATCCGTCGCCGAGTACGTGCGCTCGATGGAGTTGGCGGAGGAGATGGGGCTCGATCTGGAGGTCTCGATCAAGCCCACGCACCTCGGGCTGGACCAGGACTTCGACCTCGTGTGCGAGAACGTCGCGGAGTTGGCATCGCGCGCCGGGACAGGTGGCACGCTCTGGATCGACATGGAGGGGTCCGCCTACCTGGACGCGACCCTCTCGCTCTACCGGACGGTCCGGCGCCGGCATGCGAATGTCGGGCTCTGCATTCAGTCCTACCTGAGACGGACTGCGGACGACCTGGAATCGATCATGGAATTCGGCCCTTGCATCCGGCTGGTGAAGGGGGCGTACGCGGAACCGGCCGCGATCGCCTTCCCGGACAAGCGGGACGTGGACGAGAGCTACCTGGCTCTCGCGCGGAGCCTCATGGACCATCTCGGGGGCGGCGGGGATGGATTCATCGGCCTCGGGACGCACGATCCCGCGATGATCGAGCCGCTCTCCGAATACGCGCGGGCCGCGGGCCTCGACGGCAGCCGGTTCGAGATCGAGATGCTGTACGGGATCGGGCGGCGCGAGCAGCGGAGGCTCGTGCGCGAAGGAACTCCGCTCCGGGTGCTGATCAGCTACGGGCGGGCGTGGTTCCCGTGGTACATGCGCCGCCTCGCCGAACGGCCGGCGAACGTCTGGTTCGTCGCCCGCAGCATGTTCCGCTAGGAGGAAAGCCATGGACGGGAAGCCCGGGGCCTCTGCGCTCTTCGCACCGGATGTCCTTTCGGGCCGCACCGCGCTCATCACGGGCGGCGGGAGCGGCATCGGCTACGGGATCGCGGAGTGCCTCGCAGCGGCCGGAGCCTCCGTGGGCATATTCAGCCGCAACGAGGAGCGGGTGACGCAGGCGGCGGAACGCCTCGCCTCGAGCCACGGCGTGCGGACGCTCCCGACGGTCGGGGACGTGCGCGAACCGGCGGCGCTCGAACGCGCGGTGCGCGAGACGCGAGACGCGCTCGGGTCCATCGACATCCTCGTGAACAATGCGGCGGGCAACTTCTACGCGCCGACGGCCGATCTGTCGCCGAACGGCTGGCGCGCCGTGGTGGAGATCGACCTGTTCGGCACCTTCCACGCCTGCCGCGCCGTCTACCCCGTCATGGTCGAGCAGGGGTACGGGCGCATCGTGTCGATCTCGATGACGCTGTACTACCGAGGCTGGCCGCTCATGGCCCACGCGACGGCGGCCAAGGCGGGGGTCGACGCCCTCACCCGCACGCTCGCCATCGAGTGGGCGCGGGACGGGATCAACGTGAACTCGATCGCGCCGGGTCCGATCCCCACGGAGGGCGTGAAGAAGGCGTTCGAGGCGCCCCCGAGCGAGGAAGTCGACATGTTCGGCGCTCGCTCCGGCGCCGGTTTCGCCGAGCGCTTCATCCCCGCCGGGCGGCTGGGCCACCCGCACGACATCGGGCAGATGATCACCTTCCTGTGCTCGCCGGGCGGCGACTGGATCACGGGCGCGGTGCTCGTCGTCGACGGCGGGGAGTCGCTCGTGAGTCCGCGCACCATCCCCCCCGGACGCTCCGAGAGCTAGCAGTCCGTGGCAAAATCCCGCGTCAGCGCCGAGAGCGGTGAAGCGCTCGGCGGGGGGCCCTCTAGGGAGAGGAGCGACGAGGGAGAATAGCAGCGCTATTTGACCGAGGAGCGACGCAGAGCGGAGCGGTTCAGGCGAGATGCAGCGCCGCTCGAACGCAGCGGGGCTTTTGCCACGGGCTGCTAGACCGCAGCCACCGCCGCCGGGGCTTCGGCTGTCAGCCGCCCGGCGCGGCCGTGCAGGCGGGCGGAGAAGCGAGCGCCGGGGGTCGCGCGGCCGAGGAGTTCGACCCGCAGGTAGTCGCCCGTCACGCCGGCGACGCGGTCGTCCCGCCCCTCCACGACGATGTCGGCCATGGTCCCGACCCGCGTTTCCCTGTAGGCCTGGCCTTTCCGGAGGGCGAGTTCGCGCAGCGTCCGTGAGCGGGCTGCCGCCACGTCGCCGGGCACCCCGTCGGGAAGGCTTGCCGCCACGGTTCCATCCCGGACCGAGTAGGGGAAGACGTGCAGGTACGTGTAGGGCAACTCCTCCACGAGGGCGCGCGTCTCCTCGAATTCCTCTTCCCCCTCTCCAGGGAACCCGACGATGATGTCCGCGCCGAGGCCGAACGCGCCGGAACCGATGGCGCCCAGTCGCTCGGCGATCGTGAGCACCCTGACGCGATAGGCCTCCCGCGTGTGCCAGCGGCGCATGAGGCGAAGCACGCGGTCGGATCCGCTCTGCATCGGCACGTGCAGGTGGGGCGCCAGGCGTCCCTCCGATGCCGCAAGCAGATCGACGAGTCGGTCGTCGATCTCGGTCGCCTCGATGGAGGAGAGGCGGATGCGTGCGGGGACCTCCTCGAGCAGCCGTTCGCACAGCGTCGCGAGACTGGCGGGGCCGGCGGACCCGGAGCCGGGATCGAGATCCTTCCCGTAGTGGCCGATGTGGATGCCGGTGATCACGAGTTCCGGGTGCGCGCGGGCTAGGATCGCGGCTTCGGCCACGACCTCGTCGACCGGGCGCGAGACCGAGGCGCCGCGCGCGATCCGGGTCGCGCAGAACGAGCACTTCCGGTCACACCCGTCCTGGACCTTGAGCCAGGCCCGGGTGCCGCGCGCGTTCCGCTGCAGCGGGGCGAACGGAGCGTCCGCGCCGACCGCTGTGACCCGAGCGCCCGCGGCAGCGTCTCCCAACTGCGGCACGAGTCGCGCGACGGCGGCCGGATCGTGTCCGGGCACCACGCCATCCACTTCCTTCAGCGCGTGGTACTCGGCTTCACGAAAGGAGGTTGAGCAGCCGGCGACGACGATGCGGAGATCCGGACGTTGGCGGCGCAGCCGGCGAACGAGTCGCCGCGCGTTCGCGTCCGCCTGGTTCGTGACGGTGCACGTGTTGATCACGGCCACCTCGGCCGCGGCCGCGTGGAGCGTCGTGTCCGCGCCGCGGAGTTCCAGCTCCTGGCGGATCCGTTCCGTATCGTACTGGTTCGCCTTGCAGCCGAAGGTATGGAACCAGACGGCAGGCCTGTCGGTCAGGTCGCTCACGTCGCTAAGCCGTGTCGTTCACGGAGGGGTTCGAACGTTCTCTCATGTAAGATCGGTGCAGCGCGAAGCGCGCGCTATGTGTCGGGTGGACTGCACCCGGCTCCGATGTATCTTTCCCAAAGTACTATTCATCCGGCCGAGAGCGGGCGCGGATCGCGGGCGGACCCCGCGCAAGTCGCCGCGCCGTCCAGCACAGCGGCCATGGAGGAATGCAAGATGTGGTGCGTGAAACAGAAGCGGTACGCAGTCATCGCCATCATTGCGATCGGGTTGTCGCTCGCGGCCTGCGGGGACAGCGACCCCGTGACCCCCGAGCCCATGTTCGATAGCCCGTCCCTCGTGCGGGTCGTCAACCGCCTGCTCGGGCCCGTGCTATTCGTCTTCGCGCGTCCGTGCGGGACGTCCGACTGGGGCAACGACCTCTTCGACACGGACCACCCCATCGAGGGCACCATCCAGCCCGGCGACCAGCGGGACTTTATGGTCGAGGCGGGCTGCTACGACTTCAGGGTGGAACATCTGGAGACGACTGAGCCCGGACCGATAATCGTGAAGATGATCTTCAACCAGGCGGCCTCGCCGGTAACGCCGGTGATCTGGACGCTCGAGGACGATCCCGCAGATCCAACCTGATCCATCGTCCCCCGGACGAGGGCGGAGGAGAGACATGACGCAGCAGCTCGTGGAGGTGGCGGAAGCCATCGGGGCCGAGGGCAAGGGGATCCTGGCGGCCGACGAAAGCTCCGGCACAATCAAGAAGCGTTTCGATGGTATCGGCGTCGAGTCGACGGAGGAGAACCGGCGCGACTATCGCGAGCTGCTCTTCCGGACGAGCGATGCACTGAGCGACTGCATCTCCGGCGTCATCCTCTTCGATGAGACGCTGCGGCAGTCCGCCGCGGACGGCACGCCGCTCGTCCAACTGCTCTCCGATGCAGACTCGATCCCGGGGATCAAGATCGACAAGGGGGCGCACCCTCTGGCGGGAGCGCCGGGCGAGAAGGTGACCGAAGGACTCGATGGGCTGCGCGAGCGGCTGGCCGAGTACTACGAACTCGGGGCCCGCTTCACGAAGTGGCGCGCGGTCATCGACATCGGGCGGGGCGGGGACCGCTCCATCCCGAGCGCCTACTGCATCGGCGCGAACGCCCATGCGCTAGCTCGCATGGCGGCGCTGAGCCAGGAGCAGGGGCTCGTCCCGATCGTGGAGCCGGAAGTGCTGATGGACGGCGACCACGATATCGACCGCTGCTTCGAGGTGACGGAGGCCACGCTCAAGCAGGTCTACATGGCCCTCTTCCACCAGCGCGTGCTGCTGGAGGGCTCGGTACTCAAGCCCAACATGGTCCTCTCGGGCAAGCTGTGCGCGGACCGGGCCGGGGTCGACGAGGTCGCCGAGAAGACGGTCCGCTGTCTGAAGCGGGCCGTGCCGGCGGCGGTCCCGAGCATCGTCTTCCTGTCCGGGGGACAGTCGGATATCGAGGCGACGGCCCACCTGAACGCGATGAACGCGGGCCATGACACGCCCTGGAATCTGAGCTTCTCATACGGGCGGGCGCTGCAGGCCGCGCCACTGCAGGCCTGGGGCGGCAGCGCGGAGAACGGGGCGGCAGCCCGGGCCGCGTTTGCGCACCGGGCACGCATGAACGGCCTCGCGACGCGTGGCCGGTGGTCGATGGAACTGGAGCGGGCAGCCGCCTGAGCGCGGGGCGGGCGGCCCCGGCACGAGCCGGGATCAGGTCGCCCGCCAGATCTCCCGCATCGCCCTCCCGAACGCGGATCGGATCTCGGCCTCGCCAGCCACCGATCCGCGCTCGACGCGGCGCTCTCCTCCCACGAACACGGCCTCTATGTCGCGCTCGTCGCCCGCCACGAGCCACGCGTCCATGAGGGTCTCCCAATCGTGCCCCAACGTGTGGGGGCCTTCCCTGTCCAGGACGACGAAGTCGGCCCGGTAGCCCGGTTCGATTCGTCCAAGCCGCATGGGAGCCCGGCGGCCGTCCGCAGGGGCGGGGCCGCCCGCCACCGCCTCGCCGCCACCCTGCGAAAGCCACGACCAGACGACCGGCCCCGCGCCCGCTTCCGTGGCCAGCCGGGCACGCCGCCGATCCCGCAGGCGCTGCCCGTATTCGAGTTGCCGCGCCTCCTCGATCGCGGAGATGCGGACGTTCGCGTCGGACCCCGCCGCGGCCGCGCCACCGCCGCGAAAATGCTCGCGGGCCGGAAAGATCCCGTCTCCCAGGTGTGCTTCGGTGATCGGACACAGGACGACCCTCGCCCCCGCGCTCCGGAGCCGGGCACGCTCCGCCTCCGTGGCGTGCGTCGCGTGTACGAGACTCCACCGCGGACCCAGTTCGACCATGTCCGCGAGCAGGTCGATCGGCGTACGGCCCCGCGCCGCGAGACATTCCTCGACCTCGAGTTCCTGTTCGCTGATGTGAATGTGTAGCGGCGCTGCGCGGCCCAGCGTCGCGTCGACCCCCGCCACGAGTTCGACCAGATCGGCTGAGGGCACGGCCCGGAGCGAGTGCGGCGCCACGCCCGCCACTGCGGCGCCCAGTGCCTCGACCGTGGCCATGAAGTCGTCCACCGAATCGTGCGCGAAGCGGCGCTGCCCTGCGTGAGCCACCGTCCCGTCAAACCCGGCGGTCCGGTAGTAGACGGGCAGCAGGCTGACGGGGAGGCCGACCTCCTCAGCCGCCGCGAGCACGGCCTGCGTCGTCTCGGGCCCGCGCACGTCGCTCGGACCGTGATGCAGGTAGTGGAATTCCGCGACGTGGGTGAAGCCCGCGCGCAGCATGCGGGCGTACCCGTGCCGAGCGATGTCGAACAACTGCTCCGGCGTGATCGAACCGGCCAGTCGGTACATGGCTCGGCGCCAACTCCAGAAGGAATCGTCCCCCCGCGCCTCTTCGCCGAAGCCAGCCAGGGCGCACTGGAAGATGTGAGAGTGCGCGTTCGGCATGCCGGGGATCGCGAGCCCTCCGTCGTAGGTGGCACCGCCGGCGCGAACCGCCCGGATCGCTTCGATCGTCCCGTCCGGAGCGATCTCGACCGACCGGTCTCGCTCGAGGCCTCGGGGACCCAGGATCGCGCGAAACGTCAGCGTGGAGCTCTTGGTCTTCACGGCTCCGACAATAGGTGACGAGCCGACGGTGCGGGTAGTCTGCTCCGTGGAGCCGCTGCCCCAATGCCGGGCGTTCACGCGTTGTTCTTTGGGGGAGTGCCTAGCAGGGGCCCTGTCCATAGGGGGAGTCAAGGCCGCGGTTCCCTGGCCTGCCGCAGCTCGGCGCCTCCCAGTGGCGGGCCCAGTTCGGGATCGGCATCCGTTTCCGATAGGTTCTGTTCGGAAGCATTATCCTACTTGAGGAGGATCGCCTTGGGTCGCCTTATCCGCGCTGCATTGGCAGGCCTCGTCGTGGGTCTGGTGGGCCTCGGCGTCCAAGCGCCCTCTGTCCTGGCCCAAGGGGTTACTACGGCCGGCGTGGCCGGACGCGTGCTCGACGCCGACGGAGCCCCGGTGGCCGGAGCCCGAGTCGAGTTCCTCCACACCCAGACCGGCGCCACTCATACGATCCTCACCGATGAGGCCGGACGTTTCAGCATCGCCAACCTTCGGCCCGGTGGACCGTACACGCTCGAGGTCACGCGCATCGGGCTGAATCCCGTGACGCGCGAGGATCTGACGCTCAGCGCCGGGCAGCGCCTGCGGCTCGACGTCCGACTCTCCGAGACGGCGGTTCCCGTGCAGGAGCTGTCCGTACGCGTCGAGACGGACCCGGAGTTCGACCCCACCCGGATGGGTTCGACGACCGTGGTCGACCGCGAGACGCTGGAGGCACTCCCCACCCTCTCGCGCGACTTCACAGGGTTCGCCCGGCTCTCACCGCTCGTGGCGGTGGACGAGATGGGGACCTCCGTGGCCGGGTCGAACATCCGCTTCAACAACATCCAGGTGGACGGCGCCCTCAACCAGGACGTATTCGGCCTCTCGCCCACCGGGGTGGCCGGCGGACAGGCGCGGGGGCGTGTCATCCCCCTCGCGGCGATCGAGGAACTGCAGGTCCTCACCGCACCGTACGACGTGCGGCAGTCCGGGTTCACCGGCGGCGTCCTCAACGCGGTCACGCGCACGGGCGGCAACGAGTTCCGCGGCTCCGCGTTCGGCTTCTTCCGCAACGACGCGCTCGTCGGCGACGCGGTCATCGGCGGGCTCCCGCGCGCGCCGGGGGATCTGGAGAATGCGTTCGCGGGCTTCGATCTCGGAGGGCCGATCGTGCGCGACCGCCTCCACTTCTTCGTCGCGGGCGAACTCGAGAGCCGGACGCGGCCGCCTGATGGCTTCACAGTGGGCATCGACGAGATCGTTCGCACGAAGCTCGACCCCGACTCGGTCGGCCGCGTGGCGAGCATCCTCTCGGGCTACGGCGTGGATGCGGGCGAGCCCGGGTTGTACACGCTGGAGAACAACCTCGCGAACCTGTTCGCCCGCATCGACGCCCGACCCAACGCGGACCACTCCCTCATGTTCCGCTACAACCTCGCCTACGCGGCGGACGATCCGGCCACGAACCGCCTCCCCGGCGACGCATACGAGATGTCGTCCACCGGACGGGAGATCGATTCGCGCAACCAGTCGTTCGGGGCGCAGTGGCTCGCGACGCTCAGTCCACGGCTCTCGAACGACCTCATGGTGAACGTGCAGTTCCTGCGCGACCGCGAAACCGCGAACTCTCTCTATCCCCGCGTCGAGGTCGACCTCCAGGCAGGGGTGCCGGGGGCGGGATTCCGGCGCGCGTTGCGGGCCGGGTCCAACTACTCCGGGCCGGACGGCGAACTCGACCAGAACATCCTGCAGCTCACCAACGCGCTCACGCTTTCGCTCGGAGACCATCATTTGACGCTCGGGGCCGCGTTCGAGCGCTTCTCCATCCAGCGCGAGTATCTGCCGGGCAGCCTCGGCAGCTACTACTTCCGCTCGGCGGACGACCTGGAGGCGAACACCCCCTCGGAATACGTCGTCCATGTGCCGCTCTCGGAGGACGCCGGCACCTCGGACTTCAGCGTCCACCAACTGTCGGCCTTCGTGCAGGAGGAGGCCCGGATCGGGGAGCGGTTGAACGTCCGGGTCGGCCTGCGGATGGACGTGCCGCTGATGCCCGACGTGCCGGCACACAACCCGGACGTGGAGAGTTCGTTCGGATTCAGCACGAGCGACCTTCCCGGGGGGACCGTCCTCTTCTCCCCGCGGGCGGGCTTCAACCTCGGCCTCGGGGAGGACCGCACGACGCAGATCCGCGGGGGAGCCGGGCTGTTCACCGGCCGACCGCCCTTCGCATGGCTCGCGAACGCCTACCAGAACACGGGTCTGTCGTCCGTCTTCCTGACCTGCCGACGGCGGAACCTCGGGGTTCCAGACCCGGAGATCGTCCCCACCTTCAATCCTCTCGCCCCACCTCCGGCCCTCTGCGCGGACGGCACCGGCGGCGAGTCCGCGGTCCCCATCGTCACCCTGTTCGATCCCGACTTCCGCTTTCCGCGCGACTTCAAGGTCTCGCTCGCGGTCGACCAGCGTCTGCCCGGAGGGTTCGTGCTCTCGGTCGAAGGCATCTACACGCGGGCCGTGAACCAGATCGCGTTCCAGGACATGAACATCGGACCCGCCTTTCCCGCGGGTGACCGGACGGAAGAAAACGGGTTCACGTACGGGTTCGGTTACGGGACGCGCGAGACCTTCGCCAACCCTGGCGCCGGGAGCCAGTTCGTCGATCCGCCGCCGGGCGAGCCGCCGGGCGCGCGCGAACCGATCTTTCTTCCCATCCGCGTGGACCCGCGCTTCGGACAGGTCATCAAGATCGGCGACCGGGCCCTGAACTTCTCGTATGCCCTCAGCGCGCGGCTCCGGAAGCAGTTCGGCGAGCGGCTGTCCGCAGACGTCGGTTACGCCTTCAACCGTTCCGCCGACGTGCGCAGCCTCTCCTCGCTCGATGCGATCGCGAACTTCGGGTACACCGCGGTCGAGGGCGACCCGAACGATCCCCAGCGGCAGGCTTCGCTGTTCGACCGGCCCCATCGTCTCGTGGCAAGCGCGACGGCCGCCCTTCCGGAGCTGATCGGAGGCGGCCGCCTGTCCCTGCTCTATATAGGACAATCGGGGCGGCCGTACTCCTACGTGTATGCGGACGACATCAACGGAGACACCTACCCCGGATTCGGGCGCGCACTCGACCTCGCGAACGACCTCATCTTCGTGAGCGGGGGGGCCTTCGACTTCCCCGGCGGAGGACGGACGCCCGTCAGCGGCATCCTGTTCGAGCAACTCGTGGCGCAGGAACCCTGCCTCCAGGAGAACCGGCTGCGCATCCTGCACCGCAACGCGTGCCGGACGCCGTGGTCACACCAGCTGGACTTCCGCTTCAGCCAGCCCGTCCGGGTGGGGGGCGCGGAGATCTCGGTGACGCTGGACGTGCTCAACGTCCTCAACCTCGTGAACCGCGACTGGGGACACGTCCACACCGTGAACCCCGTCGTGCAGTTGCTAACCGTCGAGGACCGGATCGAGGACGACTTCGACCTTCAGAACATGGTGCCCGAGCCGGACGATCCGCTCCGCGCCCGCTACGCCGGGCCGCTACAGACGAGCGACACGGGGGGCGTCCGCGCCTCGGTGCCCTACCTGCCGCAGATCGGCGCCTCCCAGTGGCAGGCCCAGTTCGGCATCGGCATCCGCTTCCGCTAGAGCTGAAGCGGGTGTCGGACGGCGGTCTTCACCGCACCACGCGCAGACGCACCACGTACTCCACGTCCAGCTCGCCCCTCGTGACTCCGGTGATCGTGCCTGCCCCGTAGACAGGGAAGGGCTTCCGTTCGATGGGGACCGGGGGGACGACAACGCCCTGATAGACACCGTTCGCGTTGAAGACGTCCCATGCTTCTATCGTGCGCTCGTCCCCGGTGACCCAAATCCAGCCGTCGGCACCCACGTTCACGGCCTCGAGAACCGTCTTGTATTCGGGCAGCCGCCGCGCGTCGAGACCCGTGGCGGCTGCGAGGCTGTCGCGCTCACGGCCCTCCAGACTGGGCGGGGGCCGTCGCAGTCGCACCGTACGGACCGTATCTCCGGCATAGCTGACCTCGTGCAGGTCAAAGGCGGCCTGGTTGGCGAGCCATACCTCTCCTTCATGATCTACGGTGAACACGATCTCGGGCGAATGCGGGACGGTTGACAGCTCCTGCAGTGTCACTCGACCGTCTCCGGAGGTGCGTGCAGACGGAGCGTAATAATCGTACTCGACCGTCGGTTTCCTGAAAGCGCCCAGGACCGTGAGTCCCGGGCCGGAACCGTACTTCTCGATGGTGCCCGCGCCCGGATTCGAGATGTGCAGCGTCGTATCCGCGGCCACCCACATCGGCCAGGGTAGGCTGGCGCCCATAGGGTGGCCGAACCGGTGGGTCTCCAGTGCATTCCCGAGAGAATCGAATACGGTCAGGCGTAACTTGATCGCGTCCATTGCCCAGAGGAGACCAGGCCTCTGCCAGGCGATGCCGGCGAGCCAGGAGAACTCTCCGGGTCCGTCGCCCGCACCTCCGAAGGTCCTGAGGCACGCCCCTTCCGGAGAGAATACACGGATCTCGCTCGACTGGAGGTCGGCGACGTAGATGCGGTCCTCATCGTCGACAGCGATCGAGAACGCCTCGCCGAAGGACGAACAGGGGTCATCGACGGACCCGATGCGCAGGTCCTCCACGAGAGCCGGAGGTCGCAACTGCGGTCGCGGGGGCGGCGTCTCGAAGGGGTCCGGGTTGGTGACGAGGATCCGTCCGCCGCGCAGGGTGTCCACGTGCAAGACCGAATCGTCGCCTTCCCTCGCGGATGTCCCGCAGCCTGCCAGCGCAGTGACGACGATGAGCGCCAACCCGCCTGCTCCGACCTGCCCTGGAAGATCCCTCATTCCTTCCTCCTTTTGGGGCTCGGAAGATCGCCGCGAGACGGTTACGGCGCACGGGCGTCGACCCTACCTTAGCGACCTCCCGGGCACCGCGCCGGGGTTTTGTCCACGTATCCAGATCATCGTCCATCAGGAGCAGAGTCAGATGCGGTCTCCTCGATTTCGATTCTCCGCCGTTGCCGGACTCATCTCGCTTCTCGCCACGGGACCCTTCGCTCCCGGGGCGGCGCAAACCCACGCCGGCAGCCTGAGCGAGGCCATTGCGGCCCCGCTGATCGGCTTCGGGGCGGCGGCGGCCGTCTCCGGCGGCGAGATCTTCGTGTCGCGACCGGGGGAGTTCGCGGCCTTCCCGATGCCCGGTTCGGAAGCCGGCAGCGTCCATGTATTCCGGCGTGGCACGGACGGTTGGGCGGAGACCGCCGTCATATCGGCGCCGAGCGGCGTGTACGGAGACGGTTTCGGGGAGGCGCTGGCCATCGAGGGCGACATGCTCGTGGTGGGCGCTCCGAAGGAGAACGAGGGTCGGGGGGCCGCATACGTCTTCGTCCGCGAAGGCGACAGGTGGAGTCTCTTGGAGAGGCTGGAGGCGCCGTCCGCGATGCCGGGCGATGCTTTCGGTTCTTCCGTGGCCATGGGGGGCGGCGCGCAGTTCGGCGTCATCGGGGCGCCGGGACGCGGGGCCAGCGGCTCCGTGTTCGCCTACGTCCAGTCCGACATGGGCCTGACTTCGGTCGAACTCACCGGATCGGACGCGCCGGCCGACGCCCGTTTCGGGGCCGCCGTCAGCGTAGAGGGCGACCTGGCGCTCGTGGGCGCCCCGGGGCCCTTCTCGCTCAACCAGTACGCCGCGCCGTCCCCACCGCAGGCAGGGACCGGTTACGTGTTCCGCCGGACCGGGACCGCGTGGAATGAGGTCGCGCGCCTGACACCGGCCGGAGGCGTCGTGGCGGGCCTGTCCGCCGTGCTCCTGGACGGAGAAGCGTACCTCGGCTCGCCCATCGGCAATCAGGCGCAGGGAGCCGTCTTCCGCTTCGCGGCGGACGCCAACGGAGCGTGGTCCCAGACCGGCACGATCGGGGCTGCTTCGCCCTCTCCGGCGGCCTTCTTCGGTTACTCTCTCGCCCGGGCGGCCGGGGGACTCGTGGTCGGCGCGCCCGGCACCAATGCCTTTGCGGGCGCGGCGCACGTGCTCCGGTCCGGAGACGATGGCGAGTGGGGCGAGGAGGCGGTGCTGGAGGCCGAGACTCGCGGGCTCATGGGCTTCATGGGCAACGCCGTGGCCGGAGGCGACGGCCTTGCCGTGGTCGGCGCCCCCGGGTCGGAGTTTTTCGAGGGCATCGGCTTCATCTTCGAGCGGGAGACCGGCGGCGCCTGGAGCGAGGCCACTCCCATCCACGAGTCCGAGTCCGGGCTGGCCGCCGTGACCGGCGCAGAGCAGCGCTGCTCCGACGACGGGATGGTGGCGGGATTCGACTGCTCCGAGGTGGACCTCGTCTCCTTCCTCCCCGCCAGTGAAGTCGGGGGCGCGCGCGGGATCATGGTGAGCGATATCTGGGGCTGGGTCGATCCGCAGACGGGCCGCGAGTACGCGATCCTGGGACGGTTCGACGGGACCTCCTTCATCGACGTGACGGACGCCGGGAATCCCGTCTATCTCGGCAACCTCCCCCTCACCCAGGGCGCGACGCCCAACCTGTGGCGGGACATGAAGGTCTACGCCGACCACACGTTCATCGTGGCGGACAACGCGGGCGAACACGGGATGCAGGTGTTCGACCTCACCCGGTTGCGGGACGTGACCAACCCCCCGGTGGATTTCGACGAGGACGCGCACTACGCCGAGTTCGCCTCCGCGCACAACATCGTCATCAACGAAGAATCGGGCTTCGCCTACGTGGTGGGCGGCAGCGGCGGGGGCGAGACGTGCGGCGGCGCGCTGCACATGGTGGACATCCGCGATCCCCGGAACCCGACCTTCGCCGGCTGTTTCGCGGACCCCGAGACGGGGAACGCCGGTTCAGGCGGCTACACCCACGACGCGCAGTGCGTGATCTACGAGGGTCCGGACGAGGACCACGCGGGCAAGGAAGTGTGCTTCAACGCGAGCGCGACGAAGCTCGGCATCGGCGATGTGACGGACAAGGAGAACCCGACGCCGATCTCGAACGCCGCCTACCCGAACGTGGCCTATTCCCACCAGGGGTGGCTGTCGGAGGACCAGCGCTACTTCTATCTGAACGACGAACTCGACGAGTTGTCGGGCGGGACTGACGGGACCCGCACGCTGGTATGGGACGTGGCGGACCTGGACGACCCGGTGCTCGTCCGGGAGTTCGTGCAGGACAACGCGGCCTCGGACCACAACCTCTACATCCGCGGCGACCTCATGTACCAGTCGAACTACGTGAGCGGACTCCGCATCTTCGACATCTCCGACCCCGAGAACCCCGTGCCGGCCGGCTTCTTCGACACGGTACGCGGGAGCCCGGACGCGCCGGGTTTCGCGGGATCCTGGAGCAACTACCCGTTCTTCCCCTCCGGCAACATCATCGTGTCGAGCATGCGCGAGGGGCTGTTCGTCCTCAGGAAGCGGGAGACCGCCCTCGTGCCCTAGTTGTCGGCAGGGTCGTTATCGCGGAGAGCCTCCCATTGGTCCTCGGGCACGGCGGGGCCCACGATGTCACCAACGACGGTGGCCGTGCCGCCCAAGTCCCCCTGCGAGTACTCGGCCCGGGCTTGGGAAGCGCGCGTGACGCGGCGGAAGGCGAGGGCGGCGAGGAGGCCGATGGCGCCGAAGCCGGCCACGGCGGCGAACACGTGCTGGTGCCCGGGCAGTCCCGGTGAGTTGTCGAGCAGCACGCCCATCAGGGGTCCCATGAAGACGTCGGGGGTGAAGCCGAGGACGGAGACGACGCCCGCCGCGCTCCCCGTGTAGGCGAACGGCACGGCGCCCTCGGCCAACAGGGCGAAGTAGACGCCGCGAAGCGCGTAGATGCCCACGCTCGTGGTCACGATCGTCACGATGAGCATCCAGGCCGGCCCGGGCACGACGACCCCCGAAGCGATGAGCAGGCAGCCACCGATGAGGATCGCGAAGCCGCCGACGATGACGCGGGAGGCGTCCAGGCGATCCCCGAGGTAACCCGCCGTCACGGCTGCCGCGGCGCGAATCCAGAACGCCAGGGTGCCGATGGTCGAGGCCTGCACGTCATCGAATCCGAGCGCGTCCCGGGACAGGAGCGAGAAGTCGTCCGTCGCCTTGTACCCCGTGTAGGCACAGATGACGATGAGAGCCTGCAGCCACACGGCCGGCATGCGGCATGCGGCCCGCACACCCTGGAGAGTCAGCTTCGGTCGGCCGCCGGTATCGCTGTCGGGCGTACTGTCGGGCACGAAGAGCCAGACGAGCACCGCGATCCCCAGCGTGATCCCGGTGAAGACCCAGATCACGCCGCGGAAGGCGGTCGCCAGCTCCTCCGGCGTGGCCGACGACGCTTCACCCGGCAGGAGTGCGGCAAAGACGGCCACGGAGATCGTCGCCACGAGCGCCGCGAGGAGTCCGCGGCCACCATCGAGGAGGCCGTAGGCGCGTCCCTGCATCGTGCGACCGCCCCACTCGCGGGTGGCCCGGATCATGGCGGCCCAGAAGAGAAGGACCGTGGTCATCCCCCAGAAGGCCCACAGGATGTTCATCGTCCGCGGTGTCGGGAAGCCGGCGAGCACGACCCCGCCGAGGCCGGTGGCGAGGAGCGCCACGGCCATCAGTCGGCGGGCCGAGAACCGGTCCGCGAGCGGGCCGCCCGCGAAGTACGCCACCATGGCGACGACGCCGTACAGCGAGAAGGCCGTCCCCAGTTCCAGGTTCGTGATCCCGAACACGTCGAGCAGCGTCGGCCGGAAGACGCGCGCGAGGACGAAGGGGAGGAAGAAGACGGCCTCCCCGGCCGCGATGAGCGCGAGGAGGACGAGCCCTCGCCTCACCCGATTCTCCTCCCGGGTCAACGCTCCGGCTGGCGGCGCGGCCACGGGCGCGCCTCGACCCGGCCGAGCGGCGTCAGGGTGCGAGAGGGGCGGTACGCCTGACGCTCCGCCAGATCGTACTGATCGCCCGGCGCGAGGAAGTAGAACAGGCCACCGCTGTCGAGCGTGCTCTGGTTGTCGTAGATGACGACGTACGACTCTCCGATGACCTCGAAGCGGTCACCCTGCACGACGATGGCGGTGTTCTCGTCGATCCCGATTCCGAGGATTTCGGGCCGGGCTTCGATGATCTCGAGCAGGTCGAACTGGCGGTTCCGATACAGGAGATGCTGGTCGATCGCCGTGTTCCTGAGGAAGCCGAGGCCCTCCTCGTGGCTCCCCATCATGATCGTGTTCGTGGCGGTATCGCCGCGGGCCAGGTACGACCCCTGGATCGTCGCCCCGGCCGATGACCCGCCGATCACGCCGCCGCGCTCGAGGAGCGCCCACAACTCCTCCTCGGTCCGCGTGTCCGCGTAGGAATCGACCAGACGCCACTGGCGTCCGCCCGTGAACCACACGCCGGTCGCCTCACGGATCGCGGCCACGAAGGCTTCGCTGTTCGCCTCGTCCCGATCATTCGTGTGGCGGACCGTGAGGTGCGCGGCCCCCGCCGCCTGGAAGGGTCTCACGCCGCCGAACGACGGACCGTAGGAGTCGGCCCCGCCCGCCGTGGGAATGACGACGATGCGCGCATCCGTCCCGCCGGCGAGTTGCACGAAGCGCTCCGCGATCTCCGGACTCCGCATGGCCCCGCCCACGATGACGAGCGCCCCGTTCGGCGGTCCGACTTCCTGGGCCTCGACCTCGACCGCAGCCACCAACGCGGCTCCGTACGCCGCCACCGCCAGGGTGAAGAGTGCACAGGCCACGCTCAACGCTCGCCGCTCCGTTCGCATCGTTCGACCCTCTCGATTGGGTTGCGCCCCTGGTCTTCCGGCAAATTCCGGTGGACGATCTCACGGTACGCCGATCACGGGGACCGGGCGACCCCGCCAGTTCGCGGCTCCCCGGCCGACGCTTGTCGCTCGCCGCGGGCCGCGTCACGTTGCGGATCGAACGATCCCCGGCGACCCGGAGACGCAGCCTATGCCCACACCGCCCCTTACGCTCCTCGGATCCTCCCTCTGTCTGGCCGGGTTGGTCGGGAGCCTCGTTAGCTCCTCGCCACCGGAAGCCGCGGGGCCGCTATCGTCGCAGGCCGATGCCCTCGCGGGGGCCTGGGCCGCGGACGAATACGTTCTCTCGAGCGGCGACCGGCACCCCGTGCGCGGGCGCATCATCTTCACGGACGGCGAGTGGCAGGTCCTCTTCTTCGTCATGGATGGCAACGAGCCCAGGCGCGGCTCCGGCGAAGGCGGACGCTACACCTTCGACGGCGAGACGCTCACCTTCGAACACCTCCACCACCTCTCGTACGGACGCACGATGGCGGGACTTCCGGCGAGCCCGCTTGCGATGACCGCGCGGGACGGCGAGGGACCGTTCGAGCCGACCGGCGTCGAGATCGACGGCGACCTGTTGACGCTGCGTTTCCCCAGCGGAAACTCGATGTCCTTCACGCGCAGTTCCGCGTGCTGCCCATGACCGGTGCGGGTGCCGGAGATGACCGCTACGGCCTGATGGACCGGAGGGGCTGGCTCCGCCTCGGGGCGACGGGCGCCGCGGCCCTGGGCCTGCCCGCCTGCGCTGCCTGGGACGGGGCTGAGGCGTCGACAACAGAGATGCCACCGCTCCGGACCCCGCCGGGGACGGGCGACGCGGACTGGGAGGATGTGCGCGCCCACTTTCTCGTCGAGCCGGGCACGGCCTACCTGAATAACGCGAGCATCGGCATGCCGCCGAGGCAGGTCGTGGATGCGGTCGCAGCGGGGTACCGGGCCATGGCCGAACTCCCCGCCCGCGGCCGCTCGGACCTGAGCGCCCGCATCACGGAACACGTCATGCCCGGTCTCGCCGCCCTGTTCTCGGTGGAGACGGACGAACTGACGCTCACGCGAAATGCGTCGGAGGCGCTTCATCTCCAGAGCGTCGGAGTCGCGCTGGGCCCCGGCGACGAAGTCCTGATCACGACCCAGGAACATCCGGCGGGTCGCCGTCCCTGGGAGTTCCGGCAGGTGCGGGAGGGGATCCGGGTGAACGAAGTCTTCATCCCCAGCCCTCTGCCCCCCGAGGAGGAGATTCTCTCCCGGTTCGAGGACGCGATCACGCCCCGCACGCGGGCGGTCTCCTTCTGCCACGTGACGCGGGGAGGGCACCTCTATCCCGTGCGGGCGATATGCGGCCTCGCGCGCGAGCGGGGACTCGTCAGTCTGGTGGACGGAGCGCAGGCAGTGGGCCAGTTCCCCATCGATCTGACATCCCTTGGCTGCGACGCGTACAGCGTGAGCCTGCACAAGTGGATGCTGGCGCCCGCCGGGACCGGCTTCCTCTTTGTACGGCGCGACGCGCGCGACCGCATCCATACCGCGTTCGCGCCCGACGCCACCCCGGATCAGCCGCAGTTCGGTCCCCCGGGCACCGCGGCGTTCCCCGTGCGCGCCGCGATCGGGACGGCGGTCGACTTTGTCGCCACACTCGGACTCGAGGCCGTGGAGGCTCGCTGCCGCTCCCTCTCGGATCACCTGAAATCGCGCCTCGCGGACATGAGCGGCGTCACGCTCCTCAGCGGCGCACGCGACCGGAGCGCGCCCGGATCGACGATCTTCGAGAAGGAGGGTCTCGACGCCGTGGCCGCGGTGGGGGCGTTCGAGGCGAGCATCTCGTCCCATATCGACGAGCACCAGCGCGACGGCCACAACGCGATTCGCATCTCCACACACGTATACAACACGACGGAGCAGGTCGACCGCTTTGTCGACGCCCTCGCCCGCACGACGGGCTGATCGGAGGCACGAATGTCAGGTTCGAGACAAATCCCCGGGATCCTCGCGCTCGGCGCCATCTTTCTCGTCGGCATGATCGGCATCGCCGCCTTCGCGGGCGCCGAGTCCGCCGAGGCTGGCGAGCCCGCCGCCGCGGAGGCCATGGCCGCCGGCGCGGACGCGCAAGCGCAGGACGGCGCCATCTACGAGATCCGCAACTACCACTTCGATCCGGCCCGGTACGACGAGTACGCCGAGGTCGCCAACGGCGAGTACATCCGCTACCTGCGCGAGCATCTGGACATCGTCGGGTTCTGGATCGAATCCGGGATCGCGGCCGAGGTCCGGGGCGCGGAGCAGGACGAACTCGGCTCGGCGAACGTCACGTGGGTCATCCGCTGGGCGTCGAAGGAGGAACGGGACGAGAGACTCCCGGCAGTCCTCGGTACGCCGGAGTGGCGCGAGATCTTCGCGGAGGTTCCCGGCGGCGGCGCGAGCTACCTGAGGATCGAGTCACGCTTCATGAAATCGCTCGACTGACGAACCGCTCCGACCGTCAGCAGCGGTCCTGTCGGAAGTCGGCGGGCCGGCAGGTGAAGCCCCACTCCGCCCACAGCCCCCTCCCCTCGGCCTCCGCGGCGGCTTTCGCAGCCTCGATGCGGTCCTCGTAGCGGCGGTTGGGCGGGATGATGAACGCCAGCGCGTACCCGCTCACCACCATGTGTTCGTTCAGCATGTCTCCGCCGGGGAGGAAGAGGTAGGCGAGGTCCCGGTCGAAGGTGTCCACCCGGACCGCGTCGTACTCGACGCTGAGCGCTGTGTTCGTGGGGGCCACCCGGAGTAACTCCTCGCGGGCGCGGGCGCCCCACGGTTCCTGGGCCATCTCGGGGGCGTCGATGGCGAGGAGGCGGATTTCCCGGCCATCGGCGCAGCGGACGGAATCCCCGTCGATCACGAAGGACAGGACGCAATCGCCGCTCGCCATGGGAGGCGGAGGAGGCGGAGGAGGCGTCGCGGACTCGGCACACACGGCCGCCGCGAGGGCCGCGCCGACGACGGCAACCGCCATGGCGCAGCGGCGACACCTCCGGTCCGGCGTCACGAACCGGCCCGGGTCATGGACCGACCTGGATCGTCCCCACTTCATCGGTTCCCAGATGACGGCCGTCCGCGTTCACGTACCATCCCCTCAGACGCGGCAAACGCAGTCCGCCTCCCTCGGTCAGGCCCTCGAACGTGATGTATTCGCCGTCGTTCGCGCTCTCGTCGTGATAGAAGCGGCAACCCACGAGTTGAGCCGTCCCGGGCTGGAAGTAGAAGTACCACGTGTCGCCGCCGATGTCGGGGTCATAGGTGACCCGGACCGCGTGAACCTCCCGGTCCATGAACGTGGTCTCGATGACCTCGGGATCGAGGTGGGAACCGTGGTCGGAGATCTTCATCGGGAGGCCCGCCAGGAACCCGTAATAGCTGCGCCAGAACATCCCCCCCTCGCGATGGAGCCGCAGGCGTTCGCGATCCGCCTCGGGGAGATCAGCCTGCGGGACCCCCTCCACGGTCGCCGACCAGCCATCGGCCGTCGTCTCGTACTCCATGGTCGATCCGCGATAGCGGCCCGAGAAGGCGAAATCGCGCTCGTCCGCACCGAACTCCAGGTCGACGGCGACGCGCTCGGCCCCCTCTCCGTCGGTCCCGACCCACGACATCGAGATGGGGCGGCTTCCCCAGACCCCTTCCGGGTCGTGGAAGGCCATCGATCTCGCCACGAGTTCCTGCGCGGGCGTGAGGTCGGCTTCCGCGGCCGCAGCGGCGGCGTCCTCGTCCGCCGGGGGACGGGGGCCGCAGGCGGTGGCGAGCAGGACGAGTGAAGCCGCCAAGGAGGCGCGTGAAACGGAGCGGAACTCCGGGCGGAACATCGGTCGAAACGTCGCGTGAGTTTTCATGTCTCGATACTAGCAGCCCGCGTTGAAAGGCCGCTACATTCGAGCGATTCGCCACTTTCCCCCACTCGGAGGCTCTCCATGCAGCGTGTTACAACATCGAACCGGCTCCGTGCCGCAGCAGCCCTGCTGTTGGCACCGCTCGCCATCGCCTGCGCAGGTGACGCGGCGGAGGACGCGGAGGACACGGCGGAGAGCGTCGACGAGGCGCCGGCGGCCGCGGAGACCTCAGGGACGCCCGAGGGCGTGATCACGGACGTCCGGGAAATCGCCTTCGCCGATGAACTCGCGGTTGATCTCGATGCGATGGAGGAGACCGAGAGCGGCCTCTTCGTTCAGGTGCTGCAGGAGGGAAGCGGACCGCCGGCCGGTTACGGCGACGAGATGGGCGTGCACTACACCGTCTGGCTTCCGAGCGGGAGCAAGGTGGACTCGAGCCACGACCACGCCCCGCCTGAACCGCTCGAAATGATCCTCGGTTCGACGGCTCTGATCGACGGTTGGGTGGAGGGCGTGACGGGCATGCGGATGGGCGAGCGCCGCAAGCTCGTGCTGCCCTACGATCTCGCCTACGGGGAGGAGGGTCGGCCACCGGCGATCCCCGCCTACTCGCCGCTCGTGTTCGAGGTCGAACTCGCCGAGCACATTCCCACCGGAGAAGGCTGATCATGGCCCGGGCCGAGGTGATCGGGCCGGAGCGGTGACCGCGTACGTCCGTTACCTCGCGCCGGACGCCACAGGCCACACGGACGCCGGGGCCCGATGGGGCGTCATGGACGATGAAGTCCTGGCGGACGGGATCATCGAGGAAAGCGTGGTCGAGGAACTGGCCGGGACACCCTTCGAGGGGGAGGTCCGCACCGGGAAGCAGATGCCGCTCGAGGAGCTTCGACTCCTCGCGCCGGCGACCCCGTCCAAGGTCATCGCGGTGGGCCTGAACTACCGTAGCCACCTCGACAACAGCCCCATCGGCACTCGCCCGGAGCCCACGGAGCCCGGTCTTTTTGCCAAGCTGCCGAGTTCGCTCGTCGGGCCGGGCGCCACGATCGAGATTCCTCCGGACGCGGAGGTCGTCCACGCCGAAGGAGAGGTCGTCGTCGTGATCGGCCGCGCGGCGCGTCACATCAGTCCGGAAGAGGCGCACGACCACATCTTCGGGGTGACCGCGGGCAACGATGTGAGCGAGCGCACCTGGCAGCGCGACGACCTCCAGTGGCTCAGGGCCAAGGGCAGCGATTCGTTCGGTCCACTCGGACCGCGGATCGTAACCGGCGCGCCATGGGAGAACCTGCGCCTGCGCACGCGCCTCAACGGCCAGGTCGTGCAGGACGCGCGCACCTCGGATCTCATCTTCTCCATCCCCGAGATCATCGCCTACGCGAGCCGCTACTTCACGCTGCTTCCCGGCGACGTGATCTATACGGGAACGCCCGGGAAGACCTCGACGCTATCTCCCGGCGACCGGGTGGAAGTGGAGGTTGAGGGCGTCGGCGTGCTGGCGAACGACGTGAAGGTCGAACCCCGGAAGGACGGGACATGATGAAGCCCCACCGGCGGTTTCTCTGGGTCACGCTGGCGCTTGTGGCTGTGTTCGCCACGCCTTTCCCCTCCCGCGCGCTCTCCGCCCAGCAGGCTCCGGATCTGGCCACGCTGTTCGAGTTGGGGACGCTCGTGCTCGATACGAACGGCGACAGCGTGCCGGATCTCGTGAACGCGGCGCTCGTTCTGGGGGATGATCCCTCGTCGGCAGCTCTGGCCGCGGCCGCCGAGGTCGCCGCTCGGCTGGGGTTCGAGACGATGGCGATGGACCTGCCGCTGTCGCGGAACCCGGACGACGGTCAGATCGGGATCGTCGTGGGGCGCGGAGGGCTCGAAGCCGCCGGCCTGAGGACGCCGGGCATCGATCCAACCTCTCTCGACTCGGGAGAAGGGGCCGTGACCGTGCGCGAGGAGGACGGACGCACCTGGGTGCTCGTGGTCGGTGGGGATGAGGAAGGACTGCGCGCCGGGGCCCGTCTGTTCGCGGGAGTCCTGCCCCACACGCGAACGCTCTCGACCGCGAGGCTGGACGCCGTGCGGGACGATCTCGCCGAGACGATCGAAGCCGGGGGCGTGACGGAGGCGACCGTGCGCCTGACCCAGGCACGGGTCCGGGCCGGGCAGGCGGGCGTTGGTCGCGTGATCGCCGAGATCGAAGTGGATGAGGCGGATCGGAGCGCTGCCGCGGAACTCCTCCGCGCACTTGCCGCTGGCGAAGAAGCGCCCGATGCAGACGAGCCGGAAGAGATCGAAGACGCAGAGGCAGGCGACGAGTCCACCGAGGCGGAGGCCCGGCAGAGTCGCCTGGCCTACCCCGGTCTCGAATCGGTGGAGGCGCGGCTGGTCGGCGGGCCCACGATCAGGATCGCCGGGCGCGCGGCGCCGGATGCCCCCGGGCCGATCGCGGGCCGGCCGGGCAGCGGCGGCAAGCAGGAGATGGACCTCTCCAACCTGTATACGTCGGAGGGGCTGCTCGGCGGGGGCGTACTGCCGAACCGCGTGGACGCGATGCTCGCGCCCGGCGAGGGGGGCAGCGGCGGATTGCCGGATCTGGCCGGCCGGCTCGGGCTCGAGTCGACCGGGCTGACGGTGCCGCTCGTCGCGCCGGCTTCGACGATCGAAGGGGCCGCCGCCCGGCCCACGCTCGTACTCACCGGGGTGGACAACGCCCTGACCCGGCAGCTCGCCGACAGCGCGAAGATCGATCCGGGTTCGCTCGCCCCCGGCGAGGGGCTCATCGAGGTGGTCCCGGCGGCCTTCGGGTCCAAACCGGCCCTCGTCGTTTCCGGCGCGGACGCCGCCGGGGCCGAGCGCGCGCTCGATCAGCTGGCCCGGACCTTCCCGCACCTCGCGGAGCGCGGCGACGACCGCCCGACCATCGACGACGTCGAGCGCGGCCTGTGGGACGCCCTGTCCGGCCACTCGCCCGTGGGCCAGGCGGCGATCGGCCTCTACAAGCTCGGCCGCATCGCCGACAAGCTCGCGGATCGGCAGGTCGCCCGCGCGGACGTGCTGCTCTCCGTCGAGAAGGCGGACCCCGGCCTCGAGACGCATGTGCAGGCCCGGGCCGCGGAAACGCTGGGGCTCGCCGACGCCGCGCAGATCGGCGTAACGATCGACGAACGCGATGTGCAGCGGGCCGCCACGATCTTCGCGGACACGCTCGCGCTCCCCTCGGAGGTCGACCGCTTCCGGGAACTCTTCCGCGCCCATGTCCTCCCGGCGGCCGCATCCGCTTCGGCCACCGACCCCATCCGGATCGAAGCCCGCCTGAGCGAGCCGCCGGAGATCCGCCGCCAGCTGGAGCGAGAGGCGCGAGACGCGCTGATCGAGGCGGGGACGCCGGCCGACGCCGTCGAGGTCCGCATCATTTCCGCCTTCAAGCAGGGCTACTCGTGGCTCGAGGAGGTCATCCTCCCCCAGCTGGAGGGGCGCGACGTGGCGGAGATCGTCATCAGCTTCCGCCGCAACGATCCGCCGGCAGAGTGGCCTCAACAGGCGATTCACACGCCCGTCCGCTGGCTGCACGAGATCTTCCCCATCGACGAGGTCTTCGCGCGTGAACTCGGTCTCGACCTGGAGCAGATCCGTTTCGAGGAGACCACCGAGGGGGAGACGTACAGGGTGAACGTCACGGACTCCGCCGGCAGCGGGATCCTGTCGGGTGGGTTCGAGCCCCGTTGGGTCCTGCGACCGTACTTCGACCGCTTCCAGGACTACGAGCACGTCCGCGTGACGACGGGCTGGATCCGCGCCGGAGCGGGCGACCGCACGCTGGTCGACGAACGCATCGTCACCGACCCCGAGGCCTTCTGGGACCACTACCAGAGCGTCGTCCTCCCGGCCGTCTACGACTACGTGATGGACCGCCACGATGGGATCCCCGAGGGCGGGAACGCGGACGCCCCCTACTTCGGCGAACTGACGGTCGAACTCGAGATGAGCGAGCCCAACTACCGGCTCGAGATCGACAACGAGATCCACGCGCCGATGGACGCCCTCCACGAGGAGATCTACTTCGGTACGATCGAGTTCTTCGACGTCCTCGGACGCAACTCGCGCGGGCAGGGTCTCACCTTCCCCGGCCGCATCCTTCCGGTCATGCGCCCGCGCGCGGACGGGCGCGCGGCGGAACTCCGGGTGAGCTTCACGGGGTTCGCCACCTCGCGGCCGGCGGTGGTCGTGGCATTCGAGGACGAGGCGGGCGTAGCCGACACCATGCGCCTCGACATCCCGAAGACGGGACTCGAGCGGCCGTCCGCGAGGCTGGCCGTCGTCCGCGCCGGCGAGCCCGGGATCGCGCACCTCGGCCTGCGCGTTCGCGTCGATACCGACGCCGACATGCGGGACAGCCTCCTCCACTACGCACCGCCGCGGCAGGTCGACCGGAGCATGGTGTCCGCCGAACAGGTCGAGGCAACAGTCCGGGAAGTCGAGGCGCTACGCGCGGCCGGCCTCTACGCATCCTCGCTGGCCTGGCCCGGACTCGGCTCGCTCGAAGTGTGGGCCGAGTGGACCCACGAACAGGATCCCGAATCACGCCGGACGGCCCACCTCGCGGCGAACGGGACACCGGACGCCCTCCCCGACTGGCGCAGCCTGCTGCCAGAGGGCTGGAGCTACGAGGGCGAACGCCTCGTCCAGTGGGAGACACCGATGCCGCCCCCCGAAGGCCACGAGATCCTCGCAAAGATGGCGGAGGCCTTCGAGGAAGTCTCGATGTACAAAGCCGGCGAGTCCTACTTGGGCAGGGATATCTGGGCGGCGGACCTCATGCCCCCGATCGCGGCTTCGCACTGGTCGCGGGTGAAGGCGACGACGTTCAAGCCCACGGTCATCTATTCCGCGCGGCAGCACGCCAACGAAGTCTCGTCCACGAGCCACGTCCTGCGGCACGCGGAACTCCTCCTGACGGATCCCGCTCAGCGTCCCAAGCTCGACGACGTGAACGTGGTCATCCACCCGTTCACCAATCCCGACGGGGCGCAACTCGCCTACGACCTGTACCGGATCACGCCGGACTTCATCCTGCACGCCGGTTACCTGGGTTCGCTGGGGATAGACGCGACGACGGGCTCGCGGGACGACCATCCCATCTATCCCGAGGCGCCCGTTCGGAACCGCCTGTGGGGCCGCTGGCTGCCCGACATCTTCCTGAATCCGCACGGGTATCCCTCTCACCAGGTCGTGCAGCTGTTCAGCGAATACTCGGGGCTGGTGCGGCGGGGTCGCGTCACCGAACGCAACTGGGGCCTCAACAAGGGCTGGTTCATGCCGGGGTTCGGATACGTCGACAGTCCCGACCTGCCCCGGCACCGGGACGCGGCATTCAGCATCCGGGACTACATCACGCGCGGGATCAATTCCAATCGCGATGTCTTCGAGATGAACCAGCGCAACTACGAACGCTACCGGCGCTACGGGGCGGAGTACGACCCGGATGTATTTCGGCTGCCGATGACGGACAGCGTGCTCATCCAGATGCCGCTGAAGGGATCGAGCGGCGAGTCCCGGTTCGGGTTCGACTCCCGGATCACGATCTGGAGCGGCACGACGGAAGCTCCGGACGAGACCGCCTACGGCCCGTGGATGGAACTTGTGGCGAAGGCGGGACTGTCATGGGACCAGGCGCTGCTGGACTATCTCCACGAGGGAGCGCACGAGGTCAAGCGTTCGGGTTCGTCGTTCTTCGGAGGCGTTACGCTGCGCATGAATCGCCCGCGGCCGCCCGAGGACGAAGAGGAGTCGGAGGACGATGCCGCCGTGACGACGGACGGAGGAGGAAAGTGAGCGCCCGCACTTGCCCCGGTCCCGGTCCGGAATCCACGTTTGGGCGACTTTTTCGAGACACCATCGAGCGAGGCAATACCTCAATGCGGATATTCTCAGCGGGATCGCGGCACCACCTGCGGGCTTCATTCACGGCGGTCGCCATCGCCACGGTCTTCGGCGGGTCCGCCCTCGTCGCCCAGGATGAGGGGGGCGAGGAAGCGGAGGCCGGAGCCGCGGTCACCACGACGCAGGGCGTGTTCAGCGAAGACCAGGCCACGCGCGGGGAAGACGTGTTCTACAACATCTGCGCCGAGTGCCACTTCGAGGAAGACTTCGGGGGACCCTTCATTCAGTCCTGGGCCGGCGCTTCCGTGAAGGATCTCGTCGACGAGATCGTGGCCACGATGCCGGAGGACAATCCCGGCGGGATGCCCACCGAGCAGTATGTCGACGTCGTCGCCTACATGTTCAAGCTCAACGGCATGCCCACGGGCGAAGACGAACTGACCGCGGAGAATCTGGACGCGGTGGAGATCGCGGTCGACCTCGACCCCTGACGCCCGACCCCGCCCGCCAGCGGATCCGGAAGCGTCCGGGTGGCCCCCGCGTCCCAGCCGGACGGCTCGGAATGCACCTCTCCTGACCGGAAACGCGCCTTTCGCGCATGAAGTGCACCGCGATGTCTTTTCGGCTATGATGCCGCATGCGACCGATCGGTCCATCCCACATCGTCGCGAAGGATACCGCCATGCGAAACGCAAGGTCGTCCGCGCTGCTTCTTTCGGTGCTGGGTCTGGCCCTGGGCGGACTCGGGGCGCGTCCCGCCATCGCACAAGTGCCGAAGGTCACGGCCGGAGAGGTAGTGGACCGTGAGACCCTGCGGGGGTTTGTGACCTACGCAGCCTCCGTCGCCGCCTCCATCACCGACATCAACGAAGGATCGCGACTCATCCAGGCGGTGAGGACGGAGGGCAGCGACTATAACGTAGGCAACATGTACCTGATCTTCATGACCACCGATGGTCAGGTGTTCATCCACGGCGAAGACCCCAACCTTGACGGCAAGAACGCGTTCCAGGTGTTGGACGACAACGGGACCACGGTTGTCCAGCAGATGCTGGCCGCCGGGGCGGCCGGCGGCGGGTTCGTGGAGTGGTGCTGGGACGACCCGGCGGACCCGAGCGACGCGCGCTGCAAGGACAGCTACGCACTCCAGCACTTCTCCCCGGTAGCCGGAGTGGATCTGGTCGTGGTCGGAGGATATTACCAGGATCTGTCGGGCGCGGGACAACCGCTCCCTCCGGTCCCGCTCCCCGAAGTTACCGCCGCCGATGTCGTGGACCGCGAGACGCTCAGGCAGTTCGTTCACGGCTCTCTCGACTGGCTGCTCGAGCTTGTCGGACAAGTCGGGTTCGCACGCGCAACCGAATGGAAGGCCGTGCTGCGGGAAGAGGGTGGCCCCTTCAAGTCGGGCCCCATCTATCTCTTCGTCTTCACGCCCGAAGGGTACGTCATCTTCCACGGCGCCGACCCGTGGCGGGAAGGCCGCATAGCCATCGACAACACGGACTTCCAGGGAAGGGCCTTCGTCAGGGACGTCATCGCCACGGCCCAGGGGGGCGGAGGGTTTGTCGAGTATTTCTGGGACGATCCGACGGTGCAGGGGGATGAGGACACGGGCACTCCGAAGGTGAGCTACGCCGTCTCCCACAGGAGCGATCTGCCCATCTACCAGGGCGTCGAGTTCATCGTCGGGGCCGGATTCTACCGGAACTTCTCCACCGCGGAGGCGGAGATGGCGGCCGCGGACTGGCTCGACCGGTTCGGCCGGTCGGTGGCGAGTCAGGCGATGGAGATGATCGGCGACCGCGTGTCGCACTCGCACCAGGGACCCGACCAGGTGACGGTGGGCGGGCGCACGATCGACCTCGCCCAGCTGAACGCCCGGGGCGGGCTGTTCGGCGGACTCGGCTCACTGGCTTCGGCGGCGGGCGCCGGCTTTGGCGACCCGGGCGCGGGCCGGCTCGCGCCGACTGCGTTCCTGCCCGCGTCCTTTGGGGGGCTCGTCGGCGAGACCTCCTTCCAGCTCTCCCCGGGACAGGACGCGGGGGGCGGAGGCAACTACTCGCTTTGGGGAGCTGGCGAGATGACGCGGTTCTCCAGTGGCGGAGCCGAGGGAGTCCATGATGGAGAAGTCGTCACGGCCGCTCTCGGGGCGGACTACAAGTTAGGGTCGTTGCTCGCCGGGCTCGCCGTGTCCTACAGCCGGGGGGCCGGCGGGTTCGAGCTGGGCCGCGCCGGGGAGGATGACGTCGGTGATGTGTCGACGTCGCTCACCAGCGCCTTCCCCTACGCACGGCTCGCAATCAACCACCGCCTCTCCCTGTGGGGCGTGCTCGGGTACGGCTTCGGCCAGCTCGACATTTCGGGCGGCGGCGAGCAGGACCCCACGAGCGACATCGCGATGCGCATGGTCGGCCTCGGGGCACACGGCGAGCTTGTGGGCGCCGAAGATCCGGACGATTTCGAACTCGCGCTCCGGTCGGACGGCTTCGTGGCGCAGATGACCTCGGATGAAGTCGAGGGACGCAGCGAACTCACCGCCGACGTGAGTCGTATGCGCGTGATGCTCGAAGCCCACAAGGGTTACACGCTCGGCGGGGGAGAACTGGTCAAGCCACAGCTTCGCGTCGGCATGCGCCGCGACGGCGGCGATGTCGAAACCGGGTTCGGGATGGAGCTGGGAGGCGGCCTGTCCTTCCTCGATTCGGAGCGGGGTCTCTCGATCGCGGTACACGGCCGCAAGCTCGTGGCGCACGAACAGAGCGACTACGAGGAGTGGGGGCTCGGCGGATCGATCACGCTCAACCCGCAGGGCGGGAGCCGAGGGCTGTCGCTCGGTCTGAGTCCTTCGTGGGGATCGACGGCGAGCGGCCTGGCGCGGCTGTGGGCGCAGGGCGCGACCGGGTTGACGCCGAACGGGCACGGCTACGGGTTCGGGAGCCGCCGGCTCGATGCGGAAGTGGGGTACGGCGTCGAAGCGCTGGACGGCCGCGGCGTCTTCACGCCGTACGCGAGGCTGGTGGTGTCCGAACAGCCCGGTCCGGGGCAGTCCGGCGCGGGCCATTTCCCGGGTTCGGTGGCGCTGATGTCGCTTCAGGGAGCCGGGCAGGGCCTGTACGGCTACCACCTGGGCGGGCGCCTGAGCGTCCTTTCAGGCCTCGCGCTGAACGTCGAGGCGGGCCGGAACGCGTACGGCGTCGGATCCGGTCCGTCGAACAGCGTGATGCTCAACCTCTCGATGCATTGGTAGAACGACCCCGTCCACCGTGGACCCGCGATGCCCGATTCCGACATGACCCCTGACGGGAATTCCGGCGAGCCGGGTCGCTGGCTCGAAATGGCCCCGGAGGCCATGCTGGGCCTGGCCCGGCGGGCTGCGGAGCTCCTCGTACAGCGCAACGCGAACCTTGCGAACGAGGCCGCCTGGGACGGCGAGTTCCACGAGGAACTCACGGAACGGCTCATGGAGGACCCGCCGGAGCAGGGCACGCCAGCGGAGGAGGTCATGGAACGGGCCGCCCGCGAGGTTCTGCCGGCTACACTCAGTCTCGATCATCCGCGTTGCTTCGGCTTCATTCCATCCTCTCCCACCTGGCCCGGCGTCGTCGCGGACTTCCTCGCCGCCGGGTACAACATCAACTCGTGCAACTGGCTGATCTCCAGCGGGACGAGTCAGCTCGAATGCGTCATCATCGATTGGTTTCGGCGCTGGCTCGGCCTTCCCGAGACGGCCGGCGGGGTGCTGACGAGCGGCGGTTCCGCGGCGAGCCTGGACGCGCTGGTCGCGGCGCGAGAAGCGGCCGGTTATCCCGAGGGCGCCACCGTCTACATGAGCGACCAGAGTCACAGCGCGCACAAGCGGGCTGTGAAGATCGTCGGCATTCGCCCGGATCACGCCCGTCTTGTGCCGAGCGATGAGCGGTTCCGCATCGACGTGGACGCGCTCGCGCGCATGGTCGCCGAAGACCGCGAGGCGGGGCTCGAGCCCATCGCCGTGTGCGCGAACGCGGGGGCCACGGCGACCGGCGCCATCGACCCGCTGAACGCGCTGGCGGACTTCTGCGAGACGACGGGCATCTGGCTGCATGTGGACGCCGCCTACGGCGGTTTCGCCGTCGTGACGGAGCGGGGGAAGGCGTGGCTACGCGGGATCGAGCGCGCCGACTCGATCTGTCTCGACGCGCACAAGTGGTTCTTCCAGCCCTACGAAGTCGGCTGCCTCCTCGTCAGAGACGTCTCGACGCTGGAGAAGCCGTTCGGGATCCGGCCCGACTTCCTTCAGGACGCGCTATGGGGCTCGGGGCATCCCAACTTCTGGGATCGCGGCCTGCAGATGAGCCGTTCCGCGCGGGCCCTCAAGATCTGGATGTCGGTTCAGACGTTCGGGATGGCCGCCTTCCGACGCGCCATCGCGAACGGCCTGGACCTGGCGGCCCGCGCCGAAGAGTACATCGACGCGAGCCCGGTGCTCGAATGTCTGAGTCCGGCGTCGCTGGGCGTCGTGTGTTTCCGGGTGAATCCGGCCGGGGGGGACGTGGCCGAAGAGACTCTGGATGAGGTCAACCGGCAGGTGCTCGCCCGGATCTTCTGGGAAGATCCCGCGTTCGTATCGTCGGCGGTGCTGGCGAAGAAGTTCTCGCTCAGAGTCTGCATCATCAATCACAACACCACATGGCGCGACGTTCGGGAGACGCTGGCAGCCACGGAACGTTTCGGGGAGAACGCCCTGCGCGAGTTGGCGGCGGGGACCTGACCTTGGCCGCGGCGGATCAGACAGAAACCTCCCTGGCAGGGGTCCGAGCCGGCATCGAACGCTGCATCGAGCGAACGCGCGACCTCGGCCAGATCGGGAGTGTGCTGATTTCTGTGTAAATGGCCATGGAGTAGACTCTGGAAGCGGGAGGAGACCATGGCGAGGAAGAAGGATGCGACGGAGCGGGAGGTAGACGAGCTTCTCGACAGCCTGCTGGAGGGCCGCAGCCCGGAAGAGATCATGGGCGGAGGCGGTCTTCTGGAGGCGCTGACGAAGCGGGTGGTGGAGCGGGCGCTGGAGGGAGAGCTCACCGACCACCTGGGCTACGAGAAGCACGCGAGAGAGGGCCGCAACGGCGGCAACTCGCGCAACGGCCGTACGCGGAAGCGAGTGAAGACGGACACGTCGGAGTTCGAGATCGAGGTGCCTCGGGACCGTGATTCGACGTTCGACCCGAAGTTCGTCAGGAAGGGCCAGCGTCGGCTGGGCGGGTTCGACGAGAAGGTGATCGCGCTGTACGCGCGGGGCATGACGACGCGGGAGATCCAGGGTCACCTGAAGGAGCTGTACAAGGTGGAGGTCTCACCGTCGCTGATCTCGGCGGTGACCGACGCGGTCCTGGAGGACGTGAAGGCGTGGCAGGGCCGGCCGTTGGATACGGTGTACCCGATCGTGTATCTGGACGCGATCCACGTGAAGGTGCGTTCCCGGGGCCACGTCCGGACGCACGCGGTCTACCTTGCCCTGGCCCTGACGCTCGAGGGCAACAAGGAGCTGTTGGGGCTGTGGGTGGGCGAAGCGGAGGGGGCGAAGTTCTGGCTCTCGGTCCTCACCGAACTCAAGAACCGGGGGGTCGAGGACATCCTGATCGCAGCGATCGACGGCCTCAAGGGCTTTCCCGAGGCGATCGAGTCGGTGTTCCCGAAGACGCAGGTCCAGCTCTGCATCGTGCATCTGGTGCGCGGCTCGCTCCGGTTCGTCGCCTGGAAGGAGCGCAAGGCGGTCGCCAGGGACTTGCGGGCCATCTACAGGGCTCCGAGCCTGGAGGCGGCCGAGACGGCGCTGGAGGCCTTTTCTCAGCGCTGGGACGAGCGCTTCCCCATGATCAGCCGGAAGTGGCGGGCGAACTGGGCGAACCTGACCCCGTTCTTCGATTATCCGCCCGAGATCCGCAAGGTCATGTACACGACGAACGCGATCGAGGCCCTGAACGCGCAGCTCACGAAGGTGACGAGGAAGCGCGGCGCGTTCCCAACCCCGGAGGCGGTCAGGAAAGTGCTGTACCTTGCGATCGAGAGGGCGTCACAGCGCTGGACCCGGCCCGTTCAGGACTGGACCGGCGCCCTGAACCACCTGTCGATCGTGTTCGAGGGCCGAGTGCCCGTATGAGTGCGAGGGCCATTTACACAGAAAATCTGACAGTCCCGCCAGATCCGGTGCGCCGCGCCCGATGTCTCGGCGTGGAGCGTCCGGGACCACCTCGAACACCTGTACCTCTCCGACCGCGCGGTTCTGCTCTGGGTGGCCGATGCGCTGACGCGCCCGGACCCGGGGGCGCGGGCGGACTTCCCTCGGGAGATCGGTGTCTCGCTCCTGGCGCGCGGCTCGATTCCGCGGGGCCGAGGGCCCGCCCCCGAGTTCACTCTGCCTGCAGGTCTGGAGCCCGCCGACCTGCGGACGGGGTTGGAGAAACTCCAGGCGCAGACCACTGATCTGGCTTCCCGCATGGAGGCGTTGGACGCGTGTCTGCACACGCTCCCCCACCATGTACTCGGCCACTTCACGCCCGCCGAGTGGCTACGCTTCCTCCACCTCCATCACCGCCATCACGACGCCATCATCGCTGACATCCTGAGCGCCCGCCCTTCGGCGGCTTCAACCGCCTAGCTGTTCAAAGGAACAGCCTCATACGCTGATCGAGGACGGTGCGGGTGAGGATACCCGTGGCGTTCAACACTTCCAGGTTGAACGATTCCTTGGCACTACGCGCTCGCCACTCCTCGGCAACCCACACGAGATCCTCGGCCGCTATCAGCGCCACATCAGTATCGCTCCCGCACTCGGACTTTAGTCGAAACGCGTTTGCCAAGGCCTCATCCGCCACCGTGGGAACGATGATCAAGAAGCAGGAGACACGTTTTTCGGCGTCGCGAATGTACCGCTTGAACTGCCTCAGGTGGCTTGGAGGGAAGGTGTAGACCGTCTCCTTGCTCTTGTTGTCCCAGAGGAGCAACTCCTTCGTCTTGCCGAACACAACGCACCCATCCGCGTGATCGGTTCCCTCCATGTGCTGGAGTTCGAGTCCGAGCTTTTCGCTGAACAGATAGCGAGTGCCCTCCTCGAAGGCCCCCTCGATCTCCCGGTCCTTCGTGATAATTCGGTTTGTCAGCAGGTTCGCTCGATCCCGGGCCGCCAGCTCCACCAGGTACTGATAGTACCGCTCGCCGGGTGGCGACTCCTCGGCCACATCCCTGATCACCAAGTGAGCGAAATGACGGATGATCCGCTTGATCTTCGTGGACTTGCTACCGCTGACCTTCAAGCCAGGCACTGATCCACAGAGATTGTACAGATCCTCGTTCGAAAGAGACTCCAACGCCGCACTCGGCTTGACGCCGGCCAAGACGACTCTCTCAATCCGTGCTTCCTTCGTACCGTACTCCGGCAATCCCACCGATCGGAGGATCGTCGCCAGTTGGGCAACGGTCAGGTTAGAAAGCAGCTTCTCCCAGGCGTGGGGGCTTAGCTCGATACCGAGGACGCGCCGGACCGACGGAACGATTTCCTCGGGTATCACATACAAGCCCCCATTGGCGCGGTTGCAATAGAAGACGATTCCGCAGCGTTGGAGGCCGAGAAGGGCTTCCCGGCATTCCGCAGCGTTGTGGAGAACGTTCCCTTGGCGGGGGAAATGCTCCAATTGGGCCTGGATGATCCGCATGGCGAGGGGGGAGAGGCCCAAGCTTTCGCGGAGTACTCTCAGGAGTTCCAACTCCTGGGTGGTGACGACAGCGTCCCCGATTGCAACCTTCATCACTGCCCGCAACACTTCGACGGAGCGAGCGTCTTCATATCGCAACGCGTGAGGAGAGGCCGCAGCGTCAAGCACTTCCTGCTGAAGCTGTGTAACGCGCTCAACGACATCCAGCTCCGACGCACTGCAGTCCGGTGAACCGATCAGGGCTTCGAGTACACACGTCTGGCGGATCTGGTCCTGGAGACGACCATCGAACTGGAGGACTGCCTCGATTCTCTGTGGATCGGTCAATTCACCGGTATTCCGCAGAATGATCTCCCGTGCCCGCTCCTCATCCGGCTTCGGAAAATCCTTCGTAAAGCTGTCGACCACGCGTTGTAGCATGGCCTTGGTCATCAGCTCTATTGCCTCGGCAACCCTCATCGCACGCCCTCCACCCAGTCAGTTATTCGGAAACATCGACAGCCAGCGCTCCTACAAGTCGAGCGGCCCCGAAGAGATGCCCGATGTAGGTCATCGCAGATTGAACTTCCCAGCGGCTTGTCGGCGGCCGTGACGCCTCTAGACCGCAGCCCTTCCCGCCCGGACCCTTCGGATGGCGGCGGCGCCCTCGAGGAGGAGCCAGATCTCGAGGATGAAGATCGCAGCGCCGATCACGAGCAGCATCCACTGGTTCGTGCCGAAGAAGCGGTCGAGGTTGATGATCATGGCCCAAGTCGTCATGAGAAGCAGGAACGCCATCGGGATCATCGTGACCCAGTAGGGGCGTCCCTTCCGCATCAGGAAGAGCGACACGATCAGCAGGGTGAGGCCGGCCAGGAGCTGGTTCGTCGTCCCGAACAGCGGCCAGATCATCATGCCCCCGGCGCCCCGGTCCGCCGAGAGCGCCAGAATCGCGCAGCTGACGACGGCGATCGCGGTCGCGACCCACCGGTTCTGGATCGCCTTGACGTTGTACTCGGCGCCGAGTTCGCTGATGATGTAGCGCTGGAGCCGGATCGCCGTGTCGAGGGTCGTCGCCGCGAAGCTGATCACGACAACGGACGCGAAGATCACGGCTATGCTCTCCGGGATCCCGATCCCGCCCGCGAGCACGCCCACGCCGTTCACGAAGGCGGTCGTGGCGCCGGCCGTCGCCGCCTCGAAGCTCCCGTAGTGTTCCTGCCACAGGACGAGGCCCTGCGCCGCCCCCACATCCCGGCTGAGATAGATCGCGAAGCCCGCCGTACACGCGATGATCGACGTGACGGCAAGCGTCCCCTCTCCGATCGCCCCACCGTAGCCCACGTAGCGGGCGTCCGTCTCCTTCGCCAACTGCTTCGATGAGGTCCCGGATCCGACGAGACCGTGGAAACCGCTGATCGCTCCGCACGCGATCGTGATGAAGAGGAGCGGCAGCCAACCCGGCGTGTCCGCCGGCAGACTGGTGTTGACCGTCGGCGCCACGACCTCCGGGTTCACGACGATCACGCCGAGGCTGATGATCCCGAGCGCCACGAACAGCTGGTGCCCGTTCACGTAGTCGCGGGGCTGGAGGAGCAGCCATACGGGCAGCACCGAGGCGACGAAGGTGTAGGCGAAGAGGATGGCGATCCACCCCACGCGCCGCCCGTCGGCCGCCGCCGCGTCCCCCGCGGCCGCCGCATCTCCTCCCGCCGCGGCCAATTGCGCCTCGGTCGGGCTGAACCCGATGAAGTCCGGCAGCATGAACGGCATGTCCTGCCCGAACCAGATGAGCACGTACAGCGTGGCCAGCGCGCCCAGAGATGGAATGAGGATCCCCGTCCCCGTGCGGTAGATGAGGAACCCGACGATGAGCGCGATGACGAGCGATCCCCACACGGGAACCACGGCGCCCGGGTTCGCCATGAACAGGTTCGCGATGATGACGGCGAACACCGCGTTCACCATGAGGAGGAGGAAGAAGATGATGAGGAGGAAGAGGACGCGGGCCCGCTTGCCGAGGATCGACTCGGTCAGCGTCCCGATCGACCGCCCCTTGTGGCGGCTCGAGATCCAGAGGGCGGCGAAGTCGTGCACCGCTCCCGCGAACACCGTCCCGAGCACGACCCACAGGAAGGCCGGCAGCCAGCCCCAGATGACGGCGATCGCCGGTCCCACGATCGGCGCCGCCCCCGCCACCGAGGTGAAGTGGTGGCCGAAGAGCACGTGCTTGTTCGTCGGCACGTAGTCGACGCCGTCCCTGAACTCGTGCGCGGGCGTGACGAAGTCCGGGTCGAGCTTGAAGACCTTGCCCGCGATGAAGCGCGAGTAGATGAGGACTCCCGTGAGGAAGGCCGACAGACCAATCACCAGCAGGACGATCGCGCTCATCGGACAACCTCCTCCGCAGTATCGATTACGGGAACCCGCCTGAGTGCGTCCACCCCCACCGGATCGGCGTCCTGGAGGTCGACGCGGAGGACAGGCCAATCTCCGAGAGACTGTGAGATCCTCGCAAGATAGGCAGCCTGTCGTTCGCGCCTGGCCGCGAACAATGGGTCCTCTCCCGCCCCGCCACCGCGCTCCGGGAGGACCAGGTTCACGACGATGGCGCCGACCGGGACGCCGTGCTTCGACAGGGCTGCGACGGCCTTCTCCGTCTCCCAGATCGGCAGCCGTTCGGGGATCAGGACGAAGACGAACGCGGTCCGCCGGGAATCGGTGAGAACCCGCCGCGCCTCCTGGAAGCGGTCGCGCCGGTCCTCGAGCGCCTGCAGGAGGGGGTCGTCCGTGAGGTCCGCCGCCTCGGACCCCGCCACGTTCTTCCACATCTGCGAGAGCGCTCCGACCTTTTTCCGCCGCTTGATGAGCCCGCCGATCCAGGTCGTCATCAACTCGGGCAGAGAGAGCAGGCGCAGCGTCTGGCCGGTGGGCGCCGTGTCGAACACGATCCGGTCGTAGTCCTCCCCCTCCTCTTCGAGGATCCGCGTGAAGCGGTCGAAGAGCGCGGATTCCACCGCCCCGGGAGAGACGCGCGCGATGTCGATCTGCCGGTAGACCTCGCCCAGCAGCCGGGGAGGCGCGGCCGACTCCACGCGCGACTTCACGGCCTCGATGTAACGGTCCGCCTCGCGCTCCGGATCGACCTCCATGGCCCAGCAACCTTCGGCCACTCTCCGCGGGCGGTGGCCGAGTTCCGCCTGGAGTACGTCGCCGGTGGAGTGCGCCGGATCCGTGGACACGAGCAGCGTCCGGTGCCCGCGCGCGGCCATGTCCAGCGCGGCGACGGCGGCCATCGTCGTCTTCCCCACCCCGCCCTTGCCGCCGAAGAAGAGGACGGGCCGGTCCGGAAACGGCAGCGGGGTCGTCGGCGGCGCTCCGGTCTCGCGCGAACCCTCGTCACTCAGCAACAGCGGAAGCCACCCTCGGGCGGGTGCTCCATCCCGACCCGGACGTGCCACTCGTGAAACTCTTCGATGAGCGACGGATAGAGTTCGAGCATGTAGAACTGCACGGGGTTCGGCACGCCGAGGAGGTCCGAGAAACCCATGAGCATGAACGCGTCGTGCTGCCGCAGGTACTCGCGGTGGATCGTCGCGCGGTAGGGGGCGATGTACAGCCCCTCGTAGATGTCGCGCGCCTCCCGAAGCCAGCGGCGCCAGCGCGGCGCCGGCGTTGTTACAACCATGCGAGCGTCCTTTGATCCAGATTCCGTTTAGAGTCGCAAAACGGAAGAAGCGATTCCGAAATCCCTCGCACGGCATCGCTCACGTCACGGTCCGAGCGCACCGATCGGAATCACGGCGACGCCGTCCTTGCGAGTGTATCCGTACCCGGTCCCGACGATGACGCCGAGCGCTGCCGGTTCCCCGCAGCGTTCCGTGTCGATCCTGTCCGCGAACTTGAGCAGGCTGCGCGCGGCGTCGTCGATCCGGCCCGTCCCCAGTTTGATCTCGAACGCGGCCCACCGATCCGGCCCGGCGTCCACGATCGCATCGACTTCAAGGTTCGTTTCGTCGCGGTAGTGGAACACGTCCGCATCCATGGCCTGGGCGTACACGCGGAGATCCCGTACGACCATGGACTCGAACAGAAAACCGAACCACTCGAAGTCCCGAAGGAGGTGCCCGGGGGTTGCCCGCAGCGCGGCGACCGCGAGGGAGGGATCCACAAAATGCCGCTTGGGTCCACGTCGCAGGCGCGACCGCGACCTCAGCCTGGGTGACCACGGCGGCTGGTCCTCTACGACCATGAGGCGCTCAAGATTGGTAAGGTAGTCACGCGCAGTGCGATTCGTCATCGCCCCATCCGGGCCGGCGACATCACGTCTGATGGTGGCGAGCGATGCGCACGTAGCGATGTTCCGAGCCAGCGAGCGGAGGAAACGGCGAATCCGGTCCGGATCCCGCCGGACGCCGTCCACTCGTCGCAGGTCGCTCCGGCAGATGTTCTCCAGGTAGTCCCGGCAGGCGCTCAGCGCCTTCTCCTCCGGAGAGCGGTGGTGTTCCGGCCACCCGCCGGCGCACACCAGTCCGGCAAGCCGATCGGCGGACAACTCCACGTTCGGGCTGCGGACGGTGCCGCCGTGGACCACGTCCCGGAGCGAGACACCGCCGGTCGAACGGCCAAGTTCGAACAGAGACATGGGACGAAGACGAAGTCGGCTTATGCGCCCGGCCCCCGTGTGCCGGGTTACGTCATCGGGCGGAACCGCCGACCCCGTGAGAATGAAGTGACCCCTGCCGACGCGTTCATCGATTGCACGGCGAACGTGGTTCCAGATCCGGGGCTCCACCTGCCACTCGTCGATCAAGCGAGGGGTTTCTCCCTCGAGGATGAGCCGCGGGTCGACGGCCATCATGTCCCGTGCCTGTTGATCGGCATCGAGGAACACGCTGCTGACGGCCACTTGTCGCGCCAACTCTGTCTTGCCGCAGGCTCGGGGGCCCTCGACCAGAACGCCGCCGGACCAGGAGAGGCGCTCCGTCAGTTCTCGATCTGCGACTCGATGAACGTAGGTGTTGATATCGATCCCATCGGTTCGAAGCGGCTTGCGACAGGCGTTGAGAGGGTCGCGATGATCGAACCATAGCCTTGGAGCAGTGCGCTTGCAATCTCCATGGCCTCGTTTGCGGCGCTCTCAGGGTCTCGTTTACAACGAAACCACGGCTTTGTTTGCGGCTTATCCAGGGCCTTGTTTGCGAGATTCTCGTGGCCTTAGATTGCAGATTCCCCCCCTGAGAGTGTTGCAAATCCCATGTTTGCGGCCCCACGACCGAGTTCAACCTCCTGTGCGGCCAGCCAGCTGGCGCCGTTCCCAGGCGCGGACGCGGGGGATGGCCGCGTCGAAGATGCGCTCATAATTGAGCCGTTCGACCTGGGACCGTACTTCGGGGTCCAGACGCTCCCATAGCCGGGCGTATACCGTGTAGTTGGCCACGTAGGCGTCCCAGTCGGCGGGGGCCACGGCGTCGGTGCCGAACAGGAAACGCGTCGGGTGACGTTCGATGAGCGTGGCCCACGCTTCGAGGGACGCTTCATCGCCGACCACGTACTTCGCGACTTCGTCCCACGAGATGTCCAGGGCCACGTGGTCGTGGCGCGGGTCGGAGAGCATGCCGTCCAGCCAGCCGACGTGGCCCTCGGACGGGGCGATGAAGCGGCCGAGGCCGGTGTGCGCCCAGATGATCGTCGTCTCCGCGTGGCGGGCGAACAGGTCCAGCAGTTCCTCCGCGTGATGCGGCGGGTCGCTCGAGCGGACATGGTCGATGTCGTTGTGGAGGAGGACGACGAGGCCGATCTCCGCCGCCGTGGCCAGGATCCGGTCCAGGGCGGGGTTGCGCAGGCTGGCCGCGTGCCCGGACACCTTGGACGACACGAACTCCTTGTGGATGCTGAACTCGCCGATGCCGGCGAACACGCCGGGGAAGGTGAGCAGGACGCGCTCGATGTGGTCGGAGGCGTACATGTCCGCCGGGTTGAAGCCCGTGATCATGGGGTCGACGCGGCCGCGGTCCTCCTCCGGCAGCGACAGATACTCCCGCGCGATCACGGCGTCCACGAACGAGTAGTAGTACAGGTCGGCGTTCGTGCTCAGGTAGTAATCGGGGGCGTGGTCGCCCGACAGGAAGTAGTCCCACTTCTGCTGCAGCGGGATCCCGAACATGGCCACGCGCCCCACCCGCCCGGCGGTCATGTCCAGGAACTCGCGCGCCGTCAGGCCGCGCTGGATGTAGTTCAGAAGATGGAAGTGGGAATCGTTGAACAGCACGGTTCCGAATGGCGTCGCGGTCCCGGCGGGGGACGGGGTCGGCGCTGCAGCGGTCGGCGCGTCGGGCGCCGCCGCCGGGACCGACGGGGTCGCGACCGGACCGCGGCCCGTCGCGCAGGCCGCGAGGAGCACGGACGCCGTAAACGCGCTGAGCCGGCTCACCACGCCACCGCGGCGCTGTTGTTGCGGTTGTGTGACGCCGCGCGCAGCGCACCCGTCTGCGGATCGCGCGAGATCGCGACCCACAATCCCTCGCCCCCGAAGCGGGCCTCCGTGGGAAAGATCTCCTCGTAGGCGTAGCCCGTCCCGTCGAGGACCTCGCGCGGGAACTTGCCGCCGGGCACGCGGAAGGTCATTTGACCCGTCGCCGGGTCGGTATTCGGCAGGAAGAAGTCGGGCGTGTCGATCGCCTCATCCACGGTCATCCCGAAGCGCATCACGTTGAGCAGCCCCTGGAGGGTACGCTGGTGGAGGCCGGACCCCATCGAGGCGAAGCCGAGCACGGGCTCCCCGTTCCGGAACAGGATCCCGGTCTGCGTTGGCGCCGGCAGCCGCGAACCCGGCTCGAGGCGGGCGATCTGCGCCTGCTGAAAGGACGCCGGGTCCCCGATCGTGATCCCGTCGACCACGATCGCCGTCTTGCCCCACAGGACCGCGTTGATGCTGTGCGTGATGGCCGCGATGTTGCCGTCTGCGTCGATGGCGACCACGTCGTCGGAGTGGCCGGGGCCGCGCGGCGCCCAGTTGCCGAAGGGCAGACCGGCCTGGATGACGTCCCAGAGTCGTTCGGCGTGTTCCGGCGTGACGCGCGCCGCCGGAGTAAACTCGCCGCCCACCAGCGACGCGGCCATTTCCGGCGGCAGGAAGTCGAGCAGCGAGGCGCGGGTCACGTCGAGCGCAGTCCGCAGTGCCTCCGGCGATTCCGTCCAGTGGCCCCCGTCGAGCAGCCCGGCAGCCGCCGCGAGCCGCTGCGCCTCGATCATCGCCACCCCGCCACTGTTGGGCGGCGGGTTCGTGTACAGCTCCCAGCCGTCTCCCAGCTCCGCCACGAGCGGCTCGTCCCAGATGACGTCGTAGGCCGCGAGGTCCTCGACCGTCATCCGGCCCCCGTCGGCCTGGATCGCGGCCGCCGCCTTCCCGGCCCACGGCCCGCCGTACATGTAGTCGGTCCCCTGCTCGGCCACCGCCCGCAGCGTCGCGGCGAGTACGGGCTGACGCAGCACGTCCCCCTCGACGTAGGGCGAACCGTCCTCCTTGAGTAACGTCTCCTTCGTCTCGGGGAGCCGGGCAAGGTCCGCGGCCCGTCCTTCCCAATAGCCTTCCACCTTCTTCGAGATCGGGAAACCCTGCTCGGCGACGTGGATCGAGGGCTTGAAGATCTCCGCCCACGGGAGCCGTCCGAACCGTTCGTGCGCGGCCCCGACCCCCTTCATGAAGCCGCCGACCAGCGCCGTCCGGCCGCTCACGGCGGTCCCGTACATGCCATCGGGCGACGAAAGGTCGATGCCGCCGGGGATGTTCGCCGGATCGTCCTCGCCGAGCACCGTGTTCCACTCGGCGTTCATCGTGTGGACCCGATCCGTTTCCGCGTCGTAGTAGACGAGCGACATGATGCCGAAGTATCGGAGTACGGTAGCCGAAGATAACGGCAAGGAATCAAGTAAGTTCAATAGGGACTGCACGATCTGCCGTCCTTGCCGTTGGTCTGGCATTCGATTCCACCGCGCCAAAACAGCGGCAAAACCACCTCAGTTTGCGGGAAGTTGCGGGAGCGGAAAACCAGCCCTGAGCCCATCGCGTCCCGGCACCGAGCGCATGTCCCGGTCTATGCAGAGACGTTCCCCCGGGTCACTCGGTCGCGTAGCAGTCTCGATGGCTTGAAGTCCGGCACGGCGCGGGCGGCAACTCTGACCGGTTCGCCGGTCTTGAGGTTTCGGGCGGTGCGGGCCTTGCGGTGCCGCACCTTCAAGGTGCCGAATCCCCGGATCTCGATGCCCTCTCCGCGCACTAGCGCGTCCTTTCACGGCGTCGAGAAAGGCGTCGACCACGAGGCCGCAGTCCTTCTTGGTGACCCTTGGGCCGACCGTATCGGCGGCCCGCTGAACGAGATCGACTTTGGTCATATCTTTCTCCCACGCTATCAGATGTGTGGCCAGTTCTTGTCGTTGTCCACGCTCGATCCACCGCTGCCGAAACCTGGAGCGGCCCCCGAGTCCGGGGGAGTTTCGGCCGTCGAAGCCATTAGGACGGTTTTCGGGACCGCCTCGGGGGCCGGGAAGGCCACGGAATCGCCCTCCGCAGCCGGAACCGGCCCGGATTCCGCGTGTCCCGCGCCGGGGGTAGGGGGCCCCCGCCCCGCGTCGGGAGCCCCCGGGCCCTCGAAGCGCTTAGACGCGCTCCCAGCGCCCCCGCCCCTCGGGGTCACGGAGCCCGCCGCCGTGTCTCGAACCCGTGAGCTGTGAGCACGGCCGCCGCTTCCTCGGGGCCGGACACGTCCGCCTCCCGCTCGCGGCCGTCACCGTCGCACCAGCGCACCCGCCGCACGTCCGGAGCGACGGCCACGGGGTAGAGCCTCGACAGTCCGCGAACGTCCAGCGTCCAGCCCGTCACTGCCCGCATTCATTGACCCGTAGATACTCGTCGATGAATTCGTCCATAAGCTCGCCCTCCATCCCGGACACGCGGGCGAGGTCCGTGACAGTCGCGAAAGTGCTCCATGTGACAGCCCGCCCCATAACTCCTTGGAGGGTAACGGCGGGTCGGTGGAATCTTAGCGCGAAGAAGATTCCACCGTTCCCAACGGGATCAGCGGAGATGGTCAGCAGGTGCATCGAAAGGTTGTCGGCGGGATCATAAATTCGCGCCGCTCGCAGGCGGCTCGTCATGGCTTGCCGGTTCCCTTGATCCATGACGCCCACCGGCGCACAATCTGTAAAGAGTGCGAAGCGGTCCGACGATTCTTGCGATTCTGGGCCGATCTCTCTTATGGGGATGCTCCCGAAGTCTGTGTCTTGGGCAGCGAGAGGGGCTAGGAGGATCGTTGCCGCGAGCGCCACGCCAACGCCGAAAATCACCGCACGGGGGGTCACTTGCCGCCCGCCTTCCGCCTCGCGGCCCGCTCGCTCGATTCCAGCGCCGGCCGTAGGGCTTGTCTGCACCAATCGGCCGGGCTAATCGACGCCCGTTCCGCCGCCCTCGCGATGCGAGCCCGGAAGCCCGCAGGAACCGAGACGGGTTGCCGCTCGGGGTATGATCCGCCGCCACTCTGTCCGCTCGCCACCGTCTACCGCCCTTCTGTTCCGGCCCACCCGTACGGGGGGGCCGGGAAGGATGCACCCTCGGGGTCGTGTATCGCAACGTAGCGGGTTTCGCGGTCGGGGCGTCGGCCAACCTCCGGCCCCACCGCCCGCAGCGACGGCGCCAAGCCGCACGCCTCATATGTTCCGGAGACGAACGCCGCCTTCTCAGCGACGCTCAGTCGCTCCGGCCCAAGAAGTCTCTTGGGGGGGGGCGATCTCCACCTCCTTCTTGCCCAGCAGCTACTCCAGACCCCGGATCCGGCGCTCGTACTCCTTCACCGTCGTCTCCTAGGCGAAGACTCCGGCGCCCGGTCCACGAACCGCCGCCTCCAGAGCTTTACCGAGTTCGGGACCCCGTAGGCCTTGGCCACCTGCCCAAGTGTCTTCTCGCCACCCAAGACCTCCAGCACCACCTGTCGGCCTTCAGCCTGGGCGTGTACCGCCGCCGCGCCATGTCGACCTTCTTCCAGACTGCCAGGTTCTACCCTGAGCAGCACCGCACCCGGAGGCCAAACGTCACAATGGTGGGGTATCCAGGATCTGGGGGTCATATCCCAACCTCAACCAGATCGGCAGGCACGCGATCAGTAGTTGGCGCTTCGACCCCGCCTCGAACCGACGACCTGCTGTACAAAGTCTCTGAGGCCCTCGGAGTTCAGGCTAACTCCGAAGACGCTAGGCCTGATCTCCACAATCCTGCCGAGGTCCAGACTTGCTCTGCGTACGATCCGATGGGCTCGCCGAAAAACATCTTCCTCCGGCTCAGAGGTGATCAGCCTCGCCACATCCTCGAGCATCCGACCAGCCTCCTCCTCGCGCCCACGCAACGGGATCTTGATCTGGAGCCACGGATGCTTCCTAGGGTCGAATGTGTCGAAGTCGCGGTTGATCATCAGCAGGCTTGGTGTGCTCTTGATCTCCTGCTTCGCGGATCGAGTCCAGCGCTTGTCAAGAACCTGCCTTCGAGTCGCCTCAACGTCGCCTGTGAATGGTCGTATGAGCGCGCCTTCACTCTGCAGTTGACGTGCGAAGCGCTCCAAGCTTGCCCTCAGAGCGTTCGAGAACTCCCGTTGTTCTTGATCAAAGTCTTTGAGGAGTAGGAAGAAGAGGTACCTGTAGCGACCGCGAGTGGTGGACAGATACGTGCTCGTGATGATCACGACGACCGCCGCAGAAGGACGCGAGACGTGTCCGAGCTGGATTCCATCCCCTGCCGAAGCAACGACAGGGTCTCCAACGATAGCTTCACTAGTCAAGGCCTCGCTTTCTGGACTCCGCCCTCCAGGCTCCTCGCTCGCGCTCTCACCGAGCCAAGGCGAAACACTGCCGACGGGCACGTATTGGAAGAGGCTGTCTCGCAGTCATGGCGCGCACTCCTCAAGCCACCGGGCGTATACCGGAGAGGGTTCGGCCGCATACGACGTCTCCGGCCCCCGCTTCGGCGGCTCCAGCGTCGGATCCAGTGCGTGACGCAGCAGATCCTCATAGTAGCTGCGATACAGCGTCATCTTAATCAGAGCGTCGGTATCCGGGTAGGTCGGGTCGGCGGCGCGGAACGCCCGGTGTTCCGGCCCCGCGATGGGCAGGTTCGGCCGGTACAGCCGGGCAGTATCCAGCGCGGCCAAGGCTTCCTCAAGTACAGCCCGTGTCCCGTCATCCGGCGCGCAACCGGTGCGGAACGTACCCCGCTCCCGCACCTGTAGTAGGCTAAGGCCTATCGTGATCGCCACGACGGTTAGCGGTGGGATCCGGAGCGCCCCGTTGCTCATCCTTATTCGTTCTTCTCCTCGTCCCGGCGTTTGCGTGGCCAGCAGCCAAGCTGGTGGCGAATATTGTACCGATCCGGATTTTCTGGAAAGAGGGGACGGCTCAACCATCATGCCGCCCGGCGGGTGAGCTTCTCGCGGGCACGGGCCGGGGTCAGGTACCCGTGCCGCTGGAGGAGCCAGCCGCGGTTGTAGCGCTCGATAAAGGCCCCGATCAACGCCCGCAGGGCGATATCGTTCTCGTTTCGTTCCCCTTCACCGATCTCACTTCATACAAGAGACGCCCCGCTCTGGTCCTTTCCCCGGATGCCTTCAACGCCGCTGGGCGGGATCTCGTTTTGGCGGCCATCACCTCGCACATCACGGATGACTCCAATGCGGTGCATCTCCGGTGCGGCGACTTCGCCGAGGGTGGCTCCCCAAGGCATCGATGGTGAAGACGACCAAGCTGTTCACGATGCACTCCTCGCTGATCGTCAAGCCGATCTGCGTCCTCAGGATCGAGAAGGTGGAGGAAGTCCTGCGGTCGGTGCACGGGTTCTTCTCCTGAAGCCATGGACACGGGAGGGAGGCCCCAGCGGCCGACATCGGAAGGGCCGCTGCCGGCGGTGACCACCGCCGCCGCCGGATCACGTCGCCGGAAGTGCTGGTGCGGCGTCTGCTCGCGCTCGACTACGTGCTCGAACATCCCCGCTTGCCGTGGCTGCCGACCGAAACGGACCGGGTGGCCGCCTTCGAGGCGCTCGGGATCGAACGGGGGATCCTTCCCCAACGGGTCTACCGGGGCGCGCTCGGCGGCCTCCGGCGCTTCTTCCCGCTCGGGCTTCCCATCGCGCTGGACACGGAGCGCGCCGTCTTCGTCTACGCCGAGCCGGGCCACGAGACCGCGACGGCGCTCCGTTCGTGGGGCGCGAAGCACGGCGATCTCTGGAAGGCGCTCTGGGACCTGGGCCTCAAGATCGAAGTGGTGGCGGTCGTCCGGAGGTGGAAGGAGTACGGTAGGACGAGCAGGGTGCTGACCAACTGGTCGCGGTATCCGCGCCCGTCCGAAATCGACGAGGAGATCCGGCGCGACCTCGCCCGGATCGAAAAGGCTATCCTCGGTGGGGATGTCCGCACCCTCGACGAATACGGGCCTGCCGTCCGTACCGGGCGCAGACGAAGGGGAAGGTGGAGCGTCCGATCGGCTACATCCGGAAGAGCTTCTTCTACGGCCGGGAGTTCGTCTCCGACGCTGACCTCAACGCCCGGGCCCAACGCTGGGTCGAGGGCGCGAGGCGAACGTCCAGAATCCCGGCCGTCACGGCCCCGCCTCCGGTAGCTCCACAATGGGCCGGGGGATCACTGCGTCAGGGTTGGTTTATCGTCCGCAGAAGCTCGACGCTCAACTCTTGAGCTCGTGCCACTTGCTCGCTGGTCATCCGACGTGACAGCTGATCCTTGCCTACTTGGGCGGCCAGATCGCCCTGTGCATCGGCGAGATTCATCCAAGCATAGGCGAGCACAAAGTCCTCTGGAACTCCCTCGCCGTTGGCGTACATGGTCCCGAGGAAGTACTGAGCGCTAGCGTAGCCCTTTTCTGCGGCGGCACGGTACCAGCGGATGGCTTCAGCGTTGTCCTCTGGAATGCCGCTCCGCAAGTCGTACTGGAAGCCCACCAAAAACTGGATCGTCGGGTCGCCCTGTTCGGCAGCGGCGCGGTACCAGCGCGCGGCCTCGGCGTAGTGCTCTGGAACTCCCTCCCCATAGGCGTACATCGCCCCGAGGTGGTACTGGCCGGAGTCGTCGCCCTGTTCGGCGGCGGCGCGGTACCAGCGGACGGCTTCGGCGTAGTCCTGCGGCACGCCCTCCCCGAACCGGTACATGCCGCCGAGGCGGTCCTGAGCGCTAGCGTCGCCCTGTTCGGCGGCGGAGATCAGCGCTGCGAGGCTATCCGGGGAGATTTCGTCGACGAGCGGCGTGTTTGCCTGCTGCGCACATGCCGGCGCGACCGCCGAAGTGGCCAAGAAGACCGCGACCGCCGAGATGGCCGTAGCTATTGCGGGAGACAGGATTATTTTGAGTCTGCCGTCCATGCCGAGCCTCCATACCATCCGCCATCCCATAAGCCTCCCCCGTCCAGCGCCGCCAGCGTGGCACCGCGTCACGCGCCTGCTGTCGACGGCCTTCGCCCCGCCCGACAGGGCCAACCCGGACCGGCACCAATTCGTAGCGTGCCGCCGGGTGCGGGGCTTCGTCAACCCCCAGGATCACCCGATCCGGGCTCGCCTTCGGGCCACCGCCCCGGCGTCGAATGCGATCCGAGGCTACCCCCATCGGCGCGCGGTCCGTCTCCGCCCCGCTCCGCCTGGCCGGAACCAGCAGGAATCCACGCGGCGCGCGCCCATGCCGCCGTAATCGATCAATACTCCGGCACCTGTCCTCATAAGCCCGCAAGGCATGGCCGGAGTTGCGCCAGTGCCTCCCCACCGTCTGCTGGACGGGGTCGGGTTCGCCTGGGCGGGGAGTTAAGGATCATCGCTCGAACCCTCCCCCGCCACGCTCGGGGCCTCTGGGCCGGGGCGGGGGCGGTACAACGATGCGGGTGATGGTCTGGCAGCGCTCCCGCTCCCGTGTCTGTTCGCGCTCCCTCATCGTCTCCCGCACCGCCCATGCGTTCCGCTCCGCGTCCACCAGCCTACTTCGATAGAACTTGTGCCCACGGCGCTCGATCTCCCGGGCTCTCTCGCCGTGTGCCTTGCCCAACTCCGCCCGCTCGTCCCTGTGGTACCGGTCGAGATCCTCGCGCCAGCCCTCGACCAGATCCTCCCGGCCCCGGATTGCCCCGGCCAGTTCCCTGAGTGAGCGATCGAGCCGCCAGATCCGGAGCCGCCCGAGCACGGTGCGGCTCTCCCGGTCGAGCCGCTGCCGCATCTCCTCCTGCCGCTTGAGCAGTTCGGCCCATTCCTTCCGAGCCCGGCTCTCGAGGTGCTGGAGGCCCCTCTCGCGCCCGCCCGCGACCGTCTCCCAAGCCTCAGCCTCGGCGCGCCGCCATGCCTCCATGTCGACGCGCTCCTCATCGCGCGGCCCCCTTGCCCGCCTCGCCCGCCCGGGCTGCAACCCCTCGCGGCGGACGCGCGCACCAGTGGCGCGCTTGCTGTTGCCCAGCTTCGCCGCCTTCCCGGTCTCCGGATCGACACGGTTGGCGACCACATGGACATGGGGATGCCGGGTGTCGTCGTGCGCGACGACCAGCGCCTCGTGGCCGTCCAGCCCCAGCACCTCCAGGCTCCCGTCCACCGCGCGGCTCATCTCCCTCCGATCCGGCGTCTCGTCCTGCGCCCAACTGAGCGAGTAGTGCAGCACCGGCTTCGCCAGCTTCCGCCCCCCTGGCGACCCGCCAGCCAGCCGCTTGAGGTCGGGGGCCGCCTTCGCCGTCGCTGCCATCAGCCGCGCGGCCCGCTCCGGCCGAAACGTCGCGAGGTTGCGGGTATCGGCCCACGCGACCCGCTCCGAAGTCTCCGGACTCCGGTCGTCCGGCGTCGGGGAATCGTGCAGACAGTACGCCGCGGCACCGGCGAACGAGCGCCCCAGACTGTTGATCTTCGGGATCATCGGTCCAGCGCCTCGCCGCTCAGGAGATCGGCCGCAAGCTCGCCCACCCTCTCGACCGCCTCCAGCGTCCCGTCGGGCGCAGAAGCCCCCGGAGTTCAGGGCGCGAGCGATCTGGTTCAGATTGACGCCGATCCGGTGGAGTTCGACCCGCTCCCGGGCGCCGAGACGGTGAACGGCCGCCTCGCGGACCGGCTGCCCCAGCGCCCTGCGGCGCATGTAGCCGCCCTTCGTCATGCGGGCCGCTCCGGCCCGCTCGGCGATCTCGGCGACTTCCGCGGTTGTGACGCGCACCCCGATCGTGCGGATCCTGCGCTCGGCGTCGGGCTTCCGGGGACGAGCCATGTCGGGCGGCCTCCTCTGGTGGCGCGCGGAATGTCGTTCGGGGGTACGGGGGCGTCCCTCGGCCAGAGGTTTTCGTGAAGCGAAAACACATCTGGCTCCTCGGTAACCCGCAGAAACGACCGGCCCGAGAAGCGCCTCACGCGAAAGCGCGTCGGGCCGCCAACTCTGGACGACGCGCCCGCGCGTCGCGAGGTTTCAAACACGCAGATCGTGCAGTCCATCTTCGAGGAGGTATCGAACGATGGCACGCACGAAACGAAGTCGGCGCTCCTACGGCGCCGGCGAGTGGGGCCGCAACCGGGTCCGGGTGTTTCCGGACCCGAAGACCGGCCTCTTCCAGATAGAGTGGCGCGAGAACGGTCGAAGGCTCACCCGGTCGCTCGGGCACCAGGACTGGACCCGGGCGAAGAAGCAGGCGGACGAGTTCGCCGCCGGGTTCGTTGGCCCGGACCTGAACGGCAAGGCGGAAGCCGAGCCCGAGCCGCTCACGCTGGAAAAGCTCTTTGACATCTACGGTGAGGAGGTGACGCCCACCAAGACGGAACGGGTCCAGCACCGGGACAGAATCGGGACGAGGATGTTCCTCGACTTCCTCGGGCGGGACCGAAGGCCCGAGACCCTGTCCCGGCGCGATTGGGACCGCTTCATCCGGGAGCGCCGGGCGGGCAGGATCGGACCGAGCGGGAAGCCCGTGTCCAACCGCACCATCGAGTTGGACCTGCGGTTCCTTATCGCGGTGCTCAACTGGGCAACGAAGTCCAGGGACGAGGAGGGGAGGCTCCTTCTCGACTCGAACCCGCTGAGGGGCCTGAAGACGCCCAAGGAGAAGAACCCCACCCGGGTCGTCCTCTCCGAAGAGGAGTACCAGGCGATGCTCGGAGTGTCCCGGCAGGTCGACTGGCGGTTCCACGTCGCGTTCGTGCTTGCCCACGAGACCGGCCACCGAATCGGGGCCATCCGCAACCTTCGGTGGGGGGACATCGATTTCGAGGGCCGCGAGGTGCGGTGGCGCGCCGAGCACGAGAAGACCGGCTATGAGCACGTCACGCCGCTGACGGACGAGGCGGTCGCGACCTTGGAAAAAGCGCGCGGGAGCGGTGACGGGACCGGTAATGCCCCGGTGCTGCCTTCGTCGAGGGACGCCACGCGGGGCGTGCAGCGCGCTTCCGTCTTTCAGTGGTGGAGGAAGGCCGAGACACTCGCGGGACTGGAGCCGAAGCCGCGGCGGGGCTGGCACTCGCTGAGGCGCAAGTTCGCCAGCGACCTGATGGACCTGCCGCTCAAGGTGCTCTGTGAGCTTGGCGGCTGGCGGGATGCCCAGACGGTGCTCAGGTGCTACCAGAGGCCGCGCGCTGGACAACTCAGGAAGGCTCTGGACAGTCGGCCGAGGGTCCGCGCCTGACACTGAGTGAATCGGCGGGAATCAACCAACGGGAATCCGACCGCCGAATCCCGTAAGCTCAACGATCACAACGATATGTGAGTCAGATGCTGCTTGTCGAAGTAGCTGATCGGCGCGCCGGCGGTGAGCGCGACCTGCATGAGCGAGGTCGTCATCGCCGCGTCGATGGCGTTCCCTCCCTGCTTCAGCGCCTCCAGTCCGGCGCGCGCCGCGAGCCCGTTGTAGGCGACGGTGACCGCTCCGTTCTCTCCCGTCGCCACGCCGGCTTCCATCCGGTCCACGAGTTGCGCCTCCATGTACCGCTGGTAGTCGGCGGCCCAGCGCTCGGGCAACAGATCCACCTCCGCATGGCACGCCGCCAGCACCAGGACGGAGGCGAGGCACGCGAGGCGAAGAGCGCTCACTGGTCGGAGGTCGTGGAGGGACGGAGCCACTGCTCCCACCACTCGAGCTGGACCCACATCCGGTGCACCATGCGCCACGGGGTCCAGCCCCCGTGATAGGAATCGGGATAGCGGACGAACTTCGCGGGCACCTGCTGCTTCCGGAGCGCCACGTACATCTGCTCGGCCTCCTCGATGGGGACCCGGTGGTCGGATTCCCCGTGCACGAAGAGGGTCGGCGTCGTCACGCCCTTCGCGTGGATGATGGGGGAGGAACGCAGCAGGTTCTCCAGGCCCCGCTCTTCCCACGGCGGCCCGAAGAACTCGCTCTCCTTCGTGCGGGGGATGTCCGCGACGCCGTAGTCGCTGACCCAGTTCGAGATCGAGGCGCCCGCGATGGCGGCGGCGAAGCGGTCGGTATGGGTGATGACCCAGTTCGTGAGGTAGCCGCCGTACGAGTAGCCGGTCACGCCCATGCGGGCCGTGTCGATGTCGTAGTTCTCGATCGCGTGGTCGACGCCCGCCATCACGTCGTCGTAGTCGTTGAAGCCCCAGCCGCCCCACGTGCCCCAGCGGAAATCCTCGCCGTATCCGGTCGAGGCCCGCGGGTTCGTGAACAGGACCATGTAGCCCTGCCCCGCCAGCAGCTGCTGGTCGAACGAGAACGTGTTGCCGTAGGCCCCATGCGGCCCGCCATGCATCTGGAGCACCATCGGGAAGCCGCCCTGCCCGGCCGCGTAGCCTCGCGCCGGGAGCATCCAGCCCTCGACCTCGGTCCCGTCCGGGCTCCGGAAGGAGAGACGCTCGGGGCTCGAGAATTCGATCCCGGCCAGCAGGTCGCGGTTCACCTCGGTGAGCCGAACCTCGTCGCCCGGCGCCGCCTCTACGTCGGCGACCCAGACGTCGCCCGGTTCCGTTGGTGCCGTGGCCCGGAAGGCGACACGTGAGAAGTCCTCGGAGAAGGAGAAGCTGCCCAGCCGGCGGTCCCCCTCCGTCAGCTGCTCGACCGATCCTCCGGCCTCGGGAACCCGGAAGAGGTGCGTGTTGCCGCCCCCAGTGGACGCCGCCGAGCGAGCTTCCCCTCCCGACCCGGCGCGCCCACACGAGCTCGCCCTCGGAATCGGGGTCCAGCGCCCACACCATGCCGGACTTCTGGCCCGCGATCAGCAGCTGGGACCCGTCCTCGGCGGTGACGATGATGGGGGCCATGCCGAAGTCGTGGTCCGGGCCGGTCGGGGCGGGGCAGTTCTGGAAGCGGGGCGACAGGCAGGACATGTTCCACGCGTCGTCCTCCCGCCCCTGGAAGGTCCACACGGCCTCGCCCGTCTCCATGTCGAGCGCGGTGAGGGCGTCGCTGCCGCCGGTCGTCGGGCGCGTGTAGTTCTCGCCGGTCCCGATGTAGAGGAGGCCGCGCCCGGCGTCGACCGTCGGACTGGACCACACCGGCGCCCCGGAGGGCGCGAAGAGCCGTGTCCCGGCCTCGTTCTCGCCCACGTGCCTCGGCTCCTCGGCCACGGTCCGGAACTCCCACAGGGCTTCGCCCGTCTCCGCCGAGAAGGCGGCGACCCCGCCGCTGGATGTGCAGCATTCGTAGGTCGGATCGCCGGCGCTGATGATCTCCATCGAGGAGAGCGGGACGAACACGCTCCCATCGTGGACGGCCACGCTTCCCGTGACGACGTGATCCGCGTGCGTCCCGGCGGTGGCGCGCCAGCGGAGGGCGCCGGTCGTCGCATCGATCGCGTACACGTTCGTCCGGAAATCCGCGAAGAAGGCCGACTGTCCCCCGTCCGGGCCGTCACCGATCGCGATCGCACCGCGCACGGCGGCGTCCCCCGCGAACACCCAGTGCACACAGCCGCTCTCGAGGTCGATCGAGTACACTTCGCCGTACGCCGAGCCGACGATGATCCGGTCGTCGACGACCGCAGGCTTCGAGCGCACCTGGCTCACGTCGGGGAAGCCGAAGACCCACGCGAGTTCGAGATTCGGCAGGTCCGCGGCCGTCAGCCCCGCCCGCGCCGCGTCAACGAAGCCCGTCTCGCCGCCGCCGCCCCCCCAGCCGGACCAGTGCACGACCCCCTCCTCCCGCGGCGCGCTCGCACAGAAGGCAGAGGACGGGAGGCGGGTCTCGACCAGCGTCTCGCCGGTGAGCCACTCCGCCACGGCGCGGCGCTCCTCCGGCGTGAGGTCCTCGCCGTGTCGGCGCATGCGGCCGCCCTCCAGCGAACTCAGGACCGCGCGCGGCGTCATGGCCCCGAGCGTCGTGAGCCCGGGGGCGCGCACCGTGCGTTGCCCTGCATGGCATTCCGCGCACGAAGCGACGAACACCTGCATGCCGGGACTGTCGTCCATGGGAGGCGGGTCGAGCAGCCCCCGCCCCGACTCCTGGGCGATCGCCGGCCCGGCACCGGCGGTCAGGGCACCGGCGGAAAGGGCGGTGACGAAAGCAGCGGCGACGAAGCGCATCAGGCGTTCTCCCGGACGAGATCGAGCGGACCCGCGGAACATAGGCCCTGACGTTGCGCTGCGGGACGGCGCGCCGCTAGCGGCGGATCGGCCGCGCCGACTCGACCACGCGGCGCACGACGAGATCGGCCACCGCGTCGGCCTGCCTCCGATCGAAGTCGCCGGTCCCGCGCCAATGGGTCTGGGCCACGACGACGAGTTGCCGATCCGGTACGATCCACACGTATTGGCCGCCGTAGCCCCACATCACGAAGGCGGACACGCCGTCGCCGCCGCCCTGGCGGTCGCTCCAGGTCTGGTAGCCATACCCGGCGTCACGCAGGACGTAGCCGAGGTCGCCCAGCGAGACGAGCCGGCTGATCTGAGCTTCGGTCCACGCTCGCGATACGATCTGCGCCGAACCGGAACGGCCGCCCTGCAGGAGAAGCTGTCCGATCTTCGCGGCATCGCGCGCGCGGAGCGCCAGCGCGGCGCCGCCCACGATCACGCTGTCCTGCATGACCGGCCAGCGTTTGTTGTCGATGCCGAGCGGGCTCAGCAACTCCCGCTCGGCGAACTCGAGCGCGCTCCCGTCGACCACGTTCTCGACGATCACGGCCAGCAGGTGCGACCCGCCGGTGTTGTAGATGAACCGCCGGCCCGTCGAAGCGACGACGGGCAGGTCCAGCACGTAGCCGACGGGCTCTCCCGATCGCACCCATGGGCCGAAATCCTCCTCATCCGACCACTGCATGCCGCTCGTCATCGTGAGCAGGTCGCGCACGCGGATGCCGCCATGCTCAGTTCGCAGCGACGGATGCGACAGTCGATCCGTCATCAGGTCGTCCGGATCCAGGAGTCCCCGGTCCGAGGCGAGGCCGACGAGCAGCGCCGTGACCGTCTTCGTGACGGACCGCATGTCGAAGGCCGAGTCCCGGTGCATGCCGCCGAAGTACGCCTCCTGAACGAGCCGCCCGTTCCTCACGGCAACGAGAGCCCGGATGTTCGGCACCGCACTCTCCGCATCCGCGAACGCGTCCTCCAGCAACTCCTCATCGAACCCCTCCGCCTCGGGGGTCGAAGTCGCCCAGACCCGAGACAGATCCATCGGAGGCGCGACCGGATCGGGCCCCGTGCCGCGATCCCCGGGTTCGACCGGCGCCGCCGCGCTGTCGCACGCCGCCAGCACCGCGACGAAAAGAGCGCCGGCGAGGCGGAGAGAGCGCCCCCTCCAGCCTCGCCCTCGCAACATCCGCCGCCTATTCGCGGCGCCCCCTCCGGAAGGGCATCGAGAGCATCCCCCGCAGCGTCCCCCACTCCGTACGCTTCATGTTCTCGAGCCCGAGGCGGATCTCCCGCGGCTCGGACCGCAGCCGGAAGCTCCCGAAGACCCGGTCCCAGAAGGAGAAGATGCTCGAGTAGTTCGAGTCCGTCTCCGGCTGGTAGTCGGAATGATGGACCCAGTGCATCCACGGCGTGACGATGAGCCAGCGCAGACAGCGGTCCACGCGGCCCGGCAGCCGCACGTTGCTGTGGTGGAAGAGGATGATCGGGAGGAGGATCGCCTCGTAGACGAGGAGTTCCGCCACCGTCACGCCGAGGAGGGGAAGCACGGCGAGCCGCACGATCGAGGAGAGCACGATCTCCCCCGTGTGGAAGCGGAGACCCGACGTGGCGTCGAGTTCGGCGTCCGAGTGGTGCACCTGGTGGAAGCGCCACAGGAACCGGACCTGATGGTTGAGCCGGTGCCACAGGTACTGCCACGCATCGAAGATCACGACCGCGAGCACGACCCTGGCCCACGCCGGAAGTTCGAGCAGGTGGAGCAGGCCGAAACCGCGTTCCCTTGCCCCTTCAGTGACGAACAGCGTGGCGGCGGCGAAGATGACGGCCGCAACCGCCGCGTTCCCCACTCCGAGGGCGAGGTTCCGCGCCCCGTGCCCGCTCCTCGCGCTCCGGCCCTCGAACATCGGGAGGACACCCTCGACCAGCCACAGAGCGGCCAGGGCGAGCGTCGCCCCGGCGGCCTTCAGCGTACCGGGATCGTCGAACACGGCGGACTCGCTACCGTGCGGGCCCGACGCCCTCGGCCACGCTCACCTCCGCCGCCCCGAAGAACCCGAACGGGAAGCGCTCCGGGCGGGTGGTGTTCGCGACGTTGCCGCGGATGGTGACGGGCGGCACCGAGAACGAGTTCCCGGTCCCGAGCGCGTTCTGCTCGAAGAGCGCGTAGTAGAAATCGTAGCCTCGCCGGGAGAGCGCGATCTGGCGGATCACGACGTGGGCTCCGGGCTCGATCACGACCTCGTTGTTGGGCTGGATGCCAATGACGGGCTGGCCGTCGTACAGTTCGTCCCTGCTCACCAGGTTGAACTGATTGCCGGCACTGGGTGGTGGCTCGTTGACCCCGTCGACGAACTGCTCCCAGAGATAGAAGTGCGGGCCGCCGGGGGGATCCGTGTAGTCGATCGCCGTCCGGTAGCCTTCCTTGTCGTTGACCAGCGTCGCTTCCTCGTACATGAAATAGAGGGAGTCGACCGGGGCCACCGCCAGCAGCGTCGCCGAAGCGGCGTACCGATCTCCCTCATAGTCGATGGAGAGCGAATACGTCTCTCCGATGCGGGCGTGGAGGTCGTGCGTCACGTGGTGGCCCGGCTCCATCTCCGTGAACGGGTAGACGACGCCCGCTCCGTCGGTCACGGTGACGACGGCTCCCACGGCGGGTGGCGTCCGCCGGTTGCTGAAGAAGGAGTCGCTCGTCCTGAGCCGGATCGTCTGCGTCCCGCTCGGCGCCTCCTTCACGAGTTCGATCCGCCCCTCGACGACCAGCAACGGTTCCGGATCGGGAATCTCGACCTCCACGATCCGCTCGCACGCCGCGGCGGCGATGCAGCCGAACAGGACCGCGAGCCGGACAGGCGTTCTCCCGCCCATCAGAAGCGCCATGTGTAGCTGATGCTCGGTACGATCCCGAACACAGCCGTCTCCACCGCCTCCGTCACGAGACGCGTGTCCTCCCTCTGCCGGAACGCGAGCGACTGCGCGTTGAAGCGGTTGTACGCGTTGAACACGCCGAACCGGAGGTCCCCGCTCCCGAACCGCTTCGTGGCCGAGAGGTCGAGCCGGTGATAGCTGGGGAGACGCTCCGCGTTGCGGGACCCGTACGCGCCCAGAACCACGCCGGCGAACTCGTAGCGCGCCACGGGGAAGGTCGTCGGCAAACCCGTCGCGAAGATCAGGTTGGCGCCGACGCTCCACGTATCGTCGAGTTCGTAGACTCCGGTGAGCGCGAAATCGTGGGTCCGGTCGTAGGGCGCCGGATACCAGCTTCCCCCGGCGATGCCGGGATCCGATGCGGTCAGCCCCGGCGTACGCTGCTCGGTGCGGGCGAGGGTGTAGCTGGCCCAACCGCGCAGGCGACCCTGCGTCTTCCTGAGCAGGAGTTCGAAGCCGTACCCGCGCCCCTCACCCTCGAGCAGCTTTGTCTCGAGGTCTCGGACGACCCAGAGATCGGCCCCGTCCACATAATCGACGAGATGGCGGGCGCGCTTGTAGTAGACCTCTCCGGAGAGCGCGTACCGCCCCCGGGAGAACGTCGTCACGTAGCCCAACGCGACCTGGTCGGCCACATGCGGCTCCACCCACGGACCCACGAGGTCCCACAGGTCGAGGGGTGTGGGAGAGTTCGTGTTCGTGACAAGCCGCATGTACTGCCGCGTGCGGGAGTAGCTCGCCTTGAGCGACGAGGCGGATCCGACCTGCAGGCGCAGCCCCAGCCGCGGCTCGAGGCCCCAGTAGGAGACGATGCTCTCCCCGGATCCGTAGCGCGTGCTGTCCGTCACGACACCCCTGTCGTACCGGCCCAGTTCCGGGTGATAGACGACCGGCGCATCGTCGAGGTAGTCGTAGACGGTCGCTTCGCCCTGCCGGATGAACCCCGTCGCGCGCAGCCCGTAGCGCAACCCGAGCGGCCCCAGCTCCGTCTCGTGTTCGATGTACGCATCGGGGGCCAGACCGTGGCGCGCGTCGAGTTCCTGGGGCACGACGGCCGAGCCCTCGCCCTCGACGACGTCCGCGGGCCGCACGTTGTAGGTCCCGATGCCGACCCCGAACTCCAATTGGTCGCGGGGCCCCAGCGTCCAGGACTCGTCCACGCTCAGGTTCAGGTGCCGGACCCGAGAGCTAAAGGAGGCCGCGCGCGCGTTGAAACCGCTCTGGACCTGATAGTCGTAGTCGCTGAAAATCAGCGTAACGTGCGAGAAGATGGGGCCGAACCCCTGGTTCCAGCGCAGCGTGCCGGCTGCATTGCCCCATCCCACCGAGGCTTCCCTGACGACGCTGAGACGGTCACGGCCGAAGTATCCGGAGAGCATGATTTGGCCGGTCGTTCCGTAGCGGACGTTGGCCTTGGCGTTGAGATCGTAGAAGTAGGCGACGCTCTCCCTCACGTCCGGGTCGTTGGACAGGCCGAGGAACAGGTCCGCGTAGGTTCGGCGCCCCGCCACCAGCCACGATCCGTTGCCGTCGAACAGCGGTCCCTCGAGGCTCAACCGGCTCGAGAGGAGTCCGACGGTGGCGGAGCCCTCGAACTCGCGGGAGTTCCCTTCACGCTGGTGGATCTCCATGACGGAAGAGAGTCGCCCGCCGTAGCGCGCGGGGATGCCGGCCTTGTACAGCGTGACGTCGTCCACCGCGTCGGTGTTGAAGGTGGAGAAGAACCCGAGGGCGTGGGCCGGGTTGAACACCTCCGAATCGTCGAGGAGAATCAGGTTCTCGTCGCCCGCTCCGCCGCGCACGTTGATCGATGTCGTCGCGTCGCTCGTCGTCGTGATCCCGGGATAGAGCGTCAGCGTGCGCACGGGATCGGCTTCGCCCAGCACGACGGGGAGCTGCGAGATCGCCGGGGCGTCGAACCGGATCACGCTCATTTCGACCGTCTCGGGGTCGAGATCCGGAGGCTCGTGTTCCGCCTCCACGGAGAGTTCGGCCACGGATACGGGCCGGAGATCGAGGGCGAAATCCAGCGAGGTCGTCTGTTCGAGATCGACGACGCGGGTGGCCGTCTCGTACCCGAGCTGCGAGACGCGGACCGTGTAGCGGCCCGGGACCAGCTCGACGGAGTAGAAGCCGAACCGGTTGGTCGCGATGGAGATGCCGGGTTCCACGACCTCGAGTCGGGAGATACGCAGCACCTCGTCGCTCACGGTCGAACGCACGTAGCCCGACAGCCGAACCTGTTCCGGTTCCTGCGCGTGCGCCGCACCGGTGCCGGCGGCCGTGAAGACGATGGGAATGAGGGCCATCATCGTCCGGCCCGCGCGCGCCTTCAGACTGGGATTGAGCACGGGGCCAACATAACCGGCGCTTCCGTGTTCGGGCAGGCTGCTTACCTGGGGGGCGCGACCCCCTCCGCGACGCTCACCTCGGCCGCCTCGAAGAGGCCGAACGCATACTTGTACGGGCGATCCAGATTCGTGACGTTTCCGCGCACGTTCGCGGGCGGGAACGAGAACGGGTTGCCGGTTCCGAGCGCGTTCTGCTCGAAGAGCGCGTAGTAGTAGTCGTAGGCCAGCCTCGAGAGCGCGATCTGGCGGATCTCCGCATGCTGGCCGGGCTGGATGGCAACCTCGTCGCTGGGCTGGAAGCCTGTGACGTCCCGCCCGTCGTAGAACTCATCCTTGCTCACGAGATTCAGGTTGTTCTGGGGGTCCGGTGGAATCTCGTTCACGCCGTCCACCAGTTGTTCCCAGAGGTAGTAGTTCTCGACCCCCGCCGGATCGACAAAGTCGATGGCGGCCCGGAAGCCGGCCTCCTCGATGATGAGCGACTCCTCCTCGAACTCGAAGTACAGGGAGTCGATGGGGGGCACGTCGTGCAGCAGGGCCGAGGCCTCGTACGTATCGCCCTGATATTCGAGAATGAGCGTGTACGTCTCCCCGACATTCGCGAAGAGATTCTCCGCCTCGTACAGGCCGGGCTCGACCTCGGGGAACGGGAAAACGAGGCCGGACCCATCGACCACGATGACGCTGGCGCCCGTCGCGGGCGGCGGCAGCCGGTTGTCGAAGAAGCCGGCTGTCGTCGAGAGCCGGATGCGCTGCCTGCCGCTCGGCGCCTCCTTGATGCGTTCGATCCGTCCCTCCACGACGAGTCGCGGCTCCGGAGCGGGGATGTCGACGTCCACGACCCGTTCGCATCCCGCCGTCGCGACACATGCGGCGCACGCGAGGACGCGGCCCAGCGCACGGGCGCCCATCAGAAGTTCCACCGGTAGCTGATGCTCGGCACCAGACCGAACACCGCGGTCTCGACTGCCTCCGTGGAGAGGGGCGAATCACGGTTCTGGCGGAACGCGATCGCCTGGGCGTTGAAGCGGTTGTAGACGTTGAAGAAGCCGAACTGAAGCTCTCCCCGTCCCCACCGCCTCGTGGCCGAGACATCGAGGCGGTGATAGTTGGGGAGCCGCTCGGCGTTCCGTGGGCCGTACTCTCCCAGGATCAGGGAGGCGAACCGGTATCGGGCCACGGGGAAGGTCGTGGGCACGCCGGTCGCGAAGATGAAGTTCGCGCTCACACTCCAGTCATCGTTCAGCCGGTACAGTCCCGTGAGGGCGAAGTCGTGGGTCCGGTCGTAGGGAGAGGGATACCACTCTCCGCCGTTGATCCCCGGATCCTCGGCCGTGAGCCCCGGCGTCCGCTGCTCCGAGCGGGCCAGCGTGTAGCTCGCCCAACCGGTGAGTCGGCCGCGGGTCCTCCGCACGAGGAACTCCAACCCGTACCCGCGTCCGCTTCCCTCGAGAAGGAGCGTCTCGAGGCGGCGCGTGATGAAGATGTCCGCCCCGTCCACGTAGTCGATCAGGTGGCGGGCGTCCTTGTAGTACACCTCTCCCGAAAAGGCGTAAAGGCCCCGGGAGAGCGTCGTCACGTAGCCGAGGGCGAACTGGTCGGCGACCTGCGGCTCGACGTACGGGCCCACGGGGTCCCACAGGTCGAGTGGGGTCGGCGAGTTCGTGTTCGTGACCAGCCGCAGATACTGCCGCGTGCGCGAGTAGCTCGCCTTGAGCGACGAGGCGTCGGTGAGCCCGAGGCGCAGACCGAGCCGCGGTTCGAGCCCCCAGTAGGACGTGATCGTCTCTCCTCGGCCGTACCGCGTGCTGTCCACGACGGCGCCGCGCTCGTAGCGGCCGAATTCGGGCCGATACACGACGGGCGCGTCCCCCGCGTAGCGATAGACCGTCTCTTCCCCCCGGCGCAGGAACCCGCTCGCGCGAACCCCGTAGCGCAACCCGAGCGGCCCGACCTCCGTCTCGTGCTCGATGTACGCCTCGGGCGCGAGGCCTTTTCGGGACTCGAATTCCTGCGGGATGACCGCCGAGCCCTCTCCGGGGCTGATGTCCCCGGGGTGGATCTCGTAACTGCGGACGCCCGCCCCGAACTCCAGCCTGTCGCGCGCGCTCAGGTCCCACGACTCGTCGATGTTGAGGCTGAGGTTCCTGATCCCCGCGTCGAACGATGCGGCGCGCGCATCGAAGCTGCTCTGCAGGTGGTAGTCGTAGTCGCTGTACGTGAGCGTCAGATGGGAGAAGACGGAACCGAAGACGTGGTTCCAGCGCAGCGTGCCCGTCGCATTGCCCCAGCCGGCGGAGGCCGTTTCTCCGATCCGCAGCCGGTCGCGCCCGGCGTAACCGGACAGCATGACCTGGCCGGTGGCCCCGTACCGCACGTTTGTCTTGGCGTTGAGGTCGTAGAAGTAGGCGGTGCTTTCCCGGATCGACGGGTCGCTCGAGAGGGCGAGGAAGAGGTCCGCGTAGGTCCGGCGCCCCGCGACGAGCCACGATCCCCGCCCGTCCGGGAGGGGTCCCTGCAGGCTCAGGCGGCTGGAGAGGAGGCCGATCGTCGCCGCCCCCTCGAACTCGCGCGAGTTGCCTTCCCGCTGATGGATTTCCAGAACGGAGGAGAGCCGGCCGCCGTACCGGGCGGGGATGCCGCCCTTGTACAGGGTGACGTCCCCCACCGCGTCCGAGTTGAAGGTCGAGAAGAGGCCGATGGCGTGGGCCGGATTGAACACCTCCGAGTCGTCGAGGCGGATCAGGTTCTCGTCACCCGCGCCGCCGCGCACGTTGATGGCCGTCGTCGCGTCGTTCGCCGTGCTGATCCCGGGATAGAGGGTCAGCGTGCGGACCGGGTCCGCCTCACCGAGTACGACCGGCAGCTCGGAGAGGGTCGGCATGTCGAGCCGGATGACGCTCATGTCCACGCTCTCCGGATCGAGGTCCGGCGGCTCGCGGTCGGTCGTCACCGTAAGTTCCGACACGGCGACGGGCCGCAGGGGAAGCGCAAAGTCCAGCGACATCGTCTCCTGGAGCTCGACCACCTCGGTCACGGTCTCGTAGCCGAGGCTGGCGACGCGGATCGAATACCGGCCGGGGGGCAGCTCGATGGAGTAGAACCCGAACCGGTTGGTCCCGATGATGAGGCCGCCCTCGGTGATGTCGAGCCGGGCGGCCCGGATCACCTCGTCGTTCTCCGCCACCCGCACATAGCCCGACAGGCGCACCGGCTCCGGTTCCTGGGCGTATGCCCCGCCGGCTCCCGCCAAGCCCCCCCCCTGCGCCAGGGCCAGAATCGTCAACGCCGCTCTTCTATTGAAGTGGATGATGGCCTCTGTCGGGTGTCGGGATCCTCCCAGGTGGCGGCCAGCCGTGGCCGGGTCCCGCCGGGAAACGCAGTTTCCGGGGCGGGAGTTGGCGCCCGAAGCAGCCTATCCCCTCGCAAAACACGGTGCAAAAGACCACGCCAAAGGACCGATCATGATGAAGCGGATCCGCCTCTACACACTTCTCGTGCTGGCGGCCTTTTTCGGCGCGGCGGCGGTGCAGACCGTCGCCGCCCAGACCTTCCCCACCGACGATCCCGTCATCCGCCAGATGTGGGAGGAAGGCATGGGAGAGGGCTCGCAGGCCTTCGATCTCGCCCAGGCGCTGGCGGATTCCATCGGCCCGCGGCTCATGGGTTCTCCGGGTTACGAGGCCTCGGCCGACTGGCTGCTGTCGAAGTACGAGGCGTGGGGGATAGAGGCGGAGAAGCAGGAATACGGGACGTGGATCGGGTGGGACCGCGGCTACAGCCACATCGATCTGATCTCGCCGCGCGTGCGTTCGCTCGAGGGGATGCTGCTCGCCTGGAGTCCGGGCACGGACGGGCCGGTGGAAGCGGACGTCATTCTGATGCCGAACTTCGCCTCGATGGAGGCGTTCGACGCATGGCTTCCGACCATCGCCGGCAAGGCCGTCGCGATCTCGTTTGCGGAACCGACCTGCCGCGAGGACCAGTCGTGGGAGGACCACGCAATGCCCGAGACGGTCGAGCGAATGCGTGGAAGCCGGGATCAGGCGCGTGGCGCGTGGTTCGACGCCATGTTCAACCTCGAACGCGACTTCGCGCAGCGGATCGCCGACGCCGGGGCCGGCGCGCTGCTTACCGGGCGCTGGTCGCAGGGCTGGGGCGTGGACAAGATCTTCAGTTCGCCGACCCGGACAGTGCCCGGGCTGCACCTGAGCTGCGAGGACTACGGGCTCCTGGCGCGCCTCGCCGAACGGGGCCAGTCGCCGCGCGTGCGGATCGATGCGCGCGCGGAGTTCCTCGGCGACGTGCCCGCCTTCAACGTCGTGGGCCGGATCCCCGGCACCGAACTCCCGGATGAATACGTGGTCCTGAGCGCGCACCTCGACTCGTGGGATGGGGCCTCGGGCGCCACGGACAACGCCACGGGCACGATCATGATGATGGAGGCAATGCGCCTCCTGAAAACGGCCTACCCCAACCCGAGGCGAACGATCCTTGTCGGACACTGGGGCGGCGAGGAGCAGGGGCTCATCGGCTCGACCGCCTTCGCGGCGGACAACGCCGAGGTCGTGGATGGGCTGCAGGCCGCCTTCAATCAGGACAACGGCACGTGGCGCATCGACTACATCCGCATGCAGGGCTTCACCGGTGCCGGGGCCCACTTCGGGCGCTGGTTCTCGAAGATCCCCGCCGAGATCACCGGACACATCGAACTCGACATCCCCGGCGTGCCCGAGACCGGCGGCAGCGACCACATGTCGTTCATCTGCAAGCCGGCCCCGGGGTTCCGTCTGCAGTCGAACTACCCGGACTACCGGCAGTACACCTGGCACACGAACCGGGACACCTTCGACAAGATCGTGTTCGACGACCTGCGGAATAACGCGACGCTCGCCGCCATGCTCGCCTATCAGGCGTCCGAGGATCCCGAGCGGGTGCCGCGCGACACGCGCGTGCTGCCGGCCGGCCCCGGCACGCCGGGCGAGTGGCCGCAGTGCCGCCCCCCCCCGCCGGAGCGCCGGCGGCTGAAGGCAGGGGGGCGGGCGGGTCAGCTCGGAAGTGTGAGTACCTGGCCGGGGTAGATGCGACTGCCGTTGAGGTTGTTCGCGGACCGGAGACGGGGGACCGTCGTGTCGTGACGGCGGGCGATCTCCCACAGTGAGTCGCCCGGCCTCACCTCGTACCGCCCTCCGCCGGCCGCGTACTGTCGCGCGGCGGCGCGCGTGATCCCATCGACGTAGGTGGCGTACTGCCGGGGGAAGAGCGCCACATGGTAGTGCGGCGGGCGGCGCTCCATTGTCGCCTCCAGAACCCCCGATCCCTCCAGCTGGAGCAGAACCCGTTCCAGCCATGCGCGGCACTTGCCGGCGGGGCGGCGAAAGTCGAGGGCCATGCCCGTCGGGTGGACGGAGCGCGGGGAGGCGTTCCTCGGCTGCCGATTCTTCGGTCGGGTCAGGCTCGTGACCACGAGCCGCTCGCCGCAGGCGCGCCGGTACTGCGGGGCGAGCCGGGAGATGAACAGCTTGACCTCGGGTCTGGCGTAGGGGAACGAGATCTCGTGGAGTGCGTAGTCTGCCGAGGTGGGCACTCGCACGAGGTAACCGGCGTCCACGAACCGCTCCAGCTGCGCCGGGTTGGCGATGTACGTGAAGTCGTGCTGGCGCGCGACGCGGTTCTGAAGGTCCAGGGACCTCGTCCCTCCGCGCAGACTCTGCCCCACGATCTCACCGGGTACGGCCGCGGCCAGAAGCACGGCCGACGCCGCAATGGAAAGATGCGAATTTCGAAGCGACCGCGCGCCGTAGCGCGGCAACATCGTCCAGGTATTCACGATGCCTCCACCCCGTTGATCCACCCCACCTGAACTGAATCCGAACCTGGAACATAAGCCAAGAAGACCTTGACGTTCAACTTTCGCCGATCAAGAGACGTCGCTACAGGTCGTTGCGGAGCCCGAAGAACCGCTCTCTCCGGGCGAGCGCGCGGCGGATGGCATCGGGCTCGGCGCGGACGAAGCGGATGGGCGTGCCGGGTCGGGCCTGCGCGAACGCGTCGAGCGCGATCGGATTCATGGAGCCGAGCTTCGCGTAGCCGCCGATCGTCGGGCGGTCCCGCATGAATACGAGCGGGAGGCCATCGCCGGTAACCTGAACGGTGCCGTCCACGAGGGGCGTCGAGTCGAGGACGCGCGGCCCCGAGGTCAGGGCGGGGCCGGCCAGTCGGCCCGCGGTGCGGTCGCTCGCCGGATCGACGGTCCACTCCGAGTCGAACACTCGCTCCCGGTCCGCGTTCGAGAACTCGGCCCACTCGTAGCCGACGATCAGCGGCAGTACCAGCGAGGCCGTGGTGGGCGGAATGAGTTCGCGAGGCACGTGCCGCACCGGACACGCCCGCCCGGGCTCGCGCCAGCGGAGCGGTTCGCGCGCGCGCAGGGGCCGACCGAGCAGTCCGGGCAGGCCGTCGCGCACCACGGCCGACGACGAGCCGAACGCCGCGGGGACATCCAGACCGCCCGGGAACGCGACGTAGGCGCGCATGCCGGTCGCGCTGTAACCGAGCCGGAGCACCTGGTCCGGGCGGGCGTGGACGGTGCGCCAGACACCCGTTTCGACGCCGTCGAGCGTGGCGACACAGTCGGCCCCTGTCAGCGCCACGGTCGTCTCGACGGCGAAGCGCAGGGCGAAACCGCCCAGGGTGATCTCGAGCGCGGCCGCCGCCGGATCGTTCCCGAGGAGCCGGTTGGCCCACAGGTACGCCCGCTGGTCCATCGCGCCCCCGGGAGCCAGCCCGGCGCGGCGGCCGGTCTTCCGCCCCGGATCCTGGATCGTGCACAGCGGGCCGGGGCGGTCCACGACGCCGTGCGGGCTCATCCGCCGGCCGCCTCGTACTCGTCGCGGCCGATCGGGTGGAACTCGACCGTGCCGCCCGGCCGGAAGCGCGCAATGCGCTCGGCCGGATCCGCGAACAGCGCCGGGGGGACGCGACCGATCAGACGCCAGCCGCCCGGGCCGGCGGCCGGATAGATGCCGGTGCGCCGGTCGGCGATCCCGACCGACCCCGCTTCAACCCGCGGGCGCGGCGTCACCAGGCGCGGCAGCGCGATCCGCGCGTCCACATCGCCCATGTACGCGAATCCCGGCGCGAATCCGGTCGCGAGCACGGCGTACCTCGTCCCGCCATGGAGCCGGGCGACATCCGCCACGCTCACGCCCGCATTCGCCGCCACGTCTTCAAGATCGGGCGCCAGTTCCGGGTCGTAGCACACGGGGAGCGAAACGGGATCGCCCGGATCGATCGGGGCCGACTCCGCGAGACACCGGTCCGCAGCGGCCTCCAGCGCAGATTCGACCTCCTCGGGATCCCAGCTGTGCGGCGCGCCCTCCAGCAGGAGCCGGTTGAAGGCCGGAATCGTGACCCGAAGATCCGGGAGGGCGTCGCGCGCCAGGCGTTCGAGATTGAGAACGCGGGAGATCCCGTTCCGATCGGCGGCCACGGGAAGGGTGACCAGGGCGCTGACCGGGCCCGGGAAGGTGATCACCAGTCGTCTACGTCCGTCGCGGCACGAGTGCGCGGATGCGGCGGAGCACCGCCGTGGCCGACGGATTGTCGCCGTGCACGCAGAGCGTTTCGGCCTCCACCGCCAGCGGGCCCTCGGGCGTCTCCACGAACCCGTCGAGGAGATTCGCCACATGGCGGGCAACCGCGTCCGCGTCGGAGAGGACCGCTCCGTCGATGCCGCGCGCCTGGAGGTGCCCGTCCGCCGCGTACGCCCGGTCGGCGAAGGCCTCGAAGGCCAGCGTAAGGCCCGTATGCTCCAACATCGCCGCGTGCCGCTCGCGCTCCGGCGTCGCCTGCAGGACGAAGACGAGAGACGGATCCACGGCAGCCACGCCTTCGGCCAGGCGTGTGAGCAGGCCGTCATCCTTCATCATCGCCAGGTACAGCGCTCCGTGCGGCTTCACGTGCCGCAAGCCGATCCCCAGCGCCCTCGCGACCGCCTGCAGCGCGCCGATCTGCGCCTGCACCTCGAGTACGAGAGAATCGGGCGGCCAGTCCAGCTTCAAGCGGCCGAAGTTGCGGCGGTCGGGATAGCCCGGGTGCGCCCCCGCCTGGACCCCGTGCTCTGCGGCCAGGCGCAGCGTGTGCGCCATCGTGTCCGGGTCCCCGGCGTGACCGCCACAGGCGATGTTGGCCTGGTCGATGAGCGGCATCACGACCTCATCCGCTCCTTTCTCCCAAGGCCCGTAGCTCTCCCCCATATCGCAGTTGATCAGCATGCTGGAAGATACCTGTTCGGGAAGGGCGTTCGCACCTGGCCACCCCCGGCACGACGCCGTCAGGGACGCGGCAGGTCGCCACCGCTGGCGGCCAGCCGTCTGCGGAGCGAGAATCCTGTATAGGCTCCGTTCAAGCCACCGCCTTCTTCAAAGGGAGTCCGTACAAGATGATGCGAGTTCCCACCGGGACGCCGACGGTGGCGGTTCTATCCGCCCTCGTTTTCGGGCTCGCGGCGCCGGACGCGCGGGCGCAAGACGAACACCTCGAAATTGCGAAGCGCGTACTGTCGAGCGTCCCGCTCTTCGACGGACACAACGACCTGCCGTGGGCGATCCGGAACGCGGACGCGCCCAGCGATGTCCGCGCCTATAACATCTCGCGACCGACGCCCGGGCACACCGACCTCGCCCGTCTCCGGGCCGGTGGCGTAGGGGCCCAGTTCTGGTCCGTCTATGTCCCTGCCTCGGTCATGGAGGACGGGGGCGGCGCGCGCATTCAGCTGGAGCAGATCGACATCGCGAACCAGATCATCGCCGATCACCGCGAGGACCTGGGGCTCGCGGTCACCGCCGCGGAAGTGATGGACCAGTTCCACCGCGGCAAGATCGCCTCGATGCTCGGCATGGAGGGCGGGCACGCGATCGAGAATTCTCTCGGCGCCCTGCGCGCCTTTTATGCCCTCGGCGTCCGCTACATGACGCTTACCCACAGCGCAAACCTCCCCTGGGCCGACTCCTGCTGCGAGCTGCCCGAACTTGGAGGACTCTCCGCGTTCGGCGAGGAAGTGGTGCGCGAGATGAACTGGCTGGGCATGCTGGTCGACATCTCGCACGTCTCGCCGGGAAGCATGCACGACGCACTCGACGTGGCCGAAGCGCCGGTCATCTTCTCCCATTCCTCCGCCAGGGCGGTGACGGACCACCCGCGCAACGTGCCGGACGACGTGCTGAGCCGGCTGCCGGAAAACGGCGGCGTGGTCATGGTCACCTTCGTCGAGTCCTTCGTGAACCAGGACGTCACCAACTACGTCGGCCCAGCGGAGGGACGCCCGCGCGCCACGATGGCCGACGTCGTGCGGCATATCGAGCACATCCGCGACGTGGCAGGCATCGACCACGTCGCGATAGGGGGAGATTTCGACGGAATCGACCGGGGGCCGGTGGGACTCGAGGACGTGTCGACGTACCCTGCCCTGTTCGCCGAACTCTCACGCCGAGGGTGGACCGAGAGCGAGCTTCGGGCACTCGCGGCCGACAACCTGCTCCGCGTCATGCGGGCCGCCGAAGCCACCGCTCGCCGTCTCCAGGCGGAACGCGGCCCGTCCACAGCCACGATCGAGGAGATGGACGGCCTGGTCCCGTGAAATCTCCCCGCCCAACCGAGAGGAAAGACCCATGAGAAGCGCACTGCTCAGACGAAACCGGACCGCACGGGCCCTTCCGGCCGCCATCCTCGCGGTCCTGTGCTCCGCCGCCTCCGTTGCCGCCCAGGATGTCGCGGGGATCGTGCTCGTGGAACCCTTCAAGGTGGGGACGTTCGCGATCAGAGACGTACCGCGCGTCGGACTCGTGCTGCGCGACGCCTTCGTCATCGACATCGAACTGGCGAACGAAGCACTCGAGCGGAACCGCGCCTTTCCGAGGATCCCGCCGCCGAGCGACATGCTCGACCTCATCGGCCGCTACGAGTATGGCCTCCAGCGGCGCCTGTACGAGATCGTCAACGAGACGGTGGCCTATCAGCGGCTCATGGGCCCCACTCGCGCGGAGTACGTCTACGATGTCGAGGACGTCCGGATCCTCCCGCCGATCATGTATCCCGGCAAGATCCTGAACGCGGCGAGCAACTTCTACAGCCGTGTCGCGGCGGACGCCCCCGAGGGGCAGGGGGAGGACGCCGTCCGCGAGCGCCGTGCGAACCGGGGCATCCCGTACCTCTACCTCAAGCCGTCGCGTGGCGCGGTGATCGGGACCAGCGACCGGATCGTAATCCCGCACGGCCGGGAGCAGACCGACTGGGAGGTGGAACTGGGCGTGATCATGGGACGAGCGGCGAAGTACGTCGCCTCGGAGGATGCCCAGGCAACCGTCTTCGGGTACACCGTGACGATCGACGTCTCCGACCGGGGCGGGCGTCCTCCGGGAGGCAACCCCACGACGTCGGACTGGCTCGTCGAGAAAGGGCACGACACGTTCGCGCCCATGGGCCCGTGGATCGTCCCGAAGGAGTTCTACGGCGACCCGATGGCCGAGTTGCGTCAGACGCTGGACGTGGGCGGAGAACGCATGCAGGAAGCGACGGCCGGGGACATGATTCACACGCTGTGGGAGTTGATCGAGTACGCATCCTCGATTCTGACGCTCTTCCCGGGCGACGTGATCAACCTCGGCACCTCCGGTGGCATCGGCATGGGCGAGGAGCGATTCCTGCGGCCGGGCGACGTCCTCAGGGCAACGATCGACGGGATAGGAACGATCGAGCTTCCGGTAGTGGAAGGGCCGCCGGCTGTGGGCGACATGGGCGTCCGGCTGCCGCCGCTGCGGAGCTACAGGCGGGATCCCGGCTCATGAGAGCGCTCCTGGCGGCCGCGGCCCTCGCGTTCTCTGCTCCGCTTGCGGCCCAGGGAGGGCCGGAGATCGACATCGCGGAGCCGTTCAAGGTGGGGACGTTCGAGATCGATGGCGCGCCGCGGGTCTCCCTCGTGCTGCGCGACGCCCTCATCGTCGACATCGAGGAGGCGAACCGGGAGCTCGAGCGAAACCCCGCCTATCCTCCGGTCCCGCCGCCGGACGACATGATCGATCTCATCGGCCGCTACGAGTACGGCGTTCGGCTCCGGCTGTACGAGATCGTCAATGACCTCGTGGCCCGGGGAGGGGTGTCGGGGAGCGGCAGGGCCGATTTCGTCCACGACCTCGAGGACGTGCGGATCCTCCCGCCCATCATGTACCCCGGCAAGATCCTGAACGCGGCGGTCAACTTCTACAGCCACGTCAACGAGGCGGGCAGCGAGGAGGAGCGGCGCGAAGCCCGCCGCCAGCGGCGTGAGAACCGCGGGGTCCCCTATCTCTTCCTGAAGCCGACGCGCGGGGCGGTGATCGGAGCGGGCGACCAGATCGTGATCCCCTTCGGCCGCGACCGCACGGACTGGGAGGTGGAACTCGGCGCCGTGATCGGGCGCAGCGCCAAGTACGTGGACGCCCGGGACGCCGAGGACCATGTGTTCGGGTACACGGTGACGATCGACGTCTCCGACCGGGGCGGGCGGCCGCCCGGGGGCAACCCCATGACCTCCGACTGGTTCGTCGGAAAGGGGCACGACACGTTCGCGCCCATGGGTCCGTGGATCATTCCCAAGGAGTTCTACGGCGACCCGATGGAGAGGCTGCGGCAGACGCTGGACGTCGGTGACGAGCGCATGCAGGAAGCCACCGCGGGAGACATGATCCACACCCTGTGGGAACTGGTCGAGTATGGGTCCTCGATCGCGACGCTGTACCCGGGCGATGTGATCAACAACGGCACCTCGGGCGGCGTCGGCATGGGCACCGCGGTCCGCGGAGAAACGCGGTTCCTGCAGCCCGGCGAGGTCGTCAGCGCCTCGATCGACGGCATCGGCACGTTGACGCTCGAGGTGGTGGCCGAGACCGAGCCGCCCGGCGGCACCGGCGCCCGGCTCCCGCCCGTCCGCAGCTATCGGGGCAACCGCTAACACGACCAGGACGGCGGCAACTCCGGCTCGAAGCGCCGAATGACGCCCAGGCCCGCCCTCGGGCTGTGGATGTGCACGGCCCTCGTGGTCGGGAGCATGGTGGGCTCGGGCGTCTTCCTGCTGCCCGCCTCGCTCTCCCCGTACGGGGGGATCAGCATCGTCGGCTGGCTCGTGAGCGCGGGCGGCGCCATGTGCCTGGCCCTCGTAATGGCGCGGCTCGGGGCGCTGATCCCGAAGGTCGGCGGGCCCTATGCCTTCGCGCGCGAGGGCTTCGGCGACTTCGTCGGATTCTGGGTCGCGTGGTCCTACTGGATCTCGCTGCTCACCGCGAACGCGGCGCTCGCGGTGGCGACCGTGAGCTACGCGACCGTCTTCTGGCCCGTGCTGGGCGCCTCCCCCGTCGCCGGGGGCATCGCCTCCCTCGTCGCCCTCTGGGGCCTGACGTTCGTGAACGTGTGGGGCGTGCGCGCCGCAGGGCATGTCCAACTCGTCACCACCGTGCTCAAGCTCCTGCCGCTGGCGGCGATCGGCACGATCGGCTTCCTCTACTTCCAGCCGGAACACTTCCGGCCCTTCAACCCCGCGGGAGGGAATCCGCTCACCGCCGTCACGGCGACCGTGACGCTCACGCTGTGGGCCTTCATGGGGCTCGAGGCCGCGACGGTTCCCGCGGCCGATGTCCGGGATCCCGCCCGCACCATCCCGCGGGCCACCATCCTCGGCACCGTGATCGCGGCCCTGATCTTCGTCATCAGCACCTCCGCCGTGATGGGGATCATCGCGCCGGCGGACCTCTCCGTCTCCACGGCGCCCTTCGCGGACGCGGCCGGCTCGATCTGGGGGAATGCCGGCCGGCTCGTGATCGGCGCGGGCGCCACGATCGCCTGCTTCGGCGCGCTCAACGGCTGGATCCTGCTCTCCGGGCAGCTGCCGCGGGCCGCCGCGCAGGATGGTCTCCTGCCGGCTGCCTTCGCCCGGCTCAGTCCGCGAGGGACGCCCTCCTTCGGGCTCATCTTCGCGGCGAGCGTCGCCACAGTCCTCATCGCGATGAACTACACGCGCGGGCTCGTGCAGGCCTTCACCTTCCTCATCCTCCTCTCCACGCTCGCGACGCTGCTCGCCTACGTGTTCGCCAGCACGACCGGCCTGCTCTTCGCCCTGCGCGAGCGTTCCGGCGCGAGGGCGGGCTCCGGCGCGAGGGCAGACGCGGGGGCAATCCCGGGCCCCTCGGCGCCGGTGGGGCGGCTGGTCGTTGCGATCCTCGCCTTCGGATTCTCCTTCTGGGCCATCGCGGGGGCCGGCCCCGAGACCGTGTTCTGGGGCTTCCTGCTCCTCGTGGCGGGCGTCCCCGTGTTCGTCGTGATGCGGGCCCGGGGCGGCGGACGTGGCGAGGCGGGCAGAGGGGTCGAGAGCGGCTGACCTCCGCTCAGTCGGCGGCGGCCGCGCTCTCCAGAATGCTGAGGAATTCGTCCAGCGAGGTGCGGCCCTTGTCCCGGGCGTAGTAGCGCCGAACCTCTCGATACCGGTCCGTCGGCTCCAGCTTCATCCCCTCCGTCATCACCCATTCCTGGATCGGCGCCGGCCGGGGGCCCCACCACCCCCGCTCGCGGAACGCCTCGTCGTAGACGATGAGGATGGGGATGGAGCGACTCGTCCCGTTCGTGAGATGGGCATCCATCAGATCCGGGTTCTCGTCCCGCAGGAGGACGCGCAGTTCGATGTTCCCGGCCGCTTCGGCCAGCCGGTCGAACACGGGGAGGGTGTTGATCGCGTCTCCGCACCAGTCTTCGGTGAGCGCGATGACGTGCCACAGGCCGGGAATGGCGCGGGCGCGCTCCAGCGTTGCCTCGTCCACCGCCGCGCGGCGGGCCAGCGCGTGCCACAGGTCGCGGTTCTTCTCGACCGTCTCCAGGTATGCGGAGAAGGTGGAGGCGTCGCGGAAGCGGTTTCGGTTCAAGGCTGCAATCCCTCGTGAAGGGTTGCCGAACAGGGGCGTCGTGGCCAGCGAAGGTACCGGCGGCGCGGTAGCTTCAGCCAGATGAACGAGCTGCCGCAGAACCGCGTTCGACCGGACGGCGGCGCGACCGCCGCGACCGCGAGTTTCGGCGTTTCCGGCATGGTGGCGCCGCTCAGGCGGGTGGCGATGCGCCGGCCGGGCCGGGCGACGCTGGAGGCGGATCCGGCGCGCTGGCACTACGCGGGGCCGATCGAGCCCGACCGGCTGCTCCGCCAGTACGACGCGTTCGCGGCATGCGTCGCGGCCTCGGGCGCCGCGGTCGAGTGGATCGGCGGCTCGGCGGACGACGGTCTCGCCGACGCGATGTTCCCGTTCGACCCCTCCTTCATGACGCCCGGCGGCCCGATCCTGCTGCGGCCGGGCAAGACGCTGCGGCAGCCCGAGGTGGCGAGCCACGAGGCGCTTTACCGGCGGCTCGGCGTGCCGGTGATGGGTGCCATCGAAGCTCCGGGGACCGCCGAAGGCGGTGACCTCCTGTGGGTAGACGATGCCACGCTCGCGGTAGGCCGGGGCTTCCGTACGAACCAGGCGGGGATTGACCAGCTCCGCAATCTTCTGGCGCCGCTCGGAATACAGGTCCTCGTCTTCGACCTCCCGATGTGGCAGGGAAGCGCCGCCTGCCTTCACCTCCTGTCGCTGGTCAGCCCGCTGGACCGGGATCTGGCGCTCATCTACCCCCGACTCTTCCCCGTCGCGCTCTACGAAGTGATGCGGGAGCGCGGCATCCGGTGTCTGGAAGCGGGGGATGACGAGTTCATGGCTTCGGGAGGACTGAACCTCAACGTCCTCGCGACGGCCCCGCGGCGATGCATCGCGCTCGGCGGGTTCCCGGAGACCGTCCGGCTCATGAGAGAGGCGGGCTGCGACGTCACGCTCTTCGACGGGGACGCACTCTGCATCCCCTGTGAAGGCGGCCCGACCTGCCTCACGCTGCCCATCCTGCGCGACCATCGATCCCCGTTGACGGAAACGATCCCGTGAATCGCACACTGAAACGCATCATCATCGGCATGCTCGTCGTCGTCGCGAGCCTGGTCGGGGTCGTCTACGGCGTCGGCAGTGCGCTGCCGCAGGAACACGTGGCGGCGGTGCGCGCCGAGTTCGCCGTCCCCGCGGAGGAGATCTTCGCGACCGTCGTCGACTACCGGGCGTATCCCGAATGGCGGCCCTCCGTCGAGAGCATCGAGGAACTCCCGGCGCGAGACGGGAAGCCGGCCTGGCTCGAACTCGGGGCGACCGGGCCGCTTCCCATGGAGTTGACGGAGAGCGAGCCCCCGAGCCGGCTCGTGTCGACGATCCTGTCGGAGGGCTTGCCCTTCGGAGGCCGCTGGATCTTCGAGATCGAACCCACGACCGCGGGTGCGACCGTCACGATTACCGAGGAGGGGGAGGTCTACAGTCCCGTCTTCCGCTTCGTGAGCCGCTACCTCATGGGGCACCACGCCACCATGTCGCTCTTCCTCTCCGATCTCGCCGCTCATTTCGACGAGAACATCGTCGTCGACATCGTCCCCTAACCGGCCCGGCGCCCAGGGCTGCTAGCCGGCGAAGAACTCCCGGATGCCGCCGAGGCACATCTGGCAGCCGATGGCGAGCAGGATGAGGCCCGAGAAGCGCTCGAAGATCCGGACCGCCCGTCGGCTCAGCGCGTGCGAGAGGAAGCTGGCTGCCAGCAGGACCGCGAGCACGCCCACGGCTGAGACGAGTACCGCGATGAGCGTGGCGACGGGAATCCCGATCAACGCGCCGGCCTCATCGAGCGCCAGCGTGATGACTGCCGTGATCGCCGCCGGCCCCGCGATGAGTGGCATGACGAGCGGGACCCAGAGATGGTCTTCCGTCTCTCCCGGGGCCCGACGCACGCCCGTGATTCCGAATCCGCCGCCGCGGAGCATCTCGAGCGCGGCGAGGATGACGACGAGCCCGCCCGCTGTCCGGAACGCGGCGAAGCTCACGTCGAACACCGCGAGGATGCGCGCTCCCGCGACCGCGGCGACGGTGAGCACGATCAGAACGCCCACCGCAACCTTCACGGCCGCGCGCCGGAGTTCCGAACGCGAAAATCCGTCCGTAGCCGCGAAGAAGAAGGGCAGCTCGGCGAGCGGATTGGTGAGCGCGATGAGCGCAATGCAGCCGTAGAGAATCTGGTCGATCACGGGGACACGATATTTCCGGGCTCGGGAATGCGCGACCTGCCAGTCCTTGGCCGCGCGCGTGGAACCCCCCAATGTTCATCCGGTTCCAGGGGATCTCGTCCAGCCTTCGGGGGAAGTCATGAAACGCCTCACGCTTGCGGCCATCGCGCTTGTCTTCGTCGCTCCGACCGCCGCCGCTGCCCAGCAGGAGCAGACCTACGACTACTTCGCGCCGCAAAGGGAGATGATCCAGCGCGGCGTTCAGGCCATCCTCCAGTGCAACGGCCTGTTCACAGGAGAGCGGACGCTGGAGCAGGTCTTCGAGCAGGAACTCGCCTACCTGAGCGACCCGGTCGGCACGGCCGAGGGCGGCGACTACGAGGTGGACTGGGAGAGGAAGGCCGTCGCGATCGGGGCTCCCGGAGCGATCCCGACGATGCGGGCCGCGTTCCGCGAGGGGATCGGGTGCGTGATCATGTCGCCGGACCAGACGTTCGACGACATCGACGACCTCCCGATCCTGAGCACGCCGCCGCTGGCTGGTGATCCCGCCGCCATGGCGTGGCCCGACGGTGACCTCGTCGAGAGCCGCCCGCTGCCGGCCGGCGTCGATCCCGTCGCGCTCCAGGCCGCCTCCGACTGGTCATTCGACCGGGCGTCTCCAGAGCAGGTGACGCTCAGCCTCATCGTCATGCACGACGGGCAGATCATCCACGAGCGCTATGCCCCCGGCATCAACAAGTTCACGAAGACGCGGACGTGGTCGACCGCGAAGAGCATCGCCTCGACGCTCATCGGCATGCTCGTCGACGAGGGGAAGCTGGGGCTCGACGACCCCCTCCCCTTCGACTGGCTCCCGGACAACGCGGGCTCCGCGGAGACGGATCCCCGGCGCGAGATCACCCTCCGCCACGCACTCAACATGTCGAGCGGACTCTATCCAGTGGACAGCTGGGGGATGGAGTACGCGACCGGTTCGGGCTTCTCCTACTGGGCCGGCGCGAGTTCGGTGGACGGGGCGCGCAACCGTACGCTCATGCGGGAGCCGGGGACGTTCTGGGACTACGAGAACTACGACACGCTGCTCGGCGTGTACGCGATGAAGCAGGCGATCGGCGACCCGCAGGCCTATCTCGAGTTCCCGCGGGAACGTCTCCTCGACAGGATCGGGATGCGGAACACGTACCTCAGCACCGACCGCTTCGGCGACTTCATCATGAGCAGCCAGGTCTACACGACGGCCCGGGATCTGGCCCGCTTCGGCCTCCTCTACGCCCAGAACGGGATGTGGAAGGACGAGCGCCTGATCTCCGAGGATTGGATCGACTTCGTGCGTACGCCCGCTCCCGCCACGTCCGAGACCGGGAACTTCTACGGCGGCCAGTTCTGGCTCGTGCCCGACGACCGCACGGACGTGCCGAAGGGCGCCTACTCGACCGCCGGCAACCGCGGCCAGTTCGTCGTCATCGTCCCGTCACACGACGTGGTCATCGTCCGCCGCGGACTCGACTACGGCCGGCAGGGCTTCGACCGCTGGGACATGACGCGAGAGGTCCTCAAGGCCTTCGAGCCCGTAGCCACGAACCCCTGACGCCACACGGCGCGGGGGTCACGGCTGGCGAGGGATCTCGGTCTGACGGGGGTCAGACCCAGCGGCCGCTGTGGAGCTGTAGGACGAAGGGGTTGGTGTCGCGCTCCAGCCCCACGGTGGTCTCGGGGCCGTGTCCGGGGTAGAGCCGCGTCTCGGGCGGTAGCGTCAACACCTGTGAGCGGATCGAGTCCATGAGCACGCCGTAATCCCCGCTCGGCAGGTCCGTCCGCCCGATCGAACCCCGGAAGATCACGTCACCGACGATCGCGACGGGGTGTGACGTGGAGACTAGCATGACGTGTCCGGGAGCGTGGCCCGGCACGAACGCGACCTCGAACTCCGAACCGCCGAAGGCGACGTTCTCGCCGGGAACGAAGTCGACGTCGGGAGGCGGCGGCTCCACGCAGGGCACCCCGAAAACGAGCGCCTGGTTCGCCACGTTGTCGTAGAGCGGCCGGTCCAGCGGATGGAGAAAGATGGGCGCCCCCGTCTCCGCCTTCGCCTCCTTGAGGCCGTCGATGTGGTCCAGGTGGGCGTGCGTCACGAGGAGTGCCGCGATGTCCAGGTCGCGGGCGCGCGCCTCGGCCAGCGCCTCGGGTGTGGCGGCTCCGGGATCGATCAAGAGCCCCGTGCGGCCGTCCTCGCACACCACGAGCAGCGTGTTCTGCACGAACGGTCCGCCCGTGAACGTCAGAATCTCGATGTCGCGCCCCCTTCTGTTCCCCGTCTCGGCGACCCTCCCGCCGGTTGAGGCGGAGTCTATCCGCGGCGCTGTGGGGCGGCAACGGATTTGCCTTTCCCGATTTGCCTTTCCCAACTCGTCGGACGCAGGATGGCGCGATGAATCTCGCCCCGCGCCGCGCGGACCTCGCGCGCATGCTCCGTCTGGCCCTCCCGATCGTGACCGTCCAGGTCGGCATCATGATGATGGGCGTCGTCGACACACTCATGGTCGGCCACCTGTCGGCGACCGATCTCGCCGCGGTCGGCCTGGGCAACCTCTACTTCTTTCAGATCGCCGTCTTCGGCATGGGCGTGCTGATGGCCCTCGATCCCATCGTGTCTCAGGGAGTCGGGGCGGGAGACCATGAGTCGGCGGCGCGGGGGATTCAGCGGGCGCTCGTTCTAACCCTCTTCCTGACCGTAGTTACTTCACTGCTCTTCGTGCCCGCGGCGCGCGTGTTCGAGTTTCTTCGGCAGCCGGCGGACGTCGTGCCGGTGGCGGGAGGCTACGCGCTGGGATCGATCCTCGGGATGCTTCCGTTCTACGCGTTCGTTGTGCTGCGACAGAGTCTGCAGGCAATGGGTCGCGTGGAGCCGATCGTGTGGACGATCACGGGGGCGAACCTGCTGAACGCCTTCCTCAACTGGGTGCTGATCTACGGCAACCTCGGGGTTCCGCAGCTGGGGGCCGTGGGTTCGGCGTGGGGATCGAGCCTGGCGCGCTGGTGCATGGCGGCGGCGTTGCTCGCGCTGTCGTGGCCGTCGATGCGTCCCTATCTGGGCCGCTTCCGGCGCGAGGCTCTCGACCGCCGCGCGCTCGCGCGCATGGTGAGGTTGGGCACGCCCATCGGTTTCCAGCACCAACTGGAGTTCGGCGCCTTCGCGGTGATCGGCGTCATGATGGGCTGGCTCGGCACCGAAGCGATGGCCGGGCACCAGATCGCCCTCAACCTCGCCGCGCTCACCTTCATGGTACCGTACGGGATCGGGGGCGCCTCCGCCGTGCGGGTGGGACTCGCCGTCGGACGGGAGGACATGGGCGGGGCGCGGCGGGCCGCGGCCGCCGGGATCCAGCTCAGCGGCGTCTTCATGCTCGCGACGGCGGCGGCCTTCCTCCTCTTCCCACGCTTCTGGGCCGGCCTCTATTCGCACGACCTCCCGGTCATCGCGATCGCCGCGTCCCTGATCCCGATCGCCGGCGTCTTCCAGGTCACCGACGGCCTCCAGACCGTCGCGGCCGGCGTGCTGCGCGGCGCCGGTGACACGTTCACGCCCTTCCTCGTCAACGCCCTCGGCTTCTGGCTGCTCGGCGTGCCGGTGAGCTACTTCCTCGCCTTCCGCGCCGACTGGGGGCCGCGCGGCCTGTGGTGGGGCCTGGCCGCCGGGCTCGCCGTGGTCGCCGTCCTCCTCTTCGCTCGCATGCGCAGCGTCCTGCGCCGCGACGTGCGGCGCGTGGCGATCGACGCGCCGACCTGATTCTCAGGTGGACACCGAGTCACTTTCAATCGGTCGCCCTTCCGCTCTCAATCGGTAAACTCTCGCCCTTACAACGTGACCTTGGCGCCGTGTGTCCCATCTAACGGATAACGGACGACAAACGGCGGGTTCCATGACTACACGACGACGGTTCGAGCGACGGTTACAGCTTTTCCTTCCGGCGGCCCTGCCGGTGGCCATTGCGGCCATCGCGCCCGCGGCGCTGGGCGCGCAGGCGGGTCACGTGCACTACCTGCGCTCGGTGCAGTACGACTTTCACGTGCCGGAGCGCTGGGCGGAGTTGCGCGACCGGATCGCGGCGCAGAGCGCGGCCACCATGGTTCTTCTCTTCGACGGCTCGCACTCCATCATGATGCCGGATCCGGAGGAGGAGGAAGAGGCGCGCGGGAGCGGCGCCGGCGACTCGGATCGGATGGACCGCCGCGCGCTCGGGATGGCGCTGCGATTGCGGATGGAGTCGGCTTCGCGCAGCGATCAGGAGGACATGATCCAGGCCTACGTGGACTTCGGGAGCGGGGCGATCACGGAAACGCGCGAGTTCATGGGCCGCACGTTCCTCATCTCGGGGGGATCGGCCCACGTACCAGTGGAAACTCGGCACGGAGCAGCGCGAGTTCCTCGGATACATGGTCCAGGAGGCGACGGCCGTCCACAACGGGGCGGAGATCGAAGCCTGGTTCACGCCCCAGATCCCGGTGCAGGCGGGCCCGGCGGACTTCGGGGGGCTTCCCGGGCTCATCCTCGTGCTCTCCGTCGACGGTGGGCACCTGCTCTACTCGGCGACAGAAGTGAACCTCGAGGGACTCGGCGACGTCGAGATCGCACCGCCGACGGAGGGAGACATGGTCACGCGCGAGGAGTACGAAGCCCTCGTGGCGGAGAAGATCGAGGAAATCCAAGCTACGCGCGGCGCCGGCAACCGGCGTCGCCCCTTCGACGGGGGGCTCCGATGAGGCGGCTGACGACTCCTTCGACGTCCGTGGCGCGGCCGGGCATGATCCTGGCGTTGCTCGCGAGCGGGCTCGTATTCGCGGCGCTAACCCCGCGTGCCGTCCAGGCCCAGGCCGAATACACGGTGAGCGGCATGATCGCCGACACGCAGGGCGGGGGTCTGAGCGGCGCCATGGTGGTGGCGCTGGCGAAGCCCGACTCGGTGCTGACCCGGTTCACGACCTCCAACGGCAGCGGCGCCTTCGCCATCGAAGGCCTCGGAGCCGGCGAGTACGTCCTGCAGGTGACGCTCCTCGGACATGGAACGGTGCGGCAGGACCTCTCGCTTACCGGCGAGGACGTGAACGTCGGCACCATCAACCTCGAAGTGATGGCGGTGGAGATGGACCCGCTCGTCGTTACGCTCGACCACGTCCCGTTCCTGAACCGGCGGGACACCCTGGGCTACAACGCGCTCGCCTTTCGCACGCGGCCCAACGCTACGGTCGAGGACTTGCTGCGGCAGCTTCCCGGCATCGAGGTCGAGAACGACGGGTCGATCACTGCGCAGGGCGAAGAGGTCGAGAACGTCCTCGTGGACGGCAGGGAGTTCTTCGGGGGCGACCCCACGATGGCGACCCAGAACCTGCCCGCCGAAGCCGTGGACCGAGTGGAGGTCTACGACAAGGAATCGGACATGGCCGAGTTCACGGGCATCGCCGACGGCGAGGAAGAGCGCACGATCAACCTGGAACTCAAGGAAGAGGCGCGGTCGGGCTATTTCGGCCGTACGTCGGGCGGACTCGGGGCGGACGTGGAGAACGCGTCCGTCTCCCCCGGGTTCGGCGAGCGCGCGACCGCGCGGCTCCCCGCCACCAGCGAATCCGGGACGGTGGCCGGCGGGATCCCGTACGCGGGCGCCCTGTCGATCAACCGTTTCTCCCCCGCCACGCAGCTTGCCCTCGTCGGAAGCGCGAACAACGTGAACCAGGCCGGGTTCGGGTGGGGCGATGCGATGTCGTTCGGCGGACGGGATTTCGGCCGCAGCGGCGGAGGCGACGACGGACTCACCGAGACCGCCATGCTGGGGCTCAACGTCAACCACGATTTTGGCGGGAACGACGATAACTGGATCCGGACGAGTTACCGTCTCAGCGCGCTCGACAACTTCCAGAACGAGACGCGAAGGCAGGAGCAACTCCTCGGCACGAGCGCTTCCTCCCTCGTCGATCGCGCCACGCGCACGGACACCGAAAACGCGAGCCATCGGGTCAACCTCAATTCTCAGTTCACGCTCGCGGAGGGCCATGAACTGCGGCTCCGCGGGAACCTGAACGCGCGCACCTCTCTCCTCGATCGCGTGGACTTCCAGGACACGCACTCTGGCACCGGGCAGTTCCTCACGGCCGCGGCGACGAACTACGACGTGGACAGCGACGACGTGGGCGGCGATGCCCGACTCACGTGGCGAAAGCGACTCGACGACAGCGGACGGAGTCTCTTCGCGGAGGCCCGGGTGAACCTCAGCGATTCCGACCGCCTGACGAACCTCGCGTCGTCGATCGAGGGCAACGTGGAGAACCCGCGGGCCCGGGCTGGCGACGTGCTCCAGGAGCAGACGAATATCGGGCAGACGCTGACGCACTCGGTCCGTCTCTCGATGACCCAGCCCATGCCCGCCGGCTCCATGCTCGAGGTCTACGGCGAACGGAGCGCGACCGACGAGGACGAGAACCAGTCGGTGTTCGATATCGGGCCTGACGGCCGGACGCTGAACCCGCTCCTCACCTCCGGATTCGAGCGCACGTACAGCTACCTGCGCGGGGGCTTCCGCTTCAACCGTACCAACGAGGCGGGACGGCTCACATTTGGCGTGCGGGTCCAGAGCTCGAACCTCGAGGGCACGATTCTCGACCGCAGCGAGGAGATCACCAACGGATACACGCACGTCCTGCCCAACGCCGAATACCGGCTGCAGCTCGACGACATGCGCACGCTTCAGTTCCGCTACTCGACTTCGACGCGCGAGCCGCGCATGACGGACCTCCAGCCCTTCGTCGACAATCGCGATCCGCTGCGGATCCGGGAGGGGAATCCGGACCTGCAGCCGGAGTACACGCACCGTCTGCGGACGGAATACCGCTTCTTCGACACGTTCAGCTTCGTCAACCTGTTCACGTACGCGAACGTCAGCGTCACGACGAACGACATCTCCCAGGCCCGGACGGTGACGGAGCGGGGGCTCCAGACGATCTCGCCCGTGAACCTCGGGCGCGCGTGGTCGGCGGACGGGGGCGCGAGCTTCGGGACGCCGCTGCGCTGGATGGGCGGGCAGGTGGACGTGAACTACAACCTCGGATACTCCAGTTCGAACGAGTTCGTGAACCAGGTCGAGAACCTGAGCCGGTCGCTCTCGCACACCGTCGGGATCGAACTTGAGAACCGCGCCAAGGAGGACTACGACGTGCGCGGCGGCGCCAAGGTGACGCTGAGCGACGTCAGCTATTCCCTGAACGAGGAATTGAACGAGGACTACGTCAACTCCACGCTGTACGGGAGCGCGGATGTCCATCTGGGGGCGTGGACGCTGGGCACGGAGTTCCAGTGGAGGCTCTACGACCAGGACCTGTTCGGCCCGGGGCGGAATGTCGCGCTCTGGGAGGCTTCCCTGCAGCGCCGCATCCTGAACGACCAGGCCGAGATCCGGCTGGTGGGGTTCGACCTTCTGGGCCAGAATCAGGGTGTGTCGTACACGAACTCGCCCGGATTCATCCAGGAGCGCCGGGTCGAGTCGCTCACGCAGTACGTGATGCTGAACTTCACCTGGTACCTCGGGAACCGCTCCATGGCCGGCGCCGGTGGCAGGGGTCGCGGCGGAGACCGCTCTCGCAGGTAGCCCGAAGAACAGCTTCCAGCGCAGCACGGGGTTCGTCATGACCGAACCGGCGGGTGGGCGCGTCGTCTCGCTCGACGCGTTCCGGGGGTTGACGATCGCGGCGATGATCCTCGTCAACAATCCCGGCAGTTGGAGCTACGTCTACGCGCCCTTCGCCCACGCGGAATGGCACGGGTGGACGCCCACCGACCTCATCTTCCCCTACTTCCTCTTCATCGTCGGCGTCGCGATCCCCTTCTCCTTCTCGCGCCGCCTCGCGGAGGGCACGGACCGGAGCCGGCTGTTCCGGCACGTCGTACGCCGCTCGCTCATTCTGATCGGGTTGGGCCTCGCGATGCGGGCGATCCCGGACTTCGACCTGTTCGACATGCGCCTCTACGGCGTCTTGCAGCGCATCGGGCTCGTGTACTGCGCGGCGGCGGCGCTCTATCTGTGGGGGTCCGCCCGCGTGCGGTGGGCCGCGGTGGGCGTGCTCCTGTTCGGGTACTGGGCCCTCGTGGCGGGGGACCTGTCGCCGGACGGTAATCTCGGCGCCCGTATCGACCGATTCCTGATGGGAGACCGGCTGTGGCAGGGGACGTGGGATCCGGAGGGACTCCTCTCCACGCTGCCGGCCGTCGGGACGTGCCTGCTGGGGATCTTCTGCGGCGAATGGCTGCGGACTGATCGCTCCAGAGGCAAGATCGCGCGCGGCATGTGGATCGCCGGCGCCTCGCTCGTCGTGCTCGGACTCGCGTGGCATACAGTTTTCCCGATCAACAAGAACCTGTGGTCGAGTTCCTACGTCCTGTTCAGCGCGGGGACGGCCCTGCTCCTGTTCGGCGCCATGTACTGGGCGATCGACGCGAAGCGGATCCGGGACGGCTGGCGCGGGGCGTGGGTGACGCCGTTCGTCGTGTACGGGATGAATTCGATCGCGGTGTTCGTCGCCTCCGGCATGTTCGCCAAGACGCTGACCCGCATCCGGGTCGGGGGCGACGGAGGCATGTCGCTGAGCGCGTGGCTGTACGAGAACGCCTTCAGGTCGTGGGCGGGCGACTACGGCGGATCGCTCGCGATGGCGCTGGCCCAGGTCGTGTTCTGGCTGGGCGTCATGTGGCTCCTCCACCGGCGCGGTACGTACATCAAGATCTGACCTGCGCGGGGGACGGACCGTTCCGCTCGCTCCCGCCGCTCCCGGCCCACCACATGGCGGCAAGCGTCCCCGCTCCGAAGACGGCGAAGGCGGCGATCTGCGCGTACATGGTCCCGTCGAAGCCGTGGGCCACGAGCGCGCCGGCCGGCACCGCGATGAACGTGGAGAGCGACGCGACGACGGCCGCTCCCACGCCGGCGATGTGGCCGAGCGGCTTCATCGCGAGGGCGTTGAGATTCCCGAACACGAGCCCGATGCAGAAGAAGGCGATGAGCATGTAGCCCATGAAGAGCCAGAATGGCGGGAGCCCGTCGAAGACGATGGACAGGCCGCAGGTGACGGCCGAGACCAGCGTGCTCGCCGCCGTCGCGCCCCTCGAGAGACGCCGCATCCCGTGCTTCATCACCAGGCGTCCGTTCAGCAGCGAGGCGCACCCGAATGAGAGGGCGACCACGCCGAACCAGAGCGGGAAGAGCGCGCCGGTTCCATAGGCGTCCTGGAAGATCTGCTGGGACGAACTCAGGTAGGCGAGGAAGGGCGCGAAGGCGCATCCCGCGGCGAGGGTGTATCCGAATGCGGCGCGGATCCTCAGGACCTCGAGGACGGCCCGGCCGATGTCCCGCGGGGAGAAGGGTCGGCGGTGGTCGGCGGGCAGCGTCTCGGGCTGGCGAAGCGAGAACCACGCCAGCGCGATCGCAGCGACGGCGAGGATCGTGCCGAAGATCATCCGCCAGCCTCCGAGCCACAGGATTCCCTGGCCGAGAGCCGGAGCGACGGTGGGCACAAGGATGAACACCGCCATCGCGAAGGACATGAGGCGAGCCATGCGGCGGCCTTCGTACTGATCGCGCACCATGGCCATGGTCACGATGCGCGGGGCCGCCACCCCGATGCCCTGCAGGACGCGGCCTGCGACCATCACATCGAAGCTCGGCGCGAGGATGCTCACGAGGCAGCCGGCCATGAACAGGAGGAGACCGGCATGGATGGCGGCTCTGCGCCCGATCCGGTCGGAGAGCGGGCCGAAGAGGATCTGGCCGAATCCGAGGCCCAGGAACACCGCCGTGATGACGAACTGGGTGTCGTTCCGGTGCAGCACACCGAGGTCGGCGCCGATCGCAGGCAGCGCCGGCAGCATCGCGTCGATCGAGAGCGCGACGAGCGACATCAACAGGGCGACGAGCGCTACGAACTCGCCGGGACGCAGGGCCGGGGGCTGGATGTCTTGGCCTAGTCTAGCCTAGCAGGGCCGCGCCTCAACGTTCGCCTCCAGTCGCAGACGCAGGACGTACTCGACGCCCAGTGCATCGGATGCCACGACATGGATGCGGCCGCCGGAGCCGACTTCGGTCAGCGACACGTTGTGCGGCACCGATGCGGAGCCGCGGTACGCACCGCAGTTGTCGAGCAGATCCCAGGTGCTGCGTGCATCGGAGCCGGGCTCGCGCCGTATCCAGAACCAGCCCTCCGGCGAGATGTCCAGTTCCATCCGTTTGGAGCCGACCGCGCCCGCCAACGACATCGTGCGTAGCGTATCTCCCGTGAACGAGAGTGCCCACAGGCGCGGCTCGTTGATGCCGGTGCCCCACAGCTCGCCGGCGGGCGAGACCGCCCAGGCTGTCTGCGGAGGCTCGTGGCTGTCGATGGTATAGGTGTGGGTGGCTCCCCGGGTTCGCCGCGTCCGTGGCGGTCCCCTGATGACCGCTCGCGCCTCGATCCGAAGCATACGCTCAGATACGAACGTGAATTCCGAATCCGCCGTCCCGCGCGCAAGGTAAGCGTAAGTTGAATCGCTGCCCCCGGATGGCCCCTGCAGGACTTGGTACAGGCGACCCCGTACATCGACTCGGAACACCGTCCCCATGGGCTCTCTGTTGCCTGGGAGAAACCCCGGTGCCCGCGTTTCGCGCGCGTACTCCGCTCCCAGAGAATCCAGCACGAGAAGATTTAGACCGTCATCGATCCACAGCCGGTCCCGAAGTGCGTCCCACGTAACCCGGGTCGACACCGCGGCGGGCCAGTACCGCCTCTCGCCCGGTCCGTCGCCCTCGGGCGCCAGCCGCCGCACGAACCGTCCGTCACGGTCAAAGAGTCGGACCTCCCTCCAGCCCACGTCGGCCACATAGATCCGGCCGCCGGCATCGACCGCAAGATCATCGATGTTGGCGAATACGTCGGGGCCCGACCCGTCGACCCGTCCCAGCCGCAACTCCTCGACCAGTCTCAACTCGGCGCTCTGCGCGGTTACGGATCCCGCGCAGAACGCCGAAACTAGAACCGTGAGGCCTAGACTGTTACGGTGATTTCGCGAGTGCATGAGAAACGTGCGAAAGCAATTTCTCAAGAGACGCCCGCCGCCGTGAGTTCGGCGAGGACGCGCTCGGGGCGCAGAGGGATGCGGCGCATGCGCACGCCGGTCGCGTCGTGGATCGCGTTGGCCACGGCGGCCGGGACCGTGCGGTGCGAGGGCTCGCCCGCCCCGTAGTGCGGCAGATCCGGACGGTCCGGGTTCGGATCGCCGTTCACGATCACGACATCGATCTGCTCGGGCGCGTCCCTGTGTGTGATCGTCGGGTGCGTGCGCCAGTCGACGCTCGTCACCCGCTCCCCGTCGAACTGCACCTCCTCGTACAGCGTTCGGCTGATCCCGTGCAGGAGGTTGCCCTGGATCGTGCTCTCGAGGCCGTCCGGATTGATCACGAGGCCGCAGTCGTGCGCGCACACCATGCGCTTCACCCACACGCGCCCGCTCTCCCGGTCGACCTCCACCTCGGCGATGGTGGCAACAGCCGTCTGTATGCGGTACGCGTAGGAGATGCCGCGCCCCGTGAGGATGCGCCCGTCTCCCAGCGCGCGGGGCGAGGGCCTCGGTTCCCAGCCGTACGCCTCGGCGGCCGCTTCGACGACGGCGATGGAGCGGGCCCTCCGGAACGTCGCGTCGTCATCGGTCGTGCCGCGCAGGAGACGGAGGCGGAACTCGATCGGGTCCGCGTTCGCGGCCGCCGCCATCTCATCGATGAACGACTCGCCGGCGAAGGCCGTCTGCGGGCCGTTGGGATCGCGCAGGTTGCCGGTGCGGAGCGGCGTCTCGAAGGCGAGCGGGAAACGGACGGCCCGCGTCTCCTCGCGCCGGTTCGGGATGTGGTACATCTCGTCCGGCCCCCGGCCGCCGCCCGGAGGCGGCCGTTCGGGCCGGATCCCCATGAGCTGGGCGATGAGCACGGTGTCGGCCTGGTTGTACCCGACGTGCGCGTAGTTGGCGATCCGGGCGCGGTAGTCGAGCCCGACCACGTTCCCCGCCTCGTCGAGACCCCCGCGCAGGTCAATGGCGAAGGCCGGGCCTTTCGTATCCCACGCCGTCTCCTCGTGCCGCATCCACTGCATCCGGACGGGTCGGCCCAGTTCGCGGGCCAGGTACGCCGCCTCGAAGCCCGCATCGTCCGCCGCCGTGCGCCCGTAGAGCTGCGGTCCCTCCATCCAGATCACCCGCACCCGCTCCGGCGGCATGCCCAGGAACTCGGCGATCCCGGTGCGGTGGCTGTAGGGCTTCATGTCGTTCGTATAGATCGTCATCTGCCCGTCGGAGGGGTCGGCCAAGGCGTGGGCCGGCCCGATCGCCGTGTGCCCCTGGAAGGGGATGTCATAGCCGGCTTCGACGACCGTCGCCGCGCCCGCGAGCGCCGCGTCGGGGTCGCCCTCCAGGCGCGGACGGGGAGCATTCCCGTTGCCCGCGCCGACGGGCGTCGCTCCGCGCATGTAGTCGAAGAGGTCCTCCGAGGACGGGAAGGGCGCCGTCTCCGGCTTCTCCCACTCCACGGCGAGGCTCTCCGCCGCCTGGATCGCCTGTTCCTCCCGTTCGCATACGACCGCGACGTAGTTCCCTTCTCGCACCACACGGATCAAGCCGGGGACGTCGCGCACGGAGGACTCGTCGACGGAGACGAGGCGGGCGCCGGCGAAGGGAGGCCGCACGTTCCGCGCGTGGACCATGCCCGGGAGCTTCACGTCGACCGCCCACTCGAGCGACCCGTCGACTTTGGCCGGGATGTCGTACCGCGGGATGGACTGGCCGACGATCTTCAGCTCCTGGACCGCCTTGATAGGCGCGAGGCCGGTCGTCTCGTTGACGTTCCTCCCCGTGAGGGCGACGTCGAAGCGCCGGCCGCCGATCAGTTCGCCGTACGTGGCCGTTTGCGAGGAATCGGAAGCCGCCGAGATGACGCCTTCACTCACCGTGAGTTCGCCCACGGGGACCTCGAACCGCTCCGAGGCCAGTTCCAGCAGGACCCGTCTCGCTTCGGCCGCGACCCGCCGCGCCGCCAGCGCGTCGCGCTCGATGGCGTCGGATCCACCGGAGCCGCCCTGGTCCACGGTCATGTCGGTACGGCCCATGACGAGCGTCGCCTGCTCGTAGGCGAGGTCGAGCTCGTCGCACATCATCTGCCGCATGGCGGTCCCTGTGCCCTGCCCGCCATCGGTCTTGCCGACGTAGAAGGTGGCCGTGCCGTCCTCATGGACGACGAGCCATGAGTCGAGCACCAGGTAGTCCGGATCGGGATACGGGTTCGCCTCCGCGGGATCGCCGGAGCCGTGCCGGCCGAGTCCCGCTACGCCGATGCCTCCTACGCCGCTGAAGCCGAGGACGAAGAGCCCCGATGTCTTCAGGAAGTCGCGACGGGAGGTGCTCCCCTCCCACGGGGCCAGCGCCCTGTCGATCCCCGCCGGCAACTCCGCGGGCGGCCTCACCGATCCACCTCCCCGCCGGCCTCGGCGGCCATCGCTTCGGAGGCGCGTTTCACCGCGGACTGGATGCGGTAGTACGTCATGCAGCGGCAGAGGGCGCCGTTCATCCCCTGGCGGATTTCCTCGTCGCTCGGCGTCGGATTGCGGTCGAGCAGCGCCTTGGCGGTGAGGATCTGGCCGTTCTGGCAGTACCCGCACTGCGGCACCTGCTCGTCGATCCACGCCTGCTGGACCGGATCCAGTTCACCGGCCGCAGACAGCCCTTCGAGCGTGGTGATCTCGCCGGTCGCGCGGGACACCGGCCGCATGCAGGAACGGACTGCGCGCCCGTCCATGAGCACGGTGCACGTCCCGCACTGGCCGAGACCGCAGCCGAACCGGGGCCCTCGCAGTCCGAGGTCGTTGCGGAGGACGTAGAGCAGCGTCGTCGAGGGATCCACATCGACCGTGTGCGTCTCGCCGTTCACCCGCAGCGTGATCATGGAGCGACGCACTCGAAGCTGTCCTCGCGCTTCGGGTCACCGGTGCCGTTGTAGGCGGCGTAGGCCGGCCACGGGCAGACGGGGCGCTGCATCTCCACGCCCTCCTCGCCGAACTTCGTCGCCACGAGCCGCTCGGGGGCCTCGTCCACCTCGACCCACGACTGGATGGCGGCGATCCAGTCGACGAAATCCGGGCCCGGACCGCCGGCGCAGTGCAGCACGCCGGGCAGCATGTACAACCGGGTGTAATCGTCCGCCTCCTCGTCCCCGGCCGCCACACCCTCGTAGTAGTTGATCGTGCCGCTGGCGGGGATCGCGGAGTCCGACCATCCGGTCCAGAGGATCAGCTTGCCGCCCGCCGTCTTGAACCCGCTCAGATCCGTGTCCGTCGCGTTCAGGATCCCGCGGGCGCGGCGCGTGTCCTCCTCCCACGAGAAGTAGTCGCTGAAGTCGTACGCGGAGTAGTCGAAGCCCGGATCGTCGAAGATGATGTACTTGTACATCTGGGTGCCGAAGGCGTAGTGGAGGTTCGGTCCGCCCGGACCGAGCTGCATCTCGCGCCCCGTGACCCACAGCTTCCACCCTCCGTCGTCCGTCTCGCCCCCGAAGGGAAAGCCCGGATAGATGTGACGGTCTCCCACGCGGGCGCCGCCGTAGATCACTTCCGCGGCCGCCCGCTGTTCGTCGGTCAGTCCGGAAATCGACGCGATGTCGACGTCGCATGCCATGGGGTTCGTCATGAACCCGTCTTCGACGCCGTCGTTACCATCGCACGCGTCGAGGATCGCGGCTTCGAGGGTGGCCGCGGCCTCGTCCGTAATCACCGGCGTCGTGAGATCGTTCGGATCGGGATACAGGGCCTGCTGCGTCTGGAGGAAGAAGGCGCCCAGACCGGGCCAGTCGTAGGCGGGGGCGCCGGACACAATGCCGTCGAAGTCGTCCGGATATCGCTGCGACGACATCATCGCCTGGCCGCCGCCGCGGGAGCAGCCGATGAAGTAGGAGTACTCGATGTCGCGCTCGTAGAAGAGGCGAATGATCGTCTTCGCCGCCTCCGCCGTCACGTGAACGGCGCGGTGGCCGAAGTTCACCTCGCGGTCGGGCCGGTCCAGGGCCCAGCTCGCGTCGATGCCGGGGCCCTGGTGTCCGGTATCCGTCCCCGCCGTGGCGAACCCCCGGCTCAGGACCGAGGTCGGCCCCGCGAACTGGAGCGCCTGGTTCTGTACGCTCCCCACGAACCCGCCGCCGCCGCCCATGAGGAAGCGGCCGTTCCAGTCCTCGGCCAGCGGGAGGAGGAGTTCGAAGTGGATCTCCTCGTCGATCGTCCCCCGCACGCGGCAGTGCGCCGGGTCGTTCGCGCCGGCTTCGACCTCCGATACCTCGTCGAGCACAAAGCCGCTCCACGACATGGCGGTCAGCTGGTCGCATGTGAGGGCGGGAACGAGATCGGCCGCGGGGGCGGGGGTGAAGGCGGCCAGAGTCAGGACGGCGGCAAACGAAGCCGCGAAGCGACGCGACGGAGTCATGTGTTTCCCCGGGTCCGAGGGTCCCGCGACGAGCACCTCCGAGCCGACCCGCGGGTCAAGGCTCGGAGGCGCGACCGAACAGAGTTACGGTGCCGTCGGGGACGCCGGGCCGCAACGGTCTCCGGACCCGGGGCCGCGGATCAGTGCGGCCTGTCGGGCAAGCGCAGACGGACCCTGCGGGCCTCCATTTGGGTCCGGAGCATTTGCTGCGCCTCTTCGGGCGTGATTTCGCCTGCTTCGAAGGCCGCGTGGAGTCGGCGCACCTCCATGGCCAACTCAGTCGTCGTCTCCTTCAACTCGGGACCCGACAACTCCTCGAGGTGGTCCGCCACGGTTCCCAGACGCAGCCACAGATCTCTGGGGATCGTTCCCTTCTTGATTTCGCCCGCTCGCAGGCGTTCCGCGAGCTTCTCGCGCGTACTCTCGACCTCAACCTCAAGGCGCTCGACCATTGCGCGCATGCGCGCTTCGACTTCCGGGTCGAGCTCGAGCGCCTGGAAGACTTCGTCTTCGTCCACGTACCCGACGCCCGCTTCCGGATCGACCGCCCATTCTCCCGAGTGGACCAGGTACGTTCCATCTTCCTCCACGTACCCGAACTCCGCTTCCAGACGGACACCTCTTTCCGAGCCGACAGTGGTTTCCGCGCTAGTGACTCCTTCCACGCTGACGACGCCTTCCAGACGCGAGGCGCGCTCGGGCTCGTCCAAGCCCTGCGGGACCGGGGTGTCGCAGGCCAGCGCGAACAGACCCAACCCGGCCGCGGCGGCCATGATGGAAGCCCGGATTCGGGGCCTCCGAGTCGCAGTGCTGATCATCTTCAGTCTCCTTTCGATTACGGAGGGACCGCCACGAATCAAGGCGGGCACCGGATCCGGCGTCCGCCGGCATCCGGCGGCGACCGTCAAGAGAAGGCGCGCGTAGGCTCGCGCCGGTGTGCCACGGGCCAGAACGCGGCGGTCGCAATCCCCTTCAACGGCGAGACGGAGCCTTGCGAGCGACCACCAGACCGCGGGATTCCAGGGCGAGAGCGAGGCGAGCAGGAGCCCCACCGCCAGGAGTGCGGGATCGCGCGCCCGCACATGCTCCCGTTCGTGGAGCACGACCATCTCGAGCTCCCTTTCGCCGAGTCCGAAGCTCCACGACGGGAGGACGATCCAGGACCGGATCAGCCCCACGACCGCCGGCCCGAACCGCTCCGACCGCAGGACTTCCTCTCCGCAGACCTCCCGAGGCTCCCACGTCGCCCGCAGTCGCCGCAGACGGAGGCAAAGCAGGGCGAAGAAAATGAGGACGAGTACGGAGCCCAGGAGCCAGAGGGCTCCGAGAGCGTCCTCCGGCCCGATCCCGGCGAGCATGTTCCCACTCCGTTCGGGGATCGCCGCTCCCGGCGTCCCGAGTTGGTAGAGAGCGTGGACGGGCAGAGCGAAGGATCCGGGACCGCCCCCGGGCGTTGCGGCGGGAAGGAATCGGGGAAGGAACGGCGCCAGTCCGCCGACCCCGAGAGCGCCGATCCAGATCCACCGGGTCGGACGTCCGGCGGCTCGGAGACCCCGGTCGAGGAACCACGCGGCCCCGCCGACGAGGGCGGCGATAATCAGTCCGTAGATCATCGTGGCGAGAGTCATGGCTCGCTCTCCTCCAGTTCATCGAGGATGCGCCGCATGCGCTCCAGTTCCTCCGGCGACACCTCCCGACCCGAGATGAGCTGGGCCAGAACGAGTTCCGCCGACCCGCCGAAGATCTTGTCCCGGATCCGGGACAGGGCCGTCTCTCCGGCCGCCTCGGAGGCGACGAGCGGGAAGTAGCGATAGGCGCGGCCCTCGGCCTCGTGCCCGACGGCGCCCTTCTTCTCCAGGATCTGGAGGATCTTGAGCACCGTCGTGTAGCCGACCCCATCCTCGAGCGCATCCTGAACCTCGCTCACGGAACCGGACCCCCTGCGCCACAGGACGCTCATGATGTCCAACTCGCGGTCGCTGAACGTCGGATCCTTCACGGCTTCCACCTCCCTCTTCGGCACCCTCGACCGATCTTGTACGAACATCTTCGTACGAAACGATACGTGGTGCCTCGTGCTCTGTCAACGAAGGTCTTCGTAAGAGGAGAAACTCCGGAAGCCGATTCGGTTGTCCGGGGCCCTCCCCGCCGGCGTCAGGCGTCCGGGCTGGTGAGCCAGTCTTCCCGCTCGAAGGCGGGAGACGGATAGGTGTAGAAGCCCTTCCCCGACTTCACACCGAGTTCTCCCCGCTCGATCATCCGCTCGAGGAATTCGGGAGGCCGGTCCGACGGGTCGCCCGACGCCTCGTGGTAGACGTTCTCGATGTCGCGGATGACGTCGAGCCCGACGGCGTCCATCAGGCCGCACGGGCCGATGGGGGTCCCCCAGTCGAGCATCCACGCGCGGTCGATCTCCTCCGCGCTCAGGTAGCCCCCGGCGATCAGGTGCAGCGCTTCTTTCTTGATCGCACGCCAGATGCGGTTCGTCGGGTAGCCCTGGATCTCACGGCGGGCCACGATCGGCACGAGGCCCAGTTGGCGGAGGAACCGTTTGGCGGCTTCGGTCGTCTCGGGAGCGGTTCCAGGGTGCCCCATCACCTCGACCTTGAGGTGCTCCGGGGTGCCGAAGTTCATGTTCGTGAACCGGGCCGGGCGTCCCGTGGATTCCGCGAGCCACGAGCCCGGCAGGGATGACGTGTTCGAGGCGATGAGGGCGGTGGACGGAGCCGCCGCGCCGATGCGGGCCAGGACGACGCGCTTGAGTTCGAGATCCTCGGGCACCGTCTCGATGACCCAGTCGGCGTCGCGCACGCACGCCTCCAGGTCGTCGCAGGTCTCCACCAGCGAGCGCGCCTCCGCGAGCGTGGCGCCGGAGCGTTCCGCATCGGCCTCGAGCAGGAGATGCACAGCCGGCAGCGCCTCGGCGAGGGCCGCGCCGGAGACATCATGGAGTCTTGCACGGACGCCGCGCGCCGCGCACCCGTAGGCTATCCGGCGCCCCATGGTGCCTGCGCCGACGATGGCAACGGTCCGTACCACCCCCACCGCTTCGGACATGACATCCCCCGACTCTTGTGAATGGCTCTCGCGAATCCCTCTTGTGAATCCGCGTTCCGCGATCAAGGCTCCCGGGACGATCATGAGCCTCCGGCGAGGCGACAGCCAGCGCTTCACCCCAAACCCCCGACCCAGCGGATACGGGGGAAGATGCCGAGGAATCGAGTGACTGAGACAGCGAGCGAAACGTGGAACTACGGCGATCCCTACGCCTACATGGAGCGGGTCACCGGCGGGATGCCCCCCGTGATCATCTGCCTCGCCTCCAACGGCGGCATCCAGGGCAAGGAATACAACGATGCCCTGCCCGAGACCGCGGAGGAACTGGCCGAATCCGTGGGTGAGGCGTACGACGCGGGCGCCTCGATGGTGCATATCCACGCCCGGAACCCCGAGACGTTGTGGAAGGGCGCGACGACGCCCGAGGTGTGGCTGGACGCGAACCGCCGCCTGCGCGAGCGCTGCCCCGGGATCATCATCAACAACACCACGGGCGGCGACCTGTGGATGGACGATGAACAGCGCCTGTCCTGCCTCGACGCCAATCCGGAAGTCGCGTCGCTGAACCTCGCCCCGGACATGGGGAAGTTCAGACTCAAGCCGCGCGGTGAGGAATTCACGCACCCCCGGCCGGTGATCGAGTACGACGACTGCGTGCCGTTTTCGTACAGGCAGATCGCGCACTTCGCGGCGGAGATGAAGGCGCGCGGGATCAAGCCGGAGCTCGAGACCTATCATCCCGGCTGCGGGTGGGTGATCCGGGATCTCATCGCGCAGGATCTCATCGAGCCGCCGTACTGGGTGCAGACGGTGATGGGCTACCAGACGTCGAGTTGGCCCACGGTGGACAACGTCGTGAACATGGTGCGGGAGTTCCCCGAGGGATCGGTGTGGCTCTGCTCCGGCATCGGCCCGCACCAGCTGCCGATGACCGCGCTCGCCACCCTCATGGGCGGACACGTCCGGGTGGGGCTCGAGGACAACATCTACTACCGGCGCGGGGAGAAAGTGCGCAGCAACCGGCAACTCGTGGAGCGGGCCGTGCGGATCGCGCACGAGTTGAACCGGGAGGTCGCCACGCCCGCGCAGGCGCGCGAGATGCTCGGCCTCTCGGCCACCCCGTCGCAGTACAGCTGAGGTCAGGAGCGAGCGCGTGACCGAGCAAGTGACCGAACCCATGGCTGAGCCCGGCGCGTCGGACTCCGGGCGGGAGCGGGAGGTCCTCGGGAGGGGGATCCGGCTTCGTTCCCTCTTCTCGCTCGCCTTCGGGACGATCATCGGGGTGGGCTGGATCACTGTCATGGGTGCGTGGCTGAGCGGCGCCGGGGTGCTGGGGGCCATCATCGCCTTTGTGGTCGGCGGCCTCGGCATGCTCGCCATCGGCCTCTGCTACGCCGAGATGGCCGCCGCGTACCCGGTCACGGGGGGCGAGGTCGCCTACGTGTTCGAGGCGTGGGGCGCGCGCTGGAGCTTCGCCTGCGCCTGGTTCCTCGGCTTCATCTACATCTTCACCACCTCCTTCGAGGCGATCTCCGTCGAATGGGTCGTCTCCGCGCTCGTCCCGGGCTTCGGCGGTCCGGTCATCTACACGCTGCTGGGGCAGGAGGTGCGGCTGTGGAGCCTCGCGCTCGGGCTCGCGGTCATGGCCGTCATCGCGATCATCAACTACCGGGGCGGGAAGACGGCCGCCTGGTTCCAGGATCTGATGACGGGCGGGCTCATCGTCCTCACCCTGATCTTCGTCATCGCCGGGGTGGCGGGAGGCAGCGCCGCCAACCTCGAACCCATGTTCACGGGGACGACACCGGGCGCCGCGCTGGCCGGCGTGGCCGTGGTGCTCGCGACCGCCGGGTTCTGGTACGCGGGGTTCGACACGATCCCACAGGCGATGGAAGAAGTGGAGTCGGGCGCCCGACTGCGGCTCCTCCCGCGCGTGATCGGCGCCTCGATCGTGTTCGCACTCCTCTTCTACTGTCTCGTGATCCTGGCGACCGCGATGAGCCTTCCGCGCCCGCAACTGCTCGCGGCGGAACTCCCGGCCGCCGCGGCGATCGAGGCGGCCTTTACGTCACCGCTTCTCGGGCGCGTCGTTCTGTTCGCGGGGCTGTGCGGATTGATCACGACATGGAACGCGCTCTTTTTCGCGGCCACGCGCATCGTGTTCGCCATGGCGCGGGCCCACATGATCCCGCACCGGCTCGCCGCGGTGCATGAGCGACACGGCTCGCCGTCGACCGCCGTGATATTCGTCGCGGTCATGGGGGCCGTGGGCGCGCTGTTCGGGCGAAACGCGATCCTGGTGATCGTCGGCGGCGCCTCGATCTCGGCCGGAGTGGTCTTTCTCGTCGTCGTGCTCGGCGTCCTCCGGCTGCGAAAGACGCGGCCCGATCAGCCGCGCCCCTACACCGTGCCCGGAGGTCGGGCGTTCCTGTACCTCAGCGCCCTTCTCGCGCTGGGGCTGGCGGCCGTCGCCGCGTGGGAGCCCTTCCGCGCCGCAGGGGGGCGCATCCCCGCCGAGTGGATCGTGCTCGCCGCCTGGTCCGCGCTGGGCTTCGTCTTCTACCGGGCGGCCGCTCCGCTGCGCAGAACCGTGAGCGAGGAGAGGTTGCGGTGGCTGATCCTCAGCGAAGGAGAGCCGGGGGACGCACCATGAACACGAGTCGACGTCACTTCCTCCGCCGGTCGGCAGGCGCGCTGGCCCTGGCTCCGATCATGCCCGTGCGACGGCTTGCCCTCCAGGGCGGGTCGGACGGCGCGCCCGACGACGCTGCCAGCCGCTCGCCAGCCGGTCCGGGGAATCCGCAGGAAGCGTGGGTGGCGCGGGCGCGGGCCGAGATCCCCGCCTCGACGGAGAGCCTGTACTTCCAGACCGGCGGGATCGGTCCCGCTCCCGAGGCTGTGATCGAACACGTTCAGGAACGGCTGGCCTTCCAGAACAGGAGCCCGGCCGAGCCCCGCATCTCGACCGAGATGGCCCGGATCGAGCCTGACCTGAGGGCCCAGCTTGGGCGCGTGTTCGGCGCGGAGGCCGAGGAGGTCGCGCTCACACACAGCACCTCCGAGGGGATCGCCATCGCTGCCTGGGGCCTTGACTGGGAGCCGGGCGACGAGGTTGTGATTTCCAACCAGGAACACCCCGCCAACGTCATCCCGTGGTACGTCCTCAGGGACCGGTTCGGGATCGTGATCCGCGAGATCGACCTGAACACGGGCACGAGCCTCATCGACGAGGTCCGCGGCCAGCTCTCCGATCGGACGCGGATGGTGAGCATCAGCCACGTGTCGCGGAACAACGGGCGGACGCTGCGGGCCGACGAGTCCGCCGAACTCGGAGACCTCCTGCGCTCCCGCGGCGTGCGCTACCACCTCGACGGCGCGCAGGGCCCCGGCTGTGTCGCCACCGACTTCCGCGCCCTCGGCTGCGACTGCTACTCCACCTGCGGTCACAAGTGGCTGCTCGGCCCCAAGGGCACCGGCGCGCTCTTCGTCCGCCGGGAACTGCTGGACGACGTGCAGCTGAGCTGGGCCGGCTCCCACAGCCACGCGACGATGGACTACGAGGGCGAGTACACGCTGCTCCCCAGCGCCGCGCGGTACGAGTTCGGCACCCGCGGGCTGGCGGATTTCGCCGGCTTCGCCCGCGCCTTGGAGTGGATGGAGAACATCGGCCTGGAGAGGATCGAGGAGCGGATCCAGTCGCTGATCGACCACGCGATCGAGACGGTGGACGCCACGGACGGGCTGGGGGTGTCGTCCCCCCGGTCGCGCCCGGACCGCTCAGGCGTGTTCGTGGTTCAGCTCCCGGATGGGTGCGACGCCACGCAGCTCTACAACGATCTGCGCGAGGACGAGGGGATCCTCGCGTCGCCGGTCCGGCAGGAGCGCGATTTCCGCCTCTCGTCCACTTCTTCAACACCCGCGCCGAGATCGATTCCGCGATCGCGGCCATCTCAGACCGGTGCGCCTGAGCGGCGTTCGGGGTCTTCGAACGCCGCAGTGATCTCTTCGTCCTCGTCGTCAAAATCAGGACCGATCTCGATCCGCCCCTCGAGGCCTCCCGACTGCCGCTGTGCCTCCCCCTTCCGGGCCAGCTTGATCAAGCGGGATAAGAGTGACTTCGCCTTATGCGTGTCGACCTTCATGGGAACTGTCTTCGCTGTGCGGTGAACGGATCGGTGAACAGAGCCCTGTACAAGTTACCGGTCGAGGACGGATCCAGTCGCGGATGCACCACGCGATTGCTCTACACAACCCGTCTGGGGAGGCGCGGATTCATGGACTGGATGATGCCGAGAAACCCGAGCCCCGTCCGCTCGGCGACGGTGTGGGGAAGCACGGACGGATGATCGGGGCCGATGAGAGTGGCGACATCGCCGACTTCGACCGTCTTCTCCGAGCCGATGTCGAGAATGGTGTGGGCGGAGTTGACCCCTCCGGCAACCGGGTACGGACGGCCGTTAATCAGCACCTCGCAGGTGCCGTTCGCCCGAGACGGATAGCCGTCGGTGCGGCCGATCGGCAGCAGCGCCACCCAGGTGGCCCGGTCGGGCATGAAGGTGCGGTTGAAGCCCGCGCTGTCGCCCGGCTCGAGGCGTTCGACCCGCACCACGCGCGTGTTCAGGCGGAATACGGGCTTGAGGTCGGCCATTTCCGCAGCGCCCTCGCCGCCGGGGTGGTTTCCGAACAGGGCGTTCCCGGGCCGCACCATGTCGTAGTGCGCCTCGGGCAGGTGGAACAACTCGAACGAGGGTGAAGCGTGGAGGGTGCCGAGCGGGAGGTTCCTCCCACGGGCCCAGGCGAGGAGTTCCTCGAAGCGGGCGAGTTGCTCGCGGTCGAAGTCCAGGTCGTGGGTGAACATGGTGTAGGTGCCGTTCACGTCGACGTATTCGCTCTGCACGAGCTCCTCGATCCAGCGGCGCGCGCGCGTGTACGGCATGCCCTCCCGGTTCATCCCCGTGTCGATGAAGAGCTGGACGGGTACGGGACGGCCCAGGCGCCCGGCCACGCTCCGCAGCCGCGCGGGCGCATCGTCCAGCCAGACGGACGGGAGCACGTCGTGCCGCGCCATCTCCTCGATCTCGTCCTCGGATCCCTCGGCCATGACCACGATGGGCTTGGTCACCCCTTCCTCCCGCATGGCAAGCGCTTCCTCGACCCGCACGGAGGCGATGCCGCCCACCTGGGGCATCCCGGCGAGGAGCGGCCCGACCGCCCGGTCGCCCAGGCCGTACGCGTTGTTCTTCACGACCGCGAGGATGGGGCGGCCGCTCGCCAGCCGCGCGGCCTCGCGGACGTTGTGGGTCCAGGCGGCGCGGTCGAGTTCGATCCACGGGTCGAAGCGCTGGGGAGTGTAGTTGCGGTCGGTGGCTGCACCGGCAGCTAGCCCACCGGTGATTGTACTGCGTGTCCTCGCGGCTGTTGCGCAGCCGGAGGTTGCGGCGAGTCCCAGGGCGGCGCCGGTCAGGTGGAGGAAACGGCGGCGCGGGAGAGGGGATGACGGGCGATCCATGGGCCCTCCGGGCTCAGCGGGGTGGTGCACGTTGACCTTGGCGTTGCCAGCTTTTTCCTGAAGACACTACGCTTCGGCCATGAATACCATCAACATGTCGCCCTACTTCGAGACGTTGCGCCCTCGGGTTCGCCGACACACCGGGGAGTGACGCCGGGGGTCATTCGCAGCGTCCCGACGTATGTGTGGACCCTGCTGGCGCTGGTGGTGGGACTGGCCGCGGGCGGGCTCTCCCCGGGGTCGTTGGCGCCGGTGGCGGACGCCACGTCGACGCTCATCGGCTGGGTCGTCGCGGTTGTGCCGCTGCTGATCCTCGCCGCCCTCAGCCCGGCCATCGCCACGCTCGTGCGGCGGGGGCTCGCCGGTCGTTTCGCGGGAGCGGTCGTGCTCTGGTACGTCTTCACGTCGACCGTCGCCGGGCTCATCGCCGTCGTGACCTCCGCCACGATCTTTCGCATCCCGCTAACCACCGGGGACCGGGGCGTGTGGACCGAGGCCGCGGCCATGCTGCGGAGCCTCGGGGAGGGCGGTGCCTCGTGGCCGCTGCTCGCCATCCTCGCCGGCGTTCTGCTCGGAGCCTTTGGCGCCCGGCACGATCCCACCTACCGGGTGCTTCGGCGGGTCGCCGACGCCATCGAGCGAGCGGGCGGCAGGCTGGCCTACGTCATGCTCCCGCTCATCTTCGCCTTCGGCATCACCCTGGGCGTGCGCTTCGGGGCGAGCCTGGGCCTCTCGCACTATCTCACGATGGCCGCCTACACAGGTGCGCTCGTTCTCGTCTGGTGGGCGTTCTACACGTTCGTCCTCGTGCGGAGGGTCGGACGCCGGCCCGTGGGGCCTGTCCTGAGCGGGTACTACATGCCGACCGCCCTCTTCGCCGCGGGCACCTGCTCGTCGCTGGCGACGCTCCCCGTGAACCTCGCGAACGCGAAGAAGGTCGGCGTGCGCGACGAGGTGGCCGATTTCGTCCTCCCCTTCGGCGCCGTGGCGAACCTCGACGCCAGCGCGCTGGCCTACGTCGCATACGGACCATTCGTCGTGAGTTACATCTTCGGCTTCGAGTTGAGCTGGATGATGATGCTCGCCGCGTGGCCGGCCGTCGTCCTGTTCACGATCGCCGCCCCGGGACTGCCGGCCGGGATGGGGACCGCACTGTGGAGCGCGACGCTGTTCGCGAGCATGCTGGGGCTCGAGGGACAGGCCCAGGGCGAGTTCATCGCGAGCTGGGTCGCGCTCTCCGGCGGCATCCCCGACATGCTGCGCACCGCGACGAACACGACCGGAGACGGCTACACTGCGATTATCTTCGACGGCCGCTTCGACGAGTTCTTCGCGAGGGACGGTGGTCGACGGGTCCATGGCTGACAGAACGGTGGCTGAGGCGGGCGTGGACCTGTCCCCCGGTGCGCGGCGGCTCGTGCACGTGAACGGGCGCGTCCAGCCGGGGGAGGTCGTCGTTGTCGTGACCGACCCGACGATGCGGCGCTACGCCGATGCCGTCGCCGCAGCGGCCCGCGAAGCCGGCGCCGCCGTGACCGTCTGCATCATCCCGATGCGGGACCAGGACGGGCAGGAACCACCCCCGCCCGTCGCGCGTGCGATGGCCGAGGCGGCCGTGATCTACTCCCCCGTGCGGGTCTCGATCACGCACACCCGGGCGATGCGAACCGCCCTGGAAGCGGGGGCGCGCGTGTGCATGATGACGGCCTATACCGACGCGATCATGGCCAGCCCCGCTCTGCTCGAGACGGACTTCGAGGCGCAGGCCGATGTCTGCCGCCGCCTGGGCGCGGCGTTCACGAAGGGTCAGTCCGTGCGCCTCACTTCTCCGCGCGGCACAGATCTCCGCTTCGGGATCGCCGGGCGCGTGGCGAACGTCCTGACGAACATCCCTGACCCCGGAGAACTGGCCCCGGTGCCCGACATCGAGGTCAACGTTGTGCCCGTGACGGGTTCGGCCGAGGGCACGCTCATCATGGACGCCTCGGTCCCCTATCTGGGCATCGGGATACTCGAGGAGCCCATCGTCTGCGCGATCCGCGACGGAGCGATCGTCGACATGACCGGCGGCGCGCAGGCCGACTTCCTCCGCAAGCACCTGGAGTCTTTCGTAGACCCTCACTGCTTCAACGTGGCGGAACTGGGGGTCGGCCTGAACCCGAACGCCCGCCTCACCGGAGAGATGCTCGAGGACGAGGGCGTCATGGGCACGATCCACATCGGCATCGGAACCAGCTACACTCTCGGCGGCGAGATCGTGGCTCCGACGCACTACGATTTGCTGATGTGGGAGCCGACCATCGCCGTCGATGGCCGGATCGTCCAACAGGACAAGCAGATTCTGGTATGAGACTCGGATGAGACGCCCATGAGAGAGGGTGCGGGGATCCTCGTGCGGACGTGCGCCGACGTGCAGCCCGCCGAGCACGTGGTTGTCGTCACCGATCCGGAGCGGCTAGCCATCGCACGGGCCGTTGCGGAAGCCGTACTCGAAGCCGGGGCCGTCCCGAGCATCGTGCTGCCGCCCAAGCGTTCGATCGATAACGAAGAGCCCGGAGCCGCGGTGGCCGCGGCGCTCTCGGCCGCCGACGTCGCCTTTCTGCCCGTGACCCTGGCGCTGGCACACACCCGCGCGGTCCGCGAGGCCATAGGCGCCGGAGCCCGAGTTCTCTCGATGACCGCATTCACCGAGCGGATGATGCGCGAAGGCGGGCTGTTCACGGACTTCCGCGCGCGAAAGCCGCTATGTGACGCCATTGCGGCAAGGCTCACCGCTGGCGGGCGCCTGCGGGTCACGAATCCCGCCGGCACTGATCTCACCATGAGCCTCCAGGGCGTGACCGGGAACAGCCACGCCTGCCTGCTGGACGGCCCCGGCTTTTCGGCAGTCCCCAACATCGAAGCCAACTGCGCCCCCGCGCAGGGCACCGCCGAAGGCGTGTTCGTCTGCGACGGGAGCATCCCCTACTACGGCGTGGGACCGATCCGCGAACCCGTGATCTTCCGCATCTCGAAGGGCTTCGTCACCGACATCGAGGGCGGCGACCAAGCCGCCTTCCTGGCCGAGCTACTGGCCCGGCAGGACGACCCCTGGGTCTACAACCTCGCCCAGTTCGCCTTCGGCCTGAACCCCGCCTGCACCGAGTTCACCGGCGAGATGCTCAACGACGAAGGCGTGAACGGCACCGTCCACATCGGCATCGGCACCTCCGCCAACCTCGGCGGCACGGTTTCCGCAAAGACCCACTTCGACGCCATCAACTGGGCACCCACCGTCTGGATCGACGAAGGACCCGTCCTCTTCGAGGGTGAGATCCTGATCTGAGGCTGCGGTCCGATCGTTCTTCGTCCGCCGTCTGAGAGGAGAAGAGCGGCTCCTTTCGTTCGAACTCCCCACGGCGACACGGGGTATCAGACGGAAGACAGGTCTGGCATGGGAGGGGGTCACGATGAAACGAATCGTTCTGGTGGCGCTGGTGCTGGGCGGGTGCTCCTCGGTTACGGAGCCCAAAGCCTCGACTTCGCTCGCCTCGCCGAATGCCGTGGGGTCATACAACTTGGTGACCGTGAACGCGGAAGGCCTTCCGGCCGCGGTCTCCGTTGGAGGCGCTCAGTTCATGGTTGCTTCCGCGCTCATGGATATCCGGTCCGGGAACACGTTCTCGGGCAACATGAGCGCCCGGAATGTGGCCACGGGAATGGGGATGACGAAGGACTTCGCGGGTACGTGGACGCAGTCAGGGGACAGTCTGACGCTCATCTACGATTCCGGCGGCTGTTCCGACCTCGCAGTCGTCGTAGGGCCGACGCTGCGAATTGCAGCTGACTGTGCGCATGGGTTGGAGCTGCTATACCACCGATAACCGGAGGGGCGCTTCCACACGCCGCCCGGCAACCGACGGCGTGTGGGCACGCTCTCCACCGTCAGAAGTCCTGAACCAGCTCCCGCATGCGCCGCTTCGTGGCTTCGTCCGGGAGGCGGCCGAAAGCGGACTCGATGTTCTCTGCCATGTGCTCCGGGTTCGTGGTCTCGGTGAGGGCGCACGTCACCGAGGGGTGGGCGAGGATGTACTTGAGTGAGAACTGGGCCCAGCTCGCGCAGTCGAACTCGGATGCCCATTCGGGCAGGTCGCGTCCGCTCACGCGCCCGAAGTAGGTGCCGTTCATGAACGGACGGTTGGTGAGGACGCCCAGCCCCAGGTCCTGGGCGAGGGGCAGGAGACGGTCTTCCGCGTTCGGCTCCATCACCGAGTAGTTCATCTGCACGAAGTCGAGCGGCTGCGTCCTCATGAACGCCTCGAACGCCTCGTGCTGGGCAATGCTGGAGGTGGTGACGCCGATGTAGCGCGCCTCTCCCGAGTCCTTCCAGCGGCGCACGTTGGGCCAGTGCACGTCCAGGTCGCGCATGCTTTCGACCTGAAGGAGATCCAGGGTACGGCTGCCGGCGACGAGTTCCTGGTTCTGACGCATCTGTGCGATGCCCGACGCTTCCCCGTCCGTGTTGATCTTCGTCGCGACGAAGAGGCGGCCGCTGAACTCCGGCGCCACGAGGACCTGGCCGAACTCGGCGTCGATGTCCGGCGTGCGCGGCGAGGTGTCGACGACCCGGCCTCCGTACTCGAGGAGCATGCGGATCACGCCCGCCACGGGCTCGGTCCCTTCGGTCGGGATCTCGAGCACTGGCTTCGAGGAGCCGAAGCCGACGATGGGGAGCGTCTCTTCGGTCCCCGGGATCGGGCGCGTGGGAAGCGTCTCCTGGGCCGACAGCGTGTTCCCGAACACGGCGCGCGGGGCAGCCAGCACCGCACCGGCACCCGCCAGACTCATCAGGAAGTCGCGGCGTGTGGTATCGCTCGGGGTCGTCATGGGCCCTCCTTCGGTCGGTCCAGCGGCAGGTTCGGCATCAATCTAACGGCGGAAATGGCAACGACGCAGCGGCAGGAATGGCGCCGAGGCTCAGCAGGCAGGTCGTGGAGGGACGGGCAGTTTACTCCCTCATGTAGGGGATCCCGGCGTCGCGCGAGGGCCAGTTGCGTCGGATATACCAGACGAGCACGGGGAGTGCCACGGCCAGCATGGCCACACCCGGGAGCGCCATCGCCTCGATCTCCTCGAACTTGGCGGCGGGAGCCAACCCCTCTTCCCACGCGAGAGCGTCTCCCACCACCCTGGAAACCAGGTTGTGGGCGGCGTGGAAGGCGATCGGGACAATCAGCGTACGAGACTGCAGATACAGCAGCGCGGCGACAACGCCCAAGACCGTTGCTTCTACTGCGTCGAACCGGTTCAGGAGCCCGAATATCACCGCGGTCGCGACGATGCCGGTCCCCATTCCCCACTTCACTCCCCAGCGGTTGAGGAGGACCCCCCTGAAGAGAACCTCTTCCGTCACCGGGATGATCGTGATCAGGAGGATCGGCCACACGACGCTGACGGCGATCGAATCCCCGACCGCGTCCTCCGGCGTCAGCAGCGACCCAACGAACTCCGGCGCGAGCTGCGACAGGCCGTAGCCGGCCACAAACGACCAACCGAACGAGAACATGACTGTGGTCGCGAGGAGTCCCGCCGCGGGAAGCCAGTTATGTCCCGCCGGGACACGTCCGATGAGCCGGCCCGGATCGACATCGGCCTTGCGGCAAGCCCACACGATCCACGCCCAAGGGAGGCCATAGAGGGCGAGGCCGGAGATGAGAGCCCTGACCGGGGAGTCCAGGGGATCCATCGCCGACGACGGGCCCGCGAAGGCAAGGACCAGGCCGAGGCCCATGCCGCCGACGATCACCCACGGAATCAGCGTTCGGCTACGCAGCCTCCGAAAGGGGTTGTCGGGCGCATCTCCCGGATCGTGAGAGAGTTCAGGGCCCATTTCGCCGTCCTCTCCATGCGGATTTGCCGTCAAGGCGCTTCCATATCGCTTCCCACTGCACCCAGTGACCTGTCTCGGGTGGCGTGCGCACGGCCACGCCCTCGCGGGGTTCCGCTACGACAGCAAAGTCATTGCGTGTCAGCGTGTGCAGTTCGTCGCGCGTAAGAAAATGGACAGGAAGACCCTGCTTGGGACCTGACTCATAGCGGATCGTGAACCCGCCGGAATCATTCCGCTCAATGACCGTATGGGGTCGACGTACCTGAGTCGATGCGGCGTTGACCCGGAGGAAGAAGAGGCCACCGGGAGACAGGAGGGACCCGACGCCCGCGAAGTACCCGGCGACATCGGCGGCAACGCCGTGCTGAAACACCTGAATCGCGATGACGTAGCTGAAGCGGCATCGGCTGACGAACGTCCGGAAGTCCGTGCAGATCAGGCGCTTGGCCAGTGCAGGCTCCCGGGCAGCTAACTGGCGAAGCGCTTCGGCAGACAGATCCAGTCCGTAGAGATGAAGTCCCGATCGTACGAGCGGAAGATAGTTCCGACCGTTTCCGCACCCGATGTAGAGCCCCCTGCGCTCGGCCATCGAACTGGCATGTATCGTGGCGAGGATTCTATCTACGAAAGGCAGGGGGGGCTCTCCGGCGTATCTCCCCTCGCGGTACTCCGCGTCCCAGCGCGCCGAGACCAGAGCTTGGCTCATCTCCTCCAAGGGGCCTCGATCCTCCTTCTGTAGCGGAGCCTCAACAACCTGACAAATCTTACATGGCGTATTAGATTTGCATGGTTATGATGCGAATAATCCCACGCGAGAGCAAGTTGCGGGTAGAGCGCCTGCTGGCGCGGGCCCCGGCTGTTGTGCTAACCGGGCCGCGGCAGGTGGGCAAGACAACCCTGGCCCTCGATATCGCACGTGAGCGGGGCGCCGCCTACCTCGACCTGGAGCGACCCTCGGATCGGGCCAAGCTGGCCGATGTCGACGCGTACTGCCGCCGGAACGCTGAGCGGCTGGTCGTCTTCGACGAGATTCAGCGGGTACCGGGTCTCTTCGAGCCGCTCCGCGGCGTCATCGACCGGCGCCGCCGGGACGGCCGCCGCACGGGTCACTTTCTCTTCCTCGGTTCGGCCTCCATTGACCTGCTCCGGCAGTCCGGCGAGACCCTTGCCGGACGTGTGGCGTACTGCGAAATGACATCGCTGAATGTGGGGGAGGTTGGCGCGGAGCGCCTTGACGATCTGTGGTCTCGCGGCGGATTCCCGGAAAGCCTGGAGGCGGGAGACGACGCGGACAGCTTCGAGTGGCGGCTCGATTTCATTCAGACCTATCTCGAACGCGATATTCCGGCCCTGGGCCCGCGGATCCCGAGTGAGACGCTCCGGCGCTTCTGGACGATGCTCGCCCACAACCAGGGACAGACGTTCAATGCCGCGGGTCTGGCCAAGTCTCTGAGCCTCAGCGGCGTGACCGTCGCCCGTTATCTGGACCTGATGGTCGACCTGTTGCTGGTGAGGCGGCTGGTCTCATGGCGGGGGAATCTGGGCCGGCGACTCGTGAAGGCTCCCAAGACGTACCTGCGGGACAGCGGAGTCTGTCACGCTCTTCTCGGAATCGAATCGCTGGACTCTCTCCTGGGACATCCCGTGGCCGGAAGCAGCTGGGAAGGGCTGGTTATCGAGAACATCGCGAGCGCCCTTCCGGCGCACGCCTCGCTCGGCTACTACCGGACCGTGGGCGGAGCGGAGGTCGATCTCGTCATCGAGGCTGGTGCGGGTGAGATCTGGGCGGTGGAAATCAAGCGAAGTACCGCACCCAGGATATCGCGTGGTTTCCACAGCGCCTGTGAGGACCTGCGGCCTGCCCGCAAGCTCGTCGTCTACCCGGGTCTGGAGAGGTTCTCGCTCGGTCGGGACATCGAAGCTGTCCCGCTGAGCGAAGTCCGCGCTGAATTTTCCTGACCCCGAATTGGCTTGACGCCGAATCGGCCTGATCCCGGCGCTCAGATCCGGCTGGTGCGGCGCAGCAGCCTCAGGTGGGTGCGGACGTTGTCGTGCTCGAAGTAGGCGTCCTGCAGGTGGCGCGCTCCGGACGAGACCATCTCGGTGCGGCCATGCAGGACCCGGTGTCCGGCGCACAGGAGGATCATCCCGCCCTCCAGGCGGAGTTGGGCCTGGGCGGCGGGATCGTTGACGCGACGCGACAGTTCGTGGTAGGCGCCGTAGAACTCGCCCAGCCGGGGCTCCGACAGGGGAATGGCCTGCATCTGAGCGGTGTTGAAGCGAATCATGCTGATCTCGCCGTCGCTGTCCAGGTCGACCATGGGGTTGGCCGCATAGCACTCGTATTCGTCGCTGAAGATGCGGAACGGCACCGGCACCGCGCACAGCACGTCGAACTTGTCGGGGTGCTCGCTCCGTAGCGCCTCGAGCACGCCGAAGCCGTCCACGACGGTCGACGCGCCACCCTCGCACTCGTTCACCAGCATGTGGAGCGCCTGCACGCTCGGGGGCCACGTGTAGCTGGTGAAGTCGTTGTGCACTCCGACGGCCAGGGCCGTGTGCGCGATGTTGTATCCCTTCGGATCGAGCTTGACGTTGTGGATGCGCTCGAACAACACCTCGCGGACCGGGCCCAGACGGGGCGCGAGATGCTCCAGCGAATCCGGTTCGGTGGGAGCGTCGACGAGCACGCAGACCCCGGTGCGGAGAAACTCCTCGATCAGTTCCGCCGCCGCGCGGTCGCTCGCCAGGAACCGCTGATAGTCGAACCTCCGTGGCTGGAAACGGCCGTCCCAGTACTGCAAGCCGGGACGGGGCGGGCTCAGGAGGGCGTGGATCTGGCTCGACCGGTAGCGGGTGCGGTGTCCGTCCGGCCAGGCGATGGAGATCGCCTCGTCCTCGGAGCCGGCACCCTCGACGTCGACGGTCTCAGGTCGCTCGGGACGTGGAAGATGTGGAACCGCTTCTCCGTCGTCTGCTCGACGCAGCACTCGCCGCAGCCGCAGTTGTCGCGCAGCCAGAGGTAGGGAAGATCGGTCCGTTCGCCACCGCTCCAGACTGCCGTCAGGGCGTCCGCATTCCGCGCGAGGCTGCTGATCGAGTGATGCATGGTCGATCCCCTCCCTCCGTTGTGACCGGCTGGTAGCGAACGCTACCGGGTATCGAGCGCCCTTGACAATGCCCTGCGCCGCTGCCGACGCTGCCCGGCGAAGAGCCCCCCGAAGAGCCCTCACCGGGAGTGTGACCGGCATGCCCCGTACGGCGACGACCAGCAGAGAGCCGAGCGATCCCGTGGTGAGCTTCACCCGCATGGCGGACGGCACCCGCGAGGACTACGAGATGCTTGCGGGCCTTGAGGAGGAGTTCGCCGCGGGGACCGCCGACCGCGTGCTGGCGCACCTCCGCGAGTTGTCCGGCTCCATGGGCGGCTACAAGGTCGACCGGCTGGAGCACTCCCTTCAGAGCGCGACCCGCGCCCACCGCGACGGCGCGGACGAGGAGATGGTGGTGGCGGCGCTCCTGCACGACATTGATGACCTCCTCGCCCCGCACAGCCACGGGGAGTTGGCCGCGCTCCTGCTGCGCCCCTTCGTGACCGAGCGCACGCACTGGGTCGTCCGGCACCACGGCCTCTTCCAGCGCGTCTACTATGCCCACCACGTGGGCGGCGACCCCAACGCACGCGACAAGTACCGCGACCACGCCTGGTATCAGGACGCCGTGGACTTCTGTCACCGCTGGGACCAGTGCTCGTTCGATCCCGACTACGATTCCCTACCGCTGGAGTTCTTCGAGCCCATGGTCCGCCGCGTGTTCGCGCGTGAACCGTTCAGCCTCGCGCCGAGGACGCCGTCATGAGCACACGCCCGCGGAGCGACGACCTTCGGCGGATCGGCCCGGCCGCGGTCGCCGCGCTCCTGGTCGCGGCAGCCCTGGGCCGCGCGCTCGCGGGGTGCGCCCCCGATAGCGACGGCGGGATGGCCGCCCGGGTCGACGCCGTCTTCGCCGACTACGCCGGCGCCGACGGCCCCGGCTGCTCCGTGGGTGTGATCCGGGACGGCCGTCTGGTCCACGCCGTCGGCTACGGCTCCGCCAACCTCGAGTACGGCATCCCGAACGGCCCCGGGACCATCTACCGCATCGCATCGGTCTCCAAGCAGTTCACGGCCGGCGCGATCGCGCTGCTCGCCCTCCGGGGAGAGGTCGATCTGGACGCGCCCGTCCAGCGCTACATCCCCGAATTCCCCGACTACACCGACCCTCCCACGGTCAGGCACCTCGTCCACCACACCTCCGGCGTGCGTGACTACCTCGGGCTCTTCTACCTGGCGGGGAACCGGAGCGAGGACTTCATCACCAATGAGGACATCCTCGACGCGATCAACCGGCAGCGCGAACTCAACTTTCCTCCGGGCTCCCAGTACCTGTACAGCAACTCCGGCTACGTCCTGCTCGGCGAGATCGTGGCCAGGGTCACGGGACAGAGCCTGCGGAAGTTCGCCAAGGCCGAGTTCTTCGACCCTCTGGGGATGCCGCACACGCACTTCCACGACGACCACAACGAGGTCGTCCCCAACCGCGCGACCGGCTATTCGCCGACCGATGACGGCTTCCGGATCAACATGACGACGCTCGACGTGGTCGGAGACGGCGGCATCTACACGTCGGTGGAGGAGTGGACCACGTGGGACCGCAACCTGACCGAGGGCACGGTCGGCGGGCTCGAGTGGGTGGCGCTCATGCACGAGCGGACCGTGCTCACCTCCGGCGACACGATTCCCTACGCCTTCGGCCTCTCCCACGGCGAGGACCGGGGGCTGGCCACGGTCGGGCACAGCGGCTCGTGGGTCGGTTACCGGACGGCTATGACTCGCTATCCCGACACCGGATACTCGTTCGTGGCCCTGTGCAACCGATCACGGATCGATCCCGCGGCCCTCATCAGGAGCACGGCCGAGATCTATCTGGAAGACGCGATGGACCCGCCCGAGGAGGTCGCGGAGGGCGAGGCGGAGGAGGAGCAGACGACGGAGGAGATCGCGGGGGGCGAGGATGCTGCGGAGGCTCCATCCGACCATGACATTCCGAATCGCACGCGCTACGCCGGATCCTTCTACAGCCCCGAGTTGGACGCGACCTATCGGATCGTGGCGGAAGGCGCGGCCGGGCTAACGCTGCATCTCGGTCGGTGGGACCCGGTCGCGCTCGTGGCCGAGTCGGACTGGCAGCTCACGACCGAGGACGGGCCGACGCTCCGCTTCTCCGAACTCGTCGACGACCGTTACGAGGCGATGATAGTCGACGCGGGACGAGTCAGGAACCTGAGGTTCGCGCGGACGGAGGAATAGCGGTCTGGTCGCGAGACTTCTCTCCGGCGGCAATCCCCAGATTCCGAAGGGTGACGGGGACGCGCCCGTGCAGGCGTACCTCGCGGCCATGCCGGGCTGGAAGCGCGAGGTCGGCCGCTACCTCGGCAGCTACCGCACCGGAGCAACGCAGCTTCCAGACGCCTTCGGACCCGAAGGGCTGGCAGCTTTCATTGAGCGGGACGAACTCGATGTCCAGACGGTGATCGTGAAGCGACTCCCGCACACGGTCAACTGATGTCTGCGGAGGCGGTGAGGCTTGTGAAAGATCAGTTCAGAGCAGGGGGGCTTGGCGCCTGCGTCGCTGCGATCGGATTGCTGTCGGCACCGGGCCGGGCGGGCGCTCAGGAGATCATCGAACTCCCGGGCGAGGACTGCTGGCTCGAGGCCGACTTCCAGGAGGTCTACCGGGTCGGGGCTGCCGATGGAGAGCCGTGGCAGGAGTTCGGGAGAGTCCGTACGGTAGCGTTCGATGGGGCCGGGAATCTCTACGTTCTCGATGCTCTGGCCGGTCGCGTCATCGTTGTGACACCCGGTGGGGGGCTCCTCCAAGTGGTCGGCCGACTTGGCGAAGGACCGGGCGAATTTGGAGGCGCAACGACGATGGCCGTCATGCGTGACGGTCGGATCGTTGTCGGTGATTCCAGGCAGCGCGCGTATCTGGTATTTGACCCGGACGGAGGATTTGAACGCCAGGTTCGCCCGGATGGCGATCCAGCCCGCGTATCGTTCTTCTGGATGTGGCCCGAGAGCGGCGGCGAGTCTGTCGTCGTGGGTACGCAACTCGCCGGCGCGTCGTATTTGGGGGGACCGGAGCGGACTCCCCGTCCGCTCACGCGTCCGATCGCACGGCTGATTCTCACCGGGGACGACGTGCTTCGGGAGACGATCGCGGAGGGATGGCGTCCACCACGCGGAGAGGCGGACGAGCGTCGCGCCTTTGAGCCGGGCCTTTGGGTGGGCCCGCTTCCCGGCGGGAAGGTCGCATTCTCCGATTCCACTGCCTACGCAATCAAGATCGCAAGCGCAGAAGACGGAGTTTCCCACATTCTCACGCGACCGTTCTTCCCCGAAGCTGTTACCGAACGCATTGAGAGAGCGGAAAGGGACCGGAGAATCGCCGAGGCGGGAGGAGGTTCCGTCACCCGGACCCCTGGTGGAGTGCGCGCGGTCGGGGGTGGCGGGAGCAACCGCTGGGTCGAACGGGCCGAGACCATCGAGTTTCTTGAGGAGGTACCGGTGGTGCGCGGGCTCGGCACCAGCTGGGGAGGCCGGATCTGGGTCCAGCGCCGCGGCGAGGAGCCTCACGAAGACGGCCCCATCGACATCCTCACGGCCGACGGCAGCTACCTGGGGAGCTTTCGCACCGGGGCGACGCGAATCCCGGATGCCTTCGGACCCGAGGGCCTGGCCGCGTTCATCGAACGGGACGGGTTCGATGTCCAGACGGTGATCGTGAAGCGACTCCCGCGTGACGTGAACTGACTCCCCAGGGACTGCTGGCGTCAACGCGCTGCTCATGATCTACCCGGATGACGGGGTGGCCATCGCCGTCGCCGCGAACATCGCCGACATCGGGTATCCGCAGGGCGGCGCACTCGTCTTCGGAGACGTGATCTACGAGATCGCCGACCTCTTCATCGAGGCCCGTTGAGCCGTCTTCGCTCTTCTACGGTCCGAGAGCCCCCACGGGGATCACGCCCACGCCATCCGGACGGGTGTACGCGTACCCACTGCCGACAATCACCCCAAGCGTCGCGGGCTCGCCGCACCGTTCCGTATCTACGCGGTCGGCGAACTTGAGGAGGGTCCGCGCGCCATCGTCAATGCGGCCCGTGCCGAGCTTGATTTCGAACGCGGCCCACCGTCCCGGTCCGGCGTCTACCACCGCATCCACTTCCAATCCCGTGTTGTCGCGGTAGTGAAAGACGCGGGCCTCGGCCGCCTGGGCGTATACGCGCAGGTCCCGCACGACCATGGACTCGAACAGGAAGCCGAACCACTCGAAGTCGTGGAGCAGGTGTTCGGGGGTCGCACTCAGGGCCGCGACGGCTAGCGAGGGATCGACGAAGTGACGTTTGGGCGTGACTCTTAGCCGCGACCGCGACCGCAAGTGCGGCGCCCAAGGGGGCTGATCCTCCACCACCATCAGGCGCGTGAGCGCGTTCATGTAGGATCCGGCCGTATGGTTGACGAGGGGAGGATCGGAGCCGCCCGAGTCCCGGACGAGAGTCGCCACGCTCGCATTGGTAGAGACGTTCCGCGCCAGCGATTGAAGAAAACGCCCCACTCTGGCCGGGTCCTTGTCGCGCCCATCCACGCGACGGACGTCGACCCGGCAAACTTCCCCGACGTAGTCGCGATTCTCGGCCATCGCATCCTCGAGGGAGAGCGGCGACTCACCGGGCGCCGAGCCCAGGTGGCCCGGCCAGCCCCCCGCGCAAACTAGTGCCGCAAGATCGGCCACGGTCAACTCAGCTGCGGAGGGGGAGATCGGGTTTCCCGCCAGGAGCTTCGACAGGGCAACTGCGCCGGTCGAGCGCTTCAACTCGAGGAGGGACATCGGACGGAGACGCAGGCGGCCGATCCGTCCCGCGCCGGTATGGCGGGTGATGTCGTCGGGCGGCACCGCCGACCCGGTAAGGATGAAGTGACCCCGGCCCGCACGGTCATCGACGGCGTGACGGACGTGGTTCCAGACTTCAGGGACGACCTGCCATTCATCGATGAGACGTGGCGCTTCTCCCCGAAGCAGGAAGCCGGGGTCGACGGCGGCGGCTCGACGGGCGGAAGCGTCGGCATCCAGCATCACGCGGCTGGCCACTACCTGCCTCGCCGTGGCCGTCTTGCCACAGGCCCGGGGGCCCTCGATCAGGACTGCGCCGGATCGGGTGAGACGCTGCCGGAGCTCACGGTCCGCCACTCTGGGCCAATACTCGCGCGGCCCGAGTTCGCCCGTCGTCTCCGGCGGACGTTCACGAACCACGTATCGAGAAGGGATATCCAGGGGACGGCCCACCGTGTGATCCTCCCTACTCGAGTCGGCGCATGGTAATCCGACGGCGACAGGTTTCTCACATTGACACGATTGCAACACTTACAACTACATGATTGCAGTACATATGCTAGCACGTTTGCAACACTGGCGCCACACCGAACGTGAGGGAGAACCTGCGATCCGACCAGCGGGGAGAGTTGTTGCGGATTTCGACGGCGGGGAATGGAGCCGATCGGATTCGAACCGACGACCTCCTGCTTGCAAATCGTCGATCGGCGTTTGTGATGCACGACAAGAAATCGTTCAAGTCAACTGGGACTGCACGATCTGCGCTTCTTGTCGTTGGATGACACCCGACGCGATCGTCGCGCTACAGCCGGAATACCGGATCGTTTAGCGGGAATTCCCTACCCGTTGGATCTGCTGCCGGATGAGATGAAACCGATCTCTCGGCCGAAAGATTCGCCGGTTCAGCTGTGAAGGGCGAGACCGCGTAAGTCGGGAGTCTCTCGGCGGGGCCGTGGGGAAAGCGAAGGGCCGGAGGACGCCGAGTGACTCGAATCCGAACCCCTCGCGGCGGCGGTTGCCTTCGCCGTCTCGTGCGGCGGGGAAACAACCGCGTCAGCACCTCCGCCACCACCCATCCAAATCGACACGCACCACCTGCATCGCGCCACGCGGCAATTCTGGCGGGTGTACAGACGTCTTGTTAATCAAGGGGCGGCAGCTACGGATCGCGGGCGATTGCTCCTGTGGCTGGAAGCTGGTTTGTTCGCGTCAATCGAAAGCGTAGGCAGACCGTAAGCCGCCCGGAGGCATGGCGTTGCATCGGTGGATTCGTGAGAAATCTCACGGGCTTCTGGTTGCCGTCGTGACCGCGATCTGATCGGAGAGTTTGGCGGCTACAAGTTCAACGGCCTCGGCAAGGGCCCTTATCCCGTCGGTGTTGGCATCGAGCTTCGCCTCCAGCCGGTTGAAGCGGTCGTCCATCGTGTCGAAACGGTCGAAGACGTCAGCTTGGAAGCGGTTAAGGCGGTCGATTAGGCGTTCCAGCATCACATCGTCCATCCGCTCATCTCCTTGGCTTTCGGACCCGAATGCTAACGTGGGTTGGACCCGTCGCACAAATCCGGGCCCGCAAGCGTCGAGGCGACGTGACCCCCCCGTCGTGCGGGTGCGAGCGGTACGCACGCCCCGTGCTGGGTCGCCTGACGATGAATGATGAATAGAGGGTACACTCAAGTTCGGCTCGCGCGATAGAGTTCGGCGTCACGGCCACCGCGCTGATCGACCGGCCCCTGCACCACTGTAGACGTTGACCGGGATTGCCGGCACTGGCTCCGCCCGGCAGCTTCCAGGTCATGAAATGGATCAAGGCCAGATATGAGATTCGCGGCCTCGTCGAGATGGGGGAGGTCCGCCGGTCGGACTGTTCGAATGCTGGCAGCCCCGGTGGCGTTCTTTCGGGAGGCACTGGAACGTCCCATGATCACCCGGCCGAGCGGGAAGGTGGCCGATGTGACCAGCAGAACAGTAGCGTCACACGAGAGGCACCGTGATGCCATGTCAAGATGGCTGTCCGATCTGGGGGACCGCAGCGGCGTTCGATCCTCCCATGGGGGACAATTGGATAGTCGATTCTCCGCGAGCCGGCGGGAAATACTGGATTTCGGGGACGGTCGCCGGCTCGCTGATCGACAGCTGCGACGACAGATGGAAGGCCCGCTTGACGACCTTCCTCGTTGACCAGAGGAACGGCGGGAACGAAATGCCTCGGGTCGACGACAAGCGCCTCCAATGGGCCAAGGACGGCGAAGACCTGCCGGTGTGGACTCGCGCAGAACGGCTTCTCGGATTCATAGCGGGTCGGATCGACCATCTCGGCCACGACTACATACTTCCATCCCAGTCGACGCAGGACGACGGCCTTGAGGCGCTCGCGCATTCCGAGAGCATCAATGCGTCGGAACTGTCCTATTTGGAGGCGTACCTCGTTTCGCGGGCCTGGCTCAGTCGGTTGAAGCCCAATAGCCACGTCTGCCGAGTCACGGTGGACGGGTACCGGCATCTCGCCGAACTCGCGACCGAATCGGTCAATTCGCGGCAAGCGTTTGTGGCCATGTGGTTTGACGAATCCATGGAGGAGGTCTACGACCGAGCGATCAGACCGGCCATCGAAGAAGCGGGCTACAGACCGTACCGTGTGGACATGGAGCACTTCTCAGGTCAGATCGATAACAAGGTCATCGCGGAGATTCGGCGGTCTCGGTTTCTGGTGGCCGACTTCAGCCACGGAAGTGACGGCGCGCGCGGAAGCGTCTACTATGAGGCCGGATTCGCTCACGGCCTGGGGCTTGAGGTCATTTTTTGCTGCCGCGACGGCACCGAGCCCCACTTTGACACCCGCCAGTACAACCACATCATGTGGAAAAACATGGAAGACCTACGAGAGAGGTTAGTGACCCGGATCTTGGCGCATAAGGACCTATATGTTAGAGCCATTGGCTCCCCGACCACCCACACCTCATGACTCCGGGTCGCTCACTCACACTGGCACGACTGGGTGCAGCGTTTCCGCTCCCCTCGACGATGGCCTTTGATACTGCCCCCGCCAACAGCCGCCCGTTACTCGTGGAGCTGTCCCGCTTTCACGGACGGTTGACTTCTGTGGTTGATCACCTCCGGAGCTGTTCCCGTCAGTCTTTCTCAGACGCGGGAGAGAGGCTCCGGGTGCGCGCCTGCGGTGCGCCTCAGGCCGCACGGTTCCTCTCGTAGCTGACCGGCGACTCGTAGCCGAGGGCCGAGTGAAGCCTGCGCGTGTTGTAGAACCCCTCGATGAAGCCGAACACCTCTCGCCGGGCCTCGGACGCAGTACGGAACGAGCGCCGCCAGATCAGCTCGCACTCCAGCGTCGCGAAGAAGCTCTCGCACATGGCGTTGTCGTACGCGTCGCCCGCCGAGCCCATGGACTGCGCGATGCCCGACTCGCGGCAGCGCTCCCCGAAGGCGAGAGAAGTGTCTGCGAGCCCCTGTCGGAGTGATGGACGATGCGCCCCCGGGGACGACGGCGCGCGAGGGCCATCGCCAGCGCGGCCTCGACGAGTTCGGTCCGCATGTGCGTCGCCATGGCCCAGCCGACGACGCGACGGCTCCAGACGTCGAGCACAACGGCCAGGTACAGCCAGCCCGCCCAAGTGGGCACATACGTGATGTCGGCCACCCACAGCTCGTCGGGCCCGGAGGCCGAGAAGTCCCGCCTCACCAGGTCCGGCGCGGGCCGGGCCTCGGTGTCCCTCTTCGTCGTCGCCGTCTTGAAGCGCCGCCTGGTCGCGCCCTCGATCCCCAAGCCCCTCATCAGCCGCCCCACGCGCTTCTGGCCCACCCGCTCGCCCTCGGCCCTGAGCGTCGCGTGGATCCGCGGACGGCCGTACGTCTCGCCGCTCCCGGTCCAGATCGCCCCGATCCGCGCCTCGAGTTGCGCGTCCCGCCGCGCGCGGTCCGAGGCAGGACGCTTGAGCCAGTCGTAGTAGCCGCTGGGGGAGAGACCCAGCACCCGGCACATGGCCCGAAGCGGAAACTCGGCCCGGTGCGCCTTCATGAACGCGTACCCCCGCCGGGGATCGATCCGCTCTCCTGCGCGGGGCACCGCCGCGCAGCGGTGGTCAGGCCGCGGCTTTTTTTAGGATGTCCCGCTCCATCCTGAGCCGCTTGTTCTCACGCTCCAGGCGCCGCAGTTCGTTGCGCGCCTCCGTCGTCAGCCCGTCGCTACGGAACCCCTCGTCCACGTCCGCCCGCCGGACCCAGTTCCGGATCGTCTGCTCCGAGGGCTCGAACTCCCGAGCCAGCAAACCCGGGCTACAACCCGCCTGCGCAAGCTCGACAAGCCGCTCCCGGTACTCCGGCGGGTACCGCCCCGCTCTTGCCGCCACGACACACCGCCTTGGTTGGCCCAATGGAAAGGTGTCCGTGAAAGCGGGGTAACTCCACCCGACGACAGCCCCGCGAAGCTGGTGGCGGAGGTGGCGCGGCGCGGGTGTACACGATAACCTTACCTGTGTGACGAGTGGGATGAGGTTGCGAAGGGACATCGGGCCGCGTCCACGCCGGAAGCAGTCCCCCGGTCCCCTCGCCGCCGCGAGCTAGCAGGACTTGCAGTTCCTCTTCAGCCAGCGGATCCCGAACCCGGAGAACGCACGACGACCTAGGGGTGGCTCTTGTTGCCACCTGCTCGCTCACGACTTCATGCGTGGACTCTGGCGCTTCCTATCTACGCCTTAAGCCCGGAGGTCGGTAGTGGGTGAAATGAAGCGAGCAAAAGCACTGGCGGCGACCGCGATTGTCTCGCTAGTAGCAATAGCTGGGTGTGGTGCGACCAAGTGGTCCTACGCGGCGCGACCAGACAGCATCGAGTGCGTGGCGAGAGTGCTGTTCGGATCCGGCTACGAGCTGACGGCCAGCACTCCCAGCGCTGCGGTGAGGGGTGAAATGGTGACAGGGTTCTCAGTATTGACAATATCTGCAGTCATATTTGATGGATCCTTAGAGATTTCTGTTAACCAGACACCTATCAATCGTTACAACCCCCACGCCTATGGGACTCCGGCTCACACAAATCGAAACATCGAAATAACTGCCGCATCCTTGGCAGATCGAGAGAACAGTAGGCGGATAGGCAGCCGTGCAGCCGAGACTTGTGGAGATATACAGTCGGTACAAGTACGGTAATGTCAACGGCGGGCGAAAATGTGACACATGCGGCGGGTGAAAATGTGACACCCGGCCGGAGGGGACGAGCCTCAAGGTGACGTCTCGGCCTCCGTGGTCGAGGGGTTGTTGCGGAGGGTGTTGAAGACATCGGCGTGCTGCCTCATGCGGTAGCTGTTACCGCGGATGTTGACGATGTGGCAGTGGTGGAGCAGCCGGTCGATCAGTGCGGTGGCCATGACCTCGTCGCCGAAGATGCGGCCCCACTCCTCGAAGCTCTGGTTGGAGGTGAGGATGGTGGAGCCGGTCTCGTAGCGCCGGTTGACGAGTTGGAAGAAGAGCGTGGCTCCGGTGCGCGAGATGGGGACGTATCCGATCTCGTCGACGATCAACAGGGCCGGGTGGGTGAGGACCTTGAGCCGTTGCTGGAGTCGGCCTGCGGCCTGTGCCTCCTCGAGAGAGGTGATGAGGTCGGCCAGGGCGCCGTAGTAGATGCGCCGTCCGCGCTCGGCGGTGGCGACGGCGAGCGAGATGGCCAGATGGGTCTTCCCGACGCCCGGGGGCCCGAGGAAGACGACGTTCTCCTTGCGGTCGAGGAAGGAGAGTTCGTGCAGGGAGTCGATCTGCTCGCGCTTGATCGAGGGCTGGAAGCTGAAGTCGAAGTCGGCCAGGGTCTTCACGGCTGGGAGCCGGGAGGCGCGCATGGCGGCCTGGAGCCTGCGGTTGTTGCGCAGGTCGATCTGGGCGGCGAGGAGCTTCTCGATCGCCTCGGCGGCGGTGAAGCGGCCTCCGTCGACGCTGGAGAGGATGGGGTCGAGGGCCTCGAGCGCGCCGGGGAGCTTGAGGTCGGCGAGCTGGGCACGGATCCGGTCGCGGCGGCTTGGCCGCTTGGCGGGCGTCACGAGACCCCCGCGGCGAGGCGGTCGTACTCGGCCAGGGGACGCCGTTCGATGGTGACCCGGGGCACCGAGGCGAGCCGGCGAACCTTCTCGGGCTCCCGTTCGGCGGGCAGCGCGAGCGAGTGGTAGGGCCGGTGGGCGAGCGGCCTGAGCACTTGGCGCTCGTCGCGTTCGAACCGTTCGGCGGGCCGCTCTCGCGTGGTGCCGTGGATCCGGACGTTGGCCACGCTCCCGAGCCACCACTCGGCCTGCGCGTTCAGGTCCGCGTCGCCGGCGAAGCTGCGACCGTAGGTGAAGCTCTTGCGAACGTAGCCGATGGGGCGCTCGACCTTCCCCTTCGTCTTCGCCCGGTAGGGCCGGCAGGCCCTGGGCCGGAAGCCCCAGTGTGCGGCGAAGCGGAGGAACTCGGCGTTCTCGGTCACGCGGCCGCCCTCGCCCCTCAGATCCCGGATGATCACGCTCTTCATCTGGTCGAACAGGAGCTCCCGCGGCACGCCTCCGAAGAAGCCGAAGGCCGCCTCCAGACCCTTGAGCAGCGTCGACATGTCCTGCCGCGGGTAGAACCGGAGCCACAACAGCCGCGAGTAGCCGAGCACGACCAGAAGCAGGTAGCGGCGGCCCCACGGGAAGCGGAAGTGGGCGAAGTCCACCTGGCCCTGCACTCCCGGGTCCGTCTCGAACCGCACGAGAGGGTCGGCCGGAGCACGGGGCCGGACCTTCCGGACGTACTCCCTGAGCTGCGTGTAGCCGCCGGGGTATCCCGCTGCACGGATCTCCGCCAGCAGCCGGACCGCCGTCAGTTCCGGATACTCCTCAAGCCGCTCCCGCACGATCGCCTTGTACGGATCCAGCTTCGTGGGCACCGGGGGCCGCGGACCGTAGCGGACCTCCTCGAGGTCCCGGTCCAGCTCCCCCTCGTTGATCCAGCGATAGATCGTCTGACGGCTGATCCCCAGTTCGCGGGAGATCTCCGTCACCGTCAGTCCTTCGTCCAGGTAGTGTCGCAAAAGCACGCGTCGCTCCCATCCGATCACCGGCGCCTCCCTCTCGAAGTGGAAGACGCCAAGTTCTGCGTTCCCGGACGGAGCGGCTGCTCCACCCGGCCTTACGGGAACGACCGATGTGTCACTTTTTCGGCCGCCATACCTGTCACTTTTTCACCCGCTACCGACACGGTAATCACCTGACACCCGGTACTCCCGCGGATACCACCCCGCTCTTGCCGCCACGACACACCTCCTTGGTTGACCCAATGGAAGGGTGTCCGTGAAAGCGGGGCAACTTCAAAGCAGACCAAACCCGTCCATTGAACGGCGACGGCGGCCGCCGCATGACGCCCTCTTGTGTACGCCGATCATCGGTCTATCCCCGCCCGTGCGGGGGAACCCTGCCCCAAGTAGTGGCCGATTGGAATACGCTGGGTCTATCCCCGCCCGTGCGGGGGAACCAATCGTCGGGCGCTGGGCCTGCACGGGTGGTGAGGTCTATCCCCGCCCGTGCGGGGGAACCGGACAGAGCGTCGGCGGTGTAGGCGGTACTACGGGTCTATCCCCGCCCGTGCGGGGGAACCGGCGATACGCTCCAGGTGTGGCACGTTGGGGAGGGTCTATCCCCGCCCGTGCGGGGGAACCATCACGACCAGCTTCCGGCTGATCTGCGTGTAGGGTCTATCCCCGCCCGTGCGGGGGAACCTCACCCGCTTGCCCTTGGACCTTGATTCCCCACGGTCTATCCCCGCCCGTGCGGGGGAACCTACGACTCTGCCGAGCCGACCGCCTGAGGACCGGGTCTATCCCCGCCCGTGCGGGGGAACCAACCCGTGAGGGGCTTGATCGAGCTATGCCCGAGGTCTATCCCCGCCCGTGCGGGGGAACCTTGTCCGCATCCTCCCACGTCCCGGCCGCCCGCGGTCTATCCCCGCCCGTGCGGGGGAACCTGCCACGCCTTGCTCCGCTCGTCACGCACCGACGGTCTATCCCCGCCCGTGCGGGGGAACCCGCTAGCGGTAAATTGGTGCTCCAGCTGGGGGGGGGTCTATCCCCGCCCGTGCGGGGGAACCCGGAGCGCCGCGAGCCAAAGCGCGCTTATCGGGGGTCTATCCCCGCCCGTGCGGGGGAACCCGGCACGGAACGCGCGTCCGTGGTCCTGCCGGGGGTCTATCCCCGCCCGTGCGGGGGAACCACGGCGAGCGTCTTCATGCAGGCGGATGGCGCGGGTCTATCCCCGCCCGTGCGGGGGAACCCAGGGACCGGATGCGCCGAGTCGTTCGGTAGGAGGTCTATCCCCGCCCGTGCGGGGGAACCGCCGTGGTCTCGCCGGTAGTGTTCCTTCCAGCGGGTCTATCCCCGCCCGTGCGGGGGAACCCGGATCTCGTGCCGGGGAACTCCGGTCCCGATGGGTCTATCCCCGCCCGTGCGGGGGAACCACGCCCATCCTCGCCTTCGCCGCCGGCTACCTCGGTCTATCCCCGCCCGTGCGGGGGAACCGTCGCTCCGACCTCGATCCCGATGAGCTTGGACGGTCTATCCCCGCCCGTGCGGGGGAACCGCGCGTATGATCTCGGCCTTTGCGGACTCCCAAGGTCTATCCCCGCCCGTGCGGGGGAACCGCCTCGCGCCGGATCCGCTCTTCCGTCGATTCCGGTCTATCCCCGCCCGTGCGGGGGAACCACCTTCGAGTACAGCCGGTCAACCTGCGTCCGGGGTCTATCCCCGCCCGTGCGGGGGAACCACCATGCTCTTGTAGGTGCGCGGGTCTACCAGCGGTCTATCCCCGCCCGTGCGGGGGAACCACCTTGGAATATGCGTACGCTCACGCGCCCTCGGGTCTATCCCCGCCCGTGCGGGGGAACCGCAATACAGGCACTCCCTGCATTCTGTGCAGTCGGTCTATCCCCGCCCGTGCGGGGGAACCCCCGGCGGTGACGATCCCGTAGTAGCGGGCCGCGGTCTATCCCCGCCCGTGCGGGGGAACCCGGGTCGGCTCGCAAGGAATCACATGCCCGGTCGGTCTATCCCCGCCCGTGCGGGGGAACCCCGGCCCCGCCCAACGGCGGCGAGGCGTTCAGCGGTCTATCCCCGCCCGTGCGGGGGAACCACCGTGGCAACTTGGTGTGGGAGTTTCTTCGGCGGTCTATCCCCGCCCGTGCGGGGGAACCCTGGAGGCTGGCGCGGTCCCGCAGCGGTACTCGGGTCTATCCCCGCCCGTGCGGGGGAACCCCATGATGCCCCCTTGGGGTTGTCGCGGTTACGGGTCTATCCCCGCCCGTGCGGGGGAACCGCTTTCGCGCGCGCCTCGAACCCCGTATCCGGCGGTCTATCCCCGCCCGTGCGGGGGAACCTGGAGGAGTTGCTGGCGCACTGCGTCGAACGGGGGTCTATCCCCGCCCGTGCGGGGGAACCATGCTGTGCCGCCCCCGTCCCACCGAACTTCCGGGTCTATCCCCGCCCGTGCGGGGGAACCGTGGAGCGCCTTGGCCAGCGCATCGGCATCGAGGGTCTATCCCCGCCCGTGCGGGGGAACCCCGCCCATTTCCTCGGGTGGGATGCCTGCTTGCGGTCTATCCCCGCCCGTGCGGGGGAACCAGCGGCAGAGCGGTCGGTCGGTCGGTTGCAGGCGGTCTATCCCCGCCCGTGCGGGGGAACCATGTTCGTCGATGCAGGCCAGCCGTGGCGCGAGGGTCTATCCCCGCCCGTGCGGGGGAACCCCGGACAATCTGCCGCTGCGTCGAGCTGGGCGGGGTCTATCCCCGCCCGTGCGGGGGAACCCGCCGACTTCGAGACGCCGCGCCGGTCCTTGTAGGTCTATCCCCGCCCGTGCGGGGGAACCACCCGGTAGCTGCGGGCCAACTCGCCCCGATAGGGTCTATCCCCGCCCGTGCGGGGGAACCGTGTCGGTTGGGACCGCCGTCAGCTACGCCGGGGGTCTATCCCCGCCCGTGCGGGGGAACCTGACACGCCCAATCGGCGATCCGGTTGTCCACGGGTCTATCCCCGCCCGTGCGGGGGAACCTGGATGCCACGGTCTGTAAGCTCGCGTGAACGCGGTCTATCCCCGCCCGTGCGGGGGAACCCCCAGGCATCTCGTGCTCGCCCCGCGTCCTGTCGGTCTATCCCCGCCCGTGCGGGGGAACCTCTTTACTTCCAGGTCGACTGAAGGTATTTATATGTGTTTCTCGTATCATTCGTGGCGCGGTTCGCTCACCGCGTCCAAGGTTGGATCGGACTCGTCGGTCGAACCATGTCTGACCAATAGTACCCCATCCGCCTCCCAGATCTCCTTTGGGGGGTCTCCTAACTGATAAATTCTGAGTTTGCCGGGGGCTGAGGCGTCGGGATGTACCATCGTGATGGCTCCACGTCCGAGCAAGCTGAACCACTTGGCCAGCACGCCCCATATCCGCTCACGGACCGCTTTGGAGACGTTCGGACCCACATAGACGCCAGGCGCTACCTCCAGCATCACCGAGGCGAGAAAACCGCGGTACCGAGCTTCAACATCCCTTGTCACGACAACTGTCGCCGGCATCTGACTCAGTCCGCATCGTCGGGGAACAGTTGTTTGATCCGGGTGATCATCTTGGAGATCGTCCCGGTCCTTGCGAGGGTAGTGCCCGTTTCCTCCCTGGCCAGCCTCTCGATGTTCGCGTACGCCCCTTGAGAAGCCTGCTTTGCCGCGCGAAAAGCGGCCGGAATCAGGACCGAGTCGCGAAAGAGGTCGGCGATATCAAGGACGAACGATTGGCTCGCGTCCTCATGGATGAAGCCGAGTTGAGGGATCGTCGCGGTGGAAGCCACAGCGACGGCCGCAGCGGCCTCCACCGCGCTTGAGGCGTGGTTTAGCGCTTGATTCGGTAGGTCGGCGGCCCCCGGCCGCTGTCGATCGTAACGGCGCCCGCGCCACTCAATCCCTACCTGCTGCGCGATGAGGCGGTAAGTCTCCCTCATACGTGCCCCCTCCATGCCCCGCAGGGCGGAGATACTGCGGTGAGCGAACACTTCTCCGAGGCGCCAGGAATACATGTGCCGCGCAATGTCCAATCGCGCCTCTTCGTCCGCCCAGCAGCGTGCTTGGACTCTCGCGAGACCCGATCGACCGGACATCAGCGGCGGGGCGGTGTACATTCGAACTCCGTCAGTCCCGACAGCCGCGAGAGCGGTACCGTGCCGAGCAAGGAGTCGAAGGGCATCGTGGCTGACGGTCGAACCGGGGCCCATAAGGATCATCGAGACACCTTGGAACGGGATGGTGTACCGTCCCCGTTCCAGCGCGTCGCCCGACGAGGCCTTCTCCATCCGTTCGAAAGACAACGTGCCATCTCGTACGGTGAGTGTCCCTCGGGCAAGCCACAGTAACCCGTGCCGGTCGGCATGCGGTATTCGCGCGGTATCCAGCCCCAAACGTCCAATCAGCATGAGTCGCTATCGGCTTCGGGGAGGCGTGCCCGGCGGACGGATGATCAACATGCCGTAGCCGTATGCCCTGTGCCTCCCCACACCCTTGGCGAGCATGGCGGCGAACGAGGCAGGGTCCTCGACGACACAGTCGCCATGCACGACGGAGTCCGGCCCTTCGGGACCCCGCCCATCTCCGCGGATGACGCGGAGCCGATGGAAAGATGCCAGCCGAAAGGACCGAGCGTCGACTTCCGCAGCACCCGCGAGCCGTTCCGCCAGCCAAGCCGCATAGACATGGTCACGGGAAACGCGGGCGGCCGGAGCTTCCTCGGACGCCTTCCATCCATCTGGGGACCGGCGCAACAACTCCAGCCTGAAGGCGTCGATTTCGCTGCCCTTGCGGATCACTTTACCCGACTGCGAGTCAGACAGGTCGCGTGCGAGTCTCCGCACCGGGCGAATCCGAACGTCGAACCCCAACCGTTGGCCGGGCGAGAAACGGTCAGGCATGGGCTTCGTTCGGAGTTCGGCAACATCCACCACTTCCAAGCCGTCTGGCGGTGCAGCGGCCTCGGCCACAGCGCAGAGGGCCTCTTGGTCTAGGTCCGAATACGCGTATAGAGCGCCTCCTTCTCCTCTCGATGGCCGGAACGTTCGGAACGGCTGCAGCATGCCCTTTCCGAAGACGGCGCTCAGGAGAACGTGGAGAGCGTATCCTTCATCGAAAACCCCATGCCTCATCAAGCGCCTGCCGCCGCTCCACCGACCCAACGCCTCGTGGCTGTAGGGCAGATACACCATGTGCGTCATCGCACTCGCTCCCGTCCATCCACGCGGCCCGTACAGATTCTGCGAGCTCCGCCGTGCAGACCGCTCGCCCAGTTTCGTTCATCCGCAACAAGCCTTGTCGCGTGCACTCCCCGTGTCGTCTCCGGGGGTGGCCACATGGCGTAGTAGTCCCTGCCGGCCGGAAGGACTGCGCTGAGTGCCTTGTGCGCATCCGCCTCGTCCACCCAAGCACGGAACATCGCGGTCGAGGGGAGGCATGGCTTTCGACCAAGAAACAGCGGGCGGGCGGGCCGTTTCAAAGCCTGCGCGAGTTGTTCAAGCGTCGGGGTTGATTCAGCGGGCTCAAGACGCACGACGAGGGAGAGTCGGAGGTCCGAATGGTAATCCCGCCAGCGCTGGTGTGCTCCGGCAAGAGTACTGGCAGCGCTCTCACGTCCCACCGGAGTCCCCCTTGTCGTCCAAGCCCTGTCAGCTTTGCCGAGCTGTGCCGTTTGGTAGTCCGTAAGACGCCGAATGTCGGGGCTCTCGTCGTGGGCGGCCGCGAACACGATGCGGTCCTGAAGCGCCTGGTGCTCCGTCTTCATGGCCCGGGTCCAGCCGAGGGCGTTTGCGAAGAGCCCCGTGAGCATGGATTGAGCGGGGAAGTCGCGAATCACGCCTCGGGCATCAATCGCCTCCCCTCCAAACGAAGCGAGGGGAGCTTCGAACCTCAAATGCAACCACCGCATCACGTTTGCCCTCGTGCCATGACGTCAGCCGCCCAATCCGCGAGCCCGCTTAGTGAAACCAGTTCCGCATTGGGCATCGCCGCACAGTTGAGACTCAAAGCTCTCCTCACCTCGCCCGTCTCGTAGGTCTCGTCGAGACGAGCAAGATGCCCGCTCAACGCCTTCTCGGCGGCTTGAGTGGTGGCGCTGCATGGACGCCGGAAGGCCCCAGCGAGGCTGCGCGGCTGACGGTCTCCGGCTTCCGCCATCATCCAACTGGCGTACCCATAGGGTGCGGTCGAACCCAACTTGGCTCCGGGGGTCACCGTGGCAATAAGGTGGATCAGGCGTCGACAGACCTCCCCCGCCATCTCGATGTCCCCGGCCAGATTATTCAGCAGGATTTTACGGTCGACCACCACGTACCCGTAGAAGAGACCGCTGGTGAGTTCCGTCTCGCCAATGTGGTCGGCCCCGGGATCATCCTCGATCCGCCGGAGATCGTCAACGACCGTGAAGTAATCGCTCTCGCTCTCTTCGCGGTGCACGGTGAAGGCGTGGGCAACGTGTACGGCCGCATGGATGTTCGCTTCCACGTCAGACGTCACCATCCGACCGAACAGCGCCGCTACGAGTCCGCCGGGCAGGCGACACTCTTCTCTCATCGCCTTCATGTTAGCCCGGGAGTTCTTTGCCCAAGCCTTTGCGGCAGCCTTCGCCTCCGCCGGTGGCAATGCCGCGATCCGGCTCGCCTCCTTGGCGAGGAATTCGACCTCCGGCGAGCCCAGGAGGAGCGGCTGACGGCTGCTACGCTGGTCGCCCCTGTCCCCATACACGGCGGTTTGAAAGGCCTTGTCCACCACGGTCACCACATCCTCATCGTGCTCGGCTTCGCGCAGCGGACGCACCACTTCCAGAGTGACGATCTCGCGCGAGCGAGTCGCCGTGGGGGCACCGTCGATACCAGTGAGCGCATGCACGCTATCGGCGACCCGCCAGTGCCGCTTGAGACACTGCGACGATATGCGGGTACGCATACACCCACCGTATTCGATGCGCTTTGCCAGCCCGGAATCGTCGCGATTCAATAGCACCGAAGAGTAGCCGTGGAGGCTGTGGATCTGAAGGAAACGGGAAGTCGTCATTTGCTAGCATCTCCTAGTTGTGCGTCTCTCGCCTTGGCGGGGATCCTATAGTAGTGACGGGCGATCCAATGGGCTTGACTCTCATCGTTGTCCCACAAAATGAACTTCGCGAGGGTGCGCAGATCGAATCTGACTGATTCACTGGCGGCGAGTCGTCGACAGGTGCGGACAGCTAGCTTCCGGCGCATCTCGCCCCGCGACGCAAGGAGTCGCGCAAGCCGCAACTCCGATATGTTAGCCTCGGCAAGCACCGCGCCCATCGGCTTGCTTCCATCGTGGGCGGACCGCTTCCTGTCGTCGCCGCCCCTCGGGGTGAGTATTGCGATAGCTTGCATGATGGTGCCCCACTTGGGCAGATCATCCCCCCGCCCCTCAATTCCGTTGGTCGCCATCAACTGCCAGAGCGCTGCGCTCCCTTCGCCTTCGAGGGGCCCTCGGCGAAGCGCCGCCGCCGGTCCCGGCTTGAGACGCACGATGTGAGCGGCCAACCGTACAACGAGCAAACCGAGATCCGCGCTGCGATCCCCCGCCGGTGCCGGAACATCGTCAGGTCTCATGTGGCTCCTCCTCGCTTTCGGTCTCAAAGATATCTGGTTGATCGCTGAAGACGCTGTCGGATCCGCGCAGGCGCCAGTGAAATGCGCTCCTGGCGCGAGCCTCCGCCCTGTAGCGATGTATCGCCGAAGAAGAAACCGTTCGAATCGCTTCCCCGAGCAGCGCTTCCGCCCGTCTGATCAGGCGTCGCACAAACCGGCGACGCGCTCCGGCTTGTAGCTCCTCGGGTACTCCAAAGCGCGACTGGAGGGCTTCAAAAAAATGAGCATCGGCGAACGAGTCGAGCCGCAGGGCGTACGGTGCCGCCGCCTTCCGATCGGTCCTGTCGACGGGTCCCGCGTCCTTCCCTCCACTCGCTGCGATGGCGATCCCGCGGCGCAGGGCGGAGATGACTTCCTTGACCTCGGCGAGTTGGCGTCTTGCGAGTTCCTCCAAGGTCAGACGGTCCTCGCCTCCGAGAAAGAGCGAACGGGCTACTCGCGGGGACAGGATGATGTCGGCCCGCTCATGGTAGCCCTTGGTCTTACCCCCTTGCCCCCCCGCTACGCCGCGAGCTACGAGGCGCCAAGAGTCGCCCTCCGACGAGCCGATGGACATTGCCGGCACGGGCAGGTAGGCGCTCTGGTCGAGAATCAACTCGGCGAGTCGGTCGTAACGAAATCCCGCCTCGGTAACCGAGAAAGCCTTCGTCTCGTCGCCTACTTTGACGGGCGTCCAGTGGTCGCCAACAGCGCCTTTGGCCTCAGCCGCCGCGATTCGACGGACCCTTGACGAAGCACAGCGGGCTACGAATCCCCGCCCGTGGCTCACCATTCGGACTCGTCGGCAGATCTCAATGAAGTAGGGATCGAGATCCACGAGCCGTAGCGAATGCCTCCCGTCCCAAGGCTCGAGCCATGTCAGTCCTACGCCGCTCTCGGTTAGGAAATACTGCTCGTATAGCTCGAGCAGAGCTGACCGCTGATCAATCATTTGACGGATGTCATGGACAAGATGTGCACCGACACCACCAGCGGCCGGGGCAAGCCCCAAGCAGGGCCGCGAGGACCATCCTCCGTTCATGCGAGCAACTCCGTAGTTCCCCCGACCCGGATACCCGCTCATTGTTTGGAGGCTTACCAAGGAGAATAGCCAATCGTCCACCGCAGCTTCGGCCGCAACAGACGACTTCAAGTCATGGTTCTTGGAAGTCACGAGAAGATCCAGGTCATCGGGCGTGTCCACCGATTTCCTATACTCGGCAAGCCCGCTGGTGGCCGGACACTGCATGAACGCCGGCCGAGACGGGTCTTGAACGACAAGGCACCAAGGTGCGTCGTCGCGGAAAGCGGGGGTCAGCGCCCGGAGGAGTTGTCGCCACTCGCCTTCGAGTTGGGGCGGCTCGTGTCGCTGGGCTCGCACCAAGGCCAAGACGGCCAGTTGCGCGAGGAAGGCATGCCACGCGTGCCGCTGGTGCGGCCGCAATGCGGGGAACGACTCAACGCGATCTGCAACCATGGCTGCGTAAACGCCGGGCAGCGACTCGACCTCTACCAAGCCGTCCACGCTGCGGAAACGGATCAACTGCTCAGCAAGGAGATTGTGCATCGACGCTTTCCTCGATGATGATTTCCGGTGGTTCTCAACGTCCGTTGTCCGCGACCCGACGTTCATGCCTTCTCCGTCGCCGGACTGATCCCCCTGCGATCGTACGGAAACGTTCGCGACCCTACATGGAGAAACAGCCCGTCGTCGGTTCGCTCCAACTTCGCCGACTCGATCTCGTCGCGGGACGGGAGGTCGGAGGGTTTCCCGAACAAGTGTGCCGGCAGATTGAACGTCTTGACCGATCGGCCGAATGGTCCCTCGACGGGCTCCGAGAGACTAATGCGCGGACCGTCGTCGCCCAAGCGAGTCCGCACTCGCTCGTCAAGCGGAGGGAATACTAGGTCGGAGAATCGGCTGCCGCGGTTCAGCAGGTGCGCCCTCGCCGTCAGCTGTTCCGCCGCAGCTCTACCGATGGCTTCGTTCGCCTTGTCCAGCCAGCGGCCGCCCAACTCGTCCTCGATCGCCGCGAGCCGTTCCGGGTGCGTCGCTTCCTCTACGAGCTCCCGGTTCGATCCCGGGATCAGCCATTGGGGTCGTGTGTCGATCAACCGACGGGTCAGTTCCAGCACCCGGAGATCCCGATAGATCCCCCCATGCCTTGACATGCCCAGACCGTAACGGAGCAATCCTCCATCGAGACCCGCATCGAGGCCCTTCGCCGGCACGAGCACCACGCAGCGCGGGCGGGAGAAGCCAGCTGGTCTCTCCGTCCGGGCGTGCCGCTGGACCCTGCCGATTCGTTGAAGTAGAACGTCCACGGGACAAAGGTCGGAGATGAGCAGGTCGGCATCGATATCCAAAGATTGCTCCAGGGTCTGCGTCCCGATCACGATCTGACGGCCCACCGGCCTTTTCTTTCCTAGCGTCTTCTCAACGGCAGCGTCCAACAGTCGCCTGTCCTCCACCGCGAAGCGGCTGTGATGGACGGCGGGGCCATCTTCCACCTGAAGGCAGAGCCGCTGACCTCCCTGACCGCAGACCTCCGCGAAGACGGCCTGCGCCTGCCCGACGGTGTTGAGGATGACGAGAACTTTGCCACCCCTCTCCGCCTCACCCAGCGCCCGGGAGGCGATACCCGCAATCTGCCCCAACAGTGGCTCGGCGGTCATCCCAACCCGTTTGGTGTACCCCGTATGCTCGAAGCTCTGGACGGAGAAGGTCTGATCTCGTCGAGCCAGCGTCAGCGCAGGGTAGGGATGAGCCTTGGCTTGCTGTAGACCGGGCGGGTCTCGACGCGCGGTGGCATTCTTGACGAGGGCATCCCGCGCTCTGGAACCGAGGGTGGCGGACATGAGTAGCGCATGGCCACCCACGGCAAGATGATCACGGAGCAACGCGCGAAGCACCTCGCTCATATAGATGTCGCTCGCGTGAACCTCGTCGACGACGAGGAGACTACGAGCAAGTGAAGCACCTCGAAAATGGGCCCACTTAGCCAGCAGCCCTGCAAGCAAGACTTGGTCGACCGTCCCCACGGCCGCGGTGGCAGTCAGGAACTTGCGTGCGCTCTCTGCCGACCATCGCGCACGCAGCACCGCCTCGCCTGGATCGTCTGTCCATGCCACGTCGAACCGACCGACGCGTTTCCCATGCGTTTCTCCAACCTTCAGATAGCCTGGCACCGCCAAGACCGTCGAAAGCTGGGCGCGGCTTGGGAACAACCGCTCCAACGCCGAGTGGACTCGTCGATGGAGTTGAGCTGCAGCAGCTCGGGTAGGGAGCGCAAAGTACAGGCCGTCGACCTTTCCAGCCCTCCATAGCTTGGCAAAACGTATCAACGCTGCTTCCGTCTTGCCCGACCCGGTCTCGCTCTCAAGGATCAGTAACGGGCAGTCGACCGGTACATCGGCCACAGCCCGTTGCAAGGGCCGCGGGGAATCGAACTCGAAGACCTTCCGATAGTCTGCGTCCGCGCTAAAGTCGGCAGCTCTCGCCTCGCTGGCCCAATCCTCTCGCCGGAAACCCGACTCAGCTACCGCTCGCCGCGCGTGTTGACGGGCCCGTTGCAAGTAATCCGGATCAGGGGACGAGCAGAAGGGGAAGAACTCCTCGTTCGACCCGAGCTGGTCGGCGAGCGTCAGCACTCCGGCGAAGAGATGGGCCAGTGCGGGCGAGCGCGGGAGCTCGGGACCTGCTTCGAACGCCTCCGGGAACCATTCGCGCGCGCGTTGAGCCAGCAATTGCGCGGCCGCGCCCGGGTCGTAGTCGCCGAACGGGCGCCAGATCTTGTCGGGACCTCGCCGTGAAACCGGTTGACGGCCCGGGGTCCCATGATGGCCGAGTGCTGCGCGGAGGTATTCTTCCAGTGCTTCGGCACCCCAAGCGACCATGTCCAAGAGACCGAGCGCCTGAAGCATTTCCATGCGCTCGCAAGCCCAGAGTGCAGCCTTGATGTGATTGACCCTCTCTGGTGCCGGCGAGCCAGCGCCCAGCACGCCGAACTGAAACCCCACGTTCAGCTTCCCGAAGTCGTGAAGAAAGGCGATGAGACAGAGCCGCGCTTCCGCGAGGCGGCTGAAGCCCTCCGCGCCCGCCGCCTGCGTGAAGCGCTCCCGGAGTACCGGATCGCGAAGCAAGGCCTCGAAGCATGCGGCGACATCGGCGGAATGGTGCTCCAGCGGGTGGAACTCGCCGGTCTCGTCACGGTACTTGCCCCAAGCGGGCTTAGGCGCTTGATCGCGCCAGAGCGTTGGTACCGTCCTCATGGGGAGAGCGACCGGCCCACGGCAGCCCGGTCGCCGAGGCGGAGGAGGGCCCCCGCCTGTATCGGCGTGGCCTCCCGCTTGGCCTCTGCGGTGCTCCGTGATCCGTTCGGCGGCTGCGTCCGATTCGAGTTGGGCCTCGACCATCGCGGTTGGCGGCCTCGATCGGCTCCGTTTCCTCCGCGCCGCCGCCGTCTCCCCAAAGTGCTGCGTTGCCTCGACGTCGAGGTCCACCCGCGTCGCGCACGAGGCCGAGGAGTAGGAGGATGTTTCATGAGGCGAGTCAGGCAAGCATGAGACGATCGTCCTTGGGCTCCGGGACGGGCCGTCCCAACTCCCGTGCCCGGTCGATCCAGAACTGCATCGCATCCTTGATGTTCCCCAACGCGCTCTCCTGATCGTCTCCGTACGCCATGCACCCGGGCAACTCGGGAGCCTCCGCGACGAAAGCCTCGTCCTCGTTGCTCCAATAGAGAATGATTTCGAATTTGTACATCAGTCTTCCGCTCCCAGCTTGTACTTGAGGATCAATCGCCGAACCTGCCTCACTTGGTAGGGCTTGGCGTGGCCGCCCCGGCTCTGAAGGTTAACGATCTCCACGACACCTTCCTTGTCGAAGAGGTGCTGGCTGCCGCGCACCCGCTCGTTGAATCCAAGATGCCGCATCAGCGCCCGCAGTTCATCGAAGCGGATGTTCCGCGTCGGAGCGGCCGCCGAGGATGGTCCGCACCAGCCGCTCGCGGCGACTCATCGGTTTAGTTGCCGCACGCCGCCGGAAATCGCCGGCTCTGGATCTCCGCGAGGCCGCGGGCCAACCGGCGCAGCGCTCATGCCAGCCCAGCCGTTGCCCCGTCGCCGGGCGAATCGCCGACCGCCGACATGCCGCCGGTCTGCGTGGGCAAGCTGTTCATGGCTGCCGTCTCCAAGTACGGGATCGAATCCGTCAATATAACGCACGTCCTTCACGGAGCGACCGCGTGGTGCGAGGTCCGTTCCGCGCTTCCGGGATCGTGCAGTCGGGTGCCATCCGAACGTCGCGCCCTACAGCCTTCTGGAGGCCCAGACGGCGCGTCCGACGACGCGGACCTCTTCGGCAGCACACTCGTAGCTGTCGTACTCGGGGTTGAGGGACTTGAGCACGACCTTGGGCGGCTCGGAGTGGGGCAGGTGCTCGATCCGCTTGGCGACGAGCCCCATGCCGTCCCAGATGACGAAGATGCCGGGCGGGACCGGCACCTTGAGGCTCACGTCGATGAGGATGCGGTCGCCGCTTGAGAGCACCGGCTCCATCGAGTCCCCGTCCACGGTGATCATCCGCAGATCCTCTGGCCTGGCCCGGAACTCGTGGCGGATGAGCGGATCGGCGAACAGCCAGGTGTCGGTCTCCTCCTCGAAGTCGTCGTTCCACGCGCCCGGACCCGCCGACGCGCGCACATTGATCTCCGGCACCGCGCTGTAGCCCCTCGGAGCCGCGTAGGGACTCGGCGGCGCCGGATTCGGACGCGCCCGGCGCGTCAACCTTCGGTCGTGCCTGAGCAGGTCGGGGCTGCACCCCAGATGCTCGGCGAGCGCCTCGCGGTCGTCCTCGGCCAGCACCTTGGGCGTGCCCCGGTGGATGAACTGGTGCAGGTAGGCGTCGTTTCGCTGGATTGCCTGCGAGGCCGTGCGCATGGTCGTGCGGCTCTCGTCCAACAGCCTGAGCAGCCTCCGGCGCACCGGGTCCAGTTGATCGGCATCTTTCCTTCTTCGTCCCATGAGTGGGAAATTACCCACTTATCGATGCCAACGCAATCGGATCCATACACCGATCCGAATACGATCGCCTTCCACAGGTAGGGGTAGCCCCCGAGCCGACACCCACACGATTCCCTTTCACGGGAGTTTCGAGGCACCGTGTCGGATAGCGTCGGTTGATTCCACGATAGCCCAGTGGTTCAAGGCCATCGGGGTGTTTTCCGCCCCGCTGGCGGAGGGGTGCGGAAACCCGATTCCGCAACTCGTTGTCTCTCAACGACGTGGGAAATAGGGTATTTCCCACTATCTTGCGCTCGTTGCCCACGCCGTGTTTTGGTTTTCGGGCGATGAAGAACCTGACGAAGGAGTTCGAGCGGCGCATGACGGCATTCCTGCAAAGGACGGGGATGTCGCCAACGGAGTTCGGGGAACGCGCGGTCGGCGACCGGAAGTTCGTGGGCGACGTGCGCCGGGGACGTTCGCCGAGGCTGGCGACGGTGGAGCGGATTCTGGCCTTCATGGAAGCCTACGAAAACACGCACGGCTCGGATCGTTCGCGGGATCCGAAAACCGAACCGGGGCGGCGGGAAGGTCGTCGCCCACCAACCCCTTCAGTGAAAGGCGGGAAACGATGAGAAGGTTGCTGACGATGATGCGGGCAGCTGCGTGGGCCATGCTGCTCATGCTGACGCCGGGTGCGCTCCACGCGCAGGGCACGAGCCCGTGGGTGGACGCGGTGAACGAGCTTCAGACGCAGTTCACGGGACCGATCGCGCGCGGCCTGTCGCTGATCGCGATCGTGGTGGGCGGGCTGATGTTCGCGTTCGGCGAGGGCGGGAGCAAGCGCACGCTGGCCGGGATCATCTTCGGGATCGGGATGGCCGTGGGGGCGGTGAACTTCCTGGGCTGGCTGTTCTGATGCGAGGCCTGACGCGCTGGGCCGGCTACTCTGCGCTGAATCGTCCGCTGACGGTGCTGGGCGTCGAGCGGCGGCTGTTCCTGATGGGAGCGACGCTCGCGGTCGCGGTGTGGAACGCGACGGCCTCGCTCGTGGCGGGCGGCTTGGTTTTCGCGGTCTGCTACGGCGCGGGATGGCTGGCGGGCCGGAGGGATCCGGCGATGCTCGCGGTGCTTCGGGCGGCGGCGCGCTACCCGGCCCGGTACGATCCGGGCAAGTGGGCGGACGAGCCTTGGCACATCGTGGTCCGTGGGAGTTCGCGGTGAGGGTCGCCGACGAACTCCGGGCCCACGAGGCGGCGGGCTCGCTGGCCGAGGAGCTGCCCTACTGGGGTTGGCTCGAAGACGGCCGCACCTGCCTGACCCGTTCGGGCGAGCTGATCGCGGCGGGCCGGATCCGGCCCGCCGTGGTGGACGGTCGCACGCCGGAGCAGATCGACCGCGTGCTGGGACTCTGGCAGAGGTTGCTCTCGGGCCTCGGTCCCGGCACGCGCCTCCAGTTCCACATGCTCAGGCCCGAGCCGCGCCGAGAGTCCTCAGGACAACGGTTCGGACATCGCGTCCTTGTCGGGGCGCAAGCGAAGCGCGTTCCTCGCCGGGCGCGTCCAGCGGCTCGACGCCTTCGTGGTGTGGACGCACAACCCGGGCCTCCGTCCGGTCGGCGGGAGTTCCCGGTCGGGACCGCTATCACGGCTCAAGCGACCTCGGAAGCGCGGCGGCAAGACGGGGGCGACCTACCTCGCCTCGGAGATCGAGGCTGCGGCGGACCGGTTCCGGGCGATGATCGACACGGGCCGCTCGCTCGTGGCCGAACACACACCCATCGAGCTGCTCGGTGCGCACGAGGCGTCCTGCCTCCTTTCCGACTTGACCAACAGGCCCGGCACGTTCTGGGACGGCGCGACGGGGAGCGGCATGAACTGGCGGCTCGCGCTCTCGGAGCTTGAGGCGGAGCGTTCGCATCTTCGGCTCGACGGAGAGCCGGTGATCCTGTACTCGCTGCTGTCTCCGCCTGGGCAGGCGCATGCCAACCTGCTCCAAGACCTCTACTGCCTCGATGCCGTGACGACCGTCTCGCTCGAATGGCGGCCGTGGACGGTCGAATCGGCGCGTCGCCGGATCCGAAGCGCACAGCGCCACTATTTCTCGCGGCGCTACTCGATGATGGCGCACGCGCAGGACGCGCAGGGCACGGCGGCGGCGATGGTCGATTCGGCGGCGGTCGCGGAGTCGGACCGGCTTGGGAGCGCTCTGGTCGAACTCGAAGCCGACGGCGTGGCCTACGGCGAGGCGTCGCTCACCGTGGCGCTCCACGGCGCACTCGAAGGGATCGAGCGGCTGGACGGCGACGTGCGCCGCCTGTTCGCCGCGCACGACGCGAAGGTGATCCGCGAGGGTTACGGCCAGCTTCCCGCATGGTTCGCCAGGCTCCCGGCCCAGCCGAGGCGCCGACAGGTGCGGAAGGTGTTCGTATCGGCCGGGCTCGCCGCGTGCCTCGCGCCCGTGTTCGGGCCGCCCAAGGGGAACCGAACGAGCCGGCATCTGGACCGCGAGCCGCTGGCGGCCTTCGAGACGCCGTGGCGGACGGCGTACCGCTACGACCTGTTCTGTGGCGACGTGGGCCACACGCTGATCCTGGGCGCGACGGGTTCGGGCAAGAGTTTTGCCCTGAACTTCCTGTTGGTCGAGGCGCTCAAGTACGATCCGCGCATCCTGATCCTGGACCTGGGCGGATCGTACCGCTGGCTGACCCGCCTCCTCGGAGGCCGCTATCTGGAACTCGCACCGGGCGAAGCGGAGCCGACGCTCCGACTTCAACCCTTCGCGCTGCCCCCGACCACGAGGACGTTCCAGTTCCTCACAGGCTGGGTGCTCCGGCTGCTGAGACTGGGCGGATACGAGGCCGATGGAGCGGACACGAGCGAGATCCGTGCGCGGATCGAGGACTTGTACGCGCTCGGGGCCGAGCGGCGCACGCTGAGCGTGCTGGCCGGTTCGCTTCCTTCCGCGATGTGGCCCGCGCTGAGCCGCTGGACGGAGGGCGGCGCGTGGGGCGCGTTCTTCGATAACCCCCCGGCGGACGCGCCCGATATCGAGTTCCGGGACTGGCAGGTGATCGACCTGGCGGGCGCGGCGGAGCACGCGGATCTGTGCGAGGCGGCGCTGTCGTACCTGCTGGAGCGCATGCGCCTCGAGATCGAGGACCCGGCGGAGACCGCGCGGCTCAAGCTGATGGTCGTGGACGAGGCGTGGCGGTACATGCAGGACCCCGCCGTGCTGAACTACCTGGCCGAGGCGGCCAAGACGTGGCGCAAGAAGAACGCCGCGCTCGTGCTCGCCACGCAGTCCGCCGTGGACGTGACCGGGACGCCCGGCGCGTCGGCGCTCCTGGAATCGATCCCCACCAAGCTGTTCCTCGCCAACCCCGAGTTGCCCGCCGAGGCCGGGGCGCTATTCCGGTTGAACGAGTCGGAGGTGGCCCGGATCCGTGAGCTGACGCCCAAGCGCGAACTGTATCTCCGCCGCCCGGACGAGGCGGCGGTGCTCCGGCTCGAAGTCGATCCGGAGAGCTACTGGCTCTACACCTCCTCGCCGCTGGACGCCGAGAGGCGCGCCGAAGCCGTGGCGAGGCACGGACTGGTCCGGGGGCTGGAGGTGCTCGCCTGGCCGAACCCATCCGATCCCACTCCCATGAAAGAAAAGGACGTGACCCCATGAAGACACCCACCGCCGCGATCCTGCCGGGGATCGTCGTCGTCCTGCTGACCCTGCTTGTGGCGGCGTTTCCCGCCGACGTCTGCGCGCAACAAACGAGCGCCGATGCCGCCTACCTGCGCGTGCCGGTGCCGGAGGAAGGCAATGAGCGGATCCCCCGGCTCCGCGCGCGCGTGCGCCACACGACGGTAATCGTGCTTCCGACCGAAGAGCGGATCCTCGACTTCGTGGCCGGCGACTCGGAGTACTGGCACCTGACCGGCGCGGCGAACGTGGCATATCTCAAACCGCTGGCCGAGGACGCGGCCACGAACGTCGCGCTCGTCTGCGAGTCGGGGCGCATCTACTCGTTCCTCGTCTCCGAGCACGGCGAGGAGCCGCCCCACCTCGTCGTCCGCGTCGAGGCGGGCGCGGAGGCGGCGGGCATGTCCGGCACTCCGGGGTTCGTGGCCCGGAGCGAAGTGGCGGCGTACCGGCAGATGGCGGCCCAGGCCGCCGATGCCGCGGGCTTGGCACGCGAGGAGGCCGAGGCCGGGATCGCCGAGGCGCAGGAGCAGGCGGCTGCGGAGATCGAAGCGTTCCACGCTTCCTACCCCGAACGCCTGCGGTTCGAGTACCGGCTGGACCGGGGCGCGTCCGAGCGGCCATTCCTCATCGAGGCGATGTGGCACGACGGGCTCTTCACCTACATCCGGTCGCACGCACAGGAGTCGCCGGCCCTCTACGAACTGACCGACGGCGAGCCGAGCCTGGTCGCGTTCGACCTCACCGAGGACGGCCTCTACATCGCCCGCCGGGTGCTGGGCGACGGGTGGCTCCAGATCGGCGAGGAGCGGCTGCGCTGGCGGTTCGAGCCCGGGGAGGGTTCGAGATGAGCGGCTGGAAGCAGTGGGTGAAGGAGCCGAAGGGGGCGCTGCCGGGCGGCATCGTCACGAAGGCCGGGATCGCCCTGATCACCGTGCTCGTCGCCGGGCTGTTCCTCTCCTCGTCGCTGTCGCGTCCCGACGATACGGCCGGGGGAGCCGCGCCCACGGAGCAGCGGCCCGTGGACGACCGCACGGGCCGCGCGCTCGACGGGCGCTTCGATGCCGAGACGATGCGCCAGAGCCAGCAGGCGGCGGCCGATGCGGACAGCGAGCGGCAACAGTCCGATGACGCCGGACGGGAGAGAGCCGGACAAGACGCGGAGGCGGATGCCGGCAATGCCCGGGCCGGCGTCGGCCCAGCCGAGTTCGAGCTACGCGAGGCGCTCCGACTCGAGGAGATCGAGCGGCGAAGGCGCTCGCTCCGGTCGCTTCCGGTCGCGCAGTCGCACCGGGATCCGAACCGGGCCTTGGATGCGGCTGCGGTGTCTTCTCTGGAACCCGAGTCTCCCGATGCGGCACTCGACGGCGCGCTCGCGTCCCTCGGGCAGTCCTTGGCTGCCCTCGAGGCCGACATGGTGGCCGGGCTGGCAACCGGAGAATACTACGCGCCCAACGCGGAAGGCCCCCTCCCGCAGGCCGCTCCACCCTCGCCCCGCACATCCGAGCCCGGCCGTTTGGTCCGCCCGCTTGACCCGCCGGGCTGGGAACGCATCCCCGAGGGTTCGTTCCTCGAAGCGGTGCTGCTCACCCAACTCTCCGGCGAGTTCCCCGGCCCGGTGCTCGCGATGGTGTCGGTGCCGCTGTACTCGGCCGACCGCCAGCGGGTTCTGGTCCCGCGCGGCGCCCGCGTCGTAGGTACCGCGAGCGCCGTCCAGAACCGCGACCAGAGCCGTCTCGCCGTGGCGTTCCACCGGCTCCTGCTGCCCGACGGAAGCTCGATCGACCTCGAGTTCGCCGGGCTGAACCAGGCGGGCGAGAGCGCGCTCCGGGACCAGGTCAACCGGCGCTACCTCTCGACGTTCGCCGCCGCCGGTGCGGTCGGCGCGCTGAGCGGGCTCACGCTTGCCGGGGCCTCGCCCTACGGACTCCGGGCGGGCGTCGGCCAGGGGCTCGGCGGCAGCGCCGCCTCGATGCTGGACCGGTATCTGAACCGGCTGCCGGAGATCACGATCCGCGCGGGCCACCGGCTCCGCGTCTGGTTCACCTCCGATGTCCTGGTTCCAACCCCCACCCGCACCACACCCCGATGACACGAAAGGACTCCCCCATGCGCCGCCGCATCGTCACCCCCGCCCTATTCGTTCCGCTGCTTCTCCTCTCGGGCGCCCGGCCCGCGAGCGCGCAGTTCGACTTCGGCAGCTGGTTCCAGCGGGCCACGATCATCGCGAACCAGATCACGCAGATCTCGCACCAGGTCAGCCAGATCCGCTCGATGGCCCGCCAGCTTACGGAACTTGAAGACCAGCTCGACCACATGGAGCGCGCCGCGCGCGGCGAAATCGACGCGCTTCTGCAACCGTTCTCCGACCTCGCCGCCGACCCCGTCGGACTCGTGCGCGACGGACTCGGCTGGCGGTCCGATTTCACGGGACAGGCCCGCGGCACGGTGGACGCCGTCCGGCGCTTCGGCAACGGCCGCTCGTTCACCAACCTCTGGCGCACCGCGCACGGCACGGCCGATCGGGTGACGGAGGCTGACGTACTGGCGCTCTTCCGGAACCTCCCGCCGCAGGCCGCGACGCGCGCGCTCGAGGACTACCGCCGTGCCCGCGAGGCCGCCGACCGGCAGCGGGTCCTCGACTACGCAGCGCTGGACGCGGCGGCCGCGCTCGCCGGGACCATCGAGAGCGCGCAGGGCTCGTTCGCGGACCTGACCTCGAACAGGAACCTCTCGAACACGGCCCTGCAGCAGGCCCGGGTCGCCGCCGCTCTGAGCCAGGGCCGGATCAACGCGGCCGCCGGACAGGTGCTCGCGCACCAGGCCGCCGCCGAGGCAAGCCGGGCGAGGCAAGCCGAACTCGCCCGCCTTGAGTGGCTTGGCCGTTGGCACGACGACCACGCTCGGGCGAACACGTTCGCCGAGACGATGCGGGATGCCGCCTTGCTGAACCGATCCGCACTCCGGGACGGGCTACTGTTCCGGGTCCCCTCGTTCTACCGGTAGGGGCGCGACGGCCATGCAACTGCCTCCGCAGTCGATCGACCCGAACGTCCCGGCGCAGATCCCGCCCGGCCAGCTTCAGGACTTCAAGAGCTTCCTCGACGTGGTGCTCGACACCGTCGTCGGCGGAGCCGCGCCCGATGTGCATACGCTGGGACTTCAGCTCTGGGGCGGGCTCGCGGCCGTCATGGTCGCCTGGACGGGACTCAAGATCGCGTTCAGCGGCACGTTCCAGCCCTGGGACATCGTCAAGCTCGTGATCGGGATCGCCATCCCCCGCACGCTGCTCCACTACTACATCGTCCCGATCCCCGGCGTGGGGCTCACCTTCCCGGCCATGGTCGCCGGAGGCGGGATCTGGTTCCAGAACTTGTTCCTCTCCGACGTGGTGTCGGCAGGCTACACCGAGATGACCGCGCTCGTGCAGGCGTACTCGGCGCACCTGAGCGCGGCATGGTCGACGGGCAACCTGCTCTCGATCGTGACCGCCGGCACCACGGTGATCTTCTCCTCGCTGGTCACGCTCGCGATGGGCGCCTCGCTCGTGTTCTGCCTGCTCGCGCTCTTCTGCGTCACCTACGCGCAGGTGATCTGGGCGCAGGTCGCCATCGCCATCGCGATCCTCTTGGGACCCGTGTTCATCGCGTTCCTCTTGTTCGAGCCGCTCTCGTTCCTGTTCTGGGGATGGTTCCGGACCATGATGGTCTACACGCTCTACGGCGTCGTCGCCGGGGCCGTGCTCAGGGTCTTCATGGGCGTCGGCATGGGCTACATCACGACCTACGCCGATGCGCTGATGGGCACCGGCACGGCGGACCCGTTCGAGCTCTGGCTCTGGGCCGTCGTCCTCATGCCGCTCGTCGTCTGCGGCCTCATGGCCGGCCTCAAGGTCGGCGAACTCGCCTCGATGCTCGTCTCCGGCTCCGGCTCCGCCGGGTCCGGGTTCGTCGCCCTCGTCATGCAGGGCGCCAGCAAGGCCGCCGCCCCCATCAAGCCCCCCGTCTGAACGGAAGGAGATCCAATGATGAAACTAGACCGTGACGCTGGCCGCGAGTACGCCGAGATCTGGGGCGAGGCGGTCGAGGCGAACCGGAAGCTGCGACGGATCCTGATCTTCCTCTCGGCAAGCGTTGTTCTCGGCGCTCTGGTGCTGCTCAGGATCGCGGGCGCCGAGCCGCCCAAGCCTATTGTGGTGCGCGTGGATGAGGTCGGCCGCGCCGAGGCGCTGGCCTACGAGGTAGCGACCGCGCAGGCCGATCCGCTCGATCCGACAACGAAATACTTCCTGAACCGGTTCGTCCACGACTTCCACTCGAGGCGCCGTGCGACGGCGCAGGAGAACTGGACACGCAGCCTCCGGTTCCTGTCGACCGATCTCGCGAACGCGGCGTTCCAGAGGGATGGGGCGGAGGTCGCGAGCGTCGCGGCGGGGACGGCAGAGACCGAACTCGAAGTCGAGCAGGTCGTGCTGCGCATCCATCCCGCGCCCGAGCCGCCGCACGGCGCGACGGCCGACTTCGATCTCGTGCAGTTGCGCGGCGAACAGGAGCTGCGGCGCGAACGCTGGACGCTCACGCTGCGCTTCGAGTTCCTCGACTCGGTCCCGCCCGAGCTGGTCGTCCACAACCCGATGGGGCTCCTCGTCACCTACATGCGGGCCGACCGCGCGCTCGTGACGGGAGATTCGCCGTGATCGCGCATCTCAAGGGGCGCGAGAAGGCGCTCAGACGCTTCGGCTGGACCGGCCGCAAGGCCGAGTGGATCGCACTCGTGTGCCTGCACAGCGGCGTGTTCACCCGGGCGCAGGCGACGCGGTTCCTGGACACGCACCACGAGCGGGCGCGCCGGCTCGTACTCGCGCTGATCCGTCAGGGGCTGGCGGCCGAGGAGACCGTGCCCGGCATCCGGGGGATCGGGCGGGTGTGCCGGATCTACGCGCGGGGTCTCTACCGCGCGCTCGGCGCGGAGCACATCCGCCACCGCCGCACGGCATCACCCGAAGTGCTGCTGCGGCGTCTGCTCTCGCTCGACTACGTGATCGAGCACTCAGACCTGCCGTGGCTCCCGACCGAGCAGGAGAAGGTGTCCGCGTTCGAGGCGCTCGGCATCGAGCGCGACCTGCTGCCCGTCAAGGTGTACCGCGGAGCCGCCGGCACGACCCGGCGCCACTTTCCGCTGAAGCTGCCCGTCGCGCTCGACTCGGCCCGCGCCCTGTTCGTCTACGCCGAGCCCGGCCACGACACCGCGACCGCGCTCCGCTCCTGGGGCAAGGCGCACGCCCGACTTTGGCGCGCGATCCGCAGCCGGGGCCTGTCGTCGGAGATCGTGACCGTCGCCCGCACCACGCGCGAACTCGAGCGTGCGCGGCGCGTGACGCGTGGGTGGGCCGAGCCCAGCGGCCATCGCAAACCCGACCCGGAGATCCGGGAGGAGCTTGCCCGGATCGAACGGGCGATCCTCCAGGGCGCGGTCCACATCCTCGAGGAGTTCGGCGGTCTCCAGGCCGCGCTGAAGCGGAGCATAGCGCTCGAAAGCCAGGCGCGGCGGCAGGGCGGGCGCGGCTCGATCGACCGCGGCATCGTCTGGCAGACGGTGCGGCTCCAGGGGGCCCGCTACCGATGAGCGTCCCTCGACTTGCGGCCGTACCTGAACGCGCAAACGACATGGGGGTGCGATGCGCACTTCGGCGCCTCCGCGGTGCGCACCCCGGCCGACGCGCACCCGGCGGCGCGGCAACGTCTTGCGCCGGGACGGCCTGTCCGGCCCGTGCCGCGCGGGCGTCACAGGCCGTGACGCTAGCGACCCCCCTCGCCGAGGGCTCGGTACGGGTTCGGGGCCGGGTGTGCTTGCGCACCACCCGCCCCCGCCCTCCCGGGGTCGCCAGCGTGCCAGCGATCCCTCCGGGAAGGGTATCCGGCCGATGAGGCCGTGGACGCTCGTCCTCATCGGGGCCGCCCTGACGGTCGCGGCCGTGCGCGCGATCCTCGTGCCGTTCCCGCCCATCGGCGGCAACCCGTATCTGGACCTGATCGCCTACAACGATCCGGGCATCCATACGGCGATCCGCGCATGGTATTACCTCGCGCCCGGCGTGGCCGTGTTCCTGGCCGGCAGCGTCATGCTCTCCGTCTCGCGGGTCTGGCTTCAGCCGCTCACCCGCCGCCGGAACCGGGGCAGGCTTCCGGCCTGGCCCACTTCTTCGAAGGACGACGCGCCGTCGCTCGTCGTCGGCGAGTTGCACCACCCGACCGTGCCCGCCGAGAGCGACCGGCCCTCCTGGCTCGTCGTACCCGAGAAGGGACTCTACACGGGCTTGCTCGTCGTCGGGGCCGTCGGCACGGGCAAGACGACCGCCTGCATGTACCCGTTCGCCCGGCAACTGCTCCGCTGGCAGGCCGGCGATGCCGACCGCCGGGCGGGCGCGCTCGTTCTCGAAGTCAAAGGGGATTTCTGCCACCAGGTCCGGCGCATCCTCAGCGAGGCGGGCCGTGAGGACGACTACCTCGAAATCGGGCTCGGCGGGTCGATCCAGTGGAACCCGCTCGACGATCCGCTGCTCGACTCCTACTCGATGGCCTACGGCGTGGCGTCGCTCATCAACCAGCTCTTCGGCAAGTCGCGCGAACCCTTCTGGCAACAGGCGTACACCAACCTCGTCCGCTGGATCGTCGAGCTGCACCGGCTCCTGCCGGGGGGCTGGGTCACGCTCCGGGACGTGTACCGCTGCACGGTGGACGCGAAGCTGTTCGCCAGCAAGATCGGGGAGGCGAAGGCGGAGGCTCTTGGGCGGTGCCCCATGCGGGCCGTCATCGCCGCCAAGGACCTCCACGCCCACAAGAAGGCGCTCGAGGGTTGGGGCTGGGACATGGCGCCGGGCGCCGAAACCGTGGCGTGCCGCCTCGACGCGGAACGCGGCGCAAAGCTCGAGGAACTGAAGGTCGAGCACGCCACCGAGCCGGTGGGGAGCGGCGCGGGACGCGAGTACGCCGAGCAGGTGGACGCCGTCGAGCGGTGGTATCGGAAGGACTGGATGGCGCTCGACGCCAAGCTCCGCACCTCGATCGTCGAGGGCATCAGCGTCTTTCTCTCGCTGTTCGATCAGCCCGAGGTCGCCGGCGTGTTCTGTCCGCCCCCGCCGGATGACGATCCGGCTTCGCGCACCGAGGAGGAGGAGGAGGTCACGGACGTCCCGGCCATGCCGGGGCTCCGCCGGAGGCTGCCGCCGCTCGCCGAGTTGATCGAGGGCGGCAAGGTGCTCGCGCTCAACATGCCCGCCGGCGCGAACCCGGCGCTCGCACGCGCCATCGGCGTGTTTCTCAAGAACGCGTGGATGCAGGCGCTGCTCCGAAGGCCGGCGGAGGCCGCCCGACGGCCCGACCGCTACATGCGGCCCGCCGTGTTCATCTGCGATGAATATCAGGCGTTTGCCACGGTCGGACAGGACGACCCTTCCGGCGACGAGAAGGCGTTCGCGCTCACGCGGCAGTGCCGCTGCATCCCGATCGTCGCCACGCAGTCGATCTCCTCGCTCCGCTCCGTGCTCCCCTCGGGAGAGGCGTGGCGCACGCTCGTCCAGACGCTCCGCACGCGAATCTTCCTGTCGCTGTCCGACGACGCGTCGGCCAAGATCGCGTCCGACATGTGCGGCTCCGTCAAGAAGACGCAGGCCTCCTACACGTTCACCGAGACCACGAACAAGCCCGAGTTCTCGCTCCTGTCCGGCCGCGCCGGAGGCGGCGACGGCCAGATCGGTGCGACCAAGTCGTTCCGGCAACAGAGAGAGCCGGTGTTCGACCCGCGCCAGTTCGGGCTGCTCGCCAACTACCAGGCGATCTGTCTCCCCTACGACGGGGTCAAGTCGCTCCCGGCTCGGCGCGTCTACCTCAAGCCCCACTACCTGCCGAGGGAGATGGGCTACTGGCGGCAGCGCGAGGAGGGCCGGATATGAAGCGCGCCAGCGGCGGCGGTCACCTCACTCCGTTCCTTCCGGGCCTCGAGAAGCTGCTCCGGGACCCGGAGGTCTCCGAGATCATGATCAACGGACCCGCGAACGTCTGGGTCGAGCGGGCTGGGAAACTGGAACCCCACCCAGCACCGGACCTCACGTCCGCCTGGCTCCACCGCGCGGCCATCCACATCGCCCGGCCGCTCGGGCTCGATCCCGCCGCGCGGCCGATCCTGGACGCCCGGCTGGAGGACGGCTCGCGGGTCGCCATCTGCACCCCGCCCGCGAGTCCGGAGGTCGCCATCACCATACGCCGCTTCGGCGGCCGCGCGTTCTCGGCGGACGACCTGGTGCGCCTGGGCTCGCTGCCCGAGGACATCCTCGAAGCCGCTCGGAGCACGCTTGCGGCCCGCCGGAACATCCTGGTCTCCGGCGGCACGGGCTCGGGCAAGACCACGCTCCTGAACGCGCTGATCGAACTGCTGCCGGAAGACGAGCGGATCGTCGCCATCGAGGACACGCTCGAACTCAGGATCGACCGGGCGAACTGCCTCCGGTTCGAGGCAGGGGCCACGCTGTCGGATACGCCCGTCGAGATCCGGGACCTGGTGCGCCACGCGCTCCGCCACCGGCCCGACCACATCGTCGTCGGCGAGGTCAGAGGCGGCGAGGCCGCCGACCTGCTGCAGGCGCTCAACACCGGACACGGCGGATCGCTCACGACCATCCACGCCAACAACGCGCGATCCGCGCTCTCGCGGCTCGCGAGCTGCGCCATGCAGGCCGGAGACGCGCTGCCCTGGGAGGTCACCTGCCGGGGCGTCGTCGACGGGATCTCGCTCGTCCTGCACGTGACCCGCCGAGAGGGCCGGCGGTTCGTCGAAGACGCGCTCGAGGTCTGCGACTACGACGCGGCCGCCGGCCGCTGGATCACGAAGCCCGTCTGGGGCGGGACCGAAGCGGCCCGCGAAGAAGAACAGACCCACACACCGAAGGAGGTGAAGGCATGAGCTGGAACGGAGGAACCATCCCCATCGAGACGTTCGAGGACTTCGACCGCGAACTCGCCCACGACGGCGGCGAGACGCTCGAAGTCGAGGCCGAACTGGCCGAGGAGTACGGCCTCTTCCCCGAGGAGGTCGGGACCGAGGAGGAGATCGCGGCCGCCTGGGACGACCCGCACGGCGCCGGCGGCGAGGAGGTGGACGAATGAAGCACGACGAATATCACCGCAAGTTCGCCGACGCGATCATCGAGCAGATCCGGCGAGGCACCGCGCCCTGGCAGAAGCCGTGGCAGCCGGGCGAGCGCGTCATGCCCAGGAACGTGGACACCGACCGCTCCTACCGGGGCGGCAACAGCCTCCACCTTGCCGCCATGCAGCAGGAGAACGGCTACGGCGACGTGCGCTGGGGCACCTACCGCCAGATCCAGAACCGGGGCGGACAGGTCAGGAAGGGCGAGCGCGGCACGCGCATCCTCTCCTTTCAGGACAAGAAGCGCATCGCCGTGACCGACGAGCGCGGGCGGCCCAGGAGGAACGCCGAGGGCAAGAAGCTCTACCGCTACGAGAAGCTCAAGACGCCCTACGTCCGGCAGTACACCGTGTTCAACGCCGAACAGGCCAACGGGCTGCCCGAGCGCGCCAACCCGACGCCCGAACCGCTCTGGAAGACCCACCAGGAGGCCGAGCGGGTCATGGACGACGCTGGAGTGCCCGTCCGCCACGTCGCGGGCGACCGCGCCTACTACCACATGAAGCGCGACGAGATCGTGCTGCCCAAGCGCGGGCAGTTCCCCTCCGCCAACCACTACTACCAGACCGCGCTCCACGAGCTGGGCCACAGCACCGGCCACGAGGACCGGATGAACCGCGAGACCCTCATCCAGGGGATCGACGGCGGGTTCGGATCGGCCCAGTACGCGAGAGAGGAGCTCCGGGCCGAGATCAGCGCCATGATGACCGGCGAGCGCGTCGGCGTCGGCCACGACCCGAGCCGGGGCGCGGCCTACGTCGAGGGCTGGATCCAGGCGCTTGAGGAGGACCCGCGCGAGATCCGGCGCGCCGCCGCGGACGCGCAGAAGATCTCCGACTTCGTGCTGGAGCGGCACCGCGAGCGCGTGGCCGCGCGTGACCCCGTCGCCGTGGCGGCGGTGCGAACGCCCGCGCAGGGACCGCAGAGGATCGTCGTCCCCGTGCCACAGGTCCCAGCGCCCGGACGCAGCGCCGGGCCGAGCCGCTGAAGGACCGATGAGAGGGAGAGGAATGTTCGACCGCACGGTCGAACCGGACCCGCGCCCCGCCGCGCCACCCAGCCGCAATCGCCAAGGCATGCGGAAAGGCCACCGCCGAGAATACGCCGCGGACCGGGAGCGCGGATCCACCATCTCCTTCCGCGAACGCTGCGCGCGCGGGCTCACCGACATCGGCGTCCACGGGGCCGTCTCCTACCGCGACCTCGCCGAGGTCCGCTTCGACGGCCACCCCTACACCACGCGGCGGGCCGTCAACGGCTGGATCGACGACGGACTCGTCGCCGAGACCACCGCCACCGGCCCGAACGGCAACCCGTTCAAAATCCTGACCCTCACTCCCCTGGGCATCACCAAGGCCCGGGAACACGCGGCCGAGCGGGGGATGGACCGGGGGCAGCGGATCGAAATTCCACGCATCCGGGACGCGCAGGCCAGCCACGACACCGCCGTCTACCGCGCCTGCGCCAGGGAACGGGAGCGGCTCCGCAGGCGCGACGCCAGGGTGCGCCGCGTCCGGCTCGACGCCGAACTCAAGGCCGCCGTCGCCCGGGCGAGCGAGTCGGAGCGGAAGAGGCACGGTAAGCGGGCCGCCGACGCCGAGCGGCACCGAACGGCCCAAGAACTCGACCTGCCCCTCGATGGCCGGGACCAGGTGCTCTACCCCGACGCGCAGATCGAGTACGAGGACGCCGAGGGGCGGACCGGCCGCGTCAACATCGAGGTCGCGTCCGACAACTACAGCCAGGAGACCGTCAAGGCGAAAGCCGCCGCCGGGTTCGCCATGCACGCCAGCGGACCGGCCGCCGCGGGGATGCTCCAAAAGCTGGGGCTGGGCGGGCGCGACGGCGGCTCCTGGCTCAAGGGTCCCGCCGACCGCGATCCCGCCTCAGTCGAACTCTGACTGCAACGGAGAACTCGCCCATGCAACCCTGGAAGATCAGCGCCGGACTCACCGCCGCGCTTGCCGGTTCCGTCCTGCTCCTCGGCGGAGCCCGCCTCGAATACCTGAGCCCCCACTGGCCGCTCATCCTCGCACGCCACGGCGGCCCGGTCGGCCTGCACGCGGCGTCCGCACTCTTGACCGTCGCGGCGGCCATCTACGCCATCGGCCGCGCCTCCGGGCTCGCAGACCTGGGCCGCCGCGTCGATCTCGCCGAACGGTCCGTCCGGCGGGGAGAAGGAGACCACGACCTCGCCGACGCGCTCCGCAGGGACGCCGAAGGAGACTGGGAATGAAGCGCCGCATGAAGGACCCGCCGACCGTCGAGGCCCTGCCCGCCGACTGGCGCAAGAAGGCCAAGTCGCTCCGCCGCTACGGCGGCGAGACCCCCGCCACCGCGATCGAACGATGCGCCGACGATCTCGAAGCCACCCTCGTCGAGCGCGACGAGACGACCCTGTCGCTCGTCGAGGCGGCGCGTGAGAGCGGTTACTCGCGGGACCATCTCGGACGTCTGGTGCGCAACGGCAAGATCCCCAACGCCGGGCGGCCCAACGCGCCCAGGATCGCCCGAAGGCACCTGCCCAGAAAGGCTCCCGCCGAAGCGCCACTTGCGGCAGAACCTCGCGCGCGCGAGCGTTCAAACGTGCAGATCGTGCAGTCCATCATCCAGAAAGGAATGGAATGATGGCACGCACGAAACGAAGCCGGCGCTCCTACAGCGCCGGAGAATGGGGCCGGAACCGGGTGAGGGTGTTCCCCGACCCGAAGACCGGCATCCTCCAGGTCGAGTGGCGGGAGAACGGGCGCAGGCTCACCCGGTCGCTCAAGCACCGCGACTGGTCGCGCGCCAAGCGGCAGGCCGACGAGGCCGCCGCAGGCTTCGAGGGGCCGGAGCCCAACGGCGAGAAAGACGCCGGGCCCGAGCCGCTCACCCTGGACAGGCTCTTTGACATCTACGGTGAGGAAGTGACGCCCGCCAAGAGCGAGCGCTCCCAACGGTACGACAGGGTCGCGACAAAGATGTTCGTCGGATTCTTCGGTAAGGGGCGGAAGCCCGCCACGCTCTCCCGGAGAGACTGGGATAGGTTCATCCAAGCGCGGCGGGCGGGCAAGATCGGTCCGAGTCGCAGGCCCGTGTCTGATCGAACGATCGAATACGACCTGCGGTTCCTGCTCGCAGTGCTGAACTGGGCTGCGAGGTCCAGAGATGAGGACGGAAGGCTCTTTCTCGACTCGAATCCGTTGAGAGGCCTCAAGGTTCCGAAGGAGAAGAACCCGACCCGCGTGGTACTCATGGAGGCGGAGTACGAGGCGCTGCTCCAAGCGTCGACGGCGATGGACTGGCGCTTCCGCGTTGCGCTCGTGATCGCGCACGAAACGGGACACCGCATCGGTGCCATCCGCCAGCTTCGCTGGTCGGACATCGACACTGAAGCCGCGGTCATCCGGTGGCGGGGCGAGCACGAGAAGACCGGCTACGGGCACCGGACACCGGTAACGGCGGAGGTGCTCGCAGTCTTGCAGGAGGCGAGGACGCATAATCCCGGGATCGGGGACGTTCCGCTGCTGCCGGCACCCGCCAACCCCTCCACCTGCATCTCGCGTTCGCTCGCGCGCGGCTGGTGGAAGAAGGCTGAGGGGCTCGCGAGGCTGGAGCCCCGGCGTGGCCGAGGCTGGCATTCCCTGAGGCGTAAGTTCGCTTCGGACCTCATGAACCAGCCACTCAAGGTGCTCTGCGAACTCGGGGGCTGGAAGACCGCCCGTACTGTGCTTCAGTGTTATCAGCGGGCCGACGAGAACCGGCTCAGGGAGGCGCTGGAGGACCGCCGAAGGGCCGATTCCTAGCTTCATTTGGCGGGAACAAACAGCGGGAACCGGACTCCCGAATCCCATAAGTCTATGGAGCCGATCGGATTCGAACCGACGACCTCCTGCTTGCAAAGCAGGCGCTCTCCCAACTGAGCTACGGCCCCTCGCTACGAGCGGGACACGTTGGAGTCCCGGGGCTGAAGGATGGGGTGTCCTCCCTCACCTCGCCAGTTTCACCCCGTGTTCCACAGTGTCGGGTCGAAGCCATCGAACAGCATCGAATCGTCCCCCTTCGGCGTGATCACGAGCAGCGAGCGCATAGCGCGGGTGGCGGCGACGAAGATCGTGCGGCGTTCCCGGACGAGGAGGTCGATGTGGGCATCGTCGTCCACTCCCGGCGGGAGATCCGGGTAGGTGGAGCCGATGAATCCGGCCACGGCCACGACCGGAAACTCCAGCCCCTTCGCCGCGTGCAGGGGGAGGACCTGCACCGCGTTGTCGTCGAACTCGAAGTTGCGGGAGTTCTGGAACACGGCCGGGACACCGCGGGACTGGAGGGCGACCGTGATCCGCTCTCCGTCTCGCGTGTGCGGAACGAGCACGGCGCTCGAACCGACCGTGAAGTGGAGGTTTCGCGTGGCGCCCGGCAGATACCGCGCCAGGAGGTCGGCCTCCTCTTCCGTATCGGACAGGGCGCGGACGATGGGGAGCGGCCCCGAGTGGACATAGCGCTGCGCGTCCGGCGCTAGCTGCCCGGCCAGTCCGGCCGCAAGATAGTCGCGCGCGCCCTCTATGATCTGTTCCGTCGAGCGATGGGTGGCGGTCAGCGTCTCCACGCGGCCCCCGATCTCCGGATGCCCGAGCACGTCGGTCCACGAGAAGCTCGCCGTGTGGATCGACTGGTTCTCGTCGGCGGTGGCGAAGAGACGGTTCCCCTCGGCGCACAGGTCGATGAGCAGCCGGATCGCCGAGGCCCCGAGGTCCTGGATTTCATCGACGATCACCGCGTCGTACGGCGGGACCGGGCTCTTCCCCGAGGCGACCAGGTCTGCCGCCGTCGCCCGCGCCTGTTGCCAGGTCCTGCACCCGGCCTCGGCGAGCCCTCGTTCGTACGCCTCGTGCGCCGCCCACACGACCCGTCGCGACGCTGCATCCAGGGGGACACGGCGGGCAGGGCGGGATGAGGCGAGGTATTCAGCCAGGCTCCGGATCCCGCGCCCCTGGATCGCAACTTCGACCTCCGTGAAGAGGAAGGACGACCCCAGTCGCCGGAGCAGGGCCGTGGCGTCGGCCGACAGGGAGGTCGATCCCAGCTCGCGTTCCACACGACGCCGGATCTTCCGTTTCTCCTCCGGCTCGGGGCGGCGCAACTGTGTTCCGGACTCATCCAACACCTGCCATGCCAGACTGTCCACGGTTCGAACGTCGACCAGATCCGCATCTTCCCCCAGCAGGGACTCGAGGAGTTGGCGGGCGAAGGTCCCGAGGGCGTTGGTGAAGGTCGCGAACAGGATCCGCGGTTCGGCCACGCCCATCTCTCGCAGGATCCGGATCATCTCCCTGGCGCGATACAGGGCGACCGTCGTCTTCCCCGTCCCGGGTCCGCCCTTGAGCAGGGTGGGACCGGTCGCGTCCGGGGCCCACGCGACGTGCCGCTCCTGCTCGGGATTGAGCTTGAGCAGGAAAGGCACGAACTCCCCCTCCGTGTACCGGAGCAGGTCGTCCATCCCGCCCGCCGCGACGTACGTCGGCTCGGTGGCGACGAGCGGGATCGGTCTCTCGAACATGTGTTCGTGGATCGCGAGCAGATGGTCGGCCGACACCCCCGGACACGCCAGGAGCGCCTCCGCCGACTCGAGCCGCAGCAGCCGTTCGTGATGGCGCGGCGGGACTCCCAGCGCGCCCAGCAACGGCCTGGTCACAGGTTCGGGCAGCTTCGTCACCTGCTCGCGGAAGTCGGGCAACTCCCACTTGCGGACGCTTCCGTTACCGGAACCGTCGAGAAGATCCCGGTCGAAACGACCATGGTCCAGGTTTTCGGCTTCGGGCATCACTCTGTACGTGTCTTTGGATCGCCGGCGGACGGAATAGAGGCTGACGGATGTGTCGTCGTAGGTGTAGAAGATCCGGTAGTCGCCGCTGCGAAGGCGATGCAGTCCCCTCTCCGATCCCTTCAGCCGCTTTCGCACCTTCGCATCCGGTTCGGGATCCCGGGCCAGCGTCTTCAGCTTGTCGATGACCTGGATGCGGTGATTCCTGGGAATCCGCTCAAGTTCCCGCCAGAAGGTCATCTTGAAGGACGTAACGCGTTGCGTGCTTCTCAATGGGGCTCCTGTCCTCGCCACGAGTCTCGATCTCGATCCGGGCCTCTGATCATCCGCGGCGTCCTCTTGCTGGAATCGTCATCCCGAGTACGGCGGCAACCGACTCGAAGCCGGGACAGCGCGCAAGAAAAGGAGGCGGCGGGAGTTGCGACTGCTCGGGTTCATTACCTACGCTCCGTTCAAGACTCGGGCAGCCCAACCTCGGAAGGCCGGTGGGCCATGGCGGAATCTCGAAGGACGTTCCTCAAGCAGTCTGCCGCGACGGTAGCCGCCGTTTCGTTGACAGGGTGTGCCCCCGGAGAGGCCCGTGAGTCGGCGGCGCAGACCGACGGGGACGCGGCTACGGCCGGCGCTACCCCGGTCACCCTTCCTGTCGAGACGCTCCGGGCCATCGGGGAAGCGGTTCTCCCTGACGAACTTGGGAGCGACGGGCGCGAACGGGCCGTGCGGGCTTTCGAGCGGTGGTCGGAGGCGCTGGAGCCCGTCGCCGAACTGAGTCACCCCTACCTGGTCCCCGAGATCCGTTATTCGGGCCCGGATCCGAGACCCGGGTGGGCTGCGCAGCTTGAGGGACTCGAGAAGGAGTGTGGGAGCCGTCACGGGCTGTCCCTCTCCGAACTCGACGTGCCGGGGCGCCGCGAACTCCTCGCGCGGCCGCTGGGGGAAGCTGGATCCGGGCTTGGGGCGCCACAGAACGCGGACCACGTGGCGCTGGCCCTGATGGCCCACTTCTTCGGCTCTCCGATCGCGACGGACCTCTGCTACGGGCGGGCCATTCGGAAGGAGCTTTGCCGCTCCATCGAGGGGGCCGAGGACGAGCCCGCGCCGCTGGGAGCCGCACCATGAGCCGCCCACGCAGCCCCGCGATCGGGCGGGCGGCGAGGCGCGTGGTCGAGAGCGACGTCTGTATCATCGGTGGCGGGATCACGGCTGCCATGGTGGCGGAGCGGCTCGCCGAGCGAACCGGGGCCTCCATCACTGTCGTCGAGGCGGGTGAGCGGACGGCGTCGCTCGAGGAACGGACCGACACGCGGGCGCGGATGCTGGCCTATGGCGAGAACCCGTGGCCCAACGACCACATCCGCGGTCAGACCGGCTCGGGCGCGATGTATAGTTCGATGGTCGTGGGCGGCTCGGCGATGCACTGGGGCGGCGCGGTCCCGCGCTTTTCCCCGGAGGACTTCCGTCTGCGGTCGCTTTACGGGGTCGCCTCCGACTGGCCCATCTCCTTCAACGACATCGAGCCGTACTTCCAGGAGGCCGAGGAGCGCATGGGCGTGGCGGGCGAACAGGGTCCCGCCGAATACGATCCGCGCTCGAAGCCGTATCCCATGCCCCCGATGCCGTTGTCCTACAGCCTCGCGCGGATGCGGGAATGGACCGAGAAGACGGACATCCCCTTCTGGACGCAGCCGTGGGCGCGCAACACGGTGCCCTACCAGGGGCGGAACGTCTGCCGGCGGTGCGACACCTGCTCCGTCTGTCCGACGGGGGCCAAGTACACGCCGGACTTCGCCTTCGACCGGCTGCTGGCGGACGGGCGCATCGATCTTGTCACCCGCACGCTCGTCCGGCGCCTGACCCTTGAGCCGGGCTCGGACCGGATCGCGGTCGCCGAAGCCGTGGACCGGGACGCGCCCGATGAGCCCGTCGAGTTCCGCGCGGGCACCTTCGTGATCGCCTCCGGCCACGCCTGGAGTTCGCACCTGCTCCTGCTCTCGGCGAACAGCCGTTTCCCGGACGGCCTCGCCAACCGCACCGGAAACGTGGGGCGGTACATGACGGGGCACTGGTATCTCAGCGGCTTCATCAACCTGCCGATGCGGCTCTATCCGGGGATGTTCGTCTACAACAGCCTTCTCTCCCGCCGCTTCGCCAGCCCAGGACCCCTGGACCGCTACGTGCGCCACGACCTGCGTCTGTGGGAGTCGAACGTGGGCCGCGCCCCGACGCTCAGGAGCGAGGACGGACAACTCCTGTGGGGCGACGAGATCATGGCCGACTGGAGAGGCCGCACCGAATCCGAGTCCACGGCCCGCATCCGGGCCTACTACGACCTCCTCCCGGACCGCGACAGCCGCCTCACGCTCGACCCCAGAAAGACGAACGAACTGGGCGACCCGATGCCCCGGATCGACTACCGCCCGGCGCAGGAGAGCGTCGACCTCCAGGGCCATACGGTCGACACGATCTCGGGACGCTTCGAGGAACTGGCGCGGGCGGCCGGAGGCACGATGCGGAGCATCGGGCAGCCGTCCGAGTTGTGGGAGCATCCAGGCGGCGGCTGCCGGATGGGCGACGATCCGGCCACGAGCGTGGTGGACCGCTGGGGCCGCACCCACGACCACGAGAACCTCTTCGTGGTGGGGGCGCCGACACTCGTCTCCGGCGGCTGCGCGAACGGCACTCTCACCTTCTGCGCCCTCTCCCTCATGTCCGCCCAGGAGATGGAACAGGCGTTGCCCTCGGCCTGAGGACTACGCCGACGCCGCCCCCGCGGGGCCTTTGCATCGGACGTTAGATTGCGCAGCGTGAGTCTCTGGCAGCCGATTCTGGGTACCCTGCACGCCGCTCGCTCCACCCCACTCGGGCACGGTATGGCTGCGGAAACTCGGCCACTGACTCCGCACAGGGGGTCAGCGCATTCTCGGCTGGTGACGAGCGTTGTAACCGTTCTCATAACAAGGTGGGAGTATGCCCGCAGGAGAGTCGACGTGAGCTTCATCTCGGACCTGGTCTTGGAGTACGGTCAGAGCCCATTCCGATACGAAGGTGACGGCACGGTGTCAACGATCAAAGGGAATGATTTTCCGTGCCGATTCGCGGGGACACAGACATCAGAGGGTCGCGTCTTTCTTGCGTGTGACTTCAACCCTCCTGACATGGATATACTCTTCGCGCGCCCTGCCGTTTTCCGAGGCCGATCGGTCGACGGCTGGAAGATCGAATCGGGCGGAGCACTGCACGATATCGAACTGCTTGATGATCCAAGGGGAGAGGGTGCCTGGAGCGTTCTCTCCGCGAGCCAGCTCACTTGCTCGAGGGCTGAGCCGAGCCTGCGCACGGAGGTTTACCGATACGGGATCACTAATTTCGCGTTTGACCGCGGAAGTCCTCCGAGGTTTGAGATCACGCCCCAATTACCTGGTTGTCCAGCGGAGGTCAGTATCACGGCAGCCTCAGACTATGGCCGCGCGATTCGCCGGGCTCGGGTGTTGAGGAATGTTGAAGTCACGGCTTCCCTTGAAACTCGACGACGAGACGGTCCGGCAGGTCGCGGATGATCTTTGCTTCCTGCTCTCGGTGGCGCGTGGAACGAAGGTCCAATGGATCACGGAAGAGAAGTTGGATGGCAGCGGGCAGGTGTTACAGCGGACTCATGGGGCTCGGATTACGAAGCCCTTTACACCGCTTGCCCCGATCCATCCGTGGCTCGTCCCCAAACTCTGCGACTTCCTCGAGCAGACGTACCCTCGCTACGTAGCACGTCGAGAGGAATACCGACTCAATAAGGGCACGATCGATGCGGTTCTCGATGCTCGGGTTGAGACTGATTTCCTTGAGATGCGCGCTGCGAAGCTCGCAATCGCCCTTGAGACGTTTAAGTCGAACGTGATGAGCGTCAGATTCCCTGAGGACCAATTCGTCATCGACCGCGACCAGTTCAGCCAAGCGGAGGCAGGAGTGCGTGACGTCCTCATCAAGGAGCTTCGGGGGTCAGGAGTGAGTAAGCGGCATGCGAACGAGATGTCGCAGAAAACACTGTGCTTGAACAGGCGTTCCTTTGGGAGTTTGTTGCGCCGGCTCGCGAAAGATTTGGAAGTACGAGTCAGCCATCAAGAACTTCAGCGGTTCATACACTGTCGGAACGCGCTCGTGCACCGTGGCCGCTTCACCGAGGATGCTCAGTCAGCGGCGTCACGCCGACGATCGAACTACGGGAACTACGCGTTCATGCTCGATGTGATGGACCGGTTTCTCCTGCGTTTGCTGGATTACCGCGGCCCGTATGCTGTAGGGAATGCGGAGGGCGGTGCCGAGCAGCGCCAGATTTGATTCGTTCGTTCGACCGCCGCGGATCTGCAGCGCTACTTGGCTACGGGGTTGTCGGGCCTCTTTGAGGGCTCTCTGGGGGGACGTTGGTCGTGTCGAAAGATTCCCGCGCTACGGCCGCTTTTCGCCCGCGGTCACGGGGAAACGCAGATAGTTCTCCCGCGGCGGGAGGCTGCACACGGAGTGCGGGGTGAAGGCGCACGGCGCGTTGTAGGCCCGGTTGAAATCGATCGTTGTCCAGCCGTCGTCATCCGGGAACGGCGCGCGCATGTAGCGGCCCGCCTGGTAGGTGTCGGTGACGGCGGTCGAATCCCACAAACTGATGAAGTAGGAGCGGCTCGTCGCTCCGGCGAAGGCCATGAGGCGGTGTTCGCCCCCCCCGACGCGGAAGACGAGGTCGCCGGGCGCCGTGTTCTCGAGCGTGCCGCCCCTCACATCCCCGAGCGTGACGGTGCGGGGCTCCGGATAGGGTTCGAAGCGTGCCGTCACCCGCCAGTCGTTCATGATGGGGAAATATTCGGGAAGTGTGAAGCCTTCGAGGCGCGGGGCGTCCGTGTCCCAGACGCGCAACCATAGCCTCTCGGTTCCCGGTTCCGCGTGCACGCGCATCCCGAGCGACCCCAGCGCCAGCCGGATCGTCCCTTCGCTCCGGTCATCGGGGAGTGGCATCGGCTCCGTGATGGCTTCACCGACCGCGCCGGACACCGGATCCCTCAGACTCAGACCGCTTCCGGCCTCCGGGACGAGACGTACGGCACCATCATTGAGGTGCAGGGTTCCGGCCAGGGGCGGCGCGTCTTCCTCGGGGAGGACGATGGCCGAAGCGGGATCCGAGCCGAACGTGTTCGCGCCCTCGGAGAGTTCGAACAGCCCGTCCCAGCTGAGCACGCCCGCGTTGGGGTTCGCGAGGTTTGAACGTCGCCCCTCCCGCCACTCCTCATGCTCGGTCAACAGGACATCGGGGTCCACCGGAGGCGGATCTGGCCAAGTTTCGCCTGCGCAGCCCGTCCAGAGCATGCCGATAACCAAGGCTAGCGTCGGCCTTCGTTCCTTCATGGTCGTGATGCCTTCCCGGGCGGGTATTTCTCAGCGTTCAATGCACCCTCGCATCTTCGATCGCGTTGATCGTGAGATTCAGCTCCGTTGATCCACCATGGGTCCACGAGAGTCGCTCGCGCAACCGAGAACACGCGTCCTAAGGCACTAACGCCTCCAGGGTGTCCGGGTCGCGGGGAATGCCCCCGGTGATGATCTCGGCACCGTCCTCCGTGACCACGACCACCTCTTCCACGAACACCGAGACGCCGAGGTCGTGGTTGTAGTACCACGGCTCGACCGTGAACACCATCCCGGGCGCGAGGGGCTCGTCGAGAAGAGCGGGATCTCCCGACGACATCCCGATATGGTGTCCGAAGAAGGAGGGCGTCTGCATGTAGGGCTCCTCCTCATCCGGGATCGCGTCGTACGCCACGGCCGTGAGTTCGCGCAGCGTGACGCCGGGACGCACGGCCGCGATGATCGCCTCCGCTGCGCGCGTGCTCACAAGGAGCCTCTCCCGCTGCACCTCGGTGAACGCCCCGCTTACGGGGAAGGTCCGTCCCACGTCGCTCACGTACCCGTTGAGTTCGCACCCCACGTCGAAGATCACCAGATCGCCGTCCTCCAGCCGGCGGTTGCGACGGTCGTAGTGCGCCGCGAGGACGCGCCACGGCCACAGGCTGTTGGGTCCCGATTTGATGATCGGCGTGAACGGGATCGCCTGCGCCCCCGCTTCCCGGCAGGCGCGCTCGAACTCGCCCTGGAGCGTGCGCTCGTCGACTCCGGGGCGCACGAGTGCCGCCGCCGCCCGGATGCCGGAGATGGTCGCGACGGCCGCGCGCCGCATGCGCATGATCTCGGCGGGTGACTTCACCATGCGCAGGCGCGCGAAGGTCTCGAACGCGTTGACCAGTTCCGCGTCCGGATAGTCGTCCCTCAGGCGCCGGATGAGCGAAGCCGTGGCGTCGAGACTCCCGATCAGGGGAACGACCGGATCGGGCACCTCGCCCGGGGCACCGGCGTTGACGCGGAATGTCTCGCCGGCCCCCGCGTGTGCGCGCAGGAAACCGTCGAGTTCGGCGACGTCGCGGTAGTCTTCCGCGCCGCCGATGCCGCGGATCTGGTAGTCGTCGAGGAGTGGGCGACCAGGAAAGTCGTTCGGCCGGCCGGGGTTCTCGAAGCGCGCATCGCGCTGGGGCATGAAGAGGATCGACATGTCGCGACGCGCGTCCAGCACGAGCATCGACTGAGGGACCTCCAGACCCGTCAGATACCAGAAGTCCTCGAGTTGCCGGAACGTCCCGCCGTGCGTCAGGCCATCCGAGGAGGGTATGAGCAGGAGACCACCCCCGGTGGCGCGCAGGCCGTCGAGGATCCGATTGCGGCGAAACTCGTACTCCTGCGGCCGGAAGCCCGGGCGAACCCAGTCGGAGTAACGTTGCTCGGGCGTCTGCGCCGAGAGGGGAGCGGGCCCACCGGCGACGTGGCCGACACCCGTCAGGCCCGCCAGCAGGCAGCCTGCGAGTAGCAGGCTACACGTCCGAGAGGACCTTCTCTCGTGCGTCGCCTGGATCCCTGGGGTAGAGGGGATGGGGCGGGGCGATTCCCCCATAGAGAAGCCCGGGCCATGCGTCGCGCGCGCCGACGCCAGCATCTCGCTGGCCGTGCGGTGCCGGTTCCGCTCCGCGCCCTTGACTCCCGTGCGGGTCATTGCCCCTCATATTCCGACCCGGCATCCCTGCTCCGCTTGCGGGCTGCCGCGAGCCGGTCGTGGTAGCGGTTGATCCCGCGGATCCTCTTGAGGATAATCTCGCGGTCCTCCGCGCAAAGCTCGTTCCCTACGTCGGAAAGCCCGTACACCCCGTCCCCGAAATCGCGAAACGGTGAGTAGGGATCATCTCTCATCGAGTCACGGAGGCGATGGTTCACCGTTGCCTCGGGATGCGCAATCGGCGGTCTGAGCCGCTTCCGGTCAATCCACTCCGCGATGTCGGTGTAGTGGACCGGCCTCGGGTGGTGGAGGCACAAGCAATAGAAAATCGCGTCCAGCCATTCAGTCTTCATGGCCTTATCGGGAGCCCTCCTCTCCTAAGAACAACCGCACCGCCGCTGGTTCGGCACGGGCTCCGCCGACCCCGGAAGGCCTCCGGACAACTGCCGTTCTCAAAGACGCCACACGACGAGAAACTGGACCACGCTCTCCGACACGTCGGTTCCCAGTTTGTTGCGCCAGTACTGGTATTCGATGCCGGTCATTAGGCGGCCACCGTTGCCTCCCAGCGCCCGGCCCAGGTCGAGCGTGAGCTGCGGCTGGGCGAGGATCCAGGCGCGGACCTCGTCGCCGAATTCGTTCGTCACGGCGCTGATGTACTCCGCGTGGCCGGTGAAGGTGAACGTCTGCCCGAGCATCTCCCACGTGGCAAGCCAGTTCACGTCGAACATCCAGCCGTTGTCCGTCGACGGCGCGCCCCCATGGTCAAGCCCGCTCGATGCGTCGACGAGACGGGCAAAGTCCGTGTTGAGGAAGATGAACCCCGGGATGTCCCACGACGCCCGGAACCCGGGGGTATACTTGAGCACCTTCGCCTGCGCGCCGTAGTTCACGCCGCCGAGCAGGGCGAAGTCGCGGATCGGTCCGAGGCCCACGCGGCTCCCGCTGATCTTCCCCAGGCTCAGCGACGGATACCACTCGCCGTAGAGGTCCTTCTCGTTGAAGCCGTCGTTCCCCCCGTCGGCGGTGTAGTCGAAGAACATGAAATGGTCGCCCCACGACCACTGCGCGGCGTTCTGGAAGGTGACGACGGTCGTCCCGTGCCCCGTGTCCGTGAACGGATTCACGAGCTTGCCGAGCTGGAGTTGAAATTCCGTTTGGCCGGCCGCAGTCCCCGGCGCCGCGAGGAGGAGCAGGACGGTGGACAACCCGGCATACGACCGCCTGGTCAGATTCATTCGGTCTCTCTGTTGAGGAGGATCAGGGCCAATGTATTCACGCGCCGGCAGGTTACAGCCAGATGAACTTGGCGGCGAACACCAGCGCCACCACGAGCAACATGGGCGGGCACTCGCGCCACCGGCCGGCCAGCACCTTGATCGCGACGTATGTGATGAAGCCGAGCCCGATGCCGTCGGCGATCGAATAGGTGAGCGGCACCCCGATGGCCGTCACAACCGCCGGGGCGGACTCCGTAATGTCGTCCCATTCCACATCCTTCAGCGCGCGGGCCATGAGGCAGGCGACGTACAGAATCGCGGCGGCCGTCGCGAAGGGCGGGACGGACTCGGCCAGCGGCGCGAGGAATAGACAGGCAAGGAAAAGGCCGGACACGACGACGGCGGTCAGCCCGGTCCGCCCGCCCGCGCCCACGCCCGCGGCGCTCTCAATGTAGCTGGTGACCGACGAGGTCCCCAGCAGCGTCCCCGCCACGGTCCCGGTCGAGTCGGCCATGAGGGCCCGCTGGATGCGCGGCAGCCGTCCGTCTTCATCGAGCAGGTCGGCCTGGTGCGCAACGCCGATCAGCGTGCCGGCCGTGTCGAAGAGGTCGACGATGAGGAACGTCAGGATGACCGCGATCATGCCCAGTTGGAGCGCGGCACCGATGTCGAGCGCCAGCAGCGTGGGGGTCGGGTCCGGGGGCAGCGACGCGAAGCCGTGCCACTCCGAGACGCCCAGGATCAGGCCGACCGCCGTCACACCGAGGATCCCGACGATCGCCGCGCCCGGAACCCGCCTCGCTGAGAGCGCCGCGATCGCGCAGAAGCCGAGCAGGGCGAGCAGCGCCGGCGCCGCCGTCAACTCGCCCACCGTGACGAGTGTGGCCGGACTCCCCGCGATGATGCCGGCCTCTCGCAGGGCGATGACCCCCAGGAAGATCCCGATGCCGGCCGAGATCGCCATTTTCTGGCCGCGGGGGATCGCATCGACGATCCAGCGCCGCACCGGGAGCACGCTCAGCGTGACGAACAACGTCCCCGACAGGAACACGGCCCCGAGTGCGGCCTCCCAGGCGTACCCCATTCCGAGCACGACGCCGTAGGTGAAGAAGGCGTTCAGCCCCATCCCCGGCGCCAGCGCGATCGGGTAGTTGGCGTACAGCCCCATCACGAGGGTGGCGAAGGCCGCCGCGAGACAGGTCGCGACGAACACGGGGCCCAACGGCATCCCGGCCTCGGCGAGGATCGACGGATTGACGAAGGCGATGTAGACCATCGTCAGGAAGGTCGTGATCCCCGCCGTCACCTCCGTCCGCACGTCGGAGCCGCGCTCCGACAGCCTGAACCAGCGTTCCAGTCTCTCGGTCATCGGGTCGACTCCTCGAGGGGGGGCGGATACCTGATCCTGCGAAGCACCACCCGATCGCGCTACGGCCGAGATCAGCGGGACTGCTGCTCCCGCATCGGGACGAGGGCGTTGGGGTGTGTGAAGTGCAGACCCACGGCAACCCTGCCGGCCATGCTCGAGGCGGCCGCTCGGTATACGTCGGCCTGGATCCGGTAGCCGCGAGCCACATGCTGCGTTTCCGCGGTCGCGATGTCGTGCGTCTTGAAGTCGATGACGAGGGCGTCCAGCCCCGCTTCCAGACCAAGGGCCCCGGCCAGTCGGGCAGGCGCAGCGCCGGTGTCGGGTCCGGAGCCGGTGAGGCGCCGGTACAGGTCGAAGGCGCCGAACCTCCAGTCTCGCGCGCCCACGAGGTGCGTGAAGGTGAGTTCCTTCCAGTAGTCGCGGCCGAGTTCGCCCTCCGTGTACCAGGCCCACTCTTCGCTCTCCGCCACCTGGCGGATCTCCGCCTCCAGTTGTCCGCGGTATTCGCTCCCGGGACGCAGCATGGCTTCGAGTTCGGGCTCATCCAGCGAGCCGATCGTCTCCTCCAGGACGCGGGCGATCTCCGCCTCCGCCTCCAGCCTTTCGAGCACGCCGTGGATGATCTCGCCCCGGACGGTGGCGGGGAGACCGGCGTCCTCCCCGGAGGCCTCAGGCGCGAAGTGCCACGGGGCGAGGACTCCGTGCTCGTACCGGCGGGCCCATTCCTCGGCATCCTCGTCCAGCATCATCAGTTCGGTCGCCGACCGGGTCCAGCGCAGTGGCGGATCGGGGAGGGCGTGGATGAGGGCCGGCGGCTCTGCAACCTCGTACCTGTCCAGCCACTCCAGCGTCGGAGGTCGGCTGGTCTGCGGCGCCGGGCGCACGGCCGTGTCGCCCTGCTCCGCCGCCTCTCCTTCGGCGAGCCAGCGGTCGTAGCCCTTGCCCTCCTTCGGTCCCACGATGATGAGCCGGTCGCGGGCCCGCGTCGCGGCCACGTACAGGAGGCGGGCTTCCTCCGCCGTCGACTCGAGTTCCTCGCGGCGCAGGATACGGTGGCCTCGAGCCCCACGGTCGGAGGCCTTCAGGCAGAACAGTGGGCCGAGTTCAGGGTCGGACCAGTACTCGTTCGTACGGGGGGTCCAGAGCTTCCGCTCGACGCCGGTCAGGAAGACGAGCGGCCACTCCAGGCCCTTGGCCTGATGGATCGTCGAGAGCGTGACGACATCATCTTCCTTCGAGTAGAGCGGGGCTTGCGGGAGTCCGATGTCGCGATTCGTCGATCGATCCCACACCTCGAAGAACGTGGAGAGGTCGTTCGCGCGATGGGATGCGGCGAAGTGGATGAGACTCTGCAGGTTCGCGAGGATCTCCTCCGCTCCCTCCATGAGGAGGACGTGGAGACGGTATCCGGTACGCTCGAGCAGCTCCTCGATGACCTCGTCGAGCGCGAGCCTCGGCGCGAGTTGCCGCAGGTCGTCGAGCACCGAGAGTCCCTGTGCCAGCGCGCCCCGCTCGATTTCCGTCAGTTCCGGATGGTCGGGAGCTTCCGGCCACGCGCCGTCGGCCAGCCACCGCTGCGCGCGGCGGAGGAGCGGCCCGTAACGCTGGAGCATGTGCATGCGGGCGATTGTCTCGTCCCGGAGACCCACGAAGGGCGAGCGCAGGTAGCCCAAGGCCCGGACGTCATCGCGCTCGTTCTGAAGCAAGCGCAGCGCGTTGAGCACGTCGAGGATCTCCTGGCGTTCGCCGAGGTGGGCCATCCCGGAGACGAAGTAGGGGATGCCGTAGCGCTTGAGCGCGGTTTCGACCTGCTCTAGCCCGCTGCGGGCGCGGTAGAGGAGCGCGATGTCGCGGAACGCGAGCGGCCGCAGCTCGCCGCTGTCCGGGTCGCGGACCTCGTCGCGGCCCACCGAGGCGAGGATCCGGGTGGCGATGCGGACGGCCTCGGCTCCGCGGCGTTCGGCGACGGTGTCCCCACACGCGCGGACCCACTCGACGCCGGTCTGTGGATGGTCGGGCACGCCGGCCACGAGGTCCGCGTAGTCGATCCGGCTTGCAAGACCCTCCTCCGCGAGCGCGGCGCCCGTCTCATCCATGGAGACGCGCCCGACGACGTTCACGAAGTCGACGATCGGGGGAGCGCTGCGGAAGTTCCTCGGAAGATCGAGGATCTCGCCCTCCTCGCCGAACTCGGCGGCGACCGCATTCCACACCGAGATGTCCGCGCCACGGAAGCGATAGATGCTCTGCTTCGGGTCGCCCACGAGGAAGAGCTGCGGGCGGTCGACGCCGCGTCCGATGGCGAAGGCGATGTCGCGCTGCGTGAAGTCGGTGTCCTGGAACTCGTCGATGATGAGCATCCGGTAGCGGTCGCGGATCGCGGCGAGCGCGGCGTCGCCGGAGGGGCCGAGCAGGAGATCGGCCGCGCCCAGGACGAGGCTGTCGAAGTCGCGCCCATTCTCCTCCTCGAGCCACGCATCCCAGCGCGCGCGGGCATCGAGCGCCAGGTCGACGAGGTCCGCGCAGATCGTGTGCGCTTCCTCGTCCTTGGCGTCACTCTCGCTGCACAGGGCCCTCAGTACGGGCAGGTCGAGGCCGGGGCCTTCGTGGGGGAACAGGTCGAGCGTTTCTCCGGGCTCCGGCGGCGGGTCGCCGCGGAGCCACTTCGCGTGCCGTCGTTCTCGCCATCGGAGGTCGCGCAGCACGTCGCGGACGTGGTCGATCGCCCCCTTGGAGTGCTGCCAGCCGGTGAGTTTCCAGCGCCGCAGTATCCGCTGCGCGGCGGGGTCTTCCTCTCCCAGCCGCTCGAGCAGGAGCGCCTTGATGAGTTCATCCTGCTCGGCCCACGCCTCGTCCTCATCGAGGATCTCGAACGTGGGATCGATCCCGAGCCGCAGGGCGTGTTCGCGCAGCAACTCACTGCAGAAGGAATGGATCGTGCCGACCGAGGCGCGGTCGATCTCCCAACGCAGTTCGTCCGCGCGCGCGGATGCCTCGATGCGTTTGCGGAGCTGCCGCTTGAGGTCGTAGGCCGCCTTCTCCGTGAAGGTGATGGCGGCGATCTCGTCCAACCGGCAGGAGACGGCCGGCGGCTCGAGCGGCTCGCCCGTCTCGCCGTTCACTCCGAAGGGGAGGCCCAGCCGCCACATGATCTTGCCCACGACCGTCGTCGTCTTGCCCGTGCCCGCGTTCGCCACGAGCAGCGTATCGTCCTCCGACCGGATCGCGCGCACCTGCTCGGGCGTCCAGCGAATCTCAGCCACCGGCGCCCTCCCCGAAGTCGTCGAAGCGGTGGCCCTCGGCGAGCTGGGCGTCGCTGCGGCGGACCTCGCGCGGCGGATCCCACGACCACCAGGCACCCTTCCGCGACACGACGGCCTCGAAGCACCCGGCCCGCACGCGCCCGGGGATGGAGAGCGCCATGGCGAGCGCTCGCTTGTACCTCTCCTCCCCGAAGGTGACCCGCCCCCCATTGAGCGGTTTCCCGGGACTCTTGATGGACCGGTACCGGCAGGTGCCCATCGCGTAGTCCCGGTCGGCCATCACCTGCGCGTAGAGCACTCCCTGCAGCGCCGTCGCGTCATCGAATCTCGGTGCCGGAGGGGGCCTGCCGCTCTTGTAGTCGAGGACGTGGTAGAGCCCCGTCCCGCCGCCGTCCCGATCCACGCGGTCGATGCGGCCGCAGAGGCGCAGGCGGGTGGCCCGTCCGCGGACATCGGTGCCCGCAAGCATCGTGCGCTCGTCGTCGAAACCGAACCCGACCTCGGTTTCGATCGGACGCTCGCCCTTCTCCGCCATGTGCCCCAGTTCCCACGCGATGTAGTCGCGGACGGCCGTGACGATCCCCTCCCGGGTCTGCTCCCAAAGGCTGGCGACGCCGAGCCACTCTCCCTTTTCCGCACGCTCGGCGCAGACCTCGTCGGAGATCTCCGCGAGTCGCGCCTCGACCGACCCCTCGAGAGAGACCGGAAGCCTCTCCATGAATTCGGCGTAGAAGCGTTCCAGGATCTCGTGCGCCACGCTCCCGAAGGTGAGGGGCGTCGTCTCCTCCTCCGCCTCCTCGACGCCCTCGAGCCAGAGCACGCGTTCGACGAGAAAGGTGAAGGGCGATCGGGCGTAGGCCTCGAGCTGGCCCGCGGACCATCGATAGTCGTCGTGGAAGCGGCGCTCCAGTTCCCGGAGCACATCCGGATCGCGCAGGTGGCCGTTCCATGGATTCGGACGCAGGGCGGGGTGCATGACCCTCTCGGGGCCCGTTGAGGATACGGGGATGAGGAAGCCGGGATAGCGCTCAAGGCCCGGACCGCGGTGGACCTCGGCTGCCGCCGCCACGATCGCGCGCGCGATGCGTTCCGGGCGGGCGGGCGCGACGCGGGGCCGCTCCGCCGAATCCGGAGCTCCGAGAGCCCTGTGGATCGCGAATGCGGCCCGCCGATCCGCCTCGGCCGAAGTCACGGGGTCGAGGTCATCCGAGGGACGACGGATCCGGGGCAGCTCGGCGGCGTCCTCGTGCCGCGGAACCATGAGCGACGGAAGAAGCGGCGTGCCGCCCGCATCCGTCGTGCGGTAACTGACCCACACCGGGCCCGCCTGGTGCGTGACCGCGCGCCACAGCCCCCGCTCACGACGCAGCGTCTCGTCCCGGTGGGCCAGCGGCAATCCGAGGGCCGCGAGGCGACGGCGCTCCGTGTCCGTGAACACGCCGGTGGCGGCGCCGGCGCGCGGGAACTCGCGGTCGTTCGCATGTACGACGAAGGTGTGGGAGAAGGGGACGAGCGCGGCGTCGTGCGCTTCCAGAACCTGGACGCCCTTCTGCCCCGGGGTGGACAGGACGAGTTCGTTCGCCTGCAACAGCTTCCGGAGCAGCGCGTGCCACGCCGCTGGCAGAATCGCTTCGTCCGGGTGGTCCAGCTCCCGCCACTCCTGCAGCAATCTCTCCAGGAGGAGGATCCCGCGCTGGTCGGAGCGCACCACCTCCCAGCGTTCTTCGACCGGATCGCACACGCGGCGTCTCAACCGGAACAGACCGCGGTCCTCCTTCAGAAGTGCGAGCGTCAGGTCGATCCAGTCGGCCTCGGAGCGGGCTTCGCCGAGCGGTTCGAGCACCTCGCGCAGCGCGCGGAAAGCCTCGATGTCCTTCTCGACGCGGTCGAGGAAGAGCCCCCGGCCGCGGACCTCGCGCGCCTTGTTCTCGACGAGCGGACGCAAACGCTCGAGCGCCTCGCCCCAGCCATCGAGCCCGACGACGCGGCGGAGGGCCGCGATCGCGTCGACGCTTCGCAAATCGACGCGGGTGTCGAAGTACGGGTGCGCGAGGAGCGCCCGAAGAGACCGGTAGTCCCAGTTCCGCCCGACGCCGCGCAGCACGAGGAGGAGGGCTCTGAGCGCCGGGACCTCGTCCAGCGGCGTCCGGACGCGGGCCGTGGCGGGGACGCCGGCCCGGCGCAGCGCGCGGTACGCGCGCTGGGTGTTGTCGCGGCCGGACCTCGCGACGATGGCGACCTCGTGGGGCTCCGCCCGCCCCGCGGCCAGGATCTCCTTCACCCGGCGCGCCACCCACGCCATCTCCCGCGCCGCGTCCGGCACCGGTTGCACGTGCACCGGCCCCGCGACACCGACGTGGCCGCCGCCTTCCGGGTCCCCGCCACCGGGGGTGCCGCCTTCGGGAGCATCGATGATCTCGGTACGATCGGCCAGGGCGTCGAAGAAGCGGTCGGATTCGGATTCGAGCGGGAGATAGAGGTGCACATCCACCTCCTCCTGCCGGGCCAGCGCCGCGAGGATCCGGCGACGCGTGCGGGGGCTCGCGATGCTGTACACGTGCAACTCCGGGGCGCCGCCGATCGCCCTCGGCAGCCCACCCTCCCTGATCCGCCGGGCGATGTGGGCGTTGACCGCCCGCGGGTCCAACAGGCCGCGTTTCCGCAACGAGTCCAGGTACGCCCGGTAGACGGCCACGGCCCAGGCGTTGCGGCGTCGGGCGAAGTCGTCCCCGCCGAGCTCCGCCAACGCCCCCTCCAACTCAGCGGACGACACCCCCTCGGGGAGCAGATCGCCGAGCAGTCGGTCCAGCATGTGCCCGCGGATCACGGCATCCCCCCGGGCGGGCTCGCGCCCCAGGAGGTCGCGTCCGAAGCGCGCGGCATACCGGCTGACAAGGCGACGGCGCGTGAGCAGTCCGACCTGCCGGTCGCGAATCCCGAACCGGTCGGTCAGCTGTCCGAACAGCGTGACGGGCGGGTCGAGCCATCCCGGATGTCCGCGTGCGTGCGCCGCGTCGTAGAGCAGATCCTGCAGGTTCCGGTGGTTGAGCCAGATCCAGACCGGCGCCCCCGCGCCCGGCTCAGCCGGTGCGGCCGCCTTGGCCAGAAACCGCTCGACGCACGCCTCCCACAGCGCGGTCGCGGTCGGCGCTCGAACTACGGTAAGCGACATGGGTCAGCTGTGGGGCGAATGTTCGGTCTCCGCTGAAGGGACGCACGCCCGACGGTCGTGAGGCGCGCCGGTTTCGTCAAGTTGCGAAGGACGCTGCCAGAGAGTTGCGGGCGAGTGTCTCGATGTCCTCCGTCGAGAGGTCGACCGCCTCGGCGACCTGGCGGAAGTTCTCGTTGATGTAGCCGCCGAAGTAGGCGGGGTCGTCGGAGTTCACGGTGGCGACGAGTCCCAGATCGAGCATGCGCTTGATCGGATGCGCTTTGAGATCCTCGACGACGCGGAGTTCGAGGTTCGAAAGTGGGCACACCGTCAGCGGGATGCGGTCGTCTCGTAGCCGGGCGACCAGCGCCTCGTCCTCGAGGGCGCGATTCCCATGGTCGATCCGTTCGACGCCGAGGGTGTCGAGTGCCTCCCAGACGTATTCCGGCGGGCCCTCCTCGCCGGCGTGGGCGACGAGCCGGAGTCCCAGGTCCCGAGCCGCCTCGAACACGCGAGAAAACTTCGAGGGCGGATGGCCGACCTCGCTTGAATCCAGCCCCACGCCCAGGAGCCGGTCCCGGTACGGCTCCGCCGCTTCGAGCGTCTCGAACGCCTCCCGTTCGCTGAGGTGCCGCAGGAAACAGAGGATGAGGGACACGCTCACGCCCCGTTCCCGCGAGCGGGCGATTGCCCGATCCAAACCGTCCATCAGCGTCCGCAGCGGCACGCCGCGCCCGGTGTGGGCCTGCGGGTCGAAGAACATCTCGACGTGGACGACGTTGTCTGCCGCCGCGCGCCGCAGATAGGCGTCGGCGAGCGCGAAGTAGTCCTCCTCGGTCCGGAGCACGTTCATCCCCTCGTAGTAGAGGTCGAGGAACTCCTGGAGGTTGTTGAAGGAGTAGGCCCGGCGGACCTCGTCGACGGTCCGGTAGGGCAGCGACACGCCGTTCCGGCGGGCCAGATCGAACATCATCCCGGGTTCGAGCGAACCCTCGACGTGGATGTGCAACTCCGCCTTCGGCGTGCTCCGAATGACCTCGTTCAGCGTTGGCATGGCATGCGTCTGGTGGCCCCTCGTGACGACGGGGTACTATGGATCGTCGAACTCATGCGGGGGCAGAGACCCCCCGCCCGGATAACGCCCGACTGGACATGTCCCATGAGCCAACCCCGCGATAGCTGGAGTTCGAACGTCGGCCTCGTGCTCGCTGCGACCGGCAGCGCGATCGGCCTCGGCAACCTGTGGAAGTTCCCGTTCATCACCTGGGAGAACGAGGGAGGCGCCTTCGTCCTCGTCTACCTGATCTGCATCCTCGCCGTCGGCCTGCCGATCATGATGGCGGAACTGCTCATCGGGCGCAGGAGCCAGAAGAGCGCGGTCGGGGCGCTCAAGGAAGCGGCCGGGCCCTGGTGGGGCATCGTCGGCGGGTGGGGCGTGCTCGCCGGTTTCATCCTCCTCAGCTACTACACGGTCATCGCGGGCTGGTCGCTGTACTACTTCGCCCAGTCCATCGGCTGGACGTTCGGCGGCTATCCGGCCGGAATGGCGGCGGGCGACCTGTTCAACGAGCAGGTGGGGAACGCCGGCCTCCAGCTCGCACTCTCGCTCAGCTTCAGCGTCGCCACGATAGCGGTCGTCTACTTCGGCGTGAGCAGGGGGATCGAGCGGATCGCCCGCATCTTCCTCCCCATCCTGTTCGGCATCCTGCTTCTCCTGCTGGTGAGCGCGCTGGGGATGAGCGGTTCCGGAGAGGCGCTGAGCTTCATCTTCCGCGCCAACTTCGGGGAGCTGGAGATGAGCGGCGTCCTCGAGGCGCTCGGGCACTCCTTCTTCACCCTCTCCCTCGGGATGGGGGCGATGATCACCTACGGCTCCTACATCTCGCGCAAGCACTCGATCGTGAAGGCGTCGGGGGCGATCGTGGCGCTCGACACGCTGATCGCGCTCGTGGCGACGGTGATCATGTTCTCCGTCATCTTCTCGGTGGCGGGGATGAGCGATCAGGTGAGCGGTTCGCCGGTGGGGATGCTCTTCATCTCGCTGCCGGAACTGTTCTACACCGCGGTGCCGTTCGGCGTCGTGCTGGGGCCGCTCTTCTACGTGCTCGTGGCGCTGGCGGCGCTGACCTCGACGATCTCGCTCCTCGAGGTCGTGTCGAGCTATGTGATCGACGAGCACCGGCTCAGCCGGCCCAAGGCGACGGTCCTCTGCGGCGGGGCGATCTTCGTGTTCACGATCTTCGCGGCGCTCTCCTTCACGGGGACCCCGTTCCTCGCCACGCTGGAGATCTTCGCGGACAAGGTTGGCTGGTTCTCGACGGTCGATCACTTCGTCTCCAACTGGATGCTGCCGACCGGCGGATTCGCGATCACGCTCGCGGCGGGCTGGTTCATGACCCGGAAAGCGACGGAGCGCGAACTGATGGACGGCACGGAGCCGCGTTGGTTCCACTACGGGACGTGGCGCTTCTTCATCCGCTGGGTGGCGCCGATTGCGGTGGGGGCGATCATCGTCGCCGTCATCCTGGGCCGCGACTTCAGCTGACGAGAGCCGGTTGACGGGAGGCGGTAGACGGCTGTGGCGGGTCGTGCTTTGAGGCGGGGCCGCGTGGGGGCCGCCGCGCTGGCCGGGGCCGCGCTCCTCGCTGGCTGCGGAGGGTCGCCTCCCCCGTCGTCCGGCGAGGCGAGCGGCGGGGCCGGGGGCCGGCCCGGGATCGGCCGCGAGGAGGTCGTCGAGGCGCTCGCCCGCGGCTGGTTCCCGGGTCGGGTGGGAGACATCGCCGTGATCCCCGACCCGCAGGCGATCATCACGTATCCGAGCGAGAGCAACCGCTACATGCACGGCGGGCCGTGGCCGTTCGACAGCGACCTCCTGCTCCTCCTCCACGGCGAGAGCTTCTTCCGGCCCGGCGTCTACGGCGGTGCAGCGTCACACCAGGACATAGGGGCGACCGTCGTTGATCTTCTGGGACTTTCCTCCGGGGCCGATGCGACGGGTCGTCCGCTGCGGGAAGTGTTTGCGGATGCGGAGCGGCCCGGGCGCCCGGGGGTGGTCGCCGTGCTCGTGCTGGACGCCATGCGCGACGACTACCTGGAACGATGGGCCGAGCTTCTCCCAAACCTGAGCCGGCTCGCGGCGGAGAGCGCCCGGTTCACCGAGGCTCGGGTCGACTACCTGCCTACCAACACCTCGACCGCGCACTCGACGATCTCGACGGCGATGGACCCCGCGCTACACGGGATCGTCGGCAACACCCTCTACGACCGCCGGATCGGCGAATCGAGGCAGGCCTACGAGGGAGTCGCGCCCTACAACCTCATGGCGCTCACGTTCGCGGACCGCTGGGGCATCGCCACTCGGGGCCGCGCCGAGATCGTGGTGCAGGCGGGGACGGACTACCCGGCCGTGGCGCTCGCGGGCCATGGGGCGTGCATCCTGGGCGGCCATCCACGGTGGCTGGCCTACTACGACTCCGGGAGCGGTGCGTGGCGTACGAACGAGGATTGCTACCACCTCCCCTCCGCCGCCGGGGAACTCCATTTCGGCCCTCGCCTCGACGCCACGGGCCGCATGTGGATGGGACACGAACTCGGTAGCCCCAGCGAGGCTCGGCGGTCGGCTTTCTTCACGGCCCTCGAGGGCGAGGCCGCGGTCGCCTTCATCGAAGGGAGCGCCTTCGGCGAGGATGAGATTACCGACCTCTTTCTCGCCAACCTGAAGAGCACGGACTACGTGTCCCACAAGTACGGCCCGTTCTCGCCGGAGATGGAGGCGACGCTGGCGGAACTGGACGGATGGCTGGCCCGAATCGTGGCGGCGCTCGAAGCGAAGGCGGGGCCCGGAGGACTGGCCCTCATCGTGACGGCGGACCACGGGATGCCGGACGCCCCGGCGAGCGACGACCTGTGGGTCACGTACGACGACGTGACGGCGTGGCTGAACGAGCGCGTGGACCCCGGCGGGCCGGGTGTGGTCGCCTTCTACGAAGGCTCCGAGAACCAGATGTTCCTCGACCACGACAGGCTGGAGGCGCTGGGGCTGGCGCCGGACGATGTCGCCCGCACGCTGGAGGAGGCTCCGGCGGTGCGGTTTGCGATCACCGCGCGGGAGGTACGGGGCGCGCTTACACGGTGACGGGCTGGACCTTCGCGTTCAGGATCCCCTCGACCCTCCGGTGGCGGCGGTGCCGGGACGGAAGTCTCTGAGGTAGAGCGTGAGGCGTCCCTGCCGGGTCTCGGTCGTGACCATCACGATGGGGTGGGGTGGGTCGACCGCCACATGGATCCGGGCGTCCGACTCCGGCGTGAACATCGACATCCCCGGGACTACCGCCCGCAGGACGTAGACGTCGAACCGCCCCGCGGGGACGCGCGTCCGATCCCGGCGTTCGAGTTCGAACCAGGCCGGGCTGATCTCCGAGAGGTAGTAGCGGCGGACGCGGAAGGAGGTCTCTCCCGACGCGATCCGGCGCCGCATTTCGTACAGGATCGCGAGATCGTCGATCGGCGCATCAGGGAGCATGACCTCAAGCGGTGGGTCCGTCGCGTCGGGATGCGCCGGATCCGCAACCTGGCCATCGAGGTGTTCGACGCGCAGCCGCCGCTCGGGCCCATCGAGGTGGACCCGCCAACTGGTGCGCCTTCGCCCCTCCTGGATGAACCGTTCGAAGCGCAGGGAGCGGAGCGGAGCCAGCATCACCCAGCTTGTCTGCCGGTCGTGGATCCGGAAGAACGGAATGGGAGCCCCGAACTCCACCTCGATGCGGTAAACGTCCTCCCCGGCGACCGTTTCTCGGTCCGCGACGGTCAGTTGGTTGCTCCCCAGCTGGATCGGGCCGAACTGGACGCCGAACTCCATGATCTCGCCGACGGCCAGGGTCTCCGCGGCAGCCGCGGTGTTGGCGGACGCCTGACCGGAGAGGGGCGCGGCGGCCAGCAGGCCGACGGACAGCGCGCTCCACCACCGTCCGCGGCGCGATCGCGCCCCCGAAACCGCCGACCGCGTCACAAACTCGCTACGTCGATGGGCCGAGCGAACAGTGTCTGTGCCTGAGCAGGCTGATACATGACGACGGAGATCACGTCCGGCACCGCGAAGTCCATCGCGCAGTCGAACGGCTTGGTGAACCCCTGTTCCGCATAGTCCCACAGCTCCCGCTCCGCGTAGTAAAGGAGGACGAAGAGAAGTACGCGGGTGAGCGCCGGGAGTCGATACGTCGCCTCAGGCGCCAGGCCGCACTCATGGCGACTTGACCGGCCCGCGGGCGGGGCGAGCCCGCCTGTTGCGCCGGCGTGATCCCCCCGTTCAATCGTGCGTGACCCGCGCTCGCGATGCTGGGGGGACTGGACGCGTGTCCTACGCGGTGACGGGCCGAGCCTTCGCGTTCAGGATCCCCTCGTAGCACAGCATCAGCGCGCGGAAGTGGCTCTCGGCCGTCTGGATGCGTCCGGCCGCGAAGCGACGCACGAGATCGGGATGGATCTCGGGCAGGCGTTCGAGCAGCCCGGCGATCGCGTCCGCGCAGGCGGCCGAGTCGCCCGCGGGGTAGGTGGCGCTGAAGCGCGGGTGGACCAGGTCGGCCGCCGCGCCGTCGTCGGGGGTGACGACGGGGAGTCCGGCCGACATCGCCTCCGCGACCGCGAGTCCGAACGTCTCGGCGGAGGAGCCGTGCAGGAATACATCCGCGCTCGCCAGGGCACGAGTGAGCCAGTCGTGGTCCCGAATCTGACCCGCGACGTGGACCCCGCCCGCCTTCGCCGCGCGGCGCTCGATCCACCGGCGGAGCGGTCCGTCCCCGAACAGCACCAGCCCTGCGGAGCGGCCCTCGTTAACCCGCTCCATCGCCTCGATGAGGGTGCCGATCCGCTTTTCGGGGTGATGCCGCCCCACGGCGACGAGGAGCGCGGCGCCTTCACCGAGCCCGCAGCGTTCGAGCAGTTCGCGGCGCAGGGCCGGATCGCGGCGGGCGCGCGCGAAGCGGTCGCGGTGGATGCCGAGGGGGATGACCCGCGTGTTCCCCGCCCCGAATCGTCGCAACCGACGGGCGTACCAGTGGCTCGCGACGACCGTCGCGTCGAAGCGCCGCGTGAGCTTCCGGGTGCGTCGCCAGTGCCAGCCGAAGATCCGGTGCATGCGGTCCTCACCGATGTGCGACGACAGCAATGTCCCAGGATACACCGCGATCGGATCCTGGTGGAGGACGAGGCTGCGGGCGGCCGCGTCGGTCCATTCCGAGCAAACGGAGGCGGCGCTCCAGGGCGAGGAGCATTCCAATACGTCGGGGCGCTCCCGCTCGAGTATCGAACGGACCGCTTCGGCCGAGGCGAACATGCGGTAGCGGCGGTCGAACGGGAGGCGGGGTGACCTGACCCAGATCACGCGCCCCCCGGGCCGGGGCGACTCGGCGTCCCTCGCACCCGGCGCGACGATGACGACCTCGTGCCCGAGCACGGGCAGGGTGGCGAGCTTCTGCTCGATGTACGTCTTCACTCCGCCACCCGCCTCCGCGTAGAACTCGGCGACGTCGAGGATCTTCATCGACTCCTCACCGACCGGCGCGTCACGCTAGGCGGCGTGGTCGAAGGCCGGGATTCTTGCAACCTCCCGGTAGTCTGCCAGGAGTCTCGCGAACACCGCGTCCCAGCTGCGCTCGTGGGCCGTGGCGAGCCCACCTTCCCGGATCCGGCCTCGTAGTTCGTCGTCTTCGAGGAGGCGTCGGATCCGTCGCGCGTAGTCGCGGACGTCGTCCGGGCGGGCGAGCAGGCAGTTCACCTTATCCTCCGCATAGTCGAGGACGCCGCCGCCCCGCACCGCAGCCGCCGGGACGCCGGAGGCCATTGCCTCGAGGAGGCAGTTTCCGAACGTTTCCGTGGAGGACGGGAAGAGAAAGACGTCCGCCGAAGCGTAGGCGGTGGCGAGTTCCGTCCCCTCGAGCGGCCCCGTGAGGTGGGCGTTCCAGAGCGCCCGCCGCCCGATCTCCTCCTCCATGAGCCCGTCCCCGACGAAGCTGAGGGCGACGTTGCGTCCGTCCGCGCCACGCGCCATCCCGCTCAGCGATTCCCACGCGGCCATGAGGAGGTGCAGGTTCTTCTCCGGCGCGAGACGTCCGACGTAGGCGACAAGGAGGTCATCGGGGCCGATCCCGAAGCGCGCCCGCCACTCATCGGACCTGTATCCCGGATGGAAGCGGCGCGTATCCACGCCGCGGGACCAGATGCTGGTGTGCGCGACACCGCGTGCGTTGAGGTGGGCCTCGTACGGCCGTGAAGGGCAGAGTACCCGGCCGGCGTTCGCGTAGAACCGCCGCAGGTACACCCACCCGGGCTTCATCACCATCCCGAGCCCATACAGCGAGGAGTACTTCTCGTAGTCGGTGTGCGCCGATGCGATGCGCGGGATGCCGAGTTTCCTGGCCGCCCACGCCCCCACCCGACCCATCGGAAACTCGGTCGCCAGGTGGACGATGTCGGGGTCGAAGCGTCTTAGATCCCGGAGCACTTCGTGCTTGCGGGGGAATCCCCACGGGATCGAACGGTCGAGCGCAATGGGCCGCCCCGGGGAGCGATGCACCTCGGGCCGGTCGGCCCCGACCTCGGCCAACCGGGGGGTATAGACCCGCGCCGAGTGACCGCGGGCCTGGAGTCCGTCGACGGTCCGCACGAGCGTGTGCGACACGCCGCTGATCTTGGGCCAATAGACTTCAGAGAAATACGCGATTCGCATCGGTCGCCTCCCCGCCTCCGGTACACCCCACGCTACGGACCTCTTGTTGCGACGGGTTGAACGGAGAACGGCAGGTGCGTAAGGGCTGCCGACGGGTCCCCGTGACGTTTGTCACAGTCTTCGTTACACGCGCGCGATGCGTCGCGCGCCGGAACGTCCGGTCGGGGAGGTCAGGGAGATATCCGGTCGCCACGCTGCCCGGGCCCGCGCGCGCCTCTTCAGGGCGCTCACGCCGATCGCCAGCGCGCCGGTTGCCGCCAGAAGATGGTGCGTGTAGAAGCGCCACCACACGAGGACGACCGCCAACTCGTCGGCTCCGAAGTCCGCCGCGAGGCTGGCGGCGAACCCCATCTCGATCACGCCGCCGCCGCCGGGAAACGGGAGCGCGGCGCCAGGATACAGGAAGAGGAGCGGCCAGGCGACGAGCCGCAGCAGCGAATAATCTGCCGCGAGCGGGAGGGCGAGCACCGGGAGGATGGCGAGGCGGGCGCCGACGTTGAGGCTGCTCAGGGCCAGCGTCAGCAGCTGGGCCGGGACCGGCGCCCGCCGTACGAGGCGGAGGGTGCGGCGGAACTTGAGCCCCTGGAGCCGCAGCCCTCGCCACCGGCGGCGCGAGACGCCGAGGCGGGCGAGCGGCCGAGGTACCCGGTCGCGCGCGGTCCGGCGGCGGATCGCGCTCGCAACCAGGAGCGTGAGGACGATTACGCTGGCGAAGGCGGCCGCCAGCAGGCTGACGATGCGCACGGCCGGAGAGATGACCGCGAGCGTGAGCGCCAGCGCGATGACGACCATGAGATCGCCCACGACCTCCCCCGCTACCAGCGCCGCGCCCGAGACCGGCGGTACCCCATCCCGATGCAGGACCCAGACCCGCGCGGGGTCGCCGCCGGTGCGCGCCGGCGTGACCGCAGCCAGCGCCTCCGCCCACAGGTGGGCCCGCGCGCCGCAAGAGGGCCGGACCCTTTGCCCGCAGGAACGCCCGATGTGAGTCAACCTGAGGGCGCGCACGAGCAGGGACAGGAGCACGCACCCGAGTGCGGCGAGATGGATCCCGATGGGGATCCGGTCGATCAGAGTGCTCGCATCGGACACGCCGCCCGCCAGCACCGCGAGGACGGCGAGGCTGACAGCAACGGAGAGCGCGCTCCACCATCGTCCATGGCGCGATCGCGCCAGCGTCACCGCCGCCCGGGTCACAAACGCGCTACGTCGATGGACCGAGCATGCGGTGTCGGTGCCTCAGAAAGCGGCGATACACGACGACGGAGATCACGGCCGGCACGGCGAAGTCCATCGCGCAATCGAACGCCTTGGCGATCCCCTGTTCCGCGTAGTCCCGCAATTCCCGCTCCGCGTAGTAAAGCAGGACGAGAATAAGTACGGGGGTCAGCACCGGAAATTCTATCCGTCGCCTCAGTCGCCACGCCGCGGTCATGGCGAGCAGCGCCCATATCCCGTGCGAGAGCGACGTCTTGATCGTCTGTTCGAGGGCCGTCCCGGAATGGACCCACGCCGCGATGTCGCGGATCACCGGCAGTTGCAGGATGAACTCTTCCACGGTCGGCGATCGCCCCTTTTCCCTTGCCGTCACGTATCCCGGCCGACGGAAGCGGCCGTTTCGACCCGCCCCATGGTTAGGCGGCCCATGTAGCCGGCCGGCGGCGTGCGCGTAACGGTTGGGCACGGCGTGTCCGCCCCACGGGTAACGCGTTCGTGGCGACTTGACCGGCCCGCGGCGGGCGACGCGGCCTGTTGCGCCGGCGTGACCGCCCGTTCAATCGTGCGTGACCCCCGCCCAATACTCTGCCGTGGCAGTCTGGCCGGGCTTCGGCGCCCGCCGCCGAAGCAGGCGAGGACGCGCTGATCCGGGATGATCCGATCGGGGCTTACCGAAAACGAACCGAGAACGAGAGCCTGCCAATGCTGAACCGACGCACGTTTCTGAGGACAGGGAGCCTCGCCGCAGCCGGGTGGGCGGCGCTCGCCGACCGCATCGTCGCTGCCCCGTACGATCCCCTCCCGAACCTCGCCGGGATCGGGCGGACCGCCGCCCCCCCGGTCCGGGTGCAGGGGATCGTCCGGGCGGAAGGCCGCGGGCTGGGGCGCGTCGCCATCTCCGATGGACTCCAGGTCGTGGATTCCGACGCCGATGGCCGCTTCGAACTCGTGACCTCGGCCGATCGAGGCTTCGTCTGGGTACGGATCCCGGCCGGATACGGGATCCCGACCAACCCATCCGGCACCGCGCGCTTCTACGAGCGCATCGACCCGGCGCGGAGCGAGATGTCGGTCGCGTTCGACCTCGCCCCGCTCGGCATGCCGGACGATCGCCACGCACTCCTCCTCCTCGGCGACATCCAGACCGAGACCGAAGAGGAGATGGGCTGGTTCCACGAACGGTCGGTGCCGGACCTCCAGGAAACCGCGCGGGAACTCGGGGAGGCGCCGCTCGTGGGGATCGCGGACGGCGACATCATGTTCGACCACCTCGAACTCTATCCCGAGTACGAGCGCGGGGTCCGGCGGATCGGGGTCCCGTTCTTCCAGGTGATCGGGAACCACGACCTCGACATGGAGAGCCGCACGGACGAGGCGTCGACGGACACTTTCTCACGGCACTTCGGGCCACGCTACTACTCGTTCGACCGCGGGGCCGTGCACTACGTGGTCCTCGACGACGTGTTCTGGCACGGAAGCGGCTACATCGGCTACCTCGACGCCTACGCCCTGACCTGGCTGCAGGCGGACCTGAGCCGCGTCGAACCAGGGGCCCCCGTCGTCGTGGCGACGCACATCCCCGTGTTGGGCAGCTACCACACGAGGCAGGGACGCACCTCGCCGGACCCGCCCGTGGCGATCATGAACCGGGAGGCGCTGTACCGCCTGCTGGAACCCTTCCAGGCCCACATCCTCACCGGCCACACGCACGAAGTGGAGCACGTGTTCGAGAGCGGGACGCACGAGCACGTGGCAGGCGCGATCTGCGGGGCGTGGTGGAGCGGGCCCATCTGCCATGACGGCGCCCCGAATGGCTACTGCGTGTACGAGGCGGCGGGCGAGGAGATCTCGTGGCGCTACAAGTCCACCGGGTTCGACGCGACGCACCAGATGCGGCTCTACGCGCCGGGGGCCGACCCGGCCGCGCCGGACGAGATCGTGGCGAACGTGTGGGACTGGGACCCCGAGTGGACCGTACGCTGGTTCGCCGATGGCGATCCCCGCGGCCTCATGGCGCGCCGGCCGGGCCGCGATCCGTGGAGCGTCGAACTCCACTCGGGCGACCAGCTGCCCGCTCACCGCCCCTGGGTCGAGCCCCGCATCACGAACCACATGTTCTACGCGCGCGTCGACCCGGGGGTGGCGGAGGTACGCGTCGAGACGACGGACCGCTTCGGCCGCGTCTACTCGGAGTCGCTGCGCCTCACCTGACCTCGACGGGACGAAGGGACGAGCACCGACAGGCGTTGTAGACCTCCGAACGCTGAGTCATGTTTCGGGGACGGGGCGGCCGGGGGGTCGGCCGTCCGCTCGCTGACCCGGGCCCGGAGATGTCGCCATGAGCCAGTCACGCCCGCGCTTCCGTCCGTCCTTCCTCGCCTTCACCACCTCGACCGCACTCCTCGTGAGCGCCTGCGCGCCTCCGCAGATGACGATGGAGGAGGCGTGCGCGGATCCCGCCAACGCGATCGTGGCCGAGAACTGTCTCGAAGGGCACCCGGCCACGGAGTGGGACATCAACGGCTACGGGGACCCGAGCATCCAGGGGTTCGGTACGGACATCGGGATCAACCGGGGGGAGACGATCGAGTTCAAGATCGACACGGACTCGGATGACTACCGCATCGACATCTACCGAATGGGCTACTACGGCGGCATGGGCGCGCGTCGGGTGGACTCGTTCGAGCCAGCCGCCACGCTGCCCCAGATCCAGCCGGAGTGCCTGCGGGGCCCGATCCCCGTGCTCGCCGAAGGGGGCGGAATCGAGGAGTGGCCCGCGCCGCTCGTCGACTGCGGCAACTGGGCGGTGTCCGCCTCCTGGCAGGCACCGGCCGACGCGACCTCGGGCATCTACTTCGCCCGGCTCGTGCGCGAGGATCCGATCGAGGGCTGGGTGAAGAACGATGCGTTCGAGCCCACGCCGCTCCCGCCCACCGGCGAGGATTCCCTCTGGGAGGCACCGGGCTTCCACGCCGTGATGCGGAACCCGCTGCGCGAAGCGCGCGCGAGCCACATCTACTTCGTCGTGCGGGACGACGACGGCGAGTCCGACCTGCTCTTCCAGACCTCCGACCTCAACTGGCAGGCCTACAATCGCTACGGAGGCCACAGCGTGTACGGCCGCCTGAATCCCGAGCGGCTTCGACTCCACGGAGGACCGCCGCGGGCGCCGAAAGTGAGCTACAACCGGCCCTTCGAGACGCGTCACTACCGGGCCGTGAACATGGTGTTCAACTCCGAGTATCCCATGGTCCGCTGGCTCGAGCGCAACGGCTTCGACGTGAGCTACAGCTCCGGGGTCGACACGGACCGGCGAGGCGAGGAGCTGCTCGAGCACAAGGTCTTCCTCTCGGTCGGGCACGACGAGTACTGGACAGGCCAACAGCGGCGCAACGTGGAGGCGGCGCTGGCAGCCGGCGTGCACCTGGGCTTCTTCGGTTCGAACGATGTCTTCTGGAAGGTGCGCTGGGAGCCGAGCATCGATGGCTCGGAGCAGCCGTACCGGACCTTCGTTACGTACAAGGAGACGCAGGACCACCGGAAGCTCGATCCGGTCGAGTGGACGGGGTTGTTCCGCGATCACCGTTCGATCAACCCGGAGGGTCCGTGGCCGGAGAACGCGCTCACGGGAACGCTGTTCACGGTGAACGCATGGCGGAACGACCCTCTCATCGTCGACGCGGAGTTCGCCGCTCTGAGGTTCTGGCGTAACACGGAGGTGGCGCGCCTGCGGCCCGGCGAGCGCTACGTGTCGATCAAGGGGATCCTCGGCCACGAGTGGGACTCGGACATCGACAACGGCTTCCGCCCGCCGGGGCTCTTCCGGCTCTCCGCGACGACGATCGACAACCTGCAGTACTGCGTCCATCCCGGGCGGGGGTGCGAGACGGGGTCGGCGACGCACAACGCGGTCCAGTACCGGCATGGGAGCGGCGCGCTCGTCTTCGACACGGGGACGCTGCAGTGGCCGTGGGGCCTCGACGCCCACCACGACACCGAGACCGGCGTCCCGCCCGAACGCCAGAACGGCCAGGACACGCGGGTCGGCGTGGACCCGAACGGCCCCGACCTCGTCCTCCAGCAGGCGACGCTCAACGTGTTCGCGGACATGGGCGTGCAGCCCGCCACGTTCAGCCCGACCTGGTGGCCGCCACCGCTTCGACGGATGACGTGCCGCCGACGTCTTCGTTCGAGGCGCCCTCCGGACCCGATCCGGAGAGCGGCATGATGACGATCAGCGGCACGGCGTCGGACGCGGGAGGCGGAGTCGTCGCGGCAGTCGAGGTGTCGCTGGACGGAGGGGCGACGTGGCGCCCGGCCCGCGGCCGGGCGATCTGGAGCTACGAGTGGGACCCGGACATGGCCGGCGGCGATGTATCGATCTTGAGCCGCGCCGTGGACGACAGCGGCAATCTGGAGACCCCGGGCGAGGGCGCCTGAGCCGAGGAGAGCCGGACCGGCCGGAGCCGACCCGAGCCTTCCCCGCCGTTGTAGACTTCCGACGGCGGGGGCATGTTGCGGGGACGCGACGGCCGGGGGTCGGCCGACGCCTGCTCTGGCCCGGAGATGTCGCCATGATCGCGTCCCAAGCGCGCCTTCGTCCGCTCCCTGCCTCCTCTGTTTTCCTGCTCGCGGCGATCGCGGTATCCGGCTGCGAACTGCAGGTCTCGATGGCGGAGGACCCGTGCGAGAACCCCGCCAACGAGATCGTGGCAGAGAACTGTCTCGAGGGGCATCCGCCCACGGAGTGGGACATCAACAGCTACGGCGACCCCAGCATCCAGGGCTTCGGCACCGACATCGCGATCAACCAGGGCGAGACGATCGAGTTCAAGATCGACACGGACTCGGACGACTACCGGATCGACATCTACCGCATGGGCTATTACGGCGGCATGGGCGCACGCCGGGTCGACTCCTTCGAGCCTTCCGCGACGCTTCCCCAGATCCAGCCGGAGTGCCTGCGGGGCCCGATCCCGGTGCTGGCCGAGGGCGGCGGGATGGACACATGGCCTGCACCGCTCGTGGATTGCGGCAACTGGGCAGTGTCGGCGTCCTGGCAGGCGCCGGAGGACGCGACCTCGGGCATCTACTTCGCGCGACTCGTGCGGGAGGACCCGATAGAGGGCTGGGTGAAGAACGACCAGTTCGAGGCGACTCCACTTCCGCCCACGGGGGAGGATTCGCTGTGGGAGGCGCCAGGATTCCGGGCCGTGATGCGAAACGGCCTTCGCGAGCCGCGCGCCAGCCACATCTACTTCGTCGTGCGAGATGACGACGGCGAGTCCGACATGCTCTTCCAGACGTCGGACGTCACCTGGCAGGCGTACAACCGCTATGGCGGGCACAGCGTGTACGGACGGTTGAACCCGGAGCGCCTTCGCCTCCATGGCGGGGAGCCCCGAGCACCGAAGGTGAGCTACAACCGACCCTTCGAGACGCGGCATTACCGGGCCGTGAACATGGTCTTCAACTCCGAATACCCGATGGTCCGCTGGCTGGAAAAGAACGGCTACCACGTCAGCTATTCCTCGGGGATCGACACGGACCGGCGGGGTGAGGAACTGCTCGAGCACAAGGTCCTCCTCTCGGTCGGTCACGACGAGTACTGGAGCGGGCAGCAGCGGCGGAACGTCGAGGCGGCGAGGGCCGCGGGCCTGAACCTCGCCTTCTTCAGTTCGAACGAGGTCTACTGGAAAGTGCGCTGGGAGGCGAGCATCGATGGCTCCGGAGAGCCCTACCGGACGCTCGTCACGTACAAGGACTCACAGGACCATCGCCGGCTCGATCCGGTGGAATGGACCGGGGAATTCCGGGATCACCGTTCGATCAACGCCGAGGGCCCCTGGCCGGAAAACGCGCTCACGGGGACGCTGTTCACGGTGAACGCATGGCGAAACGACCCCATCATCGTGGACGCCGAGTTCGCGGACCTGCGGTTCTGGCGCAACACGGAGGTGGCGCGGCTGCGGCCCGGAGAACAGTACGTGTCGATTAAGGGGATTCTCGGCCACGAGTGGGACTCGGACATCGACAACGGCTTCCGGCCGCCGGGCCTCTTCCAGGTCGCCGCGACGCCGATCGACAACACGCTCTACTGCGTCCATCCGGGGCGCGGCTGCGAGACGGGCACGGCCACACATCACGCCGTGCTGTACCGGCATGAGAGCGGAGCGCTCGTGTTCGGGTCGGGAACGCTGCAGTGGTCGTGGGGTCTCGACGCGCACCACGACACGGAAACCGGCGTGCCCCCCGAGCGGCAGAACGGGGCGGACACACGCGTCGGCGTCGACCCGCACGGTCCCGACCTCGTCCTGCAGCAGGCGACGATGAACCTCTTCGCCGACATGGGCGTGCAACCCGCCACCAGGCAGCCGGACCTCGTCGCCGCGACGGCTTCAACGGACGAGGTGGCGCCGACCTCCTCCTTCGATCCGCCCTCGGCGCCCGATGCGGAGAGCGGCATGGTCACGATCACGGGGACGGCGTCCGATTCCGGCGGCGGCGTGGTCGCGGCCGTGGAAGTATCGCTCGATGGGGGCGCGACGTGGCGCCCTGCCCGAGGCCGCTCGACCTGGACCTACGCGTACGACCCGGCCGCGATGGAGGACGGCGCATCGATCATGAGTCGCGCGGTGGACGACAGCGGGAACCTCGAGATCCCCGGCGCGAGCAGCGATGCGGACGGTGGAGGCGACTGAGCCGGAGCGTCGCTGCAGACGACCGCGTCGGAGGGTGAGCTACCAGTACTCGACGCCCAGCCCTTCGATTCGGGCGAAGCTCCGCCGGTCTCTCGTCGCGACCCTGTAATCGCGGCTGACCGCCGTGGCCGCGATGATCAGGTCGTGGGAGCCGATCGGGGCTCCGCGCCGACCGAGTTGTCGGGCCAGTGTCGCGTGGGCGCGAGCGGCTTCGAGATCAAATGGCAGTACCGGCAGGACGTCGAGCCACATGTTGAAGGACCGCTCGGCCACCACGCGCCGGGCGCCACGAGCCGCGTGCACACCCTGGAGGAATTCCGAAGCCGTGATGGAAGCCATCGCCAGTGGAGCACCCGTCTCCCGCACGCCGCTGAGGATACGATCAACCTCCAGTTCGCCCCGCTCGACGGCGATCAGGACGCTGGTATCGATCAGCGTTCCCACGGACTCCGAGGCACTTCCTCACGGTTCCAGATTGCGATGCTCTCCTCGATGGCGCTCAGGCACTCCTCATCCAGGGGAGGCCAGGAGCGATGCGCGACGAGGTCGAAGAACTCCTTCAGGGTGAGCGTGCGGTCCTCTTCAGGGCTGATCCGGGCGACGGCTTTTCCGCGGTGCTCCACGACGTACTCGGCGGCCCGCTCACGGACCTCGGTCAGGATCGATCCGAAGTTCTTCGCGGCCTCGGTCGCACTCACCCTGCACACCCGCGGCGGGAAATTCTGCGAATTGGACATGACGAAGCTTATGGGTCTTACGGATGTTCCGCAATTTCCGCATATCCGCTGAACCGACCCGCAAACGCGACCAGGTTCAGCGGTTGGTGGGGAACCCCAGATCGACACGACTCCCGGCCGGATCCGGCCACCGCGTCGTCATCACCTTCGGCTTCGTGTAGAAGTGCACACCCTCGGGGCCGTAGATGCCGTGCGCCCCGAACGCGGACTCCTTCCAGCCGCCGAAGGAGTGGTATCCCACGGGGACCGGAATCGGGACGTTGAGGCCCACCATGCCGGCGTCCGCATCCTCCTGGAACTGCCGCGCGGCCCCCCCGTCGCGGGTGAAGATGGCCGCGCCGTTCCCCCACGCGTTGTCGCGCAGCAGGGCCACGGCCTCGTGATACGAGTCTGCCCGCACGACGCAGAGGACGGGACCAAAGATCTCGTCCCGATAGACCGTCATGTCGGGCGTGACGTGGTCGAGCAGCGTGACGCCGAGGAAAAACCCGTCGCCCTCGAAGCGCGCATCGCGACCATCGACGACGACGCGCGCGCCGGCCTCGGCGCCCTGACGCACGTAATCCGCGACGCGGTCGCGGTGCTCCGCGGTAATGAGCGGACCCATCTCCGAGGCGGGTTCGTCCCCGGGGCCGATGCGCAGTTTCTCCATGCGGGCGCGGATGGCCTCGACGAGCGGATCGGCGCTGTCGCCGACAGCGACCGCGACGGAGATCGCCATGCAGCGCTCCCCGGCCGAGCCGTATGCCGCGGACACGGCGGAGTCAGCGGCCAAGTCGATGTCCGCATCGGGCAGGACGACCATGTGGTTCTTCGCGCCACCGAGCGCCTGCACCCGCTTGCCGTGCGCGGTGGCCGTCTCGTACACGTGCCGGGCGACCGGTGTCGACCCCACGAAGCTCACGGCCTGCACGGCGGGGTGCTCGAGCAGCCGGTTCACGGCCACGTGGTCGCCGTGCACGACGTTGAGCACGCCAGGTGGGAAACCGGCGTCGTGGAAGAGTTCCGCGATCAGGTTCGCGGCGCTGGGGTCGCGAGGTGACGGCTTCAGGATGAACGTGTTCCCGCACGCGATCGCATTCGGGAACATCCAGAGCGGCACCATGGCCGGGAAGTTGAACGGCGTGATCCCCGCCACGACGCCGAGCGGCCGCCGCACGGAGTACACATCCACGCCCGTCGAGGCCTGCTCGTTGTAGGTGCCCTTCAGGTGCTCGGCGAGTCCACAGGCGTACTCGATGTTCTCCAGCCCGCGCGCGACCTCGCCCATCGCGTCGGCGAACACCTTGCCGTGCTCCGCCGTGAGCCGCTTCGCGATCTCCTCGGCGTGCTCGGCGACCAGGTTGCGGTAGGCGAACATGAGCTTCGTTCGCCGGGCGACGCTGACGTCCCGCCACTCGGTAAACGCCGCAACCGCCGCCGCGACCGCGTCGTCAACTTCCTCGACGCTCGCCAGCGGAAGCGCCCCCGTCTGACGGCCCGTGGCGGGGTTGAACACCGGCGACGTCCGGCCGGAAGCTCCGGATCGCGGCTCGCCGCCCACGAAATGGGGAATCCGCTCGACCGAGTCCGTCGCGTCGGCGCTCCCGCGGTCGTCCACCGTCGGCGCCGAGGCCGAAGACAGTACCGTGCTCACTTCACCCCCTCGTGGTAGCCGAGGATCGCCTTCACTTCGAGGAACTCCTCGAGTCCGTGGCGCCCCCACTCGCGGCCGTTCCCGGACTGCTTGTACCCGCCGAACGGGACCCTGAAGTCCGGACGAGCCCCGTTCAGGTTCACCTGGCCCGACCGGATGCGGCGCGCCACCGCCCGGCCGCGTTCCGGATCCCCCGCCGACACGTAGCCGGCGAGGCCGTACGGCGTGTCGTTCGCGATCCGTACCGCATCGTCATCGTCCTCGTATCCGATGAGGACGATGACGGGACCGAAGATCTCCTCACGCGCCACGACCATTTCGTTGTCCACGTGGGAGAAGACCGTGGGCCGTACGTAGTAGCCCCGCTCCATCCCCTCCGGCCGCCCCGGCCCACCCGTGGCGAGGCGCGCGCCCTCCTCGATTCCCGTCTCGATGAGACGCTGGATCTTGTCGAACTGAACGTCCGACACCGCCGGGCCGATCCCGGTGCCCTCGGCCGCCGGATCGCCGACCACGACCTTGCTCGCCGCCGCGGCCGCGATCTCCGCGGCTTCATCCATGCGTGAATGCGGGACGAGCATGCGCGTGGGCGCGTTGCACGACTGGCCGGTGTTGTTGCACACGGCGAACATGCCCCGCGATACGGCCCGCCCGAAGTCGGCGTCGTCCAGGATGATGTTGGCCGACTTTCCGCCCAGCTCCTGCGCCACGCGCTTCACGGTCGGCGCCGCGTTGCGCGCGACCTCCACTCCGGCCCGCGTCGAACCGGTGAAGGAGACCATGTCCACATCGGGGTGCGACGAAAGCGCCGCGCCCACCACCGGACCGGCGCCGTTCACGAGGCTGAAAGCCCCCGCAGGCACGCCGGCTTCATGCATGATTTCGGCGAAGATCAGCGCGTTGAGCGGCGCGACCTCCGATGGCTTGAGCACCATCGTGCACCCCGCCGCCAGCGCCGGCGCCACCTTGCAGGCGATCTGGTTCAGCGGCCAGTTCCACGGCGTGATGAAGGCGCATACGCCCACGGGTTCGCGGACGAGGAGGGACGACCCCAGATCGGTCTCGAACTCGAAGTCGGCGAGGATCTTCAACATCGTCCTGAAGTGGGCTATGCCGGACGGCACCTGCGCCTGGGCGGCGAGGCTCATCGGCGCGCCCATCTCGGCGCTCACGGTCGCAGCCAGCTCCGCCGAACGGGCCGCGTAGCCCTCGCAGATCCGCTCGAGCAGAGCGACTCGCTCTTCCCGGCTCGTCCGCGAGAACGATTCGAAGGCCGCCCCCGCGGCCGCCACCGCCGCGTCCACGTCGGTCTGTCCCCCCATCGCGATGGTGCCGATGACCTCTTCGGTGGCCGGGTTTACGACGTCGAGCGTGCCGGCGTTTGACGGGTCGACCCACGACCCGTCGATGTAAAACTTTCCAAGATTGTTCACGGTTTCCTTCCGGGCCGCAGGGCGGCTTTGTGGTGTCGCGCACTGCGGTGTCGCGCGTTGTGCCTTCCCCGAGCGAATCTCTCATACAACGGGGAACCCCGGCGGGGGGCGACTGCGCCTCCCGCCGGGGTCGATCCTACCCTCCGAGGTCCGCCTCGACTACCGGCGCCCTCGGGTCCTGCCTGCTGCTGGTGGCTACGCTACCGAACTCACCCGCCCAGCCACGACCAGCGGTAGTTCACGCGAACGTAGTAGTAGCCGCCGTTGAAGCCGAACGGCGAGCTCTCCGGATAGAGCAGACCCACGTCGTCGGCCGTGTCCGGATCCTGCGTCGACGGATACGTGTCGAACAGGTTGTTCGCGCCGATAGTGATGGCCGCGTCCTCCGTGATGTCCGTCGACAACTCCAGGTCGACGAGGAACCGGCCGGGGAAGGCCGTGCCCTCGACACCGCCGATCACCACGCCTCCGACATCCAGCCACGAGTCGTACCAGGTGCCGCGCAGGAGGCTGCGCACGCCGCCCAGCGTGTGCATGATGTTGAGCGAACCCCGCCACGAGGGGATGGACTTTTCGAGCTGATCCAGCCGGTCCTGGTCGATGACTTCCGGATTGTGGTCGGTGACCGTCGTGGCGTTGTAGTTGAAGAGCGCGCTGAAGCTCGTGTTGCCGCCCAGCGACGGTGGCGTGTAGTTCGCCACGATGTCGAGCCCCTGCGTCCTCGTGCTGAAGTCGTTCGTGAAGAAACGGAACTCGGCGAGGTTGGCGGCGCTGGTGATGCCATCGGCCAGCAACCCCGCGACCTCTTCGTCCGTGAGCGAGAACGTCCTCGTCTGCGCGAAGCGGTCCGAGATCGCGATCCGGTAATAGTCCATCGTAAGCTTGAACGCATCCGCATCGAACACCGTCCCCGCAGTCAGGCTGAACGCCTTCTCGGGCGACAGCTGCTCCCCGCCTCGAAGCGCCGCAACGCCGGACGTGGAGGGGATCGTGCCCCGGTTCACGAGGTCGCCGATCGTCGCGTCGAACACCGTCGACACGTTGAACGCGTTCTGCTGCCCCGGCGTCGGCGCGCGGAAGCCCGTGCTTCCACCGGCCCGTACCGCGAGCCGTTCGCTGACCTCGAGTCGGCCCGAGACCTTCCCGGTCAACTGGTTACCGAAGTCGGAGAAGTCCTCCCAGCGCAACGCGGCCCCGATCGTCCACGGGTCTTCGCTGCCGCCCAGGTGAAGATCACCGTAGATCGCCACGTTCTGGCGGTCCCAGTCTCCCGACGCGATCGGGCTGAAGCCGGGGAAGCCGTTGGAGGACGAACTGAAGCCCTGCTGGGCGTAGGGGCCGATCTTCCACGACTCGTCCTGCCCCTGTCCGATGATGAAGCGCTCGTCGCGTCGCTCCAGCCCGCCCGCCAGGTGCACCCCGTCGCTCGCCTCGTAGGCGACGTCGAGGTTGAGGTTGAACTCCTCCTGCGTGTAGAGGCCCGGGTCGAAGTGGGTGGGCGTGTCCGGCCCCAGCGCCGCGTTCACCGTGTTGTAGATGAAGAAATCGGAGGTGTGGCTGCCGAAGCTGGCGCTCGCATCCCACGAAAAGCCGCTGCCGTTGCTGCCCTTGACGCCGCTCACGACCGCCCAGTCGGTGACGTTGCCGCCGAACTGGGGCGTGAAGCCGCCGGGGAACATCTCCTGGAAGGAGAAGCAGTTCGGGTCCGCGAACACCTGCGCCAGCGCCACGGGGTCGGGCACGTTGTTCGTGATGCGGACGATGGGGCAGTCCGCCGATCCGAGGCCGTTCGCCTGCAGCACGTCGCCGATGAGTAGCGTCTCGCCCCCGTCACCGCTGAACACCCCGCCGCGCGTGTTCGGGTTACGAAAGAAGAACCCGCCGTCCACCTCCTTGCTGGCGAGGTTTCCGAACGCGTAGAACTGCTCGTCGTCGTTGAACGTGTACCCGGTGTTGAGCCATACCTTGAGGTCGTCGTTGACTTCCGGCGATCCCCAGATCTGGGCCGTGGGCGTGCGCACGGCGCTGTTGCCGGCGGCAAGGAGTCCAAGCGCGTCGCCGCGCTGGATGGCTCGGTCGGTCGGATCCTGATTGCCGTATTCGACACTCAGGTTGGCGAAGCCGTTGGCCCCCAGCGGGACCCCGACGTTGCCGGAGACGGTGAGCATGTCTCCGTCACCCTCGTAGTAGCTGCCGCTCTTCATCTCGATCATGCCGCCGTCGCGGTCGTCCTTGAGGATGAAGTTCATCACGCCGGCGATGGCGTCCGAGCCGTACTGGGCCGACGCGCCGTCGCGCAGAACCTCCACCTGCCGCAGCGCGATGCCGGGAATGGCACCGATATCGACGCCCTGCGCCCCATCCGAGAGACCGGCGCCGAGCCAGGTGATGATCGACCCGCGGTGCCGCCGCTTCCCGTTGATCAGCACCATGGTGTGATCGGACGCGAGCCCCCGCAGGTTGGCCGGGCGGGTGATGGTTGCCGCGTCGCTGATCGGCTCGACGCGGACGTTGTAGGACGGGACCACGGTGCGGAGCAGGAAGTCGATGTTCGTTTCCGCCTGGCTCGTGATCTCGGACACCGGGATCACGTCCACCGGGACCATGGATTCGGTCACCGTTCGCGGCTGCGCGCGGCTTCCGACGACCACCAACTCGCCCAGGTTGATCGCCGAGAGCTCCAGTGGAAAGTCCGCCGTTGCGGCCTGGCCGCTAACGACGGTGACCGTCTGCGTCATGATTGCGTAGCCGATGAGCCGGACTTCGACCATATGGTCGCCAGCCGGGACATCCGGAATCGAATAGGCGCCGCCAGCTCCCGAGCCCACCGATATTTCGAGCGCGGGGATCGCAACCCTCGCGCCGCTGAGGCCGGCGCCGGACTGTCCGCTGGTCACCCTGCCCTCGATCGTCCCCTGGGCATAGGCCGCCGCCGGCATCGCCAGAAAGGCAAGAGCCAGGAATGCTCGTTTCAGCATACTCATCTCCTGAGGTTGGTCGTATCGACTCCCGAAGTTAGTCGTATCAAACAAGTCGGCTCGACACTTCCTATCCCCTGCGGGCCCGAGCCGGTGGCTCGCAGGACGTCCGGAGACCCCTAGAGCGGAGCCCAGGGCATCTCGATGGACCTCCACATGTGTGCGACCGGACTGTTGTCGTACCCGAGACCCTCCTTTGGCTGTTTGAAGTGGCGCCCGATGATGTCGACGAACGGGTCGAGCGAGACTTCCATCCCGTCCTGGAAGGCGTATGTGTCGTTCACGCAGATCATGCGCGCCGAAACGTACAGCGGGTCGCCCTTCGCGTACTCCGCCGCCTGCTTGATGTAGTCCGGCGGGACGTAGTCCTCGCCGAAGATCCGGTTGTACAGCTCCGGGTATTCGTATCCGTACTCCTCGTCGGGATAAAAGCGCAGAGCGCCGTGGTACCGGATGCCCCAACTCACATACTCGGGTACGTACGGTTCATAAAGCTGCGCGCCCCACCAGCCATGATCCACCTTGATCAGGTTCTGCACGGTGTCGTGGAGCAGGCCGGCGAGGACGTTTTCCTCGGGCTGCCCGTCATTTAACGCGTGAGTCGCGCTTTGCAGGACATGCCGGGCCGGCCAGAACCTCCGGCGGAAGAAGTCCTCCAGTGTGGGATTCGCGGGAAGGGCCTCGAGGACCGTGTCGCTGGGCTTGAAGAGGTTGCCGGTGCCGCGGGGGGCGCTGACTTCCTGCTCAACTTCGTGATCGTGGTCGCCGTGTTCGTCCGCGAACTCGGCTTCGGCCTCTGCCGCCTCGGCCAGCAAGTCGTTCTCGTCGAGGAGTCGCGGGTCGAGGTCTTCGGTCCGTGGAACGGGGCCGTCGTGGTGATGGTGGTCGTGGACGTGGCCCGGATCCTCGCCATCGAGGAGGTCGCACATGTAGTGCTCCAGGGCTTCCGCCTTGTCCTCGGGCGTCATGACGGCGAGGGCGCCGGCACCTACCGAAGCGAGGAATCTTCTGCGATCGATCTCCATGATTCCCTCCCGGCTCTGGAGGCTGGCTGACGGCTACATGTCCAAGTTGACTCAACAGGCACGCGACCGCTAGGTGGGGCGGCCCCGACCGGTAGTCCGTGTTGACCGATTACGCGGAGGGAACCGCCGGCACCCCGCAAGAAAACGGGGGCCGTCCCGCTTCAGGACGACCCCCCGCTCTCCTGCGGCCCTCTACGCCCCATCTGCCCGCGGATCAGTAGGCCTGTTTGACCACGTTCTCGGCTTTGGGGCCCTTCGGCCCGTCCACGACATCGAGTTCGACTTTTTCGCCTTCCGCCAGACTCCGGAAACCGTCGGACTGGATCGCCGTGTGGTGAACGAAGACCTCCGCGGACCCATCGTCGAGCGCGATGAATCCGAAGCCCTTCTGATCGTTGAACCACTTGACTGTGCCGCTTCTGCGCATGCCCGTGCTCCTGCTTTGTATCGGTGTCGCCGAGAGTACGGGCTAGCCGCACATGCCGACCACAATGCCGGCGAACCTGAACCGGTTCGCGTTTTCCGGAGCCCAGCATACATGGGGAATTTGCGGTTGTCCATGCGGTCGTGGGACGTGTCTATTTCCTCACCAGCAGGAAATCACGGAGCTGCAGCTTCGTCTGGTGGTCCTGCATCCGCACGCCGCGCATGTTCTGGCCGCGGACATAGGTCCGCTGCCAACCCTCCTTAACCGCCTCTTCATCATGCGCATGGAGGTCGTCGATGAACCGGGCTCGCGACTCGTTCCAGGCCGTGTACTGGTTGGCGATGAGTTTGTCGTCCCACAGCTCGCGCGCGCGGGGGCGCACCTCCTCCAGATAGTGTCGGGGGATGGGTACGATCCGGCAGACGGGCTCTCCCTCGTCGAAGCGGATCCACTGCTTCGGCCGCGTGATCTTCCAGTTCATCGTGAACGAGAACGGAGCCCAGTCGGTCTCGACGATGCCGTCGAGCGGAGCGATCCCGTCCTTCGGAAGGTTGGGGCAGCCCCTCACCCAGAGGTTGTGGCCCTTCGTGGTGCGGAAGAGATAGCCCGGCGTGAAGGTGAGAACCCCGCTCCCGAAATGGCTCGCGATGGTGGGGTGCGGCTCGTCCTCCCAGCGGAACCGGACGGACTCAAGCTCGACGCCACCGTCCCAGCGAACCCAGAAGCGCGTGGGACAGAGCAGGTCCCATCCGGCCTGGTTCGCGATGAGCAGCGGGAGGCATCGGTATGCGAAGCGATCCGGCGTTTCGTCCATCCACTCGCGGCGCTTGTTGCCTGCCGCAAGCTCGAGGGGCGTGTCGGATACCTTGAACGCCGTCAGTTCGATGCCGCGCGCGGACCGGGGCCGCGCTTTCGCCTTCTTCGCCACCGCGGGCCGCCGTACGCTAGCCCGTATGCCGCGTGGGGACCCGGTTCGACGGCCCGATGCCACCGCCACCGCCGGAATCCTCGAAGAGCGACTTGCCCAGATCCAGAGGCACGAGCTGGCCGCCGATGTCCGCAACGCCCCGTATCCGTACCCAACGATCGAGAAGCGTTACCTGGAGCACCGTCTCGAACCCCTCGCTCCTCGCGGTGGGGTCGATCTTCATCGTGATCCGTCGCCTGTCGACATCGTACTCCCACGAGCCGTAAAACCGGGTGTTGAGGGTCGTGCCACCCGGACCGAGTCCGGTCAGCCTCACCCGTGAGCTCAGGTTCTGGATCGACCCGAACACGAGACGGATGTCCGAGCCGGCCGGCAGGGGCTGGAAATCGTCGGGAAGATGCGGCAGCTCGCGCCTGAGGAGCTCGAGGGGTCGATAGGCGCCGACGATGGTGTGATGGACGGTTCGGTATGCGGGCCCGTAAGGGTTGTTGTCGAATTCACACCCCGAGACGGCGGCCAGCAGGGCAGCCACCGAAATCGTCCGCGCAATGTCTCGCGTCCTGACTCGTGCCTTGAAGAGTCCCATGATACCCCCCAACCTTCGTTGCGGCCGCTGGTCCGCGGGATGTGCACAGGGTCGTCCGCGGCATACCTTCCGACCTCAGCGCGCCGACTCTTTCGCCCCTTATGAGACCGTCGGGAGGGGGCTGCGGCAAGCCTGCACGCGCACGCGAGTCGCGGTTCGGGACGTTGCGCCGCTCATGTCGGCTCGGCAGGGTTGTCGCCTCAGCGACCCTAACTCCAACCCCGAGTCCCTCACATCGATGCTTACGATACGCCCCATCCAACGCGCTCTTGTACCCGTGGATTCCGCGGCCGCCCGCCGCGTTTCGGCGCTGAACTACGACGAGTTCCAGGGAGACGTCGAGATCTGGGAGGCCATTCGGAGCGCGCCGGACTCTGTTCTCGGCGTGACCATGGCGCACTGCGCGGTCGACAGTCCGGCCGCGATCCTGCCGGGAGACTCGGAGGCGTCGCTGGAACTCGCGCACCGCAACTTCCAGCGGATGATCGCTTCGCCGCTCACGCGCGAAGCGAAGCGAATCCTGTACCTCTACGAGATTGCGGACCCGCAGCGTCCCGGTGTGCGGCAGATCGGCCTCGGAGGGCTGGCCCCCACGGCCGAGATTCGAACGGATGACACGCCCGACGGGCCGATCATCCGGAACGAAGGCGTGCGCCCGCCCAAGGCCAAGGGGCGCGCGCGACTCATCGAGGCGACCGGCGCCATCATCGGGACCGTGAACAACGCGGTGCCCGACGAGTCGGGAGGGTTCGCGGCGACGCTCGAACGCCACGCGGACCGAACCTCACCGGACTTCGCGGTCGAGGGATCGGGAGGAACGACCCATCGCATCTGGCTCATCGCGGAGCCGGGCGCCATCGCGCGCCTCCAGCGACTGCTGGCCGCGGAGCCCGAGGCCTACGTGGCCGACGGCAACCACCGGAGCGCGGCCGCCGCCATGCTGGGGCACGAGTCTTTCCTCACGGTGTTCTTTCCGGCGGACCGGATGGGGATTTCGCCCTACAACCGGCTGGTTCGGCTCCCCGGCGAACGTGAGGCGACCGACGTGGACGCGGCGCTGGAGCGGTCGTTCGAGGTGTCCTCCGCCGGGGACGAGCCCCTCCAGCCCGACGCCACTCATGTGATCGGCGTCTATTCCGCGGGGCGCGGCTGGCGGCGCGCGACGCCGCGGAGCGGGGTGTACGACGAGACGGACGCCGCCGGCTCCATCGACCACGACATCGTGCAGCGCACACTCCTGGCGGATCTCGGTATCGCCGACGCGGCGGACGACCGACTCACCTTCGTGGGCGCCAACAGGGACGCGGCGTGGCTCGCGACACAGGTCGACGCGGGTCGTGCGGAGCTCGCCGTGACGCTACCCGCCGTGACGATGCGTCAGTTCATCGCGGTGTGCCGGCAGCGGCGGATGATGCCCCCGAAATCGACCTGGTTCGTGCCGAAGATCCGAAGCGGGCTCGTCATGGCGTTCCTCGACGACAGCTAGCGTTCCTCCGCCCGGGCTCGCAGCGCGGCGCGGTCGACTTTCCCCAGGTGCGTCCTGGGCAGGTCCGTCACCACGTGGACGGCGGCCGGCGTCTTGTACGAGGCCAGTCGTGAGGCGACGAACTCGCTGAGTCTCGCCGCAAGCTCGCCGGTTCCCCGCGCCGCCGATTTCGCCGGGACGACCCAGGCGACGGGCTCCACGAGACCCTCGCGGGTCGGCACACCTACCACGGCCGCATCCGCTACCGCCGCGTGTTGAAGCAGGCAGTCCTCCACCTCGCCGGGAGAGAGCCATTTTCCCTTTACCTTGAGCATGTCGTCGCCACGCCCGCAGTAGCGGAACACCCCGTGTTCGTCGCGGACGATCATGTCGCCCGACACGTACCATTCGCCCCGGAAGGCGTCCGCCGAGGCTTCGGCCCGCTGCCAGTACCCGAGCGCCCGCGAGCCTCCGCGGACCTGGAGCCAACCCACCTCGCCATCCGGGAGTTCCCGGCCCTCGTCGTCGCAGACCCGCACCTCGAAGCCCGGGACCACGCGCCCCAGCGTTCCCGGATGGACCTCGTCCGGACGGTTGCTCAGAAAGATGTGCCACATCTCCGCTGTCCCCAGGCCGTCCAGGAGCGGCACGCCCCAGGTGTCCCGCCAGCGCCGGTGAAGTGCGGGCGGCAGCGCCTCGCCCGCCGAGGTCGCGAGACGAAGGCATGAGAGATCGCGCCCGGCGGCGTCCGGGTGGGCGACCATGTAACGGATCATGGTGGGGACGTTGACAAGTACCGTGGGACGGAAGCTCTCGATTTTCTCGAACAGAACCTCTGGCGTGCATCGTTCCGCGAAGAGGGTCGCCGTCGCGCCGGCCGAGAAGGGGAAGAAGAGGTTGGATCCAGTGGCGTATCCGAAGAAGAGCTTGGGGACCGAGAGTGTGATGTCGCCTTCCGTCAGACCCAGCACCCGCTTGCCGTAACACTCCGTCGTATTCGCGAACGAGGCGTGCGTCTGCACGACGCCCTTCGGGCGCCCCGTCGTCCCGCCGCTGAACAGCCACAGCGCGGGGTCGTCCCGGTGGGTCGGGAAGGGTTCCAGCGTCGTGGGCTGGGCGCGCAGCCGTTCCGCGAACGCCGGTTCGTCCACCACGAAGGTCTCGCGCGGCGCGGAGATCTCCTCGCCCCAGCAGGGGCCGCCTCCGGGGTCCGCATCGGTTTCTGCCGCGGCGGACGCCCCCTCGCGGAAGAAGGGGGCGCGGGCGGCATCCACGAGCAGCACGGCGCCGCGCGTGTAGCGGTAGAAATACGAGATCTCGTCCCGCCGGAGATACGGGTTCAGCATGACGCCCACGGCGCCGATCCGCAGCGCGCCGAAGAGGGCGCCGACGAAGTCCGGTCCGTCCGGGAGCGCCAGGAGGACCCGCTCCTCCGGCCGCACGCCGGCGCGACGCAGGAGGTGGCCGTAGCGGTTCGCCAGCGCGTCGACCTCGGCGTAGGAGATCTCGCCGACGTCCGTGAGGAGGGCGCGGCGGTCGCCCCGCCCTTCCCGGATGCGGTCGCCGAGGAAGTATTCGGCGATGTTGAAGCGCTCGGGCGGATCGAAGATCGGCTGTGGAACGGCGTCTCGCATCGGGCTCCGGCGGCCGGGGGTCGTCCGGTGCATCAGGGGTCAGGCTCGCTTTCAGCACGGTATGCGCGATCCGGCGCCTCTACAACCGACCCGGGCTGCCAACTCTTGCGCCTTCCTCCGGCACGGCGTAGCGAGACTCCATGACTCTGCACAGGCTTTCGGACCTCACCTGGGAGGAGGTCGGCGCGCTCGACCTCGAGCGAACGGTCGCCATCCTGCCCGTGGGAGCTACCGAGGCGCATGGCCCCCACCTGCCGCTCGACACGGACGTCACGATCGCGGAAGCGATGGCGGAGTCCGGGGCACGCCGACTCTCGGCTAACGGTCTGGAGGTCGTGCTCCTCGACGGCCTCCGGTACACGCCCGCCGCCTTCGCCGCGAGCTTCCCCGGTACAATCGATGTCGGGGCCGCGACGCTCACAGCTCTCCTCATCGACATTGCCGCCGGCCTGCACCGGGCCGGGATCGCCACGCTGGCGATCGCGAACGCCCACTTCGACCCCGCCAACCTCGAGGCGCTTCATGCGGCCGCGGCGGCGATCGGCGAGAGCGAGTCCGTGCGCGTCGTGTTCCCGGATGTGACGCGCCAGCCGTGGGGAAGCCGACTCACCGAGGAGTTCCGCAGCGGCGCCTGTCATGCCGGGCAGTACGAGGGCTCCATCCTCCTCGCCCGCGACCCCGGGCGGGTGCGCGAGGGGGCCATGCGCGCACTGGAAGACAACCCCATCTCCCTTTCCTCCGCGATCCGTGACGGGGTTCGCAACTTCACGGAAGCGGGCGGGAACCGGGCCTACTTCGGCCGTCCGTCGCAGGCGACGGCGGAAGAGGGACGTGCTACCATTGAAACGCTCGGCAGCATCCTCGCGGAAGCGGTGAGTGAGGCACTGAGAGAGGACCTGAGAGAGGACAAGGAGTCGTGACGCGAAACATCTCCGGAGCCCGGACATGAGCCTTGCCGGACGTGGCGCTCTCGTCACGGGCGGCGGGCGCGGCATCGGGGCCGCAACGGCCCGGATGCTGGCGGACAGAGGTGTCCGTCTCGTGCTCGCGGCGCGGAGTACGTCCGAGATCGAGGCCATCGCATCGGAGCTGCGCGACCGCGGGGGCCGGGCGGGGGCCGTGACGTGCGATGTGTCGGATCCGGCGAGCGTGGAGGCCCTGTGCAACGAGGCCGCCGAACAGCTCGGATCCGTGGACATCCTCGTCAACAATGCCGGCGTGGCCAGCTCCGCCCCGGTCATGAAGCTCGCGCTGGAGGAATGGGAACGGCTGTGGCGCATCAACGCGACCGGCGCGCTTCTCGCGATGCAGGGCGTGCTGGCCGGCATGGTGGAACGCGGCTGGGGCCGGATCGTGAACGTTGCCTCGATCGCCGCGCTCCGGGGAGGACGCTACATGGGGGGCTACGCCGCGTCGAAGCACGCGCTCCTCGGGCTCACGCGCTCGGCCGCTGCCGAGGTGGCCGGAGCGGGCTTGACGGTGAACGCGGTCTGTCCCGGCTACGTCGACACGCCGATGACGGACGCGACGATCGAGAACATCGTAAAGCGGACGGACCTGGCGGAGACGGACGCTCTCGACGCGATTCTCGCCACCACACCGCAGGGGCGGCTCATCGCCCCCGAGGAGGTCGCGGCGACCATCGCCTTCCTGTGCCAGGAGGAGGCGCGCAGCATCAACGGCCAGACCGTCGTGCTCGACGGCGGCGCCACCTCGGCCGTCTAGCGCATGGACGACCGCACGGGCGCCTTCGAGGTGTTGAACCCCACCGCGCTGGGCGAGCCGCGGGGCTGGAACCATGGTCTGCTCGCTCCTGCCGGTGGGCGCGTGTTGTTCGTCGCCGGGCAGACCGCGACCGGACCGGAAGGACATATCGAAACCCCGGACTTCGCCGCGCAGTTCGCGCTGGCCCTCGACCGGGTGCTGGCGGTCGTCCGGGCGGCGGACGGCGAACCCTCGCACATCGGACGGATGACGATTTACGTGACGGATCTCGCGGCCTACCGGGATGCCCGACGGGAGCTTGGCGCCGCGTGGCGGGCTCGAATGGGCCGGCACTATCCCGCCATGGCGCTGGTCGAGGTCAGCGGCCTCGTCGATTCCGGCGCACTCGTCGAGATCGAGGCGACCGCCGTCCTCCCGTGACCCCCTGCCACCCCGTGGAAGGAAGTGCGCAGTGCCTCTGAACCCGACGTCATTCCTGTACGAGGTCGATGCCGCGACCGCCGTCGCGACGGTCACGCTCAACCGTCCCGAACGGCGCAACGCGCTGACCTTCGAGATCTACGACGAACTGCGGAACACGTTCCGCGCGCTCGACCGCGAGCCGGGAGTCCGCGCCGTCGTGATTACCGGCGCCGGCGGCGCCTTCTGCACGGGCGGAGATGTGCGCGACATCATCGGGCCGCTGCTGGCCATGGGCTCGGCCGAACTGCTCGAATTCACGCGGATGACCTGTGACCTGATCGCCGCCATGCGGGAGTGCGGCAGACCCGTCGTCGGCGCTCTGAACGGCACCGTCGCGGGCGCGGGGGCCGTGATCGCGACCGCCTGCGACGTGCGGATCGCGGCCGAATCGGCGAAGATCGCCTACCTGTTCACGCGGGTCGGGCTTTCCGGCGCGGACATGGGGATCGCCTGGCTACTGCCGCGCATCATCGGCCTCGGGCGGGCGACGGAGCTCCTGATGACGGGCGATTTTCTCGACGCGCGCGAGGCGCTCCGTCTCGGGCTGTACAACCGGGTGGTGCCCGACGGCGAGGCGCTCGCGGCGGGGACCGAACTGGCGGCGAGGCTGGCGGCTGGCCCTTCGGCCGCGCTGTCCGTCACGAAACGTGCACTGGAGAGGGAGGCGCACATGACGCTGCGCGACGCGCTCGCGGAGGAGGCCCGCGTCCAGGCGGCCTGCATGGAGGACCCGAACTTCCGCGAGGGCTACGAGGCCTTCGTCGAGAAGCGGGCGGCGGTGTTCTCGTGATCGACCTCCATCCCGTCCGTGCCTTTCTCGAACCGCGGCATCTCGAACTCGGGGAGGAACTCGGACGCTACGCGGCGGCCGAGTTCGCTGAACACGCGCATCGGGACGATGATGATCTCGCGCGGCGCTACGCGCGCGAGATCTGCACTTCTCTCGGGCGGGGCGGCTGGCTGAAGGCGGTCGCCCGGCAGGACTTCAGGGCCTGCTCCGTGACGCGCGAGACGCTGGCCTTCTATTCGCCGCTCGCGGACGCCATGTTCGCCCTGCAGGCGCTGGGCTCGACCCCGATCGCGCTCGCGGGCGACGAACGGCAGCGGCGCCTGTGGCTCGACCGCGCCGTCCGGGGGCGAGCCGTGGCCGCTTTCGCGATGAGCGAGCCGGAGGCCGGCTCCGACGTGGCCGCCATGCGCACGACGGCGGTCCGCGACGGGGACCAGTACGTCCTCAACGGCGTGAAGACCTTCATCTCGAATGCCGGGATCGCGGACTTCTACCTCCTCTTCGCCGTCACCGACCCGGAGGAGGGCGTCGCGGGCATCTCCGCCTTCCTCCTCCCGGCCGATACGAAGGGGTTCCGCTTCGTGCGGCCGCTGCTCATGGCCGACCCGCATCCGCTGGGCGAGATCGCCCTCGAGGACTGTCGCCTCCCCGCATCGGCGCGGGTCGGAGGCGAGGGCGAAGGCTACAAGCTGGGGCTCGCCACGCTCGACCGCCTCCGCCCCACGGTCGGCGCCGCGGCGTGCGGGATGGCGGGGCGCGCCCTGCACGAGGCGCTGCACCATGCGCTCACGCGCCGGCAGTTCGGGCGCGCGCTGGCCGACTTCCAGATCACGCAGGAGAAGGTGGGGCGGATGGCCACCGACCTGACCGCCGCCCGGCTCCTCGTGTACCGGGCGGCCTGGGAGCGCGACGGCGGCGCGGACCGTACCGATCTCGAAGCCGCGATGGCCAAGTCGTTCGCGACCGAAATCGCGCAGGGCGTCGTGGACGACGCCGTGCAGATCCTCGGCGGGCGCGGCGTCCTGGCGGACAATCCGGTGGACCGGCTGTACCGCTCCGTGAGAGCTCTGCGGATCTACGAGGGCGCCACCGAGATCCAGCGTCTCATCATCGCGCGGTACCTGCTCGACGCCGCGCGCGCCGAGGGCGAGCCCTGAAGATCGTGTGCGTCGGAGGCGGGCCCGCGGGCCTGTACTTCGCGATTCTGATGAAGGGATCGAACCCCGCGCACGACATCCTCGTCCTGGAGCGCAACCGCCCCGGCGACACGTACGGCTTCGGCGTCGTGTTCTCCGACGCCACACTGGAGGAACTGGCGGCGGCGGATCGCGAGAGCTACGAGGCCATCACGCGCTCGTTCCACCACTGGGACGACATCGACATCCACTATCGGGGCCACCGTCTCTCGTCGACCGGGCACGGGTTCAGCGGCCTCGCCCGCACCGCACTCCTCGACATCCTCGAGTCGCGGGCACGCGACCTCGGCGTGGAGTTGAGGTACGGCGTGGAGGTCGAGTCGGACGAAGCCTGGGCGGGCGCCGACCTCGTACTCGCCGCGGACGGCGTGAACAGCAGCATGCGCGACCGCTACGCCGACGCGTTCGGCCCCCGCATCGACCTCCGGCCGAATCGCTTCGTGTGGCTGGGCACAACGAAGCCCTTCCCCGCCTTCACCTTCCATTTCACGGAAACCGAACACGGCTTGTGGCGCGTCCACGCCTACCAGTACCGGCCCGAATCGGAGGACGCAGAAGCGATCTCCACCTTCATCGTCGAGGCGACGGAGGCCACCTGGCGCGCCGCCGGCATGGACTCGGCGTCGGAAGAAGAGACCGTCCGTTTCCTCGAGGAGACCTTCCGTGAGGAACTGGACTCGCATCGACTCATCGCGAACCGCTCCATCTGGCGGGGCTTCCCGACGGTTCGGAACCGTTCCTGGCGCCACGGCAACATCGTTCTCATCGGCGACGCCGCGCATTCGGCGCACTTCTCCATCGGGTCGGGCACCCGACTCGCCATGATCGACGCGATCTCGCTCCACGAGTCGCTCCTCGCCCATGACCTCGACGCTCGGCCCGCTCTGGAGGCCTACGAAGCGGCCCGCCGGCCCGAGGTCGAGAGCGTGCAGAGGGCGGCCCAGGCGAGTCTCGAGTGGTTCGAGGGCACCGAGCGTTTCATCGAGACGGAACCCCTGCAGTTCGCCTTCAACCTCATCACGCGCAGTCTCCGCATCACCCACTCCAACCTCGCCCTGCGCGACCCGGAGTTCACCGCGCGCGTCGACCGCTGGTTCGCGGAGCGGGCGGCGGATAACAGCGCGGCGGGGGCCGGAAGATCTTCCGCCGGGAGCGTCGGGCCCGGCCCGGCGCCGCCCCCGCTCCTCGCACCGTTACGGCTCCGGGAGCTCGAACTGAAGAACCGGGTCGTCGTCTCGGCCATGTGCCAGTACTCCGCGGAGGACGGGACGCCGGACGACTGGCACCTGGTGAACCTGGGCAGCCGCGCCATCGGCGGGGCCGGACTCGTGATGTCGGAGATGACGGACGTGAGCCGCGAAGGCCGCATCTCTCTCGGCTGCACCGGGATGTACGCCCCCGAGCATGTGGGCGCGTGGAAACGGATCGTCGATTTCGTGCACCTCCACTCCGATGCCGCGATCGGGATGCAACTCGGTCACGCGGGGCGAAAGGCCTCCACGCACCTGTCGTGGGAGGGAGACAACGAGCCGCTGGAAGAGGGCGGGTGGCCGATCATGGCCGCATCTCCCGTGCCCTGGTTCGAGCACAGCCCGGTCCCCCGCGAGATGACCCGGGAGGACATGGATCAGGTGACGGCCGAGTTCCGCCGCGCCGCGGAGATGTCGAAGGAAGCGGGATTCGACCTGCTGGAGATCCACTTCGCGCACGGCTACCTGCTGGCCAGCTTCATCTCCCCTCTCACGAACCTGCGCCAGGACGAGTACGGGGGAGGTATCGACGGACGGCTGCGTTTCCCGCTCGAAGTCCTGAGGGCGGTGCGATCCGCATGGCCGCCGGAGAGTCCGATTTCGGTCCGGATCTCCGCGGTGGACTGGGCGGAAGGCGGAATGACGGCCGACGGAGCCGTCGAGATCGCGCGCCGCCTGAAGGAGGCGGGCGTGGACATCATCGATGTCTCGGCGGGACAGACGGTCCCCTGGCAGAAGCCGGTGTACGGCCGCCAGTACCAGACACCCTTCTCGGACCGCATCCGGCACGAAGTCGGGATCGCGACGATGGCGGTCGGCAACATCTCCTCCTTCATGGACGTGAACACGATCCTCGCGGCCGGAAGGGCGGACCTCTGCTGTCTCGCCCGCGCGCACCTGTGGGATCCATACTGGACCCGGCACGCGGCCTACGCCTCCGGGGCGCCGCTGCCCTGGCCGCCGCAGTATTCGTCGCTGGACGGCTACACGCCGAGGTTCGAGTGGGGCTACTGAGACCGCGGTCGGCCTGAATACGAGCCGCTGAAGGGAGACACATGGCGCACGACAAATTCGTGACGTATTCCGGCTACCTGCACCTCGACACGCTGCTGTCGCTCCAGCAGGAGCAGTCGGGCCGGGAGGGAGACCGCGAACACGATGAGATGCTGTTCATCATCATCCACCAGGTGTACGAGTTGTGGTTCAAGCAACTCCTGCACGAACTGGAATTCGCGCGCGACCGGATGGGGGCCGACGACATGCCGCGGCTCCTGCACACGATGGAGCGCATCCTCTCGATCCTCAAAGTCCAGGTGGCCCAGCTGGACATCCTGGAGACGATGCGTCCTCTGGAGTTCCTCGCCTTCCGGGAACGGCTGGAGGAGGCGAGCGGGCTGCAGTCGTACCAGTTCCGCGAACTCGAGTTCATTCTCGGCCACAAGCGGACGAGCGTGTTCGATCGGTACCCGGACGGGAGCGACGCCCGGCGCCGACTCGAAGCCCGCTACGCGGAACCATCGCTGTGGACCGCCTTCGTCCGCTTCCTCGACGCACGCGGGTACGCGATCCCGCGGGAGGACCTCGAGCGGGATGTCACGGCGCCGACTGAGCCGTCCGAGGGGGTGCAGGCCGCCCTGGTCCGGCTGTACCGGGAGGACCCGCAACTCGTCCAGTTGTGCGAGCGATTCGTGGATCTCGACGAGGGGCTCCAGGAGTGGCGCTACCGGCATGTGAAGATGGTCGAGCGCACGATCGGGACGCGCCCCGGCACCGGCCAGACGGGGGGCGCCGACTATCTCAGGAAGTCGCTCAACCGCCCCGTGTTCCCCGATCTTTGGGCCATCCGCACGGACCTGTGACGAGCCCTGTGCCGAGTATCGCGCCGGAGGACCTGTACCGGGAGCCAAACGCGCTCGCTCCGTACTACTCCCGTTTCCGGGTCGCGGAGCGGCTGCTCCTCACGGGACATTCACACCAGGCGTGGCCCGACTGCGGATTCGCCGGGCAGCTCCAGGCCTGGGAGGACGCAGCCCGTCTGGTGGACGGGAAGTGGGAGGAGGCCTTCGCTCGTGGCGAGCGCGTGCGGGAGGGGTACGCGCGGCTCCTCGGAGGGTCTGGTCGCCCCGACGACGGAGACTACGCCCTCGGCGCGAACACGCACGAACTCGTGGTCCGCTTCCTCTCCGCCCTGCCCCTTGGCGAGCGGCCCCGCCTCGTGACGACCGCGGGCGAGTTTCACTCCATCCGGCGGCAGCTCGACCGGCTGGAAGAGGAAGGGCTGACTGTCGTTCGCGTGCCCGTGGACCCGATCGACTCGCTCTCCGAGCGGCTCGGTGTCGCGACGGACGATGGGACGGCGGCCGTGCTGGTCTCCGCCGTCCTCTACCGCGACGCTCGCATCGTCGGGGGACTCGACCGCGTCCAGGTGCGCTGCCGGCGGGTCGGGGCCGAGCTGCTCGTGGACGCCTATCACGCGCTGAACGCGATCCCCTTCGACCTCTCGAGCCTGGGCCTGGAAGGCGCGTTCGTGACGGGGGGCGGCTACAAGTACTGCCAGCTCGGGGAGGGCAACTGCTTCCTGCGCGTGCCGCCGGACTGTCGGCTGCGTCCCGCGATCACGGGCTGGTTCGCGGAGTTCTCGGCGCTGCACGAAGGGGAAGACGCCGGGCGGGTGCGCTACGGCCCGGGAGGGGAACGGTTTGCCGGCAGCACCTACGATCCGACGAGCCACTACCGGGCGGCCGAGGTGTTCGACTTCTTCCGCGAGCGGGGACTGACGCCGGAGTTGCTGCGCGAGGTGAGCCGACATCAGGTGGGCCGCCTGGCCGAGGCTTTCGACGCCCTCGACGCGGACCCAGCCCTGATCGACCGCGACCGGGAGACGCCGCCCGAGGCCGTCGGCGGCTTCCTCGCTCTGCGGACGCCGCGGGCAGGGGACTTCCACAACGTCCTCGCCGCGCGTGGGGTGGCCACGGACTACCGCGACGACCTGCTGCGACTGGGTCCGGCCCCCTACCTCGGCGACCGGCGACTGGACGACGCGATCGCCGCCCTCGGAGAAGTGGCGGCCAGTCTCTAGCTGTCGGGCCGGGCGGCGCGGCCCACCGCCCAGTCCAGGTCGGCCCGGCTGTCCACGCCGCGCACCATCGTCTCCAGGTCGCCGATGCCGGTCAGCTGTTCGGCCGTGACGTGTCGCACCTTCAACCGCTCGAGAAAACTCATCATCGAGGGGGACGAGTCCCTGGACTCGGCGGCACGCGCCACAAGCCGCGCGGCCAGCCGGCCGACCTCGCGCCGATAGGCGGCGCACAGCGGTTGTGCCCGGCCGCGGGCGCGCGGCACGACGGCGTCCAACTCCGCGTCGCTTGCGAGTTCGCGGCTCAGGCGGTCGACGAGATCCGGTGTGACGAAGGGCAGGTCACCCGCCAGCACGACGCAGATCGCGCCGCCCGCCGCGTCCAGTCCTGAGGTGAGGCCGGCGAGGGGACCGAGGTCGGGCACCGGGTCGGGCACGACGATGAGGGCGCGGCCCTTCGGGTTCCGGAGGGCGACGGATCCGGGCGGGCGGCCCGCACGATCCGCGCCGGGTTCCCAGCCTTCCGCGGCGAGGGTGCCCTGGAAGGGCGGCACCTCGCGCACTGCGAGCACGACATCCGCGATATGCGCCGTGGCTTCCAGGATCCGCGACAGCACGGTGCGACCGCCGATCTCGACCAGCGGCTTGTTGCGGCCGAGGCGGCGTGAACGGCCGCCAGCCACGATCACGAGCGACCTGTCCGGCCCGCTCATGTCCCGGCAGGCTCTCCGGGGCCCGTGGCCTCCGGCCCGGGCGCCACGCCGAGATCCCCCAGCAACGCGGCCACCCGCCGGCGAATGTCATCCCGGACCGCCCGGAACTCCTCCGCCGGAAGGTCCTTCGGGTCCCGCACCTGCCAGTCCTCCCGCCGCCGGGCGGGCACGTGCGGGCACGCGTCGCCGCACCCCATGGTGACGACCGCATCGAAGCCCCCGGGCGGTATCGCGTCCAGCCCTTCCGACCGGTGGGCGCCGAGATCGTAGCCCAACTCCGCCATGGACTCGATCGCCCGCGGGTTCACGACCCCCGAGGGCTGCGAACCCCCGCTCGCCGCTTCCACGCCGTCACCCGCCAGCATGCGGGCGAACGCTTCCGCCATCTGGCTCCGGCAGGAGTTCTCCACGCAGACGAAGAGGAGCCGCGGCTGAGTCATGCTCGTGCCGGTTGCGCCGATTCCCGCTCGCGGCTGCGGCGCTCAGCCCCCGAGGACGTTGAACTGCCGGCTGAACTTGACGATCAGCGAGCGGCCCTGCGGCCCGTGCAGATCCTGGATCCCCTGGATGTCGTTGTAGACGATGAACAGTCCGGTCCCCGCCGTGTTGAGCCACCCGAACCGCACGTTGGCCGAGAAGGTGTCGAGCTGCGTCGAGTACTGGACGAGCGACTGCAGGTAGACGCTCGGCGAGAAGAAGTACCCGAAGTTCACGCCGGCCAGCGTCGTGACGAAGTCCCCGTGCTCCAGCGTGACGTTGTTGTAGTCGAGCCGGAGCGACGTGCTGAACGAGGAACCCGACCGCATGGTCAACGTCCCGTTCAGGCTGCGGCGCGACCCCGACAGGAAGGAGCCGATGTTCGCGCCGCTGTTGAAGGAGACCTTCGCCGACTCGTCCGTCCAGAAGCGGAGCTGACTCTCCCAGCCGTCGTACGTCCCGGTGGGTACCGTGACGTCCGTCCCGAAGATCGTGAACGGCTCGTACAGCCCCTCCCGCACCCAGTTGACGCCGGTGTGGGCCTCCATCCCGTCGTTGAACTCCCAGTGCGTGTCGATGTGGAGCCGCGCCGACTCCTCGAACCCCTGCTCGACGCCGGTCTTGTCGCTCCGGAAGGTGTAGTACGAGACGTGCGGACGGATCTCGCGGAAGGTCTCGGCCGGATGGATGTTGTGCATCAGGAAGAGCTGGTAGTACTGGTGGCCGGTCCGCCGCAGGAAGCCCACTTCGGGGTTGAAGTTCTCGCCGAAGTGCTGGTACTGGACGTTCCCCCGCCACTTGCGGGTTGTGAGACCGAAGGTTGTGTCGAAGGCCTGGTCCGCCTGCGTCAGGCCGGGGGTCACCGTCCTCGCCCCCCAGGCGGTCAGCGTCCACGCCTCACCCAACCCGAGCTGTCCATCCACGGCGTAGGTCCGGTTGTAGTCGTTGAAAGCGCTCCCATCCCGGTTGATGAACGCGGCGCCGATCCGCGACCGGTTGGGCAGTTCCCGCGCCACGCGGGCGACCGAGTACGCGTTCCCATCCTGGACGCCCTCGACCCCGTCGGTCCCGATGTGCAGCATCCCGACGTTGAACCCGGCCGCTCGCCCGGAGACGCGGGCGCCGCCGGTGATCGGGACCTGCCGGCCGTTGGCGATGCCGATGCGGCGGCTGAAGAAGAGATCCGCCCCGCCACCCCCGACCGCGAAGAAGCCCGCGTTCTCGAGGAAGAAGGGGCGCTTCTCGGGGAAGAGCAGGCTGAAGCGCGTCAGGTTTACCTGCTGGTCGTCCACCTCCACCTGCGCGAAGTCGGTATTGTAGGTCGCGTCGAGCGTGACTCCCCGCGTGAGCTGGAGCTTGGCCTCGCCGCCGAACTCGTAGTTCTGGTCGAAGGCCGTCTGCCCGCCCGCGTAGTCGCGCGCCGTCGAGCCCAGCATGTAGGGGGTGAACGAGCCGAGGCGTCGGAAGGGGAGTTCGAGCCCCGTCAGGTGGCCTGCGTAGTTGAGCCGGTAGAGGGTGAACTCGCGCGGGACCGCGGACCAGAAGGATTCCTCGTTCCGGCGCCGGATCTGACGGGAGACGTTGAAGCCCCAAGTCTGGTCGGTCCCGTAGCGCAGCGTGTTGAAGGGAATCCGGAACTCGGCGTACCACCCTCCATCGTCCCGACTCGTCGCGACGTTCCACGATCCATCCCAGTTCTTGTTGAAGCCACCGCCCGCGCCGGACTGCATGCGCCGCTGCGTGTTGAAACCGCCCCCCAGAAAGAAGCCGCCGCCACGGCCTTCGTTGGCGACCTGTCCGTCGTACTCGATGCCCGACGGCGTCGTCCCGAACACGAACGCGTTCTGGTAGTCGTGGTAGGTGTCGAACGCGAGCAGGATGTGGTCGGCCTCGGCAACCTCCATGTCGCGGATCCGGTCCCCGGGGATGATTCCCGCCGGGTCCTCGTCGAAAGCCCAGACGCCGATGTAGATGGCCTCGTCGTCGAACACCATGCGGACTTCGGTGCGCTCCGAGGCCGGCTGCCCGTCGAAGGGCTCGCGCTGGATGAAATCCGTCATCACCGACGCCACGTCCCACGCCGCATCGTCCAGGACTCCATCGATGACGGGAGCCTGCGCGGTACGGACCGCAAGGCCCTCCAGCGGCGGTGGCGGCGCCTCTTCCGGCTCGTTCTGGCCGGGGCCGTCCTGCGCGAGCAATCCCGGCGCCGGCAGGGACAGGACGATGAAACAGGCGATCCCGAGGCCTGGGCGACGGCCGGGGAGACTACGGTTTCTTCGGAAGCTCATATGACGAACACCTCGGAGGATGGACCTGCGCATGCCAAACCTGAAAATGTAAACGGCCGCACCTGGATCGGCGAACACCTCCGGTGAGCCCGCTGAGTCAAACACGCAGCGGCTGCGCTCGGTTGCAACGGTGAGCCGTGAATTGCTATGTTCAGTGATATGGACAGCGTTTAAGCACGTATGCGATTCTTCCGCAAGGAACTTCAGGGCCTGTCACTGCGCGATTTCCGCAGCCGCGTCAACGCGGAGTTGCCGGAGCACGCGCGGGTGAGCCTCGGCACGCTTTCGAACTACGAGCGGGAGGCCGGCGGGTCACGCAGGGCGGGCCCCCGAGCCGAGTTCCTGGCGGCGCTCAAGCGCGCCTTCCCTCCCCTCCGGCTCGAGTGGCTGATTCTCGGCGAGGGAGAGCCGACGACCGTCGCCCAGCGACTCGCCGCGCCCGAGGGTCTCGAGACGAAGGCGGGGTCGCCGGCCGGCGAGGGCGCCTCGTTCGCTGCCCGGGTTCTGGCGCGTTATCCCGACCTCGAGCTGCTCTCTCCGGAGGCTTCGGCCCTGTTCATGGCCGCGCTGACGCGGCTGGCGATGGGCGAACCGAAGCTGGCGCTCGACGAAGGGGACCTGATCCAGCTGGCGGGGGACCTGCGCTGGCTGCTTCTGCTTCCTCTGGGCGCGTGGGGATTTCACCACGCGCCGCCCTACCGGGCGTTCTCCGACTACGCCGTGGCTATGCTCCACGCGCTCAGCCAACTGATGCCGGAAAGCGGGGACGGTGATCCGATCGCCGACCACGCCACCTCGATCCTCCCGCGGCTGCGCCGCTTTCGGACGGTCGGTTTCTAGACGCCGTCACGTCGATTAGATTCCTCGCCGGGTCTTCGTCGCAGTTGGGGCGGGGCGGTTGCGGAGGGCGAAGGCGGAGTCGTGGCGAGTCTCCTTTAGCCCGGAGACCTGACGTCAACTCTTCCTGACAACCTGGACATACATGGCAACCCCTATCGACCAGACCGACGACCTGCAGCGGGCGCTCAGCGCCCTGACCCGCCCCGAATGGCGGGATCTCCAGACCGAAGACCTCCTCGCGATGTATCGCGTGATGTACACGTCGCGGATGATCGACGACCGCGAAATCGCGATGAAGCGTCAGAACCGCATCTTCTTCCAGATCTCCGGCGCCGGGCACGAAGCCCTGCTCGTCGCCGCGGGACGCGCGCTCAGGCCCGGGTACGACTGGTTCTTCACCTACTACCGGGACCGCGCGCTCTGCCTCGAACTCGGCATGTCTCCGTACGAGATGTTTCTTGGCGATGTCGGGGCGGAGGAGGATCCGTCGACGGGCGGACGGCAGATGCCGGCGCACTTCGGTTCTCCGGCTCTGCACCTCGTCACGCCGTCCAGCCCGACCGGCACGCAGTTCAACCAGGCGGTGGGGTGCGCGGAGGGCATCGTTCGCGCCCGGACCATGGGCCTGGACCGACTCGACGCGGTCACCCCGCATGTGGAATCGGACGAGATCGTGCTCGTGTGCACGGGAGACGGCACGACCTCGGAAGGAGAGTTCTGGGAGGCGATGAACAGTGCCTCCAACCTGCAGCTTCCCATCCTCTTCCTCGTGGAGGACAACGGGTACGCGATCTCCGTGCCGGTGGAGGTCAACACCGCCGGGGGAAGCATTTCCAGTCTCGTGAAGAACTTCCCGAGCCTCTACGTCGAAGAGGTCGACGGCACGGACCCGCTCGAGAGTTACGTCGTCATGCGGCGCGCGGCGCGCTATGTGAGGTCCGGTCAGGGTCCGGCGCTCGTCCACGCACATGTCACCCGGCCCTATAGCCACTCGATGTCGGACGACGAGCGTCTCTACAAGTCCGAGAGCGAACGGGAACTCGAATCCGTGCGCGACCCGCTGGTCACCTTCGCCGACTACCTCATGCGGGAACAGGTGATCGACGCCGACGAACTCGAATCGCTCAAGGCGGAGATCAAGGCCGAAGTGGCCGACGCGGCCGACCGGGCCATGGCCCGCCCGCAGCCGAGCCCCGACACCGTCTACACGCACGTGTACTCGGACGAGGTCGATCCCACGTCGAGCGCCTTCGAGACCGAGGCCCGGCCCGATCCGGAGGGGAATCCGAAGACGATGGTCGACCTGCTCAACGCCTGCATGCGCGACGAGATGCGGCGTGAGCCGCGGATCGTGGTATTCGGACAGGATGTGGCCGACGCGAGCCGCGAGGAGATCCTCGACGAGGTCAAGGGCAAGGGCGGCGTGTTCAAGGTCACGTACGGCCTGCAACGCGAGTTCGGGTCGCTGCGGGTGTACAACGCCCCGCTCGCGGAGGCGAACATCGTCGGGCGCGCCGTGGGTCTCGCCGTACGCGGCTTGAAGCCGGTCGCCGAGGTCCAGTTCTTCGACTACATCTGGCCGGCCTACCACCAGTTCCGGAACGAGGTCGCGACCTTCCGCTGGCGCTCCTCGGGAAGCTGGAAGTGTCCGCTCGTCATCCGAACCACGTACGGGGGGTACATCTCGGGCGGCGCCATGTATCACTCGCAGACGGGCGCCTCGCTCTTCACGCACACGCCCGGCATGCACGTGATCTGCCCCTCGAACGCGGTCGATGCGAACGGGCTCCTGCGGACGGCGATCCGTTGCGACGACCCGGTGCTCTTCCTCGAGCACAAGCACCTGTACCGGCAGACGTACAACAAGGGGATCTATCCGGGTCCCGAGTACATGATCCCGTTCGGCAAGGCCGCGCTCGTCACGGAGGGCGACGATCTCACGATCGTCACGTACGGCGCCATGGTCGAGCGCACGCGCAAGGCGCTGGCGAAGCTCGACCGCGCCGGGGAGCCGGTGCGCGCGGACCTGATCGACCTGCGGTCGCTGAACCCGATCGACATGGACACGATCCGCCGCTCCGTGATGAAGACGAACCGCGTGCTCGTGGCGTACGAGGACGCGAAGTCGTGGGGCTACGGGGCGGAGATCTCGGCTCGCCTGGCCGACGAGTTGTTCGAGTGGCTCGACGCGCCGATCCGCCGGATCAGCTCGACGGACACCTTCATCGGCTACGCGCCCACGCTGGAGAAAGCCTCCCTGCCCCAGGTCGACGACATCGCCGAAGCGATCGTGGAACTCGCCATCTGGTAATCGGCGGGAGCCGGCGTCGGGCTTCGGCTACCCGACGCTCTACGCTTTACCGCCGGGCGCGCCAGGCGCGGATGTGTTCCCTGAGTTCAGAGCGCGTCACGCCGGGGCCGCACCACTCCAGCCGGGGGCCGAAAGCGTCGAAGTGGGGCAGCGTCGAGTCGTGGATCCACGCGGGCTCGAGCCCGCGCCGCCGGCCCCAGTCTTCGAGTTCCTCCCGGGAGAGATCGCTGTAGACGTGGCACAGCGGGTCCCCCTTCGAGCTCCCGAGGCGGGGGATGTCCTTCCGCGAGGTGTGGTAGTGGTAGCGGATCACGGGCCGCCCCCGGCAGCCGACCGCGATCCACCCGACCGTAACTCCTCAAGCGCCTCCAGACTTCGGGGCCAGTCCTTTCCCAACAGCCGGGAGAGGGCCCGGTCCGCCAGCACTTTCCCGCCGGTCTGGCAGGCGGCGCAGTAGTTCGTTTCGTTGTCCGCATATCGGATCCGCTGCACCGGGGCGGCACAGTCCGGGCACGGACGCCCGTATTGTCCGTGTACCGCCATCTCGTCGTGGAACGCGGTCACCTTCTCCGGGAACTTCCCCGCAAGTTGATCGCGCAGCCGGCACGTCCACCGCTCCAGCGTGCCGCGCGTGGCCTCGTGGAGCCGGCCGATCTCCTCGTCATCGAGCCGGCTCGTCCACTTGATCGGCGACAGCTTCGCCGCGTGCAGGATCTCGTCGGAATACGCGTTGCCGATGCCCGAGAAGAGGCGCGGGTCCGTGAGCGCGCGCTTGAGCGTGTGGTTGCGGGCCGTGAGCGTCTCGCGGAAGGCGGCCGGGTCCGCCGTCAGCGGATCGATCCCCCCCGGATCGTGGCGCGCGAGTCCCTCGCCCCCCCGCACGACGTGGAGCGATGCCCGTTTCTTCGTGCCGGCCTCCGTGAGGAGCACGCTGCCGTGCGCGAAGTCGAAGGCGGCGAGACCGAGCCGTCGCGGGATCTTCACGCCGGCGTCACGCCACCGGAGACGGCCCGCGATCATGAGATGGAGGACGAGCCACAGCTCCCCTTCGTATTCCTGCTCGTCGCGGCAGGTCAGCCCGATCGCGATACGCTTCCCAAGCCGACGCAGAGCCACGACCTCGCGTCCGTGTGCATCGGCAAGAGGTGGGTCGACGCTCCGAAGCAGGAACGGACTTCCGAGGCGCACGCGCTCCAGCGTACGGCCGAGGACGCGCGCCTCCAGCGCTTCGAGATAGACAGTGATATCGGGCAGCTCGGGCATCGGGGGCGGGCGGCGACGAGTCCGAAGGCTAGCCGGAGCCGGATGCGTGGCCGTGCGCGTGGGCGGCTTCGTTCGGTTTCTCGAGGGTGTTGCGAAGGTCCTGGATGTAGTCCGGGTGTTCGCGGCTGAACTCCGGCCAGTCCTCATCCGCCGCGATGATGATGCCGCCGATCGCGCCCATCCCACCGTCCGGCGCCGGGTGTCCCAGCGGGTTCGAGTATTGGACCGAGATGCGGTAGACATGGTCCCTCCGGACCCGCACCCCTCCGCGCCACCACAGCCGGCTCGTGGGCACTCCGACGGTGCGGCCTTCGCCGTCCACCTCGGGCCCCGTTTCCCAGATCACCTTGCCCGCCGTCACGTCCTCGAGCCGAATCCAGTCCCCGTAGTCGTGCAAGTGCCCTCCGATGCCGAGGATCCGCCCATCCACCGCGGGACTCCCCTCCCAACTCATTCCGTGGGTCCCGGGCGGGAGCGGGAACTCCTTCTCGCCGACGGGGCCCATCACGTCGAGATAGAAGGGATAGACGTCCGCCGGTCGGACGAGGCCCGGATCCCCGGCCGGGGTGTACGGCAGCCGGATGTGCAGGAAGGCTTCGTCGTGTGACGCGTCGGGGAGCGGGGCGAACATCGCGCTCACGAGGACGCGGGTGCCCGGCGCCAGCGGATAGCCCAGCACGCCCGGCAGAAACTCGCTCTTCGTCTCGCGGCCCGCGGCGAGCACACGGCGCGGGACGGCGGAGAAGAGTTCGCGGTTGTCGGGGTCGATGACGTTGACGTGATGGAGGAGGCGCTCGGGGAGCGGGGTGCCTGCCCGGTCCCTCATCTGCCACGAGAAGCCGTGCAGCCAGCCTGTGACCGGCACTTCCGCCAGCTGCACCTGGGGCCGGAAGTGCGGATCGCCGGCCGGCAGGGAGATGGGACCCAGGACGATCTCGAACTCGCGGTCGGCCGCATGCACCCGCACGTCGATGAGCGGACTCGCGGCGGGCAGGCGCGGCGGGGCCGAGACAACTGCATGCGCCGAAGTTCCGTGTGCATGGTCCTGCGAGGCGTGCGTGTCCGGCAACAGCGCCTGCGATGACAACGGGTGCGGCGACAGCAACAGGACGAGGACCGCCGCCCTCATTAGTCGGGCGGGGGAACGTCGAAGTAGGTGTAGTTCTTCGCGGTGAAGGCATCGTACTGCTCCGGCACCTCGTCGTCCGGATAGATGGCCTCCACGGGGCACTCGGGCACGCAGGCGCCGCAGTCGATGCACTCCTCGGGATGGATGTAGTACTGGTCCTCGCCCTCGTATATGCAGTCGACGGGACACACATCGACGCAGGACGCATCCTTCTCGCTCATGCATGGTTCGGTGATGATGTAAGTCATGCGCGGGAAGATACCCGAGGCCTGAGGGCTGAGCAATTCCGCAATGTCGCCCACGGGGGCGGCGGCAGCGGGTTGGTCCGTGGCGCGCGAGCCGGTATCTTGGAGGGCTTCCGGCGGACGGCATTCCGACGGATCCGGCGGGTGCGCGGGACCGGGGAAAAAAGGCAGACCACAGCGCGAGAAGGCGGCAGCCTTGAAGCCACTTGAAGTCATACAGGGAGGGAGCAGGACGGCCGATGCCTGGCCTTCGCGGAAGCCGCGATGGCTCAAGGTGCGGGCGCCCGGAGGCCCCAACTATCTGCGCCTCAAGGAACTGATGCGGGGGCTGGAACTCAGCTCCGTCTGCGAAGAGGCGCGCTGCCCGAATATCGGGGAGTGCTGGGAGGCGGGGACGGCGACGTTCCTCATCATGGGGGACGTGTGCACGCGCAACTGTCCCTACTGCGCGATCGCGCACGGGCGCCCCGAGGCGCTCGACGAGGACGAGCCGCGGCGGGTCGCGGAGGCGATCGAACGGCTGCAACTGAACCACTGCGTCATCACGTCGGTCGACCGGGACGACCTGCCCGACGGCGGCGCCTGGATCTTCGCCGAGATGATCCGCGAGATCCGCCTCCGCCGCCCCGAGTGTTCGATCGAGGTGCTCACGCCGGACTTCCGCGGGAACCCCGAGGCGATCCGCACGGTGATCGAGGCGCGGCCGGAGATCTTCAACCACAACATGGAAACCGTGAGCCGGCTGCACCGGGTTGCCCGGCCGGGCGGGCGCTACGACCGTTCGCTGAACGTCCTGACGACGGGGCGGCAGCTGGACGACCAGGTCCTCATCAAGACGGGGATCATGCTCGGGTTGGGGGAGACCGCCGCGGATGTCGACGAGTTCATGGGGGACGCGCTGGAAGCCGGCGTACAGATTCTGACGCTGGGGCAGTACCTGAGGCCATCGCCGGACCACCTTCCGATCGACCGCTACGTCTCTCCGGAGGAGTTCATGCGCTGGAAGGAGATCGGGGAATCCAGAGGGTTCCTCCATGTCGAGAGCGGACCGCTGGTTCGGTCCAGCTATCACGCCCGCGAGCAGGTCGTCGAACTGCGGCGGCGGGTCGCGGCGTTGGCGGCGGTATGAGCGGTTCGAACTCCGGCCGGTCCGCGGCCACGGTCTCCGACGCCCCGGCGGAGGGAGCCCCCGAGGCGGGATCGAGCGGCGACCCCGACGTATTCCTCGGGCTCTCGACTGAGGACTGCATCGCGCTCCTGCGCGAGATGATCGTCGAGCGCCGCTTCGAGGAGAAGGCGGCGGAAGTCTATCAGGTCGGCAAGATCGGCGGCTTCTGCCACCTCTATATCGGACAGGAAGCCGTCTCCGTGGGCGCAATCTCGCCGCTGCGCGACGACGACTACGTCATCACCGCGTACCGCGACCACTCCCAGGCGATCGCGCGCGGGATCTCGCCGAACGCCGTCATGGCCGAACTCTACGGACGGGTGGACGGTTGCTCGAAGGGCTTCGGCGGCTCGATGCACATGTTCGACAAGTCGCTCAACTTCATGGGCGGACACGGGATCGTCGGGAGCCACCTCCCGATCGCGATCGGGGCCGGCTACGCGATCCGCTACCGGGGTGGGGACCAGGTCTGCGTCTGTTTCTTCGGAGATTCGGTGGTCAACATCGGCGCGTTTCACGAATCGATGAACATGGCGGCGCGCTGGAAGCTGCCCGTCATCTTCGTCCTCGAGAACAACCGGTACGGGATGGGGACCGACTACCGGCGCGTGGCGGCCGTGAAGGAACTCAAGGACCGCGGCCGGGGATACGACGGCCTCACCTCGCTGGATGTGGACGGTATGGATGTGCTGGCCGTGCGCCGCGCGATGGATGAGGCGATCGGGCGGGCGCGCGAGGAGAAGACGCCGAGCTTCATCGAGGCGCGCTGTTTCCGCTACATGGGCCACTCGATGGCGGATCCGATGCACGGGACGTACCGGACGCGTGAGGAAGTCGAGAAATGGCGCTCGGATGACCCCATCCTCGCCTTCACCCGGCAGCTCATGGACGCGGGGCGGCTGACGGAAGAGGAGTACAAGGAGATCGACCGCGAGGCGAAGGAAATCGCCGAGGAGTCCGCGGCGTTCGCGGACCGGAGCCCCTTCCCCGACCCGGAAGCGCTGTATCGCTACGTGTACTCGGACGGATACCCGGACGACATGCGGCGGCGCGACGCGTGGCGGAAGGAGCTGCGCTGATGGCCGTCCTCACGTACCGCGAAGCGTTGAACGACGCCCTCCGCGAAGAGATGGAGCGTGACGACTCGATCTTCATCATCGGCGAAGAGGTGGGGGAGTACGACGGGGCCTACAAGGTCACGAAAGGACTGCTCGATCAGTTCGGGGAGTGGCGCGTGCGCGACGCCCCGATCGCCGAGCTGGGGTTCGCGGGGCTCGGCGTGGGCGCGGCGATGGCGGGTCTGCGGCCCATCGTCGAGTTCATGACGTGGAACTTCGCCTTTCTCGCGATGGACGAAGTCGTGAACGGGGCGGCGAAGCTGTTTCAGATGTCGGGCGGACAGTACCACGTCCCCATCGTCTTCCGAGGACCCGGCGGCGCGGCGCTCCAGTTGGCCGCGCAGCACTCGCAGTCGCCCGAACCGTGGTACAGCTACGTGCCGGGGCTGAAGGTGATCGCGCCCGCCACGGCGAAGGACGCCAAGGGACTCCTCAAGAGCGCGATCCGCGACAACGATCCCGTCGTCTTCATCGAGAGCGAGATCATGTACAACCTCGTCCGGGATGAGGTGCCGGAAGAGGAGTATCTGACCCCCATCGGCAAGGCCGAAGTGAAGCGCGAGGGGTCGGACGTGACCGTCGTGTGCCACTCGAAGATGGTGCACCAGGCGCTCGCGGCGGCCCGCGCTCTGGAGAAGGAGGATATCGACGTCGAGGTGCTGGACCTGCGCACGGTGCGTCCCCTGGACGTGGACGCGGTCGTGGCGTCGGTGAGGAAGACGAACCGGGCCGTGGTCGCGGAAGAGGGGTGGCCGATGTGCAACGTCGGGGCCCAGGTCGTGGACGACATTCAGCGCGAGGCCTTCGACTCGCTGGACGCGCCGATAGCCCGCGTGAACGGGCTGGACGTGCCCATGCCCTACGCGAAGAACCTGGAGAAGCTCGTGACCCCGAACGCGGACCATGTGGCGGCAGCCGTGCGCCACGTGTGCTACGCGGACTAGCGGCGAGGCGGTCCCGATGGCGACGAAGGTCGTGATGGCGCAGCTGAGCCCTACCATGGAGGAGGGCAAACTCATCGAGTGGAAGGTCGCCGAGGGCGATGCCGTGGCGCAGGGAGATGTCGTCGCGGAGATCGAGACGGACAAGGCGAACATGGACGTCGAGGCGCTCGGGGGCGGAGTGCTGCGCAAGATCGTCGTGCAGGCGGGCGCCACGGTGCCGGTTGGGGCGCTCATCGGGGTGATCGCCGAGCAGGACGAGTCGATCGACGACCTGCTCGCCCAGGCGGAGGCGGCCGGGGGAGACGAGCCGGCGGAAGGCCCCGCCGAAGAGCCCGCAGCCGAGCCCGTTTCCGAGCCCGCCGCCTCCGCAACGCCCACAGCGTCCGACCCCCCCGCGGCAACCGGGGAGTCTGTAGCGGCCCCGACCCGGCCCGCGCCGGCGGCCGGGGGCCGCATCAAGGCCTCGCCCGTGGCCCGGCGCATGGCCGCGGAGAGCGGGATCGCCCTCGCGAGCCTCTCCGGCTCCGGGCCGGGCGGTCGGATCGTCAAGGCCGACATCGAGGCCGCGCTGGCCGGCGGCCCGGCCGTTGCGCCGTCCCCCGCCCCGACGCCTGCGCCGGCCCCCGCACCGGCCCCCACGCCCGTCGTGCCGTCTCCCGGCCTCGAAGACCGGGTCGAAGAGGCGAGCCAGATGCGGAAGGCGATCGCTCGCCGGCTCGGCCAGTCGATCGGGCCCGTGCCCCACTTCTTCCTCACGACCGAGGTCGACATGGGCCGGGCGCTCGAATTGCGCGCGGACCTCAACGCCCGCTTCGCGGACGGCAAGATCGGGGTGACGGACCTGCTTCTGAAGGCGACCGCGGAGGCCCTCAATCGGCACGCAGGGGTCAACGCCTCGTGGGAGGAGAACGCGATCCGCTACCACGGCGCGGTCCACCTCGGGATCGCGGTGGCGCTCGACGAGGGCCTCATCACGCCGGTGCTGCGCGACGCGGGCCGCAAGGGGCTGCGGCAGATCTCGGTCGAGGCGCGCGACCTCATCGCCCGGGCGCGGGCGCGGAAGCTCACGCCGGAGGAATACCAGGGCGGAACCTTCTCGGTCAGCAACCTCGGCATGTTCGAGATCGATCAGTTCACGGCGATCATCAACCCGCCGGAAGCCGGCATCCTCGCCATCGGCCAGACGGTCGAGAAGCCCGTCGCGGTGGACGGCCAGGTCGTCGTCCGCAAGCGGATGCGCGTGACCATGTCGTGCGATCACCGCGTCATCGACGGGGCCACGGGGGCGTCTTTCCTCGCCACCTTCAAGGCCATGCTCGAGAACCCGCTCGAGATGATCCTCTAAGCAGGCTGGCGGGACTTCCACAGAACCAGAGAAACGAGAGAGTGAAGGGATAGATGTCGGAGACTTACGACGTCGTCGTGGTCGGGGCCGGACCGGCCGGCTACGTATGTGCGATCCGGGCCGCGCAACTCGGACTCCGCACCGCCTGCGTCGAGAGCGGGTCTTACGAGGGCGGCCTCGGCGGCACCTGCCTGAACTGGGGCTGCATTCCGGCCAAGGCGCTGCTCGAGAGCGCGGCGCTCGCGCACAACCTCCAGCACCACGGCGCCCGCATGGGCGTAAAGCCCGTCGAAGTGGAGTACGATTTCCCCGCGGCCGTGAAGCGGAGCCGCATGATCACGCGCAAGCTCACCGCCGGCGTGAAGTACCTGCTCGGGAAGAACAAGGTCGACATCGTACAGGGTCGCGGCCGGCTGGCCGGGACGGGCCGCGTCGCGGTCGAGTCGGACGGCGAGACCCTCGAACTCGCCACCCGGAACGTCGTCTTCGCGACGGGTTCCGTGATGAAGACCTTCCCCGGCTTCGAACTCGACGGCGAGAAGGTGATCGGAAGCCGCGAAGCGCTCGGGCTCCAGGAACTCCCCGCGAAGATGGCGATCGTCGGGGCCGGATTCGTGGGCGTCGAGTTCGCCGACGTCTTCAACGCGTTCGGTGTCGAAGTCACGCTGATCGAGGCGCTCGACACGCTCGTGCCCCTCGAGGACCCGGAGATCGGGAAGGCGCTCGAACGCTCGTTCCGGAAGCGGGGGATTCGCAGCCTCACGAACACCCGCGTCAAGCAGTTGGACCGTGAAGCGAGCCCGATGGTCCTCACGGTCGTGAACCCGGACGGCAGCGAGACGGCGGAAGAGACCGATCTCGTGCTCATGGCCGTGGGACGTCGGCCGGTGACCGAGAATCTCGACCTCGAGAAGAACGGGGTCGCGATGGAGGATGGCTTCATCAGGATCGATGGCTGGTGCCGGACGAACCAGCCGGGCGTCTACGCGATCGGCGATGTCGCCGGGCAGCCCATGCTGGCCCACGTCGGATCGCACGAGGGCATCGTCGCCGCCGAGCATATCGCGGGCGTGGCCAAACACCCGATGACGTACGGGAACATCGCGTCCGTGGGGTACTGCCACCCCGAGGTCGCCTCGATCGGCATGTCCGCGGCGCAGGCCGAAGAGGCGGGCCACGAGGTCGTCACCGGCAAGTACCCGCTCGGAGCGCACGGACGCGCGCTGACCGCCGAATCCGCGGACGGCTTCGTGAAGGTCGTGGCGGACGCCAAGTACGGCGAAGTGCTCGGCGTCCACATGATCGGACACAACGTGAGCGAACTCGTGGCCGAGGTCGGCATGGCGCGCGAACTGGAAGCCACGCTGGACGAGATCGTGCGTCACGCGCACGCACATCCGAGCATGGCCGAGGCCGTGATGGAAGCCGCGTTCGCCGCCCTGGGGCGCGCGATCCACATGTAGGCGGGCAGGGCCGGCGGGGGACGGACGGAACTCCAAATGAGCGGCGAGCGGCAACTCCGGGTGGTCGACCTCGGCCGCCGCGAGTATCGGGAGGTTCTCGAGCTTCAACGCTCCATCGCCCGCTGGCGCCGGAATTCTCCGCCGGACCACGACCTCCTGCTTCTCGTCGAACACCTGCCGGTGATCACCGTCGGGCGCGGTTCGAGGGAGGAGCACACCCTGCCCGACGCGGCCTGGCTCGCGGACGAGGGGATGGACGTGGTCGAGATCGAGCGGGGCGGGGACGTCACGTATCACGGCCCCGGCCAACTGGTGGGCTACCCGATCCTGGACCTCCACGCGCACCGGCGGGACCTCCACTGGTATCTGCGCCGCATTGAGGAGGTGGCGCTGCGCGTCCTCGCGGAGTGCGGTCTCCCGGCGTTCCGGGTCGAGTCGTACACGGGAGCGTGGACGGGTTCTCCACCCGCCGGAAGTCTCGAGGCCGTCGAGGACGACGGGTTCGGCACGGTCGCCGCCGGGCGGGCGGACGCCCTCATCGGGGCCGGTGCGATCCGAAAGGTCGCTTCGATCGGCGTGCACGCGAGCCGCTGGATCACCTGGCACGGCTTTGCGCTGAATGTGACGCCGGAACCCCTCGTGCATTTCAGCGGGATCGTCGCGTGCGGCATCCACGGCGTCCGCATGACGAGCCTCGCGTCCGAGGGCGCCTCCCTTACGCTGGAAGAGGCCGGCGAGGCCGTGCTGCGCGCCTTCCCCGTGGCGTTCCCCGCCCTTGCGCCGCTACAGGCGCCGGAAGTCGGCCTCCGGGTCTGACGTTCCCACGGGAACGCGCGGGCGGGAACTCACCGGCGGGAGCGTTGCCGAAACGCGGGTTTGGGCCGACCTTGTGGCGCGTCGCCTGCACATGCGGGCGGCCCGGTCTCCGCCGCCGAAACCGCCGCACAAGGATGGCTTGCGAAGATGATGATGATTCTCGGGATCCTGCTCATCAGCACGGTCGTCGTGGCCCTATTGCTCGGGCACCTTGCCAGAATGTCCTTTCTGGAACGCGTGCTTCAAACGGCCGCGATGCTCGCCGCGGCGTTCATCTTCTTCGGCCTCGTCGCCCTCCTGGAGTCCGCCACCCACTAGCGGCCTTCTAGCCGCGTTCCCGCCCCCTCTTTCGCTGGCGGCGGAGATGCCCGATCTCCTTGAAGGCGAAGCCCAGTATCAGGAAGAAAGCCACGATTGCGACCCCCGCGCCCACCAGCATCACGGGCAGCGACACAAGCATCGCCGGACCGTCCGGGTGATCGGGGCGGTCCATGAACTCGATCAGGCTCCTGGCGATGAACGTCACGCCCCAGAACGCCCAAGGCACGAACCAGAGGCGCCACCACCTCCAGGTCGGTCCCGCCGCATTCGCTTCCTTGAGCAGCCACCGTCCCCAGCCCGCCCATGCCAGCGCACCGATCCCCAGTGTCACGACGGACCCCACGGCGACACCGACGGGCAACCAGAGAGGTGCCTCCCCTTCCGCCGCCCACCAGATGGCCCAGCCGGAAAGCCCCGCCAGGACCACGACGGCCAGCGCGACCAGGAGGATTTCCGTCCGTTTGCTCATCGCCCGCTCCTTGAAGTCTCAGCCGCCCGCAGTGGTGTGAACCGTCGCGGAGGGTACCCCCGCGCCCGCGGTCTCATTCGGTCCGTGCACGATCTTCGAGCCCTGCCATGCGGCGAAGCCGATCATTAGCGTCGCGAACAGGCCCACCAGGAGTACGAAGTGCCGGAGGCGCCGGTCGTCCCGTTCGTGCAGCGCGAAAGCGGCCAGCGCGCCGGCCGTGAAGGCCGGGACGGCCGCCCACGTGGCCCAGAAGCGGTGAGTCTGGACGATGCCCGGTCGCACGAAGGTGCGGTCCGCGACGACATCGGCGGCGGCGAGGCCGGTCAGGTAGGCGGGCGCCACGAAGGCGCCGGCGATCACGAGGGCCACGAGTCCCCACAACTCGAGCGGCTCGCGGTCCCGCGCCCACCCGTACAGGCCGACGACGCTCCCGCACGCGGCGAGGACGATCGGGAACGAGTGGGAGACGATGTGCAGGTGTTCCCAACTCACGGCGCCCGGCACCCGTTCCGCGTACCGTCTCGACTTGTTCTCATCTTGACACGCCTTCCAGCCCGACTAGAATATCGCTTCCCAACTCCGCCCCCTTCGTCTAGTGGCCAAGGATACCTGGTTCTCAGCCAGGAGACAGGGGTTCGATTCCCCTAGGGGGTATGACGCACCGCGGCGTGTTCGGGACGGCCCCCTTCGTCCGGAGCACGCCGCTGTCTTATGCCGTGGCACTATGCCCCTGATCCGCGCGCCCCGCGCATCTGCCGCCAGCGGAGCCGAGCGATCATTGAGAGAATGCCCGCGCTGGCGCCGACGACGCCCCGGACCGTTCCGCCCACCTTCGACCGGCCGAATCGGCGGCGCAAGGTGTCCACCGGCACCTCGACGATCCGCAGATCCTGCTGGATGGCCTTGACCTGCATCTCCACGGTCCAGCCGTACGTACGGTCCCGCATGTCGAGGCGGCGCAAAGCTTCGGCCCTTATGGCGCGGTAGGGCCCGAGGTCGGTCACCGCCGCCCCCCACAGCAGACGTATGAGGAAACCGGCCACCCGGTTGCCCGCGATCTGCGGAGCCGACAGGGCGCCCGGCTCCCTCCGGCCCAGCGCGCGCGACCCGATGGCCAGGTCGGCCCCGGCGGCGACGGCTTCGAGCAGCCCGAGTCCCTGCACGGCCTCGAACGACCGGTCACCGTCCGTGAACAACACGATTTCGACGGGGCGAAGCTGCGCGAGGGCCGTGAGACAGGCGAGTCCGTAGCCCGGCGTGTCCTGCCGGACGGTCCGCGCCCCCGCCTCCTGCGCGCGGGTCGCGGTCGCGTCCGTCGATCCGTTGTCGCAGACGACGAAGTCGTCGACCACGCGCAGGCCCCGGTCATCGCGTAGCGCGAGCAGGTCGGAAACTACCGGGCCGATATTGCGCTCCTCGTCCCTCGCCGGTACGACCACACCGACCGTCATTCCCGCGTACACGCCGGCCGGCCTTGGGTCAGAAGTTCACCTGGGCGAGGAACATGAACTGCCCGTCGGACAGCGTCGGGGCGTTGGGAGAATCCCTGAGCGCGCTGGCGTATTGCACGCCGAACCGCGCGTGGTTGTCCGGAAACAGGTTCACGCCGAACACCATGAACTCCCGGTCGGCGCCCAGCGCAGGCTGGAACCCATCGTAACGCATGACGCCCTCGACGAATCCCCAGGCCCTATACCCGAACTGCAGATACCCGCCGTACGCCTCTGTCTCCGCGGATCCGCGCCCGCCGGGAGGCGCGTCGATATCGAAGTCGGCGCGGAGATACTCGCCCGACAGCTTGAACCCGCGGTAAGAGAGTTCCAGGTCCGTGCCCCAGAGCAGGCGTTCGCCCGCGAAGTCCGATGTGATGTGGGGTGCCGCCGATCGATCCCCCGTGACGATGCCCTCGCCGAGTGAGGCCGAGGTATCCGTCGAGTAGGCGTACGAAGCGCCGACCTGCACGACGAAGTCGTCGTAGAAGGCGACCGTGCCGATCGAGTTGAACTGGACGCGACCGGTGAACATGTAGTTGTCACCGTCGTTCGTGACCTCCCGCCCGTTCCCGTTGTACATGCCGGCCCCGTAGGTCAGCCGGCCCTCGAGCGCCTCTCCACCCCCCTCGACACCGATCTGCCGGTCCATCTTGATGGCGGTCACGGCCTGCGATCGATTCACGAAGGTGATGTCGGCCAGCGATATGACCGCTTCGTGGCTGAAGTTGGGCTTGAACATGCCGAACTTGATCTGAAACTCCGGCATCAGGGGCAGCGTGACCACGGCGTCGTGAATCCGGAACGCGTCGCGGGCCGCATCGTAGCGCGTCACGAACTTGTAGTCGAAGACCAGGCCGACCGACCCGCTCACCTTGAGACGCGACTCGAAGAGTTGAAATCCCTTGGCCCCGATGCCGGAATCGGAATGTGTGCGAGCGCCCGCGCGCAGCAGCCCCCCGATTTCGACCGGGAGTGACTCCTGGGCCGCCGTCGCCGCCGGCAGGGCGAGGACCAGCGCGATGGCCGTTCGGGCGCACACTCTCGCGATCATTCAGTTCTCCTCATCATCCGCCTGTCTACTCCTGTCTACTGGTGTGTGTCATTCGGGGTCTGCGGTATCGGCGGGATCGAAACCCGCGTGAAGGTAGCGCCAGCCTCCAAGACCGATGGCCGCGTTGATCCAGAAGTGCCCGACGATGGCGGGGAACAGACTCCCCGTCCAGATGACGGTTGCCGCGAGCACAACGCCCAGCGCTATCGCGCGGATCACGCCGGCCAGCTTCTGGTACCCGTGTCCGAGACCGAAAGAGACCGAGACGATCAGCGCGGCCAGCCAGACGTTCCCGGTCCACGCCGCGAGGGCCCACAACGCGAACCCCCGATAAGCATACTCCTCGCACACCGCCGCGATCCCGGAAAGCACGAGGAAGGCTCGCTTCTCCGCGGCGTCTCGCGGCATGAGCAGCATCACCGCGGCGGTCTCCCGGAGCCCGGCCAGCCGGGCGGCCGCCGTGATGAGCCAGGCAAGCACCAGGCCCGCGACGGCGACCGCCAGGCCCCATAGCAGCGCCGCGGCCGGAGTGTCGACCGTCCAGCCGAGCGCGGCCGCCGGCACATCCTGCCACGCCGCGACGCCGAGCGTCAGGAGTCCGAGGACGAGGAGAGAGGCCCCCACCGACACATACAGGAGCACGCGGTGTTGGGCCGCCGCGGCGAGATCCGCCCCGCGGCGAGCGTCGAGGGCGGCGAGGACGGGCATGCCGACCAGAAGCAGCAGCGCGTAAGCCGCCGCGATCGGACTCGGAGTCTCGAGCATGGGCGGACGGATACGGTGAGAAGGTGTGGGGTGCAACACGTGACGCCGAGAGCTTCGGGGACGTTGACACCGCCGCGAGGTTCGGGGACGTTCTCCCCGCGGGCGGTCTCTCGTGGCCGCCGGCCTCTCGGCACTTCACTCGAACGACGGCTCCGAACGCATGCCGCTCGATATCGCGATCGCCCAGTTCCGGCCCACCAAGGGTGACCTCGACCAAACGCTGGACGCGTGCGCCGCGACGATCGAACGAGCCGTCGCTCAGAAGCCCCGGCCGCGCCTGGTCGTGTTCCCCGAGACGGCGCTCACCGGGTATTTCCTCGAAGGGGGCGTGCGCGAACAGGCGATCTCGGCCCCGCAGTTGTTCGAGGCGCTCAACTCGCGTGTGAGCGCGGACGGTCTCGACATCGCGATCGGGTTCTATGAACGGGATGCGGGGGGGATCTACAACTCCGGACTGTACGCGACGCTGGGGCCCGCGGGGGGGATTCGTCACGTTCACAGGAAGGTGTTCCTCGCCACCTACGGCGTCTTCCAGGAGGAGCGTTTCGTCGAGGCCGGAGCCGGAATTCGGGCCTTCGATGGGCCGCTCGGGCGCACCGCCCTCCTGATCTGCGAAGACGGTTTCCACTCGATCTCGGGCACGCTCGCGGCGCTCGACGGCGCCTCGATCATCCTCATCCTCAGCGCCTCGCCCGCACGCGGAGCGGCCCCGAGGGCGGGGGCGCCCGAGAACCTCGTTCGCTGGGACGCGCTCGCGAGCGCGGTCGCCGCCGAGCACGGAGTCTACGTCCTCGTGTCGCAACTGGTCGGCTTCGAGGGCGGCAAGGGATTCGCCGGTGGCTCCGCGGCGTACGATTCGCGCGGCCACCGCATCGTCGCGGGGCCGCTGTGGGAGGAAGCGCTGCTCCCCGTGCGGCTGGATCTCGGCGAGGCTGCCCGCGCCCGCGCGGATGAACCGCTCTTCTCCGACCTGGAGCGTTCCTGGACGCGTCTGCTCGTAAACAGCCCGGGCTCGGGCGTCGGCCGACCCGCCGCCGAGATCGAATGAACATCGAATGAACGGTGTATGGCCGCCGGCCGGGGTCGCCCAGAGCCGTTCACCGCACCCCGCCGATCCGAGCCCGCTCGACATCGATGTGGACCTCGTGCGAAGCTGGCTCGCTCAGTTCCTCCGCGAGGAGATCGAGCGTCGGCGCGGCTTTCGCCGGGTGGTGGTCGGGCTGTCGGGCGGGGTGGATTCCGCTCTCACCGCTGCGCTGTGCGCGGAAGCTCTCGGCCCGGAAGCCGTGCTCGCCCTCCTCCTTCCCTACCGGACGTCAAGTCCGCGCAGCCGCGAGGACGCCCTTCTCGTGGCGGACGCGTTCGGCATCCCGACGCGCACGATCGAGATCACGCGGGCCGTCGATGGCTATCTCGAGGACTTCGAACCCGGCGCCGGCGGGCACCGCAGGGGCAACGTGGCGGCGCGCCAGCGCATGATCGTCCTCTTCGATCAGGCCTTCAAGCTGTCGGCTCTCCCCGTGGGCACCGGCAACAAGTCGGAGCGGCTGCTCGGCTACTATACGTGGCACGCCGACGACTCTCCCCCGGTGAACCCGCTCGGAGACCTGTTCAAGAGCCAGGTGTGGGCGCTCGCACGGGCCGTGGGGGTGCCCCGCGAGATCATCGACAAGCCTGCGACGGCGGACCTGATCCACGGACAGACGGACGAGGGCGACCTCGGCGTCACCTACCCGGAAGCCGATCTCATCCTCCATCACCTGGTTTCGGGGCGCGTGCGAGAGGAACTGATCGAAGCGGGGTTCGAGCGAGACAAGGTGGAGATTGTGGCGGGGCGGCTCGAGCGCACGCATTGGAAGCGGCACCTGCCAACGGTCGCGATGATCTCTCCGACGGCGATCGGAGAGTGGTATCTGAGACCGGTGGACTACTGAACTACGGCTCGTAGTAGCGGAAGATCTTGAGTTCGCCGTCCCAGTCGAGGACATCCTTGAAGATCCGCTGGGGCGGGATCAGGTCCCCGTCGCGTTTGAGGGTCACCCAGCAGTCGGTGTGCACGACGAAGCTCTCGAACGCCTCCGTGGATCCACGGCACTCCGCGTCGATGAACTGCAGCTTCCGGTCCTCGTACACGCCGAAGAGGTCGGAGAGCGCCGCGCGGTTCCGCGTCCGGATATTCTTCCACGCGAGGTCCACGGGGTAGTTCACTTCCGGCGCGGAGGCCGGGAGTTCCGGCCAAACCATCTCGTTGTGTTCGATCTCGGTGAGACGGACGCCTTCGAGGCGAAGGGTATCCGCCGCAGCCAGCCCGACGAGGACCGTGGTCGCCAGCTCCGCGAGGGAGCCGGCGGATCCGGGCAGTCTCTGCCCTCCAACGGACGGAGCATCCCCGCAGGATCCGGAAAAGATCGGTAGCAGACCCGATACGAGGATGAGGCTGGTGCGACGCATACGTGTGTTCTGCTAGCCCTGGTCCGACGTGGTCCAGCCTTCGATCCACTGCGGCACGTCCGGCGCGAAGGCGCCGATGTAGTCCACCGCCTCGAAGAAGTCGCTGCCCGCAGGCGGCTCGGCGAAGCCTTCGGTGAGCGGGGAGCCGTCGGCCGGCCGGAAGTCGGGCATCATGAGGTTGAACGGGTCCGTAAGCATCGGATCGTCCATCGAGTTGGCCCAGTCCTCCGTCATCCACAGGGCTTCCTCGTCGATCCCGTCGTCATCGCCCTCGAACATCCTGTCCTGCTGGCCGTGGATGTAGCTGTTCCGGATCTCGACGCGGCCTACCGTTTCACTCTGGTCGATGTCGAAACCCTTCTCGAAGCCGAGGATGACGGCGTTGTAGACCGTTCCGTCGGTGCCGCGACGGAAGATGATCCCTCGCGTGCTCTCGCCGTCGGAGCCCGTCCCGGCCTCCTTCCCGACCAGCGTGACGTTGTAGATCGTCGGATCGGTCAGCGGCATGGCGTCGAAGTTCTCCTCGTTTCCATCGATCTCGAAGCCGTTGTCCGCGTCATCGGGATCCTGCTGCGCCGCCCAGAACTGCCCGCGGCCCTGCCAGCCCGTCGAGTAGTCGAACGAGTCGTCCGAGGCGCCGGTGACGTAGGCGTAATTGAGGTCCACGGTGCCGCCGAAGAACTCGATCCCGTCGTCCGAGCCGAAGTGCGACTGGACGTACTCGAGCTGCGTGCCCGAGCCGACCCCGTTGAGCGTGAGGCCGTTCAGTTCGTTCCCGAAGCTGACTTCATAGCCGCCGTACTCAACGCGGACGTAGCGCAGCACGCCGCTGTCGTCGTCGGGCATGTTGCCGCCGTACGGACCCGAGTTGCCCTCGCCGACGCACTCATCCGCCGGGAAGTTGCAGTTCGAACGGCCGTTGAAGACGACCCCGCCCCAGTCGCCGCGGCGGCGCGAGCCCTCATCGTTCGAACTCGTGAACACGATCGGCTCTTCCGCCGTGCCCTCGGCGACGAGCCGGCCGCCCTGACGGACGATGAGCGCCGAACCAGTGAAGTCGACGTCGCCCTTCAGCACCGTCCCGGCCGGGATCGTGACCGTCGCGCCGTCCTCGATGATCGTCGTCCCCTGGATGAAGTAGGTGAGGCTCGGATCCAGTTCGATCGACTGCTCGATCGTCCCCGACAGCGTCGCCGTGGTCGGCGGCGGTGGAGGCGGCGGCGGATCAGGAGGCGGCGGCGCCACGGGGGGCGGCGGTGGAGGCGGAGGAGGCGGAGGCGAGACGGGATCTTCCTCGCCCCCGCACGCCACATAGAAGCCACTCAGGAGCAGCCCGGTCAGAAACAGTCCGACCCGCCGGTTTCGTCGTGCCAGATTCATCGTGTGTTTCTCCTCAACGCTCCGTCGCCTGTCTGGAGTCACCGCGACCGGAGCGTGAGTCGCAGGCCAGAAGAGCCGCCGCCCGTGACGGAGCGGCGGCCCGGATCGTTTGTCAGCGGCCGACCGGCTGCCAGGTCATGCCGAGCGAGAAGGCCCTGCCGGGCTGCCAGCCGCGAAGGAGATCGCCGGCCTGCGTGAAGCGGTAGTCGGCGGCGAAGAGGTTCGTGGCGCTGAGCTTGGCCGAGATCTTCGACCCGATCCCCTGTTCGACGACGAGGTCGAACTGGTTCCGGCCCTCCTCGAATACGCTCTCGAGGAACTGGGTGCCGACCTGGCTGATGCGGCGCCCGAAGCGGTTGAAGAGGAGGGAGACCGAAGTCCGGCTGGACGGGCTGGCCCAGTTCGCGCCCGCGTTGACGACGTAGGGCGACTGGCCCTGGAGGCGGCGCTTCTGCCCTACGACATCGATCTCGAGCGGTCCCGAGCCGGGGACGAAGATCTGGGCCACGCTCCCTGTCTCCACCTCGGAATCGACCAGCGTGAGGTTGAGGTTGAGCGCGAAATTCTCGAACGACTCCGAGAGAAAGCGGAGGTCGGAGCGCAGCTCGAATTCGGTCCCGATGTTGTTCGCGGTCCCGGCGTTGAGCCAGCTCTTGATGAACTCGCTGCTCGGGAACACGACTTCCTCGATCGGATCCCTGAAATTCTTGTAGAAGCCGCTCACCGCGATGACCGCGCCGGGGCCGGGGAACCACTCCCAGCGCAGATCGAAGTTCGTGATCCGCGAGGGCTGGAGCACCGGGTTCCCGACGACGAGATACCCGCCCGCGAAGTCGGCGAACGAGAACGGCGCCAGCTCGCGGAACTCGGGCCGCGCCAGCGTGCGTGAAGCGGCGGCCCGGAGGTTGACCCGGTCGCTCGCCGCCCAGGTGAGCGTGGCGCCGGGAACGAAGTCCGTGTTGTCGAGTTCCGCGCCCGTGAGAGGCTCGACGCCCAGCGTGAAGACGTCCCGCGGCTCGACGACCTGCCGGCTGCGCTCGATCCGGGCCCCGCCGGCGAAGCGGAGGCGCGGCAGCAGCTCGAAGTCGGCCATGAGGTAGGCCCCGGTCGTGGTCTGGTCGGCCACGTAGTTGTCGGGACGGAAAGTCGCCTCCTGGATCTCGAACTGTCGCGGACCCGGGCCGATGTTCTCCGGCGAGAAGATCCGGTTGGGCGACGACGCCCTGACTTCGTTCGCGATCGACCGGTTGGGGATGAACCGGAAGCGCCGGCTGAGCACGTCGCGGTCACGCGTGAGGGTCGAGGCGCCGACCTCGATCGTCCCCGCCCGCCCGTTCACGCGGATCGGGAACTGAATGTCGACGTTGAGGTTGATCGCATCTTCGGTCAGATCCTGGTGGAAGATGCTGCCGCTCTGGATGAAGTTGTCCCACAGGAAGACGCCGTTGGACTCGCGGTACAGGACCTCGCGCGTGTTGGGCTCGTAGCGGCCCGCGCGCGAATACGCGGCCTTCCACTCCGCCGTCGTGCCTCCGAAGGCGTTGAAGTAGTGCTTCCCGCTCAGGCGCCCCTGGACGAGGGAGTTCTCGACGTACTGGATTCGCGTGTTCCGCTGGTTCGTGTTCGAGTCGAGGTTGAAACCCTCGAGGATGCGGGACTGGTCTTCGGTCACCCGGTTGAGGAGCCCGTTGAACGAGATCCGGTGACTCGCCGCCAGCGTGTAGTCCATGTTCAGAAGGCCGCCGAGGGTGACGGCTCGCGCCGACTGGTCGCCTCCGTAGTCGACTTCGGGATCCGCGAGGCCGGAGGAAGCGAACACCCGCTCCACATAGCCCTCGCGGCGGTTCCACGAGTCATCCCAGTGAGCCGCGGCGAGAAGGCCGAGGTCCCTCGCGCCGAGCGGGATCTCGGTCGCGAAAGCGAGTTCGCCGCTGCGCCCGAAGGGGAGGTCGCGCGGGGTGCCGGCCCAGCCGGGCGCGAACGCCTCGCCGATCGCCTCCAGTTCGGCGGAGTTGAAGTTGCGCCGGTTGACGGGGGCGTCGGCCGGCAGGAGGTCGGGAAGGGCGCGCATCCCGTCGTCGATGCCGAGGAAGTCGAGGCCGGAGCCCGCGTAGCCGAGGCCGGATTTTCCGGTCGTCGCGGTCTCCATCCCGCCCCCGAACCCGATATTGAAGAAGCTCTCTCCCGGAACCCTGCGCGTCTCGATCTGGACGAGTCCGCCCGCATAGTCGGCGGGCTGCCGGGGGAGATAGCTCTTCGAGGTGGAGACGTTCTCGATGAAACTGGCCGGGACGAGGTCGAGCGGAACCGCCTTGCGGTCCGCGATCGGGGACGGCATGACCGCGCCGTCGAGCGTCGTGTTCCCGTAGCGTTCTCCGAGGCCTCGCACGAACACGAACTTCTTGTCGACGATGGAGACGCCGGGGACCCGGGCCAGCGCCGCGGCCGCGTCCGAGTCCGGCGAGTCCGCGATCTGCTCGCGGCCGATCGCGTCGGTTACCGCGGGCGCGGTCTGCCGGTTCTGGAGGACGGCGGAGGCCGTGCCGCGCTGGTCCGCGACCGTCACGGTCAGGTCGTTCAACTCGATCGCCTGGGACGGCAGCGAGATGTCTATCGTCGCGTTCTCTCCCGAGACGACCAGCACGCCCGTGACCGTCTTGCTCGAGTAACCGATGAGGCGGGCGACCACGTCGTATGTGCCGGCCGGTACGGCTTGCAGCGTCCAGCGGCCGTCGACGTCACTCAGCGTGCCGGTGTTCAGGGAGGGGACGGAGATCTGCGCCAGGCTCAGCGGCCTCGCCGTCTCTTCATCCACGATTCGACCCGATATCCTGCCGAGTTCCGCCTCCTGCGCCGCAACTGCACCGGCCAGGCCGAGCAGGAGGCAAGCGGAAAGGACGGCAAGACCGGCCTGAAGCCGGGGTTTGTGCTGTCTCTGCTTGAGTTTCATGACTCTGGATCCTCCGGGCGTTCACTACAGGGGCCTGCTACCGGGGCGGAGGATAGGCGGGTTCAGTAACGCCTCCAGGCAAGGAAACGTCACAGGTTCGTCACGGCGCGAAGCGCGCCGGGTTACCGGGTTGGACGGACCGGAAGCCTCGCGAGGCCGGGGGACGCGGCGCGGTCTGGCGGTCGTTCACGAGATGGTTACGAATGTGTTACAATACGGCCTGCACACGTGGTCCAGAATCCTGCGGGGATTGGGTCCGTGCGGCGGACACCTCCATTGGTTGAGCCCATATGACGCGGATGGTGACGATGCCGGACGCACAGATCCTGGTTGTGGATGACGAACCCGATATCCTCAGCGTGCTCGTATATCACCTGAGCCGGGAAGGATACCGGGTCACCACGGCAGTAAACGGACCGGGCGCACTGACCACGGCGGAGGCCAACCGGCCGGACCTCATGATCCTCGACCTCATGCTGCCGGGCATGGACGGATACGAGGTGCTGCAGCGACTGCGGCGCGCCGGGCGCACGAGTTCGATGCCGGTCATCCTGCTCACCGCGAGGCGGGAAGAGGAGGAACGTGTCAAGGGCTTTGAGGTTGGCGCGGACGACTACATCACGAAGCCCTTCAGCGCGCGCGAACTGACGCTGCGCGTCGAGGCGCTCCTCCGCCGGTCGAAGGCGGAACCGGTGTCGACGACGAGGAGCATCTCGGTGGGCCCGATCGAGGTCGACCGGGAGGCGCACCGGGCCTTCTCGGACGGGGTCGAGGTCGATCTGACGCGTCTCGAGTACCGTCTGCTCGAAGTGCTGCTCGAGAGGCGTGGACGCGTACAGACCCGCCGCCAGCTGCTTCAGGCCGTGTGGGACACGAATGCCGCGATCGAAACGCGCACGGTCGACATGCACGTCGCCCGGCTGCGGACCAAGCTCGGGGACGCCGCTCCCCTGATCGAGACCGTGCGGGGGATCGGCTACCGATTCCGCGCGCTCGACAAGTAGTTCGCGCGGCGGAGCCCGTTCGGTGAGACTGGCAACCCGCTTCTTTCTGGCCGCGGCCGCGGTGCTCGTGGTGGCGTACTTCGCCGCCCGGTTTACCCTCCGGCTCGACGCGACGGGCGTGGCGGCCGAAGCCGCCGTGCTCGGAGGCATCCTGCTCCTGCTGTGGCCGGCTTCCCGGTTGGTGGCCCGGAGAATCGAGTTGGCACTCGGAGAGGCGCGGGAAGCCGTCGATCGCATCGCCTCAGGTGACCTCGATCCCTCGATCGGCCCGACCGGTTCCGGTTCCGTCGCCTCCCTGGGTCGAGCGATCGACCGCATGGCCGGGCAGGTGCGCCACCGTGTGGAGGTCTCCGAACGGGAGTCCAGCGACCTGAGCGTGCTCTTCGACGGGTTGGAGGACGGACTCGCGTTCATCGATCGGGAGGGGTTCGTAAGCCTCTGCAACCCCGCCTTCGAGCGCTGGGCCGGACGTGAGGTGGCGCCCGGCGCTCGCGTCGGCACGCTCTTCCGCTCTCCCGGGATCGCCGAAGCCGTGAATGCGGCGCGGCGGGGCGAATCCACGACGGCTGAAGTCGAACTCGGCGAGAACACGGTGCTGATGTCGGCCCGCCCCCACCGGTCGGGCGCGATCATCGTGCTCCACGACCTTACGGTCATGCGGCGACTCGAGGGCGTCCGCCGGGATTTCGTGGCCAATGTGTCGCACGAACTCAAGACTCCGCTCACCAGCGTAGTGGGGTTCGCCGAGGCGCTGGCGGACGGAGGACTCGACGCGGACCATGCGCGCGATTTTGCGCGGCGCATCTTGTCCAATGCGACCCGCATGCGGTATCTGGTCGATGACCTTCTGGACCTCTCTTTGCTCGAGTCCGGCAGCTGGAGCCCCGAGCCGGAGGCGGTCTCGGTAGGCGCCATCGCGAGGGAGGCGTGGGAGACGCTGTCCCCGAAGGTTCGGGCCGCCGACCTCAACCTGCACGTGTCGGGAACGGAGCGGCCCGCCTGGGCGGACCCCGACGCGATCCGCCAGGTGATCCGGAACCTCCTCGACAACGCCGCGCGCTACAGCGATGAGGACCCGGACATCAGCGTCCGGATTGAATCGGACGGACGGTTCCAGCGAGTGGAGGTCTCCGACCGCGGCCCGGGGATCGCGTCCGTGCACGTCGAACGCGTGTTCGAACGCTTCTACCGAGTGGATCCGGCGCGTTCGCGCGCCCGGGGGGGAACCGGCCTCGGACTCTCGATCGTGAAGCACTTCGTCGAGGCGCACGGGGGCAGGATCGGCATCGAGAGCGTTCTGGGCCACGGCACGACCGTATGGTTTACGCTTCCGGATGCCGCCCGGCTCTCGAGCAGGGAGGGCCTCGATGTCCCCGCCTGACCGGGTGCTTCGCCCCGGCCGCTTGGGTCGCTCCGCTGCGGGATGGGCGACGCTGGCGGCCCTTGCTCTCGCGGGTTGCGGCGCCGACCCGGACGGAGGCCTGTCGGGCCTGATCGAGGTGGATGGCTCGAGCACCGTCTTCCCCATCAGCCAGGCGATGGCCGAGGAATTCCAGATCGCCGGCGGACGCGCGGTTCGCGTGTCGGTGGGCGTCTCCGGCACGGGCGGAGGGTTTCAGAGGTTCTGTAACGGCGAGACGGACATCACCAACGCTTCGCGACAGATCAACGAAGTCGAGGCCGCGTCCTGCAGGGCGGAGGGCATCGAGCCCGTCGAAGTGCAGATCGCCCGGGATGGCCTCACGCTGGTCGTGCACCCCTCCAACGACTGGGTCGCCTGCGTCAGCGTGGCCGAACTCCGGCGGCTATGGGCGCCCGGGTCCGAGGTCGAGCGCTGGAGCCAGCTCCGCCCGGGCTGGCCGGATGAGGGACTGAAGCTGTACGGACCCGACACCGATTCGGGCACCTTCGACTACTTCACGGCGGCCGTGGTCGGCGAGGAGGGCGCCAGCCGGAGCGACTACACCGCGAGCGCCGACGACAACGTGCTCGTCGGGGGCGTGAGCGGCGATCCGGGCGCGCTCGGCTACTTCGGTTACGCGTACTTCGAGGACAACCGGGGGCAACTGCGCGCCATTGAGGTCGACGGGGGCGCCGGTTGCGTCGCACCGTCCCGCGAAACGATCCTGAACGGTACGTACACGCCGCTCGCTCGACCGATGTACATCTACATTCGGCGCGATGCGCTCGATCGACCGGAGGTCGGGGCATTCGTGCGCTTCTTCCTCGAGCGGGCGGCGACCCTGATCCCGGAGACGGGGTACATACCGCTCGAGCCGGAAGCGTATGCAGAAATCCGAGCCCGGATCGGCTAGCACCTTCGGCGAGCGCCTGATCGGGGCGCTCCTCTTCGGCTGCGGAGCGCTCTCCATCCTGACGACGGTCGGGATCGTCGTGGTGCTGCTCACCCAGTCTCTGGGCTTCTTCGCCGAAGTGTCCCCGGTCGAGTTCCTCGCGGGGACGCGCTGGTCCCCGGACCTCGTGCCGCGGTCGTTCGGCATCCTCCCGCTGGTCAACGGCACCCTCCTCGTCGCGGCCGGCGCGGCGCTGATTGCGCTCCCGGTGGGACTGGCCACGGCCATCTACCTGAGCGAGTTCGCATCGATCCGGACGAAGCGGACCGTCAAGCCGGCGCTCGAGATCCTCGCGGGGATTCCGACGGTCGTCTACGGCTACTTCGCCGTGATCCTCGTTACCCCGATCCTAAGGTCGTTCTTCCCGTCGGCGGGCGTCTTCAATGCCGCGAGCGCCGCCATCGTCCTGGGCATCATGATCCTTCCGATGGTGTCGTCTCTCTCCGAGGACGCGCTGAGCGCGGTCCCCGACGCTCTGCGCGAGGCCGCGTACGGCGTCGGGGCCACCCCGTACGAGGTGGCGACGCGGATTGTGGTGCCGGCGGGTCTGCCCGGAATCGCCGCCAGCTTCGTCCTCGCGATCTCCCGTGCCATCGCCGAGACGATCGTCGTGACGCTGGCCGCGGGCGCGACCCCGGGCATGACGCTGGATCTGCTCCAGAGCGTTCAGACGATGACGGCCTACATCGTGCAGGTGAGCCTGGGAGACGCCCCGCCGGGGTCCGTCGAATACCGGACCCTGTTCGCCGTCGGCCTCCTTCTCTTCCTCATCACGCTGGCCCTCAACCTGCTGAGCCAGCGCATGACTGCGCGCTTCCGGGGGAGCTTCCAGTGAGTCCCGGCGCGCTCCGCGGAGGCCGTTTCGACCCGCGCCTCGAGGCCCGCCGCCGCGCCGGGGTCCGGTTCAAGTGGCTGTGCCGCCTTGCGGTGGCCTTCGGGATCGCGTCCCTGGTCGTCCTCCTCGCGAGTATCCTGGCCGACGCGCTGCCGGTGCTGTCGTTCGAGTTCCTGGCCAGCCATCCGTCACGTTTCCCGGAGCGTGCCGGGATTCGCTCCGCCATCCTCGGGAGCGCGTGGATGCTCGCGCTGGTGGCGGCGATGTCCTTTCCGCTCGGAGTCGGCGCCGCGCTGTACCTGGAGGAATACGCCCCCAGGAACCACTTCACGAGCCTCCTGAAGACGAACATCGCGAACCTCGCCAGTGTGCCCTCCATCGTATACGGCATCCTCGGGCTCGCCGTGTTCGTCCGCTTCCTGGCGTTGGAGCGGAGCCTGCTCGCTGGCGCGGCGACGCTGTCGCTGCTCGTGCTCCCCATCGTCAACATCGCGGCCCGCGAGGCGATCCGCGCCGTCCCGGACTCGCTGCGGGAAGCCGCCTACGCGCTCGGCGCCACGCGCTGGCAGACCATCCGGCATCACGTACTCCCGGCGGCCATGCCGGGCATCCTTTCCGGCACCATCCTCGGTCTCTCGCGAGCGGGGGGAGAAACCGCCCCGCTGCTCATCATCGGGGGCCTGACGTTCATCGCCTTCGATCCGGTCTCGCCCATGGATCCCTTCACGGCCCTGCCGATCCAGATCTTCAACTGGACCACGGATCCACGCGGGGAGTTCCATGCGCTGGCGGCAGGAGCCATTGTGGTACTGTTGGGCGTGCTGCTCATGATGAACGCAGCCGCGATTCTGGTTCGTAACCGATACGAGAGGTGACCGTGGCATCGGATGCGGTCCTCGAGACCGTCGGGCTTGGCGTTCGCTACGGCGAGACGCGGGTGATCGAGGACATCTCGCTCACGATACCGAAAGAGCGGGTGGTCGCCTTCATTGGACCCTCCGGTTGCGGCAAGAGCACGCTCCTGCGTTGCTTCAACCGCATGAACGACCTCGTGCCGACGGCCCGCGTCACCGGCCGGGTCCTGTTCCGCGGGCAGGATCTCTACGCACCCGGCATCGAGGCGGCCGATGTCCGGCGCGCCATCGGGATGGTCTTCCAGAAGCCGAACCTGTTTCCGAAGTCGATCTTCGAGAACATCGCGTTCGGCCTGCGGATCAACGGGTTCCAGGACGACATCGGCGATCGGGTGGAGGCGTCGCTCCGCGCGGCCGCGCTCTGGGACGAAGTAAGCCACCGGCTCGACGCGGACGCCCTCGGGCTCTCGGCCGGACAGCAGCAGCGACTCTGCATCGCGAGGGCACTGGCCGTGGAACCGGAAGTTCTCCTCATGGACGAGCCGGCGAGCGCGCTCGACCCGATCGCGACCGGCCGCGTGGAGGACCTCATCGGAGATCTGCGCGGAGACTACACGATCGTGATCGTGACGCATAACATGCAGCAGGCCGCGCGCATCAGCGACGACACGGCCTTCCTCTACATGGGCGAACTGGTCGAGTACAAGGAGACGCAGCGCTTGTTCACCAATCCCGAGGACGAGCGGACCGAAGCCTACATCACGGGCCGGCGGGGCTAGAAGGGCCGCCACCGATGTCCTTCAGGCAATTCGACGATCGGGTGGCCGACGTCACGCGGATGCTGCACCGGATGGCGCACGACATCGAACAACTGGTGCAGCGGGCGGTGGCGCTCGTGGGCCAACCCGTCGTGGACGCGGACGCGATCCGGGAAGCGGACGACGCCATCGACCGGGTCGAGGTCGAGGTCGAGGAGTCCACGGTGGAGATCCTCGCGCTCCATCATCCGGTGGCGAGCGACCTGCGCGTCCTGGTGACGGTCCTCAAGATCAACAACGACCTCGAGCGGATCGGCGACCACGCGGTGAACATCGCCGAGGCGGCCGAGCGGTTGGCGAGGGCCGAAAAGAAAGTTCCCATCCCGCCCGAACTGGACGAGATGAGCCGCATGGCGCGCGCGATGCTGCGCGATGCGCTCGACGCGTTCGTACAACGCAACGCGGACGACGCCCGCTCCGTGATCGCCCGCGACGACCGACTGGACCAGCTCCAGGATTCACTGTCCCGCGTGATGATCACGCATATGCCGGACTACAACCTGTCGGCGTGCCTGCAGGTCATTCTCATCGGGCGCAATCTCGAGCGGATCGGCGACCTCGCGACGAACATCGGCGAGGATGTCGTCTACATGGTCCAGGGCATCACGATCCGGCACCAGGAGGGCACGGCGGATCCGGCCTAGCGGCCGGCGGCAGAGGTCCGCGTCAGCGTGAGGCGCTCCAGTGGTCGTCGACCTTGCGCCGGCGTTTCCGCACCGCCTTCAACAGCCGGGCCTGATAGTCGATGGCGCGCTCGCCGGGCGCGGGCTCGCACAGCACGTACTCCCCGGTCGGCAGCAATTCCCAGGCCCTCTGGTTGTCCCGGAGCGCGAAACGCAGCGTCTTGCGAAGGCGTTTCCTGATCCGTTTGTCGCGGACGGGCAGCAGCACTTCGACCCGGTCGTCGAGGTTCCGGCGGCGCCAGTCGGCGCTCCCGATCCAGACCTCGGGACTCCCGTCGTTCTCCCACCAGAAGATGCGGTCGTGCTCAAGGAATCGTCCGACGATGCTGCGCACCCGGATGTTCTCGCTGAAGCCGGCGATCCCGGGGCGGAGCCGGCACTGGCCGCGGATGATCAGGTCGATCCTCACGCCGGCGGCGGACGCGGCGTACAGGGCGCGAATCACCTTCGGATCGTCGAGCCCGTTCATCTTCATGATCATGCGCCCCTTCCGGCCGGCCTCGACGTGTGAGATCTCGCGCTCGATCCTGGAGACGAGAGCGCTGCGCAGATCGCGGGGAGCGACGATCAGTTCCTCGTATTCCTGGTCGGGGGCGTACCCGGTCAGGTAGTGGAACAGGTTTACCGCGTCGCGGCCGATTTCCGGACGCGCCGTGAGGATTCCGAGGTCCGCGTAGATCTGCGCGGTCTCCGAGTTGTAGTTGCCGGTGCCGATGTGGCAGTAGGTGCGGATCTCGTCCCCTTCCTCGCGGACGACGAGCGCGACCTTGGCGTGTGTCTTGAGCCCGACGAGACCGTAGGTGACGTTGACGCCCGCCTCCTCCAGCACGGACGCCCATTCCATGTTGTCGGCTTCGTCGAAGCGGGCCGTGACCTCCACGAGCACGGCGACCGCCTTGCCCGCCTCGGCCGCCCGCACCAGCGCCGCGATGATCCTCGAGTGCTCCGCCGTCCGGTAGAGCGTCTGCTTGATGGCCACGACCGCCGGATCCGCGGCGGCCTCCTCGATGAACTGCTGCACCGTCGCGGTGAAGGACTCGTACGGGTGGTGCACCATGAGATCGCCCGCCCGAATCACCGTGAAGATGTCGGGTCGGTCCTCCGTCTCGCCCTCGCGGATCAGGCGCGGCGGGATCATCGGCTCCCAGGGTTCGTGACGGTGCTCCCACGGGCCCTCGGCGGCGAGCTGCCAGAAACCCGACATCTCGAGCAGGCCGGGGATCTCGTACAGGTCTTCGTCATCCAGCTTCAGTTGGCGAAGGAGGAACTGCCGCACCTCGTCCGGCATGCCCGGCTCGACCTCCAGACGAACGACGCGCGCGAAACGCCGCTCGCGAAGCTCTTCCGAGATCATCTGCAGGAGGTCGTCCGCCACCTCTTCGTCCCGGTCCACGTCCGCGTTGCGGGTGACGCGGAAGAGCGCAGCGCTCTCGATCTTCATCCCCCGGAAGAGTTCTCCCGCGAAGTGCCGCACGACCTGCTCGACGGGGACCACGTGCCCGTCCTGCGGGAGCTCGACCCAGCGCAGCGCCGGCGGGATCTTCACTCGGGCGAAGTGGCGGGTCCGGCGTTCCGGATGCTCGAGCATCAGGGCAAGCGAGAGGCTCATGTTGGACAGGAATGGGAACGGGTGGCCCGGATCGACGGCCAGCGGCGTGAGAACCGGATAGATGCGATCCGTGAACACGCGGCGCACGTGCTCCCGTTCCTCTTCGTTCAGGTCCTCGAAATCGTGCACGGCGATGTCGAGCTCCCCCGCGATGCGCGGCCGCAGGTCGTCCTCCCAGACCTCCGCCAGTCGGGTCCGCATCGTGCGGACGCCCTCTCGCACGAGATCCAGCTGCTCGGCGGGCCCCCGCCCGTCCAGCGACGGCTTCACCACGCCCGCCCCGAGCACGCGCTTGAGGCCGCCGACCTGCTTCATCACGAACTCATCGAGGTTGTTCTCGGTGATGGCGAGGAAACGGAGTCGCTCGAGCAGCGGCGTCCGCTCGTCCATGGCCTGGTAGAGCACGCGCCAATTGAAGTCCAGCCAACTGAGTTCCGCGTTGAAGTAGAGCGACGGGTCACTCGGCTTCGCGCCCTCGGGGACGGGATTCGGAGCCGCGGCGCGCGGGAGAAGCGGGACGCCCCCTACGCGGTGGCCGAACTCCGGTTCGCGCGGACGGGGGGTGGGCTCTGCGTCGGTCGACGGAGCCGGAGCGACCTCGGAGGCCGGCGGGGCCTCGCGCGCCGGAGAGGGTGTCACGGCGGCGGAGCGGGACGGCGCCGATGGAGACAGCCCGCCGGCACGACGGCTCCCGTGGTGGACCCACGGCCGAAGCGAAGTCTCGTTCGACTCGGATGACATGCGACTCTCCCGGCCCTCTTCTTCGCGGCCATTCGTGAACACAGGGCCCGTATTATAAGCCCCGCACCCCCTTTCTCGCTCAATCCGGACTCGATTTGGAGGCGTCAGCCGGAGACCAGGTCGAAAGTGACGTGCGGCTCGAGGCCGAAGAGGCGAGCGAAGAGCTTCCCCTTCTTGCGCAGTGCCCACTGCTCGAGAAGCAGGCGTCCCCTCCGTTCGAGACGCAGTTCGAGCCGGTGTTCGTGTACTCGCGCCTCGACGCTGTGCACGCGTTGCAGATGCTCGCGGTCGAGGGAGTCCGCGATTCGAAGTAGGGCGGCGAGCCTCTCCACTCGACTGCGGTCGGGAGGACTCAGGTCGCGAAAAAGGTAGTGACCGCGGCGCGGCTCGGCGCGCCGGTGGTAGCGCGCCACCAGGGCCACGAGAGGAAGTTCGTTCGGTGCGATCCCCGGGATCTCGCTGTGATGGATCAGGTAGAGCGAGTGCTTGTGGTGTTTCGCGTAGGAGATGTGCTGCCCGATGTCATGCAGGATCGCTCCCGCCAGCAGGATCCGCCGGTCGCGCGGCTCGAGGCCGTGGATCTCCGTCAGTTGATCGAAGAGGGAGAGGGCCAACGCCCCTACGTGTCGCCCGTGATCCTCGTCGAAGAGGTATCTGCGCCCGAGCGTGAGCGCTCCTTCGCGGACGATCCGCTCCAGTCGCTCGAAACCATCACCGCTGGTCAGCTCATCGACGAGGTCGAAGAGCACACCCTCCTTCACACCGACTCCCGGGACGAGAATCCGCTCTGCTCCCGCCAGTTCGGCGACGCGGTCGTATACGATCGCGGCGGGGAGGATCACATCGGCCCGATCTTCCCGCAGGCCCAGCCGCCCCATGCGCTGGCTGTAGGAAAGGTGGGAGAACTCCTCGATCGCCATCGCGAGTTCCGCCCGCGTGATGCGGCGAACCCCGTCGGCGGCCCCCTGCCCCGCCAGGCGGGCCAGCTCCTCGATATTCCCGCCGGTGGCAATCAGCTGGACCGGCGTCCAGTGCTTGCTGGCGTGCGGAATGCGGAGCGTGGCGGCGTACTCCGCGAGCAGATTCGCGAAGTGGGCGGGGGCATCGTCCGCCCCCGTGAGTTCCTCGAGCAGCCGTACCGATCCCATCCGGTGCGACTCGCTCCACATGATCCCTGACTCGTCGGCCAGGGAGACCTCGACGCTCCCGCCGCCGAGATCCACGAGCATCCACTTGGCGTCGCCGAACTCGATCCGCTGCTTCACGGACATCCACACGAGCCGCGCCTCATCCGTTCCCGAGATGAGGTCGAGCCGGATTCCCGCTTCCTCCTCTACGCGGCGGACCAGATCGGAGCCGTTGCGGCTCTCTCGAACCGCGCTCGTGGCGACGGCCCGGACATGTTCGATGCCCAGCCGATCGATTTCTTCCCGGAAGCGCCGGAACCCCTCGACCGTCCGGTCGATGGCGGAAGCCGAGAGTTCGCCGGTGAGGAACGCCGAGTGACCGAGGCGGACCGGGACCCTTTCCGAGGCGAGTTCCACGTAGTGGTTCGGGTCGCTGAACTCAGCCGCGATGAAGCGGAACGCGTTCGACCCCACGTCGATGGCGGCGACACGCAGGGGGAACGGAAGCGGCTGCCGGCCTTCGGCGGCCTCGCGCGGCAACGATGGCGTCGGACGCTGCATTCTCGGGGCGCCGCTTCGCGGGGGTTCAGGTTCCCGGGCCCGGATCCGTACGTGTCGGCACCGGGCTCGCCTCTCCGAGCCAACGTAGCCGAATCGATCCCTGCGCGCGCCTGTCCCCGACCCGCGGGCGAAGGCATGTTGGTGACCTCACGGCCAAAGATCCCGGAGGTTCCGAATGTCTGTCATCGCTTCGCGGGCGACCGCGTCACGGCACTGCCTGTCCGTCCGCTGTGTGGCCGTCCTGCTTGTGTGCCTGGCCTCTCCGATGCTGCTGGCGGGCCAGAGCGGGGCGATCGCCTTCACCGGCGCCTCGGTCATCGATCCGGGAACCTCCGACATCCTCGAGAACGCGACCGTCGTCGTGCGTGACGGGGTCATCATATCCGTGGAAGAGGGCGGCGAAGCACCCGCCGCGGCGCGGGCGATCGACCTCGGGGGCCGGTTCCTCGTTCCCGGCCTCATCGACGCCCATGTCCACATCGGGACGCTCGAGGCGGCCCGCCGGGCGCTGCTCTCGGGAGTCACGACGGCGCGCAGCATGGGAGCGGGTTTCTTCGCCGATGTGGGACTGCGGGAACTATTCCGGCGCGGAACCTTCGCGGGTCCGGAGATCCTCGCCGCGGGCTACCATGTGCGGCCGCGGCCGGCGGAGGGACTCTTCCTCGACGAGCCGGGTCTCAGCGACCTCCTCGGGCGCGATGTGCGCGGCCCCGAGGCGCTGGGGCGGGTGGTGCGCGCGATGCTCGATCGCGGCGTGGACTTCATCAAGGTCAACGCGACCGAACGGGCGGGCCTGCCGGAGACAGACCCCCGCAAACCTTTCTTCACGGAGGCGGAGCTCTCGGCGCTCGTAGCGGAGGCGGCGGGGGGCGGCGTCCCGGTGGCCGCGCACGCGCACGGAGACCGGGGCGGCCGGGCTGCGGTCGCGGCGGGCGTACGGAGCATCGAGCACGGGACGTACCTCGGCGATGAAACGCTCCGCCTCATGCGGGAGCGGGGCACCTATCTGGTGCCGACGATCGCCGTCGTCTCGGATCTCACGCTTCCGGGCGGCGACTACGACGACCCGGTGCTTCAGGTGCGCGGTCGGCACATGCTCCCCCGCGTGCGGGAAACGGCGGCCGCCGCCCACGCGCTCGGGGTGCCGGTCGTCGCCGCTACGGACACGGGCTACGGGTCCGAGAGCGTACTCCGCCTGAGCCACGAACTGATCGAACTCGTGGGAATCGGAATGAGCGAACTCGATGCGATCCGGGCCGCGACCACCGTGGCCGCCGAACTGCTGGGCATCGCCGACCGAACCGGCCGGGTGTCGGCCGGGTTCGAGGCGGATCTTCTCGTCCTCGACCGCAACCCGCTCGACGACATCGGCCAGTATCAGGATGTGCTGCTCGTGATGAGCGACGGGGTCGTGGCGCTCGACCGCCTCGACTTCCGTGCGGATGAGATCGGGGCCCGGCGCGTCCCCTGACGCGCTACCCGGAGCCACGGCGCGGAAACTGGCTGCGATTGGAGGGTAGACTGATCTTCAAGCCTCCTGTTCCATCAACATCGGCTGCGGACCGGCGATGAGCGAGATCGGACAACTGGCGTACCTGGCGCTTCTCGCCCTGCTCGCCCCCTTCGGGGCGCATCGGCTACGCCTGCTCTGGCTGCGCATGCGTCGGCCGGCCAGGACGGAATCGCCCGCCTGGGAGGACGCGCTCCCGGTCGTCACGGTGCAACTGCCCGTCTTCAACGAGGCGAACGTCGTCGAACGGCTCATCGATGCGGCCTGCCGCCTGCGCTACCCGACGGACCGACTGGAAGTCCAGCTGCTCGACGACTCGGACGACGAGACGGTGGAGATCGCGGCGCGGCGGGTGCGAGAGTGGCGGGCCCGCGGGATCGACATCCTGCACGTGCGCCGGGGATCCCGCGAAGGGTACAAGGCCGGCGCGCTCGCCCACGGCGTATCCCTTGCCCGCGGGGACTTCCTCCTCGTGCTGGACGCGGATTTCGTCCCGCCCCCGGAGTTGATTCGGGCATTGCTCCCTCCCTTCGCGGACCCCGGCGTGGGAGCGGTGCAGGCGGCCTGGGATCACCTGGCGCCCGACGCGAGCTGGCTGACGCGAGCGCAGGCGCTCTTCCTCGACGCGCACTTCGCGATCGAGCACGAAGCGCGATACCGGGCCGGCCTCTTCTTCAACTTCAACGGCTCCGGCGGCATGTGGCGGAAGGCGTGCGTGCAGGCGGCGGGGGGCTGGCAGAGCGACACGCTGACCGAGGATGTCGACCTCAGTTACCGCGCCCAACTCGCGGGCTGGCGGTTCGTGTACAAGGACGACGTCCGGGTGCCCGCGGAGCTACCGGAGAGCCTGCGCGCGGTGGAGATTCAGCAGAGCCGCTGGACGCAGGGTGGAATCCAGAGCGCACGGAAGCTCCTGCCGCGGATCTGGCGCGCTCCGGTGCCGGCGGCGATCAAGTTCGAGGCAACGGCTCACCTCGCGGGACACATCGTCCATCCGCTGACGCTCACGATGGCGGCGGCCCTTGCCGGGGCCGGATGGCTGTCGGCGACGGGCTTCGGTCTCCCGACCGCCGTTCATGTGGCCGCGGTCCTTCTCGCCACGGTCCCGTTCGTGCTCTTCTACGGGTCCGCCGGGTGGATCCGCGGGCGCCGGCGACTCGGTCGCCGCGTCCTCGAAGCGATGCTGCTCGGTCTGGGGCTCGGCGTGCCCCTCACGTTCGCGGTGGCGCGGGCCTGCCGCGGGACGCGAACCCCGTTCGCCCGCACGCCAAAACGTGGTTTCCGGCCCATCGTGGCGTATCGCGCCCGGCTCTCGGGCGGGCCGGCGCTTCTGCGACTTGCGCTCGCCGCAGCGCTCGCCGGCGCCGTCGTGAACACGGCGCTCGCCGGATCACCCGCCGTCCTGCCCTTCACCGCCCTCTTTGCGGCGGGGTACGCGCTCACCACGCGCGAGTCGCTGAGAACGCCGCCCGCGCCAGCCATCCAGAGCTAGCATGGCCAGGGGCGGCCCGTGGATCAGCCAGACCAGCCAGGCGGGTTCCGGCCACACCCCGGTGGCCAGGTATGTATCCCTCGCGGCGTAGGCGAGGAACACGGTTCCGCTGAACAGGAGCCATCCCCGACTCACCGAGAGACAGGCGAAGGGGAGCACCCAGAGCAGATACCATGGGTGGAGTGTGGGGGAGAGGAGGATGGCGGATCCGATCGTCCACAGGAGGGCCCGCTCGAGTGGCCAGCGGTGGAGCGCGGCACGCAATGCGATGATCCCGACGGTCGACGCACCGATCCATTTCGCGAGATCCGGATGACCCGGCAGCCGCTCGAGCACCCGGTAGAGGCCGCCGTTGAACGCCCAGACGTCCGCGTAGGTCCGCAGACCGTCGAAGAGGCCCGATCCCGCGCCCATGTAGGGCACGTACAGGAGGACGGGTACGAGGACCGCGGCGCCGAGCGCCCGGCCCCCGCGCAGGCGGAAGAGAGCCGGTAGCGCGGCCAAGGGGGCGAACTTCATCGCGCCGGCGAGCCCCAGAAGAGCGCCGGACCGCCACGCCGGGACCGCGGCGCTACCCGCCAGTGCCACGGCGCCCAGCATGGGCGCGACGCCGAGCGGATCCATATGCCCGCTCCAGGCCACTTCGACGACGACGAGCGGAGACCAGAGATAGAGGAGAAGCGGGAGCACGCTCCGGCCGGAGGAGAGCCGGTCGATGAGTCGGGCGACCAGCAGGTCGGCCGCGAGCCACCCCAGCTTGAAGATCCACCAGGCGGGGCCGGCCGAGGCCAGAAGCGCGAACACGACCTGGGCCCCCGGCGGATAGATGGTGGGCACATCCGCGTGATTGATGAGTGGCCACCACGCGGTGCGCAGCTCTTCGAGCGCCGACGCCGAGGGAGGATGCGCGTAGGGGTTCACGCCATTGGACTGAACCCATCCGTCCCAGATGTACCGGTAGATGTCCTCGGAAAGAGTTGGCGCCGCAGGGAAGACCCCGGCCCTGAGCGCGATCCCGGCCGTCCAGACGTGCCGGCGGCTCGGTCCAGGACGGTGCGGCGAGGCAGCGGCGGCCGCCGCGCAGAGGTAGGCCGCGAACGCCACGGCCCACAGCGAAATCGCAGGCCACGGGGTACCGGATCCACTCCAGGCCATTCCCCACAGCGCCGCCGCCTCGACGGCCACCAGGAGCCAGATCACCCGCGAATCTCCGACTCCACGGGGAATTCTCCGGCGCCCGAGGTCAACCGGTCACAGCTTGGTCAGCGCGTGGACCCGCCGGCCGATGTCAACGCCGGGCCGCAGCGAAGAGCTGTCGCAGCATGGGCTCGGGGAAATCGACGGCCCGCTCGATGACGCGCGCCACGGTCTCTTCCAGGATTATCGGAGCCGTGTCGTACCTTTGGTCGTCGAGTCGAAAGGAGAGCCACCCTCGCACGAGGTCGCCGGCGACCGGTTCGGCGATGACCAGGATGGTCCAGCGGTGCTCCCCGTCGTCGAGGCTGCCGATGGCCGTTTCCTGACCCGCCTCGTCCCACATGCGCAGTTGGGGGCGTCCTTCTTCGGTGCTGTCGGCCGCGTCGTGCTGATCTCCAGGCATCGCCCCTCCGATTCAACGCCGATTCAATCGGTTTCCCGGGCCTCCTCGTCCGAACGCTGCCGCCACAGGCCCATCAGGTATTCCTCGTACTCTTCAGGGGCAGCTTCGTAGTCGCGGCACCATGTCTCGAAATCGGGCAACGGCACGCTATCCCGCAGCCGTTTGGTCGCGAGCCGTACCATGGTCTGAAACGCCAGACGCTCCTGACCGAACTCCTGCGCCCGGGCTTCCTCCTCCACGATCTCGTAGATGCGTTCTTCGGACAGGGAGAGGAATACTTCGGTGAGTTGCGCCGAGCAGTAGTCGGCGTATTTCGCCCGCAACACCCCCTCGTCGGATTCCGATCGCCTCTCGGTATCCCGACCGGGCGCTGGACGCTCCGTATCGGATGACACGGCTATACTCGGCTCGCAATCGCTGGCCAAACCCCTCACCTCCCCACTCACCACTCCCTGCGCGATTTAGCCCCGGGCGGGGCGGGCGTCAACGCCTTTGGCCGCGGCCGGCGCCGCGTTTCGCCACCGAACCCGCGCCCCCGCAGGCTCGCCGGCGGCCTGTCTCAGCGCTGTCCCGAGGCGGGCGCCTTGAGTTCTTCGAAGATGATCCGGCGGGCCAGAACGTATTGTATGGCTCGTTCGAGGAACTCCGGATCCCGCCGCCGCACGGCTTCCACATCCGCGGCAAGTTCCTTCGGGAGATCCACGACGACGTTGACGAGGCTGCAGTCGGACGATGCCATCATAATCAGGGATACACTCGCAAAAAAATTTGGGGGTTTCGCTCTTCTTATCGGGACAGACCCCGGGGGTCCGCGGCAATCGGGGGTCGTGCAGCTCCCATCGCGCTCTGAGGATAGGAGCGACGCTCCGGCGCCTGCAAGCCGAAGATCCACTCCCCCAAGGAATGGGTGGTCATGTTACTGGATCGTAACCAGCAATATACTAATGAGTTACGTGACTGTTCAATGATCGTCCAAAACTCCCGATCGTGTGTGGATTGTATCGCGCATCCGCTGCGCAACCGTGGCCTCCACGAGCGGCGTTCATGCCCGTTACACGCGGAGATGAACCGGCTGTCGCGGAAGATCCGGAGATGCGGCACCGGTATTATTTTTTTCAAAAAATATGGATTGCCGCGGATGCGCGGCCGGCTTGCCGGATGCTCCGCCGTTGGGGGTCGGGAAGTGCTCGACCGTGCGACCCGGCGAGCGGACGGCTATGCTGTGCGCTCCAACCGCCATGAGGGGGAGAGAGGCCGGAAAATGGCGCTTCGACGGACGGAAGGACGGACGCAAACGGGGGGACGAGCGTGACGGATTCTGCGCCTGGCGCGTTGATTCTCGGGGCTTCCAGCGGTTTCGGCGAAGCCGCCGCGCTGGCGTTTGCCGAAGACGGCTATGACATCTACGGCGTACACCTGGACAGGCGGGCCGGACTCGTGCACGTCGCGGAGATCCGGGACGCGATCGAATCTCGCGGGCGGCGTGCGATGTTCTTCAACGTGAACGCGGCTTCCGCCAAGAAGCGCGACAGGGTACTGGACGGAATTGCCGAAAGCGCCGACCGGGGTTCCGTCCGCGTGCTGATGCACTCTCTGGCTTTCGGAACGCTGCGCCCCTTCGTGCCGGACGACGGTCCCGGGATGAGCCCCGAGCAAATGAACATGACGCTGGATGTCATGGCGCATACGCTGGTCTACTGGACCCAGGGACTGCTCGAGCGCGACCTGATGGGCGAAGACGGCCGGATCTTCGCCATGACCTCCTCCGGCGGCGACCGCGTGATCCCCTCCTACGGGGCCGTCTCCGCGGCCAAGGCCGCGCTCGAATCGCACTGCCGCCAGCTGGCGCTCGAACTCGCGGGGAAGGGCATTACCGTCAATTCGATCCGCGCCGGCGTTACGGACACGCCCGCGCTCCGCAAGATCCCCGGCGCGGAGCACATGATCACCGAAGCGGCGGCCCAGAACCCCCACGGGCGGCTGGGTACCCCGGAGGAGGTGGCGCGCTGCATGGTCGCGCTCGCCGCGCCGGGAACGGGGTGGATGACGGGAAACACGATCCGGGTCGACGGGGGCGAGGATTTCGTCGGCTCCAAGCCGCCCGGGGACTGAGGCCGTGGACCCCCGGCAACTGGCCGGCCCGGCGGCGGACATCGCCCGCGAGATCGTCTCCGGCGAAGTGGATTACTGGCGGAGCGAGATCTCTCGACCCTGGCGCACGGGACGGCCCGGGCACTGGGCGGAGGTGGGACGCTGGATCGGGACGGGCCTCGCGGTCGGGGCAGCCGTGTGGGGCGTGATGGCCGCCGTCCAGGCCGAGCGCCTCCGAGACTGAGGCGCCGCGGCTCGCCGTCAGCTCCCCGGCAGAGTGAGGACGATCTCGATCCGGCGGTTCCGCGCGCGTCCGTCCTCCGTCTCGTTACTCGCGATCGGGCGTTCCTCGCCAAGGCCGGTTGCCTCGACCCGCGAGGACGGAATGGGCACGCGAGCGAGCAGGTGCTCGCGCACTGCGATGGCCCGCCGCTGACTCAACGACTGATTCCCGCGCGTCCCTCCCTGCGAGTCGGTGTGTCCCTCGATCCGCAGGGTAGCCCCCGGAAAGGTCGTGATGACGCGCTGAACCTTGGTGAGCAGCGGATACAGCGCCTCGTCGATCTCGGCCCGGGAGGGCTCGAAGGTGAGGCCGAAGAGACGGAGGACGAGCCGGTCTCCGCTGAGCAGCACTTCACCCTCCGCAGGGGTGAACAGGCCCTGAACTTCGCGCAGCCGCGCCTCCCGCTCGCGCACCGCGAGTAGTTCGTCTCGGGCTCCGGTGAAGCGCCGTTCGAACTCGGACAGGCGGGCCTCCAGCGTGGCCACGCGGGTGTCGAATTCGGAAGCCCGCGCTCGTTCGCCCGCCAACTCGATGCCCAGCCGCTCATTGTCCGCCCGGAGGCGGGAGATCTCACCCGCAATGCGGGCGGTCGTTTCGCCGGGGTTGCTATGGAGGGCCTCCACGTCCGCGGCCTCGGCGAGGCGAGCCAGGTCCGCCTCGTGCTCGTCGATCAATCGCTCTACCGACACCTCGCGCCGACGCACGCTGTCGAACAGGGCGGCGATGTGGTGCGCGCGGGAGAAAGCGGCGAGCGCCGCTTCTCCGGCCCGCGCCGGCCCGTCGGTCGCAGCATTGTCCGCGATGTCCGCTTCCCCGCTCGCCAGCTGCGCCTCTCCCGCCGCGAACGCACTCGGGGCCAGCTCGCTCGCGCCGGCGTTCATTGCGGCGGCCCGCGCCTGAATCGCGGCTCCCAGAAACTGGTCGCGCCGCGCGGAGCGGGTCGCCCGCCGATAGAGCAGCGTCGCACGATCCCCTCGCGCGGTAGCGTCCTCGAGATCCTCGCGCTCCAACCGGCGGCCGGCCCCTTCGAGTTCAGCCTCGGCTCTCGCCCACCCTTCGGCCGCGCGCGTTTCGGCCTCGGAAGTGCGGGCTTCCTCCCGGGCGGCGAGCGCCGCCAGGACGTGCGGCCGGCCCGCGCTCCCGATCCGCTCCGCCGCCTCGAGCCAGCGCTCGGTTTCGCCCAGCAACTCCTCGAACCGGGCATCCCGCCGGCCATCCGCGAGGCGGCGGGTCGCGTCTTCCATCCGGTCCTCAGCCTCCTCGAATGCAGACGGCGCGAGGAGGTGAATGACGTTCTCGCGCGCCTGGTCGAGGCGAGCTTCGAGAGCCTGCAACCGACCGGCACCTTCCTGGGCGAGGGCCGGATCCGGGCACAGGACACATGACGCGACCAGTACAGCCCCGAGAAGTCCTCGGAGCCCCCATGGGCCCGCCTGCCACGGCCGCGGTCGGGCCGGGAGCCTGTACCTGACAAACGCCATGTTCTCCGTGCTCTTCCTCGTCGGCAACCGGGCGAATCCCGCATGAATCCAATGCACGATACAAAGGCAAACGCCGGATGTCTGCACATGGGAAGATCGACAGCCCCCGACGGGGCGGAAGCGGTGCGCCGGGCACCTTTCAATCTCACTCACGGAACGCCAGATTGGGCCTCCCTTCGAGAACGTATTTACCCAGGGGGATCCCTTCATGAAACCACTTGTCGACGAGGTTCAGCAGGGCCCTGACGGCTCGCACGCAGCGGGCGACGAGCGGCCGGGCGGCGGGGGCCACGGAAACAGCAGGATTCCGCCTCCCGTCAACGAACCTGTCTACGACTATGCGCCGGGCAGTCCCGAACGGGCCGCCCTCAAGGAAGAGCTGTTCCGCCAGCAGGGCGAGGTCGTCGAAATCCCGCTGATCATCGGCGGGCGCGAGGTGCGAACATCGAAGACGTTCGACGTGACGATGCCGCACAACCACAGCCACACGCTGGCTCGCTGTCACATCGCCGGGGCCGCCGAGGCACAGGCCGCCATCGATGCCTCGCGCGCGGCTTGGGCGGAGTGGTCGAACTGGGCCTGGGAGGACCGCGCCGAGATTCTCCTCCGCGCCGCGGAGCTGCTCGCCGGCCCCTGGAGGATGAAGCTCAACGCGGCAACGATGCTCGGACAGAGCAAGACCTCGATCCAGGCCGAGATCGACTCCGCGTGCGAGATCGTGGATTTCTGGCGCTTCAACTCCTTCTTCGCGGGACGCGTGCACGCGGAGCAGCCCATCTCCGGGCCGGGCGTGCGGAACCGTATGGACCACCGCCCTCTCGAGGGGTTTGTCTACGCCATCAGCCCGTTCAACTTCACGGCAATCGGCGCGAACCTGACCACATCTCCGGCACTGATGGGGAACGTCGCGATCTGGAAGCCTTCGACCACCGGCGTGCTCGGTTCCTACTACGTGATGAGACTCCTCGAGGCGGCAGGTCTCCCTCCGGGCGTGATCAACTTCATCCCGGGCGTGGCGTCGGAGATCAGCGACATCCTGCTTTCGAGCCCGGAACTCGGGGGCATCCACTTCACCGGTTCGACCGGCACCTTCCAGCATCTCTGGAAGTCCGTCGCGCAGAACGTGGAGAACTATCGTGCCTATCCGAGACTCGTCGGCGAGACGGGCGGGAAGGATTTCATCCTCGCACACGAGAGCGCGGACCCGCAGGCGCTCGCGGTCGCGATCGTGCAAGGCGGCTTCGAGTACCAGGGACAGAAGTGCTCGGCGACATCCCGCGTGTACGTGCCCGACAACATGTGGGAGGAGGTACGGGACCGGACCGTCGCGATGACCGAGGAACTCCGCATGGGCGATCCGGCGGACTTCCGGAACTTCCTCGCCGCCGTGATCGATCGGCCGGCGTTCGACAACATCAAGTCGTACATCGACTATGCGCGTGCGTCGGACGATGCGCGCATCCTCGCCGGCGGGGGCTGCGATGACAGCCGGGGCTACTTCATCGAACCCACCCTGGTCGAAGTGGACGATCCCGGGCACAAACTGATGTGCGAGGAGATCTTCGGGCCCGTGGTCACCCTGCACTCGTACCGCGCCTCGGAGTGGGAAGCCACGCTTTCCGTCGTCGACGGCACGTCGCCGTACGCGCTCACGGGCGCGGTGTTCGCGCGCGATCCGGCGGCCGTTCGAAGCGCGGGCACGGCGCTCCGGAATTCGGCGGGGAACTACTACATCAACGACAAGCCATCCGGCGCGGTGGTCGGCCAGCAGCCCTTCGGCGGCGGTCGCGCGAGCGGTACGAACGACAAGGCCGGATCCGTCCTGAACCTCGTGCGCTGGGTCTCTCCCCGCACGATCAAGGAGACCTTCGATCCACCCACCGACTACCGGTATCCCTTCATGGAGGCCGAGTGAAGAGCGGCGGATTGCGGGCGGATCCCATGACTCGGCGTCTCGCGCTCGCGGGGCTGATGGTTGTCGCGGGCGCGGCGGCGGGTTGCGACCGCGGCCCCGAGGCAACGATACGGGAGGTGCTGGAGGGAGAGACCTTTCTGACCGTCGACGGTGCCCAGATCACGCTCGCGGGGGGGACGGCGACCGGCAACGGGAACGTGCGGTACGAACTCCTCCTCACGGCCGAGGGCGACCTCGACTTCGATTCGGATGCCGATGCGGCCGCAGTCCTCGTGGCGGACCAGGGACGGGAACGCTTCCTCACCGTGCACGCCCTTCTGAGAGACGGCGACGAAATTGCGGACGTTTCGGCGCGGCTGATCGGAGATCGGATCGAAGTGCACCGGCTGGATATTTCCGAAGGTCTGGTCCGGGTGGATGTCACCGTTCGCAGGCAGCGCGACCCGGTCACGGTGACCCCGTCGGTGGACCTGACCCGGCACCTCGCGCTCACGGACCGGGGGCTTACTCCCATTGTCCTCGTCGATGTCGTCGACGGGGAAGACCCGCCGGCCGGCGACGTCGAAGTCGGGAACGGAACGACGGAGGCGATGCCCGCGCTGCACACGCGCGAATGGGAACTCGAATCGTTCGACAGCGGGGACTGGAGCGCGGACCTGCGCGCACCCGATGGACCGGTGACGCTCAGATTCCTGGCGGAGCTTCGTGACGCCGGAACTGTCACCGGGCAGTTGGCGGGATTCGCGGGCTGCAACCGGATCTTCGGGAGTTTCCGGACGTATGAAGCGGAGGCCCTGCGATTCTTCGGTCTGGCGGCCACGCGGAAGATCTGTGGAGAACGGGCGGCCGACTTCGAGCAGCGCTTCCTCGAAGCACTGCGTTCCGTCAGAGCGTTCCAGGTCGCGGGCGACCGGCTGACACTCGCGCTCGCGGGGGGTGCGATTCGCTTCCGGGCCGGGGGGTGGCTGGTCCGGCGCACACCGAGCGCGAGCCCGCGTCCGCCGGACGCGAGTTCTCCGGACGCGAGTTCAATGTAGATTCACGGTATGCCCCCGGGTGGCTGACCCGGTCCGGGCGGGAGAGGTGCCGCGCCATGGGACGTTTCACGGACGAGGAACTGCAGCGGAAGGTACAGGAAGGGTTCATCGTCGAGTCCGAAGAGGACATGACGGAGACCTACAAGCGGGCGCTCATCACGCAACTCACCGTGCAGGGCGACACGGAACTGATCAGCGCGCCGGCCTACTTCATGGCCGCCCGCGACGCTCCCTCCACCAACACGATGGTCTCGGCCACGGCGATCATTCAGGACGAACTCGGGCACGCGAACATCGCCTACCGCCTGCTCGAGGATCTCGGCGTGGACCGCCACTGGCTGCTGTACGAGCGGGAACCCGCCCACTTCAAGCACCCATACGGCTTCGACCAGCCACTCGTGAACTGGGGCGACCTGGTGTCGGCGAACGCGCTTTACGACCGGGCCGGGATCACCCTGCTGGGCGACGTACACCGCAACACGAGCTACGGGCCGCTCAAGCGGGGGCTCGTCAAAGTGAGCATGGAGGAGAACTTCCATCTGCGACACGGGGAGGTCTGGATCCGCCGTTTTGCCGAGACCGGGGGCGCCGCGAAGGAAACCGTTCAGAGGACGCTGGACTGGATGTTTCCGATGGGCGTGGAGTGGTTCGGCATGCCGGACGACCGGAAGCACCACAACGCCCAACTCGACTTTCGCCTCAAGGGCATGACAAACGACCAACTCCGGCAGACCTGGCTCAAGGCCGTGGTGCCGCTGTGCGAGGAGTTGGGTTACGACCTTCCGGCGCAGTACGACCCCGATACGGACGAAGTGGAGCTGACCTACGAGCTTCCCTGCCAGTACGACCCCGAGGCGCAGCGCTGGCTCTTCGACGAGACGATCACCTGGAAGCAGGTGTTCGAGCGCTGGAAGGCCCGCGGTCCGATGAACGAGCAGTACGTCGATTCGCTGCGGAGAAGTCGATTCGCGGTCGAGCGCCTGCTTGCGGCATGAAGACCGGCGGCCCGGCTCGCGCCGTGGCGCGCCCGCGATACCTCCCGAGGTACGAGGCCGGCATGAATTTCGGCGCCGTCCTGCGGGAGACGAAGGGCGGGCGCGAACTGCCGCCCCCTCCCGCGTTCCCCGAACCGGCCACGGATCTCGCCGAACAGGCGCGCAGGGCGCTCTACGAGGTCGCGGACCCCGAGTTTCCGATCTCGATCGTCGACCTGGGGCTCGTACGCGGGATCGAGGGGAACGAGAAGGCCGGGTCCGTCACCGTTCACCTCACGTTCACGGCCACGGCCTGCCCCTGCATGGATTTCATCGAATGGGACGTGCGGCAGCGCCTGCTGGAGATGGACGGGATCCGGGAGGTCGAGATCGTGACCGGGTGGGATCCTCCGTGGACGACGGCCGCCATCTCCGAGCGCGGACGGGCCCTCCTGCGCTCCGTCGGAGTCGTCACGTGAGCCACAACGTGAGCCATACCGGACGCGTGTACGAGGTGTTTGCGCGCAAGAAGAGAGCGGACCACTTCGAGCACGTGGGCGCGGTGTCCGCACCCAACGAGCAACTGGCGCGCGTCTACGCGTGGCAGACGTACGACGAAGCGAAGTGGTTCGAGATGACGGTCGCCCCGCGAGATTCGTTCGCCGCGGTGAATCGGCGGCAGGCCCCGTTCACGCTCGGCGGGCGGGCGGGACGCACCGCGGCGGATTCGTGATGGCGGAGAGCGGCTTCCGCTCGGCGGCGGACCTTCCGACTGATGTCTCGGGACACCTCGGCAGCCTCATCCTCGCCCTCGCCGACAACAAGCGACTGCTCGGCATCCGCTACTCGGACTGGATTCTCGGGGCCCCCTCCGTGGAGGCCGGTATCGCCTGCTCCGCGATGGCGCAGGATGAGTGGGGGCACGCCCGCATCCTCTACGCGATGCTGCGCGACTTCGGACACGACCCCTCCGCCCTCGAGCACGAGCGCGGGTCCGACGCGTACCACAGTTCGGAACTGCTGGACCGGGACGTCGCTTCGTGGGAGGATTTTCTTGCCCTCAACTTCCTGTGGGACACCGCACTCTCGGTCCAGTTCGAGATGCTGATCGAGAGCCGCTACGAGCCGATCCACTACAAGGTACGCAAGCTGCTGGAAGAAGAACGCTTCCACTTCGATCACGGGCAGGGGTGGACCTCGCGTCTGTTGAGCGCCGAGGGCGGCCGGAGGGCGCTGGCTGAAGCCTTCGGAGCTGCCTGGAACGCATGCCTGTGCTGGTTTGGAGCCGAGGACGACCCGATCATTTCGACGCTCGCCAGGCACGGAATCGTGAGCGGGGGGGCCGCCGGGGCGCGGGCGCGCTGGCTCGAACGTGTGGGGTCGCTCGCTTCGGAGGTGGGGCTCGCCCGCGCAGCCGACGCCGGGTGGGTAAGCTGCGGCGAACCGGCCTGGGAAGGCTACCACGCTCGGCGGCGGCGCGCGGCCGGGGGCGGACCCGATGAAGACTCCCTCGCACGGGTTCGGGGCGACCGCAACCGCACCCTCCTTCTGGACTGAACCGTGGTCGACGACGCGAAACCCGAGGCCCCGGCGGGGAGGTCGACGCTCGACGACCCCGTCGAGTCGTCCGCCATGCCGGCGTCGATCCCCTGCCCCTTTTGTGGTTCGAACGATTCCGAACCGTTCGCCGCCTTCGGGGGACAGGCGTCGACGGCTCAGTACTACTGCAACGCGTGCCGGACCGTGTTCGAGGCCGTGAGGTGGCGCTGAGCTGGTATCGCGCGGCTCCCGGGGGCGGCATCGTGCGAATCCGTACCCAGCCGCGCGCAAGTCGCACCGAAGTTGCGGGCGCCCATGGAGAGACCCTTCGCATTCGCGTCGCCGCCGCGCCCGTGGACGGCGCCGCGAACCGCGCCCTGCTCAAGTTCCTCGCGCGGCGACTCCGCCTCCCCCGCTCCGACATCGAGATTCGCGCCGGCCATGCGGGGCGCGTCAAGTCGGTATGGGTCCGGGACCTGGATGAACGCACCGCGGCGCAGGCTCTTCTGTCCGAGCCGTGACATCCCCTCCCGCGCGGGAGCCCGGGCTCTATCAGGGGCGAGTGCCGCCACTCGCCCCCTTTGCGAGCGCACTGGCCGCGTACGCGGCAGGCGAATCCGATCCCGGACTGCGGCTTCGCAGCAGCCTCGGGGAAGACGAAACGCTGCCGGTCGGATTCTTCTTTCGGACCCCGGATCAATGGATGGACTTCGAGCGGCACGCCATCGACCTTTGCCGCGGCCGGGTGCTCGATCTCGGAGCCGGCGCGGGGCCGCACACGCTCGCTCTGGAGGCTATGGGACGGTCCGTCGTCGCAGTGGAGGGTTCGGCCGAGATTGTGCGCCTGCTGCGGCAGCGCGGCGCCGCGTCGGTCGTACACGCCGATTTCCGCCACTGGTGGCGCCCGGGATTCGATACGGTCCTCATGCTCATGAACGGCCTGGGACCGGTGGGAACGCTGCGGGGTCTCGACCGTTTCCTCGCGCACGCCCCCCGGCTCCTGGCTCCGGACGGACAGATCCTCGTCGACGGCGCGGAGGCCGTGATTCGCGGACCCCCGGCGCCGGCGTCCTGGCCACCGCCCGGCAACTACCCCGGCGAGGCCTGGCTCGAACTCTCGCATGCGGGCCGGATCGGCCGACCCTTCCGCGAGTTGTACGTCGATCTCGAAACGCTCGCGCGCCGCGCCGCAGGTGCCGATTGGCGATTGGAGGTGGCGTTCGAGGGCGGGAACGGGGCCTGGCTCGCCCGCCTCACGAGACCAGCCTGACGTACCGGGATCACCGTCGGGGGCTCCAGGCCGTCTGCAACCATTCCACCGATCCCGGAGTCGAAGTACCAGCAGGCGGAAACTTTCTCTCCTTTCTGTCGTACCATGGGGGTACAGATCGCGACCGCCGATTTCGAGGAGGGATGAATCATGGACAGATTGTCGAAGTGGGCGACCACAGGCTCTCTGGCTTGGCTGGTGATGGCGGTGGGGCTGGTCCTGGGCACGCACAGCGGGTCCGTGCGGGGCGCGCAGGCGGCCGGGCCGGCGGAAACCCCGGCAACCGGAACGTGTCCGGAGATCACCGCTGTTACGGCCCCCGCGACTGTGGCTTTTACTGCCGACCCGAGGTCCTGAGCGGGGCTGGATTGCACGCCGCGACGCCGGCCGGGCCGGGTCCGAACCGGGACCCGGCCCTTTTTTTTGTTCAGGCACCCGGCACCTCTCTGAGCGCCCATTCGGAATCGCCCGTCAGCGCGTAGTTTCCCCGGATGCCGGAACGAGAGCGTCTGGATTTCATCCGTCAGATCGTCGCCGAGGATGTCCTGAGCGGGCGGCACGGAGGGCGCGTGCTCACGCGCTTCCCGCCCGAACCCAACGGCTTCCTTCATGTGGGCCACGCCTCCGCCATCTGCCTCGACTTCGAGGTGGCGCGGGAGTACGGCGGCCGGACGACGCTGCGCATGGACGACACGAACCCGACGACGGAGGACCCGTCCTACGTCGAGGCGATCGCGCGGGATATCCGCTGGCTGGGGTTCGAGTGGGAAGGCGAGATCCGCTACGCGTCGGACTACTTCGAGGCGCTCTACCGGATGGCGCTGCGAATGATCGAGGATGGTTTCGCCTACGTCGACAGCCTGTCCGAGGAGGAGATCCGTGCGCACCGGGGTTCGGTGCGCGAACCCAGCCGGCCCAGTCCGTACCGCAATCGCTCGACGGAGGAGAGCCTGGATCTCTTCCGGCGCATGCGCGCCGGCGAGTTCGACGATGGAGAACACGTCCTCCGCGCCCGGATCGACCTCGCGTCGTCGAATATGAAGCTGCGCGACCCGCTGATGTATCGAATCCGGCACGCGCACCACTACCGGACGGGCGACGAGTGGCCCATCTACCCCTTCTACGACTGGGCTCACGGCCAGTCTGACGCGATCGAGGGGATCACGCATTCATTCTGCACGCTCGAGTTCAAGGACAACCGCGCGCTCTACGACTGGTTCATCGAGCACACGCGCCCCGCCGCGGCCCGCATCGACCAGGTACCGGGGGCGGAGGGAGGCGGCGGAGAGGCGCTCGGTTCCTGGGACCCGCGGCCCCGCCAGTACGAGTTCGCGCGCCGCAATCTCGACTACACGATCGTCAGCAAGCGGAAGCTCCTCCTGCTCGTGGAGGATGATCACGTGTCGGGTTGGGATGACCCGCGCATGCCCACGCTGGCCGGTTTTCGGCGCCGCGGCATCCCTCCGGACGCGGTTCGTACTTTCTGCAGGCAGGTCGGGATCGGCAAGGCCGACAACCGGGTGGAGATCGCGACGCTCGAATGGGCCGTGCGCGAGGCGCTGAACAAGCGAGCGCCGCGCGTGCTGGCGGTGCTGCGTCCCCTCGAGGTCATCATCGAGAACTGTCCGGACGGCGAGGTGGACCGGATCGAAGCCCCATACTTCCCGCGCGGCGCCGATACGCCGCCTGAAGGGTGGCCGGAGACGCGGAAGATCCCGTTCACCCGAATCCTGTACATCGATCGGGAGGACTTCGCGGAGGACCCGGCCCCGGGCTTTCGCAGGCTAGCCCCCGGACGCGAGGTGCGCCTGCGACACGGCTACTTCATCACGTGCCGCGCCGTGGAGAAGGACGACGCCGGACAGATCGTACGCCTGCGTTGCACGTACGATCCGGAGACGCGAAGCGGATCGGCGCCCGACGGGCGTCGGCCGGCGGGGACCATCCACTGGGTGTCCGCGACGGAGTCGGTGTCGATGGAGGTGCGCCTCTACGACCGTCTGTTCCGCGTCTCGAACCCGGCTGGAGGCGCCGACGGCCTCCGGGAGAGCCTCAACCCGGACTCGCTGAAGGTCCTGACCGACGCGCGCGGCGAGCCGAGTCTGGCCGACGACCCGCCCGAGACGGCCTATCAGTTCGAGCGCCTGGGCTATTTCGTCCCGGACCGGGCCACGAGAGCCGCGGCCACGACCGGCGACGCGGGCGGCGAGGCCGTGGCCGGCGGCCCGCTCGTCTTCAACCGAACGGTGACCCTCCGTGACGCCTGGAGCCGGCGCGCGAAGTCGGACGGTGCCCGGGACGCCGACTCCGGCGAGGCGCGGACCGGGGCGGAAGACAGGTCGACGAGGCCCGAAATCCCCGGGGTCGACTCGGCGCGGGAAGCCCGCGATACGGCGAGGCGCGCCGACCCGGCGCTCCAGGGGGCCTTCGACCGCTTTCGGGTTGCGCTGGGTCTGCCGGAAGAACTCGCCGATCTGCTCAGTGGTTCGGCTGAATCCGCGCATTATTATGAACGGGCGATCCGCGGGGGGGTGGATTCGGCCGCCGTCGCGACCTGGCTCGTGCACGAGGTCCGCGGGGCCGGGGGCAGCGAAGGCGACGCGGGCGCTCTCGAGCCGGAGGCGCTGGCCGAGCTTGTGGATCTCGTTCTCGAGCGCTCGATCTCGCGGGCGGTCGCGAAGTCGCTGTTGGCGCGACTCGTGGAAGCCGGGGGCAGCCCTCGGGAGATGGTCGAGCGCGAGGGGCTGGGCCGGATCGGGGATGCAGAGCAGATTCGCGAGGTCGTGCACGGTGTCGTGGCGGCCCACCCGACCGAGGTGGCGCGCTACGCCGCCGGGCACACCGGCCTCGCCGGTTTTTTTGTCGGTCAGGTCATGCGCGCCACGCACGGACGCGCGGACCCGGCCATCGTGAGAGAACTCCTCGAGGAGAGTCTCAATGACGCTACGTGAAGCGGCACTTCGATCGCGCGGGCCGATTCGTCACGGCATTCTGGCGTTCGCGCTGTGGGGGCTGTGGCCGACCACAGCCGTACAGGCGCAGGATCCGGTACCCGCAGACAGCGTGATCTCGCTGGGCGAACTGATCGTCTCGGCGCTGCGCTCGCCGACCTCGGTGGGAGAGGTGCCCGTCAACGTGACGACAGTCACGCGGGAGGAGCTGCGCCTCTCGGCCGCCCAGACGCTGCAGGACGTGCTGCAGGAAGTCCCCGGCCTCAACTTCCGCTTCCCGTTCCAGGCCGGGGTCGCGCATCCCTCCTGGCAGGCTGTCACGCTGCGCGGATTGGGGGGCACGGCGGCCAGCCGCACGCTCGTGCTCGTCGATGGCGTGCCGCTGAACGACCCCTACTTCGGCTGGGTGCGCTGGAGCCAGGTCCCGGTCGAGGTGATCGAGCGCATCGAGATCGTCCGCGGCGGAGCCACGGTCAGCTGGGGCAGCCAGAGCCTGGCGGGCGTCGTCCATGTGATCACGCGCTCGGGTGGGGCGGGCGGGTTCTCCGCCGGGCTGCAGGGAGGGAGCCAGTCCACCTTCCGCGGTGATGCGATGGCGTCCTTCGGCGACGACCGTGTCGGCGGCTACGTCGCCGGCGAGTTCTTCGACAGCGATGGCTACATCGTCACGGAACCCGGCCTGCGCGGCCCGGTGGACATTCCGTCCGCATCGAGCCACGGCGCCCTGCGCGCCAAGGTCGAGTTCCAGGCCGGGGACCGTCTTCGTATCCACGCCCAGGGGAACTACTTCGACCAGGACAAGGACAACGCGACGCCCCTCCGCAACAACACCACCGAAGCGGGATTCGGGCAGGTCGGGGCCACGTTGACCGGGAACGATGGGTCCGCACTCACCTTCAATGCGTACATGCAGTCGCAGTCGTACGTGAACTCCTTCTCCAGCGTGGACGGCGCGCGCGGCAGCGAGCAGCCGTCGATCAGCCAGGATGTCCCGTCTTCCGGGGTCGGGGCGAACGTCGTGTGGCAGAAGCCCGGACTCGGCGCGCACGACGTGACGCTGGGCACCGATCTCCTGAGCGCGACCGGCGACGCGACCGAGAACTACCTCTTCAACGACGGTGCATTTACGAGGCAGCGGGAGACCGGCGGCGACCAGACGCTGTACGGATTCTTCGTCCAGGACCGGATCCAGGCCGGTGACCGGTGGCAGTTGTACGGCGGGCTCCGACTCGACCTGTGGCGGAACTCTTCCGGTGTCCGGCACATCTTCGAGATCGCCGACCGGAACGTCCTCACCGACGATGCCTTCGAGAACCGCAGCGGCACGCAGCTGAGCCACAACCTCGGGTTCATGCACGAGGCGTCGGACGCCGTCGCGATTCGGGGCAGCTTCTACAGCGGGCTTCGCGTCCCCACCCTCAACGAGCTGTACAAGCCGTTCAGGGCGGCGGGGAACGTCGTCAACGAGTCCAACGAGGCGCTCGATCCCGAGCGGGTCCTCGGCGCCGAGCTTGGCCTCGATCTGCAGCCCGATCCGTCCATGCTGATCCGGCTCACCGGGTTCTGGGCGCGTGTGAACGACGCGATCACCGACGTCACGATCCAGGAGGCCGAGACCTCCGGCGTCATCCAGCCCTGCGGCTTCGTCGCGGCCGGTGGCGTGTGCCGTCGCCGAGACAACGTGGGGACGCTGCGCAGCGTCGGACTCGAAACCGAGGTTGAGGTACGGCCGGCGGGGGCCTGGTTGCTGGCGCTGAACCACCAGTACAACCCGACGGAGGTCACCGAGGCGCCAGGCCGGCCGGATCTGATCGGCAACGAGGTGCAGGGGAGCCCGACGCACCGCGCGATGCTGCGGGTCGGGCACACCGACCCGTCCACGCTCGAGGTGGTCGCTACCGGCCGCTATCTGGGCGCCCGGTTCGACAACGACCTCAACACGGGCGAGATCGCGGCCTCATTCCTGCTGGATATCCGGCTTCGCCGCCAGCTGACGAGCCGGCTGAGCGCGTTCGCGAGCGTGCAGAACATCTTCGACACGGTCGCCGAGATGTCACACGACGCGAACGGCTTCATTCGCGTGGCGGCGCCCCGCACCCTCGTCGGGGGCCTGCGGGTGCGGCTCGGCGGCTAAGCCGCCGGCCTGGGCGGCGCCGACCGAGCGACCGGGCGCGACCCGGGCCTCAGTCGTCGAGCGCGAGCTGTGACATGAGGGAATCGATTTCCTGACGGAGTTCGGCCACGAGATCATCCAGCGGGATGATCCGGCTCTCCCGGACGCCCCGGTGGCTGAGTTCGGCGCCCCCCGCCTGCAGCGAGCGCTCGCCGATGACCAGACGCAGCGGGAGGCCGCGCAGGTCGGCGTCGTTGAATTTCACGCCCGCGCGCAGGTCGGGCCGGTCATCGTAGATCACTTCGATGCCGGCCGCGCACAGCTCCTCGAACACCCGGTCCGCCGTCGCCCACGTTGCCTCCTCCCGCGCCAGCACCACGAGCGAGACGTGATAGGGCGCGACGGAAATCGGCAGCTTGAGGCCGTAGTCGTCCCGGTGCTCCTCGGCCACGCAGGCCAGCAGGCGTCCGGTTCCGATCCCGTACGAGCCCATCCAGATCGGGCGCTCCACCCCGTTCTCGTCCGAGAACGTGGCCCCGAGCCCCTCGGAATAGCGGGTGCCGAGCTGGAAGATGTTCCCCACCTCGACGCCGCGGGCCATACGCAGCCCCTCGCCGCAGCGCCCGCATGGCGCCCCCTCGAAGGCCATGGCCACCGGGCCGACGATCGTGGGCTCGTAGTCGCGCCCGCAGCAGACGTTGCGGAGATGGTAGTCCGCCTCGTTCGCTCCGAGAACCAGGTTCGCGGATTCCGCGATCCATCCGTCGACGACGAAGATCGCGGCCCCGGGATCCACGCCCACCGGTGAGGCGAACCCCGGCACCATTCCGGTCGCGGCGATCTCCTCTTCGTGCGCCGGCCGAAGTTCGAGCGCTCCCGCGAGGTTCTGGACCTGGATCGGATTCGCCTCGAGGTCGCCGCGCACGATCGCCGCGATCAGCTTTTCGTCGCGAGCGCCGGCTTCCCCCGCGAAGCTGCCCATGTAGAAGACCATCTTCCCGGTCTCCAGCGCGGAGATGCCGAGCAGACCCGTCACGTCCTCGATCGTGGCCGTTCCGGGCGTGTGGACCCGCTCCAGCGGCGCCATCTCGTCTTCCCGAAGCTCGAGCGTGAACTCGGCGACCTCCCGGTTCGCCGCGTAGCCGCAGGCGTCGCAGAGCGCGAGGCTGTCCTCGCCGATCGGCGTCACGTACATGAACTCGTGGGCGATCTCGCCGCCCATCATCCCCGTATCGCTCTGCACGGCCGTGAGCGGCAAGGCGCAGCGGCGCCCGATGCGCTCATACGCCTCGTAGTGCCGTTCGTACTGCGCCGCGAGCCCCTCCGGGTCCCGATCGAGCGAGTAGGAGTCCTTCATGGTGAACTCCCGCACGCGGATGAGCCCGCCGCGCGAGCGGAGTTCGTCCCGGAACTTGGTCTGCATGTGATAGACCATGGCCGGGAGCTGGCGGTAGGACTGGATCTCGGAGGCCGCGTGGAAGGCCACCACCTCCTCGTGCGTCATCGCGAGGAGCAGGTCGCGCTCGCGCCGGTCGACGAAGCGCGCCATGGTCGCGTCGATGTCGTACCAGCGGCCCGTCGCCTGCCACAGCTCCGCCGGATGCACGACGGGCATCGAGAGTTCCTGCCCGTCGATCCGATCCATCTCCTCGCGCAGGATCTGCTCGATCTTTTTCAGCGACCGCCACGCGAGGGGCAGGTAGGAGAAGATGCCCGCCGCCAACTGGCGGACGTAGCCGGCCTTCAAGAGGAGGCTGTGGGACTCGATCTCGGTTTCCCCCGGCGCCTGGCGCAGGGTCATGCCGAAGAGATTCGAGACACGCTGTCCTGTACGTTCGGTTCCGTTCACAGGTAGACCGTTCAAGGTGGTGGTGTGTTCCGCGGGACGGTGCGGAGAGACAGGCGACGCTAACCGGCCCGCTGTCCGGTGGCCAGCATCTCGATAAGATATCGGCCCGACAGCGATACGACTTCATCCGCGGAGTGAACCGTGTTCCGAAGGCCCGAAGCGTCCAGCGTGAAGTCTCTGGTGATCGTCCTCCTCGCCACTGCCCTGACGACGTCCGTCTCGGCCCCTCCGTTGCGCGGCCAGGAGCCCCGGGAGCCCAAGGCGGAACTCACGGCCTTGCATGACATCGTGGCTTCCGTTTCGGCCGCGCGCGTCGAAGCGGACATCCGGCGGCTCGCGGGCTTCGGCACGCGCCACACCCGGTCCGATACGCTGTCCGACACCCGGGGCATCGGGGCCGCCCGGCGCTGGATCAAGGCCCAATTCGATGAGATCTCCGCGGCGTGTGGCGGCTGCCTCGAGGTCTCGTACCAGACATCCTTCGTCGGAGGCACGGCACGCATCCCCGACACGACGGCCGTGGTCAACGTGCTCGCGATTCAGCGGGGGACGACGGATCCGGGCCGCTACGTCGTGATGTCGGGGGACATCGACTCGCGGGCGTCGAACGCGCTGGACGGCACCTCAGACGCGCCGGGCGCGAACGACAACGCCTCCGGGATGGCGGGCGTCATCGAGGCCGCTCGCGTTCTCACGCAGCACGAGTTCAACGGGTCCATCATCTACGCGGGCCTCTCGGGCGAGGAGCAGGGGCTGTTCGGCGGACGGCACATGGCCCAAGTCGCGCTCGACGAGGGCTGGCGCCTCGAGGCGGTCCTGAACAACGACATGATCGGCAACATCGACGGCCAGAACGGCGTCTCGGACAATACGATCGCGCGCGTCTTCGCCGAGGGCACGCGGGCGGACGAAACCGAAGCGGTGGCCGCGCGGCGGCGGGTCACGGGGGGTGAGGTGGACTCCCCCTCGCGCAACCTGGCGCGCCTCATCGACCGACTGGCCGACGGCTACGTCCCGAATCTCGACATGATGATGGTGTACCGGCTCGACCGCTTCGGGCGCGGGGGACACCACCGGCCGTTCAACGACGCCGGCTTTCCCGCCGTCCGCATCATGGAGGCCAACGAGGACTACCGGCGCCAGCATCAGAACCTCCGCGTTGAAGATGGCGTCGAGTACGGCGACGTAATCGATGAGGTCGAGTTCGATTTCGCCGCGAAGCTGACGGCGGTCAACGCGATCTCGCTGGCCGCCATGGCCTGGGCTCCGGCGCCCCCGCGGAACGTCGCGGTCGAGGGCGCCGTCCGGCCGTCCACGACGCTCAGGTGGGACCCGGTTCCCGCCGCGCGCGCCCCGAACCTCGCCGGATATCGCGTCTACTGGAGGCTCACCGATGCGCCGCAGTGGCAGTGGAGCGTCTTCGCGGGCGACGTGACGGAGCACACGCTCGAGAACATCGTCATCGACAACTACCTCTTCGGCGTGGCCAGCGTGTCCGAGGACGGCTACGAGAGCCCTGTGGTCTTCCCCTGGCCCATTGGGGCCTACGAGCCGCTCGAATGGCTCGGGAGGGACCCGGGCTGAGCTAGGCCCTTCGCCAGGCCCAGCGGAAGAGGACGAAGCAGAACAGCAGCGCGACGCCGATCCACAGCGCACCCCACACGACCGTGGGCACCCCGGTGAGTTCGGCGAGCATCCGGGCATCCGACCGCAGTTCCGGACGGTCGAGAATGTCGCTCTTGATGTCCAGCACCGCGTACAGGCAACTCGTGAGGCCGAGCGTGGTGAGGACGACGCGGTTCACTGCGGCTGACGCCCTCCAGGCCACCGCCAGCAGAGCCGCGGCGAAGGCGAGCCCGAACGCAACCGCGAACGACTGCTGCGCGAACAGCAGCGTCATGCTCCCGACGGTCAGGGCCAGAACGGCGGAAAACCACGAACTGAGCGTCGGAAAGCGTTCCGCGCCCCAGATCATCAGCCCGCCCCACAGCAGACTTCCCAGGTACCCGGCGGACAGGCTCAGGAACGCGTTCCCGCCGGGACAGCGGCACAATCCGCCTTCGAGCGGCGTCACCTCGATGGCGAGGATCCGGCCGCCCGTGGCCAACGTAGCGAGCCCGTGGCTGATCTCGTGCAGGAGTACGACGAAGAGTTTCACCGGATACACGAAGGGCGTGTCCCAGAGAAACCACACGGCGGCGAACAGGGCCGCGAACGCGGCCAGGAACCGGAGTCTTCGTTTCGAGAGGTCGTTCATGCGTACCTCGTACGGCATTGGCCGGGCGCGTGTGTCGGACCGCCGTGCGGCGTCACGCGGCGATCAGGAAGGCTAGCGCGACGAGCGTCATCGCCACACCCGCAAGCGCCAGCGTCGGTACCTTCCGGTCGAACCGCCACCGGCAGACGGCGAAGACAAGCGAAAAGAGACCCAGCGTCGCGTAGACCGGGAGAAGGACTCCCGTCCACTCCGTGCGCTCGCTGAGCGCCAGGACCGCAAGGCCCGACGCCAGGGTCGCGATGAAGAGGGAGCGCTCATCGGTCAGGGGAGGTTGTGGCCAACGCGTCGCGGGCAACCATCCGGCGAACGCGAGCGGGGCCAGGAGGAGCGCCTCGGCCAGCACGGTCAGCCTCCAGGCCTGCTGCGCCGGACCCGCGATCAGGAACGCGTCCGTGAACGCGGCGAAACCGGCGGACGTCGCGGAGACGACCCCCAACAGGTAGAGCCCGAACGCGATGATGCGGCCGGAGATCCGCGCCGCATGGAAGGTCCCCGGGGCGTCCCGGCGCAGCCGGAGCGCGGGCACCGATTCCGCGGGCGATCTACCTACGCTTCGGGGCAGCCACCGGGGGCGTCCGGGGCGTTTCGCACGGGCCAGCAGTCTCGCGCCGAGCGCACGTATCTCTTCGGCCTCCGCGGCCGACAACTCTGCTCGGGCCACCGCGGCGCTCAGTTCTTCCTCATCCAGCACTACGCCGCCGCCGCTCTCCGGCAGCCACACGTCGAGGTAGAGATCCTCGATGATCCAGAGCGGGGACCCCAGTTGCGGAGGACGGATGAGGTTGATGTAGTAGCCCTGGAAGGTACCTCGGGCGTGATAGAACGCCCCGATCTCGAACGGCTGCCCCGGTCGAAGAAACCACATGAGGAGGGAACCGGGCCGAAGGGTCGTGGTCTCGTCGATTCTTACGGGCTCGAAGGACCCATCGAGGATCTGGAGCGTGATCTTCCATCTCGGTCCGTCCGCGAGCAACTCCTGGCGGAAGCGCTGCACCTGGCTTCCCCGATGGACCTCGACGTCTATGCGAGGTGCATCCTCCAGTATCCGGCGCGCAGCCCGCAGCGCGCGCCGCCGCACCCCCAGGAGATCGAAACCCACCTACACTTCCGGGGGAGACCCCGGGCTTTGCCACAGGGCGTCGGCCGTGAACGAACCGTCCGTGTCGGCGAGCCTTACCAGGCCCGGCGCCGGCGTGAAGCGGTCTCCGTGCCGCTCCCGCAGTTCGAGAAGACGGTCTCTCACGGACCGCGCTCCACGGGACTCCGCCCACGCGAGCGGCCCGCCGCGGAACGGCGGGAATCCGGTGCCCATCACCATCGCGAGATCGACATCTGCCGGCCCCGCCACCACGCCTTCCTCCAGCGCGTACATGGCCTCGTTCACGGAAATCAGCAGACAGCGATCGATGATGTCCTCGGGCGCCACGCCCCGCCCCGCCGAGCCGAAGGCGCGGTCCACCTCCCGGTCCACGCGTTCGTCGCCATTCGAGTAGGTGTAGAAGCCGCGACCGTTTTTCTTCCCGAGTCGGCCCAGATCGGCGAGTGTTCGCAGCGCCGCTGACGGCTGCATGCGCTCTCCGTACGAACGGGCCATCTCCCTCGCGACGTGCGCCGCGACATCGAAGCCGACTTCATCGAGCAGTCGACACGGCCCCATCGGCATCCCGAACTCCTTCAGCGTCCGGTCGATGCGGGCCACATCCGTGCCATCGTCGAGGAGGAACCCGACTTCGTTCAGGTACGGCGCGAGGAGCCGGTTGACGATGAATCCGGGCCGGTCCGCAACCAGCACGGGTGTCTTTCCGAGTCGCCGCGCAAGCCTGAACACCGTAGCCAGCGCTGCATCCGAGGTAGACTCGCCCCGAATGATCTCCACGAGCGGCATTCGGTGCACCGGATTGAAGAAGTGCAGGCCGACGACCCGGTCCGGGCGGGCGGCAACCTTGCCCAGTTCCGTCACCGACAACGAGGAGGTGTTGGTCGCGAAGACGGCGTGCGCGGGAAGTTCCGGCTCCACATCCCGAAGGACCTGCTGCTTGACGTGGAGCCGCTCGACGACGGCTTCGATGACGACGTCGACATCGCCGAATCGCTCGTAGGTGAGCGTACCGTGGACGAGCGCGAACTTCAGCCCCACCTCTTCCGGTTCAATGATCCCGCGCTCGCCCGCTTTCCGGAGCAGTTCGCTCGCGTGGCGCAGCCCTAGGTCGAGCGCTTCCTGATCGATGTCCTTGAGGACGACAGAGATGTCATTCGCGGCGGCAAGCTCGGCGATCCCGCCACCCATGATGCCAGCCCCGAGCACGGCGATCTTCTCCGCCTCGGGCTGCTGTGCCACGAGATCGGGGGCAAACGCCTTGTTCGCGGCCTGTCCCCCGCGGAACAGCCGCACGAGGTTCCGGCACACATCGGTCGTGGCCACGTACCCCAGCGCCTCCGCTTCGATGGCGAGCGCTTCGTCGATGGGAAGGTCGATCGTGTCCTCGATAACCTCGATCGCCTTCAAGGCGGCCGGGTAGCGCGTCCCCGACGCGTTGCGCACACGCCGGCGGGCGCCGCGGAACAGAAGACGCCGACCCAGTCGGGTTCCTTCCAGGAGGCGATCCTTCGGCGGCATGTGCGGCGGCACGTGCTCGAGGCGGCCCAGCACGGCGTCCAGCGCCACTTCAGCGGCGGAGTTTCGAAAGCCCGCTTCATCCAGGATCTGGTCGACGAGTCCGTACCGATACGCCGTCGCGGCGGAGAGGCTCCTTTCCGTGAGGATCATCGAGAGCGCCCGCTGAATGCCGATGAGGCGCGGAAGCCGCACCGATCCCCCGAATCCGGGAATCAACCCGAGCTTGATCTCGGGCAATCCGATCGCGGTGGCCCGGGTGTCCGTCGCCAGGCGCCAGTCGCAGGCCAGCGCGAGTTCGGTCCCCCCACCCAGACAAGTCCCGTGAATCGCCGCGATTTTCGGTATCCCGAGCCGCCCGAGCCGCTGGAAGATGCGCTGTCCCATGGCGCTCTTCGTGCGGCCGTCCTCTTCGTCTTCGATCTCTGCGATCTCGCGGACGTCAGCTCCCGCGATGTATGTGTCCGGCTTACCGCTCCAGAGCACGAGCGCCACGGGATGTCCGGTCGCGATGCGCGACTCGAGTTCGGTGAGATAGTGATCCAGGTGCCGCATCACCTGGGTGTCGAGGAGGTTAACGCGGGCATCGGGAGCGTCGAAGATCAGCCATGCGATCTTGTCCGCATCGATCTCGAGCCTGAGCGGCGGAGGCTTATCGGCCATGCACTCCCCGGCTAACCCGACTGCGGGGGTCGCGGCCCCGCGTGAGGCGCGGGCGCCGCGCTTGTCTTTGCCACAGGCTGCTTAGCAGCGCTGACGCACACCCTGCCGCAGGTCGGCGTTGCCCGGCCGCAGCCGGAGCGTATCCGGCAAAGCCGCTTCGATCATCACGTTCCAGTAGAGTTCGCCGGCCGCGGTGTTCACGCGGGCGTGCACCCACCAGGGCCCGCCGGCTGCCGGCGCCCACGCCACGCCAGCGGCGTCCGTGGTATCGGCCATCACCTCTTGCCCCAACGCGGTGAGGAGATCGTCCTCCACCTCACCGTACCCCGCGAAGGCCGCCTCCTCCCAGGAGTCGATGACGATGCAGATCGAGTCGACGCGCTGCTGTGTGGCCAGCTGCATCTCGTTGAACTCGTCGAACGCCGCCTGTCGCTGGCGGTCCAGGGCCCGCTCACGGTCCTCGAGATCGTTGAACAGGTCGAACCGCTCCCGGTACTCCCTGCTGCGGTCGTCGAGGTTGTCCAGTTCCGTGGTAATCGACCGCATGGAATCGCGGACGTTGTTCCAACTCGACTCCGCCGCACTCCACGCGTCCCGCAATTCCCGTTCATCCACGGAGGCCTGTTCGAGATCCGCCGGTATCTCGGGCTCCGGCGTCGCGGCCCCCGCGATGATCACCGCGAACAGGGAGTCGCGGTCGAAGGGGATGAACTGCACTTCGAGGTCATTGACGGGCTCGGCTCCGGCAGCGTCTTCGGTAACCTGCACGGTGATCCTGCTGCCACAGGCGGCCAGCAACGGGAGGATCGCAAGAAGCGGAATCGCCACACGCAACTTCGACATCAATCGAACTCCAGTTGGGGTGTCCGGATAGGTCGACGGAATCTAAGAGGCTTCCGCTAGCGGCGGTAGCTGTCGTCCAGGAAGTAGTCCACCGGGTTCACCGCGCGGTCATGGACCCAGACCTCGTAATGGAGGTTCGGTCCCGTAGCCGTCCCGGAGATACCGACCTCCCCGAGGACGTCACCACGCTGGACCGGGGCTCCCACGCGAACCGCAATTCGGCCCAGGTGGGCGTAGCGGCTCTGATAGCCATCGCCGTGATCGATCTCGACCAGACGACCGTACCCGCTCTTCGAGCCGGCGAAGGCGACCCGCCCCGCCCCGGTCGCGATGACCGGCGTCCCGAAATCAGCCGAAATATCGACGCCCGTGTGTGGGCGGCGGAGGCCGAGCAGGGGATGCAGCCGGTTGTGGCTGAAGCCCGACGAGAGCCAGGAGTCGTCTGAGACGACCGGCCAGATTGAGGGGATGCGTTGATACCGCTCGCGCTGGGCCCCGACGGAATCGGCCGCTTCGGCGAGACTGCTCCGAAGCAGATCCGCGCGCCGCAGCAACTGCTCCATATCGACCGTGACGTCTCCGGCCTCGCGTGCCAGGTCCGGGGCGACCTCGAAGAACTCGTCGCTCGTCGGGTCGACGCCGCCGGGCCCGCCGACACCGACCGAGTAGACATCGGGATCGAGCAGCGGAAGACCGGCGACGAGGCGGAATCTCTGCTCCTGCACGGAGAGATCGTCGAGAGCCTGGCTGAACTGTCCGCTGCGGCTCTCCATGGCCTGCAGGCTGCTGATCAACTGCCGATTCTCGGCTCGATAGCGCGCAAGCTGCTCCGCCGCATCCTGCCGCCCCAACACGCTGGCGACGAAAGCGGACGCCATCATCACGAGTACGGCCGCCGCGACGCCGGCAGCTTTCGCACGGCGTTTCTCAATGCGATAGCTGCGCGCCCGCCCTCCACTCCCAGGCAGTATCTGAATTGTCCAGTACGAAGCTTTTTTCAATGGTCCAGCCGTAGGATCCATGGGTTGGCTACCACTTGGCCATTCGGGCTCGGTGGCGCTCCCCGCAGGCGCTTGAAGAACCGGTGAAGCTTCCCAGCGGGTCGCCACGGGACGGTCGATCCATCGTCCGCAGCCGCAAATGGGGCGATGAAGCTATCCGGGGTCGGCAACCAGTGTCAACGTCAACGCATACCCGCGTCGACGCTTACCCGCCGCGGGGGGCCGCGTTCCCGCCGCGGGGGAAGCGTCCGCCTATTGGCGGTGCCGGGCGATCAAGGACGGGGGAAGAGGACGCCGCCCGGACGCACGGTCTTGAGCCCGGCCACAGACGCTTCGAGATGCCCGAAGTCGGGTGGGGATCCGTCGCCCCCCAGCGTCCGCCAGAGTTCGGCGGCCTTCGCGGGAGTGAAGGGGGCGAGCATCGCGGCCACCGTACCGAGCGCCGCGATGAGCTGCGACAGCACGACATCGAGGGTGCCCGAGTCCGCGGCCCCGTCGCGTTCCGCCTTTGCCAGCGCCCACGGTTTCGTCTCGTCCACGAACCCGTTCGCGGAGCGCACGATCTCGAACGCCGCCGCCAGCCCCCGGTGCAGCAGGTAGCCGTCCATGGCCGTGTGGTACGCCGAGAGGGCCAGCGCCGTCTTCTCCGCGAGTGCTCCTCCCACTGGTGGCGGCACGTCCCCTCCGCGGTACCGGGAAACCATGGAGACCACGCGGTTGAGGAGGTTGCCGAGGTCGTTGGCCAGATCCGACGTGTACCGACGGTCGAACTGCTCGATGAAGGCCTCCGTCGATGGGTAGTCGCGGTCGCCATCCCAGGGCACCTCCCGCAGCAGGAAGTACCGCAGCGCGTCCGGCCCGTGACGTTCGATGAGTTCGACGAGCCCGAGTTCCGTGCCCGCCGACTTCGAGAGCTTGGCCCCGCCGATCTTGATGAAGCCGTGACCCCACACGCTCTTCGCTGGCTCCACGCCCGCCGCCAGCAGCATCGCCGGCCAGTACACGCAGTGGAAGCGGGTGATGTCCTTGCCGATGATGTGGAGGTCCGCGGGCCAGAGTTTCCCGAACGCGTCGCCGTCCGGATAACCGATGGCGGTGATGTAGTTCGACAGGGCATCGAACCACACGTAGACCGTGTGCTCCTCATCCCCCGGGAAGGGGACGCCCCAGCGAATCCGCGAGCGGGAGGCCGATATGTCGTCGAGTCCGGACTCCAGCAGCCGGGTGATCTCGTTGCGCCGCGTCCGGGGCCGGACCGAGGCCGGATCGTCCCGCAGGCGCGAGAGGAGCGTGTCGCGGTAGTCGGAGAGCCGGAAGAACCAGTTCTCCTCCTCGGTCCACTCGATCTCGCGACCCGGGTGGAGCGGGCAGCGCCCGTCCGCCAGTTCGTCGTCCTTCTTGAAGGCTTCGCAGCCGGCGCAGTAGTGGCCCTCGTACTTCGAGCGGCGGAAGTCTCCGTTCGCGGCGATCCGCTCCATGAGGGCGGTCAGGCCGCGGTGGTGGCGCGGTTCCGATGTCCGGATGAAATCGTCGTTCGACAGACCCAGGCGCTGCCAGACGTCCAGGAAGGCCTCGGCGATGCGGTCGACCCATTCCCGCGGGGCCGCTCCCTGCTTCTCCGCCTCCTGCTGGACCTTCTGCCCGTGCTCGTCCATTCCGATGAGAAAATGGACCTCGTCCCCGCGGGCGCGGCGGTACCGGGCGATCGCGTCGGCGCCGATCTTCTCGATCGCGTGTCCCAGGTGCGGGTCGCCGTTCGAGTAGTCGATCGCCGTCGTGAGATAGAACCGGGGCACTACCTGCGGTCCAGTTCGGCGCGCCGCGCCGCGCGCCTCTCCTCCCGGAGTTGCGCGAGCGGGATGGTGCGGATCTCGCCGTCCCCCGCCTGAAGCGACACGGTCTCCTCGAACAGATCCCACGATTTCACATTCTCGCGGCCGTTGGCGGTTCGGATCGTCCTGCCGACGGGCGGGAAGCGCTTCTTCGCCTGCGCGTACACGGCGTGCTCGTAGCGGAGGCAGTTCATGAGCCGGCCGCAGGCGCCCGAAATCTGGCTCGGATTGAGAGAAAGGCCCTGATCCTTGGCGAGTTGAAGCGTGACCGGTTCGATGGACGTGAGCCACGAGCGACAGCAGAGTTCACGGCGGCAGCGACCCAGCCCGCCGAGACGGCGCGCCTCATCGCGGACCCCGATCTGCCGCAGGTCGATCCGGGTCCGGAACGAGCGGGCCATGTCGCGCACGAGGGCGCGGAAGTCGACCCTCTTCTCGGCGGTGAAGTACACCGTGAGCTTGTTGCGGTCCCACTGCCACTCCGCCTCGCTCACCTTCATGCGCAGCCGGTGCTTCGTCACGAGTTCGCGCGTGCGCCGGCGCACCTCGAGTTCCTGGTCGCGAAGCTGCTGCAGCCGCAGGACATCGGCCGGCGCGGCGCGGCGGATCACGCGCCGGGACGGCGGCGGGACGGTGCGGGCGCCCACACTGTCGCAGCCCCCTTCGCAGGCGAGATCCCCGGCCCCGGCCGCACGCTTCACCCACCCGATGTCCTGTCCGCGGTCGGCCTCCACGACGACATACTCCCGCTCCGCCAGCCCGGGAGCGCCGCTGTAGGCGAAGAAATCGGAACGCAGCCCCTTGAACTGGACTTCGAGGATCTGGCGCAGGGCTCCCGCCGCCGGACCCGGCGTCGCCACGGGACCCGGCGTGGCCGCGGTACCCGGGGTCGTGGCGGCACTCGGCAGGGATGGCTCCCTGCGCGGGGCCCCGTTTCCGGACTCGCCGGCGGGGCGCGCGGGACGGGGGGGGCCAGGCCGGACCGGGCGCGGCCGGCGGCGCTCGCTCACCTCTCCTCCCAGGCGCCGATGGCGTAGAACTTGTCCCGCCGCGTCTCGACCAACTCGCGCGGGTTCAGCTTCGCAAGCTCGCGCAGATGACGCCGGATGGCGGCGCCCATGGCCTCGACGGCGGCCTCCGGGTCGGTATGCGCGCCTCCCTGCGGCTCCGGGATGACCTGATCCACGACGCCCAGATCCTGAAGATCGCGGGCCGTCAGCTTGAGTGCTTCCGCGGCTTTTTCGGAGTGATCGCGGCTCCGCCACAGGATCGCGGCGCACCCCTCGGGCGAGATCACCGAGTAGATCGCGTTTTCCATCATGAGGACGCGGTCCCCCACGCCGATCCCCAGGGCCCCGCCCGAGCCTCCCTCGCCGATGACGCAACTCACGATGGGGACCTTCAGGCCCGCCATCACGGCGAGGTTGCGGGCGATCGCTTCCGCCTGGCCCCGCTCCTCCGCGCCGATGCCGGGATACGCTCCCTGCGTGTCGATGAAGGTCACGACGGGACGGCCGAACTTCTCGGCCAGCCGCATCAGGCGCTTCGCCTTGCGATATCCCTCCGGGTGGGGAGAGCCGAAGTTGCGGAGCAGGTTCTCCTTCATCTCCCGGCCCTTCTGGTGCCCGATGGCCATGACCGAGTAATCGCCCAGACTGAGCCAGCCGCCGACGATGGCCGGGTCGTCGCGGAAGACGCGATCGCCCTTCAACTCGAAGAAATCCGTGCCGATCCCCTGGATGTAGTCGAGCGAGAAGGGACGGTCCTGGTTGCGGGCGAGCTTCACCCGATCGAAACGCGACAGCCGGGCCATGGCGTCGTCGTGCGCGGCGGCGAGCTGGGCTTCCAGCGGCCCCAGCTCGGCGCTCACGTCGATCCCGCTTTTTCTGGCCTTGTTCCGAAGCTCCTCCACATGGGAGCGGAGCTCGGCCAGGCCTTCCTGTTCTATCGACATACGCGATCGTCTCTCGGTCCAGGAGCCGGCATCCATCCCTGGCAGGCCGGCCTGCTGCCTGCACAAACTGGCCCCGCCGACGGTGATCCGGCCAGCGGGCGGCCGGACGGGCGACGACCCGTCAGCGACTCCGGACCAGTTTTACGCCGCTTCCACCCAGCAGCGTGCGCAGTTCCTCGACCAGCGTCGGGGTCGGCGCCACGCGCAGCGTTCGCGACGCGAAACGCGATGGCCCCGCCTCGTCCTCCTGCGCCCCGTGCCCGGCTTCCACGTACAGCGGCCCGAGTCCCGGCGAAGCTTCCAGCAACTCCCGGGCCCGGATGAACGCACCGGGCTCCAGGGGTTCGTCCTCGCGGATTTCAATCAGGATCCCCACCCGTCCCTCATCCCGCACTTCCGCCAGGGGCCGCACGGAGTCGAGGAAAATGGGCGGATCGTCGTCATCCCGCGAGTTGCCCGATACGGTGCCCGTGATCAGGACCGGCCGGTCGTCGGTGAGCAAACCACGGTTCTGCTGCCAGACTTCGCCGAACACGAGCGTGGTCGCCGTGCCGTGAAAGTCCTCGATCGTGAGCCGTGCCCACTCGCGGCCGTCCTTGCGCGCGGTGCGCACCGACGTCTCGGTGATGACGCAGGGGACCTCGACCGTGCGGTCGCGGCGCTCGCGCAGGCTCGTCGTCTTCGCCTCCAGCGCGTACAGGTCGACGAGATCCTGGTAGCGCTCGAGGGGGTGTCCCGAGATATAGAACCCGAGGCCTTCCTTCTCCCTGCGGAGCCGGTCGCGCTCGCTCCACGCCGAGACGATCGGGAGTTCGACCTCCGGCCTCGCCTCCGCGGCATCGCCCCCGAACAGGCTGGTCTGGCCGCTCTCGGCCTCCTGCCGCCTCAACTGCGCCTCGTTCATCATGACCTCGAGGCCGGCCGCCAGCGCGGCGCGGTCGCCGAGGTCGTCGAGTGCCCCGGCTCCGATCAAAGCTCCGATCACGCGCGAGTTGTTGAGCCGCAGGTCGATCCGTTCAAGGAAATCGAGGAAACTCTCGAACGGCGCCTCAGCGCGGGCGGCCCGAATCGACTTGATCGCGGAATGTCCCACGCCCTTGATCGCGCCGAGCCCGAAGCGGATCGCCGACTTCCCGGGATTATCCGGATCGACCACCACCGTGAAGCGATAGCCCGACTCCTTCACCGACGGCGGAAGCACCCGGATCCCGAGCTTCCGCGCGGCGCCGATGTACGATACGACCGCGTCCGTGCTGCCGATCTCCGAGGACAGGAGGCCGGCCATGAACTCGGCCGGATAGTGCGCCTTCAGCCACGCGGTCCGGTAGGAGAGGAGCGCGTACGCGACGCTGTGCGCCTTGTTGAAGCCGTAGCGGCCGAAGGTGCGGATGAGTTCGGCGATCTCGCCCGCCTTCGGCTTCGCGACCCCGCGCTCGACCGCGCGCTTGACGAATTCGCCGAGCACCCGGTCCGTGAGTTCGGCGTCCTTCTTTCCCACCGCCTTCCTGAGCACGTCGGCTTCGGCGAGCGAGAAGCCGGCGAGCAGGTTGGCGGCCCGCATCACCTGCTCCTGATAGGTGATGACCCCGTACGTCGGCTCCAGGATCTCCTTCAGGTCGGGATGAGGATATTCGACCGGCTTCTTGCCGCGTTTGCGCTCGATGTAGACGTCCGTCATCCCGGAATCGAGCGGGCCGGGGCGGATGAGCGCGTTCACGGCCACGAGGTCGTCGAAGCGGTCGCAGCGCATCGCGCGCAGCTTATCCGTCGCAAGGCTGGACTCGAACTGGAAAACCCCGCTCGTGCGGCCGCCCGCCAGCATCTCGTACACGGCGGCGTCCTCGAGGCCGATCTCCTCCCAGTCCACGCGGATCCCGTGCCGCTCGTCCACGTTCCGCGCCGCGTCGGCGATCACGGTCAGCGTGCGCAGGCCCAGGAAGTCCATCTTGAGCATGCCCGCCTTCTCGAGCGCGTTCATGTCGAACTGCGTGATCACCGTGTCCGCGCCGCTCTTGGTGTCCGAGCAGATCGGCACGTAGTCGTCCAGCGGTCCCGGCGCGATCACGACGCCCGCCGCGTGCACCGAACTGTGGCGCGCGAGCCCCTCGATGCGTTCCGCGTAGTCGAGGAGCTTCCTGACCTGGGCGTCCTCGCGGTCGCTCTCGGCGAGTTCCCCCACCTTCTTCCTCGCCTCGGCCACCGTGAGCGAGAAGCCCGGCGTCGACGGCACGAGCTTCGCGAGCCGGTCCGTCTCCGAAGGCGAGAAGCCGAGCACCCGGCCCACGTCCCGGATCACCGCGCGCGCCTTCATCGTCCCGAACGTGATGATCTGCCCGACCGAAGCCTGGCCGTACTTCTCCCGCACGTAGTCGATGACCTCGCCGCGGCGCTCGTAGCAGAAGTCGATGTCGATGTCCGGCATGGAGACGCGTTCCGGATTCAGGAAGCGCTCGAAGAGGAGGTCGAACTCGAGCGGATCCACGTCGGTGATGCCGAGCGCGTAGCAGATGATCGATCCCGCGGCCGACCCGCGGCCGGGCCCGACCGGGATCTCCCGCTCGCGCGCCGCCACGATGAAGTCCCACACGATGAGCAGGTAGCCCGCATACCCCGTGTTCTCGATGACCCCGAGTTCGTAGTCGAGACGGTCGCGCACCGCGTCCGGCAGGGGGTCGCCGTATTTGGACTTCGCCCCTTCCGTCGCCTGGTGACGCAGCATCTCCATGGGCTCGGAGAAGCGGTCGGGGAGGGGGAACCCGGGCAGCTGGTACTGCTTCTCGACCTTGACGTCGCAGCGCTCGGCGATGCGCACCGTTTCGGCGAGCAGGCCGGGCAGGTCCGGGAAGAGCTCCGCCATCTCGTCGGCGGTCTTGAAGTAGCTCTCCTCCCCGTGGAAGCGCAGCCGGTCGGGATCGTCCTTGTCCTTGCCCGTCCCGATGCAGAGGAGCGTGTCGTGCGCGTCGGCGTCCTCGCGGCGCATGTAGTGCGCGTCGTTGGTGACGACGAGCGGGAGCCCGAGTTCCTCGGAGATCTCGATGATGCCCCGGTTCACCAGATCCTGCTGCGGGATCCCGTGGTTCTGGAGTTCGAGCCAGTAGCGGTCGCTGAACACCCGCGCGTGCCATTCCGCGGCCCGCTTCGCCTCCTCGTATCTCTCGTACTGCAGGTAGCGCGCGACCTCGCCGGCGAGGCAGGCGGAGAGGCAGACGATCCCGTCCGCGTATTGCTCCAGCATCTCGTGATCCACGCGGGGCCGGCGGTAGAACCCCTCCGTGTACCCGATCGACGAGAGCTTGATGAGGTTCGAGTACCCCTTTCGGCTCTCGGCGAGCAGCACGAGGTGGGCGTAGTGGGCCGGGGCGCCTTCTTCGAGCTTGCGGGAGCGGCGGTCGCCGTACGCGACGTAGGCCTCGCAGCCGATGATCGGCTTGATCCCCCTGGCGCGGGCCTTCTCCTGGAACTCCCACGCGCCGTGAAGGTTGCCGTGGTCCGTGAGGGCGAGGGCGGGCATGCCGAGTTCGACCGCACGGTCGACGAGGTCGTCTATCCGGTTCGCGCCGTCGAGGAGGGAGTACTCGCTATGTGTGTGAAGATGAACGAACGACACTAGGCACCGGACTCGACGCAGCGGAACGACCCGAGTATCTCCTGCAGTTGCAGCATGTACTCGTACTTGGCCCGGTTCGGCGAATAGAGCCACGCATCGACGAAGTACGTGCGCGCCGGACAGTTCACCAGCCAGACGATAAACGGGCCGGCGGCGGGGAATCCGCCGGACTCATCCTGCCACACGCCGGTCACTTCCAGAGCCGGGCGGTCCTCCCACAGGAAGCTGACCACGCTCGAATTCGAGTCGTCGATGCGCTGCGGGACGTTGTAGTGCACCGCATCGATCTCGGCCCGCCACTCCAGCGCCCGATCCTTCGTCAGCGAGTCGACGGCCGGGCGCCACGTGACGAGGACCGAACGGATGAGTTCGCTCGGGTCGGGGTTGTCGTTGCGCAGGATGACCAGGCTGTCCCCTCCGCCGAGATCCCGTGCGACGCGGTCGTAGAGCTCGGGGACGAGGAGGGAGAACCCGAACCGCCGCCCGAGATCCGTGGCGAGGGCGGTGTCGGGCGGCGTCGCGTACATGCGCCGCATCACGAACTCGCGGTAGTTCGTGTCCACCGCGTTCAGGACGGATGGAAGCGCCGCGACCCACGATTCGGCCTCCCGGCCCGACCGGAGGAGGACACCCGTCACGGTCTGGCCGAGCGCCCAGATGTCCGACGCCTGGAAGACGCGGCCCGGCTCCAGCGCGTCGAGGTCCTGTCCCGCCTGATCCGCCACCTCGGTCAGCAGCGGGTCGTCGTCCGTCCCGAACACGATCAGGTTACGGAACAGTTTCAGTTCGCCGACGTTCTCGTGGCCGGGGTCGACGAAGGTGACCTCGTACTGTTTCTCGTTGCGGCTCGTGAAGATCGTGGGCTCCAGGACCTGCCGGGTCTCCTCCTCCACTTGCTGCGAGAGAGCGTCGGGAGCGAGGATGATGAGGCTGTTCGCCTCTCCGAAAGCCGTCGGCCTGTTGCATGCGGAGAGGACCAGGAGCGTGGCCGGGAGAAGCGCCATGGCGGCGCCGAAGGGACGGATTTTCATGCGAGTGAAGCTAGGCCGGCAGGCTTGCGGCGGCAATCGAAGATGGCCCCTCTCGGGGTGGATTTCGCCATGAGCACGCGCCGCGATTTTCTTGCCGCCTGGACCCGCTCCGCGGCCCTCTGCGCGCTGGCGCCGCTTCCCTTCGCGCAGTTCGGCCCCGGCGCCTCCGTGGGCGGCCTCAACCTCGGCCCGCGCACCGGCCGCCGGGCTCCGGCGCAGCGCTTCCCGTTCGAACTCGGCGTGGCCTCGGGCGAGCCGACCGCGGACGGCGTCGTCCTGTGGACGCGTCTCCTCGACCTGCCCGGCGACCCCGCCGCCGCGACCCCCGTGCGCTGGGAGGTCGCCTCCGACGACAGCTTCCGCACCGTGGTCCGCCGCGGCGAGGCCGCCGCGCTGGCGGAACTCGGCCATTCCGTGCACGCCGAGGTCGGCGGTCTCGAACCCGCGCGCGACTACTGGTACCGCTTCCACGCCGCCGGAGCGACGAGCCCCGTCGGCCGCACGCGCACCGCCCCCGCCCCCGGCACCCTGCCCGACCGCTTCGATTTCGTCTTCGTCTCGTGCCAGCACTACGAGCGCGGCTGGTACACCGGCTTCCGCCACATGGCCGCCGAGTCACCGTCCCTCGTCGTGCACCTCGGCGACTACATCTACGAGAGCGGCCCCGGCATCCGCCCCGACCTCGTCCGCCGCCACGACACCGAGGAACCCCGCACCCTCGAGGCCTACCGCGCCCGCTACGCCCTCTACAAGCGCGACCCCGACCTCCAGGCCGCCCACGCCGCCGCCCCCTGGGTATTCACCCCCGACGACCACGAGGTCGACAACGACTGGGCCGGCACCCACAACACCGAACAGATGACCCGCGAGTCCTTCCTCGCCCGCCGCACCGCCGCCTTCCAGGCCCTGTACGAACACTTCCCCCTCCGCCGAACCTCCCTCCCCACCGGCCCCGACGCCCAGCTCTACCGCCGCCTCGACTTCGGCTCCCTGATGCGGCTACACGTCCTCGACACCCGCCAATACCGCACCCTCCAGCCCTGCGGAGGCCGCCGCCAACCCCCCTGCCCCGAACAACACGCCGAAGACGCCACCATCCTCGGTCGCCCCCAGGCCGACTGGCTCCTCGACGGCCTCGACCAATCCCCCGCGCGCTACAACATCCTCGCCAACCAGGTCTTCATGGCCCGCCTGTTGGAAGGCGAAGAGACCCTCACCCTCCCCATGGACAAGTGGGACGGCTACCCCGCCGACCGCACCCGCCTCATGACCTTCCTCCACGACCGCCGCCCCTCCAACCCCATCGTCCTCACCGGCGACCTCCACACCAACTGGGTCAACGACCTCAAACTAGACTTCGACCGCCCAGCTTCTCCGGTGGTCGGCACCGAATTCGCCGGAACGTCCATCAGCTCGAGCGGAGACGGCGTCGACACGGGCCCCCAAGGCGAAAACGCCATGAGCCACAACCCCCACATCAAGTTCTTCAACGCCCAACGCGGCTACGTCCGCTGCAGTCTGTCTCCCCGGCAGCTCCGGGCCGACTTCCGAGTCATGCCCTACGTCACCCGCCCCGACGCCCCCATCGCCACGCGCGCGAGCTACGTAGTAGAGAACGGAATCCCCGGCGCCCAGGAAACTTGAACAGCCTCGTTAGAGCGCACGCCTGATAAGCGCGCCGAAGGGAACATAATTCACGGCAAGAAATCGTCTAAGTCTAACTGGGACTGCACGATCTGCCGTTCTTGCCCGTGAAGCTGTGACGGGCCTGTCACGTCCGAAAAACGGGAAAATCGGGTCGAATGGCGGGGCTTGGGCGGGAGGCGTTGACGCTGACCTTCGCCTGGACGCGGTTCAACGGCATGAAGGAGCCCGTGCCCTCCACCGGCGAGATTCCGAGATCGTCAGAGCCGCCCGGAGGTCAGCGGCCCGTTCGGCCAACGCCACGTGATGACCGGCGGCGTATTGGTTGATCCGACGGCACATCGCCGAACTCCAGCGGGGGGAATGAGCTGGCCGGAGTACGGCTATGAGACCATCGAGCGGCTCGTGGCCGACCTCTCTCCGCAGATCCATTGAGAACGGAGACGGAAATCATGGTTCACGGCCCGGTTGCCCACTTCCAATCCGACGATGCCGCCGGCACCGAGAACCCGTTCGTTGTGGTATCTTCTGCAGCTTGGCCTCGTGGGGCGGGGTCCAGAACTCACAGCTTGCTGCTGGAGAACACGAATGGACACGTTGGACCCGACTAAACTGCCAACCGAACTTGTGAACCTTGGACACAAGATCGTCGACATCTCACATTCCGTATTGCGACCAGTACTAGCGAAGCGAGACGCCAAGGCCAAGATCATCGAGGCAACGGCTGACGCTGAAGCCAGCCACATCCGCACCAAGGGCGAGCTAGAGGATCTCGGAATGCGGTGGTTTTTTGAAGAGCAAATGAAACAGCGATGCCAAGATGAGGTGGTCGCAGCGGCCCTGGACGGCGTAGGTGACGAGCGCATAAGGTCCGACACACCAGATCCCCATCCCGATGTTGTGCGATTACTTCTCGACGGGGCCGCGTACGTCTCGGAAGTCGAGCTGCAAGTGCTCTGGGGTAAGACACTCGCTGGCGAGGTCAGAGAACCGGGAAGTGTCTCACGGCGGACCATCAGCGTGCTGAGAACCGTGGATCAGCACGTTGCTACCATCTTTGCAAGATTCTGCGCCCTCGCATGTTATATGACCCCTACGGAGGATGAGACAATCGATGGCCGAGTGCTGGCTTTGGGAGGACGAGCCGGAGACAACGCGCTCGCTGCGCACGGCCTTTCGTACAACGAGCTCACGATCCTCAGCGAGCATGGCCTCGTTGTGCACGATTTCGACGCGTGGAGGGACTATGGGCCGTGCGTTGTGCCGCCGTCGCTACACCATCCGGCATTTCCATTTCGACACCAAGGCCAGTATTTCGTGCTGCAGCGCGCGACAGAGAAGGTGGCCACTGCCGCGCCCGTCAAGTTCCGTGGTCCTCACATGACGCTCGCAGGGATGGAACTGTCGAGGGTCGTGGACGCCAAGCTGTTCCCGCGCTATCTGAAGGAACTGCGGCGGTTCTTCCAGTCCCGTGGGTTCGGGATCAATCGAGTCGAGCTTCCTAGTGAGGTCGAGGGGAAAAGACGCCCGTGACGGCCTTCGCGGTAACGTCGCTCGACCACATCATCTTTCGCGAGCGCCCCGGACGCGAGCATACCTAGGCACGAGATCATTGTGATCCATGATGGCTCGTGAGGACCTGATCGGCGGGATGTGCTCGAAGGTGCAGCCGGGAGCTGAGGCGCGAGGGCATCTGCCTGACGGCGAAGACGGACCTAACGCTAGCGATTCACCGGTTGTCCCGCTCGCTGGCGCAAGCGTCGGGGTGGCGCAAGCACTTCGCCGATCAAAACAGTGCCGGCGCGCGGCGGTGAAATCTGCGCGAACTGGGACACCCTCGACCAAGATGGTGCAGACATCACCCCGCAGGTTCAAGCCTGCCCGACCTAATCTAAGGGTCGATACCAGCCAGGCTGCCGCGACCGGATCGGCATCGGCTTGCCGCTCGTCTACAATCCGCGAGTCCGAGTGCCCCGGCCAATCGTACGCTACAACCGCGCGGTGGTTTCTCCAGCGGCACGGGTATCTGATGTGACTCGCACCCGCGAAGAGTTCAGCTGCGGGGCGGCTTGATGGCCGAGGCCTCGGTAGTCCATGATACCGGTGCCGGCACACGCCCGACCGAAGGAGGAGCCATCCCTCTGTGGTCGTCTTCGGGACGCAAAGGCGAACCGGGCGTTTCCCCCTAGCGGAGTTCCAAAGAACAATCGCCGATGCTTCTGAATCGGACCATTGAGGCGGCTTCGTCGAATGAGCCAGAAATCCCGTTCGAACTCCAGAGTCGTCAGCTCGGGAGCCTTCAGAAGGCCCGATCGAAGACAACGATTCTGAACGCAGGTGGTCGACGCGGCCTCTTGACTAGGGGTTGCGGTCTGGATTCCCTTGACGCTAGAATGGGTTGCGAGTTTAACACGGTTCATCGGTCTCGTAGGCGTTTGGCCTCCCAGCCCGAAGGACGAGTGCTCCACTCACTTTCTACTAGCTGCTCGCAGCTCATTGACGGAGGCCCTGCATGGACACCCCTACTACCCATCGTGATCGAACCCTACCTCTGTCCGTTGCCAACACGGGCTTCCTGCTGGACCGGCTTGGCGAGGACTGCCATCCTCTACAATTCCTTCGCGAGCTGACACAGAACTCGATCGAGGCCATCGCTCGCACATCCGAAGCGTCTGGTGAGGTCGTTTGGGACGTCGACTGGAACTACTACGATCTGCAGGGTGTCCTCAAACTCTGTGTGATCGATAACGGCGACGGGATGACGGGACCGGAGATGGTCAAGTACATCAATCAGCTATCGTCCTCGTTCTCACAGCAATCGCTCGCCGGAAACTATGGCGTCGGAGCGAAAGTTGCGGCCGCGACTCGGAATCACGCTGGGCTCATCTATCTGTCCTGGAAGGATGGAAAGGCTTCGATGGTCCACCTGTGGCGGAATCCCGACGACACAGGAATACGGACTTCGGCAACTTCAACGACCTGACGGCAGTTACGGACACTATGCAGCGGTCGAGGACGACGTCAGGCCGGCGGTGATCCGCGAACACGGTACGATGGTTCTGTTGTTGGGATCTACTGAGGAGTCAGACACTGTCTCGGCGCCAGAAGGGGCTTCTTCGCCATCACGATGGGTTTCAAAATACTTGAACGGCAGGTACTACTCGTTGCCGGCAGGAGTCACGATCAGGGCTAGGGAAGGGTGGCTCAATCCACGCGAGGACCGTGATCGTAATGTCTTGCGACGAGTGGTCGGACAACAGAAGTACCTGCAGGACCATTCTGAAGCGCACGGGGAACTGCCGGTCACTGGGGCGATGGTCAGGTGGTGGATTCTCAGCGACGATAAGGCCCTTAGCCAGAACTCCGGATTCATTGAGTCTTCCGGTCATGTGGCTGCACTGTACAACGGCGAACTCTACGAAATGTCGACCGGCCGCGCTGGCATGTCTCAACTTCAGCAGTTTGGCATCATCCTCGGCCACCGGCGAGTCGTAATCTACGTCGAGCCAGAAACGGGCAAGCTTCGTCGCCTTTCGACAAACACAGCCCGAACCAGCCTGCTCATGGACAGTGCACCATTGCCTTGGGCCCAATGGGCCATCGAGTTCCGCGAGAAGATGCCGGAGGAGATCCGCAACCTGATCGACGAGGTGGCAGCTCGCTCCAAATCCACCGACCATAGCAAAACAATTCGGGAGCGCTTGCGAAGTATCCTCGATCTGTATCGTATCAGCCGCTACCGCCCGACACCTAAGGGGACATCCGAGGTCGATGAGATGCAAACAGTACGTGGTGGAATACCTCGGCGAGGAGCAAGAAGACAGCGTTCAACCCCCGCCCGCGCTGGGAGTCGGGGGGGGACGGCAGGAGGTGTCTATTCCATTTTTCTCAAGAAGAACGGTACCCGGGCTGAGAAGATTAAGCCAGATCCATTCCCAGAAGTCCGTTGGATTAGTGTAAGCGATGGGACACGTGAGTCGGGCGACCTCGAAGATCGGGCCGCCCGGTACCTGATCGACCAGAACCGTCTCCTAGTCAACGCCGATTTTCGGGTTTTCGAGGACATGGTCGATCGGTGGGCCACCGAACTCAGTGATCGCAAGGCTCCGCGATCGCTGGTTGAGGACGCCGTGAGGGCGTGGTTCGAGCAGAATCTTGTCGAGACCGTACTTGGGGTACAGGCTTTGCGAAACGCCCAGGAGTGGAGCATCGGTGACATCAATAAGGCACTGTCTGAGGAGGCGCTTACCTCGGCCATTATGCCCAGATACCATGTGAACATCGCGATCAAGCGAGAGCTGGGATCCAAGTTTGGACGGATTGCGACAGCCAGTTGACACCTGCGAAGTCCGTCAGGGTCCTCAGGTACGGCAGTCGGCTGGCCCGCATGGCCGCCTTGAGGCGCCGGCTGTTGCGGACAACCATCTGGGCAGCTAGGAGCCGGTCGATCGCCTCGGCCGCGGTGGTATAGGTTTCCGGCACCGTGCCGTTTGCTCGGAGAGCATTGGAGCGGGCATCTTTCGGGTTCCGAACGTGGCGACCGATCTCGGAACGCGATGTCACCCGCCTCTAATCTGGACAACCGAGATACCGAGATACCGTGATGAGACTTCCCGCAACCGACGCGAACGGAGATCGGCTGCACACACGCCTCCAGCCGCGATGGGTCGAGACCTTGCGAGGTCGTCAGGGTGGACGCCGCCGCCGGTCGCCGCTCTGTTCCTCGTGGCGCTCGGATCCTGCTGTTCGGATACCACGACGGGGCCCCGGATGCACCGCTCGAGATCGTGCCGGACTCGGTGACGCTGACGCACATCGGGCAGCGGGTTCGCGTTCACGGTCGGGGAGGCGCGGTGCGGTGGAGCAGCCGGGATCCTGAGGTCTTCCTGGTGGATGTGGATGGCCATGTGGCGGTGCGCGGCAACGGCATGGCGCGTGTCGTGGCCCGGAATCGAGCGTCGTTGGACCCAGAAGCTGGCGATCTCTACTAGCTGCTAGGGGCTCCGCTCGCGTGCAGGTCACCGCAGCGGCGCGGGATCCCGACGAGGCGGCGAAGGTGCTGGAGGCGCGCTCCGGCGATGATCAATGGGCTGTGGTGGGGCAGGCACTGCTCGAACCCGTCTCGGTGCTGGTATTGGACGAAGACGGGCAGCCTGTTTGGGGCGCGACGGTTCGGTTCGAGCCCGAAGCAGGGAGCGGGCGCGCGGATTCGGGCGCCCGCGTGACCGTCTCCATCCGGCGGCTCAAGGTCGCGAATCCTCTCGGCAAGCCCGCCGGGACCAGTGCGCCCCGCGAGCAATGAAGACTCCTTCAGCCAGCAGTTCTCCCCGTCTCTCGCCTCTCAGACGTCGAAACCGGGACCCTTCCCGCCTTGCCACGCGGTTGACCCGCACAACCACGGCCTTAATCTCTTCATTCCACACCCGAAATCCGCCACCCCGTGAGAAATCCGGGCTAGACTAGCCATCTCCTGGGCCGATCGGCCCAAGCCTCATTGAAGCCCCGCAGAGGGCTCCGCAGGCCAGCGTTGTCCAACAGCCGATTCCCGGGATGATCGAAGCCTACCAGAAACGCAGTTGGTCCCCCGCTGGACAAGGGCCATCGAGGAACGATGACAACTCGGCGTCGGCTCCTACCTCTCGGGCCACCGCCAAGAGATCTAGGCGGCGCAACAATCCTACCGTAACCGGTCGCTTCGAATCCCAAAACACGAAGGCGCTCAGCAGTCCCTGGGCTGGTTCCGAGTGCAGCAGATCACGCACCACGACAGCCTCAGCCTTCGATCCGCAAGGTACGAAGTAACATGTGTCATCCAGAACGATCGGCTTGTCCTCGAACGAGCCGACCACGCGGAAATCGAGCTTCTTGTAAAATCCGGAGACCGCAACGCGCCAAGGGGCGAACGTGTAGCTCCCCACGCCGAACACCGAAAAGCGCGGCCGATTCCGATAGATCGTGCTGCGGCGGCGGTCCAATCGACCGGCGTGCGCGCAGAGGTACCTCCATGTTCGGGGCGCTGCAGATTGGATGCGGGCAGTGTCTTCGCCGATCGCCGATTGAGTGACCAGCATCCATCGGCTGGGCACCGATACGTTACCGTTCGCGAGTTCCGAACTCTTCAGCATGGGAAAGAGGAATCGGGGCTCGAGCGCCACCTCCTCCTGTAGGCCATTCATGTAGAGGCCCGGACCGCTTGGGTGCAGTTCCATGACCTTCGCACAATCGTGCTTGACGCCGGAACGCCACCGATACCGCTGCGGCCCGGCCAAGTGTTCCCACTTGTCGTATGACTTCAGGTCCGCAACGAGGTCCCCACGTCGGAGCCCAAACCGCGACGAGGGGTAAGTCGCTTCGAGCGTGTCGTAGACCGCGCATTCGACTTCTCCACGATGCGGCGAACCGGAAACGACGAAAAGACAGGCGTCTACGGATGCGCCAAAATGCCGGAGTGCGTCGATGCGGCGCATTTCCGCATTCCGCAGGCGCTGTCCGTGCTTCCACGCGTGGCGCAGGACCTTCCGGGCGACCGACACCTTGCAGAGAAGTGCTAGGCTGGCCTTCTGCCCGTCGATCCACTCGAGGGCTCGCATGAGCATCCACTCGGATATGTCGAAGTTGCTCTTGCCCGTCAGAGCGTCGATCCCACGGTGCCTGTTGAAGTTCGTCTTCTCGGGCAGATTGGAACTCCCCAGACTGCCAAGCTCGGCACTCGTGACCCAAGGTGGATTCCCCAGGATCAACAACGGTCTGGGCAGTCCAGCAAGCACCTCGTCCCAATCCATCCGGAAAAAATCGGCCCGGCGCACCTGAGCATCTGCGGTCGGGAAAGACGTGCGGAGGAGGTGCTGCGCCTCGGCTACGTACCGGGGATTGATTTCAAAACCGAGTATCCGTTTGGAGGAGGGGAACGCATTGCTTGCAGCGTGCAGGAAAGTGCCGGTGCCGCATGTCGGCTCGAGGACGCCCGCAGGACGTAGGCCACGGTCCGCCAGAAGGCCGCAGACGCGTTCGGCCAAGGCCGTCGGAGTCTGAAAGTCGCCGAACTCCACCTTGACTCTCGTCTTTGTCTCTGAAGGCACGGGATCACCTTACTCTGACAATTCCGTCGACCGCGCCAGCCTTGTCGATTGCCCGGCGATACTGAAGCCTCCATTGCAGGGCGTTGGAGATGGTGAGGTAGCCGACATCGGGGGGGTGCACGAGAACCTCTTCGGCGAGCCGGTTCGCCTCAATCTCGTCCACCGGTAGCCGCCGCTCCGCAAAAAACGCAAGAAGGTCGTCCACGTTCCCGCTGTTCTCGACGATTCGGCGGACGCCCGTGGTGGTCTGGAAATCTGCCGTACGCTCGGCCGTGACGAAGACGGTGTGGAGGATGTCGAGCCGGGCGGTGCGAGTGTTTTCGTCATCCGTCTTGTCGTAGACGAATACGAGCAGTGAGTAGCCTAAGCCGTACAGTTTCTGGCGTGCGGCCTTGTATGGGCAGGATGACTGTGGTTGCCGATGACTCGTGACCTTCAGGTCGACACCGAGTTCCGGGAAATCGATTCCCTTCGCCGAGCTTCCCTCCTGGTAGTCGTAGCCATCGTGGAGATTCGCTTGGAACTTGTGCTCAAGGTAGGTCCCAACAGCCTTGCCGTCCGTCACTCCGAAGAGCGACGGCTCGCTGTGCTCTGATTCTCTCTCGCCGAAAGCACGGGCCTCGCGGCAGAGCAGGTCAACGGTCAGGCGGGGCTGGCTCAATGCACTCCTGCGCCGCGCACCGTCCCAGCGGACGGCGACGACTCCTCCAATGCGCTCCAGGATCAGGTCCACCTCAACCATACTCGTTTCGCGAAACCGGCGTAAGGGCGCAACCGCCGCTGGAGCATGGGATAGCGTCACCAGCGGCCCCGTCCTACAGCCTTTTGGACGCCCAGACGGCCCGCCCGACGACGCGGACCTCTTCGGCAGAACACTCGTGGCTGTCGTACTCGGGGTTGAGCGACTTGAGCACCACCTTCGGCGGCTCGGAGTGCGCCACGTGCTCGATCCGCTTTGCGACGAGCGCGATGCCGTCCCAGATCACGAAGATCCCGGGCGGCGCGGGCACCGTCCGGCTCAGGTCGATCATGATGTGGTCACCGCTTGAGAGCAGCGGTTCCATCGAGTCCCCGTCCACTTCGACCATCCACAGGTCGCCGGGATCGGCCCGAACCCGGTGGCGGATGAACGCATCGGCGAACATCCACGCATCTCCGGTAACCCGAAGCTCGCCGTTCCAGGCTTCCTCCACGTCCGGCTCCTCTCTGAAATCCGCCTCCGGCACTGCGCTGTAGCCGATCGGCGCGGCGTAGGCGTCGCCGGGCGGCGACGGCCGTGTGGCGTTCGTCGAGAGCCGGAAACTCCGACCGTGCTTGAGTAGCTCGGGCCGGCAGCCCAGATGCTCCGCCAGGATCTCACGGTCGTCCTCGGCGAGGACCTTCGGCGTGCCCCGGTAGATGAACTGCTGCAGGTAGGCGTCGTTGCGGCCCATGGCGACCGAGGCGGTGCGCAGGTTCGAGCCCTTCGCCGCCAGCAGCCGGAGCAGCCGGCGGCGCACCGGATCGAGCCGCGCGGCGGGTCTTTTTTTCTTGCGTCCCATGGGACTGAAAATAGTCCCGCTTCCGGCCGGTTTCGCAAGCTGGAGAGGGAACCACCGGCCGAACGGTCCGGCATCGGCCCTCCACGTCCGGATACGCGGCCCGCCACTCGCTGGCCGGCGACGCCGAGTCCGCCGTTTCCGCGCCTGCCGCCCAGTCCAACTTCAGATCGTTCGGGAGACTGTTCGCAAGCGCGCGCGGGGGTGCTTCACCGCCCCACTGGCGGCGGAGTCCAGTGTCAACCCGACGGTATTGGACGTCCTCGACGTTATCGACATGTAGGTGATCTCCTAGGCATTGCGTCGCTTGCGGACGTGTTTCCACCGTTTTCGCCATGAAGACGCAAGAGCAGTACGGCCATGGAGACGTTGGAGCGGCATTTCAACGCGCGCATCGCCGCGTTTCTCGACCGCACGGGCATGCCGCCGACGACGTTCGGCATGAGGGCCGTGGGCGACCCGAATCTGATGCGCCAGATCGCCGCCGGGCGCTCGCCGTCGCTGCGGATGGCGGACCGGGTTCTGGCGTTCATCGACGGCTACGACGCGGACTCGGACGGCGCACGCGCTCCACCGCGCCGCCAGCGGCGCCGCTGGTCGAAAGCGGCCGCGGGACGAACGAGAGGGGGTGGAGCGATGGCCGATAGGCCGGGCGGGAAGAGAACGGACGAGCCGATCCGCTTCATCCGGGCATCCGAGATCGCAGCCCGGCTGGGCGTGGCGCGGCCGACGATCTACGGCTGGGTGGAGGCGGGTCGCTTTCCCCCGCCGATCCACCTGGGTCCGCGCGTGGTCGGCTGGATCAGGTCGGAGTTCGACGCGTGGGTCCACAATCGAATTGACGAGACCCGGGGCGGCGCGCAAGGCGGCGCCCGACCGAACCCCAACAGGGAGAGAACGGAATGACGAAGCTGATGAGAACGACGCGGGCGGCCGCGTGGACCGCGCTACTGGCGCTGGCGCCCGGCGCGCTCCACGCGCAGGGAACGAGCCCGTGGGTGGACGCGGTGGCCGAGCTCGAGACGCAGTTCACCGGACCGATCGCGCGTGGGCTGTCGCTGATCGCGATCGTGGTGGGCGGGCTGATGTTCGCGTTCGGCGAGGGCGGGAGCAAGCGCACGCTGGCCGGGATCATCTTCGGGATCGGGATGGCCGTGGGCGCGGTGAACTTCCTCGCTTGGCTGTTCTAATGCGGGGCCTCACACGCTGGCCGGGCTACGCGGCGCTCAACCGTCCGCTGACGGTGCTGGGCGTCGAGCGTCGGCTGTTCCTGCTGGGCGCGACCCTCGCGGTCGCGGTGTGGAACGCGACGGCCTCGCTCGTGGCGGGCGGCCTGGTGTTCGCGGTCTGCTACGGCGCGGGCTGGCTGGCGGGCCGCAGGGACCCGGCGATGCTGGCGGTGCTCCGGGCCGCGGCGCGCTACCCGGCCCGGTACGATCCGGGCAAGTGGGCGGACGAGCCGTGGCACGTCTTGGTCCGCGGGGGTTCCCGGTGAGAGTCGCCGACGAACTCCGGGCCCACGAAGCGGCAGGTTCGCTGGCCGAGGAGCTGCCCTACTGGGGTTGGCTCGAAGACGGCCAAAGCTGCCTGACCCGTGCGGGCGAGCTGGTGGCGGCGGGCCGGATCCGGCCCGCCGTGGTGGACGGTCGCACGCCGGAGCAGATCGATCGCGTGCTGGGTCTCTGGCAGAGGTTGCTCTCGGGCCTCGGTCCCGGCACGCGGCTCCAGTTCCACATGCTCCGGCGTCCCAGCCGCACGGAGAGTCAGCAGGACAACGGTTCGGACATCGCGTCCTTGTCGGGGCGCAAGCGAAGCGCGTTCCTCGCCGGGCGCGTCCAGCGGCTCGATTCCTTTGTGGTGTGGTCGCACAACCCGGGACTGCGCCAGGTCGGCGGGAGGTCCGGGTCCGGGACGCTGTCACGGCTCAAGCGACGGCGGAAGCGCGGCGGCAAGACGGGAACGACCTACCTCGCCTCGGAGATCGAGGCGGCCGCGGATCGGTTCCGGGCGATGATCGACGCGGGCCGCTCGCTCGTGGCCGAACACACGACCATCGAGCTGCTCGGAGCGCACGAGGCGTCCCGCCTCCTCTCCGAGTTGACGAACAAGCCCGGCACCTTCTGGGACGGCGCGACGGGGAGCGGCATGAACTGGCGGCTCGCGCTGTCGGAGCTTGAGGCCGAGCGCTCGCACCTGAAGCTCGACGGCGAGCCGGTGATTCTGTATTCGCTTCTGTCACCGCCGGGCCAGGCGCACGCGAACCTGCTCCAAGACCTCTACTGCCTGGATGCGGTGACGACGGTCTCGCTCGAATGGCGACCGTGGACGGTGGAATCGGCGCGGAGGCGGATCCGGAGCGCGCAGCGCCACTACTTCGCGCGGCGCTACTCGATGATGGCGCACGCGCAGGACGCGCAGGGCACGGCGGCGGCGATGGTCGATTCGGCGGCGGCCGCCGAGTCGGACCGGCTTGGGAGCGCGCTGGTCGAACTGGAAGCCGACGGGGTGGCCTACGGCGAGGCGTCGCTCACCGTCGCGCTCCATGGCGAACTCGAAGGGATCGAGCGGCTGGACGGCGACGTGCGCCGACTGTTCGCCGCGCACGACGCGAAGGTGATCCGGGAGGGCTACGGCCAGCTTCCCGCGTGGTTCGCCCGGCTCCCGGCCCAGCCGAGACGCCGGCAGGTGCGGAGGGTGTTCGTATCGGCCGGGCTCGCCGCGTGCCTCGCGCCGGTGTTCGGGCCGCCGAGGGGAGAGAGGAACAGCCGCCACCTCGGCCGTGAATCGCTGGCGGTCTTCGAGACTCCGTGGCGCACGGGCTACCACTACGACCTCTTCGCAGGCGACGTGGGCCACACGCTGATCCTGGGCGCGACGGGTTCGGGCAAGAGCTTCACCCTGAACTTCCTGCTGGTCGAGGCGCTCAAGTACGGCCCCCGCATCCTGATTCTGGACCTGGGCGGCTCCTACCGCTGGCTGACCCGGTTTCTCGGAGGCCGGTACCTGGAGCTCGCGCCGGGCGAGACGGAGCCGACGCTCCGGCTACAACCGTTCGCGCTGCCCGCTGGCACGAGGACGTTCCAGTTCCTCACCGGCTGGGTGCTCCGGCTCCTGAGGCTCGGAGGCTACGAGGCCGACGGAGCGGACACGAGCGAGATCCGCGCGCGGATCGAGGACCTGTACGCGCTGGGGCCTGAGCGCCGGACGCTGAGCGTGCTGGCAGGTTCGCTCCCGGTTGCAATGTGGCCCGCGCTGAACCGCTGGACCGAGGGCGGTGCCTGGGGCGCGTTCTTCGACAACGCGCCGTCGGACGGGGCGGACATCGAGTTCCGGGACTGGCAGGTGATCGACCTGGCGGGCGCGGCGGAGCACGCGGACCTCTGCGAGGCGGCGCTGTCGTACCTGCTGGAACGCATGCGCCTGGAGATCGAGAACCCGGCCGAGACCGCCCGTCTCAAGCTGATGGTCGTGGACGAAGCGTGGCGGTACATGCAGGACCCCGCCGTGCTGAACTACCTGGCCGAGGCGGCGAAGACGTGGCGCAAGAAGAACGCCGCGCTCGTGCTCGCCACCCAGTCCGCCGTGGACGTGACGGGAACGCCCGGCGCTTCGGCGCTCCTCGAATCGATCCCCACCAAGCTGTTCCTCGCCAACCCCGAGCTGCCCGCCGAGGCCGGAGCGCTCTTCCGGCTGAACGAGTCGGAGGTGGCCCAAGTCCGGGAGCTTAGCCCTAAGCGGGAACTCTACCTCCACCGCCCGGACGAGGCGGCGGTGCTCCGGCTCGAAGTCGATCCGGAGAGCTACTGGCTCTACACCTCCTCGCCCTTGGACGCCGAGAAGCGCGTCGAAGCCGTGGCGAGGCACGGACTGGTCCAGGCGCTCGAAGCGCTCGCCCGGCCGAACCCATCCCGCGCCACCCCCACAAACGCAAAGGACGCGACACCATGAAAACACCAACCGAAGCGATCCTGCTCGGGATCGGCGTTGTCCTGCTCACGCTGCTTCTGCTGGCGCTGCCCGGCGACGCCTGCGCGCAGCAAGCGAGCGCCGACGCCGCCTACCTGCGCGTGCCGGTGCCGGAGGAGGGCGATGAGCGGATCCCCCGGCTGCGCGCGCGCGTGCGTCACACGACGGTAATCGTGCTTCCGGCCGAAGAGCGGATCCTCGACTTCGTGGCCGGCGACTCGGAATACTGGCACCTGACCGGCGCGGCGAACGTGGCGTACCTGAAGCCCTTGGCCGAGGACGCGGCCACGAACGTCGCGCTCGTCTGCGAATCGGGGCGCATCTACTCGTTCCTTGTCTCCGAGCACGGCGAGAAGCCGCCGCATCTCGTGGTGCGCGTCGAGGCGGGCGCGGAGGCGGCGGCCATGTCCGGCGGCGGTGCCGTCGGACCCGCGTTCGTGGCCCGGAGCGAGGTGGAAGCGTACCGGCAGATGGCGGCCCAAGCGGCCGAGTCCGCGGGCCGGGCGCGCGAGGAAGCCGAGGCCGGGATCGCCGAGGCACGTGAGCAGGCGGCCGCGGAGGTCGAGGCGTTCCGCGCCTCCTACCCCGGACGGCTGCGGTTCGAGTACCGGCTGGACCGCAGGGCGTCCGAACGACCGTTCCGGGTCGAGGCGATGTGGCACGACGGGCTCTTCACCTATATCAGCTCGCGAGCGCACGAGTCCCCGGCGCTCTACGAACTCCAGGATGGCGAGCCGAGTCTGGTCGCGTTCGATCTGACCAAGGATGGGCTCTACATCGCCCGTCGCGTCATGGGCGACGGATGGCTCCAGATCGGTGACAAGCGGCTGCGTTGGCGGTTGGAGCCAGAGGCGGGCTCCAGGTGAGCGGCTGGAAGCAGTGGGTGAAGGAGCCGAAGGGCGCGCTGCCCGGCGGCCTCGTCACGAAGATCGGGATCGCGCTGATCACCGTGCTCGTGGCGGGGTTGCTGTTCTCCTCGACGCTGTCGCGTCCCGACGAGACGACCGAGGGAGCCGCGCCCACGGAGGCGCGGCCCGTGGACGACCGCACGGGCCGCTCGCTCGACGGGCGCCTCAGCGCTGAGACGGATCGCCAGACCCAGCAGGCGGCTGCCGATGCGGACCAGGAGCGGCAACCGTCCGATGACGCCGGGCGGGAGAGAGCCGGACAAGACGCGGGGGCGGATGCCGGCAACGCTGGCGGCCATGCCGCCCTCGGCCAGGCCGAGTTCGAGCTACGCGAGGCGCTCCGGCTCGAAGAGGTCGAGCGCAGGACGCGCTCGCTCCGCTCGCTCCCGGTCGCGCAGTCCCACCGGGATCCGAACCGGAGCTCAAATTCGGCTGCGGTGCCACCGCCCGCACCCGAGTCTCCCGATGCGGCCCTCGACGGGGCGCTCGCGTCTCTCGGGCAGTCCCTGGCCGCGCTTGAAGCCGAGATGGCCGCCGGGCTGGCAACCGGAGAGTTCGCGCCCGGGGGAGGCAGTTCAGCGGCGCAGATAAGTCTACCCGCGTCCGGCCCATCCGAGCCCGGGCGTTTTGTCCGGCCCGAGGATCCGCCGGGCTGGGAGAGGATCCACGAGGGCTCATTCCTCGAAGCGGTGCTGCTCACCCAACTCTCCGGCGAGTTCCCCGGCCCGGTGCTCGCCATGGTGTCGGTGCCGCTGTATTCGACCGACCGCCAGCGCGTCCTGGTCCCGCGCGGCGCGCGCGTCGTCGGCACCGCGAGCGCCGTCCAGAACCGCGACCAGAGCCGCCTCGCCGTGGCGTTCCACCGGCTGCTGCTGCCCGACGGAAGCTGGATCGACCTCGAGTTCGCCGGTCTGAACCAGACGGGCGAGAGCGCGCTGAGGGACCAAGTCAACCGGCGCTACCTCTCGACGTTCGCGGCCGCCGGAGCGGTCGGCGCCCTGAGCGGGCTGACGCTTGCCGGAACCTCGCCCTACGGACTCCGGGCTGGCGTCGGCCAGGGACTCGGAGGCAGCGCCACCTCGGTGCTCGACCGGTACCTGAACCGCATGCCCGAGATCACGATCCGCGCGGGCCACCGGCTCCGCGTCTGGTTCACCGCGGATGTCCTGGTCCCGATCCACACCACACACCGATGACACGAAAGGACTCCCCCATGCGCCACCGCATCCTTGCCACCGTTCTTCTCGTCCCCCTGCTGCTTTTCGCACGCCCCACTCCCGCGAGCGCGCAGTTCGACTTCGGGAGCTGGTTCCAGCGGGCCACGATCATCGCGAACCAGATCACGCAGATCTCGCACCAGGTCAGCCAGATCCGGTCGATGGCCCGCCAGCTCACGGAGCTCGAGGACCAGCTCGACCACATGGAGCGCGCCGCGCGCGGCGAGATCGACGCGCTCCTGCAGCCGTTCTCCGACCTCGCCGCCGACCCCGTGGGTCTCGTGCGCGACGGACTCGGTTGGCGCTCCGACTTCAGGGGACAGGCCCGCGGGACGGTGGACGCCGTCCGGCGCTTCGGCAACGGCCGCTCGTTCACCAACCTCTGGCGCACCGCCCACGGCACGGCCGACCGGGTGACGGAGGCCGACGTACTCGGTCTCTTCCGGGACCTTCCGCCCCGGGCCGCGACGCGGGCGCTCGAAGACTACCGCCGCGCCCGCGAGGCCGCCGACCGGCAGCGGGTCCTCGACTACGCCGCACTCGACGCGGCGGCGGCGCTCGCGGAGACCATCGAGAGCGCGCAGGGCTCGTTCGGTGACCTGACCGCGAACCGGAACCTCTCCAACACGGCCCTCCAGCAGGCCCGGGTCGCCGCCGCGCTGAGCCAGGGGCGCATCAACGCGGCCGCCGGACAGGTGCTCGCCCACCAGGCCGCCGCCGAGGCGAGCCGGGCGAGGCAGGCCGAACTCGCCCGCCTCGAGTGGCTTGGACGTTGGCATGACGACCACGCTCGCGCGAACGCGCTCGCCGAGACGATGCGAAACGCGGCTTCGCTGAACCGGACCACACTCCGCGACGGGCTTCTGTTCCGCATTCCCTCGTTCTACCGGTAGGGGCGCGACGGCCATGCAACTGCCTCCGCAGTCCATCGACCCGAACGTGCCAGCGCAGATCCCCGCCGATCAGCTCCAGGACTTCAAGAGCTTCCTGGACATCGTGCTCGACACCGTCGTCGGCGGAGCCGCGCCCGACGTGCACACGCTGGGACTCCAGCTCTGGGGCGGGCTCGCCGCCGTGATGGTCGCCTGGACGGGTCTGAGGATCGCGTTCAGCGGAACGTTCCAGCCCTGGGATCTCGTCAAGCTCGTGATCGGGATCGCGATCCCCCGCACGCTGCTCCACTACTACACCGTCCCGATCCCCGGCGTCGGGTTCACGTTCCCGGCCATGATCGCCGGAGGCGGGATCTGGCTCCAGAACCTCTTTCTGTCCGACGTGGTCTCGGCGGGCTACACCGAGATGACGGCGCTCGTGCAGGCGTACTCGGCGCACCTGAGCGCGGCGTGGTCCACGGGCAACCTGCTCTCGATCGTGACCGCCGGCACCACCGTGATCTTCTCCTCGCTGGTCACGCTCGTGATGGGCGCGTCGCTCGTGTTCTGCCTGCTGGCGCTGTTCTGCGTCACCTACGCGCAGGTGATCTGGGCGCAGGTCGCGATCGCCATCGCGATCCTGCTCGGTCCCGTGTTCATCGCATTCCTGCTCTTTGAGCCGCTCTCGTTCCTGTTCTGGGGATGGTTCCGCACGCTGATGGTCTACACGCTCTACGGCGTCGTGGCCGGTGCGGTGCTGCGCGTCTTCATGGGCGTCGGTCTCGGCTACATCACGACCTACGCCGATGCGCTCATGGGCACCGGCACCGCGGACCCGTTCGAGCTCTGGCTCTGGGCCGTCGTCCTTATGCCGCTCGTCGTCTGCGGCCTCATGGCCGGACTCAAGGTCGGCGAACTCGCCTCGATGCTCGTCTCCGGTTCCGGCTCAGCAGGGTCCGGGTTCGTCGCGCTCGTCATGCAGGGCGCCAGCAAGGCCGCCGCCCCCGCCAAGCCACCCGTCTGAGCCCGAAGGAGAAGCCGATGATGAAACGAGACCGTGATGCGGGCCGCGAGTACGCCGAGATCTGGGGCGAGGTGGTCGAGGCGAATCGCAAGCTGCGGAGGATCTTGATTCTGCTCTCCGCGAGCATGGTCTTGGGCGTGGTGGTTCTGCTCAGGGTCGCGGGCGCGGAACCGCCCAAGCCGATTGTGATCCGGGTCGACGAGGTGGGCCGCGCCGAGGCGTTGGCCTACGAGGCCGCGACCGCGCAGGCCGATCCGCTCGATCCCACGACCAAGTACTTCCTGAACCGGTTCGTCCACGACTTCCACTCGCGCCGGCGGGCGACGGCGCAGGAAAGCTGGACGAGGAGCCTCCGGTTCCTGAGCACCGATCTCGCGAACGCGGCGTTCCAGAGGGACGGTGCGGAGGTCGCGAGCGTCGCGGCGGGAACAGCCGACACCGAACTCGAAGTCGAGCAGGTCGTGCTGCGCATCCATCCCGCGCCCGAGCCGCCGCACGGCGCGACGGCGGACTTCGACCTCGTGCATCTCAGAGGCGAACAGGAGCTGAGGCGGGAGCGCTGGACTCTCACGCTTCGGTTCGAGTTTCTCGACTCGATACCCCCCGAGCTCGTCGTCCACAACCCGATGGGGCTCCTCGTCACCTACATGCGCGCCGACCGGGCGCTCGTGACCGGGGGCGACCGATGATCGCGCATCTCAAGGGCCGCGAAAGAGCGCTCGAAGCGTTCGGCTGGACGGGCCGCGAGGCCGAGTGGATCGCGCTGGTCTGCCTCCACAGCGGCGTGTTCACCCGCGACCAGATCCGCGACTGGCTCGAGATCCACCGCCACACCGCGCGCCGCTTCGTCCAGGACATCCTGGACCGGAGACTGGGAGCCGAGGACGCGCTTGAAGGCCGGAGGGTCTGCCGGATCGCCGCGCGCGCCGTCTACCGAGCGCTCGGAGCGGAAAACATACGCCACCGCCGGATCGCGTCACCGGTGGTCCTGATGCGCCGTCTGCTCTCGCTGGACTACGTGATCGGCCACGCCGGCCAGGCGTGGCTCCCGACCGAGCCCGAGAAGGTCGCCGCGTTCGAAGCGCTTGGGCTGGATCGCCGGGTCCTGCCCGGGCGCGCGTACCGAGGCGCAGCGGGCGATATCCGCCGCTACTTCCCCCTCAAGCTGCCCGTCGCGCTGGATGCCGGGCGCGCGGTGTTCGTCTACGCGGATCCGGGCCACGACACGGCGACCGCGCTCCATTCCTGGGGCCGAGTCCACCGGGAACTCTGGGAGGGGCTCCAGGAGCGGGGCCGAAAGGTCGAGGCGGTCGCCGTTGTCCGCACCGACAGCGAGTTCGACCGGGCGGAGAAGGTCCTCGGCAACTGGACCGATCCGGCCCGGTCCCCCGGCCGCGCGAAGGGGTCCGCAACCGGACGCGAGATCCGCCGCGAGATCGAGCGGATCGAACAGGGGATACGCGGCAGGGACAAGCTTGTGATCGGGCGGTACGGCAGCCTCCGGGGCTGCCTGGTGCGGCTCGCCGAACTCCGGTCGGCGCTCCCGGCCGCGCCCTCCGAAGCGATGATCGACGACTTCGCCGTGTGGCGGTCGGCGCGGCTCCCGGGGGATCCGTTTTGAGCGCTGGACGCCCGTGCCGATGCCGATCCGCGAGTGTACATGGCGCTCGGGGGGTCGCCGGACACGAAATCGCGTCTGCGATGGACACGCATCCGATTCCGTATGTCGCTGGCGCGCTTGCGGTTGTGCCACGGCCGCCGGAGCGGCGACGCCGATCCGGCCATCGAGGCCGTGGCTGGGAGCGACCCCCCATCTCGGCATGCCTCGATCGGCATCGGGCAGGATGGCGATGTGCATCCCCATCCTCCCCTCCGCTCCGGGGTCGCTCCCAGCCAGCGTTCCGTCCCGGAAGGGTGTTGGACCGATGAGGCCGGGCACCCTCGCCATCATCGGGAGCGCGGTCGGGGCGGTCGGCGGCCACGCGCTCAGGGCGCCGTTCCCGGCCCCAGGCGCGAACCCGTACCTCGACCTCATCGCGTCGCACGACCCGGGCCTGCACGCCGCCATCCGCGTCTGGCATTACGCATGGCCCGTCGTCGTCGTCGTGCTCGCGGGCTCGTTCGCGCTGTCGGCCTGGCGGGTCTGGCTCCAGCCGCTGTTCAGGTTCAGGCGCCGGGGCAGGCTGCCCGAGTGGCCCGTATCGCCCGAGGACGAGGCGCCCTCGCTCGTGATCGGCGAGCTGCACCATCCGACCGTGCCGCGCGAGAGCGAGCAACCGTCCTGGCTCGTCGTCCCCGAGAAGGGACTCTACACCGGCACGCTCATCGTGGGCGCCGTCGGCACCGGCAAGACCAGCGGCTGCATGTACCCTTTCGCCCACCAGATCCTCACCTGGCGGGCCGACGATCCCGGCCGCCGCGCGGGCGCGCTCGTGCTCGAAGTGAAGGGCGACTTCTGTCATCAGGTCCGAGGCATCCTCGAAGACGCCGGGCGCGGCGACGACTACCTCGAAATCGGGCTCGGCGGGTCGGTCCAGTGGAACCCGCTCGACGATCCGCTGCTCGACTCCTACTCGCTGGCCTACGGCGTCGCGTCGCTCATCAACCAGCTCTTCGGCAAGTCGCGCGAGCCGTTCTGGCAACAGGCGTACACGAACCTCGTGCGCTGGATCATCGAGCTGCACCGGCTCTTCCCGGGCGGCTGGGTCACGCTCCAGGACATCTACCGCTGCACGGTGGACGCGGAGCTCCTGGCCCACAAGATCGGCGAGGCCCAAGAGATCGCGGACCAGGTATCCCCGGTGGACGCCGTTCTCACAGATGAAGACATGATCGCCCACGCCGACGCGCTCAAGAAGTGGGAATGGGAGGAGGACGGCGACGACCGCGTGCGTTCCCGGCTGGACACCGAGCTTCGGGCCAAGCTCGCGAAGCTCGAAGTCACCTACGAGGTGGAGCCGGCCGGAGCCGGCGGAGGCGGCGAGTTCAGGGAGCGGGTCGACGCCATCGAGCGGTGGTACGAGAAGGACTGGTCGAAGCTGGACGCGAAGCTCCGCACCTCGATCGTCGAGGGCATCAGCGTGTTCCTTTCGCTCTTCGACCAGCCGGACGTGGCGGGTGTGTTCTGCCCGCCGCCGCCGGAGACGGAACCTAAGGGCGGCGGTGAGGCCGGCGAAGACGACGAGGACGTGAAGGGTCCGCCAATGCAGGGGCTCCGCCGGAGGCTGCCCCCGCTCTCCGAGTTGATCGAGGGCGGCAAGGTGCTCGCACTCAACATGCCCGCGGGCGCGAACCCGGCGCTCGCGCGCGCCATCGGCGTGCTGCTCAAGAGTGCGTGGATGCAGGCGCTGCTCCGAAGGCCCGCAGAGGCGGCGCGCCGCCCGGACCGCTACATGCGGCCCGCCGTGTTCATCTGCGACGAGTACCAGGCGTTCGCCACCGTCGGCCAGGACGATCCCTCCGGCGACGAGAGGGCGTTCGCGCTCACGCGCCAGTGCCGGTGCATCCCCATCGTCGCCACGCAGTCGCTCTCGTCGCTCCGCTCCGTGCTCCCCTCGGGAGAGGCGTGGCGCACGCTCGTCCAGACGCTCCGCACCCGGATCTTCCTTTCGCTGTCCGACGAGGCGTCGGCGAAGATCGCGTCCGAGATGTGCGGCTCCGTAATGAAGACCCAGCCCTCCTACACCTTCACCGAGACGACCGGCAGGCCCGAGTTCTCGCTCCTGTCCGGGCGCGCCGGGGGCGGACGCGGCACCATCGGCGCGAGCAAGTCGTTCCGCCGGCAGAGGGAGCCGGTGTTCACGCCCCGCGAGTTCGCGCTGCTCGCGAACTACCAGGCGATCTGCCTGCCCTACGACGGCGTCAAGTCGCTCCCCGCAAGGCGCGTCTACCTGAAGCCCCATTACCTGCCCAAGGAGACGGGCTACTGGCAACAGCGCAAGGAGGGCCGGATATGAAGATGAAGCGCGCCAGCGGCGTCGGCCATCTCACCCCGTTCCTTCCCGGCTTGGAGCGTCTACTCGAAGACCCGAAGGTCTCCGAGATCATGATCAACGGTCCCGGGAACGTCTGGGTCGAGCGGGCTGGGCGCCTGGAACCCCACAAGGCGCCCGAACTCACCACCGCCTGGCTCCACCGCGCCGCGATCCACATCGCCCGGCCGCTCGGGCTCGATCCCGCCGCGCGGCCCGTCCTGGACGCCCGGCTCGAAGACGGATCGCGGGTCGCCATCTGTACCCCGCCGGCGAGTCCCGAGGTCGCGATCACCATACGCCGGTTCGGGGGCCGCGCGTTCACGGCCGAGGACCTGGTGCGCCTGGGCTCGCTGCCCGAGGACATCCTCGAAGCCGCCCGGAGCACCCTTGCGTCCCGCCGGAACATCCTCGTCTCCGGCGGCACGGGATCGGGCAAGACCACGCTCCTGAACGCGCTGATCGAGCTGCTGCCCGAGGACGAGCGGATCGTCGCCATCGAGGACACGCTCGAACTCAGAATCGACCGGGCCAACTGCCTCCGGTTCGAGGCCGGGGCCATCGGGTCCGAAGCGGTCGAGATCCGCGACCTGGTGCGCCACGCGCTCCGCCACCGGCCCGACCACATCGTCGTCGGCGAGGTCCGGGGCGGCGAGGCCGCCGACCTGCTGCAGGCGCTCAACACCGGACACGGCGGGTCGCTCACCACCATCCACGCCAACAACGCGCGCTCCGCGCTGTCTCGGCTCGCGAGCTGCGCCATGCAGGCCGGGGACGCGCTGCCTTGGGAGGTCACCTGTAGAGGCGTCGTCGACGGGATCGCGCTCGTGCTGCACGTGGCCCGCCGAGAGGGCCGGCGGTTCGTCGAGGACGCGCTCCAGGTCTGCGGCTACGACGCGGCCATGGGCCGCTGGATCACTGCCCCGTCCGGGGCGCGGCCCGAAACGCAACCGGAGACCGGAACCCATACCCACCCACACCGCAAGGAGGTGAACGCATGACCTGGAACGGCAGCACCATCCTCATCGAAATCATCCCCGTCGACACGTTCGAGGACTTCGACCGCGAACTCGCGCGCGACGGCGGCGAGACGCTCGAAGTAGAGGCTCAACTGGCCGACGAGTACGGCCTGTTCCCCGAGGAGGTCGGGACCGAGGACGAGATCGCGGCCGCATGGGACGATCCGCACGGGGACGCCGGGGAGGTGGACGAGCGATGAAGCACGACGAGTACCACCGCAAGTTCGCCGACACGATCATCAAGCAGATCAGGCGAGGCACCGCGCCCTGGCAGAAGCCGTGGCAGCCGGGCGAGCTCGTCATGCCAAGGAACGTGGACACCGACCGCTCCTACCGGGGCGGCAACAGCCTTCACCTCGCCGCCATGCAGCAGAGCGAAGGCTACGGCGATGTGCGCTGGGGCACCTACCGCCAGATCCAGAAGCAGGGCGGGCAGGTGAGGAAGGGCGAGCGGGGCACCCGCATCCTCTCCTTCCAGGACAAGAAGCGCATCGCCGTGACCGACGAGCGCGGGCGGCCCAGGAGGAACGCCGAGGGCAAGCGCCTCTACCGCTACGAGAAGCTCAAGACGCCCTACGTCCGGCAATACACCGTGTTCAACGCCGAGCAGGCCAACGGGCTGCCCGAGCGCGCGAACCCTACGCCCGAACCGCTCTGGAAGACCCACCAGGAGGCCGAGCGGGTCATGCAGGATGCGGGCGTTCCGGTCCGCCACGTCCAGGGAGACCGCGCCTACTACCACATGAAGCGCGACGAGATCGTGCTGCCCAAGCGCGGGCAGTTCCCGTCGGCCAACCACTACTACCAGACCGCGCTCCACGAGCTGGGCCACAGCACCGGCCACAAGGACCGGATGAACCGCGAGACCCTCATCGAGGGGATCGACGGCGGATTCGGATCGGCCCAGTACGCGAGGGAGGAGCTGAGGGCCGAGATCAGCGCGATGATGACGGGCGAGCGCGTGGGCGTCGGACATGATCCGAGCCGGGGCGCGGCCTACGTCGAGGGTTGGGTCCAGGCGCTCGAAGAGGACCCGCGCGAGATCCGGCGTGCCGCCGCCGACGCGCAGAAGATCTCCGACTTCGTGCTCGTCCGGCACCGCGAGCGCATCGCCGCGCGCGACCCCGTCGCCGTCGCGGCGGTTCGCACGCCCGCGCGGGGACCGCAGCGGATCCAAGTACACGTGCCGAAGCTCCCGGTCCCCGAGCGCGGCTTCGGGCCGAGCCGCTGACCGGTGGGCAGAACTCCAGGAAGGACGTTCGTCCGCACGGCCGAACCGGACCCGCGCCCCGCCGCGCCACCCAGCCGCAATCGCGAACGCATGCGGAAAGGCCACCGCCGAGAATACGCCGCGGACCGGGCGCGCGGGTCCACCTCCTTCCCCGAACGCTGCGACGCTGCGCTCACCGACATCGGCGTCTTCGGCGCGGTCTCCTACCGCGACCTCGCCGAGGCCCGCTTCGGCGGCCATCCGCACACCACCCGCCGCGCCGTCAACGACTGGATCCGCAAGGGATGGGTCAAGGAGCACCGCGCCACCGGACCAAAGGGCAAGCCGTTCAAGGTCCTCTCGCTCACCCGCGAGGGTGTCGCCAAGGCCCGGAAAAAGGCGGCCCGGCGCGGAATGGATCCCGCACAACGGATCCAGACGGAACGCATGAAGCCCGCCGAGGCCGGGCACGACACCGCCATCTACCGCGCCGCCATGAAGGAGAAGCGGCGGCTCCTCGAGGGGGGTGCCACCGTCCGGCGCGTCCGCATTGACGCCGAACTCAAGAGCGCCGTTGCACGGGCCAGCGAGGCCGCCCGGCTCAGGCACGGCAGGCAGGCCGCCGATGACGAACGCCGACGGGTCGCCAACGAACTCGGGCTTCCCATCGATGACCGGGGCAAGGTGCTCTACCCGGACGCTCAGATCGAGTACGAGGACGCCGACGGGCGGACGGGGCGCGTCAACGTCGAGGCCGTCTCCGGCAACTACCGCGAACCGGCCGTCCGCGCCAAGGCCGCCGCCGGGTTCGCCATGCACGCCAACGGCCCGGCCGCGGCGGGCCTGCTCAAGAGACTCGGGATCGGAGGAAGCGACAACGGCTCCTGGCTCCGGGGGCCGGCCGACCGCGACCCCGCCTCCGTCGAAATCTGACTCAAAGTCGAAATCTGACCCAAGGGAGAAACGCACGATGCAGCCTTGGAAGATCAGCGCGGGACTCACCGCCGCACTCGCCGGATCGGTGTTCCTGATCGGCGGATCCCGACTCGAATACCTCGCACCCCACTGGCCGACGATCCTCGCCGAGCACGGCATCGCACTCGCGCTGCACGCCGTGCTCGCGCTCTCCGTCGTCGCGGCCACGATCTACGTCGTCGCTCGCACCACCGGACTCGCCGATCTCGGGAGCCGCGTCGATCTCGCCGAACGGTCCGTTCGGCGCGGCGAGGGGGATGCGGACCTCATCGAGGCGCTTCGCAAGGACACGCAGGGAGAGTGGGAATGAGCGCCCGCTCCCGTTGTACTCGTTGTGGCGCAAGGGTTCGGCCACGGGCGCCCGCCTGCCCGGTGTGCGGCGGCATGGGACGCTGCCCGTGCGGCCGCATCGCCGATCTCGTCCGCACCTCGAACCAGCGGCGATGCTGGCGCTGCGACGAGGATCCGAAAACGCGCCAACCAAGTGCAGTTGGCCAACCATGAACCGCTCGGGACGGACGCAGGCCCAGGTGGCCCGGGACTACCTGCACTCAATCGGCAAAGGCCTCGACAAGCGCGGCAAGGAATGGCGCGGACCCTGTCCGGCCTGCGGTGGCGACGACCGGTTCCGGGTCTCGCCCTCGGGATACTTCCACTGCCGCAAGCATCCCGGCGATCCGCAGCACTTCAAGGCCATGAGCGAAGCGCTCGGATACCGGCCCGGCACCCCGCCCTCCGACTGGTACGAGGCACGGGCCAGGCGCGCGCGGAAGGATCTGGCGCTGACCCAGGAGATCGCCAACGGACCCATCGGCCGGAGGGATCCCCACCGCGGCCGGATCCTCGCGGAAGCGAGAGCCAAGGCCGCCAAGGCCGAAAAGGCGGCGGAGCTTTGCAGGATCGTCGACGCCGCCGTCATGGGCGCAGCGCCCAAGGAGCTGGGCGGCGAGGTTCGCCTGGTCCGCGAATGCGTGCGCCGGGGCGTGCTGGCCGACCTCGCGTTGGGACCCGGGCGCTCCCGCCTCTACTGGACGGGCTCCGTCTGGGTATGCGGGTCGGGCCGGGGCAGCCCGGGCAAGGCGGTCGCGCGGGTCTGGAACATCGGCGGCAAGCGCGCCCGGACCAAGGTCGCGCGCGCCGCTCTCGATGTCCTCTACGCCCATGCACCCGAGCTACAGCCGGACGCCGATCCCATGCTGTGCGGTCTGCCCGGCCGGGCGGTGGTGGACCTCGCGCGGATCGAGGACCGGCCAGCCCGGAGGGAAGACGGCGTCACGCGCTCCCTGGGGTGCGCGCCGGCGGGCGGCGACACCGAACGGTTCGATGCGTTCCTGCACGAGATGTGCGGAGACGACGCGGACGTCGTCCAGTGGCTCTGGCGCTGGTTCGGCTATCTGCTCACCGGCCAGACCGTCGTCCACCGGGCCGTCTTCCTCTACGGACGCGGCGCCGCCGGCAAGTCCACACTCGTCGAACTGCTCACGCGCATCATGGGCGACTACGCCGCCCGCATCCCGCCCGACGGACTCGTCTCCGCACGCGGAAGCTCCGACCGCCACCCGGAATGGATGACCGCGCTCGACGGATCACGGTTCGCCTCCGCCGCCGAAATCCCCAGCTCGGGCCGCCTCAAGGCCGGACTCTTTAAGGTGCTCACCGGCGCCGACACCATCCGCGCCAACCGGATGCGCGCCGACGGCTACTCCTTCCGCCCCACCGCCAAGCTCATGCTCTACGGCAACGCCGAACCCCGGCTGCCGGGATGGGACTCCGGACTCAAACGACGACTCGTCGTCATTCCCTGTACTTCCGCCAGACGACCCGACGAACGACTGCCCGAGACGCTCTGGAAAGAGGCGCCGCGCATCCTGGCCCGTATGATCGGCGAAGCGAACGCGGGCTGGCAGCGGCACCAAGCGGGCAAGCCCTGGATCGCGCCGACGCTCCCCCGGAGCATCGCGACCGCGACCGCGGACCTCTTCGACAGCATGGATCCCCTGGGCGAAGCGCTCAACACGCTGTTCGCCTTCGACCACGCCTACGCAGCGGTTCCGGCAAAGAAAATAGGGGAGATGCTCGCCGGCTACTTCGACAACAACGGCCTCGGCACCGTGCCCTCCGTACGTGCAATTGCCGCGGAACTGCGAAGACGGGGGTGCAAACGCGCCAAGCGCCACGGCGCGAGAGCCTGGCGTGGATGCCGAGAGGCCTGAAATGGGACCGATGACGCCGAATAGACCCTTTGGTTGGGTTGTGCCCGTAGGCGCGCGCGTACGCAAGGGAAACCTACGAAGGGGCCGTAACCGCCCCATTCGGTCCCAAAGACGACAGCCCCGAACCCCTTCTCCATGCCGTTTCGGGGCCTACCGACACCGCGCCCGCCGCGCGGCCAGTCCGAAACCACCGACCCCACCCCACCTCTGACATGCAGGTCTGCTCATGACCAGGACCAGCCAACCCTCGATCAGAAAGCTGCCCGCCGCCTGGCGCCGGCAGGCTAAGACACTCCGCCGGTACGGCGGCCAGGCGCTCGCCACCGCGCTCGATCGCTGCGCCGACGAACTCGAAATCACGATCCAGGAACGCGACGACACCACCTACTCGCTGACCGAGGCGGCCCGCGAGAGCGGATACACCGCCACCCACCTCGGACGCCTCGTGCGCGACGGCAAGATCCCCAACGCCGGGAGGCCCAACGCACCCAGAATCGCGCGCAGGCACCTGCCCCGGAAAGCTCGGGCCGAGCCGCGACTGGCGGAGGAGTCCCGCCGTAGCCACCTTTCAAACGCGCAGATCGTGCAGTCCATCATCTCGAAAGGAATCGAATGATGGTACGCACGAAACGTGGTCGGCGTTCCTACAGCGCCGGTGAATGGGGCCGGAACCGGGTTCGGGTGTTCCCGGATCCGAAGACGGGGATCCTTCAGATCGAGTGGCGGGAGAACGGGCGCAGGCTCACCCGATCCCTCAAGCACCGCGACTGGTCGCGGGCGAAGCAGCAGGCGGACGAGCTGGCCGCCGGGTTCACAAAGCCGGAGCCGAACGGCCACAAGGAGCCCGAGCCGCTCACTCTGGAGACGCTTTTTGACATCTACGGTGAAGAGGTGACGCCCACCAAGGCGGAGGCGTCACAGAAGTACGATCGGGGCACGATGCGGATGTTCCTCAAGTTCTTCGGAAGGCACCGGAGGCCCGATACGCTCTCCAAGAGGGACTGGGACCGGTTCATCCGGGCGCGGCGGTCGGGGAGAGCCGGGCGCAGTGGTAGGCCTGTGGGCAACCGAACGATCCAACAGGACTTGAAACTGCTGATCGCGATCCTCAACTGGGCCGCGAAGTCCAGGGACGTGGAGGGGAGGCTGCTCCTCGATTCCAATCCCCTTCGGGGGCTCAAGACTCCCACCGAGAAGAACCCGACTCGGGTGCTTCTCACCGACGCGGAATACCAGGCGTTGCTCCGGGCATCCGAGGCGATGGACTGGCGGTTTCGCGTGGCGCTGGTGATCGCCCACGAGACGGGGCACCGTATCGGTGCCATCCGCCAGCTCCGCTGGTCGGACATCGACCTAGAGGCCAAGATCATCCGCTGGCGCGCCGAGAACGAGAAGACCGGGTACGAGCACCGGACGCCGGTCACGGCCGAGGTGCTCGCCGTCCTGGAGGAGGCACGGATGCAGAACCCCAGGGGCTGGGACTCTCCCGTGTTGCCCGCGCCGAAGGACTCCTCGCGGTGCCTCGACCGGTCTCGGGTGCGCGTCTGGTGGGACAAGGCCCAGAAACTTGCAGGACTGGAGCCCAAGCGCGGTCGCGGCTGGCACTCGCTAAGGCGGAAATTCGCGTCCGACCTCATGGATCAACCGCTCAAGGTGCTCTGCCAGCTCGGCGGCTGGAAGACGGCCCAGACCGTGCTTCAGTGCTACCAGAGGCCCGACGAGGGACAGCTTCGGAAGGCCTTGGAAGCTCGCCATGAGGCGCGCAGCTGAATCTCGTTTGGCGGGAATCAAACAACGGGAACTCGACCGAGAAATCCCGTAAGCTCAAGTGGTCACATCAGATCCGCAGCCGGATGTTTATGTCGGCCACCCACAGCTCGTCGGGCCCGGAGGCCGAGAAGTCCCGCCTCACCAGGTCCGGCGCGGGCCGGGCCTCGGTGTCCCTCTTCGTCGTCGCCGTCTTGAAGCGCCGCCTGGTCGCGCCCTCGATCCCCAAGCCCCTCATCAGCCGCCCCACGCGCTTCTGGCCCACCCGCTCGCCCTCGGCCCTGAGCGTCGCGTGGATCCGCGGACGGCCGTACGTCTCGCCGCTCCCGGTCCAGATCGCCCCGATCCGCGCCTCGAGTTGCGCGTCCCGCCGCGCGCGGTCCGAGGCAGGACGCTTGAGCCAGTCGTAGTAGCCGCTGGGGGAGAGACCCAGCACCCGGCACATGGCCCGAAGCGGAAACTCGGCCCGGTGCGCCTTCATGAACGCGTACCCCCGCCGGGGATCGATCCGCTCTCCTGCGCGGGGCACCGCCGCGCAGCGGTGGTCAGGCCGCGGCTTTTTTTAGGATGTCCCGCTCCATCCTGAGCCGCTTGTTCTCACGCTCCAGGCGCCGCAGTTCGTTGCGCGCCTCCGTCGTCAGCCCGTCGCTACGGAACCCCTCGTCCACGTCCGCCCGCCGGACCCAGTTCCGGATCGTCTGCTCCGACGGATCGAACTCCCGGGCGAGTGACGCGGCGCTACGCCCGCTCCTCGCCAGTTCCACCAGCCGCTCCCTGTACTCGGACGGATACCGCCCCTGCCGGCCCGCCATAGGACACCTCCTTGCTTGACCCCAATGGATAGGTGTCCGTCAAAGCGGGGCAACTCCAGAACCGCCGTTCTTCGCCCACCATGGAACGTATCGTCTCAACTTCAGCGCCGCGTTTGGATCATCCAGCACGATCAACCCCTCCTCCATCGCCTCCTTGATGAATCGCGACGCCTTCGCGCTATTTCGTTTTGCAATCTTGAATCGTTGGCGCACCGAACGGTTCGTCACGTACTCCTGTTCTACGTATCGAAGGCAGGCGTGAAGGTAGATCGCCCGCACTCGAGCCTTCTTGTCCAACTTCGACAGCGGCCGGGCCGCGAAGAGCACCACCCGCGTGTTGTTATCTATCGCCTCGGCGAGCGGCGCAGGAAGCTCGTGCCGCTCGCTTTCAGATACGACCTTATCCCACCCGCTACCCCTCTCCTCGCAGATCCCGATCCGCCGCATGAGCGACGCGAGCGATTCATTTCGCGACCGCGGAGGTGAGTCGACGAAGCGGTCCGGCTCGACAAGCGGTGCGCCGGGGTTCGTAATCTCGATACGGTTTTCAAAGATCTCCACCAGCGGCGCAGCCCCCGTCACAAAGAAATCCTGGTGGAGCAGCGCGTTCGCCACGAGTTCTCGTACGGCCAGTTCCGGGAAACGTCGCCTCGATGTTCTCAACGCTGCCTCGATCACTTCATTCGATGGCAGCATTCCGTTGATGATTCGGATCACCTCCTCGAAGTTCGACGCGTATCCCCGTTCGCCGACCTCTTCTCTTACCGTTTCCGTTCGCCCATCGCCAGCGTATTGGATGATCCGTACAGCCTTTCGGCGAAGCCTGGGCAGCCTTGTCAGCTGTTTCGCAAACAACACCGCTCCCAAGTTCGTCACGTTCCAGCCACCGGCATCGCACGGGCGGATAAGGTTGTCCGCTTCCAGTGCGCGGAGGATTCCCGTTCGGTTTTCCGGCAAAGGCAGTCTTAGCAAATCGAAGTACGACGGATAATCGAGAAGGCCGAGCACCTCCTCGTCCGGCACTCGCTCCAACGCGATGCGATCCTCAAACGGCGTGTCGTCGAACGTGTTCCAAAGCAGCCGTTCCTTCTCCGGAAAATCCTTCAGACTTCTCTTGTAGGAGCCGATCCGGATGTACTCTTCCCCACGGAACTGAACGGGCTGCTGGAACGCGCGATCAACCTCCAGTACAACGACCGACCGTCCATCGACGAGCACTTCAGAGAATCGGAAGTTGATCCGCGGTGTGAGTCTCTGAACCAGCCAATTCTCCAGCTCTTCATTGCGGATCTTTTTCTCGTTTGGCTTGAATGTCGTGCCGACGACTTCATGATCATCATCCGATATGCCCCAAATCATGTATGCCGATGGCTTGCCCTCCAGGGCTGCGGCGTTTGCCAAGGCGGAGATGTATTCGCCGATTCGTCGCGGATTAGAATTGTTCACCTTGAATTCAAGCCACGTCGTCTCACTGGACAGCTTACGCAGCTCCGCAACAAGGCCTGCCAAGTACTCCCGGTCCTGAGTTGACCCCATCTCTCCTCGCTTCGATTGCACCGATCAGGTCACGCTGGGGACCCTCGCCCGCGAGTCACGACCGCGGGCAGCCACACTTATAGCGTGGACGCTCGCGGGACACTTCGCGATCGTCAAGCGCCCGTCAAATAAACGTGATCAACGTTAACATGTTATGGTTCATGCAGTTTGCCGCTTTTGCGACATCCTTCAAGGGAGATTTGCAGAACCCGATCAAACAAACCGAGACTCCTTCGTTATCCGTTTTCTGCCGGTCTCCCAGTTGCCTTCCGGGCGTTTTTCGGCTGAGCGGAGATTGTCGATCGAATCCCACGGCGACCCGCATCGGTTCATCGCCGATTCCAGCGAGCGCGGGTCCGCTACCATTGCGCGCGAACTCCCTGCGCCCGGGCGCGGGGGGAAGGTCAGGCTGACCGGGCCCGGATGGTTCCTCAAGATGCCCAAGCCCACGCGCCTCGCGCTGGAGATGGCGCTGCATGAAGAGCAGGAACGGCGCGCGCTCGAAGGCGAACTGGCGCAGTTGGAGCGAGCGTGGCGCGAAGCCGAGGAGATCGCGGCGATCGCCGACAACCTGCTCCTTCCCGAGCACACCGACGAGTTCCTGGACCGCCACGCACCTCGGGAAAGGTCCGGCGGGCCTCCCTGATCGGGGACTTGTCGGGCGGACAATCAATCGATCCCGGACGCATGGTGACTGACAACCCTCGCGCTGGAGTCGCACGTCTAGTCCGTGGCCTGTGTGCGTGTCACGGCAGCTCCGCCGACTTCGATCCACCTCTCGGGAGACGCTCCCAATGAACACTCTCCGATTCGCCTCGGTTTCCTCCTGCCTCCTCATGGCCGTATTGGGCGCCCCCTCCACTCTCCTAGCTCAGGAGACCGTCGAAATCCCGGGCCGTGACCAGGGTATCGACGCCAACTTCGAGGAGGTCTACAGCGTCGGCGTCCTCGAAGGCGAGTCTTGGGAGATGTTCGGCCAGGTTGCCAAGGTGGCTTTCGACGCGGCGGGCAACCTGTTCGTGTTCGACGAGTTGGGATCCAGGGGGGTGAGAGTTCTGGTGTTTGACTCCGCCGGAGGCTTCCTGCGGGAGTTCGGCCGCTCGGGCCAAGGTCCCGGCGAGTTCGACTACCCGGCCGGATTCGCGGTGTTGAGGGACGGAACCACGGTCGTGAGAGATCTCGGCCACGGCGCCTACCAACTCTTTGACGCATCTGGCCAGTATCTCCGCATGGTGCGCACCAGCGACTCACCTGGTGGCGTTGCCAGCTCGCGTGCCCTCCATAGCGATCCTCGCGGCGGAGCCGTGTTCGCCGGTGGTTTTGGTGCCAGCATCGGCCTCCGCGGCGGCGGCGGCGGTGCCCCGGCTGCGCCTCCGACATCCCGTCCGGTCACGTGGGTGGGGCTCGAGGGCGAAGTCGTCGAGACCGAGACCGTGGCCGATGGTTGGCTGCCTCCCCGCGGGGAGCCTGCCAAGGGCATGGCTGAAGACATCAGAATAGGAGGCGGATCACTCGCGGACGCGCTTGAACAAGTTGCCTTCCCGGCAGTCTTTGAGCCGCCGCTCCTGGTGGGAGTGCTTCCAGATGGTGGCATAGTCTACTCCGACTCTTCCGCCTACGCTCTGAAGATCACGCCATCGGGCTCAAGAGCAGTAACGCGCATAGTCCGGAGGCCGTTCGAGCCCGAGCCCGTGACGCCCGCCATTGAACGGGACTACGAGGAACGACTGGCCGCCCGTGTGAGTGCGCCGCGTGCGAGCGGCGGCAGCGTGAGGTTTGCGATTGAGAGACCGTACTACCACGAAGTCCCCGTCCTTCACCGTCTCTCCACCACTTGGGAGGGCCGGATCTGGGTGCAACGCCGCGGCGAACACCCGGAGAGCGGCGGACCGATCGATGTTGTGACTGCCGATGGGGAGTACGTCGGCACCTACTCCACCGACGCGACCGCGCTGCCGCACGCGTTCGGTCCGGACGGACTGGCGGCGTTCATCGAACTGGACGAATTCGACGTGGCCAGCGTGGTGGTGCGGAGGCTGCCGAGCGTGGTTCGCTGAACCCCATCGCGGGATGGCCCGCCGGGCGCGTCTCCGGCAGCCCGGAAATGGGCTGTTACGCGCGCAACTTCCGCGATCCGAGCCAGACGCCCAGGACCCCGATCAGCGGGTTGAGCCAGGGGAGCCATGCCGGCTGGCTGGCGCTCATGGTCGCCTCCAGCATCGACACGTCATCGGGGCGGGGTCCCGCCGCCATCTCCACCGGCATCAGGGCCGACACCACTCCGAGCACGATCATCATGGCGATCAGAATCGTGGCGCCCTTGGCATCGTGCGCCACCCGGGCACAGACCCATCCGCCGATGTACGCCCCCACGAACCCGAGCCCGATGGAGCCGAGTATCCAGCCGCCGGCTACCTCCCACGTACCCGGCTGGAAGGCGCGCGAGGGGCCCAGCATCAGCCACAGAAGCGATGAGAGTGCGAAGAGCACGGCGACGATGGCAACGTAGCCGACGATCGCGGCGAGGATGTTCTTGAGCATCATGTGCCTCCCTGGTACGACTCGGCCGGAGGATGCAAACTCCCTGCGCGGTCGTCAACTCGAATCGCCCGCCACTGGAAGGGTGGGCGAACGATATGAAGGGCGGAGCTCAGAATACGACGCGGTAGGAGGCGCTGAGCGCTCTTCCGGCCTCGGGCATGATCTCCTTCACCCTCGACAGGTGATGCCGGTATTCGGTGTCGCCGAGGTTCTCGAGGTGGAGCGTGACGACGTGCAACCGCCCGCCGAAGGTGAAACGCACGCCGCCCGAGAGGCCGAAGATCGCGTATCCGTCGGTCGATTGCTCGAACCTTCCCGTCCGCTCCTGGCTCTTCGCCATCCGCGTCTCGGCCTCCACGAACCAGTCCACCGGCGAATACCCGATCGCAAGGCGACCCTGGAGCGGGGGCATGAACGGGAGGGGTTCGTTCGTGGCGCGCATCGTGCCGCGCACGTACGACGCGACGGCCTCCACCTTGAATCCGGCCGGCTCCGACCACTCGAGCATGCTCTCGAAGCCGGTCAGAACGGCGTCCTCGCCCACGAACTGGTAGATGGGGAGCCGGATGCGGCTGAGTTCCCCCGTCGCCTGCGGGAAGACGTAGCCCGAAATGGCGTTCCGGAACCACGTCGCCTCGGCGCTCAGGCGTTGTCCCGTGATCCGCCCGAACACGTCGATCCCGAGTCCGGTTTCCGTCTCCAGCGAGGGATTGCCGACGTCGAATGAATTGGACGCGAGGTGTGGCCCCTCCGAGTAGAGTTCGTGTACATCCGGGGTGCGAAAGGCACGGCCCACGCTCCCACCCACCGTGAGGGGGCCGGACAGCCGCAGAAGCGCACCGAGCGACCCGGAAAGCGCGCCGAAGGAACGTGCGCGGATGTGTCCGATGTCGGAGAACTGATCCTCCTGGTCCGGTTCCAGCTCGACCCGATCGTAGCGGAGCCCGGCCTCGATCGAGACCGGATCGAGCTGGATCTCCTCGAGGAGATACGCGGCCTGTGTCCTGCGCCGGGCGGGCGGGGTGTAGAGGACCCCCCCGAATCCGAAGTCCTCCCACGAGACCCTCGTTCCGATGGCGCCCGATGTGAACGGGCCCCATCGCCCGTGCCGTGCCCGAGCCTCCCCGCTCAGGATCTCGCGCTCGTACTGCGCACCGAGGATGCCGGAGGACTCCATCTCGTGATGCTGGTACGACGTGTAGCCCGCATCGACTTCGATCGCCTCCAGGCCCTGCCCGGGCCGGATGACGCTGCGGAAGCGGCCCGCGACCCTCTCCTGCTCCGTGCGCACCGGGTTCGTGTGGCCGCCGAGGAAGCCTCCGGGGATCCCGTAGTCGTTCCTGAAGACGCGAAATGAACCGCCCGCGTATCCCCAATCGTCCACCCACGAGGTGCCGGCCGACGCGCTCCATACGTCGGTCTGCGTCCCCGCGAGCCTCCCGATGGGCGTCCGCAGATCCCCTGACTCTCGCTTCGAGACCTCGACGCGGAAGGGCACGTGTTCGGTGATTCCGACGGTCATCTCGCCGCTTCCCCCGAGGGCGCGCGTCGCCGACTGCGCCTGCATCGAGGCGAAGCCGGTCGGGCGGTACGGCACCGCGCGGGGTATCTCCTCCCGCACCACGTAGATCACGCCTCCGAGGACGCTGCTGCCGTAGAGAATCGCGCTCGGCCCGCGAATCACGTCGATTCGCCGAGCCGTGGAAGGGGAGAGCGCCGAGGCGTGGTCGAGGCCGCTGTTGATGACGTCGCCCACGCGCCGGCCGTCCTCGAGCATCAGGATCCGGTCTCCGGTCAGGCCGCGGATGACCGGCTGGGCGGTGCCGGGCCCCATGCTGTTCACGGCGACGCCCGGAACCGTTGCAACCGTCTTCGCGACGGTTCCCGCCATCCGTCGCTGCAGTTCCTCCCCCGTGAAGACGGCGGAAGGCCGGATCGCCTCGTTCGCAGCCGTTGGGCTCAGGACCGCCGTGACGACGAGTTCCGGCGAAGGAACGGCGGCGACTTCAAGGTCGACCGTGGCCGACTCCCCGTGGCCGACCTCGAGGGTCGTCGTTGCGTACCCGAGACGATCGACCCGGAGCTGGTACTTTTCGGCATCCGGCACGGCGATTCGGAACGCGCCGTCTCCGTGCGTGACGGCGCCGCGGCCCGTGCCGACGACCGTGACCGTCGCGCCCGCGAGAGGCATCCCGCCCTCCGTCGACCGGACGATCCCCTCGAGGATGCCCTCGTCCTGTTGCACCTGCGCGGCCGAAGGCACGGCAGCGGCGCTCAGGCCCATGCTCAGAAGAAATGGAACTGCGATGAGTCGCTTCATTATCCCCGTCCTGGAACCCCGGCTTGCTCTCGCTCGCTGCCGGTGGGATCGCACCGGGGGAGTGGCCGAGAGTGTCTCGGCCATGATGATAATGGGTTCTCATTAAAAGGCAACCGAAGCAGGTCTTGTCCGCGGGCGGCCTAGAAGCGCAGCAGTGCCGCCGCCCAGTGGAACCCGGCGCCGAAGGCGGTCAGCAGGACCAGGTCGCCGGGTTTGATCCGCCCCTGATCGCGGGCCTCCCACAGGGCCAGGGGCACGGACGCGGAGCCTGTGTTGCCGTACTCGTGGACGTTGACGAAGACCCGTTCATCGGAGAGGTCCAGCCGTTTCTGGACCGCATCCAGGATCCGCAGGTTGGCCTGATGCGGCACGACGAGCGCCACCTCGTCCATGGAGACGCCGGCCTTCTCCAGCACCTCGTGGGACGCCGCGCTCATGCGGCTGACGGCCTCTGCGGAACACCTCCCGTCCCTGCATGACGACATGTTTGTGGAGCCCTTGCTCCACCCGCTCGACGGTGGTGGGCACGCGCGTGCCGCCCGCCTCCACACCGAGAATGTCGCTCTTGCTGCCGTCCGTTCCCGCCGTGGCGGCCACGATTTCGACCGCGCCAGGGCCCGGTCCGACGACCGCCGCGCCTGCTGCGTCGCCGAACAGTACACAGGTGTTGCGGTCTTCCCAGTCCATGAGCCGCGTGAGGAGTTCCACGCCGATCACGAGCACCCGGCGGCCGTCCGCGAGGGCCCGGGAACGGGCGATGTCCAGTGCCAGCACGAACCCCGCGCAACCGCTGCCCGCCAGGTCGTAGCACGGGATGTGGCCGACGCCGAGACGAGTCTGGACGAACGCCGCCGTATCGGGGATGAAGACCTCGGGCGTGTCGGTCGCCAGGATGATCTCGTCGATATCCGCAGGCTCGAAGGCGCCGTCGGCCAGAGCCGCCCGGGCCGCGGCCAGCGCCAGGTCGGCCGTACTCTCTTCATCCCCCGCAATTCGGCGCGTGTGTATCCCTGTCCGCGTCACGATCCATTCGTCCGACGTGTCGACGTACTCCGTCCACTCGTCGTTCGTCATGACGCGCTCGGGCAGGTAGATGCCGAGGCCCAACAGGCCGATGGGGTGCGGGTTTCCGATGCCTGGCTGGTCCACTTCGTCCTCGCCCTGGTGAGTGACCGCTCGGGTGTGGGGCATGGGGAACCTCATGGCCAGAATGGGGCGATATCGTATGATGTAAAATTATGTCCTGCTGACGTTGATTAAATGTTCACACACCGCAAGTCGGGAGGTCCGAGGAAGTGCAAGACTTCGAGGAACTGGGCAGAGAGGTTCAGGCCCTGCGGGACCGGCTCTCGCGCCTGAGCGACGCGAGTCTTCGGATCAGCGAGAGCCTGGACGTCGACACGGTCCTTCGCGACGTGGCGGAAAGCACGCGCGCGCTCACCGGTGCCGGCCGGGCCGTCATCGCGACGATGGACGGCTCCGGCGGGCTGCGCGATTTCGTCTCAGCCGGCCTCAGTGCCGAAGAGCACGGGAGGCTGCTGGAACTCCCCTACGGGCCGGAGCTGTGGGCGTATCTGCGCGAGCTGCCGGAGCCGCTCCGGCTCGGCGACCTCGCGGCCCACCTGGGTTCGCTCGGCTTCCCCGAGGACCGGACCTTGGCCCGGAGCTTCCTGGGGACGCCGATCCGCCACCGGGGCAAGCGGGTGGGCGGTTTTTACCTCGTCGACAAGGAAGGCGGCCGGGAGTTCACCAAGGGGGACGAGGAGGTCCTGGTGCTGTTCGCCTCGCACGCCGGAGCGGCGATCGCCAATGCGCGCACCCACCGGGACGAGCAGCGGGCGCGGGCCGACCTGGAGGCGCTGATCGACACGGCACCGGTGGGCGTGGTGGTGTTCGACGCCCGGAGCGGGCAGGTGGCGTCGCTGAACCGCGAGGGGCGCCGCATCCTGAAGGACCTCTGTCTCCCCGGCCAATTGGCGGAGGATCTCCTGGAGGTGCTGCGCGTGCGCCGGGCGGACGGCCGCGAGGTGGCGCTGGACCGCACGCCGCTGAAACAGCTCCTGTCGGACGCCGCCGTGGTCCGCGTCGAGGAGATCGTGCTCGAGGTCCCGGACGGCCGCAAGCTCAACACGCTCATCAACGCCACGCCCATCCACTCGGAGCAGGGCGAGGTCGAGTCGGTGGTCGTCACGCTGCAGGACCTGACGCCGCTGGAGGAGGTGGAGGTGCTCAGGGCAGAGTTCCTGGGCATGGTGAGCCATGAGCTCCAGGCGCCGCTGACCTCGATCAAGGGTTCGGCGGGGACGTTGCTCGGGGCATCGACAGCGCTGCGTCCGGCCGAGATGGTCCAGTTCTTCCGCATCATCGACGAGCAGGCCGACCACATGCGCCAGCTGATCGGCGATCTGCTGGACGCGGCGCACATCGAGGCGGGCAGGCTGTCGGTCGCGCTCGAGCCTGCGGATCTCGCGGCCGTCGTGGATCAGGCGCGGAACCTCTACGTGAGCGGAGGGGGCACGAACCCCGTCCTCATCGACCTGCCGCCGGACCTGCCCCATGTGCTGGCGGACCGGCAGCGCATCGTCCAGGTGCTGGGCAACCTGCTCTCCAACGCGGCCCGCCACTCGCCCCGATCCTCCCCCGTCCGGGTGACCGCGGAGCAGGAGGGCGTTCATGTGGCCGTCTCCGTGATCGACGAGGGCCCCGGCATCCCGGCCGAGCGTCTGCCGCACCTGTTCCGCAAGTTCGCCCGCAGCGCGCGCAGGGACCGCGGGCGGGGAGTGGGAAGCGGCCTGGGCCTGGCCATCTGCAAGGGCATGGTGGAGGCGCACGGGGGCCGCATCTGGGCCGAGAGCGCCGGACAGGGGCCGGGCGCGCGTTTCACGTTCACGATCCCGGCCCTGGACGAGGCGCGGCCCGTTGTCGCGGCGGCGCCGTCGCGCGTTGCGCGGGAGCTGCGCGCCGGGGCCGGCGATGCGCTGCAGGTGCTCGTCGTCGACGACGATCCCAACGCGCTCCTGTACGCCCGTGGCATCCTCGAGGAGGCGGGCCACCGCGCGATCGTGACGGGCGACCCGGACGAGGTGCCCCTGCTTCTCGAGACGCACCGGCCCGACCTCGTCCTGCTCGACCTGCTCCTGCCCGGGACGGACGGGATCGAGCTGATGCAAGGCCTGCCGGCGCTCGCCGACCGGCCGGTCATTTTCATGTCCGCGTACGGCCGCGACGAGACCATCGCGCGGGCCCTTGAGACCGGCGCGGCCGACTACCTGGTCAAACCGTTTTCGCCGACCGAACTCGTGGCTCGAATCAAGGCGGCGCTGCGCAAGCGGGCCGGACCTGCCGAGCCCTACCGGGTGGGCGACCTCGCCATCCATTACGACGAGCGCCGGGTCACCCTGGCCGGCCAGCCGGTCGAACTGACCGCCACCGAGTACGATCTGCTGAGCGCCCTGTCGGCCAACGCGGGCCGGGTATCGTCGTACGACTATCTGCTGCGCCGCGTCTGGCGCTCCCGGCGCGCGGGGGAACCTCGGATCGTGCGCGTTTTCGTGAAGAAACTGCGCGACAAGCTGGGCGACGACGCGAGGAACCCGACCTATATCTTCACCGAGCCACGGGTCGGCTACCGAATGGCCAGGCCGGGGGATGGCTGAGTCGGGGGCACCTCACGGTTTGAGCCTGACCGCCTGGTCGAGCCCCTGAACCGTCGTCACGGTGAAGGAGTGCGTCCGCCCCAACGTCGCGGGCAGAACGTCCTCCCAATCACGGAGGATGCTCCTGATCCGCCCGGTTGCCGGGTCGCTGACGATGGAAAGTGAACGTTCGTCCGCCGCATTCACGGTAACCGTCCCTTCCGGCCCCGTGAGCGTCAGCCTGTCCAGGGATTCGGCCCAATCCGCCTCGATCGGGACGGTGAAGAAGAAGTACTTGTTGCCGAACTTGTCCTCCCCCGGCGTAAACGCCAGGGACAACTCCACCTGCCCGTCGTCTCGGGTCCCCTCGAGGCGATACGGCCCGGCGCCCTCGGGAAGGCGCGCCGTGGTGGTCATGCGGAAAGGCGGTTCGATCCTGAGTTCGCCGTCCACGACTCCGCCCCACAGGACGACCATTTCGGACCTCTGTCCCGCCCCGGCCACGGCACGTGCCGTCTGAGCATCCGCCTGTGCGCGGTAATCGATCACCTTCTCGTAGTAGTAGTCGCTGAGCCAGCCCTGCTCGTAACAGTAGCCCATGATGTCCCGGCGGCGATCCGGCGGCACCAGGTTGCCGTCACGGAAGTCGTACCCCCACACGCCGATGCTCCCGTTGGCGTAGGGGAACTCCGGATCGCTGTACAGGGCTCCGCCGCACGGCGCGTGGCGCAGGTCCAGGCTGTGGCCCACTTCGTGCGCCAGTTCCGTGTCCCATGCCTTGCCGATGCTCACCCAATCGCCGAAGCTCGCCAGGCCCCGTACCGTCCCGTTCACGCTTGACGCCGCGCCGTACCAGTAGCCCCGCCCGTTCTCCGCCGCGCGTACGGCCACCAGCTCGAGGCGAAGGCGCCACTGGCCGCTTTCGGTGGTGAGGTCGAGCGATGTGACGTAGGTCTCCCGGGTCCTCGCGCGGAACTCGAAGAAGGGGAACGCGTAGCGTAGCAGACCGACCTCCGGGCTGTCGTCGCCGATGTTGTCGGTCCACTCGTAGATGGATAAGTCCGGCTCCTCCGCTTCCACGACGGGAACCACCGTCAGCTCCATCGGAGGCGCGTAGATCACATTCAGCGGCCGCGCACCGGAGGCCGGGAACCGTGGCTGGCTGCCTGGGGCGAGCGGCACTGTTCCTGCGGGATCCGCTTGTACGACCAACTCGGTGCCCGGCACGATGTGCGTACCCGGAATCACGGCGTTGTACGAATTGCGTAGATGCCCTTCGTCGGCGAACGTCGCCAGCAGGTCGCCGTCGCGCCGCATCACCACGCGGTGAACTTCCCGCCCGCCGCGAGAGAACGTTGCAACCACCTCGGGCTCGAAGAAGGCCTGCGACTCGTCGGCCGTCAGGAACACACGCAACAGCGCGTCGCGGCCCGCGATGAGCGGTACATCGCCCTCCGGGCGCTGGATGGCCTGCGTGAGATACACGACCGGCATCGTCAGCGTGACACTCTCCGGATTCCCACAGGTCGCCCCGTCCACCACGCTCAGCCCGCCGAGCCAGCGCTGGAAGGTCTCGGCCGGAGACGCGCACATGCCGGTATTCGCGAACGTGAGGGCCTCAAGACCCTCTAGCTCGGTCAACTGGAAGGGAAGCCGTCCCTCCATCTCCCGGTTGCCGCTCACGCTTAGGGTGTCCAGCTCGGCCATGGAGCTGATCACGATCGGGAAACCGCCGGACAGGCTGTTGTCAGCGAGGTTCAACACCCTGAGCTCGGTCAGGTTCCCGATCTCCGGCGCCAGCGGCCCCCGCAGGCCATTGGCCGGAAGTGCGAGTTCGTGCACACGCCCATCCGTGGTGGTTACGCCGTGCCAGTCGTTGAGCGGTGCGTCGCTGTTCCACTCCGTGCTCGTGGCCCACGCATCGCCACCGGTGTTGGTGAAAAACTCTCCGAGCGCGCGTCGTTCGACTTCGGCGGGATCACACTCGTCGCCTTCCGCCCCAACCTCGACGAGCCATTCCTGGAACTGGCCGTCGATCTGTGCGCAGGTCTTCGTCCCATAGAACAGGAACTCCGAGAGGAATTCGAGGTTCATGAGGCTGCGGGGCAATAGTCCGCTGAGCTCCGGATTGTGGCATAGACTCAGGCGTTCCAGAGTCCGGATGTCGCCAAGTTCGGCCGGTACCGGTCCCGACAGGTTGTTCGCACACAGGCCCAGAAAGGTCAACGAGGGGAGTTGGCCGAGCTCGGGCGGGATGGGGCCGCTGAGGTTGGTCCTTCCGAGATCAAGGTCCCGCAAGGCAGGAAGCCCACCAAGCTCAGGCGGTATGCGCCCGGACAGCGGGTTGTCGCCGATAGAGAGGACTTCCAACCTCGTCAGGTTGCCGAGTTGGGCGGGGATTTCGCCGGTGAGGTCGTTCAGGAAGAGCCAGAGGACCTCCAGGTTGGCAAGGCTGCCGAGCTCGGGTGGAATGGTGCCGGAGAAGTCGTTCCTCGGCAGAAGGAGATCCTTGAGCGAAGTCATGTCGCCAAGTTCCGGCGGAACTGGCCCGCCTCATCTTACTGAGGGAACTGGCCGTGAACGGCAACCCGCAGCTGTCGGGCCTGCTCCCGGCAGGCTTCAAGGACCTCTGGAGACTCACGACGCTCAACGCCGGCGGGACCGCGCTGTGCGCCCCCGCGGACCCGGATTTTCTCGCGTGGCTCGGCAGGCTGCAGAACCCGCGCGTGCGTCGCTGCGGGAACGATACTCTGTCCGTTTATCTCACCCAGGCGGTGCAGTCCTTCGAGTTCCCGGTTCCCCTGGTGGCGAATGTGCCGGCCCTGCTTCGCGTGTTCCTCATCGCTCCGGATGGGGAAGCCATCGGTTTTCCGCCCGTGCGTGCGCGGTTCTACCTGGAGGGGGCCGAAGTCCACACCGTCGACATCCCGCGCTCCCCGGGCACGATTCCGTCCCGGCTGGATGAAGGTCGACTTGAAGCATCGGCGAACGTCGCGATCCCGGCCGAAGTCGTTCAGCCCGGTCTGGAACTCGTCGTCGAAATCGACCCGGAAGATACACTTGGCCCGGAGCCCGGCATCACGAAGCGGATCCCGGCAGCGGGCCGGCACGCCATCGACGTGAGAGCGGTGCCCGCGCTGCACCTGACGTACCTGCCCGTCGTCCGCTCCGGACGGAGGTCCGCAGAGTTCCTGAACCGCGTCCGGGACCTGACGGAAGCCGACACCCTGTTCCGGCGCGTACGACAGTGGTTGCCCGTCGCCGGCTTCGACGTTGCTCTGCACGACATCGTGTACACCTCGGCGCGAACCGGCGTCGAGTTGATCTCGGAGATCGAGGCCATTCGCGTATTGGAGGGCGGAACGGGCTACTACATGGGCGGGCTGCCCCAGTATCTCGTGGAAGATCTGGGCTCTGCGGGTGCGGCGCGGATCGCCGGTTGGGCCAGCTTCTCTCGTGTCCGCTCCATTACGATCGCGCATGAACTCGGCCACAACATGAGCCTCGAGCATGCTCCCTGCGGTAGCGCGAGCAGGCCGGACCCCGGTTTCCCGACCAGGGATGGAACGATCGGCGCGTGGGGCTACAACCCAACTGACAACTCACTCGTTTCTCCGGAGACGTCCGACCTGATGTCCTATTGCGGCCCAAAGTGGATCAGCGAATACAGCTTCACCAAGGCGTTCGACCACCGCCTCCGCGGGGAGGGACTGGGATCCGCAACGGCGACGACGGCCGGCTACGCGCCGAGCATCCTGCTATGGGGTGGCATCGACGGGGAGGGTGTGCCGTTCCTGGAGCCGGCCTTCGTCGTCGACGCTCCCCCGACTCTTCTCGGACCTGCGGGCCCCTACACGCTCACGGGCAGAACTGCCGAGGGAGAGGAGTTGTTCCTGCTCCGGTTCGATATGCAGGAGATCGCGGACGGTGACGGGGAGTCGGGATTCGCCTTCGCCCTGCCCGCATCGCCGACGTGGGCGGACAGGCTGGCGACGGTGGTGCTGGTCGGGCCCGGAGGAACGGCGACGCTGAGGCATGCGAGTGGTCCCCCGGCGGCTCTCCTTCGAGATCCGCGGACGGGCCGGGTGCGCGGGATCCTGCGTGACCTCACGAGTCCCGGTAGTGGCCTCGCAACGCTCGCCGGAGCCGCAGCGGATCCGATCTCCATCGCGTCCTTTCTCCCCGACGTGGCCAACCTCGAGGTTTTGATCTCCCGAGGTCTCCCGGCGGCGGAACAGTGGAGGCGGTAGGCCACCCTTAGCGAGCTCCACCACCCGCTACGGTGTCGATACTGCCGTGGCCCGTGGTGATCGCGTTTCCTAAGTTGAACGGTTGCGGGGCCCTGTGATCCGTCGGTGGTGAAGGGCGGGAGTGTGAAGACATTCGGTGCGAGTGCGGTTCTATGGTTGTGGTTCGCCCTCATGGGGCAGCCCGCGGGGGACCGTGCGCCCGGTCCGGCACCCACGGCACCCCTCCCGGAGTACGACGTGGCTGCTCTCGCCGACACGGCGGATCTGACCGCTGTGGTGCAGCGCTACTGCGCCCGCTGCCACAATGACCGGCTGCTGCGCGGGAACCTCATCCTGGAGGAGTTCGACGTCGATGCGGCGCACGAAAGGGCGCCGACCGCGGAGAAGATGATACGGAAGCTGCGGGCCGGGATGATGCCGCCGCCCGGCCAGCGCCGGCCGTCGCCGGACACGCTGCTGGCCCTCGTCGAGACGCTTGAGATGGTGGTCGACCGCGACGCCGCGTTGGATCGGAACCCCGGCTCGCGGCGCTTCCAGCGGCTGAACCGGGCCGAGTACGAGCGCGTGATCCGGGATCTCCTGGATCTCGAGATCGACGCCAGCCGCTGGCTCCCGGCGGACACCTACCTCGGCGCCTTCGACAACATGTCCGACGCGCAGGGCCTCTCCACTACCCTCCTCGAGGCGTACCTGAGGGCCGCCACGGAGGTGAGCCGGATCGCCGTCGGCAACCCGGCCGCCCTGTCGAAAACCGCCAAGTACACGAACCCGATCGACGTCTCGCAGCACGCATGGGATCACATCGAAGGCACCCCGTACGGGACGCGCGGCGGCATGGTCGTGACCCACGACTTCCCGGTGGACGGAGAGTACGTGGTCTCGGTCGAGACCCTCTTCGGGCAGGGGACCGGCTTCCAGGACGTCGACATCTCGATCGACGGGGAAGGGGTCGCACTCCTCGGCCTCGAGCACGGCGGCCGCTCGACGGTGCCGATCCGTACCGAACCCATCTTCGTGCGCGCCGGCCAGCGACAGGTCGCGGCGGCCTTCGTGCGCACGATCGAGGGGCCCTATGAGGACCGCCTGAAGACGCCCGGCTGGTCCTTCGTCGGTGGCGAGGACTCCCAGGCGTGGGCGAACTACGGGATCACGGCCCTGCCGCACTTGAGTGACCTGATGATCACGGGCCCGCGGCGCAGCACGGGCGTCTCCGAGACAGCGAGCCGGCAGAAGGTCTTCCACTGCCATCCGGGGCGGAGCGAGGCGTCCGGGACGGGGGCGTCCGGGGCGTCGGCGCCCGAAGCGCGGGCCTGCGCGGAGTCGATCGTGACCCGGCTCGCGCGCGAGGCGTACCGGCGGCCGGTGACGGAGGACGATCTCGCGGGGCCGATGGCCTTCTACGATGGCGCCGCGGCGGAGGACGGATTCGAGATCGGAGTCCGGACCGCGCTGCAGGCGATCCTCGCGAACCCGTCCTTCATCTTCCGTCTCGAGCAGGCGCCGCCCGCAGTCGCGCCCGGCGAAAGCTACCCGATCGCGGATGTGGACCTCGCCTCGCGCCTCTCGTTTTTCCTTTGGGCCGCGAGCCCTGATGACGAACTGCTGACGCTGGCCGCGGAGGGAGGGCTCTCGGATCCGGCGGTCCTCGAGGCGCAGGTGCACCGGATGCTGGCGGACCCGCGCGCGGAGGCGCTCTCGACGCGCTTCGCCTCGCAGTGGCTCAGACTCCAGGACGCGGAGGACAACCAGCCGGAGCCCTACCTCTATCCGGACTTCACCGGCCAGCTCCGCGAGGATCTGGTCCGGGAGACGCAGCTCTTCTTCGATCATCTCGTGCGCGAGGACCGGAGCCTGCTCGAACTGTTCACGGCGGACTACACCTTCCTGAACGAGCGCCTTGCCGGCCACTACGGGATTCCGGGGGTGTCGGGACCGGAGTTCCGGCGGGTGAGCTACCCGGACGACAGCCGGCGCGGGGTGCTGGGCCACGGGAGCGTGCTGCTGCTCACGTCGATGTCCGCGCGCACGTCGCCGGTCCTGCGCGGGAAGTGGGTGATGGAGGTGCTGATGGGCACGCCGCCTCCGCCCCCGCCGCCCAACATCCCGGCCTTCGACGACACGGAATCCGCGCGGGGCGGGCGGCTGCTCACGACGCGCGAACGGCTGGAGATGCACGCGGCCAACCCGACGTGCCGTTCGTGCCACCGGTTCATGGACCCGATCGGGCTCGCGCTCGACAATTACGATGTGACGGGTCGCGTACGGGTCCGCGAGAACGGCGTCGCGCTCGACACGCGGGGGACCTTCTACGACGGGACCGACGTGAGCACGCCCGCGGAACTCGTCGACCTGCTCATGAAGCGGCCGATCCCGCTCGTCCGGAACTTCACGGCGCACCTGCTCGCATACGCGATCGGACGCCGCGCGGAGTACTTCGACCAGCCCGGTGTCCGGGCCATCGCGCGCGAGGCGGAAGCCAACGATTACCGAATGTCCTCGTTCATCCTCGGCGTCGTGAACAGCGACCCCTTCCGGATGGCACGTCCGGCGCCAGCCGTTGGATGAGGATGAGAGCGCAGACGGACCCGGGCAAAGAGACCGAACCAGAAGTGGAGTGGGCTCATGAACTTCATCACCGGCACACACCTCTCGCGCCGCACCTTCCTGCGTGGGGCCGGCGCCAGCGTGGCGCTGCCCCTGCTCGACGCGATGGTCCCCGCCGGGCGGCTGTGGGCCGACCCGATGAAGGCGGCGGAATTCACGCGGCTCGTGTGCATCGAGGAGTCGATGGGAGCGGCGGGTTCGAGCGACTGGGGCGACGCCCGTCACCTGTTCGCGCCGGCGACGACCGGGCGCGATTTCGAGCTGGTGGCCGACAGTCAGCTCAAGCCGCTGGAGGCATTCCGCGAGTACATGACGATCGTGAGCAACACGGACTGCCGCTCGGCGGAGGCCTTCCGGGCGGAGGAGATCGGCGGCGACCACGACCGGTCGACGGCGGTGTTCCTCACCCAGGCGCACCCGAAGCAGACGCAGGGGTCCGACATCTTCCTCGGCACCTCGCTCGACCAGCTGCACGCGCAGCGCTTCGGGCGGGAGACGGTGCTCCCGTCGCTCGAACTCTGCATCGAGGGGATCGATCGCGGCGGGGGCTGCGCGTACAACTACCACTGCGCGTACACGACGTCACTCGCGTGGGCCTCGCCCAACCAGCCGCTGCCGGCCATCCGGGAGCCGCGCGTCGTGTTCGAGCGCCTGTTCGGCGCCGGGGACACGGCCGAAGACCGGGCGGCGCGACGCCGCACGGACCGCAGCATGATCGACTGGATTGCCACCGAGGTCGTTCGGCTCAGGAGGACGCTGGGCGCGGCGGACCGCGTCGCGCTGGACCAGTACGTGGAGCACATCCGGGAGATCGAGCGGCGGATCCAGCTCGTCGAGGCGCGCAACATGAGCGGCGAGGAACGAGAGATGCCGGAGGCGCCCTCCGGGGTCCCCGACTCCTTCGAGGAGCACATGCAGCTCATGTTCGACCTGCAGCTGCTCGCGCTCCAGACCGACCTCACGCGCGTCATCACCTTCAAGACCGGCTTCGATCAGTCCAACCGGACCTTCCCGGGGAGCGGGACGACGAAGTCCGTCCACGGGGCCTCGCACCACGGGAACGTCCCCGAGGACATCATGGACTTCAACAAGATCAATACGTACCGGCTGGGCCAGGTCGCGCACTTCCTGGAGAAGCTGCGCGACACGGTGGAGGGCGACGCCTCGCTGCTCGACAAGACGGCGATCGTGTGGGGCTCGCCGATGGCGGACGGAAACCTCCACAACCACCGGCGCGCGCCGCTGCTGATCATGGGCGGGGCGAACGGGGCGCTCGATGGCGGGGTCCACCTGCGGGCCCCCGACGGGACGCCGATGGCGAACGCGTTCGTGAGCCTGATGCGGAAGATCGGACACCCCGAGATGGCCACCTTCGGCGACAGCGACGGGCTGTTCCCGCTCGACTTCACGGGCGAGGCGGCCTCGGGCGGGAGCGGCGCGAGATGAGGCGGCGCGTGAGGTGCGCCCTGGGGGTTCTTGCGCTCGCGCTCCCGGTTGCGGTCCTCCTCCCGGCGGGTTTGGCCGCGCAGGAGGGGGCGTCCTCCTCCCACGCCCGGCTGCTCGAGGCGGCGCGCGGCGGGGACGTGGAAGTCGTGCGCGCGCTCGTGGGGGAGGGCGCGGAGGTGAATGCGGCGCGGGGCGATGGGATGACTGCCCTGCACTTTGCCGCCGAACGCGGGCATCCCGGTGTGGCCGGGGTGCTGATCGATGCGGGCGCGGCGGTCGACGCCGGGACGCGGATCGGCCGCTATACGCCGCTCCACGTGGCCGCTCGGGGTGGGCACGGTCCCGTCGTCGCGCTCCTGCTCGGAGCCGGGGCCGACCCGGACGCCGCGACGACGAACAGCGGCGTGACCGCGCTGCACCTCGCCGCTGCCGCCGTGGACGGCCGGTCGGCCGTGGCCGCGCTGCTCGACCACGGCGCGGATCCGAACGCCCGGGAGGGGTCGGCGGGGCAGACACCGCTGATGTTCGCCGCCGCCGCGAACCGGCCGGCTGCCGTGGCCGCGCTGCTCGAGGCCGGCGCCGACCCCGGCATCACGACCACCGTGGTCGACGTCCTGCCCAGTCTGGCGCTGGACCGGGAGGCCAACCGCCGCATGCGGGACATGATCGGCGCGCCGGCCGAAACGCTCGGACCGTACGGACCCGAGGTGGATCCCGACGCCGAATGGCCGGGCGAGCCGACCCCGGCCCACGTACAGGCGTCGATCCGCGCCCAGCGCGAGTTCCTCCGCTCCGGCTTCGATGTCGGCCCTGTCGACGCGCACTCGCTCGGCCGCGTGGGGCCCGACTACCCGGGCGGCCCCGATCTCATCCGGCCCCCGTACCGCGAGGTGCTCGTCGGCCGGACCGGCGGGATGACCCCGCTGCTGCACGCGGCCCGCGAGGGCAACATCGAAGCGGCCACGGCCCTCCTCGACGGCGGCGCGTACATCGATCAGGTGAGCGCGGACGCCACGAGCCCGCTGCTCATGGCGGCGCTCAACGGCCAGTTCGACCTTGCGCTCGCCCTCATCGAACGAGGGGCCGAGCCCGACCTCGCCGCCTCGACGGACGGGGCGACGCCGCTCTTTGCGGTCCTCCAGACCCAATGGGCCCCGAAGTCGAATTATCCGCAGCCGCGCGCCCAGGACCTGCAGGACGCCGGGCACATGGAGGTGCTCCGCGCGCTGCTCGAGGCCGGGGCCGATCCCAACCCGCGCCTCAACACGCACCTGTGGTACTGGGAGTACGGTCTCACGAAGATGGGGATCGATCTTACCGGGGCGACGCCCTTCTGGAGGGCGGCCTTCGCCCAGGACCTCGAGGCGATGAAGCTCCTCGTCGCGCACGGCGCGGATCCCCACATCCCCACGCGCTGGCCCGAAGTCGGGATGCGTGAACGCCGGCAGCAGGACGGTCGGCAACAGGAGGACTCCGCGCTGCCCTGGATCCCGGAGGGCGCTCCGAACGCCTGGCCCATCCACGCCGCGGCGGGCGGAGGTTACCTGGGCCTGGGCGCGTTCAGCGTCCGCAACCGGCCCAACCAGTTCATCCCCGCGATGAAGTACCTCATCGAGGAACTGGGCGCGGACGTGAACCACCGGGACTCGTGGCTCTATACGCCCATGCACTACGCCGCCTCGCGGGGCGACAACGAACTCATCGAATACCTCGTGTCGCAGGGCGGGGACATCGCCGCGATCACCCGCCTGGGGCAGTCCACCGCCGACATGGCGCGTGGCGGCCGGGCCGGCTTCTTCACTCGGGTTCCCTACCCGGAGACGGTCGAACTGCTGACGAGTCTCGGGGCGACACTCGAGTGTCTGCACACACATTTCCTGGATACCGGCGACTCCTGCCCCGGCGCCGGCATCAACGACCCGTGGGCGCCAGCCGCGACGGACGCCGGAGAGGGGAACGGCAACGGCACTGGTAATGCCGCTGCCGGGCGTTACGAGCGGCCCGGACGGCGTAACTAGACAGCGGCGGAGGCAAGACGTGGCTGAGGGATCGATGCGTCCTGAAGGATTGTGCCGCAGGTGCGGGGACGTCGCGCGCTTTCCAAGGTCCAGTCCGTTCCTCTGCTGGGAGTGTGCGGAGGATTCCCGTGCCCGGCTTAGCGGGCCCATAGGGGGCGAGGTTCGAGAGACGGGTGAACCCGAACGAACGGGCGGACGATCCAGGACGTTCGGTGGGCGAGTGAGGGCGGTGGGCGAGCGGCTGATGCAGAGGGTCGGCGGAACGCGAGGCGGGCAGAAATGACTTCCAGAGGAGAGAAGAGGACGTGCCTGCCAAGGCACTTGCTCGCCATCGGGGCCGTGGCGGCCGTCGTCGCAGTCTCTTGGGCGTGCGGCGGCGAGGGCCGCTCCGCGCACCCAGCGACCGGCGCTGTCGTGAAGGGGGGAGACGACCGCACCGGGCCGTACAATCCCGTGCCGGGCTGGTGGAAGCCCGCGCCCGACCACGACGACGAGTGGGGCTGGGGACAGGTGGCCGGCGTGGCGGTGGACCACACGGACCGCATCATCGTCGTCACGCGCGGCGACTGGCCCGCCGACCGCTCGGCCCCCCGCGAGGGCCGGCTGCGGCGCACGAACTACGTCGTCGTCGCAAACGGGAACGGCGAGATCGTCGAACAGTGGGCGCAGTGGGACTCGATCTTCACCCTCCCGCACCAGGTCTATATCAGCCCCTACGACCCCGACCGGCACGTGTGGGTGATCGACAGCGGCGGTGGGGAAGGGCACATGCAGGTCGTCAAGTTCACGAACGACGGCAGCGAGATCGTCATGCGCCGGGGCGAACGCGATCACCCGAAGACCCGCGAAGCCGCCCGCGCGCGATCCGACTGGGGCCCCTACACTTACGGCTGGCCATCGAAACTGGCGTTCTTGCCGGACGGGAGCTTCCTTCTCGCTGACGGGTACTGGAACTCGCGCATCATCAAGTATTCCGAGGACGGGGAGTTCATCATGCAGTGGGGAGGGCTCGGCACCGGCCCGGGGGAGTTCGATCTCCTGCACGGCCTGGCCGTGGATGAGGGCCGGGTCTACGTGGCCGACCGCCAGAACGAGCGCCTCCAGCTGTTCACGCATGACGGCGAGTTCATAGAGGAGTGGCCGAACATCTTCGACCCGGTGAACATCTGGCTGGACGAGCACGGCGCGGTGTGGGTCCTGGACGCGACGCTGAATCGTGTATTGAAGTACGATCGGGGTGGCGTCCTCCAGGATTACTGGGGTGCCTACGGCGCGGCGGGCGCCATCGGGCGGGGGACATGGCCGGGCGGCCTCTCCCTGCCTCACCAGTTGGATATGGACGAGGACGGCAACCTGTATATTGCGTCCTACAGCGGCGGTTGGATCAACAAGTTCACTCCGAAGCCGGATGCGGACCCGAGCCGGCTGCTGGGTCCTCGACTGCTGCTGACACACTGAAGTCCAGAAAGGTGTAGCAACGATGAGCCGCCACCGCATGCAGGTGTCCGCGCGCCGCGCCTTCCCCTTCCTCGCCGTCCTCGCAGTCGCATGCGGCGAAGGCTTTCCGGGCCCGACCGAGCCGGACCCTGTCGAGCCCGAGCCTCCGCCTCCTGTCGCGGCGCAGATCGTCCCCTGCGAGGGAGGTCAGGCCAATGGCTTCCCGTGCGATCGCATCGATCTCGTGGGGCGGGTGACTCTGCGTGGTCTGACCCCGGGGCGAACCCCCGACGGGACCAGCGAACGCTGGGGCGTGAACGACATCTGGGGTTGGACGGACCCACAGACCGGAGCGGAATACGCGCTCGTGGGGCGTCACGACGGACTCGCGATCGTCGATCTCTCGACCCCCACCGAACCGCGCCCCATCGCCTTCATGGGCTCCCCGACCTCGCACAGCGATTGGCGCGACATGAAGGTGTACGCGGATCACGTATACGTCGTGTCGGAGAGCACCGGGCACGGGGTGCAGGTGCTCGACCTCACGCGCCTTCGCGGGTTGACGGAGTTCACGGAGCTGGACGCGGACGCGCGGTACCAGGAGGTGAGCGCGGTCCACAACATCGCGATCAACGAAGAGACCGGCTTCGCTTACGCGGTCGGGAGCAACTCCGGCGGTGAGAGCTGCGGGGGCGGTCTGCACATGATCGACCTCTCGAATCCGAAGAACCCGACATTCGCCGGTTGCTACGCTGTGGAGGGGACCGGATTCCGGGGCACCGGCTACACGCACGACACCCAGTGCGTCGTGTATCGGGGACCCGATGCGGAGCACGCGGGCCGAGAGATCTGCGTCGGTTCAAACGAGACGGCGATCGCCGTGTCAGACATGACCGACAAGACGAAGCCGACCACGCTGTCCACGGCAAGCTACGCCGATTACGGATACGTCCATCAGGGGTGGTTCAGTGAGGACCACCGGTACTTTTACCAGAACGATGAAGTGGACGAGCTCAACAACCGGGTGCCGCGGACGCGCATGCTGGTGTGGAACCTCACCGATCTCGACGACCCCGTCCTGGCTGCGGAACACCTGGGCCCCACCGAGGCGATCGACCACAACCTCTATGTCCACGAGGGGTTGATCTACCACTCCAACTACACGTTCGGGGTGCGGATCCTCGACATCTCGGACCCGGCGAATCCCGTGGAGCAGGGCTACTTCGACACCGTGCCGGATCGTGACGACAAGTCGTTCGACGGCTCCTGGTCGACCTACCCCTGGTTCGAGAGCGGCATCTTCGTCGCGACGAGCTGGGACGAGGGCCTCTTCGTCCTGCGCTTCCAGCAGTAGCGCGAGCCCGCCTCACGCGGCTCGGGGTAGTGCGCTGAGCCCGGCATCTCTATCTTCTAAGAAGTTATATCACAGAGGATTATGGATTCTCCGCCAACCCCGAAGAAGCGCCGGGTGGGCGTGGTTGTTTCACTGCTGGACGCGCAGGCCGCCGCATGATGACCTTCCTTCGAACCTCCACGCGCCTCGGGCCCGCAGTGTCCGCCCTCGTGATGACCATGACCCTCGGCGCGTGTGGAGGTGACGCCCCGACTACGGTGGACCCGAATCCCGTGGGGCCCGGTCCCGTCCAGCCTCCGCCTCCTCCGCCTTCGCCGCCGCCTCCGCCGCCGCCTCCGCCGCCTCCTCCTCTGGCTACCGAGGCGACACCCTGCGTCGGTGGGTTTGCGGGCACCTTCCCGTGCGCGGGAGTGGACCTCGTGGCACGCGTGCCGGTGGCCGCCCTGAGGCCGGGACGGACTCTCGATCGTCGATCTCTCCGATCCGGTCGAACCGCGGCCGATCGCGTTTCTCGCGTCATCTCACGGGTCGAGTCTCTGGCGGGACATGAAGGTGTATGCAAATCACGTGTACGTCGTTGCCGACGCGATTGCGGACCACGGCATGCAGATCCTCGACCTCACCCGACTCCGCGGGCTGACGGAGTTCACGGAGATCGAGGCGGACGGGCGGTACACGCGAGTGAGTGCGGTCCACAACCTCGCGATCAACGAGGAGACCGGCTTCGCGTACGCCACAGGCAGCAACTCCGGTGGCGACACCTGTGCGGGCGGCCTGCACATGATCGAGCTCTCGGACCCGAAGAACCCGAGTTTCGCGGGTTGCCACGCCGTAGACGGTACCGGACGCCGGGGCACGGGCTACACCCACGATGTTCAGTGCGTCGTGTACCGGGGTCCCGATTCGGAACACGCCAGCAAGGAGATCTGCATCGGCTCGAACGAAACCGCGATCGTCGTCTCGGATGTGACCGACAAGGCGAATCCGATCACCCTGTCGACCGCCAGCTATGCGGACTTCGGCTACGTGCATCAGGGCTGGCTCAGCTCGGACCAGGGCTACTTCTATCAAAACGATGAGGGGGACGAGCCTGCAGGGCTGACACCGCGCACGCGCATGCTCGTGTGGGACTTCACCGACCTCGATGACCCGATCCTGGCGAAACAACACCTGGGCCCCGGCACCGAGACCGACCACAACCTGTATGTCCTCGGCGACCTGATCTACCACTCCAACTACGACTTCGGGGTCCGGGTCATCGACATCACGGATCGCACTAACCCCGTGGAACGCGGATTCCTGGATACCGTGCCCGAGCCTCAGGGCTTCGGCTCCTGGTCGACCTACCCCTGGTTCGAGAGCGGCATCTTCGTCGCCACCAGTTTCAGCGAAGGCCTGTTCGTCCTGCGCCTGCAGCAATAGCGGCCGACACCCGCGGCCCGGCTCCCGGCCCTCTCCTTCAGGACCCTCCCCGCGGTGTTCGGGGTACTGCCACTAACGAGTCATCAACAATTCCGAGGGAGCGAGAACAGCACAGCGCCGGACGACCCGAGGGGTGGTTCGGCAGGCGATTCCTCCCTCGTAGAAGGAATAGATGAGGTGGATGAATGCTTGCCGATCCCGGAACCGCGCGCGTCAGGCGTACGACGGCCGCTTTCGTTTCGACTCTGATCCTCACCGCGTGCGGCGAGAGCCTTGCGGGCCCCGTCGAACGGGACACGGTTCCTCCAACCCTGTCCACCGCACCCGTCCTGGTGCGCACGACCGCCTGTCAGGGCGGGTCGGCGGGCGGGTTCCCGTGCAACGGTGTGGACCTCGTCGCGAGGATGACCGCCAGCGCCCTGCGGCCGGGGAGGGCGGCGACCCACGTGAACGATGTCTGGGGATGGACCGACCCGCAGACGGGCGTCGAGTACGCCCTGGTCGGCCGCGACGACGGGCTCTCGATCGTCGACCTCTCCACGCCTCACGCGCCGCGGCCGATTGCATTCCTCCCATCCCATACCGGTTCGAGCATATGGCGCGACATGAAGGTGTACGCGGACCATGTCTACGTCGTCGCCGATAACATCGCCGGCCACGGGATGCAGATTCTCGACCTGACGCGGCTGCGCGGGCTGGCGGCCTTCACCGAACTCTCTGCTGACGCCCGGTATACCCGCGTAAGCGCGGTCCACAACCTCGCGATCAACGAAGAGACCGGTTTCGCCTACGCCCTCGGAAGCAGCCGTGGCGGCGACACGTGCGGGGGCGGGCTGCACATGATCAATCTCTCGAACCCGACGAGCCCGAGCTTCGCGGGGTGCCACGCCGTCCCGGGGACCGGGCGCCAAGGGAGGGGATACACGCACGATGTCCAGTGCGTCGTGTATCGCGGGCCGGACGGGGCGTACGCCGGCCGCGAGATCTGCGTGGGCACCAACGAGACCGCGATCGTGGTGTCGGACGTGTCTGACAAGGCGAACCCGAGGGTGCTCTCCACCGGCGGCTACGCAGACTACGGCTACGTCCATCAAGGGTGGCTCAGCGAGGACCATCGGTACTTCTACCAGAACGATGAACTGGACGAGCTGAACGGCCGGGTCTCGCGGACGCGCCTGCTCGTGTGGGATCTGGCCGATCTCGATGATCCCGTCCTCGTAACGGAGCATCTGGGCCCCACCGGAGCGATCGACCACAACCTCTACGTACGCGGCAACTTCATCTATCACTCCAACTACGCATTCGGAGTTCGGATCCTCGACATCTCGAACCCGGCGACGCCCGTGGAGCGGGGCTTCTTCGATACCGTGGCCGGCCATGACAACAACACTTGGGACGGCTCGTGGTCGATCTTTCCCTGGTTCGAGAGCGGCATCCTCGTCGCCACGAGCTGGGACGAGGGTCTCTTCGTTCTGCGTCTACAGCCATAGGCCCCCCAGGCCGTTGATGTGCCGACACTGGCCCCGGCGAACGATTTGCCCATAGAGTCGATCAGCAGCCTCAGGCAGACACGTCTCGTGAACTGAACGCGGGACACGCGGTCAATTCCAGCGATTCAAGGAGTCCCCGATGAGTTGGATCCTCCCATCCCGCTTCCCGACGCTCGCAGCACTGGCCGCGCTTGGCGGTCTCACGCTCGTTCTCCCCTCCTCGGCTTCCGCCCAGGACCGCCCCCTCGTCACCCCGAACGACTATGGCCGCTGGGAGCGACTCGGCAACGTGGAGTTCTCGCCCTTCGGTGACTGGATCGCGTATGGGGTCACCCGGGTGGACGAGGAGTCGGAACTCCGCGTACGCAAGGTCGAAGAGGACTCCGCCCGGGTCTTCCCGTGGGGATCGGTGCCGCGGTTCTCCCCTGACGGCCGCTGGCTGAGCTGGACCATCGGCCTGCCGCCGGAAGAACGGGAGCAGCTCGAGGAGAGCGACGAACCGGTCCGTGAGAAGGCCTCTGTCATGGACCTGCAAACCGGGGAGACGCGCGAGTTCGACGCGGTCTCCGAACAGAGCTTCGACGCCTCCGGCAGGTTTCTGGCGCTTCGTGGCTACCCGCCGGACGAACCCCGGGGCAAGGGCGCCGACGTTCGCATAATCACGCTCGCCACGGGAACGGAGACCAGCTTCGGCAACGTGAGCGAGATGGCCTGGAGTCCGGCCGGATCCCTGCTCGCGCTCGCCATCGCGACCGGCACCGATGTGGGCAACGGCGTACAGGTGTACGACGCCGCCGGTGGCACCCTGCGTTCCGCCGACGCTTCCGGTTCCGCCTACCGGAGCCTGAGCTGGCGTGATGATGCCGCGGATCTGGCCGCTCTCCGCTCGCGCGATGCCGCTTCTGCCGATGGCACCGCCTACGACGTGGTGGCCTGGCGCGATCTGGACCGCCGCGTCGAGACGATGGTCCTCGGTGCGAGCACGGACGGCATCCCGGACACGCTCGAGGCGGTCCAGCACCGCGCCCCCGCCTGGTCAGACGATGGCCGCACGATCTCTCTGGGGCTGCGGCCGATCGAAGTGGAAGAGGACGAAGATCTCGGCGATGGCGCGGAAGACGAGCCGGGGGCGGCTCCGTCCGACGACTCGGAGAGTGAGGATCCGGAGAGTGAGGTCGCCCCGGCCGCCGACTCCGAACCCGACCTCCCCGACCTGCAGATCTGGCACACCGGGGACGTGCGCCTTTTCCCGGAGCAGCAGGTCTCGGAGGGCCGCGACGGCAGACGATCCCTCCTGGCCGTCTGGCATCTGGACGAGGACCGAGTGGTCGTCCTCGGATCCGATCTCATGGGGAACGCCCAACTTCTGCACGGCTGGGAGTACGCCCTGGAAGACATCGACGATCCCTACCCGTGGGGCGCGATGTTCGGCCGTCCGTACCACGATGTGTGGGCCATCGCCACGGACACCGGGGAGCGCCGCAGGCTCCTCACCCGTGTGCGTTACGAATGGCCGAGCGCGGGCGGCAACTGGCTGCTCTCCTGGGACGGCTCCGCCTACCACGGCCTCCACGTCGCCACGGGCGCGATGCATGATCTGACGTCGGAGTTGGCCGCCGAATTCGCCGACACGGACTACGACACACCCACCGACGTGACCCCCCCGCACGGGTTCGGTCCCGGCGGGTGGCTGGAGGGAGACAACGCGGTTCTGCTCTACGACGAGCACGATGTCTGGCGCGTCTCACCCGATGGCTCGGGCGGCGAGCGGCTGACGCGCGGGGCAGAGACCGGCATCACCCACCGAATGACCCGCGTCGCTGATGAGGGGGCCGGCGCCGGCGCCGAGGATGAGCCCGGTTTCGACCCCGACTCGCATCCCTACCTGTCCCTCTACAACGAGAAGACGGAGCAGCGCGGCTACGCGCGCTTCACGAGCGGCTGGGCCGGCGCGCGCGACGGGGACTCGGCCGAGACCCTGGTCCTGGAGGACGCCTACGTCGGTGCCCTTGAACGCGCCGACAGCGCCGACGTGCTCTTGTACCGCGCCGAACGCTTCGACGACCCGCCGGACTACTTCGTGGCCGGGTCCGACCTCGCCGACCCCGCCCGGGTGACCGGGATCAACCCCTTCATCGACGAGGTGGCGTGGGGCCGCGCGGAATTGGTCGACTTCGTGAGCGAATCGGGCCGCGACCTTCAGTTCGTCCTCCTCCTCCCCGCGGACTACGAGGAGGGCCGCGCGGTCCCCACGATCGTGTACACCTACGAGATCCTCTCCCCGCAGATGCACCTCTTCGAGGTCCCCAGCGAGCGGGACTACTACAACTACACGGCCTGGACCCAGCACGGGTATGCGGTTCTACTGCCCGACATCGTGTACCGGGCGCGGGATCCGGGAGTGAGCGCGCTGGAGTCCGTGCGCGCGGCCGTGGCGAAGGCCGTCGAGATGGGGGTGACGGACCCGGACGCGGTGGGCCTGATCGGGCACTCGTGGGGCGGCTACCAGGCGACCTTCCTGCCCACGCGGACCGACACCTTCGCGGCTTCCGTGGCGGGCGCGCCGCTCACCGACTTCGTGAGCTTCATGGGCCAGCTGCACTGGAACCCGGGGATCGCCGAGCTGAGCCACTGGGAGACCGGGCAGGCGCGCATGGAGGTGCCGTTCTGGGAGGACCCGGAGGCGCACCGCCGGAATTCGCCGATCCACGAGGTGCATAACATGGAAACGCCGCTGCTGATGGCCTTCGGCGACGAGGACGGCGTGGTGGACTGGGACCAGGGGACCGAGTTCTTCAACTTCGCCCGCCGCGCCGGGAAGCAGATGGTGCTGCTGGTCTACGAAGGGGAGGACCACGGTTTCCGCGAGGAGGCGAACCAGAAAGACTACCACCGCCGCATCCTCGAGTGGTTCGGGCACTACCTGAAGGGCGAGCCGGCGCCGGCGTGGATTACGGAAGGCGTGGCGCTGGACGTGCTGGAGGAGGAGAAGAAGCGAGTGGCGGGCATACGGTAATACAGGTATCATGGTACCATGAAGGCGACGATCGATATTCCGGATGACCTGTACCGGCAGGTCAAGTCGGAGGCCGCCCTGCGGGGCCTGACCATTCGCGAAGTCACCACGGGACTCTATCGGCGCTGGCTGAGCGAGGACGAAGGCGCGGAGACCCGTGAGGCCCCCAAAGCATGGCTGCGCTCCTGGCTGGATGCGGCCGACGATGCGCTCAAGCGTGCGCCCGGGGGCCGTTCGGCGAGGGAAGAGCTGGCCGCCGACCGGGACCGGTTGGGAGCCGAGTGACGACGCTGGTCATTGACGCCAGCGTGTGGGTCTCGGCGGCAGACGCAACCGATGGATTGTCCGAGTCGAGCCGGGCCTTCCTCTCCCTGGTAGTGGAACGAGAGCTTCCGATTTCTCTCCCGGAGCCGGCGAAGTTGGAGATTGCCTGCGCGCTTGCCCGGAGGCTGCGCGATGCCGAGCGCGGCCGGAGCCTGGCTGACCAGATGCTGGGTTCCCCGCTGGTCACCGTGTACTCATTGAACCGGGCGATGCTCCAACAGGCCCTCGAGGTCGGCACCCGGAGCTTTCTGCGCTCCGGGGACGCTCTCTACGCCGCTCTCGCCGATTGGCTGGGGGCCGAGGTCGTGTCGTGGGATGGCGAGTTGATCGATCGGGCCGGGGCTTTCACTCCCACGGATTGGATCGCCCGGAACGCGTAGGAGGGAAAACGATGTCGGAGGCCAGCCACGAGGGAATAGCGCCCGCCGGGGGGCGCGAATGCCCGAACTGCGGGCGCGAGCGGCCGGAGAGTTTCTGTCCCGGGTGCGGGCAGAGCGACAGGGAGTACGCCCGTTCGCTGGGCTCCGTGGTTGTCGAGTTTCTACGCGAGATGTTTGAGTTGGACTCCAGGCTCTTACGAACGCTGAAGCTTCTCTTCTTCAGACCCGGAAGCCTCACGAGGGAGTTCTCGCGAAATCGCCGGGTGAGCTTCGTGTCGCCGGTCAGGCTCTACATCTTCGCCAGCTTCGTGTTCTTCCTCCTGCTGTCGCTCGTGGGGGAGTTCGGGGAGGGGGTCGTGCCGGGCGTGACCGAGGAGGACCGGGAAACGGTAGTCCAGCCCCCGACGGAGGAGCGCATCGCGGCCTTCAGGGTGGCACTGCCGCCGGAGCAACAGAGGAAGGCCGACGACATTCTCGGTCGCCCGGAGGACGGTATCGGGAGGCAGCTCCTCTTCTTCGCAGCCTCGGCAGGGGACTTCGAGGAGCTAAGCTGGGTTGCGCGAGTCGGAGTGTCGGGGCTGATCGGACATCGCTCACGATCCCACGGTCGTCCCCAGGCGTCTGATCGCGAACATGCCGATCGCGATGTTCTGCCTGCTTCCGTTCCTTGGTGTGATCCTCGCCGTCTTCCATTTTCGAAAGAAGCGCTTCTACGTGGAGCACCTGGTCTTTGCCATCCATGTCCAGACTTTCACGTTTCTCATCTACGCGGTCGCGCTCCTGCTCCCCGACTCGGGGCCCGCGAGTTGGTTCCGCGTGGGTTGCCTGCTGATTCCGTACCCCTATTTCGTGATCGCGCTCCGACGCTACTACGAGAACGGCTGGGTACTGACGGTAGCGAAGTCGGTCGGCGTGTACGTGCTCTACTCGCTGCTGCTGATTCCCGCGTTTGTAATCTCGGTGTTCGTGACCGGCTAGCACGACACCAGTTCGAGCGCCACCAGCGCCAGCACCTGCGTGCTCGCCACGAGATCGTCGACCGCGCAGGACTCGTCCGGCTGGTGAGCCTCCTCGAGGGGGCCGGGGCCGTAGGCCACGCAGTGCTCGATGCCGGCTATGCGGGCGAAGTGCTTTTGGTCGTAGGTGCCGGGGCTCGCCACGAGTTCCGGGGGGCGGCCGATGACCCTCTCCACGGAACGGGACAGCGCGGCCACGAGCGGCGAGCCGGGCGGCGCCGATGTCGGGTGCACGACCATGCGTTCCTCGATCGTGAAACGGCGTTCCGGGTCGGCGTCCTGCACCGACGCGACCAGACGCGCGATTTCGGCGCGGACCTCGTCGAAGGGCTCCTCCGGGATGAAGCGGCGGTCGAACGTCGCCACACAGCGGTCGGCTACGCAGGGCGACTGGGTCGCTTCGCCGGGCTGGCCGCCGGTGATCGCGTTGACGTTCAGCGAAGGGCGTCGGGAGGGTTCCGGCACGACCGGCAGGGCGGAGCGACGGGTCGCGAGTTCGGGGGCGAGCCGGGTTCGGAAGGTTTCCAGGAGGGCGCCCATGTCATCTATGGCGCTGCGGCCGAGGTGGCGCATGCTGCCGTGGGCCGTGTGGCCGTGCGCGATGACGTCGAACCAGTAGACGCCCCGGTGCCCCAGGCACACGCGGCCGGGACCGAACGGCTCGGGGATGATGGCGTACCGGGTGTCGTCGCTGGAGATGATCCCGGCCTCGCACAGGTGCGCTACCCCCGCGAAGCCGCCGCTCTCCTCGTCGACGGTGGCGCTGATGTCCACGGCTCCCTCGAAGTCGACTCCGGCCCGCCGCAACGCCTCGAGCGCGAAGACCGCGGCGGCGATCCCGGACTTCATGTCCGACGCCCCCCTCCCGTAGATGCGCCCTTCGCGCACCACGCCCGCGAACGGGTCGACCGTCCACCCGTCACCCGGGGGCACCACGTCGAAGTGGCCGTTCAAGTGGAGCCGCGGGCGTCCCGCACCGGCCGCCCCCCGCCCCACCACGTTCACCCGCGGGTATGCGGCGGTGTGCTCGGGGCGCCCTTCGGCCGCTACGTACTCGACCGCGAGTCCCGCCGTCCCCAGCCGCCGCCCGATCAATTCGGCGCAGTCGCGGTAGCATTCCCCGGGAGGATTGACCGTCGGGATCCGGATCATCTCCGCCGTGAAGGCCACGATCTCGTCGCGTGCGGCCTCCACTTCGGCGAGGATGCGGTCCTCCCGGCGCGTGCCGGTCGGCGGGTAAGTGCGGTGCATGCGGATCTCCGGACTGGGGCATTAGGCGGGCCGAGTTGCCCGGCGGGTGCGGTCCCTACATTGTGTCGCGCCCTACACCACACGAAACCCTGCCCGAGAATCACGATGACCGAGATGTTCAGTCTGGAAGGACGCACGGCCGCGGTCGTCGGAAGCGGCTCCGGCATCGGCGAAGCCGTCGCGATCGGGTGTGCGGAGGCGGGAGCGTACGTGTCCTGCCTCGATATCGATGCGGACGCCGCGGCCCGCACCGCGACAACGATCCGCGCGGCGGGGGGCGAAGCCGACTCCGGCCGCCTCGACATCCTGGACGGCGCGGCGGTCACCGGCGCGTTCAAGGACATCACAGCGGTGCGCGGGTCGCTCGACGTCGTGGCCTGCACCCCGGGAGTGAACGTGCGCAAGCCTCTCCTCGACTACACCGACGAGGAGATCGACCGCGTTCTGGGCCTCAACCTCAAGGGCGGCGCGCACGTCATCCAGTCCGCGGGACGGATCATGAGCGCGCAGGGATCGGGGTCCATCATCCTCTTCAGTTCGATCCGGTCGGTCGTGGTCGAGCCGGGGCAGAGCATGTACGCTGCCACCAAGGCCGGGATCGTGCAGATGGTGCGTGCCGCCGCGGCCGAACTCGGGCCCCGCGGGGTGCGCGTCAACGCGGTCGCGCCGGGCGTCATCGACACGCCGCTCACGGCGCCGATCAAGGACGACCCGGACTGGTACGGCGCCTACGCCGCGCGCAATATCCTCAACCGCTGGGGCAGCGCCGCCGAGATGGCCGGCCCGACGGTCTTTCTCGCCTCCGACGCCGCCAGCTACGTGACCGGGACGGTTCTGTTCGCCGACGGCGGCTGGACCGCCATCGACGGGAGATACACGCCGCCGTCGGGCTGACCGTGATCATGGCGATCGACTTCACGTACGCCCTCCCATACCTGCTCCTGTGGGTGGCGTTCGGAGTCGCGCTGCTGACAGGTCGCCGTTTCCTTGCGTTGGCCTTCACGGCCCTCTCCCTCGCGGCCGCAATGGGCGCCGGCATCGTCGAGTGGGCGGGGCTCGCCGTGCTCGTGCTCTTCGCCGTGCTCTGTCTGGCAGCCGTGCGGTCCGAGTCCCCGAGTGTTATCCGAACCCTGGCGTGGGGCATCGTAGTGATCCTCACTGCGGCTTTGGCCATCAACCAGGTACCGGGGATCCACAACGTTCTCGTCCTGGACGGCGTGTTGGTGTCGGCCTCCTCGGCCGACTTCACGCTGTACTGGAACTACGACAAGGGGTTCGCGGGCATCCTGCTGTACGCGGTGTGCGTCCAGCCGCAGGGCAACCCGTCCTGGCGGCGCGCGATCCTCGCCACCGCGACGTTAGCCATTCTCACGACGGTCGTGGCGGTGGGGACGGCGACGGCGGCGGGGTACACGGCCTGGGATCCGAAATGGCCGGCGATACTCGGTGTGTGGGTACCGGCCAACCTGCTTCTGACGTGCGTCTCCGAGGAGACGATTTTCCGCGGAATTCTGCAGCGGAATGCGGAGAGCTTCCTGCGCGGGAGGGTGCCGGCGCCGGGGCTCGCGGCGCTCCTCGTGTGCGCCGTCGCGTTCGGCGTCGCGCACATCGCGGGCGGGACGACGTACGTCCTGCTGTCCACGCTCGCCGGCATCGGCTACGGCGCCGCCTACTACGTCACGGGACGCGTGGAAGCCGGCATTCTGGTGCACTTCCTGGTCAACCTGTCGCACCTGATCCTGTTCACCTATCCGTTCGCCGCATAGCTCGCCGGGTGGTCAGTAGCGTCCGAGGCGCTCCCGGAACGAAGTGACAGCCGGCCAGTCCCGCCGCTCCCCAAGCCCCCGACAGCAGATAGTACCGGGATCCAGTCCCGATTCGGGCTCGTCCAGTCGCGATCCTGACGACCGGAGAAACACCCCTCGCCGATCCGTGTATAACACCTCTATCTGACTCTGTTGACAAGAGGTAGCGATCATGGATACCTATCGGAAAGTCACCTTTACCTTCTTCTCTCTACCCGCCTTCATCGTGCTGCTCGCAGTCGCCAGCACGTCCTGCGACACTCTGCCCGTCACACCCGAAATGTCCTCGACCGCCGCCGTCCCGGGGGCCGACGCCGACGCAGGTCCGTATCCGGCGATGACGGTCGGAGGCGGTGCTGCCAACCGTTTCCAGATCGATGTCGTGACGGTGAACCAGGGCGCGCGCGACTTGACGGAAACGATCCTCGCCCAGGCGGACCGCTGGGCCAGAATTGTGCATCGCACCGATTTGGAGGACATCGAGTGGGAACCGGGCACAATCAGTTGTGGGAGCGCTCAGCACGACTATCAGGATACTGTGCTGGACGACGTGCTCGTCATGGTCTCCGTACAAGACTACTTCACCGGACCCACCAAAGGTGCCGGGGTGTGGATCTGCGGATTTCGCGAATCCTCGAAGTTGCCCACGATCGGGGCCATTTTTCTTGACATAGAAGGGTTGCCCGATTCGCAGCGGGACGGATTGATCCTCCATGGCCTGGGGCACATTCTGGGGTTCGGCTTCTCCTGGGAGGACCTGGGTCTGCTGCGGAACTCATCCTGGGACAACGAAGGTGCCGACACGCACTTCACAGGTTCCAGGGCGACTGCGGCCTTCATTGCCGCGGGGGGTGCCAACTACCCGGATGGCAGGGTCCCGGTCGAGAACTACTGGTCGAATGGCACTGTGGACTACCATTGGCGGAAAGCGGTGTTCGGTACCGAGTTGATGAGTCCGCGGGTGGCCCGGAACTCCCCGCACCCGATCAGCGCGATCACGGTTCAATCTTTGGCGGACATCGGCTACACGGTCGACGTGTGGCAAGCCGACGCCTACATCCTGCCGGCCGCCAGCGCCGCGGCAGGTGCGACGGAGGATGGGCCCGCCATCCATATCAACGAAGAGGTGGTGATCAGCCCGGCCGTCTTCTACGACCGGCAGGGACGCGTGGTACGGGTGGTGCGGGACTGACGCCTTGAGCCCCGACTGCGGCGCCAACCGGGCGGCCGAAGGGTCGCCCGGCTGGTGCTCCAGCGCTCCCGAGTGATCAGTAGCGTCCGAGGCGCTCCCGGTAGGAGTGCATCTCCCGCTTCAGGACCGGCGCCAGCAGGTACAGGCCGAGAAGGTTGGGGATCGCGACCACATAGATGACGGCGTCCGAGAGATCGATCAGCGCGCCCAGCTGGACGCTGGCACCCAGTACCACGAAAGCGCAGAAGAACAGCTTGAAGCCGGCTTCCACGGTTCGATTCTCGCCCGTCAGATACGTGAGAGATTTCAGGCCGTAATAGCTCCATGAAATCATCGTGGAGAAGGCGAAGAGCACCGCCGCCACCGAGAGGGGCACGGGCGACCACGAAAGCGTGCTCTCGAAGGCGGTCTTGGTCATCTCGATGCCGGTGATGCCGGCGTCGGCCAGCGACGGATCGTAGACCGTCATAATGATCACCAGCGCCGTCATCGTGCAGATGACCACCGTGTCGATGAACGGCTCCAGCAAGCTGACGAAGCCCTCGGTGGAGGGTTCGTCGGTCTGCACCGCCGAGTGCGCGATGGCGGCGGAACCCAGGCCGGCCTCGTTGGAGAACACGGCCCGCCGGAACCCGAGGATCATCACCCCGATCATGCCGCCCCCGATACTGTCCGGCGAGAACGCGCCTTCCCAGATCTGGACGATGGCGCCGGGAAGCCGGTCGGCGTTCATCCCGATGACGGCCAGCGCCGACAGCACGTAGAGCACGGCCATGAAGGGCACCAGTCTGGAGGTGACCCGGGCGATACTCTTGATGCCGCCGACGATGACCAATGCCACGGCGACGGCCATGAGGACACCCAGCAGCCAGGCCTTGTCGCTGAAGAAGCTGCCTTCGGCGCCCGTGACCTCGATCAGGATGGCGGCCGCCTGGTTGGACTGAAACATGTTGCCGATGCCGAGACAGCCCAGCACCATGGCGGCGGCGTAGAACATCCCCAGGCCGTGACCGATCCGGGGCAGGTTCCGCAGCTCCAGACCGCGCTGCAGATAGTACATCGGGCCGCCGCTGACGGAGCCGTCCGGGTTGGTGTGGCGATATTTCACCGCCAGCGTGCATTCGGCGAACTTGGTGCTCATGCCGAGAAGTCCGGCGATGATCAGCCAGAGCGTGGCTCCGGGCCCGCCCAGCGAGATCGCCACGGCGACCCCCGCGATGTTCCCGATTCCGACCGTACCCGAGACGGCGGTCGCGAGCGCCTGAAAGGGCGTCACCTCGCCCGGCTGCGAGGGATCCGTGTAGCGGCCTCTGACCAGATCGAGCGCGTGCTTGAAGCCCCGTACGTTGATGAAGCCCAGGTACAGGGTGAAGAACACGCCCCCGGCGATGAGCCACGCCACGATCAGCGGAATCTCGGCCCCACCGACCGACACGGAGAAGAAGATGAACTCCGATACTGCGTCGGCGACGGGCCGCATGATCCTGTTGACGAGCTCGTCTACACCCATGGATGGCGTCCTTCAGCGCGAGTGGGAAGTCAGGCGGACGGGCCCCGGCGTGCAAATGCGGGACTCGCGACCCCGCCTACCTGGAGAATACCGACCTGCCCCGCGAGAACGTCTCCAGGATCGGGATGAACTCCAGATTCTCCGGATTCGCGGTGAGCGGGTTCTCGCCCAGGATGACGAGGTCGGCCTGCTTGCCGATCGTGATCGAGCCCTTGGTGTCTTCCTCGAAGTACTGGTAGGCGCCGCCGAGCGTTACGGCGTGCAGCGCCTGCATCACCGTCGGCCGTTGATCCGGGCCGAGGATGTGCCCGCTGCGGGTCTTGCGGTTCACGGTGATCGAGACCAGTCGCATGATGTGCGGCGGGACCACGGGGGCGTCGTTGTGGACGGTGAAGTCCACCCCCCGTTCGAGCGCCCAGCCCACCGGGCTGATGTTGTTGCCCCGCTCCTCCCCGAAGCTGCGCCGGTGCCAGTCGCCCCAGAAAAAGGCGTGCGCCGCGAAAAACGAGGGCACGACGTTCAGCTCGGCGGCGCGGTCCAACTGGTCGGCGCGCATGAGCTGTGCGTGGATGATGACGGAGCGGTGGTCGGGCATGGGATCCATGTCCGCGACGGCCTCGTCCACCCCGTCCATCATGAGGTCCATGGCCGCGTCGCCGTTGGCGTGGACGATGATCGGGATGCCCGCCTTGATCAGCTGGTCCGCCTGGGCCTTGTACTCGCCGGGGTCCATGACGCCGTACGCCACGTAGTCCGGCGGGGTGTTCGGCGGACGCTCTTCGTACGGGATCGTGACCCAGGCCGTGCGCCCCTGGGGGGAGCCGTCCAGCATGAGCTTCACTCCGGCCACCCGGAAGCCGTTCCGGTACTCGCGCGCGTAGGACACGTCCGGAACCGCGTTGGGCGCGGCGCGGTTGCGCACGAAGGCTGCGATGTCCGCCTTGAAGGGCTCCCGGTCGGCGGCCGCCCGGAAGCGTTCGGCTTGGGCCGGGCCGGTCCCGCCGTCCTGGATGGTGGTCGTGCCGTGGCTCAGGTACACGTCGATGGAGCGGCGGATCAGGTCGTCGAGTTCGTCCCGGGACGGGGCGGGTGAACGCTCGATGGCCAGCAATCCGCTGGCGGTTTCCTCCAGCACGCCGTTGGGCTCCATCGAGCCCTCGATGCGGCGCACATGGCCGCCCGGCGGGTCCGGCGTGTCCGCGGTGATGTCGCTGGCCGCGAGCGCGGCGGAATTGGTCGTGGTCAGGTGCCCGGACACATGGGTGAGGACGATGGGGTGCTCGGTCGAGGCGCGGTCGAGATCCTCGCGCGTCGGGTGCCGGCCCTCCTCGAGCAGGGAGTCGTCGTAGCCGCGCCCCGTCACCGGCTCGCCGGGCGGAATGTCGTGCTCGTCGATCCACGCCCGCACCTTGCGCACGATGTCGTCGATGTTCTCGACATCGCCCACCGGCGGCGGGTGCAGCAAGAGAGAGGTCTGGTCGCGGCCCGCACCCAGGAAGTGGCCGTGGGCGTCGATGAAGCCGGGCAGGAGGGCGTTTTCTCCCAGCTCCACCATCCGGGTCGAGGGCCCTTCCAGCGCCATCACTTCGTCCCGCGCGCCCGCCGCCACAATGGTTTCGCCGCGAACCGCGACCGCCTCCACGGTGGGCTGCAGCGGATCCATGGTGACGATGTTGTCGCCGAAGAAGATGGTGTCGACAGGGTCGGCCCCGGGGTTGGGCTCCGGGGCGCAGGCCGTGATGGCGAAGCCAAGGGTGAACGCGAAAGCTGCCGCGGCTTTTCTCAACCTTCTCACGACTCCCTACCACGCCTGCCATGGGGACTATACTACCTTCTCCGGGTTGCATGCGCCCGGGCCGGGGCCACTGGCGACCCCGGTTTTCTTCCGGAACCGTGCCGCTCGCACCGTTGGAGGCTGGACATGCCGAAGAGAACGATGACTCCCTCCGAAGCGCTGGTCGAGACGCTGGTGGCGGAGGGCGTGACGGAAGTGTTCGGGCTGGTGGGATCGGCGTTCATGGACGCCCTGGACCTGTTCCCGGATGCGGGCATTCGCTTCATTTCCGTGGCGCACGAACAGGCGGCCGCGCACGCCGCCGACGGGCTGGCGAGGGTTACGGGAAGGCCCCAAGCCTGCATCGCCCAGAACGGCCCCGGCGCCGCGAACTTCGTCTCCGCGATCGCGGCCGCCTTCTGGGCGCACTCCCCCGTGGTCGCCATCACCCCGGAAACGGGGTCGCTCGGTATCGGCACCGGAGGTTTCCAGGAACTCGACCAGATGCCGATGTTCGAGGCCCAGACCGTGTTCCAGGTGCGCGTCAACCGTCCGGAGCGCATGGGCGAACTGGCACGGCGCTGCTTCTACCGCGCCAAGCTCGAACTCGGCCCCACGCACCTCAACATCCCGAGGGACTACTTCTACGGCGACATCGAGGAGGAGATCTTCGCGACGCCCGCCCTCGGCCCGGGCCGGCCTCCGAAGGGAGACATCGAAGAGGCGGTCCGGATCCTGAGCGGCGCCCGCTATCCGGTCATCGTCTCCGGAGGAGGGGTCGGCCAGGGGGAAGCCCTGGAGGACGTCGTGGCGCTGGCCGAGCATCTGAGCGCGCCGGTGGTCAATACCTACCTGCACAACGACACCTTCCCCTATAGCCACGAACTGGGGTGCGGGCCGATCGGTTACTGCGGGTCGAAGGCCGCCATGCGCACCATCGCCAAGGCCGACGTGGTGCTGGCTCTCGGGACCCGGCTCGGGGTCTTCGGACTGCTGCCCCAGTACGACATGACCTACTGGCCCGAAGACGCCACGCTCATTCAGGTGGACCGGGACGCCAGGCATTGGGGCATGAGCAAGATCCCGTCGCTCTTTTCGGTTGCGGACGTGAAGGAGTATGCCGTCGAGCTGCTCGACGAGTTGAGAAACGCGCTGCCGGATCCGGGACGAAACGAGGTACGCATCGCCGACGTCGCACGGGAGAAGCAGGCCTGGGACGAGGAACTTGAGAACTGGTCTTCGTCCACCAGCGCCCTCATGCACCCCCGGCGCTTCCTCCGGGAACTGACCCGCGCGCTACCCGAGGATGCCGTAGTGAGCACGGACATCGGCAACCCCTGTTCGATCAGCAACGGGTACCTCCGCTTCAACGGCCCCCGGCAGCACCTCGCCGCACTCACATGGGGGAACTGCGGCTTCGCGTACGGCGCCGCGCTGGGCGCCAGGATCGGCAATCCGGAAGCTCCCGTGTTCGCCATTCAAGGGGATGGCGCGTGGGGCATCAGCGGCATGAGCGAGGTGATGACGGCGGTGCGCGAGGACATCCCTGTCATCGCCATCGTCATCAACAACCACGAATGGGGCGCCGAGAAGAAGAACCAGATCGACTTCTACGACAATCGCTTCGTAGGGCACCAACCTGCGCAGCAATCCGGATTTCGCGAAGGTGGCCGAGTCGATGGGCGCACGGGGCTACACGGTCGACGACTACCGCGATGTCCAGGACGTGGTGCGCGACGCCGTGGCGAGTGGCCAGCCGTGCGTCATCAACGCGGTCGTCGAGGGAGGCGCCAACGTGCTCGCGGAGCCCTTCCGCCGCGACGCGCTGGCCATGCCCACGCGTCATCTGGAAAAATACGCACACCTCAGCCTGAGCTAGAGAGAGCCCGGATGTCCGACACCCAGGCGTTGCCGCCGGACTACGATGTCCAAGACATCCTTGAGAAGGACAGGAAGCATCTCTGGCACCACCTGTTTCAGCACAGGATTCTCGAGACCCGGGATCCGCAGGTCTTCGTGGAGGGTCGGGGCGCGCGCGTCCGCGACATCCACGGCAAGGAGTATCTGGACGGGACATCGGGCGGCGTCTGGTGCGTAAACGTCGGCCACGGGCGGGAGAGCATCGCGCGGGTGGTCTACGAGCAACTGACGCGGCTGCCGTATTACGCGGGGGTGGTCGGCACCGTCCCGGCCGCCCGGTATGCGAGCGCGCTGGCCGAGCGGATGCCCGGCCTGGACCGCGTCTACTTCGCCAATAGCGGCTCCGAGGCCAACGAGAAGGCCTTCAAGATGGTGCGCCAGATCGCCCACCTGAACGGGAACCGGAAGTCGAAGGTGCTGTACCGCGACCGCGACTACCACGGCACCACCATCGCCTGCCTGGCTGCCAGCGGCCAGGCGGAGCGCAAGGAGGCCTACGGGCCGTTCCCGGACGGGTTTTCGGGGTTCCCGCACGCGATGTGCTATCGCTGTCCCTTCGACAAGACCTACCCGGAGTGCGACATCGAATGCGCGCGCGCCCTCGAGGACGCCATCGAGGAGGAGGGGCCGGAAACGGTGGGGGGCGTGATCCTCGAGCCGATCACAGCGGGCGGGGGGGTCATTCCTCCGGTCGAGGAATATTTTCCAATCGTCCGCGAGATCTGCGACAGATATGACGTCCTGCTGATCATCGACGAAGTCGTGTGCGGATTCGGGCGCACGGGGACGATGTTCGGGTTCGAGCACTACGACTTCGTGCCGGACATCGTCACGATGGCCAAGGGCATGGCCAGCTCCTACGCTCCGATCTCGGCGGCCGCGGTGCGTAGCGAGGTGTTCGACCGGTTCCTGGGAGATCCGGACGAAAAGTTCCACTACTTCAGGGACATCAGCACCTACGGCGGCTGCACCGTCGGGTTTGTGGCGGCTCTGGAGAACCTGCGCATCATCGAGGAAGAGGATCTGATCGAGAACAGTCGCGTGATGGGGGCCTACCTGCAGGATCGCCTGCGGGAGCTGCTCGACCACGACAACGTCGGCGACGTCCGGGGCAAGGGTCTGTTCGCCGGCGTGGAGCTGGTGGAGGACAAGACGACGAAGGCGCCCGTGAGCGAGGACGTCATGATGGCCGTCGTGGGGAGGGCCGCCGAGGAGGGCGTGCTGGTGGGCAGGACCACGCGGAGCATCCCCGGCCTGAACAACACCGTGACCATCGCTCCGCCGCTCATCGTGACCCGGGCGGACATCGACGAGCTGGTCGAGGCCGTGAAGACGGGTATCGAATACGGCTGCCGGGATCTCTGAATGGACAGGGAAGCCGGCTTCGATATCCGGGAGGACTTCCGGCGCTTCTCGCAGAAGGACGACATCTTCTGCCGCTCGTTCTGGGACCCGGAGGTGCGCACGCACCGCTCGGACATGTTCTACGAGACGTACCGCACGCCGAAGCTGACCTGGCGTTCCGTCGACGGCTTCACCCAGCGTGACTACGCGCTGCGCAACGCGTCATGGCACGTGACGGACATCTTCGCCGAACTGCGTGACGGCGACGACCGTCGCGAGGGCTTTCTGGATCCGTACACCACCGTTCGCGAGGGCCCGGGCAGCACGCTGCCGGTGGAGTCGCCCGAGGAGATGGCGCGCGAGATCAAGCAGGCCGCGAAGACGCTGGGCGCCGATCTGGTGGGGATCACCGGCAACGACGAGCGCTGGCTCTACGCGCATGCCTACAGCCGCGAGACCGAGCACGAGAAACCGCAGGAGATCTCCACCGATCTCGGAACCGTGATCGTGATCGCGCAGTCGATGGACCGGGAACTGTTGAGCACGGCGCCCTCCGCGCTGAGCGGCACCGCGACGGGAGCCACCTACTCCCGGGATACGATCGTGCTGCTGGCGATCGCGCAGTACATCACCAATCTCGGCTACCAGGCCGTGGCCAGCATGAACGACTCGGCGCTGGCCATCCCGCTCGCGATCAAGGCCGGGCTGGGCGAGTACGGGCGCCACGGTCTCCTCATCACCCGCGAGTACGGTCCCCGCGTCCGGCTAGGCAAGGTCTTCACCGACATGCCGCTCGCCCACGACAGGCCCGTCGGATTCGGCGTGAAGGAGACGTGCGACATCTGCCGCGCGTGCACGGCCGGCTGCCCCGCGGGGGCCATCGCCGACGGCGAACCGTCCACCCTGGTCCACAACCGGTCGAACATTCAGGGCATCCGGAAATGGACCACGGATGCCGAGAAATGCTTCCGCTTCTGGGCCAACCAGAACACCGACTGCTCGATCTGCGTGCGCGTCTGTCCCTACAACCGTGACTATCGCGACCGATGGAGTCGCGTGTGGCGATGGCTGGCGGGCACGCGGCTCAGGCGACTCGCGCTCTGGCTGGACCGCACCAGTGGACGCGGCGAGCGCCTGAAGCCGTCCCATTGGTGGACCCCCGCGTGATGGCACGAACCGGCGCTTCCAGCGCGCCAACCTTCAAACGGGAGTCGGTATCCGCTCCACGTTGATCCGGCCGGCATTCTTCATGGCCTGCGCAAGGTCGTAGGCCGACTGAAGGCGATACCAGGTCTCAGCCCCACCTCCAAACGCCTTGTCCAGGCGGATCGCCATTTCGGGAGAGATGCCCGAACGGCCGTTGACGAGTTCGGAAAGCTGCTTTCGGCTGACACCAAGCCTCCGCGCCGCCTCCGTCACAGTGAGCCCCAAGGGCTCCAGACAATCATGGCGCACGGACAGGCCCGGATGCGGCGGGTTCTTCATCGGCATGTCGCGAGTCTCCTAATGGTAGTCGGTCAAACCCACATCCCTGACATCGCGCCCGTCGAAGCGAAACACCACGCGCCAGTTGGCGGACACCTTCACCGCCCAATATCCTGCGCGGTCGCCCTTCAGCGGGTGGAGCCGAAGGCCTGGCAGGTTCATGTCCTCGGGCTTGGCCGCCACGTCCAGGCGAGCAAGGATCCGCTCGACCTTGGCAATCAGGTCCGGGGGAATCCGGCTCCGGTCTCCCTTCTCGAACAAACGCTCGAGGCCTCGGTGGCGAAAGCTACGAATCATTGTATGGGAAGTGTAACGTATCACCTCTCGGGTGACAATATGCCCGACGGTTCGAACAGCACTCCAGGGGCTGCCTACTGCGCAACTCGTCATGGATCAACGAAGGTGCCTTCTGGGAGGGGTTTCACAACGGCTTGCCCAAGTGCCTGACCGGTCAAGCCAACATTAGGCGCACCCTTGGGCTCCGGCACGGATCCGTCGCGCCGGCGTCGGTTTGCGGGTGAGACGCCTGTTGTCTAACGTCGCATGCGAGGTTTTCTCAGTCTGGATCGTGCGTCGCAGGAGAATTCATGTCCACGTTCGTGATGGTTCGCCGTGTCCAGGCATCGGACACCCAGGCGTGCGGACCTCTCGCAGCACTTCCTCCGGAGCAGGTCGCTTGCGGCTAGCCTGATCGCTCAGGCTCCCATCAAACGAAGCGATCTGGTCGTCGAGATCGGGCCGGGCCGCGGCATTCTCACTCGAGCACTGGCGCGTCGATGCCGTGAGGTCGTCGCGGTGGAGTTCGACGGGGCGCTGTCCGAGGCGCTTCGCACGCGCTTCCGAAGTGACGACCGCGTCACGATCGTCAGGTCCGACTTCCTGCGCTTTCGGCTGCCCGACGTCCCCTACAAGGTCCTGGGGAACATCCCGTTCAACCAGACGGCCGCCATCGTCCGGCGGCTTGTCGAGGCCGATTCTCCGCCGCGGGACGCCTGGCTCGTGGTCCAGCGTGAAGCGGCCGAGCGGTTTGCCGGCGCTCCCTGTTCCCGGGAGACTCTGCCCTCGCTGCTGCTCAAGCCGTGGTGGCAGATCGAGATCACGCGGCGCTTTCGCCGGTCCGACTTCGATCCCCCTCCGAGAGTGGACGCGGTCGCGCTCTGGCTCGCCCGTCGAACCAGGCCGCTCGTGGAGCGATTCCAGGCCGCGGACTACCGGCGCTTCATCCGGAGTTGCTTCGGTCGCGACGGCCGCTCGATCAAGCGGTGTCTGCGACCCGAATTCACGTCAACGCAGATCCACCGGCTGGGTCGAGATCTCAGGTTCAATCCTTCCGGGCCACCCCGCGACCTCACCTTCGACCAGTGGCTCGCCTTGTTCAGGTTCCGCAGGCTGACGGGATCTTAAGGCGCCGCCGGCGCTCGACATCGAGAGCCGATCCTGCGGGCCTGAAGGTCTCACCCCAGTTCCTCGAGCTCTCGCATCCCCCTCAGCTCGCTGCCCTGAGGCGTATTAATGGTAAATCAATGAAAAATGTCAATAATAGACAGATAATAATAAATGTGTGCAGTGGACACAAAGAGATAGTTCTCTTAATTAACGAATTGCCGAGCAACTCTCTCAATGTGCCGCGGAGCTACCTCTCATCATTGCCAACACCCTGTCCGCACGACCATGCGATGTTGGCCGGCGGGGACCTGAGTGGGGCCGGTGTTTTCTGGCTTTTCTCGGGTTGTGGGTCGTCGGAAGCTGCTCCGGAGACCAGCCCACCGCTCCGCCGGACCCCGTTCCTCCGGACCCCGTTACTCCGGTTCCCGGTTTTGTCACGGTTTCGCCCGCGACCGTCACCCTGGTTGCGCTGGGCGAGAGCGCGCAGTTCACCGCTCAGGTACGGGACCGGAACGGCAATCCCATGGCCGCAGCGACGGTGACCTGGTCCTCGAGCGCGCCCGCCGCCGTGACCGCGGACTCGAATGGTCTGGTGACAGCGGTCGCCGCCGGCAGCGCCACGATTACTGCCCGGGCCGGCGTGGCCGCGGGAAGCGCGGTTGTGACGGTCCAGCAGGCCCCCGCAACCATCTCACTGGCACCGGATTCACTGACGTTGGAGGGCGTGGGAGACACCGCGACCATCGCGCCACGGATAGCGGACGCCAATGGGCACGCCGTCGAGAGCGTGCAGGTGTCGTGGGTAAGCGGGGACACCACGATGGCCACGGTCGACTCGACCGGTCTCGTGACAGCGGTGTCTACTGGCACGACCGAGGTGACCGCGACAGCGGGCGGACTGGACGCAAGTGCGGCAGTCGTCGTCGAGTTCCGGGCGGTCTCGATCCTGCTGGAGCCATCGGAACTGTCGTTCACCGCGCTGGGCGACACGTTGACGTTGACGGCGACGGCGGTGGATCGAGCCGGGAAGGCGGGCGACGCCTCGATTCTATGGGTGAGCGGTGATACGACGGTGGCGCAGGTGGATTCCGGCGGCTTGGTCACTGCGGCGGGGAATGGCACGACGTCGATTACGGCGGTGGCAGATTCGGTGAGCGCGAGTGCGGCCGTAACAGTCCAGCAGGTGCCGGTGACGCTCACGTTGCTCCCGGAGTCACTGACGCTGGCGGGCGTGGGAGACACGGCGACCGTCATGGCGGCGGTCGCGGACGCCAACGGCCACGAGGTGGCGGGAGCGACGGCGGAGTGGGCGAGCCGCAACGCGTCAGTAGCTACCGTTGACCCGACAGGGCTGGTGACCGCGATTCGACCGGGTTCCACCACGATAACGGCCACGGTGGGCTCGCTCACCGCAGCGGCCGGAGTGGAGGTGTTGATCATCTCCAGCGACAGGGATGTCCTGGAGCACCTGTATCGCACCACAGGCGGGGACGGCTGGCGAGACAACACGAACTGGCTCACCAACGCGCCGCTCTCGGAGTGGGGCGGAGTCGAGACCGACCACAACGGACGCGTGGCTCACCTGGCGCTGCGCGACAACGGTCTGACGGGAAGAATCCCTCGGTCGCTGGGCCTGCTCGACAAACTCTTCATTCTCGATCTGGGCAGCAATTCACTCAGCGGCCGAATCCCGCCGGAGATCGGTGAACTCCAGGTGCTTCGCGATCTGAATCTCAACGCCAACGAACTCTCGGGTCCGCTGCCACCGGAAATGGGCAACATGGCAGGCCTTCGATACCTGACCATTTCAGGCAACAACCTCGCCGGCCCCGTTCCGGAGACCTTCGCCCAGCTCATCCTCACCAACTTCTACGTCGGCGCCACTTACGTGTGTCTGCCGCCGAGGCTTGAGACCTGGTACGAATCGATCGGGGACAGGACTGTCGATCCGCTCCCGTGCATTCCGGCGACCCCTGATCGGAAAGCGCTCGTCGCCCTTTACAATGCTACGGGCGGTCCGGTTTGGAACGGGAACGAGAACTGGCTGACCGACGCGCCTATCAATACATGGTACGGCGTCACGGCCGACAAAGAAGGACACGTTACCGAGTTATACCTCTCAGACAACAACCTGAGCGGCCCACTGCCGCCGGAGATCGGAGACCTGCCCCGCGTCGAGACCCTATGGCTGCACGGAAACGCCCTCACAGGCCCCATCCCGCCGGAAATCGGCAGGCTTGCCCAGGTCGGGTACCTGTCCCTTGCCGACAACCAGTTCGAGGGACCGATTCCAGCGGAGATCGGTGGCCTGGCGAGCGTGGATACCCTGTACTTGTCGATGAACAACCTTTCCGGACCGATTCCTCCAGAAATCGGCGACCTCGATTCGCTGGTGGTGCTCGCCCTGTTCGAGAACCAGCTGACGGGTCCTCTGCCCGCGTCGCTGGGCAACCTCAAGAGACTGGAAGAGTTGGCCCTTCCGGACAACCGAATCGACGGTCCCCTGCCCAGGGAGCTCGGGGACATGGCCTCGCTCGTGTTCTTCTCGCTCTCTCGCAATCAGGTATCGGGTTCACTGCCGCCCGAACTGGGCAAACTGAAGGCCCTGGAGCATTTCTCCGTCAACGACAACCGAATGGTGGGGCCGATCCCGCCGGGACCGGGCCCGAGAGGTCGTTCTGTGCAAGAGAGAGGCTCCTGAGGCTGGTCAAGTTGCCCAGACTCGGCGGGATGGGGCCCGTCAGATCGTTGGACCACAACTCCAGGCCCCGGAGGCCCGCGAGGCTGGCGATCTCCGGCGGGATCGGCCCGGTCAGATCGTTGCCGCCGAAGCGCAAGGTTCTGAGCCCGGCGAGGCGGCCGATCTCGGGCGGGATCGGCCCGGTCAGGTCGTTGTCCTCCAGCCAGAGGTGTTCAAGGGCCGCAAGGTCTCCGATCTCCGCTGGAATCCGGCCCGTCAGGTCGTTGCCCTCCAGCCAGAGGTGTTCAAGGGCCGCAAGGTCTCCGATCTCCGCTGGAATCCGGCCCGTCAGATCGTTGCCCTCCAGCCAGAGGTGTTCAAGGGCCGCAAGGTCTCCGAGTTCGGTGGGGATCGAGCCAGCCAGCTCGTTCCACCCCAGACGCAGGCTCCGAAGTTCCGAGAGCCCTCCGATCTCCGCTGGAATCCGGCCCGTCAGCGCATTTTGGCTGAGGTGCAACTCCGTGAGCCCGGAAAGGCGACCGATCTCAGGCGGGATCCGGCCCGTCAGACCGTTGTTGTAGAGCCAGAGTCTCGAGACGCGACCGTCGGCGCCGACATCGACCCCATACCAGGCGTGGAGTGGCACGTGGCTGAGCCAATGCCGGCTGTTCTTCCAACCCGGACCGTTCGTCTTCTCGTAGAGAAGAGCGAGGATCTCCCGGTCCGTCGATGGGCTGGTCTCGATCGGTATCGGGAGCGGAAGCTCGGTTGGGCCAGCATCCCGGCAAGCCAGTAGTGGCAGCATGAGGACAGCGGCCGTGTGAAACGTGCCGACGCGCATCGGCTACCGGCGGCCGGCGGGCACGAGCCTCACGATGGCGGTCGGCGGGCCGTCCACGTCCCGGGTCTCCCCGTCGATGGCGAGGTAGATGAAGCCGTCCGGGCCCTGGCGGACGTCGCGGATGCGGCCGATCCCCTGCAGGAGCGTCTCCTCGTGCGTCACCTCGCGGCCTTCCATGCGCAGCCGAGCGAGCTGCCGGCCGCTGAGACCGCCGACGAGCATGTCGCCGCGCCACCCAGGGAAGGCGTCGCCCGTGTAGAAGAGCATCCCGGAGACGCCGATGGAGGGGACCCAGATGTGCTCCGGCGGCTCCATTTCCTCCATGAGGGTCCCCGAGTGAATGCGCGAGCCCGTTCGGTAGTTCACGCCGTACCCGACGACGGGCCAGCCGTAGTTGCGGCCGCCCGCGATCAGGTTGAGTTCGTCACCGCCCTGCGGGCCGTGTTCGTTCTGCCACAGGTCTCCGGTCTCGGGATGGACCGCCATCCCCTGGGCGTTGCGGTGGCCCCACGTCCAGATCTCGGGGTGGATCCCTGCCTCGTCCACGAACGGATTGTCCTCGGGGACCCGCCCATCATCGTGGATCCGGATCGTGCTCCCGTTGTGGTTCGTCAGGTCCTGCGCAGGATGCGCCTCCAGGTCACCGGCCGAGGGCCACTGCCGGTCGCCCAGCGTCATGAACAGGTAGCCGTCGTGGTCGAAGACGAGGCGCCCGCCCCACATCGAGCTTCGCTCCGTCCCGTTCCCGGGTGCGTCCGCGTGGAACAGTTCCTCGACATCCGTCAGCCGATCGTTGTCGTACCGGCCGCGGGCGATCGCGATCGTGCCCAGCGAGTCGGGCCCCGGCTTCACGTAGCTCAGATAGAGGAGCCGGTTCGTCTCGAAGTCGGGGTGCAGGATCGCGTCGCGCAGCCCGGCCTGCTCGAAGCCGGCCATGGAGCGGGCGCCGCGGCCCAGCGCCCGGATCGGAGGCAGACCCTCCACGGAATCCGGCAGGAGGACGCCATCGCGGATGATGCGGAGACGGCCGGGCCGCTCGGTCACGAGGAGGTCCCCCTCGGGCGTGAAGGCCATGGCGAACGGGCGCACGAGGCCGTCCGCGACCTCTTCGACCCGGAAATCGTGCAGCGCGGTTCTCACGACGCCGTCATCGTCGCCCGCGGTGTCACGGCCGCCGGGGGCACACGCGGCGAGGGTCAGAAGCGATACGACGAGAAAGCGCGCGTCGCGGTGATGGCTCATGTGGGGATCGTCCGTCCGTGTCAGGGGAGTCATGCCGCCTCTATACTTATGCGTCCCACGGGAGCCTGACAGGAGGTAGACATGCTTCGAGCCCAATCGCTCACATCGATCCCGGCCGCACGCTTCTCCACCCTCGCGATCGCCGCCGCTCTTCTGGCCGGCTGCGCGACGGATGGCGGCGGAGACGCGACCGACGCGGTCGCCTACGAGGGGGCACGCGTGATCACGGGTGACGGTTCGGTCATCGAGTCCGGCGTGTTCGTCGTCGAGAACGGGCAGTTCGCCGGCGTCGGAGCGAGCGGCGAGATGGAAGTGCCGGACGGCGCGGAGCGCGTGGATCTTTCGGGCAAGACGGTCATGCCCGCGATCGTGAACGCGCACATCCACCTCGCCTCCGAGCGCGATGAGAGGATCTCCCAGCTTCAGCACATGGCCTACTACGGGGCGGGGGCCGTCGTCAGCCTCGGCACCGAGAGCGGCACCGTCGGTCTCGACATGCGCGGCGAAGCCGTGGCTGACGCCGCCCGCTCGAAGACGGCGGGCCGCGGGATCACGACCCCGGAGCCCGGCCGCTCCGACGTCCCCTTCTGGATCGAGACGGAGGAGGAGGCGCGGGCGGCGGTGCGCGAACTGGCCGAGCAACAGGTCGACATCGTCAAGATCTGGGTCGACGACCGCGGCGGGCAGTACGAGAGGCTCTCCCCGGCACTGTATGGCCCGATCATCGACGAGGCCCACCAGCACGGGCTCATGGTCACGGCCCACGTCTTCTACCTGGAAGACGCCAAGGGGCTGCTCCGGGCCGGCGTAGACGTCTTCGCCCACGGCGTGCGCGACCTCGACGCGGATGACGAACTCATGAAACTCTGGGCCGAGCGCCCGGAAGTCGTCCTCGTGCCCAACCTCCCGGGCCCGGGCGTGGCGCTCGACCTGAGCTGGCCGGCACCGTGCCCGCCGCGCAACTCGAAGAGATGCAGTCAGCGTCCGTCGACAACGCCGCCGCGCAGGAGTCGTTCGGCATCCAGGCGCGCAACCTGGCCCGCTTCGCCGAGGCGGGCATCAAGATCTCCTTCGGCACGGATGGGAACGCGGCCTGGGCACCGCACCAGGAGATGGAGGACATGGTCCGCTCCGGCATGACGCCGGGCGACGTCATCGTGGCGGCGACGAAGACCTCCGCCGAGCTGATGAACTGGGACGACCTCGGCGAGATCGCGGCGGGCAAGAGCGCCGACTTCATCATCCTCGACGCGAACCCGCTCGACGACATCACGAACACGCGTCAGATCGACGCTGTCTACTTGTGGGGGACGATGGTGGACCGCGAGGGGATCAGCACCAGGATGCTCGCGCCTCGATGATCGAGCTTCACCCCGTAACGCTCGAGGGGCACGGCGTTCGCCTCGAGCCGCTCGGTGTCGAGCACGCCGACGCGCTCGCGGAGGCCGCGTCGGACGGGGAATTGTGGAACCTCTTTTTCACCTTCGTCCCCGCGCCGGACGAGGTGACCGACTACATCGAGACGGCTCTCGAGGGACAGGCCGCCGGCCACATGCTGGCGTGGGTCGTCCGGCTCCTCGACACGGGCGCCGTCATCGGGTCCACGCGCTACCACGACATCCTGCCGCACGTCGACCGTGTCGAGATCGGCTACACGTGGTACGGGTCGAGCCACCAGCGCACGCACGTCAACACGGCCTGCAAGCTCCTGCTCATGACGCACGCGTTCGAGACGGTGGGATGTGGAGTCGTGGGACTGCGCACGGACGGCATGAACCTGCGCTCCCAGCGGGCCATCGAGGCGCTCGGCGCCAAAAAGGACGGCGTCCTGCGCAACCACTCGCTACGCCGCGACGGAAGCGTGCGCGACGACGTGATGTACTCCGTCCTCCTCCACGAATGGCCCGCGATCAAACGGCACCTGGAGACCCGCCTCTGGCGCCACCGCTGAACCGGCACGCCAGAGGCAGGGGTGCCCAGGACACTACATGCCGAGGGGGATGTCGACCTGTGTGTTCTCCCATGAGAAGCGGAGGGCGCCGTCCACCTGCTCGAAGGTCATCGTCTCGACCATCTCCGCGGTCGCCGAGGGCGTGGCCGCGAAGCTGCCCACCTCGGTGCTCTGGACCACGGCGTCGATCGGGATGCCCCAGCGGTCGTATTCCGAATTGACGTGGAACTCCCATTCGGTCTCGCCGGGCGTCGCGTACAGCGAGTAGCTGCCGGCGCCGAGCGCGACGCCCCCCACGGTGGCGGGGGCGGAGAGGTGCAGCGCCGTCGCCTCGTTCGCTCCGAGACGCCAGACCTCACCGTACGGAACCAGCTCCCCCATGACGACGCGCTCGCGGGCCGAGGGGGCGCCGTAGCAGAGGAGTCCTTCACCCCCATCGTACGAGAAGCTCAGTTCCTGGAGCGGGCTCTGCCGACCCTCGACGTCGCCCATGACGACGCAGGCCAGCCCCGGGTCCGCCATTTCGGCCATGGGTTCGGCGGTCTCCGCCATCTCCGCCTCCCCGGTCTCCGATCCTCCACCACACCCCAGGACCAGAAAAACGGCGAGGTACCACGCGCTGCTTCGCTTCATCTCGTCACCTCCAATGTGCCTTCTCCTGGACGTCATTTCGTCCACACCACGATGAGACCGCATCGGGAAGGCGGGAACTCCGCCGGACCCGAGGCCAGTCCCTTGTATATCTCCAGACCCGCGATCTCGCTCGGTCTCACAACGTCGTCGAGTGGGATCCCCCGCGTCGGCAAACCGTCGACGTAGAAGTTCAGCGAACAGGCGCCCGTGACCCCCGACGACAGCCTCGTGTTCACCAGCCTGCAGTCGGTACGCCGGATGTTGCACTGGAGCCGGATGCCCGACTCGTCGGCGACCATGTGCGAGATCTCCACCGGCCGGCGCCGATCGATGTCCTCCGCCGTGTAGTAGGTGCCGGTACCGACGAGTTCGCCCCAGTGCCTGCGCTCGTAGAAGCCCTTGACCTCGAGCCGGCGCGATCTGATCACCGTCGCCACGATCGGTTCCATCTCCACCGGATCGGGGACCATGCCGATCTCCACCTCCGTGGTGAGGCCGGAGGAGACCTCGACCACATAGGTGAGCGGAGCGTACCCGAGGTGCCGCACGTTGAGTTCCTGCATGCCGACGGGAACGCCGCTCAGGACGAAACGCCCCCGGCGGTTGGTCTCGGCCACGCGCAAACGGTCGGGAACGGACACCACGGCGGCCACCACCGGATCATCCGTCACGGCATCGAGTACCTCGCCGACCAGCCGTCCGGTCCTGATCTCCGCCGGGCGCAGCGTGAGCGTGATGTCGTGCGACATCCCGGCGACTATGAGGACGACGGCCTCCTCGCTCGAGACGTCTCCCCACTCGGCCCACAGCGTGGCCTGCTCCGCGTCCTGCGGTGCGCAGAGCACGAGACGTCCGCCGGCTCGGACCTCCTCGCGCAGCGGCCTTCTCGCCCGCTCGGCTTCGGTCCACCGCACGACGACCGCCCCGTTCCGGACCGGTGCCCCGCCGTAGTCGTTCAGGACGGCGATCCGCAGGGTCGCGCGCTCGCCGCAGTCCGGCTGCTGCGCCGAAAGAGCCCCGGCGCCGGCGGCAAGTCCGAACACCGCAACGAAACTCCAGGCAAGTAATCGTGCCGCCGACGTTTGATTCAGGATTCGCGGAACCTCCGAATGGGCCTCCTCAACACTGGGCTACCGGCCACCCGGCATCAAGGGAGAATGAGGAAGCCCACAGAGGCCAGTCCGGCCGCCAGGAGCGCGTAGGGGAGTTGAGTGACGGCATGCTCGACGAGGCCGCAGCCACTGCCCCGCGCCGCCAGCACGGTGGAGTCGCCGTAGAAGCAGGTGTGGCTCCCGAACGCGCTCGCGGAGATGAGGGCGCCGATCACCAGCGGCATCTCCGCCCCCACCGAGTCCGCAAGCGGCAGCACGATGGGGACGGCCACCGCGAAGATTCCCCAGAACGACGCGGTGGCGAACGCGACCAGCGACATGGTGAGGAAGGTCACCGCCGGGAGCAGCCGGGCGGTCATCAGCGGTTCCACGGTTTCGATGAGGTAGGTGGTGAGCCCGAGACCGTCGTTCACTTCCTTGAGGAGGAAGCCGCCGAACACGGTCGCCAGGGGGACGATCATGGTGAGCACTCCGGCCATGGCGGTATCCAGCGCGGCGCGCACCCGCAGCAGCTTCGTGCCCACGACGATGGCGAGGGTGACGCCGAGCGCCACGACGACCCCCTTGAGGATGTCGAGATCGAGCACCCAGGTGGCGGCCACGAGCGTCGCGATCGGGACGACGAAGTGCCACGGGCGCGCGCGTTCGGCCGCGGCCGCATCCGTCTCGCCCTCGAGCTTTGCCTCTTCCGTGCCCGGGGGGACGACCTGCCCCGTCTCCCGGGCGCGCCGCTCCGCTCTCCGCATCGGCCCGAGCGCCGGGATGAGGCCGGTCCCGACGAGGAGCGCGAGGATCACCGCGATCCACGCGTAGAGCATGAACGGAATCGCATCGATGTAGAGCGAGAGGCCGCGGCCCGGTGCCGCCCACCCGGTGTCCTCGAGCAGGCCGGAGAAGTAGGCGGCCCACGTCGAAATCGGGACGAGGATACAGACCGGCGCGGCGGTCGAGTCCACGACGTAGGCGAGCATCTCCCTCGACACGCGAAACCGGTCCGTGAAGCGCTTCACGGACGAGCTGACCGCGAGCACGTTGAGGTAGTCGTCGATGAAGACGGCGAGCCCGAGGAGCCATGTCACGGCCAGCGAGCCGCTGCGCGTCCGGATGCGCGCCGACGCCGCCTCCCCGAAGCGGCCTGCCGCGCCCACCCGCACAAGCAGGGTGATGAGGCTGCCGAAGAGCGCGCAGACGAGGATGATCCAGCCCACCGTCTCGTTCTGCATGACCGCGACCATGCCGTCCGTGAACGCGGTGAGCGGGTCCCGGGGCGCGAGGATCACGAACCCGACCAGCGCCCCGGCGATCAGGGACTCCACGGGCCGGCGCGTCGAGACGGCGACCCCCAGCACGACCGCCGTCGGTATCAGGCTCACGATGCCGAAATGCTCCAGCGGCGACTCCCTTCCGAGATTCCCGCCCCCGGCGGCGGTTCAGCGGACCGTGCCAGCGTTAGAGGCGGACCTCGTCGCCGACGCGAACGATGCCCGGCCCGTCCACCTCACACTTCACGCCGACGTTCCCCTCGTTGTGGTCGAAGGCGGCGCGCAGCACCCGCGGGTCCTTCGGCAGATCTCCCAGCGGAAGCGTGACCATGACGCAGCGCATGCACGGTTTCGTCACCCGCAGGCGCGCCCCGCCGATCCGCAGGTTGCCGCCCACCCACTCGTTCTCGACAAAGCCGCGCGCCCCGTCGACGGGTTCGATCACGAGGTTGGGCCGGAAGCGGCTCACATGAAAATCGCTCCCCGGAACGAGCCCCCGCAGATGGTCGAGGCTCGCGGTCGTCAGCGCGTGGAGGCCGGAACTGTCGAAGAAGGTCCCGGGCGGCAGTTCCCACTCCGTGATCTCGTCGCGGTAGGTCCGCCCGTCCTGGACCAGTCCGTCCATGTCCGGCCAGTGGTACTCGCACGTCGCGCTCCCGGCCGCCTCCGTCGCGAACGCAACCTCCCGGCCCAGGAGCGCGCTCAGCCGGGCCTCCAACCCCTCGCGGCCGGCGCTGGACAGCGTCGTCCCGTCCTCGAATCGGACGTGGATCGACCCGCCTCCATTCTCCCGTTCGAAGCTCGCGGAGAGGCCGTACACGGCTCCCCACAGGCGCGGCCGTTTTGCGCTCACCACGCGTCCGGTCTCGCGATCCACCAGCGCGCCGGCACGATCTCCCTCCATCCCGCGCGCCGTGATCCGAGCCGTATCGAGGCGTTCTCCCCCCATCGACTTCACGGGATATCGGTGGAGACTCGCCACACGCCCCACCACCTCGCCGCGGGGCCCCTGCGCGCCGTCCATGGCCGGGTGGGCGCTCACCGCACGAGCGACGAGAGATAGGCGAGGCCGGTCCCGCCGAGCAGGACGAGTCCCACCCAGGTCAGCGTCACCATGCCGCGGCCGGGCTGGTGCTCCAGCGGCACCGCCTCCGACGTCACCGCCCGGAGGTTGAAGTAGCCGAGGATGGGCGCGGTGAGGAACGCCACCGTCGTCGCGAAGTCCACCATCGCGGTCAGGCTGCCGGAAAAGCCGAGGATGATGAAGAAGGCGATGAAGGGGAGCGTGATCATGCTCCACCAGTAGACGGGCCCCACGCGGGTCACCGCCTCGGCCGCGACATAGCCCGACAGGTTCGCCAGCGTGCGCTCGATCGCGCGCGGGAAGCCGTCCGTGACCGCCAGCAGGCTCGAGAAGATCGTCGCCATCGCCGCCACGAGCACGATGGGACGGGACCACGAGCCCAGCGTGGTGCTGTACATGTCGACGAGTTGCGTGGAGAACACGGCCCCCGCGTCGCTGAGCGTGACATCCGCCTGATAGAGGACGGTGGCTCCCACGGACACGAAGATGAGGGCGAGGATCCCGGTGCCGACGAAGCCCACCAGGAAGTCGCGTCTCGCATCAGCGACCGATGTCCGCGCGCCCGTCGTCTTGTCCTTGGCCAGCGTCCACAGGCTGCTCCAAACCGCAACATCGACGGGCGACGGCATCCACCCGATGAGGGCGAGGAGGAAGGCGAAGGGGACGACGGTGCCGACGACATCGCCCGGCCACAGGGCCAGCGTCGAGAAGTCGGCCCGGGGCGCCGCCACCACCGCGGTCGCGATGGTCGAGAGGACCAGCATCGCGAGCAGGATCTTGATCGTGATGTCGAGACCGCGGAAGCGTCCCACGACGAGCACCACGACGCAGGCGGCCATGAGCACGGCCGCCGTTGCCGCGAGCGGCCACTCCGCGCCGAAGGCGTAGCGCGTGAGAAAGGCCATGAACATCGCGAGCGCCGCGAGCGAGATGATCGCGGTCACGAGGGTGATGGCGAGAAAGAGCCACAGCGCCCAGGTGCCGATGTCGCGGTAGCCCTCGACCAGGCTCCGCCTCGTAGCGGCCGCGTAGCGCGCCCCGTACTCGAAGAAGGGATACTTGAGGATGAGCGCGAAGATGATCACGCCGACGAAGGCAAACCCCGCCTCCGCCCCCGCGCGCGTGGATTGCACGAGATGGGAGACGCCGATGGACGTCGCGGCCCAGATGAGCCCGGGACCGAAGCTCCTCCAGAAGCTGGAGCGGGAACGCGCGGCGGGTTCGCTCATGGATCCTCTCCGGGGGGGTCCGTGGGTTGCGGGCCATGTGGGCAGGGTTGGCCGCGTCTGAGGATGGCCCTCCCCCGCTGCATGGTGCAACGCCGCGCGGATGGTGCAATAGTGAGTCGCCGTCCGCTTTGTTTCTCGAACCCCGGAGAAGTGTCCGTGCTATCCACGCTCGCGCTCGCCGCGCTAATTCAGGCGCCCGCCGTGGCGCAGGAACTGTCACCAGGTACTCGTTACGACCCGGATATCCCGACGCTCGAAGAGGTGGCGGGACACGGCTTCACGGAGGCCGTTACCCCTCCGGACGACGTGATCCGCTACATGGAGGCGCTCGCCGACGCGGCCCCGGAGCGGACCCATCTCATACGGTACGCCGAGAGCTGGGAGGGGCGGCCGCTCGTCGTGCTCGTCATCGGCTCGCCGGAGCGCATGGCGCGGCTTGACGAGGTGAAGGCGGGGATCGAGCGCCTCGCCGACCCGCGAGGCCTTTCGGCTGCGGAGGCCGAGGCGTTGCTGGCCGAACTCCCGGTCGTCACCGCGCTCATGCACGGGATCCACGGCGACGAGATCAGTTCCAGCGGCGCCGCGATGGCCGAAGCCTACCATCTGCTCGCGGCGATGGGGGATCCCGACGTCGATCTCATCCTCTCGGAGTCGCTCGTCCTCATCGATCCCATGGAGAACCCAGACGGACGGAACCGCTTCGTGTACCAGAACTCGGTCGCGGGGGCGCGCTGGCCGGACGAGGCCCGGGTCTCCGCCGAGCACGACCCGCCGTGGCCGGGCGGCCGCGGGAACCACTACCTGTTCGACCTCAACCGGGATCTCTTCATCCAGAGCCAGGTCGAAACGCGCGGGAAGGTGGACATCTTCCTCGAATTCCGGCCCCACATCGTGGCGGACCTGCACGAGATGGGAGGGGACGCGACCTATTTCTTCCCCCCCACCGCACCACCCTCCAACCCCTGGTTCGGCGAGCGGCAGGTCGCGCTCATGGACCTGTTCGGGGAGGCGATCGCGGCGCGCTTCGACGCACGCGGGTTCGCGTACTTCAACCGGGACGTGTACGACCTCTTCTATCCCGGCTACGTGGACATGTGGCCCATGGGCCACGGCGCGCTGGGCATGACGTACGAACAGGCGGGCGCCGGGGGACTCAGGCTTCGGCAGTCGAATGACGACCTGCTCACGTACGGCGATGGCGTGCTGCACCACTTCACGGCGGCGATCGAGACCGCTCTCACGGCTGCCCGGAACCGGGACAAGATCCTGCGGGACTACCTCGCCTTCCTGCGCGAGGGGACCGCGCTCGGAGAGCGGGGCCCGGCCGAGATCGTGCTCCATTCCGCGCACGATCCGGGGATGGCGGAGCGGCTCGCCCTCATGCTCGTCGAGAACGGGATGGAGGTGTTTCGCGCCTCCGGGCCGGTGACGGTCGGAGACCGGACGCTGCCCGCCGGTTCGAGCTTCATCGTGCCGCTCGATCAGCCCGCGCACCGATTCATCCGCAACCTCCTCGACGCGCACGTGCCGATGGAGGAGGACTTCGTGCGGCGACAGATCGAACGCCGGGCGAACCGGCAGCCGGACGAGATCTACGACCTGACGGCGTGGAGCCAGCCGCTGCTGTGGGACGTGGAGGCGATCGAGACGTCCCCGACGGGGGCCCGAGGAGCCGCGGTGACCGCCGAGGAGGCCGCGGCGCGCCCCGAGGTAAGCGGTGGCGGTGCTGGCGGCGGCGGTCGGGGCGGTGCCGGCGACGCCTCGGCGGCGCCCCTCCCCGAGGCGCTCGTCGGCTACCTGATCCCGTGGGGCACGAACGGGGCCGCCACGGTGGCCGAAGCGCTGCGGGAGGGCGTTCGCGTACGTGCCGCGGGTGCGGAGTTCACGCTGGACGGCCGCCGCTACGGCGTCGGCACGGCGATTGTGCGGGTGGCCGAGAACGACGGGGACGTGCGTAGTCGCCTGGCCGGTATCGCGGCCCGGCACCGCGCCGAGGTCGTCCCCATTGACGACGCGTACGTGCGCGAGGGGATGTCGCTCGGCAGCCGACGCGTCCGGGCCCTGCGCGAGCCGCGCGTGCTCCTTGTGTACGACGCCCCCGGCCGGGGCTATTCCGTGGGCTGGGCCCGTTACGTCCTCGAGCGGCGCTACGGGCAGCGCACGACGGCCGTGCGCGCCTCCAGCCTCGGCCGCGCGCGGCTGGCGGACTACGATGTGGTCGTCTTCCCCAGCGGCAACTACGGGGGCGTCGTGGGCGACGGGATGCTGGACCGCCTTCAGGCGTGGATGCGCGATGGCGGCACGCTGGTCACGATGGCCGAGTCCTCGCGCTGGGCTTCGCGGGCCGGCCTCCTCGCGACCGAGCCGGAGCGCCGGGGCGGCCGCGCCGAGGGCGACGACCCGCCGGAGCCCGGCACGCCCGAGCAGCCGATCGAATACCTCGATGCGATCTCTCCGGAAGACGAGTCTCCGGAGGGGGTGCCCGGCGCGATCCTGCGCACGCTGCTCGACACGGAGCACTGGCTCACCGCCGGCACCGATGGGGAGATCGGCGTCCTCGTCGAGGGTTCCCGCGTCTTCCGTCCCATCACGCTCGACGAGGGCACGAACGTGGGCCGCTACGCCGACCTCGATAGCCTCGTGCTGAGCGGCATCGTGTGGGAGGAGTCGCGTCCGCAACTGGCGAACAAGGCCTTCCTCATCCACCAGCCTGTGGGGCGCGGCCAGGTCGTGGCCTTCGCCGAGGACCCGAACTACCGCGCGTACAGCGAGGCGACGCAGCTTCTATTCATGAACGCCGTCCTCCTCGGACCGGGCCGATAGTCCGAACTGTTGCAATACGCGAAACGCCCCGTCCGAACCGAAGCTCGAGCGGGGCGTGCGCAGGCTGCACCGGAACCCGGCACCCGGCGCAGGGGCCGGGTGCTCCAGATGCTCCGTCGGTCAGGAGCCTCCGTCGTCCGATACGGCGCGCGTGTCGCCGTCGTCGTGCGTCCCGAAGCGCTCGAACCAGGTGCGCAGGAAGAGCTGCGTGCGCAGGAAGTTCGACGGCGTGCTGCTCGTCCCGTGCCACTCGTTGCGGAAGCGGATCATCGCCGTCGGCACACGCTCCATCTTGAGCGCCTGGTAGTACTCCTCCGTCTGGGGCATCGGCGTCCGCAGGTCCATCTCCCCCGTCATCAGCATCGTCGGCGTCGTCACGTTGCCCACATACATGAGCGGCGAGCGGCGCAGGTGCTCCGAGGGGTCGTCCCACGGGAAATGCTCGAAGTTCCGGTACCAGCCGGGCCCGTCCGTCGTCCCCACGAAGGAGAGCCAGTTCGTGACCGGGCAGTTGGCCGAGGCCGCGCGGAAGCGGTCGGTGTGGCCCACGACCCATGAGGTGAGCACGCCGCCGCCGGAGCAGCCGTAAACGAACATGTTGTCCTCGTCCACGTAGCCGCGGCCGATAACCTCGTCGACACCCGCCATCAGGTCGTCGAAGTCCTGCGACGGATAGGCGTTCTTGATCGCGTTCCCGAAGTCGGTGCCGTAGCCGGAGCTGCCGCGCGGGTTGGTGTAGACGACCACGTAGCCGTTCGCGGCGTGCTCCTGCCAGCCGAAGTTGAATCCGGTGTTGTACATGCCGTGCGGCCCGCCGTGAATCGACAGGATGAGTGGGTACTTCTTCGACGGGTCGAAGTCGGGCGGCTTCACGATCCAGCCCTGAATGTCCCAATCGTTCACAGACTTGTACCAGATCTCCTCGACCTCGCCGAGCGTGACCCCCGCCAGCACATCCGCGTTCACATCCGTAAGCGGCATGAGGTTGCCGCCGTCGTCGAGATCGAACGACACCACGTCGCCGGGGCCGTGGGGCGTGGTCAACGTGCCGACCGCATCCCCGTCTTCGGTGAACGAACTCAGGCTCAGGAGGTGGTTGCCGGTCGTGACCTGCGTCACGCCCCCGTCCACGGATGCGAAGTGCAGGTGCCGCGTGCCTTCACGGTTCACGTTGAAGTAGACCCCGCTCCCGTCCGGGGCCCACATGAGCTGCGGGCTCCCGCGCAGACCACGGTCGAAGTCGCCGGAGATCTGCCGCACGCCCGAACCGTCGGGGTTCATCACGTAGAGGTGGGAGTTGCGGTACGTGTCGTCGTTCCAGTCTTGCCCCGAGTAGGCGACGAGGCTGCCGTCGGGTGAGGGATAGGCGCCGCCGTCCGGCCCGTGGCGCGTCGTGATCTGCCGGATCGCGCCCGAGCCGACGTCCACCGCGTAGATCTCGGACTCGCGCCAGTTGTACTCGGAGTCCTCCTCCCGCAGAGAGGAGAAGTAGATCTCGCTCCCGTCCGGACTCCACTGGGGATTGCCGTGGTTCCACATGCCGTCGGTGAGCTGCCGCGGCGTGCCGCCGTCGGCGGGCACGACGAAGATGTGGGAATGGCCCTGGTCGACGTACCCGCGGCGGTCCTGACGATAGTCCATGCGGGTGACGATCTTCGGGCCTTCCGTCCACTTCGCGCCGTCCGGACGGCTCGGCAGGTCGATCGGCCAGCTCTCCTCGTCCTCCACCAGCATCGTGAACGCGATGTGGGTGCCGTCCGGCGACCAGCGCAGGCTGCCGGGGGAGTGCTCCAGCCGCGTGACCTGGGTCCTCGCCCCCTCCGCGTCCATCCAGCGCACGAAGATCTGCGAGCCCTCCGGGTCACCGGATGCGGTGTAGGCGATGCGGGTGCCGTCCGGAGACCAGATGGCCCCGGACCCGTCGATCAGCTCGCGCTTGCGGGTGCCGTCGGCGTTCATGATGTACAGCGTGGACTCCCAGCGGTCGTTGAGCTGGTCGATCCAGCCGCGCGTGTAGACGACGTGGCGACCGTCCGGGGAGATCTGGGGGTTCGAGACCCGTTCCCAGTCCATGTACATGTCGAGGGAGAGGGTCTTCATCCCGTCGCCGTTCTGGGCCGAGACGGGCGCCAGACCGACGAAGAGGAGAAGAAACAGGCTCGCGGAAACGAAGCGGGCGGCACGATACATGATGACCTCCGGCCGAAAGCGGGATATGCGCAGATCTTCAACGTACATGCGAGAATGTGGGGAGGGAAAGCATCGGTCCCGGCGCGGCGCTGGCGTGGCAGGCTGGTGGGGATGCAGCTTGGAGGCGTTGTCATCCGGGACAGGACGGAACTTCGGGAGAGGTATCTCATGAATCGGCGCATCCTTTTCTTCGCGGCAGGTCTGGCGCTGGCGAGTCCCGCGGCTCTTGCTGCGCAGCAGTTCGGCGGCCCGCTGGCCGTCAGCGGCGACCAGGTGCTGGTTGGCGAAGCTGGCAACGGGACGATGTCCGGAATCGTGTGGGTTTACGGCCGCACGGCCTCGGGCTGGGCCGAGACGGGGCGGGTCACGGTCTCCGACGAGGTGCGCGTCCCGGACGGGTTCGGGCGGGCGATCGCCGTACAGGGGAACTGGCTGTGGGCCGGGGCGCCGCTCGAAGCGGACGGGGCCGGAGCGGTCTATCTGTTCCTCGCGGACGGAGCGGGCGGCTGGGAACAGGTGGCCCGGCTCGACGCGCCGGAGGGTGCGAGGGCGTTCGGAAGCGCCATCGCCCTTGGCGAAGGCGTCGCGATCGTATCCGCTCCCGGAGGGGACAACGGGCGGGCAGCGGTGTTCCCGTACGCCCTGGCCGCGGACGGGACCGCAACCGCGGGCGAGCCGCTGCGGCCGGCGGAGGGCATGACGGCCGAGGGTTTCGGGTCCGCTCTGGCCCTCGATGCCGGCACGCTGCTTGTCGGTACGCAGGATGCAGGCGACGCGCCGCCCGCCGTGTACGCGTTCGAGCGGAACGACGGCGGCTCGTGGATGGCTGCGGGCACGCTGGAAGCCCCAGCGCTTCAGGAACGCAGTGGCTACGGCGCCGCGCTCGCGGTTCGGGGCGGCTTCGCCCTCGTGGGAGCGCCCCGCCTCCGGGAGAGCGGCGGGGCCGTGTTCGCCTTCTCGCACGGTGACGACGGCTGGGCGCTGGAGGCGCGGCTCGGACCGCTCCTGCCCGAGCCCAACGCCCAGTTCGGATCCTCCATCGGCTTCGACGGCGACGACATGCTCATCGGGGCGCCGGGCAGTTCGATGGGAGGCGGCACGCTCTACGCCTACCGGCGCGATACGGGGGGACAGTGGAGCGATGCGTCCATACTCCTGCGATCTCCCCTGGGCGAGCGCTCCGGATTCGCCGGCGCGGGCATCCTCTCCGGCGACCACCTCGTCGTCGGCGCGACGGGCATGGATTCGGGGGCGGGCGCCGCCGTCGTCTACGAGCGCTCGGCCGCCGGCACGTGGGAGGAGGGCGGGACGCTCATCAACGAACACCGGGGGTTCCCGGCCATCGCGGGCGAGGAAATCGAGTGCACCGACGGGCACGCGACCGTGTTCGAGTGCCGGGACGTGAACATCACGGCCTTCCTGCCGATCAAGGATCTCGGCGGCAGCCGCGCCACACGCGTCAACGACATCTGGGGCTGGACCGACCCGGAGACGGGCCGCGAAATCGCGATCGTGGGCCGGACCGACGGCACGTCCTTCGTCGACGTCAGCGACCCGTATCACCCGCGCTTCCTCGGCGACCTGCCGGCCACCGAGGGTTCGCGGCACATGATCTGGCGCGACATCAAAGTCTACCGCGACCACGCGTACATCGTCGCCGACGCCGCGCTGGAGCACGGCGTACAGGTGTTCGATCTGAGGCAACTGCGCGACGTGGGCGCCGAGCCCGTGACGTTCGAGGAGACGTTCCTCTACGACGGGATCCACTCGGCCCACAACATCGTGATCAACGAGGAGACCGGTTTCGCCTATGCCGTCGGGAACAGCGGGGGCGGCGAAACCTGCGGCGGCGGCCTGCACATGATCGATCTCGAGGACCCGGCCCAACCCGTCTTCGCGGGCTGCTTCGCACAGGAGGGGACGGGACGGCGGGGCACGGGCTACGTGCACGACGCACAGTGCGTCACCTACCGCGGCCCCGACAGCGAGCACGTCGGCAAGGAGATCTGCCTCGGCTCGAACGAGACCGCGTTCAACATCGCCGATGTCTCCGACAAGGACGCGCCGGTCGGCCTCGCCACGATCGACTATCCGAACGTCGCCTACGCGCACCAGGGCTGGCTCACCGACGACCATCGCTACTTCTACATGAACGACGAGGGGGATGAGCCCCAGGGCCTCGTGGAAGGGACGCGCACGCTGGTGTGGGACGTGACGGATCTGGACGATCCGATTCTCGTCACCGAGTACATCGCCGAGACGACAGCCACCGACCACAACCTCTACATCGTCGGCGACCTCATGTACCAGTCGAACTACTCCGCCGGGTTCCGCGTGCTCGATATCTCGGACCCCGAGAACCCGGTCGAGATCGGCTTCTTCGACACCTCGCCCTACCAGGGCGGGGCGTCGTGGAGCAACTACCCCTATTTCGAGAGCGGTACGATCGCCGTGACGGGCACCGGGGACGGACTCTTCCTGCTCAAGAACATGGCGAGACCCCGCCTCGTGCCGTGAACGATGCGGCGGGGCCCGCCGACGTGCGCCCGGGGGGGGCCATCGTCCTCTTCGACGGCGTCTGCAACCTGTGTGCGGGCGCCGTCCGCTTCATCATCCGCCGGGACCGGAGAGGCCGGTTCCGCTTCGCCGCGCTGCAGTCCGACGTGGGGCGCCGGATCCTCACGGCCGCGAGGGTCGAGACCCTGGGCCCCGGCGAGCCCCCGCGGTCGCTGATTCTGTTCGCGGGAGGAAAGGTCTACCGCAGCAGCACCGCCGCGCTGCTGATCCTGGCGGGACTCGGCCGCGCCTGGCCGTTCGTCGCGACACTCCTCGTCATCCCCGCCCCGCTTCGCAACTTCGTTTACCGCTTCGTCGCCCGGAACCGCTATCGCTGGTTCGGCAGGAAGACGGCCTGCGAAATCCCACCGACCGACGACGGCTGGCGGTTTCTCGACGCCTGACGCGCAGGATCGACTACGCCTCGACACGCTGACCCGCGTCGGTCCCTACAGGGAACCCCGCGGGGCGACCCACTCAGTCTCCTGTCCCGTGACCGCCGCGATTGTGTCGAAGTCCGCATCGTAGTGGAGAACGGTCAGGTGCGAGGTCTCGGCGGCAGCGGCAATGATCAAGTCAGCGATCGGGACCCGGTGCTGCGCGCGACGGGCGAGCATTCCTTGCACCGTGATGGCCCGTTGAAAGATCGCTTCGGTGAGTGGTACGTGACGGTACGCCAGCGTACGCCGGGCGCGTGCTCGGGCGTGCTCCTCCTCGTTACGGGTGGAGTAGAGGACCTCCAAGTCGATGATGGCGCAGGTCAGCGCCTGGCCCGTCTCGATGACCGGCGTGAGCCGTGCCTGGACCCGTGGGTGTGCCATGCGGGCCAGCGCGCTCTTGTCGATGAGGTACGGCACTCGCGTTCGGCCCGGACAGGCTCAAGGCCGCCAGGCGCCAGCCATGACCTTCTCGTTCGACAGTTCGAGCCCGTCCATCGTCACAAGGGCTTCGATCTCCTGGCGTCGCGCTTCCCGGCGCAGGACTTCGCGCAAGGCGGAGTCGATCGTCTCCTTGATCGAAGACGTTCCGAGCAGAATCCGAACCTGTTCGATGAGCCTGTCGTCGATTTCTACGCTGGTCTTCCTCATCGGACACCCTCTTCCGCTACGGATGGCATACAATCGATAGCGCTCAATATATCTAATTCCTGACCGTTAGGATATCTCCACGTATCACCAAGTCCGGCATCGATCCGGCCGTCACTGTCTAGGGGGCGCCGCGCTCGTGGACGACGCGGCCGCCGACGATCGTGTACAGCGCCTCGGCGTCGAGCAGCCGCGCGGGATCGTGCCGCCCGGCCTCGATCAGGTCCACATCGAATACGGCGATGTCCGCCAACTTGCCGGGCGTCAGCGTGCCCTTGATGTCCTCTTCGAACGAGGCCCAGGCGGGGTTCCGCGTGTAGGCCTCGATCGCCTCCTCGATGGTCAGGCGCTGCTCCGGGAACCACCCCTCGGCCGGCTCGCCCGACAGCGTCTGCCGGCTCACCGCCGCGTACAGCCCGTACCTCGGATGGAGGAAGTAGCGCGCCGCGTTCGTCCCGGGGCTGTCGCTTCCGAACACGAGCACCGCCCCCGCGTCCTTCAGCGACCGGAACGCATAGGCGCCGCGCGACCGTTCCGGGCCGATCCTCTCCTCCATCCAGCGCATGTCGTCCGAGATGTGGTACGGGTTCACCTCCGCCACGAGGTTGAGGTCGCCGAAACGGTGGAAGTCCGCCTCCTCCACCACCTGCGCGTGGATCATCCGCCACCTGTGATCCGTCTCGATCATGTCGTGCTCGCTCAACACGGCCTCAAACAGGTCGAGCAGGATCTTCACCCCCTTGTCCCCGATCGCGTGGATGTGGGGCGGGAGGCCGGTGGGCACGGCTTCCTCCATGAGGCGCTGGAGGTTCCCCTTCGGGAACTCGGCGTAGTTCTGATCGCGGTTCAGGGAGAGGGCGAGGCCGTCGATGCCCTCGGGAAGCATGATCTGGCGCACGATGCCGAAGTTGCCGGGCGCGTGGTCGTACTCCTCGTAGAACATCGCGCTGGAGCCGCCCATGATTCCGTCGATCCAGGCCTTGTAGCCGATGAAGCGGAGCCAGTCGTCGCCGAAGCCGCGCGTGATCCCGAGCCCGCCGGTATGGGTCACGTTGTCGAGCGAGGGACGGATGTTGATGCGGGCGGTCAGCTCGCCTTGTTCACGGAGTTCGTGGTAGGCGCGGAGCTGCTCGGAGGAGGTGATGTCCTGGATCGTCGTCACCCCGCCCTCGCGCGCCTCCCGGAGCACGGCGCGGACCTCGGTGAGGCGCTGCTCGAACGACTTGGGCGTGATGGCTGCCCGGACGAGGTCGACGGCGGAGCCCGTGAGGATGCCCGTGACCCGGCCGTCCTGGTCCTGCGCGATCGTGCCGCCCGGCGGCGCGGGCGTGGCATCCGTGATGCCCGCCATCTCGAGCGCGAGGCTGTTCGCGAGGTACATCGAACGGTCGAAGCGGTTCACGAGGACGGGGTGCTCGGGGGTCACGTCGTCGATGAGGTCGCGGTGCGGCGTGAACGGCCCGCCGGCACTCGCATCGCCGCCCTCCGCGGCGCCGCCCTCCCCTTCGCGGCCGGTCGATCCCGCCTCCCACTGCTCGTACGCGCCCCAGTCGCCGCGCGTGATCCAGCTCCCGGGCGCGAGACGTTCGGCCGCGCGCGCGATCTCCTCGCGGAAGCCCTCCGGCTCGTGCACCTCGAGCAGGTTCACGCCGACGATCAGGGCCCCGGTGCTCTCGACGTGCACGTGGCCGTCGTTGAACCCCGGCGACACGAACGCGCCGCCCAGATCGATGACGCGCGTGTCCGCGCCCACGAGCGCCTCCGCCTCCCCGTTCGACCCGACGACGGCGATGTGCTCGCCGCGGATCGCGATCGCCTCGGCCTCCGGACGTTCGTCATCCAGCGTTGTACACGTTCCCGTTGATGAGCACGAGATCCGCCGGATCTTCCGGGCCTCTCCCTCCGCAGGCCGCCGTCAGGGCGACAACCGCAATCAGCCATTTCTTCATCGTTGTCCTCGAACGCGTTCCCAGACGAGTGTCCCCACGGCCCCGCCTCCGCGCGCAGGATCCGGCTCGGTACTGAGGATCAGCCGGTCGGGTCCGTCGAGAGTGAACGACCGCGGGCGATCCGAGCCGACCCAACTCGGCAGAAGCGCCCCCTCCACGTGGTGCGTGACGACACCCGCCTCCGTGTCGACGCTGTAGTCTCCGTAGTACGAGAAGAAACCGCCCAGGATCGCGTCGCGCATCTCCTGGCCGCTGGCCTCCGCGGCCTCGGGGAACGCCCGCTCCACCTGCATCAGTTGAGCCGACATGCGGCCGTCGGCCGTATAGGTGATCTGGCCGGCGGGGTTCCCGTCGTAGGGAAGCGTCACTTCGCCGTCCGCGGAGCGGCTCTCCCACGAGGCGAGCGACCAGGCCCCGACGAAGGGGCTGTCCGCTTCGGCCTCGGGGCCCGGGGCACATCCTGCGGCGAGAGCCAGGGACAAGGCGTAGCAAACGCCTCGCATCGAGGGGTTCATCGCAGACATTCGCACCTCCGCTTCGCTGGGCCGCGCGTGGGCTTCAGGGGACCCGGAACGATAGGTCCAACCCCGGCGTCTTTCCACCGCGGCGTTTTGCCGCAACGTTTTACGGCCACGCTCGCGCGGGAGCGTCAGAGTCTTCGGCCGCGCGCGGATCGCCTTCCCCTCTCGGCAGGGAGCGATATCCGGTGTACCTTCCGGGTCCCCGGCCTGAAAGGCACCGGCGTGAAAAAGCAGTGGTCCCTGAAGGGGAGTCCTGGCTTGTCCGATCGCGAATCGAAGGCCGACGACGGATTGAATCCGGAGGACTTCACCCTCCCATCGCTCAGGCCGCGCGATCTCCTCGCTCACTTCGGCCCCGGGCTGATCCTCATGATGACGGGGATCGGAACGAGCCACGTCGTCACCGCGCCCACCGCCGGCGGCCGCTTCGCCTACGCCCTTCTCTGGTGCCTGCCCGTCGCCTACATCTTCAAATACTACGGCTTCGAGATGGCCTTCCGGTTCACCAACGCCACCGGGAAGAGTCTCCTCGAGGCCTATGCTACCGCGCGCTGGAAGTGGCCGCTGTGGTACGTGATGGTCACGACACTCATCCAGTGCGCCATCGGCCAGGCGGGGCGTCTGATCGCGGCGGCCGCCGTCCTCTACTACCTGTTCAGCGAATACCTGGGCCTTGCCGTTCCACTTGAAGCGTACGCGGCTGTGCTCGGCGTGGTCTCCGTGGCCATCATCCTCCGGGGCAGTTACAAGGCTGTTGAGAACACGACGAAGGCCCTCGCCGGCGTCCTGGTCCTCTCATCGGTCGCGGTCTACATCGTCCAGCCGGCCCCGCTTGCCGAAATGGGGAACTTCTTCCTCTTCGAAATCCCCGACGGGTCGTGGCTCGTGATCGCGGGCTTCCTCGGCCTGCTGCCGACCGGCATCGACGTCTCGCTGCAGGCGTCGGAGTGGGGGAAGGCGAAGCGCGCGGGCATGAGCAAGGTCCGGCCCCACCTCGAGGCGACCGGCGTCGTACCGCGCTTCGATCCCTTCACCTCGCCCGCCTCCGACCTCGCGGTCGATACCTCGCGGCTCTCCCCGCATGCGCGCGAGTACTGCCGGCGCTGGTTCCGGATCGGGCTGTGGGACTTCCGCACCGGCCACGTCATCTCCTTCGTGCTCGCGGCGATCTTCGTCCTTCTCGCCGCGGTGTGGCTCCATCCGAGTCCGATCGAGGGACGCGCCGTCATGGGAGAGATCGCGGGCATCTTCACGCTCAGCGTGGGACCGTGGATGATGATGATCTTCATCCTCGGGGCGCTCGCGGCCACCTATTCCACCGCCTTCAACTACTTCGACGGCTGGCCCCGCATCGTCGGCGCCTGTTGCCGGAACCTCTTCCGCACGACGGCGCGCCTGCGCGGGATCTCGCCTGAGGATCGGGCCGATCCCGAACGCCGGCGGACGTGGAACTCCGAGTACAACATCTACCGGATGACGATGTTCTACTCGCTCATCGCGTCGGTCCTCTACATCACCTTCGACCCGCGCCCGGTGTTCCTCGTGCTCGTCGCTTCGGCGCTCGCCTTCTTCGTCGCGCCCGTGATCTACTTCTTCAACCTCTATTTCTGCCTGAAAGTGATCCCGAAGGAGGACAAACTCTTCTACCCGTCCTGGTTCGCACGCTGCTTCGGGGCGTTCAGCCTGTTCGTCTTCACGGGCCTGTGTGGCATCCTGATCTTCGCGCGCGTGTTCCGAATCCCCCTCTTCGGCGCCTGAGTCTTTTCGCCGGACCACACGGGGAAGCCAACTTGGACGCGTGGCCGATCCCGTGGGCGGTCCTTCGTGTTTTCTTCCTCGGCTGCGGCCTCAGGGGCTCGTCAGGCGGACGCTGATCCTTCGGAGAACCGGTTCCAGTTGGTACTCGCCCTTGGCCCACAAGACGCTTCTTTCCGCGTCGTAACCCAGCGCCACGCCCCAATCGCCTGGTATGGAGGTCGTTGCCACGGGGCGCCCCGTAAGCGTGAAGATGTCCCAGTACCGAGACTCTCCTTCACGCCGCGGCACCAGGAAGGTCGAGTCGGTCAAAGGCACCGGTGCGGAGAAGAAAGGGAGTTCGGTTTCGGGCCGGCTGATCTCGATTCGACGCCCTCTCTCGGTGATCGTGACAGCGTCATCCGCGGTGAAGCCGTACTCGAAGGGCGCTTCGATGACGTTGTTGAGTAGTACCCCGTCGAGTGAGTAGTGATAGATTTCATATGGTATGCGACGCACAAACAGCACCTCCCCGCCCCGGGTTAGCGCTACGGTGCCGGCCCCCGAATAGGACAGCGACATGGGGTTCAGTGACGTTGGCGGCGGCGCAAACGAACGCACGTACCTGGACTCCGGGTCGAATACGTGCACGGCGGCGTCGCCGGCGGGCTGGTAGGCCGTGATTCCGGCGATCGCGATCCTGCCATCCGCAGTGGCCACCAGGCCGTCCATCTTCGAGAACCGTAGTTCGAGCTGCCGCCGGTCTACGAAAGATCCGTCCGGGGAGAAGCGGGAGATGGCACCCCCGTATGCGTCAAACGCGTATAGCGTGCCATCTGACCCGATGGCAATCCTGTAGAGCGAGCGAAACTCGCCGGGACCCTCGCCGGAGCGCCCCGATTGCCACGCGAGATTTCCTTCCGCGTCAAGTGCGATGATCCGGTTGCTGTACGCCTCGGCGAGGTATACGGATCCCTCAGGGCCGAGGGCGGAGTCCAGGATGATGCCGAGCTCCTGCTCGGCCCCCACAACCGAAACCTCTTCCAGGATCAGCGGAAACCCCGGATCGAACTGGACTTGTTGCCCCCGAAGGTGAGAGGGGGGCGACGAGAGCACGGAGAAGACGCTGCAGATCGAGACGCACATCAAGCGCGAGATCCTTCGAACCCCCGTGCGGTGCGGGACGATGGCCCACCCTCCTTGTGAGACTCAAGCCCTCAATAACTATGGACATAGTAGAACGTTCGGAATGATAGCGTTGGGACACCACGGCATCGAGGGAGGTGGGCGCGGCATCGTTGGAGTGGCTGTGTACGTCGATGAACCCCGGCGCAACGTTCGGGTCGTTGATGATGAAGTCGGGCGTCGCGAAGCGGGCCGGGGCTAACCCCGGAGGCGCTGCACGAACCACCAGTAGTGACCTTCGAGGTCGCGGACTTCGTAGCTCCGGTCGGACCAGTAGTCCTCGCCGTAGTCCTGGGTGGCCGGTTCGGTGGTGATCGCGGCGCCGGCCGACCGTGCCGCCTCGCAGTGGGCGTCCGCGTCGTCCACGTAGACCATGAGCGATTGCGTGTTCGCGCCACCGGCTCCCTGCGGCGATCGCGGATACGTTCGGCCCGGCGTGAGCCCCGCCTGACCGACCATGATGAGGCCGCCGTCGAAGGCGAGCTGTGAATGCACGACCTGTCCCTGCTCGTTCTCGATCCTCTCCCGCACTTCGAATCCGAAAGCGCTCGCCAGCCAGTCGATCGCGGCCCCCGCGTCATTGTAGAACACCGCGGGGGTGATTCTCGGCCAGCCGTCCGGTGGGTTCTTCATGTGGTTCTCCAGTGGGACCGTCGGATCCCGGGTCGGGTTCAGGCGGAGGGATAGGCGCCGGCGACGCGGGCGCGCTGCCGGACCAGGGCGAGAACCACGTCGATCGTGGGTGTGGGGACGTCGACCATGCGCCCCATCTCCTGGACGGCCGTGACCAGTGCGTCGATCTCCATGGGACGGCCCTTGTCGAGATCCTGCAGCATCGACGTCCGGTGCTCGCCTACCGCCTCGATCCCATTGATTCGGCGCTCGATGTCGATCGAGAAACGGGCGCCCAGCGCCTCGGCGACCGCCTGCCCCTCGAGCATCATCGTCTTCGCGACCGCACGCGTATCGGGGTCGCCGGCAATGGTGCCGAGGGTCCCCAGCGTGAGGGCGCTGATCGGATTGAAGGCGACGTTCCCCCACAGTTTCACCCACATCTCGTTCCGGATGCCTCGCACCGGGGCCCGGAAGCCGGCTTCGATCATCGCCCTCGCCAGCCGCCGCACGCGCTCCGTCTTCTCGCCGCTGGGTTCGCCGAGCGTGAACCGGTTGTACTTCAGGTGCCGGATCACGCCGGGTTCCGACACCTCGGTCGCGGCGTAGACGACGCAGCCGATCACGCGGTCCGGGCCGATCCCGTCCCACTGCACGCCGCCGGGGTCGAGGCTCTCGAGGCGCCGGTCCCGCCACGGGCCTTCGAGTTGGTAGAAGTACCACCAGGGGAGGCCGTTCGTCGCCGTGACGACCGCCGTGTCGGGCCCGAGCAGGGGCTGCATCGGCTCCACGATGTACGGGACGGAATGCGCCTTGAGCGTGACGATCACGTAGTCCTGAAACCCCACCTCCGACGGGTCGTCCGTGCAGACGGGGTGGGCGACACGCTCCTCGCCGTCGATGAGCAGTTGGACGCCGCGTGCCTGCATGGCCTTCAGGTGGGGGCCCCGCGCGATGAGCGTGACGTCCTGTCCCGCGAGCGACAACTGCGCGCCGAGATACCCCCCGATCGCGCCCGCCCCGTAGATGCAGATCCGCATCAACGCCTGCCTCGGCTCAGGTCAGGCCGAGCTTCTCGGCCATGCCGATACGCTGGAGCTTGCCCGTGGGGCCCTTGGGGATGTCGTCCATGAGAAGGATCTTCCGGGGGACCTTGAAGTCGGCGAGGCGCTCCGCCGCAAACGCCTGAAGCTCGCCCGGCGTCGCCTCCATCCCCTCGCGCAGCACCGCGGCCGCCGCGATTTCCTCGCCCAGCTTCGGGTGCGGCACCGCGAACGCCACGACCTGGCGCACGGCCGGGTGGTCGAGGATCGCCTCGTCGATCTCGCGCGGCGAGACCTTCTCTCCCCCGCGGTTGATGATCTCCTTCAGGCGTCCGGTGATCCTAAGGTAGCCCTCGTCGTCCATCACCCCCTGGTCCCCCGTCCGGAACCACCCGTTGGTGTAGGCCTCGGCGTTCGCGGTCGGGTTGTTTTCGTATCCCGGGCTCACGTTCTCACCGCGGATGACGATCTCCCCCACCTCGCCCACCGCCAGGTGCGCCCCCGCCTCGTCCATCACCGAGACCTCGGGGCCGGCCGCGATCCCCACGGTTCCCGGCTTGCGCACCGCGGGCGGGAGCGGATTGCACGTCATCTGATGCGCCGCCTCGGTCATCGCGTACGCCTCCACCACGGGGGCGCCGAACGCATCCTCGAGTTCCGCCATCACCTGCCGCAAAAGGGGGGCGGAGGCCGAGCGGATGAAGCGCAACGGGTTTCGTTCGATCACGTCGCGGTTCCTCGGGGCCCGCGCCAGGATCGCCTGGTGCATGGTGGGAACGGCCGTATAGAAGGTGGGCCGCGACTCGTCGAGCCACGCGAAGAAACGGAGCGCATTGAAGCCGGGGGTACAGAAGATTGAGCCCCCGGTGCCGAGCGGTGCGAGGACCGCCGCGATCAGTCCGTGGATGTGGAACAGCGGCATCACGTTCAGACAGCAGTCCTCCGCGGTGAGCCGCAGCGTATGCTGAACATTGACTGCGGAGGCGCACACGTTCCGGTGCGTGAGCGGCACCATCTTGGGGCGAGACGTGGTCCCCGAGGTATGGAGGATGAGCGCGATGTCATCCGCTTCCGCCAAGCCGTCCCGGAGGCCCTCCCCTGTCGAGTTCGCGCCGTTGGTTCCGTTCCCGCCGGATCCCTCCCGCGCGAGGTCGAACGTCCCGGCCGGGGCCTCTGGGTCGGCACCTGACTCGAGAATCGGGATCCCCAGTTCTACGGCCGCGGCTCGCGCCGGCGAGTCGCTTCCCGATTCGAGGATGAGGGCCTTCGCGCTGAGGTCCTCGAGATAGAACTCGAACTCGGGCTGCCGGTAGGCCGGATTCAACGGTGCGGCCGTGGCCGCGCATGCCACCGAGACGAAGGCGGTTGCCATCTCGGGTCCGTTCGGGAGGACGATCGCCACACGATCGTTCCGCCCGATGCCGAAGCCGTTGAGGGTGCGGACGGTCGCCTGGACCTGGCGGCGGAGGCCGTCGTAGCTCAGCGGTTCGCGTGAGGGGGCGGCGATGGCGGGACTCCCCCCCGAACCGCCCGCGAGCAGTTCCCAGACAGTAACGGCATCCGGCATGGTCAGGTCAGGCCTGCCCGAGGTCGCCGGACTTGTCTATGGGTTCTCTTCACGGTCAGTCGACGCTCACGGTCAGCAGGAGACGCAGCGGTGGTTGTTCTTCGCCCCGAGGCTCTCGAGGAGGGCGATCGTCTCCGGGAACGGCTGTACTCGCTGCACAGGTCCGTTGGCCAGGTCCACGGTCGTCTGTCCGTTGCGGGCCACGAGCGTCACGTCCGCGCCCTGCTCGACGAGATAGAGGATCATCTCGTTATCGCCGCGCGAGGCGGCGTGGTGAGCTGGCGTGTAGCCGTTGTGGTCGCGCGCGTTCACGTCGGCGCCGAGTTCCTCGACAAGGAACTTCATCGTCGGGAGCCAGCCGTCCGGGACATGGCGGTGCGAGTTGCCGGCGAAGCCCTGCCCGTAGCCGACGCCGGCCGCCGCGTGGATGGGATGGACCGCCGGTCCGCCCACGGGGATCGGGTCGAGGCCGGAGTGGTCGATGTCGTCGCCACCACGGCCGTAGCGCCGCTGAGGCACCTTCGCCGTCGGCACCGTCGGGTCGGCCCCGTATTCGAGAAGCAGCTTCATGGCCTCGATGTCGAGGGCGTGGGCGGCGCGCCAGAATGGCGTGGCGCCGGCGCGGTCGACGCCCAGCAGGTCCCGGTTGTAGGTCGTGAACCAGAGGGACTTCCCGAGCCGCGGGTTCGGGTCCACGCCCGCGTCGAGCAGCGTGCGCATGACGTCGAGGTACGACCACTCCTGCTGGTGCACGTCCGTGGGCTGCGGATGCCGAGCCTTCGGGGCCCAGTGCATGTTGAGCGCCGCGTAGAGCGGGGTGGCGCCGGCGTCGCTCGCGAGGTGGGGGTCGGCTCCGCGCGCGAAGAAGTCCATCGCGAGGTCGAAGTGACCGTTGATCATCGCGATGAGCAGGGCCGGCGTGCCGTCCGCGGCGCTCCGCTGGTTGATGTCGGCGCCTGCGTCGAGCAGGGCGAGCGCCGCTTCCCGGTGGCCTTCGCGGGCCGCCAGCAGCAACGCGGTCAACCCGCCATGCGTGCCGACGAGATCCGCGTAGTTGCCCAGGCAGCCGGAGCAGGCCGGCTCCTCGGGGTCGGCCAGCCGCACGGGCTTGGGGCCGGAGCCGGGACCGGCGGTCGGCATGGGGGCCGCTTCGCGCCGGGTCGGGACCGGCGGCGTGCGGCCTGCCCGGAGCGCCGCGATGTGGGCATTGCGCTCGCGGCGGTCCAGCTGGTCCCACGCGTCGCGGGCCACGATGTCGAGGACGTACGCGGTGAGCGAAGCGTCGGCCCCCGCGTCGATGAGGGCACTCACCGAGCCGGCCCGACCCGCCGCCGCGGCGAACATGAGCGGGGTTTGACCCCACTCGGGCTCCCGGATATCGGGATCGGCGCCGTGGCGCAGCAGCGCCTCGATCGCACCCGGGGCCCCGGCCGTCGCCGCGAAGTGCAGCGCTGTCGCACCCGTCGACGTCGCGGCTCCCGCGTCAGCGCCCGCTTTCAGCAGCGCTTCCACCAGCGGCGCCTGTGCCGCCCGGCTCGCCACGTGGAGCGGCGTGTGTCCGCCCAGCCGCGTGCCCGCCTCGAGCTCCGCGCCCGCGGCGATGAGCACCTCGGCCACGTCGAGCCGCCCCTTCGCCGCGGCCCAGTGGAGTGCCGTCATGCCGTCGCCCCGGGCGGCGTTCACGTCCTCGCCCGCGGCAAGCAGCGTCCGCACGGCGTCCAGATCGCCGCGCATGGCCGCGTCGGCCACCGGAGCATCCGGCCCGGCCGGCCCCACCGGCGAACCAGCCGGGGCGGCGGCCCCGAGCGCGAGCAGCGCCGCCGCCGCAAACGCGATCGATCGCGCGCGCCGCATCAGTCCGCCGTCTCCGCGAAGGAGAACGCCCCGGTGCTGTTCCCGAAGCTCGTCATGTCGTCCAGCCCGAGTCGGTGCATGAGGCTCAGCATCACGTTCGCCATCGGCGTCCCCGGCGCGGCCCGCAGATGCAGGTTGCCTTCCATCCTCCCCTGCGCGCCCCCCACCACGAACAGGGGACACCGCTTGTGGTTGTGCACGTTCGGATCCCCCATCGGCGACCCGTAGACGATCATCGTCTTGTCGAGCAGGTGCGTGTCCCCCTCCATCGACTCCTTCAGCCGGTCGAGGAAATACGGAAGGAGCCCCACATGATAGCGGTTGATCTGTGCGAAGTCCGTGATGTTGTTCTCGTTGTCGCCGTGGTGCGACGCCGGGTGGAACCCCTTGTCGATCCCGCTCTCCGGGTAGACCCGCCCCGACGCGTCCCGTCCCATCTTGAACGAGAACACCCTCGTCATGTCCGCCTGGAAGGCGAGCGCCTGCAGGTCGAACATCAGCTTCACGTGCTCGTCGAACGAATCCGGCACCCCTGCCGGCGCCTCCGGCAGATCCCGGTCCTCGCCCGACTCGTTCCGCGCCACCACGCGCTGAATGCGGCGCTCGATCTCCCGCACGTTCTCCAGGTACCGGTCCATGCGCTGCCTGTCGGAAGGATCGAGCCGCCCCTTGAGGCTCGCCACCTCACCGGTGAGGAAGTCGAGGATGCTGGCGCTCGACCTCTGGCGGGCCGCGCGTGCCTCCGGCGTCCCGCCCGCCCCGAAGAGCTGGTCGAACGCGACGCGCGGATCCCGGATCATGGGCAGCGGCTGCGTCGGCGAGGACCAGCTGATCGTGTCCGTGTACACGCACGCGTAGCCGTACGCGCAGCCTCCCGCCTGGTCGACGTTCTCGATGCAGAGCTGCATGGAGGGGATCGGCGTATCCTGCCCGTAGCGGTGCGCGTAGAGCTGGTCCAGCGAGGTCCCCACGAGGACGTCCGAACTCTCGGTCTGCTTCGGATGCGACTGCGTGAGGAACGTCGCGCTCGACCGGAAGTGGTCTCCCCCGATCTCCTTCGGCTTCGTCGCCTCCGCCGTTTCGACATCCGTGTCGCTGATGATCGTGAGGTAGTCCCGGTACGGTTCGAGCGAACTCAACGCGGTCGGCGACAGGTCGAAGCCCCGGCCCGTGGCCGCGGGCGACCAGTAGTTCTGCGCCGCCCCGAACCCGCTGCTCCCCGCCGCGCCGTGCACCATCTCGATGCAGACGAGCCGCGTCGGATCCGCGACCTCCCGCGCCCACAGCCGGCCCGCCGGCACCATCGCGTCGAGGAGCGGCAGAGCGACGGTCGCCCCCGCACCTCTGAGGAATGTCCGGCGAGAGAGGTGTTTTCCTGTGATGAACTCCATCAGTCCTCCTGGGATCCCGCTTGCATGTCGTCGACCACGGCCTCGGTCCCCTTCAATCGGAACGCCGGGCTGTTGACCACGCCGAGGATGAACGCGGACAGGCGGTGGTCCTGTTCGGCGGCCTGCCGCACGATGGTCCGCACGGTCGGCATGTCGTAGTACTCGACCCGCCGGCCAAGCGCGTAGGCGAGCAGGTTCTCGGTGAACGCGCGCACGAGCGGCACCGGCCGCGCGAGGAGCGCCGCGCGCAGATCGGCCGCGCTCGTCACCGGCGTGCCGTCGTAGAGTTCGCCCTGGGCGTCGATTGGCATCCCGCTGTCCTTGATGCGCCGCCCCCCGGTGCCGTCGAAGTACTCCAGCGCCAGACCGATGGGGTCGATGACGCGGTGGCACGAGCGGCAGGCCGGACTCGCCCGGTGCATCTCCAACCGCTCCCGCACCGTGAGCAGACGGCCCTCCTCGGCCTCCGGCGTCGCCTCCAGATCGGAGACGTCCGGCGGGGGCGGAGGCGGAGGCGTCCCCAGCAGCACTTCCATGACCCACTTTCCGCGGAGGACGGGAGACGTCCGGCTCGCGTGGGAGGTGAGGGTGAGGATGCTGCCGTGCCCCAGCACGCCGCGCCGCTCGGGCTCGAGGATCTCGACCCTTCGGAAATCGGTTCCGGTCACACCGGGGATGCCGTAGTGCCGCGCCAGACGCTCGTTCACGAACGTGTAGTCGGCCGTCAGCAGTTCGAGCAGGCTCCGGTCTTCCTGCACCAGCGTGTGGAAGAGGAGTTCCGTCTCGCGGTGCATCGCCTCCTTCAACTGCTGGTCGAAATCCGGATAGAGGCGGACGTCGGGATTCATACCCTCGAGGTCCTGCAGCCGGAACCACTGTCCCGCGAAACGCGTGGCCAAGGCTTCCGCGCGCGGGTCGGCCAGCATGCGGCGCACCTGCGCGTCAAGCACCGCAGCGTCGGAAAGCCGACCCTCCGCGGCGACCTCCAGCAGTTCGTCGTCGGGACCCGTGGCCCAGAGGAAGAAGGAGAGCCGCGAGGCGAGATCGTAGTCGTCCAGCGCGTACACGCCATCGACTTCACGCGCCGGGCGTTCCTCGAACCGGAAGACGAAGTGCGGGCTGGCGAGAATCCCCTCCAGCGCGAGCCGAATCCCCTCCTCGAAACCGCCCGCCGCGGTCCCGGCGCGGTACAGACTCATGAGCGCGGCGAGGTTGTCGTCCGTCAGCGGCCGGCGGTAGGCCCTCGTCCCCAGCCGCGAAAGGATCGCCTCCGCGCACTGCGCCTCGTCCTCCGGCGCGGAGGGGCGGCACGAGAACACGCGCTCGCGGCTCGGCGTGTCGGACATCCCCGCCGGGTCGAAGGGACCCGTCACCGCGAGGTCCCTCAGGTGCGGCAGCGTCGTGAACCCGTACGCGTCGGTGATGCTCGTGCTCGCGATCGACCAGTCGTGCGGCGACATCAGATCCTGCGACGGACCCTCGAAGGTGCGGATGAATGCGGCCGCCACCCGGTGCGGGCCCGCCTCGATGAAGACGGGCTCGGTCCGCAGGTCCACGCCGTCCGGGTCGGAGACGTGCATCCAGCGGTCGATGTCGAGGAGCGCGACGCGCTCGCCGTCGATCGAAATCTCGATTCGCTCGGGCTCGTCGGTCGTGTGAAGAGCGCCCTTCCCGTTCCCGAACAGGGCCCCCGTCGTTTCGTGATGGAAGGAGACGCGGAAGGCGTACTCTCCGTCGGCCGGGAAGGTGTGGTCCACGGCGACGCCCCCACGGCTCCCGTACGGCGTCCCTTCGACGTGCTCCGCCTGGGAGGTCCAGCGCGACACCCGGAACGTAGCCTCGCTGGGGGTGACCTCCGGGTCACCGACCGCGAGCCGGCTGATCTCGCTCGCCGCGCGCAGGTACCCATCCATGAGCGTCGGGGAGAGCAATTGCACATCGGCGATGTTGTCGAAGTTCGCGCTCTTCGTGTCGAGCGGCAGGTAGTCACCGGCGTCGATGTCGAGGTCGAGGAGATCGTAGATGGAGCGCGAATACTCGGCCCGGTTCAGCCGCTGGAAGGTCCGCCGCCCCGGGTTCGGGTTGGCGTTCCACGCGGCGTCGAGCCGGGATTCGAGGACGGCCGCGAGCGTCCGCAGGCTGTCGGGCGTCGGCCGCCGCACGCCGACGGGCGGCATCATCCCGGCCCGCAATTTCCGCACCATCCGTTCCGCGATCACGGCGTTGTCGGAGGCCGAGGTCACCTCGAAGGTCTCGAGCGACATGCCCCCGCTGACGCGCCGGGGGTTGTGGCAGCGCATGCACGTACCCGCAACGACGGCCTGTGCGACTTCGGCGGAGAGGGTGTCGACCGCGGGCGTCGATGTCGGGGCGGTCAGCCGCGTGATCGCCTGCGGCCAGGTAGCCGGAGGATGCTCGGGCCCCCGCGCGCCGTCAGCCTCCTGACCGACGACGGGACTCGGGAGAACGCCCGCTGTAACCAGCAGCAGAAGCGATGTTCGCATGGCCGAGGCCTCTTCCAGCAACCGCGCCGCGCCCCGCGGGGCGCAAGGATACATCAACTTGAAAATGTACCATCGACGCGGATCGCCCGGCCAGCCGGGCGCCTCGCTACACCGTTAGACTGGCTGCTTCTCTGGCCGATCAGGGATCCCTTGGTTGCTGCGGAACCAGAGGGCCAGGGCCACCAAGACGTACGCTGCGGACCACAGCCAATAGCCGGCACCCGGATACTCCAGTGCCAGGACATCGCCGCCGATTCCATTCAGAATGGGCGGGGGGCTAAACAGATTGCTCAATCCGTTTCCGAGAGCCAAGATGCCAACGGCCCCGGAGATTCGTCCCAACCACCGCCACTGCCACAGCCGAGCGTGCCACAGCGCTGACACCGTCAAGAGCATGGGAAGATTGAGGACCAGCACGGCAAGGAATCCCCCGCTGATCATCGACATGGACCACAGGAATTCGTATCCGGTAGCAGACATTGCGAGTTCGGGGCGCGCCGTCCCCATCCATTCGGTTTGAACCAGGGGCAGGAACAACGACGCAGCGTACATCACCCATCCGGCCAGGAGGAAGCGCCGCCACCGGGGCCGTCCCGACTTGGCGAACTCCCTTGAGATCGCGGAAGGCGCCCCGAGAGTCTCCCGTGCCATGGCGAACGCCTCGACCGGTGCCAATACACGGTTCAACTCCAGTTCCAGACCGACTCGGGCCCTCAGATGGTCCTCGAGTTCGTCCAGTTCACGGATCGAGAGTGACGACGTTCGCTCCAGTCCCTCTCGCCAGTTCCGAACTTCTCTGTCCAGTTCAAACACGGCTTGCTCCCGGGAATCTGTCGGTCGGCCGGCCTAGGAGCCCGTGGCGAGACCTTTCTTCGGGCGGGCGGATGCCCAGCCTCGGCGGCGGAGCCATAGGGCGATGGAGCCGAGCGCGAACGAGGCGGACCACGCCCAGTAGCCGAGAAGCAACCCCCCCGTCGACACCGCACCGGCCACGCCGAGTGCCAGGGCCGGGAGGGCGATGGCTCCGAGGATCCCGGCGAGCCACGTGCCCTTTAGCCGACGACGGCGCCAAATGAGAGGAAGAATCAGGAGCATCGGCAGATTGAGCGGTAGCAACTCGACGTCAGCGAGCAGTTCGTACCCTCGGGGCGTCCAGCCGGAGTCGAGGCCCGGCAGGAACGGAGGTATGTGAAACACCGGCAGCAGCAGCGATGTCGCGTACAGCGCCGAGGCACCGGCAAGCAGCAGCTTCCATCGGGGCCGGCCGGCCCTGGCAAACTCCCTGGAGAGTGCCCTCGGCTCGCCGAGCGCATGCCGGGCGATCGCGAACGCCTGGGGCCGCGCGAGGCTGGCGTCCAGTTCCATTTCCAGATCCACCAGGGCGCGCAGGTGATCTTCGAGTTCATCCAGCTCGCGAGGCGCGAGGGACGACCTGCGTTCCACCTCCGCGCGCCAACTTCCGACTTCCCTCTCGAATTCAGGCATGGCTACCTCCCCAGGACACCTGAAGGGCCCCGTACACGGCCTGCCAACTCTCGCGGTCGGTCGCCAGCTGGCGCTTTCCGCGGGCGGTCAGCCGGTAGTACTTGCGACGACGCCCCGCGTCGGTGAGGTGCCAGCGGCCGGCGATGAGTCCGTCCCGCTCCAGCCGGTGGAGGACGGGGTAGAGCATCCCGTCGGACCACTCGAGGTCACCGCCGGAGAGCAGCTTCACGTGCTTGAGGATCTCGTAACCGTACGTCTCTCCGCCGGCCAGGATGGAGAGCACCATCGGGCGCGACGAGGCAGCCACGAGTTCCTTGTAGACCGGTTTCTTCATCGAGACGCTCCCTGCCGACGAGACGCTCCCTGCCGACGAATCGGATACCATGAAACACAATGTACATTGCAGTACATGGTAAAAGTGTAGATGGCCTCACGCAAGGAATGGTTGTCCGGCGTTCCCGCCGGACAGCCCGCCGGGTGCCGTCAGCGCGCTGGAAGTGGAATCGAAGCGACGCTGGGGCGATCGAACGGATCCCGGTACACGCCCCAGATCCGGGAGGGTGTGAAGCGAAGCGCGTCGAACCGCTCCGGCAGTCGGACGTCGCGCGTGGCGCCATCGGGCGCGATTCGCAGCCACAGTGAACTGCCGCTCAATCCGCCCGCGTCAAGATCGAGGGGCTGCAGCCACATCGTCCCGTCTTCCCCGCAGCGGAAGTCGACGTACCGGGGCAGGTAGCTCGCAAGTTCGTGCGGCGCCCCCTGCACCATCCCGGCCATCTGATTCAGGAGCCGCAGGCTGTCCGCTTCGGTGAGACGGGGCGCCACATCGCCCGTGACTTCGGCCTGCCTCAGCGCGAACACGGCTGCGGCAAACTGTCGTGGGCTGACCTCCGTGAAGGGAACGGGCGGAAGGTCGATGGGGTCCACCTCGGCGCCGGATCCGTCGAAGCCGCGCAGCTGATTCCTCACCCGATCGTGGACGCGCACGAGATCGTCGCCGCAGGAAGCCCACAGCCGATACCACAGGGGAAAACCGCCGTCGCTCGGGATGAAGTCTCCGGATGGATCGTCCAGGACTGCGCCGAGCGCTACGAGGGTCCGTGCCCCGCCCGTCTCCGGATCCACGGCGATGAGGTCGGCTCCCAGGAGTCCGTAGCGAAACTGCAGCACCCCCTCCTGCATCGTCACGGTCGAGTGCGGCACGAGGATCTCGCGACCGAGCCTGGCCGTCCGCACCGAGGCATCCAGCATGCTCCTGCCGCTCCGCACGCTGCCCGGGGGGACGGACGTCGACGCGAGGGAGAACTGCTCCCAGTCGGCATCGGGTCGGGAGATCCGGATCAGCGCGTGCCGCATGAGGTCCAGGACCCACGCCTCACCCTCCCATCCTCCCGTGACGAAAGCCGCGGGCATCCGGAATTCGTCCGGTCCTCCTCCGGGCGATCCGTGGGCGCCGAGGGACTCGCCCTCCCGCCCGAATCCCATGAAGTACGGTTCCTGCGAATTCAGTACCCAGACGGAGCCGTCGGCCAGGACCTCGAGGTCCCGGACCACCGCGAGGGAGTCGGAGGTGCCCAGGATCTCGACAGTCGCAGTCCCCAAATCGAGCGGCGTGCCGGGATCGTCTCCGCCCGAGACACCATCACACGCGAGGAACACCGCGCCTGACAGGACCGCCGCGGCGCGCCACGAGGTCGAGAGTTCGACGGTTCTCACGGTTCCTCATTCCCCCGTTGAAATCCCCGCCGGTACCCCCGGGGGTTCGTCAGCGACCGAGGTCGAGCAGCACCTTGCCGAGGGGACCTGACTCCACGGCCTCGTGAGCGGCCGCGATGTCCTCGAGCGAGAACTTATCCGCGATCGTATGGCGCAGCTCCCCGGCGGTCAGCCACTTCGTGAGGTCCTTCACGGCTTGCTGCTTCGCTTCCTCGGGCATCAGAAAGACGAGTTCGAAGCGCAGCGTGAGGTTCTTGTAGAGGAGGGTGTAGAACGGAACTGCGGGCTGCGGTTCGCCCTCCGAGGCATAGGCGGAGATCACCCCGTTCGCTTTCAGCATCGCGATCGAGGCGTCGAGGTTCCCGCCCATCTCCACCTCGACGATGCGGTCGAGTCCCTCTCCCTCGGTCAGTTCCATGACGCGGGCCGTGACATCCTCCTCGCGATAGTTGATGACGGTGTCCGCGCCCGCCGCGCGTGCAGTCCTGCCCTTTACGTCCCCGCTCACGGTGGCCAGGACCCGCGCGCCCCCCAGCCGGGCGCACTGGATCGCGTAGGCGCCCACCGCACCGGCGCCGCCCGTCACGAGCACCGTGTGTCCGTCGACGGGGCCGTCGGCGTACACGCAGCGATGCGCGGTAAGCGCGGGGATGCCGAGACACGCGCCCTCGGGGAAAGACGCATTCGCGGGCAGCGCGACCGCCCGCGACGCGGGGACGGTGGCGAACTCGGCGGCGGTGCCGAAGTTGCTCCCCCACTGGGCTTCGTAGACCCAGACGCGGTTGCCGAGCCGACCGGAATCGACGCCGTCCCCGACCTCGTCGATGACTCCGGCGCCATCGAAGTGGGGCACGACGAGTTCCGATCCCATACTTCCGCGGCCGCCGGCGCGGCGCTTCACATCGACCGGGTTTACCCCCGAGGCCCGAAGTCGCACGCGCACCTCGCCGGGCCCGGGCGAAGGCACCTCCCGTTCGCCGACTTCCAGTACGTCCTGCGCCGACCCCAGCTTCGTGTACCAAGCCGCTCGCATGTGACTCCTCTCGTGGCTAGTCGGCGCTCGCGCCGGTCGTGCCGCCGCCGGAACTCAGGCCTTCTGTGTGTCCGTCCACCGGGAGCGCCTGCCCGGATATCTTCGCACCCGCGCCGGACGTGAGGAAGAGCACGAGCGCCGCCACGTCCTCGGCGTCGACGAACGTGCGCAGCGAGATCTGCCGCATCCAGCCCTGTCGGATCGCTTTCTCGGACACGCCCCGGGCGGCGGCCTGGGCGGCGATCACGCGGTCGATGCGGTCCCCGCTCACGCTGCCGGGGCAGATTGCGTTCACGCGGATTCCGGCCGGACCCAGCTCCATGGCCAGGGTGCGGGTGAAGCCGATGACGCCCCACTTGGCCGTGGCGTAGGGACTCCGCAGCGGATAGCCGTGCAGCCCCGCGGTCGAGGAGAGGTTCACGATCGACCCGCCCCCCGCGCTCCGCAGTGCCGGGACGGCGGCCCGGGCGCACAGGAACATGCCGTCGAGATTGACCGCCAGCGTCTCCCGCCAGTCGTCGAGATCGAGCGACTCGACGGGCCCGGTCGGGCCGGGGGTCCCGGCGTTGTTGACGAGCACATCGAGACCTCCCAGCCCGTCGAGCGCCTCCGCGAACAGCTGCTCCACGTCCGCCTCCACGCTGATGTCCGCGACGGTCCCGGCGAGGTCACCCTCCGCCGCACACAGGAGGTCTTCGAGCGCGTCGGGGTCCCGATCGCAGACGTGCACCCGCGCCCCTTCGCCAAGGTAGGCCAGTGCGATCGCCCGGCCGATCCCCGCCCCGGCGCCCGTGATGACGACCCTCCGGCCTGCGTGCGCGGGCACAGCCGTCAGTCTCCGTCCCCTTCGGGCCCGGCCGATTCGTAGCCGTGTTCCGCCGCGGGGTAGGCTCCTGCGCGGACCTCGCCGGCGTAGCGCTCGACCGCTTCTCGCGCGGCCTTCCCGAGTTCGGCGTACCGCTTCAGGAAGCGCGGGGCGAACCCCTCGTTCAGGCCCAGCATGTCGTGCAGCACGAGCACCTGTCCATCGCAGTCCGGTCCGGCGCCGATCCCCACCGTCGGCACCGAGGCGGCTTCGGTCACCCGTCGGGCCGCGACTGTCGGCATCAACTCGAGGACGATGGAAAAGACGCCCGCCGCCTCCAGAGCGAGGGCTTCCTCCACCAAACGTGCCGCGGCCTCGTCGCCCTTCCCCTGGATTCGGTGTCCTCCGAGCGCGTGCACGGACTGCGGAGTGAACCCGAGGTGGCCCATCACGGGAATCCCCGCCCGGACGATCGCCTTCACCGCATCGACGACCTCGAACCCGCCCTCGAGCTTCACGGCGCCGGCGCCGGTCCCCTTGAGGATGTTCCCCGCGTTCCGCACCGCCTCCGTGACGGAGACCTGATAGCTGAGGAAGGGCATGTCGACGACGACGAACGCCCTTGAGGCGCCTCGCACCACGATCCGGCCGTGGTACGTCATCTGCTCCACGGTGGCGGAGAGCGTCGTCTCCTCGCCGCACAGGACGCTCGCCAGGGAGTCGCCCACGAGGATCAGGTCCACGCCCGCCGCGTCCACGAGCGACGCGAAGAGCGCGTCGTAGGCGGTGATCGCGACGATCTTCTCGCCGCGCGCCTTCATCTCGACGAGGTCGAACGTCGTCACCTTCCGTGCGCCGGAGCCTCCGCCCGGCACGCTCATGGTTCGCGTCACAGGAGCATCCCGTGGTCAGCCTTCGGCCATCGGTCCGGGCGGAAACAGCGTCCGGCCCGTCCCGGCGTCCACCACCCGGATCGCGCTCACAGGACAGTTGGCCGCCGCCTCGAGGACGAGCGACTCCGGGTCGCCCCCCGCATCGACGACCGTCGACTGGCGGTCCTCGTTGTGAGCGAATACACCCGGCGCTGTGGCCACACACATCGCGTTGCCGACGCAGAGTCCGTGATCGACCTCGATCCTCACCATGTCTCGCTCACGTCGCCGCCCTCACCATGTGACGGGCATGGATTCGATGGAGCGGAACTGGATGCTCGGCTGGTAGCGCAATTCATCCGTCCCCAGTTCAAAGCGCTCGAAGCGGCGCGCCAGCCCGCGGAAGACCTCCTGCCCCTCCATGCGCGCGAGCGAGACGCCGAGGCAGTAGTGAATCCCCGACCCGAACGACAGGTGAGGGTTCGGCTGGCGCCCGATGTCGAACTGGTCCGGGTCCTCGAACACGGACGGGTCCCGGTTCGCCGCCGCCATGATCCAGCGGATGCGCTCGCCGGGCGAGAGCGTCTTTCCGCACAGTTCGGTTTCCTGAGCAACAATGCGCTGGGTCGATTTCACCGGCGGGTCGAAGCGCAGACACTCCTCGGTCGCCGTGCGCGCGAAGCGGTCGGGATCGGCCCGGAGGCGGTCCCATTGCGCCGGATGCTCGATGAAGGCGCGCAGACCGTTACAGATCAGGTTCATCGTCGTCTCGTGTCCCGCGAACAGCATGAGTCCTGTGTTCACGAGCACCTGGTGCCGCGTGAAGACGCCGCCGGTCTCCCCCTGCGCCAGAGCCGAAATCAGGTCATCGCCCGGATGCTCGATCCGCTCCTCCACGAACGGCCGCGCATACTCCATGATCCCGCGGATCCCCTCCGTCAGGGGCCGCAGCCGGTCGGGCTCGCCACGATTGAGGTGGAGGATGCTGTCCGCGAGGCCCCGGAGCGTGTCCATGTCCTCGCGGGGGACGCCCATCAGCCGCGCGATGATCCGCACCGGGAGCGGCGCCGCGAGGTCGGTGACGACATTCATCCGTCCCCGGGGCCACAACTCGTCCAGGAGTTCATCCACGGCCCGGCGCACGAAGGGGCGCCATGCCTCCATCGCCGTCGGCGTGAAAAAGGAGTGAACCGTCTTCCGCTGCGCGAGGTGCTCGGGCCGGTCCTGCTCCACCAACTGGTCGGAGCGGAACACCTTGACCTCCTCGAACAGGGGCGCGTCCTCGGGGAGCACCGGCGGGTACGGCGCCCCCTCCACGCCCCGGATCACGGCCGAGGAGAAGAGTTCGTGGTGCCGCAGGATCCAGACGACGGGATCGTATCCTGTCACGACCCAGAGGCCGAACTTCTCGTTCCAATGCACGGGATCCCGCTCCCGCAGCCGCGCGAAATGGGCGTACGGGCGCGCGATCACTTCCTCCGCGAAGAGATCGTCGAGTTCGGGCGCGGCGACGGCGCCGCGATCCGAGGCGTGGATCAGGGCGTGAACCGGTAGACGACCGGCAGTCGAGCGACGTCCGTGACGCTCGAGTCCGTGTGATGGTAGATGATCTGCCGTCCGGTGCCGCAGTCCCCGTAGGTGTCGCAGGAGATGGGCCCGACGAGACCGTTGAAACGGGTGGCCTCGATCCGGGTGCGCAGCGCGGACCGGTCGATGTACAGCCGTCCGCCTTCTTCCACCGCGGCGGACTCGATGGCGCTGAGCAGGAGCGTCGTGGCATCGTATGCGAGCGCCCAGTACGGAGACTGGGGCCGTTCGCCGTACGTGGCTTCGTATTCGGCGATGGCATCGTCCGCGCTCGTCCCGGTCACATCGTTCACGTTGCCGCCGTAGTCCGATTCCGGTCCCGCGAAGTAGATCCCCTCGGACTGCGGCGTCGCGAGAAACTCCGAGACGAGGAGCGCCGCGCCGGAGATGAGCGTGGCCTCTTCCAGGCCGTCAAAGGCCTTCGCCTGCGCCGCGAAGGGCAGGCCTTCCGCCGGGAACAGGGGGAAGAAGATCCCGTCCGGACCGGCCGCTGCGAACTCCGCGAGCACGGTCGACATGTCCGTCTCCCCCTTGCCGATTCCGCTGGCGGCGGGGACCTCACCGCCGAGTGCCTGGAACGCGGCGCCGAAGGCCTCCACGAGAGCCGTGGTGTAGGGGTCGCCGTCGTGGAGCGTCACGATCCGCCGCAGACCCAGTTCATTGTGCGCGAAGTCTGCGAGAGCGCGCGCCTGATAGAGGTCGTTGTTCGCGACGCGGTAGTAGCCGTGGTGATACGCGGAATTCGCGTTGCCGGCGAGATCCGAGGTCAGCACCGGCGACGTGGTGCTCGGAGCGATCATCGCGAAACCCGCCCGGCTGATCACCGGCGAGGCGGCCACGGCCGCAGCCGAGCAGGACGTACCGATGACACCGACCACCTGTGGGTCCGACACGATGTCCCGGGCGCCTGCGCCGCCGCCCTCGGGTGAGCACGCCGAGTCGACGGGATCCCCGAGATGAATCGGGCGCCCGCGGACCGTCGACGCATGGCGAACGGCGAGTTCGACTCCGCGCCGGGCCGGTTCGCCCAGCGACGAAACCTCGGTCATCGCGAGGAGCGATCGGATCTGTACGGCATCACCGCGCAGCACCGTGACCGTGCCGAGCGGCCCCGGTTCGAAACTCGACGGGCCGGTACCCCCGTCGCACGCACCCGTGAGCACCGCCGCGAGTGTCACCGCAAGCGCGGGAGACAGCTTGCGCGGCGCAATCCCGATTCGCTGACCCATTTCACACCTTCCTCGTGACAGGTCGAGTAGTTTCGCCCCAAGCTACGCGGGGGCAACGACGCCTCCAAGACATCGAAGAGGTCTCCATGATGGCGCTGAATCGGCTGCTCTGCCTCGTCGCGGGCCTCTCCGCGGGTCTCCTTTCGGGTGCTTGTGGCGGAGCGGAATCGGGCACCGGGGAACGGATCCCGCTGGAGGAACTGGCGCGCGGAGCGTGGGCACCGCCCGCCATGCTCCCGAATGGCCGCTTTCTCCCGTCGTCGGAAGCGGAGGCCGCCCGACATGCCTTCTCCGGCACCATCAGGTTGACTGGTGCGGAGATGCAGACAGATCCCGCAGGCCTCGACCCGCGCCGTTTCATGGGCCGGGACACGAAGCGCTTCCCCGATGTCTCGCTGGGATTCGTAACGGACGGACGCGATCTGATCCCGCTCGATCGCGATCTCATCGTCGCCGGCACGCGCACCGAAGGCGGGAGTTACTGGGACGTGCTCGTCGGCCCCGGAACGGTGTGGTCGGAGCCGGGCGAGGAGTGGTCGCGGGCGGCGTTTCCGCTGCAGCTCGCGAGTTCCGTGGAGAACGAGACGTATAACGGCGTCGCGACCTTCGCCTTCACCGAAGGGGACGTGTCGGGCGTCCGCTTCCAGACCGTGACCCAGGGACGGCCCTACTTCCTCGTGCAGCGGCGCCTGATGTGGGGCCAGCTCGGGGCCGAGTTCACGCCGGGCCCGGCGCCGGCGGAGGTGATCGAGGCCTTCGCGGCCGAGAAGGCACAGCGCCTGCCCCTGCGCCCGATCTCCGAGTTGCGCCCGCGGGTGGGAGACGCGGTGTTCGACGCCATGCACGGGGAGATGAACACGGAGAACATGGTCACCGCGGCCCTTCTCGTGCGCGACACCCTCTACGCCGCCGACTGCCCCACGCCGTTCGGGGAGCTTCCTTTCTGCCGGGAGCAGCGCTTCGGGATCTGGTCCGTGACCAAGTCCACGGGCAACACGGTGGCCGCCCTTCGTCTCGCGCAGCGCTACGGGCGGGAGGTCCTCGACGAGCGGGTTGCCGACCACCTCGACGTGACGGCCGATCACGACGGCTGGGACGACGTCCGCTTTCGCGATGTCCTCAACATGGCCACCGGCGTGGGTGAGGGGTCGACGCGGATCGAACCCAACAACACGAGCGACGGCTACCTGATCGGCTACGACGACTGGTACACGGCGATCTCGAAGGACGAGCGGATTCGCCAGGTGTTCCGCGCCTCGAACCACCCCTGGGGGCCGGGGGAGGTCGTCCGCTACCGCGACCAGGACGCGTTCCTCATCGGCGCGGCGATGGACGCCTACCTGAAGCACCAAGCGGGGGAGGCGGCGGACCTGTGGCAGATGCTGGAGGAGGAGGTCTATCGGCCCATCGGCGTGCCGCACGCGCCGACGAACCGACTCGTCGAGGCCGACGGCTCGCTCACGCTGCCGCAGATGTCACAGGGCTACTACCCGACCGTGGACGACCTCGCGAAGATCGCGCGCCTCCTGCAGAACGGCGGCGCGCACGAGGGCGAGCAACTGCTGCACCCGGAGTTGACGGCGGAGGTGATGTATAGGACGGACGTGCGCGGGATCACGTTCGGCCCGCCGGTCGAGACGGGGCAGCCTAGCTACTACCTGGCGACCTGGCACCAGAACTACGTCGGCGAGGGGGGGTGCGTCGTGGATCTCACGCGCATGTCGGGCTGGGGCGGACACCGGGTCGTCCTCTTCCCCAACGGAATCGTCGCGATCCGGATCTCGAAGGTGACGGGGCGCGAAGGCTCTCCCGTGGACGGACTGGCCGCGGTGGCCGACCGCTTGGACCCGTTCTGTCCCTGAGCATCGCGAGCCCGCGAGTTCCCCGAAGCCCCCGACGACCGCAGCCGGCGACTATCCCGGGCTGGTCTCCGGGTCCGCGGTCGCGTGTGATTTCTCCTCGATGATCGGCGAGCCGTAGACCTCGCTGAGGGCGCGCTTGAGGCGGTGGCGTTCGTCGTTGAGGCGATACACCTGACGCGCGGCCTCGGTGAAGCGGGGACCGAAGTCGTGCGCGCGTTCCAGGCGACGCAGCTCGTCCTCGACGTCCCAGATCCCCCGGTTCACCTTCGCCAGGGCGGCGACGCGCTCCCTCACCCGGGAGGGCGCGGCATCGATCCTTCCGATCGTCCGCTCGCACACGGCCTCGACGTTCGCCAGCTCGGAGTTCACATTCGCGAGCTTCCGGCGATCGCGGATCCGGGCCTGTTTCAGCCGCAGGATGGTGATCCGGTCGATGAGTTCGCCCGCGGAGACGGGGATTTCGATATTCACGCACCGAAGATAAGCGGGGAGGGGACGCGGTGAAGATAGGACTCGTGGGGTTCGCGGGTTCGGGGAAGACGACGGTGTTCAACGCGATGACGGGGCTCGGCGTCCCGGTCGGGTTCGGCGGCGAGCTGCGGCTGGGTACGGTGCGGGTCCCGGATGAGCGCATCGATGCGCTCCGCACCCTCCTTTCCCCCCGCCGGACGACGTACGCGGAGATGCGGTTCTGCGACATTCCCGGGGAATACGGCGCGGCGAGCAAGGGCCTGTCGCCGCGCGGGCTCCAGCAGATTCGCGACCAGGAGGCGCTCTGCCTCGTCCTGAGGGACTTCGACAACCCCTCTCTCGCGGAACCGCCGGACGCGGAGGGCGAACTCGAGGCCTTCGCCACCGAATGCTTGCTCTCCGATCTCGATCTCGTCGAGCGCCGGCTGGACCGGGCGCGTCGCGAGGGGGCGGACGCGGTCGAGATCGCCGCTTTCGAACGGGCGCTTGAGACGCTTGAACGCGAGCAGCCGCTACGGACCGTGCCCCGGGCGGAACTGGATCGGGCGCCGTTCCGCGGCTACGGCCTCCTCACGGACCGCCCTCTGCTCGCCGTGCTGAACCGCAGCGAGGACCGGGCCGGGGAGGCTCTGCCCCCGGCGCTCGCCGAGCGACTCGCCGCCATGGGGGCCGGCGGCCTGGCGCTGTCCGCTCCCGTCGAGGCGGAGATCGCCGACCTCGACCCGGAAGACCAGGCGGCCTTCGTGGAGGCGCTCGGCCTGCGCGAACCGGCCCTCGCCCGCTTCATCCGCGCGGCCTACGGACTCCTCGATCTCATCTCGTTCTTCACGGCTGCCCCCGTCGAAGTCCGCGCCTGGACGATCCGGCGCGGTACACGGGCCAGGCGGGCGGCGGGCCGGGTCCACTCCGACATGGAGCGAGGCTTCATCCGCGCGGAGGTCATCCCCTACGAGGTGTACGCGGAGTACGGCTCGGAGCAGGCCGTGAAGGAAGCGGGCCTGATGCAGGTCGAGGGCAAGGACTACGTGGTCGCGGACGGCGACATCCTCCACATCCGCTTCAACGTCTGACCTGGCGTCCCGCCCCGCCGCCTACCCTTCCAGCAGCGTCTCGATGTGCGCGGCCGTGGCGAGCGCCGTGCCGTCGAGGTTGTAGCCGCCCTCCAGCAGCGAGACGACGCGCCCTTCGTAGCAGCTGTCCGCGTAGTCCATCGCCGTCCGGGTCATGCGGCGGAAGGCGTCGTCCGTGAGCGCGAAGCAGCCCAAGAGGTCGTCGACCCGGCTGTCGAAGCCCGCCGAGAGGATCACGAAATCGGGATCAAAGGCGGCGACGGCCGGCGAGAGCGTGTCGTCCCAGCGGCCCAGCATGTCCGCGTCGGTGGCGCCGCAGTCGAGGTGGACGTTGATGTTGAATCCGGTCCCATCGCCTTCACCGGTGAGAGCCGGGTCGCCCGTTTGCGGGTAGGCGGCCCAGTCGTGGGCGGAGAAGAAGAGGACCGACGGATCATCGTAGAAGTTGTTCTGCGTCGCGTTCCCGTGGTGGTAGTCCCAGTCGATGACGAGTACGCGCTCGAACCCGTGTACCTGCTGCGCGTACTTCGCCGCTACGCCGGCGTTGCTGTAGTAACGGAGTACAGTAGCGCAAGATCACGGCAAGACATCACGTAAGTCCAATCAGGACTGCACGATCTGCCAACCTTGCCGTTGGGCTGGACCTTGCTGGGCCGTACCGAAATGACCGGAAAACCGGAATGGTTTAGCGGGAAATCGAGGGAGCTCGGCCGACACGAAGCCGAAGGATTCGGGACGTTCGCGACGCGGACGACTCCCTCGTCGCTTTCCCGAGGTGAACGGCACCCGTCCAATGCTCGAGACATGCTCCGTGCCGATGGGAGAGGTCTCCGGGGCGGGCCCGCCGGGACGGATGTCTCCCGCCGCGGCTCCCTACGCACCGTCGCATAACGACCCGCAATCAACAAGGTTCGAGAAGCCGAGCAACAGCGCGATGCGCTCGGTGTTCTTCGCCCCCGGTAGCGAACCCTTCCGGTAGCCGAAGTGGCGCTTCAGGTACAGGAACGGGTGCTCCCCCTTGGCACCCACCGAGGATTTCGCGCGCTCCCGTTGCCACTTCACATCCTCCGGATCCAGAAGCCGCCACCGCCCCGGAGCCATCGCCACCGTCCACTTCACGTCCCGGCCGGCCGTATCCACCCAGCGCTCGATCCCACGGTAGCCCGAGTCGGCCCACACCTCCTCCTCACCGCCGTGCAGCAGCGCCCGCCTGTTCTGATACGGTAATCACCTGACAGCTGCCCCTGAAAAAAGGGACGGTGGCCACCCGGCCTCCAACGAGGTTAGTTGAGAAGTGCTCAAACGACTCAACAACCACGGGAGGAGAGAAGAATGACCACCGTCCAGGCCGAGAAGATAGCTCGGCGGAAGCTGTCGCTGCTAGAACTCGCACAGGAACTCGGCAACGTGTCGAAGGCTTGCCGGATCGCGGGTTACAGCCGGCAGCAGTTCTACGAGATCCGAAGGAACTTCCAGGTGTACGGGGCCGAGGGGCTGCTGGACCGCATGCCCGGGGCTCGAGGGCCGCACCCGAACCGAGTGGCCTCGGAGGTGGAGGAGGCGATCCTGGCCCACGCCTTGGCGCACCCGACACACGGGGCGCAGCGGGTGGCCGACGAACTCATGTTGAGGGGTGTACAGGTGAGCTCGGGAGGTGTACGCGGGGTGTGGATCCGCAACGGTCTGAAGAGGCGTCACGAGCGGCTCCTGCGGCTCGAGAAGACGGTCCGTGAAAGCGACTTCGAGCTGACCGAGGAACAGATCCTGGCGCTGGAGCGCTTCGATCCGGAGTACCGAGAGCGTCATATCGAAGTGAAGGCCACCGGCGAACTTGTGGCCGTGGACACCTTCTTCGCGGGGACGCTGAAGGGGGTGGGCAAGGTCTACATCCAGACGGTGCTGGACTGCTTCAGCCGCTACGTGTGGGCCCGGCTCTACACCTCGAAGATGCCGGTGACCGCCGTCCAGATCCTGAACAACCATGTGCTGCCCTTCTTCGAGGAACACGGGGTGAAGGTTCAGACGGTGTTGAGCGACAACGGGCGCGAGTTCTGCGGCCGCGAGGACCGGCACCCCTACGAGCTGTTCCTCCAGCTCGAGGAGATCGAGCACCGCCGGACGCAGGTGGGCCGGCCGCAGTCGAACGGGTACATCGAACGCTTCCACCGCACGCTCCTGGACGAGCACCTGAGGGTGAAGGGACGGACCACCTGGTACGAGTCGGTCAGCGAGATGCAGGAGGATCTCGACGCCTACATAGAGACCTACAACCGGAACCGACCCCACCGCGGCCGCGGCATGGAGGGGCGGACGCCCTATCAGGTGTTCAAGAAGGGGATCCGGAAGCCCCGGACCCGGAAGAAGTCAACCAAAAAGGAGGTGAAGACCGCAGCCTGAGGGACTGTCAGATTTTCTGTGTAAATGGCCCTCGCACTCATACGGGCACTCGGCCCTCGAACACGATCGACAGGTGGTTCAGGGCGCCGGTCCAGTCCTGAACGGGCCGGGTCCAGCGCTGTGACGCCCTTTCGATCGCGAGGTACAGCACTTTCCTGACCGCCTCCGGGGTTGGGAACGCGCCGCGCTTCCTCGTCACCTTCGTGAGCTGCGCGTTCAGGGCCTCGATCGCGTTCGTCGTGTACATGACCTTGCGGATCTCGGGCGGATAATCGAAGAACGGGGTCAGGTTCGCCCAGTTCGCCCGCCACTTCCGGCTGATCATGGGGAAGCGCTCGTCCCAGCGCTGAAAAAAGGCCTCCAGCGCCGTCTCGGCCGCCTCCAGGCTCGGAGCCCTGTAGATGGCCCGCAAGTCCCTGGCGACCGCCTTGCGCTCCTTCCAGGCGACGAACCGGAGCGAGCCGCGCACCAGATGCACGATGCAGAGCTGGACCTGCGTCTTCGGGAACACCGACTCGATCGCCTCGGGAAAGCCCTTGAGTCCGTCGATCGCGGCGATCAGGATGTCCTCGACCCCCCGGTTCTTGAGTTCGGTTAGGACCGAGAGCCAGAACTTCGCCCCCTCCGCCTCGCCCACCCACAGCCCCAACAGCTCCTTGTTGCCCTCGAGCGTCAGGGCCAAGGCAAGGTAGACCGCGTGCGTCCGGACGTGGCCCCGGAACGCACCTTCACGTGGATCGCGTCCAGATACACGATCGGGTACACCGTATCCAACGGCCGGCCCTGCCACGCCTTGACGTCCTCCAGGACCGCGTCGGTCACGGACGAGATCAGCGACGGTGAGACCTCGACCTTGTACAGCTCCTTCAGGTGACCCTGGATCTCCCGCGTCGTCATGCCCCGCGCGTACAGCGCGATCACCTTCTCGTCGAACCCGCCCAGCCGACGCTGGCCCTTCCTGACGAACTGCGGGTCGAACGTCGAATCACGGTCCCGAGGCACCTTGATCTCGAGCTCGGACGTGTCCGTCTTCACTCGCTTCCGCGTACGGCCGTTGCGCGAGTTGCCCTTGTTGTGGCCCTCCCTCGCGTGCTTCTCGTAGCCCAGGTGGTCGGTGAGCTCGCCCTCCAGCGCCCGCTCCACCACCCGCTTCGTCAGCGCCTCCAGAAGACCGCCTCCGCCCATGATCTCTTCCGGGCTGCGGCCCTCCAGCAGGCTGTCGAGAAGCTCGTTCACCTCCCGCTCCGTCGCATCCTTCTTCCTCGCCATGGTCTCCTCCCGCTTCCGGAGTCTACTCCATGGCCATTTACACAGAAATCAGCACACTCCCCAGCCTGAAAGCGCTGACCTCGGCGAGGCCGGGTGTCAGGTGATTACTGTACTTGTACAGCCCGCCTCCCTGAGGTCGTGCGTGTCCGCCGGCGTCGTCCGCACGCTGTTCGTCAGACCCGTCTCCGCGTCCACTCCGATGTGGGCCTTCATCCCGCAGTGCCACTCGTTGCCCTTCTTCGTCTGGTGCATCTCTGGACCCCACGTCCCCCCCCCCCGGTTCCTCGTCGACGACGGCGCCGCGCTGATCGTCGCGTCCATGATCGTCCTCCGCCGAACCCGGTACTCCCAGAGTCTACTCCATGGCCATTTGTTCAGAAATTAGCACCCTCCCTCTCGGCTCTTGATGGATTGACCTTCCCCACCAGGCTTAGTCTGCATCATCTGCCGCACCACGTCCTCCGGAGTCTTGTTCTTCACGAGCCGATGGACCTGCTTCGGTCGCGTCTTGTCTTCTGGCTGCTTGTCTTGTGGCATTGTTTTTCCCCACGGCCTTGCGGTATAGGCGGTCACGCTTCTTTTCGAGCCTTGCCAACTTGTCGAGTTTTCCATCGGCTTCGAGTTGCTTCACCCTCTTTCTGTAATACACCATGAAGTCCGCATAGCGGTCGAATCGTTTCAGGGACCGTCGTCTCCGGGCCTGCCAGTCTTTCAGCGGGTGCCAGACGAACTCGTCGATCAGGGCAACGACAAACAGCAGCATGACCGCCCACACGACGACCCACGCCAAATTATCAACCAAGACTAATACGGTCTTCGGGCAGGAAGCGCTGGGAGCGGGGGAACTTCTCCAGCGTCGGCACCAGCCACAGGATGAATCGGTAGTGGCCTTCGAGCGCGGCCCCAGTCTCCCGCGCCCGGTCCGAGGTCTTCCGCGCCGGGGTCGTCACGGAGTGCTGTGGACCCTCATCACCGTACCGGCCTTCCTCCGACGCGCGAGAGCCCATCATGAACGACCCCGACCGGCACAACCCCCATCCGCGGGCACGCCGAGCAGTCGCTGAACACCTCCCCCGCCCGGTCATTGTACGCCAGCCACGCTTCCGCCGCGTCGAGCAACTCCAGAGCCGGCAGGTAGTGTTCTCCCTCCTGCCCCGCCAACTCCAGGTATCGAAGCACAGATGCAATGGCATCACCAGGCGCCCCGGGTCTCAGCGCCGCCTGTGCGTGCTTGAACCAGAAATCACCGGGAACCTCGACCCCATGCTTCGCTTGCAATGCGAGGATTCGGTCGAGGGCTACTAGCGCTTCGGCCGAATCCTCCGACCGGATGTGGCGATCCGCCTGCAGCGTGTAGCGGTCCAACTGCATGGCGGGCGGAAGTTCCTGTCCGATGGCCGATTTCGTCGCCGACAGGACCGCCAACCCCACCGCCAGCGCCGACAGGGCGGCTCTGCATCCGGTCCAGTTCATTCGTCAGCCTCCGGGGATCGAGCGGGTGAAGGACACCCTCGACCGTCTCGGTCACGCAAGGGGTAAGTGGGTAAGGATGCGGGAATCGATTGAACGTCCGGGAAACACGGAAACCACCCCTTCCACCTGTCCACTGAAACGGGGTAAGTCCAATGGCCATTTACACGGAAATCAACACACTCCCCCGGGAGGTGATCGGGGCCTTCATCGAGCGCTACAACCGGGGCTGGCTCCTCCAGCGGCACGGGTATCTGACCCCGGCCCGTGCCCGCGAGAAGTCACCCGCCGGGCGGCTTGGTGGCTCATCCCTCTGTTCAAGAGACCGGGACATCTACACCCACTCGTCTGCCACTCGACACGCCGCAGTAGGCCTTGGAGCTGGTTGGTGCCGCCGTTGTTCCACTCGGTACTGTGTGGAAACCGCCCGCAAGGCAACTCAGGATGCGAATCGGCAACGTTAGGGCAGCTCCTCACATCTCCATAAGCCCCAGTATCCCGAGCAACTTCCGCAGTTCCGCGTCGGACCCGGCCGTTCTGCGGAGATCAGTTACCGTGAAACGCCGTTGCAAATGGTCGGTGCGCAACGACCCCTTGTGGTATTCCGGCCAGTGGGCTCTGAGCTGCCGCTCGGCGTCGCGTGGTGCGATCACATGCGTTTCCCGTCCCTCGTGCAGTCGAACCAGCAGACCTTCCAGATTCGGAGTCATCAACACGACTTCGAAACCCCGTTCTCTCGCCAAGACACGAGCATCCCGACCCGCCGCCTTATCTGCCTCCATGCGATCCGAGTCCAATAGAACCAACCGCTTGCTGATGCTCCGGGGTGCAGGATGCCTCTTGAGGCGTCGTCCGGCTTCTTCAACGACTGTGGCTGAATCGCCCCCGCTGGCCGGCCTCACTTCCAAATGGAGATGGAGATCGGCGGCTTCGCATACGCCCCCGAGAAACCTCACGAAAGCTCGATCACTCTTCCCCTCCACCCCTATGAACACAACTCTCCTTCGCTGGACCCCTCCCCGCCGCCGCATCGCGCCTCAGCCGAGCTTGGGAAGTCCGCCCAGCACACCCGCCCGGTACTTCGGATACAGACGGACGTCACGGCGCAAGCCTTGTACATCTTGAGCGCCGTAGACCCGAGTGGCTCCGCTATCGTCTTTCTCGACAATGAAGACTTCTTCCTTCTCCAAGTCATCCAGCAAGCCGACGTGATGCGAGGACACCAACAGCTGAGCACGCCGAGAATTGTTCTCGCGGGATCGGAACCGGTGGAGGATCTCCCAGAGCATATCGACATGCAGATCACCGTCGACCTCGTCTAGAATCGCCAGCCCAGACTCGTCCAGAGCAAGCTTGATAAGCGGAAGGAGATGAACCAGACATCGAGTCCCTTTGGACTCGTAACCGAGGACCACCGGCGCATCTAGCCCGCTGTGGTTGAACCGGAGATGCCGTCCGCCGAAGCCGTCAGCGATCTCCATGTCTTCGATCCCTAGGTCGCTCCGTTGGATTTGAGCCTCGACCCATCGTTTAGCGTCCGCACTGGCCGCCAGCCAATTGATGACGGTGGATGTATCGGGAGTAAACGTGTCATTCCCTGCGATGTTGCTCGCGCTAACCAGCGAATCTCTTAAGAAGGCCGCGAAGCGTGTTGCGACCGGCACGTTGACAAGTCCGAGCGTCGCGATTGCTGACCGATTGGGCTCAATCCCCTTCAGTCTATCGTCCCGGGCCGTGAGGCCGAATTCGCGTGACACATAGACGGACGTTCCAAGGGCTCCTCGCTCAAACAACCTGCGGCGGCGTCCTCTTGGAAAGTGCACCAATGCTTCATGGTTCACAAGAAGAGGGGCCGCGGTTCCGTCATCCCTCTGTTGACGTTCGATCGTCAATTCGTATCGGAACCTTTGCGGCGCCTCGCCCGGATCTAGGAAGTCGGCTTCGCCCTCGAGAGAGAAAGCCGTCGGCTCCCATCTCGTCTGATCCGACAGAAACGGCGGAACGTGTACGGTCTCCATGGGAGACGACGCAGCCCGTCCCATATCCACGAGTGCCCGGAGTAGCGTTGACTTGCCCGAGCCGTTGGGTCCCATGAGCACAGCGACCGCAGGGAGTCGAACATCGGGTTTGGCAACACTTCGTCTGAAGCAAGCCAAATCCGGCGCGGTTCCCGGGATCCGAAGATCCAAGGTCACGGTCTCCCGTATCGAGCCGTAGTTGGATACTGAAAATGTATGAATCACATGGGTATGGTAACGCGTTTTCGTCCCGATAGCAAATTGGATGCTGTATCGGGACCGGGGCCGCGCTCGTGGAATCGAGAACGACGGTAGGCACCAACCTAGGCGGCGGGGAGGTTTCTTCGGCCAAGAAAAACCCGGTGGCAAGGCGGGTTGGATTCGAGCGCGGGACGTAGGACGTTCTCATGCGGGGGACGAAGGCCGTAGATCGCGGCGACAACTCTCGCAAGGTGGGGAGGGAATCGTACGAAGCGATTCGGAATCCGGGTTGTCCGAGCAGCGCCATCTGCGTGCCATTCGTGTCGTGCCGTGTCTGCTCGGATACCCGAGATCGGGGCTCGAAGTCGGCGATCCGTTAGATTGAGCGCCGAGCCATGGAGCGGATATGAACGACCGAGATCGCGCCCACTCGGCGAACGAGCGCGGAATGGGCCTACGATCTGGTCGCGCACCTTCGTGGCGTGCCCGAACTGGCGCGCGGGTTCGCGTCGGGACTGTCAGATTTTCTGTGTAAATGGCCCTCGCACTCGTACGGGCACTCGGCCCTCGAACACGATCGACAGGTGGTTCAGGGTGCCGGTCCAGTCCTGAACGGGCCGGGTCCAGCGCTGTGACGTCCTCTCGATCGCAAGGACAGCACTTTCCTGACCGCCTCCGGGGTTGGGAACGCGCCGCGCTTCCTCGTCACCTTCGTGAGCTGCGCGTTCAGGGCCTTGATCGCGTTCGTCGTGTAAATGACCTTCCGGATCTCGGGCGGATAATCGAAGAACGGGGTCAGGTTCGCCCAGTTCGCCCGCCACTTCCGGCTGATCATGGAGAAGCGCTCGTCCCAGCGCTCTGAAAAGCTCTCAAGCGCCGTCTCGGCCGCCTCCAGGCTCGGAGCCCGGTAGATGGCCCGCAAGTCCCTGGCGACGGCCTTGCGCTCTTTCCAGGCGACGAACCGGAGCGAGCCGCGCACCAGATGCACGATGCAGAGCTGGACCTGGGTCTTCCGGAACATCGACTCGATCGCCTCGGGAAAGCCCTTGAGGCCGTCGACCGCGGCGATCAGGATATCCTCGACCCCCCGGTTCTTGAGTTCGGTGAGGACCGAGAGCCAGAACTTCGCCCCCTCCGCCTCGCCCACCCACAGCCCCAACAGCTCCTTGTTGCCCTCGAGCGTCAGGGCCAGGGCAAGGTAGACCGCGTGCGTCCGGACGTGGCCCCGAGACCGCACCTTCACGTGGATCGCGTCCAGATACACGATCGGGACTTGGGCCAACCAAGGAGGTGCTGATGATGCGAGTCGTGAGTTAGAACATCGCCGGCCGACACGAGCCGTGGCGACAACTTCGGGAGAGGGGTGCGGATGTTGCGCTGCTTCAAGAGGCCCGGAACCCGCCGCCCGACGTCGCGTCGGACGTTGAGATCGTAGGGGAACCTTGGCTCAAGCACCAGTTTGACCGCTGGTGCCAGGTCGTTCGCCTCTCCGACCGCGTGCGCGTCGAGCACTTCACGCAGATCGATCCCATTAGCGTGGCGGAGTCCGACCAGATGCCGGTCAGTGGCATCGGCATCAACGCGGTCGCCCGCGTCATACCCGAAGGCGGGGATCCGTTCATCGCCGTGTCCACGTACGCCCGCTGGATGCGGCCCCATCCCACGACGCGGAGCAATTGGCGCGTCGGCTTCCCCGACGGATCGGCGCACCGCGCGATCTCGGACCTGTGTCGGCCTTCATCGGCGGCACGGATCCGTCGACGCATCGGATCATCGTGGCGGGGAGATCTGAACATGGACCCCAGCTTCTGGTTGAAGGACGGACAAGACCCGCTATGGGATGCGCGGGAACGGACCGTCTGGACGCGCATGGAGGCGTTGGGCTTCGACTACCTGGGGCCGCACGACGGCCCGACCTATCATACTATACGGACATTGCCCGAGAACCCGACCAACCAGCTGGATCATGTGTTCGCGTCGCGTGGCTTCTCCAATGCGATCGCGGTCCGGGCGTTGAACGATCCAGCCGGGTGGGGCGCCAGCGACCATTGCCGCGTCCTGATTGAAGTGTCGCGGTAAGAATGTGACTGTGCCGGCACCTCCCGCGTCATCCGCATGACGAACCTCGACGAATACGGCGGCTTGCAGGCCGCCTTGAAGCGCGCCATCGCCCTTGAGAAGGACGCGCGCAGGCGTGCGGTACGGGGGGGCTGACGGAACGCGTCGATACATGGATGACGGATCGGCTGGCGTGGGCTCGATTCTACTGGGAGACCTGATGTCCGGGGCCGTACCGGAGGTGTGCAAGAGACAATGGGGGTCAATGCACATTTTGGCGCTCCCGTGATGCGCACCGACCGGCCTGCATATCCGGTGGCGCGGCAACGTCTTGCGGCTTCGCCGCGCGGTCGGCCGTGGCGCAGGAGCCGCTTGGGGCGTGGAGGGGAGCGACCCCAAGGGCACAGGTGCCCGGTTCGGGCGCGGGGCCGTGCGCGTTTTCACACGCTCGTCCCCGCCCCTTCCCGGGGTCGCTCCCCTCGAAATAATCCTTGCAGGAAGGCTGGCATGAGCGCCACCGTGCCTCTGGCGCGTGCGGCGCTCTTCGTGGCTGAAGTCGGCAACCCCCGGATGGCGGGCAGGTGTACGTAGTCGATCACCAGCGCTATTCAGGTGACGGGCGGAGCACCTCGCAAACGCCAGCGAACATTGACCCCGCCCGGCCACGCGTCGAGTATTCCCAAACCGAGCACAATTGAGCGACTCCCGGCTCGTCCGCCTCCGTCGGGCGCGGACTTGCCACAGGAAGGGGTAACGGACATGGGCAGCTTGCATGATGCCGTCATGCAGTACGTGGAGCGCGAACTGAAGGCGGACTCGGGCGTGAAAAACGCCGCCTTGTTCGCCGGTGCCCGCGAGATCGAAAAGTCGGTAGAGGAACTCACGCTGCAACAGTTTCATGCCAAGTATCGGCTGCCGGCGACCCGGCGGATCGCGCCGCAAGAGCGGCCCGCACGGCAACCGAAGGCGAACCCGGAGCCCGACCCCGCGCCCGCGGCATCCGGCGCTGGTGCCGCCGTCAAGGAGTTCGTGGAGCGGACGCTCGAAGTGGACCCCGATGTCTCGAACGCGGACCCGTTCGCCGGTGCCCGCGAGATAGACCCCTCCGTAGCGGAACTCTCAGCCCGGCAGTTCCACGCGAAGTATCCCCTCCAAGTGAAGGCGCGGCTGGCAAGGGCCGCCGCGCCCAGGCCCGAGACGCCGCCGGCGCCGGAGGTCCCAACGGCTGAGGAGCCCAACACTGCGGATGCGCCGCCGATGGAGGCGGGCGACCCGTCTGCGGTTCGCCGCCTGTTGCTCGATCTGGCCAAGGAGCTCGCGAACGCGGAAAGCAAGGCGGAAGTGATCGAGGTAATGGCCCAGTTGGATGACTATGTGGCCCAGATCATGGAGGCGGCGCGCGGCTGAGCACAACGAGACGGGTCGAGAGCACCACGCGCCCCTGACCGGCCGGCCAAACGCCTTGGTGGCTTCGAGACATCTGAGGCGGGCGCGGACGACGGCTGCCCAACGCTTCCCGCGCAAGGGGACTGCTGGCTGGGAGAGACCCCGTAGCGGCGGTGGGGAAGGGCTGTCCGGCCCCAGCCCCACCGGTGCCGATTGGAGGCATGCCGAAATGGGGGGTCTCTCCCCAGCCACGTCCAAGGCGCGCAGATCGGTATCGGCGCTCCGCCAGCCGTGACGCAGCCGCAAGCGCGCCGGCGGCATTGACGGCCGCGTAACACACCGCGGGGGGATGAACGCCGGACGGATCATCGGCTCGTGGGTCGACTTCTACAACGAGGTGCGCCCGCATTCATCCCTCGGCGGGCGATGCCTTACCGCAACGGCAAGGGGACGGTGTGAACGGCGGATCTCCATACCTGCCCGGGCACGCTCACCTGAAGCACGCCGATGTCTTCAACACCCTCCGCAACAATCCTTAGACCACGGAGGCCGAGACGTCACCCTGAGGCTCGTCCCCTCCGGCCGGGTGTCACTTGTTCACCCGCCGCATGTGTCACTTTTTCGCCCGCCGTTGACAAAACGAACGGGGACCCCCTCAATTGTGTAGAATGGTCGACGGTCAACCGAAGTTCGGCTGGCGGGTGTGGCGGAAATCGCTGGGTTGCTCGCCGGGGGATCCACTTTGGGTCTTCCCCGCCATCGTCATGGCGGGCATGGTGGTGCTAGGTCCTCTGTTGTCATTCCTGACCTGGTGGGTCCGCGTCATCGGAACTGAAGTGGCCGACCAAGCCAATGAACGGAAACAGTTCTATCCTCCGACAAACTCACCGAACACACGAGCCCAAAACCCCTTCTTACGTGTGAAGTGAATGCATCAAATCCCACTGTCCGATAATATAATTGTCCCTGTATTCGTCTGCGTCCAAATCGGCCGGTAGATGTGGCCCACCGTGTTGACTGAAAATCTTCCCTTTTTTTGTCAAGATGATGAGTTTGTGCTTTCCGTCCTTATCTTTGACCACGTTCACCGTTGCGGGCCTGTCGCGAACTCCGATTAGGACGGCGTACAAGAAAATACCCATCGTAGCAATTGATTCAATCACTTGAAGCCATTTCATCCTACAACCTCCTAGCTAGCTGTTCTTGAGTTCGGTGAGGACCGAGAGCCAGAACTTCGCCTCCTCTCGCCTACCCACAGCCCCAACAGCTCCTTGTTGCCTTCGGGCGTGAGGGCCAAGGCAAGGTAGACTGCGTGCGTCCTGACGTGGCCCCGGGACCGCACCTTCGCGTGGATCGCGTCCAGATACACGATCGGGTACGCCGTATCCAACGGCCGACCCTGCCACGCCTTGACGTCCTCCAGAACCGCGGGTCGATGACGGACGAGATCAGCGACGGTGAGATCTCCACCTTGTACAGCTCCTTCGGGTGACCCTGACTCCCCCGCGTCGTCATGCCCCACGCGTACAGCGCGGTCACGTTCTCGTCGAACCCGCCCAACCGACGCTGGCCCTTCCTGACGAACTGCGGGTCGAACGTCGAATCACGGTCCCGAGGCACCTCGATCTCGAACTCCGACGTGTCCGTCTTCACTCGCTGCTGCGGCCGGCAGTCTCAACTGATCAACGCAACGGTCCCCGGCGAAGATTTCGCACGGTTTCGAGGCGGCTATTGAGCTGCCGCGCGACGTCATCGAAGTCATCGCCCCGCTAGAGCGGGCAAGACCAGACTGTTTAGCGGAAATCCCTACCCGTTGTGAAACGTCCCTCGTGGGCCGGCTCGGCCTCACCTAAGAAAAATCCTCACCCATCCGACGCTCACCGACGATGGGAGGCATCGCCCTTATCACAGGCCTTATGCGTGGGACCCGAACGACCTACCCCCCTTATGCTTATCGCTAAGGTCACCTCGGCGTCGGTAGCGGGATTCCTCGGCAAGGTGCTCGTGCTCTGTCACTCCCGGCATTCGATCCTCAGCGTAAACTGCCGTGCTCTGGTTGCGATGTTCTCAGTCGGGAGGGCGGGGTCGGACGGAAGGATCTCGTACCGCACCCCCTCGGCGTCGAGGAATGCGCGCGCAATTCCAGCGCTGACCGCGAAGCTGATGTTCTGCGGGATGTCGCCCGTCTCGCGAGCCACGACAAAGGGATCGAGTTTCGCCGTTGCAACCCCAACTACATTGCCGGCGTCGTCTAATACAGGTCCACCGCTACTACCAGGATGGATCGGTGCCGTCATCTGAAACAATCGACGGTCGTTAGAAGGTCCCGCAAGGCTGCTGATGATCCCAGTGGTTACGCTGGGCCCGGAAGAGATGATTCCCTGAAGGGGGAACCCGATCACTACCACGCCCGCCCCCGGTTGTACTCCCCTGCCTCCCCGGAAAATGGCAGGGATCGGCTGGTTCGCGATGTCGTTCTTTAGGAGGGCAAGATCGCTCGCGTCGTCGCGAGCCACGATCTCGGCAGTACCAGTCGGCGGGATGCGCACCTCTCGGCACTGCTCCACCACATGCGCATTCGTGAGTACGTGTCCAGAGCGACTTACGTAGAATCCCGATCCCGTGGTCATGGAGCCTTCTCGGCCGGAGGGTGCAGGAGTAGCGGGCGCGTGGCTTGCCGAGCTGCCAACTGTACCGCAACCGTAAACCTCCGCCTGCACATATGCACCCGAGTTATCGGTGTCCAAGCTGACGATGAGGAAAGTGTCGCCACCGAGCTCCGCCACCCGGTTTCTAACTCGGTTCAACGCCCCACGGCGGTTATCGCCTTGGCCCGCTCCCATCCTCTCGGACTCATCGATCGTGCCGATGAACTCGCAGCGGTTGCGGACGGAGAGATCCGTGGATTCGCGTATCATCGAACCCGCGCGAGTGAGGCCCGTTGCACAGCCGATCAGCGAGACGACTGACGCAAACACGCCGACGAAAGCGAATATTCGCATGAGCCGCTCCGCGTCGATGAGTCCCAGAGGGTAGGAAACGCACGGCGACCTTGACGCTACCTGACGCAGGCTCTTGCGGTCAAGTCCCAGTCCCCCCGGGCACCAGCGCGCGCGCATGTTCAATGGTGACGATCCAGTTCGCGTTCGAACCGTTCGACAATCCGCTCTTCGTGTTGGCCAAGCGCCAACCCTCGGTGGTGTCGTGTCTCGCGCCCTGCGATGGTCTCGGGGACGCGCGGTTCTAGAGGCGATAGAGATTCCTGAACCATGTGACAAAACCCAAGGATTCGGGTCGCCTCGGGTCGAGAACCATGTGGTTCACGGCCTCATGTAATCGAAGTCCCGGCGGATCCTGCCAGGCCAGCCATGTGTAAACTTCTGCCTTTCTCTCGTGTACATTACGGAATGGGGCGCTGTTGCGTCGTGCCTCGCCAACGCAATTCCGTGCCAGTCCGTACAAAGCGGTGGAGTCATTCGGAATCAGTTGGACTAGCAGGTCTTCCAGCATCCCCTTGCAGCGATTGTCAGGCATGATCCAAACACCGAGGCGCGGCCTCTGGCAGTGGACCACCGTAAGGCCCTCGGTGGGTATCTGATCCGGCAAACCAACAAATTCGCTGCCCAAGGATCTCTTGAGTTCATTCCACCGTGCAGACGCATCCCCGTCAGCATCGACCACTATCCCCAAGGCCTCCAGTCTTGACTCCTTCAATTCGGCCTCGACAACCCCCGGCCTCATGATTTCGTCAACGCCACTGAAGGGTTTGATGAACACGGGGGGTTCCTTCTCCGGCCAAGGGACACCGTTGTGTTCTATGAGATAGGGGATCACACGCTTGTCCGTCTCGCCCTCCACCAGCAGCTTGTTGGCGTGACGCAACTCACCTCACCTCGATGTTTCGCTCGGCGGCAGCGACGATGGCCTCGCGGCTGAACGTGACCGCTTCGCCGCGGCTCGAATCTATCCTCTGAATAGTAACGTCGACACCATCACCTTGCGCGACCGCTGCGAGACTCTCGTAGCAGTCGCGGCTGTGCGTCGTCGCGAATACTTGGATGGACCTAGCGGAAGCGGCTTTGCTGAGCATGCGCCACATCGCTTCCATTACCGAGTAATGAAGGCCCGTGTCGATCTCGTCGATGAGCAGCACTCCGCCATCCGCGTCCGCAATGGACAACGCGAGCCCAAGCATGTGCCACATGCCGTCGCCCATGCTCCCAATCGGCACACGATCTTCAACCCCACTGAGTCTGAGCACTACCCCCCCGGGAGCTTCGCGACTGAAACGCGTGCGGTAATCCGCGATGGGAGCGAGGTCTTCGACCTTTGGCTCGACGATCCGAAGGGCCTGCCTGATGATCTCGTGCCTAGGCGTCAGGACGAACTTGCTGAACGCTCGCACGACGTCCCTTGGAGTCATGCGGCTAGTCCTGACGAACTGCACTCCTCGGCTGGAACCGTTCCGCGTGCGAGCTGGCCGTGGCGGGCCGAACAAGAATCCGTCCTCCGTGAATCTGTTCTCCGTGACGAAAGCCTTAACGTCAGCACCCTCCGACCACTCGACCCGCAGGACGAAATTCTCACCGCTGTCTTCAGCCTCCGATTCATCGTTCGGAGAGCTGGACGTGGCTTCGACCCACATCGTCACCTTGTCGTTCCAACCGGCAGGGTGATCGTCGGTGCCGAGGTCTGCTTCGATCTCTATCGTGCCATTCAGCTCGCGGTTCGCGAAGAGGTGGGAGACATCAAGGATTTCTCGACGAGGTCCGGGCGGCACGCGATCGTGTTCTTCATTCGCCAGGCCCCACTCCCCCCGACGCCCCGCGATGGACCACAGCACGTGCGATTCCCCTGCCGACCGGAGCAGTTCGATGCATTCCAGAATCGACGTCTTGCCGCTGTTGTTCGGTCCCACGAGCAGGTTGAGGCGGCCGAGCCCCTCCAGCCGGAAGGTGTCGAGTCCGCGGTAGCCTTGAATCCGTATCGACGAATACAACAGAGTCCCCAAGAAGTCTCATGCCCCGCAGATATCGCACGCACCTCTCATCGTCACCATGGCACTTGGCTTCAACGAGGACGGGGCAGTATGCGCAACAGTATCGAGCCGAACAGGGGGCGCCGCAAGCGCAATGCCACACGGCCAGGCACGCACTCCTCAAGCCACCGAGGGTTACCGGAGAGGGTTCGGTTGCATGCCGCGCACCGCTCCCACGCTCCGGCGGCTCTCCCCCGGATCCGGCCCTGTTCACGCCTAGCCCTCGGCTCAGCGCGACAGCCGGAGCTTGCTGTTGCCCAGCTTCGCCGCCTTCCCGGTCTCCGGATCGACCCTGTTGGCGACCACATGGACATGGGGGTGCCGGGTGTCATCGTGCGCGACGATCAGCGCCTCGTGGCCCTCCAGCCCCAGCGCCTCCAGGCTCCCGTCCACCGCCTGGCTCATCTCTTGCCGGTCGGGCGTCTCGTCCCTCGCCCAACTGAGCGAGTAGTGCAGCACCGGCTTCGCCAGCTTCCGCCCCCCTCGCGCAGCCCCCGCCAGCCGCTTGAGGTCGGGGGCCGCCTTCGCGGTCGCCGCCATCAGCCGCGCGGCCCGCTCCGGCCGAAACGTCGCGAGGTTGCGGGTGTCGGCCCACGCGACCCGCTCCGAAGTCTCCGGACTCCGGTCGTCCGGCGTCGGGGAATCGTGCAGGCAGTACGCCGCGGCACCGGCGAACGAGCGCCCCAGACTGTTGATCTTCGGGATCATCTGTCCAGCGCCTCGCCGCTCAGAAGACCAGCCGCAAGCTCGCCCACCCGCTCGACCGCCTCTGGCGTCCCGTCCGGCGCCGACGCCCCGGAGTTCAGGGCGCGGGCGATCTGGTTTAGATTGACGCCGATCCGGTGGAGTTCGACCCGCTCCCAGGCGCCGAGACGGTGAACGGCCGCCTCGCGAACCGGCTGCCCCAGCGCTCTGCGGCGCATGTAGCCGCCCTTCGTCATGCGGGCCGCCCCGGCCCGCTCAGCGATCTCGGCGGCCTCCGCGGTTGTGACGCGCACGCCGATCGTGCGGGGGTCCTGCGCTCGGCGTCGGGCTTCCGGGGACGAGCCATGTCGGGCGGCCTCCTTCGGTGGCGCACGGAATGTCGTTCGGGGGTCCGGGGGGCGCCCCTCCGGCCAGAGGTTTTCGTAAAGCGAAAACACATCTGGCTCCTCCGCAAACCGCAGAAACCAACGCCCCCGTGGCGCACCCGCGCGAAAGCGCACCGGGGCGCCAACTCTGGACGACGCGCCCGAGCGTCGCGAGGTTTCTAACGTGCAGATCGTGCAGTCCATCATTCGGGAGGTATCGAACGATGGCACGCACGAAACGAAGCCGCCGGAGCTACGGCGCCGGCGAGTGGGGCCGGAACAGGGTCCGGGTGTTCCCAGACCCGAAAACCGGCCTGTTCCAGGTGGAATGGCGCGAGAACGGGCGTAGGCTCACCCGGTCGCTCGGACACCGCGATTGGGCGAGAGCGAAACGGCAGGCCGACGAGTTCGCCGCCGGGTTCGCAAGCCCGGACCTGAACGGCGAGGCAGAAGCCGAGCCCGAGCCGCTCACGCTGGAGACGCTCTTTGAAATCTACGGTGAGGAGGTGACGCCCACCAAAGCGGACAAATCGCGGCGATATGACCGGACTGCGATAAGGATGTTCCTCGGGTTCTTCGGGAGGGACCGCGACCCGGCCACGCTGTCACAGAGGGACTGGGACTGCTTCATCCGGGCACGGAGGTTGGGTCGCGTCGGACCTAGCGGCAAACCCGTGTCCGACCGGGCCGTCGAGTACGATCTGCGGTTCCTGATCGCGGTCCTCAACTGGGCGGCGAAGTCCAGGGACGAGAAGGGGAGGCTTCTTCTTGACTCGAACCCGCTGAGGGGCCTGAAGACGCCCAAGGAGAAGAACCCCACCCGGGTCATCCTCTCCGACGAGGAGTACGCGGCGTTGCTTGGGGTATCCCGGCAGGTCGATTGGCGGTTCCGCGTCGCCCTCGTGCTCGCTCACGAGACCGGACACCGAATCGGTGCGATCCGCCAGCTTCGGTGGGTGGACATCGACTTCGAGGACAGGACCTTCGTGTGGCGTGCGGAGCACGAGAAGACGGGCTACGAGCATGTCACACCGATGACCGACGAGGCGGTCGCGGTGTTGGAGGAGGCGGCGCAACGTGGGGATCCAGAAACCGGGAACGCTCCGGTGTTGCCCGCCCCCGGGGACACCTCGAAGTGCGCGGGCCGATCGCTGGTCCGGAATTGGTGGAACAGAGCCCAACAACTCGCACGACTCGAACCCAAGCGCGGAAGGGGCTGGCACTCGCTGAGGCGGAAGTTCGCTTCCGACCTTATGGCCCTTCCGCTGAAGGTGCTCTGCGAGCTCGGTGGTTGGAAGGAGGCCCAGACGGTGCTGCGCTGTTACCAGCAGGCCGACGCTGGACAACTCAGGAAGGCCTTGGAAAGCCGTCCGAGAGTTCGCGCCTGACCCAAGTCGATTGGCGGGAGTCGAAAAGCGGGAACACGGTGTTCGAGTCCCGTAAGATCAACGATCACAATAGAATGTGAATCCGATGGCTTCCGCTGTAGTAGCAGAAACCTTCCTCGGCGCCGGTGTTGTTCGCGTGGTGACCCGGTGGCCTGATCGCGCAGAACGCGTTTCGTACCTCCCCCGAGACGACCGCATCGATCGCCGTCAGCGCGCCGGACACGGCGAGTTCCGCAACCGGGCCGGACACTTCGATTTCGCGGATCGACGCCACGTGTTCCGGCGTGTGGTGCGCCTCGATGTGCGGCATGGCCGCGGCGGCCGGCGCGAGCGGCACCGTGGCTTCGTCCAGCCCGCGGGCCACGAGTTCCTCCCGAATGCGCACGAGGCGATCCGGGATCTCCGGCGGACGCCCCCCATCCGGCCGGATCAGGACGTGGTCCAGGTAGCGCGGATCCTGGAGGAGTCCGGTCCCCGTGGCGGGGGAAGCGGGCGGGTCGCCCGACGCGGCCTCGGATTCCCCCGAGTCGGGAGTTCCCCCGCAGGACCAGGCGGTAGCGGGCAGCAGGCCGAGTCCCGCGACCCCCAGCGCGGCCTCCTCGACGAACTCCCTGCGCGTGCGGGCGCGTGTGCGGGCGAAATCTCTCGGCGTGCGCATGGCGGGACCCCCTTTCCGGAAAGTAGACTAATCGAAGCCCGACGCGGGTCGCGAGAGTCTGTCGCCAGGGTTCGCACCGGCCTGCCCCAACCCCGAGGTATCCCATGGCCGCCGGAAACACGCGCAGGAACCCTTCTCTCCGTACCCTCCTCCTGCTGGGGAGCGTCGCCGGAGGCATCGTCTTGCTCCATGGTTGCGGCGGAGCCCCGGGAGAGGAGGACACCGACGCGATGGCAGAACCCGAGGAGGCCGCCGACACCCGGATCGTGGATCAACTCGCCGCCGGGGACGCGATCTTCGGACTCTTCTCCGGCGACCACACGCCCGAGGCGGGCGCCGCCATGGCCGCCAACCGTCCGCTCGATTTCGTGTTCTACTCGCTGGAGTCCGGCCCCTTCGACATCCCCGCCCTTCAGGGATATGCGGGCGGGATGGCCGGGGCTTCGATGTACCGCGGCGAGGACCCGCATCCGATGCTGCTCCGCATCCCGCCGATTCGGGACGGGCACGACGAAGCGCGCGACCGCGCCGCGCAGGGACTGGCGGCCGGCGTCTCCGGCATCGTCTACCCCCACGTCGAGACCGCCGAAGAAGCGGCTCTCGCCGTCGATGCGCTCGGTGACGGCGCCTGGCCCGGCAATCCCGACGGCCACTTGATCAGCTTCCTCCTCATCGAGGACCAGCTCGGGATCGACAACGTGCGCGAGATCGTCTCCACCCCCGGCGTGAGCGCCGTCTCCCCGGGGCCTGGCGATCTCCGGCGCGTCTACGACGGAGACATGGAGAAGGTGGAGGAGGCGATCCAGATCGTGCTCGCCGCCTGTCTCGAGTTCGACGTGCCGTGCGGGGTCACGGCGGGTGTGGACGACATCGCCATGCGGATCGAGCAGGGGTTCCGCGTAATCATCGTCACGCAGCCGGAAGCCGTCGCTCTCGGAATGGCCGCCGCCGGCCGCTAGTCACGATACCAGCCGGCTTGTTCGCGCAGGAGTTCGCGCAGGAGGAAAGATGAAGTCCCTCAGCCTGATCACACCGATCGTCACACTCGGCCTCATGCCCGCGGTCGCGCTCGCGCAGGAAGGCTCTGGCGACGGAGGCCGAGACGAGGTCGCACCTTCGCGCTGGGAGTCGAACCACTCCATCGTCGTGAACGGTGAGACCGTCGAATACCAGGCGGTCGTCGGCAGCGTCATCCTCCGCGACGACGAGGAGTACGCGACGGGAGAACTCTTCTACACGGGATACTTCCGGACGAACGGCGGAGACCCCTCCACGCGACCCATCATCTTCGCCTACAACGGGGGACCCGGATCGGCCTCGTTCTGGCTCCACATGGGGATCATGGGGCCGCGCCGCGTGATGACGCCCAACGTGGGCCAGCAGGCGCCGCCCCCGTACCCGCTGGTCGACAACGGGTACACGGTGCTCGACATCGCAGACGTCGTGATGGTGGACCCGATCGGGACCGGATTCAGCCGCCCCGCCGGCGACGCCGACGGAACCCTTTTCTGGGGGATGGACGAGGACGCCTCTTCCCTCACGCAGTTCATCCGCCGTTTCCTGAGCGAGAACCAGCGCTGGAACTCGCCCCGCTACATACTCGGCGAGAGCTACGGCACGACGCGCTCCGTACTGCTGGCCCGTCACCTGCAGAACGCGAACATCGACCTCAACGGGGTCGTGCTCGTCTCCGCCGTCATCGACTTCAACACGCTCCAGTTTCCGGATGGATCTCACATCGGCTTCATCACGAATGTGCCGTCCTTCGCGGTCGCGGCCGAGTACCACGACATGCTGCCGGGAGGACGCCCGGACGACCTCGAGACGTTCATGAAGGAGGTCGAGGCGTGGGCGCTGACCGACTACGCGCAGACGCTGCTCGCCGGCACCGCCGTGGATCCCGAGCAGCGCGCCCGGGTGCTGCGGCAGATGCACGAGTACACGGGGCTGAGCATGGAGTACCTCGACAAGGCCGACCTGCGCGTTTCCGCACCGGAGTTCGAGAAGGAGTTGCTGCGGGACCGGCGGCTCACGCTGGCGCGTCTCGACACGCGCTTCACCGGGCCGACGGGAGACGTGCTCGACCTGACCCCCGACCACGACGCGCAATCCTCGGCCATCAGTTCGGCCTACACCTCCCTCTTCAACACCTACGTGAGGGACGAACTCGGCTACGACGGCGACCGCGAGTACTGGCCCAGCGGGATGGCGCGCCCGTGGAACTGGGAGCGGCAGGGGGGCCGGCGCGGACCGTTCGGGGGCTCGGCGCTCAACGTCGGACCCGACCTCGCGCACGCGATCGAACGCAACCCGCGCCTCGAGGTCCTGCTCATCAACGGGATCTACGACTTCGCGACGCCGTACTTCCCCATCGTGTGGTCGCTGGAGCAACTGGGCCTGCCGCCGGACCTGCGCGACAACATCACCCGCGCGGACTTCGCGGCGGGACACATGATGTACGTAGAGGAGAGCCTGCTCCCGCAGTGGCGGGAGACGCTGGCGGGGTTCATCACGCGGACGGCAGGCGGCAACCTGGTCCCGTAGCGGGACCGCGCGGACCGGCGGCGGCCTTCGCCGTCCTCACCAGATCGTTTCGTAGCGTTCGGGGGCGAGGTCCCAGGTCTTTCCGTACACGTGAAGGCGGTTCGTCGGCCCATCGGGGCCTACGAGCGGCGCGCCCGCGTGGGCCCATGACAGGAGGCTGCCGCGCAGGTTGAGGACGGGTCGGCCCTCCTCCTTCTGCCGCTTCGCGTACTCCGAACTCCGGTGCCCGATCGTGCAGTACGCGACGACGGTCCGGTCCGCGTACCGATCCGGATCCTCTTCGTACTCCTCGGAAGTAATGGAGCCCGGGATCCAGGAGATCTCCCGCTCGCGCTCCGCCCGGGCGTCGACGAGCACCACGCCTCCGGACTCGAGCAGCCGCCCCACCTCTTCGACGGTGACGGCTTCCACCTCCGGAAAGCGCCGTTCGACCTCCTCCACCATCTCTTCCACGCGCGCGAGCTTCTCGGCGTCGGTCAGCCGGGCCTGGCCGGCGCAACCGGTGGCCGCGAAGAGCGCGAGCGTCGGAGCGAGAATCAGAGCTGTCTTGTGTCGTTCCATCGTCGTTCTCCCGGACGGTCCGTTCAGGCGGCGCGGGCGGTCGCGATGCCCTCGGCCAGCGCATCGACGAGCCGGGGAATCGAGTGCGCCGGGGTGGCGCACAGCGCGATCCGCACCGCGCCCTCCATCGGGATGACATACACCCCGGCCTCGCGCATGGTTGCGGCCGTCACCTCTCCGTCCGGTGTGAACACGGATACGAAGAAGCCGCCCTCGTAGCGGGGGTAGGTCAGCCCTGCACCCCCCGCAAGTTCGTTGAAGACCGCGACGCGCTCGTTGAGCAGGCGAATCATCCCCGCGCGCTCCTGCTCGGTACGCCGGCGCAACTCCGGATCGGTGAGGAGTTCGGTGGCGCCGAGCAGCCCGAGGTGGTTGCAGTTCGACCACGTGGCCCGGCACGAGAACCCGAGCGCGTTCGAGATCCGCTCCCGCTCCGCCGCCTCCCGGTGGAGCGCCACGAGCGCCCCCACCCGCGCGCCGTAGAGGGCGAACGACTTCGACACGGTCCAGCCCACGAGAACCGTCGCCGACTCCAGCATACGCGGGATGTAGTTGATCCAGCGGTTGGACGCCTCGTCCCCGAACTTCGCGTACGCGTGGTCGAGGAGGAATGCGATGGGCCCCCGTTGTCCCACATCCCGGACGATCTCCGCCACGGCCTCCCACTCCGCCTCGTCGAGCGAATACCCGGTCGGGTTGTTGCACGGGAAGTTGAAGAGAACGAGCGAGCGCCCCTGCCGTGCGATCTGACCCTCGAGTCCCCTGCGGAAGGCCTCGAGGTCGAGGCGGATCCCGGCGTCGAACATGTTGAACGTCTCGACCGCGCGTCCCGAATGGGTCGAGATCGTATGGTACGGGCCCCAGTAGTAGCTGGGCGTAAGCGCCGCCTGCCTTGGCTCGAGGAAGTTGAGGATCGCGTGGTGGATCGCGCCGGTGCTCCCCGGCGTGGCGACGGCGACCGCCTGCTCGGCCAGGGCGCCCTCCCCGCACAGGTCCGCGATCACCGCGGCCAGGTACGGAGGGTCGCCCGAGATCGGCGCATAGCCGGCGGCACGCGCGTGCGGCACGCGCTCCAGCGCCTCGGCGGCCGCCGGCATCACCGCGAGGCTCCCGTCGTCGTTCATCAACGCGCCGAGCGTCGAGTTGAGGATCGACTCGCCCGCCGCCGCCCGCCGCACCGCCTCCCCGTGCAGGGCGAAGATCGGGTCGTTCCCCTCTCGTGTCGCCGCCTCCGGAATGAGACTGCTGGAAGAACCGGAAAGAGTGGTCATCGCCGTCGTCATCGTCCGCTACCGGACCTTGTTCGAGAAGTTTCCATGGACGCTGTACCGGGCGATGGCACCGTCCTCCCGGTGGAAGATGTACGCCTCTCCCGGTTCGCCGTCATCCCGCACGCGCCGGAAGGTATCTCCGCCCTCGTGCCGCAGCTTCGTCATCCCTTCGAGCGGATCGTTCGAGGGAACGCCGAGCGCCGCGAGACCATCGTCCCAGCGGAGGATGACCGTCTCACCCCACGTGGACTGATACAGGCCCTCGTATTCGGCGAGCGAAGCGGGGCGCGCGGTCCCGCCCCCCGGGTCGCCTTGAATTTCCTCGAGGGCCGCGCCGAGGGTCGCCATCATCTTCGTCCACACATCGGTGGGATTGGCGAGGGCGTTCATCATCACCGCGCCCGCCTGCTTCTTCGCCGGAATCAGCTGGAAGGTCGAGCGGAAGCCCGGGCAACTCCCTCCGTGGCCCACCGTGCGCTCCCCGTCGCGCCGGGCGACCGCGAAGCCCAGGCCCCACATCGTGTCGAAGTCGGGGTCCACCCAGTGCACGCGGTGCATCTCCCTCAGCGAGTTCACGTCGAGGATCTCCGTCCCCCCGTTCTCCAGCAGCCGGAACTGCCACGAGGCGAGGCGCGCCAAATCCTCGACGGTGGAGGCGAACCCCGCCGCGGAGGCCATCCCCAGCGCCTGGAAGAAGGGGGCCTCGGCCCGTGTGCCGTCCCGTTCGAGCCGCGAGTACCCCGTGGCGTAGCGGCCGCCTCTGTGCTCGACCGGGATGTCGGGGTACGTGTCCGACATCCCCAGCGGCTCCAGGATCCGGCTCCGGATGTATTCGTCGTACCCCATCCCCGAAGCCTGCTCGATCAACTGCCCCGCCAGCGCCATCCCCAGGTTCGAGTACTGGAAGTAGCGGCGTCCGGGATAGAGCGTCTCCTGCTCCGCGAGCCCTTCGATGATCTCGTCCGCCGTGGGGAAGGGATGGTCGGGACCCGTCCAGTACGGGTGCGCCGATTCGCGCGGCAGTCCCGAGGAGTGGGTGAGGATCCCCTCCACATTCACGCTCGGACCGTCGGCGTACACCTGTTCGAGGTTGTACCACGGGAGGTGGTCGGAGACGGGGTCGTCGAGATGGAGCTTGCCCTCGTCCCGCTGCTGCATCACCCCGATCGAGGTGAAGAGCTTCGAGATCGAGCACCCCGAATACATGGTCGACGGAGTGGCCGGGACCCCGGTCTCGCGGTGCGCGTACCCGTAGCCCTGCGCCCACACGAGATCCTGGTCGTGCACGAGCGCCGCCGACACGCCGGGAATCTTCTCGTACGCCATCTTCGCGTCGAGCCACGCCTCGAACAGCGCCACCGCCTGCTCGAAGCGGGGATCGTTCACGGGATCGCCGTTCCCCTGGGCGCACCCCGACGCGGGGACCGCGAGCAGGATGGTGCAGACGAGGGCGACGACAGGACGCCACGGACGGCGTCGGGGCGAACGGATCATGGGGCGCCTCCTGGGGAACGGGGACATCGCTCAACTCTGGCGCGAACGCGGGGGGTGCGCCACCCTTCGGCATGGTTCTTCCACCTGTCTTCCACCTGCATGAAAGGACCGAGACATGCGGAGATTCGTCCTGGCCGCCGCCCTCGCGCTGGGCGTCGCCGGCATGCTCGCTATCGGAGATGCGGATCCGGTGAGCGCGCAGGAGGCCCAACTCCTCGCCGTGGGCGAGATGGCGCCCGACTTCGCGCTCCCCGGCGCGACTCGGTACGGCGCGCTGGAAAACCCGATCCGGCTCAGCGACTACCGGGGGGAGACGGTCGTTCTGGCCTTCTTCTTCAGAGTCAGAACGCGTGGCTGAACGGTTCAGATGAGAGCGTACCGTGATCAGTACGCAAGCGTTTTCAACGAGGGCCGCAACGTGGTCCTCGTCGGCATCTCGAACGACCCGGTCGACGAACTCGCGTCATGGCTGAAGGACGAGGACTTCCCCTTCCTGTTCGCGAGCGACCTGCATAACGACGGGACGACCTACGTCGCCTTCGGCGGAGGGTTGAGAGACAGCAACGCGGTGGACAGCCGCGCGGTGATCGTCGTCGGCCCGGACGGCCGCGTGGCCGGCGTGATCCCGAGCTTCAATCAGGTCGATCCCGCCGCTTACGACGAACTCGCCGCCATCATCGACGAGGTGACGCCGGAACCCGCCGACCCGTAGGCGCTAGTCCTCTCCCGCTTGCTGAGCTGAGAGGATTCCGGTGACGGCCCCGACGAGGTCCTGGTCGGGGCCGACGCCGGTGTACGCCACCTTCCCGTCCGCGTCGAGAATCACGACGATCGAGGTCGTGGTCGCCGAGTAGGCGCGCACCGCTTCGCCCTCGGCATCCCACAGATAGGGGTACCCCGCCCCGTGTGCCTCCGCGTGCCGCCTCACCCGCCGCAGCGACTGTGCCACCGCGACGGCAACGGCGACGACGTTCACCTGCTCCCCGTAGTCCGCCACCACTTCGTCGATCTCGGGCTGCAGCGCCTCGCACTGCTCGCACCACGAGGCCCAGAACTCGATGAGCGTGGGCTTGCCGGCGGCGTAGTCGAGGAGCTGGACATCGTTGCCGTCCAGATCCTGGAGCGCGGCATCCGGCGCCTGCGTTCCCGTGGGGAGGCTGACCTGCCCCTCCCCTGACTGGGCGCGCAGCGGATCCGCGGCGACGAGCCACGCCAGCCCCGCGAGGGTCACGACGGTGCGCCTCGTTCCACGCGCCATGTACGACTGCTTCAGGTTCTTCGCGCTCACAGGAAGTATCCCGCCCGGATGAGGTAGAACTGTGCCATCCCGATCATGATGACAGCCGCGGCCCGCTTCATCCAGATCATCCACGTCCCCGACTTCGGCAGAACCGCGACCGTCCCCGAGAAGAGACCCACCGCGATGAGCACCGCGGTCATGCCGATCGAGAAGGCGAACAGGTACACGAACCCCATGAGCCCGGCCTGTTCGGCGACGACCCAGGTGAGGACGACGGCGAAGGCGGGGGCGCCACACGGCGCGGCCACGATGCCGGACGTCGCGCCGAGGACGAACACGGCCCGGTAGGACCCGCCGCCGCGGCTGCTCGCCCACGCCAGGAGCCGCTTCGGCACCGGGACGGGAAACACGTCGAGCATGAACAGCGAGAAGAAGAGCAGCAGGTTCCCGGTCGCGAACAGCGCCCAGAAGCTGGCCCCGATCGAGCCGAGCACGGTGCCGCTGAGGCCGGCGATGACGCCCAGTAGCGAGTAGAGGAGCGCGAGACCCAGCGCGTACGTAAGCGTGAGGCCGATGGTGCGCTTTCGCGGCTGATCCTCGCCCGCCGTGCCCGAGATGACCGAGAACGTGATGGGGATCATCGGCCAGATGCAGGGGTTCGTGCTCGTGAGGACGCCCGCTCCGAAGAGGGCGCCGAGAGCCAGTAACGGGTTGTCGGAGAGCGCCGGCAGGAGCCCGCCCGCAGGCTCCACCTGCGCCGCCGCGAGGACGACGGTTTCGACGGCGCCCGTCCCAAAGGCGCCCGCCACGAGCGAGGTGATCACGGGACCAGCGGCTCAGCCGGGGGACCGCCGAAGACAACCACGCCGTCCTTCACCACCAGATCGATGTTGCGCAGATCGGCGATGTCTTCGAGCGGGTCGCCGTCCACGAGGATCAGGTGCGCGCGGCGGCCCGGCTGCACGGTCCCGAAGTCGTCCTCCTTCCCGAGCCAGCGCGCGCCGTTCGCGGTCGCGGCCCGCAGGATGGCGGCGTTCGGCACACCAGCCTTCGCGTACGCCTCGAGTTCGTTGAACAGCCCGACGTTGTCCGTGCCCGCGAGGAGCGGAACGCCGACCTCCACCGCTCGCCGGACGAACTCGCCCATGCGCTCGTACGCCTGCTGTCCGTTGTGGAACTCCTCGAGCGAGAAGCGCGTGCGGTCGCCGTCATCGATCTCCTGGATGAAGAGGGTCGGATCGAGTGCCGTCTCCGTCTCGGCCATGAGTTCGAGGAGCGACATGACCTCGGGACTCGCCGGATCGATCTCCCGCCAGTCGGCCTGCATGCGTCCGACGGGGTTCCGCCCGCCGTCGAGCGACATGTCGCGGCCGTCGGCCTGGATCTCGGGCGGCAGGAAGTCGCGCCACACCCTGATGTGGTTGAACCCGCTGGTCCCGGCCTCGATCGCCTGCCGCCAGCTCGTGCGGACGCCGATGTGGCCCGTGACCGGGAGCCCCTGCACGCGCGCCTCCGCCACAACGGCGGCAAGGACGTCGGGGTCGAGGAGGAAGTACGCCTTGAGCAGGTCGACGCCCTGTTCCTTGAGCGCGCGGACGAGCGCCGGGGCGGCGGCGGGATCGTCGATGCTCACGTCGACCATGGGGTGGTAGCCGGCGGAGCCATCGATCAGCGGACCGGCCGTGTACACATCGGGGCCGGCCAGCACGCCCAACCGCACCGCGTCCTTGAAGTCCATGGCGTCCTGGATCGCCGAGCCGGGGTCGCGGATCGCGGTGACGCCGGCGGCCAGGAGGTCGGCGCCGGCGAGGGGCTGCCAGTAGTGGTAGTGGTTGTCCATCAGGCCCGGGAGCAGCATGCGACCGCCCCCGTCGATGACCGGCGTTCCGGCCCCGACATCGGGAACCCCCGCGTCTTCCCCGGTCCGTACCTCGGCGATCCTCCCGTCCCGGACCAGCACCGCCGCCGCGGGGACCGCCCCGTCCCCCGTGCCGTCGAACAGGCGAACATTCGTGATCAGCAGATCGTTGGCGGGGTCCTCGGCGATCTCGAAGCGAGCCTCGAAGGGGATCGCCGTGAACTCCCAGCTTTCCAGATCCAGCCGCTGCATCCGCCGGCCGCCGAGAACGAGCAGCCACTCGCCGGAGGGGTGGAACGCGAGTTGCTTCTGGTCGAAGGGGCTCATGAAAAGCTGCCGTTGTCCAGGCACCGACACCACGATCTCATCGTAGCCGTCCTGCGTCCGGACGTGCGCCCGGCGGGTTCCATCCGGACTCCACGCCACGGCCATCTCCCGTTCCGGTGTATCCGTGACCCGCTCGAGCGACATCTCTTCCAGATCGAGTTCGTACAGGTCCGTGCCGTCGAAGCGCCCGGTCTCGAAGAGGATGCGGTTCCCGTCCGGCGAGAGGGCGAACGACCACTCGTGCCAGTTCTGCGTGTGCGTGATCTGTTCGGCCTCGCCGCCCGCCAGCGGGATCCGCCACACGTGCGCCTCGTACTGTGAGCGGTCGTCCACGAAGAAAAGTTGGCTTCCGTCCGGATGGAACTGCATGTGCCCGACCGACCCCGGGACGCTGTGCAGGAAGCGGACGCCCCCCGTGGCCATGTTGCGCACGAGGATGTCGGCCCCTTGGCGAGATCTCGCCGCGTAGGTCAGGAAGCGGCCGTCCGGCGACCAGGCGGGCCGCGTGTCCCACGAAGCCCCGTCCGTGAGCTGGCGGGCGGTGCCGCCCTCGGCGGGAAGCGTCCAGATCTTGCCCAGGATGGAGACGGCAATCGTCGACCCGTCCGGCGAGAACGCGGGATCCCGGGCCCCGATGTCCACCGTCACATACGACTGCGCCTGAAGCGCCCCGACTCCGGCCGCGGGACCCGTCACGACCGCGAAAGCCGCCACCGCCGCGGCGAGCCCGAGCCTCCACCTCGACGACGAGCTGATCTGGCTCATCCCGGCAGCTCTCCGTTGAGTTCCATGTACACGCGCTGAATGGCGCGCGGCTTCTGGCTGTCCCGCAGCGACCAGTCCTCGATGTCGCCGAACATGACGGCCGCGGCCGCCTCCTCGGCGCTCAGGCCCTCGCCGTGGAGCCGCGTCGCCTCCTCCACGACCCGCTGCACCGCATCACGAAACGACACCAGCCCCGCCTCGAGGATCTCCGGCGACTCCATCACGCCGTGCCCCGGCACGTAGACATCCACGTCCATCTCCAGCGAACGGTCCAGCATGGCCACCCACTCGGACGGGTAGGCCGAGCGCATGGCCGGGAAGATGTGCTTCAGGTACGTCTCGCTCATGAACAGCACCTTCCCCTCTGGCACGTACACGACGAGGTCCCCACCCGTGTGCGCACGACCGAGGTGCAGGAGCTGAATTTCGCGACCGCCGAGTTCGAGCACGGTTTCGTCCCCCACGATCTCGGTCGGGACGATGACCGGGGGCGCGTCCTCGGGCCGGTTCGGGTTGGCCGCGCTCGCCTCCAGGATCGCAGCGGAGGTGGGGTGCGCGAGGAACCGAGCCTCTGCCGGGAAGGCAGAGTTCCCGCCCGTGTGATCCCCGTGATCCGAAGCGACGACGACGTGCGTAATCGGCTGCTCCGTCATGTCCGCGATCGTGTCGACGAGCCGCTGCGTCTCCTCGGGGTTCTCCTGCCCATCCGCGACGAGCACCCCCTCCGGCGTGATGACGATGAGGCTCACCGTCGTGATGATCTCGCCCCCCGTTGGGTGGATCTGCTCGTACGCGTAGACGTTCTCGGCGACCTCGATCACCCGCGGATAGTCGGCGTCCGTGAACCCATGCTCGTACGGATCCGACGTCGCCGGCCCCGCCACCTCGGTCGCCGCTGGGTCCGACGCCTGCTCCGAGGAGTTGTCGCCGGGCGCACCGCAGGCGACAACGAGAACGAGGGCTGGCCACAAGCTCCGCCGAGGGATGCATCGCACCATTCTGAACTCTCCAGTTGTGGAACTGCGTCGACCCGAATCTTCTCCCATCGGAGCGAGCGCCCGCCAGCCCTGCCTGCGATGCCGCACCGTTGAGACTGGTCGGGAAGCGCCGCGATATGCTAGCGTTGGGGGTTGGAGTCGGTCCCCCGCTCGCTGAAAACGAGGTGTGCCATGAGAGAGTCCCGATTGATCCTCCCCTTGCTCGCGCTGTTCGCCGTTTCGGCCTCGGCGCTGGCGGGCCAGCAGCGAAACATGACGCCCGAAGAGCGGGCCCGGATGGCGGCGGAGCGCGAGCGCCGCACACAGGAGGAACTCGTGTCGGAGCGGCCCATCGAGGCGTTCGACACGGTGTGGATCGAGGAGATGACGTGGATGGAGGTCCGGGACGCGATGGCGGCCGGGAAAACCACCGCGATCATCACGACCGGCGGTATCGAGCAGAACGGGCCGTACCTCGCCACCGGCAAGCACAACTACGTACTGCAGGGTGCCTGTGAGGGCGTGGCCCGCGAACTTGGAAACGCGCTCTGCGCGCCGATCATCAAGCTTGTCCCCGAGGGGGATATCGACGAGCCGTCAGGCCACATGCGGTATCCGGGGACGATCAGCCTGCGGCAGGAGACGTTCGAGGCGGTGCTGGATGACGTGGCGTCGAGCCTCAGGGCGCACGGCTTCGAACACATCATCCTGTTCGGCGACAGCGGCGGGAACCAGTCGGGCATGGAGGCGGTCGCCGCGCGGTTGAACGGGCGCTGGTACGACGGGCAGGCGCACTTCATCCCCGAGTTCTACCGCTACCGCGACGTCCACCAGTGGATGAATGACGAGCTCGGCATCTTCGAGACGGATCCGGAAGGGATCCACGACGACTTCGTGATCACCGCGATCATGATGGTGGAGGACCCGGCGATGGTGCGCTACGACGAGCGCGTGGCGGCGGGTCGGGCCAGCATCAACGGCGTCTCCATCGCCCCGAAGGAGGAAGCGGTCGCCACGGGCAAGAAGCTGCTCCGCTTCCGCGTGGAGGAGACGGTGAAGGCGATCCGGGCCTCGATCGAGGCGAGCATGGCGGAAGCGGGCCGATGAGACCTGTCCGCATCCTGGCGTCCGCCGCGGTCATCGTGACGCTGGGCGCCGAGACGCTGCCGCTCGCGGGTCAGATCCCTCTCGGGAACCCGAGCGGCCGGGGCCAGACCGTCACCCCCGCCTTCGAGGGCTGGTACACGAACGCGAACGGCACGCTGTCCCTCTCGTTCGGCTACTTCAACCGCAATTTCGAGGAGACTATCGAGGTGCCGTTGGGGCCGGACAACATGATCGAGCCGACGGAGTTTCAGGGCGCCCAGCCCACGTCCTTTGCGCCGCGGCGCCATTACGGCGTTTTCGTCGTCCGTGTCCCGGCGGATTTCGGCGAGGGGAACGTCTACTGGACGCTGAAGATGCGCGGACAGACGTTCCGCATCCCCGGCCACCTGCACCGTGACTGGCAGATCGACGCCCTCAAGGGCGAAGCCGGCGACGGGAACACGCCTCCCGTCCTCCGCCTTGGAGCCGGCGAGGAAGGGGCGGGACCGGCTGGCGCGTGGGGAGGACCCCTCACGGCCCGGGTGGGTGAACCGCTCGACGTGAGCGTACACGTGCGGGACGACGGCGTCGGACGCAGCCACTTCGTCGCGGGAAGCCGGGACGGCTCGCCCGTGAACCTCACCTGGTTCAAGCACCAGGGTCCGGGCGACGTGAAGTTCGGCGAGCGGACCGCCCGCGTTCCACACGGCGGAGCCGAGGTCTCGACGCCGGTCACGTTCAGTGAACCGGGCGAGTACATCCTGCGCGTGCGCGCGAACGACGGATCGGGCGTCTCCGCCGCCGGTCACGCACAATGCTGCTGGACGAACGGATTCGTTCGGGTCATCGTAAACCCGTGACGAGACGCCTTCCGAGTCAGGCTGGAGGAGCACGACCATGAGACAGACACCGATCTTCCATAGGCTCGCCGCCATCGCGTTCGGCGCGGCACTCGGCGTTTTGAGCGCCGCAGGGCCGGTGCAGGCGCAGGAGAACGGGCCCGGGGAGGTGACCTTCAACCGGGACGTGGCGCCGATCCTCCAGGCGAATTGCCAGGAGTGCCACCAGGAGGGCTCCATCGCCCCCATGTCGCTCCTCACCTACCGGGACGCCTATCGCTGGGCGTCCGGGATCCGGGAGAAGGTCTCCAACCGCGTCATGCCGCCGTGGCACCTCGACCCGACTGTCGGCATCCAGGAGTTCAAGAACGACCGCAGCTTGTCGAGCGAGGAAATCGGGACGATCCTCGCGTGGATCGATGGCGGCCGCGCAGAAGGCGATCCCGCCGACCTGCCGCCGCCCGCCGAGTTCCCCGATCCGAACGAATGGCGCCTTCTCGCTGAGTTCGGCGAGCCCGACCTCGTCGTCGCATCCGAGCCCTATACTCTCGAAGCCGAGACGATGGACAAGTGGTGGCGGCCCGTGACGCCGACCGGAGTCACGGAGCCGCGCTGGGTGAAGGCCATCGAGATCAGGCCGGTCGGCAACGACGCGCGTACGATCACGCACCACGTGCTCGCCTTCCTCCAGCAGGACGAGGAGGAGAGCCCCATGAGCACCGGCATCGTCGAGGCGAGCACGCGAGGGGGCGCGATGGGCGGCCCGGGCCTGTTCATGGAGTGGGCCGTGGGCAAGGAGGGCGAGATCTTCCCCGAGGGTGCGGGCAAGGTCATGCTCCCGGGCTCGCAGATCCGCTGGGAGGTCCACCTCCACGCCATGGGCAAGCTCGTCGAGGACAGCTACGTGGAACTCGGCGTCTGGTTCTATCCGAAGGGGGAGGAGCCCCGGAACCGCACGCGGCTCGCATTCTTCGGCGCCAGTGGCCGGACAGGTCTGGACATCCCGCCTGGCGAGATGGCCGTGACGCAGGACTTCCACACGCTGCGCTGGCCCGCCCGCCTCGAGAACTTCCAGCCGCACATGCACATGCGCGGCAAGGCGATGTCGCTGGAGGCGATCTATCCGGACGGCCGCAAGGAGTTGATCAACCAGGTCGACAACTTCCAGTGGAACTGGCACATCAACTACATCTACGAGGACGTCGCCGCCCCGCTCCTTCCCGCGGGGACCACGCTCGTCATCACCGCCTGGCACGACAACACGCCCGAGAACCCGAACAATCCCGACCATGAGCAATGGGTCGACTACGGGGACCGGACCGTGGACGAGATGGCCCACCTCTGGGTGGACGTGACCTACCTCGATCCCGCGGAGTTCGAGGCGCTCGTGGCGGCCCGTGAAGAGGCGAGGCGCGCCGCCGAGGCCCAGACGAGCAACTCGAACCACTAGCCGACAGCCGGAACCGGGCGCCGGCCCCGCAGGTCCAGACCGATGGCCGCAACCGGTCAAGGGCTCACGCCGATGCTCGTCGTCCGCGACGTGGCGGCGAGTTCAGCTTGGTACGTCGAACTCTTCGGGTTCGTGAGCGGACGCGGCGGCCATCACTTCGAGCGGCTCCTGGGGCAGGACGGCAGCGTCGAACTGATGCTGCACCACCGCGAGTTCAAGGCTCACCCGGGGATGACGGATCCGGCGGAGGGGACGCCCGGTCGCGGCGTCCTCCTCTACTTCTACACCGAGGATGCGCAGGCGGTGTTCGAGCGCGCCCGCGCCATGGGAGCCGACTGTCTGGACGAACCGCACGAGAACCCGAACGCCCGCTCGATCGAGTTCACCCTCCGGGACCCCGACGGCTACCCGATCTCCGTTTCCCAGCGCACTACCGGCAGCGAATCGTAGTCCAAGGCTCGCCCACTTCTCCAAATGCGTGACATATTATGTGGTACTGTACATGGTACCAGCATCAGGTTATTCTGGTGATCCATGCGAACCAAGCACCGCAAGACTCTAGCGCGTGTCCACGGGAAGCCGACGCCGTCGGATATCCGGTGGGATCAGCTCAAGGCCATGCTGGAGGCCTGCGGCGTCGAGGTTCAGGAGCGGTCGGGATCGCGGGTCAGCCTCAGCAAAGGCAACGAGAGGATCGTAATCCACCGACCGCATCCCAGGCCCGTCGTGGGTCGGGAGACTGTTCGAGACATTGCGGCCTTCCTGCGAGCAGCGGGAGTGGAGTCATGATGGAATACAAGGGATATCTGGCGGCCGTGGAGTTCGATGACTCGGTCAACGTGCTCCATGGGCGGGTCATCAACAGCGGCCCGTATCCGATCGCGACGTTCGAAGCGACGGACACGAGGCAGCTACGCCGGGAGTTTCACCGCTCCATCGATGAGTATCTCGCCTGGTGCGAGGAAGACGGGGTCGAGCCGAAGCGGCCTTTCTCCGGCAAGCTGAACCTGCGCCTCGGCTCGGAGCTTCACGCGGCGGTCGCCGCAGCGGCGGCGGCGCGGCGGACGAGCATCAACTCCTGGATCGTCGACGCCGTGCGCGAGCGGACGAACGCTCCGTATCAGACCAACGACGACTGACGGAGCCGTTCGGGCTTAGCAGCTGAGGCAGTTGTTGTTGTTCTTCGCGCCCATGCCCTCGAGGAGGGCGATCGTCTCGAAGAACGGCTGTACGCGCTGGATCGGGCCGTTCGCCATGTCGACCGTCGTCTGGCCGCTGCGAGCCACGATCAGCGGGTCGGCGCCCTTGCCGACGAGGTACTCGATCAGCTCGTTGTGGCCTCGCGCGGCTGCGTAGTGGAGCGCACCGAACCCATCCGAGTCGCGACCGTTCACGTCCGCGCCCATCTCCTCGACGAGGTACTTCGCCGTGGCCATCCAGCTGTCCGGCCGGTGCCGGTGCTGGTTGCCCGTGCGTGACCGCCCGTAGCCGTAACCCGCAGCCGCGACCAGCGGCGGGATGCCAGGACCCCCGACCTCGACGGGCGGCAGTCCGCTGGGATCCTCTTCCTCTTCTTCGTCATCGTCGGCGGGTCGGCGACGGCGACGCTCCGGCGGCTTGCGGGTCGGCATATGCGGGTCGGCCCCGGCGGCCACGAGCATCTCCATGGCCGGGATGTCGAGCGCCTTCGCAGCCCGCCAGAACGGCGTCGCGCCGCTGAAGTTCACGCCCAGCAGGTCGAAGTTGTACGCCGAATACCAGATGTGCGTGCTCACGCGCGCGTTCGGGTCCGCCCCGGCGGCGAGGAGCATCTCCATCAGCTCCATGTAGTCAAGTTCCTGCTGGCGGAACGCGGTGGGCTGCGGATAGAGCGCCTTGGGCGCCCAGCGGTTGGCGATCGTCGCGTAGAGCGGCGCCACGCCGTCCTCGCTGGCGAGGTTCGGGTCCGCTCCCTGTTCGAGCAGCCAGGCCGCCAGGTCGTAGTGCCCGTTCACGGTGGCGACGACGAGCGGCGTGCTCTCGTCGCCCCCCGTCCTCCCGTCGATGTCGGCGCCCGCCGCGAGGAGGGCCTTGACCGTCTCGAAGTGGCCTTCGCGGACCGCGTAGTGGAGGGCGGTCATGCCGCCCTGCTTGCCGACGATGTCGGAGTAGCTCAGCGGCCGAGGCGCGGGGTTCGCCGGTTCCTCGTCGACGGCCGCGTCTTCCTCCGACTCCGCTTCGGCCTCGGCTTCTTCCGCTTCGTCGTCCTCGCGAGCCTCTTCGGCTTCCTCAGCCTCCTCAGCCTCGGGAAAATCCTCGCCCTCGGGAGGATCCTCGCCCTCGGGAGGATCCTCGCCCTGGGCGTTTGCGGCTTCCTCGACCGGCGTCTCGTCGGGCGCGGCGGCCTCGGGCTCCTCGCCGGGCGTCGTGCCCGCACCCTGGGTCACCGGGGCCGTGGCTGTTCCGTCGCGGTTCGCCCGGTCGGCTGCCTCGCGCCGGGTGGGCTCCTGGCCGGATGGCGTGTCTGTGCGAGTGACTCCGACCTCGGCGGTTTCGCCGCGAGCCTCGGCTTCGGCCTTTTGGATGGCCGTGAGAACTTCCCGCCGCCGGCCCCGGGCCTCGCTGTCGGTGCGTGCCTTCTCGACGAAATCCAGCACGCGCGACGGAACCGACACGTCCGCCCCGTGCGCGATCAGCGCGTGCACCGCCTCCAGACGTCCGGCGGCAGCCGCGAAGATGAGCGGCGTCTGGCCGTGGGCCCCCTCCTGCGCCTCGATCTCCGCCCCGGCCTCGAGCAGGCTCGTGAGGGTCGGCACATCCCCGCCCGCCGCCGCGAAGTGCAGGGGCGTGACGCCGGTCGTGGTTGCCGCGTTCGGGTCGCTGGCCGCCTCGATCAGGAGGGCCACCGCTTCGGCACGACCGTCCCGGCTCGCGAGGTGCAGCGGGGTGTAGGCGCCCAACCGTGTGGTCGAGGCGACGTTGGCCCCGGCGTAGACGAGCACCGACACCATCTCCGCGTCGCCCCTGAGCGCCGCCCAGTGGAGCGCGGTCATGCCATCGCCCTGAGCCGCGTTCACATCCGCGCCTTCCCGCAGGAGCGTCCGCACAGACTCCAGATCTCCCTGTGCCGCCGCCTCCGCGACCGGCGCGTCCATCGCCGTGGCTGCCCACAGCGTGGTCGCGCAGAGCGCGACGAGGGCCCCGGCCCGAAGGCCGGCCTTGCCGATTCTCTTCAACATCGATCTTGCCTCCGACCCTCCGACCAGTCTCGTGGCCTAGTCCTGCGCGACCGCCGAGAACGAGAAGTCGCCCGTGCTGTCGCCGAAGCTGTCCACGTCTTCCAGACCGAGCTTGTGCATCAGGCTGAGCATCACGTTCGCCATCGGCGTCCCGTCCGGCGCCTTGATGTGCATGTTGCCTTCCAGCTCGCCGCCGGCCTTGCCGACCACGAACAGCGGGCAACGCTTGTGGTTGTGCAGGTTCGAATCGCCCATCGGCGAGCCGTACAGGATCATGGTCTTGTCGAGCAGGTTCCCGTCCGGCTCCTCGATGCTGGCCAGCTTCTCGAGCAGATACGGCATCATGCTCACGTGGTAGCGGTTGATCTTCTCGTAGTCCCGCACACGCTCCTCGCGGCCGCCGTGGTGCGAGGCCGGGTGGAAGCCGGCGTCTACGCCGCTGCCCGGATACACGCGGCCCGACCCGTCGCGGCCCAGCTTGAACGAGAACACGCGCGTCAGGTCCGACTGGAAGGCCAGGGCCTGCAGGTCGAACATGAGCCTCACATGCTCGGCGAAGTCATCCGGAACGCCCGGCGGCGCCTCGGGGATCTCGCGCGTCTCACCGCTCGTGTTGTACGCCTCAATGCGCTGAATGCGGCGCTCAATCTCGCGGATGTTGTCGACATACTGGTCCAGCCGCCGCTGGTCCGTGGCCCCCAGAGAGCGCTTGAGACCGCTGACCTCGCCCATGATCCAGTCGAGGATGCTCCGGTCCGTGCGCCGGCGCGCGGCCCGATCCTCCGCCGTGCCTCCGGCCCCGAACAACTGGTCGAACGCAGCCCGCGGGTCGCGGATCATGGGCAGCGGCTCCGTCGGCGATGCCCAGCTGATCGTGTCCGTGTACACACAGGCATAGCCGTATGCGCACCCACCCGCCTGGTCCACGTTCTCGATGCAGAGCTGCATGGAGGGGATCGGCGTGTCCTGCCCGAAGCGCTGCGCGTAGTACTGGTCCATCGAAGTGCCGACGAACACGTCGGAGCCCTCGGTCTGCTTCGCGTGCGCCTGTGTGAGGAAGGTGGCGCTGGAACGGAAGTGGTCGCCGCCGATCTCCTTCGGCGTCTTCGCCTCCGCGTTCTCGACGTCCGTGTTCGAGATGATCGTCAGGTAATCGCGCCACGGCTCGAGCGGGCTCAGGCTGCTCGGCGAGAGGTCGAAGTCGCGCCCCACTTTCTCGGGCGACCACATGAACTGCGACGCACCCCATTCGTTACAGCCGGCGGCGCCGTGCACCATCTCGATGCCCACGAAGCGCTTCACGTCCGTGAGCGATTTCGTGGAGGCCCACAGCCGGCCGGCCGGCAGCATCGCATCCAGGAACGGCAGCGCTACCGTCGCCCCTACACCCTTCAGGGCCATGCGGCGAGAGATGTGCTTACCCGTGATGAGTTCCATGCTGACTCCTCCTGATCTGTTCTGCCCAGCAATCCTGCGACTGCAGGCGGCGCGTCAGTGCCCGCCGCCCGCGTCGATATCGTCTTCAGCCACCATCTCCGCGGCGCTCATCTGGAAGGGCGCGCTCTTCACGACCTCCATGATGAACGACGTCATCCGATAGTCCTCGCCCTTGGCCACGCGCGCGATCTCCCGCACCGTGGGCATGTCGTAGTACTCGATCCGCCGGCCCAGGGCATAGGCCATGAGGTTCTCGATGAAGGTCCGGACCATCGAGTCCTCGCGCTCGAGCAGCGCGGCACGCAGGTCCGGGGCGCTCAGAATCGGCGTCCCGTCGTAGAGCTCGCCCGACGTATCCACCGTCCGGCCCTGATCCTTGATCCGCCACGCCCCGGTGACGTCGAAGTTCTCGAGGGCGAGGCCGATCGGGTCGATCACCCGGTGACACGACCGGCAGGCCGGATTGGAGCGGTGCATCTCGAGCCGCTCGCGCACCGTGAGGAAGCGTCCATCCTCCGCCTCGTCCGTCGCCTCGAGGTCGGCCACGTCCGGCGGGGGCGGGGGCGGGGGCGTTCCGAGCAGGACCTCCATCACCCACTTCCCGCGCAGGACGGGTGAGGTTCGGTCCGCGTGCGAGGTCAGCGTGAGGATACTCCCGTGGCCCAGCAGCCCGCGGCGCGCCTCGTCCGGGATCGCGACCCGGCGGAACTCCTCCCCGGTCACGCCCGGGATCCCGTAGTGCCGCGCAAGCCGCTCGTTCACGAAGGTGTAGTCCGCGGTCAGCATTTCGAAGAAGGGCGCATCCGAGCGCAACAGGTGCTCGAAGAAAAGTTGCGTCTCCTCCAGCATCGCCTCGACGAGCCGGTGATCCCAGTACGGGTAGAGCAGCGCGTCGGGGTGAATCTTCTCCAGATCCTGCAGGCGGAACCACTGATAGGCGAAGCGCGTCGCCATGGCTTCCGCCCGGGGGTCGCCGAGCATACGCCGGGCCTGAGCCTCCAGCACCGCCGGATCCGAGAGGCGGCCCGCATCGGCCAGCGTCACGAGTTCGTCGTCCGGGTGCGTGCCCCACAGGAAGTAGGAGAGCCGGGTCGCGAGATCGATGTCGCTCAGACGATAGATCTCCCCCGGCGCCACGTCCTCCGGCATCTCCTCGAGACGGAAGACGAAGTGGGGGCTCGCGAGGATCGCCTGGAGCGCCGTGCGGATGCCGACCTCGAAGCCGCCCTCTTCGACGCCGAGGTCGAAGAACACCATCAGGTCTTCAACGTCGTCGGTCTCCAGAGGCCGGCGGTAGGCCGTGGCCGCCAGCGTCCTGATGATCTGCCGGGCACACGGCTTCTCCTCGTCAGGCGCCGTCGGCCGGCATGAGAAAATCCGCTTGCGGCTCGCCGTTTCCGAGATGCCGGTGACCGAGAACGGCCCCGTGACGAGGAAGTCGCGCAGGTGCGGGAGCGTCGTCACGCCGTAGGCGCTGCCGATGTTCGAGTCGGCCAGTTTGTAGTCGATCGGCTTGATGAGGTCGTTGTCCGGCCCCTCGGCGTTGAGGAGGAAGGCCGCCGTGACCCGCTGCGGACCCCCCCGCACGTGGATCGGCTCCGTCTCGATCACCATCCCCTGCGGGTCGGACTCCGACATGAAGGGGTCGATCTCGAGCAGCGCGACGCGCGCCCCGTCGATCGAAACCTCGATCTTCTCATCGGGAGCGGTCATCCCGTACAGGAACCCCGTCGGGCCCGGGTGCATGTCCATCTTGAACACGTACTCCCCGTCGGCCGGGAAGACGTGGATGACGGAGATCCCGCCCCGCGTACCGAAGGGCGCGCCCTCGGCCCGAACCGCCTGCGACGCCGTCTTCGGCACCTTGTAGGTGACCTGGCGCGGGCCCGCGTCCGGATCGCCGACCGCCATGCGGCTGATCTCGCTCGCCGACCGCAGATAACCCTCCATCAGCGTGGCGGACATCATCTGGACGTCGGCGATGTTGTCGAAATTGTCGCTCATCGTCTCCGTCGGCAGGAACGCCTCCATGTCGACGTCCAGATCGAGGAGGTCCTGCACCGCGCGACGGTACTCCGCCCGGTTGAGCCGCTGGAAGGTGCGCGTCCCCGGGTTTGGGTTCGAGCCCGCGGCCGCATCCATGTGCGCCTCGAGCTCCTCCACCATCGCCGTCATCGTGGCCTCTTCGGGCCGCCGGATGCCGGGCGGCGGCATCATGCCGGCACGCAGCTTCCGGATCATCCTCTCGGCGGTCTCGGCGTTGACCGCGGCCTCGGCGGCATCGAATTCGAGGAAGGAGAGGCTGCCGGCCCGGCGAGTGTCGTTGTGGCAGCGGACGCACACGGTGTGGATGACGGAGTTCGCCACGGTATCCGGCGCGGGGGCGACCGCAAGGGCGTGCGTGGGCCCGCCCAGTGGCGCATCTTCGCCTGTGACGACGAGATACAGCGCCGCCGTCCCCAGCGCCGCGATCGCGAACTTCTTCATGTAGACCTCACCGGCTGTCGCCCGTATCCTGCTGGGCAAACACCGCGACCTGCCGCGGCGTTTGGACGCAACATCCCCTCCCCGCATCCAGCCTATGCAAGATAGGGATTCCTTGCCGCGATACGCCAGCCAAAAGCCGGTCGCCGTGCGTCCCCGGGGAACTCAGTCCGGCGCGCTCCGGGACTCCAGGTAGTCGCGGCCGGCAGACATGAGGGCGACGAAGGCGGCCTCATCCCCCGCCTCGACCACGTCGCGGACCCTCTCCGCCGCCGCCACGAGTTCCTTCAGCGCGGCGTCTCCGTACTCGTTCAGCGACTGGATCTCGAAGTACATGTGCGGGTTCTCGCCGGCCAGCGCGCGCGCCACATCAAGCTGGGCCTCGAAGGTGGTGCTCGACACATCCGCCAGGCGCGGCGTCGTTTCGCCGGAGCGCGCCAGCGCCGTGAAGAAGGTGATATTGAGGGCGTGCGAGAGCCCGAGCACGAATCCCATCACCCGGTCGTGACCCTCCAGGTCCATGCGAACCCGCGTCGCCATCGTCGAGGCGAAGAGCGCCTCCGCCTCTTCCGTGGCGTCGGGACAACCGACGTCCACGAAAATCAGGTGCTCCCCGGAGAGGAGCTCGACATCGGGACCGAACATGGGATGGAGCGACGTGACCCGGACCCCGGCCTCCGCCATCGCCGCGAGGCCGGAGCGCACCGGACTCTTGAGCGAACCGATGTCGAACACCAGGCCCGGCGGTCGGATCTCCGCCAGCCGCTCGAGGACCTCGTTGGCGACGACCATGGGCGTCGCCACCACGATGAGGTCGTGATCGAGCGACGTCGCGGCCCAATCCGCGTGATCTCCGCCGGCGGGGTCGGCGGTCTCCACCTCGAACCCCTGGGAGGCGAGGAAGCGGACGAACCACCCACCCATCTTCCCGCATCCGCCGATGACGAGCGCCCGTTGTCCACCGCCCCGCGCCGCCGCTACCACGCTGCCCCGCTCCTGCACGGCGAGGGAAGAACGAATCAAGGAGAGAACGATGTCTTCGGCCAGCCGGGGGGAGAGCCCGAGTTCGTTCGCGACGGCGCGGGCGCGCTCGATGACCATCTTTTCCTGCTGGTAATCCCGCGTGGGCTTCCGCGCGGCGCGCTTCCGGTCCCCAACCCTGGCGGACACTTCCTGCCGCCGGGCCACGAGTTCGAGCAACTCGTGGTCGATGCGCGCGAGTTCGTCTCGAAGATCGTCAAGGTTCGACATGAATCGCTCCGGACTCTCAGCCGCCGGCGATCACGCGGATCGTCTGGCGCAGCGCGATCCAACTCACGTACGCCAGGAGAGGCGGCGCCACATAGCGGATCAGGAAGTGCGCCGTCGGGATCAGGCGCGCGAAGCCCGGTGAGGCCCCGATCCGGAGTTCCTCCTCCGGGTGCTTCATCACCCAGCCCACGAGCACGGCGATGGCGAGTACGCCCAGCACCGTGAGGAGTTCCGCCGCCACCTGGTCCATGATGCCCAGTGCGCCGAGGGAGAGGGCCGGCGCGATCCCGATCGCCGCGATGAGGAGGCCCGAAGTGAGCGTCGCCCGCCGGCGCGTCCAGCCCCACTCGTCGATGAGGATCGAAGCCGCCACCTCGAGCAGCGACACCGCGGAGGTGATGGCCGCCACGATCACGGCGATGAAGAACGCCGTCCCCACGATCCGGCCCAGCGTCTCCATCTGCGCGAAGGCGCTCGGGAGCGAGATGAAGAGGACGCCCAGCGTGCTCTCCCCCACATCCTCCGAGAGCCCGAGTCCGAAGACGATGGGAAACACGACCAGCCCCGCCACGAAGGCCACAAAGAAGTCCGAGAGCGCGATCACGGCACTTTCTCGACCGAGGTTGGCGCTTCTCGAGAGGTAGGAGGAATAGGTGACCATGATCCCCATCCCCACGCTCAGCGAGTAGAAGGCGTGGGCGGCCGCGCCTTGCAGCACGACCGGATCAAACAACTCGTTCAGCGACGGCGAGAGATAGAAACGGTACCCCTCCGCGGCGCCCGGCAGCGTCGCGGCCCAGATCGCGAGGCCGATGAGGAGGAGAAAGAGGACCGGCATGAGCAGCATGCTCGCCCGCTCGATCCCCTTGCGGACGCCGAACACGACGATTCCCACCGTCGCGGCGATCGACACGACGTGGAAGACGACCGCCGAGGGTCCGGAGGCGATGGATTCGTAACGTCCCGCCGCGTCGGCGTGGAAACCGGTCGCCAGACCATCGAGCGCGTATCGCAGCGCCCAGCCCGTGATCACCGACAGGTAGGCCATGATCACGGTCGAGGTGACCAGGAAGAGGAGACCCATCGCGGCCCAGCGTCGGCCTCCGACCGACCGCAGCGCCCCGATCGCCGACTGGCGGGCGCGCCGCCCCACCGCGAACTCCGCCAGCATCATTGGCACGCCGATGAGGAACGCCATGCAGACGTAGGCGACGAGGAAGGCGGCGCCCCCGCCCTCCGCCGTCTGATACGGGAAGCGCCACATGTTGCCCAGCCCGACGGCGGACCCCACGGCCGCAAGCACGAACCCGGCACGGGTGCCGAAGCGCTCGCGTGCGGATTTCGGTGGATCTTGAGGCTGGTTCAAGTCGCGGATCCTCGGCCGGATGTCCGTGCGGGGAGGAGGCTTGAGTGTCGCCGACCGACGCCTTCCGCCGCAAGGTGACCGCCGCTTCCCGTTGCGTGGCCTCTCCGTTCCGGGGATTATCGACCACGCTTCTGCGGACCTGGACGTGGATCCGGCCGCCAGCCGACCGCCCTGCCGAGAGAGACGGCCCCAGTGACGCCACACGTCGAGATCCCCGGACTCACGCTGACGCGCGAGGACTTCGAGCGCGCGCGGAAGCACGTCGCGCCGCACGTCTACCACACCCCCCTCCTCACCTCGCGCTCGCTGAGCGACGCTTCCGGCTTCGACATCCGGCTCAAGGCCGAACTCTTCCAGCGCGGGGGCTCCTACAAGGTGCGGGGTCCGCTGAACGTGATGGCGCACATGAGCGAGGAGGAGAAGGCACGCGGCATCATCTGCTCCTCCGCCGGGAACCATGCGCAGGGAGTGGCGCTGGCGGCCCGCCTGTACGGGATCCCGGCCGTCGTGGTCATGGCGGAGAACGCGACTCCGGCCAAGGTCGCGGCCACGGAGGGCTACGGCGCCGAGGTCGTCCTTCAGGGATCGATCTGGGACGAGGCGAACGAGCGCGCGCTGGAACTCGTCGAGGAGCGCGGACTCACCTATGTGCACCCCTTCGACAACCCGCGTTTGATCGCAGGCCAGGGGACGCTCGGTCTCGAGATTCTGGAGGACTGGCCGGAGGTCGAAGTCGTCGTCATCCCGATCGGCGGGGGCGGCCTCATCTCCGGCAATTCGATGGCGCTGAAGAGCGTGAACCCCGATATCCGCGTGATCGGGGTGGAATCATCCGGGGCGCCCGCAATGAAGCGGACGGTCGAATCCGGCGAGATGATCACCCTGGAGACCGTGGATTGCGCGATCGACGGGCTCAAGGTGATGCGGGTCGGCGACAACACGGCGTCCGTCGTGAGCCGCTTCGTGGAACGCGTCGTCACGCTTCCCGACGAAGACATCTTCGACGCCATGCTGTGGCTGATGACGCGGGCCAAACTCGTGACCGAGGGCGCGGCCGCCGCTTCGGTTGCCGCCGTCCTCCACGGCCTCATCGACGCCCCGGCGGGGACGAAGGTGGCGTGTGTCCTGAGCGGCGGGAACCTCGACGTCGAGCAGCTTCGTGGACTGAGCTGGAACTGAGTGTTCCACGCGAGCAGGGTGTCGGCGCTCCTGATCCTCCTGATCCCATCGGTCGTCGTGGCACAGGAGCCCGGCCAGGAGGGACCGGCCCGAATCGCCGTCGAATCGGCGCCGCGCCCGACGGCCGCGGCCCTGCGCACCGACACGCCGCCCTCGGTGGACGGCCGCCTCGACGAGTCCGTCTGGCAGCAGGCCCAGCCTCTGACCGGATTCATCCAGTCCCGCCCCGACACCGGCGCTCCCGCCACCGAGAACACCGTCGTCTACTTCCTGCATGACGAGCGGGCGCTCTACATCGGCGCGATCTGCTACGACTCGGAGCCCGACCGCTACTTCGTCTCCAGCCTGAAACAGGACTTCAACAGCGGATCATCCGACGTCTTCGGCGTGACGCTGGACACGTACCTCGACCGCCGGAACGGGTTCATGTTTCTCGTCAACCCGGAGGGGGCGCTCAAGGACGTGCAGATCTTCGACGACAGCCGCTCCGAGAACCAGGCGTGGGAGGGCCCGATTCGGGTCGAGACCACCAGGAACGACGAAGGCTGGACAGTCGAGGTCGAGATCCCCTTCTCCACACTCCGCTTCAACCCCTCGGAGGAGGATCAGACCTGGGGTCTCCAGATCCTCCGCCGCATCCGGCGCAAGTCCGAGGACACCTTCTGGGCGCCGCTCGACCGGCGCGACCAGATCCACAAGATGTCGAAAGCGGGCACCATCACCGGATTCAGCGGCGTGGGGCCGGGGCTCAACCTGCGGGTAAAGCCCTATGTGCTCGGCCAGGATCAGACGGGAACGCTGGTCGACGAGGGGCGCGCCGGCACGCAGGCCGACATCGGCTTCGACGTCAAGTACGGGGTCACGCCGGGGCTGACGCTCGACCTCACGTACAACACCGACTTCGCACAGGTCGAAGTGGACCAGGAGCAGGTCAACCTGACCCGCTTCCCCCTCTTCTTCCCAGAGAAGCGGGACTTCTTCGTCGAGAACTCCGGCACGTTCGCATTCGGCGACCAGTCGGAGCGCAGCTACCGGACCGGCGTGTCGCTGCGCGACTTCACACTCTTCCACTCGCGGCGCATCGGGCTCCGGGGAACGGGGGAACCGATCCCCATCCTCGGCGGCGCGCGGCTCACGGGGCGTGCGGCAGGGTTTGAGGTCGGCCTCATGAACCTCCAGACGCGCTCCGGCCGCGGGCTCCCGGCCGAGAACTTCTCGGTCATGCGGGCGCGGCGGAGCGTGTTCGGGACGTCGGACGTGGGGGCGATCTTCGTCAACCGGGAAGCGACCGGCGCCGACGTCGATGGATACCCCGGCTTCAACCGCAGCGTGGGCTTCGATGCGAACCTGAGGCCGCTCCCGTCGCTGCTCTTCGCGCCGTTCCTCGCCTGGACCCGCACGCCGGACCGGGACGGGGACTCCTTCGCGGGCCGCATGTGGGCGGGGTGGCGGGACGAGCTGTGGGACGTTTCGGCGCTGTGGCGGCACGTGGGGGAAGACTTCAACCCGACGGTGGGCTTCGTGCGCCGGCGCGACATCCGGCAGAGCTACGCCACGGTGGGTCTCCACCCGCGTCCCCCGCTGCCCGGCGTGCAGGAGGTGAATCCCTGGGTCGAGATCGACTACGTCCAGGATCTCGAGTCCGTCCTCGTGACGCGGACGCGGACGACCGGGTTCGGGGTGTCCTTCCTGAACGGGAGCGCGCTCACGCTGAACTACACGGACCGGTTCGAACTCCTGCGGGAGCCGTTCCGCGTCTCGAAGGACGCGACGATCCCGGTGGGTCGTTTCGGGTTCGGTTCGGGTTCGGTCCAGTATCGGTCGGCGCCGGGCCGGGTTTTAGCGGGATTTGTTCGGGTCGAGCGCGGCGGGTTCTTCGACGGGACGCTCACGTCGCTGTCGGGAGGATTGATGTGGCGGCCGAACCATCACGTCTCCGTTGATCTCTCGGCGAACCACAACGACATCTCGCTCCCGGAGGGGGACTTCACGGCGGATGTGTTCGGGGGACGGGTCGACTACGGCTTCTCGACGAAGCTCTTCGCGAGCGCCTTCGTCCAGTACAATGCGGCCGAGGACCAGTTCGTGACGAATGTGCGCTTCAACTACCTGTATTCGCCGCTCAGCGACATCTTCCTCGTCTACACCGAGCGCCGCGATCTGGACGCCGGCATGACGGTCGAGCGCGTCTTCGCCGCGAAGGTGTCGAAGTCGATCGGCTTCTGATTCGCTACTCGTGGCGCTCCAGCCAGGCGCGGAGGCGCTCGGCTTCCTCGCCGCCGGATGGATCGAGTTCCGCCTGGTAGAGCCGGCTGCGAACGACGAAGACGTCCATCTCGTCCGGCGGGGCGTCCCGCTCGAGGATTTCCCGCACCTTGCGCAGGAAGAACGTGCCCCAGTCCGGCTGGCGGCCGTCGACGTCGGTGAAGCCATACTCCTTCGCCAAACTCCAGCTTGAGAACAGTCCTCCGCTCTTCTCGGCCACGTTCGGGTCCGCAGCGAGCGCGGCGATGGCGCGGCCGACGTAGCACGGGGTCTCGGACTCGGCGAAGTACTCGTCCGCCTCGACCGCGTCGCGCCAGTTGGCCTCGGTAACGCCGAAGTGGTCGAGTACCGCCTCCGACCGCAGGAATCCGGGGGTGACCGCGAGCGCCGTCACGTTGTGCGCGTGCAGGTCGGAGGCCATGGCGTAGGCGAGACGGATGACGGCGTTCTTCGCCAGGTCGTAGAAGAGGTTCCCGCGGTAGCCGAACGTGTCCCCGTCCGTGACCTCGACGATGAGTCCGGCGTTGCGTTCGACCATGAGCGGGGTGCCGTGCCGGCTCGTGATGATGTGGGTGTGGACGGCGCGTTCCAGCATCTGCTGGCCCTTGGTGATGGAGAGCTCCCAGAAGGGCTTCCCCCACTCGGTCAGCGCGTCGCCGCCCCAGATGTCGTTCACCAGGATGTCGAGCCGGCCGGCTTCGGCGCGGACGCGCGCGAAGAGTCGCTCGACCTCGGACTCGACCGTGTGGTCGGTACGGACCGCGATGCCCTGGCCTCCCTCTGCACCAACCAGCTCCGCCGTCTCCTCCACGGTCTCGGGTCGGCCCGGCGTGGCGGGGCGGCCGCGGACGCTCCGGCCGGGGCAGTACACGGTGGCGCCCGCGGCGCCGAGCATGCGGGCGATCCCGCGCCCGGCGCCGCGCGTCGCGCCGGCGACGACGGCCACCCGGTCTCGAAGCGAACGGTCCGGCACGCAGCCTCCCTGAGTCAGTGACCGGGGACGTTCCCGCAGGAACGTCTCGGAACGTTCAGAAACGGATGTTCAGGAGCGGGACATGCCACGCCGCATGACGACCCGCCTCCCGGCGCGGGTCGGGCACGGTCGCGGGGAAGGGCAGCGGCAGGCCGGACGAGAACTCCCCCTCGGACCAGTTGAGCAATGCTGCCGCCCTCAAGCCGGAGGATGCACCAGCCGGAGCCTCGTCGAGCCCACGCGTGAACAGGGCCCCGAGGCCGAGGCCCACGAGACTCCCCGCGAGCGGGATCGCGAAGTCCTCGCTGCTGCTGCTCGGCTCCGCGATGAGCATGATGCCGATTCCGCCGAAACCGCCGATGAGACCGCCCAGGCTGATCAGGTGCGCCCTCCTCGAGGAGAAGCCGAACCCGCGCCCGGCCAGGGCGCCCGCGACCAGACCCACGTTGCCGACGAGCAGCGTGCTCCGCCACATCGCGTCGTCGTCGAAGTCCAGGGCGGTGGCGCCGGCGAGACCGACCCAGGTCCCCCACAGGCTGCCCAGATAGATCGAAGCGGCAGTGCCCTCGGTGATCTCGGCGCGGGAGATCAGGCCACCCGCCAGGAGGCCGGCCAGCCCGCCGGAGACCGCGGCGGCCACGACAGATTGCTCGTCCGGCCCGCAGTAGTCGCAGTCGGCATCGCGGCCCAGGTCGAGCGCCTCGGCCCAGCCCGCGCCCTGCCACGTGCCCCAGGTGCCGGCCCAGCTCACCGTGCGCGCCTGTCCCACGGAGAACGAGCGCAACCGGGACCAGGAGCGGCCCGCCAGGTAGCCGGCCGGCCCCCCCAGCAGAAGCCCCACGCCGTACGGTTCGGAGCCTTGCGCGTCGGCGAGGCTCGGCACGGCGACGCCCAGCCACAGCCCGTACATCGTCGCCCACACGCGGAACTCCGTGTCGCCGCGTCGGTCGAGCGGAGCGGCGGCCGACGCCAGGTCCGCCGACGCCTCCAACGCCTCCAGCCGGGCACGGGCCCTCTCCGCCCCCGGAGTATTCGGGTATCGGCGCACGACCTCCTGGTACAGCGCCCGCGCGACCTCCAGCGCGCCCCGTACTTCGAAGTCGGCAGCGGTTGCGACCAGCACGGCGGCCGAATCCACCTGGCTGACCTGGGCCGATGCGGACGGAACCGTGACAGCTCCCAGAGTCATGCATGCCGCCGCGAGACGCAGAATCAGCCCGCGAAAGCCGCGGCACCCGCCGACGCCGGGAAACAACCCGCACCGCCCCGGGCTCGGGAAGCTTGGCCGCCCGCGAGGGTCGAGCGGCGGCTCCCGGACCGTCGTCAACGGATGCCTACGATCCCGCGGATCGAGTCGATCAGCTTCGGCGCATCCCAGCCCACGCCGCCCTTGAACACGATTCGCGTCTCACGGATGTGTCCGTCCGCCTCCGGATCGCCCTCGAGGACGACGAGATCCGCAACCTTGCCGACCTCGATCGTCCCCGTCTCGTCGTCGATGCCGAGCACCCTGGCGCCGTTCGCGCTCATGATCTGCACGACCTCGGCGGGCGTGAAGCCGGCTTCGAGCAGCAGTTCGTAGTTCTTCTGGTCGCCGTATCCGGGCGGTGCGGCCCCGTACCCGGTCGGATCGACGCCCGCCGCGAGCGTCCCGCCCGCCTGCACGAAGGCGTACTCGTACTCGAGCGCCTTCTGGTAGACGTCGGGGTGGATTCCGATCCCCGAGTCGAGCGTCGCGTTCCGGCGCACCTGGGCGATTTCGCGCACCTCCGCCGCGATTTCAGGGGCGAGGATGTCGTAGATCCGCTCGTCGATCGGACCCCGCCCTGGGACGGATATCTCATACACCGCGAGCGTCGAGGTCATCGCGACATCGTTCTCGATCATCATGCGGAACGTTTCCTGCACATCCTCGGAGTTCACGTCGAGGTCGGCGTAGCCGTTCCGGAAGCCGGACGGGCAGTCATCCGGCTCCTTGCCCGCGAAGTACTCGCTGTTCGCGAGCAGGCCGTGCTCGAGGTTGTCGATCCCGAGGGCCACCGCCTCCTGGTATCCGACCGAACACAGGTGCGCCGTCACCTTCACACCATGCCGGTGCGCCTCGTCGATCGCCGCGCCCAGTTCCTCGCGGCTGATCCAGGTGTACGCCTTGAACCAGGGCACTCCTTCCTCGGCCCAGTAACGCACGAGTCGGCGCGCCTGCTCCGCGCCCTCGAGCTGGGCCATCGACTGCGCGCCCTCCTGCCCCGTCAGGTAGGGCCCGGTCGTGAACATGTTGGGGCCGATGGTGCGCCCCTCGTCGATCGCGCGCTTGAGGTTGATTTCCTCGTACGGCGCGCGCGCCCCGGTCGTCCGGATCGTCGTCACCCCGGAGGCGAGGTAGAGCCTCGAACCCGAGAAGGAGAGCTGCGCAGCCCGGCCGTTCCCGCCCGTGTAGTAGCTGTGGTTGTGCAGCCCGATGAGACCCGGAATGACGGTATGGCCCTCGAGATCCATGACCTGCGCGTTCCGGATTCGGCCCGCGACCTCTTCTGTGGGCCCGATGTCGGCGATGCGGCCGTCCCGGATGACGATCGTCTGCCCCTCCCGGGCAGGGCCGCCGGTGCCATCGATCACCTTCACGTTGGTGAGCGCGACGGTCGGCCCCTGCACCGCAATGAAGCTCTCGATCGGCTCCTGCTGGGCCTGCACGCCGTTGAGGGCAAGGCTTCCCGCGGCGAGCGCCAGGACGAGGGCGAAGAAGGAACTGCGGGCGGTGATCATGAGAACTTCCTTTCTCACGGCGGGGCGTCGGCGACGTTCATCACCATCTTCATGCCCGACTCGAGGTGTTCGGCGATGTGGCAGTGGATCATCCAGCGGCCGGGGTTCGACAGTTCCAGCAGGATGTCCGTCGTCGATGCGGCGGGCAACAGGACGGTGTCCTTCCACGCCAGGTTGTTGTTCGGCACCCCGTTCTGAGACAGGACGAGGAAACGCTGCCCGTGGATGTGCAGCGGGTGCTGCATGGCGTGGAAGGCGCCCCGGTCGTTGACGACGCGGATCTTCACCACGTCCCCGACGGTGAAATCCCACTCGATGTCGTCGTTCTCACGTCCGGTCGCCGTCTCGCGCAGGATCCAGCGGATCTCGCTTCCCGTCGTGGCCCAGTTCATGCGCGGCATCGTCCCGGTCCATTCGACAGGGTTGAAGTAGACCCAGTCGTAGGCCATCGAGCGTTCGATGGCGAGCGGGAGATCGTCCGTCTCCAGCGTCATCACGAGCTCGTGGTCGGGCTCGTCGTCGAAGCGCGGCCGGTAGGGGTCGATGTCCGCGATCACGTCCGCATGCTCGCGCAGCGTCTCGAACGCGGGCCCGTGGTCATGAGCCGCGGCCTGTGACCCGACGCTCACGGTGCCGAGCGTCCGGAATTCGGCGCGGAAGACGCCCTGCCGGTGGTTGATGCCCTGTACGTGATTGACGAGCGCGTGCGTACCGGGGCCGTCGAAACGCACGTCGACCACGTAGCGCTCCGCCGGCGCGAGGACGACGCTTCGCGCCCATTCCTCACGCTCGAAGCGGCCCACGTCGGAGGCGACGACCTTCATCGGAAGCCGATGGGGATCCTCGACGTCGGGGTCCGCGACGCGCTGGTCGGGATCGGGGATCCCGCCGCCTCCTATGTCGACGAAGGAGAGGTTGAAGGTGCGCGTGTTGGAGGCGTTCGTGAGGTGGAAGCGGACGACCTCGCCTCTGTCGACCTCCAGTTCGTAGCTCGGTTCCCCGTTGACGAGGGCCTGATTTCCGAACCGGCCCATGAGCATGTAGTTCGCCGACTCCTCCCCGAAGTCCACGAGTCCGTTCTCGTCGAGGAGGATGTCGTCGAGCATGATGACCTCGTCCCGGTTCGCGGGACCGTAGTAGTCCGCGCTCGCGGGATCGACGAGGAGGTTCCCGTACAGGCCGAGTTCCTGCTGGACATCCTCGCGGTGGTGCGGGTGGTACCAGTAGATGCCCGCGTCCCGGAAGAAGATCCGGTACTGGAACGAGGCGCCGGGTTCGACCGGGTCCTGGGTGAGGCCGGGGACGCCGTCGAAGTCGTTGTCGAGCCGGATGCCGTGCCAGTGCACCGCGGTCGGATACGGGGTCCGGTTCGTAAAGTTGACGAAGATGGTGGATTGCTCGGGGACACGGATGAGGGGCCCCGGGTGCTGGCCGTTGAAGGCGAGCATGGCGAGGCGGCGGCCCTCAATCTCGCGCCGGATGATCGTCGCCTCGAGGTCGAGCGTGCCCCCGTCGGGAAGGTCGACCAGTTGACGCTCCGTTGCCTCGGGGAGCGTTTCCCACGGTGGCAGGTCGGCCGCGCCACCGAGGCTCGCGGGGCGGGCCGTCGGTTCGAGGTCCATCACGCCGGGCAGCATCGCGATGCCGGGGGACGCGGGCGGCGCGTCCCAGCGCGTCGGGGCCCGGTCGGCCGCGCGCCGCGTCGCCGACGGCGCCAGGGCCAGGAGGTCGTGCGCCTCCATGAGCGCGGACGGCGAACGGCCGCGCAGCACGAGCGGTCCCTCGCGCGTCGTGACGCCGGCCGACGCCTCGGCGCTGACCATCACGAGGAACTTGTTGAACGCGACGCGCCCCAGCTGGTGCTCGCCGTTGTCGACCGGGCCCAGCGGCACCACGGGAGCCAGTTCGAGCGGCGTCGCCCACGCCATGTAGACCGTGTACGGCCCGAGGCTCCCGGGCGGCGGAAGGCCCTCGATGTGCGCGGTCAACGCGCGGACATGGTGCCCGGACGGCGTGACCGTGACTCCGAACGGCGACGGGACCCGCCCTAGTTCAACGAGGCCGCTTGCGTCGCCGGCCCGCGCGGTCGAGAAGAGGCTGATGCAGTGGAGGTCGGTAGCGGGGCGGCCGGTCGGCGTCCCCGCCAGCGCAGTGCCCCCGCCGGCGCCGCGTGCTTCAGCGGCCCGCGTCTCGCATGAGCCGGTGGAGCCCGGCAACTGGCCCTCGGCGGCCGGGACCATCGCAAAGAAGGCCACGGCTCCCGCCGCCAGGGACCGCAGCGTGCGGCCCCTCAGTCCTCGTCCGGGATGAACCGGAGCGCGACGCCGTTGTTGCAGAAACGCTTGCCCGTGGGCTCGGGTCCGTCGTTGAACACGTGGCCGTGGTGCCCCCCGCAGCCGGCGCAGTGGTACTCCGTGCGCGGGAGGATGAGCTTGAAGTCGCGTTTCGTCTCGAAGGCCTCGGGCAGCGTCTCGAAGAAGCTCGGCCACCCCGTGCCACTCTCGTATTTCATGTCGGTCGTGAACAGCGCCTGCCCGCAGGCCGCGCACGCGAACGTGCCGGCACGCTTCTCATCGTTCAGCGGGCTCGTGCCCGCGCGCTCGGTCGCCTCCTCGAACAGCACCTTGTAGGCCGGCTCCGGAAGCGCCTCCCGCCACTCCTTCTTCGACTTCGCGGACTTCGACTTCTTCGTCTTCGACTTCATCGTCACCGTCCGGGGTTCTCCAGGATGAAAATCTTGTCATCCGTCTCATCCACACCGGTGAGATCCAGATCCCCGTCCAGATCGCGGTCGTGGATGACGACGCACGAACCGTTGCTGCTTGCGGGATACGTCCTCGGATTCACGAGAGTTCCGTTTCCGGCGTTCTCGTGCACGGTGAAGCTGTTACCCTCGAAGTCGCTGGTGACGACGTCGAGATCGCCGTCGCCGTCGATGTCGCCCACGTCGACGGCCAGCGGGGCGGCGCCGGTCTCGTACTCGACGGGATCCGCGAAGCCGCCCGCGCCGTCGCCGAGGAGGACCGCCACGTTGTTGCCCTCACGGTTGGCGGACATCACGTCCACGTTGCCGTCGCCGTCCACGTCGCCCGACACGATCATCCACGGCTTGCCGCCCGCACGCACGCGCGAGCCGAGTTCGAGATTGCCGCGTCCGTCGCCCATGAAGACGAGAACTTCGTCCGTGAAGTAGGCGCCCACGAGTAGGTCGGGCCGTCCGTCGTTGTCGACATCCGCGGTCGCGCACGTCTTCTCGCCCTGGCCCGGCGAAGCGATCTCGGAGGCGCGCCTCAGGCTGCCCGTCCCGTCCGCGTTGTTGAGCAGCATGGCCACGTTTCCGCGCGACTCCTCGGGTCCGACGGACATGTTCACGGCCGCCACGTCGGGCCACCCGTCCTGGTCGAAGTCACCGATGCACACGCCGCGCACGTTCCGGCCGGACTCGATGTTGCTGCCCAGCTCGAACCAGCCCTCGCCGTCGGCCAGGAACACCGACACGAGATCGTTGCCGGCGTTGCCGACGACGAAGTCGGTGAGGCCGTCGCCGTTGAAGTCCGCTCCCTCGTTCGGGCTCGGCCAGCTCCCGCCCGGGATGTCGAGCACGCGGAACTCGCTGTAGTCGCCCTTCCCGTCGTTGAACATCACACGGACGTCCGCTGACACCTCGTTGGGGATCGCGATGTCCGGGTACCCGTCACCGTTGAAGTCGCCGGCGTAGGCGCCGTACGGCTGCACGTGCTTCTCGCCGTCGTCGAGGACGGTCCGCGCGCCGCGGTCGACCATGTCGAGCGAACCCGCCTGGGGCCGGACCCAGAAACTCCACGCGAACCCCGTCTCCATCGCGCCTCCGGTCACCAGCTTCTCTCCCGCGCGGAGCGAGGCCGTGACCGACTCGCCGGCGTGGAAGGGCTCTCGCGGCTCAAAGCGGATGCGGCGGCCATCGCTGGACAACTCCACCGAGCCGCTCATCACGCCGCTCCAGCGACCGAACACGGAGAGCGCGCCGGGATCGAACCCCTTCGGATCCAGCGCCTCGCTCAGCACGAGTTCGACGGGGGACTCCGGGGTCGCTTCGATCGAGTTCGGGGCCGGCGACACCAGCGATACGGGCGCCGTCGCGGAAGAGACCACGGCGGCAGGCGTCGGGACCGCCATCTCGGCCGCTTCGCCGCGGTTCGAGCCGACGAAGATGAGCACCGCCACCGCGGTGATGAGGAGGGCGCCAAGTACTCCTGAGAGGGTCTTCATGTCACAACCTCCAACAGCATCAAGCGAACGCGTTCGACGAGACGCGGGCATGGGCCCTGCAAGCTACCGGCGGTCACGCCCGGTGACGAGCGGCAGGTCCTCCCGCCGGCCCCAGTCGTTCCACGAGGCGTCGTAGAACTTCGTCTCGTACCCGAGATATCTGGAAATCATGTAGGTGTAGCTCGCCCGCATGCCGATAAGGCAGTAGCTGACGACGACGCCGTCCGTGGACGCTCCGGCCTCGTCGAAACGCGCCTTGACCTCGTCGAGGTCGATCAGCCTGGGAACATCCTCACCCGTGAGGTCCTGCCAGTAGAGGTTGTAGGCGCCCGGAATGTGGCCGCCCCGCAGGAAGTCCCTGCCCGGACGTTCACCCGTGTATTCGTTCTCCGGTCGCGCGTCGATGAGCGTGACATTCGGGTCCTCGAGGCGGTCCTGGATCCACTCCGCCGTGACGAGCATGTCCTCCCGGACATCCGCCTCGAAGTCGCCGCGGGTGGGCGTGGCCGGCTCCGCGGCGATTCCGCCCCCCACCGCCTTCCACGCCGCCAGTCCGCCATCGAGCACCGAGGTGCGGTCGCCGTGCCCGAGGTAATCCAGCGTCATGAAGACGCGGGCCGCGTGGAGGCCGGGGTCCCCCACGACGACGACGTGGCTGTCGTCGGAGACGCCGGCGGCGCGGAAGACTTCCACCAGATCCTCGACCGGTGCGAGTTCGGTGATGAGATCGTTCCGGTCGAGTGCGATATCGTGGTAGTCGATGTAATGGGCCCCCTGAACGTATTCTTCCAGGGGTCGCCCCATGCTTGCCATTCCGACATGCAGGACGACGACGCCGGGGTCGTCCCGATGCTCGACGAGCCAATCGCCGCTCACGAGGATGTCGGGATTCGCCTGCGCGCCGGCGCTCGGCGGGATCACCGTCGCGAGCACTCCCATGAGGATCGCGGCCGCCAAGCCGGCGGCCGTGGGACCAGGCCTTCGAGACCCGTGCATGTTCATCCGTTCTTCTCCTGTATCTCCGCGGCTGTCCGGTTTCAAAGTCCCTGAGTGATCCTGCATGATAGTGTTGTGTCCCAGCAACGCTCGTTGAGACCCGGCCTGGCCCGTCACCCTCATGCAAGCCCTGGTTCATGCCACTGTTGCCGCGCCCCAGCCGGATGGAGTTCCGAAACCGGGAAGGGAACGAGGAGTACGCGTTCTCCCTCCCGCGGAGGAATCATGCGCCGGGGACAAGCGCCTTCGTGAGAGCGAGGGACGAGGGGACAAAGATCGAATACTGCCTGCGCTCGATCCTCCCGGTGTTCGATGAGATCCATGTGATCGACAACGGCAGCCGCGACGACACAGCCGAGATCGTGCGGAGCGTGCAGGCGTCCGCCGCCGGGGGGGCGAAGATCCGTCTTCACTCCTATCCCTTCGCGCTGGGGCGGTTCGGACCCGAGCACGACCGGACTCCGGAAGATTCGGTGCACTCCCTGGTCTACTTTACGAACTGGGCGCTGTCGCGCTGCACCCGGCGCTACGCCTGCAAGTGGGACGCGGACATGGTGCTCGCCCGTGAGCAGCGGGGCGCGTTCGCCGGCCTCCTCGCCCAACTCGGGCGCGGATGGGCCGCCGCCTGGTCTCTCGCCGGGCAGACGGTGTATCGGACGGCTGGCGGGTCTTTCATGGCGCCGCGCGGGGAGGTCAACCGGGAGGTGCGGATCGCCCCCTGCGGCTACCCCGTCAGGTTTCAGAAGCGGGAACACTGGGAGGAGTTGATCCGTCCCCGCTGGCTCCGCACGCACCACTTCGCGCCCGTTTGCTTCTACGAACTGAAGTTTCTGGACGAGGGGGAGTTCGATCACTGGTCGACGACGGAGTTTCCGTCGCCCCGCAAGCGGCGGGAATGGGCCTCGTTTGAGCGGCTGCGCGAGGGTCCGGCGGACGGCGCGGTTCGCAGCCTGCCTGCGACCTTCCTCGACGACCAGATCGATGCGACCGGGCCGAGCGAGTCGGGCGGGCAGAGACCGAGCGGGCCTCCGGCGCGCAAGCGTGCGGTGTCGCGCTTGATGCCTCGGTTTCTCGGGATCGGCGCCACGCGAGCGGGAACGAGCTGGGTGGCGGCGCAGCTCGCCGCGCACCCGCAGATCCGCATGGGCCGCAAGGAAATCCACTTCTTCGACCGGAAACTCGGTGCGCCAGGCACGAGCGGCTCCGCGCGGGATCGAGTGAACCAGCTCAGGTATCTCGCCCGCTTCGTCCGGGCGCGGGGCGGCGGCGGGATCCGGGGGGAGATCACACCCGCGTATGCCGTGCTCGAACCGGAGGTGGTCCGACGCGTCGCCGAGTGGATGCCCGATGTCAGGCTGATCTTCATGATGCGTGACCCGATCGAGCGCGCCTGGTCGCAGGCGCGAAACGGCTTTCCGCGCTGGCGCGGCAAGCCCCTGGAGTCCGTGGGCCGCAACGAACTCGTCTCGTTCTTCGACAGCGACCCGGTCCGCCGGCGCAGCGACTACGCGACCTGCCTGCGCGCCTGGCTCGAGTACTTCCCGCGCGACCACTTCTTCTTCGGCTTCCTGGACGAGGTTCGCGAGGAGCCCGGGGCCTTGATACGCGATCTCCTTGGATTCCTCGAGGCGAAGGTCGTCGCGGGGGACGCGGAGTCGCTGGAGCAGCCGGTGAACGCTTCGGCCCCGGTCCCCATGCCGGACTGGGTGCGCGACTACCTCGAACGGGCGTACGCGTTCGACGCGGACGAAGTCTCGGAACTCATCGGACGGCAGGTTCCGTGGTCCCGGTGAACCGGCCGCCGAAGCTCGACCCACCCCGGGTTCGGCACCGCCCGGTCCCGGCCTTCAAGCGCTGGTTCGGTCGCGGCAAGCGCCGGATCGGGTATTACCGGCTGCGCGACGGGCTGCGGAACCGGCTGCGGGAGCCTCGATTCCTCCGTTCCCTGCGACCCACGGATGTGTTCCTCGTGGGACACCCGAAATCGGGGAACACGTGGCTCGCCTACATGCTGGCCGTGTTTCTGTCCGACGACCGCGATGACGAGGTGAACCTCTACAACGTCGGCGACTACGTCCCCTTCGTGCACGGTCACGACCACGCGATCGCCGCGTACAGCCACCTCCCGGATCCGAGGGTCTTCCGGAACGAGTACCCCCGCTATCCGTGCCTCTATCCCGGAACTCTCTATCTTGTGCGCGACCCTCGGGCGGTCCTGGTGTCCTTCCGGCACATGTTCGCGACCATGTTCGACGACCGTGACCTGACGCTCTCGAGGTTCGTCGACGGATACCTCTCGGGCACCGCCCCGTTCGACTCCTGGCACCGGCATCTGGGGCGCTGGGACCGGCAGGTCGGGGCCGCGCTCCGGCGCGCGGAACGCGGTGAGCGAATCTGCGTCGTGCGCTACGAGGATCTGGTGCACGATCGGGAGGCGGCCCTCCGGCGGGTCGCGGGGTTCGTGGAGGACGTTCCCGCGGCAACGTCACCGGGGTTCGAAGCGAGGCTCTCCCGGGCGGTGGCGCGCGGATCGTTCGAGGCCATGCGCGAGGTGGAGGGACGCCACGGCGCGGAGGCCTACGCCGGGCGCGCTCGCGGCGAAGGGCGGTTCATTCGCCGGGGGAAGACGGAGGGTTGGAAGGATGAGATGGATCCGGCGGACGCGGCCCGGATCGAAGCCGCCTTCGGCCCCGTCATGAAGCGCGCGGGATACCTGGAGTGAAGGCGTCAGAGGGCCCCGGCATCGCGGTCATCGTCTCGACCTACGACCGGCCCGACGCTCTCGACGCGGTCCTGCGGAGTCTCGCCGAACAGACGTACGGCCGGTTCGAGATTGTTGTGGCGGACGACGGCTCCGGCCCGGACACGCGCAAACTCGTTGCGCGTCGGGCCGAAGAACCCGGCCCGCGCGTGCGGCACGTCCGGCAGGAGGACCGCGGGTATCGCCTGGCCGCGATCCGAAACCGGGCCGCCGCCGCGACCGAACAGCCGTACCTGATCTTCCTCGACGGCGACTGTCTCGTGCGGCCGGACTACGTGGAAAATCATGCACGGCTCGCCGAGGCGGGGCGCTTCGTCCACGGCAGCCGGGTGAGGCTCGAGCCCGGACTCTCGCGGATCGCGATCGAGCAGGGGCCCGCAATCGGGCGCTGGAGTGCCGCCCGCTGGCTCGGCGAATGGCTCCGGGGGCGTGTGGACCGGTTCACCCCGCTTCTACGGTTGCCGCTCGGACCTCTGCGCCAGGTATCACCGCGACAGTGGCGTGGCGTCAAGGGATGCAATGTCGCCCTGTGGCGCTCGGACTTCCTGGCGGTGAACGGGTTCGACGAGGGCTTCCGGGGCTGGGGCTTCGAGGACAACGATCTCGTCGTACGCCTTATCCGGAACGGAGTACGCCGCAAGGAAGGCCGCTACGCCGTCCCCGTCCTCCACCTCTGGCACGAGTCCCGCCCGCCCGATCCCGCCAGCCGCGAGCGCTTCGAGCGCCGGCTTCGATCCGACGGGATCCGCGCCGAACCGGGCCTTGACCGCTACTTGTGAGCCGCGGGTCGCGGGCCCTTGTGAATCCCGTGCTCGGTCCAGTCGCGACCGCGCGTGAAGCCCTGAAAGATCCGGAGCGGACGGGGCATGCCCCGGGTCTCGGCGCGCAGCCGTTCGTTCGTTGCCTGTGCTGCGGGATCGAGCCACGGACGGTCGTGCTCGACGTGAGCGCTTACCGCCCGATGCCGAGCCTGGAGCGGACGAACCCCGGCGTTACGGAGACGCTCGCCGAGTTCGCGGTCTTCGACCGGGTAGGTCATGCGCTCGTCGAAGCCGTTCACGCGCAGGAGATCGGCCTTCCAGGCCGACGCGTTGTGTCCGTTCCACGTCGCCCGCGTCGTCGTAAGGCGATCAAGCCACGCGGCGCGGCGCGGTGAGCGGATCAGTTTGCTCCGATCGCGCCCGCGCAAGAGCGCCTCACGGTCACGGAGCCACGACGCCTCGAACAGCGAGCCGTCGAGCACATCGTCCCTCTCGATGCGCGCCGCAGCCGCGCTGGAGAGGCGAACCCTCCCGCCCGAAAGGAAGAACCCGCGTCGGGCGAGCCGGGCGTGAGTACTTACGAAATCGTCGCGCGGGATGCAGTCACCGTCGCTGAGGATGAGGTATTCTCCACGGGCCTCCACGATGGCCCGGTTCAGGATGCGACATTTCCTGAACCCGTCGTCCTCCTGCCAGACGTGGGAGATCGTCAGACCGGTCGACGCCCGCAGTTGCTCGATTCGGTCGCGCGTCTCCGGTCCCGAGCCGTCATCGGCGACGACCACTTCGAAATCGGTGTACTTCTGCGCCGAGTAGCCCCAGAGCGTGCGTTCCAGTTCGTCCGTCGCGTTGTACGTGCTGAGGATGATGGAGAGAAAGGACGGCGTGGGGGGGGAGCGGTCGGCCACCTCGGACTACGTCTATTGCCGCGTCTTGCGCGGCTCCCGGGCGCGCATGGACCCCTCGAAGAGTCCCTCGAGGCGAGCCACGCGTTCGGTGAGTGTCGTCTCCAGCCGCGTCATCCGCTTCGTCAAGCCCGTCTCCAAGTCCGACATCCGCGTGGTGAGCTTGGTCTCCAAGTCCGACATCCGCGTGGTGAGCTTGGTCTCCAAGCCGGACATCCGTTCCGTAAGACGGGTCTCCAGGGTCGCCATCCGCTCCGTGAACCGGGTCTCCTGCGCAGACATCCGCTCGGTGAGCCGCACTTCCAGCTGACGCATATCGCGCCGCATCCCGCGCATGCCCGGAACCATGACACCGGCCAGCGCGATGGCGGCTGCAATGATCGCGATCATCTCGCCGCTCATGCGGCGCTCCTTCTTCGCAACGATACCTCCGGGGTCGACAGGTACAAGGTACGCCGCGGGGATGCGGCGAGCGAACAACCCCAACGTGCTCGCGTACGTCAACTCGCTGTCAACGCGACAGATCCGGTCGGCGACCGCCGACCGGATCCCCGGGATCGTTCCGTCGCAGGCGCTCGGGCCGCTCTCCGGCTACGGGCGCTCGGGCTCGGCGGTCGAGAGGGCGATCGCGTTGAAGAGGAGCTTGAAGGTGCCGTGCGGCTGGGCGCGCCGGGTGATGAGCGGACCGAACAGGTACAGGTGCCCGTCGCCCACCTCGGCCTCGGCCATCGTCACGCCGCCCTGAAGGTACTCCTGGCCCCAGGCCCAGCCGCTGATGAGCGGTTGGTCGGTGTCGAACCAGGCGAGCGGCGTCACGCCGTTCGCGCCGTTGTCTCCCGCCGCCAGCGCCGTGACGCTGAACACCGGGCTGTTGTTGAACGATACCGGAAGCGTCGACGGCACCCCCGTCGTGACGAGCCGCGAGTTGTCCACCGTGACCTCCAGGATCGATCCGGGCACGTAGTACTCGTCGCGGCCCAGTGGCTGCCCGTCCTTCACGAGGTGGTCCTCGAGCGGGAGCCCGAGCCCCTGCCCGAGTGAGGTCGAGCCGCCGATCGTGACGATCGAGCCGCCGTCCTCGAGGAATTCGACCAGCGCCGGCATCGTCGTCGCGGGGGTCACGCGGCCCAGCCGGTCCCGGTACTCCTCGGGAATCGTCTCCGGGTCCGGGGCGCCGAACCCGAACTGGCGCATCATCGCCTGCCGGACGGAGTCGGGCACGCCCGCAAAGACCTCCTCGAACTGCGAGCCGATGGCGCCCTGCGGGAAGATGATGACGTCGTAGTCGTCGCTCAGCCCGCCGGCGTTCAGCCGCTGCGGGAACACGAGTTCGTACTCCGTGAACCCGTACTGCTCGAGAATCCAGCGAATCCAGCCCGACGGCATGGAGCCGCCGTACGTGTCCCAGAGCGCGATCCGGGGCGCCCGCAAGCGCAGGGCGTCCACGTCCGGGTCGTTCGCCAGACCCCTAAAACTGATTCCGAGTTCGGCGGCCAGCTCCGCGACCGCGTCGCCCGTGCCGCGCCGGTTCTTGACGTAGAAGGTCCCGGCCGGGTGCGTCCGTCCGCCCTCGCGCAGCGCCGCGGTGAGCCAGTAGACCTCGTGCCCCGAGGCCTGGAGCCGGTTGATCGCCGTGAACGCGTCGTTCGCCTCGTGGCTGAACAGGAAGCCGTCCGCCCCGTCCGCGTCCGCGACGACGCCCGGCATCGGGTTCGCGTTCCAGTCGGTGATCTCCTCGAAGGGCCCGTCGAAGCCCTCCAGGATGCGGTCGAACTCGACGCCCATCTGGATCGCGAGCGTCCACCCCGCGTTGTCGTAGGGCGGCGTCGGGGAGGCCCCCGGATAAAGGAAGTCGTCCGGGTGGTCCTGCGGCTCGAACATGTCGAGCACGTGCGGCCGGAACGCCTGCGCGGCCCGCACCACGTACGAGCCCTCCGGATACTGCTCCCCGCCTGCCGTGAAGTCCGAGGTCGCCCGCTCCACGATGACGCCGTTCTCGAGCAGCGCGTTGACGAACTTCGTTGCGGTGGGGAAGTCGGCCTGGTCCGAGGGGAGGATGTACCCGCGCGGGTCGCGCAGGTCGGGATCGAACAGCTTCTCATAGTCCGCTCGTGTCCCCCGGCTGCCGCCGAAGCCGCCGACGTTGCGGGCGAAGTCCGTCTCGCCCGCCCCGGCCCGCATCTCCTGGCGCAGCCAGTCCACGCGCCTCGGGTGGATCGTCCAGCTGTCCTCGCTTCCCCGCTCGATCGAGTTCATCCCCATGCGCCAGATGCGGTACAGGAACGTCTCCCGATAGCGCGAGGCGACGTCGAGCACCGCCTTGTTCGCGGTCACCGAGTAATCGACCGACTGCCGGAAGTGCCACGGCTGCGGCTCGATCGGGGCGGGCAGATTGTCGTTGGGCAGCACCCGCTCGAGGATGAGCGGGATCTCCATCGGGGTCGGGTTCCCGATCGTCTCCGTGAGGAGCCCGATCATGTTCTTGAAGTAGGGCGTCGTGCGCAGGCCGCCGTTCCACCACGTGGAGTAGTTCGCGCCGCGCCGCCGCGTCGCTCCCGGCTTCCCCTCCTCGGTGAAGCGCGAGTGCATGGCCGACCCCACCAGGTCGATCCCCGTGATGACCATGGGGTCGATGTTGTAGTTGAAGGGATCGCGGAAGGGAGGCGCGAAGAGGACGGTCCCCGTCGGCCCCGTCTGGTGGTGGTTGTAGACGATCTGCGGATACCACGTCCGGTACATCTGCCGGTTCATGTTCTCCGATTCCGCCTGGAAGGACGAATAGAAGTCGCGGTTGTTGTCATGCCCCACGTACTTCTGGTAGAGGACGGGGATGCCGCGCGTGCTGCGCTCCGTCTTCTCCTCGATCCGCGTGTACCAGTTCGAGACGAGGTCCATCCCGTCGGGGTTCGCGTGGACGAAGAGGATGATGACGTCGTCGAGGATCCGCATCGTCTCGTCATCCGTCCCGCTCACGAACTGCCACAGCGTCTCCATCAGCTGCTGCGCACCCAGCACCTCGGTCGCGTGGAGGCCGCCGTCGATCCACACGATCGCCTTGCCGCGCCGGGCGAGGGCGCGGGCCTCATCCTCCGAGACCCCCCTCGCGAGCGCGAGACGGGCGGAGATCTCCCGGTACTCGTCCAGGTTCGCGTGGTTCTCCGGGGAGGTCACGATCGCCATCAGCTGATCGCGGCCCTCGGCCGTCGTCCCGATCGACTGCAGCGTCATGCGCGGCGACTCGGCCGCCAGCGTCTCCCAGTAGCGGGTGAAGTCGCCGTAGTCCGGGAGTTCGTAGTCGGCGCCGATCTGGTGGCCGAAGAACGCCTCGGGCGTCGTCAGCTCCTGGGCGAGCCCGGGCCGGGCGACCAGGATTCCGAGGGCGATCGCGACGGCCGGCAGGGCGCCGCGGGGTACGGTCCGATGGGGGGCGAAGAACGACATTTGCGGACTCTCCTTATGCAATCAAGGTGCAGAGTTTCGGGGCCCATTATGGCGACGACGTACCCGTGAAGCCAAAAGCCGCCCCTGTAGGAAGCGCCGCCGCCCGCCGGCGAGCCCGAGTTTCCGGGTTCGCGGCGGGCGGCTTCGGCAGGAGCGGGTCAACTCCCGGCCGTGACGGTCCGACGGGTGCCGTCAGCGCATCGGCGGCATCGGTACCTGTACCGGGTCGCCGAGGTCCGGACGGATCCCCGCCGCCTGCAGCGCCGAGTAGAGCGCCGGCATGCGGGTTTCGATCACGGCGTTGAGCCGGTCGATGGCGCCGGGCAGTGTATCCCAGCCGCGCTCGAGCTGATAAAGCATGTCGGCCGTTGGCGCCGTGTGATAGCCGGAGAGGCCGCCGGACACGCCGGCGCCGCTTCGCGCCCTGTCGAGCTCGTCTCCGATCTCGTCCAGCTCCTCGCCCACGGCTTCGACTTCCGCCGTCAGCGACTCGGACACCTCGTGGTCCTCGAGCTGATCCTCGATGGAGGACAGGTGTTCGCGCATCCGGCTCAGCGCCTGCAACCCCTCGTTCGTCGGCTTCGCCAGCGCGTAGGCGCTCATGAGCGCTTCCTGCCGCGCCATGAGGTCGCCGTTGCTGATGTTCACGCGCGGATCGAGCCGCACGGTGACCGACGTCTCCTGACTCTGCCCCGCCGCCTCCAGCCGGGCCGTGTACGTCCCCGGGAGAACCCTGGGCGCCGTGGCGCCGGCGCGGAAGAATCCGCCACCGCCCGGCGCGGCCGGCGGGGGTTCGTAGCGCAGATCCCACATGACCTCGTTGAGGCCGCGGTCGCCGCCACCCTCGAGTTCACGAATCACGGAGCCGTCCGCGTCGAGAATCGTGATCGTCGCGTTGCCGGCCACCGCGGCTGCGGCGGCCATGGCATCGCCGTTCGCCGACGGACCGCCGGTGACGATCCGCTCACCAGTCTCGCCGCCTTCCTCGTCCGCCATCGCGGCGTCCGGCAGGTCGCTGCCCAGCCAGTAGCGGATGCGGGCGCCCGGCGGCGGGTTGTCCGCCTCCCATACGCCCGGCGTCCAGCCCTGCGGCGTGTACGGGTTGTAGGCGACCGCCGACTGCGTCGAGAAGAGGTGCACCTCGGAGGCCAGCACCTCCTGGCTCAACTCCTCGAGCGGCGTGATGTCCTCCATGATCCAGATCCCGCGCCCGTGCGTGCCGATGACGAGGTCGTTCTCGCGTTCCTGGATCTTGATGTCGTCCACCGGCGCGGGCGGCATGTTCCGCAGCAGCGGATGCCACGAGTTCCCGGCGTCGATCGAGAAGTAGGTGCCGATCTCGTTGCCGGCGAAGAGGAGGTTCGCCGCGCGCGGGTGCTGCGCCAGCGCGTTCAGCGACCAGCCGTCCGGGATCCCGTCCCTTACCGCGCGCCATGTCTCGCCGAAGTCGTTCGACACGTACAGGTACGGGGCCATGTCGTCGTTGCGGTGGTTGTCCCCCGCCACCCACACGGTGCCGGCGTCGGCGTGCGAGGCCACGATGCGGGTCATGTACAACTGGTCCGGCACGCCCGGCATGTTGGGCGCCACGTTCGTCCAGTTGGCGCCGCCGTCGCGCGTGACCTGCAGGTTCCCGTCGTCGGTGCCCGCGTAGACGACCATCGGGTCGAGCGGCGATTCCTCGATCGAGATCATGTTGCCGAAGGTCGACGTCCCGTCGTTGGCCGACATCATCGGCTCGGAGCCGAGCACGCCCATGATCTCGAGCGTTTGGCGGTCGATGGCCTTCGTCAGTTCGGGGGAGATCTGCTCCCACGTCTGCCCGTAGTCCGTCGACTTGAACACCACGTTGCCGCCGTAGTAGACCGTGTTCGGGTCGCTCGGCGACACCTCGACCGGCGTGTCCCAGTTCCAGCGGTAGTCCGGCGGATCCTCCTCATCTTCCCCGGGGCGTCCCAGCGGGCGCATGCGCAGGCGCTCGCCCGTCTTCAGGTTCGTCCGCATCAGGTTCCCGTTCTGGGACTCCGCGAGCATGGTCTCGCCGTTGGGGTGGAGGACGGTGAAGTAGCCGTCACCGCTCCCGATGTTGTACCAGTCGCGGGGCCGGATCCCCTGGTTGGACCAGGTGTCCGAGGGACCGCACCACGAGCCGTTGTCCTGCAGACCGCCGCACACGTGGTAGGGATCGCGGTTGTCGACGCCGATCTCGTAGAACTGCGCCAGCGGAAGGTTCGTCAGCTGACGCCAATTGTCGGAGCGGTCCCAGCTGATCGAGACGCCGCCGTCGCCGCCGAGGATCAGGTGTTCGGAGTTCGCCGGGTTGATCCACAGCGCGTGGTGGTCGGAGTGGACCTCGGAGGCCGCGTCGGGCGTGAAGTTGTTCCCGCCGTCCGAGGAGCGGTACAGGCTCGATCCGCCCAGATAGATCCGTTCGGGATCGTTCGGGTCGATGCGGATCTGGCTGTAGTACATGGGACGGTTGTTGGTCGTGCTGGTCTGCACCCACGTCTCGCCGCGGTCGGTCGACTTGTAGGTCCCCGTCTTGCGCTCGGGATCACCGGGTCCCTGCGGACCGCCACCCCCACCCGGGGCGCGCGCGTCGGCTTCGACGATCGCCATCACGAGGTTTCCGTCGCCGCGGTAGATGTCGAGCCCGATGCGGCCGACGTCACCCTCCGGCAGGCCGCCGGCGAGCTTCGTCCAGTTGTCGCCGCCGTCCATCGTCCGGTAGATGCCGCCACCCGGTCCGCCGCCGTTGAACCCCCACAGCGTCCGCTGCCGCTGGTACATCGCCGCGAACAGCGTCATCGGATCGCCCGGATCCATGGCGAGATCGATCGCACCCGTGTGCTCGTCGACATGGAGGACGAGTTCCCACGTCTCGCCTCCGTCCATCGTCCGGTACACGCCGCGCTCGGGGTTCGGGCCCCACAGGCGACCCATAGCCGCCACGTAGGCCACGTCCGGATTCCGCGGGTGCACCTGGATGCGGGAGATATGGTGCGTCTCCTCGAGTCCGAGATGGGTCCAGGTCCGGCCGGCGTCCGTCGACCGGAACACGCCCATCCCCCAGGGGGAGGACTGCCGGTTCTGCGGCTCTCCCGACCCGACCCACACGACGTTCGGGTTCGAGGGGGCGAGGGTGATGTCCCCGACGGACAGCATTGGCTGGTCGTCGAACATCGACTCGAAGGTCGACCCGCCGTTGATCGTCTTCCACACGCCGCCCGTCGCGACGCCGACGTAGAAGGTGGACGGATCGGCCTCGTCGACCGCGATGTCAGCGATCCGCCCGCCCATGATCGTGGGGCCGATCTCGCGCCATTCGAGCGCCTGGACGGCCGCCTGCAGATCGGCGTCCTGGGCCACTGCGGGAAGAGGGACAGCGGTGAGGGCGAGCACCGCGAGGAGAGATACTGCGACCGGGAGCCCTGAGCGCGTACGCATGTTCCTTACCTCGTTCGACTGGGGGTCCTGCGGGTGGGAGGGCACGGGCAAAGGAACCGGCACCGGCCACCCCACCCGACCATACAGCCCAGATACAATAGATGAACCCACCGGAATCTGAAACGGGGGCCTCGGGTGACCTCGCGATCTCGATGGACATGTGCCCCGGGAGTTCGACATCCGCATCCGGATCTCGGGAAGGGATCACGACCGGCGCTCCAAGGCTGCGATGGGGAACATCATCGGCCTGCAAGAGGCCCTCGCTCTGGCGAACGGCGTGGACCCCAGAGAGATGTTTGTGACCGAGAGGGCCGCGCTCGGTGGGCACACCGTGTACGTCCGGGGACTCGCGATGGGGGCCTGGCTGCACATGGGTGGACCCGACGAGTGTTCTGTCGAACTCCACGACCGGGCGGGCGTGAGTCGCGTTTGAGTAGCCGCACGTAAGGCCCGCCGCACGAGCCTCGTCTTCAGGGTAGCGCCCTCGCTCCGGTAGGCGGATCTTCGGCTCGCGACAGGTTGCGGGACCTGCCCCCCCGCCTTCCAGCCCAGCGAGCCGGAGCGACACCCATGTCGGTCGAAATACGGATGGAACGGATGACCTCGCCCGAGATCGGAGCGGCGATCGAGGCCGGGGTCACCACCGTCGTCGTCGCGGCGGGCGCGGTGGAGCAACACGGACCTCACCTGCCTCTGTTCATGGACTCCGAGCACGGCGACCGGCTGGCGGTCGAGATCGCCAGGCGGCTCGGGGACGCGCTCGTCGCCCCCACGATCCGCATCGGCTGGTCGGACCATCACCTGGCGTTCCCCGGCACCGTCTCCCTCGGTAAGGACACCTTCCTCGCCGTCTGCCGCGACTACTGCCTGAGCCTCGCGCACCACGGCTTCCGGCGGGTCTGCTTCGTCCCCTCGCACGGCGGCAACTTCGCCCCGCTCGCCGAGGCGCGGGACGCCTTCAACGAAGCGGCGGGGCCCGACTGTTCAGTTGATGTCTACGCGGACCTGATCGAGGTAATCGGGACGTGGCGCGAGATCGCCGAGGCGGAGGCCGGTCTGGGCTACCGCGTGGGCGGGCACGCCGACATCGCGGAGACCTCGATCATGATGGCGATGCACGACGGTCTTGTGCGCGAGGAACTCGCCGCGTGCGGCCAGCTGACGACACCGAGCGAGGAGCCGGAACTCATCCGCCGCGTGCTCAGCGAGGGCTTCAGAAGCGTCACGCCGAACGGTATCCTTGGCGATGCGCGGGGGGCTACGGCGGAGTTGGGAGAGAAGATGATCACCGCGCTGGCGGACCGGATCGCCGCGCACTTCAGGGGGTGAGGGAGGCCAGGGGATGACGCGAACGCAGACAGCGGCGGCCATGGTGATCATGCTCGGGAGCGTTTGGCCTCTCGATGCGCAGGTGCGGCGCGGGCCACCGTCCGTACCGCCCGACACGTCCGCCCCGATGACCGTCGAGGCGTACGACCCCCGTTCGACCCTCGTCGTCCCCGAGCATCCGGTATCGAGTGCCGCCTTCCCCTTCGTGGATGTCCACCTGCACCTCAATGGGCTGATGCCGCGGGCGCAAATGGACCAGCTCGTCCGCGACATGGACGCGCTCAATCTCGCGGTCGGCGTGAACCTGAGCGGGGGGACCGGAACGCAGCTCGCGCGACAGATCGAAGCCTTCGAGGCGGCGTATCCCGGACGTTTCGCCGTGTTCGCGAACGTCGATTTCGGTGACATCGAAGACCCCGAGTTCGGCTCGCTCGCGGCGGCCCGCCTCGAGGCCGATGTCGCAGCCGGCGCCCGCGGCCTCAAGATCTTCAAGAGCCTCGGGCTGTGGATCACCGACGCGGCCGGCCAGCGCGTCCCGGTGGACGACCCCCGTCTCGACCCGATCTGGGCCAAGGCGGGCGAACTCGGGATCCCCGTCCTCATCCACTCGGGGGACCCGTCGCCGTTCTGGGAACCAATGGACGAGCGCAACGAGCGCTGGCTCGAGCTTCGCCTGCGGCCCCGGCGCCGGCAGGTCGGCCCGCCCTCGTTCGAGCAGGTGCTGGGCGAACAGTTGACCATGTTCCGTCGGCACCCGGAGACGACGTTCATCGCCGCGCACCTCGCGTGGCTCGGCCATGATCTCGGCCGCCTCGGCCGCATCCTGGACGAGATCCCCAACATGAACGTCGGGCTGGGGGCGGTGATCTACGAGCCGGGCCGACAGCCGCGCTTCGCCCGCGAGTTCTTCATCGAGTACCAGGACCGGATCCTGATGGGGAAGGATTCCTGGGCGCCGGACGAGTATCCGACCTATTTTCGCGTGCTCGAGACCGCGGACGAGTACTTCCCCTACTACCGGAAGTACCACGCGTTTTGGCGCATGTACGGCCTCGACCTCCCCGAGGAGGTCCTGCGCAAGGTGTACTTCGAAAACGCACTCCGGATCATCCCCGGCATCGATCGCAGCCGCTTCCCCTAGCAAACTTCCCCGCGTGAGGTGTTCGCCGGCCGAGCCTGCGCGCTATCTTCCCATGGGCGTGCGGTGGCACGCGGACCCAGTCCATGAGGGACGCGAGATGAAGGATCCGGCGAAGAGGGCTCTCGACGCCTACAAGAAGGCGATGTCGAAGGAAGAGGTGTACGACGCGGCGTACCGGGCGCTGGCGCACGCCACCCTCGCGGTGAAGAGGGCCGAGGAGCGGCTGGACACGGTCCGGGAGGCGAAGGCGGATGCCGCCGCCCTCGTGCACCGCGCGGCCGGGGACTTCGTTGAAGCCGTGAAGAGAGCCGAAGAGGCCTACACCACCGCCGACGAGGCGGGGGCGATCCGCGACCGGGGGCCCACCGAACTCAACGACGTCAACCGCGAATCGATCAGCCGCCAGGCCTACAAGGCCAGTGAACTGCAGGGTTGGCTGAAGCTCCTGGACTGACGCGGCGCCGCCCCTTCGCGACGCGCTCCCCCCTTCGCTTCCTCCGTCACATATCCGGATAGTCCGCGGTGGGCCCGAACATCTGCGGCACCGGCACATCCAAGAGCCGCAGATAGACGCCCAGTTGTGCCCGGTGGTGGATCAGGTGGTCGAGGATGAAGCTCCGCATCACGACCGCCTTGGGCATCGAGAAGCGATCCTCGCCACCGACCTTCATCGTCCACGAACTCGCGAAGGTCTCGTCCGAGGTCGCTTCAATTGTCTCGCGGGCTCCCGCCGCGCTCTCCTCGAGGGCGGCGACGAGTTCGGCGGAAGACTTGAGCACGGGGTTCTGTGGCGGGCCGCCGCCCTCGGGGTCGATGTCGAACTCGGACATCGTCAGCGTCGGCGTGGTCCAGTTCGGAATCATCGCCACGTGGGTCGCCAGCTCGCCCAAGGTCCACGACTTGTCGTGCGGACGCCAGTCGAGGCGGCCGTCGGGCACGGCTTCCAGCATGGCACGACAACCCGCAACGATATGGTCGAACTGCATGACGGTCTGTTGAGCAATCATGAGGAGACTCCGGGTGAGTGTGTAATCCGCCTGCGGGCGTTAATGCCCGATGGGGAGAGTAACCTGCAAGGTCCGCTCCACGGTGGGAACCACGCTCGACCCGAAGCGTCGGTGACCGACGGCTGGGGGGTTACCCGGCTCCCGTAGCAGCCGCCTCAGTCATCCCGCTTGCCCGTATCGCCGTGCCGGATCGCGAAATCGCGGCGGTCCCGGTAGAGAAGAGCGCGGTTCAGGACGTAGTCACCGTCCGGATCGATGTCCGCGCACTCCGTCATCGTCCAGTACTTGTATTCGCCGAGGAACAGGTACTGGCGTGTCTGATGGAAGAAATGACACGTAACGCCCTCGCCCCGCCCGATCCGTTCGCAGAAGGCAGCGAGGAGTTCCTGCTGCCCGTGCTTCTTGCTGACGACGTACTCGTGAGGCCACGTGTCGCGAAACGTCACCGCTTCTCGCCACGGTGCGCGGGCGATCAGCGCCATGATGTCCAGCTTCTGCTGTTCGGACTCGGACATGAAGTGACCTCGCAGGAGACTCCGGTAGCGGCTGATTGCAAGTTTCAGCGTCGGCTGATTGCAAGATAAGGACCTAAGGGCGCCGCGAATCGGCCCGCCGGCTGATGCCACGGAGCATGCCGCGGAAGATGAGCCAGTGGACGGGGTAGAGGCCGTACCAGTAGAGCAGTCCGCCCAGCCCGAGGGGGTCGAAGACCGCTGTTTGCGTGACTCGGCTTCCCTCCTCCGCGGGCTCCACCTCGAACTGGAGCCAGGCGCGGCCGGGCACCTTCATTTCGGCCTGCAGGCGCAGGAGGCGGCCGGGCTCGAACGCTTCGACGCGCCAGAAGTCGAGTGGGTCTCCCGGCCGCACGTCGACCGGATGCCGTCGGCCGCGCCGCATTCCGACGCCGCCCACGAGCAGGTCCGCGGCGCCCCGCAGTGCCCACAGCCAGTTCGCGAAGTACCAGCCGCGGGACCCGCCGATCCGCTGGATCGGAGCAAACGCGCGGGCCGGTTCGGCCCGGACCACGGCCTGTTGCCGGTCGACGATGCGGGAACCGAAGCGTTTTCCTCCCCAGAGCGGTCCCCTGCCGCTCGAGGACACGGCGTCGCTCCAGCGCGTCCGGGACATCTCCCGGTCTTCCTCGCGCAGCGCGCGGGCGATCGCCTCGCCCACCCCAAGGGGACGGACCGGGAAGCGCTTCAGAGCCCCCGCGTCGCGGACGACCGTTTCGTTGCGGAGGCTGGTCACCAGCTTCCGGCCCACGCGCGCGTACACGGGCGTCACCAGGCCGAGCCACAGACTCGAGAGCCGGGGGCTGAGGAGGGGGACCGGAATCATAACGCGCCGGACACCGATCTGGCGGGCGTACTCGCGCATCAACTCGCCGTAGGTGACTTGCCGGGGCCCGCCGATCTCGAACACGGCGCTGCCCTCCTCGTCGAGATCGAGTCCGTGGGTCAGGTAGGCCACGACATCATCGATCGCGATGGGTTGGGCCGGCGTCCGCACCCAGCGCGGCGTGACCATGGCCGGCAGCTTGTTGACGAGACTCCGCAGCAGTTCGAAGGAGAGCGACCCCGATCCGATGATGATGGAGGCGCGGAACTCCAGCGTGGGCGGCCCTTCGGACGCCAGGATGCGGCCGACCTCGAGGCGGCTTGCGAGGTGGGGCGACAACTCGCCGTCGCCGATCAGCCCGCCGAGATAGATCATCCGACGCACGCCCCGCTCTCGCGCAGCGCGGGCGAAATTGCGGGCGCCGAGGCGGTCCTGCTCCTCGAAGTCGGCCCTCGATCCCATCGAGTGGACGAGGTAGTAGGCGGTGTCTACCCCTGCGAGAGCCGCGGTAAGGGAATCCGGATCCAGCACATCGCCCGCGACGACCTCCGTCCGGTTCGAGAACCGGTTGGCGAGAAAGCTCGGGTTACGGGCGAGACAACGGATCCTCGCGCCACGATCTTCGAGCGCCGGGACGAGACGGCCGCCGACATAGCCGCTCGCCCCGGTGACGAGGATCAGCTGATTGGAACGTCGAGATCGGTCCATCTTGGGCAACCCGATCCGTGTGGGTCGCGGTTCAGTTACCCGCCCTGATACCCGTCGCGGCCGGGATTGTGGCGCCCTGGGCTTCGACATCCGAGCCCAGCGCAATCCGCCTGATCTCCAGGGCGGCGATGTTCCGTACTTCCGTGCCCCGGTGTATGAGACCCCGGATGTGGTCCTCGGACCTGAAGCGGCCTTCATAGATCTCGGAGGATTCCCCGAAGTCGAGAGTCAACGATATCTCCGAGAAGGCGTGCACCCCGGTCACGGTTCCGGGAGATATGGTCTCGACCGGTTGCGGGATGAGGCGGAAATCCGTTCGGCTGACCGTGCCAGAGACGTTGCCCTGCCCGTCTTCCTGCAGCCGGAACTGCCAGGCCAGGCCACCATCGATGAGACTGATATGGCCGAGCCAGTTCCCCGCGAGGGGCATCTCGGCCGGGTCCGTCGTGTAGCCGCAATCGGCGAGCGCAGCCCACAGGGCGATCAGTACGGTCGCCCTCGCGCCTCGGCGGATCGCGTCGATCATGGCTCCCCGCTACTCCATGCAGTCCCCCCGTGAGACCCCGCCGAAACCATCAGCGGGACCAGGGAGGGACGATGCCGTTCATGCGGGCGTAGGAGACGGACTGGCCCACGTGTTCGTTCATGTGCGAGACGAGTTGCAGGAGCACGGCCCAGCCCTGCACGGTTCGGCCGTACAGTTCCGTCTCGCCGTCGAGTTCAGCCGCGGTCAGCGCGCCCACCTGCTCCATGACATGGCGGACCGACATCTCATGGATCTCGCGCACCCTGTCCTTGTCGCGGATCGACTCGATGTCCGCGTAGTCGAATCCGTTCGGGGGCGCGATGCCCAGGTTCTGGTCGAGGTACATGAAGTTGTAGCGCGCGATGTGCATGTAGACCTCGCCCACCTGCATCACTCCCTCACCGGGCGCCCACGAAAACTTCTCCGCGGGCATGACGCGTGCGAGTTCGGAGATCTTGTAGCTCGACCCCTGGAAGTGGCCGAGGATCTCGTCCCGGATGGTGGTCGGATCCGTGTAGACGGGGGCCAGCGTCAGTTCACCGATGACGGGAGGGTTGTCGATAGGGATCTGCGCGAACAGGCTCGCGGGGGCCAGGGCCCCGGCGACGATGAGAGAGGCGATGAAGGTCGGTTTCATGGACATCCTCCTTCGGTTGGCGGCGCGCGCCGCGCATTCCCGCGACACAGGCAGGTGATATGATACTGCCCACTCGCTCGTTGTGTCTCGTGAACCCGGAGCGAGCCCATCCCGAACCTTCGCGAGGCGCATGCCCGACATTCATCAAGACGCCGGACCGCTCGTTCGCGTCACGCTGCTCGTGGCGGCGGCGGTCTCGGGCGGGTGTGGGTCGGGGGCGCTCGATTGGGTCGAGGAGGACGGGTATCGCTGGGCCGAGCTTCGCGTCTCGGGCGAGGACGAGCCGGGGTTCGAGCGCCTCGACCCCTCGGAGACCGGCATCTCGTTCGAGAACGTGGTCACCGAAGAGCAGTACATCGACAACAGCCACTACCTGAACGGGTCCGGCGTCGCGGCGGGGGACGTGGACGGCGACGGTCGCGTCGATCTCTACCTCGCGGGGATGGACGGGCCGAATCGACTCTACCGGAACCTGGGCGGCTGGCGCTTCGAGGACATCGCCGAGGAGGCGGGGGTCGCGGCGGCGGGCCGCTTCTCGACGGGCGCCGTGTTCGCGGATGTGGACGGTGACGGAGACCTGGACCTGCTCGTCAACGCGCTCGGGGGACCGAACGCGCTCTACCTGAACGACGGGACGGGCCACTTCACGGACGGGACGGAGGCGGCCGGGCTCACCTCGACGCTCGGGAGCATGTCGATGACGCTCGCCGACGTCGACGGGGACGGGGACCTCGACCTGTACGTGGTGAACAACAAGGTCGCGACGGTGCAGGATCTCTTCCCGCCCGAAGTCCTCCAGCCGAGCAATATCTACCGGCAGACGGAGGACGGGTTCGAGCTTCTCCCCGAGTGGCGGGAACACTACACGCTCGGCGAGGTCCAGGAGGGGATGGTCCCCCGGCTCGAACTCGCGGAGCCCGACCGGCTCTACCTGAACGACGGAGGGGGACGGTTCACGCCGGTGCCGTGGACCGAGGGCGCGTTCCTCGACGAGGAGGGCCGGCCGCTGGAATCCGAGCCGTTGGAGTGGGGACTCGCAGCCCGTTTCCAGGACATGGACGGGGACGGGGATCCCGACCTCTACGTCTGCAACGACTTCCACAGCCCCGACCACATCTGGATCAACGACGGGGCCGGGCATTTCCGGATGCTCGCGCCGCTGGCCATGCGGAGCACGAGCTTCGCCTCCATGGGCGTGGATTTTTCAGATGTGGACCGGGACGGGTTCACGGACTTCTTCGTCGTGGAGATGCTGAGCCGGGAGCAGCGGCTGCGCATGAAGCAGATGGTGGGGGGCGAGGCCGATCCGCAGTTCGCGGGGCGGCTCGATAACCGGCCGCAGAAGCCACGCAACACGCTCTACCTGAGCCGGGGGGACGGAACCTTCGCGGAGACCGCGCAGTTCGCGGGCCTCGACGCGTCCGGCTGGTCGTGGGGGAGCACGTTCGTGGACGTCGATCTCGACGGGTATGAGGACCTGCTCGTGGGGACGGGGCACTTCTACGACGCGATGGACAAGGATGCGGTGCAGAGGGTGGGGTCGATGGACTGGCGGCAGCGCATCCTCGGCTTCCCTCCGCTCCGGCTCTCCAACATCGCCTTCCGCAACCGCGGCGACCTGACCTTCGAGGAGGTGGGAGAGGCGTGGGGGTTCGCGGGGGACGAGGACATCACGCACGGGATGGCCGTGGCGGATCTCGACGGGGACGGGGATCTGGACATTGTCACGAACCGGCTGCTGGCGCCGGCGGGAGTCTACCGGAACGTGGGACGGGCGCCGCGGGTGGCCGTGCGGCTCGTCGGCCGGGGACCCAACACGGCGGGCGTCGGCGCGCGGGTCCGTCTGTCGGGGGGCGAGTTGCCGGCGCAGACGAAGGAGGTCGTCGCGGGAGGCCTGTACCTCTCCGGTTCGGAGCCGATGGCCAGCTTCGCCGTGGACGACGGGGAGGCGACGATCGAGGTCGTGTGGCGGGACGGGGCAACGAGCCGGGTGGAGGGTGTCCGCGCGAACCGCATCTACGAGATCCGCGAACCGGAGGCCGCCGCGGGAGCCGCCGCCGGGGCCGCCGCGGGAGCCACCGCGGGGGAGGCGGAATCGGAAGCGCCCCTGTTCGACGATGTGTCTGCGCTGCTCGGGCACCGTCACCGGGAGAACGCGTTCGACGACTTCGCGCAGCAACCGCTTATCACGTGGCGCCTTGGACAGGGCGGCCCCGGCGTCGCGTGGGGCGATATCGACGGTGACGGGGACACGGACGCCCTGGTCGGCGGCGGCGGCGGGGCCGGCCTCTCGGTCTTCCACAACGACGGCGAGGGTGGGTTCTCGCCGGACCGGGGGGCGCGGGGCGGGGCGGCCGGGCCGGCGCCGTCCCCGGGCGATCAGACGGGCCTCCTCATCGTCCCCGGCCGGGCCGGCGCCACGGTGGTCGTCGGCACCGCGACGTACGACGGCACCGACCGGGCAGCACCCTCGGCCGCGGTGCTGTCGGCCTCGGGCACGACGCTCACCCCGGCGCAGAGTCTTCCGGGGGCCGAGTCGAGCACCGGCCCCCTCGCAGCCGCCGACTACGACGGGGACGGCGACGTCGACCTCTTCGTGGGGGGACGCGTGATCCCCGGCCAGTATCCGGCCGCGGCGAGCTCCCGCCTCTTCCTCAACGAGAGCGGCCGCTACGTGCTCGACGAGTCGAACGCGACGGCGCTGACCGACGTGGGTCTCGTGTCCGGCGCCGTCTTCAGCGACGTGGACGCGGACGGAGACGCGGATCTCATGCTCGCCGTCGAGTGGGGACCCGTTCGGCTCTTCCTCAATCGCGAGGGGCGATTCGAGGACGCGACGGCCGGCTTCGGACTCGAGGCCCGCACCGGGTGGTGGAACGGCGTGACGACGGGCGACCTGAACGGGGACGGGCTACCCGACCTCATCGCGTCCAACCGGGGGCTCAACTCACAGTTCCGGGCCAGCCCGGAGCACCCGGCCACCGCCTATCACACGGATCTGGACAACGACGGCTTCCGCGACGTGATCGAGGCGCGCTACGACGAGTTCACGCGCTCGATGGTTCCGGTGCGGGGACTCCTCACGCTTGCGGGCGGCCTCCCCTTCCTCCGCAACCGCATCCAGGGGTTCGAGCACTACGGGCAGTTGGGCGTGAACGAGATCCTGGAGCAGCCGGCGGACCTCCTGCCCACGGTCGAGGCGACGACGCTGGCGCACACGGTGTTCATCAACCGCGGGGGGTCGTTCGAGGCGTTCGACCTACCGCGCGAAGCGCAGTTGGCGCCGGCGTTTCATGTGGGCGTGGCCGACATGGACGGGGACGGGCACGAGGATGTCTTCCTGAGCCAGAACCTGTTCGCGCTGCGCGGCGAGGCGGAGCGTAACGACGCGGGCCGCGGCCTGTGGCTGCGGGGCGACGGGACGGGGGCGCTGACGCCGGTCCCGGGACAGCGGTCGGGCATCACGGTGTACGGCGAGCAGCGCGGCGCGGCGTTCGCGGACTACGACGGCGATGGGCGCGTGGACGTGCTCGTCAGCCAGAACGGGGCCGGGACGAGGCTGTACCGGAACGCGGGCGCGAAGCCCGGCTTGCGCGTCCGACTCCTGGGGAGCGAGGAGAATCCGGCCGCCATCGGCGCCGCGATCCGGCTGGAGTACGGCGGGACGCGGGGCCCGCTGCGCGAGGTCCGCGCGGGCGGAGGCTACTGGTCGCAGGATGACCTGGTGCAGGTCATGGGGCTCGCCGGGGATCCGGCCTCCGGTCCGACGGCCGTGTGGGTGCGCTGGCCGGACGGCTCGGAAACGGTCACCCCGCTCGATGCGCCGACGCCGCTGGAGGTCACGATCGACGCGGGCGGTGCACTGGTCGCTCGCCGGTAGAAGCCCGCGGGCGGAAACCGTCCCGTTCGAGCAGGCGCCTCAGCCGCCCGTCAGTGCGCGGATCCGCTGGGCCACTTCGCGCGCCATCTCGTTGGGAATCGGGATCGTGAGGTTGTATTGGGCGATCTTCCAGGTCCCGTCTTCCATTACCAGTACGCCGCTGCCGCGCGTTTCGCCGAGGTTCGCGTTCTCGAGGCGCTCGTCGAACCAGGCGGTGCGTCCGCCGGGGGCGATGGCGATGTGGCGCTCGAGCATGTGGTAGGTCCAGCCCGTGCCCGTGTCGAAGCGGGCTTTCGTGTAGTCCATGAACTCCTCGCGCGTCCAGCGCTCGGTCGCGTCGGTGCCGAGGAAGACGGACTCGCCGGCGTAGAGGCCGAAGTAGCGGTCGAAATCGGCCTCCGAGGCCGCCTCGTGGAGCGCATCGAGGACCCCGGAGACTGCGGCCCGGGCGTCATCCTGTCCGGCGAGGGGAGCGGCCGGGAGCGCCGACGCGATAGTGAAAGCGAGGACGGCAACGAGAGCCAGGAAACGACGCGACCGACGGCCGGCGTTGTTCATCACGTTCATCATGGGTTCCTCGGGGTCTGGCGGCTGGGGCTGCGGCTGTCGCGTGATCCTACCTGAGCCGCCCGCGAGCAACTAGTGTTCTGAAGTTCCCGCTCCGGGACTCCGAATCTGGATCCTGTTCACGCTCCGGAGGATGCCATGCCCTCAGGCGCCACTGATGCGACGCGAGGCCACAGGGCCCTGATGGCCCGGGCGGCCGCCATCTCCGTTTTCGCGATCCCGGTCGTGAGCGGGTGCTCGACGGACGCCGGGCAGGACGCCTCGGATCTGCACCCCGCCGGTCCGGACGCCGCCGTCGTCATCCGGGCGGACCGGATCCTCGACGGACGCGGCGCCGTGCTCACGGGTCGCGAACTCGTGGTACGAGACGGACGGATCGAAGCCATCGCCGAGGAGGGGGCCACGGCGGGCGCCGTGGTATACGAACTGCCGGGGGCGACCGTGCTGCCGGGGCTCATCGACACCCACGTCCACCTCGGTTGGCACTTCGACGCGGAAACGGGGCGGCTGCACAGCGCGGAGTCGACGGACACGGCGGAGGACCGCGTGCTCTACGCGGCGGAGAACGCCTGGAACATGCTCGCGAGCGGTGTCACGACAGTGCAGAGCCTGGGCGGCCCCGAGGATGTGCCGGTCCGCGACGCCATTGCGCGGGGATCGCTGCCGGGACCGCGCGTGCTGACGTCGATCGAGCCCATCACGGCGGGGAGCGGCGGGCCGGAGGAGATCCGGGCCCGCGTGGACGCGCTGGTGGAGGCGGGCGCGGACGTGATCAAGATCTTCGGGTCCGCCAGCATCAGGGTCGGCGGCGCGCCGACGCTGAGCCAGGAGCAGCTCGACGCCGCCTGTGGCCGGGCGAGTGAGCATGGCCTGCGCGCCGTGGTCCACGCCCACGGCCCCGAGAGCGCGCAGCGCTCGGCCCTCGCGGGATGCCGGCAGATCGAGCACGGCGCCCTCCTCGATCGCGAGACGCTCGAACTCCTGGCCGAACGCGGTCTCTATTACGACCCGCACACTCACCTGATCTTCGAGAACTACTTCGCGAACCAGGACCGTTACCTCGGCATCGGGAACTACACGGAGGACGGATTCCGTCAGATGCGCCAAGCGGTGCCGACCGCGCTCGGCGCCTTCCGCGAGGCCCTCGACGTCGAAGGGCTCGACATCGTGTTCGGGACCGACGCCGTAGCCGGAGCGCACGGGCGCAATTGGACGGAACTGGTGTACAGGGTGCGTGAAGGCGGGCAGGATCCGATGGAGGCCATTGTCTCGGCCACGAGCCTGGCGGCGGCCTCGCTCGAGCTTGAGGAGACGGTGGGCGCCCTCGTGCCGGGGTTCGAGGCCGATGTGATCGCGGTGGCGGGCGATCCGACGTCCGACATCGGAGCCCTCGAGCATGTCGTGCTCGTCATGCGTGGCGGAGTGGTCTACCGTCACCGGCCGCTCGCGGTGACTCCGTGAAGCGGCGATCCCCCCATCGGCGGCCCGGCGGCGTGCCGCCACGGCGACACCCTGGGAGCGGGGCTCCCGTAAGGAGGCGCATGAAACGCTCGATCGAAGAGGCGCAGCAGCGACTCGCCGAGAAGCTGCTCTCGCGCAGGGATGTGTCCGCCGTGGGCATCGGAGCCGACAACGGGGACCCGTGCCTGAAGGTCTACCTTTCGGAGTCCTCGTCCCGGAAATCGATCCCGGACCGGTACGACGGACACCCCGTGCGGGTGGTCGGCGGGGGTCCTTTCCGGACGCAGGCGAACGGGCCGGCGGGACCATCGGCCGGCAGCGAATAATGGAAGAGGACGGATGATGACGCCGCGCCGGAATCTCATCCTGGCGATCGCGATCGCGGCGACCACCTGCGTCGGGGTCGGCATCCACTGGACGCTTACGTCCTGGCCGGCGCGGCCCCCGACGCTGCCTCCGCCACGGCTTCCTGCGCGTCCGCCGTTGCGGCCCCCGGGTGCCTCCGCCCAGGAGTTGCTGGCGGCCGCCATGCAGATTCAGAGCGACAACGAATCGACGCTCTTCGCCGTTCCGAGCGTGGTCGGCGTGGGGATCGGTTTCACCGACGCGGGGATGCCGACGATCAAGGTCTTCGTCGATCCGGCCGTGTCGCCGGGGCCCCGTGGACTCCCGGGCATCCCGGAGGTGCTCGGTCTTTTCCCGGTCACCATCGAGCCGGCCGGCCCGTTCCGCATCCTGCCGCCCGAGAGCGTCGATCCGGTATCGACGGACGAAGGCCCGGTGCCGACGGGGCGCTTCGACCGACCGGTGCCCATGGGCGTGTCCACGGGGCACACACGCTCGACGGCGGGCACGATCGGCGCCGTCGTGACCGATGGCGAGCGCCGCTACGCGCTCAGCAACTGGCACGTGTTCGTGCCGGGCGGCGAGGGACAGGTGGGCGACAATCTCCTGCAGCCGGGCCCCGTGGACGGCGGCTCGGACCCGGGGGATGCGATCGCCACGCTGGCCGCGTTCGAACCGGTGGCCTTGTCGCCGTTCGCATCCAACCGGATCGATGCGGCGATCGCGCGCACGGACGAGGTGCTGCCGGAGACGCCGGTGGGGGGCTATGGGTCGCCGCGCAGCACGACGATGGCGGCGAGGCCGGGGCTGCAGGTCCAGAAGTACGGTCGGACGACGCGCCTCACGGTCGGGGAGGTGGAGGCGGTCAACGCGTCGATCAACGTGAACTACGGGTCGGCCGGGTCGCAGGTGGGCCGCTTTGTCGGTCAGATCATGGTGTGCTGCAGCTTCAGCGCGGGCGGCGACTCGGGTTCTCTGATCGTGGCGCGCGATCAGGACCGTGACGGAAACGCGGGCCCGGACGACCGCCGGCCGGTCGCCCTGCTCTTCGCCGGCGACGGGCGGCTCACGATCGCGAACCCGATCGACCTCGTGCTCGACCGCTTCGACGTGACGATCGTGGGCGAGGACGCCGGCCGCTGAGCTCGACCGCTGGGCTCGACCGCTGGGCTCGACCGCTGGGCCCGACCGCCGAGCCCGGCGCGGCCGGAGCCGGGTGGGACGGCTGGCCGCTGGCGCTGAGGTCCGACTAGCTTGACGGCATGACACGCTTTCGTTCCCACTTCCTGCCGCGAACGCCGACGGGCCGCCGGCTCGTCGTCCTCTTCCTTGTTCTGTTCGCGTTCACGCAGCCACCGCTCGTGTACTGGCTCGGCAACCGCGTCGAGCCGTGGATCGGGGGCATGCCCTTCCTCTACGTGTACCTGCTCGTCTTCTACGTCCTCCTCATCGGCGTTCTGATCCGGGTGCAGAGGCGGGGGCTCTGATGGAGGCCTGGGTCGTCGCGACCGGTCTCATCTTCGTCTATCTCGTGGCCACCATCGTGCTGGGGGCGATCGCGAACCGGCGCATGTCCGTGGACCTGGAGGACTTCCTCCTCTACGGACGCAAGGCCGGGTTCATCGTCCTCTATCTCACGGTCGTCGCCACCTACCATTCCGCGTTCGCATTCCTCGGTTCGGGCGGTTTCTTCTACACGCACGGAATCGGGTTCTGGGCGGCGGGCGCGTGGACGGTGCTCGTCGGGGCGATCACCTACGTGCTCGGGAGCCGGATCTGGGCGCTGGGGAAGACGTTCGGCTACATCACGCCGGCCGACCTGCTGGCGGACTTCTACGAGTCGGATGCGGTGCGAATCGTGACCGCCATCGTGTCGGTCCTGTTCACCATCCTCTACATCCAGGTCCAGGCGGTGGGGCTGGGCTACATCCTCTCGGTCGCGTCCGGCGACCGGATCTCGTTCGAACTGGGGACGCTGATCCTGCTCGTGGTCGCCGCGGGCTACCTCATCGCGGGGGGTCTGCGGGCGGTCTACTGGACGGACGTGATCCAGGGCGTGTGGATGTACATCGCCGTGTGGGCCGGCGCCCTCGTGCTCGCCTTCAAGCTCTTCGGCGGGCCGTTCGAGTTGTGGCGGCAGGTCGGGGTGCAGCGCCCCGATCTCCTCACGCTTCCGGGGCCGGAGGGCTTCTTCACGCCGGGGATGTGGTTCGGGATGATCGTCGTGCTCTCGTTCGGGATCATCTTCCAGCCGCACCTCCTCATCCGCTACTACACGGCGGTCTCGGCCCGCACGATCAAGCTGCTGGGCGCCACGACGCCGATCTATCTCATGACGCTCTACATCCCGGCGGCGCTCGTCGGGCTGGGCGGCGCGCTCGTGATGCCGGACATCGCGATCCCGGACCGGATCTTCCCGGAGATGCTCTTCGCGTACGCCCCGCCCTGGCTTACGGGTGCGATCCTGGCCGGCGCGACGGCGGCGGCGATGTCCACGCTCGACTCGATGCTGCACGCGAACATGACGGTGCTGACGCGCGATGTGTACCAGCGCTACATTCGAACGGGCGCGAGCCAGAATCACTACATCTTCATCGGCCGGCTCATCGTCGTGGCCCTTCTGGCGGTCGGCTACTTCCTCTCCGTGAGCACGTTCGATCTGCTCGTGCAACTCGTGGCTCTCTCGGGTTCGGGGGCGCTGCAACTGATGCCGGCGATCCTCGGCGTCTGCTTCCCGAGCCGGCGCCTGACGACGAAGACCGGGGTGATCGCGGGCATCGGGGCCGGGCTCGTCACGCTGTGCCTCACGCTCATCCTCGTGCCCCACCCTCTGGGCCTGCACGGCGGGGTGTGGGGACTGCTGGTGAACTTCCTCGTGACGTGGGTCGTGAGTCGGTTCACGCTCCCGCCCAGCGACGTGACCGTGTCGCGGATCCATGGCGCGGTCGAACGCTTCGTGTACGAGGGCGACCCCGCGTGAGCGCGACCCGGGGCTGACGCTGTGGGCAAACTCGTGGGAGGCGTCGCTCTCCTCGCGCTCGCATTGTTCGTTTTCTGGGGGTTCCTTCGCACGAGCGATCCGTTCGCCCTGAGGACGCTGTTCGCGCTCTTCATCGCGGCCGGACTGCCAGCTGCGGGCGGCGGCTTTCTCCTTGCGCGCCACTTCGGGGTCGGACGCCGCATCGAAGGCCGGCGGGAAGAACTCCGCCGCGACACCTTCGAGGCCGAGATCCTGAAGATGGCGGGGCGCCACGGCGGGCGGCTGACGTCGGTCGAGGTCGCGGGGGAACTGGCGGTGCCGACGACGCTGGCCGAGGAGCTTCTGAACGAACTGATGGCGCGGGAAATGGCCGACATCGAGATCACCGATTCGGGCCTGCTCGTGTACACCTTCCACGACGTGCGGCATCTCTCGGAGAAGGAAACCGCGCGCGGGCTGCTGGAGCCGTGAGGAGAGGGCCGTTGTCGTGAGCGAGACGCGCTGGCCGTGCCCCGTCTGTCTCGGGGTCAAGATGGAGAAGACGTCTCTGGGGGGCCGGGCCGGAGACGCCTCGGGCGCGCTGACGCTCGACCACTGCGCCCGCTGCGGCGGGATGTGGTTCGAGTTGGGCGAGGTGCAGCGCCTTCGTTCCGAACGGCCGGAGTCGCTGTGGGCACAGATTCCGGCGCGGGAGGAGCGGCACCGGGCCCAGTGCCATACGTGCCGCGCGTTCGTGGACCGCGACGCGCCGAAATGCGGCGCGTGTGGGGCGAAGACGAAGCTGAACTGCCCGGCCTGCGACACGCGGATGCTGCAGGTGAGCCAGTCCACGCTCACGCTCGATGTGTGCAAACGGTGCAAGGGCGTGTGGTTCGACCACCACGAACTCGAGGCGATCTGGGAGATGGAGAGGGACCGGCTCGTCGCGAGGCGGGGACGCGACGGAGCCGTCGCGCGCACGGCGGGGACCGGAGCCGATGTCCTGTTCGAGACGCTCTTCTGGGCGCCGGAACTCGTCTTCGTGGGCGCGCACGTGGCGGGTCACGCCGTGGCGGCCGCGGCGGAAGTGGCGCCGGCCGCACTCGACGCCGTCGGCGATGCCGCCGCAAGCGTGTTCGAGGCGATCCTCGAGATCGTGGGCGGCATCTTCGGCTGACGCCCTTTCCGGATTCGCCACGACGCCCCAACCGTTACACTTCGAGCCTACTCAGACCACTTGCACCTGTACTCCCCCTGGAGAACCGCCGAATGGAAATCGTGCTGGCCACACTGGCCGACGCCGCCAATACGTCGAGCGACGGCAAGCTCAACCTCATGGGCCTGTTCGACACGCTCTACGCCGGAGCCATGCCGGTGGCCCATCCGTCCATGCAACTGGTCCTCAGGATCCGGGCGGAGCCGTCCGAAACCGACCGGCAGCACGAACTGGAAATCCGGTGCATGGACGAGGATGGACAGGAACTGTTCAAGGTGACGGGCGGGTTCTCCGTCCAGGCCCCGCCGGGGAAGGCGGCCACCTTCAATCACGTCGTGGGCATCAACAACCTGACGTTTCAGAAGTTCGGCGGGTACACGTTTCCGATCTTCATCAACCGGGATCTGAAGCGAACGGTGGAACTGGAGGTCTCGCCGGCCGAACAGCGAGTGCCGCCGCCCGGGAGTTGAGCGTCAGCGGCCTTCCGGGGCCGCGCCGGCGGCCGACTCCGACTCCCACAGGCGCCGCTGCTCGCTCGTGAGGAAGTGCCGGATCGCGGTCGCGTCCTCCATCGAGAGGAGGTCGCCGAAAGCGGCCATGCCGTTGGCGGCCAGCGCGCCACCCAGGACCACGGCGTCGAAGCTCTCCCACGCGCCGCCATCCATCCTGCGGAGATCGGGATAGGCGGAGAGGTGCTCGTCCGAGGCCCGGTGGCAGATGCTGCAGTGGACGCCGAAGAGTTCCGCTCCCAGTTGGACGCGAGCCGCGTCGAGCGCGAGATCCGGCGGTTCCGGCGTCGCGGGCGTGATCTGCGCGGGAGGTAGCGGCACCTCCCCACCGTCGAGCCGGAACACGAGCAGGCGTCCCGTGCTCTCGTAGTCGTACGGCGCCGAGCCGAGCGGATAGGCCGACCCCCGCGGCCCGCCGTAGCCGGCCATGACCGCGATGTACTGCACGCCGTCGACCTCGTACGTCATGGGCCCCGCCATTACGCCGCTGCCGAGATGGATGCTGTGGATGCGGTCGCCGGTGTCGGCCTGCTGGAAGTCGAGCGTACCCGTGGCCGTGCCCTGGATGACGAGGTTGCCGCCCGTCACGAGCGTGCCGCCGTTCCACATGCTGCCCCGCGGAACACGCCACAACTCGCGGCCCGCGGCGGCGTCCCACGCGAGGAGAAACTCGTTCGGTCCGATGTCCGGGAGCCCCTCGGCGAGGTGCGCGAACTCCTCCGGGAACGGAGGCCAGGAGGCCGTGAAGCCTTCGTATGCGACCTGGGGGCGATGGTCGAACTCGTCCAGCGAACGCCACAGCATGGCCTGTTCGCGGGCGGGGATGTAGGCGATGCCCGTCTCGGGATTGAACGACATCGGCTGCCAATTGTGTCCGCCCGCGGAGGAGGGGAAGACGACTCGCGGCTCGTCGCGGTAGTCCGCGGCGGAGTTCGGGATCGGTCGACCCGTCTCGAGATCGATCCCGTGCGCCCAGGTGACCGTCACGAAGTTCTCCGCCTGCAACAGTTCGCCCGTGGCGCGGTCGAGCACGTAGAAGAAGCCGTTCTTGGGGGCCTGGAGCAGGACCTCGCGCGGCTCACCGCCGATCATGAGCGTGCTCAGGATGATGTTCTGCGTCGCGGTGTAGTCCCAGATCTCCCCCGGCACGGTCTGGTAGTGCCAGACGAGGCGTCCGGTCTTCGGATCGATCGCGAGGATGGAGACGAGGTAGAGGTTGTCGCCCCCCGCCGGGCTCCGGTGCCAGATCGGATAGGGGTAGGAGTTTCCCGTGCCCACGTACAGCAGATCGAGCACGGGGTCGTAGGCCATCTCCCCCCAGACGGTGCCCCCGAGGCCTCCCTCCCAGGCCGCGTCCGGGTCCCATGTCGCCGCGGCCACCTCCATCTCCGGGTGTTCGAAGCCGTGCGCAGGATCGGCGGGCACCGTGAAGAAGCGCCACGCCTCCTCGCCCGTCTCGAGGTCGTAGGCGGTGATGTACCCGCGCACGCCGAAGTCCCCGCCGGCGTTGCCCAGGACGACGACATCGCCGGCGATCTGCGGCGAGCCGGTGCTCGTGTAGGAGAGCGACCGGTCGATGAAGGTGTCGGCGCGCCAGATCTCCTCGCCCGTTGTCGCGTCGAGCGCGACCAGCCAGCCGTCGAAGGTGCCGATGTAGACGCGCCCCTCCCACACCTCCAGGCCGCGATTGATGGGACCGCAGCAACCCTTTCTGGTATAGCTTGGGTCTACCTGCGGATCGTAGCGCCACACGAGTTCTCCCGTCGCCGCGTCGAGCGCCGCGACGCTGCCCCACGGTCCGGGCGAGTACATGACGCCGTCGACAACGACGGGCGTGGCCTCCAGCCCCCAATGCACGGAGCCGACGTGCGACCGCCACTCGTACTCCCAGGCGAGACCCACAGCGGCCGCGTTCATGACGTGAATGCGCCCGAGCGGGGAATAGCGGGTTTCCCCGAAGTCGCGGCCGGAAGTGAGCCACTCGGCGGGGACCGTATCCGTCGCAAGCAGCCGGTCACGGTCGACAGCTCCGGCGGCGTGTCCCGGCGGCGAAGTCTCGCAGGCCGCCACCGCGCAGACGGCGAGCAGTGCGCCGGCCGGCAGCCGGGCACCCGGCTTGCGGCGAATCAAGGGCGTTCTAGAAGCGGGGGGTTACGGTGAGGCGGAAGCTTCGGCTCTGTCCCGGACTCCGCTCCTGGACATCCACGTACGTCGTCTGGAGCAGATTCTCGATCTTCGCCTGTACGCGGGTCCCCAGAATCCGGCCGCCCACGCGAAGGTCGACGAGGGTGATCCCGTTACGCTCGTCGAGCGGGAAGGCGAGCACCTGCTCCACCCGGCTCCGGTAGCGGAAGTCGACGGCGACCGCGCCCCTCCAGCCGGAGGCCGTCGCGGTGAAATTGTGCCGCGACCGGTAGGGGAGCTCGCGTCCGGTCACATGGTCCTCGGTGTCGAGGAACGTGTAGCTCGTGTTGAGGTCCAGCCGATTCGGTATCACGCCGACCCGCAGGCCCGCGTCCACTCCCCGCACCATCGCTTCCGAGACGTTGCGGAACTGGAAGGTGAAGAACTGGTCCGGGGCCGCAGTGGGCTCGATGAGATCGGTGTAGTCGCTCCAGAACAACCCCGCGTCGAACCAGACCCGGTCGCTGAGGTTCACCGTCGTCCCGATCTCGCGCGCCCAGGCGGACTCTCCCCTCAACTCGAGATTCGGGACGACGCGGAAGCCGAACTGCGTCGTCGACGTGAACTGCTCGGACACGCTGGGCGACCTGTAGCCTCGGCTGAAGGATCCTCGGAGGCTCACCCGTTCGCTCGCCTGGTAGACGACGCCGAGCTTCGGGTTGAGCACGACATCCTTCATCGCCGCCGTGGCCTCGTGGTAGTCCAGCCTCACGCCCACCGAGCCGCGAACCCGGTCCGAGAAAGTGATCTCGTCCTGTGCGAACACCGCGAGGTCCGTCACCTCGGGCGTCGGGTCGAGGAAATTGGAGCTCACGCCAGTCAGGGCGCCTTCTCCACCGATCGTCAGCGAATGCGACCGGTTCGGGAAGAGGGACCACTGAATATCGGTACCGACCCTCGTTGAGCGGTGGAAATCCTCGTTGTCGTGGAAATAGTTCTGGCCCCGCGCGTGATAGACGTGCGGCCGCACCTGCACGCGGTGCTTCGGCGTGACGATCGGATTGGCCGTCACGCCGAGGACGACGTCGTCCGTCTGGATCCAGTCGCCGAGTTCGGCCGGATCGACCTCCAGCGGTCGGTCCGCCGACAGCCACGTGAAGAATTCCTCCTCATCCCTGCGCGTCCAGTTGACGAAGATCTCCCAGGGATTGGAGGACTCCGCCGGGAATACGGTCTTGAACCGCAGCCGCCAGCGCTCGAGCGCGCCGTTCTGCCGGAACCCGTCCGATTCCTCACGCGCCAGGTACAGCGTGGTGCCGACATCGCCGAGGCGGCGGGAATGCTGGAGCGCGATCCCTTCCCTGCTCAGCCTCTCCTCCGTGAACGAATGTCGGGCCGGAGTGTCGTAGAGGCCGAAGTACCCGCGCACGATGGTCTGGGGCTCGGCCGGTGGACGTTTCGTGATCACGTTCACGACGCCGCCCAGGGCGTTCGTCCCCCACAGCGTGGAATGCGGGCCCTTCACGATCTCGATCTGGTCCACGTCCAGGACGGGGAGACCGCTGAAATCGATCGAGGCGCCGACGCCCGAGAGGACGCGGTGGCCGTCGAGGAGCATGAGGACGCGGCTTCCGACCCCTCGCGCCAGTCCGGTGGCGCCGCGGATGTCCATCTGGCCGGAGTTGAAGATCACCCCCTGCGCGAAGGGGAGCGCTTCGTCAAGGGTCACGATGTTGCGCGTGTCGAGTTCGTCGCCGCTCATGACCGCGACGCTCACCGGAGCCTCCCCCGGGCGGGCCGCGGAGCGGTTCGCGGTCACGGTCAACTCTGGAACGTCGAACATCCGGCGGTCCAGCACGAAACGGATTTCGCCCGAGGGATCGGCCTGCAGTTCCCGTTCAGCAACCCGAAAGCCGTCCGCGACCACGACGAGCGTGTACGGGCCATCGGACGGTGAGACGATCGCGAAGCCGCCGTCGGCCCTCGTCGTCGCCGTCAACGGGGTGTTTCGGATGAAGACGGTGGCCCCCGCGAGCGGGGCGCCCGTCTCCGCGTCCAGGACGCGGCCTCGCACGAATTCGTCCTGAGCCTGGGCGGCGAGCGGGGCGCTCGCGTAGAAGGAGGCGAGCGCCGCCCGCGCGTAGAAGGAGGCGAACACCGCGCGCGTGTAGAAGAAGACGAGCGCGGCGCCTGCCGTGAGACGTCGGCGGATACCGACCGCTACTGCCGCTGCCAAACGGTTGTCCCCGCGGCGGTGGGGGGCTGCGAGACCACCACGGTGAGCGCGGTGCCCGCGACCGAATAGGTACCCACGGCCTGCTGAAGGGCCCCGGTCTGCTCCCATGATCCGTCGGTCCGAATCACGAAGGTGCCCTCATCCATCAGGGTCGCCAAGCCGCCGGCTCCATCCGGATACATGAGGTTGAGGCTCAGGGTGCCGCTCGCCTCATCGCCGCTGGTGGATGTCTGGGTCAACGTGAACATCCCGTTGACGAGCGGTGGCGTCACCGTGAGTCCGCCCGTGAGCGGAGACGAGAGGGAGACGAGCGTATACGTCCCGGTCAGGTTGGGCGGCCCCTCGGCGGGCGGCTCCGGTTCCATCGTGTCGTCACCGCCGCAGCCCGCGACAAGCGTGGCGACGACCATCGGCACAAACAACATGAACAGACGCTTCTTCATGGATCCTCCGGTTCGTTGAATGCCGCGGCCGGGGTCAGTCGCCCCCACCCGCTCCTTCCATCATTCGCTCACGTGCGGCACGAAACTCGTTCCCCTCGCGCCAGTTGGGCCACTCGGCACCCTGGGCCAGCCGGTAGCCCATCTCGAACAACAGCCTCAAGTCGTCCACGGCGCCGTTCAGGTCCCAGGACGGATCGTACTCGTCCGTCGGCTTGTGATACCGTTCCGCCGTGTACTCCTCGCGCATCCGGCGACCGTACGTCTCCCCTTCAGTTACATGGTCGATTCCGGCGTCGGTGTACAGGGCCGGCACGCCCCGCTTCGCAAAGTTGAAGTGATCGGAGCGATAGAAAAAGCCCTTTTCGGGCTCCGGGTCCGCGCGTATCACGCGATCTGCCGCCGAGACGACCGCTTCAAGGTACACGTCCAGATCGGAGTTGCGGAGACCGACCACCGTGATGTCGTTCATCGGCCCCGCCGTGTTCAGGCCGTCCATGTTGATGGCCGCAATCGTCCGGTCGAGCGGATGGACCGGCCGTTCGCCGTAGTGGTCCGAACCGAGGAGGCCCTGTTCCTCGGCGGTGACGGCGAGGAACAGGATGGTGCGGGCGGGCGGGCGCTCGAGGCCGCCGAAGGCCGCGGCGATCTCGATGAGGCCCGCGACGCCGGTCGCGTTGTCGAGTGCCCCGTTGTAGATGCGGTCGCCGTCCAGCGTCTCGTCCTTCCCGAGATGGTCCCAGTGCGCCATGTAGACGACCGCTTCATCCGCGCGGTGCGATCCCGCGAGCCGGCCGACGACGTTGTGCGATGTCGAGCGCTCGATGGTGTTGCGGATCTCCAGACTCGCGGTCAGCCCCAGGGATACCGCCCGGAAATCTTCTCTTGCCGCGTCGGAACGCAGGGCTGCGAGGTCAAGCCCCGCGCGCTCGAACAGCACCGCCGCGGCATCGTGCGTCAGCCAGCCCTCGACGGCGGGCCGCGACAGGTTCGCGTCCTCGGCGACGAGGGTGAACTGCGGGCCGGACCAACTGCTGGTGACGACCTCCCACGGGTAGCCCGCCGCCTCCGTCTCGTGGATGATGAAAGCTCCGGCCGCCCCCTGCCGACCGGCCTCCTCGAACTTGTACGTCCACCGGCCGTAGTACGTCATCGCCCGGCCGTTGAAGCGCGCGGGGTCGCCCGTCGCGTAGCCCGGATCGTTCACCAGCATGACGACCGTCTTCCCGGTCACGTCGATCCCGGCGTAGTCGTCCCAACCGTACTCGGGCGCCACGACGCCGTACCCGACAAAGACCAGCTCGGAACTCTGCAGCCCGCTGCGGTCGATGACGCGCTTCGTCCAAGCCATCATCTCCGTGCCGTACTCGTGCGGCGTGTCGCGCCCTTCTCCGGCGATGGCGAGCCGCATCCCGGGGTCGGCGGTGATCGACACCAGGGGAACCTCCTGCAGCCAGGCCCCGGCGTTCCCGGGCTCGAGCCCCGCAGCCTCGAACGCCTCGGAGATATACGCGATCGTCAGTTCCTCGCCGCGGGAGACGGGGGCACGCCCCTCGAACTCGTCCGAGGCGAGGACCGCGATGTGCTCCCGCAGCCCGGCGTCCTCGATCCCCCGCACCGCCTCCGCGGGGGGCGCGGCGTCCGGCGCGCACGCCCCGGAGAGCATCAGCAGACCCCCGCAGACGGCCTCACGAACGGGCACTCCCCGCCACGTACCGCGCTCATTGCCCATCTCCGCCTCCCGCTCCCGGCGCTGCGGCGGGAGCGGCGGAGCGATCGAGGAGAACGGGCTCGCCGATGCCGAGCGCGGACAGCCGGTCCAGTTGCGTGGCGGCGTCGCCGACCACGAGCCAGATGAAACGCCCGCGGTCCAGGTGAGCGTCCGCGATTTCGCGGATCCGTTCGACCGTCATCTCCTGAACCACGCCCTCGCGCCGCAGCAGGTAGTCCGGCGGGAAGCCGTACGCGCTCATGTCGGCCAGGATGCCGAGCTTGTTCCCGAGCGTCTCGAACGCCCGCGCGTTGGTCTTGAGGAGGAAGCTCTTCGTGGCCGCAAGGTCCTCTTCGTCGAACTCGGGCCCGTAGCTGTCCAGCAGATCGCGGATGATCTCGAGCGATTCGTACGTCACGTTGGAGCGCACGGAGGATGAGATGAGGAAGGGACCCCGCAGATTCGTGCCCCGGAACCCGGAGCCGGCCCCGTAGGTGTAGCCCTTCCCCTCACGCAGGATCTGCGTGAGGTCCGACGCGAAGCCGCCTCCTCCGAGCCGGAAGTTCGCAATCTGGGCCGGCCAGAACTCCGGGTCCGTCTCGGCGAGCGCGAGGTACCCCACCTGAAGGACGGACTGGCTCGCGTTCGGTACATCGACGAAATAGAGTCCCGGCGCCGCGGCCTGGGCCTCCGGGGCGTCCGGCAACGCGGGCGCCTCGCCGCCCCAGCGGGCGCCGATCCCTTCCAGCGCCGCCAGAACTTCCCCCGGGGCCACCGCACCGGCGACGTGCACGGACGCCCGGCCCGGCGTCAGCACGCGCTCGTAGTACTCCCGCGCGTCATCGAGCGTCAGGGCTTCGACCCCCTCCACGCTACCGCGGGCGTTGCTGCCCAGGATGTGGTCTCCATAGAGGAGCCGAGTCATGACGTCACCCGCGATCGAGACGGGAGACGACGAGGCCTGACGCAGCTGGTTCCGAACGCGGTCGCGGGCGAGATCGAACTCCTCGGGGTCGAAGCGGGGCTCGAGGAGGATCTCCTCGACGAGCGCCATCATCTCCGGAAAGTTGCGGTTCAGACTCGACCCCCGGATGACGAAGCTCTCACGGCCCGATGAGACGGAGATCGAAGCGCCGAGGGCGTCGATCGCCTACTCCAGTTCCTCCGGCGTGCGGCTCGCGGTCCCCTCTGTCATGATCTGCGCGAGGAGGTTCGCCGCGCCGACGCGGGCCGGATCTTCGAGCAGGAGCCCGCCGGCCAGCCGCAGTTCGAACTGGACCAGCGGGGTCTCCCGGTCTTCGATCCCCTTCACGGAGACCCCGTTGGTCAGTGACTCCGTGAACACGGTCGGTGCCGAGAGGCTGGGGGGCGGCCCGAACCCGGGCTCCACCGAGCGGTCGATCTCCGATGGGGTGCGCGGAATATCGCTCCGGTCGTCGATCGCGACCGGCGCCTCGGCGCCGAGAACGATGGGTTCCTCCACCACCGTGGCTCGGACCGAGCCCTCGAGCGCCAGCTCCGGCCGTCCGCGCGGGACGAAGCTGCTCGCGATGGAAGGCCGACCCGCGAGATACGTCTCGTACACGCGCAGGACATCAGCCTCCGTCACCGCGAGAATGCGTTCGATATCCTCCGCGACATATCCGGGATCGCCCGCGAAGATGTTGTACTGGGCGAGCTGGAACGCCTTGCCCAGCACGCTGGAGAGCCCGCCGTAGAAGGAGGTCTCGTACCCCGCCTTCACGCGCTCCAGATCCGCGGCCGGCACGCCCTCCTCCTCGAAGCGCGCGAAGGCCTGGTCCACCCCCGCGTGCACCGCATCGAGGTCGGTATCGCGGAAGGCGCGGATCGTGAGCCGCATCTGGCCGGCGAGTTCCTGATGGAAGGCGAACATGTTCGCCGAGGGCGCGAGCTTCTCCTCTTCCACGATCACCTCGTAGAAGGGCGCGGTCTTCCCGTCCGTCAGGAGCGTGGCGAGCAGCGAGAGCGGGTAGGCGTCCGGGTGATAGAGAGGGACGGTGGGCCACGCGAGCGTGAGCTGCGGAAGCTGCGCGAAGTTGTCTTCGTGCACGAACCGCTCCGCATCCTCCAGCGTGACGTCGGGGAGCGGCGCGCGGTCCGGCATGGGTCGCGACGGGATCTCGCCGAAGTAGCGCTCGATCCATTCCTTCGTCCGCGCTACATCGATGTCGCCGGCGACGACGAGGGTGGCGTTGTTCGGCCCGTACCACTTCGAGTGGAAGTCCTTCGTGTCGGCGAGCGTCGCGCCGTCGAGATCCTCCAGCGAGCCGATGACCTGCCACCGGTACGGGTGTCCCTCGGGATACATTGCTTGGTCGAGGACGAAGCTCGAGTGGCCGTAGGGGCGGTTGTCGACCGACTGGCGCTTCTCGTTCTTGACGACCTGCTTTTCCTTCGCGACGACGTCCTCGGTCACGGTGTTGATGAAGAAGCCGAGCTTGTCCGCCTCCGCCCACAGCGCCTTCTCGAGCGCGTCGCTCGGCACGACCTCGAAGTAGTTCGTTCGGTCGCGGCTCGTGGATCCGTTCGTCGAGCTTCCCACGCGCGTCATGAGACGGTCGAGGCCGCCGGGGCCGAGGTTCTCGGAATCGAGGAAGAAGAGGTGCTCGAAGAGATGCGCGAAGCCGGTCTTGCCGGGGACCTCACGTGACGAGCCGACGTGGAAGGTCATCGCGACGGCGGCGATCGGATCGGAGCGATCCACGTGCAGGACCACGTCGAGCCCGTTGGGCAGTTCGTACTTCTCGTAGTCGATCGTAAAGCCGCCGCCACCGGTGGAGCAGGCGGCGAGGACCGTGGCGAAGCCGAGGGCGACGAACCGGAAGCGGCGGATCTGACGGGGATTGGACATGAGCGATGCCTCTATTCGAGTAGGCCGTCAAATCGACGCGTTGCGTGCCGGGGACGCCAGACGCCGCGTCTCCGGCGGCGGCCCCTCCGCTCTATTCGCTGTCTTCGCTGTCTGTGGGTACCGGGTGCCGGTCCCCTTCCCCCTCGGCGCCGTCGCGCTCCACGACGATGGAGCAGTTCGTGACGAGCGCTGCGATGGCGCCGATCGCCGCCCAGGCGGGCAGCATCAGCGTGCCCACGACACCGATGGAGAGCGGCACCTCGATGAGTTCCTTGCCGTCCTCGTTCCGGATCGTGAGACGGCGAACATTCCCCTCGCGGATGATCTCCTTGATCTTCCGGACGAGGTTCTCGCCCGGCACTCTGTGTTCTTCGGCCATGTCATCTCCCTTGCGGCGAACGCGCGAGTTTGCTTGATGTTGGATCTCCGCTCGAATCCGGCAGGGCTATTGCCGCGAGCTGTCCAGACCGTACGCTCGGAATCCTGCGCGGGTTTTGCGGCGCGCGGAAACCCCTTTCCCGAGGAACGTCATGAAACGCAATCGAATGAAACTCGGCGCTCTCCTGCTCGCCCTCGGCCTCGCGGCCTGCGGGGAGGCGGCGGACGAGGCGGGAACTTCCGGAGGGGCGGAGACGCTCCCGGAGGGGGCGGAGGCGATCTCCCTTCTCGGCGAACCTCTCTATCCGTCTCCCGCCCCGGCGGAGGTGGCGGCGCAGCAGGCGCGCGACATCGAGGTCGCCCGGGCGGACTACGACGCAGACCCGGATGACGCCGACGCGATCATCTGGCTCGGCCGGCGCGTCGGGTACACGGGGGCCTTCCGTCACGCGATCGAGATCTTCTCGGAGGGGATCGAGAAGCACCCGGGCGATGCCCGCATGTACCGCCACCGGGGGCACCGGTGGATCAGCGTGCGCGAGTTCGACCGGGCGATCGAGGACCTTTCGCACGCGGCCGACCTGGTCCGGGGCGAGGAGGATGAGGTGGAGCCGGACGGCCAGCCCAACGAGCGGGGGATCCCCACGAGCACGCTTCAGTCGAACATCCACTACCACCTCGCGCTGGCCCGCTACCTGAAGGGCGACTTTGAGGGCGCGCTGCCGTCCTACGAGGCGTACCTGGCGGTGACGACGAACCCCGACCAGCTCGTGGCGATCTCGCACTGGTGGTACATGGCGCTCCGTCGGCTCGGCCGCGACGCCGAGGCGGCAACGGTCCTCGAACCGGTGACGGCCGATCTCGATGTGATCGAGAACACCAGCTATCACCGGCTTCTCCTCATGTACAAGGGGGAGCTCACGGCCGACGAACTGTGGGACCCCGAGAGCGGGGACCCGGCGGGCGTGGCGGTCGCGTACGGGGTCGCGACCTGGCACCTCTACAACGGCCGCGAGGCGCAGGCGGCGGAGATGTACCGACGCATTCTCGAAGGTTCGGGCTGGGCGGGCTTCGGTTATATCGCGTCCGAAGCCGACATCGCCCGCCTCGAGGGCGGCGCGTAGCGGACGCGGGCCGCCGGGGAAACTTTCTCCCGGATTCCAACGTTTCGGTGGGGCGACGCGTCCCATCCCCTGACTGGGGGGGTGGGGCCCAGGCGAACCCTCGTGGGTGGGCCCGCGGGTTCGGGGCTGTGAATTCAGGAACGTAACCGTGAGATCTTCCGTGTTTTCCATAGATTGCGCCGTGCCGCCGCGACGGTGGCCGACGCTCCTTCTGTTCATGGCGCCCGCGGGTCCCTTGGCGGCCCAGGATGCGCTGATCGGCGGGGAAACCCACGCGCGCTCCGCGGCGGCGCCGGCGCTTCCGGCCGTTCGGGCGGCCGAGTTGCCCCGGATCGACGGGCGCCTCGACGACGATGCCTGGAGCGAAGCGCCGGTCGCGCGCGATTTCGTCCAGTTCCGGCCGGACCCGGGGCGGCCCGCGAGCGAGCGCACCGAAGTGCGCGTCCTCTACACCGACGACGCGGTCTACATCGGCGCTCGCATGTTCGACGACGACCCCGGCGGGATCATCCGCAGGCTCGCCAGACGCGACGAGGAAGTGACGACGGACGCCTTCCACGTCGCGATCGACAGCTATTTCGACCACCGCACGGCTTTCCGTTTTTCGGTCAGCGTGGCAGGGGTCCAAAGCGATGGGCTTCTCTTCTCCGACACCGAGGAAGACTCGGAATGGGATGCGGTGTGGGAGAGCGCCACCCGAACGGACGCGTCGGGCTGGACCGCGGAACTGCGGATCCCGTTCTCTCAACTCAGGTTCACGGCATCCGCGCGGGATGGCGGCTCGAGCACATGGGGCATCAACTTCCGGCGGGAGATCGCCCGCCTCGAAGAGTCGAGCGTGTGGTCGCCCCTGCCGGAGGACGGTTCGCGCGTCGTGTCCGCATTCGGGACGCTGCGGAACCTCGAAGACATCAGACCGCGCCGTAACCTCGAGATCCGTCCCTACGTCCTTTCGTCCGCCGCGCGCGCACCCGGAACGGCGGACGATCCCTTCTATTCCGCGACCGCCCTGCGGCAGACGGTGGGCGGCGACCTGAAGTACGGGATCACGGACAACCTGACGCTGAACCTCACGGTGAACCCCGACTTCGGGCAGGTCGAGGCGGACCCGTCGGTCGTGAACCTCACGGCGTTCGAGACGTTCTTTCCCGAGAAACGCCCCTTCTTCCAGGAGGGCGCCGACATCTTCGACTTCGCGATCGGCGCGCCGGACGATGAGAACAACGAGTCGCTCTTCTACAGCCGGCGGGTCGGACGTGCGCCACAGGGATTCGTCACGGACCCGTCGGACTATCAGCAGGTGCCTGAAGCGACGCGGATCCTCGGCGCGGCGAAGCTGTCGGGGAAGACGGCGGGCGGGTGGTCGGTCGGTCTCCTCAACGCGCTCACTTCGAGCGAGATGGCGCGCTTCTCTACCCCGGGCGGGGCGCTGAGCGAGCAACTGGTGGAGCCGGTCACGAACTACGCCGTCGGGCGGGTAATCCGGGACTTTCGCGACGGGGAGAGCGCGGTCGGACTCATCGCCACCGCCACGAACCGGCGCCTGGACGCCGGGGGAGCGCTCGCCTTCCTGGCGGACGAGGCGTACACGGGAGGGATCGACTTCCGCCACCGTTTCGGGAACGGCAACTACGAGATCAACGGCCACGTGATCGGGAGCACGGTGAGCGGGAGCGCGGAGGCGATCGAGCGCATCCAGCGCTCGTCGGTACGCTACCTGCAGCGCCCGGACTCCGAGCACGTCGGCCTGGACCCGACCCGCACGCGGCTCTCGGGCAGCACCTCGACCATCAGCTTCTCCAAGATCGGAGGCGGGAACTGGCGCTTCGGACTGTTCGGCGAGAACCGGTCACCCGGCTTCGAGTCCAACGATCTCGGCTTCCAGCAGAACGCGGACTACCGCGTGGGCGCGGCCTGGGTGAGCTACCAGCAGTTCCGGCCCCAGGGGCCGTTTCGGAACTGGGGGGTGAACGCGGCGACGTGGTCCGGCTGGACGTTCGGCGGCGAACGGCAGTTCACGGGCGGTAACGTGAACGGGAACTTCCAGTTCAAGAACTTCTGGAACGGCTTCGCCGGATTCAACCAGGAGTGGGCGGGCCTCGCCACGACGGCCCTGCGCGGAGGCCCGGCCCTCCATCAGCCGAGCCAGTGGAACAGCTTCGGCGGCGTGTTCACGGACTCCCGGAAGCCCGTGCGGCTGGGAGCCATCTTCAACGCCGGCGGGGAGTACAGCACCTCGACGCTCCGCTTGGGAGTCTCGCCCAACGTCATGCTTCAGGCGTCGAGCCGTCTCCAGTTCAACATCGGCCCGAGCCTGCAGTGGAACGAACGGGCCTGGCAGTACGTCTCACAGCCCCGGTCCTCCACGGGAACGCACTATGTGTTTGCACGCCTGAGCCAGCAGACGATCTCCATCACGACCCGGCTGAACTACACGTTCAGTCCGGACCTTTCCCTGCAATTTTACGGGCAGCCCTTCGTAAGCGCCGGTAGCTACGACCGCTTCATGGAGGTCGACGCCCCGCGAGCTTCAGCCTTCGCGGACCGGTTCCGGAGGTACGGGGAGAACGAGATCAGGCGTCTCGAGGCGAACGGCTTCGGACTCTACCAGGTCGACGCCAATCGAGACGGGACCGCGGACTTCGGCTTCGGCGACCCCGACTTCAACGTGAAGTCGTTCCGGTCCAACCTGGTCCTGCGCTGGCAGTATCGGCCCGGGTCGACCGTGTTCCTCGTCTGGAGCCGCGACCAGCAATCGTTTCGTAACGATGGCTCGTTCCGCCTGGGCGAAGACCTGACGGACATCGCGCGGATTCCCTCCACCAATATCTTCCTCATAAAGTTCGAGCACTGGCTCGGGCTCTAGCCCGGCTCGTGGCGAGACCCCGCGTCGCACGGAGAGCGGTGAGAAGCGGTGACCAGTTCCATCTTTCTGGCGTTGGCGGTGATCGTGGCGGTGGCCGGCTGGAGAGCGCGGCACCGGCTGCGCCGTCAGACCCGTAGCGGCGTGACGGACGAGATCGTCCAACGCATCGAGACGGTGGGCCGCGTGGACGCGGAGGACGTGGAACCGGTGGATCTCGAACTGGCGAGGGCCGAGGAGGACGAATTCTGGGCCCAGACGTGGGACAAGCCCGAAGAGGACTGGTAAGAGGACTGGCAGGCATTCGATGACGAAGACGAACACGGCGCTGGGCTCCGGCGTGATCCCCTTTGGGCTGGCGGCGGCGATGGTGCTGTCGCCGGCTGGGGTCCGCGTGGCGGCGGCGCAGGACGTGCCGCGGGTTTCGTTCGGGCCGGCGGTTGCGGCCTTCGAGGACGGTCTGGGCTCCATGCGCGGTGTACGCGAACTCGAGGATGGGCGCGTGCTCATAGCGGACGGCTTCGGCGCCGCGGTCATCGTGTGGACGCCCGCGGCCGGCGCGGACACACTGACGAACACGGGCCAGGGACCGGAGGAGTATCGGACGCCGGACGGTCTTTTCCCGCTTCCGGACGGCGGGACGCTTCTCGTCGATCTCGGCAACGCGCGGCTCACGCGCATCGAAGCGGACCTCGGCTTCAGCGAGACGTGGCCCATCGCCCAGGGCGCGCCGAATACCGGGATGACGATGATGATTCCGGTCGGGACAGACCGCGAAGGCGGCATCTACTTCCAGCAGCGACTCGACGGGATGGCGGGGACTTCGGATTCGGCGGCCGTGGCGCGCTTCGATCCGGCCACCGGCGAGATTTCCGAAGCCGGCCGGGTCCGGCTCGCGGCGCAGAAGCGGACGGAATCAGGGGACGCGAACAACCGCAGCGTGAGCATCCGGCCCGTGCCGTTCTCCGACCAGGACTCGTGGAACGTGGCCTGGGACGGGCGGGTGGCGATCGCCCGCGCGGATGACTACCGGCTTGAGTGGATGGGCCCGGCCGGCAGCGTCACGCGCGGGCCCGAGATCCCGTACGAACCGGTGCGGGTGGGCCGCGCCGACCAGGATGAGTGGCTCGAAGGCCTCGGCGGAGGATTGCGCGTCGAGATGACGGACGACGGGGGCGGGATGCGGATGTCCATGAGCCGTGCGTCTTCGGGTGCGGGCGATGCGGACCCCTCCGACTTCGAGTGGCCCGACGTGAAGCCGGTCATCCCGGCCGCGGCGGTCGAGATCGATGCGGAAGGCCGGGCGTGGGTCCGGCGTCATGTCCGAGCCGGGGAGGTGCACCTGTACGATGTGTTCGATGCACGCGGACAGCGGATCGCCCAAGTGGAGCTGCCGGAGGACCGGCGTCTCGTCGCCTTCGGAGCTGAGAGCGCCTACCTGGTCCGGAGCGACGAATTCGATTTCGCCTGGCTCGAGCGGTATTCGATGCCGGCGCTGCCCGGGGCGCGCTGACCCCGAACGCCCGCAATGGTGCCGCGACTCAGCGCGGACGGCGTCTGATCAGGTCCGGGTCCGGCGGTAGCAGCGTCGCTTCGTCCGTCGGAACGAAGTCCGCGGAGCCGGTGAGAGGAATCGGTGCCACCCATACCTCGGTGTCCGGCTGGAAGGCGGCCCACGCGAACCAGAAGGCGTGGTACGCCTCGGCGTGAGCCTCGAGCTGTTCGCCGTCGAGCGGTCCGGCCACCGCCTCGCCCCCGAAGTTCCACACGCTCCCCGTCTCCACGTCCTGCCGGCGACCGTCGACGACCTCGAACGTGAGCGGCCGGCCGTTGACTCGCGCGTGGTAGATCCGCGCACTCTGAGCGATGGAGTTCCAGAACGCGACCACAGGTTCTCCACCGGCACGGGCACTCGCAGCCCACACGGTGAAGTTCTGCCCTTCCTGGTCCCGCGCGGCAACTTCCCTCAAATCCGAGATGGCGAACGCGACGCCGCCGGTGCCCGACGGGACTCCGACCATGCGTTCCTTGGGCCGTCGGCGCAGGTCGATCGGGGTCGACGTCGGATAGAAGAGCGAAGCGTTGTCCGGGTCCCGGTAGTTCCCGTACGGGTAGAGCGTGTAGAGAAAGTCGTGCCCCGTTGCGCGGGTCGCGATCCAGGTGTCCTGGAAGATCTGGAGCCAGGCCCCGTACAACAACAACTCGTACGGTACGCGCTTCAGCCTGCTGCCGTCATTGGGGCCACAGGTGGCCGAGCGCGTCAACTGCGGGTAGAGCGTCCCGGAACCATCGTCCATCACGAGGTTGTTGTCGAGGACGTAGTTGGACACCTCGAAGTCGGGCGTCTCCGTCGCTGCGGGATCGAAGACGCGGACGGACCCGGTGAGCGGCGAGTAGGTGATGGTGAGCCGTTCTCCCGGCGTATCCGGGTCGGCGAGGTCGGTGTCGGCCTGCAGGTTCAGAACCTCGTGGTACCAGAGGAGCTTCAGAGGTATGGCGAGGGGCTGGTCGTTGAACTGGAGCCCGATCACGAGATCGCCACGATTGACGTAACCGACCTGGGGGGCGATGAGCCGCGTGGCGACATCCGGATTCGTGAGCGCAGGGATGCTCGAACGCTCGGAGCCGGCATCCGTGAAGTTCCTGAGCGGCAGCGAGCAATCCGAGAACGGGGGCGGCGGGCCAAAGCTCTCTCCGGTGCATGCGGCGAGACCCACCGCTTGCAGCACCAGGCCGATTCGGGCCGCGCGAGTCAGCGAGCCGACCGGCCGAGAGATGTCGCACCTGACTGGACTCATCCGGCGCCTCGCACCTGTGATCCTCCGTCACCGTCCGACGCGAGAGTGCCCGACGGTTCTTCAGACGGAAGAGCCGGCGAAGCCGCTAGATGAACAAGGCCTCGTTCTCGGAATCGACCCCCTGGATGTCGGCCTTCTGCGTCCGCACGTCCTTCTGGCCCACCTGACGCTGCCCGACGACGATCATCGCGATGCTCGCGACGAGCGCCAGCGCGATCCTCAGCTTCTTCATGGCGTCCCCCCTCCTCCATCGTCCCCGCACCTAACGCCGCACCTAACGCCCGATTCCGACACAGACCGCTCCCACAGTATAAGGCTTCCCAACTAATTAACGAACTCTCGGACCCATTGGTGACGCGCGCGGGCCCCTGGGTGACACCCGCGGCGGGGGTGTTGGCCGCGATGAGCCACCGGTTGAGGGTGTCACGGGTCAGCGCGAGGTCGATCGTCCGCAGGAGCCCGCCCTGCGCATCATGTGCCTCGAGGCTTACGATGTCGGCGCGCAGCCGAATATCCACCCGCACGGAGTCCCGGCGGGGTACGGTGTCGAGCACGACGCTCGCGGCTCCGGCTGCGGCGAAGACGTAAGCGTCGATGTCGAGCGCGTTTACGATGAGCAACCGGTATTGGCGGGGCGGACCGTCGCCGGGGAGCGGAGCGACCGGCACGGCGTCGTCCTGCGGCAGGGAATCCGACAGAACCCCGGACGACTCGGAGGTGTCGTCGGGCGGGGCGCACGACGCCGTCAGCCACACAAGCGCGCACAGCGTGCGACCCGGTCGGAGAGGTCGTCCCCTCAGCGGGCCACCCTCCCCCACTCCGCAACCTCGTGGATCGCACCGTCGTCCAACGCCCTGCAGGTCAGCGCCCGTCTTACCTCCTCCGCCTGCTGTGCGGCTGTCCACTCCAGCTCCGGGGCCATGACTTCGGCGACGCGCCGCGCCGCATCCGGCGTTCCGGAGCGCGTCTCGAGACCCACCCGCATCCGCCGGAAGAGAACGTCCTCGACGTGAAGGGCCATCTCGCTCCGTGCCGAATACACCGCTTCGGCCAGAAGGTGCGGCCTCTCCTCGACGACTCTCTCACCGAGCTGCGGGTTGCGCTCGATGAGGTCGAGCACCCGGCTCGCCCTCGTCCCGTAGGCGCGCGTGAGGCGATCGGCCGAGGCGGGGTCGAGCCCGTGGCCGCGGGCCCGCGCCCGGATGCGGCGGCGGAGTCCATCGAGATCCCGGAACCGGGCACCGGGGAGCGGGACCTTGTCCGTGTCCACCTTCCGAAGCGCCTTCACGCCGGCCGGCGCGAGGAACGCCTGCACACGATCCACCGTTTCCTCGGCCATGCGCCGGTGAGAGGTCAGTTTTCCGCCGCTGAGGGTGAAGACGCCGGGGGGATTCTGATGCACCTCGAACTCCCGCGAGACGGCGCCCTCGTCCGCACCATCCGCGGGTGGCGCGACGAGGGGCCGCAACCCGGCCCAGGCGCTGATCACATCTTCCGGGCCCAGCTTCGACGCGGGGAGCAGGCGATTAGTGGCTTCGAGCAGGTAGGTGATGTCCCCGGGCGTGGCGGCGACCTCGTGCGGCCGGCCGTCGAAGAACTCGTCCGTGGTCCCGATGAGGGTCAGGTCCTCCCGCCATGGCAGGATGAACATCACGCGGCCGTCCTGCGGCGCCTCGAATATCAGAGCGCCGGAGTGGCCCACTCGCCCTCGCGCCACGTGGATATGTGTCCCCCGCGAGGGCCGGAGGCGCACGGCGGAGGCCGCCCCCTCTTCCAAGCCGGGCGCGCCGGGGCCCGCGGCGACGCGGTCGAGCAACTGTTCGGCCCATGCGCCGGTGGCGTTGACGATCGCGAGGGCGTCGACGCTCACTTCCCGGCCACTCTCCACATCTCTCACTAGCGTGCGGTGGCCCGGCCAGTCCGAAGCGTCGATGCGGACGACCTCGGCACGGTTGACCACCGTCGCATCCGCCTCGAGCGCCGCCACGATGGTCGTGACGACGAGCCGCGCGTCGTCGACCTGGGCGTCGAAGTAGCGTGCGCCGCCGAGGAGCCCGTCGGCGCGCAGCCCCGGTTCACGGGCGAGCATGGCCTCGGTATCGAGCATCTGGTGGCGTTCGATGTTCCGGAACAGCGAGAGCGCGTCGTAGAGCCACATCCCCGCGTCCAGCTTCCTCCGGCCGATGCGGCCGTCCCGGAAGATGGGAAAGTGGAACTCCAGCGGGCGCACGAGGTGGGTCGCGATCCGGAGCAGGGTCCGCCGCTCCCGGCTCGCCTCGAACACGAGGTCGAACTCGAAGTGTTCCAGGTAGCGCAGGCCGCCATGGACGAGGCGGGAGGAACGGCTGCTCGTACCCGACGAAAAATCCGCGGCCTCGACGAGAGCGGTGCGAAAGCCGCGGCGGGCCGCGTCGCGCGCGACGGCCGCGCCCGAGATACCACCCCCGATGACGAGGATGTCGAAGGCGGTCTCCGCGAGGCTCCGGAACTGCTCGCCGCGCCGCGGAGCCGTCACGGGCCTGGCAGCCCGTGGTGCGTCACGGCTCGAGGACGAGTTTTCCGAAGACTCCGCCCGCCTCCAACTGCTCATGGGCCGCACGAGCCCGGCCCAGCGGCCACACGTCATCGACGATCGGGGTGAGGGTGCCGTCCAGCACGAGTCCCATTACGGCCTCGAACTCGGTGCGCGTCCCCATCGTGGTCCCCATGATCGATGTCTGGCTCCAGAACAGGCGCGCGATGTTGAGCGCGCCCTGCGGCCCGGTCGTCGCCCCGTACACGACCATTCGTCCCCCGCGCGCCAAAGCGCGAACGCAGCCCTCCCACGTCGCCGCCCCCACGCTGTCGAGCACGAGATCGACGCCGCGCTTCCCCGTCTCCGCCCACACGCGGCGCGAGAAATCCTCCTCGAGACGGTCGATGACGAGGTCCGCCCCCAGCGCCTCGACGCGCCGCGCGTTCCCGGGTCCGCTTGTGACCGCGAACACACGCGCGCCGTGGTGTTTCGCGATCTGGATCGCGGCGGTGGAGACGCCGCCCGATGCCCCCGTGACGAGGACCGTCTCTCCCGGCGCCAGACGCCCCCGCGAGAGAAGGCCGCGCCACGCCGTCTGGTATACGAGCGGCGCGACGGCCGCGGTCGCGAACGGGAACCCGTCCGGGAGCCGCACCAGGTTGCGCGCCGGGACCGCGACCTTCTCCGCGAAACCGCCCGGTACGTGTTCGCCGAGGATGCGGTAGGAGGTGCAGAGGGGGTGCTCGCCACGGGCACACCACTCGCAGCCGTCGTGGGCGCACCACAGGCCCGGGTTCACCGTGACCCGGTCGCCCGGCGCCCAGTCCTCCACCTCATCCCCCAGCACCGTGATTTCGCCCGCCACATCGGACCCTCCGATGTGCGGCATCTTCAGCGTGAGCCCGGGCAGTCCGCGCCGCGTCCACAGGTCGAGGTGGTTGAGTCCCGCCGCGTGCACGCGGATCAGCACTTCGCCCGGACCCGCCGTCGGCTCGGGCAGGTCGCCGACCCGGATGACGTCGGGGCCGCCGTGTCGTTCGAAGTAAGCCGCTTTCATAGGGCGCCAAACCTATGGGCGTGCCGCGGTGCGTGCAGGAGCCGCCGGCCCCATCCCGGCCGGGCGGGAAAGTTGAGAACGGGTCTCAACGAGGCTTGATAAGGGGTCCTGCGCCGCGTACGTTGTCCCGCCGATAACTGTTGTCGGTTCAGCTTGAATTGATCGCTGTATTTCCAGGCCGGCGCCCCTGGGTGACCGGCCTTTTGCAACGCAAGAGGACACGAATGTCAGAACCGCTTCTGTCGATACGCGGACTCCGGGCGAGGGTCGAAGGCGAGGACGGGGAGATCCTCCGCGGCGTCGATCTGGATGTCGAGCGCGGCGAGGTGCATGCGCTGATGGGACCCAACGGCTCGGGAAAGAGCACGCTCGCCAAGGTCATCGCCGGCCACCCCGCCTACGAGGTGACGGCCGGCGAGATCCTGTTCGAGGGGGAGGATGTCCTCGAACTCGAGCCGGATGAGCGGAGCCGCGCGGGGATCTTTCTCGCCTTCCAGTATCCGGCCGAGATCCCGGGCGTGTCGATCGCCAATTTCCTGCGCACCGCCGTGAACGCGCGGCTGGGTGAGGGCGAGGAAATGGACGTGTTCGGGTTCCAGCGCACGCTCATGGAGAAGATGGAGATGCTGAAGATGGATCCGGGCTTCGCCACCCGGTATGTGAACGACGGCTTCTCCGGCGGCGAGAAGAAGCGGAACGAGATCCTGCAGATGGCCGTGCTTCGGCCGGCGCTCGGGGTCCTGGACGAGACGGACAGCGGACTCGATATCGACGCGCTCAAGGTCGTGGCCAACGGCGTGAACCGCCTCGCCGAAGCCGACGAGGCGCTCGGGGTCCTGCTCATCACGCACTACAAGCGGATCCTGAACTATATCCAGCCGGATCGAGTACACGTGATGATGGCGGGCCGCATCGCCGAGAGCGGCGGCGCCTCGCTCGCCGACAAGCTGGAGGCCGAGGGCTACGACTGGCTCCACCGGGCGGTGGCGGCGGTCTGACGCTTTAGCCTCGGCTGTATCCGAGACGGTAAAGGAAGGAAGAGACATGCCCCAGAACGAGACGATCACCGGACTCGGACTCGACGAATACAAGTACGGATTCGTCACGGAGGACAAGCCCGTCTTCAAGGCCGTCCCCGGCCTCTCCAGCGACATCGTCCGACAGATCTCGCATCACAAGGAAGAGCCGGAGTGGATGCTCGAGTTCCGACTCAAGGCGCTCGACGTCTATTACTCCAAGCCCATGCCGAAGTGGGGCGGGGATCTGTCGAGGCTCGAGGACACGCTCGACGAGATCTATTTCTATCTCAAGCCGCAGGATCAGATGGAGCGGTCCTGGGACGACGTCCCGCAGGAGATCAAGGACACGTTCGAGAAGCTCGGGATTCCCGAAGCGGAGCGTAAGGCGCTCGCCGGGGTCGGGGCGCAGTACGAGTCCGAGATGGTTTACCACTCGCTGAAGGAGCAGTGGGAGGAGCAGGGCGTGATCTTCGAGTCGATCGAGGACGGGCTCGCAAAGCACCCCGAACTGTTCCGGCAGTACTTCTCGACCATCGTCCCCACGCACGACAACAAGTTCGCGGCGCTGAACTCCGCGGTCTGGTCCGGCGGATCGTTCGTCTACATCCCGAAAGGGGTGAAAGTAGAAATTCCGCTCCAGGCCTACTTCCGGGTGAACGCCGAGAAGATGGGCCAGTTCGAGCGCACCCTCATCATCTGCGAAGAGGGGGCCGAAGCCCACTACATCGAGGGCTGTACGGCGCCGGTCTACTCGACCGACTCCTTCCACTCCGGTGTGATCGAGATCGTGGTCAAGAAGGGCGCGCGCTTCCGGTACACGACGATCCAGAACTGGTCGAACAACATGTACAACCTCGTCACGCAGCGGGCGCTCGTGCACGAGGAGGCCAAGATGGAATGGCTCGACGGGAATCTGGGCTCGAAGCTCACGATGAAGTATCCGTCGTGCTACCTCGTCGGAGAGCGGGCGCACGGCGAGATCCTCTCCATCGCGTACGCTGGTGACGGACAGCACCAGGACACGGGCGGGAAGGTGATCCACGCCGCCCCCAACACGACGTCGCAGATCACGTCGAAGTCGATCTCGAGGGGGCTCGGGCGCTCATCGTACCGTGGGCTGTGCAAGGTGTACGACGGCGCCGTGGGCGCGAAGTCCAACGTCGAGTGCGACGCCCTGCTGCTCGACGAGCAGTCCCGCACGGATACCTACCCCTACATCGAGATCGATGAGAACACGGCGTCGATCGGGCACGAGGCCACCGTCTCCAAGGTCGGCGACGAACAGCTCTTCTATCTGATGAGCCGCGGCCTCGACGAGGCGGAGGCGATGGCGATGATCGTGCGCGGCTTCATCGAGCCGGTGGCCAAGGAGTTGCCGCTCGAGTACGCGATCGAGCTGAACCGGCTGATCGAACTGGAGATGGAAGGGTCGGTCGGATAGCCAACCGCAGTCCCAGCCACAGACCACGAGGAATCTTCCTGATATGAGTACGCTGACGGCCGGGCCGGCGGAGTCGACGCTGGCCGCGACGGATTTTGATACGCTTTCCGGCGAGCTGACGGAGCCGGAAACGCTCGCGGGCGCTCGCGCCGCCGCATGGGAACGGTTCACAGCCCTTCCCTGGCCGACGAAGAAGTCGGAAGAGTGGCGTTACACCGACCTCACGAAGATCGGCTTCGAGGCGCTCACGCCGGTGGTCCCGACGCCCGCCGCGGTGGAAGCGCTGCCGGCGGACGTACGCGAGGTGCTCGGCCATTCCGGGGAACGCGCCGGCGTCGTCGTGCTGCGGGACGGACGGATCGCGCACCTCGAACTCGAACCCGAGGTGGCGCGGACCGGCGTCGTCCTGTGCTCGATCCGGGACGCCGCGGCCCGGCATCCGGAGTTGCTGCGGAGCGCGCTGTTCGAGGCGCAGCCGGGACCGGCCGAGGAGAAGCTGTGGGCGCTGCACCTCGCCATCCTGGGCGGGGGCTATTTCCTGCACGTGCCGCGCGGGGTGCAGATGCCGGCGCCCATCCATGCGTTTCACATCGTCGAGCGGGCGGGGACGCTGTCCTCGGCGCACTCGTTCGTGTACGGCGAGTCGGGGGCGCGGGCGGCGGTCATCGACGAGTTCCTCTCCGACGACCTCGATGCGGAGACGGTCTCGCTTCACGGCGCGACGATCACGGGCGAGGGCGGCGCCGGCATCGAGTACGTCGCGCTGCAGCGCTTCGGCCGGGGCGTGAAGCGGTTCTCGACGCAGCACGTGACTGCGGGCCGTGACTCGCGCGTCGTGACCTTCAACGTCGCGCTGGGGGGTGACCTTTCGCGGGCGGACGTCACGAGCCGTCTCGACGGCCCGGGGAGCGACAGCGAGATGCTCGCGCTGTGGTTCGGCGATTCCAACCAGCACTTCGACCACCACACGCTGCAGCATCACGCGGCCCCGCACGCGCACAGCGACCTTCTGTTCAAGGGCGCGTTGACGGACGCGGGTTCGAGCGTCTTCCGAGGGCTGATCCGGGTCGACAAGGGAGCCCAGCTCACCGACGCCTATCAGACGAACCGCAACCTGCTCCTGAGCGCGGGCTCCCACGCCTCGGCGCTTCCCAATCTGGAGATCGAGGCCGACGATGTGCGCTGCTCGCACGGAGCGACGATCGGACAGGTGGAGGACGGACAACTCTTCTATCTGATGAGCCGCGGCCTCACGCGGCGGCAGGCCGAGCGCCTGCTCGTGTTCGGGTTCTTCGATGAGGTGCTGGGACGCCTCCCCATGGAGGGCGTGCGGGCACGCGTACGCGAAGCGATCGAGGAGAAGATCGGGCTATGAGCCGATTCGTCACGGTGGCCAGAGTCGACGACGTACCGGAGAACGGGACGTGCGGCGTGATGGCCGGAGATCTGGCGATCGCACTCATCCGGAGCGGAGGGGAGATCTACGCGCTCGAGGACTGCTGCTCGCACGAGGAGTTCCCGCTCTCCGATGGCGAGGTCGAGGCGGGGGAAGTCACCTGTCTCCTGCACGGGGCGCGCTTCGATCTCGCGACCGGCGCGCCGCGGGCGCTACCCGCGGTCATGCCCGTCCGGCGCTTCGACGTACGGATCGACGGGGACGACATCCAGGTCGACCTCGACTGAGCCGGACCCAGCCGAGGACCGGAGCCCGATGGCGGAGATGACGGAGATGACGGAGGCGACGCGCGCGACGGGTGTGCTCGCGTCCAACCGTCCCTCCGGAGGCGACGCCGATACCGGAGCGGGCGACGGTGCGGAGGCGGGCCGCTGGGATCTCGAGGCGATCCGGGCCCAGTTCCCCATCCTCTCGCGGGAGGTCAACGGCCACCCTCTGGCCTATCTCGACAACGCCGCAAGCTCGCAGCAGCCGCTACGGGTTCTGAACCGGGTCGAGCGCTATCTGCGCGAGCAGCACGCCAACGTGCACCGCGGCGTGCATCAGCTCAGCGCGGAGGCGACGGAGGCCTACGAGGACGCGCGGCGCTCCGTGGCCGCGCATGCCGGTACGGCGGACCCGGCAGAGATCGTGTTCACGCGCGGCACGACGGAGGCGGTGAACCTCGTCGCGTCGAGTTGGGGGGATGCGTTCGTCGGCGCGGGCGACGGAATCGTGCTCACGAAGATGGAGCACCACTCGAACCTCGTGCCGTGGCAACTGCTCGCAGACCGCACCGGGTGCGACCTCCACTTCGTCGACGTGACCCCCGGGGGCACCCTCGATCTGGACGACTTCGACCGGCTCCTCGAGAAGCGACCCCGGCTGGTCGCGTGCACCCACGTCTCCAACAGCCTCGGGACCCTCAATCCGGTCCGGGAGATCGTGGACCGGGCGCACGCCGCCGGCGCGTTGACGCTCATCGACGGAGCGCAGGCCGCGCCCCACATGCTGACCGACGTGGCCGGGATCGGGTGCGACTTCTACGCGTTCAGCAGCCACAAGATGTGTGGTCCGACCGGGGTCGGGGCATTGTGGGCCAGACGCGAGCTGCTGGCGGAGATGCCTCCGTACCAGGGCGGGGGCGAGATGATCTCGGAGGTGAGGCTCGAGGGGTCTTCCTGGGCGCAGGTGCCGCACAAGTTCGAGGCCGGGACCCCCAACATCTCGGGCGTCGTCGGCTTCGGCGAGGCCGCCCGCTTCCTCGCGGACCTGGGGCCCGAGGCGATCGCGTCGCATGAGAACACCCTGAAGAGCGCCGCCCTCAACCGACTCGGGGAGATCGAGGGGCTTCACCTGTACGGCCCGCGCGAGGGGCGGACCGCGGTCTTCTCCTTCACGTACGGCGACATACATCCGCATGACCTTTCCACGATCCTCGACCAGCGGGGCATCGCGATTCGGGCGGGGCACCACTGCAATCAGCCGCTGATGGACCACTACGGGATCAGCGCCACGGCCCGCGCGAGCTTCTACTTCTACAATTCGCCGGAGGAGATCGACGCGCTGTGCGATGGCCTTGCCATGGCCGCCGAAGTCTTCGGCGGCATAGCCTGAGCCCATGACCGAATCTCGTCCGGGGACGCCCGGGACCATCGACCGGGAGATCCCTTCTTCGCTCAATCAGCTGTACCAGGAGGTCATCCTCGATCACTACCGGAAGCCGCGGAACAAGGGGCGCCTGGACGAGGCCACGCACGTGATCACGATGAACAACCCCCTCTGCGGCGACGTGATCGAACTCATGTTGCGCGTGGAGGGAGGGAGCATCGCCGAGGTGCGCTTCCTGGGCCGGGGGTGCTCGATCAGCCAGGCGTCGGCGTCGATGCTCACGGGACGCGTGCTCGGGAAGTCATTCGATGAGGCGCTGGAACTCTCCGTAAAGTTCACGCACCTCCTGCACGGCGATGGCGCGCTGTTGTCGGACGACACCCTCGGCGACCTGCGCACGCTTGCGGGGGTTTCGAAGTTCCCGGTCCGCATCAAGTGCGCGCTGCTGGCGTGGAACTGCCTCGAGGAGCTGGGCGACGGGACGGACGCCGACGGCGCCTCCGCGTGAGCCCGGCGACTGCGGACGGAAGCCGCGGCTCGGCGTGACCTCCGGCGGTCCCTCCGCTACCGTCGGCCGCGTGTTGCGGATCGCGGGTGGGGTCTATCACGTGGACGATTCCACGACTGTCGTGCAGGCGTCGCTGCGTGGACGCCTGAAGCGAACGGACTCACGCATCGTCTCGGTCGGCGATCTCGTCGAACTCGAACGGGTCGGCGACGAGATGCGGATCGTCCGTCTCCGTTCGCGAAGCGGCGCGCTGTCCCGGCACGGCGTCTCCAAGCGGCGGGAGCAGGTCATCGTCGCGAATGTGGACCAGGTCGCCGTCGTCGTCTCGGTGACGGCGCCCGATCCCGATTTCCTCATGGTGGACCGCCTCCTCGCGCTGGCGGCGCTGAGCGGGATCGACGCTTTCCTCGTCGTGAACAAGACGGACCTCGCGGACCCCGCGCCGGCCGGGAGCGATCTCGAACACTACGCGACGCTCGGCGTGGAGACGCTGAGGACGAGCATCGAGTCGGGGGAAGGGCTGGAGGCGCTCGCCGAACGCCTCGCGGGCCGGATTTCGGTGCTCAGCGGCCAGTCGGGCGTGGGGAAGTCGAGCCTGTTGAACGCGCTCGTGCCGGAACTCGACTTGCGCGTGGGCGAGATCAGCGAGCGGCGCGGACGCGGGCGGCACACGACGGTGGCGTCGGCGCTCTATCGATACCCGGCGGGCGGCTACGTCGCGGACACGCCGGGCCTCCAGTACCTGGCGCTGTGGGGGCTCGATCCGGCCGAACTTCCGGAGGGCTTCGTCGAGATCGCCGTGGCGGGCGAAGGCTGTCGGTTCGCGGATTGCCGCCATCGAGTGGAGCCGGATTGCGCGGTGGTCGCAGCGGTGGAGGGCGGGACGATCGAACGGCGTCGGCTGGAGAGCTATTTGCGGCTGCTCGACGAAGCGGAGAAGGCCCGCTGAACGGGGACTGGAGCGCCGGCTGGGTCGCGCGCCGACTGGCGGCGGCGGGCCACACCGTCGTCGAGCCGGGAGCGGCGGAGCGACACGCGGCCGTAACTCTCGTTGTCCGTCCGCGCGGCGGTGAACTGGAGGTCCTGTTCGTCCGGCGGGCGGACGTTCCGGGCGACCCGTGGTCGGGCCACATGGCGCTCCCCGGGGGACACCGTGACGCCGCCGATGCGGATCTCCTGGAGACGGCGCGCCGCGAGACGCGCGAGGAAGTGGGGCTCGATCTCCCGCGCAGCGCGTTCCTGGGGCGGCTCAACGACCTGCACCCCGTGACGCGCCGGATCCCGTCGATCCTCATCTCGCCCTTCGTTGCGTGGCACGAGGCGGACGTGAGGGTTTCGACGAACGCCGAGGTGCAGTACCACATCTGGGCCCCGCTCGGGGCGCTGCGCGACCCCGCCCGGCGTTCCGAGGTCCGTTACCCCGATGGTGGCCGAGAGCACATCTGGCCTTCCATCTTGTACGAGGGCGACACCATATGGGGGCTCACGCACCGGGTCGTCATGAACTTCCTCGACATCTTCATGGAGAGAACCAGCCAATGAGTGACGTCGTCTACCGTTCGCATGTGAAGATCGTGCGGCAGAAGGGGCCGTACCGCACGGCGGAGATCCCGGCCACGGACGCGCCGGTCGACTTCGGTGTCCACTCCGCGATCGCCGCGTACTACGGGGTCCGCAATCAGCGGGACATCGCCACCACACTCGACTACGTGATCGCCGCGACCGGCGGCTGACTGGCCGGAACCTTCGGGGGCGCGCTGGAAGCGCGCGGCGTAAAGGCAGACGAGGGACGGCTGGTGGCGAACGTGGAGGGCGAGGTCGAGACGGAGGACGGAGTGCTCGTGATCCGACGGATCCGGGCCCGGTATCGTCTCCAGGCGGACGAGGAACACGCCGATGCGATCCGGCGCGCGTTCGAAGCCCATCCGCCGAAGTGTCCGGTCTACCGTACGCTTTCCGGCTGCATCGACATCACAACGGAGCTCGACATCGTACCTATCGCCTGACCTCGCGGCGGCGGCTCAGGGCAGATGGTCGCCGAGCCGGCCGTACAGGTCGGCGAGCGCCGCGATTCCCTTGCGGTAGACGCCGAGATCGATCCACTCGTCCGGCGCGTGCATGTTGCATCCCGGGAGCGCGAAGCCGATGAGGAGCGCGGGCGCGTCGAAGGTCTCCTCGAATTCCTGGACGATGGGGATCGAGCCGCCCTCTCGAACGTAGGCGGGCCGGGCGCCGAAACCCGACTCCAGCGCTGCGGAGGCGGCGTCGAAGATGGGATGCCCGGTGTCGGCCACCCACGGCGCGCCGCCGTGTGAGCGCTTGATCTCGACGGTCACGCCCTCCGGCGCCAGCTCGCGCACGCGGGCCTCGAAGGCCTCGATCACCTGTGCCGGGTCCTGATCCGGAACCAGCCGCATCGACACCTTCGCCATCGCCTGCGAGGGGAGGACGGTCTTCGAGCCTTCGCCGGTGAATCCGCTGAGGAGTCCGTTGACGTCGAGCGTGGGACGATACCACAGGCGCTCCAGCGCCGAGAACCCGGCTTCTCCTCCGAGGGCCGGCGCTCCGACGCCCGTCCGCAGCGTCTCTTCGTCCATGGGCAGGCGTTCGAGGTCCGCCCGTTCGCGGGCGCTGATGGGCCGGACGGCGTCGTAGTACCCCGGCACGGTCGCCCGGCCGTGCTCGTCGCGGAGCCCGGCGAGGATGGCGGCCAGGGCGTTGGCGGGGTTCACGACCGCGCCACCGTACGTGCCGGAGTGCAGGTCCGACGCGGGACCGAAGACGTTGATCTCGGTATAGACGATCCCGCGCAGGCCGGTCGTGATGCACGGCAACTCGGGAGAAAACATCCCGGTGTCGCTGACGAGGATCGCATCGCAGGCGAGCCGCTCGGCGTGCTCGTGGAGGAACGCCGCCAGGTGGCGGCTTCCCACCTCCTCCTCGCCCTCGATGACGAGCTTGAGATTCACGGGCACATCCGCCCCGGACGCCAGCCGCGTCTCGAGCGCCTTGATGTGCATGTGGACCTGTCCCTTGTCGTCGATCGATCCGCGCGCGTAGAGGCGGCCGTCGCGAACCTCCGGCTCGAACGGCGGGCTCGTCCACAGTTCGTCCGGCTCCGAGGGCTGCACGTCGTAGTGCCCGTATACGAGCACGGTGGGGGCGTCTTCGGAGTGGATCCGTTCGCCCACAACGATGGGGTGCCCTCCGGTCTGGATGACCTCGGCCTCGGGGACGCCCGCCGCCCTGAGGTGTCCGGCGACCCAGTCGGCGCAGGCGCGGACGTCGCCCGCGTGCTCGGCGTCTGTGCTGATGCTGGGGATTCGGAGGAAGGTCGCCAGCTCGTCGTGAAATCGGGTGAGTTCGCGGTCGATGTAGGCGGCGAAAGCGGACATGGAGCTCCTGGCCGGGTTGCGGGAGTTCAAGGTGCCGGGGCCGGTCCGCGCGTGTGTCCCGAGGATCGGCGTGATCGACTATACGGAGGCGGCGGCCCGCGGCAAGCGGTACGCGGCCCGCGCCTCCCGGCAGTCCGCCGAGGTCAGTCGAAGCGCTGCTCGGTGACGATCGCGCCGACGCGCGCCGACGCATCGAGGCCGAGGAGCCGGCGCAGGCCGGGGAGGCCGGCCAGGGCGACGAGCGCTCCTGCGCCGGCGGCGCCGGACGGGCCCGCGATGATGCGGGCGCCCAGTCGACCGGACGCGAGCGCCTCGGCGCCGGCGGTCCATACGGGTTCCGGGAGCGCGATTGCCGCGTCGAGCAGTGGAGCCAGATAGTCCCAGGCGATCGTCGACGCGACGCCGGCGGCGAGACCGCCCATCGCGGTGTGGAACGGCGGTTCGGCGACGCTCAGCCGGCCGAGTCGCAGGCTCCGGCCGAAGCAGTCGGCCCGCCACGGCTCGACCGCGATGAAGCGCGGCCGCCCCTCGCCGCACACCTGTGCGAAATGCCCGCACACCCCGGTCGCAAGGCCGCCGACGCCCGCCTGCACGAACAGATGCGTGAGCGGCGGCGAGCCGGCCTCCGCGAGGTCGTCGAGCATCTCCGCGGCGAGGAGCGTGTAACCCGCCATGATGCGGCGCGGCGTCTCCTCGTAGCCCCGGTATGCCGTGTCGGAAACGACGAGCCAGCCATTCCGCGCGGCCTCCCGGTCGGTGTGCCCGACGACACCGTCGTACTCGCCGGGTACGCGGACCACCTTCGCTCCGTGTCCCTCGATCGCAAGGGCGCGCGCCGGTATCGCGTCTTCCGGGAGGAAGGTCACGCAGCGGCAGCCGAACTCGGCACTTCCCCACGCCACGGACCGGCCGTGGTTCCCCGCCGAGGCGGTCGTGACCGTGATCTCGGCCGCCAGCGGATGCCCGGCCCGTAGTTCCGCCGTCGTCGGCCGGCTACCGCTGCGGCGCTCGATCTCGTCCTGCAGCGCTCGCAGGACCGCGAACGCCCCGCCGAGCGCCTTGAACGAGCCGAGCCCGAAGCGCGGCGACTCGTCCTTCACCCAGACGGTTTCGACGCCGAGCAACGCGGCGAGGCCCGGCAGTGTTACCATCGGCGTCGGGCCGTACTTGTGCCAGCTTCGGATCACGTCCCGAGCCGCCGCAGCCGCGGCCGGGTCGAGGACCCCTTCCGGGACCGCGCGCCGCAACTGCGGCGAGCGGAGCGAAAGACGGAGCACGCTCATCGTCCGGGGGGGCGGAACTTGAGGGCCGGGCGGTCTCGTCGGCTGGTGTTGGTCGCGCGGCTCTCGGGTATCGGTTTCCCGGCAACCGTCGCCGCAACGTCCTCAACCCGGAGCAAACCCTTGGAACTCGGCCTGTTCTCGATCAGTCTCACGGTAAAGGACCTCACCGCCTCGAAGGCGTTCTATGAGAAGCTCGGTTTCGTGCAGACGGGTGGCGACCCCGAGGCAAACTACCTGATCATGATGAACGGAGGGACGGTGGTCGGCCTTTTCCACGGCATGTTCGAGAAGAACATCCTCACCTTCAACCCGGGTCTCACGCTTGAGGGCAAGCCGATGGAGTCCTTCACGGATGTCCGTGAGATCGAGCTGACGCTCCGTGAACAGGGGGTGGAGGTCTCGCACGACACCGGGGAGGCGGGCGATTCCGGACCCGCGCACATCGTTCTCGAGGATCCCGACGGGAACCCGATCCTCATCGACCAGTTCTTCTAGCGTAGCCGTCCCTCAAGGAATCCTCGCGTGAAACCCTCTTCGAGCATCGCAGCCGGCCTCGTCGCCGCGGCCTGCCTGGTCGCCGTCCCCCTGACCGCGCAGGAGGTGACGCCCGTCGCCAACGGCAACGGCGCCCTTCGCGTCTTCTTCGATTGCGAGGGCGGCCGAGGGATGTGCGACTTCGACTTTTACCGGCGCGAGATCCCGTACGTGAACTACACGCGCGACCGCGAGGACGCGCAGGTCCATGTCCTGATGACCTCGGAGGGCACGGGCAGCGGAGGCCAGCGCTTCACGCTGGACTTCATAGGCCGGGAGGAGTTCATCGAGGTCACGGACCGGCTCGAAGTCGTGACCCGCGCGAATCTCGCGGTGGAACAGCGACTGACCGAGGTGGCGCACACCCTCGAACTGGGGCTCCTTCGCTACATTGCCCGCACCGGTCAGGCTCCCAGCATCGATATCCACTACGACGGAGCGGAACACGGCGAGATCCCCGCCCGGCCCGAGGACGACCCCTGGAACTTCTGGACCTTCCGGCTGCGCGCCCACGTTGAACTCGACGTCGACGAGCGCACCGAATCGTACGAACTCGAAAGCGGGTTCTCGGCCGACCGGGTCACGGACGCTCTGAAGCTCGAGTTTTCCATCGATGGGAGCTACGACCGGAGTCTCTTCGAGACTTCCGACACCACCTCGGTGACCAGCATCCGCGAGAGCTACGATGCGGAGGGTCTCACCGTGTGGAGCCTGTCGGACCACTGGTCGGCGGGGACCGCGTTCGAGTTGGGGCACTCCAGCTTCGCGAACGAAGACCTGCAACTCCAGGTGGGGCCGGCGCTGGAGTACAATATCTTCCCCTACTCCGAGTCGACCCGCAGGCAGTTCAATTTCCTCTACACGATCGGCCTCCGGTACCACGACTACATCGAGCAGACCGTCTTCCTCAAGGACGAGGAGACCCTCCCCCACCACCGGTTCAGCGTCCGCCTCAGCGTCCGCCAGCCGTGGGGCGAATCGTACGGTTTTCTGACGTTCTCCCAGTTCCTCCACGATCCGTCCAAGAACCGCTTCACGGCTTTCGCCGGGGCTGATTTCCGGATCTTCCGGGGACTGTCGCTGCGGCTGGACGCGAATTACTCCCGCATCCGCGATCAGCTCAACGTACCGGCCGGCGATGCCACGACGGAGGAGGTCCTCCTTCGCCAGCGGATCCTCCAGAGCGGCTTCGAGTATGGCGTGTCGGTGGGCTTCTCCTACACGTTCGGATCGATCTATTCCAACGTCGTGAACCCGCGGCTGGACCGGTTCTAACAGGCCTCGGGTCGGCCCGGGCGAGACGTACCCAGCTACGCGAGGATCTTCAAATGCACCGGACATCACTTACGAGGACCGCCGCATTCCCGGCAGTTGTCGCGGCGTTTGTGTTCTTCACCGCCCCCGTGCCTCTGGCGTCGCAGACGCCCACCGCCCTCATGCGGGGCGTGTCGGCCGAGAAGATCGCCGCGTTGGAAGCGCTCGACGACCTGGCGGACGAGATCCGGGAGATGTCGATGACGCTGTGGGAGTACTCGGAGATCGCGCTGCTCGAGCATCGCTCGGCGGAGTATCTCGCCGGCCTGCTGGCGGCCGAAGGGTTCGAGGTCGAAACCGGTGTCGCCGGCATGCCCACCGCTTTCACGGCGACCTTCAGCCACGGCAGCGGGGGCCCCGTGCTCGGAGTCCTGGCGGAGTACGACGCGCTGCCGGGCGTCGGGAACGAACCGGTGCCGCATCGGCAGTCGCGGGCGGACGGTGTCACGAGCGGGCAGGGCTGTGGGCACAACCTGTTCGGGGCGGGGTCGGTCGGCGCCGCGATCGCGATCAAGCGTGCGATGGTGGATCGGGATATCGCCGGCGAGGTGCGCCTGTTCGGCACGCCGGCGGAGGAGACGGTCGTCGGCAAGGTGTACATGGCCAACGCGGGGGTGTTCGACGGGGTGGACGCGACGCTGGTGTGGCACCCCATGACGGAGACGCGGGTCACGAACGCCTCGACGCAGGCCATGAACAACTTCACGGTGGAGTTCCGGGGTCAGGCCGCGCACTCCGCGGCGGATCCGTGGAACGGGCGCAGCGCGCTCGATGCCGCGGAGATGATGAACTACGGCGCGAACCTGATGCGCGAGCACGTTTATCCCTCGACCCGCATCCACTATGTGATGCCGAACGCCGGTGAGGCGCCGAACGTCGTGCCCGAGTACGCGAAGGTGTGGTACTACGTTCGCGACACGCTGCGGGCGAACGTCGATGAGTACTACGAGTGGCTGCTCGACATCGCCGACGCCGCCGCCCAGGCGACCCGCACCGAGCACGAGGTCTCGCTCATCACGGGCGTCCATGCCCTGCTGCTCAACCGTCCCCTGCAGGAGGCGATGCAGGCCAACCTGGAGGCGGTCGGAGGGCCGCGATTCCCGGATGCCTTCCAGGCCTGGGGCCGTGAGATGCAGGCCGGCCTCGACATCGAGCAGGTGGGACTCGACATCGACGTACAACCGCTCGCGGCCCGCCCGACCCCGGCGCAGGGCGGATCCACCGATGTGGCGGAAGTGAGCTGGCTCACGCCGACGGTCCAGCTCGAAGTGACGTCCGCCCCGAAGGGCGTCCCGTGGCATTCCTGGGCGACGAGCGCTTCGCACGGGACCGAGTGGGCGGCGGCCGCGGCCGATGTGGCCGCGCGGGTCATGGCGATGACGGGCGTGGATCTCCTGACCGACCCCGACCTGCTCGCCGCGGCGAAGGGGGCGCACGGTCGATCCACGGCGGGCCGGCCGTGGCAATCCCCGATCCCGAGGGACCAGAAACCCCCGATCCCGTGACCGCGTGACGAATCCCGTCCTCGGCTTCTTCGCGCCCTGGCTCGTATACACGGGGATTCTCGGGCTCCATGTGGTGCTCCCGGCCCGCAGCATCGAGGGCTACGCGATCGATGGGCGCGGGGAGCGCCTCCGCTATCGAATCAACGGGCTCCTGACCTTCGCGGTCAGCCTCGTGATCTGGGCCATCGCCGGATACAGCGGCGTCCTGCCCTGGGACTGGCTGTGGCAGCACCGTTGGTGGGGCGCGGCGGGGGCCTGCGTGCTCGGCGTGCTGCTATCGCTGGCGGCGATGGCGTGGGCGCCGTCGACCGGCCGCTCGTTCGTCGCCCAGTACTTTTTCGGGCGGGCGGAGAACCCGCGCCTTTTCGGCGGGCGCGCGGATGCCAAGATGGTCCTCTATCTCGTCGGGGCCATCCTGCTCGAACTCAACCTGCTCTCCTTCGTCGCCCACCATGTGCTGGCGTACCCCGGCGATCCCTCCCCCGGCGTCATCCTGTATGCCGCCCTTTTGACCTGGTTCGTGGTCGACTACCTGGTGTTCGAACGAGTCCACCTCTACACGTACGACCTCTTCGCGGAGCGGGTCGGCTTCAAGCTCATCTGGGGCTGCCTGGCCTGGTACCCCTGGTTCTACTGCGTGGGGCTGTGGGCCGTCGCGGCGCTTCCGAATGCGGGGGCGCCCGCGTGGCTCCTTGTCCTCGCGTCCCTGACGTTCTTCGCGGGCTGGACTCTGGCGCGGGGCGCGAACATGCAGAAGTACGCCTTCAAGCGGGATCCCGGCCGTCCCTTCCTGGAGCGGTTCCCGCAGACGTCGATCTCCGACGGCCGGCGGCGCCTTCTGTGCGGCGGTTTCTGGGGCGTTTCCCGACACGTCAACTACCTGGGCGAAATCCTGATGGCGACGGGTCTCGCGCTCTCGCTGGGGCGGCCATCGGAACTTGGCCCCTGGTTGTATCCGCTCTACTACCTGCTGCTCCTCGTCCCGCGAGAGCGCGACGACGATCGGCGTTGCGCGGCAAAGTATGGTGAGCTGTGGGAACGCTACCGCGAGCGGGTCCCCTGGAGGATCGTGCCGCGGCTGTACTAGCGGCTGTACGAGCCGTCCCGGCGGGCTCTCCACCTAACCTCTCTTGCCGGCTGCCTTTACGGATTCCCATGTTCAGAGTCGGCAGGCTCGGTCTCAAGCCTGCGCCAAATCGGGGACGGGACGTGTCAGGGGAGGCCACCCAGCCTCAGGCGGAGGTAACGCCATGAACACGAAGTGCCTCGTCGCATCACTCGCCGGTGCCGTCGTCCTTTTCGTGGGGGGCTACGTACTCTACGAGCTTGTGCTCGGCGGATTCATGGAAGCGAACATGGGCTCCGCCACCGGTGTCATGAAGGAAACCCCCAATTTCCTCTGGATCGCGGTAGGCCAGCTCGCCTCGGGTGGCGTGCTCGCCACGGTCCTCGGCTGGGCGGGCGCGACGGACGCCGCAGGCGGCGCCAAGGCGGGCGCCAAGATCGGCGCACTTCTCGCTGTCGCCTTCGGGTTCGTGATGCTGGGCACGATGAACATCTCGACGCTCACCTGGGCCGTCGTCGATGTCGTCGTCGCCGCAGTCCTGTGGGGCGCGGCGGGCGCTGTGGTCGGCATCATGCTCGGACGCGGCGACTAGCGACCGGCGAATTCCTTCAACCCCTGTCGGCGGGGGGCCGGTCGCCCGGACCGGCTCCCGCTGACGGGGTGCGTGCAGCACCCGCGGCAAGGCGCCCTCCTGGCGCGGCCATCTGGACAGGCCGATGTGGCCGCCTCCACGTTCTCCGACGTCCTTTCGTCCTTCTTCCGCACAAAGACAGAGGTTGCCATGAACCGCGCAGCGCGTTTCAGCCTCCGCTCCTTCGGTTGGCTCGCCGCCGTGATCCTGCTGACGCCCTCCCTCGCCGCGCAGGAGGCCGCCGAAGGCCCGGCGAACTACCGCCTCGCGGCGCGCTTCGCGCCGTACAAGATCCAGGACCTCGTCTACTCCACGTCCGTCAATCCGCGCTGGATCGAGGGGTCGGAGTCCTTCTGGTATGAATGGGAGAGTTCGGACGGCTCCTTCTACTACATCGTGGATCCGGTGGCCGGGACGAAGCGACAGATCTTCGACAACGACCGGATCGCGGCCGAACTCACCCGCATCACGCGCGATCCCTGGGACGGCCAGCACCTCCCGATCCGCTCGATCAAGTTCATCGATGCGAACACGCTCCAGTTCGAGGTCGAGTCCTCTCAGGACGAAGAGGAGGAGGAGACGGAAACGGAGATGGAGGAGCTGGACGAGGAGGAGGAAGAGGGAGAACAGCAGCGCCAGCGCGCCCGGAAGAAGGTGTTCCACTTCGAGTACGACGTGAACACCCGCGTGCTACGCGAACTCGAGGACTGGGAGGCGCCGGACAACCACCCCTCATGGGCCAGCGTGTCCCCCGATGGGCAGACCGTGATCTTCGCCCGCCACCACAACCTGTACATGATGAGCGGGGATGACTACCAGCAGTTTCTCGAGGCGCGGCGAGGCAAGAGCGGGGACGAGGCCGACGAAGCGGAGGAGGGGATCGAGGTCGAGGAGACGCAGCTCACGACGGACGGCGAGGAGCACTACAGCTACGCCGTGTTCGACCGCGGGGACACGGACATCGAGCGGGAGGAGAACGCGGACGAGCGCAAGCGGGTGTCGCTCTCCTGGTCGCATGACTCACGCCGCTTCTCCCTGATACGCCGCGACCGGCGGGAGACGGGAGATCTCTGGGTCATCCACATGGTCGGCAACGAGCGGCCCGAACTCGAGTCCTACAAATACGACATGCCGGGCGAGGAGACCGTGAGTCAGCCCGAACTCCTGATCTACGACCTGCAGGAACGCGGCATGGTCGAAGTCGCGATGCCCGAGGAGTGGAAGGACCACCGACTGTTCACGACCTCTGCGCGCCAGTTCCGCTATCCGGACAGCGAGGAGCCGTTCCGCTCGCTGTGGCTCGCGCCGAACTCGGACGAACTCCACTTCGTGAGGCAGAGCCGCGACCAGCACCGCGTGGACGTGATGGTGGCGGACGCCGCGACGGGCGAGGCGCGCGTGCTGTTCGAGGAGCGGCTCAACACGTACGTGGAGTTCCAGCGGCTCGAACTCCTCGAGTCGGGCGACATGCTGTGGTGGTCGGAGCGGGACGGCTGGGCCCACCTGTACCGCTTCGGGCCGGACGGCACGCTGCGCAACCGCCTCACGGAGGGTCCGTGGTCGGTGCGCCAGGTGGTCGGGCTCGACGAGTCGGCCGGCGTCGTCTACTTCCAGGCCAACGCGCGCGAGGCGGGCGAGGATCCGTATTACCAGCACCTGTACCGGGTGAATCTGGACGGCTCCGGGCTGACGCTGCTGAACCCCGGCGACTTCGATCATCGGGTCGCAATGGGGGAGTCGAACCGCTTTTTCGTCAGCAACTACTCCCGGGTCAACACGACCCCGGCGGCGGCGCTCCATGCGGCGAACGGACGACGGATCATCGACCTCGAAACCGCCGACTTCTCGAAGCTGGAGGAGGCGGGGTACGGCTTCCCCGAACCGTACACGGTGAAGGCGGCCGACGGGGTGACCGACCTGTACGGCGTCATGTACAAGCCGTTCGACTTCGATCCGTCGAAGACGTACCCGGTCGTGGCCTACGTCTACCCGGGGCCGCAGACGGAGGCGGTCGCGAAGTCGTTCTCGACGGCGCGCTACGAGACAGCGCTGGCCCAGTTCGGGATCATCGTGATCACGGTGGGGAACCGCGGCGGCCACCCGGCGCGCTCGAAGTGGTACCACAACTACGGGTACGGGAACCTCCGCGACTACGGGCTGGCGGACAAGAAGACCGCGATCGAGCAGCTCGGCGACCGGCACGACTTCATCGATATCGACCGGGTCGGGATCTACGGCCACTCCGGGGGCGGTTTCATGTCGACGGCGGCCATGCTCGTGTACCCGGACTTCTTCAGAGTCGCCGTCTCATCCTCGGGGAACCACAACAACGACGTCTACAATCAGAACTGGTCGGAGAAGCACCACGGCGTGCGTGAGGTCGTCGACGACAGCGGGAACGTGACCTTCGAGTACGAGATCGAACGGAACTCGGACCTGGCCGCGAACCTCAAGGGGCACCTGCTGCTGACGACGGGGGACATCGACAACAACGTCCACCACGCGGGGACGCACCGCATGGCGGAGGCGCTGATCCGGGCCAACAAGCGCTTCGACTACTTCGTCTTCCCCGGCCAGCGGCACGGCTACGGGGACATGAGCGACTACTGGTTCTGGCTGCGCGCGGAATACTTCGTGAAGCACCTGCTCGGCGACACGCGCTGGACCGTGGACATCACGCAGTTGAACGTGGAGCAGGAGCAGACGGGCGGCCGCTGATCCGGCCGCCCGCCGTCCCCCCCTGTGCCGGGCCCGCGCGGGGGGGGGCCGCCGGCTCCTGGGGGCTGGCTGCTAGGGCACGAGCTTGTTGGCGAAGTCACCGCCCCGGATGATCGTCAGCTTCGCCGGGTCGATGTGCCTCCGCATCGCACCCACGACTTTCTCGGCCGTCAGCGCCTCGATTGCGGCCTCCTGCTCACTCGTGAACGAGAGCGGACGGTCCAGGAACATGTAGTTCGACAGCATGTTCGCGATGACCCCGTCGTTGGAGCGGCTGTTCTGCGCCTGGTCCAGGTAACCCCGCTTGGCACCCTCGAATTCTTCCTGCCCAAAGCCGTCTGCAAGCGTGCGCTCAAGTTCGTCCCGGAACGATTCGGCCACCTTGTCCGCGTTCTCGGGTGCAAAGATGGCGAACGCGAAGAACTGGGCGTTGTCATCGATCGGAGGGGCGCTGTATTGGGAACCCACACCGTACGACAGCCCTTCCTCACCCCGTATGCGACTGAACAGGCGGGAGTTCATACCGCCACCAAGCATGTGGTTGCCGAGCACCAGCGCCGGGTAGTCGGGGTGATCGTCTCGCATCTGAATCGAGATCCCGGCAAGCATGAGGGCGTTCGCTTTGTCGGGGGTCTCAATGTCGAGGCTCAGCGCGTCGACCTCGCGGTACTGGATCGGCACACGGGCGTAGGCTTCACTCGCAGTCCAGTCACCGAACAAGTCCTCGATGAGTGAGCGGATCTCCGTGGCGTTGAAATCGCCGACGACGGACATGGTACCGCCCTGCGCGCCGTAGAAGCTCTCCCAAAAGGCGCTGGCGTCTTCCACTGTCGCGGCCTCGAAGCGCTCGATCTGCTCCTCATAGGTCGGCGCGTAGCGGGGATGATCCGCAGCGTAGTCCGAAAAGTGACGCCCGAAGGCCTGGCTGACGAGGGCCTGCGGCTCCGACATCTGTGACTCGATACCGGCCAGGCGTTCCTCGCGCAGCAACTCGAACTCGTCCGCGTCGAAGGATGGCTGCTGAAGAATCTCGGCGCCGAGCCGCAGGACGGCCGGGAGGTTCTCGCGCACGGTGCTGAACGAACCGCTCGCCGAGAGAATGCTTCCGTTGATGCCGCCCTGCGCCTTCAAACGGTCGAGCTCGTCGGAGATCTCCTGACGCGTGCGGTTCGCCGTGCCGCGCATCAGCATGGAGCCGGCCATCGAGGCTGCGGTGGCCTTCCCCATGAGGGCACGTTCCGTTCCGTGCCGAAGCGAAAAGCTCACGCTCACGGCTTCACCTCGGTTTTCCTTCTGGAGAAACGCAACCTTGAGGCCGCTGGGCAGCTCGAACCGCTCCGTCCGGGCCTCGATGTTCTCGATCGTCGGATCGAACGCCTCTCCCTCCGCCACCGCTTCGCGTCCGGTGTACGAGGCAACCAGCGCCCCGACGTCCGGCGGCGGCGGGATCTCGGCCCGGGCCGGCGTCTCTTCGGCCGGATAGAAGTAACCGATGGTCCGATTGGAGGGCTTCAGGTAGGCCTGCGCGACCTGGTGTACCGCCTCCGGGGTCACGCGCTCGAGGCGATCCCGGTGCAGGAAGAAGAGGCGCCAGTCTCCCATCGAGGCCCACTCGCTCAGCTGCAGCGCAATCCCCTGCGGGTTGTTGAACGCGAGTTCGATGCCGGAGAGATAGTCGGTCTTGGCGCGCTCGACCTCCTCCTCGGTCGGGGGTTCGTCGACCAGCGCCTGGACCGTCTCCAGCAACGTCTCGGCGGCGGTCTCGAGGGAATCCTCCTCGCGCACCTCGGCGGCGGTGAGGAGCATGCCGGGCTCGTTAAGCTGGTAGTTGAAGGCGAAGGCGCCGGCCGCGAGTCCCGGTTCGACGAGGGCCTGGTAGAGGCGTCCGGCCGGACGGGCGGCCAGCACGTGCGTCATCACGTCGACGGCCGCGAACTGCTCGTGCGATCCCGGCGGCATGTGGTACGCCGCCATCACGAGTTGCACGTCGCCGACGCGCCGCAGCGTCACCGTCCGCTCGCCGTCCTGCGCGGGTTCGGCCGTGTAGGTGTGGAAGAGTTGATTGGCTCCAGTGCGGTCCGGCCGCGGGATGCGGCCGAACTTCTCGGCGACCAGCTCCAGCGCGCGCGCAGGTTCGAAGCGTCCGGCCACGACGAGGATCGCGTTGTCCGGCTGGTAGTACTTCCGGTAGAAGGCCTGCAGCCGGTCGATGGGCACATTCTCGAGGTCCGCGCGGGCCCCGATGGTGGAGTTGCCGTAGTTGTGCCAGTCGTACGCGGCTGACATCACCCGCTTCTGGAGCACGCCCTGGGGGCTGTTCTCCCCCGCTTCCCATTCATTGCGGACCACCGTCATCTCGGATTCCAGATCCTCCGCCGCGATGAACGAGTTCACCATCCGGTCCGCCTCGAGATCGAGCGCCCAGTCGAGGTTCTCGTCCGTAGCCGGGAACGTCTCGAAGTAGTTCGTGCGGTCGAACCAGGTGGTGCCGTTGGGGAAGGCGCCGTGCTCGTCGAGTTCCTTCGGAATGTCCGGGTGGTCCGGCGTGCCCTTGAACACGAGGTGTTCGAGGAGGTGGGCCATGCCCGTCTCGCCGTAGCCCTCGTGCCTCGAACCCACGAGATAGGTGATGTTCACCGTGATCTGCTGCTTGCTCTGGTCGGGGAAGAGCAGAAAGCGGAGTCCGTTCTCAAGCTGGTACTCCGTGATGCCTTCAACGCTTGCGACCTCGGTGATGCCCGTGGGGAGCTGGGCCTGAACCGCGCCCGGCGCCACCAGCGCGGACACGAACCCTGCGACCGCCGCGAACCTGCCTTTCTTCTTCATCTCTCTCTCCATCGGATACAACGATTGCGGAGACCGGACCTCCCGATCCCCTCCCGCCCGGCGACAACGGGCCTCCGAAAGCTCGTCATACGGAGGTTCCACCGCGGGGGTTCCGGCTCTGAGCCGGACTCATCACATGTTGTCGATCATGGCCTGGCCGAACTCGCTGCACTTGAGGAGTGTCGCCCCGTCCATCAAGCGCTCGAAGTCGTACGTCACGCGCTTCTCGCTTATCGTTGCGCCCAAAGAAGATACAATGAGGTCGGCGGCCTCGTTCCAGCCAAGGTGCCTCAACATCATCTCGCCGGAAAGGATGACGGAACCGGGGTTCACCTTGTCCTGTCCCGCGTACTTCGGCGCGGTGCCGTGCGTCGCCTCGAAGATCGCGTGGCCGCTCTCGTAGTTGATGTTGGCGCCGGGCGCGATGCCGATCCCGCCCACCTGCGCGGCCAGCGCGTCCGAGATGTAATCGCCGTTCAGGTTCATGGTCGCGATCACGTCATACTCCGCGGGCCGCGTGAGGATCTGCTGCAGGAAGGCGTCCGCGATCACGTCCTTGACGACGATCCCGTCCGGGGTCCGGCACCAGGGGCCGCCGCCGAACTCCTCCGCCCCGAATTCGTCCTTGGCGAGTTCGTAGCCCCAGTCGCGGAAGCCGCCCTCGGTGAACTTCATGATGTTCCCCTTGTGGACCAGCGTGACGCTGCCGGATCCCCGGGCGCGGGCGTACCGGATCGCGGCGCGGACGAGCCGCCGCGTCCCTTCCCTCGAGATCGGCTTCACACCGAAGGAACTGGTCTCGGGGAAACGGATCGTCGAGACGCCCATCTCGTCGCACAGGAAGGCACGCAGACGGCGGGCCTCATCGCTCCCGGCCTCCCACTCGATGCCGGCGTAGATGTCCTCGGTGTTCTCGCGGAAGATCGTCATGTCGACGAGGTCCGGCTGCCGGACCGGAGACGGCACACCCTCGAACCAGCGCACGGGGCGGACGCACGCGAACAGGTCGAGTTTCTGGCGCAGTGCCACGTTGAGCGATCGGATCCCTCCACCCACGGGCGTCGTCAGGGGTCCCTTGATCGCGACGAGGTGATGCCGAATCGCACGCAGCGTGTCCGTGGGGAGCCAGTCCCCGGTGCGGTCGAACGCCTTCTGGCCGGCGAGCACCTCGAACCACACGATCCTGCGGGCGCCGCCGTATGCCTTCTCGACGGCCGCCTCGAAGACCGCGCTCGCGGCGTGCCAGATGTCGGGACCGATCCCGTCGCCTTCGATGAAGGGAATGATCGGACGGTCGGGCACGTCGAGGCGGCTGCCCGCCATGCGGATGTTTTCCCCGCCCGCTGGAGTGGACAGGGTGTCGTATGCGGGAGGCGCGTCGGACATGGGGGTTCTCTCGAATTGGTTCCGGGGATCCTTCTTCGCTCACCGGGATCGGTGGCGGCGGGTGGGGAGAGTACGACCGGCCCTCGCCGCTGACAAACCATATACGGTGTATACGATGACATGTTACGTATACGAATCGCTCGTGGCGGGAGTTCAAGTAGATTCTCAAGGCAGGGCACCTACGGGGGCCGCGACGGAGCGACCCCCGTACATAACGCGTTGCCATTTAATGGCTTACGGGTACGATCTGCAGGCCGAGCAAGAAGGTCAGATCGGTCTCGAGTTGGGGACCGTCGAGGTCGCGGACGAGGGGCAGGAGCACCTCGCCGGCGACCCTGAAGGCCTTGGCTCGGGGGATGTAGAGGCTGAGGCTCAGCCCTCCTTCGACCACGGTGCCGGCACGGAGGTCGGTGCGGGCCGTGGGCACCAGTTGCGGGTTCACGCTCGGCGCGGCGTCTCTCCCGTCGATGTTCCCGGTCCGGGTGGCGACGAGCCGAACCCCGGCCGAAAGGTGGCGCCCCAACAACCGCGCCCACCAGGCGGTGCCCTGCACCTTGTTGCCCAGTGACCAGTCGCGGTCGTTCGTGCCCATGCGCAGCACGGCGTTGCCCTGGGCTCCCCAGGACCAGTCACGGGCCTGGCCCAGCCAGGTAAGGCCGGGGCGGAGATCAAGGGTGCCCGAGCCGATCTGCATGGGGTAGGGGAGTTGGACGTCCATCCCCTGGCTGTTGGGGAGCACATCCATCTCGTCGATCGATCCGGTCGGCAGGCCGACCATGGCGTTCAGATGAAGCGACTGGTTCGCCCAGTCGGCCAGGCCGATCATGGCGCCTACCTTGATGTCACCCATGCCGGCTGACTCGGTCGTGAACGACCCGCCCGCGCGCGTGATGTGGTCCATCGAACTGGAAGTGAAGGGGAGCATCGCCATGAAGGTGATGCGGTCGGACGGCGCGAACATGGCCCCGAACATGTGCATCGTCATGGGCATGCGGGTCGGCGTGACCATGAAACCCCCGCCCGGAGACACGATGTCCGCTTCGGCGACGGGATCCGTGCCGATGCGGCTCCCCTCCATGGTCATCGTCATGTAGCGGTACGAGAGCATCACCTCGCCCGCCTCGTGGCGGTGGTCCGCCATCACGCCGATGGGGGCATGGCTGTCAGCGCGCGAGGCGTTCCACTGCGCGGCGACGGGTGCGGCAAGGACCAGCAGCGCGAACGCGCTGAACGTCATGCACTTCTTCAATTTTCGACTCCTCGTTCGACTGGGGATGCGCGCCGACCGATGTCCGCCGCTGGTGAGCGCGGGCATCGGCTCGGCGACCGGCACGCGTACGCACGCCGACCCTCTGGCCGGCGGGAGTCGCGCTCCCGGGCAACGGTGCGGTTTGTTGTCGAGGAGTCAGGCGGGGGGTGGTTGGCCGAACGGTCTGAGGTAGGCAGCCGGGTCCGGGGCGAGCCGGAGGTAGGGCCGCGTCCCGCGCGATGCGTAGTCTGCAGAGGTGATCTGGGCGGCGCGCGGGGAGGAGGCCACGAGCGCCGGACCACAGCAGGTCAGGCAGGTGCCGAGACAGTCACACGGTCCGCCCGAGTGGGGATGCGAATTCTTGCTGGCGCCGGCGCCATCGGCGTGGGCGTGCCCCGCGCGGCTGTGTGCGGGGGCGGCCTCCGCATGCGTCTCTAGGAGTGTGGCGGTCCGGGGCTCCAGCTCGTCGCCGTGCGCCGCACGATGCTTCGGACAGGGCTGAACGGCCGTCCCCGGCCCGATTCCGATGAGGAAGGCCCCGATGACGGACAGCGCGTCGAGTCGGAGGCGCACTGGCCCTTTTCGCATAATCCCTGTCGACTGTCGCGAACGCGTTCGAGCCATAAAAAAAGCTATCCGTGGTCCGGCGCCAATGTCCAGAACGCCAACGCTGTCAGCGTCGGGGCCAGACTGCGCTCATCTCGCGACCTCCCCGGACCCACACCACGCTCGGGCCCGATCCGGGTTCCGAATCGAGCGCGGTGACGAGCTCCTCAAGGTCCCGTATCGGTCGGTCGGCGGCTCTCATGAGGAGGTCTCCCGGCCTGAGCCCGAGCCGGGCGGTGACCGTCCCCCGCGCGACCCTGAGCACGAGGAGACCCTCGAGACCGGCCTGGTCCGAGAAGTCGCGTACAGGCTCGAACTCCGCCCCGGCGAACGTGCGGTGGATGCGGGTGGCGAGACCGGGCTCCGGCAGCGCCACCTGGGCGGCACGCGCGATGCGGCGACGGAACTCCGTCGCCGAGAGGCGCGCCCGCACGGCGCCCACATGCTGGAGTGCCAGCGTGAAGTCCCGGTAGGCCGATTCCGTCTCGCGCTGAAGATCACGGAGTATTTCCGCACGGATCGCCGGCAACTCCGAGACCGGTCGGCCACGCGCGGGGAGCACGTTGAGTCGACCGTCCACGACCCGCACGGCGGAGGGCTCGACGGCCACGCCGGTTTCGTCCGTATCGCGGAAGGCGAGGGCGACGCCCGCGCGGCCGCGCTCGGCGGAGTCGGGCTCGGTGGCGGCCGTCAGCCACAGAACGAACGTGCCGCGCCCCGGGTTCCTGGTCGTGGTCACGATCGTCCGGCGGCCCACCATCGGTACGTCGTCCGCATCCGGCGGCCGGGTGTCGGGAATGACTTCCAGGGTGCGGTCTGCTCCGTCCCGCGTGACCTGCAAGCGTACCGGGACGCTCGGGCGGATCGATGCGAGCAGGTCGGGCAGATTGGCGAGGGTCATCCTCACGCCGTTCATCGCCGCCAGTCGATCGCCGACGAGGAGCCCCGCACGCGCCGCCGGCCCGTCTTCCTGCATTTCGCGAACCTGCATGACGAGCGTGCAGTTCTTCCAGTCTTCCGGTGTTTCCCAGCCGCAGTTGTAGCGCTCGTCGACCCGCACCCCGATCCAGCCGGGGCTTTCGGCCGCCGGGGTCTCCTGTGCCGCACCGGGCAGGGGCGCGAGCAACAGGGCGCCGAAGGCGAGAGCCGCGGCGAGCGGGCGCAGGGACTGCGAGAGAAGCACGGTCACCAGGTTCGCGTCCCGCTCGCGCGGCCGAGATCCTCCGTGAGCCGATCGCGCGCCTCCACGAGTTCCAGTAGGTAGGCGCTGGCGAGGGGATCGTCGGGATTCGTCTCGAGACCGTCACGCAGTGCCCGGATCAACCCCTCCAGCCTCGCCAGCCTCTGTGCCGTCTCCAGGGGATCCGTCTCCCCCAACCCGGCTTCCGATGCGGGGTCCGCCCCGCCCTCACCCACCTGCCTGAGCGGCGACCGCAACGATTCCATCCGGGTGAGCCCGTCCATGAGGGCGCGACCATCATCAGTCGAGACGACGGTCGGAAGAGCCGAGGCCGGATCCGGCAAGTTCGCGCCCCGCCCGCCTGTGAACTGCAGGCCGGCGATCACGCCGCCGGCAAACAACACGAGGGCCGCGGCGGCCTGGAGCGGCCCCGGGACGAAGAGACGGCCCGCGAAGCCCCTGCCGATCCAACGCGTGCCGGCACGCGCCTCGCCGGCATCGAGCGCGGCCTCGATCGCAGCCCACTGCCCGCCCGGCGCCTTCTCATCCGGGAGTGCGGACAACGCCATGCGCAGCCGACTCAATCTCTCGAACTCCGCCTGGCAATCCCCGCACGCCTCGAGGTGGGCCCGGCAGTCCCGGTCGGCCCACGGCTCGTCGAGCAGTGCCGAGATGCGTTCGGCATCCATGTGGTTCGCCATTTCTATCCCTCTTCTATCCCTCTCACAGGCGCGCTTCGCCCCGCGCACCGCCGTTCCCGGAATCTTCCGGAGCGATGAGCTTCCGCATGCGCGCTCGCGCCTTGTGCAACTGCGATTTCGACGTGCCGGGCGCACAACCCAGAGCCTTGGCGATGTCGTTGTGCGTCCATCCCTCCACATCGTGCAGCACGAGGACCTTCCGGTACCCCGGCGGCAGCTGGTCCAGCGCCTGGGTCAGGACCCGCCGCGTCACGATCACGTCGTCGTGCGCCCTCGCCACGCGGGGAAGCTCGGCGGCGGACTCCGCCGGCCGTCGCTTCGACGACCTGCGAAGCCGGTTGAGCGCCACGTTCGTCGCCAACCGGTAGAGCCACGTGCCGAACGCCGCGTCCCCGCGGAAGAGGTGGAGCTTCTCGAACGCACGGATCCAGGCTTCCTGAGAGAGATCCTCGGCGAGGTGATCGTCGCCCACGAGGCGGCGGATCACGGTGTAGACGCGCCGCGCGTGGAGTTCGTACAACTCCCCCATCGCAAATCGCTCTCCCGCTTTGGCGCGGGCGATCAGCTCGCGTTCGTCCACGTCATCCCTCTGAAGGTCACCTTCCGAATCCACCGCTTTGATGCTCGGCTCAGGCCGTGGGTTGCCCGCCCTCGGCCTCTCGGGCGCCCCGGGGCCCGGATCCGGACCCATGCAGTACGGCGCAGACCAGCAGTCCGAGCAGGATGCCCGCCAGGGCGTCGGTCGCGTAGTGGAAGCGACCGTAAACCGTGCCCACAGTCAACGCGAGTTCCGGGACGATGAGCAGCCAGAACCACCGCCGATCCTCCCGTCCGGCAGCCACGACGGCGGCCAGGGAGGCGGCGATGTGGGAGCTGGGGAAGGCGGTGCCCTTCGACGACCCGGCCTCGAGGATTCCGTGCACGATCCCGAACAGCGTACCGTCGCTGATCCTGCCGCCGATCTGCGTGAACTCGTAGCGGGGGCCCGCGACCGGGAAGAACATGAAGATGAGGTAGGAGACGAAGAAGGCGGCGGCGACGGCGAGTGCGGTGCGCTGCAGGGCCTCGACCCCTCGGGTGGCGTAGACGCCCAGGACGGCGATGGGGACGATGGCGTAGTAGGCGAAGTAGCCCAGGTGCAGTACCTCGGAGAAGGAGAGCCATGGGAGCCACGCGCTGAGGTCCATGCTCGGCTGTCCGCCGAACAGGGCGGCATCCCACGCCTGTACCGTGGTGTCGAAGTAACGCTGCGTGAGAAAGCGGTTGAGGACCGCGAGTTCCGCATACAGGAGGGGCGTGAGGAGCACGGCGTACGCCGCCCGTGCGATCGCGGCGAGGCCGGCCCGCGGGTGCCACCGCCCGAGTCGCGTGATCCCGAACACCACCAGGGCGTGCGCCGCGGCGATTCCCGCGCCGGGCAGGCCGCCGAACACCAGGGAAATGACGCCCGTGCAGGCGAAGTAGCCGATGGTGACTCGGTCGACCGGCAACAGCCCTTCTCTGCCGCTCACAGCCGCCCCATGCGGCGATACCACTCGGCGGTGAGCGCAAGCCCCTCTTCGAGGCCGACCTCGGGACTCCAAGGGTCGAGACATTGTCGGCTGACGGAGATGTCGCAGGTCCACGCGTGCGTGGACAGGTCCCGGGCGCGTCTCCGGTCGAACGGGGGCGTGCTTTGCGTGAGGCGGCCCGCGAGTTCGGCGAGCGCCCCGACGGTGAGAAAGAGCGGGGGCGGCAATCGCACGACGCGGCCGGAGCGGCCCACGGCGGCCATCAGCGCTTGCGCCGTCGCGCGCCACGAATGGCGTTCCGCCGCGGCGATGGGCAGCGGGTGACTGGGCGGCGCGGCCTCAAGGGCCGCCAGAACGGCCGCGACGACATCCGAGACATACACCGGCTGCAGGGGTGCGTCGCTGCGCGGAATCGCGGTCCAGCCTCGCGCCGCCATCCGAAAGAGGGGAAGCAGATCGGTATCGCGCGGGCCGTAGACGCCCCCCGGCCTGAGCACGATGACCTTCATGGGCCCGCGAAGGGAGGCGAGCGCCGCCTCGGCTTCCGCTTTCGACCGGCCGTACGGGCTCGCGGGGCCGGCCGCGCCATCCGGACCGCGCGCCGCCAGGCTGCTGATGAAGACGAACCGGCGGACCCCCGCGCGCGCTGCCGCCTTCGCGAGTCTCAGGGTGCCGGTCGCGTTCACGGCCATGAACTCCGGCTCGTTCCGCGCCCGCGTGAGAGCGCCGCAATGGACGACCGCGTCGCAGCCCGCGAAGGCGGCGCCGGCTTCCCTGCCGTCTTCCGTCCCCAGGTCGAGTTCGACCTGCCTCAGCTCCAGTCGGTCCAGACGCCGCGTGTCGCTCGTGCGCCGCACGCTCCCGGTGACGTGGTGTCCGGCGTCGACCAGGGCGTCCGCGAGATGGCTCCCGAGGAACCCGCTTCCCCCCGTCAGAAAGATCGATGCCATGAGTAAAGGGATAGAGTAAAGCGTCTAGAGAGGCGCTTCGTACAGCCGGTAGGTGCGGTAGACCCTGCCACCGAGCCGCTCGATGGCCTGGTTCATCTTCTGGTTGTCCTCGAGGATCCACGATTGCTCGGCGGAGGTCATCCCGGCGGCGATTCCGTTGCGGAACAGCGCGAGGTAGAGGAGCACATCGACGGCCTTGCCGCGCCATTCCTCCGTCAGCCCCAGAACGATGACGCGCATGCGCTTGATCTTCCGCTTGTGGATGAGGGCCTTGAGGATCCCGAAGGGGAACAGCTTTCCGTTCATCCGCCGGAGGACCTGGTTGAAATCCGGCAGAGCGAGCGCGAAGCCGGCGGTTTCGCCCTCCGGCGTCTCCGCGAACAGCGCGAGTTCGGGGTCGAGAATGGGTTTGAGCTCGGCCGCCATGTGCTCCATTTCGGCCTCGGTCATGGGGACGAACCCCCAGTTCTTCTCCCAGGCCGCGTTATACAGCCGCTGGACGCGCCCCAGTTCTTCCTCGAAGCGCGACATATCCAGCGTCTTGATCCGGACTCCGTACCGGCGGGTCACGAGCTTCTCGGCACGGAAGAGGTGCGGCGGCCAGTCGCCTTTCTTCATGAGCCAGGCGTAGAGATCCTTGACCTTCCGCAGCCCCGCCGCTTCCAGGAGGCCGGGATAGTACGGGGGGTTGTAGGCCATGAGAACCACGGGCGGTCCCGGATCCCCGTCGACCAGAAGGCCGCACGTGTCGTTGAGGGAGAAGCTCGCGGGTCCTCGCATCGCGGTGAGGCCCCGCTCGCGAAGCCAGACCCGAACGGCCTCGAACAGTGCCCCGGAGACTTCCGGGTCGTCGACGCACTCGAACCAGCCGAAGAAGCCGACGGGTTCCTCGTGGATCTCTTCATGATTCCGGTTCCGGATCGCACAGATGCGGCCCACCGGACGGCCATCGCGCAGCGCGAGGTAGGGCTGCGCCTCTGAGTGCTGGTGAAACGGGTGTTTGGCCGGGTCGAACGCCGCCCGCACGTCTCTCTTGAGCGGGGGCACCCAGTCGGGATCGCCACGGTAGATCGACCACGGCAGGTCGATGAAGCGCTTGAGGTCGGCGCGGCTCTCGACGGGAGCGACGCGCACGGAGGAAGCGGGACTCGTCATGGTGGGGGCACCGGGCTCAGACGACGCCGAGCTTCTTCCCCACACGCTCCACCTGCTCGAGCACGAAATCGAGGTCGTCGTCCGAGTGTGTGGCCATGTAGCTCGTCCGCAGACGGCAACTGCCCTCGGGGACGGCGGGCGGAACGACCGGGTTCGTGAAGACACCCGCTTCGAACAGCGCGCGCCAGAACACGAAGGTCTTCTCCATGGGCCCGATCAGGATGGGGACGATCGGGGTCTCGGTCGGCCCGATGTCGAACCCGATCGACTTGAAGCCCTCCATCATCCTGTGCGTGTTCTTCCAGAGCTGTTCCCGGCGCTCGGGCTCATCGCGGATGATCTCCAGCGCCTTCAGCACGGTGGCGGCGGAGGCGGGAGGCATGCTCGCGCTGAAGATGAGGGCGCGGGCGTTGTGCTGGAGGTAGTCGATTACGCCGGCGCGGCCCGCCACGAAGCCTCCGATCGAGGCGAAGGACTTGGAGAAGGTGCCGAGGATGAGGTCTACTTCGTCGGTGAGTCCCCAGTGCTCGGCGGTGCCGGCTCCGGTTTCGCCCAGCACGCCCACGGCGTGCGCGTCATCCACCAGGATGGCCGCGCCGTACTCTCGCCTCAGTTCGACCAGGGTGGGCAGATCGGCAATGTCGCCTTCCATGCTGTACACACCGTCCACCGCGATGAGCTTGCCGCGGGAGGGGTTCTCGGCCTCGAGCATGCGGCGCAGAGTCGCGAAGTCGTTGTGGTTGAAGCGCCGCGTGCGGCCGAGCCCCATGCGTACGCCGTCCTGGAGGCTGGCATGGTCCAGCTTGTCGATGTAAACGGTGTCGGCGCGGCCGATCAACGCGCCCAGCGTGCCCAGATTGGTCTGGTAGCCGGTCGAGAAGACGAGCGCGGCCTCCATGCCGGTGAAGTCGGCCAGCTCGGCCTCGAGTTGCTCATGAAGGGTGAGGTTGCCGTTGAGGAAGCGGCTGCCCGTATTGCCGCTGCCGAACTTGTTGAGGGCCTCGCGGGCCGCCTCGAGGACGCGCGGATCGTGCGTGAGCCCCATGTAATTGTTGGAGCCCACCATGATCTTGCGGGCGCCCTCGATGACGACCCAAGTGTCGTGCGAGGCCTCTATGGGCATGAAGTACGGATAGAGGCCGGCCTCGCGGAGGCCGTTCACGGTCGCTAGTTCACGACACTTGTCAAGGATCGGAGGCGGCTGGACGCGGCTTTTCGTTGAGCCCGACCGGGACACCGCAGCTTGGGATGTAGGATTCTGCACGAAGCGAAGCTAAGCCTGAATCGGGACACCCGGCAAGGAAAATCGGCCATGATCGGCACGGTTTCCCCGCGGCGGGTGTACAGTGGAGGAGAGTTCGCGGAGAAACCTCTACAGGGAGCAGCAACGTGGCTCGAGACCAGATGTTCGACATCGTCGCCATCGGCGGAGGCACCGCCGGTCTCGTAACCGCTGCGGGGAGCGCGGGGCTGGGTGCGCGCGTGGCCCTGATCGAGCGCGACCGCCTGGGGGGTGACTGTCTGTGGACCGGATGCGTGCCCTCCAAGGCCCTGATCAGCTCGGCGAGAGTCGCCCATCATTTTCGTGACGCGGGCGCGCACGGGCTGCCGTCCGTCCAGCCGCAGATCGAGGGCGCGGAGGTGCTCGCCAGCGTCCGTGACGCTCGGGCGGAGATCGAGCCGCATGATGACCCGGAGCGTTTTCGCGCCATGGGCGTGGACGTGGTCGAGGGAGCGGCCCGCTTCGTATCGCCGCACGAGGTGGAGGTGAACGGTCGCAGCCTCCGCGCGCGACGTTTCGTCGTCGCCACCGGTTCGCGCGCCGCCGTGCCCCCGATTCCGGGGCTGGAGGAGGCGGGCTACTTCACCCACGCGGAGGCCTTCGACCGCGACACGATTCCAGGCTCGCTGGCCGTCGTGGGAGGCGGCCCGATCGGCGTCGAGCTTGCACAGGCGTTCCGGCGGCTGGGGGCCGAGGTCACGGTCGTCGAAATGCTCGATCGGCTCATGTTGCGTGAAGAGCCCGAGCTCGCGGAGTTGCTGACGAGCAGGCTTCGCGGCGAGGGCATCGAGATCCGGACCGGCCACGTCGTGACGCGCGTCGCCCGGGTGGGAGACCGGCGGCGCGTCACCATCGCGCCCGCCCGCGAGGGGGCGGGGAACGGCGAGGCGGACGCGGCCGAGACGTTCGAGGTGGATGAGGTTCTCGTCGCCGCCGGGCGGGCGCCGAACACGGAGGCCATGGGGCTGGACGCGGCGGGCGTGGAGACCTCGAAGGGCTGGGTCACGGTCGACTCGAAGTTGCGGACGTCCCGGAAGCACATCTTCGCCGCCGGCGACGTGATCGGCGGCTTCCTGTTCACGCACGTCGCCGACCACGAAGCGCGCACCGTCGTACAGAACGCGCTCTTCCCCGTGCGCGCGAACATCGACTACGGCGTGATCCCGTGGTGCACCTACACCGAGCCCGAACTCGCGCACGTAGGCCTCACCGAAGCCGAGGCCGTGGATCGCCACGGATCCGCAGTCTCCGCGCACGTCTACGACATCGGGAACCTGGACCGCGCGATCGCGGAGCGCGCCGCCGTGGGCCGCGTGAAGATCGTCGTCGGAAAGGGCGGTGCGATCCTCGGAGGACACATCCTCGCGTCGGGCGCGGGGACGATGATCGCGGAGATCTCGCTCGCCATGAAGGCGGGAGTGAAGCTCGGGACGCTCGCGTCGCTGGTCCATCCCTATCCGACGATGAGTGAGGGGGTGAAGCGCACGGCCGACGCCTACCGCAGATCGACGCTGACGGGCTGGAGGAAGTCGGCTGTCGATCTCGCGCTGAAGGTCGGGAGAACGCTGCCCCCCTGAGCGGCTCCCTGCATCTCGCCGACGCGTGCCCCTTCGTTTGAGGGGCGCTCCCGCGTACCCCGGGCCAATACGATTCCATGCAACGTATGGAGTGATCGCAACCCCCTGTATGGATTAAGGTTGCGTGTGTCGTGACGAACTGGAACGCGGGGTCGAATATGCATTATTCGAGGAGCCGCGTATCGTCAGGCACGACGGCTGGGCAGCGGCCGTGCCGCCGGCCCCGGACCGTCGCAGTCCTTGTTTCGGCGATCGCGCTGCTGTCGTGCGGGGAGGCTACGACCGCTCCTCCTCCACCCCCGCCACCTCTGGAGCCGGTCCGACCTGCGTCGCTTTCAATCAGCCCGTCCGACCTGCGCTTCGAGGCGCTCGGAGATACGGCTCGCTTCGTCACTGAGGTGCGAGACCAGAACGGTCAGGTCGTGAGCGGCGCCGCGGTGACGTTGGAGAGCGGCGACCCCTCCGTGGCAACCGTCGACGCCGCGGGCCTCGCGACGGCGGTCGCTAACGGCAGGGTCACCATCATTGCCACGGCGGAAGCGGCCTCAGGCGCCGCTACCGTGACGGTGGATCAGGTCGTGGTCGATCTGGCAGTGTCGCCTTCCTCCATTCGCCTGGCGCTCGACGACTCGCTCCGCTTGGCGGTGGAAGCCTCGGATGCCAACGGTCACCCGGTGACCGACCCCCGTCTGGCCTGGCGTTCTACGGATGAAGCGATCGCGACCGTGGACGCGACGGGGCTCCTCATCGGCGTCGGCGTTGGGACGGCGACGGTCCACGCCACGTCCGGCCCGGCCTCGGCTGATGCGGGCGTGGAGGTGCTGTCAGGCGCGGATGCGGACCGACTCGTCCTCACGACGCTATACGAGGTCACGGACGGAGCGGGCTGGATCCACGACGACAACTGGTTGGCGGACCTCCCGCTCGCGGACTGGTATGGCGTCGGCGTCAACGATGAAGGGCGCGTCACCGAACTGGACCTCGAGGCCAACAACCTCGTGGGTCCGATACCCGCCGCACTGAGCCACCTCACGCGGCTCACGGAGTTGAACCTGATCCGCAACAGCCTGAACGGTACGATCCCGTCCGAACTCGGCACGCTGGCGCGCCTCGAGGTTCTGGGCCTCGGCATCAACCGGTTGACCGGCCCCCTGCCCTCGGAACTCGGGAAGCTCTCCAGGCTCAGGGAACTCCACATCTACAGGAATCCGCTGAGCGGCGGTATCCCGGGGGAACTGGCGAATCTCGACCGCCTGGAGAAGTTCGTCGTCTATTGGACCGACATCGCGGGCCCCATCCCCCAGACTTTTCTGCGCCTCGAACGCCTGAAGGAAATCGCCGCGTTGCGGACGCCCGTCTGCGTCCCCGGCACGGCGGCCTTCGCGCGCTGGCTGGAGAACATCCGAATCGCCGAATTCGAGGGGTCCTGCAACCGGACGGACGTGGCGGTGCTGACCGGGCTGTATCGGGCCACCGGCGGCGAGAATTGGATTCGTTCCAGCGGCTGGGGGACGGGTGTCGCGCTCGAGACCTGGCTAGGGTGTCCGTGCCGACTCCCTGGGTCGCGCGGTCGCCCTCGACCTGGCCGGCAACGGCCTCGTGGGGCGCCTCCCGGGCTCCCTGGAGCAGCTGACCCGGCTCACGGAACTGCGGATCGGCAGCAACGCGCTGAGGGGGCCGCTTCCCCTCGCGCTCGCGAAGCTCCCGTTACGCGAGTTCCATTACGCCGACACCGAACTGTGTGCGCTCGACGAAGAACGCTTCCGCGACTGGTTGTCGGGCCTTGCATCCCACGCCGGCTCGGGCCTGCAGTGCTCCCTCACGGACCGGGAGATTCTGGAGACGCTCTACTACGCCACGGATGGCCCGAATTGGAAGCGAAGCGAAAAACGAGCCGCTGAGCACTTGGCATGGCGTCAACGCGGATGCAAGAAGGTGATCGCGCTGGCTGACGAACGAGCCGCTGAGCACTTGGCATGGCGTCAACCGGCGTGGTGCTGCAGCTGAACCTCCGCAACAACGGCCTGGCCGGGAGAATCCCCGAGGAGCTCGGCAGCTTCTCCGCGCTCTTTTTTCTGGACCTGCCGGACAACGAGCTGCGCGGCTCCATCCCCGCTACACTCGGTGGTCTCACCGGTCTTCGCGGCCTGCGCCTCGCCGGTAACGGGCTGGAAGGAGAGATCCCCCCGGAACTCGGCAACCTCGCCCTGCTACAACAGCTGGCGCTGGACCAGAATCTGCTGGAGGGCCCCATACCGTCCGAAATCGGGAATCTCGGAGACCTCAGAACGCTCAACCTCATCTCGAACCGGTTGACGGGTTCGATTCCGGCGGCTCTCGGCGACCTCTCATCCCTGAGCTGGCTCGGGATCGGGTACAACGATCTCACGGGTCCCATCCCCGCCGAATTGGGCCGCCTCGCAAGTCTCCGGGTGCTGTCGCTTGCCGGTAACGACCTGTCCGGCCCCATCCCCACCGCCCTCGCCAGTCTCGGCAACCTCTCCGACCTGGAACTCTCATCTAACGACCTCTCCGGCCCGATTCCCTCCGAACTGAGTGATCTGACAAGCCTTGCCCGCCTTCGGCTAAACAGCAATGAGCTCTCCGGCCCGATCCCGTCCGAACTCGCCAGTCTCGGCAGCCTCTCCGACTTGGTACTCTCATACAACGACCTGTCCGGCCCGATCCCGCCCGAACTGGGCGATCTCCCCGAACTCGAGACCCTCTATCTCGGGTCCAATGCGTTGACGGGTCCGATCCCGCCCCAACTGGGCTCGCTCGCTTCCCTCACCAGGCTGGACCTGTCTGCAAATCGGTTGTCCGGTCCGCTCCCCGGCGAATTCGCGGGTCTGTCGGCACCTCGGCACGGTGGACCTGACCGACAACCCGTCGCTTGCCGGTCCGATTCCCGTGTCTCTGGCGCGCCTTGATCCGTTCGGCGTCTTCCATGCTGGCGGCACAGACCTGTGCGCTCCGCCGGACCCCGATTTGATCGGGTGGCTCGAGCGCATCCCGCAGCGTCGCGTGGCACGGTGCGTGGAGGGTGGAGGGACCGAGTCGGCGGCGTACCTGGTTCAGGCAATTCAGTCCCTTGAGCACCCGGTCCCGTTGATCGCCGATGAAGCCGCCCTCCTGCGGGTCTTCGTGGCCGTACCTGGTGCCGGTGGCGCAACGATTCCGCCGGTTCGCGCGCGATTCTACCACGGCGGCGAGGAAGTGCATCGGTTGGACATCGAAGCCGGGACGGCGGAGATTCCATCTGCGGTGGATGAGAGCTCGCTCGACCTGTCCTCGAACCAGGAAGTGCCCGGTTGGGTCATCCAGCCGGGACTGGAGATGGTCGTCGAGATCGACCCGGAGGGAGCGCTGGATCCCGGGCTCGGCGTGCCGAAGCGCCTCCCAGCCGAGGGGCGTTCCCGGATCGACGTACTCATGATGCCTCGGCTCGATCTAACGGTGGTTCCGATGCTGTGGAGTGTGGTGCCGGACTCGTCGATCCTCGACATTACCGAGGGGCTCTCGCCGGACCACGAGCTCCTTGCGCTGGTGGGGTCGCTGCTGCCGGTCGGGGAGCTCAAGATCACGCTGCACGATCCCGTCGTAACGGACAGCCGGAGTACCCTCGACCTGGTGGTAGAAACAGCTGTGATCCGGCGCCTGGAGGGAGCGACCGGCTATTACAAGGGCACGATGGCGGAGCCATCCGTCTCGGTGGGCGTGGCGTACAATGGCTTCCCCGTCAGCTTCTCCGCGCCGAACCCGAAGACCTTCGCGCATGAACTGGGCCACAACATGAGCCTCCGGCACGCGCCCTGCGGGGGCGCCGGCGGCCCCGATCCCACGTTCCCGCACGCGGGGGGAGCGAGCGGCGCCTGGGGGTACGACTTCGAGCGGCGGGAGCTGGTCGACCCGACTGTCCCGGACCTGATGGGATACTGCAACCCGAACTGGATCAGCGATTACTTCTTCACGCACGCGGCGCAGTTCCGACGTTACTACGAACGCGCCTCGGCAGGGGCGGCGGGGGCCCGGACCCGAACGCTGCTGCTGTGGGGAGGGATCGGGTCGGACGGAGCGCCGTTCCTCGAACCATCGTTCGTCGTCGATGCGGCTGCTTCCGGGCCCCGCTCGGATGGCGACTACGAACTCACGGGCACGGCGGGGGACGGTCGGGTGCTGTTCTCGACGAGCTTCGAGATGCCGGAGGTGGCCCACGGCGAGGGCGGATCGCGGTTCGCGTTCACTCTCCCGGTCGAGCCGCAGTGGGGCGACGGCCTCGTGAAGGTGACGCTCTCGGGGCCCGGCGGCACGGCCACGCTGGACCCGGAAACGGGTGCCTCCATGGCCATCGTCCGTGACCGGTCCAGCGGCCGGGTGCGGGGAATCCTGCGTGGCGCACTCACGGGCAGCCTCGCGTCGGCGTCCGCCGTCGCACTGCTCTCCGATCCGGACGTCGAAGTGCTGGTGAGTCGCGGCCTTCCCGGGCGGGAGGCCTGGAGACGCTGACCCTCGCCGGCGCCATGCCGGCGTTCGTCGCTTCAGCCGATGCGGTGGCGGCCCGTGTAGATGTTGAAGCCCACCGGCTTCGCGAAGCCGATGAGCGTCATCCCGAACTCCCTCGCCACGTCCACCGCGAGGCTGGACGGCGCGCCGACGGCGACCACGATCGGAATGCCGGCGGCGAGCGCCTTCTGCATGATCTCGAACGAAGCGCGCCCGCTCACCGCGAGCACGGACTCGCCCAGAGGGAGTTCCCCGCCCAGAAATCGCTCGCCGATCACCTTGTCCAGCGCGTTGTGGCGTCCGACATCCTCGCGGAGCAGTTGCAGCTGACCGCCGAGGTCGAACACACCCGCCGCGTGCAGGCCGCCCGTGCGCTCGAATACGGGCTGTCGGCTGCGAAGCGCCTCCGGCAGGGACCGCACCATCTCGGCGGGCACGATCGGGCCCTCGGCCGGGATGGGGGCGCAACCCTGAATCTCGATCGCCTCGAGCGAAGCTTTTCCGCAAACGCCGCAGCTGGAAGTGGTGTAGAAGTTCCGGGTCAGCTCCGCCGGGTCGAAGCGGGCCGCTTCGCTCAGGTATACCGTCATGATGTTGTATTCCTGCGTCTCGACATCGACGCAGTACCGCAGGTCGGCCACATCCGAGCGGTGTGACAGCAGCCCCTCCGAGAAGAGGAACCCGGCCGTGAGGTCGAAATCATCCCCCGGCGTGCGCATCGTCACGGCCACCTGGTGTTCCTCGCCCGCAACGGTCGCGATCCGGATTTCGAGCGGCTCCTCGACGGCCACGGCGTCACGCCGTCTTCGGCTCGATGCCTCGGAGACGCGATCGATCTCGACGCGGGCCGTGTTCCTGCGCGGTGTGATCATAGGGCGAAGCTACGGTGTCAACGCTGACGGCGTCGACGCAACCGTTCCCGGCATGGTCACGGCGCGGGGATCCAAGTCGTTTGCCGCCTTGCGGCTTGTCGGGTAACTATGACGGCATGAACACGCCTTCGGACGCGGAGCTCCTCGCGAAATGGCGGGACGAGCCGGCGCCCCTGCTTCCCCTGCTGCACGAATTCCACGAGAGGGATGGGTTCCTCTCCGAGGAAGCGCTGCGAGCCATCTCCGACGATCTGCGGATCCCGATCGCGGACCTGTTCGGGACCGTGACGTTCTACCACCACTTTTCCCGCGACCCGGAGGGTTACTCCCGCGCCCGCGTCTGCACGGGACCGATCTGCGCGCTGCTCGGAGCAAACGAGCTTCTGGCGGGGCTGCCGAATTCGAAGGCGATGCCGTGCCCGGGCCGGTGCGACGAGCCGATTCCGGTCCTGGACCGGGACCGGGTTCTCTGCGGAGCGACGGCCGCCGAACTCTCTTCTCGACCTTCTCCTCTTCCGCCCGCGGCGCCTGACGGCATTGAAGAGTGCGTCTTCGCGCACATTCGATCCCCCGGACGCGCGATGCTTGAGGGTTATCGGGCGACCGGAGGCTACGCGGGCCTGGCGGACGCGCTCGAGCGGGAGCCCGAGGCCCTGCTCGACATGATCGACGCGAGCGGCCTGGCCGGGCGGGGCGGCGCAGGCTTCCCCACCGGACGGAAATGGCGGGCCGTGGCGGAGGCTGCCGGAGAGCCGAAGACCATCGTCTGCAACGCCGACGAGGGGGAGCCGGGCTGCTTCAAGGACCGCGCCCTGATGGACTACGATCCGCACGCGGTCATCGAGGGGATGATCACCGCCGGCTTCGCGACCGGCGCAACGCGCGGGTTCATCTACCTCCGCTACGAGTATCCGGACACGCTGCGCATTCTGGAGACGGCTCTGGACGAAGCCCGCGGCGACGGGCTGCTGGGGCCGGAAGCCTTCGGGCCCGGCCGACCGTTCGACCTCTGGGTGCGGCGCGGCGCCGGGGCGTACATCTGCGGGGAGGAGACCTCGCTTCTCAACAGTCTCGAAGGCAAGCACCCCTTCCCCCGCAACCGGCCGCCCTTCCCGGTGACGCACGGCTACGAGGACCTTCCCACGGTCGTGAACAACGTCGAGACGCTGGCTTCCGTACCCCACATCCTCGTGCACGGCGCCGACTGGTATCGCGGACTCGGGATCGGCGATCACGCGGGCACGAAGGTAATCTCGCTCTCCGGGGACGTAGCACGCCCCGGCAACTACGAAGTACCGATGGGTTTCCCCCTGTTGACGTTGATCGATGACTGGGCCGGCGGGGTTCCGGGCGGGCGGAAGATCCAGGCGGTCACGATGGCGGGGCTCTCGGGCGGCTTCCTCGCGGGCGAGGATCTCGAAGTCACGCTGTACGAGCCCGACATCCGCTCGAAGGGGTCATTCCTTGGCGCGGGCGGCATCATGGTCTTCGACGACTCGCGGGACATGATCGAAGTCTCGCATTCCGCGATGGAGTTCTTCGCCGAGGAATCCTGCGGCAAGTGCTTCCCGTGCCGCATCGGTACCCAGCGTCTCACCGAGCGCCTGCACGGCGACGGCCCGGCGGACGTCGGGGCGTGGATCGACGAGGTCCACGATCTCGGCGACACGATGATGCAGACGAGCGCCTGCGGGCTGGGACAGGCGGCCCCCCTCATCACCGAAAGCCTTCTCCGCTACTTTCCCGATCGCGTTTCGAATCACGTCGCCGGCTCCGCCTGAGAGCGAGGGTCCGCGGGACCCCCGGCACCGGCGATTTGTCGTAACGGGCCTGGCGGGTCATTTTAATCGGCCCGGTATTTTCCAGCGGTGCGGGGTCTTTGGGCCCCTGGAGGTTGGATGAGCGACAGTTCGGGCAACGGCACCGGCTTCGATTTCGAGATCGCCCTCGACGGCGCGAAGGTGGGCGTGCGTCGTGGCGAGAGCGTATACGAGGTTTCGGAGCGCCACCGCAAGGAGATCCCGACGCTCTGTTACGATCCGCGTCTGGAAGCCTTCGGCGGGTGCCGGCTTTGCATCGTCGAACTCGAGGGCGCCCGCAACCCCGTGGCTTCCTGCACCACGAAGGCAGCGCCCGGCATGCGGATCACGACGCGCTCTGCGCGGCTAGACATGCACCGCCGTATCCTGATGGAAATGGTCGCGTCCGAGAATCGGGACACGGATGTCGACGCCCTCTCCGGGTACGCTTCGCAGGAGATGGCCGTCCTCCTGGACCGCTATGGAGCCCGCACGGGCCGCTTCGCCGGAGCGATCTCGGGCCGCAGCCGGCCGGACGACGACAACCCGTTCATCCTTCGCGACTACGAGAACTGCATCTCCTGCTACCGGTGCGTGCGGGTCTGCGCGGAGCAGGAGGGCGACTACGCGATCTCGGTCATGAATCGCGGCTTCGAGACGCAGATCACGACGGAGTTCGAGGGACTGCTCAATGATTCCGCGTGTACGTTCTGCGGTCAGTGCATCCAGACGTGCCCGACCGGCGCGCTCGCGGACATCAAGGCGCTCGCGAACGCGGAGGTCCCCGGGGAGACCGAGAAGACGCGAACCGTGTGCCCGTACTGCGGGGTCGGTTGTTCCGTCGACCTCATGTCGCGCGGGGACAAGCTGATCGGCGTCCAGCCGGCGATGGATGGACCCGCCAACGAAGGCGCGCTCTGCGTGAAGGGACAGTTCGCGTTCGACTTCGTGCAGCATCCCGACCGGCTCGCCCACCCGCTGGTGCGGGGCGAGGACGGCGAACTTCACGAGACGGACTGGGATACGGCCCTCGACCGCGCAGCGGCGGGTTTCACGGCGGCCGTGGAGGATCACGGCAGACACTCCGTGTACGGCGTCGCCTCCGGACGTGCGCCGCACGAAGCGGCGTACATGATGCAGCGCTTCATCCGGGGCGCCTTTGGCACGAATCAGATCGACAACTGTAGCCGTGCTTGACACGCCCCCACGGTCGCCGGTCTGGCGGCCTCTATCGGACGAGGGGCGATGTCGAATCCACTCCGGGACATGGACAAGCCCGATGTGATCTTCTGCATCGGGACCAACATGACCGAGTGCCACCCCGTCGCGGCCACCCGCATCAAGCGCGCGGTGGCCCGGGGTGCCAAGCTCATCGTCGCCGATCCGAGGCGGATTCCGCTGGCCGAGATGGCCGACATCTACCTGCCGCTCCGTGTCGGGTCGGACGTCGCGCTCCTGCTCGGCATGGCCCACGTGATCGTGCGCGAGGGGCTGATGGACGAGGGGTTCGTGGCCGACCGCACGACGGAAGGCCGGGACTTCATGGAGCACGTTTTGGAGTACCCGCCGGAATGGGCCGAATCCATCAGCGGGGTGGACGCGAAATTGATCGCGGAGGCGGCGCGCTGGTATGCGAAAGCCGAACGCGGAGCGATCTACTACACGCTCGGGATCACGGAGCACATCTGCGGTGTGGACAACGTGCAGAGCCTCTGCAATCTCGCCCTCATGACCGGCCACGTCGGGCGCGAGGGCACGGGGATCAACCCGATGCGCGGCCAGAACAACATCCAGGGCGCGGGAGACTGCGGGGCGCTGCCGAACAACTATCCCGGCTTCCAGGACGTACTCGACCCGGCCTATCAGGCGAAGTTCGCCGCCGCCTACGGCCGGGAGGTGGACCTCGAACTCGGGCCCACGAAGGTCACGGCGCTCGACATGTGCGGCGACCGCATCCGCGCCATGATCATCAACGGCGAGAACACGGTCGTGACGGATCCCGACCGGGAGCACTGCGAACACGCGCTCAAAAGCCTCGACCACCTCGTGGTCATCGACATCTTCCTCACCGAGACGGCGGAATTGGCCGATGTCGTGCTCCCGGCCACGGCCTGGGCGGAGACCGACGGCGTGTGCTCGAACACGGAGCGGCGCGTGCAGCGCCTCCGGAAGGCCGTCGACCCGCCCGGCGAAGCAAAGCCGGACTGGTGGTGCGTGTCGCGGATCGCGCAGCGCATGGGGCTTGAGGGGTTCGAGTTCGAGTCTGCGAAGGAAGTGTTCAATGAACTCTGCTCGCTCTCGCCGATCTACGCCGGCATCGATTGGGATCGCATCGAGCACGGCGAATATCACTGGCCGGTGCCAGAGGAGGGGCACCCGGGCACGCCCATCCTCCATGAGGGCGAGTTCGAGAACGGGCGCGGGATCTTCCAGCTGATCCGATACCGCGACCCGGCCGAGACGATCTCCGACGAGTACCCCGTCTGGCTCACGACCGGACGCCGGTTGCCCTCCTACCACACCCGTACGCAGACGGGTCGCTCTGCCGGGATCGATTACCTGGCGTCGGAGGAGCGCCTCGAGATGAACCCGGTGGACGTATCGAAGTGGGGTCTGCGGGATGGCGGCTGGGCGAGGCTCTCAAGCCCCCGCGGCGAGGTGAGGATCAAGATCGAATCGAACGACCGCTCTCCTCCGGGCACGGTGTTCGCTTCGTTCAGCTTCAACGACGTACCGGTCAACTTCCTGACCGGGGGCGGCTACGATCCCATCACGCATACGGCGGAGTTGAAGGTCTGCCCCGTGAGGGTCGAACCCGTCTAATTCAGGCCGCTCCAGGCCTGGTCCCCGTACGCCACGATCCTTCCCTCGATCGCCGAGGCCACGCACGTCAACGGACTCGCCAGATAGACCTGACCAGGACCGCTGCGGCCCGGGAAGTTCCGATTGATCGAGCTGATCGTGACCTGCTCCGCCGTCGTCGAGACGCCGGGCCCCGCGTTGATGCAGGCTCCGCAGCCGGGAGCGAGCACGTCGAAGCCCGCATCGCGGAGGGCCTGGTCGTGGCCCCGTTCGCGGCTCCACGCCTCTACATCGATGGAGCCGTACTGGGCATACGCGCGGACGGATGCGGGCACATGCTTCCCCGCCGCCACAGCTTCCCGTGCCACCGCCGCATACATCTCGAAGTCCGCGCGCTTCGCCCCCGTGCACGAGCCGACGAAGACCGTATCCACGCTCACGTTTCCGCCCAGGGTCGAGACCGGCACGCCGTTCCCGGGATCGCCGGGGGTCGCGACCATCGGTTCGATCGCGCCCGCGTCCATCTCGATCGTCGCCGCGTAGTCCGCTTCCGGGTCGCTGTACAGCCCCTCACACATGGCCCGAAGCTCCGCCTCCGGCATGCCGCGCCGTCCCGCGATCCACTCCACGGCCTTCTCGTCCGGCGCGATGATGCCCGTGAACCCCCCCACTTCCGCGGCCATGTTCGTAAGCGTCGCCCGTTCGTCGATCGACAGGGCCTTGATCGCCTCCCCGCTGAACTCGATGATGCGCCCGATGGCCTCGCCGCTCTTGACGGTCGGGTGCCGGAGTAATTCGAGAATCAGATCCTTCGCCACGACGCCGGCCGGCGGCGCGCCCGAGATGTCGACCCGGATCGACTCGGGCACTTCGAGCCGGACATCGCGCGTCGCCCAGGCGTTCACGACCGCCGAGGTCCCCACACCAAACGCCACGCATCCCAGGGCACCGGAGTGCGGAGTATGCGAGTCGCTACCGATGATGATCTGGCCCGGGAGCGCGTAGCGGTCCTGCACCATGATGTGGCAGATCCCCTCGCTCCCCGTACGGTCCGGCAGCTCGCCGTGCAGGCGCACGCCCTTCGCGGCGGCGAACTCCCGCTGGCGGTCGTGCAGCGCATGGGCCGCATCGAGCAGGCCGGCCGCCTTCCTCTCCTCCGTGATCACCTCATCGAGAAACGCGAGGTGATCACGGAAGAAGACGATGGACTCGGTGTGGTTCAGACCCGCATCGCCCGCGAACTCCTCCCAGAAGGTCGAGGCCATGGGGGTCACGTACTCGTGCGAGAAGCGAAGATCGGCGCGGACGAATCCTGTGTCCCCGGGTCGCACGGCCGGAACGCCCAGCGCGCCGGAAGCCGCGTCCGCGACCCAGTGTCGGGCCATGATCTTCTCCGCGATCGTCTGCGGCCGGTCGGCTGCCGTCGTGATGTCCGGAAGGGCGACGAGTCCCTTCAATCGAGCCACGGCGTAATCGAGTAACCCCCCGTACTCGATAATGTCGCGCTGGATGCGGCCCGCGTCTCCGATGAACGCGTCGAGCGGGATTTCCTCCCCCCTCCGGATCTTCTCGATCAAAGAGAAATCCGTCGAGGCGAGGAGGCCGATGTTGGCGCAGTTCTCTCCGTAGATGCGCTCGATGTTCTCCCCGATCACGACCCGGAGGCCTGCAGCGCGCTCGGCATACGGCGAAGCCTCCCGGCTCGACCCTTTCCCGCGCCGTTTCCCGGACACGGAACACACGAAGCCGCCGTTCCGGATATCGTTGCGGCCGACCGGGTGCTCGTCGCCGCAGAGGAGGCCCACGTACGGGTATTCGCCCAGCTTCTCGTCGAAGTGGTAGCAGACCCAGCCCGGTGTGATTTCGTCGGTCGATATATCGTCGCGCAGGGGGATGGACGGGTCCCAGTCGAGGTCCTCACCCGCGAGCTGCCGGCGGATGAGGTGCGGGTCTTCGGTGAGGAAGAGAACCCGGCCCTGGAGGCGCACGGTCGGCGACCGCCGGGCCACCTCGGTCTCAAGCAGATGTTCAAGCATATCGGTAACTCCGCCCCTGGTGTCAGCTGGGCCAGAAGATCGGGATGAAGATCGTCGCAGTGACGAGCAGCAGGAGGTTGAGCGGGCCGCCCACCTTCACAAAGTCCATGAAGCGATATCCGCCCGGCCCGTAGATCATGACGTTGGTTTGGTAACCGAAGGGCGTGACGAAGGAGGCCGACGCCCCGAACATGACGGCGACGAGCAGCGCGTAGGGGTTCAGGCCGCCCTGCGTGGCCGCAATGATCGCGACCGGGGTGAGCATCACGGCGGTGGCCGCGTTGGATACGACGGCGGTCATGACCGCTGTCATCAGATAGAAGGCCGCGATCAGCCCGATCTCCCCCAGCGGCGACGTGAGGGTCACCACCCAGGACGCGAGCAACTCCGCCGCCCCGGTGGTCTCGAGCGCCACGCCGAGCGGAATCAGTCCGGCCAACACGAAGATGACCAGCCATTCCACCTCACCGTAGATCTCCTCGACGTGCACGCAGCGCGTGAAGACCATCAGGATCACGCCGGTGAGTGCGGCCGTCATTATGTCGAGCACCCCGAAGCTGGCGCTGAGCACGACGCCGGCCATGATCGCTGCTGCAACGCGGGCCCGTGGCCTCTTCCCGGTCTCCGCCTTCACTTCGGCCATGGGGACGAACCCTGGATCGTCGGCGAGGCGCTGAAGTGCGCTCGTGGTCCCGCGTACAAGGAGCAGATCGCCAACCCGGAACGAGAGTTCCGCCAGCCTTTCCTGTACGGTGACACCGTGCTGCTGTATGGCGATCACCGTCGCATCGTAGCGTTGCCCGAAGTTCAGAGCGCGAAGAGTTCGGCCTACGAGATGCGAGCCCGGCGCCACGAGGACCTCGACCAGCCGGCCGCGCCCGCCCGCCACGTCGAGCTTGTGCTCCTTGCGTTCCCTCGGGGTCTTTAGTCGCTGTCGGCGCGCAAGTTCCAGGAGACGCTCGGCGGATCCCTGCACGTAGAGGATGTCCCCCGGCCGTATATGCCGATCTCCGTGTGGCGCGGTGATCTCCTGGTCGCCCCGTTCGATGTCGAGCACGGTGACGCCGTAGCGTTCGCCCCACCCCAGTTGGGCCAGCGAGCGGCCGTTCGCCGGCGAGTCTTCGGGGACGTGCAGTTCCGTCACGAAGCGGCGGACATCGTACTTGGCGGACAGGTCCGGCGGTCGAAAGCGCCGCGGCAGCAATACCCGGCCGGCGGTGAAGAGATACAGCAGGCCCACGGCGAGACAGATCAGGCCCAGCGGGGTGATCGAGAACATGCCGAGGTCGTCGAACCCTCGCTTCATCGCCTCCCCGTGCACGACCAGGTTGGTGGTGGTCCCCATCAGGGTGACCGTGCCCCCGAGAATCGAGACGAAGGAGAGCGGCATGAGATACCTCGAGGCCGGCTCCTCGGCCTGCTCGGCGAGCGCGACGAAGACGGGCAGGAAGACCAGCACCACGGCGGTGGTCATGAGAAACGGGGAGAGGAACGCACAGATGAGGCAGAGCGCGAACATGCGCGCGTATTTTCCGCCCAGGGGAGCGGTTCGCGCCCAAGCCCCGATGGCGGACACGAGACCGGTCTTGCGGAGCCCCAGGCCGAGCACGAGCATCGAGCCGACCGTCACGGTCGCGCGGCTGGACAGACCCGATACAGCTTCAGTCGGCGTGAGGATGCCGCCTAGGAGGAGGACGACCGGGATCGCCAAAGCGACCTGGTCCACCCGAACCCGGTCGAGGGCGAACAGGACGAGCGCCGCCAAGGTGAGACCGAACACGAAAACGATGTCGAACGTCATGCGCAGATGTTCAGGTCTTGTCCGCCGCGGCGCCAGTCAGGCGAGGATCCGATGACCCGGGTACTCGTCGCGGGCGGGACCGGCTTCCTCGGACGTGCCTTTGTCCGTGGGCTGCACCATCGCGGGTCGCGGGTTGCCGTGCTGACGCGGAATCCCGGCAGAGCCTCGCGCCTGGCGCTCCCGGCGGAATTCGTGGAGGCGGACGTGCGCCGGCCGGGCACGCTAGCGCCTGCGCTGCACGCCGTGGACACGGCCATCCTGTCCGTGCAGTTCCCCGGATATCCGGTAGAAGCGCCAGCCCGCGGCCGGACCTTCATCGAGGTCGACGCCCGCGGCACCGCCGCTCTCGTGGAGGCCGCCGTTCGAGCGGGTGTGCGCAAGCTGGTTTACGTATCCGGCGTCGGAGCCGATCCCCACGCCGCGCGTAGCTGGTATCGCGCGAAGGGGCTGGCGGAGGCGTCCGTGCGGGACTCAGGCCTGGACTACGTCATCGTCCGACCTTCATGGGTGTACGGACCCGAGGATCGGAGCCTCAATCGCTTCATCGCGCTCCTGCGCGCGATTCCCTTCGTTTTTCCGCAACTGGGGGATGGCTCGGGGCGGATCACGCCGCTTCACGTCGATGACCTGGCGGATCTCGTATGCGAAGCGACGCTGGGCGCGGCGGGCGACGGGCTCACCCTGGAGGCGGGCGGCCCGGACGTCATGTCGCTGGACGATGTCGTGCGGACGGCCATGACGGTGCTCGGGCGGCGCAAGGCGATTCTTCACGTCCCCGCGGGGCTCGCAAAGCTCGCGGCCGTGGTCGCGGAGCTTGTCCCCGGTCAGATCCTGTCACGCGATGCCGTCGACTTCGTGATCCAGGATGGGGTCGCCGACTCGGACCTCGCCCGCAGCCGTTTTCCCGCGTTTCGTCCCCGCAGTTTCGGGGCGGGACTGGCGGAATACCTCTCCCGTACCTGAACCGCGGACTTTCGCGTGTTCGGGAGCCGGAACGCGACGTGCCCGATGACGCTTCAGGGCGCTCCGGAATGCGCGCTGTATCTCTTGCATGCCATTCGACATCGGGCTTAGCTTGCCTTGATACATCCAGCGACATCGGAGGCCGGGTGCCGTTGGTTTCAGTCCGGGTGTTCGTCATTGGTTTGCGTGGTGAATCAGACAGCCCGCGCGTTCCTCGGCGGCCTCATAACACGCAGGAGGTCGATATGAAGGATGTGTTCAAGAAGCTGGTGTTGCTAGTCGGCGCGATGGCTGCGTTCGCTTTTCTGCCGGGCCGGGCCGAGGCCCAGAGTCCATACTCTCCGATGTTCTGGTCGTTCGAGGCCGGCGTCGGGATGGCCATCCCCATGGGCGAGATTGCCGATGCCGCCGAGTCGGGTCCCTCCTTTTCGGGCGCCGCATCCTACTTCCTGCGTCCGCGCCTGGCGCTGCGGGCCGAGGGAGCGCTCGACATGCTCGGCACCAAGGGCGCCGTCGACCCGAACCTTCAGATCTTTCACCTGACGGGCGGGATCGAGTATCACCTCACCGATCCGATGGGGAGCGCCACGGTGGCGGTCGATTTCGGCTTGGGCGCGTCGACGCTCAATTCGGACGCGTTCCTGCTGCGGGACCATCCGGCTCCCGGGCGCCATACCGTCGGGCTGGTGAATGGATCGTATTTCTCCGGTAACGCCGGCATCAAGGCCGGGTTCAACTTCGCCCGGCACGCCGAGAGCGGAGTCCCGATGGTCACGCTCTTCGCACAGGCTGACCTCCGCTACGTCATGACGGACGAGGAGGAGACGCATGTGTACGGCGAACTCAACAACGTGCACGGGTTCAGCTCCATAATGGAGATCCCGTTCTCGGTTGGCCTGCGGGTCAACTTCCCTTGAGCTGAAGAAAAGCAAGGAGCAAGTCAGGATGCGCCAGAACAGGGTATGGGTGCCGATGGTTGTGGTGGCTCTAGCCTTCCTGTCTACGGGTTGCATGCAGCTCGTACGCCAGTGGGAACTCGATCGCGTCATGGAGCCCGTTCACGGGCAACTCGCCGATCATGAGAATCAGATCGCCGCGAATGCGGCCGCGGTTGAGGCCCTTCAGGGCGACATTGAGGAGCTTCGGAATCGGCTGGATCGTCTCCAGCAGGAGTTTGGGGGACACGTCAGCGACGACGACATGCACGGGGCGGGGCTCGCTGTTTCCCTTCCGGTGCACTTCGACTTCAACAGCTCCGACGTGCGGACCGTCGATCGTCCGATTCTCGATGCGTTCGCGGAGGCGATTCAAGGGTCCTTCCCGCAGGCTCGAATCACGGTGGAAGGCTCTGCCGACAGAGCCGGATCCGATGGGTACAACATGAGGCTGTCTCAGGCGCGGGCCGAGAGTGTGAGAGACTATCTCGTGCAGACTGCGGGAATGAACGCCGACAACATCAGCGTTGCGGCCCTGGGTGAGTCCCGCCTCGTAACCCAGGACACCGGGGCCGAGGATCGCCAGAGCGGGATCGAGAACCGACGCGCGACGTTCATTGTCGAATGGGCCGGATCGGGCTCGAACTAGAATCGGCGATGTTTTGATTTCCGCTTGATGGCCAGGTTGGGTAAGAGCTCCCGGGTTTCGGCCCGGGAGCTTTTTTTTCCGTACGACACTGCCCGGCGAGAGGCGTCCATCCGATGACGGTGAGCTTCGTGTCTGAGGGGTATCGCGCGGCTGTCGACCGCGCCGGACTCTTCTCCGACCTGCGCCGTCGCGTCGTCGCCGTATCCGGGTCCGGAGCGCTGCAGGTCATCAACGGCCTTGCCTCGAACGATGTGAGGGATGTTCCGGGGGGGCCGGGGGTCTATTCTTTCTTGCTGGATCGCCGGGGGCGGGTGGTCGTCGATCTGCGGATTCTGCCCGCGCCGGATCTTGAACGGGACGTGCGCGACGCGGGAACAGAAACCCTGTGGCTGGACACGCCGGGCGCTGCCCTGCCGGCTCTGACGAAGCACCTTCGGAAGTACGTCCCTCCGATTCTCGCGAAGCACCACGTGACCAGTGTTTCGGTGCATGCGCTCATTGGGCCGCTCGCGGTCACCGCGCTCGAGCGCTGGGGATCGGCGACGGGAGCCGTCTTTCTTCGGCGCCCCGGCGAACTGACCCCTCTCGAAGCGACACCCGTGCGGCTTGAGGATCAGCCCGCCCTCGTGGTTCGCCGGGAGGACATTGAGGTAGCCGGGTTCGACTTGTATGTGCATCACGCCGGCGACGCGCACGATCCGGAACAGCTATCCGGACAACTGGCGGCCGCCGTCACACAGGCAGGGGGAGCGGTAGCCGCTCACGCGGATTGGGAGATTCTTCGGCTGGAGCAGGGATTGCCGGTCTTTGGATCCGAGTTGGGCCCGGAGCGGCTGGCCCAGGAGGCAGGCCAGGATGATCGGGCGATCAGCTTTGCCAAGGGGTGCTTCACCGGCCAGGAGGTCGTCGCCCGTATCCACTACCGCGGCCACGTGAACCGTCATCTGCGCGGACTTCGCTGGACCCCGGACGCCCTCGATCAAGCCACCGACATGGTGGGCGCCGAGCTCCGAGCGCCCTCCGGAAAGCTCAATGCCAGACCGGTCGGTCTCGTCACGTCCGCGGTTCACTCCCCACGGTTCGGGCCCATCGGCCTGGGGTACGTCCGGCGGGAAATCGACCCCGGCACGGTGCTGGACTCGATCGACCACCCCGGAGTCGCCCTCCGCGTTACGGATGTGCCCTTTACGCACCCGTAAAGGGCCAACCTCGAGCGTTGCTGGCGCAGACTACGCGCCGTTATGCTTCCCCTCATGATTACCTATCTCGAGGCGATTCGACAGGCTATCCGCGAGGAGATGCGGGCGGACGCCGATGTCTTTGTCATGGGCGAGGACATCGGGGCCTATGGCGGCGCCTTCAAGATCACGGAGGGGCTGCTGGCCGAGTTCGGAGAGGATCGCGTCATCGACACGCCGATCAGCGAGGCGGCGATCGTCGGCGCGGCGATCGGTGCGGCCCAGATGGGCCTGAAGCCGGTGTGCGAGATGCAGTTCATCGACTTCATCGCCTCGGCGTTCAACGTGATCGTCAACTTCGCCGCCAAGGTCCGCTACCGGACCGGGGTCGGGGCCGGGCTGGTGATTCGGGGGCCCTGCGGCGCCGGGGTGCGCGCAGGGCCCTTTCACTCGCAGAATGTCGAGTCGTACTTCGCCAATGTGCCGGGCCTCAAGCTGGTGGCCCCGGCTACGGTCAGGGATGCGAAAGGGCTGCTGAAGGCCGCGATTCGCGACCCCGATCCGGTTCTTTTCTTCGAGCACAAGTATCTGTACCGGAGACTCCGTGAAGAGCTCGAGGAGGGCGAGGAGTTTCTGACTCCGCTGGGGAAGGCCCGGACGCACCGCCCCGGGACGGACCTGACCCTCGTCACGTATGGCGCCATGGTACATACGGCGCAGGAGGCTGCGGAGCAGTTGGCGGGGGAGGATGGCGTGGAAGTCGAGATCATCGACTTGAGGACGCTGCAACCGCTCGATGGGGAGGCAATCCTTGAGAGCGTGAAGAAGACGGGGAGACTCCTTCTTTTGCACGAAGCGCCGCGCTTCGGCGGCTTCGGCGGCGAGGTGGCGGCGATAGTTTGCGAGGGCGCCTTCGAGTGGCTTGACGCCCCGATCCGGCGCGTAGCCGCAGTCGACACACCGGTGCCGTACGCGGCGGAGCTGGAGGAGGCGCATCTACCCCAGGTGGCGGACGTCGTCTCGATGGCCCGCCTCCAACTGAGTTACTGAACACACGCGGCGTTACGCCGGGGAAGAACACCATGTCCAAAGTGGATGTCATCATGCCGCAGATGGGAGAGTCCATCGCGGAGGGGACGTTGACCCGCTGGCTCAAGAGTGTCGGTGATGCGGTGGAGCGTGACGAGGACCTGTTCGAGATCTCCACGGACAAGGTGGACGCGGACATTCCGTCTCCGACGGCGGGCGTGCTCGCCGAAGTCCTTGTGCAGAGCGGGGAGACGGTTGAGGTCAACACGGTAGTTGCCCGCATCGAGACCGATGCCGCGGTAGCCGCTTCCACGGCACCTGCGACACCCGAGACGGCGGCGGAACCCGCGGCGGTCGTGGCGCCGGTGGTCGTGGCGCCGGCGGTCGAACCCTCGACCCAGCCCCCAGCGGCAGCAACGGCGGCGGAGTCCGTCTCCCCGCCCCGGGCGAGCGACGAACCACCCGCCGGTCGCGACGAACGGCTACGGACTCGATCGACGCCGCTCGTGCGGAAGATCGCCGCCGAGCACGGTGTCGACATTCGTCAGGTCCCCGGCACTGGCACCTCCGGGCGTGTAACGCGCGATGACATTCTGGCGTTCATTGCGGCCGGCGGACCCGAGACGGCGCCCACTCCCGCGACGACGCCCGCTTCCACCGCGGCGCCCGCGGTCGTCCCGTCGTCCGTCCCGGCTCCCGAAGAGACAGCGTCCGAACCGGCACTGCCTGCGGCCTCCACGCCCGCTCCGGCGGCGCCCGGCACGCTTCGGATTCCGATCCATGGGGCCACCCTCGACGTCCGTCTTGGTTCGGTGCCGATTCGCGAGCGGGACCGCGTCGAGGAGATGAGCAGAGTCCGCCTGCGGACGATGGAACACATGCTCATGTCGAAGCGGGTCTCCGCGCATGTGACCTCGGTGACCGAGGTCGACTTCGAGCGGATCGTTCAACTCCGGCGTTCGCTCAAGCCCCGTTTCGCCGATCAGGGCGTGAAGCTCACATACGGCCCGTTCATCTATCGTGCCGTGATCGAGGCGCTGGGCGAATACCCGATTCTCAACTCATCGGTCGACGGATCCCGGATCGTGTATCACGGCAACATCAATCTTGGGATTGCGGTGGCGATAAACAGCGGCCGCGAGCTCATCGTGCCCGTGCTCAAGGATGCGGATCAACTCAGCCTGCTCGGTCTCGCGCAGCGCTCGAACGAACTCGCCGAGAAGGCGCGCAACAAGGCGCTGGATTTCGACGACATCCAGGGCGGGACCTTCACGATCACGAACGTCGGGGTTTTCGGGAACCTGTTCGGGACCCCGATCATCAACCAGCCACAGGTGGCCATCCTCGGCACCGGAGTGATCGAGAAGCGTCCGGTCGTCGTTCAGGATGGACTGGGCAATGACGTGATCGCGATTCGCAATCGAGCCTATTTCGGCCTCTCCTACGATCATCGCGTCGTCGATGGCGCCATGGCGGCGTTCTTCCTGAACCGGGTTCAGGAGTACCTGGAGAGCTTCCCGGAGCAGTCCGGCTGAGCAGTCCGTGGCCAGGCAGCGGCGCTTGACGATGTCCTGAACGCCCGGTAGGCTGGCCGCGTCTTCCGGTACCCGGCCCCACCCTCACGAAGAGTCGACGGGAAACCATGGAAAGCTCGGTCGCGGTTCGAGATCGCGGTTTCGGCAAGACCCTCCGCAGGGATCGCTGGTGGGTACCACCCCTGAGCGTAGCCCTGGGGCTCGGCCTCTTCGGAGGCTACGCCACCTGGTCGGTCCTGCAGGGCGGCAACTATTTCGCCGACCCCTACCTGTCTCCCCTCTACTCGCCGTGCATCGCCGCAACCTGTCCGGAGCAGATCCGCCTGCTCGGCATCGAGTGGTGGCCGTTCTCGCCGGCCATATTGATGATGGGCGTGATCCTCGGGTTTCGGGGGACCTGCTACTACTACCGGAAGGCGTACTACCGCGCCTACTTCCTCGACCCGCCGGCCTGTGCGGTGGGCGAGTTCCGCGGTGACAGGTATGCGGGCGAGAACCGGCTTCCGTGGGTTCTTCAGAACCTGCACCGGTACTTCCTGTACGCCTCGATCATCATCTGGCTCTTCCTGACGTACGACACGATCCACGGCTTCTTCTTCGAGGACGGCTTCGGCATCGGGCTCGGGTCGGTCGTCCTTGTCGTCAACCTCGTCCTGCTGTCGGGCTACTGGTTCGGCTGCCATTCGCTCCGTCATCTGATCGGCGGGAACGTCGATTGCTACTCGTGCGCGCTCGGTGGCAAGGCTCGTTACAAGGCGTGGAAGGGCGTGAGCTGGTTCAACCGGCGTCACATGAGCTGGGCCTGGTTGAGCCTCGTCTTCGTCTGCGTTACGGACCTGTACATCCGGTTGGTCGCCATGGGCGTGTTCGAAGACCCCCGATTCCTCTGACCAGCTGAGATACAGCGGATTCCGCATGGAGATTTCAGAACGTCACGAACATGACGTCCTCGTGATCGGAGCCGGAGGCGCCGGGCTTCGCGCCGCAATCGCGGCCATCGAAGAGGGCGCGTCCGTAGGGCTGGTCGGCAAGTCGCTGCTCGGCAAGGCGCATACGGTCATGGCCGAGGGCGGGATGGCGGCCGCGCTCGGCAACAACCGTCCCGAGGACAACTGGCAGGTACACTTCCGCGACACGATGCGGGGCGGGAAGGGTCTGTGCGACTGGCGCATGGCCCAGGCACACGCCAGGGAGGCTCCGGATCGCGTGAGAGAACTCGAGGCCTGGGGCGCTCTCTTCGATCGGGCGGCAGACGGACGCATGAACCAGCGTCCGTTCGGGGGCCACACCTACGGACGGCTGGCGCATGTCGGCGACCGGACCGGGCTGGAAATGATCCGGACGCTCCAGGACCACGCCGTCCACGAAGGCGCCGACGTATTCATGGAGTGCACGGTCTTCCGGCTCATCGTGGTGGATGGCCGCGTGGCCGGCGCACTCGCATACTGGCGTCCCACCGGCGAGTTCGTGCTCTTCCGGGCGCGGACGGTCATTCTCGCCACGGGGGGGCTGGGGAAGGCCTGGAAGGTGACGTCCAATTCGTGGGAGTGCACCGGCGACGGGGTGGCGCTCGCCTACGACGCGGGAGCCGAACTCATGGGGATGGAGTTCGTTCAGTTCCACCCCACGGGCATGGTGTGGCCGCCCAGCGTGCGCGGCACGCTCGTTACCGAAGGCGTTCGCGGCGAGGGGGGCGTGCTCACGAACCGGGACGGCGAGCGCTTCATGTTTCGGTACGTTCCCGAGATGTTCGAGGGGGACTACGCGGAGAGCGAGGAAGAGGCCGACCGGTGGGTGGAGGGCGACCGCGTGGCCAACCGCCGGCCGCCTGAATTGCTCACCCGTGACGTCGTGGCAAAGGCGATCGTCGCGGAGGTCGAGGCCGGGCGCGGGAGCCCGCACGGCGGCGTGTTTCTGAATATCTCGGAGAAGCGGAGTCCCGAGTACATCAAGACCAAGCTCCCGAGCATGTATCACCAGTTCAAGGAACTCGCCGGCGTCGACATTACCACCGATGCGATGGAGGTGGGGCCGACGACCCACTACGCGATGGGCGGCGTGAAGGTCCACCCGGAGACTGCCGCGACCCGAGTTCCCGGCCTGTACGCGGCTGGTGAAGTCGCCGCGGGCCTCCACGGGGGCAATCGGCTGGGCGGGAACTCGCTCTCGGACCTCATCGTTTTCGGTCAGCGCGCCGGCGCGGCGGCCGCGGAAGAGGCGAAGGCAGTGGAACTTGCCGACATCCCGGCCCCGGAGCTGTCCACCGCCGCCGAAACCGCGACGGCTCCGTTTGCGCGCGAGGGTGGCCGCAATCCGTTCGGCGTGCAGGAAGAGCTGCAGCAGATCATGCAGGACAAGGTGGGCATCGCCCGTACCGAGGGGGCGCTGCGCGAGGCTCTTGAGGACATCCACCGACTGCGGGGGGCGCTGGACACCTGCTCGGTCGACGGAGGACGCGCCTTCAACCCCGGGTGGCACACCTGGATCGACCTCCACGCCATGCTCACCGTGGCCGAGGCTGTCGTGCTCTCGGCGCTCGAGCGCAGGGAGAGCCGCGGAGCGCACACGCGGATCGATCATCCCGAGTCGGACGCCTCGCTAGGGCGGGCCAATTTCGTCGTCCGGGCGTCCGACGGGCGTATGGCGACCGACACGGAACCGGTATCCGAACCGCCGGCCGATCTGACGCAGCTCATCGAGGAAGGGGTGTAGCAAGGTGGCGGAACGAACTTTTCAGGTCTACCGCGGGTCGGACGACGACGGTCGGCTCGAGTCCTACAGGGTCGAGGTCGATCAGGGCATGGTCGTGCTGGACGCGATTCACCGCATCCAGGCGGAGCACGCGCCGGATCTCGCCGTGCGCTGGAACTGCAAGGCCGGCAAGTGTGGATCCTGCAGCTGCGAGGTCAACGGGCGGCCCCGCCTGACGTGCATGACGCGTCTCTCGGACTACGAGGACGATGAATCGATCACGGTCACGCCGATGAAGGCCTTTCCGGTGATCAAGGATCTTGTCACCGACGTCTCCCAGGCCTACCGCAACAACGCCTCCATCCCGCGCTTCAGACCGCGCCCACCCGATGCGGACGACGGCTGGCGCATGCAGCAGTTCGAGATCGACCGGGCCCAGGAAATGAGGAAGTGCATCGAGTGTTTCCTCTGCCAGGATGTCTGCCACGTCCTCCGGTCACACCGAAAGCACGAGGAGTTCATCGGTCCCACCTACCTCGTGAGGACGGCCGGATACAGCCTGAACCCCATCGACGTGGAGGACCGGAGCGTATTCCTCAAGGAGTCGGGGGGCATCGGACTCTGCAACATCACGAAGTGCTGCACGGAGGTCTGCCCGGAGCACATCACGATCACGGACAACGCGATCATCCCCCTCAAGGAGCGCGTGGTCGACCGCTTCTACGACCCGGTCAAGGCGCTCGTGCGGCTCGTACGGAGAAGGCAGGGGAGAGACGGCTAGCCGAAGTCCTCGACGTTCAGCACGTGCATTCCCGCGATCCGGCGCAGTCCCGACCCTGACGTCAGATAGACCTCGGCGCCCGAAACGAGTGCGGTTGCGATCTGCAGCGCCCGTTCCGGTCGGCCGCCGAGCCGCGCTCGAGCCTCCGCGGCCTGCATGGCGATCTCGGGGCTGGCCGACACCATCCTCAGTCGAGGGTAAAGGCGCATGGTCCGCCCCACATCGCGCGCCAATGCCGGCTTCCCCTGCCGATACACTTCCGCGAGAACCTGGTACAACGTCACGCTCGACGTCTGGGCTTTGATCCGGCCGCTCGCGATGCCCGACAGGACGAGATCCGTTTGCGCCATCGGTCCCGTACCGGTCAGGTGAAGTGCGAAGACGCGTGCGTCGATGTGCACGAGCCCGGCCGTCTCCAGACGCTCCCTGAGACCGGTACGGATGGCGGCTTCCGCCACTACACGTCCTCGAGTTCGGGCCAAAGATCCCCGGAGTCCACCAAATCACGAAGCGTACCGCGGAGACGGTCGTTCAGATCCGGGGGCAGTTTCTCCATTGTCACGGTGTCGCCCTCCACGGACACCGCGAGCCGGTCACCGGGCTTGAGACCCAGCGCCTCCCGTGCGGCCTTCGGAACCACGATCTGGTTCTTGCTGCTCATCTTTGCCGAGACGACCATACAAGCGACCATACTACTTTACGGCGACGCTTGGCAATTGCGGTGGCGGAGGGGGGCCAAAGCGGATGTGGGGGTGGGAAGCCCCGAGGCTCAGGTCAGTTGAACATCCAGACCATCACGATGTAGGCAAGATAGAGGAGCAGAAGGACTCCCCCCTCCCAGCGCTGCACGGTACCCCGGTGCAGCGCGAGGGGGATGAGGATGACGGAGAAGGCCAGGGCCGGAAGGACGTAACCGACGACGATCGTCGGATCGAGAACCAGCGGCCGGACGAGCGCGGACGTCCCGAGGACGAGGCCGAGATTGAACACGTTCGAGCCGATCACGTTGCCGATCGCAATATCTCCCATTCGCCGGAACGCGGCGACCAGCGTGGAGGCCAGTTCCGGCAATGAAGTGCCGACCGCCATCATGGTGGCGGCGATCACCGCTTCCGGTACGGCCAGCGCTGTGGCAATCCCCTCCGCACCGTCCAGGAGCCAAGTCGCCCCGTACGTGAGGCAGGGCAGACCGATGCCGACCCGTACGAGGGACCACCAGAGCCCGGGTGCCCCGGTATCGGTCTGTCCCGCCTCCGTCGCGGAGCCCGGGAGCGGCGCGTCAGGATCCGGCGCGGGGGTGTTCTTCCCGAACAGGCCCACTCGCTCCCACCTCAGGAGGAAAATCAGGTAGAGTGCCCAGCCGGCTACGAGTACGAACCCGTCGAGACGCCCGAGGGCGTCGTTGAGCGAGAGCACCATCACGAGCGAGAGGACGATGATCACGAGCGGCGTCTCGCGCACGATGACCCGGCGGTGGACCGCAATGGGCCGAATGAGGGCGCCGATGCCCACAATCAAACCGACGTTGGCGGCGGTGGAGCCCATGATGTTGCCGACGGCCACGTCCGGTTGGCCGTCCAGCGCCGCAAGTGCGCTTACGACCAGTTCCGGTGCCGAGGTGCCAAAGGCGACGACCGTCAGTCCGACGACGAGTGGGCTGACGCCGAATCTCTGCGCCAGACCGGCGGCACCGCGAACCAGCCAGTCCGCGCCAAGCGTGAGGGGCACCAGCGCAAAGGCGAAGAGGAGCGTGTCCCTCATCCGGGGTCAGGGGACTCCGTCAACGGATCGCCCGCCCGGCGCGCCGCGAACCTGTGTTCTGGAGGACGAGTGGGCGGGAGCCTCGCTTCAGCTGCGTCCGGCCGCGCGTTGGGGTTTCGGCGGCTGGAGCGATGGGGATGCACCCTTCTGGGGCGCCGCGGCCGTCTTTTCTCCCGTGGCCTTCGCCGTCATATGGAGACGACCCTCAATCTGGCCGCCCTCGTCGAGCTTCACGCAGCGGCTGCGGATGTCGCCCTCGATCCTGCAGGTTTCCTGCAATTCCACACGGCTGGCGCCCACTACGGTCCCCACCACGGTGCCGGCCACGACCACGTCCTGCGTCTCAATATCCCCCGTAATACGTCCATCCTTTCCCACAACGACGGATTTCGTCGCCTTGATCGAGCCTTCGATCTTGCCCTCCACCCGGACCGTTCCGTCGCACATTACGTCCCCGAGGATCGTCATTCCTGGCGCGACGACGGAAACGACGTCGCTCAACTCGCGGGTCTGCCCGCCATGTCGAGAATCTCTAGCCATTTTGCTCCAATCCTTACTCCGGTTGCCTCTCCGCCGGGGCTCCGGTGTTGCCCGGACCGCTGTGGTCCGCCACCAGCGAGAGTGGGTCCATTAGTGAGCCGTTCCGCGCCAGCTCCAAATGCAGATGGGGGGCCGAGGATCTTCCCGTGTTCCCGGTAAGGGCGATCACCTCCAGGCGCTCCACCGCATCGCCGGTCGTGGCGAACAGCCAGGCGTTGTGGCCATACAATGACGTTAGCCCATCTGCGTGCGCAATCCGCACGAATTTTCCGTATATCGGGTCCTCGCCCGCCTCCTCGACCTGCCCCGCTTGAATTGCCCGTACGTACGATCCCGTCGGTACGGCGATGTCCAATCCCGTGTGCCCTTCACGTGAATCGGCAGGTCGTGAGCCGAAGTGACGGGTAATGAAGCCGCGCTGCGTGAGAGGCCAGGCCGGTGTCGCCGTCTCCGCCGCCGGTCGGGACCTGATCTCGCCCCTTCCCCGGAGGACGACGTTCACCGCTGGGGATTCGGCAGGCCGTCCGGCGGTTACCGCGCCCTGCAGGAGGCCGAACTCCGTCTCGATTTCGTTCAAGCGCCCGGCCAACTCGTTCATCCTCGCAGTCTCGCTCCGGAGTTGGGCGAGTTCCGTCTCCAACTGAACCACGCGGTTGGATTCGGTCCGCGAGGCGGCCAAAAGACCTCCCAGAAACCCCAACCCGAACAGGACGACGATCGTCCCCACCGCCCCGACGAGCAGGCGCCCACGGCTGATTCGCAGGGAGCGTAGCCGGCGGCCATCGCGTCTGACCACTTGCAGGGTCCAACGCCTGAGGGCGGTCATTCGCGAAGCTCCGCAGCAAGTTCGTCCCCACCCATCAGGGCCACGAGCCGCAGAAAGTCATCCGCATCGTGGAAGTGCACGACGACCTCGCCTGCTCCATTCCGTCGCCTCCGGACCCGCACCTGGGTCCCAAACCCCCGCTCGAGCCCCAGTTCCGCGCGCCGCACGAAGGGATCGTCTGCACTGCGCGGCTTCGTTGGCCTGGTCGTCTGCCCGCCGCGTCTGCCCGGGCGGACGCGACGTTCCGTCTCCCGCACGGACCACCCCTGCTTCACCGCCTTCAAAGCGACGCGGGACTGCTCTTCCGGCGCAGACAACGTCAGGAGAGCCCGGCCGTGACCGGCGGACAGTTCCCCCTTCGCGAGCAGCCTCAGCACCGCCTCCGGCAGGCCGAGCAGTCGAAGGGCGTTTGCCACGGTTGACCTGTCCCGGCCCACATGTCGGCCGACCTGTTCCTGTGTCAGACCGAAGTCGTCCATCAGTCGGCGGTAGCCCCGAGCCTCTTCAAGTGCTGACAGGTCATGGCGTTGCAGGTTTTCGACAAGCGCGACCACAAGCATCTGTTCATCATTCAGCGTCCGAATCAGCGCCGGAACAGATGACCAGCCGAGATTCTGAATCGCCCGGAATCGTCGTTCACCCACGACGACTTCGAACGCCTCACCAACCGGCCTGACGACGATGGGTTGCAGCAGCCCGTTCTCCCGGATGGAGTCCGCGAGTTCCGCGAGGCGGACCGGATCGAATTCTACGCGAGGCTGAAACGGATTGGCCTGGATGGCTTCGACCGGAATCTCCGCTTCGCCCGCTGCCCCCTCCGTTCCGAGGTTCTCTCCCAGCAGGGCCGCGAGCCCTTTCCCGAGACGGCGGTCGTTCCGCGGCAACCTACGAGTCCCTGTGCCGGTCGATCAGCTCGCGGGCCAGGCTGAGGTACCCGCGGGCCCCGCTCGACAAGACGTCGTACAGAGCGATGGGTTCTCCAAAGCTCGGGGCTTCGGCGAGCCGTATGTTCCTCGGGATCATGGTGTCGAAGACCTTGCCCCCGAAGTACTCACGCGCCTCGGCGGCCACCTGTTTTGCCAGGTTGAGGCGTGAATCGTACATGGTCAGCAACACCCCTTCGATCTCGAGCCCCGGGTTGATGCTGCGCTGCACCAGTCGGACCGTGTTCAGGAGTTGGCTAAGCCCTTCCAGCGCATAGAATTCGCACTGAATCGGAATAAGCACGGCGTCTGCGGCGGCCAGCGCATTCAGTGTGAGGATCCCGAGGGACGGCGGTGAGTCGATCAGGATGTACTCGAAGTCATCCCGCAGTGCTTCAATCTTTCGGCCGAGGATTCGCTGACGATCCGACCGATCAATCAGTTCCACTTCCGCACCGGTCAGGTCACGGCTCGCGGACACGACGGACAGGCATGGGAAGTGGACCTCCGGCCGCACCGCGGCCTGGAGCGGTTGTCCGTTTACGAGGCAGTCGTACACGCTGGGGATATCCCCATCCTTGCGCAGTCCGAACCCTGATGTCGCGTTGCCCTGGGGGTCGCAATCAATGACGAGCGTACTGCGCTCGGCGATCGCCAGCGAGGCGCCCAGGTTGATCGCCGTGGTGGTTTTGCCGACTCCACCCTTCTGATTGGCAATCGCGATCACCCGCCCCAAATCGACCCGCCCCTCGCTGATCGCCGCAACCGGCGAGATGAACCTACACGCACTGTAAGCGTATACCTCATAAGGGCTTATTGTTACAACTCCCGGGCGCGACAACTCGGTCCATCGCGCTACGGAACGTCTCCTCCCACGAAACACCACGAATATACGGTGCCATGGGGACCCGGGCGACCGGCATCGGATGCGCATCGGTTGTTTCACGTGAAACACATCTCAGGGCGTTCGAGAGGGCAGCGAACGAAACAGATGTTTCACGTGAAACTGTGTCCCAATATCCCCCTTCGCCCCTTGCAGTCAGGCTCCACGGCGAAGAGCTTCGTGCCGCACCTGCCGCGAGCCGGCTCCTAACCAACTGCTTCCGGAGGCCGACATCTCCAACACAATCCCCACGACCGACCGTCTGATCCTGGCTCTGGACGTTCCCTCCGCCCCCCAGGCACGGGATATCGTGGAGACGCTGGGGGACACCGTTTCCTTTTACAAGATCGGCTTGGAGCTCTTCCTTTCCGGGGGGTACTTCGAGCTTGCCGACTGGCTTCGCGCCAGGGACAAGAGGGTGTTCGCCGACCTGAAGCTTTTTGATGTCCCGCAGACCGTCCGTTCGGCTGTCCGACAACTACGAACCCGGGACGTGGATTTCGTCACCGTACACGGCAACGATGCGATCCTCCGTGCGGCGTGTGACGCCGCCGAGGGCAGTCTCGGGATCCTGGCGGTGACCGTCCTCACGAGCCTCGACCGGGCCGACATGGAGGATCTCGGTTTCCGGACCGACATCGGGGCCGTGGTCCTCTCGCGGGCCCGCCGGGCGGAGAGGATCGGGTGTGCTGGCGTCATCAGTTCCGGGCACGAGGCCGCTCGGGTTCGCTCCGAGGTGTCTCGCCGCTTTCGGATCGTCGTCCCCGGCATCCGTGCGGCCGTGGAGGCCGGCACCGATGACCAGAAGCGGACGGTCGATGTCGAGACCGCGTTCGGGGCCGGAGCCGACTACATCGTCATGGGTCGACCCCTCCGAAACGCCCCGGATCCCGCGGCGGCGGCGGCGGACATTCAAGCGAGAATAGCCGCTTGGTTTCGACGCGCAAGCTAGCCGTGACCAAAGAGAATAGTGCCATAACCTATTGGGTGACATAGGGTTGTGAAGATTTCGAGATACTCCGCCTTCGAACATCCTGTCGGGCTCTTGATGTTTCGTTGAGAGCCGGGCGCGACCTTCGATTGGCCGGAGGTGAAGCCGTGCGTGTCGGCAGGTGTCTCGCCAGCCGCCGCACCGTCGCTCGGCCTTCCATGAAGCACCGGGCACCTTTTCTTCGTATGGGGGTATGCATTACTCGCACACAGTCTTGCCCACCGGAGCTGTGATTCCATGATAGAGCTGCCCGACGTTGAGCGAATGATCGAGCGGATTGCCGGATACGCCACCGGCAAGACGATCTCACTGATCCGGATTGACGATCCGGATGTCGTGTCGATCGAGAACGGTATCGTCGAGGATCATCTTGAGCACCACGCGATAGATTCCGTCGAACGCCACGGCCGCTACGTCGTCCTCCGTTTCCGTTCCGACTACAGCCTCATGTTCGACATGGGGGATGACGGTCTCTTGCGCCTCGAGTCCCAGACCGCGCCACCGACCGACCGGACGCGGATGCGGTTCCAGTTTGCCGCGGGCAGAGAGCTCCGTTTCTCTTCGTCCGGCTCCCAGGGCACGGTCCAGGCCGTCGCGGGAAGCGAGTTCAACGAGAACGGATCGCTGGACCGCCTCGGCGTAGACCCGCTGAGCGACGATCTGACTCTTGAGCGTTTCGAGGCGCTTGCGGAGGGGAACGCCCGCTCCACCATCAAGGGCTTTCTCCTGAACCAGAAGGCGATCGCCGGAATCGGCAACGACTACGCCGACGAGATCTGCTTCCAGGCCGGCGTACGCCCCGACCACCGGGTCGGTCTGCTGGAGCCCGAGCAGCTCGACCGGCTTCACCGCTACCTCAGGCGGGTCCTGAGGCGGGCCACGCTTCATTGGAGCGCCGCCCATTCCGATCCGGGGTGGCTGATCAACTCACGCGCGTCGGGCGGATTCTGTCCGCGGTGCCGACATGAGTTGACGTCCCTCCGCGTGACAGGCCGGAAAACCGTGCTCTGCCCGAGGTGTCAGCGCGCCGCCTGAAGGTTCAGCGCGTCGTCAGCTGCGTCTGGACCCTTTGCGTCCGGATCGTTCACGCGTACGCCCTCCCGGCTTGCGCCCTCCTCCTGGTAGTGGCGGTCGGTCCGGTGCGCCCCCTCGCCGCCCAGAGCGACGGCGTCGCCGTCGAAATCCGGGACCGGAATGGCTACCCCTTCCGCACCCCCGTCGGCTCTCCGCTCGAGCCCGTCCACCGTCTCGCGCTCGTGAGCGCGACGCGGGACTCCCTCCGGGACAGCATCGCTCTCGCCCACGTCGGCGACCGCCTCGGGTTCTGGATCCGGCACGACCCGGACGGGGAGGTGGAATACGCAGGAGCCCTTCACGGCGGCGCGTTCTCGCGCTTCGACCTCGGAGGTCCGGACCAGGCCCTCATCGAGGTACACTACCGGGTCGGCGTTCTCCTGCGCGCGCGGTTCGGGGAGTTCGCCGCGCGCGCCGAACTCTATCATGTCAGTTCGCATCTCGGCGATGAATTCTTCCTCGACAGCGGCACCCGACCCATCAGCACGAGTCGCGAGGGGCTCGAACTCATGCTCCAGGGGTCTCCGATACCGGGCCTAACCGTCTACGGAGGACCGGGGGCCCTGCTGCGCGCGACCCGCGACTTCGAGCCTCTCTCGCTGCGCGCGGGAGCGGGCTGGGAATCGTCGCCGGGCTCGTCCGCGCGCCTCCATGCCTCGGTCGACGTCTTCAGCTGGGCGGAACTCGAGTGGGAGCCCGCCATTGCGGCGGAATTCGGGGCCGGGCTGGGCCGTGGGACGCGGCTGGGGCTGCTCCTGGGGTTCGGTCCTTCGCGGGCGGAGCAGTTCCTGCGCCAGTCCGAGCGCCTGATCGGGGTCTCCGTCTCCCACGTGCGGTGACGCGGCGGGCCCGAGGCCTGTTTGCGCGTCTTCCCGACGCTACTCCTTCTTCCGGGAGGGTGGCGGCCGGGCCTTCCTGCGCTCGCGCGAGAGGTACAGCTGCTGCGGCAGGGACATGATATTCGAAGCCGTGTAGTACAGGTTCAGCCCGGCCGCAAAGTTCGCGAAGAAGAAGGTGAAGACGACAGGCAGCGCGTAGGAGAACATCTTCATCTGCGCGTTCGACTGAATGCCCCGTTGCGTGATCCAGTTCAGCCCGAGCATCGAGCCGCCCATCAGGACCGGGACGATGAAGAACGGATCCCTCAGCGACAGGTCCGGCAACCACATGAAGGGCACCCCGCGGAACTCGATCGTGTTCTGGAACACGAAGAAGAGCGTGATCAGGATCGGGAGAGGCAGGAACATGGGCAGACACCCGCCCAGCGGGTTGACCCCGTGTTCGCGGAACAGCTTCATCTGCTCCTGCTGCAGGCGCTGCTGGTCGCCCTTGTAGCGTTCCTGCAGCTTCTTGATCTCCGGCTGCAGCGCCATCTGTTTCATCTGCGCGCGTCCCGAGATCTGGAACAACGGCGCCAGGATGATCCGCGATGCGACGCCGAACAGGATCAGTACCCAGCCGTACGCCATCGCGAACGACTCGTGCATCCAGATCAGGACGGCGACGATCAGGTTCCCGAACGGCCGGATGAACCAGCGGAGCCAGCTCCAGCCGTAGGGGTTCACGTTGTGAAGTTCCTGCCCCACGGCCTGCAGCCGCGCGAAGTCCTGTGGCCCGATGTACGCCGTGTACTCGAAGCCGGCGGTGCCCGCGGGAACCGGCAGCGCCGCTTGCATTTCCGCTGCTTCCTCCTCGGGCACGCCCCGCAGCACGACGCCCCCGATCCCCGGGCCTTCCGGCGGCGTCACGACGGCGGTGAGCCAATACTTCGACTTCGAGGCAACCCAGCTGAAGGGGGCGCCGGCGACCGGAGTCGTTTCGCCGTCGTCCACACGCTCCAGTCGCTCGGCCGAGATCTGACCGGAGCGGCTCCGCGTGACGAGCGCCATCGCCGTCCTGTCCTCCCTGGGCACGGCCTCGTTGCGCTCGATGCCCCGGCCGAGACCCACGAGAACGACGTGTCCCACGTCCCCCAACCCGCGGAGCCCGCCGCTCACATCGATCCCGTAATCGTCCGGGTGGAAGCGATATGTCACATCGAACGTGACCTCGCCGCGCGTGGCCTCGCCGAGCGCGGCCTCGAAACGTAGTTCCGCCGGCCCATCTCTCACCTCGAGCATGGGCGCCGACGGCGTGAAGGGAATCGAGGCGAGGGGCACGGTGTCGCCACGAAGCGTCAGGGCATACGTCAGGATCGAATCGTCGGGACGCACCAACTCGACGTTCACGCCGCCATGTCCACCCTCGGCGAAGTTCTCGTACGCGAGCATGGTCGCGCCCACGAGGCGCGCGCCCCGCGTGTCGAACCGGTACTCGTACATCTCCGAGCGAACGGTGACGATCGAGCTCTCGCCGGCGACGGGAGGGATGTCCTCCGCCTCCTCCACGACCGCCGGCAACTCCTCGGCCTCGGCCAGGACCTCCGCGACCTCCTGCGCCGCTCTTTCCTCCGCGGAAAGACCGCTCGGTTCGTCCGCCGCGTCCGTGGTCCCAAGCGCCTCCACGCTATCCGACGACACCGGTTCCAGCGGCCTCTCGATCGGTGGAAAGAACACGTTGGAGAGGATCAGCACGCCGACCATCAGCGCTATGGCCAGAAGGAGGCGGCGTTCCATCAGTGCTCCCGCGTGGGCACAGGGTCGTAGCCGTGCGATCCGAGAGGCTGGCAGCGAAGCAGGCGGCGGACGCCCAGCCAGGACCCTCGCACGGCACCGAATCGCCGTACCGCGGCCATGGCGTATGCCGAGCAGCTGGGCTCGTACCTGCAGGCGGCCGGCAACCAGGGCGATACCACGAGCTGGTAGGCGCGAATCGCTCCGATGATCAGTCTGCGCATAGGGTCTCCAGCGAATCCATCACTCTGGCTCGAAGCCTCTGGTACGAGGCGTCGTAGGCCGCCGGTTTCGCTCTCACGATCAGATCGAGATCGAGCCGTCGGGCTTCAAGCGCGGGCAACACCTGAATTCGAGCGATCTCCGCGAGGCGGCGCCGCACCCGGTTTCGCGCGACTGCGCTGTGCCCGTGGCGAGGCGTCACAACACAGATTCTCGAGCGCCCGGAGGGCGACGGAGCGATGAACACGTCCACCAGACGACCCCGGCGCCGTCGGCCCGAACGCATGGTTCGGCGAATCTGCCGTGCTGTCCGCAGCCGCGCCGCGCGAGGCCGACGACGACCCCGGCGCGGAGACCCGCTAGCGGCTTCGTCGCTTGCGACGGAACGCGTCACTGACGGTGAGTTTACGTCGACCCTTCCTTCTGCGGCGCGACAGCGTGCGGCGGCCCGCTTTCGTCTTCATGCGGGCCCGGAATCCGTGGTCGCGAACGCGCTTCCTGTTGGTCGGCTTGCTGTATGTGGGCTTCCCCATCTCACATCACCCGAGGTTGTCCGGTCATCTGTCGGTTCTTTTTTTGCTGAGCCCGGAAGTCTAGACGTGACGCGGGATAGTGTCAATTCGTGCCCTCGGAGACGGGTCGAGCCCCCACCCTCGCCCTCCATCCGCACGCTCTCTCGCGGGCCGTTTCCCTTCGTTGACACTCGGCCGCAGTTTCGCCTAAGATCAGGGCCCCTATCCCACCATCTTTCTCATGCCGGCGCGTCACGGATGGAGCTGACTGCACACGAGGCCTGGACCAGGATTCGCGCATCCGCGAAGCTCGTGCTCCCGGAGCAGACCTATCGCACCTGGCTGGGATCGACCGAAGCGGTCTCGCTTTCCGACCACACGCTTGTCGTCTCCGCCCCCACCCGCTTCGCGGTCGAATGGGTCGAGGATAAGTACGGGACTCTCCTGCGGGATATCTCCGAGAGAGAACTGGGCGCGAGACTTCGACTCCGGTTCGAGCACAAGGGCGCCGAGGAGCGTCTCGACTTCCCGGATATCACGGAGCCGTACCCCGGCGATCCGGGACACGCTCTGGCTTCGCGAACACCGAATCGCGGAGGCCTGCCGGCGGCGGCGGCGCTGAACGAACGCTATACCTTTGCCCGCTTCGTTATCGGCGGCAGCAACGAACTCGCTGCGGCAGCGTCCGACCGCGTGGCCGCGGCTCCGGCCACGACGTACAACCCGCTCTTCATCTGGGGCGGCACCGGTCTCGGCAAGACACACCTCATGCATGCGATCGGCAACACGATTCTCGGCCGACTCCCCGATTGCCAGGTCGCCTACGTCCCCTCGGAGCAGTTCACGAACGAGATGATCGACGCGATCAGGACCGGGCAGACGGCGCTCTTCCGCGAACGCTACCGCCGTATCGATGTGCTGCTCATCGACGACGTCCACTTCATCGCCAACAAGGAAGGGACGCAGGAAGAGTTCTTCCACACGTTCAACGCGCTCTACGACGCCAAGAAGCAGATCGTCATCACAAGCGACCGGCCCCCCCAGGACATCCCGGGGCTTCAGGAGCGCCTCGTTTCCCGGTTCGAGTGGGGTCTGGTCACCGACATCCAGCCTCCCGACCTCGAGACGCGCTCCGCGATCCTGCGCAAGAAGGCCGACGAGGATGGAATCGAAATCGACGATGACGTCATCGAGTATGTGGCTCGGAGCCGGCGGACGTCCGTCCGGCAACTCGAGGGAGCCCTGATCAAGCTGCTCGCTTTCAGCTCACTCACGCGACGCGAGATTTCACTCGACATGGCGCGGGACGCGCTGGGGCCCGAGGGCAACGACGCCGACGAGCAGGTGATCGAGGTGTCGGCGGAGGAAGTCCGCGCCCGCATCGCCGCTTCCTGGGGCGTCTCGGTCGAAGCTCTCATTTCGAAACGTCGGAATCGGACCGTGACGGTTCCGCGACAGGTCGCGATGTACCTCATCAAGACCCATCTCGACCTGCCCTACTCTGATATCGGTCACCTCTTCGGCGGCAGGAATCACTCCACAGTCATCCACTCCGTCAACAAGGTCGAGGCGGACATGGCGTCCGACCCTGCCCTGCGCGGTCGCGTTGGCCAGCTGCAGCAGGAGCTATTCCGAACCTGATGCGGAAAGCTGTCCACCGGAGTGTCGAAAAACAGGGCAGCACCGCGTTTCATCCACACCGTCGCGTACCGTCGGCGGCCGGGTCTTCGCAACCGGTACCGAGGTTTCGGCGCAGCTTCCACAACCGTGTCCGGCTGTCAACATCGAGGGGAAGCGCCGGAGGCGTTGAGGCTCACAGGGAACCCGGAGTTTTGAACACTCCAACAGGCTCTACTACTACTCCGTTGAGAGATATATCATACGCAACCGTAGAACCCACGGTGGAAAACCCGAACCGACACCGCCGGAGTTGAAATGAGATTCTCGATCACCCGGGAAGCACTCCAGAAGGGTCTGGGGGCGACTGCCGCCGCCGTCCCGACCCGAGCCGCCCTCCCGGTACTCTCGAACATCCTGATCCAGGCGCAGGACGATTCCGTGCGTCTGAGCGGCACGGACATGTCCATCTTTGTTTCGTTGTCCGTGCCGGCCGAAGTGTCCGAGGCGGGTGTCGTCGCGCTTCCGGCGAGGCAGCTGCTCGAGATATCGCGTGTGCTCGACGATGCGCCTGTGAAGTTCGCCGCGGCGGACGGGGGTCTCGAGGCGGATGGAAGCCGGGTGGACATCGAGTGCGGCCGGAGCAGGTTCCGCCTGTATGGCCAGGCCCCCGACGAGTTCCCGGACTTCCCGGAGATCGATTCTTCGAGCGGTTGGGAGATGGCTGCCGGCGAGCTGCAGACGCTGATCGAGCGCACGAGTTTCGCCGTCTCGACGGAGGACAGCCGACCGATCCTGAACGGGATTCTGTGGCAGTTGCGCGGTGCGGAAACTGTCATGGTCGCGACGAACGGCCACCGACTCGCGAAGATCTCGCGCGAACTGGACGGCACCGGATCGCCGGCCGAGACGGATCTCATCATCCCGCCGAAGGCTCTGAACCAGGTGCAGAAGCTGTATCCGGCCGAGACAGTGCTTCAGATCGCGCGTTCGGAGAACCATCTGGCGTTCCGTTCCAAGGACCGGGAGGTCTTCACCTCGCTGATCGAGGGTCCGTACCCGAACTACGAACAGGTAATTCCGAAAGACAACGATAAGACTGCAACGGTGAACCGGGTCGCCCTCGAGACTGCTGTACGGCGGGTTGCTGTGATGGCCGATGACTCCACGCGCCGCGTCCGGCTGTCCTTCCAGGCCGGTGACCTCGGCTTCAAGGTTCAGACGCCGGATCTCGGCGAGGCGGAGGACGCGGTGTCGTTGGACTACGAGGGTGAAGACATCGAGATCGGATTCAATGCGACGTACCTCCTCGAGGTCTTGCGGCACATGCCCGACGAGGATGTCCGAATGACGTTCAAGGCGCCAGAACGGGCGGCAACCTTCTCTCCCGCAACCGGCGAACCGGACTACCTCTGCCTCGTCATGCCGCTACGCATCCTGGACTGAGGCCCGAACGCATGGTCGTGTGCCCGAAGTGCGGGCATGAGAGCGCGGTGTTCGACCGCTGCCCGTTCTGTGGGGAGCCCTCCATGCCCGGGGGAGCATCCGCAGGCGAGGCAGAGGGTGAAGGGGATATCAACCTCCCCGCATGGGAGGATCCTGCTACCCCCTTCCCGATGAATCTGGTCGAGACATGGCGCCGGAGCGTGTTGGAGCCTGGCGCCTTCTTCGCGAACGGACCCTTTGATCGCCCTGCGGTACGCCCGATCCTCTACTATCTGCTGATAACGGTCCTCGGAGCGGTACTCTCGCTGACCTGGGGCGCCGTGTTGCCGACGACGCAGCCGGGCCTCATGGAGACTCTGACCGAGTTCATGAACGCCCCGCTTCCTGATGCGGCGGCCGCCACCGGCACCACGAGCAGACTGGCGGACTTCTTCCTCACGCCCTTCTGGGCGGTGCTGTACCTCATCGTCGCAAGCCTGCTCCTCCATGTGTTCGTGCTGGTGCTGGTCCCCCGGCGGCGAAGTCTCACGGCCACGGTTCGCACCATCTGCTATGCATCCGGACCGGGACTGTTCGCCATCATCCCCTTCGTGGGAGGCTTGGTGGCAGGAATCTGGGGAGTTGTGCTGACGGTGATCGGTTTGCGTGAAGCGCACCGGACGACGACAGGGAGAGCGTTCGCGGTATGGCTCCTCTCGGTCGCCCTGCCGCTGGCATTCCTGATGCTTGGAGTGGTGCTCCTCATCGTCGGCGTGGCAAGCGGAGCTTGAACCTCCGTTCCGACGGAGCGAACCCCCGGTCAGACGCCGTCACGCCTCGACCCGCCGCCACGGTCATTGTCGCCACGCCGGCGCCTTCCGGGCTTGAGGTCCTCCTGCTGCAGCGCCCCCGCGACGCGAGATTCGGAGCGGGCGCGTGGGCTTTTCCGGGCGGTGCTATCGATGCGGACGACGCTCATGGTACCTGGACGGGCCGGCTGCCCGGAGTGGGCGAGGCGGCGGCCTGCGTGGCCGCGCTGCGGGAATTGTTCGAGGAGACGGGGATCCTGCCGGCGCCGCTGTGCGGTATCGAGCCGCAGAAGGTCGCCGAGGTACGCAGAGGGTTGCTCGCCGGACGAACGCCCTTCTCGCGCGTCGCGGAGCTTCTGGAGCTCGACTTCTCGTCCACACGCGTCGTGTACTTCGCGCGCTGGATCACTCCGCGCGGTGCGGCGCTGCGGTTCGATACCCGCTTCTTCTTCCTGGCGCTGGAGACCCGGCCGGCTGGCGTGAGCCTGACCCCGGAACACGATGCGGCCCTCTGGACAACGCCCGCCTCGGCGCTCGAGCGCCGAGGCGCCGGCGAGTTGCCCATGATGTTCCCGACCGCAAGGACGCTCGATCGCCTCGCGGGTTTCCCGTCCCTCGCCGCCGCCCTGAGGGCGCTCCGCGACGTGCCGGTGGAGCCGGCGCTGGTCAGACTCGGAGTCGGCGCCCGTGGCGTGACGCCGCTCGCCCCGGGAGACCCCGGATACGACGAGGGCCGGTGACGCGAGGCGTGCCCCCGTCGCGCGTGGTCCGGCAGGGATTCGCCATCACGGCGGTCCGCGCCGACAACCCGGGCCCCCTCACGTTGACCGGAACGCAGACCTACGTCATCGGGACCGGACCGCTGGTCGTGCTGGATCCCGGACCTGCCGACGAAGCCCACCTGGATCGTGTGCATGAGGTGGTCGCCGGAAGACCCGTGGCGGCAGTCTGTCTGACGCACGCGCACCCCGACCACGCCGCGTCGGCGGGGCAGGCCGCTGGCCGCTGGGGAGAACTTCGTGCTTCCGCAGCCACTTTGGACCGGGTGGTCGGAGCGGGACGTCCGCTCGGGGATGACGAGGTCATCGAACCGGGAGAGGGGCTGCGTCTGCGGGCAATCGCCACGCCCGGCCATTCTGCGGACCACCTTTGCTACCTGCTCGAGCCTCGGCGCATCCTCTTTACGGGGGATCTTGTGCTCGGCGAAGGGAGCACGATGATCGTCCACCCGGAGGGTTCCGTGGAGTCCTACCTTGCGAGTCTCGCGCGCCTCGCGGCCCTCCGTCCGTCGCGGCTGCTACCCGGACACGGGCCGCCCGTCGAGGACGCGCTCGCACGTCTCGAACAGAGCCGCACCCACCGGCTGGATCGGGTGGCGTCCGTCCGGCGGGCCCTCGAGTCGGGCGCCCGAAACACGGAAGAAATCCGGGTTGCCGTGTACGGCGACCTCCCCGCCTCTCACTGCGCGGCGGCCGACCTGACGATCCGCGCCTACCTCGCCTTCCTGGGGGACAGCTCCTCGTCGATCAGTCGCCGGAGATAGGCGGGGAAAGCGAGATCGCCGAGCTCCGCGAGGCGCGCCCAGCGGTGTACCCGCTGCCCCGTGACCTCGCCGGATCGCCACGAAGCCCCATGCACGCCGAGCCGCAGGCGGAAGTGGCTGAATGCATGACGTAGTACTCGCATCTCCTCACCCACCCGACAATCGAGGCCAAGACCCTCCCGGAGGGCGGCCCTGAGCGCCGCTCCGGCAGAAGCCGACTCGGAGAGCGCCACGGAGGGGAAATCCCACAGACCACCCAGCAGGCCATCTGAGGGCCGCCGGAGCACGAGCAGCCGGTCGTCGCGGCGGACCACGGCCGCCGCCTCGACCCGCTCGGGGGATCGAGGCCGCCTTTTCCTCGGGGGGCGCTGCCCGATGGTGCCCCGTCGCAGTGCCACGCATCGACTCGAGAGCGGGCACTCTTCGCACCGCGGGCGGCGCGGCGTGCAGACCCGGCTCCCGAGATCCATCAGCGCCTGGTTCACATCACCCGGCCGCCCCGAGGCCTCGTCGAGGAGAGTCCGGGCCGCCCGTTCGAGCGCGGAGGGAGAGGCCGTCTCGAGATCGTACAGGCGCGAGAGAACCCGCCGCGCGTTCCCATCGACCGCGGGTTCCGGCAGGCCGAATGCCAGGCTGGCAACGGCACCCGCCGTGTACGGGCCCACCCCCGGGAGGGTCCGCAACTCCGACACCACGCTCGGCATTCGGCCGCCGTACTCCGACACGACTCGACGCGCGGCCCGCCTCAGGTTGCGAGCCCGCGCGTAGTACCCCAGCCCCTCCCAGTAACCGAGGACCTCGTCTTCCTCCGCTTCCGCGAGGGTCTGCACGTTGGGGAAGCGGGCCATGAATCGCCGATGGTACGGCGCGACGGTCCCTGCGCGCGTCTGCTGCGCCATGACCTCGGCTACGAGAATCGCGTAGGGGTCCCGCTCTCCCCGCCAGGCGATGTCGTCCCGCTGCCGCGCGTCGAACCAGCACAGCAGCGGCCCCGCCCCGGGGGACGGGTCCACGTCAGGGCGTGGCTTCGGGAAAGACGCCATCAAAGATGAACACGGCGGGTCCGGCGAGGCGGATGCGCCCCGCTTCGAGAAACTCCACGATCAGCGGGCTGCCGGACCGAGCCACGAACTCGACCCGGTCCCCGGCCTCACCCGCGGTGCGGAGCGCGAATGCCACCGCCATGCAGCCGCTGCCGCAGGCGAGCGTCTCCCCCTCCACCCCCCGCTCGAATGAGCGGATGAACACCATCCCGCCCTCGCGGGCGACCAGGTGCACGTTCGCGCCTTCGGGACCGACGTCCTCCCGCCAGCGCAGGGGCCGGCAGAGATCGTCGAAGTTCTCCACTTCCACCGAAGGCACCGGGATCACGAGGTGCGCCGTCCCCATCCGCACCAGCCAGGCGTCCCGCTCCACGGGTCCGACCCGCGCGCGCAACTCGCGTTCCACGCGGGCATCGAGCGCGTATTCGAGCGCCACGTCGTCCTCCCGCACCCGGGCCAGGATCTCACCGTCGTCCGTCACGAGGATGTGATCGGGAGGCACGAGCCCCCGGTCCACGGCATAACGCGCCGCACAGCGCGAACCGTTCCCGCAGGTGGAGAACTCCGCGCCGTCGGGGTTGAAGAACCGCAGGCGCACTACTTCCTCGCTGAGGCTTCGCACCGTGATCAGCCCGTCCACGCCGACACCCGTCGCGCGCGGGCACAGTGTCGCGGCCAGGGCCCCCGCGTCCCGGAGGCCGAGCGGCTCGCCGCGCACGATCACGAAGTCGTTGCCGGCTCCGGTGTACTTGCTGAATAACGACATGTCAGAGGGGAGGTGGGGCGAAAAGGAAACCGGCCGCGAGCGTGAAGCCCGCGGCCGGCTCTTGTCTCAACCGCAACCTGACTCGACGCGACGCCGGCGAGGCACCGCAGCTTTCAGGTCGGCGCATGTCTCGAGCGCCACCGGTTCAAGACCGGTTACGCAGCCTCGAGGCGATCGCTTGCCCGTGCCGAGTCAGACCCGGTTCTACATCCTGCAGACACTAGATCACCTCCTTTCAAGGGGTTTACCGATAGGGCACCAACAGTACCGCTGGTGCGCATGATGCCGCCCGCGCGCCCGCGCTGCAAGTTTTTTCGCCTTGCCCACCCTGTCACCCTGCGTGAGAATCAGGCCGGTCGGACGGCGAGGGGGAGATGATAGACAGCCAATCAAGGGCGTTGTCGCCGGAGGAGCGCCAGGCGACGGTGGATCGTCTCTGCGCGCACTTCGCGAGCGACGCCATGGACACGACGGAATTCGAACGCCGCCTGGACATCGCGTACGCCGCGCGCACCCGTGCCGAACTCGTTGCGCTGGAGCAGGATCTCCCCGCGCTCGGGAGCGAGGCCAGCGCCACCGTCCCCGCTCGTCCGCCGTCCCCGTCCCTGCCGGTAGACCCGTCCCGACCCGCCCAGAAGAGCGACTTCCTCGTCTCCATCTGGGGTGCGACGGAGCGCAGAGGCAGCTGGGTCCCGCCGCGAAAGCTGACTGCCGTGACCGTGATGGGCGGCACGGATCTCGATTTTCGGCAGGCGACGTTCGCGACGCGGGAGGTGTCGGTGCAGCTGTTCGCGCTGATGGGAGGCGTCGACATTGTGGTCCCCCCCGGGGTCCGCGTCGAGTGGGGCGGCATTGCGCTCATGGGAGGCGTGGGCATGCCGGAACCTGACACGCCGCCGGCTCCGGACGCCCCCGTCATCCGCATCAGCGGGCTCGTTTGCATGGGAGGCGTCGACGTGGTGGAGCGGCTTCCCGGGGAGAGCGCGAGGGAGGCGCGAAAGCGGGTCAGAAGGGACCGCAAAGCCCGGCGACGACTCGCTTCGGGCGACTAGCCTCGGCACCAGCCGGGGCCGGTCCTCGTCCCCGGCACGCAATTGCTTGACGCCCGGCTCGCGGCTCGGGTATAGTCCCCACGCCGCCAGCCCAGAGACGCTCGATCCGAAGCAAGGTAAAGGTACGCATGTCGGACATACCGGAAGACCTCAGATACACACCTGAACACGAGTACGTGCGGGAAACCGATGTCGAAGGTGAGGTCTTGATCGGGATCACGGACTACGCCCAGGGTGAACTGGGCGATGTGGTCTACGTCGAACTTCCCGCGCCCGGCGAAGACTTCGGGCAGATGGAAGCGTTCGGGACCGTCGAAGCCGTGAAGACGGTATCCGAACTCTTCTGCCCCGCCGCCGGGGCGATCGTGGCGGTGAACGACGCGCTGGAGGCCGACCCCGGTCTCGTCAACAGCGATCCCTACGGTGAAGGATGGATGATCCGGCTCGAGCTGGAATCGGCCGACGACATCGACGACCTTCTCTCCGCCGAGCAGTACGCCGACCTCGTCGCCGACGCGGACGAGATCTGACGGCCCGCTCCAGACCATGAAGTTGGAGATGGAGCCTTTCGACGAGTTCGCCGGGCGCCACATAGGAGTGGCGCCCTCGGACATCGAGGAAATGCTGGAGGTCGTCGGTGCGGCGAGTCTCGGCGAACTCGTCGACGAGACCGTTCCCGAGCCGATCCGCCTCGATCGTGACCTAGACCTGCCCGAAGCGGTCACCGAGAGGAGACTCCTCGATCGCGCGGCGGAGCTGGCCGGTCTCAACCGGCCCTTCCGCTCGTATCTGGGCCTGGGGTATCACGGAACGCTGACACCCGGCGTCATCCTCCGGAACATCCTTGAGAACCCCGGCTGGTATACACAGTATACACCCTACCAGGCCGAGATCGCGCAGGGGCGCCTCGAGGCGCTGCTCAACTTCCAGACGATGGTCATCGACCTCACGGGGCTTCCGATCGCGAACGCCTCGCTGCTCGACGAGGGAACCGCCGCGGCGGAAGCCATGCTCATGCTCTGGGGCAGCAAGGGGAGCGACGAGCGCAACGTCTTCCTCGTATCGGAGGCGTGCCACCCCCAGACCGTCGCCGTGGTACGCGGCCGCGCCCGGCCGCTCGGCATCCAGGTCCGGCTCTTCCAGCACGGCGACATCGCCGGCCATGATCCGGACGACGCCTTCGGCGCCCTCCTCCAGTACCCGACCACGGAAGGGGCGGTCCTCGATTATCGCGGGCTTTGCGACGCCCTTCACGAGCACGGGGCCGGGGTCGTGGTCGCGGCCGATCTCCTCTCGCTCGCGCTGCTCGTGCCGCCGGGCGAGTTCGGGGCGGACATCGCCGTCGGAAACTCTCAGCGGTTCGGCGTCCCCATGGGCTACGGGGGCCCGCACGCCGCCTACCTCGCGGCCACCGACGCGTTCAAGCGCAAGCTGCCGGGACGGATCATCGGCGTTTCGATCGACGCGGACGGGAACCCGGCGCTCCGGATGGCGCTGCAGACGCGCGAGCAGCACATTCGGCGCGAGAAGGCGACCTCCAACATCTGCACCGCGCAGGTGTTGCTGGCGATCATGGCCGGGATGTACGCCGTGTATCACGGCCCAGAGGGGATCCGCGCCATCGCGACCCGCGTTCGCAAGCTGACGTGGGCCCTCGCCCGCGGACTCGAGCGGCTCGGCCATACGATCGTTCACGAGCAGTTCTTCGACACCCTGCAGGTCATCCCCTCGGGCTTCACTTCCGCCGATGTGCTCGCCAGAGCGCGCGAGCGCGGGATCAACCTGAGGGACTTCGAAGATGGGACCGTCGGGATCGCGCTCGACGAAACCGTGCGGGGTGAGGATCTCGACGACCTGCTCGCGGTCTTCCAGGGCGAGGACGGGCTGGAAGCAGACGCCGAGGCCGTCGTCGCGGACGCGCCGGAGCCAGTGTATCCGCCGGAGCTCTCGCGCACATCGGGCTATCTCGAGCACCCGGTCTTCAACCGGTACCACTCCGAGACCGAGATGCTGCGGTACATCCACAGGCTCGAAACCCGTGACCTGTCGCTGAACACGAGCATGATTCCGCTCGGGTCGTGCACGATGAAGCTCAACGCGACATCCGAGATGATCCCGGTCACCTGGCCGGAGTTCGGGTCCCTGCATCCCTTCGCCCCCGTGGACCAGGCCGAGGGCTATCGGCGCCTGTTCGACGAACTGGAGAAGTGGCTCTGCGAGATGAGCGGACTTCCCGCCTGCTCGCTGCAGCCGAACTCGGGGGCGCAGGGCGAGTACACCGGATTGCTCGTGATCGCGGCCCGCCACGAGGGCCGGGGCGAAGGGCACCGGGACGTATGCCTCATCCCGTCCTCGGCCCACGGGACGAACCCCGCGAGCGCGGTGATGGCGGGGATGAAGGTCGTCGTCGTTCGCTGTGACGAAGACGGAAACATCGACGTCGACGATCTACGCGCGAAAGCGGAGAAACACTCCGACCGGCTCGCCGCGACGATGATCACGTATCCATCGACGCACGGCGTATTCGAGTCAGCGATCCGGGAAGTCACGGACATCGTCCACGAGCACGGAGGGCTCGTATACCTCGATGGCGCCAATCTCAACGCCCAGGTCGGCCTCTGCCGGCCGGGCGACTACGGCGCCGACGTCATCCACATCAACCTCCACAAGACGTTCGCGATTCCGCACGGAGGCGGGGGCCCGGGGATGGGTCCCATCTGCGTAACCGACGAGCTCGCGCCCTACCTGCCGGGCCACCCGCTCGTCGACGTCGGCGGCGAGTCGGCGATCCCGCCCGTCTCCGCGGCGCCGTGGGGGAGCGCTTCGATTCTGCTCATCTCGTGGGCGTACATTGCCATGCTCGGCCGCGACGGCGTGCGCGCGGCGACCGAGGCGGCCGTCCTCAACGCCAACTACATGGCCAGCCGCCTCAGCGAACACTTCGATGTCCTCTACCGGGGCGAGCAGGGAAGGGTGGCGCACGAGTTCATCCTCGACCTGCGGCCGCTCAGGCGCGGGACGGGCGTGACGGACGAGGACGTGGCGAAGCGGCTCATGGACTACGGATTCCACGCGCCCACGATGTCCTTCCCGGTGGTGGGCACGATCATGATCGAGCCCACCGAGAGCGAGTCCAGGCGGGAACTGGACCGGCTCGTCGACGCGCTGATCTCGATCCGCGACGAGATCCGGCGCGTCGGGCTGGGCATTCTGGATCCGAAAGACAACCCGCTGAAGAACGCTCCTCACACGGCGGAGATGGTTACCGCCGATGAGTGGGATCACGCCTACACGCGGCGGGAAGCGGCCTGGCCGGCGCCTTCGACCCGGGAGTGGAAGTTCTGGCCGCCCGTGCGCCGCGTGAACAATGCGCACGGTGACCGAAATCTCATCTGCGCCTGCCCGCCGATCGACAGCTACGAAACCGTGAACGCGTAGGACCGGGAGGAAGACCAGATGGCACGCCTCACCTTTCACGGGCAGAGCTGCTACGAAATCGAGACCGCCGACGGAACGCGGATCCTCATCGATCCCTTCCTCACCGGAAACCCGGTGGCGGATGTCGGACCGGAGCACTTCACCGACCGCCTGGACTATCTGCTCCTCACGCACGGGCACGGCGACCACATCGCCGACACGTGGGACATCCTCGAGGCGACGAACGCGATGCTGATCGCCACCTATGAGATCGTGTCGTACGCCGGGGAGGTGCAGGGCCACGCGAATGCGCACCCGATGCACATCGGCGGCGCCCACGAGTTCCCCTTCGGCCGCGTGAAGCTCACCGTGGCCATCCACGGCGGGAAGATCGACGCTCCGGGCGCCGAGGCGTATACGACGACGCCCGCCGGGATCCTCCTCACCGTGGACGGCACGCGCGTGTACCATGCCGGAGACACGGCGCTCACGCGGGACATGGAACTCCTCAACGGCGAAGTGGATGTGGCCCTGGTGCCGATCGGCGACAACTTCACGATGGGGCCGGAGGACGCGGCGCGCGCGATCGGGATGATCGAACCCCGCATTGCCGTTCCCAACCACTACGGCACCTGGGAACTGATCGATGTCGATCCGGCACGCTTCGTGGACGGGGTTGGCGATGTCGCGAAAGTCGTGATCCTCGAGCCCGGAGAGGCCCTGGAGTTGTGACCGGGCGGCGCACCCGGCCCCGGCCGGCGGGGTCGCCGTGCGTCGTCCTCCCCTACGGAGTGGCGGACGGGGCCCGCAACATGGCCATGGACGAAGCCATGCTGGAGCTGGCCGCGGGGGGGGCGACGCTCCTTCGCTTCTATGGCTGGGAGCCATGGTGCCTCTCGCTTGGACGGCACCAGGAGCCTCCGGACCGGCTGCTCGGCCGCTCGCCCGAGGACCTTCGGCCCGGCGTGGATGCCGTTCGGCGGCCCACCGGCGGGCGCTCCGTTTTCCACGGGCCCGAGATCACCTATGCCTTCGCGTGTCCCGCCCGTGCGTGGGGCCGGCCGCGGGTCGTCCTGCAGACGGTGCACCGCGCGCTGGGCGAAGGGCTGCGTTCCCTGGGGGTCCCCCTCGACGAGGCGATGGAGGGCGACCCGCCGGACTCCGGCTCCCTGGAGGTTTCACGGATCTCCGGAGAGAGTTGCTTTCGGGATCCCGCCCCGGGAGAACTCACGGTGCGAGGTCGCAAGCTCGTGGGAAGCGCCCAGTGCTGCCGCCACGGGGGCGTGCTCCAGCACGGGTCCATCCTGCTCGAGGATCGGCAGACGCTGGGTGATCTGGACCGAAAGGCAAGGCCGGATGAGGGCTCCGCGGCGGCGGTCGCCGATGAGGGGCCGGCGATCGGTCTGACCGATCTGCTCGACCCGGTGCCGGACACTCGCCTCATCGTCGAGCGCCTCGCGGACACCGTCGCCCGGGCCTTCGGAGCGCGCACAGCCGCCGCGAGTTACGCGGCCACGCCGGCCCTGACCGACCTTGCAACCGGCTACGAGAGTGTCCACCGCTCCGGCGCCTGGCTCTGGCTCCGGGAACGGCCCTCCCGGCACGCTTGACGGCCCCGCAGACCCCATCTAGCTTGGTTCCGCTCGCACTCCAGCGCACCCGTGTGCCGGACGCCGCGAATTCGGCCAGTCGATGAACCTTGCCGGGAGGACCACCTTGATCGCGTCGATACTCTGGTTTCAGCAGACGCTGCAGCTGGGTGCAGACCAGCAACTCAATCTCGGGGAGATCTGGGAAGCCGGAGGCTTTATGATGTGGCCGCTCGGTGCGGCTCTCGGGTTCGGTATCCTGATCATCCTCTGGAAGCTGGTCGACCTGCAGCTGAAGGGCAGCAAGAACAAGAGCGTTCTCGGAGAAGCCGATGAGCAAATTGCCGCAGGCGATCTTGACGCGGCGCTCGAAGTCTGCTCCGAGTCCGACGCTCCAGCGGGCAACGTCCTCCACGCCGGGCTGTCCAGGTATCACGAAGGCACCGACCGCGTAACGCAGGCCGTGGAGAACGCTGGCGCCATTCAAGTGGCGGGCCTCGAAAAAGGACTCGTCTGGCTCGCGACGCTGGCCAACGTTGCGCCGCTCCTCGGCTTCCTCGGGACGGTGATCGGGATGATCGAGGCCTTTGCCGCCATCGAGATCGCGGGCGAGGTCGAGGCCACGCTGGTGGCCGGCGGGATCAAGGTCGCGCTCATCACGACGGCCACGGGTCTCACGATCGCGATCCCGATCAACATCTTCCACAACTACTTCGTGACGAAGGTCGACCGCCTCGTCATCGACATGGAAGAGAGCGCACAGCGCCTGATCGACGCCGTGCACGAGCGCGCGGCCGGCTAGAAGGAGCGAAGCCGGTCGCCGGGGGGTCCCGGCGCGCCGAGGGATTCGAACAGACGGCCCGCCACCCCGGCGGGCCGTTTTGCGTAGGGCCCCGAGGGGGCCTCCGCTTGCACGGAGACCACCGGAAGATCGAAGTTTGGGGTCGGGCCGCTGGCCGGGGCCGATCGGAATTGGGGTGGGGACGACGTGGAAGGAGGCCTTCCTGTGCATGTTGAGCGGCGCATCCGGCGCATAAGACGCAACTGGGCGCGCGGTCCCTGGCTGGGGCTGCTTCTGACGCTTGTCCCGGCGTCTGCCCTAGGCGCGCAGACAGTGAACCCCGAGGTGCTCGAGGGGGCGCGGCGGTTCCTCGATGCACAGATGCCGGTCTCCGCATCGGCACTGCTGGCGCGCGAACTGGCCGCGGGCGAGGAACACGGCGATGAGGTGGTGCTGCTTGCCGCGGAGGCCTTCGCGGCTCAGCGGGCGTGGGGTTCCGTGCGGGGTCTCCTTGCCGAACGCGACAGCTCGACCCCGGTCGCGCGAGCCCGGGCCACGCTCCTCCTGGCGCGGGCGTACGCCGGGCTCGACAGCGTGACCCGGTCGGCCGCGCACTACCGCGCCTATCTGGCTGCGGTCGACGGGACGCCTCCGCTCGCCGCGCGAGTGGAGTTCGCCCGCGTGTCCTACCGGCGGTACGAGTGGTTCGAGGCGCGGGACCAGCTCGCCCTCGCCGAGCGCGAACACCCGGAGCTCGCGCCGTGGCTGCGGCTCTCCCGCCTCTACGCCCTGGCGGAAGCCGAGGATCGGGATGCTTTCGCCCTCGCCGACTCCATCGTGCGCGGGGCGCGCGTACCCGCGGATTCCGCGCTCCTCCCGGCCGCGCGTCTGGCCTTCAAGCTCGGGGACCCCGAACGCGGGGCCGCGCTGGCGAACCGAGCCGGCAGAGGCGTCCGGAACATTCTCGCCGCCCGGCACCTCGGACCGCACTACCTGGCGACCGGAGATACCGCGGCGGCCACGTCGGCGTTCGAGGCGGCGATCGCGAGGGGCCTTCAGACGCCTGAGACGGGACCGGCACTGCTGGAGCTCTCGCGATCCTGGCGGACGCTGCGGGATGTCGGGCGCTCCGACACCCGCGCCGGCCGCCACTCGCGCGGCGCGGGCTATCTCGCCGAGGCGCTCGAACTCGCCCCGGCGGCCGAACGCCCCGGCATCGCGGAGTCGCTAGCTTCCACGTACGTGGCGCTGGGCTCGCCGGGTCGGGCGGCGGAGGCGCTGGCCCCGTGGACAGGGGATCCCGCTTCCGTCACCGCACCCCGGGCGTCGCTGTGGATGCTCGCCTCCAGCATCTACCGGGCGCTCGGCCGCCAGGGCGATGCCGCGGAGGCCCACGAGACGGCTGCCCGCGGCACCGGAGACATCGCCGCGCGGGCCGCCTACCTGATCGCGGACCTGGAGCACGATGCCGGCCGCCCCGACATCGCGGCGGCGGGCTTCGAACGCTCCTACCGCGCGTTCCCGGAAGCGAGCTACGGATCGCGGTCGCTGGAACGGCTCGCTCTCCTCGCGTATCACGAGGGTCGTTACCCGGAGGCGCGCACGCTCCTCGCCGAATACCGCGAGCGCTACCCGGAGGACGGGTGGACTCAGGGAGCCATTTACTGGAGCGGCAAGGTGGCGGAAGCGCTGGGCGATACCCAGGCCGCGAGCGCGTTCTACGCCCGCGCCCTCCGGTACAACCCGCTCGACTACTACGCCATCCTCGCCGAGCCCCGCACCGGCACCGACCGTCTGGCCACGGTCGGGCTTGGGAAAGCGGAGCCGTTGCCCGACCTCGATCCCATCCATGCGACCGCGCTCCGGCGCATGAACACACTGCGGGAGCTCGGGTGGCCTGAGCGGGCACGCCGCGAATACCGCCGGGCCAGAGAGCGCGGACCGTCGACCTACGGGGCGATCCTCGCGTTCGCGCACGCCCTGAATGCGGCGGAATGGACGCGGGAGGGGATTCGCGAGGGGTGGCGGGCGCACGCCATCCGCGGCCGCTGGACCCGGCCGCTCCTCGAGGCGATCTATCCGCTGCCCTTCCGCGAAGCGCTCATCGAGGCGGCCGGGCGCTACGGACTCCCGCCCCATTTCGTGGCCGGCCTCTCACGTCGCGAGTCCATGTTCGACCCCGAAATCCGTTCCGTAGCCAACGCCATCGGCCTCATGCAACTCCTCCCGGAGACAGCCCGCGACGTTTCCTCTCGCGCCGGACTCACCGGCTATCGCCGACACCAGCTCACGGTCCCGCAGGTCAACCTGATGCTCGGAACCCGGTATCTGTCGGACGTCCTGGGCCGCTTCGACGGCTTCGACATCGCGGGCATGATCTCCTACAACGCGGGCCCTCATCGCTACACACGCTGGCGCGACTTTCCCGAGTTCTCGGACGAGGAGCAACTGGTAGAGCGAATCCCCTACAGGGAGACGCGCGAGTACGTTCGGGCGGTCACGGAACTGGCCGAAATCTACCGCTTCCTGTACCCGGATCTGGGCGCATCGCAGCCTTGAGACGGTGGTCTCCGGCGGCGTGTTGACGGGTTGAAATCGCTCCAATAGCATAGGTTCGTCTTCGAGTCCGGCGGAGCGAAAACGATGCACGGCCAGCCGCGCGACGCGCCCGCAATACCCATCACCGATGTTCGCAGGAGGCAGGATGCCATCAGGTACGGTAAAGTGGTTCAACGACTCCAAGGGGTACGGTTTCATCGAGCAGCCCGACGGCGGCGACGATGTCTTCGTCCACTATTCGTCCATCGATATGGACGGGTACAAGACGCTCGCCGAAGGGATGGAAGTGGACTACGAGTTCACGCAGGGCGACAAGGGCCTGCACGCGACCCGGGTGGTGCGCAGCGCCTGACCGGAGACCGCAGCCGGAACTTTGCGCGCCCCGCCCCGCTCGGCGGGGCGCTTTTTTTCTCGCCGGGCTTTCCACGCGGCAGCCCCGCCGCGATACATGGGTGCCATGTTGATCCTCCCCGACGGCCCGTGAACGCCGCGTGTCAGCGCCAGGCGCGGTGAAGACCTCCCGGGCGGCTCGTCCGTCGCTCTTCCTCCTCGACGGCTACGCGCTCATTTACCGCGCGTTCTTCGCCATGATCAACCGGCCGCTGACCACATCGAGCGGCGAGAACACGTCCGCCCCGTACGGAATCGCTCGCTTCCTCATGCGGCTGATCGCCGATCAGGCACCCGACTATCTCGGCGTCGCCTTTGATGCCGGTGACAGCTTTCGCACCGAGGTCTACCCGGAGTACAAGGCCACGCGAGAGAAGATGCCCGACGAACTCCGGGCGTCGCTCCCCAGGTGCCGGGAAGTGTTCGACGCCTTCCGCGTGCCCGTGATCGAAGCGGAAGGGTGGGAGGCGGACGACGTCATAGGGACCCTTGCGCAGGAGGCCGCGGACCACGGGCTACGCACGGTCATCGTCTCCGGAGACAAGGATTTCCACCAACTCGTCGACGACCATACCGTGCTGCTCAATCCGGGCCGCGGCGGACCTGCCGGCGTGGAACAGATGTGGGTAACGACGGACAACGCCGAGGAGCGGTTCGGCGTGCCCCCGGAGCGCGTGACCGACTTCCTGGCGCTCCTCGGCGACTCGTCCGACAACGTCCCCGGCGTGCCGGGCATCGGGAAGAAGACCGCGCCCGCTCTCATCCGGCAGTTCGGAGACCTCGAGTCGATCCTGACGCGGGCGGAAGAGATCACGACCGCGAGGGCCCGCAACGCGCTCCTGAAGCATGCGGACGACGCCCGACGCTCCAGGGAGCTGGTGACGATCCGCACCGATGCGCCTGTGAGCCTGGATCTCGAGGGCCTCCGGTCACGTTCACTCGATGCCGGGAAGGCGGCGACCGTCTTCCGCGACCTCGAGTTCCACAACCTGCTCAGGGAACTGGAGGCTCCGGCCGCCGAGGCGGAGCGCTTCGCGCCGCGGGTAGATGTCGTGACCGATACGGACGGGCTGAGCGACGTGCTGGCCGAATTCGCCGGCGCGCCGCGGATCGGGCTTTTCGTGACCGGCAGTTCCGATGACCCGCTCGGCGCCGATCTCGTCGGTCTCGCCCTCGCCGCTGCCGAAGACCGCGCCTTCTACCTGCCTCTCGGGCACCGGGCCCCGGAGGTGCAGCACGATGCGGCGGGGAATCCCACCCTCGCCTTCGACGCGGGCGAGACCGTCGGCCTGCCGGAGCTGACGTCGTCCGGCATGCGAGGCCTGCGCGCACTGCTCGCCTCGGACACGCCGAAGCTCGGGCACGATCTGAAGTACGCCGCCCAGCTTCTGCGTCGGCACGGAGTCGAGTTGGGGGGGCTCGACGACGACGGTTCGTTCGACACGCAGATCTCCTCCTACTGCCTGGATCCGGCCCGCCGCGACCGCGCCCTCTCCACCCTCGGTCCCGACCGCCTGAGCGTCGCGCTCGAGACGCGCGACGCCGTCACGGGCACCGGACGGAACCGTCTCCCTCTGGCAACGGTCGAGCCCGCGCGCGCCGCCGAATGGGCCGGCCCCCGCGCCGCCCTCCTTCACCGCCTCGCGAAGGTCGACGAAGCCGATCTCGTGCGTACCGGGATGGGCCGCCTCTTCCGCGAGGTCGAGATGCCGCTCGTCACCGTCCTCGCCGGCATGGAGCGGGCCGGCATCGCGATCGACCTCGACTTCTTCGGCGATCTGCGCGCCCGACTGCGCCGCGACCTCGACGCCGTGCGCGAGGAGATCCACAAGATCGCCGGCACCGAGGTCAACCTCCGCTCCGTGCCGCAGATGCGAGCGCTTCTCTTCGACCAGCTCGCGTTGCCCATCCTCAAGAAGACGAAGACCGGCCCCTCGACGGACGAGTCCGTGCTCGAACAACTCGCCACCATGGGCCACGAACTCCCGCGTCTGATCCTCGAACACAGGGAACTCGACAAGCTCGACGGCACGTACGTGAGCGTACTCCCGAGGCTCATCGACGCCTGCGGGCGTATCCACACCCGCTTCAACCAGACCGTCGCCGCGACGGGTCGCCTCTCCTCCTCGGACCCCAACCTCCAGAACATCCCGATCCGGCGCGCGCTGGGGCGCGAGATCCGGAAGGGGTTCGTCGCCGCGCCCGGCCACGCCTTCGTGGGGGCGGACTACTCCCAGATCGAGCTTCGCGTGATGGCGCACCTCTCGCAGGATGACGCCTTCGTGGCGGCGTTCCGCGCGGAGCGCGACATCCACCGGGAGACGGCGGCCCGGATCTTCGGGGTCGAGCCGGATGGCGTGACGCCGACCATGCGCGAGCAGGCGAAGACGATCAACTTCGCGACCATCTACGGACAGGGCCCGTTCGCGCTCGCCCGGCAGCTCGGTATCTCACGGACGCAGGCGAGCGAATTCATCGCCGGATACTTCGAACGGTTCGCGGGCGTCGCGGCCTACCTCGAGGAGATGAAGGAACTGGCCCGGGAGCAGAACTACGTCGAGACGCTGTTCGGACGTCGGCGGTACATCCCCGAAATCCGGTCCAGGAACCCCGGGATTCGCGGCTACGGCGAACGCACCGCGACGAACTCCCCCATCCAGGGGTCCGCGGCGGACCTCATCAAGGTGTCGATGATCCGGCTGCACGAGCGGCTCGCGGGGACCGACGCGCGCATGCTGCTGCAGGTACACGACGAGTTGCTCATCGAAGCCCCGGAGTCCGACGTTGAAGCCATCGGCCGGGTCGTGCGCGAAGAGATGGAGGGGGCCATCGAGCTGGCGGTTCCCCTGCGCGTAGATCTCGGTATCGGCCGCAGCTGGTACGACTGCAAGTTCGGGAAGGGACCGTGAACACAGCCCGTATCGCCCTCATCGCCTGGACCTCGTCCGCCCTCGCGTGCGCGCAGGCCCCCTCGCCCGATGGGTCGCCGCCGGACGGGGCGGCGGAGGGGTCCCCCGAGGCGCTCGTCGAATCGGCGTTGATGCCGACCTTCACGATCCGCGGCGAGCCCGTCGCGCGGCCCTCGCTCCTCGACCGCATGGCCGAACTGGGCGTGCCCGGCGTCAGCGTTGCCGTCCTCGTCGACGGCGAGATCGCCTGGGCCCGGGGCTACGGGCTCGCCGACGTCGAGTCGGGTCGGCCCGTGACGCCGAACACGCTGTTCCAGGCCGCGTCGATCTCGAAGCCCGTGGCCGCGCTCGGCGCACTCAGGCTCGTCGAGTCGGGCCAGGTCGAACTCGATGGGGACGTGAACGCGCACCTTACGAGCTGGCAGGTGCCGGGGAACGAGTTCACGGAGCAGGCGCCCGTCACCCTGCGCGGGCTCCTCACGCACCGGGCCGGCCTCACCGTGTGGGGCTTCCCCGGGTACGGCCCGGGCGAGGAGGTGCCGGACGGGCCGGGTGTCCTCGACGGCCGCGGCAACACCGACCCCGTGCGTCCGTACAAGGCGCCCGACGAGAGCTGGCGCTACTCGGGCGGTGGATACACCGTGATGCAGCAGCTCGTGGCGGACGTCCACGGCAAGCCGTTCGCCACCGTCATGCGAGAGGGAGTCCTCGGTCCGATCGGCATGTCACGCTCGACGTACGAGCAGCCGATCCCGCCTGAGCGCCAGGACGACATCGCGACCGGCTACCGGCCGAACGGCGAGCGCGTCCCCGGCGGGTGGCACACCTATCCCGAACAGGCGGCCGCCGGCCTGTGGACGACGCCGAGCGAACTCGCGCTCTACGCCCGGGAGATGCAGCGCGCGCGGAGGGGCGAGTCGGACCTCCTGCTGGGCGAAGCGCTCGCCCGCGAGATGCTGACGCCGGACGCGGACGACTGGGGCCTGGGCCCGGCCATCTCCCCTGACGGCGAACGCTTTCAGCACGGCGGCTCCAACCAGGGCTTCCGCTCTACGTTCGCGGCCTACATCGACGGGGATGACGGCATCTTCGTGATGACGAACTCCGACTCGGGGAGCCAACTCGCATCCGAGATCGCGATCACGGTCGCCCACGCGTACGGCTGGTCCGGCCCCCTTTCCGAAGAGAAGGTGGCGGTGGAGGTTCCGACCGAAGTGCGCGATCGGTACCTCGGCACCTATGTCGCGCCCGAACTGGGCGCCGAGTTCCGCTTCGAGCCGGACGAACGGGGGCTCACGCTGCGCCAGGGCCCGAGCCGGGCCGTGCTGTGGCCGTTGAGCGACGCGTCCTTCTTCGATCCCGATACTGGGCGCGAGGCCCACTTCAGCCTCGACGGAGACGAGATGACGGTCAGGGTGGGCAGCATCGTCGCCATCCGCCGCTAGCCAGCAACGCAGGGAAGACAGGAAAAGGGGAGATCACGATGGCGTGGAAGCAAACCCGACGAGAGTTCGTGCAGACATCCGCCCGCGCCGGTGGCGCGCTCGGCGTACTCGGCGCCTTCGGCTCGGCCGCCTGCGCCGGCGGAGGCGGGGATCCTCTCCGCATCCTCATCCTCGGCGGGACGCGCTTCATAGGCCCCCACCAGGTGAAGTACGCGCTCGATCGCGGCCACGAGATCTCGATCTTCACGCGCGGGCAGACCGAACCCCCGTTCTACCACGACTACTTCGACCGCGTCGAGCACCTGATCGGCGACCGGACGAGCGACCTGTCCGCGCTCGAGGGCCGCGAGTGGGACGCGGTGATCGACAACTCGGCCTCCTACCCGAGCTGGGTCGCGTCGACGGCTGCACTCCTCCGCGACCAGGTCGACCGCTACCTCTTCGTCTCCTCCATCTCCGCCTAAGCGGACTTCGCACAGGTCGGGATCGACGAGGACTACCACGTCGGGCAGCTGTCGCCGGACGAGGCGGAGGACGACGGCCAGTACGGACCGAGGAAGGCGCGCTGCGAGGCCTACGCGCGCGAGGCGTTCGGGGAGAACGCGATCATCGTCCGTCCCGGTCTCATCATCGGGCCCGGGGACAACACCGACCGCTGGACGTACTGGCCGGTGCGCGTCGCCCGCGGCGGTGAGGTCATGGCGCCCAATACCCCCGCCGATCCGGTGCAGAACGTCGACGCCCGCGACCTCTCCGAGTGGATCGTGCGCCTCGTCGAGACGCCCGGACACGGGGGGACGTACAACGCGACGGGCGAGGTGCAGCAGTTCGGCGACATGCTGGAGGAGATCCGCGGGGCTTTCGGTTCCGACGCCACCTTCACCTGGGTGCCGACCGCGTTCATGGCCGAGCACGAGGTGGCGCCGTGGATGCACATGACGAACTGGACGCCGCCCGAGGGGCAGACGGTCGGGATGAACCAGGTCTCGGTGGCGGCCGCCACGCAGGCCGGGCTCACCTTCCGTCCCCTCGCCGACACCGCCCGCGACACGGTCGAATGGTGGAACTCGCTATCCGAGGCGCGCCGCGCCGCCCCCGTGGCCGGCCTCCCCGCCGAGCTGGAAGCCGAGGTCCTCGCCGCCTGGCACGCCAGGGCCTGAAGACGCCGTGAACCGCGGGAATCGAGCCCTCGGGGCGCTGGCCGCCGCTCGGAACTTTTTTCGGACTGCGGCGGTCTGAGCCCTCATGACACCCATCTCGAAGCTCCTGAACGCCCCGATCCGGCGGCCCGCGCTCGCGACCGTCCTCGCAGCCACGCTCGCGTGCGGCGGTTCCGCGACCGACCCGGGGCCGAGGCCGGACCCGGAGCCCGAGCCGCCCCCGGCCGCGGCGACCACTGCGACGTACCGCGTGGTCTTCGAGGCGACGTGGAGCGCCTCCACTCATCCGACGAACTTCCCGGGAGGGGCGCATTTCTCTCCGCTGATCGGCGTAGTGCACGACGAAGACGTGACCTTCTGGGCACCGGACGGCACTGCTACGCCGGGGATCGAGAGCATGGCGGAGACCGGTGGCACCAGCACTCTCACCGCGGAAATCCGCGCCGAAATCCCGGGGGACGCGCTGGCGGTCATTAACGGGTCCGGGATCCGCAGCCCCGGAAGCACGACGATTCAAGCGGTCACGCTTCGCGAGGACTTCCCGCTCGTCACGGTGGTCACGATGATCGCCCCGAGCCCGGACTGGTTCGTGGGTGTGTCGGGCCTGTCGCTACGGGACGCTGCGGGAGACTGGATCGGCGAACTCGAGGTCGTCCTCTACCCCTACGACGCGGGGACGGACAGCGGCACTGCCTACAATTCGGCCAACGACGATACGCAGCCCAGGGAACCGATCCACAGCCTGCGGGGCGTGAATCCCTTCTCCGACGAACCCATCGGCACCTTTACCTTCACCCGCACGGATGGGTAGAGGGGCGCTCGGGCCCGGGTCAGACGACGTCGTCGAGGAGGAAGAGGTCGGTGAGGAGCGCTCGCAGGTGGGACGAGGCGTTGAGGTTGTCGATCAACTGTGAACTGATCGTCTCCTGGGCGAGGACGATCCGCACGGCCGCCCCGGCGCGGGCGGCGTCCGCGGACGTGACGCCGATCATCTCTTCGTAGGCGCCGGCCGGTTCGAGTCCCTCCGCCGCGACGAGGCCGCCGAGGTGGTTCGCCAACGCCTGGAGCGCGGCATCCGCGCGGCCCAGGTATTCCCGCAACTGGCCGCCGACCTTCGAGGCTTCCTCCTGCTCGGCGCCGAGCGCGGCGTAGGAGAGGAAGAACTCGTACGCCTTTTCGAGGACCTCGATGTGAGCCTTCAGCTCGTCGCGGCTCAAGCGGGCACGACCCCGTCGGGATCCGCAGACGACGCCTCTCCGCCGGCATCGGCCCCCGCGCCCTCCGTCCCCAGCGCCCACATGGCGGGATCGTAGTGCTCGAGGTACTCCTCGCGCGTGATCCAGCCCTTGATCATGGAGCGGGTCATCCAGCGCTTCTCGGGCCGGATGGCGAAGTAGACGTGGGCGATGACCATCGTGACGAGCCCGACCCCGCACAGCCCGTGCATCACGAACACGAGCCCCCATGTGGAGTCGGAGAGGAAGTACGGATTGCTCGCCCAGAACCACGTGTCGACCCCCACCATCATGAGGATCCCCGTGACGATCACGCCGATCGAGACGAGCGTCACAGCGTTGTGGTAGGCGCGCTGGTCGAGCGGATACTTCCCGGACCGCTCCTCCTTGGCGGGCTGGCGACGCAGGAACTTTCCGACCGCCCGGAACGCCTGCCCGAGTTCTTTCGTCCCGGTCCACACGGACCAGAAGTCCTGTTTCGTCGTCGCGTGGATGATGTGGTAAATGATGAGGAGGGTGAGGACGACGCCGGCGATCCAGTGAATGGTGACCCAGGCGAACTGGACGCCGATCACGGGGAAGAAGGCCGTGACCAGCAGCGTGAGCATGGTCGCCGCCATCAGCCAGTGGAACGTCCGGGACGCCTGTGAGTGGCGCTCCACGCGCTCGGGCACCTCGGGAGCCGCCTCCGGCGCGCTCTTGGGCGCCTTGGGCGCCATGATCCAGACGTACAAATGGTGTCCGACCACAAACACGAAGCCGGCGATGGCAGCGGCCCAGAGCAGATCCCAGGCGACGCCGACGAGTACCTCCTGGCCCCAGGGATTCGGCGCCGTTCTGAGGATCTCCATTTAGGCCATGTCTCCTCGCACCGCGCGCCGGACGAGATTCCGCGCAAGCGGTACCTTGTAGTCGTTGTGGCGCAGCGGCTTGAAGCCGCGCGTGGCGAGTTCTCCGGCTGCCATGCCCGTGGCGTCGCTCGCCGCCATCCCCTGGATCAGATCCTCGACGTCGGTCAGCCTGACCGGCGTCGGGGCCACGCCGTTGATCGCGATCCGGGCGCGCTCGATCGTGCCGTTCGACTCCACGATCGCGGCGGCGACGCTGGCCAGCGCCCAGTCCCACGATTTCCGGTCGCGGACCTTCTCCCAGTAGAAGCGCGCGCCCGCCCAGTCGCCGGGGATGCGCACGTGCGTCAGGAGATCTCCCGGCTCCAGCACGGTCATGCGCTGAATATCGATCTCCGGGCCGACGAAGAAGTCCTCGGCCTCGTAGACGCGCTCGCCGCTCGAGCTCCGCACCATCATCTGCGCGCCGAGGGCGACGAGCGCCCCGGCCGTGTCCGCCCCGTTGACGGCCACGCAGCGGCTCTGCCCGGTCACGGCGTGCTCACGGTTCATCGACCGGGGCGTCCCCGCGTAGCAGATGTTCCCGCCCGCGCGGTAGCACGGCCACCCGCCGCGGTAGTACCAGCAGCGCGTGTCCTGGATGAGGTTGCCGCCCAGCGTCCCCTGGTTCCGGATCTGCGGCGTCGCCACCTCGGCCGCGGCCTCGGCGAGGACTCCGAACCGGGATCGCACCTCCTCGCTCGCCGCCACATCGCGGAGCGAGGTCATGGCGCCGATCTCGAGCCCGTCCCCGCTCGCGCGGATCCCTGTCAGCTCGCTCACGGAGCCCAGCTCGACGATGACGTCGGGCCGCTTGATGCGGTCCTTGAACCAGTCCATCGAGTCTAGGCCGCCGGCCAGGACCCAGGTGTTATCGTGGCGCTCGAGTACGTCCAGCGCCTCGTCCACGCTCGTCGGCTGGAAGAGCTCGAACGCGGGCATCATGTCGCGAATCACGGCCATCGTTCTATCTCCCCTAGCTGTGGATCTCGGTGAGTGCGTGCGGCTGGGCCCGGCCCTCGAGTTCGGCCAGGATCACGTCGGTCGTCAGCGGGATCCGGCACAGGCAGCGCCCGCCGAGCGCGTCCGCGATCGCGGAGGTGACCGCCGCCGACCCGGCTCCGACCGGGGGCTCTCCGATCCCCTTGGCGCCGATGGGCGTCTGCGGGTCCGGCTCGCCGGCCGCCGCCCAGTCCATGCTGAGCGGCACATCGAGGATGCCGGGCGGTCTCGCCGTATAGAGCCGGTGGGCGAAGGGCACGCCCCACTTCGGATCGAACACCCACTTCTGGCTGCGCGCCTGGCCGAAGCCCTGCACGCTGCCGCCGTGGATCTGCGCCGCGAGGCTGCGCGGGTGCACGACGACCCCGCAGTCGGCCGAACCGGTGTAGTCGACGAGTCGCACGTCGCCCGTCTCGGTGTCGAGTTCGACCACCGCGAAGCCCACGACCCACGACCAGGTCGAACCCTCGTGCGAGAAGTTGTCCCGGGCCACGCCCATCAGGCCCTGGCCCGCGAGTTGCGTGGCTGAAGCCCGAGTGTAGTCGTTGATGTCCTCCGGCAACTCCTGGCCGGAGTACTCGCCGCCCATGGCGATGGCGCGCTCGGCGGCCTGCGCAAAGCTCAGGGAGCCCCCCGGCCCGGTCACGCGCGCGCCCCCGACCCGGTAGCCGCTTGCCGAGCCGCCCAGCGCGGCGGCCGCGACCTCCTGCAGCTTCCGCTTCATGTCGAGCGCGGCGGCGTAGTTGGCTCGCGTGTGCGCGTGGATCGTTTGGCTCCCCGCCTGCACCGAGCTGTAGGGATGGTGCTGCGAGCTGTCGCCCCAGATGACCGCGCAGTCGTCCCACTCGAGACCGAGTTCATCCGCCGCGGCCCGGGCTGTGTCCGCCATCGAATGCGTCCCGAGGTTTCCGATCCCCTGGTGGATGTACAGCGTCCCGTCGGGGCGGATTAGGAGCAGCCCGTCGAAACCCGACGAGCCGCCGACGTACGGGCTCAGGCCGACGCCGACGCCCGTGACTTTCGTGCCGTTTCGCTGTCCGCTGAGCGCCTGCTTGCCGGCCCAGTCGAACCGCTCGGCGCCCGCGTCGATCGCCTCGCGCACGAAGGCGCTCGTCGTCGTCGCTCGCTGCGGCCCGAACTCCGAGTCGTGCGTGGGGGCGTTGATCTTCCGTATCTCCACCCGGTCGATCCCCAGTTCGCGCGCCGCCTTGTCGACGAGCGGCTCGAGCATGGCGACGATCTGCGCGCCGCCCGGCCCCCGCTGCGCCGCCCGGGGCGGGGTGTTCGTGTAGAGCGTGAGGCCGCGGAAGCGCATCGCATCGGGCTGATACATGAGGTCCGTGACGGCGCCGGCGGTGTTGTAGTCCCCCGACCGCCCGTACGGCCCGTGGTCCTGGACGATGTAGAGGTCGATGCCGGTGATCTTCCCGTCGTTCCGGAAGCCCATCTTCGTCCACGCCTGGAAACCGGGGCGAGCCCGGCCGATGTAGTTCTCCTCGTAGCGGTTGATCCGCATCATCACCGGCCGCTGGATCTTCCTCGCGAGGAGCGCCGTGGCCTGGTAGATGGGGACGCCGGCGATCTTCGAGCCGAATCCACCGCCGCAATACTGGCCCACGAAGACGAGCTCCTCGGGCTCCAGATCGAGCTGGGCCGCGATCGCCTGGTGAGCGCGCTGCGTGCTCTGGGTCGACCCGTACAGGTAGCAGCGGCCGTCCTCCCAGTACGCCATGGAGCTTCGCGGCTCCATCGGATGGTGGGTCAGCGACTGGTGTACGATCGTGTCCTCGAGGACGTAGTCCGCGTCGGCGAACGCCGCGTCGAGGTCGCCGTGTTCCCACTCGTCGGTCGGCTCGCCCATCGGCAGCCGGCCCTCCGCCTCGGCCGCGTCGAACTCCGCCTGCGGCCACTTCAGGGACACGAGTTCGCGCCCGTTCTCCCCGAAGCGCATGACGTTGCCTTCGAGACGGGCGTCCGGGCCGCCGGGCCGCAGGCTGTCGAGCGGATCGATCGCGAACGGGAGCGGCTCGAAGTCGATGTCGATCGCCTCGATCGCGTCCGCCGCCGTCGTCTCGTCGACCGCCGCCAGCGCAAGGATCGGCTCGCCCACGTACTTCGGCTCATCCGTGAGCGACGCCTCGCCGGGGGCCTCGGGCTGGTTGACCTCGCTCGCCCGCAGGATCCCGAGTACGCCGGGCATGGCCAGCGCGCGGCTCGCGTCAACGCTGCGCACGCGGGCATGCGGCATGGGGCTCAAGAGGAGCTTGGCGAACACCATCCCCTCCGCCCGGAAGTCCTCCGCGTACTTCGCTCGTCCCGTGACTTTCGCGCGCAGATCCGGCGGCGAAATGTCTTGTCCGATTAGTGCCATGATCGTCCTCCCCTCACACCATGCGCCGCGCGTACTCGGCGGCACGCATGGCGGAGTTCAGGATTTTGTTGTAGTCCCCGCAGCGGCAGAGATTGCCGGAGAGGGCCTCCGCCGTCTCCTGGCGCGTAGGCTCGGGATTCTCGTTGGTGAGCGCGACCATGCTCATGATGAAGCCGGGCGCGCAGAAGGCGCACTGGAATCCGCCCTCGTCGATCACGGCCTGCTGCACCGGGTGCAGCGTCCCGTCCGCGCCCTCGAGCCCCTCGATCGTCGTCACCGACCGGTCGCGCACCACGTTCGTCAGCATCGAGCACGCGTAGTGCGAGACCCCGTCGATGAGCACCGTGCAGGCGCCGCACTCCGCGCGGTCGCACCCGAGCTTCGTGCCGGTGAGCCCGAGCTTGTAGCGCAGCGTCATCGCCAGCGTCTCCTGCGGCATGACGTCCACCGAACGCGACACGCCGTTCACGTTCAACGAGATCATGCGGGGCATCGACGCCCGCACCGCCGCGCTGGCCGACAGGCTCCGGGCCCGGAAGAGATGGCTGGAGGAGGAGACCACCGCGCCGGTCGCGATGACCCCCTTAATGAACGTCCTGCGGGAATGACCGGTCGGGGTCTCGGTCGTGATCTCGACGTCACTCATGGGCGAACCTCAAACGGGAGACCTTATTACGCTTCGCGTCGCGTTTGCGTCGCGCGCGCCCCGTCTCCACCGGGGAGACGCGACAATCCACGGTAAATCCTTACATCCCCCGCCCGGGGAAACAAGACTGCCGGCCACCCTCCCGGCGGGGGCGTCAGAGGATCCCGCGGAACCGGGGGTCCACGGAAAGGAGGAGAATCCAGTTTCCTGCGCGCTCCGCAGGCGACGAAGCGTCGCGGAGGCCGCGTACGACATCGACGCGAAGAATGTCCCAGAAGAGTCCGAGGCCCAGCCCGACCGAGGCGCGCATGCCCTCGCTACCGCTCACTCCGAAGCGGCGCGCGGCATCCTCCCCGACGCTCCCGAGGCCGGCCCAGCCGACCGCCGCGATGGCGCGCAGCCGCACCCACGGCGACGCCATGGCGCGGGACACCTCGGCCCGCCACAGGGCCATGCGATCGCCGCCCCAGACGCGGAATCCGTACCCGGGGAGCGACCCGCGGCCGCCGAGCAGAAAGAGCCGCTGCACCGGCAACTCCCCGCCGGCAAGGCCGAACTCCACGTCACTCGCCCAGTTCCACGCACCGTCCGGGCTCCCCCGGGCTCCCCGCAACGCGACGGTGGCCCGGGTGTAGCCGAAGTCCCCGACGCCGCTCGCCGCCGCTTCGCCGGCGAGTTCCAGTCCCCAGCGCGCGCCCGGACCGCTCCCGAGTTCCACCGTCAGTCCCGCGTCGAGACGCGCCAGCTTCCCCTCGTCGACCGGCCGTACGGGGCGAAGCGGCTGGTCTCCGAACAGCTCGGTCCCGACGACGAGTTCCGCCCGCTCGTGCCTCTCGAAAGACGCACCCACGCGCCAGCGGACCGTGCCCGTCGTCCGGGCGATTCCCATCCGGCCGCCGGTGGCGAAGTAGGGGTCCTCGTAGTCTTCTCCTTCCGCGAGCAGGGCGACCGTCCGCAGCACGCCCGCCGCCGCCGCCGGACCCGCGTCCCGGTTCACCCGCAGCCAGCCGTTCACCTCCACGTCGAGCGGGCCCCGGCGCCGCCGGACTCCAAGGCTCGCCTGGGGTCGCGCCTCGCCCATCGGATAGCCGCCCCAGAACGACACCCGGGTGAGGTCATCGGCCCGGTAGGCGCCTCCAGCCCCCGCGAGCAGGCCCTCGGAGCGCCGCGCGCGGAGGCCCGCGGACGCGTTCGGGAGCGCGAGCTGCCACCGTCCTCCACCGAACAGCCGCTCACGGAGCAGGAGTCGGCGGGCGTCGGCCACGGCCTCTTCCAGGTCGCCATCGGCCGTTTCCGCCTCGTGTGGGCCCGCATAGAGCGAGGTCTCCCACGCGTCGAAACGGGCAAGGTCCTCCTCGGGATAGCTGTACACGACCTGCCCGGGGGCGAGGCTGAAGGCGGGTTCTTCGTCGAAGTGGTAGTCGAGTACACGCAGGCGCGTGCGGACCAGCGTCTGGAGAGGGAAGTCGAACCAGGGAAGCGAGCGCGTGATCTCGACATCCTGCTCGTCGGGCAGCCAGTAGCGGCCTTCCCACAGGGCGGAGCGCAGGTCCAGGACGACTCGGACGATCTGGGGATCGCGATAGGCGGCGGGTGTGAACGTGAGCCGCATCCGCGCGATGGCTCCCGTTTCACGGTCGACGAAGAGCGACCCGACGGCGGCCGCCGCCGTCGCCTCCCGGGGACGGACCTCCAGTTCGAAAACCCGGGCAGTGCGGTCGCGGAGCCGGATCTCGAGCGAGTCGGCGAGCCGGTACTCGTAGAGTTCGAGAGCACGCTCCCCGGCGGGATGCCGCACGTTCTCGATCTCGTGGCCGTCCCCCAGCCGGATCCGGTCCCCGAAGTTGTCGAGGATGAGAAGGAGGTGATCGAGGTGGTACTCGACGGTCGTCGGGAGCCGACGTTCGTGACGGCGCCCCACGATCGTCTGCATCGTGCGGTCCGGGGCCTGCCAGCGGACATCGAGCGCGATCTGGTCCGCCCGGATGACGTGCCGCTCCCCCAGAAAGTCCCCGAGGTAGTAGACGTGACTCCGGGTCTCGGCGCGGAATCGCTCCAGCGCACTGTCGGCCCAGGCGTGCCGCCGCGCATCGATCGCGCGCTCGATGAGGAGAAGGGCCGACTCGGAGTTCCAGCCATCACCGGCCTCGACCCGCGGATCCGAGGACGCCGGCGCGGGGGGTTGCTGAGCTCCGGCGGCGGTGGCGAACCAGAGTGCCGCCGCGGAGGCCACTGCAATCGCTGCTGCGGCCCGCGGCTCAGCCGAAGAGATCCTCCTGCCCCTCATCGTCCGACTCCATGACCCGCCGGAGTCTGCCGGCCCAGTACTCGACGTCGAACCCCTGCTCATTCTTCAGCATACGCTTGAGGACCGGCGACAGTTCGCGCAGCGCTCCCACGAGGTCCTCGGCGATGGAGCCGGCCTCGGCGACGCGGGCTTCGTCCGGGAGCGAGGCCATGTCCCGGAGGATCGAAGCCTCGGATCGAGACGCCGTGACGGGCTCGGGCCTGCTGGCGACGAAGACCTCCGTCCGCCTGCCGGGTCCCCGATCTTCCTCGATGGGGAGCAGCCCGACGATCTGGTCGGAGCGCCAGTACTTCGCGTACCCGAGGTGGACCATCCGGTCGCGTTTGATCTCCACGCCGCCTCCCGTTCAGCTTGCGACACTTGAGGACTGCAAGCTCGCAAGGGCCCCATCCGTGCCGCAACACCGCCGCCCGCGCCAACTGGCGGCATAACGGCGGCGTCCCTTGATTGCCCGTTGACCGCGCGCCGGAGCATGTTCAGCGACGCCCATGGCCAGAATTCGCACGATCCGTGATCCCCTGTGGGGGAACGTCCGCGTGGACGAGGACGCGGCGGAGATTCTCGACGCGCCCCAGTTCCAGCGTCTGCGGCGGGTCAAGCAACTCGGCTTCGCGCACCTCGTGTATCCCGGCGGTGTCCACAACCGTTTCCTGCACGCTCTCGGCGTCTACCATCTCGTGTCGCGGGCGATCTCCTTCCTCGAGCGGGACGGACACCTCGAGGCGCTCACCGCGGAGGATATCGCCGAACTCCCGATCGTTCGGCTCGGGGCGCTCCTGCACGACGTCGGCCACTACGCTTTCTCGCACGCGGTGGAGGAACTCGGCCCGCGGGCGATCCCGGGCGACCACGAGGAGATCGCGGCGCGCTTCATGGCGGCGGACCCCATCCGGCGCGTCCTCGAGCGGCACGGCCCGGACGCGGCGGGCCGAATCAGCGCCCTCATCCGCGGGCAGTCGGGCCACCCGTTGCAGGGGCTGATCTCGGGATCGCTGGACCTCGACAAGATCGACTACCTGCGGCGCGACTCCCTCTTCTGCGGCGTGCCATACGGTGCCGTGGATGTGGACCGGCTGCTCCCGGCCCTCACAGTGGCGCGCCAGGGGGCCGGGGACCCGCTCGAACTGGCGGTCAGCGAGAAGGGACTCAGCGCGCTGGAGACGCTCCTCTTTTCGAAGTATCAGATGTTCCGCAACGTCTACTGGCACCACGCCGTCCGCGCCGCGACGCTGACGTTCGTGCGCCTCGTACAGACGGCGCTCGATGGCGGCCTGCTCTCCCCGGAGGACCTGGCGGGCCCCAGCGACGAGGAACTGCTCTCGCTCATCGACCAGCGGATCGATCGTTCGTCGGCGGGCGCGGGCCTCGATCCCGCATCCAGTCTCGGTCGCGCCGCCCGACTGCTCCGCACGCTCGTGGATCGGCGTCTCCCGAAACGTCTGGTGGAGTTGACCGGCGACCAGCTCCCGAACGCGTTGTCGTCATGGCCGTCACGTCGCGCGGACCTCGTGGCGGCGCTTGAGCGGCGCATGGCCCGTGAGTGGGGTCTGTCCGAGGGGTCCGTGATGCTCGACTATCCGAGCTATCCGGGCATGCTCGAGCTCAACCTGCTCCTCGTGCGGAACGACGGCGAAGTCCGCCGACTGACGACGCTGGGCGAGCGGGGCCTCATCGACATCCCGCGGCTCGGACGTTCCCTGCACCACTCCGCGCGCGTGCTGCGCATCTTCTCCTTCGAGCCCTGCGCCCCCCGCGATCCGAAGCCCGTGCTGGCGCTGATCGAGGCCTCGGAAGAAGAAGTGGAGGCCCGGCTCGACTCGGGAACGGCGCTCCTGACCTGAAGGAGCAAGCGCGCCGCCCGGTCGCGCGCGCCGCCGCACACGCGGTAGGATCAACAGGCTGCGGTGAGGGGTTTAACAGTGGGCGATAAGAGGGGCGACAAGCGCGCCAGACCACCCGAAAAGGTGCATTCCATGTCCGGATCGGCGCTGCCGATCGATACACAGCGAGACCTCGCGCGAGCGCGCCGGATCCACTCGTCATCGCCCGCGTCGAACGGCGCCGCATCGAACGGCGCCGCATCGAACGGCGCCGCATCGAACGGTGCCGGGTCGGCCGCTGTCGGGTCGGCCGTCGAGGCGCCCCTCGTGCAACTAGACCATCTGGATACGCTGTGGTTCCAGGTCACCGGGACGATCTGCAACCTGCGCTGCACCCACTGCTTCATCAGCTGCGCCCCCGACAACCACAGCTTCGAGTACCTCACCTTGGCCGAGGTCGAGGACTGGCTGGAGCGCTCCGAGCCGTGGGGCGTCAAGGAGTACTACTTCACGGGCGGCGAGCCCTTCATGCACCCCGATCTGCCGGCCATGCTCGAGCGGACGCTGGAGCGCGGCCCCGCTTCCGTGCTGACGAACGGGACACTGCTCCCGGCACGGGCTCTGAAGCCCATCGCCCGGATCGCCCGCGCGGCCCGCTACTCGCTCGAAATGCGCGTCTCACTCGATGGGCCTTCACCCGAGACAAACGACCCGATCCGGGGCGAGGGCACCTTCGACCGCGCCATGGACGGCGTCCGCAAGCTGCTCGAGGAGGGCTTCCTCCCGATCATCACCGCCACGCAGGTGTGGGAACCGGAGCGGGACGAAGAGGTGCGGCAGGCCTTCGTCGCCCGGCTGCGGGCGCTCGGATACGAGAACCCGCGGTTGAAGATCCTCCCGTCGCTTCGCATCGGACGCGAGGCGGAGCGCGTGCGCCCCTACCGGGATGAGGAGCGGGTGACGGAGGCGATGATGGAGGGATACGAGACGAACCAGTTGCTGTGCGCTTCGAGCCGTGTGGTGACGAACCGCGGCATCTACGCCTGTCCCATCCTCATCGAGACGCCGGCGGCGCGCATGGGTTCGACGCTGGAGGAGGCGTCCGGGCCGGTTCGGCTCGCCGAATCCGCGTGTCACACGTGCTGGCTGCACGGCGCGATCTGCTCCAACTACGGGGGCATCGGGCAGGATGTCTCCTGAGCCACGCCGGATCGCCGTCTTCGGGGGGATCTACAGCAATCACCTGGCGCTTGCGGCCGCGATCGAAGATGCCACCGCGCGCGGGGCGGACGCCCTCTACTGCCTCGGCGATCTGGGCGCGTTCGGACCCCATCCGGACCGGATCTTTCCGCTCCTCATCGACCACGATGTCCGTGTCCTGCGCGGGAACTACGACGACTCGGTCGCGAGGGGCCTCGACGACTGCCAGTGCGGCTACACCGATCCGCGCGACAACTACTTCGCGCGTCTCTCGTACCGCTACACTTTCCGTAACACGCACGAGCGCTGGCGCGGCTGGATGGGCCGTCTGCCCGGCGAGATCCGCTTCGACGTGAACGGCACGCGCGTGCTCATGTGCCACGGCAGCCCGCGGCGCATGAACGAGTTTCTCTGGGAATCCGCGACCTCGACGCAGTTCCTGACCTGGCTCTCCCGCGAGTACGAGGCGGACATCGTGCTCGCGACCCACACGGGGATCCCGTGGCAGCGCCCGCTCCCCGGCGGGCGGCTGTTCGCGAACGTCGGGGTGCTGGGCCGCCCCGCGAACGACGGGCGGACGGAGGTCTGGTACGCGCTTCTCGACTTCGAGACAGCTCCGGGGGCGCCGCCGGCCCTCGAGTTCGTCCCCGTGGACTACGACCATGAGCGGCTCGCACGCGAGATGCGCGACGAGGAGCTGCCGGAGGAGTTCGTAGACACGATCCTCACAGGCTGGTGGACGACCTGCCTCGAAGTGCTCCCCGCTCGCGAACGCGCTCGCGGCCGGTTCTGACCTCACCCGGCGCTCTACCGCACCCGATTTGCGGGGTGGCCGAACCACATTAGCTTTCGTTGCAGCGTCGGATGGTCCGTGCGCGACGGAGCCCGAATCGGCAGATCGGCCTGACCAGCCTGACCGGGCCGACGCCCAATAAAGAGAGGAAGTTGCGATGGATCGCGAGGGTTTGTCGCCCAACATCCTCGACCGCTACCTCGAGGAACTGGGTCGTTATCCTCTCCTGAGCCCCGGCGAGGAGCGTGAGACCGCCCGCTCGGCTCGTGGCGGCGACGCGTCCGCCCTCGACCGCCTCGTCCGTGCGAATCTGCGCTTCGTCATTTCCGTTGCCCGACGCTACCGCAACAAGGGACTGAGCTTCCTGGATCTCATCCAGGAGGGGAACGTCGGTCTGATCATCGCCGCGCGGAAGTTCGACCCGGACCATGGCGTGAAGTTCATCAGCTACGCGGTGTGGTGGATCCGGCAGGCGATCCTGTCCGCCATCGCGAAGCAGGGCAGGCCGGTACGGGTGCCGCTCAACCGGGCGACCGAGTTGGCGCGCATGCTCCGCGTGCGGGGCGCACTGCGTCAGACCCTCGACCGTGAACCGAGTGATCGGGAGATCGCGGACGAGGCGGGGTTGAGGGTGCCTACGGTCGCGCTGCTGCGGAGACTGAACGCGCGGGAGGTTCGGCTCGATGCGCGGATCGGGGCCGCCGACGACAGCGACCTCGCGGAGCGGTTCCTCGCGGACGAGACGGATGTCGAGGAAATCGTCGAACGGCGCCTGCTGAAGCGGCACATCGCCGAGGGCCTGCGGGGCCTGCGGCCGCGGGACGCCCGCGTAGTCCGCCTGTACTACGGATTGCAGGGCGAAGACCCGCATACGCTGGAGCAGATCGGTCGCCTGCTGGGCGTGACGCGCGAAAGGGTCCGGCAGCTCCGTGACCGGGCCCTGCGGGAGTTGCGGGAAGGCTCCGAGGGGCAGAGCCTCGCGACCTTTGCCACCTAGCTACAACACTGGCCCGAGGCGGCGGCGCTGAAGCCGGTCGGCCTGTTTCAGCACCCCGACTGCAGCCGGCACGACACGGGCTGGGGCCACCCCGAGCATCAGGGTCGGCTGCGCGCCGTGATGAGCGCGCTCGAGCGAGCGCTGCCCGAACTTCACGAGGATATCCTTCCCGTCATGCCGTCTCCGGCGGAGGTCGCTGCCCTGGAGCGGGCCCACACGGCGGGACACGTGGAACGAGTGCGAGCGATCTGCGACCGGTCCATCGACAGCGGACAGCTCGTGCGGATCGATCCCGATACGCCGGTCTCCCCCGGAAGCTGGGACGCCGCCGTCGCCGCGTCCGGGTGCGGGGTCGCAGCGGTGGACGCGGTCCTCGACGGAACGTGCCGCGCCGCCTTCTGCGCCGTTCGGCCACCGGGCCATCACGCGACGCGCGAGCGGGCCATGGGCTTCTGCCTCTTCAACCACATCGCCGTGGCTGCCCGTCACGCGCTGGCCCGGCCGGAAGTCGAGCGGGTCCTGATCGTGGACTGGGACGTACACCACGGGAACGGGACCCAGGACATCTTCTACGAGGATCCCTCCGTCTTCTTCCTCTCGATGCACCAGCACCCGCTATTTCCCGGTACCGGGTCCGCCGATGAACGGGGACGGGGGGCGGGGGAGGGGACGACGCTGAATCTGCCCATGCCCCCGGGCCTCGTGTCCGAGCGCTACGTGGAAACGCTGCTCGACGGTGTGGATCGGGCGATAGCCCGCTTCGAGCCCGACATCACGCTCATCTCCGCCGGGTTCGACGCGGGAGCGGAGGATCCTCTGGGCGGCTTCACTCTCACTCCGGCGGACTTCGACACCCTGACGCACGAGGTCGTCGGGCGCACGCGGGCCACGGCCCGAAACCGCGTGGTCTCCTTCCTCGAGGGCGGTTACAATCCCGACGAACTGGGACGCAACGTCGTCTCACACCTGACGGCCCTGCGCGACGCGACGGGCTGACCGCCCCCGCAACGCGCTCCGCACAACAGGAGCCCGGCCTTGCCCGACCTCGATGCCACCTTCCTGGAGACCGCTTCGCGCGAGCTCGAACGACAGAAGATCGACGCCTGGCTGCTGTACGATTTCCGGGCCCTCAATCCGCTGGCGGCGCACCTCGTCGGGCTGCCCGAGGGCCAGAAGCGCCGGTACTTCGTCCTCATCGAGCCGGGGCGGACGCCGCACGCGCTCGTCCAGAAGATCGAGGTGTCCGGCTGGGAGGGATGGCCGCACCGGCTTACGAGCTACGTCGGCTGGGACGAGATGGAGACGGCGCTGCGCGGGATGCTCGACGGCACGGAAGCGGTCGCGATGGAGGTGAGTCCCCGGGATTCGATCCCGTACGTGGACCACGTCCCCGCCGGTGTCGTCGAACTGGTCGAGTCGCTCGGGCCCCGGGTGGTCAGTTCGGTGGACCTGATTTCCGGGACCGCGGCCCAGTGGGGCGCGCACGGGCATGCACTGCACCACGGGGCGGCCGAGCTCCTGGCGCGGACCGCGCGAACGGCATTCGAGCTTGCCGTGCGGGCGGTGGGGCTGACGCCCGAGGTGGATCCCGGGACGGCCGCCGCCTTCGATACGTCCGGCGAGCCGGTCCCCGTCACGGAGCACGACCTTGCCGAGTGGATCCGGACGCGCCTGCGCGCCGAGGGCCTGACGGAAACGGACACGATCGTTGCCGTGGGCCCCAACGCCGCCAAGCCGCACTACGAACCCCGGGCCGAGGGATCGTCGACTCTGACGGCGAACCAGGTGTTCATGGTGGATCTTTGGGGGCGCGTGGCGGGGGAACCGGACGCGGTCTTCGCCGACCAGACATGGATGGGGTTCCTCGGACCGGCCCCGCCGCCGGACGTGGTGTCGAGCTGGCAGGCGGTCGTCGCGGCGCGCGACGCGGCGGTCGAAGTCATCCGGGAGGACCCGGGCGCCACCGGCGCGGACGCGGATCGGGCGGCCCGCGACACGCTCATCGCGCGCGGCTACGAGGACGCCATCTTCCATCGCACGGGGCACGGGATCGACCGCGAACTCCACGGCGTCGGCCCCACGCTGGACAGCATCGAGATGCGGGACGACCGGCGGCTCGTGGCGGGCGTCGGTTTCTCCGTCGAGCCCGGCGTCTATCTGGAGGGACGGTTTGGCCACCGGACTGAGATCGACGTCTACATGCGCGAGGATGGGCCCGAAGTCACCCCGTCCCGCATCCAGTACAATCTCTGGCGGACGACCGAGGGTTGAGGATCTTGCGAAGGAAACCCGAACAGCAGCCGATGATAACCCGATGAAAATCTCCTGGGAGCAGTTCCACGTTGAGACGGCGCATCCGTTCGGCATCAGCCGCGGCGTGAAGACGGGCGACGATCTGGTGTGGGTGCGACTGGAGCACGAGGGGATCGAAGGCTGGGGCGAGGCCCCTCCGTCCGCGTACTACGGGGAGACGGCGGAGACGGTGGAGGCCGCGCTCCGCAAGCTGGCGCCTCGCCTCGAGGAGGTGGAGGACCCGTTCCAGCTCGAGAACATCGAGCGCGACCTCGTGCACGTCCTGCATCGCAACGGGTCGGCGCACTCCGCGATCTCGGCGGCGCTGCACGACTGGGTTGGAAAGCGCGTCGGGCTTCCGCTCTGGAAGCTCTGGGGTCTGGAGCCCGCCGATGCGCCGCTCAGTTCGTTCACGATCGGCATGGACGAACCCGATGTCATGGCCCGAAAGACGCGCGAAGCGGAGGTCTGGCCCATACTCAAGATCAAGCTCGGGAGTGCCGATGACGAGGCGCGGCTGAGCGCGGTCAGGGGCGCGGCCCCCGACAAGGTGCTGCGCGTGGATGCAAACGCGGCGTGGACGCCGCGAGAGGCCGTGGAGGGGATTGCGATGTGCGCCGAATACGGCGTTGAGTTCGTGGAGCAGCCCCTCCCGCCGACGGAGAACGACGAGTTGGCCTTCGTCCGCTCGCGCGCGGTTCTGCCCATCGTCGTGGACGAATCGAGCATCGTGGCGAGCGACATCCCGCGGCTGGACGGCCTGGTCGACGGCATCAACATCAAGCTCGCCAAGTGCGGCGGCCCCAGAGAAGCGCTGCGCATGGTGCACACCGCCCGCGCCTGCGGCCTGTCGGTCATGCTCGGGTGCATGCTGGAGACGAGCCTCGGGATCGCACCCGCGGCGCACCTGGCCTCGTTCGTGGACTACGCGGACCTGGATGGCGCCGCGCTCCTGCGCTCCGATCCGTTCAGCGGTCCGCACCTCGAGGCGGGACGGATCGTCCTGTCCGACGGGCCGGGGCTCGGTGTCGAGCGCGCCGCCGCGGGGGCGCCCTCCTGAGTCACCGGGAGCCCGCGGTCAAGATCTGCTGCATCGCGAGCCCCGAGGAGGCTGCGCTCGCCGCCCGCTACGGGGCGACCGCCATCGGGCTCGTCTCGGCGATGCCGAGCGGTCCGGGGATCATCGACGAGGCGACGATCCGTCGCATTGTGGCCGGGGGCCCGCGCGGCGTCTCGACCTTCCTGCTCACGTCGCGGACGGACCCCGCCGAAATCGCAGCCCAGGAACGCCACGCCGGGGCGGACACGCTGCAGCTGGTGGATCGGCTGACGCCCGGCGCCCTCCGCCGGCTGCGCCGCCGCCTGCCGGGTGTCTCGCTCGTCCAGGTCGTTCAACGTCCGGGGAGAGCATTCGGTCGACGAGGCGGTCGCGGTGGCCCCGCTGGTCGACGCGCTCCTCCTCGACTCGGGGAACCCGGACCTGCCCGTGCGGCAGCTTGGGGGTACCGGGCGCGTTCACGACTGGAATCACAGCCGGACTATCGTCGAACGGGCCGACTGCCCGGTCTACCTGGCGGGCGGCCTCCGACCGACCAACGTGGCCGCGGCCCTGGACGCGGTCCGTCCCTTCGGCGTGGATGTTTGCTCGGGGGTGCGAACGGACGGGCTACTCGACGAAGCGCTCCTCCAACGCTTTATGCGTGAAGCGAGAGGCAGGGGAGAGGGGCCAGCCGGCTGAGGTCGTACGGCTAGTCCGACGACACGAGGGCTCCCCGCCGGCACTCGGCCGCGAGTTCCTCCGTCTCCGACGCCTCGCACGCCTCCCGCCGCCCGGCTTCATCCGCGTAGAGCGAGTACAGTTCCTCTCCCATGGCATGGTGACACCGGGGCTTGGCCCAGTCCTCCACGTCGCGGCAGAAGGCGAATCCGGCTTCGGTTCTTGCGGTGACGTCCACGAAGTTCTTGACGATGCCCACGTAGCACCAATCCCGGTAATCCTCGGGCGATTTCTGGCACTCACTCCGGGCGGCACGCTCATCCATCAGCGTGCGACCGCTGATGTCACGACCCAGGCTCACGAAACAGTCGTCGCGCCAGCTGTCGGGCGCCTCGAGACAGGACGAGGCCGCGTCGGCGATGTCCCCGTCGTTGTGCCAGAGCATGGCGGACGTCTGCATCAGGTAACAGGAGGTCAGGTACCTCTCGTCCAGGATCGAACAGGGATAGTGCGGGTCGTCGGCACGCAGCGGCTCGAAGGGCTCGATGCCTTCGGCCATCGCCATCGCCCCGTGGTTGTGCGCGCTCTCCGCGTGGTCCGGCGCTTCCGCAGTTTCCCCGGACTCGTCCCCCATGGCTGTCCCGTCGGAAACGAGGTCGGACGCCGGATGATGGGGGTCGATCGCGTTGACCACGTTCTCCATGAACGCCCCGCCGTAGCAGGAATCCCGGTTCCATCTGGTCGTCAGCTGGTCGCAGCCCTCGAGCGCCATGAGCAGATGGTGGCCGTAGTACATCGTCAGCCCGTGTCCGAGGCCGTGCAGACACTGGAAGAGCAGCCAGCGGTCGCCGGGGTCCGCTTCGTATGGCTCGCAGAGCCCGACAACCCTTTCCGCGCTCGGTTCACCCGTGGCAATGAAGTAGGCCTGGACGACGCCGTGGTAGCATCCCGACTGGAAGAGCTCCGTGCACTCCGAGAACACATCCGCGAAGGGTCGCTCCGGCGAGTAGGCACTGATGCCGATCGCGTGGGTGTAGACATGGGACTGCGCTCGCACGGTCACGTCGGCGGCAGCCAGCGTCTCGAGCATCTCGAGCGCCGCGCCAATCCCGGCCTGGTCGAGTTCGTCGAGGATGCGGGTCTCATAGCATCCCCCCCTCTCCTCCCACGCCAACCCATCGCAGGCCTCGTACGCGGCCGCGGAGGCGGCCGAGGCCCCGGGTGGGAGCGACGGTCCCCCGCAGGTTGCCGACGCGATCCCGATCGCCATGACCAGCGCGAGATACCGAATATCCCTCAATTCCCTCTCCTCATTTTCTACGGACTCAAAGGGGGTAGAACCGGTCGCACAACTTGAAGGATCCTGGCCCTCCCAACAACCGAAACGCGGTACCCGTCGCCCCGCGCGCCCCGCTCACAGGAGTGCCTCGGGATCCCGATCGATCTCGAGCCGCAGGCCCGACCCGGGCTGTCCCCGCTGCTCGCCCAGGAACCGGAGGACGCCACCGAGCGTTGCGGCGCGATCCGCCTTGACGAGGAAATGCCACCTCCAGCGCTCCCGGAGCCGATCGATGGGGCATGGGGCCGGGCCGATAACCTCGATGCCGGCGAGCCGTCGGTCGCCGATCAGCCGGCGCGTCCACTCGGAGAGTTCCTCGGCGACATCGATCACCCGGGACTCGGCCTTGCCGGACACGACGAGGTTCGCGAGCCGATGGTGCGGCGGGTAGCCGGGTTCCTCCCGGTCCCCGAGTTCGCGCTCGGCGAAGCCGACGTAGTCGTGCCCGGCGGCGGCGGCGAGGGCGTAGTGCCCCGGCCGCGAGGTCTGGACCAGCACCTCCCCCGGTTCGTCGCCCCGCCCGGCCCGGCCCGCGACCTGCTCCAGGAGCTGGAAGGTGCGTTCGCTGGCGCGGAAGTCCGGCAGATGGAGACCCACGTCAGCGTTGATCACGCCTACGAGCGTGACCTGCGGGAAGTCGAGGCCCTTGGCGATCATCTGCGTCCCGAGCAGGATGTCCACCTCCCGTCTTCGGAACGCCTCCAGGATCTCGACGTGCGCCCACTTGGAGCCCGTGGTGTCGAGGTCCATGCGGGCGATAGCGGCCCGGGGGAAGAGCTCGCCCACGCGGCGCTCGACCTGTTCGGTGCCGACCCCGGTATAGCGCGGCGCGGGGCCCCCGCACTCACCGCAGTCCGAGGGGGGCGGGCTCGTCGAGCCGCAGTGATGACACACGAGTTGGCTGCGCCGGCGGTGATACGTGAGAGTCACGGAGCAGGCGCCACAGCTCCACACGTGACCGCAGGCCGCGCACTCCGCGAAGGAGGCGTAACCGCGGCGGTTGAGAAAGAGGATCGTCTGTTCACCCCGGTCCAGCCGCCGGGAAATCGCCTTCCGCAGCCGCGTCGAAAAGACCCGCGGCCCCGCGTCCCGGGGCGGGTCCCCCGCGTCTCTTCCCCCGTCCTCGCCGACGTCGGCGCGCAGGTCGACGAGTTCCACCGACGGGAGTCCGTGGCCCGTCACACGTTCTTCGAGTTCGAGGAGGTGGTAACGGCCCGTGCGCGCGTTCTCCCAGCTCTCGAGGGCGGGCGTCGCCGACCCCAGCACACACAGAGCTCCTTCCAGCCGCGCGCGCATGATCGCGACGGAGCGGGCGTGGTAGCGCGGCACATCGGACTGCTTGTAGCTGCTCTCGTGCTCTTCGTCGACGATGATCGCGCCCAGATTTCGAACCGGCGCGAACACCGCCGAGCGCGGGCCGATCGCGATCCGCTTCCTTCCCTCGCGCAGGCTGCGCCACGCATCGAAGCGTTCCCCATCCGAGAGCCCCGAATGCAACACGGTCACCTCGTTGCCGAAGCGCGCCCGGAAGCGCTGCACGGTCTGGGGCGTGAGCGCGATCTCCGGCACGAGCACGATTCCCGACCGGCCCAACCTCAGTTGACGCTCCAGCACCTCCAGGTAGACCGCGGTCTTTCCCGAGCCCGTCACGCCGCGCAGGAGCGCGACCCATCCCGGGGCGTCGAGGCGCTCGAGGTCGCCCACGACCCGCAGCTGGTCCGGCGTCAGCGTGAACCGGGCCTCCGCCTCGACCGGGCCGGCGAACGGATCCCGCTCCACTTCCCGCTCCACGATCTCCGCCAGGCTTCGCTCCACGAGCCCATTGAGCACGGCGCGGCTGAAGCCGAGTTGCTTCACCAGGTGTCCGACGCCTGCCTGTCCCCCGACCGACTCGAGCGTCTCGTACAACTCGCGCTGCCGCTTCGCCCGCCCGAAGGCGCGGTCCCGTTCGCTCAGCGTTCGCAGCTCGCGCACCAGCCGGAGGACGCGCTCGGTGCGGGGTCCGGGGCTCCCCCCGCGGGCGGCCCGGGCCCCGAGGGCGCCCGGCGGGAGGGCAGTTCTAAGCACCACGCCGAGAGGCGCCACGTAGTAGTCCGCAATCCAGCGGCAGAGATCGAGCAGAACGCCGTCGATCACCGGCTCTTCGTCGAGCACGCCGCGCAGCTCCCGCAACCGGGGTTTGCGTGCCCGGTCCGTCCTCAGCCCGAGGCGGTCCACGACCCCGACCACCGTCCCTCCGCCGAGCGGGACGCGGACACGCACGCCCGGTTCCACGGCGCCGACGAGCGAAGCGGGGATCGAATACGCGAGCGTTCCGAGGAAGGTCCGCGCCACCGCCACTTCGCACACGCCGCCGGAACTCACGGATTCTTCGCTTGACACGTTGCGGCCGGGTTGCTTGTTTTCCGCCACCGAACCAATGGGGGGTCGCTCATGGGCTGTCTGGCCCTGAACGCTTCATACGAGCCGTTGACGATTATTCCGGTCCGGCGCGCCGTCCGCTTGATCATCGACCGGAAGGCCGACGCGCTGGAGGTGGATTCCGAGCGTCCCATCCGATCCGAGCGCGTACGGATGGACACGCCGGTCGTCATCCGTCTCGCCCGGTTCATCCAGATCCCCCGCCGTTTCCGCCGCCAGGTCACGAACACCTTCCTGTTCGCGCGGGACGCCTATTGCTGCCAGTACTGTGGCCGTCACCGGCGGGAGCTGGGGTATCGCGAGTCGCTGACCCGGGACCATGTGACTCCCATCTCGCGTGGCGGAGACAACGGATGGTCGAACGTGGTCACGGCCTGCAGCAAGTGCAACCTGAGGAAGGCGGACCGCCTCCTGGGCGAGTGCGGGTTCTCGCTCCAGGTGGAGCCGCGGGAACCCAACCACGTCGAACTGATCTGGGCTGTACGCCGCGTCACCCCGGTGCAGGCCCGGTACATCGGCATGTTCTACGGCGAGGACGTGCTGCGAGCGCTGACGCCCTGACTTCGCCCCCGCCGGCCGGCTGAGCGCCCCGTCATGAATACCGGATTCGGAATCGGCGAGATGCTCCTCATCGCGATGCTCGTGCTCATCGTGTTCGGGCCCCGCCGCCTCCCGGAGATCACGCGTACGGTCGGCAAGGGGATCCGCGAGTTCCGCAAAGGGATGAACGAGATCCAGCGCGAACTCGAGGCGGCGGGTCGGGAGACACAGTGGAAGTCTCCGTCCACTCCCTCGAAGCCGGCGGCCGCGAGCAGCGCGACGATCGCCGGGACCGCCGCGGCAGCCGGGACCGCGACGGCAGCCGAGACGTCCGACGACGATGCCGACGAGACGGAGGACGAGGGGGACTCCGAAGAGGCCGCGGGGCCGGTCCTGGAGGAACAGGAGCCGCCCACGCCGCGCGATGAGGTGGATCCGGCGCAGGAGTTCATCGATCCCTGGTCGACGGACTCCTCGCGTCCGACGTTCGGCCCGAAGTCGTCCGCGGAGCCCGTGATCGCTCCGCCCACGACATCGCCTGCGCCGCCGGAGCCGTCCGAAGAGGAGGATCCGGCGAACGACTGAGCCGCCGGGCAACCGGCGGCGATGGAGCTATCCCCTACCCGCCGCCGATCAGAGCACGGTAGCGCTGGTTATCCCCTTCCAGCGCCCTCAGCAACTCGACCGCGGGCGGCGCGCCCGTCTCGGGGAGATCCTGAAAACCGCGGTCCGCGATGCGCGCACGCGGCCCCTCTCCGTCGGTCCCGGGGGTTCCGCGGAACTCGACGTCCAGCCGCCGGCCGCGCTCGCAGGGGCTGCACAGGACGCCGTCTTCCACTGCGGCTCCGTCGACGGTCCACGACCCTTCCGCGCCCCGGAGCGTGAAACCGGCCAGGGCGTCGGGAACGCGCAACCTGCCCCGCCACACACCGTCGGTCCCGGCAGCGAGCGCCAACTGCAGCGCTCCGTGAAGCGCCCGCAGTACAGGTGCCGCCGGCATGCGTCCCTCCCCGTCCCCGTCTCCCCGGTCCCAGCGGAACTCGGCCTTCATCCCGTCGTTCCGCAGCGCCGCCTCACGGAGCTTCCGGAACGGGATGACGCCCTCGAAGGTGATGGGCACGCCCGGCTCGAGTTCGTTGGACGCGGCGACGAGCGATTCGCCCGCGAGGCGCAACTCGACGGAGCCCCCTCGCGGCGCCGGGACACGGGCTTCCGGCCGGCCCAGCAACTGCGCGACCATCCGCGCACGCAGTCCGTCCGGGTCGGTGGGCCCGGTCTCCTCCTCGTCCCCTTCCGCATCGTCTGCCTCGTCCGAAGTAGCGCCGCTCCGGCGGGGAAGGTCGAACGGGTTTCGGAACGGGGCTTCGGGGCGCTGGATCCCCAGGGCATCGGCGCCTTCCGCGCCGGACCCGAACGCGCGACCCCAACTCGCGAGGTCATAGCTGAGGGTGGCCTGCAGGTCGTCCTCGTCCGGGTGCCAGACGAGACCCGTGACGCGGGGGGCCGACACCGTCACGACACCCTCGGGCCAAGTGGGGCCCACGCCCGGAGGGCGGGAGGCCTGTACGGTCAACCCGTCGCCGGAGCGGTCGTCGCGCTCGGGGCGCACATTAGGGCCCGTGTCCGGGGAGAGCCGCGCCGAGAGCGACCGCTCACACGCGGGTTCGCCGTCGAGCACGACGAGCAGTGTGTTCCAGCCCGCCGCCAGCCGTACTTCGTGTGCGCTTCCGGGGTCCGCGATGTACTGCGCGTTCAGCCACGCCTCGAGCCGCACGCAGGGCTCAGAGCCCAGTTCGAGCCGCACACTCGCGTCGGCGGCCGACTTCAGGTACACGTGGGCGAGCGTCGCCTGCCCTGCTTCCGCGAACTCCGAGAAGTCCAGGGCCGCCTCTCCGTCGCGGCGAAACAGGGTCCACGCGCCCGCGTCCGTCTCCAGGTTCCGGTCCGGGAATCGGTCCGGCCCCGCCATGGGAAGCGGGTGGTCACCCGCCGCATGCTCCAAGCTCGTGACCAGCCAGCGGTCGAGCGGCTGCCCCTGGGCCCACGCGGCTTCGGGGGCGAGCGCGCCCACGCCCGCCGCGGAGAGCAGGAACGAGAGCAAAGTTCGTCGAACCAGGCGATGCATCGTGTCTTCCCTCAAATGGGCGTCATCCACAGGCGGACTCCATCCAGACGGCTGAACATGGGGCTTTCGTCACACAATACGCACGCGGCCCTCAGCCGCACCGCACCCGGAACGCGGTTCGGTTGCCGCCCGCGAGGCCCCCGGACAACTTGATCATCATGCATACGGTGGTGGAACTGCGGGTGAACGGAGACCGACGCCGGGTCGGGGTGCCGTCGCACTACACCCTGCTCGAGACCCTCCGCTACGGACTCGGCCTCACGGGATCGAAGCAGGGATGCGACAAGGGGGACTGCGGGGCGTGCACGGTCCTCCGCGATGGCGAGGCCGTGCTCTCGTGCATCATGCCGGTGCACGAGGCGACGGGGCACGAAATCACGACGGTCGAGGGTCTCGGGGACGCCTCGGGACCGCACCCGCTCCAGGACGCCTTCGATCTGACGGGAGGGGCGCAATGCGGCTTCTGCACACCGGGCATCCTGTGCTCGGCTCATGGACTGCTGACCCGCGATCCGGACCCGGCGCGCGAGGAGATCGCGCGGGCGCTCTCCGGCAATCTCTGCCGCTGCACGGGCTACACGAAGATCTTCGAGGCCGTGGATATCGCGGCCGAAGCGATCCGCACGGGCGAGACCCCCGAGGATATCGCCTCCCGACGGCGCAATCCGGAGGGGGCCGCATGAAGATCGCGGGCGCGCTCACGGGATTCTTCCTCCTCCTGCCCCTAGCTCCCGGAGCCTCCGCCCAGACTCCGGAAGAGCGTCTCGCCGAACTCGGGATCGAACTGCCCACCCCGGACGCCCCGACCGCAAACTTCGTGAAGGCGGTGACGACGGGGAATCTCGTCTTCCTCGCCGGCCACGGTCCCTGCGGCGGCCTCGACGAGAGCAACACCGGGAAGGTCGGCCTCGATCACACCGTCGAGGAAGGCTACGAGATCGCGCGCTGGGTCGGCGTCTGCCTGCTCGCCTCCCTCGCCCGCGAAATCGGCGACCTTTCCCGCGTGAAGCGGATCGTGCGCGTGTTCGGGATGGTCAACACGCCCCCCGAGTTCACGCAGCACTCGCAGGTCATCAACGGCTGCTCCGACCTCATGGAGCAGGTGTTCGGCCCCGCGATCTCGAAGCACGCCCGGGCGGCCGTGGGCATGGCGTCGCTCCCGCGGGACCAGTCGGTCGAGATCGAGATGCTGGTCGAACTCCACGATCCCTGATCGCGCCCGCAATGCGTCCCGTAGCCGTCGCCGTCCTCCTACCGCTCGCCGCCGCCGTGCTCGGCGGGTGCGGCGGCGCCGGAGGTCCGTCCCCCTCCTCCGATCTTGCGCGGGGGATCGACGCCGTATTCGCCGACCTGGACCGCCCGGGCTCGCCGGGCGCCGCCGTGTCGGTGATCCGGGACGGCGAGATCATTCACTCGCGCGGCTACGGCTACGCCCAGATCGAGCATGGCGTCCCCGTCACCCCGCGCACCGTCTTCCACGTTGCCTCGGTGTCGAAGCAGTTCACGGCCATGGCGGTGACCATGCTCGCGGCCGAGGGGGCGCTCTCGCTGGACGACCCCGTGCAGGCGCACCTCGAGTTCGTCCCCCGGTTCGAGCATCCGGTCACCGTCCGCCAGATGATCCACCACACGAGCGGGATCCGGGACCAGTGGCAGCTTCTCGGTATCTCCGGCTGGCGCCTCGACGACGTGATCACGACCGAACAGATCCTCGGCCTCATGTCACGCCAGCGGGAACTCAACTTTGTGCCCGGCTCGGAGTACCTCTACTCCAACATGGGCTACACCCTCCTCGCGCAGACGGCGGCGGCGGTCGGCGGCATGTCCTTCCCGGAGTTCACCGCCGCGAGGATCTTCGGGCCGCTCGGGATGGACCGAACGCACTTCCACGATGACCACGAGCACATAGTCCCCGACCGCGCCTATTCCTACCGTCCGGTCCCGGCGGACGACGACAGCGGAGCGGAGTTCACGAAGGCGGTCCTCAGCTACGCGAACGCGGGGGCGACGAGCCTGTTCACGACGGCCGACGACCTCGCCCGCTGGCTCGACAACTTCCGGCACGAGACGGTCGGCGGCCCGCGCGTGATGGAGATGATGACGACGCGCGGGGTCCTGAACGGCGGTGACACGATCCCCTACGCGCACGGCCTGAGCATGGGCGAGCACCGCGGGTTGCGCACGATCGGGCACGGAGGCGCCGACGCGGGGTTCCGGACGCAGGCGATCTGGTATCCCGAGGCGAACGTCGGTGTCGTGGTCCTCACGAACGTCGCGAACGGCAATCCGGGCGGGCGGGCCCGGCAGGTGGCGGAGATCGTCCTCGCCGAGGTATTCCCCGAGGCCGCGCCGCAGGAGGAGGAAGAAGATGCGCCGTCTCCGGCGGCCGATTCAGTGCCGCCCCCAGCGCCCGACCGGGCCACGCTGGTCGGATACGTCGGCAGCTACTACAGCGAGGAAGTCGACGCCCTCTACCACCTCGAGGCGACCGAGGACGGGCTCGTCGCGCGCCACATTCGCCACGGCGAGATCACCCTCGAGCCGCGGGCCCCCGACGAATTCGCCACGGACCGCTGGTTCATGCGCGAGGTGCGCTTCGAGCGCGCACCGGGCGGCTCCGTCTCGGCGATGCGCGTGGGGGGAGGCCGGGTCCGGAACCTGCTCTTCATCAAGCTGACGCAACCGCTTCCCGGGTAGGGACTCGGCGCCTTTCCGCTCCCATACAGGCTGCACACAAGAAACTCATTGCGGTTACTTGCGGAACACGGCACGTTTTCCGCATGACATTCGCAGAGTTGCTTGAAATCGTCGCGGACGAGCCGGTGTTCGAGACAGGCTTCCTCCGAAGCGGGAGAGCCTCGGAGCCGGGTCTGGAGGCGCAACTCAGCCGATGGTGCGCAGCCGGCAAGGTGCTGCGGCTACGGCGTGGGTTGTTCGCGCTGGCGCCGCCGTATCGGAAGGTGATTCCGCATCCCTTCCTCGTCGCCAACCGCCTCTCGCCCGGGTCGTACGTGAGCGGGCTGTCGGCGCTCGCCTTCGCGAACGCGATTCCGGAATACGTCCCGGAGGTCACCAGTTGCGGTCCCGCGCGTCCCCATGTGAGAGAGACGCCGCTGGGGCGGTTCTCCTTCCGCTACGTGAAGCCGTCGCTGCGTACCGGCTATCGACTCGTGGGTCTGATCGACGGGCAGGGCGCGTTCGTCGCCCGCCCGGAGAAGGCTTTCCTCGACTTGGCGCACCTGCAGCCGGGCGGCGATGCCCCGGCCTGGATCGACGCGTTGCGTCTCGATTTCGAGGAACTCTCGCCGGGGCGCCTGCGAGCCATGGCGGCCGCCACGGGGAGTCCGAAGCTGGCCCGCGCCGCGGCCCACGTCATCCGCCGTGCGAGCGATCCGACGCCGGCCTACGAACCCCTGCCCGTCATGTGAAGGACCATCTCCGGGAGTTGGTCCGGGATCTCGATCCCCACGCCGGGCGCAACGTGATGCGAGAATACCTGCAGGCGCGAATCCTGGAGGGTCTGCAGAGGGTCGGGGCCATGTCGCCGCTGGCGTTCCAGGGCGGCACGGCACTGCGTTTCCTGTACAGGCTGCCGAGGTATTCCGAGGATCTCGACTTTGCCCTCGAAGGGCCCGGCGAGAGCTACGATCCGCGGCGCTGGCTGGCGTCCATCACCGCGCAGTTCCGGCGGGAGGGCTACGACGCGATGGCTTCGCTGCGCGATGCGGATGCCGTCCACGCCGGATGGTTCCGTTTCCGGGGACTCCCCCACGAGTTCGGTCTGTCGAGCCACCGCGACGAGACACTCCGGATCAAGCTCGAGGTGGACACCCGGCCGCCCGCAGGTGCGGTGACCGAGACGCGCCTCGTGCGGCGGCACGTGTCACTGCGGATCCACCACCACGACCGGGCGTCGCTGTTGGCCGGCAAACTGCATGCGGTGCTCCACCGGCCCTGGATGAAGGGGAGGGACATCTACGATCTCGCCTGGTATCTGAGCGATCCCGCGTGGCCGCCCCCGAATCTGGAGTTCCTGAACGCGTCGCGTCGCCAGACGGAACCGACCGCGCCGACGCTCACGGATGACACCTGGCGCGAGACGGTCGCGGCGCGAATCACGGGCGCGGAGTGGAAGGAGGTCGAAGCCGACACGCGCCCGTTTCTGGAGAGCGACGACGTGCCCGCGCGGGCCGATGTGATGGTCCTGCTGCGCCCTCACCGTTGACGAGCGAGCCTGCTCAGCCCGCCTCCCTCGAACGGGCGGTGTAGCCTTCGAGGAGGCCTTCTTACGAGCCGGGGGAGTCGCTCGCAGCCAGGCGGTCGATGACGAGTTGGGTGATGTCGGCGCGCTCGCTGAACAGGATGATGATGGGGCTCGTCCCGTTCAGGATCAGGTCGTACCCGAGTTCCACCTGAATCGCTTCGATCACGGGGCCGAGTTCCGCCCGGATCCGCTCGACTCCCTCGGTCTGGAGCGCGGTCGCTTCCTCCTGCTTGTCCTGCTGGTAGCGCTGGAAGTCCGTGAGCGCGTCCTGATACTCGCGCTCGAGTACCCGGCGCTCATCGACCGTCAGGCTGTCCGCTTCGGCGACCCGCTGCTCGATCACGCGCACTGCTTCCTGACGGATCTCCAGCTGGGCTGCGAGCTCCTGCTGGAAGTCCGTCAGTTGCTGCGCCAGTTCCTGACCAGCCGGCGACCCGAACGCGGCGGCGTCCAGGTCGATGACGCCGATCTTGAGCGGCGCCTCAGCGGCCGGGCTCTCGGCCTGGCCAACAAGCGTCGCGGGCGCCAGCGTCAGGAGCAGCGCGGCGGACGAAAGCAGAAGGCGTGCGTACCTTTCCATCGTTCTCCTCTATTGGACCTGCCGAGGCGGGTCTACCCTGGGGGGGACCCAACCGGTTTCATCGTCACGGAAACACGAAGGTAACGCGATATGTCCGATCGAACGAAACGCGCGCGCCAGCGCGGACAAGGCCTCCGCCTCCTGCCGGCGCTGATCGTGGGAGCCGCAGGCGGGCTCGGCGCTCCGGAGAGCGGTGCGGCGCAGGCGGCCACGGTCCTGTTCGAGAACGCGACGCTCGTCGACGGAACGGGCGCGCCCGGCTACGTGGGCGAGCTGCTCATCGAGGGAGGCAGGATCACGGCCCTCGGCGCGCCGGGTACGGTGGAGGCTCCGCCCGCTGCCGAGCGGCGCGACGTGACGGGTCTCGTCCTGGCCCCGGGCTTCATCGACATCCACAACCACTCCACCAACCGCCTGTTCGACTCGCCGCTGGCCACGACCCAGCTCGCGCAGGGCATCACGACGATCGTGGTGGGAGCCGACGGATCCTCGCCGTGGCCGATCTCCGACTACCTCGCGCGTATCGACGAACTCCGTCCGACCGTGGACGTGGCGACGCTCGTCGGACACGGAACGGTGCGCAGGCTCGTGTTGGGCGACGACTACCGACGGACCGCGACCGACGCCGAGATCGCGGACATGACCGTGCGCGTCGAGCAGGGAATGACGGAGGGCGCCTTCGGCCTCTCCAGCGGGCTCGAGTACGACCCCGGCTTCTATTCCTCCACCGGCGAATTGATCGCGGTGGCGCGGGCCGCCTCCGGTTACCGCGGCTTCTACATGTCGCACATGAGGGACGAGGAGGAGGGGCTCCTCGAGGCCGTGGACGAGGCGATCCGCATCGGGCGCGAGGCGGATCTCCCCGTGCAGATCTCACACATCAAGGCCGGCAACGCCTCCGTGTGGGGGCGAGCGCCGGATGTGCTCGAACGGATTCGAGTCGCCAATGAAGCGGGGCTGGACGTGACGGCGGACCAGTACCCGTACGCGGCCTGGCAGTCGGGGCTCGCGATCGTCGTCCGCTCGCGGATGTTCTCGAACCCGGACTCCGTGGCGAAAGGGATCGACGCGGCCGGGGGTGGCAGTCGGCTCCAGATCGTCGCCTTCGAGCCCGAGCCGGAGTTGAACGGGCTGCGGCTGGATGAGATCGCCCGCCGCAAGGAGATGAGCGAGGTCGAAGCGTACATGTGGATCATGGAGAACGGGGGCTCGGGCCTCATCGGCCACACGATGAACGAGGAGGATGTCGACACCTTCATGGCTTCGGAGTGGGTGATGACGGCGAGCGACGGCGGAGTGCGGAGCGCGCATCCGCGCGGGGCCGGGACCTTCCCGAGAGTGCTGGGCCACTACGTGCGAGAGCGCGGAATCCTGACCCTGGAGAGGGCGGTCGCGCGCGCGACGTCGATGCCGGCGCGGCGGCTCGGGCTGAACGACCGGGGGGTGCTGCGGGCCGGGGCCCGGGCGGACCTCGTGATCTTCGACCCGGAGCGCGTGGTGGACCGGTCGACCTTCGACAACGGGACCCGGCAGGCGGAGGGCATCGAGAGCGTGTGGCTCGGCGGCGTTGAGACCTGGTCGGCCGGGCAGCCGACCGGCGCCCGACCCGGCCGCGGCATCCGGCACGCGCCCTGACCTGACCGTCCGACTCGGCGCGCAGTCAGGCTCGCGGGGAGGAAATGGGCTTCAGTCCGCCCCGGACTCTCCCCGCTCCGCGGTCGCGACGATCTCGATGCCGCCGCGGACATTCTGTTCGACGTGCACGCGCACCCAGCGGGGCGACACGGCGTAAACGACGTCATCCGCGATCCGGGCCGCGAGCGTCTCGCAGAACTCCCCCTCGTCGCGGAAGGACCACAGGTAGAACTTGAGCGCCTTCGACTCCAGGCAGCGGTCGCCAGGCTCGTAGTCGATCGTCACCCGCCCGAAGTCCGGCTGTCCCGTCTTCGGGCACAGCGAGGTGAACTCCAGCGCCCGCAGGCGGACGCGCTGGACGTCGGCCGCCGGGATCGCCTCCGCGCGCAGCGTCGCGCGTCCCTCCTCCGGGTCCCGGGGCCGCGGCAGGGGACCGGACGCGGGGAGTCTCGTCATCCGTCCTCCGTCCCTTCGTTCATCTCCCTATCCGCTTCTTCCTCCGCTCAATCATCGTTTCGCGTCATCGCATCGACGGTCGTGGCGGCGGCCATGTGGCCGATGACGTTCGTCGCCGAGCGGAAGACATCGGGCACGCGGTCGATCCCGAGCAGGATCCCGAGTCCGGCCAGCGGCACACCCACCACATCGAGCGCGGGCACCATCGACACGATGCTCGCGCTCGGCACCGGCGCCACCGTCATCGCGGCGAGGAAGATCGCGAGGACCGCCGCGGCGATCAGCCCCGCGTCGAGCGGGACCCCGTACATCGCGGCGAGGAACACCAGAGAAGCGCTCTGGAAGAGGGCGCTCCCCGGCCGGTTGATCGAGGCGCCGAGCGGAAGAATCAGCGTGTAGCTGTCCCTGCGCAGCCCCAGCTTCTCCGCCTCCTGCAGCATCATCGGCAGCGTGCCCACCGAGGTGGTCGTGCTGAAGCCCACCGTGTACGTACCCACGGTGCCGCGGATGAAACGCCCCGCCCGCATGCCGCCGACGAAGCGGACCATGGGCAGGAGGACGAGACCCTTCAGGATGAAGAGGCCCACCACCACGGCGAGGATGAAGACGGCGAGGTTCTGCAGCATCGCCATCCCCGTGCGCGCCGTCACCGGCGCGGCGAGACCGAACACACCCACCGGAGCCGTCCACAGAACCCAGGTCATGAGCTTGATGAGCGCGTCGCCCGCCGTCTCCGCGAAGGAAGTGAGCAACTCCCGCTTCTGCCGCGGCAGCGTCGTCGTGGCCGCGGCGAGGAGGACGATGAAGATGAGGATCGAGAGTAGCGATCCGTCCGCCGCCGCCTGGACCGGGTTTCTCGGCACGAGGTTCACGAGGAAGTCGATCACGCCCGGTGTCGCCGTGTTCAATTCCGTCGTCGGGGTCGGAGGCGGCACCGGCGCCGTGAAGGTGAGCGCGAAACCCATCACGCCCATCCCGATGAGGATCGCCGGCAGCGTCGTGATCCAGAAGAAGCCGACGGAGAGGCCGCCGATCCGCCCCAGCTTGCGGAGGCTTCCGATCCGCCCCACGCCTACGAACACGACCGCGGCCACGAGCGGAATCACGACCATCTGGATCGCTCGCAGGAAGACCTGTCCGAGCGGTTCCACGGCTGCGGCCGCCTGCAGGAGCGCCGGAGATCCGGTGACGGAGGCGGCGACCCCGAGTCCCAGTCCGAGGGCGAGGCCGATGAGAATGGCGCGCGTGTTCACGACCCGTCACCCCCTCCCGGCATTGCAGGCGGTTGGGGCGCGCCCGATGGTCCGGGGCCTCCCGGTTTCCGGAAGGCGAGCCAGACGCCGAAGGTGAGGACGGGCAGGACGTAGAAGAGGATGAACCCCCACGTGATCGTCCCGTATCCCTGCCGGATGAGTCCGATCAGACCCAGCGGGGTCAGGGAGAGCGCGACGCCGAGGAATACCGCGGCCACCGCGGGTCGGGCCCAGCTGGGCATGACGACGCCCTTCTCGCGCCAGGTCGCGGCCGCGCGCTCGTTCACGGCGTGGATCATTCCCGTCCCCGTCTCGATGAGGGTGCCGAAGAGGATGACCTGGAAGGCGATCTGGAAGGTCCGTGACCCGAGCGCCTCGAGGATGAAATTCGAGGGGACGGTCTCGGCCACGATCTGGGGATAGTGCGGGACCATCGCCAGGTAGAAGAGAAAAGCGGGCACCATCCCGATGACGCCGGCGAGAAGTCCGGCGGACACGGCCTCCTTCCGGGTCTGGATGTGCCTCACGGTGAAGAGCGCCACCACGGCGGCGGAGAGGTTGTAGCCTCCGTACTGGATCCCGTTCACGATCCAGCTTCCTTCGAGGGGACTCGCGGCGAAACTCTCTCCCAGACTCGACCCGAAGCGCGTCAGCGACCACACGACCATCGCCGCGTAGACGGCATAGAGCGCGACCGACCACCCGGCGAAGAAGCGCTCGATCGTGGTGCTGCCGTAGAAGAGGAGGAGCGCGACGGACCCCAGGGCGACGATGACGCCGACCGCGTACGGGATCCCGAACGTCTCGTCCGCGATCGAGCCCGCCGCCGCCCCGATGACGGCGAGCACGAGGAGCGTGAGCAGGACGTACGTCAGCTCGAACAGCCCCCAGGCGGGACCGAGGAGACGCTTGAAGAAGTTCCGGTACTCGTAGCTTCGGAACCGCCGCGCCAGTTCGAACGTCACCGCGCACACCGCGCTCCAGATGACGACCGAGAGCGCCATGGCCGCGAGTCCCGGCGTCGGACCGATGGAGAGGAAGAACTCGACGTTCTCCCGCCCCGTGCCGTATCCGCCGGCGATGACCGCCGACTGGAAGACGAGACCAGGGAGCAGATAGCGGCGGAACCAGGGGGCTTTCACACGCACGTCCCTTTCTCTCGGCCTGCCCGCCCCGCAAGGTTGCGCTCGTCGGCGCGTTCACGGGGTTCCGGGCCGGGGTCCGGCTGCCACAGGCGAACGGAAAGCTAGAGAGCGGGGATGGAACGAGACAGACGCGAGACGTTCGGCTCCCGCTTCGGGCTCGTGGCCACGATGATCGGAGTCGCCGTGGGGCTCGGGAACGTGTGGCGCTTCCCGTACATGGTCGGCGAGTTCGGAGGGGCGCCCTTCGTGGCCTTCTACGTCCTGGCCGTGGTGCTGATCGGCGTTCCCGCGCTCATGGCCGAATGGACGCTGGGCCGGCACACCCGCCGCGGCCCGGTCGGCGCGTTCGAGTCGGCCGGTCTCCCCTTCGGCCGCGCGCTCGGCTGGATCTTCTTCGTCGGCGTGACCGCGGCCACCGGCTACTACTCGAACGCGCTCGGCTGGGTGCTCTACCACGCCCTGGCCGGGCTGCTCGCCGGGGTCGGCATCGAGATCGACGCCGCCGCGATCCTGCCCCCGGACGAGGGGTTCTCGCTGCGCTCCTTCCTCCTGCAGTGCGCCTGCACCAGCGCGGTCCTCCTCACCTGCGCCGCCGTGCTGCGCCGCGGCCTCCGGGGCGGGATCGAGAAGGCGAGCCGCTTCATCGTCCCGGCGCTGCTCGCGGGGCTGGTGACCCTCATCGTCCGCTCGCTGACGCTCCCCGGCGCCGGGGAGGGACTCCGGTGGTACCTCGGCGCATTCGACCCCGTGGCGCTCACGCCGCCGGTCATGCTGGGGGCGCTGGGCCAGGCCATCTTCAGCCTCTCGCTGGGCGGCACGTTCATGGTCGTGTACGGCTCCTACCTGAACCGGGACGACCCCCTGCGCGGCAACGCCGTCTTCACCGCGGGCGGCGACCTGTGCGCCGGACTCCTCGCCGGCCTCGTCATCTTCCCCGCCGTGTTCGCCTTCGGACTCGAACCGGCGAGCGGTCCCGGCCTTCTTTTCGCCACCCTGCCCGAGGTGTTCGGCCGGATCCCCGCAGGCGCCGTGTTCGGAACGCTCTTCTTCATGGCGCTGTTCGGCGGCGCCTACCTTTCGGACGTGGCGGCGCTCGAGGTGCTCGTGGCCGGCGTCACCGACAACACGCGCCTCGACCGCTCGCGCGCCGTGACCCTCACGATCGGTGTGGTGTTCGTGTTCGCGCTCCCGCCCATGATCAACATGAGCGTGTTCACGCCTTGGGACCTGACCTTCGGTTCCGGATTCCAGACGCTCGGAGCGCTGCTCTCCGTCGTCGCGGTAGGGTGGGCGGTCGACCGCTCCGAAGTGCTGCGGCAGCTCGCGGCGGGCGAGGATCGACGGGCGAAGCGGGGCGTGCCGCCGATCTGGCTCTACTACTGGCTCCGTTTCGTCATCCCCGCCGCGATCCTCGCCGTCGGCGCCTGGTGGCTCCTAACCGATGTGCTGGAGGTCATTCCAAGTGTTTGAACCGCGACTCCTCCGCTTGGCCTCACTTGTTCCGCGGGCGCGCACTTGCTGCGCGGCGAGGAGGTTGGTGATGTTAGCCGTGAGATCCGCGTAGCGCCGCTCGCCCGCGGCGAACTTCGGTTGAACCGGACCCGAGCCTTCCAGAACGAGGAACTGAATATCCGCCACATCGCGCTCCTGGGGCTTGGCGCCCTCCTCCTGCTTCCGCAGGCAGCCCTCGGCCAGGAGGCCGTACGCCGGGTCTCGCTGGCGGAGGCCATCGAGGCGTTCGCCGAGAACAGCCTGGCGCTCCGGATCGCGCGCTCCGAGGCTGCCGGGATCGCGGGAGCGGCGCGCCAGTCTCGTGCGTGGTTCAACCCGTCGCTCTCGGTCCGGCGCGACGCTCTCGACCGCGGCGCGGACGAGTACCGGGAAGACAACCTCGTCCTCTCTCAACCCCTGGAGTGGCCCGGCCGGACGGCCGCCCGTTACCGCGCGGCCGCTCACACGATCGGTGCGAGCGCGGCCCGTTTCCGCGCGGACTCGATTCAGCTCGCGTTCGAGGTTCGCGAGGCCTGGGCGCTGGCGTGGTTTGCGGAGGCGGCGGAAGTCACGGTTCGGCGGGCCGCGTCGGTGATCCGGGAGGTGGCCGAGGACGCGGAGATCCGTCTGGAAGAGGGAGATATTTCCGCCTACGAGGCCCGACGCCTGCGACTGGAACGAGTGCAGGCCGAGCAGGATGTGGCCGACGCGGAACTCCGGGCGCGCGACGCCCGCCGGCGCCTGGCCGCGCTGGTCCTTCCCGGGGCCGACCACGCGGAAATCGGACCGTCGGCGGGGCTGGAAGGAGTGCCGCCCCCGGTGACTCGGGAAGACGCCCTCGGCGCCCTGCCCGAGCGGCCGGATCTGGAGGCTGCGCTACGGGATCTGGATGCCGCGCAGTCGGAGCTCTCCGTTGCCAACTCACGTTGGATACCCAACCCCACCGTCGGTATCGGATACCGAAGTCAGTTGGATGGATTCGAGGGGGTCAGCCTGGGGGTCGATCTCCCCCTGCCCTTCTTCGACCGGGGAGGGGGCGCCCGTCAGGAAGCCGACGCCCGGAGTGCCGCGGCCGCCCATCGCCTCAACCTGCGGAGACGGCTGGCGGAGAACGATCTCCTGATGGCCTCGGACCGGTACGCCTCCAGTCGCGCCCGTCTCGAGACCGCGGCGGACGGCCTCCTGGCCGATGGCGATGCGCTGCTCGCCTCCGCGACGGCGGCCTACGGGGAAGACGAGATGTCGCTCCTGGAACTGCTCGACGCGGCGAACGCCTTCCGGAACGCCCGGCTCAGCGCCCTGTCCATGAGATCCGTTGCCTGGATCGACTACTACGACCTCCTTCGCGCGATGGCACGGGCCCCGGAGGGGGAACGGTAAGCCGAGGGCGATGAACCCGGATCTCGTGGGCACTTGATGCTCCGCCCGGGGCCGGGACGTAGATTGGACGCATGCACCCGCACGAATTGACGCCCCGGCAGCTTGAGGCCGCGGAAGTCCCGGACAGGCTTCCCGAATTGGCCGACGCCGAGTTCACGGCGCTGGGCCGTCGCGCGCGCCGGGTCGAGGGGCTGCGCAAGTCGACCGGACGCGAGATCTACACGGACGACATCGTCCTGCCGGGGATGCTGCACGGGAAGATCCTCCGCTCCACCGAAGCGCACGCGCGCATCGTCTCGATCGACACCTCCGAGGCCGAGGCTCTCGAAGGCGTGCACGGCGTCATCACCGGACGGGACATGCCCCTGCCGTACGGGATCATCCCCTGGACCCGCGACGAGCACGCGCTCTGCGTCGACAAGGTGCGCTTCATCGGCGATGCCGTGGCGGCGGTGGCGGCGGTCGACGAGGATACGGCGAACGCGGCGCTCGAGCGGATTCACGTCGAGTACGAGCCCCTCCCCGTCTACCTCGCACCGGAGGAATCGCTGGCGCCCGAGGCCGCCGCCGAGCCCATCCACGCGGCGCGCAAGCCGGGGGCGAACGGCAACATCCTGAAGCACGTCCACCTCGAGTTCGGGGACGTGGACGCGCGGATGGCGGAAGCGGACGTCACCGTCGAGGGGGAGTACTTCTTCCACGGGACGACGCACACGCCGATCGAGCCCCACTGCGCGATCTCGCGACTCAACCCGGATGGCGTTCTCGAGGTGTGGTCCTCGACGCAGGTCCCGCACTACCTGCAGCGCGAACTCGCACGGGTGCTCGAGCACGACGTGGCGAAGCTGCGGGTCGTGCAGCCGGCCGTGGGCGGGGCCTTCGGCGGCAAGTCCGAGCCCTTCGACCTCGAATTCTGCGTGGCGCTCCTCGCGATGCGGACCGGCCGGCCGGTGAAGATCCTCTACACGCGCGAGGAACTGTTCTACTCGCACCGTGGCCGCCACCCGATGCACATGAAGTACCGGCTCGGCGCCTCGCGCGACGGGAAGCTGAGAGCGCTCGACGCGCACACGATCCTCGACGGCGGCGCTTACGCTTCGTTCGGTCTCGTGACGACGTACTACTCGGGACAGCTTCTCACCTCGCCCTGCCATATCGAGTCCTACCGCTTCGACTCGACTCGGGTCTACACGAACGTGTCCCCATGCGGCCCCAAGCGCGGCCACGGCTCGGTACAGCCCCGCTTCGCCTACGAGATCTCGCTCGACAAGATGGCCGAGAGGCTCGGTATCGATCCGTTCGAACTCCGCCGCCGCAACTTCATGGGCACGGGACGGACGGTGAACGAGTTCAAGGTCCAGTCGAACGGCTTCCTCGAGTGTCTGGAGGCTGTGGAGCGGGCCAGCGACTGGAAGAAGCGCTACCGGAGGCTGCCGAATGGACGCGGGCTGGGGATGGCCGCGTCCTCCTACATCTCCGGCACGAACTACCCGATCTACCCGAACGAGATGCCCCAGGCCGCGGTGCAGGTTCAGATCGAGCGCTCCGGCCGGGTGGCGATCCTGCACGGCGCCTCGGAGATCGGGCAGGGTTCCGATTCCACGATGGCCTACATCGCGTGCGAGGAACTCGGCGTCCCGCTCGAATACGTGCGCGTCTTCTCCGCCGACACCGACCTCACGCCGGTTGACCTGGGCGCGTACTCGTCGCGCGAGACGGTCATGGTGGGGAACGCCTGCCTCGAAGCCTGCCGCACGCTCCGCCGACAGGTCGCGGAGGCGGTCGCGGAACAGTGGGGCGTGCCGGCCGCGCGGGTGCGCCTGGCGCGCGGCTGGGCCTTCGACGTGGAGGCCCCGGAGGACGCCGACCGCCGCCTCCCGATCTCGGAGGCCTTCAACATCGCCGAGGCGAAGTTCGGCCTGCTCGGCGCCGTCGGCTCCTACGACACCCCAAAGGATGTCCACGGCGAGTATCGGGGCGGGACGATCGGCTCCTCCCCCGCGTATTCCTTCACCGCGCACGTGGCCGAAGTCGATGTGGAGCAGGACACCGGGGTCGTCGACGTGAAGAAAATCTGGGTCGCGCACGATTGCGGCCGGGCGCTCAACCCGGCGCTCGTTGAAGGCCAGATCGAGGGCTCCGCGTACATGGGCTTCGCGGAGGCGATCTTCGAGGAGCAGCTCTTCCGCGAGGGACCGGTGGAGGGTGGTCTGCACACGGCCCCCTCGCTCCTCGACTACCGGATCCCCACTTCCATGGACTGTCCGGAGTTCGAGGCGCTCATCGTCGAGTCGGTCGACCCGGAGGGCCCGTACGGCGCCAAGGAGGCGGGAGAGGGACCGCTCCACCCATCGCTTCCCGCGATCGCGAACGCGATCCATGACGCGGTCGGCGTGCGCATCGACGCGCTCCCCTTCACGCCCCAGCGCGTGTGGCGGGCCCTGCGCGCGCACGCCGCCGCCGCGAGCCGCGAGGACGTGGCCTGAACCCCTCGTGCATCCCACCGGAATGAGGCAGTCCGTCCGACAACTGGATGTCGCGACGCGGGGGAAGGGCCTTTACGAGATCACGCGCCCGGTCCTCGAGTGGGCGGCCGGCCTCGAGATCGAGACGGGCATGCTCACCGTTTACATCCGCCACACCTCGGCATCGCTCACGATCCAGGAGAACGCCGACCCCGACGTCCTTCACGACCTGGAGACGTTCTTCGCCCGGCTGGTCCCCGAGAACGATCCCCGCTACCGGCACACCATGGAAGGGCCGGATGACATGCCTGCGCACATCCGGTCGGCGCTGACCCAGACGCACCTGGCCATCCCGGTGCTTGACGGAGCGCCGGCTCTGGGGACCTGGCAGGGGATCTTCCTCTTCGAGCACCGGAGCCGCCCCCACCGGCGGACGGTCGTGCTGCACGCCCTCGGCGAATAGATGCGTAGAACGGGACGGATCGCGCGCAGGCCCGGCTTCCGGACGTTCGTGGTGCTCGCCGCCACCTGGGCCGCGGGGTGCGGCGATGGGGGCACGGAACCCACGCAGACGCATTCCCCGAGGGTCATCGGGGCGATTCCCGACTTCGAGCTTGCCGCCGGGGAGACGGCGATGGTGGAGGTGTCGGGCCTGTTCAGCGATGCGGACGGGGATGTCCTCTCCTTCGAGGTCAGGTCTTCGGCCCCCGACGTGGTCGCGGTCGAGGTGTCGGGCCACACCGTGCAGGTTGTCGCCGTCGCGCGCGGCACGGCTACCGTGACCGTCACGGCGCGAGATCCCGAAGGCCGGGCCGCCGCCCTCCGGTTCGAGGTCACCGTCCCGAACAAGGCACCCGTTACCGTCGGGGCGATCCCCGATCTCGAACTGCCCGTCGACGGTTCGGATTTGCTGGCCGTGTCGGAGTTCTTCGCCGATCCCGATGGCGACGTGCTACGCTATGAAGCAACGTCTTCGCATCCGGACGTGGCCACCGTCGACATCTCGGCGGACACCGTCACGGTAACCGCCTTCGCGACGGGTACTTCGACGGTGACCGTCACGGCGTGGGACCCCGGCGGGCTCGGTACCGAACTGTCGTTCGACGTGGAGGTCCGGCCGGACCGAAGCTTCGACATCGAGATTCGCTTCGACGCGATGGCCACCGAGCCTCGGCGCGCCGCGGTCCTCGAGGCGGCGGAGCTCTGGATGTCGGTGCTGGCCGACACGGAACTGCCCGACGTTCCGGTCGACGACCACATCGAATGTCACGGCGCGCGCACGACCGAGCCGTTGGGTACCATCGATGATCTGTTGATTCTTGTCGAGTTCCGGGACATCGACGGGCCGGGACGTACGCTCGCCCAGGCCGGCACGTGCCGTCTGCGTGACGGTTCGATGCTGCCGGTCGCCAGCGTGGCGTTCTTCGACGTGTCTGACTTTGACGACCTGATCGATTCCGGCGACGCGACGGAGCTCGCCGCGCACGAGATCGCGCACGCGTTGGGATTCGGCCTCCTGTGGCGCCCTCTCGGTCTCCTTCGGAATCCTGCCTTCGGGGTGGGGGCGATCGACGCCCATTTCGTCGGTCCCCTGGCCATCGCCGCCTTTGACGCGGCGGGCGGTGCGGACTACACGGGTGGGGCGAAGGTCCCCGTCGAGAACCTCGGCGGCGGCGGATCGGCGAACCTCCATTGGCGGGGATCCGTCCTCGACGGGGAACTCATGAGGCCGCTCAACCGGATCGGATCGCCGGAGACGTTCAGCGCGATCACGATCCAGTCGCTGGCCGATCTGGGGTACATGGTCGACGTGAGCCTGGCGGAGCCGTACACGCTCCCCGGCGTCGGCGCCGCGGACGAGAAACCCGGTCGCGTGGTCGACCTGGGGGACGACATTCTCACGGGCCCGGTAGAGGTCGTCGATGCGGACGGCCGCGTCGTGCGGGTGCTCGACAGGCGTTAGCCGCGGTAGATTCCGTCCGTTGACCGGACAAAGCGTAGATTCCTATGCTCAAACCGGCGAGCCACGGCAGCACCCGTCCGGTCGAGCCCATCGACCTCCATGGAGCAAGCACATGCTGCGTAGATTGCTGTTCGGATCCAGTCTCAGGATCATCGCCGTGATCATCGTCGGTACGGTTGCGGTCGCGGCACTCATGCTGTCGCTGGCCCCCGAGCCGGAGAGCCAGGAACCGCCTCCCCAGATCCCGTTTGCGCAAACCGCCCGTGTTACGGCCGGGTCGGGCGCGATACCGGTCTTCGGATCCGGCACCGTGCGTCCAAGCGAAGAGATCGATGTCGCGCCGCAGGTGGGCGGCAAGGTCGTCTGGGTGAGTCCGCGGTTCCAGAGTGGAGGGCGCGTGGAGGCCGGCCAGGCGCTCTTCCGCATCGAAGAAGCGGATTACCTGTACCGCGCACAGGAAGCGGAAGCCAACGTCGCCGCCAGCCGCGTCGTCTTCCTCCAGGAACAGGAACAGGCATCGATCGCCAGCGCCCAGTACGAACTGTACGCAGAGCGGCGGGGGGCGGGGGACCCGCCGTCCGAGGCGAGTCCGCTCACGCTGAGGGAGCCCCAGCTGGAAGCGGCCAGCGCCGCACTGAGCCGTGACGAGGCCCGGCTTGAGGAGGCGAAGCTTGCACTCTCGAGGACTCAGGTAACCGCGCCCTTCGATGGCTTCGTGCGCGAGGAATCCGTCGATCCAGGTCAGATCGTGAACCCCGGGCAGCCCGTCGGACGCCTCTTCGCGTCGGCGGCGGTGGAAGTCGTCGTTCCCCTCTCCGATGCCGACGCCGCCCTGGTCCCCGGTTTGTGGGGACTCGAGGCGGGTGACGGGGCACGGGACGTGACGGCTCGCGTGATCGCCCAGTACGGCGAGGCGACGTACGCCTGGGATGGCTACGTGGATCGGGGCGAGAGTTCCGTCGACGCGCAGACGCGCACCATCGATGTGATCGTGCGCGTGCCGGGTCCGTTCGAAGCAAGCCAGGAAGCGCAGTCCGGTGCCGTCGGGGGTGCCCCTCCGCTGCTGGTCGGCAAGTTCGTGGACGTGGAGATCGAGGGCCTGTCACCGCAGGACTACTTCCAGATCCCGCGAGCGGCGCTGCAGCCCGGCAACGAAGTCTGGACGGTGGAGAACGAGGGTGTCGTGAGCATCGTCCCGGTACAGGTGCTGCAACGCGCCAACGACGAGGCATTCGTCACCGGCGCCCTTCGAGGTGGCCAGGCCGTGATCACCGGCGGACTTCAGTTCGCCACCGAAGGGATGCGCGTCCAGACAGCGAGCGGCTCCTCGAGGTGAGACCCGCACCTTGAATCCGAACGACGCCACGCAGCGGGAGCGCTCCGGGCCGCCAATGGCCGCGGTCTGACCAGCGCGTTCTCCGCCGGGGTTTCCAACGCCTTGCCCTCGCGGCATGAATTAGTCGACTCGATCTCGCTGCATATCCACTCGGACAGGAAGCCAGGTCATGAAGATTCGGCGTGCCCGCCAAAGGACCGTGCTCCTCGTGATGGTCGTCGTGGCTTCGGCCACAGGGGCGGGAGCGCTCTCGGCTCAGGCGGGGCCTCCCGAACTGCCGGACTCTGCCCCCCTCTCCGTTCCCCGCTTCGAGATCGCACCGTCGCCGATCGAGCTCTCGGGTCCCGTGCGTCCCGGCGAATATCTGGGCGTGACGGGGCCTCGGTCCGCATGGCTCGGCGTGGAGACCGGCGAGGCGGAACTGTGGATCCATCCCCTCAAGGTCGGGAACCACTTCCGGCTCGGCTTCTCGACCCCGGCCTACGGCGCGCCGATACCGGGAAGCGCGGTCGCGCGCACCGTGCGGGTCCGGCCCGAGATCACGACTATCACCTACAGCCATGCGGCCTTTCAGGTGCGCCAGCACATCCTCGCTCCCGCCGACGTCCCCGGCCTCCTGCTCCTGCTCGAAGTGGACAGCCCGGAGCGGCTGGAGATCGTCGCGGAGTTCGAGCCCGTGCTGAACTACATGTGGCCGGGGTCGATCGGGGGGCAGTACGCCTACTGGGATGCCGAGCGACGAGTCTTCGTGCTGTCCGAGAGCCTGCAGGCGCAGAATGCCGTGGTGGGGTCTCCGTGGGCGGCGAATTCCGTCGAACACCCGGCCCACCAGTTGGGCGAAGCGCCGCGCACGATGGTCATTCCGGTCGACCCGGAGCGCGCACGGCGCGAGTTCATCCCGATCGCCGTGGCCGGCGGCACCGCGCCGAGGGAGGAGGTGTTCGAGAGCTACGAGCGGCTGATCTCCGAGGCGCGCTCGCTGTACGAGGAGAAGCGGGCCTGGGCCGACTCGGTGCTCGCGTCCACGGTCTCCATCGAGTCGCCGGACCCGCGGCTCGACCTGGCCCTCGAATGGGCGAAGGTCAACCTGGAAGAGCAGCGCGTCTGCAACCCGGACCTGGGCTGCGGGTTCGTCGCGGGTTGGGGCCTGTCGCGCAACGGCACCCGTCCCGGCTTTGGCTGGTTCTTCGGCGGAGACGCGGCGCAGACCATGTTCGCCATGGAGGCCCTCGGCCAGTGGGAGCTGGTCGCGGAAGAACTCGCCTTCCTCGCGAGGTACCAGCGTGAGGATGGCAAGATCACGCACGAGATCTCGCAGGCGGCCGGGCGGATCCCGTGGTTCGACGTCTACCCGTACGCGTACTACCATGCCGACACGACGCCCTACTGGATGGTCGCGCTCTACGAATACTGGCGGGCGAGCGGCGACGATGAACTGCTGCGAGAGCTGTGGCCGGCGTACCGGCGCGCGTGGGAATGGTGCCTCACCGCCGAGACGGACGGCGATGGTCTGCTGGAGAACTCGGTCGGCGGCCTGGCCGCGGTCGAGGTCGGTGGCCTGGGGGCAGCGCTCCACCAGGATATCTACCTGGCAGGGATTTGGGTCGCGGCGCTCGAGGGGACCGTGGCGCTGGCCGAGCGCGTGGGGGATGCCGAGATGGCGGATCGGGCGCGGGAGATCGCTCCCCGCGCCCGGGCGACATTGAACAACGCGTACTGGCTCGAAGACGCGGGACATCATGCGTTCGGGATCCTCGCCGATGGCAGCACGAACGACAACCTGACCGTATGGCCCGCCACCGCGGCCGCCTTCGGGTTGTTCGACGATGCGCGGGCCCGATCGACCCTGACCCGACTCGCGAGCGACCGCATCTCGTCGGACTGGGGGGCCCACATGCTCTCCACGGACAGCCCGCTCTACCATCCGCTCCAGTACAACATGGGTACCGTCTGGCCCTTCGTGACGGCGTACGTCTCGTGGGGGCAATACCGGTATCGGCGCCCATGGGCCGGATTCCACCTCATCGACGCGGTGAAGCGGATGACCTTCGACTGGAGCCTGGGACGCCACCCCGAACTGCTGTCGGGGACCTTCTACCAGCCCCTCGACCAGACGGTCCCGCACCAGTTTTTCGCGACCTCGGCGCTGGTGACCCCGCTCCTGCGCGGCGTCATCGGCTGGGAGCCCGATGCGCCCCTCGGCCGTGCCCGGCTCGCACCCCAGCTTCCACCGGACTGGCCCGAGGTGACCGTCCGACGGCTGCGGGCGGGTGCGACGACGACGGATGTAGAGATCCGTCAGCGCTGGACGGCCGAGGGCGGGGAGCGGCGGACGACGCTCAGGACTACGGGGCCGTCGCTGACGTTCGAGTTCGTGCCCGACGTGCCGGCGGGCGCGGAAGGTGTGTCCATTTTACTGAACGATGTCCAGACAAATCTTGAAGGGGACGGGAGTCTGGAGGTAGCCCTCGGCGAGGGGGCGCCGGAGGGGAGCCACGCGGAGATCGTCGTAACGTGGGAGGGCGGACTCGCGGTCGCGCCGCCGCGGATCGACCTGCAACCCGGCCAGCGAAGCTCCGGCCTGCGGATCCTGGACTTTGCGGCCGACGCGGACGGGTGGATCCTCTCCGTCGAGGGGACGGCGAGTCGCACCTACGATATCGATCTCTTCGGGACGCCGGTGGCCCCATCCGTCACGCGAGGCACCGCGCAGGTGGTGGATCGCGGAAACGGCGGTCTGCGGGTCGAGTTTGCCGACGATGACGGCCGCTCCGCAGCCACCATCCGCCTCGCCCCGAACCGCTGACGCTCAGCCGGGTTCAGCCGGCGCGGCTCCCACCGGCCCGACGCTTGCGGAAGGGAAGCCACAGGGCCAGGAAGAGCGCGATCGCCACGGGTTCGAGGAGGAGGATATACCAGGGCCATCCCGGAAAGACATCGAGGATCGTAGGCACCAACGGCTTCCCGATCACGTACAGATAGTTCGATGCAAGGAGCAGGTTTACCGGATAGATGACGACGGCGTAAAGGTTCAGGAGTCCGAAGGCGATCCACGGATCGCGCGCCGTCGGCCGATAGCCTTCCACCATCACTGCCCACACGCCGGCGATGACGACCGTCCCGTGCGATCCCACCGACTCGAAGAACGTGAAGTGCACGACGCCGAACTCGGCATCCGGGGTCAGGAGCGCCTGCACCGCCCCCGCCACCCCCAGGAAGTACATGAGGCGGAGAGCGCGGGGGTGCCGGGTCCACAGCCCGTAAATCGTCACCCACGCCATGGCGCTGCAAAGGTGCAACGGCAGGTCGTTCTGCACCGCCCAAAGCCCCGTCGCCGCCTTCCAGAAGTGTCTCGAAACGAGGAGGAGAAGAATCGCGAGGCCCAGCGCCAGGCGAAGGCGACGGCGACCCCGCTCATCGGCCGCCATGCCGGCGCGGATCAGACAGAGGCCCGCCACCAGCACGACGCCGATCGTCGCAAGATGGATCGGGCCGAAGAGATCGAACGGCACCCGCTCCGTCCCGAAGAACGGGCCCATGTCAGCCCGTCACCCGCTTCGTATCACCCGGGTGCGGCACCGGCTCAGGCCTCCGGGTCCGCGAGCGACGAGGTGGGGATTTCCGGTCCCTCGACGCGCCGTCCCTCCCGCAGCGTGACGTACGCCTCCATCCCGTAGTAGGCCGGGAGACCCAGTGTGGCCAACCGGTCCGCGGTACCCCGGTTTCGTTCGACGACTCGCTGCCAGAATTCGCGCGGATCGGGTCCGGGGAAGGGGGCGGAGTCCTTCTGCGACTCGTGCCGGAAGATCGCCTGTACCTTGCCCCGCACCTCACCCTCGGAGAGCGGCACGAGGACCGTGGCCTCGTCCAGACTCCACTCCTGCCACGCTCCGCGGTACAGCCAGAGCCAGGGCGGGTCGCCCCCGTAACGGGAGAGGGCCGCTTCGACCGTCTCGAGGCACATGCGGTGCGTGCCGTGCGGATCGGAAAGGTCGCCGGCGGCGAACACGATCGTCGGCCGCAACTCGTCGAGCAGTCGCGTGACGATCTCCACGTCCGCATCGGAAATCGGGTTCTTCCTCACCTTCCCCGTCTGATAGAACGGCTGGTTCAGAAAGCGGGCACTGTCGGCGGACATCCCGAGCGTCTCGATCGCGGCCGTGGCCTCGGTCTCACGGATGATCCGCTTCAGTTGCTGGACCACGTCCGGATCGACGTCCCCCGGCGCCTTGCGCGCCAGTCCGTCCTCGACGCCGCGCAGCACATCCTCGAGGGCGTCGGCCGCACCCAGATCGACCACTCTCGCCGCCCGCCGCAGGAAGTCCAGATACCGGCGTACTTCGTGGTCGAAGACGGCGATGTTCCCGGACGTCTGGTAGGCGACGGTCACATGGTTTCCGTTCTCGACCAGCTTCCGCAGCAGCCCTCCCATCGAGATCACGTCGTCATCCGGATGGGGCGAAAAGACGACGATGTTCTGGCCGCGCGGCAGTCGGCTCTTTCCCCGAATCTTGGAGATGAGCGCGTTGAACACCTGTCCGTTGAGCGGTTCCGCGGAGCCATGCCGAGAGGTGAGCGGGGCGAGGTGGTTCGCCCGGTAGTCGTCGGTCGCAAGGTGAAGGATCGACTTCTCGGTGCGCTCACTGAGCCAGATGACGGCCGCGGTTTCCCGGTCCGCGGTCCATTCCACATCGCCCACCAGCCAGGGTGTGCGAACGCGCGTGAGATCGGAGGCCGCGGCCGGATCGAGGTAGACTGTCGAGGCGGGGTGCTGCTGGAGGAAGGTGGCGGCGACATCAGCGTGGACATCTCCCTCCACAGCCCGGCGTACGATTCCGGCCTTGTGTTCTCCGGTCGCGAGCAGGACGACCTCCCGCGCCTCGAGGATCGTGGCCACCCCCATAGTGATGGCCTGGGGCGGCACGTTCTCCTCGCCGAAGAAATCGGAAGCGGCATCCCCCCGCGTGACGGTGTCGAGATAGAGCCGCCGGGTGCGTGAGTCGCGTTCGGACCCCGGCTCGTTGAAGCCGATGTGGCCGCTGCGTCCGATCCCCAGGATCTGGAAGTCGATCCCCCCCGCCTCGCGGATGCGGCGCTCGAAGTCGACGCAGTGCGCTTCGACCTCTTCCTCGGGCATATCTCCGCGGGGAATGTGCCGGTGTTCGGGCGGAACGTTCACATGGTCGAACAGGTGCTCGCGCATGTAGCGGTGGTAGCTGTGGAAGCTGCCGGGCCGCATCGGGAAGTACTCGTCGAGGTTGAAGGTGACCGCGTTGGAAAAATCGAGCCCTTCATCCCGGTGCAGCCGGATGAGTTCGCGGTACACGCCCACGGGCGTGGACCCTGTGGCGAGACCGAGAACCGCGTGGCGCCCGTTCCCGGCCCGCTCCCGGAGGAGGCTTGCGATGCGCTCGGCGACCTCGGACGCGATGCTGTCGTGGTCCGGCATGATCCGGACCGGGAGTCGCTCCCTTCGCGCGTGGGCCGCTTCGCTCATCTCGCTGCTAGGGAACCGGCTGCTCGGGCAGGAGGACGAAGTGGGCATACTGGTCGACGCGCAGGTAGCGGATCGCGGCCTGCTGCACCTGCTCCGCAGTCCAGCCCTCGATCCACTCGTAGCTCGGGATCCCGTTCAGGTCCCGTCCGGCGCGCTCGAAGGAAGCCAGCTGCGACAGCCAGTACCGGTTTTCCAGCAGGTTCGTCTCCTTCGTGCGCCGCTGCGTCTCGCGGACCTTGTCCACGGTCTCCGCGTCCGGCCCCTCCGCCTTCAGGCGCTCGATCTCCCCGAACACGGCGGCGGACAATTCCTCCGCCCGTTCCGGATCGGATCCGAAGGAGATGGTGAAGCGATACTCCTCATCCGGCCGGTAGCTCAGGGACCCGCTCACGCCCACGCCGTAGGTCCCGCCGAGGTCCTCCCGCAGCACTTCCCGCAGCTCGATGTCGAGGACATCCGCCATGGCCGAGATCGCGTTCGCTTCCTCGAGAGAGTACTCGGCGTCGCCCGCGAAGATGATCTGCGTCCTGCTCTGCGGCTCCAGACCCTTGTAGACCGTCGTTTCGATCGTTCCCGCCGGCGGATCGATTCCGAGATCCCGCCAGTTCTCCACGCGCCCGAGGTTCGGCAGCGCGCCGAGATACTGTTCCACGAGCGGTCGGATCGTCGCGAGATCGAAGGCACCCGTGAAGTAGAAGGTGAAGTCGCTCGCGTCCGCGAACCGGTCGCGGTAGAGGTCGTAGGCCGCGTCGAGGTCGGCTTCCTCGAGCATGCTATCGAGTTGCGACAGCCGCAGAACTCGCGGATGTCCCTGCGACATGGTGGTCGAGATCGTGTCGGACAACACGAAGTTCGGATTGGCCCCCACGTTCGCGAGCATCGCCATCTGCTGCGCCTTCAGCGCCTCGAACATCGTTTCGTCCCGGCGCGGCGCGGAGAAATAGAGGTAGATGAGCTGGAACGCCGTTTCCACGTCCTGCGGCGACGCCGATCCGCTCATCCCCTCCGAAAGCGAACCCACCGAAGGAACGACGCGAACCGCCTTGCCGGCCAGCTTCTTCCCCAGCGCGGTCTGATCGAACTCGCCGACGCCGGACTGGCTCACCACGCTCAGGGCGAACGAGGTCTTCCGGTACAGGTCATCAGGCACGAGTGACGTGCCCCCGGGGCTGGTAGCGGAGAAGAGGATCTCGTCGTCCTTGAAGTCGGTGGGCTTGAGGACGACCCGCACGCCGTTCTCCAGAGTCCAGATCGCGACGCCCACTTCGTCGAGCGCCTCCTCGGTTGCGACCGGGGAACCCTCGGGGACGATGGGCAGGAGCGGAGCGTCGGCCGCCTCGTCCTCGTAGGCCTCGATCTCCCGCCCGCCGACCGCCGCGAACGTGCCAAGCAGGTCCTCCTCGGCCGGAGTTTCGAGGCCCTCCTTCTCGGGCGCGCTGACGAGGACGACGCGTCCCTGCTCGGCGAGCCAGCCCTGGGCGATGCCGTTTGTTTCTTCGAGCGTGATCCCGGGCAGAAACGCGTCCACGAGTTCCATCTGCGTCTCGAGACTCGGGTAGGCGCTCCCCTGAAGAAATACCTGTATGTAGCGGTTCGCGAGCGCCGCCGACTCCTGATTCTCCCGCTCGGCCAGACGGCGTTCGTATCCCCGTCTCGTGTTGGTCTTTTCGCGCTCCAGTTCGGTCTCCGTGAACCCGTTCTGCACCACGCGCTCGGCCTCGGTGAGCAGAGTCTCGAGCCCGCGCTCGATCCCGTCCTCCGCGACGAGAGCGACGAGCTGGTACGCGTCCACTCCGCGTGCGAACTGGCCTTGGCCCGAAAATCCGAACATGAACGGCGGGTCGGCCTGGAGCCGGAGTTCGTCGAGCCGGGCGTTGAGCATGCCCGAGTAGAGTCCTTCGATGAGCCCGCGGCGGAAGTCGGCGATGGTGCCGCGCGGGGCGGGCGGCTGCTTGTACAACACGCCGACCTGGCTTCCCTGCGCCTCGGGATCCGTCGCGATCGTAACGAGCGGCGGGTGGTCGATGGGGATTTCCGCCGAGAAGCGGGTTCGCGGCTCGTCGGGTCCGGCCAACCCCCCGAACTGCTCGCGGATCGTCGCCTCGATCTCGCTGCCGTCGAAATCCCCTACCGCGACGATCGCCATCAGATCCGGCCGGTACCAGTCCTCGTAGAAGCTGCGCAGTAGCTCGGCGGGGGCCGTCTCGAGGATCTCCGGCTTCCCGATCGGGAGGCGCTCGGCGTAGAGCGATCCCTGGAAGATGACCGGGAACTGCTGATCCTGTATGCGCGCCTGCGCCCCGCGCCGGCCGCGCCACTCCTCGATCACGACGCCCCGCTCCTTGTCCACCTCTTCCGGATCGAAGAGCACGCCCTGCGCCCAGTCCTGGAGGATCTGGAACGCGGTGGCCAGCATCTCCGGGTCATCCATCGGCACCTGGAGCATGTACACCGTCTCGTCAAAGCTCGTGTACGCGTTGATGTCCGGGCCGAACTGCATGCCGATCGACTCCAGGTAGTCGACGAGCGCCTGCTTCTCGAAGTTTTCCGTCCCGTTGAAGGCCATGTGCTCGACGAAATGCGCCAGGCCGAGCTGGTCCTCGTCCTCGAGGATCGAGCCCGCATTGACGACGAGGCGCAACTCCGCGCGATTCTCCGGCTCGCTGTTTTCGTGTACGAAGTAGCGGAGGCCGTTGTCGAGCGTCCCCGTGACCACGGCCGGGTCCGGAGGAATCGGATCCGTCGGATTCGGGGCCTGCCCGGCCACATCCGTGGCGCAGAGAAACAGGACGGCCGTGGGGAAGAGGGCGAGTTTCGGCGGGCGGAACGTCTTCATCGGTTACTCTCGGCAGATGGGACGGCATCCAGCGGAAGCGGGAAAGATAGCCGACACTCGGGAGGCCGGCGAGCGATCAGGGCACTCCGACTTGCCCACGGGGCGGCCTCGATGGATCCTGACATCCGGGACAACTTGTGGAAGGGGAGGAACCCCCGGTGCTCAACTTCAGCACGACATGAGAAGGCGCAGCGTCGTCACGCTGGCGAAGGTAGTCGTCTGCATCCTCGGGACCGTCGGGGTCATTGCGGCCCTCGCCTGGTGGCAGGTCCAGCCATCGACCTCGACCGTGATTGACGAGGCGGAGGGCGTCGGCACGGCATCGGGTGCCCGGGCCGACTGGACCCCGGAGGACTGGACGCTCTTCGAGGAGAAGGTCCGCTTCGCGGCCGAGCGCGGACTCGCCGACGTGGAACTGGGCGAGGCCATCGTGCAGCTCGCCGAGACGTTCGTCGGCACGACGTACGAACCCGCCACGCTCGAAGTCATGGGACCCGAGCGTCTGGTGATCAACTTCCGCGAACTGGATTGCGTGACCCTGGTCGAGACGGTCCTCGCCCTGACGCGGTTCGTCCGCGAGCAGGGCGTCGAGTCGCTCGCCGATCCGCCTGCGGCGCGGGCCGCCTACGAGTCACACCTGACGGCGCTCCGGTATCGGGGAGGCCGGCTCGACGGGTACGCGAGCCGGCTCCACTACTTCTCGGAGTGGCTGTCGGACAACGAAGCCAAGGGACTGGTTCGCATCACGACCGGCGAACTGGAGCCCGCCGTCGATCCGGAGCCGGTGCGCTTCATGTCCGAGCATCCTGACGCGTACTGGCAGATGGCCGACGCCGGCGTGCGCGAAGCCATCGTTGCCATGGAGGCGCGGCTCGGGGGAGACACCGGCCGGGAGTACGTGCCGCAGGACCGGATCGCGGAGGTGGCCGGCGGGATCCGAGACGGCGACGTCATCGCGGCCACCTCGACCGTCGAAGGGCTGGATGTCGCCCACACCGGTCTCGCCGTGTGGCGGGACGGCGCCCTGCACCTCCTTCACGCCCCCCTGGTCGGCAGCTCCGTGGAGATCTCGGAGCGCCCACTTGCCGAGCGGATCCTCTCCATCGGCTCCCAGGACGGCATCATGGTCGCCCGCCCCGTCGAGCCGCCGCGCCCGTAGACACGGCAGCTCGCGGGCGGACTGCGGGTGGCGGCTAGTTGATCGTGTAGGTCATGCCGGCCTTGAGGCGCTGCCCCTTGGGGTCGTGCGTGAGGCCGTCGTAGGACCCTTCCTGATTGACCAGCGGCGGCGCCGTATCGAACAGGTTGAAGCCCGTCACGAAGGCGTCGATGCTGTCCGTCAGCTTCATCATCACCGTGGCGTCGAAGGTGCCGAAGGCGTCGATGACGCGGTGAGGATACGTCGGGTCGCCCGCGTTGAGGTCGTCCTCGTAGGATGAGATGTAGTTGACGTTGCCGATGATCGAATAGCGATCCGCGTGGTATCCCGCCGACGCGGACCACTTCCACTGTGGCAGGGGCCAGGCGAGCGGGTTGTTGCGATTCAGCGTCCCGACGCCCTCCGTCGCGCCCACCAGCTCCACGCCGCCGACCTCGAGCGCCTTGATGTCGTAGGTGCGTGTGTAGGTGCCGTCGATCCCGAGTGCAAGCTCCCCGCTCCCGAGCGTGCGCCGGGTCGACAGGCTCCAGTCGAAGCCCGACGTCTGCATGCCCGGCCAGTTGATCAGATCGATCCGGATGCGCTCAATGAGGGCCGCGTCACAGGTCCCCGTCCCCCATCCGTCCGGGCACTTCACGAACCCCTGAACCGCGGCGCGGCTGGCGCCCCCCTCGTGATAGAGCCGCGTGATGCTCGAATGGGGGATCACGTTGATCACGTCCTTGAAGTCGTAGCTCCAGTAATCGAAAGTCGCCTGCAGGCGGCTCGGATAGTGAAAGAAGATGAGCCCCACGTTGCCGGTCACCGCCCGTTCCGGGTCCAGATCGGTGCTTCCGAAGGTGTCCACCGCCTTGTAGACATCCACTTCCTGCACGTACTCGAGCGCCGTGATCTGGTCCGTGTTCACGTCATCCACGGACGGGACGCGGAACGTCGACTGGAGCGAGCCGCGAAGAGAAAGCTCGTGATTGTCCGAGTCGGTCAGGTTCAGCCGAAGTGAGACCTTTGGGTCGAAGCTGCTCGCCACGTCGTGGAACTCGTAGTTGGCGGCGAACTGCAGATCGAGCCGGTCCCCGAGATTGAGCGGGATCTCGCCGTAGAAGCGATGCACGGTCTGCCCGTCCTCGTACGGGAAGTACCCGGTCGTGAACGTGAACGGCCCCGCCTGCTCGAGGCAGGTGCGATCCCCCGGCACCTGGCAAGGGTTGAGCGCCTGGTTGCCGGCGTCGTTGGGCGTTCCCGTCACGTCGAAGCGGCGGAACTGATACCCGAGCGCGTAGCCGAGCGCCTCCGTGAACTGGCCCGTGAAGGTGGCCTCCGCCACGAACAGGTCGGCGGTGTTGAAGAGATCGACTTCCTCGTTGATCCAGCCGAGCAACTCGGGGGAGTTGGCCGCACCGGCCACGTATCCGGGGTTGTTGGCGTTGGTGTACTGCGTCCCCGGCTGCTCGGCGCGCTGGATCGCGTTGCTGAACGGGTTGTAGAACATGCAGTCGCCCTGCCCGGCCACGGCGCCGCCGGTGGAACCGAGCGACATGCCTGCCGGCGAAGTCGGGTCAACGACCACATCGACGCCGCAGTTCGGGCCTCCGAAGCCGCGGTAGGCGAGGTATTTGCGGTAGGCGTACTCCGCCGGCTGGTTCACGTTGCCGGAGGCACGCGAGTAGCTGACGGAGATGTCCAGGTGGCCCTCCGTCTCCTCGAAGTGCCGGTCGATCGATGCCGCGATCCTCTGGGTGCGCGACGACCGGTGCAGCGTACGCCCCGGCCCGCTGTTGCCCACCATCCGTCCGTAGAAGTACCAGTCGTCCTGCAGGCAGTCGGCGGCGGAAGCGAACCCGGCGTGCCCCGCGTTGGCCGCGCAAAACGCCTGCCGGCCCGGGTTTTCCGGTACGACGAGCTGAAGACCGTCGTAAAGGGAGATCGGGGGGAACGAGGGCGTGGTCCGCCAGTCCGGGATCGTGGCCTCGGACCACAGGCCCTCGAGGTGGAACGTCGTGCTTGCGCCCAGTTCGCCGTTGATCTCGCCGAAGGCCCGAACGTGATTCTGTTTGTCGATCAGGTTGTCGTACGGCTGGTAGCGGAACCGGCACGTGACGCCCTCGTTCACTCCGCCGAAGTTCTCGCACTCGGGATCCACGAACAGATTGGGGTTGGCGCCGAACTGCGAGCCGATGAGCGCGCTCACGAACTCACCGGGCGTCTCGTTCCCGGTCAGGCTCGGCATGAGGAAGGCCCCGGGGTTCCCGTAGTATGACCAGCCCCCGCCGCCGGGCCCCGGGTACGGTCGCAGCCCCCAGTCTCGCTCCTCGGGCATGAGTTCCTGCCGCGCCGCCCACTCTGCGGCGAGGACCACGTTGGCGGAACCCAGGCGCCCTCCCCAGATCGCGCCCGCGTTCGAGTCCCCGGCCCCGCTGAAGTAATCGTGCGCGGCGGTGACCTCGAAGCCCTCGAAGTCCTGCCGGGTAACGAAGTTCGCCACGCCGGCCACGGCGTCGGATCCGTAGATCGCCGACGCCCCCTCCTTCAGTACCTCAATGCGGTCGAGTGCGATGCTCGGAAACGCGTTCACGTCCACGAAGCGGCCGCCGGGGAGCCGGGACGGTGTGTACACCTGTCGGCGTCCGTTGAGCAGCACGAGCGTTCGCGAAGCTCCCAGCCCCCGCAGGTTGACGCTGGCCACCGTCTCGGGGACGAGCGTCCCGCTGCGGTTGTACCAGCTGCTCCGTTCCCCCAGCGACCCGTGGTTCGCCCCCAGTCGCTTGAAGAAGTCGACCACCAGCGGCGACCCTTCCTCCTGAAGCGACTCCCGGGTCGAGACGTCCACTGCGTAGGGAAGACTGATCGACGGGGCCGCGAAGTGTGTTCCCGTCACGACCGCCGTCAACTCCTCGAGCGTCACCGTCCGCAGGGAGACGAGTTCTACGTCGAGCAAGGTCCGGTCGCCGGCCGTAACCGCGACACCCGCCCGCGTCTCGATCGCGAAGCCAGGGTAAACGAACCGCAGCGAGTACGTCCCCGCCGGCAGTCCGGTCAGCGAGTAGACGCCCTGCTGCGAACTGAGTGCCGTACGTGACTCATCGCCGAGTGCCGGACCCGTCGCCGTCACGCTCACCGTCGGCAGGGCGAGGCCAGCCTCGCCGGTGATGGTGCCGCTGATTGCCCCATCCTGCGCGAGGGCCGCGGACGGCCACGCGAGGGCGAGCAGCGCGATGAAGCGCGCACTTGATGTTCTAAGCATGGTCGCACCGTTGGTCATGAGGTCTCCGGAAAGCCGTCCGGGGGACGGCGGTGTTGGGTCGCCCGCTCGTATCCGTACGCGAGTCGAAAGAGAAGCCCTTCGTCGTAGGGGCGCGCGAGAATCTGCAGTCCTGCCGGGAGCGCCCCGTACGTGAACCCCATCGGTATCGTGATCGCCGGCATCCCGGTTGCGGGTGCCACGCGCTGGCTGTTGTCGCCGCAGTATTCCTCGTCTCCCCTGTCGATATGCGCGGGCACGCAGAGCCACGAGGGATAGATGACCGCGTCCACCCCTTCGATGTCCATCGCCGCCACGAGGTTGGCCAGGTAGGCCTGACGACCTTCGTTCTTCGCGTAGTCCGTCCGGGCAGGGTTCGTCCCAGCCGGAGGGGTGAACGTCGAGCGGTGCGCCCTCGTTCCGGCGCAACGATCCCTGGGCGTAGTCCGAATACCGTCCGTCCTCGAGCACCTCCAGGACGTCGGTCATCGGCGCCGCCGGGCCCAGCGACCGCAGGTAGACCCACATGTCGTAACGGAACCGGCGGCAGAACATCCCCTCCCGCTGGAGTTCCGCCTCGACATCGAACTCGAAGGGGTCGACGATCTCGGCCCCGAGCGTTGTCAGGTCGTCGATCGCCGCCTCGAAGAGCGCGAGAATCTCCCCGTCGGTCTCCTCCGGATCCACGAGGGAGCGCAGCACGCCGATCCTCGCGCCCCGCACTCCATCGGCGTCCAGGAAGGCCGTGTAATCGTCTTCCGCGCGGCCACGTCCCGCTTCCGTGTAGGGATCCGCCGGATCGTAGCCGGCGACGACGTTGAACACCCGCGCGACATCCTCAACCGTCCGCCCCATGGGCCCCGCGATATCGCGGTCGAAGGAGAGGGGGATGACGCCGTCGCGGCTGGTCAAACCGATGGTCGAGCGGATCCCGACCAGGGCGAGGTGGGAGCTGGGTCCACGGATCGAGTTGCCGGTGTCGCTGCCCAGCCCGATGAGGCCGAACGACGCCGCGACCCCCGAGGCCGTTCCACCGCTGGATCCGGCCGGGACACGGTCCAGCGCGTAGGCGTTGCGCGTGGTGTCGAAGGAGGAACTGACGGACTGACGCGGGCTGAAGGCCCATTCCGCCATGTTGGTCTTGGCGATGACGATCGCGCCGGCCTCGCGGATCCTGCGCACCATGAAGGCGTCGTCGGGTGGGAGGTTGTCCGCGAGCGCGATCGACCCCCCGGTCGTGACCATGTCGTGCGTGTCGAAGTTGTCCTTGACGAGCATCGGGACGCAGAACAGCGGTCCCGTCTCCTCGCCGGCGCCCAGCGACGCGTCGAGCTCGTCCCCCCGCTCCAGCGCCCGCGGGTTGAGCACCGTGATCGCGTTGATCGCGTCTTCGTAGGCCGCGATGCGGGCGAGATGCCGCTCCACGACCTCGCGGCAGGTCGTTGTCCCGTCGCGGATCGCCGCCTGCACCCCGTCGATCGTCGCCTCCACGACCTCGAAGGCCGTGCCGGACTCGGAATCGGGTTCGGGATTGCACGCGGTCCACCCCATCGCCAGCGTAGCGGACAGTAACGCCGGGATCGGGAGGTGCTTCCGGTGGACGCCGTCCGCTGTCCGCGGACGCAAGGGCGTCCCGGGTGCGTTGCTCCTCGGTCGCATGCACCTAAACTTGTCGACTTGGGGCAATATGCCAAGCGTCGAGACCCTAGAGGTGTCACTCATGAAGAAGAGACTCGAGACCGCCCGCCTCACTCGTCGAGACTTTGTACGGGCCGCAAGTGTGGGACCCGCCGCCGCTTGGCTCGCCGCCTGCGACCGCGCGGGAGACGCCGGATCATCGGCCGAAGCGGGAGCGGCGGTGGCCGCCGGTACGGAGGCTGAGCCGCCAAGGTGGGCGAAGGACCCCGCGCCCTTCATCCAGCGCGTCACGAACCTGGAGACCCGACTCGAACTTCTCGACGGATTCATCACGCCGAATGAGCTGTTCTTCGTCCGCAACCACTCCCCCACGCCTATGATCGATCCGGCCAGCTACTCGCTTCGAGTCGAGGGGGACGGCGCCGAGACCGAGTTGCGGCTCGATCTGTCCACCCTCGAGTCTCTGCCCCAGCACACGATCACCGCTTATCTCGAATGCGCCGGCAACTGGCGGGGTCTGTATCCGGAACTCACGGGGACACGCGCGAGCGGTGGGCAGTGGACCACCGGGGCGGTCGGGTGCGCGGAGTGGTCGGGCCCGTCGCTGGGCACGATCCTCGATCTGGCCGGCGTGCGGCCGGAAACAGTCGACGTGAACCTCGTGGGGCTGGACGGCTCCGGATTCGAGCGCGCCATGCCGCTGGCGAAGGCGCGGGATCCCGACACCATCATCGCGCTGCGCATGAACGGCGAGCCGCTCCCGGCCGATCACGGATTCCCGGCACGATCCGTCGTCCCGGGGTGGTCGGGGTCCAACAGCATCAAGTGGCTGGGGAGCATCCAGATCTCCACCGAGAAGGTGTGGAACCGGAACAACACGTCGTCCTACGTCCTCATCGGCGACGATTGGCCGGAGGCGGACTACGCGCCCGCTCAGGGGGGGGCGATTAACGAACTCGTGGTGAAGAGCGCGCTCGCCCTGCCGAGGCCCGCGCAAGTGGCCTCCGGATCACACCGCCTTCATGGCTTCGCACACGCCCCGGCGGGACCCGTGTCTGCCGTCGAGTGGAGTCCGGACGGAGGAGCGACCTGGCTCGAGGCCGAGATCGTGGACCCGGTTCTGCCGCTGGCCTGGCAGCGCTTCGAGTTCGAGTGGGATGCGACGCCGGGAGGGCACACGCTCGTCACGCGCGCCACCGATGCGGCGGGGAACACACAGCCGGATGAGCCTCTGATGAACGACAAGGGCTACCTGCTGAACGTTCCGCTCCCGCACCCCGTGCAGGTGGAGTAGACCCGCGTGCTGTACCGGGTGCTCGCGGACCTCGTCCTCGTCACCCACTTCGTCTTCATCGCCTTCGTCGTGGCCGGCGGGTTCGCGGCGCTCCGCTGGCCGAAGCTCGCGTGGGCGCACGTCCCCTGCTTCGTGTGGGGGGCGCTGATCGAGTTCGCGGGCTGGATCTGCCCGCTCACGCCCCTGGAGGTCAGGCTCCGGATCGCGAGCGGCCAGGCGGGCTACTCCGGAGGGTTCATCGAGCGCTACCTGCTCCCGGTCATCTATCCCGGCGCGTTGACCCGGGAGATCCAGATCTGGCTCGGCGTGTCGGTCCTCGCGCTGAACGTGCTGGCGTACGCGTGGCTCGTCCGACGGCTGCGCCGGCGCGCCCGGAGCGGTCGCTGACACCCACCTTCGCCCGCCCCCCGAGGCGGGGGAGCGAGCGAGGGGGCTTTGGGGGTCAGTCGATCAGAATCGACCGGGTCAGCTGTCCGTTGCTCTCCCAGTAGGTCCGCTTGTTCACGAGCATCGGGTCGTCCGCTGCCGGCTGGACGTTCCCGTCCGCGTCGATCGCCCTCGAGACGATCCTGTGTCTCCCGGGTGTGGCGTCCCAGTCGATGTGCCAGAACGCCCACGTGTGGGGATCCCCCTGCCCTTCGCCGAGCGTCGCCGCCCGCCAGGGCCCCTCGTCCACGCGGACCTCGACGGCGGCGATGTCCGCGCCCCACGCGGCTCCGTGGATCGCATGGCCGTCGCCGTTCCTGACCACCTTCGCGGGGACGGAGTTGATGTTCGCGCGCCCCACCGAGGTCTCCGTCCACACGGTCGCGCCGTCGCGCTCCTCCGCCCGCAGCGTGACGTAGTCGCGGGCCATGAACTTGCCCATGAAGCGCCGGTCGCGGAGTTCGATCCGCGTCAGCCACTTCACGTTCGCGATGCCGTACCAGCCGGGCGCGATGATGCGCAGCGGGAAGCCGTGCGCGTTCGGCAGCGGCTCGCCGTTGACCTCCCACGCGAGGATGACGCCGGGGTCCATCGCGTCCTCGAGCGACAGGCTCCGCGCGAAGTTCTGTGTCACCGTGTTGCCCCGAATCTCCTCCTCGCCCTCGTCGGCGCCGAAGAAGACGACCTCGATCCCTTCCTCCTGAACGCCCGCCTCCGTGAGCACATCGGCAAGCCGGACCCCCGCCCAGCGCGCGTTGTGAACGGCGCCGATGAAGGAGGGGCGGCCACGGTTACCGGAGCACTCGAGCGTGAACACGACCTCCTGGCGGGGTCGCGCCCTCAGTTCGGAGAGACTGAACGTCCCCGGCCGGTCCACGAGCCCGCCGATCTCGAGATTCCAGTCGCTCTCGGCGATGACCGGCGATCCGTAATGCCCGACGCGGAACATCTGATCGGTCGGCGTGATCCAGGAGTCCACTTCCTCCCAGTCCAGGACGTTGACGCGCTCCCTCGTGCCGGGATGCGGACGCTCGACCCACGGGATGACGGCCTCCTGCTCGAAGCCGGCGAGCCAGCCGCGGAAGATGTCCGTCGGCAGGATCGCAAGACCGGCCGCCGCGGCGCCGCCCTGGATCAGCACTTGTCGTCGGGGAATCGGGTTTCGCTGGCTCATCATGTCAGGCCTCGGCTCGGGTCGACGCGTGTCTCCTCCGTGGGGACGCGGGTACATGCGCAAGCTCGGGTCTGATCGGGCGTCGGAGCAAGGCGTGCGCCGAAACGGACCCACTCAACGACCGGGCCTCCAGGCGGATTCCTCCGACGCATCCGCCGGCCCGATCTTTCCCTCTGCTCTCGCGAGCAGTTCGTCCGGCCAATGGGGGTGTCCCTGCGCGAAGACGAACCGGACATCCCGGGCGGTTCGGACATCCTCCAGCGCATCCCCTCGCACGACCACGAGATCGGCGATCTTTCCTTCCTCGATGCTGCCGAGTTCGTCCTCCAGACCCATCGCTCGCGCCGAATTGAGCGTCGCGATGCGGAACACGTCCGCGGGCGGTACCCCGGCCCGGGCGATGGCGAGGAGTTCGCGGTGGACGGCGAACGGAGACCAGTACTGCCCCCAACTCGGGTGATCCGTGCCGAGCGTGATCAGGTCGCGTCCCCCGTTGTCGTAGAACGCCTTCAGCGTCCGACGCTTGATCGGCGACATCTTCGCGAACGACTCATTCACGGGCCGGGGCGGACGGGCCTCGACGATCTCCCGCATGTAGGGCGTCAGGAATCGGAGTTCATCCGTCCAGTACTCCGTCATCTCCGGGTCGTGCGGACCCCAGTATCCGTAAATGGAAAGCGTGGCGTCGAAGTTCACCCCGTGGCTCACGTAGAGGTCGATGATGTCGCGGAGGGCGTCCCCTTCGAAATCGTCGAACTCCTGCAGCGAGGCGTAGGCCGTACGGTCGGCCGGCATCATATCGCCGCCCAGGAAGTGTTCGACGCGGTCGATGCCCATGAGGATCGCGTCGCGGGGATTCACCGTATTCCCGAAGCCGGAGTCGAGGTGGGCGGTGACCGTAAGTCCGTGCTCGTGCGCCTGTTCGATGAGAGGGGAGAGGTGCTCCGGCCGGGCCCCCTTGGCCTTGAAGCCGGCCGCGCCGAGCGACGCCCAGTGGTCCACTTCGCGCCGGATCGAGTCGGCGGTCATCGCATCGTCGTCCCAGCCTCGCCGCCACGACCCGAAGTAGGGACCGGAGTTGAGGATTCGCGGACCTCTGCGATCGCCGCTCTCGATGGAGAGCCGCAGCTCCCGCATGCGGACCGGATCCATCTCGCCCGCCGGGAACGTCGTCGTCACGCCGTTGGCGAGGAAGAGTTCGGGATAGGCGGCCGTCTCGTCCACGCGGCCCTCGCCGAACAGGTCGACCGCGTAATGGGCGTGGAGGTCGAAGAACCCCGGCAGGATCGTGTCTTCCTGCTCGACGTTGATGGTAACCGTGAAGTCGGCCGTATCCGGCGGCGGGCCGATGGAGATGATCCGCCCGTCGTGGATGGTGATGCCTTCGTTCTCCACGAGGGTCCCGGTGTGCACATCGAGCCAGCGTCCGCCGGTGACGACGTAGGTCGCCTCGCCCTCGACGAGGTCGCGCAGGTCCCCGAGGTCTCCGCACCCCGCCACCATCGGAATCAAGCCGCCCAGTCCGAGGATGAGGAGGATCCGTCGTCGCTGCAGCCGGTGTCTTGGAGCCATCATTTGTCCCTCGCCCTCCTTGCGTGCCGTCCCGCTCGCCCGAACCGCGCGGGCACCGGGAAGTCCAACATAAACGAGAGTGGGATCCGCCACGACGGACTCGATTCTGTTACTGTGAGCCGTCATCAAGCGGCTGCCATCCGAACCGGATCGGAGTTCGACACTGCACGAACCGAGCGCGGCGCTCGTGAATCCCCCCGGCGGCGTCTCGGGACGCACTTCGATGCGGCCCGCAGGGGTCGTGGCACTGATCGTCGCCTCGCACACGACGATCGACGCGTACACCGCCTTCCTGCCGCCGCTCCTGCCGCGGATCATGGACAACCTCGGCCTCTCGATCACGCTCGCCGCGACGCTCTCGACGGTGCTCTCCATCTCGACCGCGCTCCCGCAGCCGGCCTTCGGCTACCTCGCCGACCGGTTCGGGCGACGCGCTTTCCTCGCCGCGGGCCCGATCGTGGGAGGCGTGTTCATCTCCCTCCTCGGGATCGCGCCCAGTTATTCCGTACTGCTCCTGCTTCTCATGGTGGGAGGCCTTGGGTCGGCCGCCTTCCACCCGCCGGGGGCGTCGCTCGTGGCTCGCGCCGGAGAGGGTCGGGGAAGTGGCGTCCGCATGTCCGTCTTCTCCTTCGGGGGGGCGATCGGGTTCGCGCTGGGGCCGATCAGCGCGGTCGCGATCGTCGGCCTCTTCGGCCTTCCCGGCCTTTGGATCGCGATGATCCCCGGCATCCTGCTCGGGATCGCGCTCTGGTTCGGCGCGAAGGGCCGGACCCGCGTGGGGTCGGGGTCCCCGCCGCCGCCCCCGATGGAGGTGATCCGGAAGCTGAAGGGGCCGCTCGGTCTCGTGTTCGGGATCTCGGTCGTCGGCTCCTTCGCACAGAAGGCGATCCTCACCTTCATCCCGATCATCGCCCACCGCGCGGGCGAGAGCGAGACGGCGGGCGCCGTGGTGCTGAGCATCTATCTCGGTGCCCAGGGGCTGGGGACGCTCGCCTCCGGTGTCCTCACGGACCGGTTCAACCGACAGCACCTGCTGGCCGTGATCAGCGTGCTCGCGGTGCCGACGCACGTCCTCGCCGTCACGCTGGCGCCGGCGAGCCCGGCCGCGATCGTGATGGCCGTATGCGCGGGCTTCCTCAACATGGCGCTGCTACCACCGATCGTCGTGATGGCGCAGGAGATCCTTCCCTCCGGGACGGCGGTGGGTTCGGGCATCGTGATGGGGCTCGCGTGGGCCGTGGGGACGCTGATCATTCCGGTCGTCGGCGGGTTCGCGGACGCGTTCGGGCCCGTCGTCGCGACCGCCTGGTCGATGCCGCTCCTGTTGCTCGGCGCGCTCTTCGCGTTGCAGCCTTCGCTTCGCCCCTACTGCAGAGCCCGATGATGAACCGACCGAACCAATCCGCCCCGTTCCCCGCCACTTCGACTCGCGCCGCCCGGCTTCGTGCCGCCCGGCTTCGTGCCATCCGGGCCGGTGCCGTTCCGGGCGCCGCCGCGTGGGCGGGCGCCGTTCTGGCCGCCTGCGGAGGGTCGCCGCCGGCCGACCCGGCCGACCTGATCCTCGCGGGCGGGCCCGTGATCACGCTGGACGCCGAGAGCCGCGTCGCCGAGGCGGTGGCCGTGCGGGGCGAGCGGGTCGTGGCGGTCGGCTCGGTCACGGAGATCGAGGCGCTCGCGGGCCCGGAGACCCGCCGCGTCGACCTCGCGGGCCGCGCCGTGACGCCGGGCCTCATGGACGCGCACGTCCACTTCGCGAACGGGGGCGCGAACCGGCTGTACCGCCTCGACCTCAGCTATCCGAACGTGGAGAACATCGCGGATGTGCAGGGCATGGTCGCGGAGCAGGCCGGGCGGCTGGCCGAGGGCGAGTGGGTCCGCGGCGGCGGCTGGGACGAGGGGAAGCTCGAGGAACTGCGCTACATCCAGGCCTCGGACCTCGACGCCGTGGCCGCGGGGCAGCCCGTGTGGCTCGCCCACACCATGGGCCACTACGGCGTGGCCAACTCGCTCGCCCTCGACATGGCGGGCATCACGGCGGACACGCCCGACCCGCCGGGCGGCACCATCGACCGCGACGCGGCGGGACAGCCCACCGGAGTCCTCAAGGAATCCGCCATGGGGCTCGTCACGCGCCTCATCCCGCGGCTCGGCCCCGACGAGCGACGCGAAGGGATCCGCTCGCTCGCCGACGCCTTCAACGCCGAATGCATGACGGGCGGCAAGGACCCCGGGATCGGCCGCGGCACCTGGGAGGCCTACAGCGACGTGCTCGCCGACGGCGACCTCACCGTCCGGATCTTCGCTCTCTGGGACAGCCGGAACGGGACGCTGGACGAGGTCCGCGCCTACGCCGACAGCCTCGCCACCTTCACCCGTCCGTACGAATCCACGGGGGACGACCGGCTCATCCCCGGCGGCGTCAAGCTCTACATCGATGGCAGCGGCGGCGCCCGCACCGCCTGGCTGTACGAAGACTGGAACCGCGACCACACCGGCACCGATGCCGGCAACCGCGGCTATCCCACGATGGACCCCGACGAACTGCGCCGGCGCTTCCGCGCCTACCACGACGCGGGGCTCCACGTCTCCATCCATTCCATTGGGGACCGCGCCATCGACTGGACCGTCGACAGCTTCACGGAGGCGCTCGAGGCCACGCCCACACGCGGGCTCCGGCACGGGATCATCCACTCCAACATCCCCACCGACCGCGCCCTCGACGCGATGGCCGAACTCCAGCGCGAGTGGGAGACGGGGTACCCAGAACCCTCGCCCACCTTCACGTGGTGGATCGGCGATACCTACGCCGGGAACTTCGGACCCGAGCGAACCCTGCGTTTGAACCCGTTCCGGTCCTATCAGGAGCGGGGCATGATCTGGGCCAGCGGCTCCGACTTCTTCGTCACGCCCTACCCGGCGCGCTACGGTGTCTGGGCCTCCGTCGCCCGCCAGCCGCTGCTGGGCGTGTACGGGAGCGAGCCGTACGGTACCGCCGAGTCCGTCGATGTCGAGACGGCGCTGCGCTCGTTCACGATCTGGGTCGCCCACCAGATGTTCCTCGAGGAGAAGGTGGGCACGATCGAAGCCGGCAAGTACGCCGACCTCGCGGTGTGGGACCGCGACCCGCTCACCGTCCCGACGATCGAACTCCGTGACCTGGTGTGCGAACTGACCGTCTTCAACGGTGATGTGGTATTCGATCGTACCGGCACGCTCATGCCCTAGGGAGCCCGTGGTGAGACTCCGCGTCGGCGCCGAGACGGGCGATGCGCTCGATTCCCGACGCCCGGCCGATTCCCGACGCCCGGCCGTTGGCGTGCTCGCGGCGCTCGCGCTGGCGGTATTGGCTCTCCCCCGGAGCGCCGTGACGCAGCAGCCGGTAGAGATCGCGGGACGCCTCCTCGACGCCGGCACCGGAGCACCCATCTCGGCGGCGCTCGTCTCCATCCTCGCGCTGGACATCTCGACGCTCACCAGCACGGACGGAGCGTTCCATCTGGTCGTCCCCGCCGGCTCCCACACGTTCGAGATCCGGCACATCGGCTACGGTACGCGGACGACCGAGGTCGAGGCGCCCGACGGCACACTCTCGCTGGAGATCCGCATTGAACCGGCCGCGGTCGAAGTCGCCCCGCTCGAGGTCAACATCGAATGGAGACCGTCGTACCTGGAGCAGGTCGGTTTCTACGAGCGCCGGGCGCACGGCAGCGGCAGATTCTACGATCCCGAGGACATCCGCCGCGGGGGCGACGGCCTGATCGTCGGCTGGCGAAACATGAGCGAGGCCATTTTCAACACGAAGCGGTCCAACATCCTGGGGTGCGCTCGACAGATCCTCATCGATGGCCGCCGGGACCGCGTTGGCTTCATGACCGGGCTCGCCTATCACCGAATCGGAGGCGTCGAAGTCCACGGCGAGCCGCACAAGGTGCCGGGCCTCGAGCCTCTGATACGCGCGGGGGGCGAGGATCCGTTCTGTCCCACGGTCCTCGTCTGGACACGACAGTGGCTGACCGCGGCCGAGCTTGAAGAGCGGCGGATCGTTCTCTGCGAGCCCGGCCCCGCAACGGAACGGGCTCCGTTCGTGGTCGAGGGGACGGTTACAGATGCGCTGACCGGCATTCTCCTGCCCCGGGCGACCGTGACGGCTTGGATCACGGAACCGGGCGGCCGGCGGCGCGAGAAGGAGACGACCGCCGACGACAACGGTCGGTTCCGGTTCTGTGACCTCGATCCGCGGACGGACGTGAGCATCTGGGCCGGGTTCGCCGGCCTCAGCGGCGACCTGGCGCCCGTGGCGCCCGAGACAGCCCCCGTGACGGCCGACACGGCCCCCGTGACGCGGGATCTGGTGGTTCCCATCTCTCGTCACGGCCACGTCGCCGGCCGCATCTTCGATCTCCGGCGAAGCGAACCCGTACCGGAGGCCGAGATCAGGCTGGCGGCGGCCGCGGCCGCAGAGGCCCCCGGCGACCGTGACCCGCCCGCGGAGGCCGGGTATCTGACGACGAGCGATGAGCACGGCCTCTTCGCGATCAGCGACCTGATCCCCGGGGACTACCGGCTCGCCGTATCCCACCCCGACGCCGGTGTCGCCGGAGACACCATCCCGGTCCCCTCCGGTTCAACCGTGGATATCCGCGTCGAACTCGATCCCACGCCGCCTCCCGCGCTCGACGACGCCGCGCCCGCGGCGGGGCCGCGGATCGTGGCCGAGCGGCGGCATCCGCGTCTCACGGAGGTCGGTTTCTACGAACGCAGGCGGGAGAGCGCGACGCGGGGCCGCGGACACTTCTTCACACGGGAGCGAATCCGGGCCCTCGCGCCCACGCGCCTCACCGACCTCCTCACCGAGGTAGACGGCCTGCGCGAAGTCTGCCCGCGACAGACCTGCCGCCTCGTCTCGCCAAGGTCGGGGAGATGCCGCCACGTGTCCGTCTACCTGAACGGCACCCTGGTCATGGATGGCCGCGCCTGGGACTTCGAGCAGGGGGGCGTGGACGACCTGGCCGCTCCGCATGAGGTCGTCGCCATCGAAGTCTACCTCGGGGCCGTCTCCCTGCCCGGGGAGTTCGCCGCTCCATCCAACCGGTGCGGCGCGATCGTCATTTGGAGCGGGTAGCCGCGAGCGTGAGAGAAGGCCGTGGCGGGCGAGAAGTCGGCACGGGCATCTTCGGAGATAAGCCCGCCCTAGAGACGTATGTTCTGGATCCCGAGACGGGAGAGGGTGAGTACTGGGGAGATTCCCTGCCTTCCATGCTGGCGGTGACCGATGAGTTCGTGGTGTTCTCCTGGGGCGCGCCGTACCCGAGGGTCGAGGTGGCGCGGATCCCGAAGTAGCAGGACGTTCCCGCGGGAACGTCCCGGAGGTCGTCGATGAGTTGGGACGACTGGCGGCCCGAGATCGACGCGACGCTCCTCTACGTGGTGCGCGACGGCGAGATCCTCCTCATCCACAAGAAGCGCGGCATCGGGGCGGGCAAGCTGAACGGCGCGGGGGGGAAGGTGGACCCCGGCGAGAGCCCTCTCGACGCGGCTGTGCGCGAGTTCGAGGAGGAGCTCCGAGCGCATCCCCTCGACCCGCGAAAGCTGGGCGAGGTGGCGTTCGACGTGGTGGACGGCGTATCGATCCGCATCCATGTCTTCCGCGCGGACGTGCTCGAGGGCGAACCTTCGGAGACGGACGAGGCTATCCCCCTCTGGGCACCGGTTGACGACATTCCGTACGATCGGATGTGGGCGGACGACCGCTACTGGCTGCCGCATCTGCTGGAAGACCGTCCCTTCGAGGCCTTCGCCCGCTTCGAGGGCGATGAACTCCTCGACTGCGAAGTGCGGTGCCTCGCCGACGGCAGCTGACAGAAGTGCCCGACGGAAACGACGAGAAGCAACAGGAGACGAATCCCATGGCGACGAAGTCGCGAAACGTGATCTCGACTCTGGTCGCGCTGGCCGCGTTCCAGGCACTGCAGGCCGCGCCGGCGCGGGCGCAGGAACGACCGCTGTTAGGCTTCGGGGCCGAGTCCTCCGCCGCGCAGCTCGCCGCCGAAGCCCGTCTCGACGAGAGCGTGCGGCCGAGCAACCTCGAGGAATGGATGGAGCGCATGACCCGCGAGCCGTTCTACGTGGGCGCGCCGTACAACTACGAGAACGCGATGTTCGTCGCGGAGCAGTTCCGGAGCTGGGGCTACGAGGTCGAGATCGCGGAGTACGAGGTCCTCTTCCCGACGCCGCTCGTCCGGCACGTGGAGATGCTGGAGCCTGAGTCGTTCGTCGCTTCGCTGGAGGAGCCCGAGATCCCGGAGGACGGGACGTCAGGCGTGGCGGGCCGGCTCCCGACCTACAATGCGTACTCGGCGGACGGCGACGTGACGGCCGAACTCGTGTACGTGAACCAGGGAATCCCGCGCGACTACGAGGCACTCGAGCGCATGGGGATCGACGTGGCCGGGAAGATTGTCATCGCCCGTTACGGGGGTTCCTGGCGCGGCATCAAGCCCAAGGTGGCGCATGAGCACGGGGCGCTGGCGACGATCCTCTACAGCGACCCGCGCGATGACGGCTTCTTCCAGGGGGATGCGTATCCGAAGGGGCCCTACCGCGCCGAGTTCGGCGTGCAGCGCGGGGCCGTGCAGGACATGCCGCTCCATCCGGGCGATCCTCTGACCCCGGGCGTGGGGGCTACGGCCGACGCCGAGAGGCTGACGGTCGAGGAGTCCCCGACGATCATGAAGATCCCGGTCCTCCCGCTGTCATGGAGCGATGCTCTGCCCCTGCTGCGGGCGCTGGAGGGACCGGTGGCGCCGGCGTCGTGGCGTGGCGCGCTCCCGATCACCTACCACGTGGGCCCCGGCCCGGCGACGGTCCGGGTCCACCTGGAGTTCGACTGGGGGCTGGAGACCGCGTACAACGTGATCGCCACCCTCCCAGGCTCGGAATTCCCCGACGAGTGGGTGATCCGCGGCAACCACCGGGACGGCTGGGCCATGGGCGCGGCGGATCCGATCAGCGGCACCGTCTCGATGATGGAGGAGGCGCGCGTTATCGGGGAGTTGGCCCAAGCGGGGATGCGGCCGCGACGCACCATCATGTACGGCTCCTGGGACGCCGAGGAGCCAGGACTGCTCGGCTCGACGGAGTGGGTCGAACACCACGCCGACGAACTGCGGCAGAAGGCCGTGGCCTACATCAACACGGATGGGAGCGGCCGCGGATTCCTGAGCATGGGCGGGTCGCACACCCTGCAGAGCTTCATCAACGACGTGGCGCGCTCGGTCACCGACCCGCAGACCGGCGTCTCCGTGTGGCAGCGGCTGCACGCCGCGCGGTCCGTGGGCGGTGCACGCCGGGCGGACGATGGCTCGGACATCACGATCAGCCCGCTCGGCTCGGGCTCGGACTACACGCCCTTCCTGCAACACCTCGGCATCGCGTCGCTCAACCTGAGCTTCAGCGGCGAGAGCGGCGGCGGCTCGTACCACTCGCAGTACGACTCGTTCGACCACTACACGCGCTTCGGAGATCCCGGCTTCCAGTACGGCGCGGCGCTCGCCAAGACGACGGCCCGCGCCACGCTGCGGCTCGCGAATGCGGACGTCATCCCGCTGCGCTTCTCACCCTTCGTGGCCAACGTGAAGACGTACCGGGACGAGGTCATGGCGCTCGTCGAGGCCACACGTGAGCAGACCGAGCGACGAAACGCGCTGGTCGCGTCGAACGCGTACACGCTCGCGGCGGATCCGACGAAGACGTACGTGCCCCCGGAAGCGCAGGACGAGGTGCCGTTCCTCAACTTCGCCCCCGTGCAGAACGCGATCACGCGACTGGAGGCGAGCGCCGCCGCGTACGATGCGGCTTACGACGCAATGCGGACGGCGCACCAGGCGGCCGCGACCGGTGGTGACGGTGACTCCGGGGATGGCGCCGACATGGGTGAGCACGGGGACGTTCAGCGGCGGCTGAACGCGGCCCTCATCCAGACCGAGCGCCTCATGACGCGCGAAGACGGCCTCCCGCGCCGCAACTGGTTCCGGCACCAGATCTACGCCCCCGGCTTCTACACCGGCTACGGCGTGAAGACCCTCCCGGGCATCCGCGAGGCGATCGAGGAGCGCGCCTGGGACGAGACCTCCGCGCAGGTGGAGCGCCTCGCCGGCACCCTGACCGGACTCGCCGACAAGATCGACGAAGCGACCGCCCTGCTCACCGGCTGACGCGCGAGCGGGCGGCTATTCGCGACCGGCGGCCTGGGCTCTCAGCGCGGCGACCCGCTCCTCGGTGGGCGGGTGGGTCGTGAACAGGGAGGTGAGCCCCCTGCGGCGCCCCGCAAACGGGTTCACGATCGCGAGCGACGCGCCAGCCGGGTTCACGTCCATCGGAATGCGGCGGGCGCCTGACTCCAGGCGCTTCAGCGCGCCCGCCAGACCCATGGGGTCGCCCGTGATTTCGCCGCCGGTGCGGTCGGCCTGAAACTCGTTGCGGCGGCTGATGGCCATCTGGATGATGACGGCCGCCAGCGGTGCGACGATGGCCATGACGAGCACACCGAGCGGATTGTCGCCGTCGTCGCGGCCCCCGCCGAAGATCAGGCCCCAGCGGGCGATCGAGGCGATCATCGCGATCGCGCCCGCCATCGTGGCGGCGATCGTACCGACGAGCATGTGCCGGTGCTTGATGTGGGCGAGTTCGTGCGCGATGACGCCGTCCAGCTCCCGGGGCGGCAGCGCCCGCAGGATCCCCTGCGTGAAGCAGACCACCGCATGCGCCGGATCGCGGCCCGTGGCGAAGGCGTTGGGCTGCGGCTGCGGCGAGATCGCCACCACCGGCGCCGGCAGGCCTGCCCGTTGCCGTAGGCGTTCCACGCGGTCGTAGAGTTCCGGCGCCTGCGCCCGGTCGACGACCTGCGCCCGGTACATGCGCAGCACCATGCGGTCGCTGAACCAGTACATCCCGAAGTTCATGGCCGCCGAGAGAATGAGAAACAGGATTGCTCCCTGCTGCCCGAACAGCGCTCCTCCCGCGAGCACCAGAACGACTGTAAGGCCCAACATGAGGCCGAAAACTCTGAACATCCGCGATAACCCCTCTATCTTGTGCGCGTACCTGTGCTAGTTGCCCGTCCCTCTTACCCGTCGGCCGCGAGAAGGTCGCAGAAGACGAACCCGTCCCGCTCCACTACCTCGCCGCGTGTGACCGGGATCGGTCGAGGCAGGATCGGACCGTCCCACACGAACGTATGGAATTCTCCGTTCTCCCCGCACGGATCCACGCCCTCCGGGAGGTCCGCCACGAAGGACTCGTCGAATGAGCGGCCGGCGAAGGAGCCGTCCAGCGCGGCCGGGTTGATGCACACCGCCACCGCCTCGAACCCGTCCCGGATGAAGGAACGCGCGAGATCGGCCGTGGGTTGCTTCCAGATCGGGAACAGGCACTCCAACCCCGAGTCCGCGAGTTGTCGTTCCCGATACTCTCGGAGGTCCTCGAGGAAGATGTCCCCGAAGGCCACGCGGCGGATCCCGTCGTCGTAGAGGCGGCCGAAAGCCGCTCCCATGGCGCGTTCGTAGATCTCGTTCGAGGACTGCGGCGGGACGACGACCTCGACCAGCGGGATGCCGATGGCGGCGGCCTGGTCGCGCACGAGCGAGCGCCGCACGCCGTGCATGCTCACCCGGTCGTAGGCGTCCGTCACGGTAGTGATCAGGGTCTCGACCCGGTACGCCCCTGCCTGCTGCAGCGCATGGAGTGCCAGGGCGCTGTCCTTGCCGCCGCTGAAGCACATCGCGATGCGTTCGCTCAATCCAGGACCGTCGCCTGGAACGCGCCCGTGAGCACGCGGCCTTCCCGCTTCACCTGCACCCAGATCGTGTATTCGCCCGGTTGCGGGAACGCGAACGGGAACTCGACCACGCCCGTGGGGGCATCGCGCCCGGACCTGCGCATCCCGGACCCGTCGGGCGCGAGGACCGAAAGCGAGCCCATCGAGATCGTGCCCGCGGGATGAAGATGCACGAACACCGCGCCGTCATCGCGCGTGATCGCGGCGTGACTCAGCATCCCCATGTAGGGTTCCAGTTCGACCGGCTTCCCGTCGGGGTTCCAGACCCGGAAGGCGAGCAGCGTCTCCTCGTCCACCCGAAGCTCCCGGTCGCCCTGCCATTCGAGGGTCGAGCCGTCGGCCAGCGGGGCCTCGGAGCGCGGCCCCGCGACGGCGACGGGTGTGCCCGTCCAATCAGAATCGTCGGCATCCCGGCGCAGCCCGGCCGACATGCCCGGCGGCGCATCTCCCGCCACCGGGATGTCCCCGGCCACCGGAAGCGCGATGGCCGCCTCGTCAACCGTGATCGTGTCGACGACCGTCTGCGCGAAACCCGATTCCTGCACGATGTCGCCGTAGATGCGGTACTCGCCCGGGGGTAGATCCGGCCACGCGACGCGGAAGGTCGACGAGTCCACGGGGACCGGATGCAGGTGGGCGAACGCGTCCATCCCCGGCGCGCCCACCACGAACAGGTGCATCAGCTTTCCGTGGTCCGGCACGAGCGGGGTCCAGCCGCGGCCCCGCCAGGCGGGATCGGTGATCGCGATCTCCAGGGCGGCCGTCCCCCTGTCCCGCACGATCGCACCCTCCACGGCCAGGCGCTCGAAGATCCCGCTCCGGATATCGCGGTCCACCGCCTCCCACCACTGATTCCCCAGGTAGAGAATGCCCGCGACCCCCAGGGCCGTGGCGACCATGGCGATCCGGGCGCGGCGAAGCTGCCGCGGACCCGCCGTCTCCCCCGCCGGGACCTGGCTCTCGCGCACCGCGGCCCCCGTGATCGCCACCACCCCCGCCGCCAGAAGCATCGCGAGTGCGAACAGGACCCAGCCGAGCCCCGGCGGCAAGTCCAGCACACCGAGCATGACGGAGGTCACCGGGACCGAGACTTCCCCGGCGCCGCGGCTCCCCTCGACCGCGACCTCGACCCGGTAGGCGCCCACCGTCATGAGCCACAGTTCGGCCGCGTACAGTTCCGGATCGCCCGTCACGGGCACGGCCACGTCGGGGGGCGGCGCGCCGCCTTCCGGCGCCGCGTCCCAGCGCACGGGGCGCACGGTTACCCGGTCCACCCCGTCGCCCGGCACCCGGACGGAGATCTCCGCCAGCCCCGGGATGACCTCGGGAGGACGGATGACGACGGAAACCGGATAGGGGCCGGCCTCGCCGGAGAAGAACACGTTGTTGCTCCCGACGTGCCCCGTCGCCACGACGTACAGCCCGCCGACGAACGCCGCCGCGCGCGCGAGGCGGGCGGCCCGGTTGCGCCTCACCGGCGGACGCGCAGCCACCAGTTCCCCAGCCACAGACCCGTGCGGGCCGAGACGAACGCGATCGGCAGCGCCCACCACGCCGTGCCCACGAAACCCGCCGCCGAGAACTCGCCGCCGAGATACGGCCCGCCGTGCCAGAACACGTGCTGCCAGGCGCCCGGCGCGGCCGTGTAGCCCCACGTGTCGCCCTGGAAGAAGTAGTTTCGCGCCCCTTCCGAGAGCAGGAAGTCGGCGAAATACCAATGCATCACGCCGAAGATGCCCACGAAGGCTAGGCCGCCGAAGGCCGCGATCCGCCAGTCGGTCGAAGCCCGGTCGGGCGCCTCCCCCGGGGCGGAATGCCGCCGCAGCAGGAGGTCGATCACGATCGCCGGCGCGAACAGGAGAAGCGGGAACTCGGACGGTTGCATGTGGGTGAGCGGCCGGAGGATGGGCGCCAGCATCGGCTCCGCGGGGAAAAGGGGCAGCACCCACATGATCGCCAGCGAGACCCCGGTATAGACGAGCGCCGCGCACGTCGCCGGCCACCGCATCTGCCCGGCCCGCCCGATCGCGAAGAGGAGGACGGGGAAGAGCGCCGCCATCACGAGATGGAACGTCGCGCCGTGCATCTGGTTGGGGAACGTGTATTCCATGAGCAGCACGGAGAGCGTCAGGATCAGCATCGCGGCGCTGAACACATACGTCCACGCGAGCTTGCGCCGGCCCGTCTCGGAGGCCCGGTTATGCCAGGCCAGCGCCATCAGCAGGGCACCGACCTGGATCGCGCAGATCCCCAGCGCCAGGACGACATGCGGCGGACTCAGGATCTCGACATCGAGACCGTACGCGTTGTGCCACCAGTCGTCGAGCGGCGCGGACGCGAGCATGGCGATCGCCCCCCAGATCGCCACCCAGGCCCCGAGCGGCGCCCGGAAGCCCCAGAGACGTACCGAGCGTCCCACCTCCGCGTCCGTCCCGGAAAACGTCGTCTTGAGCGCGAGCCACCCGCACGACAGCCCCGCCGCCAGCCCGCCCGCGTAGACCAGCAGGTGGGCGGGCGTGAAGAGCGTGTCGCGACCGATCGTGCGGTGCCAGGAGATGTCCCACGTGATGCCCACGATCACGGCCGCCGAGGCGAACAGGACCGCGGTCAGATACCACGGAATGCTGTCCGCCGACTCCGCCGCGCCCTCGCGCCCCCGGAAGACCGAGGCCGGTGCCGCTGTCGATTCCATCGAAATCCTCTCTCCGGCGCCGCATGACCGACGCCTGCCGGGCCATCGACACGACTATCGACACACCTTCGCTCCCGTCCGAAGATAGGTCTGAGCCCGTTCCGATGCAGGAGAATCAGATGAGAAGAGAGACACGCCTCCGCCCCCGCCGGACTGGCGGCCGGGCGGGCCTCCCCCGAGTCCATCCCGGGACCCGCGCCGCGATCCTCCCCGCGGCGGCTCTCGTTGTCGGGCTCGGAGGCTGTGGCGCGCCGGAGTCGGCGCCCGAAGGCTCCCTTACGGCGGACCAGGTCGACGACATCCATGCGATCGCCGCGGCCCCCATCGAGGAGGGCCGCGCCGCGGGCATGTCGATCGCGGTCGTTCGCGGCGCCGACACGCTACTGATCGAGGAATTCGGCCAGGCCGACCTCGAACTCGGGGTTCCCACGCCCCCGGACGCGGTCTACGAGGTTGGGTCCGTGACGAAGCAGTTCACGGCGGCGGCCATCCTCCTCCTGCGGGAGGAAGGGACGGTCTCGCTCGACGACCCGCTCACGAAGTGGCTGCCCGACTACCCGGTCGGGGATCGGACGGTGACCGTCCGCCGACTCCTCGACCATACTTCGGGGATCAAGGGCTACACGGAGATGCAGCACCTGTGGAACGAGATCGCCCCGCTGGAACTCCCCCGGGACACGCTCGTCACGCTCTTCGCCGCCGAACCGTTCGAGTTCGAGCCCGGCACTGCCATGACCTACAACAACTCGGCCTACTTCCTCGCCGGCCTCATCATCGAGGAAGCGAGCGGCATGAGTTACGAGGCATTCGTGGAGGAGCGCCTCTTCGCCCCGGCGGGGATGGAAGACTCGCGCTACTGCCACAAGGAAGAACTCGTCCCCAACCGGGCCAAGGGCTACGAGCCCGGCGAGGACGGGCTCCTGCCCGCTCCCTATCTGAACCACCTCTGGCCCTACGCCGCAGGCTCCCTGTGCTCAACCGTGCGTGACCTGATGGCGTGGAATCAGGCCCTCCATGGAGATGGAGAGGGAGGCGAGATCCTGAGTCCGGAGAGCTACCGGCTGATGATCACGCCCGAGACGCTGCACGACGGCACCGAACTGCGCTACGCGAAGGGGCTCGCGATCACGGACCGCGACGGAATGAAGGGGATCCGGCACGGGGGCGGGATCTTCGGCTTCGTCACCGACCTCCGCTACTACCCGGCCGAAGACCTGTCGATTGCGGTCCTGATCAACACAGCCGGTGGCGCCGCGTCCAGCGACATCGCGCAGCAGGTCGAGGACGTCATCCTCGGTCCGCGGGCGGAGGCCATGCCCATCCCCTTCGACGGCGACGCGGCGCCCTACGCAGGACGATACGAGGGCCCGGCACGCGGGCAACGCATGGTGGCCGAGGTTGGGATCGAGGACGGGCAGCTGACGATCGAAGCCGGCCCATGGTCGGCGGGCGCCCTCACCTGGCTGGGCGGTGACACCTTCGGGCGCGGCAGCACCAGGTTCCGGTTCGTGCGCGACGCGGACGGGGTCGTGAACGAGCTGAGGATGGACGTCACCTCCGGCCATTACGTCCTGCGGAGGGTCGAGCCGTGAGGGCGGCGCGATCGACGGTCTCCGCCGCGCTGGTCCTTTCGGCCGTCGCGCTCGTCTTCCCGGCCGCCGCGCCACCGGCCGCGGGACAGGAGCTGACGACGCTCGTCGGGACCGAGACCAGCGAACTGGCCGCCGTCGTCGAGCGCTACCGCACGGACCGCACGGCACTCGGTCGCCGCTGGAACGTCCCCTATTCGCCCGACCGCAATCAACGCTTCCGCGACTTTTTCTCGGACTGGCGACAGCAGGTCGAGGCGCTCGACTTCGAGTCCCTCACCCTCGAGGGGCGGGTGGACTACGTCCTCCTCATCAATGATCTCACCTATCAACTGGATCTCATCGAGCGCGAGGCACGCCTCGCCGCGGAGATGAACGGGTTCATCCCCTTCACCTCTCTCATCGTCGAACTCGAGGAACGGCGACGACGCCGCGAGCCGGTGGAATCAGAGGCGGCGGCGGCCCGTCTCGCCGACCTTCCGGCCGAGGTCCAGACGGCGCGCGAAGCCGTCGAGGCGCGGCTGGCCGATGGATCGGACGTCTCCCGCATCGTTGCTCTGCGAGCGGTGACGACGCTCGCCGGGCACACGCGCCTGCTCGAGGACTGGTACGAGCACTACGCCGGCTACGACCCCGTCTTCACGTGGTGGAACGAGGATCCGTACGCCCGCGCGAAGGCCGCCCTCGACGGCTACGGGACCTTCCTGCGCGAGACGGTCATCGGCTACCGCGAGGGGGAGGACGAGCCGATCGTCGGCGATCCGATCGGGGCCGAGGGTCTCGCCGCGGACCTGCGCCACGAGATGATCCCCTACACGCCCGAAGAACTCATCGCGATCGCCGAGGCGGAGTACGCCTGGTGCGAAGAGCGCATGATCGAGGCCTCGCGCGAACTCGGCTACGGCGACGACTGGCGGGCGGCGCTCGAGTACGTGAAGACGCTGCACCGCGACCCTGGCGACCAGCCGCAGATGATCCGCGAACTCGCCGACGAGGCGCTCGCCTTCGTCACCGAGCGCGATCTCGTCACCGTCCCTCCGCTCGCCGACGAGATCTGGCGCATCGAGATGATGTCCCCCGAGCGGCAGAAGGTGTCGCCCTTCTTCCTTGGCGGGGAGGTGATCCAGGTCTCCTTCCCCACCGACGGGATGGAGCACGAGTACAAACTCATGAGCATGCGCGGGAACAACGAACACTTCTCCCGCGCCACCGTGCACCACGAACTCATCCCCGGACACCACCTGCAGGGGTTCATGACGAGCCGCTTCAACTCGCACCGCGGCGCGTTCTCGACCCCGTTCTGGGGCGAGGGGTGGGCGCTCTACTGGGAGATGCTGCTCTGGGACCTCGGCTTTCCGTCGACCCCGGAGGACCGGATCGGGATGCTGTTCTGGCGCATGCACCGCACAGCCCGGATCATCTTCTCCCTCTCCTTCCACCTCGAGCGCATGACCCCGCAGGAGGCGATCGATTTCCTCGTCGAACGCGTGGGGCACGAGCGCGCGAACGCCGAGGCGGAGGTGCGGCGGAGCTTCAACGGCTCCTATTCGCCGCTCTACCAGGTCGCCTACATGATCGGCGGCCTCCAGATCCGGGCCCTGCACGAGCAGCTGGTGCAGTCGGGTGAGATGACGAACCGCGCCTTCCACGACGCGATCCTGCGGGGCGGACGCATGCCGGTCGAGATGGTGCGCGCCCGTCTGCTGGGCGAGGCCCCGCCGAAGGACTTCGAGTCGGAGTGGCGCTTCCAGGGCGACCCGTTGCGCCGCACGACCTCCGAGGAGCCGGACCCGCAGGAGACCGCGAACTGACGCGCTGAAAGGAAGACACATGGCTCGCGACCCGCACAGGACGGCGATTCCCGGCATCCTCCTCGCTCTGAGCGCCGCGGTTGGCGGCGGGGGCGAGCTTCATGCGCAGCACGGCGGCAACGGCGACGCGCTCTCGGTCGATCAGCTCCTCACCATCGAGTCCGTCGTCGGGGGGGCGCCCGCCTGGTCGCCGGACGGCTCGGCGATCCTGTTCGAATCGGGACTCACGGGCGGGCTCATGGCCCTGGCTCCCGACGGCGGGTTTCCCACGCGGGTCCCTGCGGACATGGGGGGATCCGGCCACTTCCTCACCTCCCAGATGCCTGGCTGGTCGCCCGCCGGAACGTGGATCTCCTACGTGTCGGACAAGAGCGGCGCGCCGGAAATCTGGATCTGGTCGACGCGTGACGGAGCCGACGTCCAGCTCACCGACCTCGGGGCGCGGATCAACTCGATGAGCTGGTCCCCGGACGAGCGCTCGATCGTTTTCGCCGGCGACCGCTACGGGAACTACGACATCTGGAAGGTGGACGTCGCGACCCGGCGCGTGGACCGCCTCACGAACGACAAGCGCTACGAAGTCTTCCCGAGTTGGACGCCCGACTCCCGCCACATCCTCTACGTCCGCCTCGACGATGCGTGGGAGGATCACGACGTGATCGAGGTGGACGCCACCGGCGGCAGCCCGCGCACCGTGATCGAGGACCGCGACTTCTTCGACTACGGGGCGGGGGCGACGTTCGGCTATCCGAGCGTGTCGCCCGACGGGAGCTCGATCCTCTTCCGCTCGCACCGGAGCGGCTGGATCAACTACTGGCTCGCGCCGCGGGATGGCGGAGAGCCGCGTCCGGTCGCCCCGGCCGAGGCCGACCAGAGCGCCGCCGCGTGGTCTCCGGACGGGCGCTGGATCGCCTACACCGAGAACCACAACGGACATCACGACCTGCGCGTGGTATCCGCGGAAGGAGGCGAACCGCGGGTGCTCGTCTCGCCGAAGGGCGGCGTCGCGTCCAGCCCCTCGTGGTCCCCCGACGGGGACGCCATCGCGTACCTGCAGGAGGACCTCCTGAGCCCGCGCGACCTGTACGTCGTCTCGCTTGAGGACGGAAACAGCCGGCGACTCACCTCCTCCATGCCCGCCGGCAACTTTGCCGGTCGGCTCGTCGCGCCGGAGAAGATCCGCTACGAGAGCACGGACGGGTACTCGATCCCCGCCTACCTCTACCGGCCGCCGGGGGCCGCGGCCGGCGACGACCTGCCAGGCGTGATGTGGATCCACGGGGGTCCCACGTCGCAGTTCCACGACACCTTCCAGCAGCACGTGCAGTTCTTCGTCCAGCGCGGATACGTCGTGCTCCTGCCCAACATCCGCGGGAGTTCCGGCTACGGGAAGGACTTCGCCGATGCGAACAACGGGTGCTGGGGCCACTGCGACCTGGAGGATGTGGTCGCGGGCGCCGACTACCTGCGGGCGCTTCCCGAGGTCGACCCGGAGCGGATCGGGATCACGGGGACGAGCTACGGCGGCGTGATGAGCATGTACGCGGTGGCCTTCGCGCCGGACGCCTTCCGCGCCGCCATCCCGGGGTCGGGGTATACGGACTGGGTCCACTTCTACCACGGCGAGAACGAACTCCGGCACATCAAGCTGCTCGACCACGAACTCGGCCCGTTCGAGACGAACGAGAACGTATGGAGCCACAGTTCGTCGGTCTCGCACGTCGCCGACGTCTCGACGCCGGTCCTGCTCGTGCACGGCGTGGGCCGCTATCCGGGCTCCGACCAGTCCGAGATCTTCGCGCGGGCGCTGGAGAACTATTACAAGCCGTACCAGTACAAGACGTACCCGAACGAGAACTACTACGTCTACGGAAAGGCGAACCGCCGCCAGATGCTCCTCGACATGCTCGACTTCTTCGAACAGTTCCTGCGGTGATCGTCGGGAGGCGCGCCACGCGTTTCGTTGCGGCGGCTCTCATCCTCGCGGGATGCGAGCGCGTCGAACCCGTCCCGTCCTCCGATGTCGGGGCCGATGGCATCGCTGCCCGAGCCGCGAACGAGGCCGGTCCCGTCGAAGTGGCCGTCGAGACGAGCCAGGGGGAGTTCGTGATCGCCGTGCACGGCGAGTGGGCGCCGTACGGGGTCGAGCGCTTCCTCACCCTCGTCGAATCCGGCTACTACGACGACGCCCGCTTCCACCGCGTCATCCCCGATTTCATCGTCCAGTGGGGGCTCGCCGGCGACCCCGCCATCACCGCCGAGTGGATGAACGCCTACATCCCCGACGACCCCGTCGTCGCCTCCAACACGCGCGGCCGCATCGCCTTCGCCTTCACCGAGCCGGGAACCCGCGCCACCCAGGTGTATATCAACCTCGTAGACAACGTGCGCCTCGACTCGACGGGATTCGCACCTTTCGGCGAGGTCGTGCGCGGGATGGAGGTCGTGGATGCGCTGTACTCCGGCTACGGAGAGAACTCCGGCGGCGGCCTCCGACGGGGCGACCAGAGCCGCATCGTCGCGGAGGGCAATACCTACCTCGACCGCGAATACCCGCTCCTCGACCGCCTCCTCCAGGCTCGGCACCGCTGAACGGGTCGTTCCGAGCGCGGGCTGCTCAAGGCGATTCCGAATGGTCGTCGCGACGATCATCGCCGCTTCGGCCCCCCTGTCGGGCTGTGAACTGGTAGACACGGTGGCACCTTTTCTGGTCGGCAACAGGGCGCCGACCGCGCTGGGCAAGATCCCCCCAGCGTACAGGGACTGGCGCTACTCGCCGTCACCGGACGTAGCTGTCTGGCCGTACTTTGAAGATCCCGATGGGGATCCTCTCACGTTCACTGCCAGGTCGGACGACCCCGACATCCTGAGCGTCACGGTTGCCGACGGCTTTGTAGAAGTCCACACGAGGCGATGGCGCGTAGCAGCGGTGACCGTTACGGCTACCGACCCCGGCGGGTTGACGGCACAGCACAGGTTCGAATCTGGAGACGTGGGGCCTTTGCCCGGGTCAATCCCGCCAGGGTATCCCGTGCCCCCGCGACCGAGGGGTCAGATCCCTTCTTTGCAGGTCCTTCGCGGTCAGAGTGCTACAGTCGACCTGCGGGACCACTTTGAAGCGTACCAGCCAGGCTTCGAGGCGACTTCGTCCTTGCCCGGCAGCGTGGGGGTGTCGGTCTCGGGCTATACCCTCACAATTGACGGCGTAGGGCTGGGCTCGGCGCTCGTGCACGTGAGCGCGAGAACCGGCGGCGGCTTGGCGACGCAGGAGTTCAAGGTCGTGGTAGATCGTCCTACGGCCCCTCTCAATTCGGCTCCGGCATTCCAATGGATTTCTTCTCGGAAAGTCATCCCGCAGGGCACCCGGTTCTCTCTCGATGTCGCGGAGTATTTTTCGGATCCGGAGGGGGATGCGTTGACGTACACGGCCAAGCGGGGCAGCCCGGTCGTGATATGGAGCCTTACGGGGAATACCCCGGTGCCGCGAGGCGCAGTCACGGCCTCGTTCGTCTCCGCGGGCAGGCTTGGCGTGACAGGCACCAGGCCCGGCTTTTCGCGGATCAGGATCACCGCGACCGATCCGGGCGGATTGCCTGTGCATGGTGACCTGATTGTTGAGGTAACGCCCCCCGTGCGCCGATGATCACATGACGAAGCACACTCCCCCACGCTGGTGTCCGCAAGACCGTTGCTCGATGTTCACTAGCAGGCGAATTGATCCGTGGCAGGTTACGTGGACATGACCGCGGCAAGTTGACAGTACTCCTGTTGACGGTGGCGGCTGGGGTCGTGGGTTGTCGCAGCGACACTACCGATCCCGTTTCCGATCCGGTCGAGCCGGATCCGTTCGGGTCGATTGCCGGTCAGTGGCGCACATGGTGTTGTGGCGTGCTTGACTCCGGAAGCACATGGGACCTGGAACTGACGAGGACTCCATCGGTGCGATTTCCGGAACGACGACGGGGAGGCGATTCTCTGGACTTGGTGCGTCGGCCCCAGCAGAGCGGTTCATTCGATCGTTGACCGAGACGAATGAGGCAAGTGCAGCGGTCGGGGGGTGCCAAATCCAGGCTAGACAAGGATGAGAGCGGCTTTCTGCATGCCGGTTAGGCTCTCCACTCCCGCCGCGCCCAAGTGGAGGAGTTCGTCGAGTTCTTCGCGAGTGAAAGGCGCCCCCTCCGCCGTCCCCTGTACCTCGACCATCCGTCCGTCCTCGAGGTAGACGAAGTTGAAGTCGACGTCGGCGGCGGCGTCCTCCACGTACTCCAGATCCAGTCTCGGCTCGCCGTCCACCATGCCGGCGCTGATCGCGGCGATCCACTGGCGGAGCGGGCTGGCCCTGAGCACGCGTTCCGTGACCAGCCGCTGGAACGCCATCTCGAGCGCGACACACGCCCCCGTGATCGAAGCCGTACGGGTGCCGCCGTCGGCGACGAGGACATCGCAGTCCACGGTCACCGTGCGTTCGCCGAGCGCGCGGAGGTCGACGGCCGCCCGGAGCGATCGGCCGATGAGACGCTGAATCTCCTGAGTCCGGCCCCGCGCGCCGCGACGCTCTCGCCGGGTGCGCTCGGAAGTGGCCCGGGGCAGCATGGCGTACTCTCCCGTCACCCAGCCGCCCCGGCCCTCGCGCCACGGCGGGACGCGTTCCTCGACGGAGGCCGTGCAAAGCACGCGCGTCATCCCCATCGTGATCGTGCACGATCCCTCGGCGAAGGGGGCGGTTCCCGTCTCCAGGGTCGTGGGTCGCAGGGCGTCCAGCGCCCGCCCGTGTGGACGTGCCGGCATGGGGCAGCCTCGGTCGAAGGGTCGAAAGGGAGAAGCGATGAACGTCGAACGCGTTGAGAGTATGCCGGGCGCGACCCCGCTGCGATGGAGGATCCCGGCAGCGTGTCTGATGCTGGCGGGCGTCACGGCAGCCTGCGCGCCGGGCGACGCTCCCGAGGCGGAAGCGGAGATCGTTTCCACGAGCGTGCTGTTCACGGGGGCGACGGTGATCGACGGGTCCGGGGAGGCTTCGTTCGTCGCCGACGTGGCGGTGGAGGGCGACCGGATCACCTTCGTCGGCGACGCCGGGGCCGCGGACCTCGCGCTCCGCGACACGATCCCGCTCGACGGCCTCCTGCTCACGCCCGGCTTCATCGACATGCACAGCCACATCAACGTCGACGAGCCGTACGGACTCCCCGCCGTCGAATTCCTCACGCAGGGGATCACGACCGGCGTCATCGGTGTGGACGGCGCGAGCAGCACCGATCTTGCCGCGCTCTACGCCGACCTCGAGGCGTCCGGCGTCGGGAAGAACCTCGTTTCCTACATCGGCCACGGCTCGGTCCGGGGGGTGGTCATGGGCATGGACAACCGCGCCCCGACGGCGGGAGAACTCGACGAGATGAGGGCGCTCGTCCGGAAGGGGATGGAGGACGGCGCCTTCGGGCTTTCCTCCGGACTCTTCTATACGCCGGGCTACTACGCGGAGGCCGATGAGGTCATCGAGCTGGGCCGGGTCGCGGCGGAGTACCCGATCGGCGGGGAGCACGCACCGGTCTACGACACGCACGACCGAGACCTCGGCGCTTCGTACCAGGGGGTCGGCTACCACAACTCGATCCGGGAAGCGATTCACATCGGGGCGGAGTCGGGACTTCGCACCATCTTCAGCCACTTCAACGCGCAGGGCGCCCACCTCTACGGACGGGCCACCGAGGGCGCGGCGATCATCGATTCGGCGCGCGCGGAGGGGATCGAGGTGGCGGCCGCGCAGCATGTCTACACGTCGACGATGTCCAGCCTGCGCGCCTACACGATTCCGCGTTGGGCGCAGTCCGGCGGACCGGAGCAGATGGTGCGCCGCTTCGCGAACCCGGACACGGCCCGGATCCTCGACGTGCAGACGATGGAGATGCTCGAGATCCGCGGCGGCCCGGAGAAGATCGTGTTCGCCGACGCGAGGCCCGAGTTCAACGGCAAGACGCTGGCGGACGTCGCGACGGAGCGCGACATGCCCGTGCCCGAGGCGGTGCGGGAGATCATGTCCGAGTCGAACCCGTGGGTGATGAACCGGGATCTCTACGACGTCGAGAACACGCGTTATCTCGCCACAATGCCGTGGATGATGACGTGCACGGACGGCGGGACGCCCGACCCCGGGGCCGAGATCGTGCATCCGCGGGTCTACGGGGGTTTCCCCAAGAAGATCAAGGACTTCGTGGACCGGGACGGGGCGATCGGGCTTCCCTTCGCAATCCGGAGCATGTCGGGCCTCGCGGCGGATTTCCTGCGCCTCGACGACCGCGGCTACATCCGGGAGGGTCTCGTCGCCGACATCGCGATCATGGATCCGGAGCGGTACACGGATCGGGCGACGTACAACGATCCGCACCAATTGTCCGAGGGCGTCGTGCACCTGCTCGTGAACGGCCGCTTCGCGATCCGCGACGACGAGGTGACCGGCGAACTCGCCGGCCGCCCGTTACGACGACCCTGACCGAGTGCGTGGCTTGCGAACGGCGGGGATAACCCTTTACCGAGCCCGTGGCGGACGGTACGATCGCCGGGCATCAGAGAGGGCGTATCAGTTGAAGGTGAGGAATGGTATGAGACCCGCACATCCGGGCGAAATCCTGCGCGAGGAACTAACCGAACTCGGGCTGTCGGCGAACGCTCTGTCGAAAGCACTTGGCGTGCCTGTCAACCGGGTGACGATGATCCTCAACGGCCAGCGAGGCGTGAGTGCGGACACGGCACTCCGGCTGGCCCGGTACTTTGGAACGACGGCGCAGTTCTGGCTGAACCTGCAGAAAACCTGGGAACTTCGCCGAGCGGAGATCGAGGCCGGTCGCGAGATCGCCAGGCAAGTGACGCCGCGGCATGCGGCGGTATAGCGGCGGCGTGGACCAACCGCGTTACGCAGCGCCCGCAGCGGCACTTCTCGCGCTGTCCTTCCTTCCGCCGCCGGCAGCAGCGCAGACGGGGCTCGTCATCGAGGACGGACAAGCGCAGATCGTCCCCGCCTTCGCGGATTCCTCGACGTGGGTCCGCCATGATCTGTGGGTCGAGACGGAGTTCGACTCCGACGGCGACGGCCGGCCGGACCGCGTGCACGTGGATGTCACGCGCCCGGGGCAGACCGATGGGGAAGGGCTCAAGGTCCCGGTCATCTACGAGACGAGCCCCTACTACTCGGGCGTCGCCGGCATCGACTTCGCGCACTTCTGGGATCTCCGCCAGGAGGTGGGCGGCGAACCACGGCCGCGCGACCCCTTCCCACCCACGATCCGCCACATCGAGAGCCAGCCGAGGATCTCGCGCTCCCACATGGCGACCTGGGTGCCGAGGGGATTCGCGGTCGTCCACTCGCAGTCGCCGGGCACGGGCCAGTCGCAGGGCTGCCCGACCGTGGGCGGCGCGAACGAGTCGCTGGGGCCGAAGGCCGTGATCGATTGGCTCAACGGGCGGGCGCGCGGCTTCACGACCGTGGACGGAAACGAAGAGGTCGAGGCCTACTGGGCGACGGGGAAGGTCGGGATGACGGGCACCTCCTACAACGGCACGCTGCCTCTGGCCGCGGCGACCACTGGCGTGGAGGGCCTCGAGGCGATCATTCCGATCGCCCCGAACACCTCCTACTACCACTACTACCGCTCCAACGGGCTCGTGAGAGCGCCGGGCGGATACCCGGGCGAGGACATCGACGTCCTGTTCGACTTCATCTTCAGCGGATTCCCCGAGGTCCGCGACTACTGCCTCACCAACGTGCGCGATGAGATGACCGCGCAGCTGGACCGGACGACGGGCGACTACAGCGACTTCTGGGCAGGCCGGGACTACCTGAACCACATCGACGGCGTGCGCGCCGCCACCCTCATGAGCCACGGCTTCAACGACTGGAACGTCATGCCCGAGCACAGCCACCGCATCTCGATGGCGCTCAGGGAGCGGGGCGTGCCGCTGCAGATCTACTACCACCAGGGGGGACACGGCGGCCCGCCGCCTCTGGAACGCATGAACCGCTGGTTCACCCGCTACGTGGTCGGCGTCGAGAACGGCGTGGAGGACGACGCTGCGGCGTGGATCGTCCGGGAGGGAGACGACCGCGAGGAGCCCACGCCCTATCCGAGTTATCCGCACCCCGAGGCCGAGTCCGTGACGCTCCGTCCGGACGGCGACGGCAACTGGACCGGCATCCTCTCCGTCGATGGCCCGGCGGATGACGACGGCGCGGGCGACGGAACGGGCACGGTCGTCGACAATTTCTCCTTCGCGGGGGACCAACTCGCCGCCGCGGAGTGGTCGAACCACCGGCTGCTCTACGCCACGCCCGAACTGCGTGAAGACGTCCATCTCTCGGGCGTCGCCACCGTCAGCGTGAGGGTGTCGGCGGACGCGCCCGCGGCCAACCTGTCCGTGTGGCTGGTCTCGCTGCCCTGGACCGGGAGCGAGGAGATCAACGACGACCTCATCACGAAGGGCTGGGCCGACCCGTCCAACGCGGCTGCCGAAGACATCGCCTCGCCCCGCACGGGCACAGGTCTCACGCCGGGAGAGTTCGTCGAAGTGGAGTTCGCGCTGCAACCCGACGATCAGGTGATTCCGGCCGGATCCCGCATCGGGCTCATGATCTTCTCCAGCGACAAGGACTTCACGCTCCACCCCGACCCCGGCACGACCCTCACCGTCGACCTGGGCGCAACCCGGCTCTCGCTGCCGGTCGTAGGAGGGAGCGCGGCCCTGCGACGCGCCCTGAGCGTGCCCACCTCCGACTAGCGCGGGCTGTCGGCCCCCGGGCGAGACAACCCTCGGCCGGAATCGGGTCTCTCAGAGGGGGTGCCCGGATCCGCGGGCATCGGCCGCCGCGTCGACTCACGCCGGGAGGGCACCATGCGCGTTCACCAGGGTCTCCTTGCCATCGGAATCCTCGGCGGCCTTGGCGTCCTCGGCGCCTGTGCCCGCGAAGGGACGGATCCCGGAGACGCGGTACGGGGCGCGGTTCAGGTCTCGGATTCCGCAGGCGTAACCTCCGTCTCACTGGGGGCGGTGGAGGAGTTGCCCGCGCCCGAGCTGTCAGCGGATCTCCTCTTCTCCACGCGGGAACTCGGGGTTGAACTGTTCCGGGTCGGAGACGCCGTCCTGCTCGAAAACGGCGGTCTGGCGGTGGCCAACACCGGTGCGAGCGAAGTGCTGCTCTTTGCGGGCGACGGTTCGCTCGCGGGCCGGGTCGGTGGGGAGGGCGAGGGACCGGGCGAGTTCGGCGCCGTGACGACGCTTCTCGCCAGCGACGCAGGGTTCCTGGCCTACGATGCCCGGCTGGCTCGCCTCACCGAGTTTTCGGAGGAGGGGGAGTTTCTCACCTCGTCGCCACTATCCGCCCAGAGCGCCATCGTGGATCTGAGACCGCTCGCCAGAGACACTGCCGGGCACATGCTCGCGATCCTCGGAGAGCAGCGGTTCTTCGCCCCCGAGGGGATGAAGAGGGATACGACCCCCCTGCTTTCGTTCCCGGATCTCGACGCCGAGCCGGACACGCTGGGAGTGCTGCCCGCCCAGGAGTGGAGTTACGGCGGGATTCCCGGTGGGGGGTTCACTCGCACCGAACCCGCGTTCGGGCGGGATATCGTCGCCAGCGGACTCGGGGACCGGGCCCTGATCGGGGATACCGAGGTGTTCGGCCTCTCCATCTACGCGGCCGACGGAACGCTGACGCGCCGTATCCGCGGCTCGGGCGGCGGTTGGACCGTCACGGCCGAGGAAATCGGAAGTTGGAGAGCGGAGCGGCTCGAACGCAGGGGGCCGGATGCCCCGGACTGGTACGTGGAATTCACCCAGAATGCCCCCTACCGGGAGACCCACCCGGCCTTCCATTCGGCCGTCCTGGGGCCCGACGAGATGCTATGGATCGGACTCGCGACCCGTTCCGGCGAGGAGACGAGACGCTGGCTCGTCATCGGTTCGGACGGACAGCCGCGCGGACAGCTGGACCTCCCCGCCGATGCGAGCGTGCTGGCGGTCGATGCCGACCGCTTTGCCCTCCTCCTGCGCGACGCACTGGACGAGGAGGAGGTCAGGCTCTACCGCTACGACCTGGCCCCGTAGCCGGGGCCGGTAACCGCCGCCGCCACGCGCGGCTGCCCGGCCGGCCGTTCCCCGCGGTAGACCGCCGCGAAACCGTTCAGGATTGTATTCGTACGTCCGATTCGGTATGCCTGTTCGGCACCATTGAAGTGTGACGTCCCCGCCCATCGAACGAGGCCGCGCGGCGAAGCATGAGGATTCAGCCCATTCTGCTCACCGGATTGCTTGCGGGCGTGACGGCCTGTGCCGGTGCGGCCCGCAACGCGCCGGACACGGCCGTGAGGCCCGACGCCGCGAGGGTGGCCGAACTCGAGGCGATCTACCGCGCCCGCGCCGAAGCCGCCCTCGAAGGGGCGCACGAGGCCGACATCCGCTTCATGACCCACATGATTCCGCATCATGCGCAGGCGCTCGTCATGGCGGGCTTCGCGCCGGATAGCGGTGCCAGCCCCTCGATCCGGACGCTCTGTGCCAGGATCATCAACGCGCAGACGGATGAGATCGCGATCATGAGCCGCTGGCTCTCCGACCGCGGGCTGCCCGTGCCCGAGACCGGAGACATGCTCGGCCACGGGGACGGGGCCATGCTCATGGCCGGGATGTTGACCCCGGAGCAACTCGCGGAACTCGAGGCCGCGCGCGGCCCGGACTTCGACCGGCTCTTCCTCCAGTACATGATCCAGCACCACAACGGCGCCGTCACGATGGTTCGGGAGTTGTTCGCCACCGACGGCGCCGCGCAGGACGACTTCGTCTTCAAACTGGCCTCCGACATCCACGTCGATCAGGCCACGGAAATCGCCCGCATGGAATTGATGCTCGAGGCGCTCGCCGCGCCGGAGCCGGGCGGCTGATTCGTGCAGCTCACTCCAATCGAAGGACTCGACATGTCCGCTGTAACGAAAGAACGCAACTACACTCGATTCTCCGCGCGCCTCGCGAGGTTGCTTGCCGGCGCGATCGCGGTAGGAGGGCTTGCCGGCTGTGCGTACCAGTCGACGTCGACCGGGATGGCCAGCGCTCCCGCCGCCCCGGCCGCCGCGCCCGTGGGACTTCAGGTCAACCCGCCCACGCCGGATCCGCGCGTCGGGCTCGCGCCCGGCATGTTCGATGCGGGCGAGGCGATCTGGAACCTCGACCTGGTGTCCGCCACGCCGCCGCCGGACCGGTTCGTGGGCCCCTCGAACTCCGATCTCGCGTTCACCGGCCCCTACGCGATCCAGGGCAACTACGATGGCATCCAGATCTGGGACATCTCCGATCCCGCCAATCCGCAGACCGTCGTGACGTACGTTTGTCCTGCGTCGCAGAGCGACGTCTCCGTCTACGAGCACCTTCTGTTTGTTTCGGGCGAGGGGTTCGGCGGGCGGCTGGACTGCGGTGAGGAGGGCGTTGAGGAGGCCGTGAGCCACGACCGGCTGCGCGGCATCCGCATCTTCGACATTTCCGACATCACGGCGCCGGAATACGTCGCGAACGTCCAGACGTGCCGCGGCTCCCACACGCACACCGTGCTGGAGCACCCCGGGGATGACGAGAACGTCTACATCTACGTTTCCGGCTCCGCCCCCGTTCGCCCGGCCGACGAACTCGCCGGCTGCTCCGGCGCGCCCCCGGACGAGGACCCGAACTCGGCACTCTTCCGCATCGAAGTGATCCGCGTGCCGGTGGCGGACCCCGCGAGCGCCGCCGTCGTGAGTTCGCCCCGCATCTTCGAAGACCTGGTGGCGCCCCCGACGCATGGCCCGGCGCCCGACGATATCGCCGCAATCGAGGCGGCCCGGGAGAGCGGTGCCTTCATCGTTGAAGTGATGGGGCAGGAGATGGTGCTGCCCGACCAGGCCACCCAGCAGTTGCTTGGGCAGATCGTGGCTCAGCGCGGAGGTGAAGGCCCGCCCACCGTTGCCGACAGTGCGGCGCTGCGGCAGGCGCTGCCTGCGATCGTGGCGCAGATGGCGGGACCAGGGCGTGGGGATGGAGACGGCCCGGAGCCCGGCCCGACGCAGTGCCACGACATCACGGTGTATCCCGCCATCGGACTCGCCGGCGGGGCGTGCGGGGGGTACGGCATGCTGCTCGACATCTCCGATCCGGAGAACCCCACGCGACTCTCCGCCGTGGCCGACTCCAACTTCTCCTACTGGCACTCGGCCACCTTCAACAACGACGGAACCGCGATCCTGTTCACGGACGAATGGGGCGGCGGCGGCGCGCCGAAGTGCCGGGCCTCGGACCCGATGGAGTGGGGCGCGAACGCGATCTTCACGATCGAGGGCTCGGAGATGGAGTTCCAGAGCTACTTCAAGTTGCCCGCGCCGCAGACGCCCGAGGAGAACTGCGTGGCTCACAACGGATCGCTGATCCCGATCCCGGGCCGCGACATCATGATCCAGGGCTGGTACCAGGGCGGGATTTCGCTCATCGACTGGACCGACCCGACGAACCCGGTGGAGATCGCCTACTTCGACCGCGGCCCCGTGAACGGCAGCCAGATGCAGATGGGCGGAAGCTGGTCGGTCTACTGGTACAACGGCGTCATCGTAAACTCCGAGATCGCGCGCGGCCTCGACATCCTTGAACTGACCCCGAGCGAGGCGCTCACACAGAACGAGATCGACGCGGCCAACTCCGTGCAGTTGACCCACCTGAATTCGCAGGGTCAGCCGATCTTCGAATGGCCCGCGACGTTCGCCTTGGCCAAGGCTTACCTGGACCAGCTGGAGCGGCACGGAGGGCTCTCCGCCGCCAGGATCGGCGCGATCCGGGCCGAACTCGCCGCCGCCGGGGGGATGTCGGGCTCCGCGCGCGCCGGCGCGCTGCGTTCGTTGGCCGACGACGTGTCCGGCGACGCCGGCGGGGCCGGAGACGCCGCGAAGGTCGGCATGTTGGCCGACGCGGTCCAGGCCCTCGCGAGTGCGGGGATGTAGGGACAGCGAGAAGAACGCCCGGCCCGGTCCGGGACATGCCCACGTTGATCGAAGCCCCGGCCGTCATCGAGGCGGCCGGGAATAAGCCCAAGCGCATCGAGGAGTACGCCGGCCGCGTCCGGACGGCGCACGATGGCGTCAGCGTGGCGCGCATGGTGGCGCCGTCCGGGTGGGTCGAGCCGGGTCAGCGCCCCGAGTTCGAGGAGATCACCGTCGTGCTACGGGGCACCCTGCGCGTCGAGCACGAGGGCGGCGTCCTGGAGGTGGGGGCCGGCCAGGCGGTCGTGGCGCATCCCGGCGAATGGGTCCGTTACAGCACCCCGGGCGCGGAAGGGGCGGAGTACGTCGCCGTCTGCCTCCCCGCCTTCTCCCCCGACACCGTCCACCGCGATCCTTAGGGCGCAAGCCCCTCCCAGCGGACGTCCGGTACGTCACGGAATCGTTCCACCATCACCTCGAGGGCGTCGGGATTGTCGTCTACGAGGATGAAGTCCCGTCCCAGTTCGTGGGCGGCCATTCCCGTCGTCCCGCTCCCCGCGAAGAAATCCAGCACGAGGTCGCCGGGGTTCGATGAGGCCGTGATGATGCGGCGCAGGATGCCGAGCGGCTTCTGGGTCGGATACCCCGTCCGCTCGGCGCCGCTCGTGGGGACGATCGTGTGCCACCAAGTGTCCGTGGGCAGCTTCCCGCGCGCGGCCTTCTCGGGACCGACGAGCCCCGGCGCCATGTACGGGATCCGCTCGATCTCGTCCACGTTGAAGGTGTAGTTCGACCGGTCCTTCACGTAGAACAGGATGTTGTCGTGCTTCGCCGGCCAGCGCGTCTTCGGTCGAGCGCCGTAGTCGTACGCCCAGATGATCTCGTTCAGGAGGTTCTCCGGCCCGAACAGGTCGTCCAGGAACAGGCGGCAGTGGTGCACTTCCCGGTAGTCGACGTGGACATAGAACGACCCGTGCGGGGCGAGGACGCGGTACGCCTCGACGAGCCGGGGCCCGAGGAACGCGAGGTAATCGTCGAACCGGTCATCAAAGCGGCGTGTGCCGAGCGCGGTCGTCTCGTAGCGCGCTCCCTGAAACCCCGTCCGGTCCCCGCCATCGCCGTCTGCGGTGCGGCGCGTCCGGATTCGCGTCCGCCGCTGCGTCGTCCCCGTGTTGAACGGCGGATCGATGTAGATGAGATCCACGTGGCCGGTGGGGAGGCTCCGCAGCGCGTCGAGATTGTCAGCGAGGATGATCCTGGGCATCACATCTCCCGAGCGGTGCGGCCCGTGCGACGCGGCGAGGGCCTGGACTCCAGAAGTTAGAACCTCGACCCGGAAGGGCTCAACGCGCGCTCGCGAGGTGACGGCCATTGCCCGTTCGCAGTCTGGACACCACGATCAACCCCCGTTGTATCGATCGTTCGAAGCGGGGCCGACCCGATTCCACGTCAGGCCACCGTAGACGCTCGACATGCGCCGCGCGAGGGCGCCACACCGGAGACGCCAATGGAATACGATCCTTCCCTCCCCTGGTACCGACGCCTTCACTGGCAGGTGCTGTCGGCCATGATCCTGGGCCTCGGCGTGGGCTGGGCCTTCGGGCTGCCCGCGGCCAATGCGATCGGCTGGATCGGCGAGCTGTTCATGAAGCTGCTCCGGATGATCATCGTGCCGCTCGTGCTCACGTCGATCGTGTCCGGGGTCGCCTCGGTGGGCGGGGGGAGGGCCATCGGCCGCCTGTTCAGCAAGACGATGGGCTACTACGTGCTGTCGAGCATGCTGGCGGCGCTGACCGGGCTCCTGATGGTGAACCTCATCCGGCCGGGCCGGAACGCGGACATGGGCGCGGCGGCCCAACAGGAAGTGCCCGAGCTCAGTACGCCGGATTCCGCGGTCGACCTCGTCCTCGACATCGTCCCGAACAACTTCTTCGCCGCCGCCTCCGCGGGCGACATGCTGGCAATCATCTTCTTCTGCATCGTCTTCGGCGCGGCGATCACGGGACTGCCGGAGAAGCCCCGCGTGGTGGTCACCGACATCTTCAACGCCTTCTTCCAGGCGATGATGGCGCTCACGTCGGGGATCATAAAGTTCCTCCCCATCGGAGTGTTCGCGCTGATCACGAAGATGGTGGGCGAGACCGGCTTCGATCGCTTCGCCGCGCTCGCGAAGTACTTCGCGACGATCGGGTCGGGCCTCACGATCCACCTCTTCATTACCATGCCGCTCCTGCTCATCGTGCTGGGCCGCATCAAGCCGATGGTCCACTTCGCGAACCTGCGCGAGCCGCTCCTGACCGCGTTCTCGACGAGTTCCTCAGGCGCCACGCTCCCGGTCACGATCAAGACGCTGCGCGAAAAGGTCGGCGTCTCGAACAAGGTTTCCTCGTTCGTGCTCCCGATGGGGGCCACCGTGAACATGGACGGCACGGCGATCTTCGAGTGCGCCGGCGCCCTCTTCATCGCTCAGGTGCTCGGCGTCGACCTCAGCATCGGGCAGCAGGCGATCGTCGTCGTGACGGCGCTCCTCGCCTCGATCGGGGCGGCGGCGGTGCCCTCGGCCGGCGTGGTCGTGATCTTCATCGTGCTCAACGCGATCGGCCTCGGCGACAACCCGGAGGCGATCACGATCGTGGGCGCGATGCTCGCGATCGACCGTCCGCTCGACATGTACCGCACCGCGGTCAACGTGTTCAGCGACTCGTGCGGCGCCGCGATCATCGCCCGCTCCGAGGGAGAGGAGGGGGTGGACACCGAAGTCCGCGGCTGACCGCGGTGCGGCCGGTCGGGCTGAGCGCGTAGCGTGAAAAGGGGGACGCACCATGCCTGATCGCAGGGAGTTCCTGAGTCTCGCGGGCGTCGGAGGCGGGGGCGCGCTCCTCGGCGCCTGCGCCGGTGGCGCCCCCTTCACCGGTGCCGTGGCGGGCGGCGAGGGCCTGGACCCGACCGCCCTCGCGCTCCTCGACGAGTTGCGCGACATCCCGGTCGACGACACGCACTGCCACCCGCTCACCTTCGACGACGCGGAGACGGACCCCGACGAGTTCATCGAGCGGTTGGCGCTCTCCGCCTTCCCCATGGACCGCTACTTCCCGACCGGCGTCTACCAGCGCTGGCGGGTCGGAGACGCGGCGGAGCGAGGTGCCCTCGACGCCGAATTCGAGATCGCCGCCACGCGCGCCGACGTCCTCGAGCAGGCGGGGGAGACCGTTTTCCTCCGCTACCTCGTGAAGGAACTCGCCGCCTTCCTGGACTGCGACCCGACCTTCGAGGCGGTGATCGAAGCCCGCAACGAGCGCGGGCGGGACTACGCGAGCTATCTCGGCGCCCTGTTCGCGGACGCGAACATCGAGAACGCGATGCTCGACATGGGCTACCGGGAAGGGTTGGACCAGGGCGGCGTGGCCCGCTTCAAGGACGCGATCCTGCCCACCCGAGGCCGCCATATCCTCCGGGTGGACACGATCCTCGGGGGTCTCATGCGGGACGACCTCGGCCTTGACGAGATCGAGACCGGGATGATGGCCGAGATCGAGGCGGGTCTCGATGGGAACGGCAACCTCGGTGCCCCGTCGTACGGGATGAAGTCGTACCTGCTCCCGCGCCTCGGGCTCCTCAAGCCGCACTTCGACCGGGCCGCGGCCCGCCGCTCCTGGGACGCGTTCCGGGCCAGCCGTGCGCGAGGGGAGGTCCCGGCCGCGGACGCCCAGGACCGCGACGATTACTGGCAGATGCAGAGCGAAGCGCTGCTCTACCTCCACTCGCTCGCGCTCGAAGCGTGTCTGGAACGCGACATGCCGATGCAGTTCCATGCGGGCGACGGCGAGGCCCCGCGCGGGATCATGCGGAACCAGGACCCGTTCCTCATGGAGGAGATGGTCCGCTTCGAGCGCGGCGGGGTGATGCGCATGCCGCAGGTCATCCTCATCCACGCCGGCTACCCGCTGATCGGCCGCGCGGCGTGGCTCACGCACCTGTACGCGAACTGCCACTTCGAGTTGTCGCTCGCGGCGCCCCTCATCCACCACGGCATGCTTCGCATGTTTCTCGAGGTGATGGAGGTCGTCCCCCTCTCGAAGATCCTGTTCGGGAGCGACGCCTACCACCTCCCGGAGTTCTACTGGCTCGCGGCCAAGTGGGGACGCCGGTTTTTCGCCCAGGCGCTCGGGATCTACGTCGACGCAGGGATCCTGAACCGTGACGAGGCCGTGGCGGCGGCCCGCATGATCCTCAACGAGAACAACCGTCGCCTCTACCATCTCGATGACTGACCTCGGAGGACCCATGAAGACGACCCACGGCGCGTTCCGAAGCGCCACGCGAAGCGCCCTGACCGCGATTTCGGCACTGATCCTTCTGGCCACGGCGGCGGAAGCCCTGCAGCCGACGCAGATGGTCGGGGCACCCGACCGGGCGCCGGACGAGGGCGGGGGGCCGTACGACCGCCTCATCATCCGCGGCGCCACCGTGATCGACGGCACGGGCGCGCCCCCCATCGGGCCGATGGACATCGTCATCGAGGGGAACCGCATCGTCGACGTCGTCGGCGTGGGCGTTCCGCAGCGGCCGATCAACGAGGACCGTCGGCCCGGGCTCACCGTCGAGGGCAACCCCGATGCGATCGTGCACGAGATCGACGCCACCGGCATGTACGTCCTGCCCGGCTTCGTCGACCTCCACCTGCACACCGGCGGCGTCCCCAAGGCGCCGGAGGCCGAGTACACCTACAAGCTGTGGATGGCGCACGGGATCACGACCGGACGCGGCGTCGCCTTCGGCCCCCACGACTGGTCCGTCCAGGAGAAGGCACGCAGCCTGGCGAACGAGATCGTGGCCCCCCGCATGTGGGTCTATCCCTTCACCGGCGCCGGCGGCGAGGGTTGGGGCGGTCGCCGGATCGACACCCCGGAGGACGCGCGCCACTGGGTCCGGTACGTGAAGGAGTCGGGCGGCGATGGGCTCAAGCTCAACTCGTTCCGCCCCGAGATCATGGAAGCGCTGCTCGACGAGGCCGCACAGCTCGGCATGGGAAGCACGGCCCACCTCGGCCAGATGGGCGTAGCGCAGATGAACGCGATCGACGCCGCGCGCCTCGGCCTCGGCACGGTGACCCACTTCTACGGGCTGTTCGAATCGCTGTACAAGGACCACGACGTCCAGCCGTGGCCCCCGGAGATGAACTACAACGACGAGCAGCACCGCTTCGGCCAGGTCCCCATGCAGTGGAACCTGATCCATGAGCGCGGTAGCCCGGAGTGGAACGCCTTCCTCGAGGAGATGCTCTCCTACGACGTCACCCTCGATCCCACGATGACCGCCTACCAGGCGGATTGGCCAAGGAAACAATCACGGCAGGGAATCGTATAAAGTCATACAGGACTGCACGGTCTGCGTTTCCTGCTGTTCAACCGCCTCTGCTCCGATCACCTGAAAACAGCAGGTGAATCGCCTCGAACTGCGGGAATTCCCCTACCCGTCCAGAAGTCCGTGAGACGTGGTTTTCCGCTCACCTAAGGTTGCTCGTCAGGTGGGGGTGACGTCATACCCAAAATCCCGGTATGAGCATATGCGGTGTCGTCGAGATGCTGGCCCAGGTCGCGTCCCGTCACGGTGAGTCTATAGAGGTCCGCCGCCTCGAACGGTACCCGCACGACGTAGCCCAATCGAGTCGCCTGTTCAAGCGCGATGCGAGCCCGGCGCGGGTCGCTCGCAACTGCCTCCTGCACCATGCCGAAGTTGAATCTGCGCCCGTCCCAGAAAGCATGCAGTACGCGCTTGGCTTCGTCGGTCACCATCCCCTCCCCATCCCCAGTCGTCCCCTGACCGCTCTCGGTCCGCCAGTCCGAAGCGTCGAGCGACGGGTTGGCTCCGTCCGCTCACGCCAAAGACCTGCTGACAGTATTGATGGGACGTGACAGACGCCAGCGCCCTTTCCGGATGACCGGTACAGCTTCCATGTGAAGGTTTGCCTCCGTCCAAGTGCTCTACTTCGGCAGGTTGCCCACTCGAATCGCATGCGGCTGCCCCGCTCAGTGACGGCACTCGCATACGCTGCGCGGCCCTCGTGGCCGGTACGTTATCGTACAGGGACTCAGGCGCGATGCTGGAGCCCATCAGACGGGCCGACCTCGACATGAATGCAACGGTGGATGCCGCCGGGTCGCGACACAGGACACCGCAGTCCGGTAGGCGATCGGGCAGGCCTTCCACAACACCTCGCAATACACGCTCCGCGACCTCCGGGCGCGGGCCGGAAGGCAACAACCCAAGACCGACTTCGTAGACTAACTTGACGGTTTCTCGCCGGAGGTTCAGGACATCCTCGACAACTTCCACTTCGCTCGCTTCGCTGAATCTCGTCGGGCACCAGAGAGCCACACGGATGTGCCCGGACACAAGACCGAGATACCCCGAACGGCGCCCTCCTCACGATGTTCCTGGGGTCCCTCGCCGGGTCCCTCTCCTTCGGTCCCGTGGCACTCAGGACGGGAAGCCCGTGCCCTTCGGGACCTTCCTCGCCCTCGGCGCCGCCGTCTCGTTCCTGTTCGGGGACGCACTGGTCGATTGGTATCTGGGGTTGGTCGCGGTCGGCGCCTGATCAGCGCTACCGGCGCGAGCGGCGCTCAATCAACGGTAGCGGAAGACCTTCCAGACCATGTTGGGCTCGCCGTCGGTGATCCGGTGGCGAATGTTCAGGGGAATGCCGCGACGGTTGACGAGCATGTAGTAGTGATTCCCCCCGAGGTTGGCATCGCCCCAGATATCGGCGCCGTTCCCCGCCTCGAATTCGTACCACGGTTCGAAGTGCCGCCACGAATCGCGAGTGAAGGGCAGATCGTATTCGGGGAAGTCGCTGCGGTCGTCGAGGGCGAAGGCGATCATCCAGTCCAGCCGCGACTCCACGGGGTCCCAATCGGGGATGACCTCCCTCATGCGGCCCACCAGGCCCGGACCGCGCCCCCAGTTGCTCCACTGGCCCCACCTCACGTAGTGGATCCCGTGCCAGCCCTCCGCGGTTCCTTTGATGACGCGGTGGATCGACTCGCCGTAGGGTCTTCCGTACTCGCCCACGAGTCGCTGGAGCAGGTATCGGAGGTACGGGTGACTCTCCCGGTATCCTTGCGAAAAATCCCCGGACACCGGCAGGCGCAGAGGAAGGAGCCGCAGGGGAATTTCGACATTGAGATTGGCGTCCAGCGGGAGACCTGCCGAGATACGAGTCTCTTCGTCGGCGAACAGATTGGCGATGCCCTCGCTGCTCCAGTTCGAGCTGAAGTGTCCGTAGTTGGCGAACTGCCAGGCGTGGGCGAACTCGTGCGACATCAGGCCGGTGTACCACCCGTTCTCGTCTCCCCAGGGGGCGTGGCCCAGACGGAGGACAACCCGCCGCGGGTTCCCGTCCACGTTTGGATCGGCGCGCCCCGTGGCACTGAATTCGCTCTCGTACAGCACCAGAATCTGTCCGGTCTCGGAGTTGGTGCTGGGCGGCTCTGGGCCGAAGATGGTCTTGTACAGGTCCTGGACCTCAGGTGTCGCGAGGTAGTTGAACAGGGAATCCATCTCGGCCTGGCGGGTGGACTTGCTGTGCCAGATCTCGTCCAGGTCGTCCACAAAGGCGGCCAGGACCACATTCGGCTCGTACACTCCCATGACGCGAAAGGCGCCGTAGTCCCCGTCCCCGGTGCTCCAATCGAACTCGTCCCCGACATCGAGGGGTTCGCTCGCCACCTTTCCGTCGGCGAGCGGGACGCCCGGCCCGGACCAGGGGCGGATCTCGTCACCGTATCCCACGCGGTCGGGGTCCTGTCGCCCGGAGACCCAAACCGGCCCCGCGCCACCCCGGTCGCGCCCGACCGCTTCGCTGCTGTCAACCATCGTCCAATAGTACAGGTCGCCGCCGCCGTACCGGTTAGGCTCCGCGATATGGCGCGCCTCGTTGATGTACGTGCGGTCGACGGCGGCCAGCACATACGCCGCGTCCTTCCGCGCCGATAACCGGATACAGATGTCGCCCCCTTCGACGAGAACCGACTCACCGACCTCCGGGTCCACGACCGGTCCCTTGAGGCGGTTCAGGGTCAGGTTCGCCCCCGGGCGCAGCTCCGCGCCCAGAATGCTCAACGCCCCGCGCGAACTGTGGTCGCCCGAACATGTGCCCTCCGCCGCCGGCGGCAGTTCGAGACTGATCCCGGCGCTGTCGCCGGTCGCCCGCAGCACCGGCTCGCCGTCGGCCTCGAGTAGCGGAAGCGGTATTCGGTCCAAGGCGTAGCCGCGGAGTGTCACGTCGTCGAACTGCGGCCACGACTCCTGGCGGACATCATAAACGATGGGCGCGCGCGGTCTCACCGGCACCCGCACCGTCTGCGTCGTCCCCACGCTTCCCTTGATGACCAACAGTCCGGGGTTCGCCACTTCGAGCACCAAACCGGGAGGGTCCGCCCGCCGTGTCACCGAGGCGACGGGATAGTCGTCCAGCCAGCGAGTCTCCTCGACGTCGAACGTCCAGTTGTTTCCCCAAAACTCGTTGGTTGGCAGTGCGACCGTGGTGTCGAGGCTGGAAATGACCAGTGCCTCGACGGAGAAGAGCGGCGGCCCCCAGGCTGTGGCCGCAACGGTGGCGGCCAGTGGTCCCGCCACGGTGATGTTCAGCGACTGCGGGCCGGCCCGGTCTCCGAGCTTCCAGGTCGTGGCGGCGAGGCCGTCCGCATGCGTGACTGCCGTATCGGGCGTCGCAACGCCGTTTTCGGCATCGGTCGCGAAGACGACCGCCTCGTCGGCTACCGCGTGGCCACCCGAGTCCGCCACCATCACCACCACCGGCTCGGCCAGCGCGGTCCCGAACAGCCCCTCCTGATCCGCGCCGGAGACCACTTCGAGGGTGGCGGCCACCTGCTCGACGGTGACGCCGGCGCTGGCGCCCAATCCTCGGAAGGCCGCCCTGATCTCCGTGGTCCCCTCGGATACGGCCGTGGCCTCTCCTCCTTCATTGATGGAGACCACCGAACGGTCCCCGGTGCTCCAGACGATCGCCCCTTCAAGCTTGTTGCCGTTCTGGTCGCGGATGGTCGCCGTGAAACGCCGAGTGTCTCCGATCCAAGCGAAGGCTGCCGAAGCTGGCTCGATCGCAACGGATGTCGCCACAGGGGCCGGCGGAGGCGGTCCGGTTCCCCCGTCGCCGCCGCAACCCGCGATGCCGGCCATTGCCGCCATGGGCAGGGCGCGCCAAACGGCGGTGCGGTCGCCGCCGCTCGCGCTCCCGAATCCAACCGGCGACGAGACCGCGGACATCAACGATCTCCTCCCGTCACGCGGATCCAGCGTCCGGCCACGGAGTCAGGGGTGAGGAGACCTTCCGCGCCCGTGAGCGGGACCGTGCCCGGGAGGGCATCGCCGGTGAGGCCCTCCCACGGGCGTTGCGGGGTGTCCGCGTCGGCGTGGGCTAGGAAGGAGCGCGCGGCGTGGGCCCGGTGGGTGGTGGTTGCGAAGTCCGAGTACGGTGCTTCGACGTCGCCGATCCGGTAGGCCGGGACCGGACCGGGAAAGACTCTCACCGGAGGGACGTCGGAGGGTGTCTCGTCGTCGCCCACATTCTCCGGCAGGAAGCCCAGGTCGGATCTGGAGCCCCAGCAGCGGAGGAGACCGGAGCGCAGCACGGCGCACGTGGAGTAGGTGCCCTCCAGCAGCCTCTCCGCCGGCCCGCCGAGAGGCACTGGGCCGGCCGAAGCCGCTGTCTCGTCGTCTCCTATCCTCTCGCTGTTCCCGTATCCCAGGTAGCCGCGGTCGGGCAGGCCCCAGCAGTAGACGTCGCCCTCCTCCAAGAGCGCGCAGGTATGGAAATATCCCGCGACGATGTCTACCACGGAGCCGGGGAACCACAACGGCACCGTACTCGCCGCCGTCTCGTCGTCCCCGATGTGGTTGCGGCCGCCGCGCCCATGGCCGAGCGCGCCAAACCCATTGAATCCCCAACATCGCACAGCGCCGTCGTCCATGAGGGCGCAGGCGTGGTAGCCACTCCCGGCCAGCTTCACGGCTCTCCCCGGCAAGGGCAGGTCGCCGACGTCCGCTGGCGTCTCGTCGTCCCCGACCGGGGAGGTGAAGCCGTGACGAGGTCCGTAGCCTAGTCCGTAGCTCTGCCCTGTCTCACGGGTCTCCCGATCCCATTTCTCGGAGTTGATGCCCCAACACCGAACCCGGCCGTCGTCCAGCAGCGCGCAGGTCCACAGTCGCCCTCCGACGACCTGGACGACCGGGCCCCCGACCGGCACGTTGCCGATGTCGGCCACTGTCTCGTCGTCGCCCACGAGCACCTCTGTGACGGCGCTCCCGTAGCCCAGTTGGCCCGCCACGTTGTCTCCCCAGCAGCGCAGCCCCCGGTCATCCATGATGGCGCAGACCCGGGCGTCGCCACTGCCGATCGCGGCGCCCCGGCCTCCGACCGGCACCGGGCCGGCGTCCTCGGGCGTTTCGTCGTCGCCGATGTGACCGCTAACCCCGTAGCCCAGTTGCGCCCGGAAATCAGCCCCCCAGCACCGAACCTCACCAACCTCCAGCAGCGCGCACGCAAGGTGGCCCTCCACCGTCATCGAGGTTGCCCTGCCCCCGAGCGGCACGTCCCCGACATCCGGCCCTGCCAGCGTGCCCAGCCGGCCGAGCCCGTAGCCGATCTTGGGATGGTTTCCATTGCCCCAGCACCGAACGGTGCCGCGTCGCGTCAGAACGCAGGTCACGCCCCAGCCGCTCCCGCCCCCCACGATTTCGTAGACATCGGTCTCGGCGTGCGCGGTCTTCCCGAGCAGCGTCGTCGAGATGCGCGCCGATCCGGAGGCGACCCCCGTCAGCGCGCCTGTCGACCCGTCCACCTCTACGACCGACGCATCGCTCGTCTCCCAGGACTCGACCTCCCCCTCCGGCAGCACGACTTCCAGGCCCCGGGCGTCGACGATCCGGGCGCGGATCGTCTCCCGCTGGCCACGCCCGATCTCCCAGCGCTCGTGCTCGACGCCGAGCGCGAGCGGCTCGACGAGCACATGGTGCGGTTCGTACGAGCCCACGTAACGCAAGGCCAGCGTGTCCCACCCGACCATCGCGATGCGCCCAGTCCCGCCCGTGCGCCCCGTCACGCAGATGCGCACCGCCTCCCCGTCCGCGGTGAAGGCTGTCGAATCCACAATCATCGTCTCGGGATCCAGGGAGCGCGCGTACACCCGCTGGAACTTCTTGAGGACCAGCGTCTCGCCGTCGGCGCTCTCGGCCCCCAGCTCGGCGCACCGAGACTCCCCCTGCCGGGTCCACGTGGCGGGCCGCCGCGTCACGACCTCGGCCCATTCGTAGGCGACGACGGCGCCGAACCCGGTCTCGGCCGCGCCAGCCGTCCACTGCGCGAATACGGTGTCGCGCCCGGCCCGGACGACATCGGCGTTTGCCCGCCCCGTGACTCCGTCGGAGTCCATCCATGGGCGACCGAGGCGAACGAAGCCGTTCGAGCGCCGCCAGCGCAGACTTGGCGCGGAGAGCGGTTGGACCGCGCCGGCGGAGTCGACCAGTCGGGCCGTGTAGGGGATGGTGCTGGACCTTCCACGCGCGACGTAGAGCGTCGCGTACCGTGGCGAGACACGCACGGAGAGGCCGGAGTTCGCGGCCGTCGCCGATACCGAAGCTTGCAACACGCCTGCGTCCCCGGGCTCGGCCGGGAGCCGGCCTCGGTCGGCGTCGCAGCCGGCGGCCAATGCCACGAGCAGCACGAGCCGAAACCGTGCGAGGCTCGCCACTATCCGGCCCTTGCCCGGCGGGCGTTTCTCGCCCGGAATCCGTCGGCATGAAATCGTGAATCCGACCCCGGTGGCGCATCCGCCGGCGGGAAACCCGTTCAGGTCAGCCCCGTTGTCGTGCTTGAAACCCTGCCTCATCGAATACGCCCCCTGAAGACGAGTACGAAGGACGCGGAGGTGTTCGGCCAAAGCAGGGACCGTCGCCAAGAGCGCGATGCCGTCGGGGTTGGCGTCTCATTGGCCGCTACCCGCCGTGGCGGCGGTTCCCCGACCCAACCAATCGGCGCCGCTGAACTGGCGGCGAGTTTGCGCGACGGTGGTGCTGACGTGGCCCCGAAAAAGAAATAAGGGAGGGAGATGAAGGCAGGAAAAGAAAAGGCTCCTCGCTGTTTCGAGTGGGTAGTTTGAAGTCGAGTTTGCCGCACACGAGATAGGCGATGGTGATGAAGTGCTCGGTGGTCCGGTAGCCTCGGGCCCTGGCCTTGGCGGCCTGGACGAGCGAGTTGATGCCCTCGATCATGCCGTTGGTGATCCTCGATCGGAACCAGAGGAGGATGCCGTCCCAGTGTTTCCGGATCGTCTTCGCCGCGTCGGTGACGGGCTGGAGGCCGCTGCCGGCGGCCCAGGAGCACCACTTCTCGAGGTAGATCTCCGCCAGCCGGGGCGGCAGGTCCCAGAACGCCTCGAAGGCGAGCTTGATCCGGTAGGCGAAGACCGTCTTCAGGCCCTGGCCCGCCGGATCGAGGAGTGCGTCGAGCCGCTCGCGCTGGGAGGCGGTGAGCCGGTCGCGCCTCTTGAGCCACAGATAGCGGGTGCGGTTCAACTCGGGGCGCTCCTTGCGCTCGGCCCGCCTCACCTCGTCCACCGCCCGGTTCATGAGCCGCTGGACGTGGAAGCGGTCGAAGGTGATCCCGGCCTCCGGGAACGCCTCCCGCGCCCCCTTCATGTAGGCCGCCGACATGTCCATGCAGAGATCCCGGATCCTCCCGGCGCGCCCCCCGTGCGCCTCGAGGTCCTCCCGGAACAGGCTCACGACCGAAGCGGTGCGGCCCGGCGTCGCATACAGAAGCCGCGAACGGTCCAGGTCGGCGAACAGCGTGATGTAGTCGTGGCCCCGCCGGCACGCCGTCTCGTCCACGGCCACCGCGCGCACCGACGAGAAGTCCGCCTCCGCCCGCGCCCGGCCCACGCGGCGCTTCAGAAGCCGCCACAGCCGCGTGTCGTGCTCGCCCGTCAGGCGGGCCACCGCCCTGACCGGCATCTCCCGCGCCAGGGCCACCACCAGCGCCTCGAACCACAGCGTGAAGCCCGAGCCCGGCTCCGCCCACGGCACCTTCGCCTGCTTCACCCCGCACGCCGGACACCTCAACCGCGGCACCCGCGCGTGCAGGTAGGCCCGATGCTGAAAGAAGTCCAGGTGCCGCCAGCGCTTCGGGCTCGCGTCGTGCGCCTTGCAGCCCCCGCGCCCGCACGAGGGACAGTCGAACGTCCCGCCCGGCTCGAAGTCCAGATAGCAGGTCCAAGCGGCACTCCGCCGCGTCGAACTCCGTCCGCTTCACCCGCCACGGCCACTGAAGCCCCAGCGCCCGCTCGAACAGTCCCCGCTCCGCCATGCCGCCGTCCCGCCCGGCCGCTCCGAGTTCCCCCAACCGCATCGACCGGTCCCGGAGGCCACCGAGCGCGTCACGGACCAGCACGGGCACCGGCGGCCACCACCGCCGGCCCCCGCCACTCTACCGAACCTCATCCATCCCGAACAGCGAGGGAGCCAAAGAAAAGCGCCGACGCGCGGGGAAATGCGCCTCGGCTGAAGCGGACGCCAGTCCGGGGCTTAAGGCTCGGCTCGGCTCGGCTCGGCTCGGCTCGGCTCGGCTCGGCTCGGCTCGGCTCGGCTCGGCTCGGCTCGGCTCGTTTAAACGCTGACGTGAGTAATCAACACGCATGTCCTTGTCAACTTTCGTGTCGGCCGGCCGACTTTTCCCACACTCATATGAAATAATGAGCCAAGGTTGCGTCAAAGGCAAATTCCAAGGGTGACCATGAGAGGTTCCGGGCGCAATCCGTGCGATGCCCGTCATCGGCGTGTCGTCGCCACTCGCGGGCAAGCGGCACAGCCTCTCGACCGTCAGCCTCACCGACTGCGAGCAGGCGGGCGAACCTCCCTCCGATGCGCCGACCCGTTGTTGCCGCTCGGACCCTGACGCTTTCAATGCCCATTGACAGACCAGAGGCGGGGCGAGCTGACCGGTCAATCCCTATTCAGCGGACGCTTGCGATTCGGCGCGCAAGTAGCAGCGAAACCGGTTATTCGGTAGAGTCAATGGACCATGAATCCCCACCCGATCCGCACCACGTAGTCGGCAACTCAGATCGCGGAGGTCAGTTGTGGACCTGCAATGCATGGCGGTGTTCCGGAAAGTTCCTGAAGGCTACATCGCCTTCATCGAGGAGTTTCCCGGTGCCAACACTCAAGGTGCTTCCCTCGAAGAAGCTCGGTCGAGTCTTCGCGAAGCCGTCGCCATGGTGATCGAAGCCAACTGGGAAATGGCTCGTGAAGACGCCGCCGGCGGCGCGGTCATCAGAGAGCCCATCACCGTCACGGCGAGAAGCGCCGGGACTTGCTGCGGCACTTTGCACGGCACGGCTGCGTCTTCATGCTCGAGGGCGGAAACCACACCCTCTACATCAACCGGTCGGCCAAGAAGGTTTCGACCATTCCCCGGCACACCGAGATCAACCGGGATCTCGCGAGAAAGATCTGCAAGGACCTCCAAGTGCCCCGGCCTCCAGACAGCTAAGGTGTCGAAGCGGCCCCCGCAGGCTAGGAAACGCCGGTGTGGGTCCTGCGGCAAGCTCTATGTGGGCTGTCCCCGGCAGGAAACGGTATGCCTCACCTGCGCCGGGAGTTCCTCGTCGATGCTGTGCTGGACCCCGATTCGCACCCGACCCCTTTTACCCTCGGAGGCCCGAGATCGTCGATTCTGGGCGATCCTTAGAGCCTGTACATGAACCGAAACCGCTCTGGATCGGCCGTTTCCGGACGATCCGCGTTGCCATGGGCGAGGATTCGGAGCGTCACCGCTCGAACCCTCCGCCGCCCCGCTCGGGGCCTCTGGGCCGGGGCGGGGGCGGTACAACGATGCGGGTGATGGTCTGGCAGCGCTCCCGCTCCCGCGCCCGGGTCTGTTCGCGCTCCCTCATCGTCTCCCGCACCGCCCATGCGTTCCGCTCCGCGTCTACCAGCCTACTTCGATAGAACTTGTGCCCACGGCGCTCGATCTCCCGGGCTCTCTCGCCGTGTGCCTTGCCCAACTCCGCCCGCTCGTCCCTGTGGTACCGGTCGAGATCCTCGCGCCAGCCCTCGACCAGATCCTCCCGGCCCCGGATTGCCCCGGCCAGTTCCCTGAGTGAGCGATCGAGCCGCCAGATCCGGAGCCGCCCGAGCACGGTGCGGCTCTCCCGGTCGAGCCGCTGCCGCATCTCCTCCTGCCGCTTGAGCAGTTCGGCCCATTCCTTGCGCGCCCGGCTCTCGAGGTGCTGGAGGCCCCTCTCGCGCCCGCCCGCGACCGTCTCCCAAGCCTCAGCCTCGGCGCGCCGCCATGCCTCCATGTCGACGCGCTCCTCATCGCGCGGCCCCCTTGCCCGCCTCGCCCGCCCGGGCTGCAACCCCTCGCGGCGGACGCGCGCACCAGTGGCGCGCTTGCTGTTGCCCAGCTTCGCCGCCTTCCCGGTCTCCGGATCGACACGGTTGGCGACCACATGGACATGGGGATGCCGGGTGTCGTCGTGCGCGACGACCAGCGCCTCGTGGCCGTCCAGCCCCAGCACCTCCAGGCTCCCGTCCACCGCGCGGCTCATCTCCCTCCGATCCGGCGTCTCGTCCTGCGCCCAACTGAGCGAGTAGTGCAGCACCGGCTTCGCCAGCTTCGGCCCCCCTGGCGACCCGCCAGCCAGCCGCTTGAGGTCGGGGGCCGCCTTCGCCGTCGCTGCCATCAGCCGCGCGGCCCGCTCCGGCCGAAACGTCGCGAGGTTGCGGGTATCGGCCCACGCGACCCGCTCCGAGGTCTCCGGACTCCGGTCGTCCGGCGTCGGGGAATCGTGCAGACAGTACGCCGCAGCACCGGCGAACGAGCGCCCCAGACTGTTGATCTTCGGGATCACCGGTCCGGCGCCTCGCCGCTCAGGAGATCGGCCGCAAGCTCGCCCACCCGCCCGACCGCCTCCAGAGTCCCCGGCGGCGCAGAAGCACCGGAGTTCAGGGCGCGGGCGATTTGGTTCAGATTGACGCCGATCCGGTGGAGTTCGACCCGCTCCCGAGCGCCGAGACGGTGAACGGCCGCCTCGCGAACCGGCTGCCCCAGCGCCCTGCGGCGCAAGTAGCCGCCCCTCGTCATGCGGACCGCCCCGGCCCGCTCGGCGATCTCGGCGGCTTCCGCGGTCGTGACGCGCACGCCGATCGTGCGGGTCCTGCGCTCGGCCTCGGGCTTCCGGGGACGGGCCATGTCGGGCGGCCTCCTTTCGGTGGCGCGCGGAATGTCGTTCGGGGGTCCGGGGGCGCCCCCCCCCCGGCCAGAGGTTTTCGTAAAGCGAAAACACATCTGGCTCCTCAACAAACCGCAGAAACCAACGCCCCCGTGGCGCACCCGCGCGAAAGCGCACCGGGCCGCCAACTCTGGACGACGCGCCCGAGCGGCGCGAGGTTTCAATGGCGCAGATCGTGCAGTCCATCGAATCGGAGGTATCGAACGATGGCACGCACGAAACGAAGCCGGCGCTCCTACGGCGCCGGAGAATGGGGCCGCAACCGGGTCAGGATCTTTCCCGACCCGAAGACCGGCATCTTCCAGATCGAGTGGCGAGAGAACGGGCGCAGGCGCACCCGGTCCCTCGGACACCGCGACTGGGCGCGCGCGAAGAGCCAGGCGGATCAGTTCGCCGCAGGCTTCATCGACACGCCCAACGGCAAGGCGGAAGCCGAGCCCGAGCCGCTCACGATGGAACGGCTTTTTGACATCTACGGTGAGGAGGTGACGCCCACGAAGGGCGTGACCGGCCGCAGGCACGACGGGACGGCGACGGCGATGTTCCTCGACTTCCTCGGGCGGGAGCGGAGACCCGAGACGCTGTCACGGAGGGACTGGGACTGGTTCATACGGGAGCGCAGGGCGGGCAGGATCGGACCGAGCGGGAAGCCCGTGTCCGACCGGACCATCGAGTTGGACCTGAAGTTCCTGCTCGCGGTGCTCAACTGGGCGACGAAGTCCAGAGACGAGGAGGGGAGGCTCCTTCTCGACTCGAACCCGCTGAGGGGCCTGAAGACGCCCAAGGAGAAGAACCCCGCCCGGGTCGTTCTCTCCGAGGAGGAGTACCAGGCGATGCTCGGGGTGTCCCGGCAGGTCGATTGGAGGTTCCACGTCGCGTTCGTGCTCGCCCACGAAACCGGCCATAGGATCGGGGCCATCCGCAACCTGCGGTGGACGGATATCGACATCGAGGGCAGGACCATCCGGTGGCGCGCGGAGCACGAGAAGACAGGCTACGAGCACGTCGCCCCGATGACCGACGAGGCGGTAGCGGTGTTGGAGGAGGCGCGGGAAGCGAACCCCGGGAACGGGGAGACGCCGGTCCTGCCCGCGTCGCGGGATCCCTTGGCGAGCATCAGCCGCGGGCGGGCGGGTGCGTGGTGGCACAAGGCGGAGCGGCTCGCGGGACTGGAGCCGAAGGCACGGCGGGGCTGGCACTCGCTCAGGCGCAAATTTGCCAGCGATCTGATGGACCTGCCCCTAAAGGTGCTGTGCGAACTGGGCGGCTGGAAGGAGGCCCAGACGGTGCTCCGCTGCTATCAGCAAGCCGATGCGGGACAACTCAGGAAGGCTTTGGACAGCCGCCCGAGGGTCCGCGGCTGACCCAGCCCCAATCGGCGGGAACGAAACAGAGGGAATCCGCCCGTCGAATCCCGTAAGCTGAACGATCACAACGATATGTAAATTCGAAAGCTCAAGTCTACCAGGCGAGCTGGGACGTGGACGACCAGATGTACGCGCCGTGGCACGAGACGTACACGCTGCCCACGCTGTGGGAGTTCTACGAGGCGAACCGCGAGGACCACGGCTCGTACTACTTCGACTGGACGACGTGGGAAGAGGTCGCCTGGCGCGACTTCCTCGAGGTGTGGCACGACCTGCTCAACGACTACAAGAACATGGGCGGCCGCGTCACGGCGAGTTCGGACGCGGGCTACATCTACAACCTCATGGGCTTCTCCACGATCCAGGAGATGGAACTTCTGCAGCACGCCGGGTTCCATCCGCTGGAGGTGATCCGCGCCGCGACCATGCACGCCGCCGAGACGCTGTTCAAGCCGACCGGCCGCCCGATCGAGTTCGGCGTCGTCCGGGCCGGCCTGCTGGCGGACCTGGTGATCGTGGACGAGAACCCGATCCGGAACCTCAAGGTCCTGTACGGCACTGGCGCGCGGCGCCTGAACGACGAGTCGGGAGAGGTGGAGACGGTCGGCGGCATCCTGTACACGATCAAGGACGGCATCGTCTACGACGCGAAGCAACTGCTCGCCGACGTCGCCGAGATGGTCGAGGAACAGAAGCGCACCACGACCACCGCCACCGACAACGGAAGTTGACCGATTCTGACCCGGTAGAGAGGGATGACAATAGATGAGTGAGAGAACCGAGACCGCGACTCTGGCCGGGGGGTGCTTCTGGTGCCTCGAGGCCGTGTATCAACTTCTGGAAGGCGTCCACGGCGTGAAGTCCGGTTACGCGGGTGGGCATGACGAGAATCCCACCTGCCAACAGGTATGCACGGGACGCACCGGGCACGCCGAAGTCGTGCGCGTCACCTTCAACCCCGACAGCGTCTCGTTCGATGATCTTCTGGACGTCTTCTTCACGATCCACGATCCGACGACGCTCAACCGGCAGGGCGCGGACGTCGGGACGCAGTACCGCTCGGCGATCTTCCACGAGAGCGATGGCCAGAGGGCGGCCGCCGAGCGGAAGGTCGAAGAGGTCACCGCGGCCGGGATCTGGCCCGACCCCATCGTGACCGAGATCGCGCCGCTGGAGACGTTTTATCCGGCCGAGGCCTACCACGACGATTACCTGAATCGGAATCCGACCCAGCCGTACTGCCAGGCCGTCGTGGCGCCGAAGGTGGCGAAGTTCCGCCGCCAGCACCTGCAGCGCCTGAAGCGCGGAGCGGGCGTCTGAGGGCGGACTCGCCTGCGGAAAGAGCCCAGGGTTGACGACACCGGGGCACGCCGCGCTCAACCTGCTCGTACTGGGGCGGTCCGAGCGCAACGCGCTGCCCGTCGTGCTCGGGGCCGTCGCCCCGGACGCCCCGATGCTCGTCTTCTACGTCTGGGAACGGCTCGTGCGCGGGGTATCTGAGGGGCGGATCTGGTCGGAGCGCTACTTCGACCCGGGCTGGCAGGTTGTGTTCGACATCCCGAGTTCGATCCCGCTGCTGGTGCTCGCGCTCGGGCTGGTGGTGCTCTTCGGCCGCCGGACGGCCTCTGCCGGCCTCGGTCCTGAGTCGGGCGTGGCGAGCGGGCTGCGAGGGGGATGGCGTACGGCACCGGCCCTGTTCGTCGCGAGCATGATCCTCCATGCGCTGGGAGACCTCCCGCTGCACAGGGAGGACGCGCACCGCCACTTCTTCCCCTTCACCGACTGGCGCTTCACGAGTCCCGTGTCGTACTGGGATCCGGCGCACTACGGAGGGTACGCCGCCCTGGGCGAGGTCGTCCTCGTCCTGGCGGTCTCCGTCTTCCTCTTCCGCAGATACCGAGGGCGGGGGCGTTGGATCGTCGCCGGCGTGGGCGGCATATACGCGCTCTTCATCGGCTTCGCGTTGCTGATGTGGTCCGGGATCTGAAGGCCGACCGCTTTCCGCTCGGTGCGCGCGTCCGGCTCGCGGATCTCGCGGTCGATCCCTATCCCATCTTTGCGAAGCTGCGGGCGGCGGAGCCCGTCACCTGGGTGCCGGAGATCGGACGCTGGTTCCTCACGCGGCGCGACGACGTGCTTGCCGTGCTCCGGGACCCGGATCTCTTCACCACCGACGCGCCCTCCACTATCCACGACATGTTCGGCGTCCACATGATGACGACCGAGGGTCCGACGCAGGTCCGCTACAAGCGGAAGTGCCTGCCTCCGTTCCACGCAGCCCGTCTCGAGTCGGCGTCGCTGCCGCGCCTGACGGCGGAAGTCGAACGGCTCGTCCGGGCCCTGGGCTCGGGAGGGCGGTACGCCGGGGAAGTACGGACGGAGGTGGCGCGACCGGTGGCGCTCCACTCCGTACTCTCGGTGCTCGGGATTCCGCTGAGCGAGATGGGACGCGTGAACGAGTGGTACGAACACTTCGCCCGGGCGCTGGCGAACTTCGCTGACGATCCGGAGCTGCGGGCGGCGGGAAAGGGGGCGGCCGACGCGTACGGCCGGGCGCTCGAACCGATCCTCGAGGACCTTGCTCGAGAACCGGACGGATCACTCCTCGCCGACCTGGTGTGCGACCGCGTCGACCCGCTCACGGCGGTCGAGATCCGCTCCAACTCGCTGATCATCTTGTTCGGCGGGATCGAGACCACCGAGTCGATGATCGCGAATGCCGTGTGCGCCGTGTTGTCCCACCCTGAGCAACTCGAGACCGCACGGGCCAGTCCTGCCGCCCTCGACCTGGCGATAGAGGAGACGCTGCGCTGGGAACCTGCCGTCCAGTCCGCAGCCCGCCACGCCACGCGCGACACCGAGATCGATGGCGTGCGCATCGCCGAAGGGGAGGTGGTCCACTGCATGCTCGGCGCCGCGAACCGGGACCCCGCTCACTTCGAGGACCCCGACCGCTTCGAGGTGACCCGCCGGAACGCCGGAGACCACCTGTCGTTCGCGGTGGGCCGCCACTTCTGCCTCGGCGCCCCCCTCGCCCGGCTCGAAACCCGCGTCGTCCTCGAGACGCTCTGGGCCCGCTGTCCCGCCCTGCGCCTTGACCCTGACCGCCCCAGCGCCCCGTATGGCTACGAGTTCCGCAAGCCCAAAACCCTGTGGGTGGAATGGGACGTCTGAAGGCGACGCCTGCTCAGCAGTCCTCGCCGCAGTGGGCTTCGACGAGGCGCGTGAGGATGCCCATGTAGTTGTCCCACGGTGTGCGGGCGTCCGGCACCGTCTTGTGTGCTACGACCATATCCAGCGAGGGGATGACGGTGATGAACTGGCCGTACGCTCCCCTCCCGCTGTAGGCGCCCTCGAACCCCTCCGGCACCGCGGGTCCGTCCCACACCCACCACATGTAGCCGTAGCCGAACTCGCCGCCACGCAGGCCCTCCGGATTCATCTCCTCCGACGGCGTAACCACGCTCGTGATGCGCTCGGCCCACCCCTGCGGCAGCACCCGCTCCTCCCCCCACACGCCGCCCAGCAGCATGAGGTGGCCGATGCGGGCCATGTCGCGGGTCGAGAGCGTCATGTGATAGGCGAGGTTGCGCGACCGTGTCGCGTCTCCCGACTTGCGGTGGATCGAGCGGTCCCAGTCCTCGAACCCGAGCGGCAGCGCGAGATCGGTTTCGAGCGCGTCGTAGATGTTGCGGCCCGTGAGCTGCTCGAACACGGCGCCCGACGCGTTGAAGTCCCAGTTGCTGTACAGGTAGTACGTGCCCGGCTCCTGTGAGCCCCGGGGCGGCGCATCCGCGAGGTTGTCCCCCGCGTTTGAGGCCGGGTGATAGACGCCGGAACGCGCTGTGACAAGATCCAGGACCCGGGCGCTTTTTTCGATCGGGAGGAGACCCTGGACATCGTCCATGCCCAACTCCTCGAGCGTGAGTTCGAGGTCGATCGTCCCGTCCTCCACGTAGTAGCCGTACAGCATGGAGAGAATGCTCTTCCGCACCGACGCGAGGTAGCTGAGCGAATCCACGGGTCCGTGTTCGAACAGCACACGTCCCCCGACGACGGCCATCACGGCCGACGTGTTGATCCCGTCCACGTAGGGGTGAATCGCCTCCAGCGCCTCAGGCGAAAACCCCGCGGCCGCCGGATCCGCGATCCGGTCCCACGACGCGCCCGGATAAACGGCATCGGCTCCGCGGTCCGCGACCGGCGCCGGAGAGCACGCGAACCCTGTCCAGAGCGACAGAAACAGCGCCGCCAGCGCTCCAGTGTTCTTGACACGGTTTTCGTGTTTCACGATAATCGTGCTGCGTTTTCGCTTGAGGAGAAGGAGCAAGAAGGACGTGAAGAACATCACCATCACACTGCCCGAAGATGTTGCCCGGTGGCTACGGGTCAAGGCGGCCGAGGACGACCGGAGCGTCTCCAGGTGGATCTGCGAGCTACTGGAACGGACGCGCCGCCGAGAGGACGACTACGAGGTCGCGATGAAGCGTTACCTCGCTCGGAAGCCTCGCAAGATCGACTGGCCCGAAGGCCGCAGGCCCACTCGAGAGGAGCTATATGATCGCTCAGGTCTTCGTTGACACGAACATTTTCGTCTACCGGCATGATGAGAGCGATCTCACGAAGCAGGCTTGCGCCGAGGAATGGATCGCTTTCCTCGTGCGTTCGCGCACCGGACGCCTGAGCTTTCAGGTTCTTCAGGAACTCTACGTGACCCTCACCCGGAAGGGGCGTCTCGCGTTCGACCCCCCCGAAGTTCGTGAAATCGTTCGCGATCTCACTGCGTGGCGGCCGGTGGCGACCGATACACGGATTCTGGAACGCGCCTGGTTACTGCAGGATCGTCACTCCATATCCTGGTGGGACGCGCTCATCGTGGCCGCCGCGCAATCGTGCGAGTGTTCAATCCTCCTGACCGAAGACCTGCAGCACGGACATGATTTCGGCGGCCTCCGTGTGATCAACCCCTTCCGAACGAAGTCGGAGACGCCGGCCAGGATCATGGAGGCCCAGAGCTGCTGAAGAGCACCCACTCACGAAGGAGTCATCGATGCCGCGAGCGAACGCAGCGTGCCGGAACCGTTTCCTCTTCACCGCGGCGCTACTCGCAGTGAGCGTCCAGGCCGCCGGCTGCACCGGGGAGGGTGCCGCCCCCGCCGCCGAATCCCCGGCCGACGCCGGGGTCACGCCGCCCGTCGCGCGCGTGATTCCGGAACAACTCGAGACGCACGGGCACACGCGGATCGACAACTACTACTGGCTGAACCAGCGCGACAACCCCGCCGTCATCGAGTATCTGGAGGAGGAGAACGCCTATACCGGCGCCCTGATGGCGCACACCGAGGATCTCCAGGCTGAGCTGTTCGACGAGATCAAGGGCCGGATCAAGCAGACCGACCTCTCGGTGCCGGTGAAGGAGAGCGACTTCTTCTACTACAGCCGCACCGAGGACGGCAGCGACTACCCCATCCACGCCCGGAAGCGCGGGTCGCTGGACGCGGACGAGGAGGTCATCCTCGACGTCAACGCGTACGCCGAGGGGCACGACTACTACGCCGCCTTCCCCGAAGTCAGCACCGCGGGCGACATGATGGCGTGGGCCGAGGACACCCGCGGGCGCCGGATCTACACGATCCGGATCCGGAACCTCGACACGGGTGAGGACTACCCGGAGTCCATCGAGGGCGCCTCCGGCAACATGGTGTGGGCCGAGGACAACCGGACGCTCTTCTACACGAAGCGGGATCCGGGGACGCTGCGCTCGTACCAGATCTATCGCCACCGCGTGGGCGCCGATCCGGCGGACGACGTGCTCGTCTATCAGGAGGATGACGAGGAGTTCAGTTCACGCGTCCGGAAGACGAAGTCGAAGCGGTACATCGTCATCTCCTCCTCCCACACCGTCATGGACGAGCACCGCTTCCTCGACGCGACGGATCCCGGGGGCGAGTTCACCCTGTTCCTCCCCCGCGAGCGCGGACACGAACACCGTTTCGACCACCTCGGGGACCACTTCTACATCCGCACGAACCTCGAAGGGGCCGAGAACTTCAAGCTCATGCGCACGCCCGTGGCTGCGACGGCGACGGGCAACTGGGAGACGGTCGTCCCCCACCGGAGCGACGTCTTCCTGCAGGGGTTCGAGTTGTTCCGGAACTACCTCGTCCTCTCGGAGCGCGCGGGAGGACTCACCCGCCTGCGCGTCCGTGCGTGGGAAGGGGAGGAGCACGAGATCGCGTTCGACGAGCCGGCCTACCTGGCCTCTCTGTCCGCCAACCCCGAGCCGGACACGAACATCCTGCGTTACGGGTACACCTCTCTCTCTGCGCCGCGGGCCGTGTACGACTACGACATGTCCACCCGCGAGCGCACGTTGCTCAAGGAGGACGAGGTCCTCGGCGGCTACGACCGGACGGGCTATGTGGTGGAGCGGCTGCACGCCCCCGCCCGCGACGGCGCCGTGGAAGTCCCGGTGTCCCTCGTCTACCGGCAAGGTCTGGAGAAGGACGGCGACAACCCGCTCCTTCTCTACGCCTACGGCTCATACGGGGCGAGCATGGAGCCCACCTTCTCCTCCACCCGCCTCAGCCTCCTCGACCGCGGGTTCGTGTACGCGATCGCCCATATCCGCGGCGGACAGGAATTGGGCCGGGCGTGGTACGAGGACGGGAAGATGTTCAATAAGAAGAACACCTTCACCGACTACGTGGACGTGGCGGACTTCCTGGTCGCGGAAGGCTACACGAGCCCGGAGAAGCTGTTCGCCCGCGGCGGCAGCGCGGGGGGCCTCCTCATGGGGGCGGTGGTGAACATGCGTCCGCAACTGTTCCGCGGCGTGGTCGCGCACGTCCCCTTCGTGGACGTCGTGACCACGATGCTGGACGAGTCGATCCCGCTCACCACGTTCGAGTGGGACGAGTGGGGCGATCCGCGTGACCTCGAATCGTACCGCTACATGCTCTCCTACTCGCCCTACGACCAGGTGGAGCCGAAGGACTATCCGAACATGCTCGTCACGACGGGCCTCCACGACTCGCAGGTACAGTACTGGGAGCCCGCGAAGTGGGTCGCGAAGCTGCGCGCGACGAAGACGGACGAGAACCGCCTGCTCCTCAAGACGCACATGGACGCCGGCCACGGCGGCGGCTCCGGCCGGGACCGCCAGTACGAGGAACTCGCCCTGGAGTTCGCCTTCATCCTGGACCTGCTGGAGGAGGCGCCCTCTCCCCGCTGACTCCGGCCGGGCAGGCCGGACGCGACGGACCGTGCGCTAGGGCATCGATGCCTGGGCGCGCACCCACTCGACGGCGTCGCGGTGCGTGCCGAACCACACGCCCGGCTTCGACCGCATGTGCTCGATGAGTTCGCGCAGGATGACGATCCGCGAGCGGTGCCCGATGTAGTGCGGATGCATGGTGAGGAGGAACATCGTCCCCTCCTCGTACGCCACGTCGAACTCGTCCTTGAACACCTGCAGGACCTCGCGCGGGTTGGCGTAGCGGTCGCCCAGGGGATTGAAGAGCGGCGCGTCGTCGAGGATCCAGTCCACCGGGAGTTCGACGAGGCCCGTGGGCTGGCCGTTCGCGTTGATCTCGTAGGGCCGGTCGTCCGCCATGAGGGATGAGTCGTACAGGAAATCCATCTCCAGCAGGAGGTCGAGCGTCGCGTCGCTGAAGTTCCACGACGGGGCGCGGTAGCCGACCGGACGTTCGCCTATCAACTCGGTCATGCGTTCCACCGCCATGCGCAGGAGGCGCTCCTCCTCCTCGCGCGGGAGCGTCGCGTTGCGCTCGTGGATCCAGCCGTGGACCCCGATCTCGTGCCGACCGGAAGCCTGGATCATCCCGATCTGGTGCGGCGCGAGGGTGAAGCTGAGGGCGGGGCCGAAGAACGAGGCGGCGATCTCGTACTCATCGAGGAGGTCCACGACGCGGCCGAGGGCAACGCGGGAGCCGTATTCGCCCTGCGAGAGTCCGCCCACGTTCGTGTCGCCGTTGCGCAGCCAGACCGTCTCGTTGTCCACGTCGAAGGAGAGCAGCACGGCGACCCGCCCGCCGTCCGGCCATGAGTCCGGGTTGAGGTCGCGGCCGGCGCGCACCCGGTTCACGGCCTCGAACACCCGCGCCTCGGACCAGCGCCACGGCGGGTCGTCCGCCTCCTGAGCCGCCGTCGCCGTCGTTGGCGTCGCCCCGGCCGACGCCAAGCCGCACAGGACGAGCGCGAGCCCGCGAGAGATGTAGGATTGTGTGAGGCCGCTCATGAGGATGTCCCCCGTTTCAGTAGTCATCTCAACTCTGAAGGCTTATTTTAACCGCTTGCTCGTGAATCGGACGGTCGGCGCCGATTCCGTACGGCGCTGGGAGCCCGTCCCCGATTCGTGGGCTCGTCGCCGTGGTGTCGGCCCTCCCCGGAATATGGCGACGACGACACATGACGACTACGACAGCCGAAATCGGCACCATGGACCTCAGCGCGCACGGCATCACCGTCACCCGCATCAAGCGTAATCCTCCGGTGGAAGAGATCTACGCCGATGCCCTGAGCGGACGCGAACCCGGCGCGATCAAGGCGGCCAACGGAGCGCTCGTGGCCTTCTCCGGGGCCAAGACGGGTCGCTCTCCCAATGACAAGCACGTGGTGCGTGATCCGGAAACGGCGTGCGACGTGTGGTGGGGGCCGGTCAACTTCCCCCTCGAGCGCGAGAGCTTCCTGCAGAACAGGGCCCGGGCGCGCGCCTTCCTCAACCGGCAGGACCTTCTCTACGTCATCGACGGATTCGCGGGCTGGGATCCGGCCTGTCGGCTCAACGTCCGGATCATCTGCAACCGCCCGTATCACGCCCTCTTCATGCACAACATGCTCATCCGCCCCACGTCTGCGGAGTTGGCGGCGTTCGGCGAGCCCGACTTCGTGGTCTACAACGCGGGCCAGGAGGCGGCCGACCCGTCCGTGGAGGGCGTGACTTCGGGTACGAGCGTGGACCTCTCCTTCGCCGACAACGAGGCCTGCATCCTCGGGACCGAGTACGCGGGGGAGATGAAGAAGGGCGTGTTCACGATCATGAACTACCTCATGCCGAAGCGGGACGTGCTCTCCATGCACTGTTCGGCGACGACCGACCCGAAGACCGGGGCTTCCTCGCTCCTCTTCGGTCTGTCGGGGACGGGGAAGACGACGCTCTCGGCCGACCCGCACCGGCTCCTGATCGGCGACGACGAGCACTGCTGGACGGACTCGGGGATCTTCAACATCGAGGGCGGCTGCTACGCCAAGACGATCGATCTCTCCGAGGAGAAGGAACCCGACATCTACCAAGCGCTCCGCTACGGCGCCGTGCTCGAGAACGTGGTCCTGCGCGACGATGGGAGCGTGGATTGGTCGGACTCCTCGATCACCCAGAACACGCGCGGAAGCTACCCGATCGAGTTCATCGAGAACGCGAAGGTGCCGTGCGTGGCGGGGCACCCGACGGACGTGATCTTCCTCACGGCCGACGCGTTCGGCGTGCTGCCGCCGGTGAGCCGGTTGACGCCCGAGCAGGCCATGTACCACTTCATCAGCGGGTACACGGCGAAGGTCGCGGGCACGGAGGTCGGCGTCACGGATCCGGTGGCGACGTTCTCGCCCTGCTTCGGCGGGCCGTTCCTCGTGTGGCACCCAGCGAAGTACGCGCGGCTGCTGGCGGACCGGATGCGCGAGCACGGCGTGAACGTGTGGCTCGTGAACACGGGGTGGAGCGGTGGGCCGTTCGGAGTGGGCTCGCGGATCGATCTGCCCGCCACGCGCCGCATGGTCGACGCCATCCACGCGGGCGAACTGGCCGACGCGCCGACGGAGCCGGACCCGGTGTTCGGGGTCCATGTCGTGACGGAGGTGCCGGGAGTGCCGAGCGAGATCCTGCGGCCGCGGGCCACGTGGCCGGACGCCGCGGCGTATGACGAAAAAGCCGCCGATCTCGCCCGGCTCTTCCACGAGAATTTCAAGGGATACGAAGACGACTGTCCGCCGGAAGTGTGCGCGGCGGGCCCGGTGATCTAGAGGAGGAAGTCCGATGCGGCGACGCGATCTGATGTTGGCGGTGTGTCTGGCGGTTCTTATGGCCGGGTGTAGCAGCGGGGGGCGTGACGCGCCGCAAATGGCGGGCGCCTCCATGGCCGGCGCGACCCAGGCGGGGAACGGCGGTGGCAACGGGACCCCGCTGTACGGGAACCTGGGGCCGCACGCGCGCCCGATCACCACGCAGTCGGAGAAGGCGCAGGCGTACTTCGACGAAGGCCTCCTGTTCATGTTCGCCTTCGGGACATCGATCGCCGAGGAATCCTTCCGCGCCTCGCACGAGGCGGACCCGGAGTGCGCCTCCTGCTACTGGGGCGAGGCGTGGTCGCTGGCGCCGTATCTCAACGGCGGCATGTCCCCCGGCAACGAGCGTTCGGCCCACGCCGCCATGCAGAAGGCGCTGGAGCACAAGTCGAGTGCGACCGAGGTCGAGCAGGCACTGATCGACGCCTTCGCCGTGCGCTTCGAGGCCGACCCCGAGCGTTCCCGTCGGCGCATGCTCGACACGCTGTACGCGCGCGAGATGGACAAGGTCGCGGCGCGCTACCCGGATGATCTGGATGTGCTCACGCTGCAGGCCGAGGCTTGGATGCTCCTTCGGCCCCGCCGCGGCGATGTCGATCTCGAGGCGAAGGATGTGAAGAAGATCCGGCCCATCCTCGAGACCGTCCTGGCGCGCGACATCCGCCACCCCGGCGCCTGCCACCTCTACATCCACCTTGTGGAGGCGTCGCAGGAACCGGGCCTGGCCGAGGCGTGCTCGGACCACCTCGGCAGCCAGATCGCGGTGAGCCATATCCACCACATGCCGACGCACATCTACATGAACATCGGCCGCTGGGGCGACGCGGTGCGCGGCAACCAGCAGGCGTGGCATGCCGACCAGAAGGCGGAGCACGGCGGGCCTCCGGGGGTCTATCCCTCGCACAACCTGCACATGCTGCTCAATGCCGCCGTGATGGACGGGCAGAGCGCCGTCGCGATCCAGGCGGCGAAGGACCTGGCGGGACACCGCGGCCCGTGGGCGGCCTACATCCCGCTCACCTACGCCGCGTTCGGCCGCTGGAGCGAGATTCTGGCGGGCAGCGGCCCGAAATCGGACGAGCCCATGGAACTCGTGGCGTGGAGCTTCTCTCGCGGTCTGGCCTACCTCCGGATGGGGCACGTCGACGTCGCGCAGGACCACCTCGCGGAGATCGACCAGGTGCTCGACGACGCCGATCCCTCCGCCACCTTCCGCTACAGCCCGCTCGCCGACGTCGTCGCGCTCCCGCGCTCCATTCTCGCGGGAGAGATCCTGCACGCGCAGGGGAAGGCCGAAGAAGCCGTGGCGGCGCTCAAGCACGGGATCGAGAAGGAAGACGGACTGATCTACTCGGAGCCACGCGCGTGGCACATGCCGGTTCGCCACACGCTCGGTGCGATCCTGCTTGAGAACGACCGGGCCGCGGACGCGGAGCAGGTGTACCGCGATGCGCTCGAGGATCTGCCCAACCAGGGCTGGGCATGGTTCGGCCTCATGCAGGCGCTCGACGCGCAGAAGAAGACGGCCCAGGCGCAGGAAGCCCGCCGCGAGTTCGACCGCTACTGGGTCCGCGCCGACACCTGGCTGCGCAGTTCGCGGTTCTGAGATCAGGCGCGCCGAGCCGCCTCGCATGATCGATTTCTCGCCGCCCGAGAGCCCGTTCAGGATCGGCTACGACGGGGACTTCGACATCTCTCGGGCGGTAACGGCGCCGCCCCCCGACGCGCCGGCCGAGGCCGCGATGAAGAAGGGGCTGAAGCGCACGGTGCGCGAGGTCTCGCGGCTTCAGCGACGGCTGCACGCGCACCGCCACTACGCGGTGCTGCTCGTCTTTCAGGCCATGGACGCCGCGGGCAAGGACTCGACGCTCAGAGCCGTCATGACCGGCGTGAACCCGGCCGGATTCCGGATCAACTCTTTCGAGACGCCATCGAACGAAGAGGCGCGGCACGACTTCCTCTGGCGCACGACGCGCCGGCTCCCGGAGAAGGGCCGGATCGGGATCTTCAACCGCAGCTACTACGAGGAAGTGCTCATCGTGCGGGTCCACCCCGAGTACCTCGAGCGGCAGAAACTCCCCCGGCGCCTGCCGATCATGGAACGGTGCGAGGAGCGCTACCAGTCGATCCGGGACCACGAGGCGCACCTCGCGCGGAACGGGACCGTGATCCTGAAGTTCTGGCTCAACATCTCGAAGGAGGAGCAGGCACGCCGCTTCCTGCGACGCATCGACCGCCCTGACAAGAACTGGAAGTTCAGCCGCGCAGATATCGAGGAACGCCAGCATTGGGACGACTACATGGCCGCCTACGAGGACGCCATCAACGCGACGGCGCGGCCCTGGGCGCCGTGGTACGCGATCCCGGCCGACTCGAAGCCGTACATGCGCCTCGTCGTAGCCCAACTGGTGCGAGACCAACTCGCCACCCTCGACCTCACCCATCCCGCGCTACCCGAAGACGAGCGCGCCGAACTCCAGGGTTACCGCGACCACCTCACCGCCGAACTGTAGCGACGGTGACCTCGCCGCTTCGGAGTCTCGCGTCGGAACTTCGCGCGGATGCCGTCTCGGCGAAGGCCGTTCCGGCGCTGGCGGCCGGCTTCACCTCGGGCCTCGCCCTGCTCGTCGCCCAGGTCGCCTACGCGAGCCTGATATTCTCGGGGCCGTTGGCTCCGTATGCCTCCCAGGGCGTCGGCCTGGTCCTGTTCGGCAACTTCGCCGCCTGCTTCATCATCGCCCTCGGGGGAGGTTTTCGCGGGGCGATATCGGGGCTGTCTCCCGCGCTTGTGATCGTGATGGCACAGGTCGGCGCCACGATGGGCGCCGAAGGCGACGCCCTGTTCGTCACTACCGCTGGGGCGCTGGTGATCGGCGCCGTCGCCACCGGCGCGGGCTTTCTCGTGATCGGGCGATACAGACTCGCCAACCTGGTGCGTTTCGTCCCCTACTCGGTCGCGGCCGGTTTCGTGGCCGGCATCGGGGGCGCCGTGTGCCTGGCCGCCATGTCGCTGATGGGGGTGGCGTTGGACTGGACCGCGCTTCCGGCGCTCGTGCAGCCGCCGGAACTTTGGAGGTGGAGCCCCGGCGTGGCGTTCGGCATCGCCCTGTACCTGGCGATGAAGCGATGGGGCCGTCCGCTCATCCTGCCTGTCGGCGTCACGTTTGCCGTGGGTGCATATCATCTGGTGCTCGCCCTCCTCGGCATCTCAGGAGACGCGGCCAGGGGGGCGGGCCTGCTGCTGACGAGCACCTCCGAAGCGAGCCTGTGGCCAACCCTCGGGCCCGCGGACCTGGCGTATGTGGACTGGACCGCGCTGGCCATGCAGTTCCCCGCCGTGCTCATGCTGGTGCTGATCGCGCTCATCGTCGTGATCATGAATATCGCCGGCCTCGAGATGGCCGCGAACCAGGACCTGGACTGGAACCGCGAGTTCAGGGCGACGGGGCTCGCGAGCGTGGTGGCAGGCCTCGGCGGCGGCACCCCCGCGAGCATCATCGTGCCCGCGTCGTTGCGCAGCAAACTCTTCGGGGCCGCCACCCGCCTCACCGGGATCGTCGCGGCCCTCGTCATCGCAGCCGCCCTGTTTCTGGGCGACGGGATGCTGGAGTTGATCCCGGTATCGCTCGTGGGAGGCATTCTGGTCTTCGCCGGCCTCGGCATGCTGGACCAGGGGCTGGTGAGAAGCCGAAGGCGTCTTCCCTGGACCGAGTACGGCGTCATCGTGGTGATCGCGGGCGTCACCGTCGTGTTCGGGCTGTTCGAGGGTGTGGGTATCGGGATGGTGGCCACCCTCGTGTTCTTCGCTGTGCGCCTGAGCCGCGTGGACCCCGTCAGATCGCGCTTCACGGTGCGGGAACGCCGGAGCACCAGGGCGCGTTCGGTTCCGGATCGCGTCATCCTCCAGGAGGAAGGCGAGCGTGTACTGGGGTGGAGCCTGCGCGGTTATGTCTTCTTCGGAAGCGTGTATTCTCTCGCCGATGACCTCAGGGAGTCGTTGAGCGCCGACCCGCGTCCCGCCTGCGTCATGCTGGATTTCACGGACGTCTCCGGGTTCGATCTCTCGGCGGTGAACGTGCTTGCCAGGTTCGCGCAGTCGGCGAACCGCGCCGGTGTGAAGGTGGTCCTGAGCGCCCCGTCGCAGCAGGTGAGGGCCGGGTTGAAGCGCAACCTGCCCCCCGCCGAGTTCGCCGCGCTGCGGGTCGAGCCGAATGCGGACGGCGCGCTCGAACACTGCGAAGACATCGTCATCGAAGAGTGGAAGGCGACCGCAAGCATGGCTGACGAGCATCGCGCCTCGATCCTGGAGCGCGCCGCCGATGACCTGGACAGCCTGTTGGAGCGGCGCACCCGTTTCGAGGACCTGATGGACGAGCTTCGAAGCTGGTTGAAACCACGCCACTACGCCGAGGGAGAGGCTCTGGCTGGTGTGGGTGTTCCGAGCGAGGGCCTGCAGTTGGTGACGTCCGGCCAGGCTTCCGCCCACGATGCCGCGGGCACGCGCTTCCGTCAGTACGGCCCCGGCGATGCCATCTGGCCGGTCGACCCTCTCGACGCGGAGTCGCCTGCGGTGAGCGCGGACAAGTCCTGCGAGACGATGGTGCTGACGCCCGCTGCCCGGCGACAGCTGGAGGAGCAGGAGGAGCGGCTCGCGTTCAAACTGTACCAATACCTGCTGGCCGGACGCTTCGAAGCCGGGCCGGCAACCCGCTGACATCGCGGCTCTCGGGCGGCGGCTCCGAATCGAACTCGTGTAGAACCGCGCGGTTCAGCGGATGATGGGGCCGCCGGTTCGGTTGTCGGGGACGAAGCGGTTGCGGGCCGGCATGTGGGTGTCGACGACAGTGGCGGCGTCGACCACCGCGTCCGCGGGCAGCAGGTCGTTGAAGTAAAGCATGGCGCCCACGACCGCGTAGACCTCCTCGTCCGTCATCGTTCCAGGAAGGTCGAAGGGCATGGCGCGGCGGGTGTAGTCGAACAGCGTCGTCGCGTAGGGCCAGTAGTTGCCGACTGTGGAACGCAGACTGCGGTCGTTGGCGAATGGGAACTCGTCTCCCGGTATTCGGCCCGCGATAATGTCGTTCGGCCCCTCACGCCCGGTCGGCCCGTGGCAGAGGATGCAGCGGTGCCGCTCCCAGACTTCGAGCCCCTCCGCGACAGTGCCCTGCCCAGGCGGCAGGCCCGCGCCGTCGGGGCCGATGTCGATGTCCCACGCGGCGATCTGCGATTCCGTCGCGGGCGTGCCGAAGCCGTACACGGGCTCGGCCGCGCCGGCTCGCCCCGTAACCTGCTGGTCGTCGCCGGAGGCGATGGTCACGGTCATGGAGCTGTCGGCGGATTCGGTCGTCTGACCGCCCTCGTCCGCGCCGCAGGCCGCCAGCCCCGGCATGAGGGCCGCCAGCGTCAGCAGCCGCGAGACCACCTTGGCGCCGCTCATACCGGCGCGAACTCGATCGAGCCGTCACTCGCCACGCGCCACCCGCGGATCGCGTTGGAGTGGTAGCGTGTGCCCGGCCCGCGGGCGTCGAGCACCTGCTGGCGGACCGGCTGCGTGTAGCCCGTCTCGTCGGTCGCGCGGCTCAGCAGGTGCGCCGGGCCGCCGTCCCACTCCCACCCGTAGCGGAACCGGGTCGTACACTTGGGGAGCACGGGTTCCTGAAGCACCGCGTCGTGCCAGGAGTCGCCGCCGTCGGTGCTCACCTCCACGCGCTCGATCAAACCCCGGCCGGTCCAGGCGTAGCCGGCGATCTCCACGAATCCGGGCTCCGACAGCCGACGCGGATAGGTCGGATACGTGATGACCGACTTCGCGTCCATCACGAACGAGAACTGCCGCGCCGTCCCGTCCGGCAGCGGATCCGTGTACTTGGAGGTCTCATCCCGGAACATGGAGGGGCGATCGGAAAGCTCCAGCCTCCGCACCCACTTCACGCTCGCGTTGCCCTCCCACCCGGGCAGGAAGACCCGCGCGGGATAGCCCTGCTCGGGCCGGATCGCCTCGCCGTTCTGGGCGTAAGCGATCATGGCGTCGTCCCACGCCTTTTCCATCGGGATGCTTCGGCCCATGACCGCCGCGTCGGATCCCTCGGCGAGGAACCACGTCGCGTCGGCGTGCGCCCCCACCTCCTCGAACAGGGTCGAGAGTGCAACGCCGGACCACTCGCTCGTGCTCAGGAGGCCATCGATCGATTGCGGTGTGTTCTGCGGGTTGGGCGAAGGGGCGTACGCGCCGCCGCCGTTCCCCGAGCACTCAATGAAGAGGAGCTTCGAGACCTGCGGGAAGCGCTTCAAGTCCTCGAGCGTGAAGAGCGTCGGCCGATCGACCATGCCGTGGATCAGCAGCCGGTAGCGGGCCGGGTCGATCTCGGGGATCCCGTGATGATGCCGCTCGAAGTGGAGATCCGCCGGCGTCATGATCCCGTGCAGGTCCTGGAGCGGCGTACGAGACGAGCCGCCCATCGACCCGGACAGAAGCTTCTCCGGCGTCTCGTGCGGAGAACGCGACCCCACCACGACGGGACGCGCGCCCGGAACCTTCGTCGGGTCCGGCGCGTCCTGCACCAGTCCGCGCGTTGCGCCGGCCGTGATCGCGCCCCCGGCCGCCGCCGCGGCTCCGGCGATCAGCGCTCGCCGCGTGAGTCCGGAACCCTCTTCTCGATCCTTCACGTCGCCTCCGTTTCCGTCGATCTCATTCTTCACGCTCATGCCTCCAGGCGCCGACCACAGTTGCCGCGTTCAGGGCGGGCAGCAAGACCATGTGGTAAGGCCGGCCAACCGGTCCTCACCGGGACGCGTGCCACTCCTGCAGGATCTCCGCCTCCCGCTCCGCCGAAAGTCCCGACCGCAGCTCTGCCTGGCGCTCGGGCGTCCGGGAGAAGTGGAAGTCCAGCGTCGCCTGCGTCGTGTCGGCCAGCGAGCGGAACGTGAGCCCGTGCGCCACCTCGTTCGAGAGGTCGAAGCGCGCGAACCCCTCCGAGCCGGGCGTGGGCGGGCGCCACACCGGCATCTCGGCATAGGGCCGCACGCCGCGCTCGGCGAGGAACTCGCGCGGCACCCACGTGAACGTCGTCTCGGCCGTCGTGACGGCGCGAATCCCGTACAGGAGTTCCGCCATCGGCCGCGGCGTCGCGGGACCGATGAGGTTGAAGATGCCGGTGTGCCCCTGATCCGAAGACAGCGCCATGAAGTCCCCGAGGTCGCGCACATCGATGATCTGCACCGTGTCCGTCCCGTCGCCGGGAGAGAGCACCTCGCCACCGCGGTGGATCCGCACCGGCCAGTAGGTGAAGCGGTCGGTGGGGTCGTCGGGTCCGATGATGAGGCCCGGGCGGAAGATCCCGTAGCGGTCGGGAAAGAGCCGCATCACCTCGCGCTCGGACTCCGCCTTCGCGAGGCCATAGGGCAAGTCCGTGATGTCGGCGGTCGCGCGATCCACGCCGGCCGTCTCGTAGGTGTACGAGGGGACCGCGGCCGTCATCGGCACCGTGGAGTGGCTCGCGTAAGCCGAGCGGGAGGAGACGTAGTAGAAGTACTCGACCGAGTCGCGCAGGAACTCCCCGATGCTCGTCACCCAGTCGGGACGGGCGGTGGAGTTGTCGACGACGACATCCCACGTGCGGCCGCGCAACGACTCGAAGTCCCCGTTGCGGTCCCCGACGAGTTCCTCGACACCCTCGAACATGCCGGGTCGGCTGCCCCGGTTGAAGATCGTGATCTCGAGTCCCTGGGCGAGCGCCGAACGCACCTGGTAGGGTCCGATGAAGCCGGTCCCGCCCAGGATGAGCAGCTTGCCGCCGCTACCCGACGCCTGAGGGGTGGCACCCGGGCCGGAGCATGCGACGGCCGGAACCCCGAGACCGAGGGCGCCGCCGGCCGCGGCGGTGAGCTTGAGGAAATCGCGCCGGGTCGGCTCGGTGGTCGGATCGGTGGTGCGCTCGGTGGACATCGTGACTCCTCTTCCTGATTTCATCGTCTCGCCGTCGTTCGTGTGGCCTGTCTCAGTTCGCGGTGCCGTCGAGCAACTCGAAGATCCGCAGCACCGCGACCGGATTCGCGCCCGGCCCGGCGATGCCGCCGAAGTTGTCGGCGTGCGCCGTGAGGTCGATCCGCGCCGCGGCATCCTCCGGGCTCACCCCCGCGCCGTGGAGCGCGACGGACTGGTCCCAGAGGTCCCGCAGGTAGGCCTGCAGGTGGTCGATCCGCTCACGCTCCTGGTACGGGTCGCCGTGCCCCGGGATGATCCAGTCGAAGTCGAGCGCTTTCACGCGGTCGAGCGTCTCGATCCACTCATTCACGTAGCCGTCCCCCATGTACGGGAGGCCGCCGGTGAGCATGTCTCCGGTGATGATCACGCGATCGTCGGGAAGGTAGACGATGACGTCGCCCTCCGTATGCGCGCGGCCGAAGAAGTGGAACTGGATCTCGCGTCCGCCCCGGTAGAGCGTAAGCCGCTCCGAGAGGGTCGTGTTCGGGGGCGTGGGGACGACCTCCTGTAGCTGCGCGTAGTACGTCCGCTGACCTTCGAGCGTCGCCTCGAGTTCCGCCCGCGCGGCCTCGTCGGTCAGCGTGTCGAGGGTTGCCTCCATTTGCGCGATCCGCCCGGGGATCGAGCCCACGAAGAGTTCGTAGGAGCGACCGGAGTTCGACCGGCCTGCCGCGATCGCCGCCCGCGTCGCCTCGTGGCTGATGATCTCCACCTCGGGCGGATAGACCTGGTTCCCGTGCGCGTGGTCGAAGTGCCAGTGCGTGTTCGCGGCGTAGCGCACGGGCCTGTCCGTAATCGAGCGCAGATCCTCCACGAGCGCGTTCGCCGCCGCGGGAGAGATGTGGGAGTCGACGAGCAGCACGTCCGCCTCGTTCACGACCACGCCGGCGTTCGATCCGACGACGAGATCGCTCGCGCCCTGCGCGTGGTACACGCCGGGCACGACCTCCGTGAACTCGAAGTGGGCCGCCTCCGTCGGCGCGGCGTCGCCCCCTTCGGCTCCGGCGCCGTCACCGCCTCCGTCGGGTGCGCAACCGGCATGGAGCCACGCCCCCGCGAGCAGGACGGCCGGAATCACGCTCCGACGACGGATCGCTCCAGTGTCCAGGCGTTCAAGTCGCTCTCGCCTGCCAGTCATTACAGCCTCCCCGTGCGCGAGATAAGCCAAGGTTCGCAAGATGTCGGGGGAGTCGATTCGGGAACAGACATCCTACGTGCCGCCGAGGCCGAGCCGGCCGCGAAGCCCTGCCACATAGGCACGGACCTCGCGCTCGACGTCGCTGATTTCGTCATCGCTCCCCGCGACACGGCTCGCACCGCCACCCGCCTCCCGAAGTTCGGTGTAGAGTTCGATGGCCGCCTCGAGCGCGGCCGCGCTCGCCGCGGAGTCCGCGCCTCCAACCGTTTGTTCGAGATCGGTCGCGAAGGCGGGAAGCCGATCCTCGATCCGGCGTACGCCGGTAGCGTCCAGGCCGGCTCCGAGGAACGCCAGCGGCGACAGTACGTGCGCCCGCAGCATACCCAGCCCGTCCAGCCCCTCGAAGATCTCCCCGCGCTCGATCTTATCGGCGATATAGTGCGCCCAGATCCAGAAGCGCGCCTCGATCCAGGCCGGATCCGCGCTCGGGTAGCGGGCCTCCCCGCGGGCTAGCGCGGCGCTCATCCGGCCATCGCGCTCCCACAGGACGACCGGATCCTCGACCCGTTCGTGCATGTCGTCGAGCGACACAAACTTGAGGTCCACGTGCAGGAGCGGAGGCCCGTAGAGGCAGACGAGCAGGCGCGGTTCCCCCACGTGCTCCCCCGTGAACCCGGCAAGAAACGACGGATGGAGTTCGGCGGCGATCGCCTGCTGACGGTCGAGGATCTCCGGCCAGGCCTCCGGTTCCACCGCGAGGACGAGGTCGAGATCCGAGAACTCGTCGATCTCCCCCGCGATGAAGGAACCGCCCGCCGACAGGCCGACTAGTCCATCGACCCCCGAGGCCGCCGACAGCGCGTGCTCGAGGAACGACCGGTGCCGGACCGGCAGCGACCGCAGGCGGTCTCCGAGCCCGGGGCCGTGCTCCCGCCTCCCCATCGCGTCAGCCGCTGATCTCGTGCGCTTCGCCGGCTCCACGCGGCACCCGGATGCGATCGACCAGCCGCTGCACGTCGGGCGGAGGCGCCGGCGTGAACCGCGACACGACGCTCGCAACCGCGAAGTTCACCCCCATTCCGAGCGCCCCGATGCCCTCGGGTGAGATTCCGAACCACCAGTTCTCCGCCACGTTCGCCGCCGGGTTCACGAACTTGAAGTAGACGATGTAGGCGGCCGTGAGCGTGATCCCGCACAGCATGCCCGCGATCGCCCCCTCACGGTTGAGCCGCTTGGAGAAGATCCCGAGGATGATGACGGGGAAGAACGACGACGCCGCGAGCCCGAACGCGAACGCCACCACCTCGGCCACGAAGCCCGGCGGATTGACCCCCAGATACCCCGCCACGAGGACGGCTGCCCCGGCGCTGAAACGCGCCGCGACCAGTTCTCCCTTTTCGCTGATGTCCGGCCGCCAGTTGCGCTTGAGCAGGTCGTGGCTGATCGTCGCCGAGAGCACGAGCAGGAGTCCGGCCGCCGTCGAGAGCGCCGCCGCCAGCCCGCCCGCCGCCACCAGTCCCACCACCCAGTTCGGCAGCCGGGCGATCTCCGGGTTGGCGAGCACCATGATGTCGCGGTCGATCGTGAGTTCGTTCCGCACCGGCGAGCCGCCAGCATCGACGGCCTCCGGGCCCACGTACTGGATGAGTCCATCCCCGTTGTGGTCCTCGTACGTGATCAGTCCCGTCGTCTCCCACTTCGTGAACCACTCCGGCATCTCCGCGTACGGCTGTTCCGTCACCGTATTGAGCAGGTTCGTCCTCGCGAACACCGCCACGGCCGGTGCCGCCGTGTAAAGGAGCGCGATGAACACGAGCGCCCAGCCCACGCTGATCCGCGCGTCACGCACTCTCGGCACGGTATAGAAGCGGATGATCACGTGCGGCAGCCCCGCCGTCCCCACCATGAGCGCGGCCGTGATCGCGAGCACGTCGAGCGTCGATTTCGTCCCGTCCGTGTAGGCCGCGAAGCCCAGCTCCTCGTGCAGGCCGTTCAGCCGGTCGAGCAGAAACGTCCCCGTCTCCTGCTCCGCCCCCCCAAACCCGATCTGGGGAATCGGGATCCCCGTGATCATCATCGACAGAAAGATCGCCGGCACCATGTACGCGAAGATGAGCACGCAGTACTGCGCGACCTGCGTGTAGGTGATCCCCTTCATCCCCCCGAGCACCGCGTAGAAGAAGACGATGCCCATGCCGATGACCACGCCCCACACGATGTCGATCTCGAGGAAGCGGCTGAACACGATCCCCACGCCGCGCATCTGGCCCGCCACGTACGTGAACGAGACGAAGATCGCGCAGATCACGGCCACGACGCGCGCCGTCTGCGAGTAGTAGCGCTCGCCCACGAAGTCCGGGACGGTGAAGGCGCCGAACTTCCTCAGATACGGAGCGAGGAGCAGCGCGAGAAGCACGTAGCCGCCCGTCCAGCCCATGAGGTAGACCGAACCGTCGTACCCGAGGAAAGAGATGATCCCGGCCATGGAGATGAAAGAAGCGGCCGACATCCAGTCCGCCGCCGTCGCCATCCCGTTCGCGAGGGGATGGACCCCCTTGCCGGCCACGTAGAACTCGCTCGTCGAGTGGGCCCGCGACCAGATCGCGATCCCGATGTAGAGCGCGAATGAGATTCCGACGAGCGTCGCCGTCCACTGGAGAACCGTCATGCCGCGCCCTCCTCGTCACGCTCGTCGACGTCGAACTCCCGGTCGAGCCGGTTCATGAGAACCACGTAGACGAAGATGAGGACGACGAAGATGTAAATCGCCCCCTGCTGGGCGAACCAGAACCCGAGCGGGAAGCCGGTGCCCGGGATCCGGACCGTGTCGAGCCCGTCGGCGAACAGGATGCCCGCGCCGTAGGACACCAGGGCCCAGATCGCGAGGAGGATCCCCACGTAGCGGAGGTTGCGGCGCCAATACGCCAGATGGTCGCGGCCTGCTGCGGGTCGATTCATGGGTCTCCCGGCGTGCGAGTCCGAATTGCGCCTTACGACTTCACTTCGGCGTCGCCCAAGGCTGCGGCGCGGCTCGTCGGTGCGCCAGTGTCACCCCGCGCGTTCCCACCCCCGCTACCAGAAGACGCCGAAGACCAGCCACGCCGAGACCACCGCAAGAAGTCCCGTGTAGAGGGCCGGGCTGGCCAGCAGCGGCACGCGCCCGCTGAACGGATGGAGCCGGACCGGGTCCAGTGCGCCGGAACTCTTCGCCAGCCATCCGCCGCCTCCGCGGGATGACACCGCGCCGGGGACGGCAGCCGCACCCGTCGTCCCGCGCCAGCGGGGGTGGAGCGCCGCGACGGCGCAGCCGACCGCCGTGAACGCAACCGCCCACACGAATGCCTCCCACTGTCCGGTCAGCCAGGATGGCAGCCAGGCGATGTCGGCCACCTCCCGGTCCACGAAGCCCACGACGCCGTACAGCCCGCCCGTGGCGAGACCCGTGATCCCCACGCGGCGGTTCGTCCGCGTCACGGCCCCGACCAGATAGACGATGAGCAGTGGCGTGACGAAGACCGAGGTGACCGAGCGGAAGGCGGCGAGCATCGTCGGCGCGCGCAGGATCAGCGGCAGGTAGGCGAACCCCAGCACCAGGATCGCGACGGTCGCGATGCGCCCCACTCGCAGGTAGTGGGCGTCGTCGCGCTCGCGTGAAATGAAGCGCGCGTAGAGGTCCCGCGTGAAGACGGCCGACATCGACGAGCCCATGGAATCGAAGGTGCTCACCGCGGCGCTCACGACCCCGGCCACGACGAGTCCCTTGGCCCCGATTCCCAGATAGGTGGAAATGAGGTGAGGGTACATTTCGTCGGGCCGCGCCAGGTCCGGGAACTGCGCCCGCCCGAACAGCCCGACCATGTCCGTGAAGAGCAGGACGACGAGACTCACGCCGACGCCCAGCACACCGGCCATCTTCATGTCCCACAGCGAACGGGCGCCCATCATGCGCTGCGTCGAGGTGTGGCTCACCGTCCACCAGCCGGACGAGATGAGGACCCACGCGACGAAGATCACCGCCGGCGATGTGGTCCCGTCGCGTCCGCGGAACGCACTTACGTGGACCAGGTCCGCGCCGGCGAGGCCCGGAGCGAGCCCCTCGGCCGCTGTCCCCAGACTCTCCAGTTGCGCGATCATCGCGTCCCACCCGCCGACGGCCTGCCACACGGCCACACACACCGCGAGACCGCCGGCCATCACGAGCACGCTCTGCAGGACATCCGTCGCGACGACGGCCCGCAGCCCGCCCACGGCGGTGTAGACGCCAGAAAGGACGACGAGCGACACGATCAGCACCCAGGACAGCCCCGGCTGCAGCCCGCCGACCCCGACCAGGGTCAGATGGACAGCCCAGATCATGAGGCCCAGCACGGAGGTCCGGTACTGGATCTGGATCAGGGCGCCGAGGACACGCGTCCCCGGACCGAAGCGGTGCTCGAGGTACTCGGAGTTGGTGTACAATCCGGCCCGATAGATCGCGGGGACGATGACGAAGGTGGCGATCGTGACGCCGATCAGACCGCCGAACGTGTGCGCGGAGAGGAAGTGCAGGCCTTCGCTTGCGATCGTCCCCGTGGCCGACACGAACTCCGAGTTGTCCATGTTCGTCGCGAACAGCGACAGGCCGACCGCCCACCAGGGCAGCGTCCGCGAACCGAGGAACCATTCGGCGCTTGTAGCGGTTCCGCGCGCGCGCCGGAGGCCGTAGGCGATGATCGCGCCGTTCAGTCCGAGGACGATCAGCCAGTCGAGGGTGGTCAACGGGAGGGGAGCCGCAGGTGCGACGGGTACGCGGCCGTGTGGAGGACCGTGTTCCGTGCCGTTTGCATGCGCGTGCCGGTCCCCACATCCTCTCCCGTATTGAGGTTGCGGGTGAAGCGGGGGAAGCAGCTGCTCGTCACCTGCAGGCGAATCCGATGGCCCGCCCGGAAGACGTGGCTCATCGGGTAGAGCCGGACCCGGAACTCGGCCGCTTCGTTCGGCTCCAGGAGCTCCATCCGCTCCAGTCCGCCGCGGTAGCGCGCGCGCAGGATCCCCTCCGTGAGAACGAGGGATCGCCCGGCCGGATCGACGTCCGTCACGCGCGCCACGAAATCGGTGTCGCGGGCCGAGGACTCCGCATAGAGCACCAGTTCGACCGGTCCCGACACTTCCAGGTCGTCCTCCAGCGCCGACGAGGTGTAGACCAGCACGTCGGGCCGTCGCTCGATCGGAGCCTGCTCGACGGGACCGCCCCGCATCGGAGTCTCGGCGTGGGTCGTGATCAGGCGCGAGGACAGGTTGCCTCCCAGGGGAAGGCACGGGATCGCGCGGGTCGTACTCGAAGCGGTCGGGCGGCTCATCTGCGGGAGGTTGCCGCCCAAGCCGTGCGTCATCGTCGTGGTTCGCGCGGCCCCGGCTGTGCAGGTACCAGGGCACGATTCCCATCCCGGGGGGCGGCCACTCCGTGCCGTCCCGCCAACGGTTGGCGCCCGTCGTATACCAGCGGAGCGGTGGAACTTCGCTGATCCCGTCGTCCACGCCCCGGAGTTGCCAGTCGAACCAGCGCCGCTCCTCCTCGCGGACGTCGACGTATGCGTCGGGCCCGAAGGGGAGGTCCCCGACCGTCCTCGCCTCCGGGACCTCGTGCGACCAGGGGCCGATCAGACTCCGGGTCTCGGCCCGCGCCCGGGGCGTGGCCGCCTCGGTCCGCATCCCTTCGTGGATGCGCAGCAGGGAACCGGGATACGCGTCGTACCAGCCCCCCTGCTGGAACGCCGGCGCCGTCACGCGCTGGTATTGGTCCGTGATCCTGAGCCGACGCCAGTATTCGTCGCGCGTCGGGTGCTCGAGCCACTCTCGCCAGTACGGGATCCGGCGCCCGATCGCGCGCTCGTCCATCTCGATGATCGGGAGGTGGGACCAGAACTTCGCATTCTGGAACAGGCGGGCGCCCTGCGCGCCCGTGACCGTCGCGAGGTTCGTCTCCCAGATCACGGCGGCGCCGAGCGAGAGCAGCAACTGGAAGGCGCCGCCGAGATAGTGGCAGTCGCCGAAGTGGTCGTCGCAGATCACGTGTGGGGCCATGCAGGTGAGATGGGGGCTCGCGAGCGGCGCGCTCAGCCACTGCGTCAGGCCACCGTAGCTGCGCCCCCACATTCCGATCTTCCCGTCGCACCACGCCTGGGCCGCCACCCACTCGAGCGTGTCGTGCCCATCCTCGATCTCGGGCAGGTAAGCGTGGAAGATGCCCTCGGACTCGAAGCGCCCGCGGCAGTCCTGGACCACGAAAGCGTATCCGCGCTCCGCCCACCCGATGCCGTCCTCGATGAACACGTCCCGTCCGCTCTCGTACGGCGTGCGCGTGAGGATCGTGGGAAAGGGACCCCCGGAGGCGGGCAGGTAGACATCCGCGGACAGCCGGACGCCGTCGCGCATCCGGCCCCGGAGTCCGTGCAGCAGCCGCACCTCGCTCCGGCCGCCAGACGCCGTGCCCGTCACTGAGTCGGACACTTAGACAGGGATGGCGGCGAGGACCTCAACGGGTTCGGCACGCACGGTGTAGTCGGGGTCGGCGGATGCGTACACGATCGTTCCGTCGCGGTCGATGACGAAGGTGGACGTCAAAGGGAGTTCCCACGACTCGTCGCCGTTGAAGCGCGCGAGGTCGATGCCGAGCTTGTCGCGGTAGAGCCTGCGCAGTTCTCCCTCGACCCTGAACGTCAGCCCGTAGTCACGCGCCACCCCCAGCCCGAGGTCGAGCAGGACGTCGAACTCGATGCCGTCTTCCTCGATCCAGCCGCGTGCGAACTCGGCGAGTTGCGGAGAAAGCGTGACGAGGCGCGCGCCTTTCGCCTCGATCTCGGGCAGAACCGACTGAAGAGCAACCTGCTCCTCGCGGCAGTACGGTCACCAGCGCCCACGGAAGAAGCTCAACACCACGGGGCCGCGCTTCAGCAGCGTCTTCAGCCGGATCGTGGGGCCGGCCACGCTCGGGCGGGCAAAGAGCGGTGCGCGGTCGCCCACGCGGGGAAGACGATCGAGGATTCCGGACCCCCGCAACGCCTCCGTGCCGGCGTCCATGACCGCGGTCAGGGCGGCCGGACGCGCGGCCTCCTTCTCCGTGCGCATCTCGGCGAGTCGCCGGCAGAGCGGTCCGGTCACCGGACCCCCTCGTCTGCTTGCCGCGTCTTCAAGGCGTGCCTGCCTGGAGACGACGATCCCAGAAGTCCAACTGGTCCGCGCGGAGGCCCGTGCCCGTTTTGATCGTCGGGCCCAGCACGAGGTACGTCTCCGCGTCGCGCTTGTAGGCCGGCCACGGCGGCAACCCCGGGCCGTTGGGATCTCCGTTCGCGGCGAAGTTCACCCAGTAGGAGGACATCGTCCGTGCCAGCCGACGGTCGGCGGCTTCCCGGGCGCCGGGGCCGACGTTGCCGAACGCGTACACGATCTCCGCTGCGTGGTACGACTTGAGATAGTCCTTCGCGGGTCCCGGCGGCTCGTGCGTGAAGTAGTAGAGCCAGGCACCCTCGCCGGCGGCTTCCGAAGCACGCGCCCACGTCCGCATCTGGATGCCGAACAGGGCGTCGCCGCGGCTCCGCATGAAGGCGTCGAAGATCTCGGCTTCCTCGCTCACGGGGTAGGCGTCGACGAAGCTCTCCGCATCTTCGCCCACGCGCCCGGCGACCCACTCATGCCACGCCTCCAGCGTCTCAGGCACGGACCTCGGGGACGAGAGCGAGGTCATTTCATCGGCGTTGAAGCCGACGAGCACCGGGACGTTGTTGTGCGTCCCCTCGGCGAAGGCCGTCGTCACGTCGGTCGGGAGCACCCAGCCGTCCACGTTCTCCGCCGTCCTGAAGCCGCGTCCGGCCGGCGTGGCGAGCCCGGCCATCACGCTGGCGGCGGAGAGCTTCCGCATATCCTCCAGGGTCTCCGCCCCGAGTGCCTCGAGAAACGCCGCACCGATCTCCTCGGCGGAACGGCCGCCCTCCGGCGCCTCCGAGAGACGCATCATCGGACCGAACCGCCCCCCGCTCTGACCGATCGCGCGGTGGAAGAGTCCCGCCGCCAGCGGCGTCGCCATCAGCGTGTTCACGCTCCAGGAGCCGGCCGACTCGCCGAAGATCGTGACGCGGTCCGGGTCTCCGCCGAACGCCGCGATGTTGTCGCGCACCCACTCGAGTGCGGCGACCTGGTCGAGGACCCCGTAGTTGCCGGAGGATCCGTGCTCGGACTCGGCGCTGAGGAGCGGGTGGGCGAGATAGCCGAACGGCCCGAGCCGGTAGTTGATCGTGACCACGACGGCGCCCTTCGCCGCCAGCGCCGTGCCGTCGTAGATGCCTGTGGAGCCGGAACCGCGGGTGAGTGCGCCTCCATGGATCCAGACCATGACCGGCCGGCGCTCGGACGCGTCGGCGGCCCCGGTCCAGACGTTCAGGTACAGGCAGTCCTCCGCGGTCGGGGCGGGAGGACCTCCGAAGAACGAGCCCGCGCCGTACGGCGTCTGCATGCACTCCGGTCCGAAGCTGTGCGCCCGCAGCATGCCCTGCCCCCACGCCTCGACTGGCTGCGGCGGCTTCCAGCGGCGGTCCCCCACAGGAGCGGCGGCGAACGGAATCCCCTTGTAGGAGCGGATACCGTCTGCCATGACGCCGTCGACGTTCCCCTGGGCGGTCTCGACGCGGGTGTCCTGCGCGTCCAGCGGCGCCACGAAGAGACCGGCGGAAAGCCCAGCGAGGATCCCGACGAGGAAGGTGAGAGCCAGGGTGCCGGCTGAGCGGCTGCTGGAGTCACGACGCATTCGGCGCTCCGGATCAGGGCGGCGGACGCGGGCCCGGCCTGGGCTTCCGCAACTCGACCGCAACTTCGGACTGCAAGGTGTAGCGGCTTACTGGGGCTCGCCAGCGTGAGGAAGGGAGTCGCCGCCGGAGGGCGGCATGTCCCCGTCCCAGCGGAATCGCTTGAGCGAGATGCGTCCCCACTTGTCGAACTTCACACCCTCGTTCGCCAGCAACTGGTACTGGATCATCTCGGAGTAGGAGTCGCCGCGGGGACTGATCTCGCCGCGCGCGTTGATCACGCGGTGCCAGGGGAGCGGGCGGTCGGAGGCATAGAGCGCGTAGCCCACGAGACGGGCCTGCCCTCCGAGGCCGGCGAGTTGCGCGACCTGCCCGTAGGTGGCGACGCGGCCGGCGGGAATCCGGGCGACGACGTTGCAGATGCGTTCGTGGAGGTCGGAAGCCATCGGTGTCCCGGTTCTCTCCCTCGTCAGGCGGCCGCGCCGGAGCGTTCGTTACGGTGGACCCGGCCCTTCCAGTTCCACCACTTCAGGAGTTCGGCCTCGGGACCCTCCGTCTCGGCGAAGTAGACCGCGCACCGAAACACATAGAGCACGCACGGATCCATGCGGACGCCACGTTGCGCGGAGAGTCGCTCGTAGAGTTCGTTCGGGTCACGTCCCTCGAGGTCCCGGACCCGGCGGACACCCAGTTCCGTCAGGTCGCGCGCGATGCTCGGCCCCACGCCCGGAATGGTCTGCAGGTCCTGCGTCTCGATTGCGGCGGATTTCATGGTCACTCGCTCGGTGGCTGGGCGTCGTGTCATCTTCCGGGACATTGTCGAACGCGTGAATCTTGGGGGGCAGGAACCGATGGACAAATCCCGGCTTGGACCCGGTCTCGCACTGGCGGTCGCACTCGCCGGCTGTACCGGTCACGATGGCGCGCCCGAGACCCGCGTCGCCGCCGGCGGGGGCGGATCGGACGCCGCCGCCGCCCTCGACCGATTCGCGCCGGATCCGGCCGATCCCTACACGGCGCCGGAAGCGGAGTTCGAGGTGCGGGTCGAGACGGACCTCATGGTCGCCATGCGGGACGGGGTTCGCCTCGCGACGGATCTCTATCTGCCGGTCGAGCCCGCGGACCGGGGTGACCGCCTCCCCGTGGTCATGATCCGGCTGCCGTACGACAAGGCGACCTATCGGGCCGGCGCGATCTCCCCGGCGCGGTTCTTCGCGGGGCAGGGATACGCCGTCGTCGTCCAGGACGTACGCGGAAAATATGCCTCGGAGGGGGACTACCTCCTCTCCGCGGCGGACCGGGAGGACGGCTACGACGCCGTCGAGTGGGCCTCGACCCGGCCCTGGTCGAACGGGAAGGTGGGGACCTTCGGCTGCTCCTATTTGGGGGAGAACCAGACCCAACTCATGACGCAGCGCCACCCGGCGCACGCCGCCGCCATCCCCTTGGCGGCAGGCGGGTCGGTCGGATCGGCCGGCGGACGCTACGGCTACTTCGGCATCTTCGAGGGGGGCGCGTTCGGGCTCTCCGCGAGCTTCGGCTGGTTCCGCGGCAACGGACGAAAGCGGCCGGGAGGCGAGGCGCCCCCCCCGGTGGAGGCGTTCGCCGCCCTCCGCGAACTCCCCACGGTCGACCTCATGCGGAAGTACGGTCCCCCCGACCGGGACACGGACTGGGAAGAGGTGATGAGCACGCCGCTCACCGACGAATGGTGGGACCGGCTCGGCTACCTGAGCGACGCCGACCGTTTCGACACGCCGGCGCTCCACGTGAACTCGTGGTACGACCTGGGCGCCAACGAGACGCTCCAGCAGTGGAGGATGATGCGGGACAACGCGGAGAGCGACCGGGGCGGCGCGCACCAGTACGCCATCCTCTCCCCCACCAGCCACTGCATGTCCGAGCTGGCCACGGAACACACGGTGGTCGGGGACGTCGACTTCGGGGACGCCCGCCTGCCGTACCGTTCGCTCTACCTGGCCTGGTTCGGCTACTGGCTGAAGGGCGTGGACAACGGCATCACCGACATCCCGAAGGTCCACTACTACGTGATGGGCCGGAACGAATGGGCTTCGGCGGACACATGGCCGCCCCCCGGGGCCGTGACGACGCGCCTCTACCTCCGCAGCGGAGGGAACGCGAACACGAGGCTGGGCGATGGCGCCCTGTCGGCGGAGGCGCCCGGGGACGAACCTGCTGACCGATTCGTCTACGACCCGGCGGACCCCGTCCCCTCCCGCGGCGGATCCGTCTGCTGCACCGGGAACCCCGCCGACCAGCCGGGCGCGTTCGACCAGTCCGATATCGAGGCACGCGAGGACGTGCTCGTCTACACCGGCGATCCGGTCGGGGACGGCGGCCTCGAGATCGCGGGCCCGCTCGAGGCTCGGCTCTACGTGAGTTCGAGCGCTCCGGACACCGACTTCACCGTGAAGCTCCTCGACGTCCACCCCGACGGACGGGCGATCAACCTCGTCGAGGGCATCATGAGGGCGCGCTACCGGGACGGATACGAGGCACCCGTGATGATGGAAGAGGGGGAGGCCTATCCGGTTCGGGTGGACCTTCATTCGGTCGCGCACTGGTTCGCGCCCGGCCACCGCGTGCGGATCGAGGTCTCGAGTTCCAACTTCCCCCGCTTCGACCGCAACCTGAACACGGGGGGCAACAACTATGACGAGACGGAATGGGAGATCGCGGAGAACATGATCCACCACGCCGGAGACCGGGCATCGCACATCGTTCTGCCCGTTGTGGAGGGGATCCGATGACCCGTTCCGGACCCTCGATTTCCCCACCCTCTACTCCCGGACCTCCGCCCGGCCACCGTCCCGACCTCGATGAAGCGGTCGAGACCTGGTCGAGCATGAACGATGCGTCGATCCTGCGCAGCGTCGCGGCCGTCATCCTGGGCTTCGTCGTGCTGACGCTGGGCTCGGTCCTCACCGGCCGGCTGCTGCTGTCGCTCTTCGGTGTCGAACCGGAGGCGAATCCGGGCGCCGCGTTCATCTTCACGAGTCTGGGCGTGCGCCTCGTGGTCACCGTTCTGGCGGGCCTTCTCACGGCTTGGGCGGCTCCCCGCGCGCCACGCCTCCACGCCGGCGTCCTGGCGGCGATTCTCGTCTTCTTCAGCCTCGCCTCGCTCGCCGGCCTCTCGATGTCGGGCGATCCCTACGGACCGGCATGGTATCCCATCGTGATGCTCGTTGCGGGTCCCGTCGGCGTCCTCGCGGGCGGGCTTCTGCGTCCTCGCCGACGCTGATCATGGTTCCGGGAAAGGTCGGAAATGCGAATTGAAACGCTGGCAGTGAAGACGGGCATGGACCCGGACGGGGCGAGTCGGGCGATCGCGCCCACGATCACGCTCTCGACCACCTTCGAGCGCGGGGAAGACGGGTCGTACCCCGGGGGGTTCGACTACTCCCGCTCCGGGAACCCGAACCGGGCCTCACTGGAGGCGGCGCTGGCCGCTCTGGAAGGTGGGCCCGAAGCCGTCGCCTTCCCCTCGGGGATGGCCGCGACGTTCGCCGTCATCTCTTTGCTCCTTCCGGGAGATCACGTCGTCGCGGCGGACGATGCCTACTACGGAACCGGTGTCCTCCTGCGGGATCATTTCGCCGGGCGCCGAATCGAGACGAGTTTCGTCGACATGACCGACCTCGACGCCGTCCGTGCCGCCATGCGGCCGGACACCCGCCTCGTGTGGATGGAGACGCCGTCGAATCCCCTCATCCGCATCTCCGACATCGAGGCGATCGCCGGCATCGCGCGTGAGGGTGGGGCGATCTCGTGCTGCGACAACACGTGGGCGACACCGCTCCTGCAGCGGCCGCTGGATCTCGGAGTGGATCTCGTCATGCACTCTACGACCAAGTACTTCGGCGGCCACAGCGACGTGACCGGCGGCGCGGTGATCGTGCGCGAGCCGGGCGGGACGCTCGAGGCGCTGCGGGGGATCCAGAGAGATGGCGGCCTCGTGCCGTCGCCCTTCGACGCCTGGCTTACAAGACGGGGACTCGAATCGCTCGCCGCGCGCATGGCCATGCACTGCGCCAACGCCATGGAACTTGCCCGCTTCCTCGACGCCCACCCGCGCGTCGAGCGGGTCCACTATCCGGGTCTGGAGGACGATCCCGGGCACGCACTCGCCGCGCGTCAGATGTCCGGCTTCGGCGGCATGCTGGCTTTCGATGTCGTGGGCGGCCGCGACGAGGCGTTCGCGGTTGCGGCCAACGTGAAGATCATCGCGCGGGCCACGAGTCTCGGGGGGACCCATTCCCTCATCGAGCACCGGGCTTCGGTCGAGGGTCCGACGACTCGGGCGCCGGAGAACCTCCTCAGGATGTCCGTGGGCCTCGAGCACGCGGACGATCTGAAGGAGGATCTGGACCGGGCCCTCACCGCCACCTCCTGAGCCGGTCGCGACTTCCTGGCCCCCGTCGGCGCCCGAGGCCAGGTTCCTCGCAGACGTTCGGGGCGTTCCCGCGGGGAGGGCTCAGCTCTCCAGGGTCCGCACCCACTCGGTGAAAACCTGTTCCCCGGCGGGGCGCAGGCCCGCGCCGTGGCCCGATTCGAGAAGCCCCTCGACGAAGGTCTGTGCGTATCCCCGGCTGAACGAGACGAGGACGGCGTCGTCCCGCCACGTGACGACCTGACACGGCACGTGCAGGATGGGACCCTGCGTGAGGAACGGACGAGGACGCCCCGGCTCGAAGAGGTCGAGGGAGGAGACACTCTCCAGCACTTCGGGCACCGCTTCACCCAGCAGTGCGAGCCAGCAGTGCGAGTCCGTCGTGTCCGTGTAGTGCGGACCGTCCGGCATGGCCGGGGCCGCGGCGGGTCCGACGTGCCAGATGGAGGCTTGGGTTCCGTTCATCCGGTTAATCATCAGCCCGTCGCGGACCGCGACTTCTCCGGGCGTGCGCGGCACGTCGAGGCCGAACGGGCGCACGATCCGGATGTCCCGGTTCTGGACGTCCCAGCGCGCGCGGTGGCTGAGGTCGACGAGGCAGGCTTGGCGCAGGGCGTCGGGGGGCGTGCGGCGGGATTCGTATTTGAGCACCACGTTCCAGCCGGCCCGGCGTTCAGTGCGGGAAGGCACGCCGTCGAAGCGGACCGGAGACCGGCGATGGGCCGCGGGCGCCGCCTGAGATGGCGCCTCGCCGGACCGGCTCGGGCGCCCTTCGGGGGCGATCCGCAGGCGTTGTCCCTTCGGATCGTAGAAGTGGGGAGGCACCACGGTCGCGGTCGAACGCGTGGTCCGCCGGCCGAGCGACTCGAACAGGTCGAGCGAACGGCCCCGCTCCGCCAGCCGGTCCTCAACGAGCGCGAGTCCGTACTGCCAGCCCAGCGTCTCGCTGTGCCGGGTCGTGCAGACGAAGCCGGCGATCCGGTCGCCGTCCACGACGAGCGCCCCGTCCTCGGGCTGGTGGGCGACGTTGCGGGCGGCTTCCGGGTTGGCGGCGCCGGGCGCGGGGTCGTCGATCCGCAGCCCGACGAGTTTCAGCCTCCCCGCCTGCCCCTCGCAGTAGCGAAGCGCTGCGGCCCCCACCTTCCCGGAGGCCGTGTCCTCACGGTCCCAGAGCCATCCCATGCCTATGTCGAGAAGAGTGACGCGCTGTTCGGACTCCGTCCCGATGATCACGTGTCCCTTCTCGGCCCGCAGACAGTTCTGCGCTTCGAGCCCGAACGGCCTGATGCCGAACTCCGTTCCGGCCTCCCACAGCAGGTCCCACACGTACTGCCCGTAGCTCGCGCCTACGTGCAGCTCGTAGGACAACTCACCCACGAATCCTAGACGCAGGCAGCGTGCCGCCACGCCGTCCCCCACCTCGATCTCGCGGGAGCCGAGATACGGGAATGCTTCGTCGGCCAGCTCCGCTTCCGTGATCTTCTCCAGCACCCGCCGGGCGTTCGGCCCTGCCACGTTTATGGAGGCGAGCGCGTCGGTGAGGTTCACGAGGTTGTAGTCCCACCCGTCGTGCCGCGTGTGGAAGCGGAACCACTCGACGGTGGACCCCGCCCGGTTGGTACTCGTCGTGAAGTAGAACTCGTCCTTCCCCCTGCGCACGACCACGCCGTCGTCGATGAGGTTCCCGGTGTCGTTGCACATCGCTGAATAGGTGCAGCGGCCGGGCTTGGCCCGGCTCATGTCGGAGATGTAGATACGCTGGAGCGCGCGCAGCGCGTCGGGTCCCCAGATCCGGAACTTCCCGAGCGGCGAACTGTCGAGGAGGCCGACGTTCTCGCGCACGTTGCGGATCTCCTCCAGACACTGCCGGTCCGCGCTGAAGTAGCGCGCCCGCTGCCAGGGCCCTGCCCGGCGGAAGACGGCGCCCCGGGACGCCTGGTCGTCGTGGAGAGGGGTCCGCTTGTGCACGTCGTGGTTCGGCCCGGCCAGCGTCGCGAGGGACGGGGGGATCACCGGCGGGCGCACGGTGGTGGCGGCGAACTCTCCCACCGGTCGCCCCGCGATCTCCGCCATCGCCATGGGGAGGTTCTGACCTGGCACCCGGTACTGGCCGGGCCCGAGGCCGAAGTTGCCGAACCGCTTGGCGAGCTCGGGCACGTCGAAGCCGAGTGCGGCGCACTGGGCCGCGTTCTTCCAGGTGCCGTCCTCATCGAAGTCGATGAACGCCTTGCGGCCGGGGGCCAGGTCGGCTTCGGAGGCCGGCCCGCGCACGACCGATGAACCCCGCGCCGGTCCGGGGCGCTCGGCCAGATCCCCCCGTTCCCGCGCCAACTGCTCCTCGACGTTCACGCCGCACGCCGCGGCGGCCTGCAGCCCGGCGATGCGGCCGGAGGCCAGACGGGCGTCGAGATCGGTGAGCTGAAGCACACCGCCCGCCGCGAACACGTCCGACGGGAGGCTCTCGAGTTCGAAAGTTCCGGTGTGCTCGCCGTGCCGGAAGCGCGCGCCGGCGCACGAGAGGACGCCGATGTCGGGCTGCCGGCCCGCGCTCGCGACGAGCACTTCGCACGGGACGCGCAGCGAGCTTCCCGCCGACCGATCCCCTCCGAGGGCGGCAAAGTCAACCGCGCGGATCCGGCCCCGTCCCCGCGCGCGGCTCGCGGCCCACCCCGGCCGGAAGTCGATTCCCGCCGCGGACAGGGCCTCCGCCAACGCCGGATCGTGGCCTTCCCGCCGTGCGTCGGCGACGATGCGCACATCCACGCCCAGCGACGCCAGATCGACCGCCGCTTCGAGCCCGAGGTCGTCCCCCACGCTGAACGCGACGGCCTCGCCTGGCCGAACGCCGTACGTGCGGGCCAGCCGGATCGCGGTGTCGGCCTGCATGACGCCCGGACGATCGTTGTGCTCGAACACGAGCGGCCGCTCGATCGACCCCGTCGCCACCACCACCGCGCGCGCCCGGCACTCCCAGTGCGTTTCGTCGAACGATGCCCCCGACCCCCCGTTGGCGCTCCCGCCCGCGCCCCCGTCCCTGCCGCCGCACTGGAAGCCCGTGACGAGGTTCTCGCCCCAGATCCCCGTGACGGGAGCGTGCGAGAAGACGCGCACCGAATCCATGCCCCCGAGTTGCTCGGCGAGGGCGCGCGTCTCGCCGGCGAGCGGGCGGCCCCCGCGCACGCGCCAGTCGAGGTGTCCCCCCAGCCAGGGCCGACGCTCGAACAGGCACACACGGAGTCCCCGGCGCCCGGCTTCGAGTGCCGCGGACATCCCCGCCGGGCCGCCGCCGACCACGGCGACATCGGCGTTCAGATAACGCTCGGCCCGCCCCCCCCAGTCCGGCGCGTCGAGGCTCAGGACACCCAGTCCGGCCAACCCGCGCATTCGTTCCTGGAAGAACCGGGCGGCCCACGCGGGCCGGTGGAAGAGTCGGTAGTAGAAACCCGCCGGCATGAACCGGTCCAGCCGGTCCAGGAACCCGAAAGCGTCGAACCGCGGGTCGCCGCGCACGTTCTGGGCTCCGACCTCCATCCCCTCGCGCAGCGGCGTCGTCCCCGCCGACTGGTTCGGAACGCCGTCGATCGAGACGAGCTGGCTCGACCCTTCTCCCTCCAGGTCGTACAACCCGCGCGGCCGGTGATACTCGAAGCTGCGGCCGAGGGTTCGGACCCCCGCCGCCCACAGCGCCGAGGCCACCGTGTCCCCCTCGAACCCTTCCAGCGCGCGCCCGCACCACCGAAAGCGGAGCGGTCGCAAGCGGTCGATCCGCGCCGTGGGAGAGGGTGGAAGCCGATTCACGTCGAGTCGCCCTCGTGGGGGCCTGCCCCGTCGGGGCCCGCCCCGCCGTCGCTACCCCGGTCGGGACGCTCCTCCCGGTTCGTGGCCGGGTTGCGCCAGGTCGAGAACCAGACGCCGCAGCCCGCCCCGTGGTACCACCATTCCTCGCGCGTCTCCGGACGGTTCATGCGGAACTGAGACCAGCGAAAGTGCGCCTCCGCCCCGCCGTCCAGATCCGTCTCGGCGGGCCGCGGGCCCCGCTCCGGGCCGCCGTAGGTGAACTCGTACACGTCGCGCTTCCCGCACACCGGGCACGTCAGCCGGAACGTCACGACCGGCGTTCCAGGGTCCGTCCCACGGTCGCGTCCACCGTCAGTCCCACTGTCCGTACTTCATCGTGGCGCCCGTCTCGCCCATGTATCGGTTATCGAGGAAGCGGCGGAGCGCGAACGGGCGAAGGATCTCCGGCGCCTCCTCCCGGGCCATGTACTCGGCCATGTACTTGCCCGCCACCGGCCCGGACTTGAAGCCGAAATATCCCCACCCCACATCCAGGTAGAGCCCGTCGTGAAAGAAATTGCCGTCCAGGATGGGCGCCATGTCCGGCGTCATATCGGCCAGCCCCGCCCACACTCTCAGGAAGCGGACCCCCTTCAGACACGGCATGAGGTCCGTGAGCGCCTCCGCCTGATGCTTGAAGTAGCCTGCGGTGACGTCCGTCGTGTAGTTCACCTGCGGGTCCATGTGGGCGCCCGTCGCGATCTCGCCCTTCAGCGTCTGGTTCGCGTAAACGTGATACGCGCCCGAACTCACGACGTGGTGCAGGAACGGCTTGAGCGGCTGCGTCACCATCGCCTGTATCGTGAGCGGGTTCACCGGCAGTTCGATGTCGAGCACGGCGGCAACCGCGGGCCCGTACCCGCCCGCCATGATCCCCAGCTTCCGGCACCCGATGCGCCCCGCGTTCGTCCGCACCCCCGTCACGCGCCCACCCTCCGTGTCGATCCCCTGTACCTCGACGCCCTGGTGGATCGAAGCGCCGTGCAGGCTGGCGCCCCGCGCGAGTCCCCACACAACCGCATCGTGGCGCACGACGCCGCCCGGCGCGTGGTACATGCCTGCCTGGATCGGATGCGCGGGTCGGTCCGATACGTCCAGCGCCGGAACCGCTTCCTTGCACTGCTGCGGGTCGAGAAGTTCCGAGCGCACCCCGCAGAAGTTCGCCGTGTTGATGGAAAGCCGGAACGCGGCCACCGCGGCCTCGCTGTGGGCGAGGTTGAGGTTGCCGCAGTTGTGGAACATGAGGTTGAAGTCGAGTTCGTCCGTGAGGATGGGCCACAGCTTCAGGCCCTCGTCATAGAGCGGGACGTTCTCCTGGGTGCGCTGGTTCGCCCGCACGATCGCGGTGTTCCGCCCGGACCCTCCGAACCCGATGTACTGGCTCTCGAGCACGGCGATGTCCCGCACGCCGTGATCCTTCGCGAGATAGTAGGCTGTGGCGAGCCCATGGATGCCGCCCCCGATGATCACCACGTCGTAGTGGCGGCGGAGCGGCCTCTCCTCCCACAGTCGGCCCGGGCGGAAGACCCCCGCTCCGAACGCGGACTTCAACCTCCCCAGCGGTCCAGGGCTCACGGAATGCGAGGGCGTGCGTGACGTCAGCCGATGACCGAATAGGACGAATCCGGATTCATCGTCCGAAGTCGACTGAAGAACCCGAGGTTACAGTCCCGCCTCGTATACTTCATATGGAACTGAACCGGATCCGCGTCGTGATCGCGCCCGTCCTCAACCGCCTCTATCAGCTCCGCCACGAGCTGCCCGGCGACAGGCGCGTTCTTGAACTGGTTCCCGGAGGTCCCCACCGCCATATAGAAGCCCGGCAGGTCGGACTTGTCATAGATCGGAATCCAGTCGTCCGACACATCGTAGAGATCGACGAGTCCCTGCCGCGCCTCCGGCACGGGGAGCCCCTTCACCCGCTGCGCCTCGCGCAGGGCCTGCGTCCTCCACTGATAACTGAAGGTGTTGTCATAGTCGTCCGGATCCTCCACCCACTCGAGATTGTCGCAGGGCGGATCTTCCGACCCGATGAGGATGTGGTTGCCGACCTCGGGTCTGGAATAACACCCGATATCGCTGTCGGAAATCAGCATGCCGACCACGTTATAGTCGACGCCCTCCGGGGCGGGGACGTGACAGACTTCCTGCTTCAGTGCACGCGTCCTGATGTTCATCCCTTCCTCGACGCCCGCCATGCGGTTGATGACGAAGGAGTGGGGGCCACCCACGTTGACCACCACGGGCGCGCGTACCTCGGATCCATCCTTGAGGCGTACGCCGGCCGCCCTCCCGTCTTCCCGGAGGATCTCCGTGACCTCGGTGTTGAAGCGGAACTCGCCGCCGTGCGCCTCGCAGCCGAGTTGCACGTTGTGGCAGCACAACTGGGGATCGTTGATGTAGCCGGATTCCGGGATGTAGAGGGCCCCCGCCACGTCTCCACCCGTGGGCCGCCCGAAGCCTGGCTCCTCCTCCGTCACCGGCGGTCCGAACTGCCGTGTGTCGAGGAGGGAGAGCTTCTCGCGCATCCCCTCCGCGTCCAGATCCTCGTACGTCACGTGAAGTTCGTCGAGACTCTCCTTCACCTTCTCCAGGTAGTGGTTCTTCCCGGTCTTGGTGACGAGACAGCCGGTGTTCACGTAGCGGGCCAGCCCGGAGGGGTCGGGCACGCCGACGTACTTCCCCCAGTCGAGCCAGTAGAAGTAGGACTCCCGCGCCATGGCCACGCCGTCGGGCGTTGAATAGTGGAGACGGATGATCGCGCAGGTGTTCGAGGTCGAGCCGTACCCGGCCGCGGGGAGCTTGTCGACGTTGAGCGTTCGGAAGCCCCGCTTGGCCAGCTCAAACCCGGTGCAGACGCCGATGACCCCGGCCCCGATGACGATCGCGTCGTAGTCTCTGGACATCGCTCTGCTCAGCCGCCGATCCGCTCATACACCGCGTGCGAGACGCGCTCGTTCCCGTCCGCGTCTGTGCTGCGGTACTCGTTGTCGATCCGGTTCCCATCCGCGGACAGCACGTTGATGATGACCTGCGTGACCCGACCGTCGCGGCGGCTCGTGATCCGGTTCGTGAACTCGTCGACGACTTCGACCGCCGTCTCGACTCCCTCGCGGCCTGTAACGGGTTGGAACTCCCCGTCGAACATCGTGTCGTAACTCCACTTCGACTCGCCGCCGCGGGCGTTCGTGGACTCGACGGTGATCTTCATCCCGCCGTCCCCCCAGGGTTCGTACGTCATGACATTGAGGGACGGCGCCGGCGCGTCGGAGCGCAGCTTCCACACCCCGTAGCGGGGATTGGCACGCTGGGCGGCCGCGGCCGGCGGGGCGCCCGGATTGAACAGGAAGTAGTCGTAGATCGCGCGCGAGATCTGGGCGATCGCCCCCTCCCGCGCCGGGACGGGACGCTCGGAGTCCTTGACGAACACGACCGTGATCACGTGCCCGGCCCCATCCGGCAGATAGATGTAGCCGACATCGTTCGTTGTCCCCCCGATCGTCCCCGTCTTGTGGCCGACCGGCGTCCCCGGAGGTAGCACGCCCTTGATGCGGCCGGTGCCGGTTTGCACGCGCAGCATGATGTCCTTGAAGACCTCCGTGTTCTTCGAGCCCAGCGCCTTCCCGGCCCAGGTCATGGCCAGCAGGTGCGCCATGGCGCGGGGCGTCGACGTGTCCCGCGCGTCGGTCGAGAACGCCTCCCGGGCGGCGTCTCGCTCCGAGGCCGAGACTCCCTCCGCGCGGTCACGGAACTGCGACAGCGAGATGCGACCGTCCTCCGGGGTCTCCACGCCGGAGTAGTCCCCGATCAGGACCGAGGTCGGACGGTTCACGCTCAGGCCCTCCACCCGGAGCTCCGCCATGCGGGCGTTCACCGCGTCGGGTCCGCCGGCGGCGGTGAGGGTGAGGTCCGTCGCGCTGTTGTCGGAGATGAGGAGCATCAGCTCGAGCAGGTTCCGGAGCGAAAGCGCCACGCCGGGGTCGTCGAAGAGGTTCGAGATCGTCCCGCTGCCGGGATGGATGTCGCCGGGCTCGAGTTCGACCATGTCCGCGAGCGAGATCTCGCCCCGATCGACCCAGGACAGGAGCTGGACCGCGATCGGCACCTTGTAGGTCGAGGCCATCGGAAAGCGCTCGTCCTCGTTGAACCACACGGCGCGGCCCGTCTCGATGTGGACCGCGCCCACGCCCACCGTGCCCCCACTGCTCGGGGCCAGGCGTTCGATTTCCGCGAGGAGGCGGCCGAGGCCCGGGTCGCCCGCCGGCGTGGCGGACTGGGCCGCGAGGGGAAGGGCGGGCAACAGCGCGACGGCGAGCGTCGCGGCGGCCAGCCTCGTAAACGAAGGTCGTGTCCGGGGGCGCATGGATCGTGCTCCTTGTTCATCTCGCCTGAGTCCTGCTCCGTGCCGGTACGGTAGCCATTGCGCAACGCCCGGACGAGACCACCATGGCGGGTCGCCCCGAGAGCCCGATCCGTGACATACTCCGCAGTCCACGAGGGGGGAGGAAGTCCATGCCGGGCGACCGGAAAGAGACGGCGGCGAGACGTTCCCGCGGGAACGCGGCGCGCGCTGGTGGGAGCGCGGAGGTCACGGTGGGAGGTGGCCCGCTGTCGCCCGAGGAACGTCGGGCCGCGGAGGCGGTGGATCCGGACCGACTCTTCGCGCTGCTGGCCGACGTCGTCGCTATCGAGAGCGTCGCCAACCGCGAGACGCCGGCCCAGGAGCGGATGGCAGGGGAGATGCGGGCCATCGGCCTCGAGACGGATGTGTGGGAGATCGATTTCGAGCGGTTGCGCCGGCACCCCGCCTACACCGCCGACGTAGATCGCCAGGAGGGTTTGGGAGTCGTCGGAACCATGGGACGCGGCGAGGGCCGCAGGCTGATCCTCAATGGCCACATCGATGTCGTCCCCGCGGGCGAGGTGGAGCGCTGGACGTACCCGCCCTTCGAGCTCACGCAGCGTGGTGGGCGCTTGTTCGGGCGCGGGGTCGTGGACATGAAGGGGCAGCTGTGCAGCGCGGTGGCGGCGGCTCGGGCGCTGCGCGACGCCGGGATCGAACTGGACGGCACTCTCCAGATCCAGAGTGTGATCGGCGAGGAGGACGGCGGCTCGGGCATGCTGGCCACGATCGAGCGGGGGCACACCGGCGACGGCGCCATCGTCGTCGAACCGACGCAGTTCGTCATCGCGCCCGCGCAAGCCGGCGCGCTCAGCTTCCGGCTCACCGTCCCCGGGCTTGCCGCGCACGGAGCGTTGCGCGAGGAGGGCGTGGACCCGATCGAGAAGTTCATCCCCATCTTCCAGCGCCTCCGCGGCCTCGAGGCGGAGCGGAACGACGATGTGGCCGACCCGCTGTTCCACGGGGAAGAGTTGCCGTACGCCCTGACCATGGGACGGCTCCGCGCGGGAATCTGGCCATCCACCGTGGCCGAGAACCTGCTTGTGGAGGGCCGCTACGGCGTCGCGCCTGGAGAAGACCTCGCCAGTGCGCGCCGTGCGCTGGAGGACGCCGTGGCCGAGGCGGCCTCTCGTGACGACTGGCTGGGCGACAACCCGCCGACCGTAGAGTGGGTCGGGGCTCAGTTCGCCGCCGCCCGCACGGATGAGAGCGACCCCGTGGTCGGCACTCTGGCCGGCGTTGTGCGGGCACTCGGGGGTGCGGAGCCTCGCGTCGGGGGCGTGCGCTACGGCGCCGACATGCGGCTCCTCGTCAACCAGGGCCAGGTGCCCACGGTGCTCTTCGGCCCCGGCGATGTACGCAAGTCACACCGCCCCGACGAGAGCATCCGCGCGCAGGACCTCGTGGAAGCCGCCCGCATCCTCGCCGTCACCGCGATCCGCTTCTGCGGCCGCTTCAGGTGACGAGGAGGGTGCCGACCCTGGCGATCTGCTCGAAGTGTCCGTCGCTCGTCAGCACGGTGGACCCTGTGTGAGCCGCGCAGGCCGCGATCCAGGCGTCGTTCGTCGAAATCGGGGTCCCCGCCCGCTTCAGGTCGGCCACAATCTCGGCGTAACAGCGAGCTACTGCGTCATCGACCGGCACGACCTCGACGGGTGCCGCCGCGAGGAAGTCCGACAACTCGGTCTCGTTTCGCGTCCTCCGGGCGCCACCGAGGAAACCGAACCGGAGTTCCCCCAGCGTAACGGCCGGTACGCCCACCCAGATGGCCCGGTCCAGGATGTTCGCGATGCGCGCGCTCCCCCTCCGCAGGCGACTGTACGCCGACGTGTCCAGGCAGTAGCGGCTCATTCCCACATTTCCGGATCGATCTTGCCGAAGTCGCGGGTTGCGGCCTCGAACTCACGGAACTCGGCGTCGGTCCAGCCCCCCGCGAAGCGTCCCAATCCGTTCGATCGAGGCGTTCCGACACCGAGACTCTGCTTGAGAAGGTCCAGCACGGTCTGGTTGAGGGATATCCCGCGCCGCCGTTTCTCCTCGTTCAGGGCACGCCCCAACTCCGCCGGCACGCCTCGCACCGTCAACGTCTTCACCGGCATCCTCCATGAGAATGTCATGATACGCTTTCATATGCAGTCATATTATGCATGCACCACAGCGGTAATCAAGAAGTGGGACTACGCCTTCCGGCGGGGTCACGTCTCGCTAAGGTTGAGGCTACGTACCCCTATCAACGGCTGGTCAATTCGAGTTCCCCCGAGGACAGGTGCTGCCATGTCTGCTCGAACGTCGGTTGCAATCAGGTTGGCCCTCGCGTTCACGGCGGCTCGCCTCCCCCTGCAGGCACAGGCATTCGCGGTCGAGGAGGCGACGATCGCGCAGGTCCACGCGGCCTTCCAGTCGGGCCACCTCACCTGCGAGGGGCTGGTGGAGAGCTACCTTGCGCGCATCGACGCATACGACAAACAGGGGCCGAATCTCAATTCGATCGCGGTCGTCAACCCGCGAGCCCTCGACGACGCCCGAAGTCTGGACGCCGCCTTCGCGTCCGACGGCCTCACCGGACCGCTGCACTGCATCCCGGTGCTGCTCAAGGACCAGGTCGAGACGAGCGACATGCCGACGACCTACGGGTCGGCGCTCTTCGAGGGATACATGTCCGAGCGGGACGGCACGATCGTCACCCGGATGAAGGAGGCGGGCGCCCTGATCCACGCGAAGACGAACATGGGCGAGTTTGCCTCGCGCTACGTCGGATCGGGGTTCGGGATCATCCGCAACGCCTACGACCCGCGGCGTAACCCGAGCGGTTCCTCCGGCGGCACTGGGTCCGGCGTGGCCGCGAATCTGGGCCTGATCGGTATCGGCGAGGACACGGGCGGCTCGATCCGCGGCCCCGCGGCCGTGGTCTCACTCGTCGGTCTCCGCCCCACGCTCCCGCTCGTGAGCCGGTTCGGGATGATGCCCGCCAACCCCACCACCGACACCATGGGCCCGATGACCCGCACCGTGATGGACGCGGCCATCCTCCTCGACGTCATCGCCGGCTACGACCCCAACGATCCGGCGACCGCGTACTCGGTCGGACAGATCCCCGACTCCTACGCGGACGGACTCGACGCGGGGGCGCTGGCGGGCGCCCGGATCGGCGTCATCCGCGAGCCGATGGACCGTTCCGTGGACACGACGTCGGAGGGTTTCCGACAGGTGCGTGCCCGGATGGAGGCGGCGATCGGCGATCTCCGCGACCTGGGGGCCGAGGTATTCGACGTCGCCATCCCCGGGATCGAACAGGTGAGCGCCGTCTTCGGCGCCAATTCCTACGAGACCGAGGAGGTGACGGACGCCTATCTTGCCGAACTCCGCGACCCGCCGTACCGCACGCTCGCGTCGATCCTCCTCTCGGGCCGCGTCAATCCGTGGCGGGCCGCCGGCATGGCCGATCTCCTCGGGAAGACGACCCGCGACCCCGGCTACCTGGAGTACCTCCTGGCGCGCGACCGGGTGAGGGAGGACGTCATCGCGACGATGGCGGAGCACGACCTCGACGCCTTCGTCTACGCCACCTTCGACCACCCGCCGGCTTTGATCGCCGAGGACGTGGAGACGAACCCCGCCCCGAACGACCGCTACGCGCTGGGGGACAACCGCTCGCTGAGCCCGCTCACGGGCTTTCCGGCGCTCACGGTCCCCGCCGGGTTCACGGAGGACGGTCTCCCCGTGGGTCTCGAGTTCCTCGGACGCCCCTTCACGGAGGCGATGCTCCTCGGCTTCGGCTACGCCTACGAGCAGGCGACGCACCACCGCCGCCCGCCCCCCACGGCGCCGCCCCTCGGTCGTTGATGTGAAGTTGATGCATCATTACATTGTGCATGTGTCTCTATATTGCACAATGAGGGGTCATGTCCCGGATTCACTTCGTCGTCAAGGAAAGCGCCAAGATCCGCTACCAAGCGGAGGCGGAGCGCGAGGGGAAGTCCCTCGGTCAGTGGCTGCGCGAGGCCGCCGACGAGAAGCTGCAGGCCGCGCGTCCGCGCCTGTTCACCGTAGAGCAACTCGAGGCGTTCGCCGCCGAGTGCGACGCGATGCATCCGCCCGGCGCCCGGGAGCCGAGCTGGGAGGAGACCAAGCGCATGCTCGTCGAGACCCGGTTTCCGGATCCGGGCGCATGATCTTCGTCGACGACCTGGGGGAGAACCTGGTCCAAACTTAGAACCGGCTACAGGCGTGAGGCCGGGGGAAGGAATGATCGTGTCCCGCATCCACTTCGTCGTCAGGGAGGCGGAAAAAGTGCGCTACCAGGCGCAGGCCAGCCGAGAGGGTAAGTCCCTCGGGCAGTGGTTGCGCGAAGCCGCCGATGAGAGGCTGGCCGCCACGCGTCCGCGTAAGTTCACGCTGGAGGAACTTCGCGAGTTCAACGCCGCGTGCGATGCGCGGCGGTCCGACGCTCCGGAACCCGACTGGCCCGACGTGAAGCAAGTGATCTCGGAGTCCAGACTCTCCGGGATCGAGACGACGTGATCTTCGTCGACGCGAACGTCTTCATTTACCACGTCGGTCGGCAGCATCCGCTACGTCGGGAGGCGCGCGAGTTCATCGCTCGGTCATTGGTGCGCGATGACCATCTCGTCACTTCCGCGGAAGTGCTCCAGGAACTGCTCAACTTCTACTTGAAGGGCCACCGGTTGTCCGCCCTCGATGACGCTTTCATGCTTGCGGAAGCCTGCATTGACGAAGTATGGGCCGTGGAAGAGGCGGACATCCTGACCGCTCGGAACCTCGCGAACAAGCATCCCGGGCTCGATGCGCGCGATCTCGTTCATCTTGCCTGCTGTATCCGGCGGGAGCCCAACGACCTCATGACCTTCGACCGGGCGCTGGCCGCTGCCTGGCGTTCCCGGTCGCCCCGCAGGAACTGACGCGAGGCTTGGCACGCCGCCCCCCGCCGCCGGCCTTCCGTTACGCCCTGTCTGGTCGGGGTCTTCGGAGATAGCGTATTCGGCGAAGTCTCCCACAAACCCGAGGCCGAAGTACGAAGGAGAGCAGCGAGATGAGGGATTCATCGAGGCGGCACCTGCCGCGCGCACGGTCGTTGGTCATTTGGGGCGTCTTCATGGGGGTTCCCGGGATCTTTCCTCCGTTGATGGTGGAAGTTCGGGCCCAGGAGGTCGATCAGGCGCTGGTGGCGGAGGTCGTCGCCGGCCTCCCCCTGCGGGAAATCGGGCCGGCGGTCATGGGCGGGCGGATCGCCGACATCGCCGTGCACCCGCACCGGAGCAGCACCTGGTACATCGCGGTCGGCTCCGGCGGCGTATGGAAGACGACGAACGCCGGCGTAACGTGGGATCCCATCTTCGAGGATCAGTCCGTGTACTCGATCGGCGACGTCTCGATCGACCCCAACAACCCGGACGTGATCTGGGTGGGGACGGGAGAGAACGTCAGCGGGCGTCACGTCGGCTGGGGGGACGGCGTCTACCGCAGCCGCAACGGCGGCGAGACGTGGGAGAACGTCGGCCTCCCGACCTCGCAGCACATCGGCAAGATTCTCATCGACCCGCGCGACAGTGACGTCATCCTGGTGGCGGCCGAGGGGTCGCTCTGGGCCGCGGGCGGCGAGCGCGGCGTCTACAAGTCCACCGATGGCGGCGATTCCTGGCGTCTGGTACTCGGGATCGACGAGAACACCGGCGTTACGGACATCGAGTTCGCCCCCGGCAATCCGGACATGGTGTACGCCGCGTCCTACGAACGCCGGAGGAAGATCTGGGGACACCTCGCGGGCGGTCCCAACTCGGGCATCTACAAATCGACGGACGGGGGCGAGAGCTGGCGCCGGATCACCGCGGGACTCCCGACGGGTGACGTGGGGAAGATCGGACTTGCCGTCACCCCCGCGAACCCCGAGGTCGTGTACGCCACCATGGAGGCGTACGGCGATGAGCGCGGTTTCTACCGTTCGCTCGACAAGGGGGAAAGCTGGGAGAGGCGGAACTCCTACATCTCCGGCGGCACCGGTCCCCACTACTACCAGGAGATCGAGGCCTCCCCGCACGACGCGGATGTCGTGTACCAGATGGACGTGTTCATCCAGGTTACGCGCGACGCCGGCGCGACCTTCGGCAACCTCGAGACAGCGCGCGACAAACACAGCGACAACCACGCCCTCTGGGTCGACCCGGAGGACGCGCAGCACCTGCTCGTGGGAACGGACGCGGGGCTGTACGAGAGCTTCGATGACGGCCGGACCTTCCGCCACTTCCCGAACCTGCCCATCTCGCAGTTCTACAAGCTCGCGCTCGACAACGCGGAGCCGTTCTACAACGTGCTCGGCGGGGCGCAGGATCTCGGCACCCTGTGGGGCCCCGCCCGCACCACCAACGTCGAGGGCGTGCGGAACCGGGACTGGTACGCGCCCATGGGGGCGGACGGGTACGCGGTCCAGATCGACCCGAGGGATCCCGACATCCTCTACCTGCAGACGCAGCAGGGGAACCTCTACCGCTACGACCGGGAGAGCGAAGAAGCGCTCGACATTCAGGCGCAGCCCGCGCCCGGCGACCCGCCCGAGCGCTGGAACTGGGACGCGCCGGTTCTCATCAGCCCGCACGACGCCGACCGCATCTATCACGGCTCGCAGCGCGTGTCGCGCTCCGACGACCGGGGCAACTCCTGGACGGCGATCAGCGGTGATCTCACGACGAACGTGAACCGCTACGAACTGGAGTTCATGGGTCGCGTGTGGAGTGTCGACGACCTCATCGACAACGGCGCCATGTCCAAGTACGCGACGCTGACGGGGATCTCCGAGTCGCCGGTGGCCGAGGGCGTGATCTACACGGGGAGCGACGACGGACTCATCCACGTGACGGAGGACGGTGGCGCGAGCTGGCGGCTCGCCGCGGCCCTTCCCGGTGTACCGGAACGGGCGTTCATCAACGACATCGAAGCCTCGCAGCACGTCGCGACGACCGTGTTCGCCGTGGCGGACAACCATAAGGAGGGCGACTTCCGGCCGCTGCTGTTCCGGAGTGACGACGCGGGGCTCTCATGGCAGTCGATGGCCGGGGATCTGCCCGACGGGACGATCCTGTGGGCGATCGAGCAGGACCACCTGAATCCGAACCTTCTCTTCCTCGGGGCGGAGTTCGGGATGTACGTGAGCGTGAACGGGGGCGGGAACTGGCACATGCTCCCCGGGCCCACCATCCCGCACCGGGATCTGGAGGTCCAGCGGCGCGACAGTGACGTGGTCGGAGCGACCTTCGGCCGCGGCTTCTACGTGCTCGACGACTACACGCCGCTGCGCGAGCTGGCCGGCGGCGAGAACACGGCCATGGCCGCGGCGGACGGCGGAGCGCTGTTCCCGGTACGCGACGCATGGTGGTACATCCCGTCGGTCCCCATGCAGGCGCGCGGCAAGCCGACGCTGGGGTCGGACGATTACACGGCGCCGAACCCTGATTTCGGGGCCACGCTCACGTACTACCTGCCCGAGACATCGACGACCGCGGCAGAAGCGCGCCGCGCGGCCGAGCGGATGGTGCGGGACCAGGGCGGTAACGTGGCGTTCCCCGGCTACGACGCGCTGCACGAGGAAGCGACCGAGAGCGGCCCGAGGGCGCTGATCGCGATCGCCGACTCCGATGGTGGCACCGTGCGCTGGCTCGCCGGCCCCGCCAGGCAGGGCCTGCACCGCGTGAGCTGGGACCTGCGCGCCCCGGCGCCCGACCCGATCGACCTCACCGTACCCGGCTTCAGGCCCCCTTGGGCGGGGTCGCCTCAAGGCCCCCTCGTCACTCCCGGCGAATACTCCGCGCAACTCGTCGTCGTCACGGCCGAAGGCGCGCGGGAGGTCGGCCTGGCGCAGACCTTCGATGTGGTGGCGGTGCCCACGGCCGAAGCCGGCACGGACTTCGAGGCCGTCGTCGCCTTCCAGAACGAGGCGTCGGAACTGCGCCGCCGCATCGCCTCGGCGGGCGAGGAGGTGGGCCGCGCCCGGGACCGGCTGCGTCACATGCGGGCCGCGCTCCTCGAGGCGCCGAACGCCTCGCTCGAACTCTTCGGCGAACTGGATGCGCTCGGCGCCAGCATCCAGGATTTCTCGATCCGTCTCTTCGGGGACCCGGCCCGGCAGCGTCTGAATGAATCCACCGTACCCTCGATCTCCAACCGCGTGGGGCGGGTGATCGGCGGCCACTGGGACACGCGGCAGACGCCGACCGACACGCATCGCCGCAACCTGGAGATCGCCGAAACGGACTTCGGCGCGTGGCGGTCGGAGTTCGCGAACTTCATGGACGGCGCCTTCGCCGGCGCCGAGAGCGCGCTCGAAGCGGCCGGGGCCCCGTGGACCCCCGGCCGTCGCCTCCCCGGCGGCTAGCCGAGTGCTGCCGGGGTCTCGCCGTCGGTCGTCAGTGGCCGATGGCGAGGCCGTCCTTCCTCGGATCCGACGCGCCGGCCCAGCCGCGCTCCAGCTTCATCACCATCTGACCGCCGCCGAACGACGCACCTTCCCAGTCCACGAGTTCGTGGCCGAGCGCGCTCATGTCGGTTTCGAGTCCGCCGGTCAGCCTCTCGATGGCGACCCGTAGCCCGCCCATGTGGCGGAAGCGGGCCGCGTCGATCGCCTGCTGCGGGTCCATCCCGAACTCGACCATGTTGAGCACGACCTGCGTGTGCCCCTGCGGCTGCATCGACCCGCCCATGACGCCGAACGCCATCAGCGGCTCGCCGTCCCGGGTCACGAACCCCGGGATGAGCGTGTGGAAGGGCCGCTTGCCCGGCGCGACCTGATTCGGGTGCCCGTCCTCGAGCGTGAAGCCGGCGCCGCGGTTCTGCAGCACGAAGCCCGTCCCCGGCACGACCACGCCCGAACCGAACGCGCCGTAGATGGAGTGGATGAAGGAGACCATGTTCCCGTACTGGTCCGCGACGGAGAGGTAGATCGTCTCGGTGGCGGTCGCGAACTCGCCGGGCTCGATCCGCTCGGCGGCCACGGCCGGGTTGATGAGCGCCCGGCGCGACGCGAGGTAATCGGGCTCGAGGAGTTGCTTCGGGTCGATCTCCATGTGATCGGCGTCCGCGACGTGCCGGGCCAGGTCCGCGAAGGCGACCTTCTTGGCCTCGATGAGGTGGTGCAGGTATTCGGGCGAGTTGTGCCCCATGCTCGCGAGGTCGAACGGCTCGAGCATCCCGAACATCTGGAGGGCGGCGACTCCCTGGCCCGCCGGCGGCAGCTCCCAGATCGTCCAGCCCTTGTAGTCCATCGACAACGGCTCGATCCAGCGCACCTCCATCGCCGCCATGTCGGCCGGGGTCAGGTATCCGCCGAGCTCCGCCAGTCCCTCGGCCACGCGCGTGCCCAGCGCACCGCCGTACATGGCGGCCGGGCCTTCCGCCGCGATCGTGCGGAGCGAGCGAGCGAAGTCGGGGTTCCGGAACCACTCGCCCGCTTCGGGCGCCCGTTCGCCGTCGATGAGGTACGTCGCCGCGGCACCCGGATCTGCCTGCAGCTTGCGCAGCTGCCCCCGCCACTGGCCCGCAATGATCGGTGTGACCGGGAAGCCCTCCTCGGCCAGCGCGATGGCCGGCGCCACGAGTTCGGCGAGCGGACGGCTGCCGTACTTCTCGTTGAGGGCGCCCCAGCCCGCGATCGCGCCCGGCACGGTCACCGCCCCCGGTCCCGAGCCCGGCACGCGGTCGAATCCGTCGGCCCGGATCCGCTCCGGCGTCATGTTCATGCCGGCCCGGCCCGTCGCGTCCAGGCCCATGAGCCGGCCCTCCTCCTCGGACCAGAAGAGCGCCCACAGGTCACCGCCCAGCCCGGTCATGTGCGGCTCGACGAGCGAGAGCACGGCGGAAGCCGCGATCGCCGCATCGAAGGCGTTGCCGCCGTCGCGCAACACGCCGAGCGCGACGCTCGACGCCATGGGCTGGCTCGTGGCGACCATCCCGTTCGGAGCGTAGACGGTCGACCGCCCCGCCATGGACCCCGGAGCATTCATCGCGGCCTCCTGACTTGACGAGTCCCTAAGGCTCTCCGCGTCCGCGGTGCCGCAGGCGGTGGCGGTCACGGGGAGTACGGCGAGGACGAGAGTCGCGGCAACGTCGCGCATGCACATCATTCGGCTGATCCCGCAAGGGTTGACTGTGGCCCCGAACCCGGGCCCGGTGTCGTATCGCACACTACGGCCTCCAAGCGGCCATGGCATCCCAGCGCGGGTTGCGCGTGACGTTGACCGGCTCCGATCCGTCCGCCCGCATCGCGTAGACTTCGGAGTTCCCGTCCCGTTTTGTCGAGAACAGGATGTACTCGCCGTCCGGCGACCAGCGCGGCAGTTCGTCCACTCCGGCGCGGCCCGAGAGGTTCGTCTGAGCGCTCCCGTCCGCCCGCATCACGTAGATCTCCGCGTCGCCGATGTCGCGGTACGAGGTGAAGGCGATCCGCGATCCATCGGGCGACCAGGAGGGCGAACGCGCCCCGCCCTCGACGGGAAGCCGCGCGAGCCCCGTCCCATCGGCCCCCATCGTCCACAGCGAGAACCGCCGGCCCCCGTCGCGGTCAGAGGCGAAGACGATCCGGGTGCCGTCCGGGGACCAGTCCGGATCCACGTCGAACGACGATGGACTCCGCGTGAGGTTGACCGGATTCGACCCATCCACGTCGATCACCCAGACATCCGGATCCCCCGTCCGCTCGGAGACGAAGACCACGCGCTTCCCGTCCGGGGACAGGCGCCCGCTGCGGTCGTAGGCCGTGTCGCGGGTCACCGGCCTCCAGTTCGAGCCGTCCGCGTCCATCAGGAAGATGTCGGGGTTTCCGTCGAGCCAGCTCGTGAACACGATCCCCGACCCGTCCGGCGTCCAGCTGGGCTCGAGGTTCGTCTCTCCCTCCACCGTCAGCGGCCTCTGCCCCGTGCCGTCGGCGCTTGCCACCCAGATGCGCATGTATCGCTCGCGGATCGACGTGAAGACGATCTCACCCGCGGCGGGAGGCTCGGGACCCGTGGCGTCACCGCACCCGAGCGCCGCCAGCGCGACGAGTGCCGCGCGAGGCAGCCGGCCGGGCACCTTCCAGGCGTCCATCACGTTCGTCCGTCCTCCGGGGCTCGGGAAGTTCGCGGGGCCCGACCCCGCGTTGCGCCTCGCCGGGACGCGGACGAGCTTGCGCCACGTCCGCCCGGATCCGACGAGGAGTTGAAGATGAGACAGCCCGCCCGCCCGCACCAAGTCCTCCTGCCCGCTCTGTTCCTTTCCCTTGTCCCGTTCCTTGCCACCGGCTGCGGAGAGTCGCCGGACGACGGGACGGCCGCCGCCGCGGCAATGCAGCGAGAAGAGGGCTGATCCGCCGGATGGAGACGCCCCGCCCGCGCCGTCGCCGCCCCCGGACCGCGAACGCCGGCCCCCGGACCACGGTCCTCGCGCTGCGGCAGGTAGTGGCCGCGCTGTGGATCGGGGCTGCCGCGTGCGGCGAATCGGGCGAAGCCGGCGGGGCCGACGCTCCCTACCGCATCGGCGCCACGATCGAGGTAGGGGAAGCCCCGCACGGCATCCGGTTCAGTCCCGACGGTGACACCGCCTGGGTGGCGCTGAGCGGCGAAGGCCGGATCGCGGTCGTGGACCTCTCCGAGTCCGCTGTGGTGGCGCGCTGGGAGGCCGGGGACACGCCGCTCGACCTAGTCCGTGTCGAGGGCGGCTGGCTCGTGAGCCAGTTCCGCGATTCGACGCTCATCCGGCTCGACGACGAGGGCCGGATCGTCTCCGGCGCCATGTGGGGCGTCGGGGCGGGCCCATCGCTGTTCACGCCCGGGACGGTACGCGGAGAGACCTGGATCACGACCGAGTTCTCCGACCGGCTGTGGACGGTGGACACGCGCGAGGGGGCGCCGCGGACGTTCCATGCCACGGGCGATCGCCCCTATCCCGCGGATGTGATGTGGGACGGGTCCCATGCCTTCGTGCCGAACCTCGATGCGAGCACAGTCTCCGTCATCGACCTCCTGAACGGGGAACTGGACGCCACCGTCGAGGGGTGTCCCGGCCCGCCCGGGGGCGCGCTCACCCCCGATCAGGTCACCTACGTCGTCGCCTGCGGCGGATCGGACGAGGTGGCCTTCATCAATACGGCGTCGTTCGCGATCACGGGCCGCGTCTCGGAGGGCCTCGGCCCCCGGCCGTTTTCGGTCGTCGTCCCCGGCGATGGTCGCAACGCGCTCGTCAACAACGCGGGCGGCAACACCGTTTCCGTCGTCGACCTCGAGTCCCGCGCCGTCGTGCAGCGGCTGGAGGTCGGGGAGCAGCCCATCGTCCTCCGCGCGCACCCGGACGGCGAGCGCGTGTTCGTGGCCAACGAAGTTTCCGGCACGCTGGTCGAGCTGGTGCCGGCCGCCCTGTCGCCCGCGACCCCGGCCGAGTCGCCGGCTTCCCGCGAGGGAGCCGGGGCGCTGAACGAGGTCGTCGTGCTCGGCATGATCCACTCGGGCCACGAGACCAGCGAGATGTTCAGTCTGGAGGTCGTGAGAGACCTGGTGCGGGAGATCGATCCGGACTACTGGCTGACGGAGATCCCGCCCAACCGCTGGGACCGGGCGCGGGCCGAGTTCGAAGCCACCGGGACGGTCGAGGAGCCCCGGGTCCGCCGCTTCCCGGAGTACATGGAGGGCCTCTTCCCCCTCTCCCGCGAACTCGACTTCGAGGTCATCCCCACCGCGGGGTGGACCGAGCCGATGTCGGACTTCAGGGCCGCCTATCTCGACGCCTACTCGCGGGACCCGGCCCGGGCCGAAGCATGGGCGGATTACCGGGCGGCCGCGGAGGCTTCAGCCGAGGCGCTCGCCGCGGGCGCGGCGGACGACCCGCGCTGGATCCACACCGATGCCTACGACGAAGCCTACGACATCCGCATGCGGACATACGCCCGCCTGTTCGACGCGCAACTGGGCCCCGGTGGCTGGGAGGCGATCAACGCCTCGCACTGGGCGTACATCGCGGACGGGCTGGACCGTCACCGGGGGGAAGGCGTCCGTTTCCTCCTCACCTATGGAGCGGGACACAAGGGACCGTTCCTCCGCGAACTCCGGCAGCGCGACGACATCGTGCTCCTCGACGTGGGACCTCTCCTCGATCGGGTGGCCGCAGCTGCCCCAACGCGGCAGCGCGCCCCGCTTCGTCCCTCGACCGACCCGGTCTTCGATTCGTCGGAGCACAGGGATCTTTCCGAGCGGCTGCTGTCCGTCAGAGCTGGCTTCTTCACGCCGGACGGCGGTCTCGTGGTGGTGGACCGCACCGAGATCTACATCATCGACATGGCGTCCGGGGAGCATCGAGAGGTGGGACGCGAGGGAGGGGGGCCGGAGGAATTTGGCCACATAGAGCGGGCGGTTCGCACGTCGGAGGGTGTCACCGTTAGCGACTACCTCAGGCGTCGTATCGTGTCGATTGGCCACGATGGCGATTTTGGCCACTCACACAGCTACTCGGATGTTCCGCTCAACAGCTCACAACCGCGGCTGGTAGCCCGTCATCCAGACGGCAGCACGGTCTTCCGCGACAGAGACGGCGACGCGCTCGTGCGGAACTCCACAGGTCGATACTGGCGGCAAGCTCGGTACGTGGCGGTGGATGCCGACGGCGAACTTCGGGTGGTCGCGGAGACACAAGGCAACGAGTGGTACTCCGACACGAGACTCGACCGTCCCGTGTTGTTTGGGCACCGGACATTGGAGGCGGCGACCGCAGACCGTCTCGTCGTCGCCGAAACTGACCAGGGATCCATCTCGGTACTCGACTGGAGCGGCGTGCCGGTCGCCGGTATTCCGATGCCGGCCGGCGTTAGGCTGTCCGCAGACCTAGTGCGCATGGGGCGAGAGTCCGAGGCGTCGCAGCGGCGGCAGCAAAAGGGGTGGTACGTGGAAGCCGCGTTGGACGGCAGGTTCCCGTTCCCCCCGTCGGCCGTAGAGGAGCAATTCCTCTCCTTTATGCCGGACTGGCCGGCAAACGAAGTGGCGCCCCCGATCGATGCGATGCTGACGGACTTCGATTCGCGACTCTGGGTGAGAGATTATCGGCTTCCCGGCCAGGATCGCGTAACGTGGCGAGTGTGGGACATCGACCGGGAGCGGCTGCTGTTCACGGTGAGCATGGATGGTGAGGACACCGTTGCTCGACGCGCGAGGCGACGTCGTGCTGCTGCGCCGATTGGATGCATTCGACGCTCACCAGGTTGTGGTTACTGCGCTTCGCCCCGAGCAGGCCCAAGGGGGGACTTAGTCCCCGAGCAGGTCGAGGATCGCGGACTTCGAGATCAGTTCCGAGAAGACGTGCGGGTCCCCGCCCGGCCGGTAGAGCACGTAGAAGGGGATGCCGTAGCGGCCGAAGTCGGCCAGGTAGCGGCCGATCGAATCGTCGCGCCGCGTCCAGTCGGCCCGCATGGCGATCACGCCGTGCTGCTCGAACGCGCCTGCCACCTCCTCGGTCTCCAGAAAGAGCGTTTCGTTGACCTTGCAGGTGAAGCACCAGTCTGCCGTGACGTCGACGAACACGTAGGTGCCCGCGGCCGCGAGTTCCTCGGCCCTGTCGCGGTCGAAGGGCTGCCAGGCGATCAGGCGGTCTTCCGGCGCGACGCCGATCGTGGAGGGACCCGATTCGGACCGCCCCCCGGCCACCGTGGAGACGGCCAGGAACGTCAGGGCCGCCGCCGCGACACCGGCGATACGGCGTCCCGGCCGCCCGCGCTGCGACCGGCTCGCGAGCCAGATCGCGAGGGCCACGGCGAGCAGCCCGATCTCGAAGAAGGCCACGCGCGGCGCCGACACGAGGCCCGACATCACGAACAGAAGCCACACGAGCGTCGCCGCGAGCAGGAAGCCCATCACCACGCGGAAGGTCGCCATCCACGCCCCCGGCTTCGGGAGCACGCGGCCGGCAGCGGGGAAGGCCGCCAGGAGGAAGTACGGGGAGGCCATGCCCGTCCCGATCGCGCCGAACATGGCGGCCGTCGTGCCCGAGTCCTGCGTGAGCGCGAAGCCGAGCGCCGTCCCCAGGAAGGGAGCGGAGCACGGTGTCGCCATCAGCGTGGCGAAGAAGCCGGTCACCATGTGGCCCGCGAGTCCCTCGGACGGACCCGCGGAGCCCACCTTCGCCAGCGTCCCCGGCAGGTGGATCTCGAACAGCCCCCACATGTTAAGCGTGAATAGCAGAATGACCACCGCGAGGGCGCCCACGAAAAGCGGTTCCTGAAACTGGATGCCCCAGCCCACGGCGACGCCGGCCGCGCGCGCCCCGATCGCCGCCCCCGCCAGCAGCAGGAAGGAGAGGATGATGCCGGCCGCCGTAGCGAGGCTCCCCGTCGTGAGTGCCCGCCTGCCCCCCTCGGCGCTCTTCATCAGCCCGAACACCTTGAGCGACAGCACGGGCAGTACACACGGCATCGCGTTCAGGATCAGCCCGCCCAGAAAACCCAGGAGCACGAACCACAGAAAGCCCCGTCCGGCGCCCCCGGCCTGCACTCCCCCGCTGCCCGTCGCAGTCCCCGCCGAGGCGAAGAACTCCGGGTTCGCGGCTTCGCCTCCCGCGGCTACGGTCAGCCCCACCGTGGTCGGCGTCGTCACCGGTGCGAGACACATTTTGTCGTCGCAAGCCTGGTAGGTGACGTTCGTTCGAAGGGGGTACGTGCCGGCCGCCGCTCCCGCCGCCGTCGGTAGTGCGGTCCGGATGAAGATCTCGCCCTCGTACACGGAGATAGCGGTGGGCGCGAAGTCGAACCGCTTCATCTCGCCCGGGGGATAACGGGGCGTCTCCGGCGCCGGCCAGTCGGGCGGCACCTCGACCTCGATCTCCGTCGCGATCAGATAGTCGTAGGTCGGCTCAAAGCTGTTCGTGTGCCAGCCGTCCTCGATGGTGAGGCGCACGGCGAGTTGGGCGGGCTCGCCGGCGAGGTAGGCGGTGCGGTCGAGCGCAACGGCGATGTCCCCCTTCTCAAGGTCCAGCGCCCCCTGTTGAGGAAGCTGCGCCATCCCGCGGACCGGGAGGAGGGATGCCGCGAGCGCGACCACCAGCGCCGCGCGCGCCAGCCACTTTCCGGCTCCGTACTTCCTGCCTCTCGAACCGACCATCATGCGTAGCAATCCCTTCAACTCGAACCTCGGACAGCCCGGCGAGAAATTAGCCGTCCGTCCTCTGCGTCAAAACACCCCGCCCTCTCCCGGCGATTGACGCCCGCAAAGGCGGCGGACCACTCTCAAGGTACGAGGCACGTCCACACGGCCAGCGCGTGGCCGAGAGCTTCTATCTCGGGATCGGTTCGCAGGCGATCGTCCAGAACGTGTTCGGCGGTCTGGAGGTCCTCCTCGGCCTGTTCGTGGTGGCGGGCCTGTGGAGGAAGCGGGCCTACCCGGTGACGTTCGTGGTTCTGCTCATCACCGCGCTCGCCGTGTGGAAGTCGATTCTCGATCCGTGGGGCTGGGTCCTCGAAGGATCGCAGGTCCTCTTCTATCCCTCGATCATCATCTTCGCCGGCGCCATGGTCCTCTGGGGCACGATGGATGAGGATGAGATGACGGTCGACGCCCTAATGGGCTGACGTCGGGCGGCTGCGGCTGACTGCGCCGGCCGGCTCTGGCCCCGGCCGACGCGGTCGGACGCCGCGCCGGCCGGGCAGGCGGATCAGCCGTGCTCCGGCTCGGGCTGGCGGACCCTTCCGAGCCGCCACATGCCGACGGCGACGAGCACCGCGACGATGGGCAGGCCGGCTATCCCCGTGAGGACGATCAGCGAGGCCATCAGGAAGGCGACCCCGGCAGCGATGAGGCCCGTGAGGAGCCATCCGCCCAGCACTACGAGGATGCCCGTTACGCGCTGGCCACCGTCGGTCATGGTCCAGGTCCGGTCGCCGAACGAGGCGCCCATCGCGGCCATGAACGTGATGTAGGTCGTCGACAGGGGCAGTCTGTTCGCGGTGCCTATGGAAATGAGCAGCGCGGCGACGGTGAGATTCACGCTGGCGCGCAGCAGGTCGTATGGAGGATCCGCGGGATCCACCGGGGGCGTCGCGGTCTGTCCTTCGATGTGCGCCCGGAGCCTGCTCGGCGTGAGGCGCCGTGCCGTGAGGAAGCCGGTGTACCCCCACCTCGCGATCGTGGTACCCAGCTTGCTGTCGCGGAAGCGCTGCGGCGTATGGCTCTGGGCGGCAAGCCGGATCTCCGTGTCGGTCACGCGACGGGCCTTGCGAGACCTGATGAGCGCCACAGCCATGATGATGCCTGCCGCCAGCAGCGCCCAGGGCGGCGTCGACACCCGACCCGAGAGGTCGACGCCCTCGACGAGCACCGCCTGGAAGGCCGCCACCGAAGGTCCGATGAAGTTGACGAGATCGTTCCCGGCGAACGCCATGGACAGTGCCCCCGTACCCGTGAGGACGATGACGCTGACCACCGTCTTGGGTCGATGCCGGAGCGAGAACGCAAACACGCTCGACAGCGCGAACACGCCCACGAGGATCAGGACGATCTGATCGCGGAGCATCGCCATCGTTCCCTCACCGAGGATCGCGGCGCCCTGGAGACCCTTGAACAGCACGAAGTACGCCATCGCCGAGAACGAGACACCGGTCCAGAGCCAGCCCCAGCGCGGAAAGCTGCTCTTCAGGTCGAATCCGTACAGGATTCTCACCAGCCACATCACTGCCGCGGCGCTCACGAACGCCGTAATCACGGAGAGGAAGATGGCGGTGTAAATGCCGAGCACCGGTCCGGTGTTGATCACTTCCAGCGCCTCGCGGAACCCGCCCGCCGTGGTCCAGAAGGCGACGGCGATCGAGGCGCCCACCAGTTCCGACACGATCGATACCGTTGTGCTGGTCGGCAGCCCGAAGGTGTTGAAGAGATCCAGAAGCAGGACATCCGCCGCCATGACCCCGAGGTACAGGGCGAGAATCGAGGTCAGGATGATCGTCCCGTCTACGTTGGTGAAGAAGCTGGGATCGAACACGCCGCGCCGAGCTACTTCCATGAGTCCGCTCGACGTGAAGGCGCCGAGGAGGATCCCGACCGTGGCCACGACCATGATTACTCGCCGTCGAGCCACCCGTGACCCGAACGCCGAGTTCAGGAAGTTCACCGCGTCGTTCGCGACCCCGACCCAGAGGTCGAAGGTGGCGAGCCCGAGAATCAGAAGCAGAGCAATGGTTTCGAACAATGGATCAACGCCTGGCTGGGGCTGCCTACGCCCGGAATACGGTCACGCCGAGGTGCCGCACAAAGCGCTCTCAGCGCCAACCCTAGGCCGATTTGGACGCGGGGCAAGCGTCGTGACGAGACTGTTACTTCAGCGCCGCCCAACCTCCTCTTCGGCCGTGGTTTGTTTCTGTTTCTGTGTCATTTCGGTATCCTCTGAAGATCGTGAGCCGCACCCAGGTGTATGCCGATCATACCGCAGGAGTTGAAATGCGTGTCCCCCCATTCCTGATGGAACGGTGGCAGTCGACGTTCGAGCACCGCGTGGACTACAACATATCCGAGAGCGGTGTGCATCCGCTCACCCTCTCCGAACTCCTGGAACTCATCGACCTGGACCCGGCGGACGTTCGCCTCGAGTACGGCCAGAGCGACGGTTCAGATCCGCTCAAGGCCGCGATCGCGGACCTGTACGACGGGGCAAGTCCCGACAACATCATCGCCACGACGGGCGGGGCCGAGGCGAACTATGTGGTCCTCTGGCGCCTCGTCTCCCCGGGAGATCGCGTGGTGGCGCTGGAGCCGACCTACGGCCAGACGCCGGGACTCGCGCGGGGGCTCGGCGCGAACGTCGTCTCGTGGCAGTTGAGGGAGGATTTGGGCTGGCAGCCCGAGCCGGGAAGCGCCGCTGAGGTCATCACTCCCGGGACGCGTCTCGTCATCGTCACGAACCCCAACAACCCGACGGGCGCCGTCCTCACCGAGGCCGCGATGGACGAGATCGTCGCGGCGGCGGAGGCGGTCGGGGCCTGGATCCTCTCGGACGAAGTCTACACCGGGGCGGAGGTCGAGGGCCCCGAGACGCCGAGCTTCTGGGGCCGCTACGACCGGGTGATCGTGACGAACTCGCTCTCGAAGGCCTACGCGCTGCCGGGGCTGCGGCTGGGCTGGATCACGGCTCCGGCGGACATGCACGAAGAGCTCTGGAGTCGGAAGGACTACACGACGATCACGCCGGCCACCCTCTCGGATATCGCGGCGCGCCGCGTTCTGAACCCGGCTGTCCGCCCCCGCGTCATCGAGCGGACGCGAGGGATCATCCGCTCCAACCTTCCCAGCGTCAGGCGCTGGCTCGATGACCGAGGGGATCTGTTCTCGTATCGGGCGCCGGATGCCGGTGCGATCTGCTACGTGCGGTACGGTCTCGACATCAACTCGACGGAGCTGGCGGAGCGGCTCCGGGCCGAGAAGGGTGTCCTTCTCGTGCCGGGCGACCACTTCGGCATGGACCGGTACCTGCGGATCGGCTTCGGAAACCCGGCCGCGGAACTCGACGAGGCCCTTGATCGGGTGGCGGCCCTTATCGAGGCATCCTGCGTGGCGGTCGCCTAGCAACTCATGGCGCGGACGGTCGAAGTCGAGGTCAAGCTCACTGGAAGTACTGAGGAGCTGTCCGCGGCTTTCGACGACCTGAGCGGAACCCGCCCGGCTCGCCAACAACTGCTGACGACCTACTACGACACGCCGGAGGGGCATCTCCGGCGCCGGGGTTTCGCCCTCAGAATCCAGAGTCGAGGCGGCGCTCGGGAGGTGACCCTGAAGCGGGACGCGGGCGATGGACTGACCCGCGGCGAGTGGACCTCACCGCTGCCGCCCGCGACCCGCGACGATGGGGCGCCGAGCCTTGATCAGCTCCCCCCGGAGGCTCCCGTCGGCGATCTCGGGATCACGGATTCCGACGCTCTGAGCCCCACCTTCGTCACGGACATCGAGCGCACGAAGAAGGAGATCAGGACGGGCGACGCCCTGGTCGAGCTGTCGCTGGATGCGGGCCGGATCTCGGCCGGGGAGCGGGAGGCACGGGTGGCCGAACTGGAGCTGGAGCTTCTGAGCGGACCGGTGGGGGACATGCTGGCGGGTGCGCGCTCGGTCCTTCGCAAGCGTCGCCTCGCGATCGGGACGCGCTCGAAGGCGGCGCAGGGCACGGCACTCCTTCTAGGTAGGCGGCCGCGGGCCATGCGGGCCAAGCGGGTGAAGCTGGACCAGGCGGACTCGATCGACGGGGCGCTCGCCAAGGTGGTCCGGGCGACCTCCATCCAGGTGATGGGGAATCTCGCTCCCGTCCTCGAGGCGGGTGATCCGGAAGGCGTGCACCAATTGCGGGTGTCCCTCCGGCGGCTGCGTTCGGCGCTGCTTTTTCTCCGCAGCCACCTCGGATCCCGCGCCGCCGCCCTGAACCGCGAGGCCAGGCGTGCGCTCAAGCGGCTGGGCCCGGCGCGCGACCTCGATGTCTTCCTGCTCGAGACGTTGCCTGCGGTGATCGACGCGAACCCGGGAGTGCCCGCGCTGCCGCGGCTTCGTGACGCCGCCGAAGGACGCCTGGACGCGGCCCGTGCATCGGCTCGGAAGCTGATCCTGGGCCGGCGCTTCAACCGGTTCGTGCTGGATCTGCTGGACGTGGCGCACGGCGGCGTCCTTGTCGTCGAGGCGGGCGGCGAAACCCTCGTGGAGACGGCGAGGGACAGGCTGGCTGCGAGGTACCGGAGCTTGATGAAGGCGGGGAGTGGCTTCGAACACCTCGGCGAGCCGGAGCGCCACCGGGTCAGGATCGCGCTCAAGAAGCTCCGCTACGCGTGCGACTACTCCCGGAGCCTGTTCCCGGGCCCGGCGGTGGGTGCCTACCTGCGATGTCTGTCCGCGCTGCAGGACGATCTCGGCCGCCTGAACGACGCCTCCGTCGCGCGGCAGATCTCGCAGGAGCTGGCCGATGTCGATCCGCACGCCGCGGAGGGAGCCTCGCGGATCGGCGACTGGTGCGACGAGCGGACCCGAGCCGCGGAACCCGATCTGGTCGAATCCTGGCGGACCCTTGTGGCGATGGCACCGTTCTGGTAGCCGTTCCGCTACCGGTCAGGACACGATGCGCGGTCCCAGCGAACGGCGATGGTTCCGGACGCCCCGCGCGAACAGCAGCAGCGTGAGCAGAAGCACGGCTCCGCCTATCACGAGCCGCACCCGACTGTCGGAAACCCGGTTCCCGGGGTTGTCGAGGAGGGCATCGAAGAGCGTGGGCGGATCGTAGAGTGCTCCGCCCTTGCCCACGCGTGAGACCGTCTGCGTGAGCGAAATGTCGACCCGCGGATCGCTCTCCAGAATGAGGAAATCCCCAAGCTTCCCCGACTCCAGCGTACCGCGTGAATCTTCGAGTCCCAAGTAACGGGCCGCTTCTCTCGTAGCGGCGTAGAGGGCGTCCTCCGGCGTCAGCCCGGCCGTGACGAGCGCGTCCATCTCCTCGTGTAGCGCCAGCCCCGGCGCGAGGGCGCCGTTCGTGGCTGTGGCGACGGAACCTCCGGCGGCGTGGAACTCCCGCACGAACTCGCGCATCACCTCCAGCGCCGCCCCAAGTTGCTCGGCTTCGGCGGGCGTCCGGTCGGGGAGGAGTCGATCCTGAATGCGCTCCGCGACCATCGCGAATTCGACGAGGCGGTTCATCCCGTGCGGGAGCCGATACGGCGCGGCCCAGCGTTCCTGCTCCAGGAGGCGCGGTGCGAAGACGGCACCCCGGCCCCCCAGCGCGCGGGCGGAGTCCAGCAACGCCTCTCGGTCGGCCAGCGTCGGCCTCGACCGCGCGTAGACCAGGAGATCTCGCTCTCCCCGTCCCGGGGGTCCGGTGTCGAGCGGGATCGTCTGGGCGACCGCCTGCCCGAAGAGGCCGAGCGGGTACGCGGGCTCCTCTACGGGAATCGCCGGCCGGGGCGCCGGAATGCGCGGGTCATCGCTCCCTGTCGGCGGCAGCCGCTCACCCTCGGGCCCCTCCGGGATGTGGGGCACGGCCGCCGTCGTGACGCCGAGCAAGAACGCCAGGTAGGCCGCTTGCTCGTTGCTCGGTACCTCGACGGCCTCCTTCGCATCGATGAGCCCCGGCACGACCCAGAAACCATCGGCGTCGAGCACCTCCACGCCTGACGGCTCGGCGCAGTCGGCCTGTGCGCCAACACACGCGACCAGCCCGTCGACCACGACGAGCCGCCCGGTCGGCCACACGGCGCTCGTGCCGTCGATGATGTTCGCATTGTCGACTACGATCGACCCTGGCCCGCCGCACGCCGCGACGCCGACCAGAAGGATCGCCCACGCTCCCGAGGATCGTCTCATTACCGTCATGCCGTTCCAGTTCCGTTCAGGATCTCCATCACCTCCCGGTGCAGCCCCGGCGCCGCCGCCACCGTGGACGCGCCCCCGATGGGGTCGTCCCCTTCCCATGTCGTGATCGTGCCGCCCGCCCCCCTGATCACCGGGACCAGCGCCGCAATGTCCCACGGATGCATGGCCGGATCGAGCATGATGTCGGCTCGCCCCGTCGCGACCATGAGATATCCGTAGCAGTCTCCCCAGCCGCGGTACAGCGCCGTCCTCGACCACAGCGCCTCGAAGCCGGCGACGTCCTGGTGCCGGCCGACCGCCCCCGGATCCGTCGTCAGCAACATCGCGTCCGCCAGCGACCGGTCCTCGCGCACCCTTACCGACTCCCCGTTGAACGTGGTGCCCGACGCAGTGCCGATGGCCAGCTCGCCCGTGATGGGCTGGTGGATCACGCCCAGGATCGGTTCTCCGTCGCGCAGCAAGCCGATGAGCGTCCCGAACAGAGGCACGCCGGCGACGAAGGAGATCGTCCCGTCGATCGGATCCAGCACCCACACGTACTCGGAGTCTTCGTTCTGTCCCCCGAACTCCTCCCCGACGATCCCGTGCTCGGGGAAGCGCTCCAGAATCCGGTCGCGAAGCAGCGTCTCGACGTAGCGGTCCGCCACGGTGACGGGCGACGCGTCCGCCTTCGATTCCACGGCCAGGTCCGGATGGCGAAACATGCCCGCGAGCGCGCGGCCCGACTCCTCGGCCAGCTCCGCCGCGAACTCTCTCAGCGAATCGGGGTCCAACCTCTCCTCCGGTTCCGGGTACGGGTTTGGGGGCAGTCCGGCCCACAGGATAGTTTGCCGGACATGCTCAGGCTTCATCCGTACGAATATCACATGCCGCGCGCGCTCGACGAGGCGCTGTCGTTGCTCGCCGCCCACGGCGAGGACGCGATGCCGATTGCCGGCGGGACCGACCTCGTCCCCAACATGAAGCACGGGCTGTTCACCCCCGGCCACCTCGTCGCCCTCAGTCGGGTTCGGGAGATGCGCGGGATCACTTCCACCGCGGAAGAGGTCCGCATCGGGGCGGCCGAGACGCTGACCTCGGTTGCGACCCACCCGGAAGTCCTGGCGCAGGTGCCCAGTCTGGCCCGGGCCGCCGAACTCGTATCGGGTCCGCAGTTGCGGCGCGTCGGCACCATCGGCGGCAACGTGTGTCTCGACACGCGCTGCGCGTACTACAACCAGACCAGGTTCTGGCGGAAGGCGCTCGGCTACTGCCTGAAGAAGGACGGCGATGTGTGCCACGTCGTGAAGGGCGGCACCCGCTGCGTGGCGGCACACTCGGCGGATACTCCCCCCGTGCTCGCGGTGCTCGATGCGGTCCTCGAAGTCGCGGACGGGGACGGGACGCGCGACGTGCCGATAAGGCGGTTCTTCACGTCCGACGGGATCTGGAACCGGTCCATCGGGAAGAGCGAACTCGTCGTCGCGATCCGTATTCCGCGGCCGCCGGCGGGTACGCAGGTCGCGTTCCAGAAACTCCGGCCCCGCGCGGCGATCGATTTTCCGCTGGCCAACCTCGCGGTGCGCGTCGAGCGCGAGGACGACGGCCGCGTGTCCGACTTTCGCCTCGTCGTCTCAGCGATGGGCGCCTATCCCCGCCACGTGGGGAAGGTCGAGGACGCCGCCCTGGGGAACCGCCTCCGCCCGAGCGTGATCGAAGCAGTGGCCGAGCAGGCGTTCCGCCAGTGTCACCCGCTCTCCAACATCACGGTCGACCCGGAGTGGCGTCGGGCCATGGTCCCCGTCCTCGTCCGCCGCGCCCTGAACGAAATCGCCGCCGCCTGAAGACCTCCGCTCAGTAGGCGAAGAGATCGGCGAGCGGCACATAGGCCTCGCCGGCGAACACGAGAATGTCGTCGATGCCGAACAGGATCTCGTCGAGCGCCACGAGTTCGGAGTTCGTGAACCCCCGCCCCACGGCATCGGTGAAGATCGGCGCCTCGACGGTGCCTCCCACGAGAGCCTGGACCCGTCCTGCCTGGCGGATCTCTCCGTCCTGGGCGCCGTTCACGACGCCGAGGTCGACGAGTGTCCGCCCGGCCGAACCGTCGAGGTCCAGGCGGAAGAGGAGATCGGCGAAGGATCCATCCGCCGACAGATCGCCGCCGACCCGCAATCGTACATCGGTCCCCTCGTCCGAAATCACGCGGTGCGTCGACGTGATGCGTGTCATGCGGGCCGCGTCGTCGGACTCCAGCAACTCGTCCAGTTCGAAGTTGAAGCGCCCGTTCTGGTCCTCCACGAACCCCTCGGCGAGCAGGCTCACCGACACCCCGTTGGCGTCGGAGGCGAAGGCCCCGTCCACCAGGTAGTCGGCGACCCGCAGGGTCCCGCCCCCGCTCGTATCGAAGGCCCGCATCCGCAGCCGCGCGGACACCGCGTCGCTCTCGTCAAGCAGATCCACGAACCCGAACGGCCGCAGCGGGAGCGCCGGCAGACCGGATGCAAGGTCGACCACGTACAACTCGAACCGGACCCCGTTTTCCGGGCCTCCGTCCCCGTACTCGACATAGGCGTCGATGGACGCATCGAAGATGAACTCCTTGCCGAGATAGTTGATCGGGAAGAGCGGGGTCTTCGCTCCGCCGGCGCGGCGCGCGGCGACGTTCGCCACCGCGCGTTCGAGCGAACGCGGCTCGAGGGCGCGGAGAAGGTCGACTCGATCGGACGAACCCCGGAGCTGAGCGTGAGCCACCCGATTCGTCCGGGGCTCGGCCAGACCGAGCACCTCGGCGATCGTCCGCACCTGCGCCACGACCGCGTTGTCCGCGGCGAATCGGAGTGAGTAGATGGAGTTCGCGGCCAACTCGGGATCGAAGGGAGGATCGGGCAGCGGCGGTCCGGTGATGCCGCGCTCTTCCACGCAACCCACGGCCGCCAGTGCGAGCAGCCCCGCCACCAGCGCACGACATCTTCCGGACACCACGGTTCCTCTCCTCATGCTTTCCCTCATGCGTCGCACGGATCATTCGATTGGACAGGGGAAAGACGAGACAGGCGGGAAGCGGGTCACCGCAGGCGGGAGTCGGCTAGCGGCTGGTCACGCTCCCCACCGCGCGCATACCTTGGCGAAGCATTTGTAAATCCGGCATTCGTCACCACGGTCCCCGACCGGGGACTCTTGATTCCGAGGAGGTAGGATGCACGCCTTGCCCGACCTGCCGTACGCCCATGACGCGCTAGAGCCGAAGATCGACGCGCGCACGATGGAGATCCATCACGGCAAGCATCATCAGGTGTATGTGAACATGTTGAACGGCGCGCTCGAGGGTCACGATGACCTCGCGAGCCTCTCCCTGGAGGACCTGTTGCGCGGCATCGACAACGTGCCCGAGTCGATCCGCGGGGCGGTGCGGAACCACGGCGGCGGCCACGCGAACCACTCGCTCTTCTGGACTTCCATGTCTGCGGACGGGGGCGGGAGCCCGTCGGGCGACCTTTCGGCCGCGATCGACGGCGTTTGCGGCTCCTTCGATGACTTCAAGGCGGCGTTCCAGCAGGCGGGCCTCACCCGCTTCGGCAGCGGCTGGGCGTGGCTCGTCGCGGGCGCGGGCGGAGGCCTGTCCGTGTATTCCACCGCGAATCAGGACAGCCCGCTGATGCAGGGGGACACGCCGCTCCTGGGCGTGGACGTGTGGGAGCACGCGTACTACCTGAACTACCAGAACCGCCGGGCGGACTACCTGGCCGCCTTCTGGGACGTGGTGGACTGGGCCGCCGTGGCGGCCCGCTACGCCGCCGCCACCGGCTGACCACCCGGAATCAGACGCGTCCGGGCATCGGGGTCAGTCGCCGAGGCTGACCCCGAGCGCCTGGGCGGTCATCACGATGTCGCCGTCCACCGGCACCACCTTGAGATTGGCGAGCGCCTCGGCGAGCGGGATCGCCCGGACGTGCGGCGGATCGAGCGCGACCATCGTCCCGAAGCGGCCGCGGGCGACGCAACGCACGGCTGCGGCGCCGAAGCGCAGCGAGATGACGCGGTCGTAGGAGTTCGGCGTACCGCCGCGCTGCAGGTGACCCAGCGTCAGCGATCGCGTTTCCTTCCCCGTGCGCCGCGCAATCTCGCGCGCCACCACCTCTCCCAGCCCGCCCAGCCGCTCCTGGTCGTCGTCGCCGCCGTGGACGGTCTTCATCACCATCTCGCCCCCGGCGGGCGTTGCGCCCTCCGCCACGCAGACGATGCTGAAGTCGCGCCCGGCCGCCTCACGGTCCCGAATCTTGTCGCACACTCTTTCGATGTCGAAAGGAATCTCGGGGATGAGGATGACGTCGGCCGAGCCTGCCAGGCCGCTGTAGAGCGCGATCCAGCCGGCGTGCCGTCCCATGACCTCCACCACCATGACGCGGCGGTGGCTCTCTGCCGTGGAGTGGAGCTTCCCGATCGCGTCGGTCGCCGTCGCGACCGCCGTGAGAAACCCGAACGTGAGACTCGTTCCGCAGAGGTCGTTGTCGATCGTCTTCGGCACGCCGACCACCGGGAGCCCCTGCTTCGACAGCCGGTGTGCGAGGTCGAGACTGCCGTCCCCGCCGATCGCGATCAACGCGTCGATGCCATGCCGCCGGAGGCCCTCGATGATCTCGCCGGACCGGTCGCGCTCCTCGATCGAACCGTCCGGCAGGCGTACCGGCCACGCGAACGGGTCGAAGCTGTTGGTCGTCCCCAGGATCGTGCCGCCGCGGTGTGTGATCCCCCGCACTTCATCGCTCCCCAGCGGAATCACCCGCCCTGGGTCATCCGGCAGCAGCCCCCCGTAGCCGTTCTCGACGCCCACCACGCTCCATCCGCGGTGGAGCGCGCTCAACACGATGGCCCGGATCACCGCGTTCAGCCCCGGCGCGTCGCCTCCGCCGGTGTTGATCGCGATCTTCCGGATCTTTCCCGCTCCGTCCGCACGCGGTGCGGTTGTCGGGAGATCATCGTCGCCGGGTATCGTCTTCCTCTCGTTCATGGCCCGATTATCGGCGTTGCCCGGGGTTGACGCTACGCCCGCGGGTCGGCACCCTCGCTCCCCATGTCACCACGCCGTCCGCTGAAGACGATCCTGTTCGATCTCGATGGCACCCTCGTGGACTCGACCGACCTCATCGCCGAGTCCTGGCGCCATACGATGAGAGCCCACTTCGAGGACCCCCCTCCCGACGACGTGTGGTTGCGGACGCTGGGCCAACCCCTCCGCGCCCAGCTCGGCTATTTGGTGGACACGGCCGAGGAGGTACAGGCCATGATCGATACCTACCTCGACCACAATCTGAGGGAACACGAACGGCTCATCGGTTCCTTTCCGGAGGTTGCCGAGACGCTCGTCCGCCTACGAGAGAAGGGGGTGGGTCTCGGCGTGGTCACAAGCAAGGCGAGCGTGGGAACGGCCCGGAGCCTGGCGGCGTGCGCGCTGGATCAGGCCCTGTTCGACGTCATCATCACGTCCGACGAACCCGTGCCGCACAAGCCCGATCCGGCCCCCATCCACCTGGCGCTGGAACGTCTGGAAGCCACCGCTGAAAACGCCGCCTACGTGGGCGACTCGGTGTGGGACATGCGGGCGGGACACGCGGCCGGTGTGACGACGATGGCGGCGTTGTGGGGCCCGTTCTCGGAACGGGAACTCGCCCTCGAGCGCCCGCACATCATGCTCGACGCGATCGAGGACATCCTCGAATACGTCGGCGCACCGCAGGCGGCGCGCCCCTCGGCCCGGGGCTGCTAAGCGTCTGGCCCGTTCTCCGCAAAGGCGAGCGTCCCTCCCTCGAGCGACCCGTTGGCCAGCGCCGCCGCGAGCGCCTCGTCGAGCGTGTCCACGAGGTGGAACTCAAGCTGATCGCACACGTGATCGGGCAGATCCTCCAGATCACCCTCGTTGACGGCCGGGAGAATGATCTCGCCGATCCCCGCGCGGGCGGCTCCGAGCACCTTCTCCTTGACCCCGCCAATCGGGAGCACCCGACCGGACAGCGTGATCTCGCCGGTCATCGCGACATCGTGTCGCACGGGGTGGTCTCCGAGGGCACTCACGAGCGCCACCGCCATGGCGATCCCCGCCGATGGTCCTTCCTTGGGGATCGCGCCCGCCGGGACGTGAATGTGAATCTCGTGATCCCGTAACCGCTCCTCCGTGAGGTCGAGCCCGTTCGCGTGGCTGCGCGCGAAGGTGAGGGCCGCCTGCGCGCTCTCCTTCATCACGTCGCCGAGTTGCCCCGTGAGGACGAGCCCCTCCTTGCCCTTCAGCACGCGGGTCTCGACGAGCATGATGTCGCCCCCCACCGGCGTGTAGAACATGCCCGTGGCCACGCCGACCGTATCCGCCTCCATCTTCTCGGCCGCATGCACCTTCGGCCGGCCCAGCAGCTCACGCAGGTCGTTCGCGTCCACCGCCGCCTCCGAGGCTCCCGTCGCGATCTTCCGAGCCGACTTCCGGCACACGGACCCGAGTTCGCGCTCCAGGTGCCGGACCCCGGCCTCGCGCGTGTAGCGCGTGATGATCGCCCGGATCGCGTCCTCCGCAAGCTCCAGTTGCTCGGGGAGGAGGCCGTTGCGCCGCTTCTGCCGGGGCAGGAGGAAGCGACGCGCGATCTCGAGCTTCTCGGCTTCCGTGTAGCCGCGGAACTCGATTGCCTCCATTCGGTCGCGGAGCGGCCCGGGGATCTGCTCGAACACGTTCGCCGTGGCGATGAAGAGCACCTGAGAGAGGTCGAAGGGCACGCCGAGGTAGTGATCCACGAAGGCCTCGTTCTGCGCCGGATCGAGCACTTCCATCAGGGCCGCCGAGGGGTCGCCCTGGAACGAGACGCCGAGCTTGTCGATCTCATCGAGGAGGAACACGGGGTTCTTGGTTCCGGCCCGCTTCACCCCCTCGATGATGCGGCCGGCCATAGCGCCCACGTACGTGCGCCGGTGGCCCCTGATATCCGCTTCGTCGCGCGCCCCGCCCAGCGACACGCGGACGTACTTGCGGCCCATGGCGTCGGCGATCGAGCGGGCGATGGAGGTCTTGCCCACACCCGGCGGCCCCACGAAGAGTAGCGTTTCGCCCGCGCGGTCGTCTTCATAGCCGGGGGCCGAGTCCGTCCCGGCCTCCTCCGGCTCCTCCCCGTCGGAAGCGGCTCCGTCGGCATCTGACGCATCGGCATCTGCCCCGTCCTCGCTGCCGGCACCTTCCGCTGCGAGGGCCTCCGCTTCGGCGGCCTCGCGGGCCCACGCCTCCTCCTGGAGCTTCCGGACCGCGAGGAAATCCAGGACCCGTTCCTTCACATCGCGCAGGCCGTAGTGATCCCTCTCGAGGATCTCTTCGGCGCGGGCGATGTCCAGTTGTTCCTCGGTCGTCTCGGACCACGGGAGGTCCGCGACGATCTCCAGGTACGTGCGCACGACCTGGGCTTCGGCGGACTCGCGCGGGATGCGCTCCAGGCGCCGCAGCTCGCGGTCGACCTCCTGGCGCGCCTCGGCCGGCAACTCCAGCGCCTCGATGCGCTCGCGGAGATCGTTCGTCTCCTGGAAGTCGATGTCCTCGCCCAGTTCCTTCTGGATCGCCTTCATCTGCTCGCGCAGGAAGATCTCGCGTTGCCGTTCCCCCAACTCCTCCTGGACCTGCTCCCGGATCTCCTCCTGCGCTTCGAGCAGGCCGATCTGCTTCTGCAGGTGCACAAGGAGCGAGCGCAGCCGTGCCTCGACGGCGAGCGTCTCGAGAAGTTCCTGCTTCTGTTCGACCTCGAGTTCGGTGTAGAAGGCGACGAGGTCGGCCAGTTCACCCGGGGTCGAGACGCCACCGAGCAGGTGATCTACGATCTCCTTGGGGACGCCGCGAAGGCGGCTGACCTCGGCAGCCCTCTCGTGCACTTCCTTGTAGAGGGCGGCGAAGGCCCGTTCCTCGGGATCGAGCGGCTCCATGTCGTCCATCTCGCGCGCGACGACCTCGAGGTAGCCATCCCGCTCGATGTATTCGAGGGCGGCGGCGCGCATGTCGCCCTGGATGACCATCTGGACGCCGCCGGGCACCTTCTGCATCTGGGCGATGCGACACACGGTGCCGATGCGATAGAGATGGTCGGGGTCGGGCTTCTCGATCTCGGCATCGAGCTGCGCGGCGGCGAAGAGCAGCTTGTCCCCCGCAATGGCCTCGTCGATCGCCTTCATCGTCTTTTCCCGCCCCGCCGCGATGGGCGCGGCCACGGCCGGGAACACGACGGTTCCCCGGAGAGGCAGCACCGGCAGCCGCAGGCGCTTCTTGGTGGCCTGCGGCTCGGACTCCGTTGCCGCGGCGCCCTCGGACTCGCCAGCTGGCACCTCACCAGCCGGCACCTCACCAGCCGGCACCTCACCAGCCGGCACCTCACCAGCCGGCACCTCGCCGGCCTGCACGTCCAGCGCGACGCCCCCGTTTTCCGGAGGCGGCACTTCAGCCTGATCCTTGCGTCCGTTTTCTTCGCTCATACTCGCGTAGCTCTATGTCCTCGCCCCGCGCGCGGAGGCGCCGAGTCGCATCCGAACCTCATCCAAGTGTCGAACTCGCCTGAGGCCGCCCCGTTCCATCGCCGGGGCGGGTTCGTGTCTGCAGGTGCACGTTCCGGGCCCGCCTCCGCGGCCCCTCCGACACGCAACGCCGGCCGATTTGGCACACCGGGCTCGTAGAGGTCTGCCGATGCGGTCGCTGTGCGTCAAGGCGGCAGTCTGGTCGCGCATGCTTGGCATCCCTCCGGCACTCTGCCATCTTTCCTGCATGGCGAAACAGGCGATACGTGCGGCCGGTCGCAAGACGTCGGCCGCGGATGAGCGATATTTCCGGCGAGGGCTGGGTCTGAAGAAGGAGATCCAGCCCGTGATCGATTTCGAGTACGGGAGCGCCATCGTCGGCCTCATTCGGGATCGTGACTACGAGTTGCACGTGGACCGTATTCACCTGCGTCTCGCGAAGAGTTCCGGATTCTGCTACGGCGTCGACCGCGCGGTGGATTACGCCTACGAGTCGCGCCGCAAGTTTCCGGACCGGCGGATCCTGCTCGTCGGCGAGATCATCCACAACCCGCATGTGAACGGCCGGCTTCAGGAGATGGAGATCGAGTTCCTCTATCCCTCGGAGGAGGGCGAGTTCGACTTCAGCGGCGTCACGCCCGACGACGTCGTGATCATCCCGGCCTTCGGCGTGACGCTGCACGACTTCGAGGCGTTGCGGGCCCTCGACTGCATTCTCGTCGACACGACGTGCGGCTCGGTGCTCAACGTGTGGAAGCGGGTAGAGCGCTACGCGCGGGAAGGCTTCACATCGGTCATCCACGGCAAGCACTGGCACGAAGAGACGCGGGCGACGAGTTCCCAGGTCCTGAAATCCGAGGGCGCGCAGTACCTCATTGTGCGCGACATGGCGCAGGCCCGGATCGTCTGCTCGTACATCCGCGGAAGCGGCGAGCGCGAGGACTTCATGCGGTTGTTCGAGAAGTCCGTGTCGGAGGGCTTCGATCCCGACATCCACCTGAAGCGTGTCGGTGTGGCCAACCAGACGACGATGCTGGCTTCGGAGTCGTTGGCCATCGCCGCCGAACTCGGCGAAGCGATCACGGATCGATGGGGCCCGGAGGAAGTGCCGAACCGGTTCCGCAGCTTCGACACGATCTGTTCGGCCACGCAGAAGCGCCAGGACGCCGTGGAGGAGATGATGGAGGATCCGCCCGATGTCATGGTCGTGATCGGCGGCTACAATTCCTCGAACACGAACCAGCTCGCCTACATGTGCGGGCTGCACACGACGACGTACCACATCGAGGATGCCTCCTGCATCGACACCGTGCGGGGACGTATCACCCACAAGCTCATCGGCAGCGACGAGATCGCCACGCAGAACGCCTGGCTCCCGGACGGAGACGTCGGAATCGGCATCACGGCGGGCGCCTCCACGCCGAACTCGAAGCTCGGGGAGGCAGTGGAGCGTATCCTCCGGGGTGCGGGCTACAACCCTTCCGACCTCCTGACGTCCTGATCCGCGCGGCCGCGCTCAGTCGTCGGCAAGCGCGGCCCTGAAGCGATTCCGCAACAGCACCCCGCCTCGCGGCGGGTACGAGTCCGGACCGTCCTCGAGCGCGACTTTCGCGACGCACACGACCGGCCCGGCCTCGCTGAACAGTGCCGTCGCCAGCCCGTCGATACCCGTCCCGCCGGGTCCGCGGGCTCCATCGCCGCCGATCGTGAAGGCGGAGCGGATTCCCGCGCCGCGCGCCATGGCGGCGATATCCGCGTGCTCCCGTGTGAGCCCGCGCTGGCGGCCGGTTTCGCCGAATGCCTCGTTGTCGAGGACGAGGATCGCGAGGTTCGCGGGGGCTTCGGCGGCGATCGTCGCGAGGCTCCCGACGCCCATCAGCAGTTCGGCGTCGCCGGTGACTACGAGTACCCGTCGGTCCGGCCGCGCGAGGGCGACCCCCAGCCCCAGCATGGCCGCGCCCCCCATGGCGCCCCAGAAGTAGAAGTTGAGCGGCGAGTCGCCGGCCGCGTGGCAATCCCACGCCGGCGTGCCCAGTCCCGCGATCACGGCCGCATCGCCGCGGTGGCGCAGGACGTCGGCCACCAGGGCGCGACGATCGAGTTTCGAACCCGGCTTCACTTCGCGCCCCTGAACGACTTGGTGCCGATGATGCGCTGGCTCACGAGCACCGCAGCCGGGCGCTCGGCGGCCCGCGCCTCGTCCGCCGCCTCGACGAAGGCGCCCGCCACCTCCTCCGCCGTCCCGGGGCGCAGAACGCGCACCCCGAGCGCCGTCAACACATCGGGCACCGCGCGTCCGACCGGGATCTGCCAGGGGTTCCGCTCTTCGGCTTCCCCCCGCATGGATACGAGAAGCACGCATGGAATGCGGCACACGTTCGGGAGCCCCAGCATGTTCACGATGTTGCCGACGCCGCTCGACTGTATGGCCACGGCCGCCAGTTCGCCGCCCAGCCATGTCCCGCAGGCGAGAGCGATCCCTTCTTCCTCGGTCGTGAGCGTGATGAGACGGACGTCGGCGTCTTCCGCGCAGAGTTCGAGGAAGGTCCCCAATCCCGCGTCCGGCACCGTGGCGACGTGGCGGATGCCCAGGCTGGGGAGCGCTCGAAACACCTGCTCTCCCCAGTCGGAGCTGCCATGTGTTTGGGTACCTGTGTCGTCCACTCTACTCGACCCGTGGAGGGGATTCGCGTGTCGCGGGGAATATGACGCCCCGCTCCGGCCGGAGCCATCCGCTGGGACTATCGCGATGGCTTGCGGCAACCTGTACCCTCCGGGATGACTGAACCACGGATGGAGAGCACCGGACGTGTTCACCGGCTCTGAAGACGGCTACGAGGCGATCCGGGACGGCGTCCGGACCCTGTGCGAACGCTTCCCCGGCGAGTACTGGCGCGATCGGGACCGCGAGAGCGCCTATCCGACCGCGTTCATCGAGGCGCTGACCGAAGCGGGGTATCTCGCCGCGCTCATCCCCGAGGAATACGGGGGCGCCGGACTCGACCTCAAGGCGGCGTGCGTCATTCTGGAGACGATCCAGCGCACGGGGTGCAACGGGGCCGCCTGCCACGCCCAGATGTACATCATGGGCACTCTTCTGAGGCACGGCAGCGAAGCGCAGAAGCGGCAATACCTGCCCGGAATCGCCGCGGGAGAGTTGCGTCTGCAGGCCTTCGGGGTGAGCGAACCGACCTGCGGCACGGACACGACCCGGATCTCGACGACGGCGGAGCGGGACGGGGACGACTACGTGATCCACGGGCAGAAGACGTGGATCTCCCGCTCCGAGCACTCCGACCTCATGCTCCTCCTGGCGCGCACCACGCCTCGCGAGGAGAGCGCGAAGCCGACGGAAGGGATGTCCGTCTTCCTCGTCGATCTCCGGGGCCAGGTCGGGGGAGCCGTCACGATCCGCCCCATCGAGACGATGATCAACCACTCCACCACCGAGGTGTTCTTCGACGGACTGCGCGTGCCGGCGGCGAACCTCATCGGCGAAGAGGGGAAGGGGTTCCACTACATCCTCGACGGGCTGAACGCGGAGCGCGTGCTCATCGCGGCCGAGTGCGTGGGGGACGCGCGCTTTTTCGTGGAGCATGCCACTGCGTACGCGAACGAACGCGAGGTGTTCGGGCGCCCGATCGGGCAGAACCAGGGGGTCCAGTTCCCCATCGCCGAAGCCCACATGCAGACGGAAGCCGCGGCGCTCATGGTCGAACGGGCCGCGTCACTGTTCGATGAGGGGGCCCCGTGCGGAGCCGAGGCGAACATGGCCAAGTATCTCGCGTCGGACGCCTCGTGGGCCGCGGCGGACATGTGCATGCAGACGTACGGGGGCTTCGCCTTCTCCACCGAGTACGACATCGAGCGCAAGTTCCGCGAGACCCGGCTGTATCAGATCGCGCCCATCTCCACGAACCTGATCCTGTCGCACGTGGCGACCCACGTCCTGGGTCTCCCGAAATCGTTCTGATGTCGCAGGAGGCATGGGCCGCATGGGTCGGCCGCACCGAGGAGGTCACCGACCAGGCGTCGGAGGCGCTCGCCCGCGGCATGCTGGCCACGCTGGACCGGGATCCGCGGGCGCTGGGCGATGGAGACCCCCTCCCGCCCCTGTTCCACTGGATGTACTGTCGCGAACTGGCGCCGGGGAGCCACCTCGACGTCGACGGTCACCAGAAGCGCGGTGATTTCCTGCCGGCGCTGCCGTTCTCCCGCCGCATGTGGGCGGGCGGACGCCTGAGGTTCGAAGGGACCGTGCGCATCGGGGACGGGCTCCGTCGCCGCTCGACCATCCGGACGGTCACGCCGAAGACCGGACGCAGCGGACCCCTCGTCCTGGTCACGGTTGAACACCGGATCTCGGGCAACGGCGGGGAGATCGTCGAGGAACAGGATCTGGTTTTCCTCGAACGGCCCACCGAGCCGCTGGCGCTGCCGGACGCTCCGGCCCCGGAGGACGAGATGGAGTGGTCGGAGTCCGTGACGCCGAACGCCGCCATGCTGTTCAGGTTCTCCGCGCTCACCTTCAACGCGCACCGCATCCACTACGACCGGGACTACGCGCGCGGTGTCGAGTTGTACCCCGATCTCGTCGTGCACGGGCCGCTCACGGCGCTGCTCCTCGCGGATCTCGCCACCCGCCGCTCCGGGCGGCCGCTGCGCGCGCTGACCTTTCGGGCTCGTCGCCCCATGTTCGTGGACCGGATGATCACCCTCGAGGGGACGCCGTCCTCGGCGAGCACGACTTTGAGGGCCCTGGACGACACGGGTGCGGTCGCGATGTCCGCCGAGGCGACACTGGGCTAACCCTGGAGGGCGTAACGGAGGACGAGGACCCCGAAGACCAGAGCAAGTGTGCCGGCGGTCCGCCAGAGTCCGGCGCCCATCCGAAGCGCCGTGTCGATCCGCTTGAGTGCGATCCCGGGGTATAGCACCTGGAAGGTGCCCTTCAGAAGTGCCGCCCAGCCGTAGATCGTGACGATCATCGGCACGCCGTCCCAGATGTTGTGGAACGCCACGACGAAGGAGCCGACCCCCAGCCCAATGAGCGCGAGGGGCAAGCTGCCCGCCGTACCCTTCGATTGCAGGTGGGTGAGAAGCGCCTTCCAGTCCCCCGGGCGGAGCAGGAACGACGCCCCCAAAGCGATGAGGTTAATCGACACGAACATTTCCACTGCGCGCGCGAGATCGTTCATCGGCTTCCTTCCTCTCAGCTATCGGCAAATGCTGGACACATCTCGGCGATATGTCCTTTACTAATTCACTTTACTGCGCCATGTATGGCGTGCTGCATCAAAAGCAGGGTCGTCAAGTCTCGGACAGCGCCGCCACCGCGCGTTCGTTGTCGTCCAGCGTGTTGTAGAAATGGGGGGAGAAGCGAACCAGCGGTCCTCGATGGTCGACAATCACGTCGCGCGCGCCCAAATGACGTACCGCGGCCGCCGCGTCCTCATGCTCGACGAGGACGAGGGCAGATCGCGCCGCCGGGTCGGAAGCCTGGTGTAGCCGGTAGCCGAGGTCCGACAAGCGAGCCCGCAAGTCATTTGCCAAAAACCGATTACGACGTTGAATGGCCGCGATCCCGTACTCGAGAACGATGGACAACCCCCCGGCCGCCGTGTACGCGACGCCCGCCGCCGGGGTCCCCAGCTCAAAGCGCCTGGCGTCTTCCCGAGGGGTCGCATCGCGAATGTCGAAAAGAAACTGGTTTTGAACACCGAACCAGGAGAGCGTGACCGGATCGAGTCGCACCTTGGGGTTCACGTGGAGATAGGCCATGCCGGGTCCGCCGCAAAGCCACTTCAACGCGCCGCCGACGAGGAAATCCACATCCAGAGCGTTCGAGTCGATCGCGAGTTGTCCATTTGACTGATATGCGTCCAGTAAAATGAACGATCCGACTTCGTGCGCCATGCGCGTGAGTTCGGCCGCGTCCTGCGTGTTGCCGCTCGTAAAGAAGACATGCGATGTCGCGAGCAGCGCGGTGCGCTCGTCCACGGCATCGCGAATCGATTCGAGGGGGACGTGGATCCCGTCCGGACTCGGCACGATCTCCACCTCGAGGCCGTTCGCTCGCTGCGACAGGAAGTGATGTCCGACCGTCGGGAAATCGAGTTCGGTAAGCACGACCTTGTTGCGACTGGTGCCCCGAACCCTGGCCGCGATGGCGCCCCAGATGACGGAAACGGCCGCCGAAACGCTCGACATGAGCGCGACCGTGTCCGCCTCGGCCTCGATCGTCTGACCGAAGGAGGTCCTGACCTCTTCGAGCTTGGCGACCCAGATTTCATACCAGGCCCCGGCCCCCATCTCGTGCCACAGCTCCTCGAAGCGCCGGCGCTCCTCGACGGACCGGAGAGAGAGTGCCCCGAGGGAGTTGGAGTTGAGGTATGTCTTGCGGGAGAGGATCGGGAACTGGCCTCTCAATTCTTCGATGCGATCGTCGAGAGGCAGCCCCGACTCCGCTACCGCGGTAGCGGCAGCCGGGCTGGCCGATCCGGGCTCGTCCCGAATATCCTGTTTCGCCATGGATGATCCGTCGCACTCGGCCCCGGAGAACGGGCCGCTTCTCGATTTCGAAGCAGGTCAGACGCTCGAGCGGCGCGACCGCAAGCACGCCGGTCCCGGGGGCGAACCGGACTGCCCCCGGTGCGAGGCCCGCATGGTGCGCTGCGTCGAACAGCACCGGGCGCCCCGGTCCGACGACTCACCGTTCCGGGTCCGACTCGCGTGCCCGTCGACCGACTGCGGCGCGTGGACATCGTACAATTGGTAGAAGGGGTCGACTCCGACAACCCGGACGCTACCACTCCATGTCGGGCAGCACGTCCCCCTGCAGTCGGAACATCTCGTTGATCGTGTGGACCGCGGCCCGGTAGGAATCCGTCGTGGGGTCGAGGAGCAGGGCCTGCAGCAGCGTCCTGCGGGAGCCGTCGGCGAAGGCGTCGACCAGCAGGCGGTTGATCGACGTCTGGGTCCTGAGCAATCCCAGGATCCCCTCGGGCAGCGGCTCCATGACCGCAGGGTGCAACCCGTTCCCGCCGGCGCGCGCGGGGATTTCCACCACGGCGCCGTCGGGCAGGCCCGGCACGTATCCCTCGTTCGGCACGTTCACCGCGTCGAGATAGGTGTCGACCCCGCACAGGACGCCTTCGAGCAGCGGGACCGCGAGTTCGCCGGACGGCGTCAGTGTCCCGGCTGCTCCGACCTCGCCCTCCCCGCCGTGGTCGTCGCCGTCGTCCCGCACGCGGGGGAGCGGGGACTCGGGGAAAGCGGGCACGTCGGTGGGGTTCTCGCCGAGGTTGTAGAGCCACGTCGGTGTCTCCCCCGTCTCCCAGGGCGCGCCCTGCACCGGGTCGTAGAAGAACTGCAGGAGGCTGCTGCCGAGGAATTCCCGTGCCCACCCCAGGTACTCGCCGATGTGGTTCGCCCCGGGGCTTGGATAGCGGCCGAAGACCCGAAACAGGATCCGGCTCAGCGCGATCTCATCCCAGTCGTGGAGCCAGTGCGCCTCCCGCTCGCGGCGCCGGAGTCTCGGGTAGAGATCCTCGCCCGTCTCACGGTCCCGGACGGACTCGAACCAGCTGAAGTGGTTGAGGCCGCTCGCCCGGGCCTCGAGGCGCTCCACCGGCAGTTCCAGTAGACGCGCCACCTGTTCCATCCCGTGGAAGACCCCGTGGCAGAGCCCCACCACGCGCACCGACGAGAGCCGGCTCTGGGCCTCGCAGAGCTTCGTGAGCGGGTTCGTGTAGTTGATGAGCCACGCGTCGGGGCAATGGGCCTCCATCGCCCGCGCCACCTCCACCGCCGGTCCCATGTTGCGGAGGGCGTGGAAGAGGCCGCCCGGCCCGCCGTTCTCCCCGTAGATCTGGGAGGAGCCGAAGGTGCGGGGGACGTGGAAGTCCTGGGCCCAGTAGTGGTAGCGGCGGATTTCGATGGCCATGACGACGGCGCGGGCGCCGGGGAGTGCCGCCTCCAGCTCCGTGGTCGCGGACACGGCGACCCGGCGGCCCAGGCGCTCGGCGACCGCCTCCGCGTACGCCCGGGTGCGGGGCAGTTCCGACGGGTCGATATCGACGAGGACGATGCTCAGGTCCCGGTCGCAGAGGGGATCGCTGAGAAGCAGGTCGCGGATTGACGCCGGGCCGAACTCGCGGCTGCCGGCTCCGACCAGGACGATCCGGATGTTGTCGTTCATGGCGAAGTCCCCGAGGGCGATGGGGGGGTGTCGGCGTGCGCGATGCGGACCGTGATGGTCCCCGCAGCGAGGGAGACGGCGATGAGGAGCACGCCGACGCCGGCCCGGCCCGTGAGCATGTAACCGATTCCGAGGAGGCTCGCGTAGACGAAGAGCGCGCCGAGCAGGAAGCCCGGCCACATGCGGTTCGCGGGCGGGTCGGAGGAGCGTACGCCGGTGCGCTCGGCCACATGGCGCCACCAGCCGCCCGGGTGTACGCGGCGGTAGAAGCGGTCCAGCACGTCGTCCGCCTCGGGCCGCGTCGCGAGCACGACGACCAGCCAGATCGCGGTGCATGCGACGAGGATGATCACCGCCCGGATGAGGTCCATCTCCGGTGCGTAGAAACCGTCCGCGGCCCCGACCACCGAGGCGGGCAGCACTGATCCGAGCGCGCCGACCAGCACCCGGCCGTTGGCCAGGAGCACCGACCCGGCCATGGCGGCGATCTCCGCCCAGGCGTTCACGCGCCACCAGTACCAGCGCAGCAGCCACACGAGCGCGACGCCCGCCGTGAGTTCGATGATGTAGATCCAGCCTCTCTGGATCGACTCCATCTGCCAGGCGACGCCCGCCGCCAGCACGGCCAGCAGCACGACCATGATCCGGGAAGCCGCGACGTAGTGCCGCTCCGAGCGGTCCTTCCTCCAGAAGCGGCGGTAGACGTCGTTCACCATGTACGAAGCGCCCCAGCAGAGGTGCGTGTCCATCGTGCTCATGAAAGCGGCGAGGAAGGTGGCGACCATCAGCCCCCTGAGGCCGGCCGGCATGAGTTCGCGGATCATCATCGGGTAGGCGAGTTCCGGATCGGCGGCGAGCGCCGGGTCCATGGTCGCCGGCGGGAAGACGAGGAGCGACCCGAGCCCCACCACGATCCACGGCCAGGTGAGGAGCACGGTTCCCGCGAAGGCGAACCAGAGCGACGCCTTTACGGCCTGCCGTTCGTCCCGCGTCGCGAACAGGCGCTGGGCCACGTAGCCGTCGCCCTGTCCGCTCCGCAGCCAGAGGATGCCGATCAGGCACAGGAAGGAAACGATCTCGAGCGAAGACGCGGTGGCGGGCGTCGGCACGAGATCGAGAGCGCCCGGAGGTGCCTGGGGCGTGGCGCGGATGGCGTCCGCCATGGCCGCCGGACCGCCGAACCGGGTCAGCACGATCCCCGCGAGCGTGATCGCCCCGAGCATGCCGGCCACGAACTGCAGGAGGTCGGTCACGACGACGCCCCACAGCCCCGATGCGACGGTGTAGGCCAGCGCGAGTCCGATGCAGACGGCGAGGGTCAGCGCGGGGTCCCACCCCAGCAGCACCTGGCTGAACTTCACCATCGCGAGCATGACCCAGCCCATGACGACGGCGTTCTTGAGGAGTCCCTGGTACACGGCGGAGAAGCAGCGCAGGGCGCGCGCCGGGGCTCCCCCGTAGCGGATCTCGATGACCTCGGCGTCGGTCAGCACGCCGGCCCGCCGCCACAGGCGCGCGTAGAAGAAGGTGAGCATGAGGATCCCCGCCGCCTCGTACCACCACAGCCAGTTGCCGTACACGCCCTGCCGGCGCACGAGAGCCGCCGTCGCGAGCGGGGCGTCGGTCGCGAACCAGGTGGCCGCGATGGACGTGCCTGCCAGCCACCAGGGGAGCGAGCGACCGGCGACGAAGTAGTCCTCCATGCTGCCCCCCGCCCGCTTCGCGAAGCCGAAGCCGATGGCGAGGACGATCGCGCCGTACACGCAGACGACGATCCAATCGAGAGAGGTCAGCGCCATGAAAGGACGTTCGAGAGGATGCGGAAGGCACCGGGTACGCCGTAGGGCAGCTGCCGGTGGAGCGCGAGCGCGAGATACGTGTAGCGTCCCTCGCCCACCGGGGCCGTGAGCCAGACGCCCTCCTGCGGGGCCTGACCCGTGTCGTGCGTTTCCACCAGCGGCGTGTACGCCGGGTCCCACTCTGTGAAGAACTTGGAACCGCGCTGCTCGATCCAGCCGTCGAAGTCGGCCTCGGTGAGGCGGTTGGGTGCGACCATGAGGGGATGGTCGGGCCGGAGCAGGCGGACGGGCGCGTCTTCCTCCGACACTTCCTCCGCCCCCCGGGGCAGGGACGCGGGATACGGCGCCATCGCCGAAGGCACGTACTCCTGCGTCTGGTAGAGGACGACGAGGTGGCCGCCGCGGCGGGCGTACTCCAGAAGCCTCTGGTTGTGCTCGACGAGGTCTTCGCGCACGGCGTACGCGCGGGTGCCCACCACGATCGCGTGGAACCGCGCCCCGTCGCCGGAATCCGTGCCGCTGGCCGGATCCAGTCCCGCGAGGGCGGTTTCGTCCAGGAGTTCGACCGCGGCGCCCAGCGCCTCGATCCCGGCCGGGACCTCGTCTCCCACCCCCATCACGTAGCCGATCCGGACGCCGCTCAGGGGGGTGACGGAGACGGACCGAACCGACATGCGGGCGGGTCGCCACAGCCGCGCGAGCGCCAGGTCCCGGTGCTCGATTGTCCGGTATCCCCGGCGATAGTCCACGCCCTCCACGCGGGCCACGGCAGTGATCTCCGCTTCGCCTCGCCAACCGTCGGGCGGCGTGAGGAAGAAGGCAGCGTCCAGGACCTCGCCCGGACTGCGGAAGTCATGTTCCACGATGCCGGGACTGCCGAGGGTCGTGCTCCACCCGTCCGGCAGCTCGAGACGCACGGTAGCTGACACGGGCCCCGAATTCGCCGTAACCCGTGCCCGCACTTCCATCGGCGCGTCGGCCGGTTCCCCGGGCGGGTCGCCGTCGGTCCCTCCACCGCCGACGGGCACGATGCCCACGCCCGGTTCCAGGGAAACGGAAAGGACGGGCAGCGTCTCCACCCTCCGGGTTACGGAGCCGTAAGGCAGGCGTGAGACGGGGGCCGTCACCGGAACCGCGTGCGCCAGAACGTGCCCTCCGATGTCGAGTTCGACACCCGCCGCCAGCGCCGGCCGACGCCATGGGAGATGAAGGTCCGCCGAGTCGGATACCTGGTAGTGGTTCTCCGACACGTCCGCGCGTCCGAAGTACGGCGCGGCGGGCGTGGCCGGCACCCGGATCTCCAGCGCCTCCGTCGAGCCATCCGGCCGACGAGCGACGCGGCTCGACGGCGTCAGGATCTCGCCGCTGCGGCTCTCGATCCAAGCCGCGACCCCGGCGCTCTCCGCAGACTCCGGCGGCTCGACGCTGAGGAGGACCGCAGCCGGTTGGCCCGGCACCAGGACGGCCTCGCCGCTACCCGCGCCGCCCGCGAGTTCCGCGGCGACGGTGGTCCCGCTCGCCGCCAGCAGGGCCTCCTCGAACTGCCGTTCCTTCAGCGAGAGGTGGAACCGGGTGTCGGGGGCATCCGGCGTTGCGGCGATCGCCGCCCGGATAAGGCCGAGCCCGCGAGCCAGATCGGCGACCGATAGCCCCGGGTCACGGGGGTCGAACGCCTCAATGACGGCGTCCACGAGCCGGTCCACCTCGGCGAGCAGCGAATCCGCCTCGGGAGAGGCCGCCTCGTCCAGGAGCGCGGGGAGCCCGCGAATCGTCGTGTCGAGGCCCGCGAAGAATGAATCTGCGGTTTCCGCCGCCACCGCCGGCGCTCCGCTGCTTCCGTCGAGTCGTTCGTAGAAATAGCGTCCGCCGCCCGACCGCACGCGTCCGGCAGTCTGAGAACGCTGCAGGCCGAGACCCCGGCTGGCCCAGCGCTGGTACGTATCGCCCAGCCACGGGCTTGCTCCGGTGGCATCCACCTCCACATGGAACGGCTCCCCGACCCGAACTCCGCCCCGAAACGTGCGGAGGACTCTCCAGGGCCGGAGCCCTTCCTCGGTGATCTGCCGCGGGAAGCGCGTCGGGTCCGCGGCGGCCGCAACGGCTTCCGGCGTCAACAGCCCCGCCGCGTGGTGGTGGCCGTGCCCATCGCGGGGCGACCCGTGGAATCGGCTCACGACGACGAGCGGGCGGTTGAGGCGTATGACGCGGACCATGTCCTCGAGTACGGCTTCGCGGTCCCAGCTGCGGAAGGCTTCGTCCACCGACTTCGAGTAGCCGTAGTCGACCGCGGTCGTGAAGTAGAGGTCGTCCAGCCCGTAGTAGCGCCCGGAAAGGACGAGTTCGCGCGTCCGGATGAGGCCGAGGGCGTCGAAGAGTTCGGGGCCGATTGCGTTCGCGCCGGCCTCGCCGCGGTTGAGGCTGAGGAGCGCCGTCCGCGCGCCCCACCCCCGGCTGGCCAGCGAGAGCATGCCCGAGTGTTCATCGTCCGGGTGGGCGGTCACGTGGAGCAGGCTGGCGGTCGTGGCGAGTTTGCGGATGCGGTGCCAGGCACTCAGCGTCCCGCGGTCCACGTCGAGCCGCTCCTCTCCCACCGGGGCCGGGAAGGCGAGCACGCGATCCGGCCCCCGAGACACGGGATCCGATTGCGCCGCCGCCACGGTGGGCCCCGCGAGGGTCGCCAGAGTCGCCACCGGAAGGATGGCGCCGAGTCCGAGTTGCTTGCGAGCGATCATGGATCATCCAGGTCGGCGGGTCCGCGCTCGCATCGTGCCCGCGGGCCGAAGTCCCGGCAAGGAGGCCTTGCGAGCGGGCCCGGCGTGCCGATACTCAAGCGGATCGAATCCACGGCCGCCAACTCCGGACCCCATGACAGATTCCAGCATCCAGATCACCGTTGAGGGAACCCCGAACCCACATGCGGCGAAGTTCGTGCTGGACCGCGAAGTTCCCGGGGGAGGCAGTCGGAGCTACTTCGACCCCGCATCCGCCACCGCGGACCCCCTGGCCTCGCGCCTGTTTGCGGTGGACGGGGTCCGAGCCCTTCTCATCGTCGAGAACTTCATTACGGTGACCAAGAGCGCCCCGCTCGACTGGCCGGACCTGATCGACGAAATCGAGGAAGCCATCCTCGAAGTTCTCAACACATCTCCGTAACTCTAGTCGTTCTGTCCCCCTAATTTGAGGGGAATACACCCGAATCAGAGTCGTATGATTCCCTCATCTCCTTATGGTGCAACGTGTTGATACGATGTAAATATCTCTCCTGTACGATAGTCGCCTGGCGACGATACCTCCGGTGCCACATCAATCTCCGCGGGGAGAGGCATGATGCTCACGCTGCGCTGCTTCGGCGAGGTCGCGGCTTCGGACGCGCGCGGTGCGAAGATTCCGCTGCGGTCGCGAATCACAGTGGCCTAGCATAACGGCAGAGAATCATCTAACTACTTACAGGGCTGCACGATCTGCGTGCTCTGCCTCTTGACCGTATCGGCTCCCGTCTTCCAGAAACAGCGGGGAAATCGCTTCAATTCGCGGGAATCGCTTCCCTCTCCCGGCCCGCTACCAGCCCTCAATCCCTCTTGTTGGCTCGCGGCTCGAATCACACGGGCGGCCCCTGCTCGAAGCGCACCGCCTCGTCTCGTTCTCCGTGATGGAGGTGCCGCATCGCCCCTTCGCGGTGAGGACAACGTGTCATGATGCACCCGCCGAACATTGAAGTCGTCAAATCGGTTGTCATTCCGGGACCTGCGGCGAATCCGAAGCTTGAGTTAGCGCCCGTCGTTGCCGAACAGATGCCCGCGCCACAGCTTTTCCGCTAGATGATAGCGAAGTTGGCAGCGGAAGCTGTCAGGCCTTGGGACAGGGCGGTGATCGGGAAGGGAGGCCACGAGATAGGGCTCGGGAGCCACGGCAGGCTGGAGGACGCTGGTCTAGGCAAAAGCGGAGGAGGTGAGACGTGCCGAGCTTGAAACTCCGGGCCGCAGACATCGGGCGACGCCCTGCGTCGGGGTTGACGGCATCGGGCATGGCCACCGCGATCGCCCTTCTTTTCGCTGGATGCGGGAGTCCCGGAGCGGATTCTGCCTGCATCGGAGCATTCGCAGCCGCAGCTGCCGTCAGCCCGATGTTGGATGCGCATGAAGATCTGTTCCCCGCCTACACAGCTTGCACGAGCATCGAGGAATGGCGGTCAGCTCATGCGCTGCACTCCACTGCCATCGAGGTGGCCGACCCCGTTCGGTATGCCATGAACGTCTGTGCCAGCTACCAAGACGAACTCCGCGAGACACCTATCTGCGAAGTAGTGAACGCTCCCCCGGCGGAACTGGGCGAGATCACGAGCTTGGCCTTGGGAATGGCGGAGCCGTCGGGGGGATCGGTGGCCGCAATTCCGCTCAAGCCATCTGGGCAAGCCGGGCTGCTGGGTGTTCCGCTCCCGGAAGGAGCTCGGCTTATCGAACGGACGCCGGGCGACACGGCGAATCACATTGACCCGCGGGAAGCATACAAAACATCGGCTGGTTCACCTGAGATCTCCGCCTTCTTTGCCGCGCAAATGCCCGCAGCGGGTTGGCTTCGGCTGGGCGAGTCAACCGCAACGGCGCTCCTATTTCAGAAGGGCGATTTGATGATTGGAATCTTCGTGGGAGACGGTAGATTCTCGCTAGTGGGTTCCTGAGCCGCCTCGTCCGATGAGAGTGACCTCAGCCTTGTTCGTGATGTTGCTCGGGGCCTGCCGACCGGCCATCACGGGGCTGCACCCCCCCGAGGACGTGTTGGCGGGTCTCGTCGTTGCGCCGGAGAATCGTTGCGCCCCGTACGACCGGGGCACCTACGAGCCGTTTCGTTCCGGGATCGAGGAGGAGATCGTCGAATCAATGGGCGGGCGGATCTACGGCCCTTACACGGGCCGGTACTTCACCTCGATCCGAGAAACCGACCGAGAACACATCGTTGCGGTCAGCGAGGCGCACGATTCGGGCGCGTGCGGTTGGGGCCGCGATCGGCGGAACCACTTCTTCAACGACTTGGAAAACCTGACGCTGGCCGCCCCCGACGTCAATCGGCACCAGAAGGGTTCGAAGGATGTTGCGGAATGGATGCCGGAGTTCAACCGCTGCTGGTTTGCCGCGAGGGTTGTCACGATCAAGCGCGCGTGGGGGCTCACCGTAGACCGGGCGGAAGCCGACACCCTCGCCACCGTGGTCGCCGGGTGCGACTCCACGGACATGGTGTTTACGTCTGACTGAGTCGACGGGCGGTCTCCATCGGTGAACGCAAAGTCTTGCCTAGCGGCTGTTCGCTGCCGTGGAGTACCTTCGCGGACCGGAGAAGACCAGTTGAGACCGTCCACCGGAGGTCCGGTGATGTTAGAGACACATACATCGGAGCCCTCGGCTCCACTGCGGCATGGGGTGCGGCGCTACCTCGCAGCCGTTCTCGCGCTAGCGGTTACTGCCTGTGATGATGCGCTGCCCACGTCCACGCCCGCCCCCGCCACCAACCGGGCACCTGTCGCGGAAGGGACGATCCCACCGCGCGAGATGCCGGCGGGTGAGTCCGCGACCATTTCGCTGGACGAGTTCTTCCGCGATCCGGACGGGAATGCACTCACGTACACGCCGTCCACGTCAAACCGTCAAGTGGTGACCGCCATCGCCACGGGCAGCGAACTCACGCTGTTTGCCGCGGGGACCGGTCTCGCGGACGTTGCGGTCACGGCGGTCGACCCCGGAGGGTTGACGGCGACGCAGAGTTTCGCCGTAACGGTGCCCAACCGGGCGCCCGAGGTCACGGCGGTCCCCACGCTGGATCTGACGTCGGGCGCTTCGGAGACCGTGATGCTCACACGGTACGTGCGGGACCCCGACGGCGAGCCGCTCGCTTACTCCGCGACGAGTTCGGACGAGGCCGTCGCCTCCGTGCAGGTCGCCGGCGCCGGGCTTACGGTCACGGCCGTGGCGAGGGGCGAGACCACGGTTAGCGTCACAGGCACCGACTCCGGTGGTCTGAGCGTCAGCCAGAGCTTCTCGGTCATCGTGGATGGGGTCGCGATCGGAACGGTGGAGCCCGCCGTCTTGCTTGAGGGAGAAGAGGCGACGATCCGCGGAAGGGGATTCTCAACTTCCGTCGCGAACAATCTGGTCCTCCTTGACGGTATCCCGGCCCCGGTGACCGCCGCGAGCGCCACCCAGCTCACCATCCGCGTCCCGCGCGGCGACTGCCTCCCGCCGCGGAAGGCCAAACTTGGCGTGACTGTCCTGGGCTTGAGCGACACCTTGGGCGTGAGCGTGACGCCGGCGGGTCGCGAGGACATCGACCTCGACCCCGGTTGGTACCGCTATACGTTCGCCGGAAACGGATGCATGCTGCTGCCGGGGGACACGACGGGCGGCGAGTGGCTGATCGGCGTGGTGTCGACGGCCACTGAGCCTTCGTCCGTAACGCCGGTCTCCGTTTCCGGCATTCCCGGCGACCTAGATGTGTTCAGGAACCTCAGCGTTTCCGCAGCCGCCTCCGTCTACGGAGACGCCCAAGGCACCGCCCGCGAAGGCGTCGCCTTCGCAGGGCCGATTCCGGACGGGTTCGTGCCGAGCACAGTGCCCGCGACCTACCGTAACAACGGATCCGATCCAGAACATTCGGCTTCGCGTCGTGACTGGGCGGCGCACAACGAGTTCATGGATAGGAGTGACCTGCTGCTCCGCAGTCTGGGGCCGGGGACCCCCATTGCGTCGCCGACCGCAGCGGACGGGCGTTCGTACTCCACCGGTGACACAGTGACGTTGTTTGGCGGCTGTCTTGACGATTGCCGCCAACGTGAGACCGTACGTGCCGTAGTCCGTTCTTTGGGGTGCCAACGCGATCTGGCTGGAAGACCTTGCGAATCCGCCCGGGGGGCTCACGGTCGCCGAGCTGGCCACGCTTGACGCGTTCTACGCGTCGCATGCAAAGCCGGTGCATGACGAGTACTTCGGCAGGCTTCCCGATGTCGACGGCAACGGGCGCTTTCTGGTCCTCATGACCAAGGATGTCAACGCAATGGGGGTCGGCGGATTCGTCTGGGGAGGGGACTTCTTATCGTCGACCGACTTGACCAGCAACGAAGCTGAGATCTTCTATGGTGTCGTTCCCGACCCCGACGGCGTGCACGGCCGTGCGCGGACGAAGCAGGAGGTCTTGGATTACTACCCATCCCTGCTGACGCACGAAGTGACACACATCGTGCAAGTCGGTGCCTCCGTCCTCAGCGAGGCCGGTATCAAGGCGACATGGGAGCTCGAGGGCGGAGCCACGCTGTCCGAGCAACTCGTCGCCTACCGGCTCTTCGGACACGAGGCGACCCCGAACCGTGGTTGGGCCGCCTACGAGCGCGGGCGAGCTTGGTATTCGGAGTGGGTCGGCGGGATGGCTCGGTTTTTCGGCTGGGATCCTGGCTACTCCTATGTTCGCCGGGTGCCGGGGGCTCCGGAGCGGTGTTCGTGGCTTGGGCGACCATCGCAGGGCAACGCCGGACCTTGTCGCAACACGAGAGCTGCATACGATGTGCCGTCGATGTTCCTGCGGCACGTGATGGACCGGTACGGCGGCGATTACACTGGGGGCGAGCAGGCACTGATGCGCCGCCTGACGCAGTCACCCTACGTGGGTTACGCCTCTATGGAGGAGGTTGCCGAGAAGCGAGTCGAGGAGCTGTTGGCCGACTTCTACATGTCGCTGTGGATGGATCTGCACGGCGTGAACTGGTTCTGGTCCTGGGATTTCGCGGACATTTGGCGGCGGTTCCCAGAGGAGGCTTGGCTCCGCCCGCACGCCTCGACGGCGTCGGCGCACCAATACGATTGGAGCTTACGCGCGGGCTCCGGCGCGCTGCTTCGCTGGAGCCCGGAGGGGGCTCTAGCCCCCACGAGCTTCAAGGTCACGTCACTTGGCGGTGACCGGACCCCGGCGAACATATCGGTGTGGGCTCTGCGAATTCGATAACGCGGCGGTTCGAGCCCGTGGGCGGAACCGTCGCTCGCACCCCCGCCGCGTCTCTCGGCGCTGCAGGGGTCTCTCCCAGCCAAGTCACGGACGTGCGATGCTCGTGGTCGTCATGGGTCAGACCGAAGTGGTCACGCTCTCGATAACCGTACTCTTGCGGCGGCACCGGCTCCTTTTCAGCCTGGCGTCGTTTCGCGGCCCCGCCGTCGATGTGTCAATCGGCATCGACAGTGTCACCCGGGGGAGGACGGCGCGGGGTCGGGCGGTCACGAGGTGGACGATCCGGGCGGGGAGACAGTCGCGGGCGACGGGGTGGATGGCCTTGGAGAGACCGGCGGCGGCGTTTACCACGGCCTCAGAACGTGAAGTCGACGCTGACCGGGGGTGGGGTGGCCGAGAAGGAGTCGTTGGGGATCGGCCTTCGGAGCTTGCGTCCTCCGTAACGCCCCAAGTCTCGGCAGGAACTTGCGCACGGGGTCTAACGGGATAGCCTCGGTGGGGAATTTGGTTGATCCCCCTTGTCCACTCCAGCGCCGCCCCGTCGCGGTCTTCTAGAGTGCTCTCATCTCGTCGCGTGCAGGCCCCTGCCGGCATCTAGGGTCGGCAGCCGGGCGATCGCGAGGCCGCTTTTCCTCTCCGCATGCCGGAGTTCGTAGAGCTTCTGAAGGTTGAGCCAGAATTCCCCCGAGGTGCCGAAGAATCGTCCTAGACGCAAGGCTGTATCGCCGGTAATCGAGCGTCGACCGTTCAGTATTTCGGTGATGCGGTTCACCGGCACCTCGATGCTTCGCGCGAGCTCCGCCGCGCTCATGCCTAGCGCGTCAAGATCGTCGCGCAGGGTCTCGCCCGGATGGATGGGTTCGCGCACGACTTCCCTCCTTGAAACTAATGGTAGTCCACGATTTCCACTTCAGTCGGGCCCGGACTTCCCTGAGGCCACTTGAAGCAGATCCGCCATTGATCGTTGATCCGGATGCTCCACTGCCCCTTGCGTCGGCCCTTGAGTGCCTCCAAGCGGTTGCCGGGCCTCGCCAGATCGCCCAAGCTTGTGGCTGCGTCGAGCTGGTCGAGCTTGCGCGAGGCGGTCCGGGCGAACCCAGAAAACGCCGCGATTCGGCGACCCCCGTAGAACGCTTCGGTTTTCCTGCCCGAGAAACTGACGATCACAACGCTCTCCGTTCCCCCAAGCAATCGCACCGATTTTACACACTAGCCAAGACATCCGCATTACGTCAAGCATAAAGCAGGCCGCTCGCCGCCCGGGGCCTTGGCGTCGCTGAGGGGACGAGCTTGGCGGTGGACGGCGCGCCGGGGAGTTGCCGCCGCCGTTTCCTTTCACCTCACAGGAGGAGCACGCCACGACGCGTGCAGACTCGCATCGCGTGTGTTGGCGGCCATGCAAGAGTGCACACATCTGGCCGTGGAACGGTCATGCGTCCGCCGTGGGCTGGTGGAACTGGAAGACAGGGTCAAGGTTCCCCGCTCAGAGGGAGATCAGAGATCGTCGACTCAGGATACGGCTGGAGTCTGAACAACGCCGTCGGAATGGCCACCAAACATCTTTTCGCAGGCATGAGGGCAAGCGGATGGATCGCTACTGCAAGCCTCCGAGGGGAGCGACTTGGAGATAGCGAAGATGACGAGACTGGCGGTCTGGACGATGGACACGCGTAACGCGGCTGGCTCACCGCAGCCGGAACCGCAGAAGGCCGGGCCTTCCCACATCCAACTCGAGCGACACCTCGAAGACTGGATCGTGAACGACGCGACGCTGATCGGGGAGGCACTGACGCTGGTTGGCCGCCAAGTATCGATCGATGATGGACGGCTCGATCTGTTGGCGATCGATTCGCAGGACCGCTGGGTCCTGATCGAGATAAAGCCCGGGATGATCGATTCGGGCGCACTGGGACAGGCGCTCTACTACGCCTCGTCACTCGCTCGTCTCGATGCCGATGACCTCTCTAGGAAGCTCGAAGGTGGCCTCGGTAAGTTCGGGAACGTGAAGATGCTGTCTCGAAGAGTGCGGGAGCTCCTGGCCGACGAAGGGGAAGAGCGGGAGATCGCCCTGCTGCTCGTTGGCGCCGGAATCCATCCCGGACTGGAACGTGTGAGCGAGTTTCTCGGACGCTTCGGCGTCCCGATCAAGATCGTGAGCTTCGAAGTGTTTGAACTGGACGGCGGCCCACAGTTGCTGATTCGAGAGGTGGCTGACGAACCCGCCAAGCCGCCCCGTCCAAGGCACCGGTTGACTGTTGATGCGATTCGTGCGCGAGCCGCTGACTTGGGTGTGGGCGAGCAGTTCGATCGCTTCGTCGAGATTTCCGAGCGGGCAGGTCTACCCGTGCAGCCGCAGCGGAATTCCGTGAGAATCGCGCCGCCGTCGGACCGGCGTCAATTCCTCATGTACGCGAGCCCGGGAGCTGACGCTAGCGGCGGAGGCTTGAGTATCTGGGTGGGTCCGAAGCAGTTCGCCGACTCGTTTCCGTACATTGACGAAGAAGAGGCGACCGCTCAGCTTGGCAGGTACGACGACGGCGGTCACGTGGCCGGCGAGAAACTCGACAAACGACTCGACCGGATTGAGTGTTTCCTGCAACAACACCTCCCGCCGCAAAGCGATGACTGAACACGAATTGCGTCACGCTCGGGGTTCGAACCTCGCGTCGCATCAGAAGCGGACGGCGACCTGCTCTAATTTGTTGGGGAGGGCCGGGTGGCGCGCGGACAAGATCTGCATCGAGCCCACTTCCGGTTTGCCTGCGCCCTCCACACGAGGGGGAATCATGCACTTCACATCGGATGTTGTCGGCGTGGGTCATCAGTACTCTGGCTGCTGTCCGGCGGATATGCGCCTGAGCGGATAGCTGGCGGGGCTCAGAGCCCCGAGCTTCACCTGCCAGCTCTCAGACGACTGCGTGGAGTTTCCCGTGTGAATGGCGGCCGAAAAGTGACACATGCGGCGGGCGAAAGAGTGACACCCGGCCGGAGGGGACGAGCCTCAAGGTGACGTCTCGGTCTCCGTGGTCGAGGGGTTGTTGCCCGGCGACACGATGTTGCCTTGATCCATCCCCTGCACGACCATCCGCTCCCGCTCAACGAAGGCCGGGGCGTCAGCCCCGGCGACACGTCTCGTGGGTTCGAGTCCCACCCCCTCCGTTTTTGGGTTTGCGTAAACGCATACACATCAATTGACTACCGATTTCATGTTCTATGGAGTCCCACGACAGGTCCCCCTCTGCGGGATGGAAACTGCGGGAGCGAGCCGGACGCGGATGGACGTATACCGGCGACGGGGAAACGCCGCCGGGACCACAGCCACCAGCTTCACCGGGGGGCCTCCCCGCCGAGCAGTTTTCTCGCTTCCGACGGCGAACGCCTCACCGAGCCGGCAACACTATGTCGAGGGACAGGGGTATCCCCGGACCTCCCCGGACCCCGGCCTACGCGCCCGCGCCCTTATCCTTCCGGTTCGAGCGCCACCAGCCTGATCACGCGGACGGTCTGCACGTCAAGCTCGTCCGCCTCGATGTAGGCCATGAGGCCGTCGGGGCCGAACGCGTCCGGCGTTTGGATCCCCTCCGGCGGGAGGGTGCCGATGTAGTCCCCATCGGGCGTCACGATGTCGGTGGGGCCGTCGCTGTCGCCCGTCGGACCCCGGCGCTCGACCCAGATCCGATCCTCCCAGTCCACCTTGATGCCGGCGATTACCGGCACCTCGTCGGCGAAGGCGAGTTCCTCCGCACCCTCCCGCTCAAACTGAACCGGAAATGAAAGATTGGCTCGCCCATCAACCTCCAGGAGTGACGCCGTGGTCTCGCGATACCGCTCGCGTTCGGCCTCCATGATTCGGTCGTCGACCGGAATGGGCGCAATCGGGCGCTCGACCGTTCCGGTCACGCGGCCATCGGGAGCGATCAGATTGATGCGGTAGCCGATCGAGTCGACCAGCGCGAGACGGCCATCGGTCAGCATGTCAAGGGCGAGCGGGGGTTCGAATGCGCGGCCGGCCGACATCCGCATCACCATTCCGGCGGACGAGGACTCGCTCTCGACGAGATCCTCATCCTCCCCCGGCAGTTCCCAGGCGGTGTAGAGGATTTGGGCCGCCGTTCCGTCGAGCGGAAAAGCGTAAATGGGGCGTCCCTCCCCGACCTCCTCCTCGTCGCCGATGCGCAATAGCATTGGGGTAACCAAACGGCCGTCCGGCAGCGCCAAGTCAGCCCTGACCACTCCCGTCGTCATCGGGTCCATCGCGACGCGCCGCACGAATTCGCCTCCGGGGTTCAGGAGATTGATCTGCGCGAGCCCCGTCACCGTGTAGGAGCCATCGCGGGCGACGATCAACCCTCTGGGGGAGTTGAACTCGCCGGGCCTTCACCCTGCCCTCCCACCGTGCGGATCAGCGATCCGTCCGGCCCGACCACAAGGACGCGGGCGGACTGACTGTCGAGGATGTGCAGATTGGCCTCTCCGTCGAATCTCACGGCCCGCACGCTGCCGAAGGTGTCCCAGTCGTCGCCGACAGGCGAGCCCACGGTGAAGACGTCTTGGGTGACGGCGTTCACCATCACGTCGGGGCCGTCGAGGGTACCCGCAGCGCCGATGGCCGGACCTTCTCCGCCTTCGGCGCAGGCCAAGAGGGCGAGGGGCGGCAAGGCAAACCGCATGCCGGTGCGCGTTGCATCCTTCGTCGGAGTCGACATTCAGGCTTCTCCCGCGTAGGCGCCCTTGGAGTCATCCGCACGTTCATGCGGCCCCCCATGGGCCTGTCCCGCGACGAAACACCGCCACCGGGTACCGGCGTCTGTTGCGTCATGAACACGACGGGTTGCCCGAGCCAGACGCTGATTGGACGCCCCAGCCGCTTCGCGGGCCTGAAACGCATGTTCATGGCGACGATGCCGGCGGCGGCGTCCAGCGCTTCATGGCCGCTCGAAACACTGACTTCGTAGGCCAGGACCTCACCCAACTCGCCGATCTGCAGCCGCAGGATCACAAGGCCGCCCACGCCCCGCGCTCGCAGTTCAGGCGGATATGATCGCTCGAGCCAACGCTCGACGTCGTCGGGGTTGAGCTGGGCAGGTGGTTCATCCCACGGTTCGCATGGTCGGCCACCGGGATCGACTGCCGTCCCGGCGGCAGCCTCCGGCCGGAACTCGACCCACTCGGAGATCCAAGCCTCCGTCGGAAGACCCCGATCCAGCGCGGGGTCGTACTCCATCCCGTCGGCGACCCGCATCGCGGCGCAGTCCAGAGCATCCTGTCCGCTGGGCGTCTTCACCGCCCCCGACGTGCCGTTGCCGACGCTGTCAACATGCACCCAGACCTCAACTCGGCCCCCCTCGCCCCGGGCGAGGAGGTCTCTCGGATAGGCTTGGACGATCGCCGCTCCCACCTCGGTCGGGTTCTTGAGGACGGGCGGTACTTCCACGGGCGTGCGTCCCGACGGAGCGTCAGGGTAATACCTCAGCGGCCCGCGGGCCGTGCACGAAACCAAGCCCAGCGCAATCAAGCACACGATCGCCGGTCGGCACGTTCCGTGGATGAGCCTTCCTCCGATTCGGCTGTTGACGGCGGTGGATCCCGAATTCCGAATAGCCGTGAAGATTGGAAGGAGGCTCAAGCCTGTCCAGACCCGATCGATCCCTCAGCCGTCGCACCGCGTGCCAACCGAACGATCGAGGAGGGAGTCACCGTAACCCCCGCTTTGCATTCCCATTCCTGGACGGGATTCCGTGCGACCTTGGCGGACGCTGCCTCTCGCGGACCTTGGCCGCCGAGAGCCGCAGCGAGTTCCATGCGGTGGGCGCGCTCACGAACGACGGAGTACTGTCCCGTCTCCGAAGCCTAGCGCCTTGGACAAAAAGCACGTATCTGAGAGTCGCCTTGCGCGACACCAACTGGCTGCTGATCAATCCTTCTTCCAAGGCTCAATTGTTGCGAGTGGCTGCCGGCTTCGGCATGCGTCCCGGCGCGTCGACCTCGGGTCGAGACGCCGCTCAATCGTCCGTCGGGAGAACGGACCGGCGACCGATCCTGTCGGTTTCAGCGGTGCTCGTGCTGCTGGTTCCGACCCTTCTGCTCTCGTGTCGTGACAGCCCTACCGAGCCCGTTCCGCCGCCGCGCCTGGAGGTTCCTCGACCGGCCTCGATCGGGGTGTCGCCCGCGTCGGCCACGCTGTCGGCGCTGGACGCGACCGTGCAGCTGACGGCGGAGGTCCGCGACCAGAACGGACAACCGCTGACCGATGCGATCATCGACTGGGAAAGCAGCGCCGACTCGGTCGCAGTCGTCGACTCCTCCGGGCTGGTGCGCGCCGCCGGAAACGGTGAGGCGTTCATCGCTGCGTCGATGTCAGTGGGGACGGCGGCTCCGGTAACGTCCGCCATCACCGTGAGGTGGGTGGTGGGTACGGTGTCCGTCTCTCCGTCCGCCCAATCCCTGACCACAGGTGACACGGTGAGGCTCGCGGCCGAGGGGTTCGACGGGAACGGGCACGCGGTGCGCGGAGCCGTCTTCTCCTGGTCTTCCAGCGATTCGGCGGTGGCGATGGTGGACACCTTGGGGCTGGTGACGGCAGCTCAGCCGGGCGCGGCGGTCATTTCAGCCGCCTCGGGATCTGCTAAAGGGTATATGGAATTGGATGTTCTGGCGCCCGAGCCCATCTCGATATACGTGACGCCGGCCGTCGTAGTGCTGGCCGTGGTGGGCGATTCGGTCCGGCTCGTTTCGGAGGTCCGCGATCTACTGGGACGCGTGCTCGCGCCAGCGACGGTCTACTGGTCGTCGAGCCACCCTGCGGTGGCAACGGTGGATTCCACGGGTCTTGTTCGCGGCACCGCCGACGGTGTCGCCACGATCTCCGCGCAAACGGGATACGCCGGAGGCGCCTCGCATGTCGCGGTGGGCAACCAGGACCGGGCGGCGCTTACGCGCTTCTACGATGCGACCGATGGGGCCAATTGGTCTCGGAGGGACAACTGGCTCACCGATGCCCCCTTGGCGGAGTGGCACGGCTTGGGAGTCGATGCCCGCGGACGGGTGTCGCAATTGAGCCTCGCCTCCAATAACATCGGCGGCCGAATTACCGGAGGAGATTAGCCACCTAACCGCCCTCAAGGAACTGAGTCTGCCGCGCAACCGAATCGCGGGTCCAATCCCGTCCGAACTCGGAGAACTTTCGAAGCTGGAGGTTCTGAGGCTCGACGGCAACCAACTCACAGGCTCGATCCCCAGCGAACTCGGGAATCTCGAAAACCTCTGGCGGTTGGACTTGGATTACAACCGGCTGACGGGCTCCATTCCCGAAGCACTCGGGGAACTGAACAACATAGAGTTCCTCTTTCTGAGCGGGAACGAGCTTACCGGCCCCATACCGCTTGGACTCGGCAGGCTCGGTAATCTCGTGGGGCTGTACCTAGCGCGAAACGAGCTCAGCGGCTCGATTCCATCGGCACTGGGACGGCTCTCAAGACTGGAGCGCCTGGACCTAGCGCGAAACAGGCTCACGGGTTCGATACCCCCGGAACTCGGCAGCCTAACCAGGCTGGAGCGGCTGGTACTCGAAGTAAACCAGCTCACCGGCTCGATCCCCTCCGAACTCGGCAAGCTCTCGCGACTGGAGGTTCTGGACCTATACGCGAACGAACTCACGGGCTTGATCCCTCGGGAGCTCGGCGCCCTCTCCGAACTCCACACGCTCTGGCTGTCCTCGAACCGGCTGGCGGGTCCCCTGCCCCGAAGTTTCTTGGAGCTGGGCAAGCTGGAAGTACTGGCTTTCGAATCCGACGGCGTTTGCGCACCGGGAGCTTCTGCCTGGGTCACTTGGATCAAGGGTATAGAACGGCGCTACGGACCGCTCTGCAACGAGTCGGACAGGACCAGTCTGAACGCGCTCTTCGAGGCGACGGGCGGCGACGACTGGATCAGATCGGAGGGGTGGCTTGGCGAAGGCGCGCTCGCCGAGCGGCATGGGGTTGTTACCGACTCTCTCGGCCGCGTGCTAACGCTGGACCTCGCCGGGAACGGGCTCGCGGGAAGACTGCCCTCGTCGCTTGCCCAACTCACTTCGCTGACCACGCTTCGGATCCAGGACAACGCGCTGGCGGGCCAAGTGCCGACGGGGCTGGCGCAGCTTTCGCTCCGAGAGTTCCGTTACTCCGAAACTGAATTGTGCATTCCTCGCGACGCCTCGTTCCGGGCATGGCTGTTGGCCCTTCCAGAGCATGAAGGCACGGCGAGGGCCTGCGGGACTCTCTCGGATCGAGACATACTCGCCGCTCTGTATGAGTTGACCGGCGGACCGCGCTGGAAGGTCAGTGCGGGTTGGGTGACGGATGCTCCACTTGACCGGTGGTATGGTGTTTCCGTCGATGCGGAGGGCCGCGTTGACAGCCTGGACCTCCGGTTTAACAATCTGACCGGCACGATCCCTCAGGAACTCGGAAAGTTGGCCAACTTGCGGATCTTGAGCTTGTGGGCCAACGATCTAATCGGTGCAATCCCTTCTGATCTGGGCGCGCTTGCCAGCTTGGAAACGTTGTGGCTCTCGCATAACGCGCTTACGGGTTCGATCCCGCCTCAACTTGGCAACCTCAGGAATCTTCGGAAGATGGATTTGGGTCACAACCGGCTGACGGGCACGATCCCTCGGCAACTCGGAAATCTAGCCAACCTGCGGATGCTGGATTTCGGAGGCAACGAACTGACGGGCACGATCCCGCCTCAACTAGGGAACTTGGTCAGCTTGCAGGACCTGAACCTGTGGGGCAACGGATTGACGGGTGCCATCCCGCCCGAACTCGGCAAGCTCCACGGTCTCGCCGGACTGTCCCTCGGCTGGAACCAGCTCTCGGGCACGATCCCGGCCGCTCTCGGCAACCTCCGGACTCTCCGCAGATTGGAGGCGGAGTTGAATCAGCTATCCGGACCGATCCTTCCTGCACTCGGCAGACTCCGCAGCTTGGAATCCCTGGAACTACGGGGAAACCGGCTGGCGGGGTCGGTTCCACGCGAATTGGGCCGACTCGGTCAGCTGGTCCACATGGAACTGTCCGAAAACCCGGGGCTGTCGGGTCCCCTTCCGCCGTACCTGACGGCGCTCGCTCGAATCGAGACCGTGTTCATGAACCAGACGGACCTCTGCGCGCCGCCGGACAACCGTTTTCGGACCTGGCTTGAAGGCCTCGCGGACGGGTACGTGCCTCTGTGTGCCGCAGGTGAGCGGGAGGGGATTGCCTATCTGACGCAGGCCGTGGAACCGCGAACCCTCGGAGTGCCGCTGGTCGGCGGCGAACCGGCGCTGCTGCGGGTGTTCGTGACCGCGGCGCGGGCAACGTCCCAGCGAATCCCGCCCGTGCGCGCCACCTTCTACCTGAATGGCTCGAAGGCGCATGTCGCGGAGATTCCGGCCCGAGTCTTAGCCATCCCTACACGAGTGGACGAGGGCGACCTGACTGCGTCGGCGAATGCGGAGATCCCGGGCGAGATCATTCGACCGGGACTGGAAATGGTGATCGAAATCGACCCCGAAGGCACCGTGCCCGCCGCGCTTGGGATCGCCCGTAGGATCCCGGAAACGGGCCGGATGGAGGTGGACGTGAGGCCGATGCCGGAGCTGGATCTGACGCTGATCCCGTTCCTGTGGAGCGAGGCGCCCGATTCCTCGATCGTGAACACGGTCGAGGCCATGGCGGCCGACCCCGAGGGTCACGAGATGCTTTGGGCCACGCGCACACTGCTGCCAGTGGGCGACCTGAGAGTGACGGCACACGAACCCGTCGCGAGTTCGAACAACAACCCACTCGAGCTACTGCACGAGACCCAGGCGATCCGCATCATGGAGGGTGCGACGGGTTACTATATGGGCATGCTTCCAGACTACGAAGAGTCAACCTTCTTTGGAGTGGCCTTCCTGCCGGGCCGAACGAGCTTTTCGCTGACCCGCGCCACCACGATCGCGCACGAACTCGGGCACAACATGTCGCTTGAACACGCCGCGTGTGGCGTGGGGGGGTCAGTGAACTACCCCCACGAGGGTGGAGAAATCGGCGTGTGGGGGTACGACTTCCGCAGCGGTCACCCGGTCCCTCCAAGCACGGCCGACCTGATGTCGTATTGCCGCCCGCCTTGGATAAGCGACTACCATTTTTCCCGGGCGCTCCGTTTCCGGCTGGCCGTCGAGGGTGCCGCGGCAGCCGCAAGTGCAGAGACCGTTCGCCCCGTCCGGTCCCTACTTCTCTGGGGCGGAGCGAACGCGGACAGCGTACCCTTACTTGAGCCCGCCTTCGTGGTCGATGCTCCCGAGGCGCTCCCCGCACCCGGGAGCGCCTACGAAGTCGTGGGGGGAGCGGACGATGGTGGCGTGCTGTTCTCGCTGAGCTTCGACATGCCGGAGATCGCCGACGGCGAAGGGCACGGCGCCTTCGCGTTTGCACTTCCCTTGGAACCTTCTTGGGCTCGTGAGTTGGCATCCATCACGCTCACCGGTCCCGGCGGCGCGGTGACAATGGACGGCGGCACCGATCGGCCCATGACCATCCTGCGAAACTCCGTAAACGGACAGGTCAGGGCCTTCCTGCGTCACACGCCGTCCGAAGCCCTCCGGAGAGAGGATGCGGCGGATGTTGGCGCCTTGGCGTTCGAGCAGGGTCTTGAGGCGCTGTTCAGCCGAGGAATTCCCGGTGGGCGCGAATGGCGGCGTTGAGCCGACGAGCGCGGCCATGAAGGGGGTCGGCCGTTGGTCCTGTACAGGCCTGAGAGCTTCGCTTCAGGTTCCCCCCGGCGTGTCGGGTGTCTGGCCGCGCTTGGGGCGGCTAAGCGGCTCAGCCAGCACACGCGATGTTCAACATCGCGGCTGACGAGGGGCGCACCCCTTCGATCCCCAAAGGCATCCCGCGCCGCCGCGCGGAGACCGTGCGCAAGAGGCTCGCCTTCGTTCGCCCGCGGGGGCGAATCTTGCGGGTTGACGATCGCACCGTAATCGGCGGCGCGCGCCGACTTGGCGGCCACGGTCCCAGCCCAGTCACGGGCATCTCCAAGACCCTGAGTCGACCGTGAAGCCCGATATGCGGCTCGCCGGATTGCGAGGCCCGCACTCTCCCGCGCCCGAACGTGCCAACCGGAGATCGGCAACCTACCTTGGGCCTCCTGCACATCGCCCCGGGTCACTGCCCTGCTCACGATCGGCGACGACCCCGACGAGGCACTCCACGAGGTGATCGGTGCGGTGCTCATGCACGAGGTCCTCATCCTGGCCGAGAAGAGCACATCCTCACTGCGGTACCATGATCGGGCGACCGGCCGGCTGCTCCACACGGTGGGCGGCGAGGGAGAAGGCCCGGGCGAATATGTGAGCTTGGACCTCGTTGAGGCCATCGGCGACAAGCTCTACACGTTCGATAACCGCCTCTCGCGCGTGACCGTTCGCGACCGCTCCGGCGCGCTGGAGCGAACGGTGCCCATCCGGCCTTGGGGGAACCACAGCGCAGCGGATGTCAAAGGGTTCTTCCCCGATGGATCCATCCTCGTCTCGGCGTGGGCCTTCGGTTGGGCGGAGGCACCCATGATTCGCCGGTTCAACATTGAACTGGGGAGGCATGATCCGGACGGGCCCTTGGCTGAAAGCCTCGGGACGCACTTGGGCTCCGAGCACTACGCCTCCCCGGAGACGATGAGCATCTACCCCTACCGCCGTGAAGTGTGGGTGGTCGTCGTGGGCGACAGATACCATGTCGTGGACAACACGGATCCGGTGATCCGGGCATTCGACGCCACGGGGAATCCGGTCGAGGAACTGGATCCGTACAAGCCACTCGAGCCGATGCCGCTTACCTTCGGCGGCCGCGATTCCGTTCCCGATCTGGACGGCATCGCCCCGGACGACCTGCCTCGGTTCTACCCCTACTACGGACGGCCTCGGGCGGTTGGAGGGGCGCTGTGGGTGCCTGATTACGATGGCTTGGCTCCGGGCGGCGGGAGCGGGTGGACCGTGTACTCGCGGGATGGCGAACTCGTCGGGCGAGTGGCCGCATCTGCACTCGATATCATCGTGCTGGCCGCGGACGACGACATGGTGGCCGTCTTGACCCGCGACGCATTCGACGTTCAGACGGTGGAGCTACGCCGGCTGACCGAGCGGCCCTGACCGGACAGGCGCCACGCGCATTCTCGGCCCTTCTTGGTCGTGCCCTCCAAGAACGGGGTACGTCGACCGCCACCTTGTGTGGCCGAACCATGTTCGGGTCGGTGTGACGCGACGGGTCTTCGGGGGCGACGTAAGCCGCCAGCACTGCGGCTGCGCCGGCGGTGCGGAATGCTGGGGTTCGAGGGGGCGCAGCGCCCCTTGGCCAGCCCTCCGTGTTCAACACGGAGTCGGCTGGCTTGCTTGCTTGCTTGACTACCTAACGGTGTTCGAGCCGGCGGGAACGCCGTCCCAAGGCCTACAACGCAGCGGCCTCGAAGGGCTTTGTCAGTTCCGGATGCGCCGCAACGTTGGTCCACTCGAATGCTGAGGCAACTCGAAGGCTCGAATGCCGACTCAACACGCGGCGAGACCTCGACCGGTTCGCCAGTTCTCGGATTGTCGCACGTTCCCCTGCGGTGTCGCACCTTGAAGGTGCCCGAAACCCCAAGTCCCGATGTGGTCGCCACACCAGCGTTTCGCTCACGGCGTCGAGGAAGGCGTCGGCCTCAGGCAAGTCCGCTACCGGGGCCGGGAGATCGCGGTGGAGCTGGTTGGTGGATCGGTGGCACAGTGCCACCGGGTTGAGCACCAAATGGCCACTTCGTCGGGGTCTCGATCCGCACGGGATCTCACGCGACGGAAGCCGTCGCCCGTGAGTTTGGAGTTCTGGTAGGTGATATGTGACGCAGCAAGTCTCCAACGAGACTTGGTCGGCCTAACGGGGCCTCGCGCTTGGACCGGCGGGTGACCGCTATCGGCGCGGAAAGAGTGGTTTTGGGGTGATCCACGGCAACCCAGTACCAACTGTCAATGGCGGCCGAAAATGTGACACACCCGGCCGGAGTTGACGAGCCTCGGGGGGCGTATCGGCCCCATCTTGCGGCGTACGCGGTCGCATCTCGGGATTGACGTGAGTCAACGGCAATTCAGAGCGTTTTGAATTGGTCGGCAGGGCGCAAACGCTAACGAAACTTTTCCCTCGTCGCCGGAGGCGATGGCAAGACCGTCTTGACGGCGGGTTCGGTATGGTCGAATCTGGCTTCGGAAGTGAACTGCTCGGGTCTAGCGAGATGCCGACTCGCGATCGTTACGAGAGAGGCTTCTTCACCGTCGACTGTGGGCCAAGGAATTGGAGGGGAACGTGGGAAAGTACATGTTGCGGACAAGCTACACGCCGTCCGGCTTGAAAGGTCTGATTGCCGAGGGAGGCACTGGGAGGCGTGAGGCCTTGCGCCAAACCGTGGAGAGCATCGGTGGCACGCTGGAGGGGTTTTACTACGCTCTCGGCGACGACGACCTCTACTTGATCGCCGACCTTCCGGACGAGACAGCAGCCCTGTCATTATCGCTGAACATCGCGGCAGCCGGGGCCCTTACGGTCGCCGTGACTGTTCTGGTCGACCCGGAGACCGTTGACGAGGCGGTCGCGCGGGGCGTCGCGTACCGCCCACCGGGAGCTTGATGGGCTCATCCCCTCTTCTGGGGGTCTGGGCAGACCATATTTTGACTCAGTGAGGGTCCGGCTTCCGGGGCTGATCCAAGTTCCGGAAATGTGTGGAAAGAGCGTTGTGATCGAAGATTCGGCATCGAGGTTCCGTTGTAGCTGAGATAGCTTTCGCCGCGACCTGTGCGACTTGCATCCGCGACCGGGTTACCGGGTGATGGGTCATTTTGGAGTAGCTCTTGGGTTGCCTTGGTCGGGGCGTAGGCGGCCCTTTTCGCGTTATTTCGCTTCGGTGCCCGTCAGGACCGGTCGGGGACGGGGATCCCGTAGCGCTCCAGCGTCTGCCGCACCGTCGGGCGGCCCAGGCGGACGCGGTCATCGTCGAGCAGGTAGGAGAACAGGTAGCCCGCGCCCAGCATCAGGATCCCGATCAGGAAACAGTACATGACCGCGCGGTCGGGGTAGCTGTCCTTCAGGTATCCGACGTACAGCGGGCCGCAGATGCCGGCTGCGGCCCACGCAGTCAGGATCGCGCCGTAGACCTTCGACATGTTCCTGGGACCGTACACCTCGAGGATGAACGACGGCATGGTCGCGAACCCGCCGCCGAAGCAGAGCAGCACGTAGCACACGAGCGCCGAGAACACCCACGGGTTGGACTCGGTCATGAGGACGCCGAACACGACCATCTGGCTCGCGAGCAGCATCCGGAACACCGCCACGCGCCCCACGCGGTCGGAGAGCCACGCCCACAGGATCCGTCCCAGCCCGTTGCACACGGAACTTGCCGCGATGAGCGTCGCGCCGTACTCCGCCAGCACCGCTGGTTCGACGCTCGGATCGGCCAGCCCCCACACCTCCTGTAGCAGTTCGGACTGGAAGCTGATGACCGAGATGCCCGCGGCGATGTTGAAGAAGAAGACGATCCAGATGATGACGAACTGGCTGGATTTCAGGTACGGGGCCACCTGTGCGGGCTGCTTCCACGGCGCGACCTGGGCGGCGGGAGGGTCGTCGATGACCAGGCTGCTCGGGATCAGGATGCAGGCGAACACGATCCCCAGCCACAGGAAGGTCTGCGGCAGGTCCCCCTCCGTCTGCACGACGAGCAGGGGCGCGAGACCCTTGCTCAGGAGAAGCGCGCCGATGCCGAAACCCATCACGACGATGCCCGTGACCAGTCCCTTCCGGTCCGGGAACCACTTCGCGGCCGTGGTGACGGGCGTCACGTACCCCAGTCCGATGCCCATCCCGCCGATGAACCCGTAGCCGAGGTAGAAGAGCAGGATCGAATCAAGCCGCAGCGCGACGCTCGCCACGACGTAGCCACCCGCGAACAAGGTGCTCCCGATGAGGGCGAGACGCCGGGGCCCCACCTTGGGCAGCAGCTGGCCGGCCCAGGCCGCTGCCGTCCCGAGAGAGAAGATCGCGATGCAGAAGGCGAGCGATCCCTCGGTGAACGTCCAGCCCGCCTGCCGGACGAGAATCGTCTGAAAGAAACTCCAGGCGTACACCGTGCCGAAGCAGACCTGCAGGACGGTGCAGAAGAAGGCGATCACTACTCGGGGCGCCTTCCAGCCCTCCGAGGATGAGGACACCTCAGTCCGCTCCCGGCGCCGTCTCGCCCTTCACGGCGTGCAGCATGAGGCGGGCCATCTCCCCGATCTCGTCATCACGCGCCAGCACCTTCGCATCGGTCGTCGCGGCTTCGTCACGGCGCGCCAGCGTCACCACATAGGACAGCAGGTCTTCCAGCGGCGTGACGGCGAGCCGCACGAACCAGATCGAGCCCAGGATGCCGACGATGAGGATGATGCAGATGAGGTATATCTGCTGCCCGGTGGCCCGCTGGATCTTCAGCCGCACCAGATCGAGATCCATCCCCACATGCACCGTACCGGCCTGGCCGGCCAGGATCGGGCTTCCGACCTCGACGAAATCGCCCATCCCAGGCAGGCTGCGCTCGATCGGCTCGGTGGCGTGCGGATCGCCCTCGCGGATCACTTCGGGGACGCCGGGCACGAACGTATGGGTCAGAATCTCCCCGGTGTCGCTCGTAATGTAGATGTACCGGATGCTCTGGATCTCGACGAACTGGTCGATGAGCGACTGCAGCGTGGCGAGGTTGCGGTTGAGGAGGATGTCGACGCTGGAGTCGGCGATGTTCTTGGCGATGTTCGCGCTGTTGCTCTCGTACTCCTCCGACAGCTGGCTGGAGACCGTGCGGATCGAAAGGGCGGAGGTGGAGAAGACGATCGCCCCGAAGAGGACGAAGATGCCGAAGCGCGTCCTCCGAAAGAGCTTCTTGATCCGGATCTCGTTTGATTCCGGCTGGCTCACGAGGCCCCGTCGCTCGTCGCGTTCAGGCCGAACTTGGCTTCCCAGTCGTTGAGGGTGACGAAGCGGCCGTCCTCCACGACAGTGTGATAGACGCTCTGGAGACCCTGTCGTCGATCGGGCCCGAACGAGACCATTTCGCCGATCCCCAGATCGTAGTTCCGCACCGAGAACACCGCGTCGTTCAGCTTGCCGCGCTCCGGTGTGCCGTCAATCCGACGCAGGATTTCCGTCAGCAGCTTCGCATCCAGGTATCCCTCGAGGCTCGTGAAGCTGTACGGGAACGGGTCGTACGGTTCCACCACCAGCTCTTCCGGCACCTGTGGATCGTAGCGGTCCATCAGGTCCCGGTACTCGGGCACGGACGGAATCGTCGTGTCCTCGTAACTGGGCACGACCTGCGAATTCACGAGCCACGGCGTGTAATGGGCCGGGTCGTCGCGGCTGGCCTCCACGAGGAGGGAGAGCAGGTTCTCGCTGCCCACGAAGGAGAGGTTCGCGATGGGCACGTGCAGACCCAGATCCATCGCGTCGCGGGCGAAGGCGGCGCAGGCGGCGTACGCCCCCACGCAGATGACCGCATCGGGCTCGGCCTCCTGCAGGATCTCGACCTGCGGCCGCATGATGCTCGTGAACTGCGTGCCTCGCCTGTAGGTGGCCTCGCCTGCAATCGTCTCCCCGTGCCGTGCCAGCGCCGCCCTCACGCCGGCCCAGCCGCTGCGCCCGTAGGCGTCGGCCTGGTAAAAGACGGCGATGCGCCGCCGCCCGATGCGGACGAAGTTGTCGACGAGACCGGCCGTCTCCTGGCCATAGGAAGCGCGCAGGTTGAAGGCGAACTCCCCGTACGGCGGTTCCCGCTGCGGCTGGGCGCCCGTGAAGGGGAAGAAGATGTACATCTGCTGGTCCTGGAATTTCTTCAGCAGCGGCAGGACGCGGGTGACGGTCGGCGTGCCGACGTAGCCGAACAGCAGAAAGACTTCGTCCTCCAGCATCAGCTTGAGCGTGTTCTCCACGCACGGATCGGGCTGATAACCGTCGTCGTAGAGCTTGAGGGTGATTCGCCGCCCGTTGACGCCGCCCTGTTCGTTCACTTGGCCGAAGCAGGCCATGGCGCCGCGGTAGAGTTCGGTGCCCAGTCCCCGCGAGGGCCCGGAGAAGGCCGCGGACACGCCAAGGAGGATCTCGTCGTCAGGCTGTGCGCGGCTCCTTCCGCTCCAGCGCAGGCCGGGAGCGAGCGGTCGGGAGGAGGCGCCGAGGGAGGCGCTGAGCGATGCGGCGAAGGGCGCGCCGAGCAGGCCGGCGAGACCGGCGCGGATCGCGGAGCGGCGCGTCAGGAGTCCACCGGACGGAGGGCCCTCAAAGTCCGGGGATCGAGAGGAAGACCGCACGTCACCAACTCCCTCGGTTAGGTCGATTTGATTGAGGCCGTCGCTTACGACCGACATGCCTAGACCTCCGTTTCGATCATCGACCGATCCGATCAACAATCGGAGTCTATCACAAACAGACATAGATTCAAAGCACGGCGGCACCGGTCTGCCGAACTTGACCGGCGATCAGAAGAAGGCGAACGCTTGGACTTTCAGGGACCAGTCGGAATGATCGCCGGACGTGTAGAAATCCACGTTGGTGGAGATCCCGTTCCGGCCCACGAAGTAGACCATCACGCCCGGGGTCACGACCGTACCCGTGACCTTGTCGGGATCTTCGGCACCCGAGTCGACCCAGCTAACCCGGACCATCGGCTCGACCGCCGCGAAGTGTGACTCGGGCGCCAAGGGGAAATACCAGAAAGCCATGAGCTGAAGGGCCGAGAACTTCGCATCGTCGTCCAGCTTCCAATTGCGACCCCGCAGGGCGTTGACCATGAGATGGGGACCGTCGAGCCAGGTCCCGATCTCCACCTCGGCCCCGTAGGCCGGCAGGCCCATCGTCTCGCCATGCGAATCCAGCGTCTCATCCAGGGCCAAGTAGGCCGACACTCGGCTGCCGGCGGCCGGGAACACCGAGAAGCGACCGGAGGCGGACTTGCCGCGGTTCACGTCCCTGTAGCCGATTCCCTCACCGTTGGTGAGTGTGAACCGGTATCCGAAACGCTCCCCGAAGCGACCCTGCGCGAGGATGCCCGGCTCGTAGTTGTCCAGCCCCAATGCGCCGGTCAGACGACCAAAGGAGCACACGCTGCCCACACCGGGGCAGTGATCGACGCCGGTGACCCGAGCGTCGCGCTCGATGATCGGGAGCCAAGCGTTCGGCACGAGCCAGAACTCCGAAATCCCCTTCTTGAACTGGCCCAGCTGTACCTGCAGCGCTTCGCTCGCCGTAAGTTCGAGGTAGGCCTCTAGCACCGTCGACCCGTCGATATCGTACTGCGCGCGTGCCGCCACCAGATCGTTCAGCCGCCCGTCCATCGTCACCCACGCACGGCGGATGAAGAACGATGAGGGCGTGTCGTCGACGCTCGATGCCTCGAACTGAGCTTGGATCCTGGCGCCGATGGTGACGCTGGACCCGCCGCGTGCCCCAATTTCCTGTGCGTTCAGGGGCCCGGCGATCACAAGTGCCAGTCCCAAGCCGACTACGGCTGCCACTCCGCTGAAAGGTATGCTCATGTGGATCTGCCCTCTCGAAGAAGGTCCCGGGCGGCCCGGTCACGGTCGAAGATAGCTGCCTCTGGCCAGACCGCCAGCGCCGTTCTCTTGCGCAGTACCAAAGGGGGATCCCGAAGACCGACCAGTTTGGAGAGGCGAAGCCCGAACCTCCGAAGCGTGGGGACCATAAGCGCGAGCCAGTGCCTATCGCAGTCAGCTTCCCAGCCACAGAAAGGGTTGGGCCAGATGGGGACCGAATCGTGTTTCCTATGCTCCATGTCGAGAGCAGGGTCCAACCAGATGTAGACCTCAATCGGGGGACGGAAGAGCCTGCACGCCTGTTCGATTTGAGCGTCGGTCTCGCGACGGGACGCCTTTGATCGTTGCCAAGAACGCTGTTTCGTACCCCCCTTGTCCGTACCTGTCCGGTTTGCGTTCAGGCAGGGTCCGCTCCTGCGGGCTTGGCAAGGTAGCGAGCCCACTGCTCCATCACCTCCCGCCGACGCGCGAAAAGGGTTCCTCGGGCGTATGCGGCCTCCACCTTGTCACGCACGACGTGGGCCAAGGCCGCCTCGGCAACCTCCCTGGCCACGCCGGTGTCGCCGCACCAGACTCTGAACGACGTGCGAAACCCATGGGGCACGGCAAGAACGCCGTTCTCCCTGAGCAGCTTCGAGAGCGTGCTGGCCGAGAGCACCCGGTTGGTCGGAGACGGGAAGACAAGTCCATCCCCTCCGGACTGACGGCGAGCCTCGCGAAGGACCTCGATCGCCCTCGGAGTCAGCGGCACCCTGTGTGTACGCCCGGACTTCATGCGGTCGCCCGGGACCGTCCAAGTCTCCGTCCCGACATCTATTTCCTTCCAAATGGCGTGGCGGACCTCGCCCGACCGCGCCGCCGTCAGGACCAGAAACTCGAAGGCGAGCTTGGTCGCGGGCCATGCCCGCGAAGCGTGGATCGTCTCAAGCGCCGCGCCCACGTCCCCGTGCGGAAGTGCCCGGAAGTGCTGACGGCCCTTCCCGTGGCGCGGGAGGGCCGAAGCGATAGCGTCACCGGCCGGATTGCTCTCCCGGTAGCCCTGAGCCACCGCCCACTTCATGATCGCGCCGATTCGCTGGCGCACTCTCCGCGCGGTCTCCGGCTTGCTCGACCAGATCGGGAGCAGGACCTCCATCACGTCCGCCGTCGTGATCTCGTCGATCCCCTTCCCGCCCAGCCGCGGCATCGCGTAGTCGCGAAGACTCGCCCGCCACTGACCCTCGCTCTTCCCGCCGGGACGCCAAGACGCACGGTGGATGGCGATCACCGTCTCGGCTGCTTCCTTGAACTTCGGCGAGGCCCGTCTGGCCAGCCTCGGATCTTCGCCGGAGCGGGCCGACTTGCGGTACTCGAAAGCCTTCTGGCGGGCCTCGGCGAGCGTCACATAAGGGTATCCGCCCAAGCCCATATCCACCCGCTTTCCGCCAACGGTGCCGCGCCAGATCCATTGCTTGCTCCCGGAAGGAAGCACCCGTAGGATCAGGCCGTGTTGGTCCCCGTACTTGTCCGGACCGGCCTTCCCGCTGTGGCCTAAGTTGCGGACGAACAGGCCGGTGAGTCCGGTCGCTGGTTTCGGTGTCTTCGAGGTCATTGCTCTTGGTTACCGTCTCATCTGTTGTCCCACGGTACGTCCCACAGCGTGTTCAAGAATACCCGGAACATCACGGGACGTCAAGGGACGGTATGGCGGGTGTAACATTCTTGGGGAAAGGGATTTAGGACACGTTACGGGATCAGCATGGACTGCACGGGAATGGCGGGGAGGCGGACACCCCCTCCGCCTGAGAAGGTGAGCTTGACCGCTCAACGAAGGCCGGGGCGTCAGCCCCGGCGACACGATCGACGCGGTGTTCTCATCGATCTCGATATAGGGGTGTCGTGAGCTTAGGTCGTTGGTCGCGCCAGCGCATCGGCACCTATTCCTCATGGGGAGAGCGGCCGGGCCCACGTCAGCCCGGTCGCCAAGGTTCAGGAGGTCCCCGCCTGGATCGGCTTGGCCTCTGCGGTGCTCCGTGATCCGTTCGGCGGCTGCGTCCGATTCGAGGTGGGCCTCGACCGTCGCGGTTGGCGGCCTCGATCCGCTCCGTCTCCTCCGCGCCGCCGCCTTCTCCCCGAAGTGTTGCGTTGCCTCCACGTCGAGGTCCACGCGCGTCGCCCACGAGACCGAGGAGTAGGGTGAGGTTTCATGGGGCGAGTCAGGCGAGCATCAGGCGCTCGCCCTTGGGCTCCGGGACGGGCCGCCCCAATTCGCGTGCCCGGTCGATCCAGAACCGCATCGCGTCCTTGATGTTCCTCAACGCACTCTCCTGATCATCTCCGTGCGCCATGCACCCGGGCAATTCAGGTGCCTCGGCGACGAACGCCTGATCTTCGTTGCTCCAGTAGAGGATGATCTCGTATTTGTACATTAGTCGTCCGCTCCCAGCTTGTACTTGAGAATCAACCGCCGAACCTGACTCACCTGGTAGGGCTTGGCGTGGCCACCCCGGCTCTGAAGGTTGACGATCTCCACTACACCTTCCTTGTCGAAGAGGTGGTGGCTGCCGCGGATCCGCTCCTCGAATCCAAGATGCCGCATCAGCGCCCGCAGTTCATCGAAGCGGATGTTCGCGTCGGAGCGCCCGCCGAGGATGATCCGAACCAGCCGATCGCGGCGACTCATCCGTTAGTTGCCGTGCCCCGCCGGAAACCGCAGGCTCCAGATCTCTGCACGGCCTCTCCGGCCAACCGGCGCAGCGCTCATGCCAGCCCAGCCGTTGCCCCGTCGCCGGGCGAATCGCAGACTGCCGATATGCCGCTGGTCTGCGTGGGCAAGCTGTTCATGGCTGCCGTCTCCAAGTAAGGAATCTAATCCGTCAATATAGCGCATGTCCTTCGCGGAGCGACCGCGTGGTGCGAGGTCCGTTCCCGCGCTTCTGGATCATGCGTTTCAGGGTGCCGATGCGAACGGTTGCTGGTTGCTACAGCCTTCTGGAGGCCCAGACCGCCCGTCCGACGACGCGGACCTCTTCGGCGGCACACTCGTAGCTTTCGTAGTCGGGGTTGAGGGACTTGAGCACGACCTTGGGCGGCTCGGAGTGGGGCATGTGCTCGATCCGCTTGGCGACGAGCCCCATGCCGTCCCAGATGACGAAGATGCCGGGCGGGACGGGCACCTTGAGGCTGACGTCGATGAGGATGCGGTCGCCGCTTGAGAGCACCGGCTCCATCGAGTCCCCGTCCACGGTGATCATCCGCAGATCCTCGGGTCTGGCCCGGAACTCGTGGCGGATGAGCGGATCGGCGAACAGCCAGGTGTCGGTCTCCTCCTCGAGGTCGTCGTTCCACGCCCCCGGACCCGCCGACGCGCGGACATTGATCTCCGGCACGGCGCTGTAGCCACTCGGAGCCGCGTGGGGACTCGGTGGCGCCGGCTTCGGACGCGTCCGGCGCGTCAACCTTCGGTCGTGCCTGAGAAGATCGGGACTGCACCCCAGATGCTTGGCCAAGGCCTCGCGGTCGTCCTCGGCCAGCACCTTCGGCGTACCCCGGTGGATGAACTGGTGCAGGTAGGCGTCGTTTCGCTCGATCGCCTGTGAGGCCGTGCGCAGGTTCGTGCGGCTGTCGGCCACCATCCTGAGCAGCCTTCGGCGCACCGGGTCCAGTTGACCGGCGTCCTTCTTTCGTCGTCCCATGAGTGGGAAATTACCCACTTTCCGATGCCAATGCAACCGGATCATCCCGATCCGGCACACGATCGCCTTCCACCGTTAGGGTTTTACCAGAGCCAACCCCCCGCATGACTCCCCCTCACGAAGACTTCGAGGCATCGGGGCGGATAGCGTCGATTGATTCCACGATAGCGTAGTGGTTCCAGGCCACCGGAGGTGTTTTCCGCCCCGCTGGCGGAGGTGTGCCGTAACCCCGATTCCGCAACTCGTTGTCCCTGAACGACGTGGGAAATAGGCTATTTCCCACCACCTTGCGCATGTTGCCAACACGCTGCTTTGGTTTGCGGGCGATGAGGAACCTGACGAAAGAGTTCGAGCGGCACATGACGGCGTTCCTGAGGAGGACGGGGCTGTCGCCAACGGAATTCGGGGAACGCGCGGTCGGCGACCGGAAGTTCGTGGGCGACGTGCGCCGGGGACGTTCGCCGAGGCTGGCGACGGTGGACCGGGTTCTGGCCTTCATGGAGACCTACGAGGACACGCGCGGATCGGATGGTCCGCGGGATCCGAAAACCGAACCGGGGCGGCGGTAAGGCCGCCGTCCACCGACCCCCTTCAGAGAAAGGAAAGAGATGATGAGAACGTTGCTGACGACGACGCGCGGAGCTGTGTGGGCCGTGCTGCTCATGCTGACGCCGGACGCGCTCCACGCGCAGGGCACGAGTCCGTGGGTGGACGCGGTGACCGAGCTTCAGACGCAGTTCACGGGACCGATCGCGCGTGGGCTGTCTCTGATCGCGATCGTGGTGGGCGGGCTGATGTTCGCGTTCGGTGAGGGCGGGAGCAAGCGCACGCTGGCCGGGATCATCTTCGGGATCGGGATGGCGGTGGGCGCGGTGAACTTCCTGGGCTGGCTCTTCTGATGAGGGGTCTGACGCGCTGGGCCGGCTACGCGGCGCTGAACCGTCCGCTGACGGTGTTGGGCGTCGAGCGGCGGCTGTTCCTGCTGGGCGCGACGCTCGCGGTCGCGGTGTGGAACGCGACGGCCTCGCTCGTGGCGGGCGGCGCGGTGTTCGCGGGCTGCTATGGCGCGGGCTGGCTCGCTGGCCGGAAAGATCCGGCGATGCTGGCGGTGCTCCGCGCGGCCGCGCGCCATCCGGCGCGGTTCGATCCGGGCAAGTGGGCGGACCAGCCGTGGCACCTCATGATCCGGACGGACTCGAAGTGAGGGTCGCCGACGAACTCCGCGCCCATGAGGCTGCGGGTTCGCTGGCCGAGGAGCTGCCCTACTGGGGCTGGCTCGAAGACGGCCGCACCTGTCTGACCCGTTCGGGCGAGCTTGTGGCGGCGGGCCGGATCCGGCCCGCCGCGGTGGACGGCCGCACACCCGAACAGATCGACCGCGTGCTGGGACTCTGGCAGAGGTTGCTCTCGGGCCTCGGTCCCGGCACGCGCCTCCAATTCCATCTGCTCCGGCGCCCCAGCCGGGACGATGGTCCAGAGACGAGCGGCTCGGACATCGCGTCCGTCTCGGGCCGCAAGCGAAACGCGTTCCTCGCCGGGCGCGTCCAGCGGCTCGACGCCTTCGTGGTCTGGTCGCACGATCCGGATCTCCGCCCGGTCGGCGCGGGCGCCGGGTCTGGATTATTGGCGCGGCTCAAGCGACTTCGGAAGCGCGGCGGCAGGACGGCAACAACCTATCTCGCTTCCGAGATCGAGGCGGCGGCGGACCGGTTCCGGGCGATGATCGACGCAGGCCGCTCGCTCGTGGCCGAACACACGCCCATCGAACTGCTCGGAGCGCACGAGGCGTCCGGCCTCCTTTCCGAGTTGACGAACAAGCCCGGCACGTTCTGGGACGGTGCGACGGGGAGCGGCATGAACTGGCGGCTCGCGCTGTCGGAGCTGGAGGCCGAGCGTTCGCACCTGAAACTCGACGGCGAGCCCGTGATCCTCTACTCGCTTCTCTCACCGCCGGGGCAGGCGCACGCGAATCTGCTCCAAGACCTCTACTGCCTCGATGCGGTGACGACAGTTTCGCTCGAATGGCGGCCGTGGACGGTGGAAGCGGCGAGGAGAAGGATCCGGAGCGCGCAGCGCCACTACTTCTCGCGGCGCTACTCGATGATGGCGCACGCGCAGGACGCGCAGGGCACGGCGGCGGCGATGGTCGATTCGGCCGCGGCCGCCGAGTCCGACCGGCTTGGGAACGCGCTGGTCGAACTGGAAGCCGACGGGGTGGCCTACGGAGAGGCGTCGCTCACCGTGGCGATCCATGGCGAACTCGAAGAGATCGAGCGGCTGGACGGCGATGTGCGCCGCCTGTTCGCCGCGCACGATGCGAAGGTGATCCGGGAGGGCTATGGCCAGCTTCCCGCGTGGTTCGCGCGCCTCCCGGCCCAGCCGAAGCGCCGGCAAGTGCGCAGGGTGTTCGTGTCGGCCGGGCTCGCCGCCTGCCTCGCGCCCGTGTTCGGGCCGCCGAGGGGAGAGAAGAAGAGTCGGCATCTGGACCGCGAGCCGCTGGCGGTCTTCGAGACGCCGTGGCGGACGGCATACCGCTACGACCTGTTCGCGGGCGACGTGGGCCACACGCTGATCCTGGGCGCGACGGGTTCGGGCAAGAGCTTTGCGCTGAATTTCCTGCTCGTCGAGGCACTCAAGTACGACCCGCGCATCCTGATCCTGGACTTGGGCGGTTCGTACCGCTGGCTGACCCGGTTCCTCGGAGGCCGGTATCTGGAACTTGCACCGGGCGAGGCGGAGCCGACGCTCCGGCTCACACCCTTCGCGCTGCCCGCCACCACGAGAACGTTTCAGTTCCTCACCGGCTGGGTACTACGGCTCCTGAAGCTCGGAGGGTACGAGGCCGACGGATCGGACACGAGCGAGATCCGCGCACGCATCGAGGACCTTTACGCGCTCGGGGCGGAGCGGCGCACGCTGAGCGTGCTGGCCGGTTCGCTCCCGTCCGCGATGTGGCCCGCCCTGAGCCGCTGGACGGAAGGCGGGGCATGGGGCGCCTTCTTCGACAACCCCCCGGCGGCCGCGACCGATATCGAGTTCCGCGACTGGCAGGTGATCGACCTTGCGGGCGCGGCCGAGCACGCGGACCTCTGCGAGGCGGCGCTCGCCTACCTCCTAGAGCGCATGCGCCTGGCGATCGAGGACCCGGCCGAGACCGCGCGGCTCAAGCTGATGGTGGTGGACGAGGCGTGGCGGTACATGCAGGACCCCGCCGTGCTGAACTACCTGGCCGAGGCGGCCAAGACGTGGCGGAAGAAGAACGCCGCGCTCGTGCTCGCCACCCAGTCCGCCGTGGACGTGACGGGGACACCCGGGGCGTCGGCGCTCCTCGAATCGATCCCCACCAAGCTGTTCCTCGCCAACCCCGAGCTGCCCGCCGAGGCCGGTGCGCTATTCCGGCTGAACGAGTCGGAGGTGGCCCGGATCCGTGAGCTGACGCCCAAGCGCGAACTCTATCTCCGCCGACCGGACGAGGCGGCGGTGCTCTGCCTCGAAGTCGATCCGGAGAGCTACTGGCTCTACACGTCGTCGCCCCTGGACGCCGAGAGGCGCGCGGAGGCCGTGGCGAGGCACGGGCTGGTCCGAGCGCTCGAAGTGCTCGCGGGCCGAACCAATCCACCTCACTAACCGAGAGGATGTGACACCATGAAGACACCAACCGAAGCGATCCTGCTCGGGATCGGCGTTGTCCTGCTCACGCTGCTCCTGCTGGCGCTGCCCGGCGACGCCTGCGCGCAGCAACCGGGCGCCGATGCCGCCTACCTGCGCGTGCCGGTGCCGGAGGAGGGCGATGAGCGGATCCCCCGGCTGCGCGCGCGCGTGCGCCACACGACGGTAATCGTGCTTCCGGCCGAAGAGCGGATCCTCGACTTCGTGGCCGGCGATTCGGAGTACTGGCACCTGACCGGCGCGGCGAACGTCGCTTACTTGAAGCCCTTGGCCGAGGACGCGGCGACGAACGTCGCGCTCGTTTGCGAATCCGGGCGTATCTACTCGTTCCTCGTCTCCGAGCACGGGGAGGAGCCGCCCCACCTCGTCGTCCGCGTAGAGGCGGGCGCAGAAGCGGCTGAGATGGCCGGCAGCGCGGGCGGACCCGCGTTCGTGGCCCGGAGCGAGGTTGCGGCCTACCGGCAGATGGCGGCCCAGGCGGCCGAGGCCGCAGGCCTGGCGCGCGCGGAGGCCGAGGCCGCGATCGCCGAGACGCGAGAGCAGGCGGCCGCGGAGATCGAAGCGTTCCGCGCCTCCTACCCCGAACGGCTGCGGTTCGAGTACCGGCTGGACCGGGACGCGTCCGAGCGGCCGTTCCTCATCGAGGCGATGTGGCACGACGGGCTCTTCACCTACATCCGCTCGCGCGCGCAGGAATCCCCGGCGCTCTACGAACTCAGGGACGGGGAGCCGAGTCTGGTCGCGTTCGATCTGACCGAGGACGGTCTCTACATCGCGCGCCGCGTCCTTGGCGACGGGTGGCTCCAGATCGGCGAGGAGCGGCTGCGCTGGCGGTTCGAGCCCGTGGAGGGTTCCCGATGAGCCGCTGGAAGCAGTGGGTGAAGGAACCCAAGGGAGCGCTGCCCGGCGGCATCGTAACGAAGGCGGGGATCGCCCTGATCACCGTGCTCGTCGCCGGGCTGTTCCTCTCCTCGTCGCTGTCGGGTCCCGACGAGACGGCCGAGGGAGTCGCCCCCGCGGAAGCGCGGGCCGTGGACGCCCGCGCGGGCCGCGCATTCGATGGACGCTTCAGTGCCGAGACGGACCGCCAGAGCCAGCAGGCGGCGGCCGATGCGGACCGGGAGCGGCGGCAGTCCGATGCCGCCGGGCGGGAGACGGCCGGACAAGACACGGAGGCGGATGCCGGCAATGCCCGGGCCGGCGTCGGCCGGGCCGAGTACGAGCTACGCGAGGCGCTCCGGCTCGAAGAGGTCGAGCGCAGGACGCGCTCGCTCCGGTCGCGACCGGTCGCGCAGTCCTACCGGGATCCGAACCGGGCTTCGGATGCAGGGGCGGCGTCTTCGCCCGAACCCGAGTCTCCCGATGCGGCACTCGACGGCGCGCTCGCATCCCTCGGACAGTCGTTGGCCGCGCTTGAAGCCGAGATGGCCGCCGGGCTGGCAACCGGAGAGTTCGCGCCCGGCGCGGGCGGCCCAAGGCCACGGACAGGTCTTCCCGCGTCCGGCCCATCCGAGCCTGGGCGTTTGGTCGGGCCGCTTGACCCGGCGGGCTGGGAAAGGATCCCCGAAGGCTCGCTCCTCGAAGCGGTGCTGCTCACCCAACTCTCCGGCGAGTTCCCCGGTCCGGTGCTCGCCATGGTGTCGGTGCCGCTGTATTCGGCCGACCGCCAACGCGTGCTGATCCCGCGCGGCGCCCGCGTCGTCGGCACCGCGAGCGCCGTCCAGAATCGGGATCAGAGCCGCCTCGCCGTGGCGTTCCACCGGCTCCTGCTGCCCGACGGAAGCTGGATCGATCTCGAGTTCGCCGGACTGAACCAAGCGGGCGAGAGCGCACTCCGGGACCAGGTGAACCGGCGCTACCTCTCGACGTTCGCCGCCGCCGGCGCCGTCGGCGTCCTGAGCGGGCTCACGCTTGCCGGAGCCTCGCCCTACGGACTCCGGGCGGGCGTCGGCCAAGGGCTCGGGGGCAGCGCCACCTCGATGCTGGACCGGTATCTGAATCGGATGCCGGAGATCACGGTCCGCGCGGGCCACCGGCTCCGCGTCTGGCTCACCTCCGATGTCCTGATCCCAACTCCCATCCGCACCACACCCCGCTGACAAGAAAGGACTCCCCCATGCTGCACCGCATCCTCGCCCCAGCACTTCTCGTCCCCGTGCTGACGCTCGCGAACGCCGTTCCCGCGAGCGCGCAGTTCGACTTCGGAAGCTGGTTCCAGCGGGCCACGATCATCGCGAACCAGATCACGCAGATCTCGCACCAGGTCAGCCAGATCCGGTCGATGGCCCGCCAGCTCACGGAACTCCAAGACCAGCTCGACCACATGGAGCGCGCCGCGCGCGGCGAGATCGACGCGCTCCTGCAACCGTTCTCCGACCTCGCCGCCGACCCCGTAGGCCTCGTGCGCGATGGGCTCGGTTGGCGATCCGACTTCACGGGACAGGCCCGCCGCACGGTGGACGCCGTCCGGGCAATGGGAAGCGGCCGCTCGGTCACCGAACTGTGGCGCACCGCGCACGGCACGGCCGACCGGGTGAACGAGGCCGACATCCTGGGCCTCTTCCGGAACCTTCCGCCCCAAGCGGCGACGCGCGCGCTGGAGGACTACCGCCGTGCCCGCGAGGCGGCCGACCGGCGGCGGGTGCTCGACTACGCCGCACTCGACGCGGCGGCCGCGCTCGCCGGGACCATCGAGAGCGCGCAGGGATCGTTCGCGGACCTCACCTCGAACCGAAACATCTCGAACACCGCCCTCCAGCAGGCACGGGTCGCCGCCGCGCTGAGCCAGGGCCGGATCAACGCGGCCGCGGGACAGGTGCTCGCGCACCAGGCCGCCGCCGAGGCAAGCCGGGCGAGGCAGGCCGAACTCGCCCGCCTTGAGTGGCTTGGCCGTTGGCACGACGACCACGCTCGGGCGAACGCGCTCGCCGAGACGATGCGGGATGCCGCCTTGCTGAACCGGTCCGCGCTCCGCGACGGGCTCCTGTTCCGCATCCCGTCGTTCTACCGGTAGGGGCGGGCCGGCCATGCAACTGCCTCCGCAGTCGATCGACCCGAACGTCCCCACGCAGATCCCGGAGAACCAACTCCAGGACTTCAAGAGCTTCCTCGACGTGGTGCTCGAAACCGTCGTCGGCGGGGCCGCCTCCGACGTGCACACGCTCGGGCTTCAGCTCTGGGGCGGGCTCGCCGCCGTCATGGTCGCCTGGACGGGCCTCAAGATCGCGTTCAGCGGCACCTTCCAGCCCTGGGATCTCGTCAAGATCGTGATCGTGATCGCCATCCCCCGCACGCTGCTCCACTACTACATCGTCCCGATACCCGGCGTGGGGCTCACCTTCCCAGCCATGGTCGCCGGAGGCGGGATCTGGCTCCAGAACCTGTTTCTGTCCGACGTGGTGTCGGCGGGCTACACCGAGATGACCGCGCTCGTACAGGCGTACTCGGCACACCTGAGCGCGGCGTGGTCCACGGGCAACCTGCTCTCGGTCGTGACGGCGGGCGCGACCGTGATCTTCTCCTCGCTGGTCACGCTCGTGATGGGCGCCTCGCTCGTGTTCTGTCTGCTCGCGCTGTTCTGCGTGACCTACGCGCAGGTGATCTGGGCGCAGGTCGCCATCGCCATCGCGATCCTGCTCGGTCCCGTGTTCATCGCGTTCCTCTTGTTCGAGCCGCTCTCGTTCCTGTTCTGGGGATGGTTCCGGACCATGATGGTCTACACGCTCTACGGCGTCGTCGCCGGGGCCGTGCTCAGGGTCTTCATGGGCGTCGGGCTCGGCTACATCACGACTTACGCCGATGCGCTCATGGGCACCGGCACGGCGGACCCGTTCGAGCTCTGGCTCTGGGCCGTCGTCCTCATGCCGCTCGTCGTCTGCGGCCTCAAGGTCGGCGAACTCGCCTCGATGCTCGTGTCCGGTTCCGGCTCCGCCGGGTCCGGGTTCGTCGCCCTCGTCATGCAGGGGGCCAGCAAGGCCGCCGCCCCCGCCAAGCCCCCCGTCTGATCCCGCATAAGGAGCCGATGATGAAGCGAGACAAGAATGCCGGCCGCGAGTACGCCGAGATCTGGGGCGAGGCGGTCGAGTCCAACCGGAAGCTGCGACGCATCCTGATCCTCCTCTCCGCGAGCATCGTGCTCGGCGTCCTGGTCCTGTTCAGGATCGTGGGCACCGAGCCGCCCAAGCCCATCGTCGTACGCGTCGACGAGGTGGGCCGCGCCGAGGCGCTGGCCTACGAGGCCGCGACCGCGCAGGCCGATCCGCTGGATCCGACGACCAAGTACTTCCTGAACCGGTTCGTCCACGACTTCCACTCGCGCCGCCGGGCGACCGCGCAGGAGAACTGGACACGCAGCCTCCGGTTCCTGTCGACCGATCTCGCGAACGCGGCGTTCCAGAGGGATGGGGCGGATGTCGCGAGCGTGGCGGCGGGAACAGCCGAGACCGAGCTCGAGGTCGAGCAGGTCGTGCTTCGCATCCATCCCGCGCCCGAGCCGCCGTACGGCGCGACGGCGGACTTCGACTTGGTGCAGTTGCGCGGTGAACAGGAACTCCGGCGCGAGCGCTGGTCGCTGACGCTTCGCTTCGAGTTCCTGGATTCCATTCCTCCCGAGCTCGTCGTCCACAACCCGATGGGACTCCTCGTCACGTACATGCGGGCCGACCGCGCGCTCGTGACGGGAGATTCGCCGTGATCGCGCATCTGAGAGGCCGCGAGAAGGCGCTCGAAGCGTTCGGCTGGACGGGCCGCAAGGCCGAGTGGATCGCGCTGGTGTGCCTGCACAGCGGCGTGTTCACCCGGGCGCAGGCGACGCGGTTCCTGGACACGCACCACGAACGGGCGCGCCGGCTCGTACTCGCGCTGATCCGGCAGGGGCTGGCGGCCGAGGAGACCGTGCCCGGCATCCGGGGGATCGGGCGGGTGTGCCGGATCTACGCGCGGGGTCTCTACCGCGCGCTCGGCGCAGAGCACATCCGCCACCGCCGCACGGCGTCACCCGAAGTGCTGCTCCGGCGTCTGCTCTCGCTCGACTACGTGATCGAGCACTCAGATCTGCCGTGGCTCCCGACCGAGCAGGAGAAGGTCGCCGCGTTCGAGGCGATCGGCATAGACCGCGACCTGCTGCCCGTCAAGGTGTACCGCGGAGCCGCCGGCACGACCCGGCGCCACTTTCCGCTGAAGTTGCCCGTCGCGCCCGACTCGGCCCGCGCCCTGTTCGTCTACGCCGAGCCCGGCCACGACACCGCGACCGCGCTCCGCTCCTGGGGCAAGGCGCACGCCCGACTGTGGCGCGCGATCCGCAGCCGGGGCCTGTCGTCGGAGATCGTGACCGTCGCCCGCACCACGCGCGAACTCGAACGTGCGCGGCGCGTGACGCGTGGGTGGGCCGAGCCGAGCGGCCATCGCAAACCCGACCCGGAGATCCGGGAGGAGCTTGCCCGGATCGAACGGGCGATCCTCCAGGGCGCGGTCCACATCCTCGAGGAGTTCGGCGGTCTCCAGGCCGCGCTGAAGCGGAGCATAGCGCTCGAAAGCCAGGCGCGGCGGCAGGGCGGGCGCGGCTCGATCGACCGCGGCATCGTCTGGCAGACGGTGCGGCTCCAGGGGGCCCGCTACCGATGAGCGTCCCTCGACCTGCGGCCGTACCTGAACGCGCAAACGACATGGGGGTCCGATGCGCACTTCGGCGCCTCCGCGGTGCGCACCTTGGCCGGCGCGCACCCGGCGGCGCGGCAACGTCTTGCGCCGGGACGGCCTGTCCGGCCCGTGCCGCACGGGCGTCACAGGCCGTGACGCTAGCGACCCCCCTCGCCGAGGGCTCGGTACGGGTTCGGGGCCGGGTGTGCTTGCGCACCGCCCGCCCCCGCCCTCCCGGGGTCGCCAGCGTGCCAACAATCCCTCCGGGAAGGGTATCCGGCCGATGAGGCCGTGGACGCTCGTCCTCATCGGGGCCGCCCTGACGGTCGCCGCAGTGCGCGCGATCCTCGCGCCGTTCCCGCCCATCGGCGGCAACCCGTATCTGGACCTGATCGCCCACAACGATCCGGGCATCCATACGGCGATCCGCGCATGGTATTACCTCGCGCCCGGCGTGGCCGTGCTGCTGGCCGGCAGCATCATGCTTTCCGTCTCGCGGGTCTGGCTTCAGCCGCTCACGCGCCGCCGCAACCGGGGCAGGCTTCCGGCCTGGCCCACGTCATCGGAGGACGACGCGCCGTCGCTCGTCGTCGGCGAGTTGCACCACCCGACCGTTCCCGCCGAGAGCGACCGGCCCTCCTGGCTCGTCGTCCCCGAGAAGGGACTCTACACGGGCATCCTCGTCGTCGGGGCCGTCGGCACCGGCAAGACCACCGCCTGCATGTACCCGTTCGCCCGGCAGCTGCTCCGCTGGCAGGCCGGCGATGCCGACCGCCGGGCGGGCGCGCTCGTGCTGGAGGTCAAGGGGGACTTCTGCCACCAGGTCCGGCGCATCCTCGGCGAGGCGGGCCGGGAGGACGACTACCTCGAGATCGGGCTCGGCGGGTCGATCCAGTGGAACCCGCTCGACGATCCGCTGCTCGACTCCTACTCGATGGCCTACGGCGTGGCGTCGCTCATCAACCAGCTCTTCGGCAAGTCGCGCGAACCCTTCTGGCAGCAGGCGTACACGAACCTCGTCCGCTGGATCGTCGAACTGCACCGGCTCCTGCCCGGGGGCTGGGTCACGCTCCGGGACGTGTACCGCTGCACGGTGGACGCGAAGCTGTTCGCCAGCAAGATCGGGGAGGCGAAGGCGGAGGCTCTTGGGCGGTGCCCCACGCGGGCCGTCATCGCCGCCAAGGACCTCCACGCCCACAAGAAGGCGCTCCAGGGTTGGGGCTGGGACATGGCGCCGGGCGCCGAAACCGTGGCGTGCCGGCTCGACGCGGAACGCGGAGCGCTGCTCGAGGAGCTGAAGGTCGAGTACGCCACCGAGCCGGTGGGGAGCGGCGCGGGACGCGAGTACGCCGAGCAGGTGGACGCCGTCGAGCGGTGGTATCGGAAGGACTGGATGGCGCTCGACGCCAAGCTCCGCACTTCGATCGTCGAGGGCATCAGCGTCTTCCTCTCGCTGTTCGATCAGCCCGAGGTCGCCGGCGTGTTCTGCCCGCCGCCGCCGAAGGATGATGATCCGGCTTCGCGCACCGAGGAGGAAGAGGAGGTTCCGGACGTCCCGGCCATGCCGGGGCTCCGCCGGAGGCTGCCGCCGCTCGCCGACCTGATCGATGGCGGCAAGGTGCTCGCGCTCAACATGCCCGCCGGGGCGAACCCGGCGCTCGCACGCGCCATCGGCGTCTTCCTCAAGAACGCCTGGATGCAGGCGCTGCTCCGAAGGCCGGCCGACGCCGCCCGACGGCCCGACCGCTACATGCGGCCGGCCGTGTTCATCTGCGACGAGTACCAGGCGTTCGCCACCGTGGGGCAGGACGACCCTTCCGGCGACGAGAAGGCGTTCGCGCTCACGCGGCAGTGCCGCTGCATCCCGATCGTCGCCACGCAGTCGATCTCCTCGCTCCGCTCCGTGCTCCCCTCGGGCGAGGCGTGGCGCACGCTCGTGCAGACGCTCCGCACCCGGATCTTCCTCTCGCTCTCCGACGAGGCGTCGGCCAAGATCGCGTCCGACATGTGCGGCTCCGTCAAGAAGACGCAGGCGTCCTACACGTTCACCGAGACCACGAACAAGCCCGAGTTCTCGCTGCTCTCGGGACGCGCCGGAGGCGGCGACGGCCAGATCGGCGCGACCAAGTCGTTCCGGCAACAGAGGGAGCCGGTGTTCGACCCGCGCCAGTTCGGGCTGCTCGCCAACTACCAGGCGATCTGCCTCCCCTACGACGGGGTCAAGTCGCTCCCGGCACGGCGCGTCTACCTGAAGCCCCACTACCTGCCCAGGACCCAAGGCTACTGGCGGCAGCGCGAGGAGGGGCGGATATGAAGCGCGCCAGCGGCGTCGGCCACCTCACTCCGTTCCTTCCGGGCCTCGAGAAGTTGCTCGGGGACCCGGAGGTCTCGGAGATCATGATCAACGGACCCGCGAACGTCTGGGTCGAGCGGGCTGGGAAACTGGAACCCCACCCAGCACCGGACCTCACGTCCGCCTGGCTCCACCGCGCGGCCATCCACATCGCCCGGCCGCTCGGGCTCGATCCCGCCGCGCGGCCGATCCTGGACGCCCGGCTCGAAGACGGATCGCGGGTCGCGATCTGCACCCCGCCCGCATCTCCCGAGGTCGCCATCACCATACGGCGCTTCGGGGGCCGCGCGTTCTCGGCGGAGGACCTGGTGCGCCTCGGATCGCTGCCCGAGGACATCCTCGAAGCCGCCCGGAGCACGCTTGCGTCCCGCCGGAACATCCTGGTCTCCGGCGGCACGGGCTCGGGCAAGACCACGCTCCTGAACGCGCTGATCGGACTGCTGCCCTTGGGCGAACGGATCGTCGCCATCGAGGACACGTTCGAACTCAGGATCGACCGGGCCAACTGCCTCCGGTTCGAGGCCGGGGCCACGCTCTCGGAGACGCCCGTCGAGATCCGGGACCTGGTGCGCCACGCGCTACGCCACCGGCCCGACCACATCGTCGTCGGCGAGGTCCGGGGCGGCGAGGCCGCAGATCTCTTGCAGGCGCTCAACACCGGGCACGGCGGCTCACTCACCACCATCCACGCCAACAACGCGCGCTCCGCGCTGTCGCGGCTCGCGAGCTGCGCCATGCAGGCCGGGGACGCGCTTCCCTGGGAGGTCACCTGCCGGGGCGTCGTCGACGGCATCTCGCTCGTGCTGCACGTGGCCCGCCGAGAGGGCCGGCGGTTCGTCGAGGACGCGCTCGAAGTCAAGGGCTACGACGCGGCCGCCGGCCACTGGATCACGAAGCCCGTCTGGGGCGGGGCCGAAGCGGCCCGCGAAGAAGAACAGACCCACACCCGAAGGAGGTGAAGGCATGAGCTGGAACGGAGGAACCATCCCCATCGAGACGTTCGAGGACTTCGACCGTGAACTCGCGCGCGACGGCGGCGAGACGCTCGAAGTCGAGGCCGAACTGGCCGGGGAGTACGGCCTCTTCCCCGAGGACGTGGGGACCGAGGAGGAGATCGCGGCCGCATGGGACGACCCGCACGGGGACGGCGGCGAGGAGGTGGACGGATGAAGCACGACGAATACCACCGCAAGTTCGCCGACGCGATCATCGAGCAGATCAGGAAAGGCACCGCGCCCTGGCAGAAGCCGTGGCAGCCGGGCGAGCGCGTCATGCCAAGGAATGTGGACACCGACCGCTCCTACCGGGGCGGGAACAGCCTGCACCTCGCCGCCATGCAGCAGGAGCACGGTTACGGCGACGTGCGCTGGGGCACCTACCGCCAGATCCAGAACCGGGGCGGACAGGTCAGGAAGGGCGAGCGCGGCACCCGCATCCTCTCCTTCCAGGACAAGAAGCGGATCGCCGTGACCGACGAGCGCGGGCGGCCCAGGAGGGACGCCGAGGGCAAGCGCATCTACCGCTACGAGAAGCTCAAGACGCCCTACGTCCGGCAGTACACCGTGTTCAACGCCGAGCAGGCCGACGGGCTGCCCGAGCGCTCGAACGCTCCGCCCGAACCGCTCTGGAAGGTCCATCAGGAGGCCGAGCGGGTCATGGACGACGCTGGAGTGCCCGTCCGCCACGTCCAGGGCGACCGCGCCTACTACCACATGAAGCGCGACGAGATCGTGCTGCCCGAGCGCGGCCAGTTCCCCTCCGCGAACCACTACTACCAGACCGCGCTCCACGAGCTCGGCCACAGCACCGGCCACGAGGACCGGATGAACCGCGAGACCCTCATCGAGGGGATCAACGGCGGGTTCGGCTCGCCCCAGTACGCCCGGGAGGAACTCCGGGCCGAGATCAGCGCCATGATGACCGGCGAGCGCGTCGGCGTCGGACACGACCCGAGCCGGGGCGCGGCCTACGTCGAGGGCTGGATCCAGGCGCTTGAGGAGGACCCGCGCGAGATCCGGCGTGCCGCCGCGGATGCGCAGAAGATCTCCGACTTCGTGCTCGTGCGGCACCGCGAGCGCATCGCGGCACGCGATCCCGTCGCCGTCGCGGCGGTCCGCACGCCCGCGCAGGGACCGCAGAGAATCGTCGTCCCCGTGCCGCAGATGCCCGCGCCCGGACGCAGCGCCGGGCCGAGCCGCTGAGGGATCGATGAGAGGGAGAGGAATGTTCGACCGCACGGTCGAACCGGACCCGCGCCCCGCCGCGCCACCCAGCCGCAATCGCCAAGGCATGCGGAAAGGCCACCGCCGAGAATACGCCGCGGATCGGGCGCGCGGGTCCACCATCCCCTTCCCCGAACGCTGCGCGCGCGGGCTCACCGACATCGGCGTCTTCGGCGCGGTCTCCTACCGCGACCTCGCCGAGGTCCGCTTCGGCGGGCACCCCTACACCACGCGGCGGGCCGTCAACGGCTGGATCGACGACGGACTCGTCGCGGAAACCACCGCCACGGGACCGAACGGCAACCCGTTCAAGGTCCTGACCCTCACTCCCCTGGGCGTCACCAAGGCCCGGGAGCACGCGGCCGAGCGGGGAATGGACCGGGGGCAGCGGATCGAAATCCCCAAGATCCGGTCCGCGCAGGTCCGCCACGACACCGCCGTCTACCGCGCCTGCGCCAGGGAACGCGAACGCCTGCGCCGCCGGGGCGCCAAGGTGCGCCGCGTCCGGCTCGACGCCGAACTCAAGGCCGCCGTCGCCCGGGCGAGCGAGTCGGAGCGGAAGAGGAACGGCAAGCGGGCGGCCGACGCCGAGCGGCACCGAACGGCAAGCGAACTCGGACTCCCCGTCGACGACGAGGGCCGCGTCCTCCACCCCGACGCGCAGATCGAGTACGAGGACGCCGACGGGCGCACAGGCCGCGTCAACATCGAGGTCGCGTCCGACAACTACAGCCAGGAGACCGTCAAGGCGAAGGCCGCCGCCGGGTTCGCCATGCACGCCAGCGGACCGGCCGCCGCGGGCATGCTTCAAAAGCTCGGCCTCGGCGGGCGCGACGGCGGCTCATGGCTCAAGGGTCCCGCCGACCGCGATCCCGCCTCAGTCGAACTCTGACCGGAAGGGAGAACTCGCCCATGCAACCCTGGAAGATCAGCGCGGGACTCACCGCCGCGCTCGCCGGTTCCGTCCTGCTGCTCGGTGGAGCCCGCCTCGAATACCTGAGCCCCCACTGGGCGCCCATCCTCGCACGCCACGGGGTCCCGGTCGGCCTGCACGCGGCGTCCGCACTCTTGACCGTCGCGGCGGCCATCTACGCCGTCGGCCGCGCCTCCGGGCTCGCCGATCTCGGCAGCCGCGTCGATCTTGCCGAACGGTCCGTCCGGCGGGGAGCTGGGGATCACGACCTCGCCGACGCGCTCCGCAGGGATGCCGAAGGAGACTGGGAATGAAGCGCCGCACGAAGGACCCGCCGACCGTCGAGGCCCTGCCCGCCGACTGGCGCAAGCAGGCCAAGTCCCTCCGCCGATACGGCGGCGAGACCCCGGCCACCGCGATCGAACGCTGCGCCGACGATCTCGAAGCCACCCTCGTCGAGCGCGACGAAACCACGTTCTCGCTGGTCGAGGCCGCCCGTGAAAGCGGCTACACCGCCACCCACCTCGGACGCCTGGTGCGCGATGGGAAGATCCCCAACGCCGGGAGGCCCAACGCGCCCAGGATCGCCCGAAGGCACCTGCCCCGAAAGGCTCCCGCCGAAGCGCCACTTGCGGAAGAACCCGGCCCTCGCGAGCGTTCAAACGTGCAGATCGTGCAGTCCATCATCCGGAAAGGAATGGAATGATGGCACGCACGAAACGAAGCCGGCGCTCCTACAGCGCCGGCGAATGGGGCCGGAACCGGGTCCGGGTGTTCCCCGACCCGAAGACCGGCATCCTCCAGATCGAGTGGCGCGAAGAAGGGCGCAGGCTCACCCGGTCGCTGAAGCACCGCGACTGGTCGCGCGCCAAGCGGCAGGCCGACGAGGCCGCCGCCGGGTTCGAGGGGCCGGAGCCCGACGGCAAGGCCGAAGTCGAGCCCGAGCCGCTCACCCTGAAAAAGCTTTTTGACATCTACGGTGAGGAAGTGACGCCCGCCAAAGCGGACAAATCGCGGCAATACGACCGGACCGCGATGAGGATGTTCCTCGGGTTCTTCGGGAATGACCGCGACCCGGCCACCCTGTCGCAGAGGGACTGGGACCGGTTCATCCGGGCACGAAGGTTGGGCCGCGTCGGGCCTAGCGGCAAACCCGTATCCAACCGGACCATCGAGTTCGACCTGCAGTTCCTTATCGCGGTCCTCAACTGGGCGGCGAAGTCCCGAGACGAGGAGGGGAGACTCCTTCTCGAAAGGAACCCGCTGAAGGGTCTCAGGAAGCCCAGGGAGAAGAACCCCACCCGGGTCGTCCTCTCCGAGGAGGAGTACCAGGCGATGCTCGGGGTGTCGCGGCAGGTCGACTGGCGGTTCCACGTCGCGCTCGTGCTCGCACATGAGACGGGACACAGAATCGGAGCAATCCGCAACCTTCGGTGGACCGATATCGACTTCGAGGGCCGTGAGCTGCGGTGGCGTGCGGCGCACGAGAAGACCGGCCACGAGCACGTCACGCCGATGACCGACGAGGCGGCAGCGGTGTTGAAGGATGCCGCGAAACGAGGGGGTCCCGAAACCGAGCACTCTCCGGTGTTGCCCGCCCTCAAGGACAACTCAGAGTGTGCGGGCCGATCGCTGGTCCGGAATTGGTGGAACAGAGCCCAAAGACTCGCAGAGCTGGAACCCAAGCGCGGGAGAGCTTGGCACTCGCTGAGGCGGAAGTTCGCTTCCGACCTCATGGCCCTTCCGCTCAAGGTGCTCTGCGAGCTCGGTGGCTGGAAGGAGGCCCAGACGGTCCTCCGCTGCTACCAGCAGGCCGACGCCGGACAACTCAGGAAGGCTTTGGAGAGCCGCCCGCGAGCTCGAGTCTGACCTAGGTCGATTGGCGGGAATCGAAAAGCGGGAACACGGTGCTTGAGTCTCGTAACATCAACGTTCACAGTAGGATGTAAACTCGATGGGTTCCGTTGCGGTCCCGGAAGCATACGGGCCTTCTGCTCTACCTCGTGGCGCACCCTCGGACCGTACACATGCGGGGGAAGCTCGCCCATCTGCTCTGGGATGGCCGAGACCGGAAGGCGCGACACTCGCTCAGCCAGGCGCTCTACGACATCCGATCGTCCATGGGGCCGGTGATCATGGTGGACGCGCACACGGTCCGGCTCGTACCGCGACGGGTGATGTACGAACTCGACGCTCTCGAACAAGCGTTCCAGACCCGGGATCACGAGACCGTGATCGACCTGTACCGCGGAGAATTCGCCCCTGACCTGCTGAACCTGGGCGCCGACGAGTTCGAGCGCTGGCTCGATGGCGAGCGGGAGCGTTGTCGCGTTCTGATTGCCATGGCACTCAAGAATGCGCAACAGGCCGCCGAGGAGAGAGGTGACTGGGACCAGACGTGCCTGGCCGCGATTCGGCTCGTGAGGCAGAACGAGTTCGACGAACAGGCGCACTGCACTCTCATGCGCGCACTGTGCATGAAGGGGGACTACGCTTCCGCCCTTGCCTACTACCGCACCCTCCAGAAACACGGTTGGGTCGCCAACGCCGCGAAGCTGATGGAAATGGCGACATGGGTTCGGAACCAGCTTGACGCCGCACCCCTTGTCGTCCGCGAACGCCAGGAACCGCAGACATCGGGGCGGGGGAGAGAATTCCGAGAACTGAGCGTCGCTCTCCGTTCGTCGGGGCCCCTGCCGGTGCGGCTGGCCATGGCCGGTGAGCGCGGTCTGGGGCGGGAAGGGGTGGTTCGGAGCTTTGCCGGACTCGTGTACAGCGATGGAGGGGTGGTGCAGTGGCTACCCTCTGATCGCGCGGGGGAGCGAGAGAATCTGGCCACCGAGTTGGGCCGGCACCCTCGAAAGACCCGGCTCATCGTCATCAGGGCTGGTGTTCGGGACTGGGCCAAGGTGGATGAGGTCATGCGGGGCTCGGATCTCTCGGGCGCCATGGTGGTGGGCTTCTCGGACCCGGAGGCGGCTCGTCAGGCCGAAGCCGCGGGCCTGGTGGACTTCGTGGTCACCTTCGATCCGCTCGCGACCGACGAGTGTGCGGCGTCACTTCAGGCAACGGAGAGCGGCTGCAGTCCTCGGCAGGCCGCCGAGGGTGCAAGGCTCTCCGGCGGCAACCCGGGTCTGGCTCGGGCGATCGTCAGGGTGTGGATCCGCCACAGGTTCAGCCCCACGGGAATCAGCGGCCGGGAATCGGGCGCACGGCTGGCCTATGAGCGGTCCGCCGAGGTCCGGTCCCTCGTGGACGGACAGCTGGAGACCCTCTCCGTTCAGGAAGGACGTCTGGCGGCCACATTGGGGCTGCTCACGCGCGCGGCGCGCACCCACGCCGAGTTGATCGTGGATGGGCAGTCGAGCGGGAATGCCCTCGAAGGTCTCCGAGCCAAAGGGTGGTTACGCTCCGAGACCGACCACTGGACGCTGAGCCGCCCGCTGGCTGGTGACGTGCTCGCGTGGCACCTGCGGCCCGACGAGAGAACGAAGGTACATCTGGCCGCGGCTCGATCCCTCGAGAAGGCGGGTCTCGGCGCGCGCGCCGCGGCGGCCTCCGAGTTCGGGGCCGCCGGAGAGTCGTCGCGTGCTCTTGACCTGGCGTGCGAGGTGGCGAAGGAGGCCCTGCGGGAAGGTCGGTCGCCGGTGGCCGGTCAGGCGGCGGCGCTGGCGTTCGAACATGCCACTGCCGGAGCCGAGCGCCTGCGCTCCGGCTTTCTCCTCTCCGAGGCGGAGTCTCAGCGGGGACGATTTCGTCGAGCCATTGGTGTACTGCACCAGATCGCCGCTGTCGCGGACACCGGAAACGATTTGAGCCGCGTCAGACTTGAGTTGGCACGGGCGGCGGTGGCGTCGGGCGATCGTCTCACGGCCGGCCTGCACCGGAAGAACCTGGAGGAGGCGCGCGGGCACACGACCGACCCGGCGCTCGAGCGAGCGCTGACCGCGCAGCTGGCCGTTATCGAGGCAACCGAGACGGCGCGCCGACGCAGCCTGAACCCGGGCTTGCACACGATTCGCACCCATCTCCACGAGGTCGGCCGCGAGGACGCACCTTACGCGGGCGTCTGGTGTGACGCATTTCGACTCCTCTTCCATCATGTCGGACGTCGAAGTGGACTCGACGAGGCGCGTCTCGCCCTCGAGACCTACCGCTACAGACTCGGGCGCCTCGGCTACGAAGGGCGGAGAGCGGCGGCGGCCGCCGAGTTCTGGGTGGCCATGCGAGGTGCTCGTCTCCATGACGCCCTGCAGTTGCTGGAAGCTTCGGAGACGCGTGACGAGAACCGGCATGTGTCCGCGAACCTCAACAACCTTGGCGCGGTCCTGATGGAACTCGGGGACTTCGATCGGGCACTCGATGAGCTTGACCGCTGCCGCGAGATCGATGAGGCGCTTGAGAGTCCGCCCGAAGCCCGGGCCTACGCCCTCCTGAATCAGGCGCAGTGCGCGTTCTTCAAGGGGGACTACACTCTTTGCCGGAGGTACATGGAGCAGTTGCTCCGAGGTCCCGGGCATGTGGCTCAACATCCGTTCGGGGCACAGGCCCGGGCACTCGCGGGCCTCCTGGCGGTGACAGATGACAACGCGCCCGAAGTGGAGTCGTGCCTCGAGCTTCTTGAGGACTGTCCCGAAGGAGCGGGGAGAACGACCTCTACCTGGTGACCTGGTTCCGTGCGGCGGCGCTGGGACCCCGCGATCGCCGAAACGCCATCGCCGGTCTCATCGAGGCCGCAGATCACACAGCCGTGGTGGACAGGCTGAGCGCCGAAAAGCTGAAGGTGCTGGCCGGCACATACTCCCCACCCAACCGACCCGGCGATCAACGCGAGGCTTGCGGCTTCCTCCGGTCCGCCGGCGCGTCCTGGTTCGTGCGCTTCGCGAACAACTGGCTGCACGCCTAGTAACCACGGGCCGCTAACCCGGCTCCTCCCGCCCGTGTCCCGTTCGGATGTCCCCGGACGTTACTACTATGTACCTAGTTGACGGCGGCCCCCGGTCGCGCTTACGCTCACTGGGGAACGACGCCCGCTCGGCCTGCCGGCGCTTCGACGACGGCCGACGCCTGCGGGTGGCGACGCTAATGGCTCGGGACGAAAGGACCGGTCTCGTGGAGATCAAGTTCACGACGCGGGAACTCGACCTCATGGCCGTGCTCTGGGAGAGGGGGGCCTCGACCGTGGCGGAGGTGCAGGAACGCCTCGGCGACGAACTGGCCTACACCACTGTGCTCACGATCCTCCGGACGCTGGAGGAGAAGGGGTACGTGGGGCACACCCAGGAGGGGAAGGCCTACCGCTATCACACGCTCGTCGGGCGCGAATGCGCCGGCGCGAGCGCGGTGCGGCGCCTGGTTCAGAAAATGTTCCAGGGTTCGCCCGAACTGCTGCTCACGCACCTCGTCTCCGACCGCGCGCTCTCGAAGGAGGACCTCGAGAACCTGCGCGGCATGGTGGACGAACGTCTCAGCTCGAAGGAGTAGAAACATGGTCATCGCCTGGATCGGATACTGTCTGTTGATTTCGGGACTCCTGGCCTTGGCTGCGTTCGCCTCCGAGCGGGCGCTGGGGCACTTTCGCAAGCCCGTGCGCTGGGGGTGGTTCACGGCGGTCGTCGGGTCCGTTGCGGTGCCTGTCGTGGCCTTCTTCGCTCCCGGCCTTCTTCCCGGCTTCGGGGGGTCGTCCGCCGAACCGATGGTTGGGTTGAGCGACCTGACGGCCGTCGCCGCGGCGCCGGCCCTGCCCGCGGAGGCCGCAGCGGCCGGCGGAGGTTTCGATGCGGCCGCTGTGAGCGCGGTACTGGGGTGGGGCTGGTTGCTCCTGGTCGCCGCCATGGTCGGGTATCTCGGGCGGGTCTACGGCCGGCTGCGCTCGGAGATGCGGACGTGGACGCCGGGCCGGATTACGGGATCGCCGGTCATGATTTCGGACGAGCGGGGACCGGCCGTGGTGGGTATCCGGCGCTCGGTCGTCGTGATGCCGAAGTGGATCCCCGAACTCGAGGGCCGGCTGCTGCGTCTCGTCTTCCTGCACGAGCGGGAGCATCAGCGCGCCGGCGACCACCGGCTCTTCGCCGCGGCGGTCTGCGCGCTCGTGCTGATGCCCTGGAACCTGCTCATGTGGTGGCAGGTGTCCCGGCTGCGGCTCGCGATCGAGTTCGACTGCGACCGTCGCGTGCTCAAGCGGGGGGAGTCGCCGCGTGACTATGCGGACGCCCTCATCACCGTGGGGAGCCGCGTCTCCGGCCCGCTGCTCGCCGCCGCAGCCTTCGCCGAACGCAAGCCGGCCGTGGAACGACGCCTGCGCCGCATGACCGCGCCCCAAGCCCGCATGCGCGTGATCCGAACGCTCGGCGCGTCAGGCGTGGCCATGCTCGCGGTGCTCTTTGTCCTGGGCTGCCCCGGGCCCGAGAACTCCCTGAACGCGCCGGGGCCGCCCGCCGCGACGGTGACTCCGCCCGCGGATGCCATCGAATGGGAGCCCGCGCCGATGCCGAGCGAGGAGGCTCGCTCGCGTGCAGACCGGCCCGCGTTCATAGCGTATGACAGGCCCCCTGTCCTGCAGAACCTCCCGGAGGTGACGGCGGCGATGCAGAACGCCTACTCGGTAGAGCTCAGAGACGCAGGCATCGGCGGCCGAGTCGAGCTGTGGCTGTACGTGGACGAGTCGGGCGACGTGCAGAACATGGAGGTGAAGACGAGCAGCGGCACCGACGTGCTGGACCTCGCCGCGACGGAGGTCGCGAAGACGATGCGCTTCGAGCCTGCGTCGAACCGTGACCAGCCGACCGATGTCTGGGTCTCCCAGTGGGTCACGTTCGGGGTCCTGGACAATGGGCAGGAGCCCGCGCCGATGCCGACAGAGGAGGCTCGCTCCCACCCAGACCCCCCCGCGTTCATAGCGTATGACAGGCCCCCTGTCCTGCAGAACGGCCCGGATGTGATGGGCGCGCTGAAGGAAGCCTACCCGCAGGATCTCAAGGAAGCGGGAGTGGGCGGCCGAGTCGAGATGTGGCTGTACATCGACGAATCGGGCGTCGTGCGGAATCACCAAGTGAAGGAGAGCAGCGGCATCGACGCGCTGGACCTCGCCGCCGCGGACGTCGTCGAGACGATGCGCTTCGAGCCCGCGAAGAACCGCGACGAGCTGACCGATGTCTGGGTCTCCCAGTGGGTCCGGTTCGAGGTCCTGGACAATGGGCAGGAGCCCGCGGACCCTGAGGCTGCCGCATCCGACGGGGGCACCCCGGTGATCGTTATCGACGACTCCGGGGAAACGCCTCTAATCGTCATCGATGGCGTAATCCAGTCCGAGGGTGCGTCGATGTCGGACTTGGGGGCCCTCGACATCGACCATGTCGAGGTCGTGAAGGGACCGCAGGCTGTCGAGCTCTACGGCGAGCGAGCCAGAAACGGCGTAGTCGAAATCACGACGAAGGCCGGCGCCGCTGAAACCGATTCCGCGCTCGAAGGGAAAGAGCCGATCTCCAGCAATCCTCTCTACCGGCTCTCTCAGGGGGAGGAACCGAATGCCGTCGATGACGGGGAGGGAAGCTCGTCGTTCATCGTGAGTGGAATCGTCCGCGAAGATGGTAGCGATCATGTCGTCAGCACGGATTATCCACTCATCATCATCGACGGCTTGATCCAGTCCGACGACTTCACGCTGGACGACATCCACCCCGACAGGCTCGACATCGAGAACGTCGAGATCCTCAAGGGAGAACAGGCCACCGAGGCCTACGGCGAGCGGGCCGAGGGCGGCGTGATCATCATCACCACGAAAGACGGCGGCTGAACCAGCGGCGGATTACGCCGGACAACCTCCTGTGGACCGACGGTTTCAAGGGGATCGGAGACGGCACAACCAGAGGAGGAAGTTCATGACTCGCTTCGATCCAAGGCGATCGCTGTCTGTTGCAGCCTTCTGCCTCCTGGCCGCGTGCGGAGGCGGTGGCGAAGGCGGGATGCCTGGCGGCGGATCGGCGTCCATGGACAGTCCCGACTTTCCGATCGCTCCCGCGCACGAGGCTCTCTGGACCGTCGGTGCTCTGGATGGAGAGGACTGGGAGGTCTTCGGTGCTGTGACCGACCTGGCCTTCAACGAGTCCGGCGATCTGTTCGTTCTGGACCGGCAGGCGGCCCACGTCGTCGTGTTCGACCGCACGGGCGCGTACCTCAGGACCATCTCCCGGCAGGGGGAGGGGCCCGGCGAGTTGACGGAACCGGGATCGATGGCCGTCCTCGCCGATGGCCGCCTCGCCCTCTTCGATAGCTCGCGGCGCGGGATCCAGTTCTTCACTCAGGAGGGCGAGTACCTGGAGTCGGCACCCTTCGACCCGCAGCGGGGGATGCCGAACTTCGTACGTGCCTGGCTCCCGGATGGGAGTATCCTGACCGATATCGAGACTCGCATGACGGGTAGCGCGGGTGGCGGAATGTCCATCAGTACGGGCCCCGTCGGCGGGGAGTCGGAGCGTCCGATCATCCGCTACGGGCCGGACGGAAGCCGCGAGGTTCGGTACACCGCATGGGATCCGCCGCCCCCGACCGGAGACGGCGCCAGCACCGAGGGCGGCAGCTTTCAGTTTACCATGAGCCCCGTTCGGGCGTTCGATCCATCACTTTCCTTCGTCCCGCTGCCGGACGGACGATTGGCTGTCGTCGACTCGGTCGCATACCGAATCAAGCTCGTGGACACCACCGGAACCGTCGAGGACGCCCTGGAGCGCCCAGTGGACCCGATCAGGGTCACCAGCGCGATCCGCGATGCGGAGCGGGAGCGTCGGCTGGCAAAGCTCGGGCAGCGAGTGTCGGTCAGCTCGGCGCTCGGCGGCAGTGTCTCCCTCCCCAGCGATTTCCAGGCGCAGATGACCGCAGCCCGCCGCACGACGATCGAGGAGATGACGTTCGCCGAAGAGATTCCCGCGATCGATGATCTCGCCCTGGATGTCGAAGGCCGCCTCTGGGTCGAGCGGACGGGGCTGCCGGGCGAAGACGGGTCCATCGACGTCGTGACGCCCGACGCCCGCTACCTGGGCACGATACAGCCGGGAGGGTTGCGGATCCCTGACGCGTTCGGGCCGGACGGCCTCATGGCTTACGCGGAGACCCACGACCTGGGCTACCCGATCGTGCGCGTGCTGCAGATGGCCCCGGACGCCCCACTGGAGACCGGCAACTAGGGCTTCCAGACCCGCGCGACCCGATCCCCGGGGACGTCGAGCGCGTCCCGTCCGGCGAGCGGCATTCGTTGATATGCGCCGGGCGCGAAATGTGACGCGGAGGCGAACCGAAACGTCTACCGGCAGGAAAAGGCAACGTGTCTTCCCGAAGTCGAAGCTCCGGCACTTCGAACCTCGAGGATATGCGCATGACGGCGATTGGAGAGCGGGGAGAGCAGGGACTCTCGACCATCTTGATCCGGGCATCCCTGGTCGCCGGCGTCCTTGCCGCGACATTCGGCCTGCTGCCGGAGAAAACGGCGGCTCAGGAGGCGGTGGAGGTCGCTGGGACCGTCGTTGACGACGGGACGGGAGAGCCGATCGAAGGCGCGACTGTGCGGCTCGCCGACGCGTCAGGGTCGGCTCGGGAAACGATCACGGGACTTGACGGCACGTTCGCCTTCTCTCGCGTTGTGTCAGGCGAATACACACTCGCCGTGCGGCATCTCGGATACGAAGTCCTCAGTGCTCCGGTGGATATCGGCCCCCTGGCCCCGCCCCGGCTGGATGTACGCCTGCAGCCGGACGCGATCCCGCTGGAGCCACTGGACGTCGATGTGGCGGGACGCGCGCCCCGCCTCGTGGAGTCCGGCTTCTACGACCGGATGGACGAGGGTTGGGGAACGTACTTCGAACCTGCCTGGCTGGAGGCCAACAAGGCGGGCTATGACCGTCTGGGCCAGTTCCTGTCCACGCTGCAGCTCCGCGCCCCTCAGTCCCGTTGTCCCACGGTGCCCGTCTTCTACGAGCGCGTCCAAATCGGCTATTCCGCCGGACTGGGCACGAGCAGGGCCCGGTCACTGGGCGATCCCCGCTCTTGGCGCCGGCCGCCCCGCCACGATCCGAACGCGAAGAAGCCCGCCGTTCCCGCGCTGTTGGGCGAACTGTCCGTTTCGGACCTCGGTGCGGCCGAGTTCTACACGCCTCACAGCAAGCTCCCGTTCTTCGCCTGGAACGACAGCACGGCGAGGTGCGGCGCCATCATCCTCTGGTCCGATTGGACGGCGCACCTGGCGGAGATCCCGAAGATCGAGGTGAAGTTGTGCGAACCCGACGGCCTTCCGGGCGAGGTGGTGCTTGATGGTGTCGTGGAGGACGAAGTCACCGAAGTCAGGCTGCCGGCCGCGACGGTGTTCGCGTCGTACATGGCTTCTGGAGAACCGGATCATCGGCGGATCGAGGTTCGGACCGATTCGCTCGGCCGGTATCGTGTGTGCGATCTGCCGGAAGGCACGGCAATAGAGATGACGGCGGCATATGGTCCGCACGCGGGCAGACAGAGCGTGGTCGCTGTCGCGGCTGCGAGCGGCGAAGATGCGAGGCTGACGGTGCCGGTGACGTCTCCGGGTTTCCATCACCGGAATCGTCATTACCGAGGCGACCTCGGAACCGATCGAAGGTGCGCGAATCACGTTGGTAGACACCGATTACCGCGCGGTGACGAGCCGGGAGGGCAGATTCTCTCTCGCGGACCTTCCACCGGGGTCCTACCGGATACGGGCATCCTGCCCGGGGTATACGAGTCCCGTGCTGGAGGTGAAGTTGGCCGAGGGAGGAAGCGAGCCGGTTGTTCTCAAGCTCCGCCGAACGCCACTAGCGCGACCGACAGGGTGTTCGGTCTAGCAAGACAATGCTCCTGAGTTGAGAGGACCATGACGAGGTCCCCGAGAGCCGTTGTGAGCGTACGGACGTCGATTCTGGCCGCGTGGGCGGCGGTATGGACGGCGAGCGGTTTCGTGCCTCAGGAGTTAGCCGCTCAGGAGTCGGTGCAGGTCGCCGGGACGGTCATCGACGACGAGACGGGAGAGCCGATCGAGGGCGCCACGGTCCGTCTGGCCGACGCGTCCGGTTCGGTTCGCGAAACGATCACGGGACCCGACGGTGTCTTCGCCTTTGCTGGCGTCTCGCCGGGCGCCTATGCGCTCGGCGTGCGGCGACTCGGCTATGAGGTTCTCAGTACTCCCCTGGAGATCGGACCCCGGGCGCCACCGCGGCTGGACGTCCGCCTGCAGCCCGACGCGATCCCGCTGGAACCGCTGGAAGTCGGCGTGGAAGGGCGTCCCCCCCGCCTCGCCGAGTCCGGCTTCTACGATCGCATGGAGGAAGGCTGGGGAACGTACTTCGAGCCCGAATGGATCGAGGCCAACAGGACCGGTTTCGTCCGCTTGGCGGACTTCATGTCGAGGCTCCAAAACCGCGCACCGCTGTCCCCGTTGCCCCGACGTGCCGGTGTACCTCGACCGGAGGCCGATCGGAACAGCCTCCGGGTGGGGGACGAGCAGAGCGCGCTCCATCAACCCGGCGGGTACGTACAGGTCTGCGAGCGGCCCCCCGCCACCACTCCTCGACGAACTCTCCGTACACGACCTAGGTGCGGCCGAACTCTATCAGCCGGGTGCGAAGATGCCCCTTTGGGCCTGGAACCCGGCCACCATGACCTGCGGCGTGATCGTCCTGTGGTCGAACTGGACGGCCGCTACAGCGGAGATACCAACGATCGATGTGACGCTGTGCGAGCCGGCTGGGCACGAGGGCGAAGCTGCGTTGGAAGGGTTCGTGGAGGATGACATCACCGGCGTGAGGCTGCCGGCCGCGCACGTGATCGCATCGTACCCGGTCGGCCAGGGACTCGAGCGCGTGGAGACGGTCGTCCGGACAGACTCGCTGGGACGGTACCGTCTCTGCGATCTCCCGGTCGCAGCGGAGGTGGAACTGGCGGCCGCCTACGGTCCGCACACGGGCCAGGCGATTCTGGTTCAGGCGGTGGCGGGCGACGCCGTGACGCTAGGCGTCCCGGTCACTCTTCCGGGATCGATCACTGGCGTGGTGATCCACGGGGGCACGGGGCGGCCCTTGCGCCAGGTCACGATCGAGCTGGTTGACACGGACTTGCGCGCGGTGGCCAACGGCTCTGCGGGGTTTCGGCTCCAGGGCCTGCCACCGGGGTCCTACCGGGTCCGCGCCTCGTGCATCGGATTCGAGGGGGCCGAGCGGAGCGTCGACCTGGCCGAGGGCGGGCAGGTCCGGGTCCAGTTGACGCTGGAACCGAGGCACCGCCGCGTCAGAAGGTGCGGCAGCTAGATCCGGATCAGACGACCTTCTGCTTCCAGCGGCCGCGGCGGAAGATCGCCAGGCCGACGACGGCCGATAGCGAGTAGGCGACCGCGAAAGACCAGAACACGCCCGCCTCGCCCCACCCGACGCTGAACGCGAGCAGCGCCGCGAGTGGAAGCTGGAAGAACCAGAAGACCCAGATGTTGATCCAGGTCGGCGTTGCCGTGTCGCCTGCGCCGTTGAAGGCCTGCATCGTCACCATGCCCCAGGCGTAGAAGATGTACCCGTAGCTGATGATCCGGAGGGCGCGCACGCCCACATCGAGCGTCTCCGGATCCGGGGCGAACGGCGCCAGAATCGGCTCCGGGAAGGCCACGAAGACGACCGTCACCACGGCCATGAAGACCATGTTCCAGAGCCCGGTGAGGTAGACGGCCCTCTCGGCGCGATCGGGCCTCTCCGCGCCGAGATTCTGGCCCACGAGCGTGGCGGCGGCGTTCGCGAGACCCCAGGCGGGGAGGATGATGAAGATGACCACGCGGATCGCCATCGTGTACCCGGCGAGGGCGATCGTCCCGAACTCGGACAGGATGCGGATCGAGGCGATGTAGCTGACCTGGGTCACGAGCATCTGCCCCACGCCGCCCACCGACACGCGCGCGAGCCGCTCGATCACGGACCAACGGACCCGGAGGTCCCCACGCCGCACCCGGATGCGCTCGCCGCGCGACAGGTGCCACAACTGGTACAGGGCCCCGATCGCGCGTCCGGTCGTCGTGGCCACGGCGGCGCCCGGGAGTCCGAGTTCGGGGAAGATCCAAAGGCCGAACACGAGCACCGGATCGAGCACGATGTTGATCCCGTTCGCCAGCCATACCGAACGCATCGCCATGGAAGGGTCCCCCACTCCCCGGTAGATCGCGTTGTTCACGAAGAGGAGGATGATCACGACCATCCCGCCCAGCTGGATGCGGGCGTAAGTGGTGCCCGCCGCGACGACTTCGGGGGATCCGCCCATGGCTTGGAGCAGCCGCGGGGCCAGAATCGCGCCGATCAAGCCGAGGACCGCGGCGATGCCAAAGCTCAGCACGATGGCCTGCACGGCTGCAGTCGCGGCCCCGCGCTCGTCCTTCTCACCCGTTCGTCGCGCGACCATCGCCGTCGTGGACATCGCGAGCCCCATCGCGACCGAGTAGATGACGGCCAGCATCGCTTCCGTGAGCGCGATCGCGGCCAGGGCGCCGGCCCCGAGCCGGCTCACGACGGCCATGTCCACGAGGAAGAAGAGCGACTCGCCCGCCATCTCGAGCACCATCGGGATGGCGAGAAGCAGGACGCCTCGGTTCAGGCTCCCCGAGGTGAAGTCCTCCTGCGTCCCCCACACGACGTCGACGACGGCACGCCACGCGCGGCGATACAGTGGGGCCGCAGCCTCCCTGTCGGGGCGGGTATCCGAGGTCAAGAGGTCGTCAGGCGGCGGGGATGATTCGAGCGCGTCAGTAGGTCCAGATCGCAACCAGATTGCAGTCGGTCAGGAGCATCGTGTTCGGCAACTGGTTCATGATCTCCGGCGGTGCTTCGCTGCACCTGTACGCCTCGATTCCCCGAACGGTGTCGAACTTCAGTTCGCTCAGATTCCGGGCGTTGAGCCCGAGGCGACTCGCCGGCCGGCCGTTGAGGAGGATGAGCTGCCTGCGCCGGTACTTGATGGAGAGCTCGCGCTTGAACTGAAACACCTGCCCGAGGTGGGTGAACTCGTCGATCTCGGGATAGGTGGCGAAGTAGCCTTCGTCGATGGATCCGCGTCGCTCGTAGAACCCATTGGTCACCAGCCAGGCGTCACGCCCCGTAACCCGCACCTCGATCGGTGCCACCGCGACCGCCTGCGTGTTGAGTTCCACGCGGAATTCGGCGCTCTCGTCCGTGAGGACGTTGACCTCGCTCTCCAGGGGGGTGAAGCCAAAGTGCGTGACGCGTAATCCGTAGGTAAGCGGTGGTATGGAGCGGAACGCCACCCGTCCGAGAGAATCCGTGACACCGGAGAGCGGGAGCGGCGAGAGGTCGACCGCCGCGCCCACCACGGGCCGCCTGTCGTGAGCGGATACCACCGAGAATACGACGAAGCCCGCGTCCCCCATGTCGACTTCGAGATCGACGAACTGCGAGCGATCGAGTTCGATCTTGCGCTCCTTGCCCCGGCGCGAGCGATAGTTCGGGCGCACGCGGATCTCGCGGAACGCTTCGAGACCGCAGGCCTGGTATCGCCCGCGCTCGTCCGCTTCGACCCGTACGTCGTCGGGAGTCGGCAACCCGCGTTCGGCCTCGTAGCGCATCAGAACGCTTGCACCCGGGAGCGGCGTCCGGCTTTCGTCGTCCCGGATGATGCCCTCGATGCCGACTTCCAGTTCCGCGTTCCCGAGCTGGCGGCAGATGCGCAGGACCCGCTCTTCTTCGTCGTCCTGTGCCGCCACCGGGCCTGGAGCGAGGGTGAACGCCGCCAACGCGAGCAGCGGTGCGATGCGGCGGACGCGTGGCGAGGTCACGAACTCAACCGCCCGGCTTCGAGCAGTGCCTGCAGGAGGCCGTTCCCCACCTCGCCCAGATTCGTGGCGCCGCGATTGTAGTTGCGGCCGAGGACCACGCCGTATCCGCTTTCGGGTTCGAACACGAGGTACATGTTGTACCCGGCGACAGAACCGCCGTGGCCGACGAAGCGCACGGCGCCGCTTTCGAGTGCGACGGTGCGGATCGAGAACCCCAGCCCGTACCCGGAATCCGGATCCTCAGGGGTTTGAACCGTCATCACCTCCCGCCGGGTGGCCGGATCGAGGAGTTCGTACTCCGTCATGCCCATGACCGCGGCCGCGAAGGTGGCGAGATCTCCGACCGTCGCGTAGACGCCACCGTTCGGCACCTTGTAGCCGCGGCCCTCATGCTCCAGCGCCGGGAAGTCGGCGTCCACGGCGCCATCGGCTCCGTTCGAGAAGCCGACCGCGACGCGCCGCCACAGGTTGGGGCCGACGATGAAGGTGGAGGAGCGCATGCCGAGCGGTGCGAACAGGCGGTCCTCGACGAGGTCCATGAACGAGGTCCCGGCGGCCCGCTGCAATGCGTACCCGAGCACGCCGTATCCGATGTTCGAGTACTGGTACTGCGTCCCCGGCATCGTATAGAACCGCGTGTGGGGGATCGAGGCGAGGATCTTGTAGCCCCAGTCCTCGATGGGCCCCGCCGCCGCGCCCTCGAGTTCGGGCTCGCGGATGAGGCCGGCCGTGTGGCTTGCGAGCTGCCGGAGCGTGACCGGCTCCATGCCGGCCGGCGGGTCCCCGAAGCCGGCGGCCTCGGGCAGGTGGTCCACCACGGCGTCGTCGAGTGCGACCGTCCCCTCCTCCACGAGGTCGGCCATGAGGATCGCCGTGATCGACTTCGAGATGGATCCCGTGCGATAAATCGTGCGTACGCCCGCGGGCACTCGGTTCGCGGGATCGGCCCAGCCGAACCCCTGCGCCCAGAGGACCTGGTCTCCCTTGAAGACGGCCGCCGTGATCCCGCCGACGCCGTCCGTTTCGACATCCGAGGCGATCTGCCTCGCGAAGGCATCGATGACGCCCGCGTCCTGACCGACTGCCGCGGACGGAAGCAGGAGTCCGCCGAGAAGCAGCAGGATCGTGGCGGAGTACAAGCGGCGCGCAGCCGACGAACGCGGCCAGCGAAAGTGGACCGACATGGCTCTCTCCTTGGGTGGCCGACAGCGGGGCCGAGACCCCGGACGGGCTGGAGTCCATTCAACGTCGCAGCTTCGCGCGCGCACCGGAAGCCCGCAGGGTGGCGAGTCGCGCCCCACTGTTCTAGTGTCTCGCACATGTCACTTCTGAAGAAACTGATCTTCCGGATGGATGGGGCCGCCGACAGCGCCCGCACCCGGTTCACGAGCGAATCGGGCGCCACCTGGGAGGCCGAGTTCTCGATCTTCTCGGGGACCACGCAGCAGTCACCCCGGCTGCTCGTGATGTTCCGCAACCGGGACGATATCACCGTTCCCCAGCGCTACAACCAGGCTCCGCCGGGCATCTCGAAGGTGCCGAAACAGGCCGTGGCCGAGATGAACGAGGCCGGGCTCCGGGAGCTTCTCGCGCGGTCGGTGAAGGTGTGAGCGGCATGGCGGTGGACCCGAAGCGGGCGCTCTCCCGCACGTTTCTCGACGAGGGCATGGTGCGCTGGGAGGCCTATGTCTCGGGTGGGCAGCCGAATACGGCTCGGGCGGCCCGCATCTATTTCGTCTGTCTCGAGGATCCCTTCGAGCCGCCGCGCTGGGTGCCGCACGAGAGCCGCAGCGTGGCCGAGGCGACGCGAGCTCTGGCCGGGATGAGCGACGCGGAATTGCTCGACCTCCGCGGACGGGGCAAGCCCCTGGAGTGACGGCCCCGACTGCGGCTGGCAGACGATTACTGCCGGCTAGTCGACGGTGATGACGTCGTAGAGGCGCTCGCCGGGCACGCCGCTCACTCCTTCATAGCGGTGCTCGACGAGAATCGACCAGGATCCGGGCTCCACGTTGTAGATGTTCGCCACGTAGGACATGGTAGTAGGCGTCAGGCTGTTGCAGCCCTGCCGGCCCGACACGATCGTGACGGCCAACTCCAGTCCTCCGTCCACCTCGCGCAGGTCGGAGGACAGGTAATCGCAGCGCAGCCGGCCCACGATCTGGCCCGAGACGCGCATGGATCCGGGCCCCCCGGCGGCCCTCGCGAACTCGGACAGGGCGGATCCCTCGCTGACCACGGACGTGAGCATGTTCCCGACCGTGGGGGAGACGCCGATCCCGAGATTCAGACACCCGGACATGCCCAGAAGGACGCAAACGACGCCGGCCAGGTGCGGCGCCTGCCTGTTTCGCACGATGAGACTCCACGGCGGAAGAAACCCCCCGGAAGATTGGCAAGATCCGGGAGTCCCCCGCAATCCCCGATTCAGTTACGTTCAATTGTACGGGAGCTGGCAGCCCGTGCTGCCAGGGCTGCCGGGCGATGCGACGCATGTGCACGACGCAGTGGCGGAGACCGCAGCATGCAAAGACGCGGAGACGGTCGTTTAGCGGTATCGGCGCGGAGGCTGGCCGTGTGCCGGGCGTTCGCGATCGCCATGCTCCTGACGGCGGTCGAGTCCCGGCTCGAAGCCCAGGTCCCCCGCCCGAACCCGGCCCCGAACTTCGTCACCTGCCCGTCGGGGACGGATCCGTCGATGACCGGTTTGGCCGGCATCGTACGCGACACGCTCCAGGGCCTGGTCATTCCGGGTGCCACGGTGTCGGCGACATGGAGCGACGCGGAGGGGGGGCGGACCGTTTCCGTGGATTCGGGCAGCGACGGAGTATACGTGCTCTGCGGCCTGCCCCCGCACACGGGCCTCACCGTGAGCGCCGCCTTCCCTACCTTCCGCACGGAACCCGTCCAGGTGAGTATCGCACCCGGGCCCCCCGCCGGGTGGGACATTCTCGTGGCCGTGGAGGAAGGCGCGCTGGCCTCCCTTCTGACCCTCCCCGGACGGATCGTGGGTCGCGTCCGCGACCGCAGTTCCGGCCGCCCGGTCGAAGCGGCGAACATCACCCTCGCGGATACGCTCGTGCAGCAGGATCGAGAGCGGATGACGGACGGCAGCGGCCGCTTCATGTTCGAGGATCTGACGCCCGGCGTGTACCAGGTGACGGTCGATCACCTCACCTTCGAGCCCGTAAGCCAGCTGGTGCAACTCCCGAGCGATCGAACCATGCAGGTGGACTTCGAACTCAGCGCGGATCCGATAGAACTCGCACCGCTCGTCGTCACGGCGGTGCGCGAGAAGCGACTGGAGCTGCAGGGCTTCTATGACCGGCGTGAATTGGGCGAGGCGGTCGGCGCCGGCGTGTTCCTCACGCGGGAAGACATCGAGGATGTGGGTGCGATCCGGGTCACGCACTACCTGGGGAGGATCCCCGGGCTTCGCACGGAGTGTCAGGGTAGCGGAAACAACAACTGCGTCATCCGAATGACGAGGGGCGCCCCCAGCCTGAGCGGCAGCGCCGAATACGGGTGCGTGAGCACCAACGTCTACCTGGACGGCGTCCGCGTGATCCGCGACGGCGGAGGCTTCAACGACTCGATCGACAACTTCGTCACGCCCTGGGAGATCGCCGGGATCGAAGTCTATCGGGGCGCGAGCGAATTGCCGGCCGAGTTCGGCGGGTCCGTGGGACGGTGCGGGGCCATCGTGATCTGGACGGGGCCGGGGATCCGGAGGCGGTCGCCCTAGCGGCCACCGCCTGCCAGCGTGTCCCGGCCCCGGCTAGGAGGGGCCCGCCGGGAAGGCGTGCAGGGCCGTGGCCTTGGCCCGCACCGCCACGCGCACCCCGGGATCGACGCGCAGTTCTTCCGCGGCGTCGAGGGTCACGAGGGCCACGAGTTCGACGGGTCCGCGGAGGCGCAGCCGCACGAGCCCGCCCATGTCGCGCCGCTCCTCCACCGTCGCCACGAGGAGGTTGCGCGTACTCAGATCCGCCGGGGGAACGTCCGGGGGGCCGAGTACGAGATCTTCCGGCCGGTAGGCGATCTTCACCGCCGTGCCCGCCGCCGCCTCGCCCAGCGCGACCAGCGAGGCGCCCCCGATGTCGACCGTGACCATGCGCTCGTGCGCCCGCGTCACGGTGCCCGAGATCGTGAACTCCGCTCCGGTGACCCGCGCCGTGTAGACATCCGCGGGATTCTCGTAAATCTCCTTCGGGGTCCCGGTCTGGACCAGCTTTCCGCCCCGGATCACGGCGACGCGGTCGGCGAGGTGGAAGGCTTCGCCGCGGTCGTGCGTGATGAGGAATATGCTCGTCGCGCGCTCCCGGGCGACGCGCTCCAGGTCATGCCGGAGGTCGAGCCGCGAATCCGTGTCCAGATTCGCCGTGGGCTCGTCGAGGAAAAGGATCTCGGGGTCGAGAACCAGTGCTCGCGCCAGTGCAACGCGCTGGGCCTCCCCTCCGGACAGTTCCGACACGGGCGCCGCCAGCAGGTGCGGGATGGCCAACTGCTCGCACACCGCGCGGCAGCGGCCCCGGGATTCCGAACGGGCCACACCGCGCAGGGCCAGACCCAGCCCGACGTTGTACTCGACGGAGTCGCTCCAGAAGTGGGGGCGCTGAAACACGACGGCGGACGCGGCCCGGAGCGCTCGCTCGCTCGCCCGCCCGGAACGGCCGCGGAACGTGACCTCGCCGGCGTCGGGCTTCTCGAGCATGGCGAGCAGGCGCAGCAGGGTCGACTTGCCGGCGCCGTTCGGCCCGAAGACGGCGAGCAGTTCACCCGTACGCAGTTCGATCCGGTCCACCTCCACCGCGGTCTTCCCGCCGTAGATGCGGCGCAGTCCGGTGCCGAGGAGCGGTGCGGAGGCGGTGTTCACGCGACCAGGCCCCGGCGGATCGAACGCCGGCCGAGCAACAGGAGCAGCGCGTTCACGCAGAGCGCGATGAGCATGAGGACGATTCCCATGGCGATCGCGACATCGAAGTTTCCGCGCCGCGTTTCCAGCACGATCGCCGTCGTCATCACGCGGGTTTCTCCGAGGATGTTGCCGCCCACCATCATCACGGCCCCCACCTCGCTGATGATCGCGCCGAACCCAGCCGCCACCGCCGCCACGAGCGATGTCCGCACCTCCCTTAACTGAAGGAGGATCGCCTGTCGCCGGCTCGCGCCCAGCGCCCGCGCCTGGAGCGCGATGTCCGGAGGGATGTTCTCCACCGCGGCGAGGCTCACGGCGGCGATGTACGGGCCCGCGAGGATCGCCTGGGCGCCGATCATCGCGGCCGGCGTGTAGAGCAGTTGCAGGTCGCCGAGCGGGCCCGCCCGCGACAGCAGGAGGAAGACCCCGAGGCCGACCACGACGGGCGGGAACGCGAGACCCGCGTTGATGACCGCGACCACGGGCAGACGGAGCCGGAATCGCGTCAGCCCGACCGCGATCCCGATGGGGAGTCCGATGACCATGGCCAGCAGGAGCGCCGATCCGCTGATCTGCAGAGAGCGGAGGATGACGTTCCAGACGTACAGGTCACCCGACGTGATGAGCCGGAGAGCCTCGAGCAGCGGATCCACGAGCCGAATCTGCATCGGTCAGGGAGTCTCCTTCAAGCGTCGACGCCTCCCCGGAGGGTGCCGCGTCGTCGGGAGGCCACGGGGCGAAGAGGGCGTCGGGGCCCCCGCGCACCCGGAACTCCGCGATGGCGCGGCGTCCTTTTCCGGAGCGGAGCCAGTCCGCGAAGACCGCGGCGCGCGCCGGCCGGAGTGCAGCGCGCGGTTCCAGCAGCGAGTACACGTTACGCAGGGAAAGGTGGCCCTCGACGAGCGCGTCCAGGTCGAGCACCGCCGACAGCATCGCGAGGGTCGCGGCGTCGGTGAGGACGTAGGCGCGGCGCTCGCTGGCCACGTGCAGTGTGGTGGCCTGTCCCTGCCCGGACTCGATGTACCATGCCCCGTCGGCGAATACGTCCGCTTCGCGCCAAAAGGCGATCTCGCGGTAGTGCGTCCCCGAACTGTCGCCGCGAGAGACGAAGCCGTGCTCTCCGCGCGCGAGGGTCTCGAACGCCGCGGACGGGGACGCGGATCCACGGATCCGCGCCGGATCGGCAGGCGGGCCGGCGATCACGTACCCGTTGAAGAGGACGGGACTCCGCCGTGGCGCGTGACCCGCCGCAACGAAGCGGGCCTCGGCCCCGGGCGCGTGCACGAGCAGGAGATCCACGTCTCCCGAGCGACCGAGTTCCAGCGCTTCGCCGCTTCCGGCGATCACCGTGCGCACGCGGAGTTCGGGGTGGTCTTCGTTGAAGCGGGCGATCAGGTGTTCGAGTAGACCCGAGTCGTAGGTGGAGGTCGTGGCTCCGAGCACAAAGGTCTCCGCATCGGTCCCGCACGCTCCCGCGCATACCCCGCCGCCGAGGGCGAAGAGGAGGGCGAAAGAGGTTCGCCGCGCGCTTCTGTCACGGACTGCTAACCGTGGCGTATCCACCGCAGCACCTGCGGCAGGTTGGCGCGCTGGCCCTTCATCAGAATCCCCACCCGGAAGATGCGGCCCGCCACCCACGCCGCCCCGAGGACGAAGACGCCCAGCAGGATCAGCGACACGAGCCACTGCCACACGGGGACGGAAGTGGCGAAGAGTCGCGCCGGCATCACCAGCGGACTGAAGAAGGGCACGAGGGAGAGAATGACGCCCCAGCCCGCGTTCGGACTCTGGATCACGCCCTGGGTCGCGATGAAGGGAAGGATGATCAGCATCATGACCGGGAGTATGGCCTGCTGGGCATCGTGCTCGTTGCTGATCGTCGCGCCCGCGCCCGCGAACATCCCCGCGTAGAGCAGATAGCCGAAAACGAGGAAGCAGAGCATCAGCACGAGCGTGCCCCACGGGATCGGGATGTTCGCAATATCGATCCCCGCCTCGGCCAGCGTGGATGCTCCGGCCGTGAGGCCGTAGACGGCCGCGAGCGCGAAGATCAGCGCCCAGACGGCCATCTGCGCAACGCCGACCGCCCCGACACCGACGATCTTCCCCAGCATCAGTTCCCACGGGCGGAGGGAGGAGACCATGATCTCGACGATGTCCGACTGCTTCTCCTCAAGGATCGCCCGCACGATCATCTGCCCGTAGATGAGCAGGATGAAGTAGAAAAAGAACGCGATGGCGAAGCTCAGCATCCGGTAGATGTCCTGGGATCGGGCCTCCCCGGATTCCGTGACGTTCACGACATCGAAGGAGGTGCGCCGGAGCAGCGCGCCCGGGTCGATGCTCTGCACGCCGATGGAGCGCAGGCGCGCCCGCACCGATGCCCTCTGGAGTGCCCCCCGGACCGAACCCTCGATCACGGACGGAACGCTGGCCCGCGCGAGCAGCGTCGTCCGGTCATCCTCCCCTTCGTCTGCGTCCGGTGTCTCTCCCGGCATCTCCGCAGAGCGCCGGCCTGCGCTCCGCGGGATCATCAGCAGCAGATCGTACGAGGAAGCGGAGAGCCGCGACCGCGCCTCGTCGACCGAGAACTCCTCCATGTCCGCGGCGCGCACGGCGTCGAGCGAGTCGGCAACGAACTCTTCAACGAGGAGATCACCGATCAGCCCGGCGGGGTCGGCGACCCCTATAAGTCTGCGCTCCTGGCCTACATCCGTCGCCCCCCTCACCGCGAGGAAAGCGGAGAGCGCGCCGAGCCCGACGATCAGAACGGGGAGGCCCAGCGTGGAGATGAGAAACCACTTGGACTTGACGCGCATCATGAACTCGCGGCGGACCACGGTCGCGACCCTCGGCGTGAACGGATTCATGCCGCCGCCTCGTCATCGTCACTCTCGTCCTCGTGCGAGAGCCCGGCCTCCGTGGCCTTCTCGATGAAGATCTGGCGCAGCGACGGCTCGATCAGCTCGAAACGCGAAATCAGCGCGCCGCTCTCCACCGCCCGCCGCAGGAGCGTCTGGGGGTCGGCGCCCTGCAGCATGCGGACCTCCACGTAGGTGCCGTGCGCCGAGATGTCCTCGACGAGGTCCGGCGCATCGAGGAACCGGGGGTTCCCCTCGAAGGAGAGCGCGATGTCGCGCCGCCCCGCCGCCGCCTTGATATCGCGCACGCGCCCGTCGAGGACCTTCGTCGCCCCGGCGATCATGCACACCCGCTCGCACAGGCGCTCCGCGTCCTCGATGAGGTGCGTCGAGAGCAGGATCGTGGCTCCGGCCTGCTGGCGTTCCCGCAGCATCTGCTTGAAGAGTTCGACGTTGAGAGGATCGAGGCCGCTGAAGGGTTCGTCGAGCACCAGCAGGTCGGGCTCGTGCAGGATGACTCCCAGGAACTGGGCCTTCTGGGCCATCCCCTTGGAGAAGGTCTCCACCTTGTCGTCCGCGCGCTCTCCGAGACCTACCGCATCCAGCCCCGCCCGAGCCCGCGCGAGCGCCTCCTTGCGACGCAGCCCCTTGAGCTGGCCGAAGAAGGCGAGGTGGTCGGCCGCCGTCATCTTCTGGTACAGGCCGCGTTCCTCCGGCAGATACCCGATGCGTGTGCGCATGGATTCGACGTTGGGGGAACCGAAGACCTCGACCGAACCGGCATCGGGCCCGATGACGTCGAGGATGATGCGGAGCGTCGTGGTCTTTCCGGCGCCGTTCGGGCCGATGAGCCCGTAGATCGAGCCGTGCGGGATCTCGAGGTCGAGATCGCGGATCGCCGTCTTCCTGTCGAAGCGCTTCGTGACGCCCTGGAGGCGAATGGCAGGTGTATTCACTGCCCCGATGATACGGGGTGCCGGCATCCGTCGCCACGCAACGGGCTCCCCTCGATTGCCCCCAGCGCCTGCCGACCCCGGCCTACCGCAAGGGCCGGCGAATCCCCATATTAAGGGTTCCCCTCACTTTGCCGACCAACCCTCTATGGGGAGGCTAGATGGCGATCTTCCGCGTCATGTACTACCGCGACATCACTGTAGGAAGCGGCGGTCGTATCACGATTCCCCTGGAGATGCGCGACCAAATGCGACTCGCCGATGGCGATGCGTTGAAAGTTCGCCTCGAGGAAAGCGAAACCGGCCAGCGCCAGTTCACCGTCTGGAAGACGGAATCCAGCCCGAACATCTAGCTCGGGCTGCCAGCCCGAACCTCCGGCCGCGAATCGTCTGCTAGCGGCGGTCTCCGTAGTTGATGGCCATCGCGCCCAGCATCAGGTCTTCGTAGCCGCATTCCGCGAACCCGACGGCTTCCATCCTGCGGACCATCTCCCGCTGATCGGGAAATCTCCTTAGCGATTCGGGGATGTAGACGTAGGATTCCGGATCGCGGTGAAGCGCCCAGCCGACGAGGCGGGTCGAAGCATCGAGGTACGCAAGGTAGGCCCGTTGCAGCGCCTGGATGGGAGGGTGGCCGAAGTCGAGCGAGATCAGCCGTCCGCCCGGGTGCAGGCAGCGGAGGGTCTCGGCCAGCGCGGCATCGAGGTCCGCGAAGTTCCTCAGGCCGTACCCGATGATGACGCGGTCGAAGGCGCCATCCGGAAAGGGTAGCCGCAGCGCGTCGGCCCCGATCCAGCCGGCGAGGTCGGGTCCAGGTCGCGCGCGCCCCGCCCGCATCATCTCCGGCGTGAGATCCGCCGCGAAGACCCGGATCTCGTTCGACGCTCCCGCTGCGCGGCGTAGCGCTCCCCGCGCGAGGTCTCCCGTGCCGGCCGCGAGGTCGAGGACGCGATGGTGCGTGCGGAGGTCGGCCAGCGCGAGGAGTCGGCGCTTCCAGCGGCGGTGGAGACCCAGCGACATCACATCGTTGGTGAGGTCGTAGCGGCCGGCCACGCCGGCGAACAGCCGGCGGACGTAGCGTTGCTTGTCCGCCGGCCGTTCGATCTGGCCGGAGATGTGTCGATTGAGCTTCAACGAGGGCGGCTCCTCCCGGTGCAGGCCGCCGCGACCGCACTCGTCGTCGCGGCGGGCCGGGGATGAGGCGCCACGTTAACGCTGGTCGCCCTCCTCCGCTGCGCTGCCGAGCAGATCCAGGTCCCGCACGGTCTCCACCAGACGGATGAACTCTCCCCGATATCCCCGGGAATCGTCGCCCCGGCCTCGTTCCGCCAGAGAGATGACCTCGTCCAGCGTGTAGCTGCCCGCATGCGGCGAATCCCTCAGCAGCATGCCGAACCCCGCCACGGCCGCGGCGAAGCGAAAGCTCCCCGAGGGCGACCGGGCGCGGTCCGGGACCGCATGTGCCAGGAGCTTGCTCTCGGAGCCGCCGGGGTCCTTGTACCGGACCTTCACGTAAAGCAGTTCGTCCTCGAAGGCGCTGGGAGGCGCTGCGGTCGGGGGCTGTGGGTCGGCGGTCGGCTGATAGCGCAACGGATCCACGCTTCGGGGCACCGGGAGACCGGCGGGCACGACCTCGTAGAGCGCGGTCACGGTGTGGCCGGCCCCGAGTTCGCCCGCGTCCTTCGTGTCGTCGTTGAAGTCCTCGTCGGCGAGCAGGCGGTTCTCGTAGCCGATCAGCCGGTATGCGGTGACGCGCGCGGGGTTGAACTCCACCTGCAGCTTCACGTCCTTCGCAACCGTGAACAGCGTGCCGCCCATCTCCTCCACGAGTACCTTTCGGGCTTCGAGGAGCCCATCCACATAGTGGAAGTTGCCGTTCCCGCGGTCCGCGATCTGCTCCATCTTCGAGTCCTTCAGATTCCCGGTGCCGAAGCCGAGGACCGTGAGAAAGATCCCGCTGTCGCGTTCCTTCTCGATGAGGCGCACCATCTCGCCGTCGCTGGAAGCGCCCACGTTGAAGTCGCCGTCCGTCGCCAGAATCACGCGGTTGTTCCCGCCCTCGATGAAGTGCTTCCGCGCCACGTCGTAGGCGAGGGCGATCCCCGCGCCGCCCGCCGTGCTACCCCCGGCCTCGAGCCGCTCCACCGCCTCGAGGATCTTCCCGCGCCGGTTGCCGGGCGTCGAGGGGAGGACGAGACCCGCGGCTCCCGCGTAGACGACAATCGCAACTCGGTCCTGCGGCCTCAGTTGGTCGACAAGGAGAGCGAACGCCTTCTTCAGCAGGGGCAGCTTGTCTGGCCAGTTCATGGACCCCGACACGTCGAGCAGGAAGACGAGGTTACCGGGTGGCAGGTGAGCCGTCTCCACCGAAGGCGCCCTGAGGCCGACGCGGACCAGCCGGTGCTCAGGCTTCCAAGGTGCATCCCACACTTCTGTCTCGACCGCGAAGGGGTGGCCTCCGGACCCACTGTCCCATTCGTAGGGGAAGTAGTTGATCATCTCCTCGATGCGGACCGCGTCGACGGGCGGACGCTCTCCCGCCTGGATGAAACGCCGGACGTTGGCGTAGGACGCGCGGTCGACGTCGATCGAAAACGTAGAGAGCGGCGACGCGCTCACGAGCCGGAAGTCGTTCTCCTCGATAGGGGCGTACGACTCCGTGTTGTAGCCGGGATGCCCCTGCATCGCGGATACGGCAGCGAACCTTCCCGCCCCGGCTCTGAGCCGCTCTACCGTGAAGGGCTGCTCGACCCGGGGTGTCTCGCCGGCCGCAGCTGCGCGCTCCGCCGAGACGGAGAGATCCTGTATCCGCAGCGCCGTCTGCTCGACGGTGAAGTCCAGGGTGACCGTCTCGCCCGCCGTGACCGTGACGGTCTTGCTGGTCTCCCTGTAGCCGATCAACCGAACCGTGATGGCCTGCTCACCGGGCGGCACGCCCGAGAGGGAATAGCGGCCCTCCGCATCGGTCAGTGTGCCGATCGCCGTCCGCGCCACGAAGACCTGGGCGCCGGCAACTCCGACGCTGGCCGTCGCATCGAACACGTTCCCCTGCACGGTGCCCGTCTCCGATTGGGCGTGAGACGAGTCCGGCCCCGCGATCGTGAGCCACAGCGCCAGCAGGGCGCCGATCCGAAGTGGAATTCTGTGAACATTCATGGTCGCCTCGTCTCCCTTCGTGCGGCCGGAGGGCGCCGCCTCGCTCCGCGTTTTGTGAGTAGTGGCCGCCCCCGCGATCCACCCGTAGACGCCGCGAACGGGGAAAGGGTTACATCGTGATTCGCGGCAAGTCGCCGGTTCCCGTCAGATTGGCATGATGTTGGAGGTTGGTATACCTTGTATACATGCCTTTACCCCGTCCTCTGTGCACGCGCCTCTCACGCGAGGTCGAGTTGGAACTCGAACGCGTGTTTCTCGAGCAGCAGTGGACACCCTCGCAGGGACTGAGGAGGATCCTCCTGGAGTGGCTGGCCGCGGAGCGATTCCCGCAGATCGAGTTCCGGGAGACCCGGGCTGGCAGGCGGGCCGCGTTGCGCGGAGGGCCGGAGGTCTGGGAGGTCGCGGCGGCAGCGGGGCCGGCCCGGGCGATGAGCGCCGCCGTGGGCCAGCGCTTCGCCGGGACGCGGACGGAGGCCCTGGAGGAAGCCCTCGCCTACGCGAAGGAGTACGCGGACCAGATCGATCCGATAGTGGCCCGCGAGGAGCGGCTCGCCCGTATGTGACCGTTCGGGGGCCCGGGGGTGCGGGCCCGCTAGACTCGCTCCAGCGCCTCCAGGAGTACGCGCGCCTTGTGCCGCGTCTCTTCCCACTCGCGCGCCGGTTCGGAGTCGTGGACGATGCCGGCCCCCGCCTGCGCGTACACGCGGTCCCCGACGGAGAGCAGCGTCCGGATCACGATGGCCATGTCGAGGTTCGTCGCGCCGTAGCCCACGTAGCCCGCCGCCCCGCCGTAGGGTCCTCGACGCGTCGGTTCGAGTTCATCGACGATTTCCATGGCCCGCACCTTCGGGGCGCCGGTGAGGGTGCCGGCGGGGAAGCAGGCCTGGAACGCGTCCACGGCGTCGACCCCGTCCCTCAGCGCACCGGACACCTCGCTCACGAGGTGCATGACGTGGCTGTAGCGCTCGATCTCCATGAAGCGCGACACCTCGACGGAGCCGGGGCGGGCGACCCGGCCCACATCGTTACGGCCCAGATCCACCAGCATGAGGTGCTCCGCCCGCTCCTTCTCGTCGGCAAGCAGGTCGAGAGCGTGCTGTTCGTCCTCCCCCGGGGTCACGCCGCGCGGCCGCGTCCCGGCGATCGGGCGTACGGTCACGATCCGATCTTCGACCCGGACCAGCGTCTCCGGGGACGACCCGATGAGGCGCATGCCATCCAGTTCGATGAAGAACAGATAGGGTGACGGGTTGCTGCGGCGGAGCGCCCGATAGAGTTCGAGCGAGTCGCCCCCGAAGCTGGCGCCGGCGCGCTGCGAGACCACGACCTGGTACGCATCGCCTGCTACGATGTATTCGCGGATGCGATCGACGGCGGCCTCGTAGTCGTCCTGTGAGCGGTTTCCGACAACTTCCGCGGTACGCCCCCCACCGCCGCCGAGCGGCCCCAGCCCGTGCGGTCGCTCCAGGCCGCGGATCCAGTCGGCAAGCCGGTCCAGGGCGCCCCTGTACAGTTGGGCCGGGTCATCGTCGGCCGTGACCGCCACGGCCGTCACGGCGAAGGCACGCGAATAGAGGTTGTCGATGATGAGCATGTGCTCCGTCGACATGAAGCAGGCGTCGGGCACGCCGAGGTCATCCGGCGGCGCCGCGGGCAAGCGCTCGATCCAGCGTACCGTGTCGTAGCCGAAGAACCCGACGGCCCCGCCCCAGAACCTCGGCAGGCCGGCAAACTCCACCGGCTCGTGGCGAGTGATCCAGGCCTCGAACGCGCCGAACGGATCGCTCGTGGTTTCGGGCTCGCCCCAGCCCCCCGCGGGCGTCCAGAGCCGGATCTCCGAGCCGTCGAGGCGCCAGACTTCGCGGGGCTCGGAGCCCAGAAAGCTGAAGCGTGCCCAGCGCTCCCCCCCTTCGACCGACTCCAGAAGAAAGGAGAAGGCGCCGCGCCGAAGCTTCGAGAACGCCGTGACCGGCGTGTCGAGGTCGAACGGGATCTCGATCGCCACGGGCACCATCCGCCCGGGCTCGGCGAGGCGGGAGAATTCGGCAAAGTCGGGAATGATGGAGGCGTCGCTCATGCGCCCAAGGTAGCAGCCCGCGGCGGGGACGGGGACCGACCGGGACATGGGCCCGGATCACCTTGTCGGGCGTGGGGGTTTCGTCTACTCTCTCAGGTCCGGTTCAACCCGGCTGAAACCCGTACCAACCGATGGCCGAGTCCGCTCGGCAGCCCAATGAGGAAGCGATGAACACCAGCGATTACATCTCTCAGGTCGATCAGTGGAGCGCCCACAACTACCACCCGCTTCCCGTCGTGCTCGAAAGCGGCGAAGGCGAGTGGGTGTGGGACGTCGAGGGCAGTAAGTATCTCGACATGCTGAGCGCCTATTCCGCCGTGAACCAGGGACACCGCCATCCCCGCATCATCGAGGCGCTGCGCGCACAGGCGGAGAAGCTGACGCTGACCTCGCGCGCCTTCCACAACGACCGCATGGGCCCCTTCCTCCAGCAGCTGTGCGAGATGACGGGCTTCGAGCGAGCGCTGCCGATGAACACGGGCGCCGAGGGCGTGGAGACGGCGATCAAGGCGGCCCGCAAGTGGGGCTACACCGTGAAGGGCGTGGCCGAGGACCAGGCCGAGATCATCGTGTGCGAGGACAACTTCCACGGCCGCACGACGACGATCGTCGGCTTTTCCTCGGACCCCGGCTCGACGGTCGGGTTCGGTCCCTTCACGCCGGGCTTCGTGCCGATTCCCTACGGTGACGCGGACGCGCTCGAGGCGGCGATCACGCCGAACACGGTCGGCTTCCTTGTCGAGCCCATTCAGGGCGAGGCGGGGGTCGTTGTGCCGCCGGACGGGTACTACGCCAGGTCGCTCGAGATCTGCCGGGCGAACAACGTCCTCATGATCAACGACGAGATTCAGACGGGTCTCGGGCGGACGGGCAAGCTGTTCTGCGCCGACTGGGAGGCGGACCGCGGCGACATCATGATCGTCGGCAAGGCGCTCGGAGGGGGCGTGTTCCCGGTGTCGGGGATCCTCGCCAACTCCGCGATCATGGATGTCTTCCATCCGGGAGACCACGGCTCGACGTTCGGCGGGAATCCGCTCGGCGCGGCGGTCGGCATGGCGGCGCTGGACGTGATACGGGATGAAGATCTCGCCGCGCGGTCGAACGAACTCGGCTCCTGGTTCAAGCGGCAACTGGAATCGATCGACTCACCGCATGTCGATCACGTGCGGGGCCGCGGCCTGTTCATCGGCGTGGTGATCCGGGACGAGTCCGGGTCGGCGCGGCCGTTCTGCGAGGAACTGCAGGCCCGCGGGATCCTCGCGAAGGAGACGCACGAGCAGGTGATTCGCTTCGCGCCTCCGCTCACGATCGAGAAGGCGAGCCTCGAATGGGCGCTGGACCACATCGCCGAGGTGATTCAGGGGGCGGCCGTAGCCGTCGCCTGACCCCGGAAGCCCGCCCCGGAACGACCGGCCCCGGCTCACGCACGCCGCGGGCCGGTCGTTCTCCGGCCCCTCCCGCCGATCTCCCCTCCGGCGGCTTGGCCGATTCCCGCGCAACTAATCCTCCGTTGGCTGTGTCACCGTTCTGGAAGCGGAAGAACCGACGTGGACCCGGAGAACCCGGCACGGTGACGGAACCGCAACTCATTCAGCGGCTCAAGGACGGCGACGAGGGCGCAGCGCGGGCCTTGTACGACGCGCACGTCGATCGTGTGTTCCGGATATGCTACCGGTTCGCGGGCGAGGACCATCTCGCCCAGGACTTCACGCAGGAGACGTTCGTGCGGGCGTTCACCAAGATCGACACGTTTCGCGGCGAGGCCGCGTTCGGCACGTGGCTGGGGTCGATCGCGACCACGGTGTCGCTGAACGGGCTCCGCAAGGTGAAGCGTTTTCGCAGCCGTGAGACCGTGCTGCACGACGACCTTCGCGGGAGCAGCGGGTCGCACGGCCTCGAGCCTGACGTCAAGGCGCGGCTGCGCAGCGCGATCGATGAACTTCCCACGGGCTATCGAACGGTCTTTCTGCTGCACGATCTCGAGGGCTACACGCACGAGGAGATCGGGACGATGCTCGGGATCAAGGCCGGGACATCCAAGTCGCAACTCTTCCGGGCCCGCAGCCGCCTGCGGGAGAAGCTCGCGGATTTCGCGGGAGAATGGGCATGCTGAAGGATCGCACGGACGACGCGAGCCGCTTCGCCCGGTTTCTCCGCCGGGAGGCGGCCGACTACCACGACCCGCCGGAGGCTCCGGCCGAGGCGATGTGGGCCGGGGTCGAGGCGCGGCTTGGCGCGGCGCCGGTGCCCGACTCGCCGGAGTCCGCGGACGTGACGGACGCCGCGGCCGGCGTCGGCGCCGCCTTGGAACACCCGTTCGATGTGCTGGGCTACAACGACCCGCCGCCCGCGCCGCGAGAGGCGATGTGGGAGCGAATCGAGGCCGGGTGGGCCGCGGGGCAGCGGGAAGTTGCCGCCGCGCGCGGAGCGAGCCGTGGTCCGCTCCGGCTTGTCGTGGCCCGGACGCTCGGCCGGCGGCCCGGCCGGACAGCTGCCTGGCTGACGGGAGCCGCCGCCGCTTCGGTCGCGCTGGCCGTGGCGCTCGACGGTGGCTCGCAGCTGCCGGTGCCCGCTGAGCCGGAAATGGTCGCAGCGACGGCGGCGGCCCGGCCGGCGACGCCTGCGTCGGTCGCGGCGACCGACTCCGGGCCCCTCGCGGCGACTGCCGCCGAGGAGGCACTGGCGCTCGCGGTTGTCGAAGAGCCCCTGGAGACGAGTCGCCAGTTTGCGTCGGCCACGCCCCCGGCGGCAGCCGATCCGGCCCCGACGCCGGCCCGGCCCGCAGCTGACCCGCCGACGCGCGAGGCCGTCGGCCTGGCATCCGCGCAGCCCGAGGGCCCCGAGCCGTCGCGCGGCGCGGCCGCCGACTACGAGATGGCGGAGCACCTCGACCGGGCCGCCATGCTCCTCGTCGCCTTCCGCACGGACATCGGAAGCGACGAATCCCAGCAGGATCTGGCCAGTTGGGCACGTGAAGTGCTCGTCGAAACGCGTTCCCTTCTCGCAGCGCCGATCGGGGATGGCGAGCGGGAACGCGCGCTACTGCGGGACCTTGAACTGATTCTCGTTCAGATCGCGCGCCTGGGGCCGGACGCCCCGGCTTTCGAGCGGGAACTGGCCCGTGAAGGTCTGGACCAGCAGGGCACGTTGTTGCGGCTTCGTTCCGCCATCGGGACGTGATGGCATCCGGTGCCGCAACGGGCCCGGACAAGGAGTATCCGCAGATGATCGCGAGAGTTGACTACGGAGGCATAAAATGAACAGCCGCAAGAGAAACTTCACGGCCGTCGGACTGGCCCTGTTCGGTCTGACGGCGATGGACGCCGCCACCCCGACCGGATCCCTCTCGTTCCTTGGCGTCGGAGCGCTCTCGGCACAGGAGCGGGAAGCCGTTGCCCCCCCTCGGACCTCCCGGGAGGCGGGAACCCTGTTCCTCGAGGCTCGCCGCGCCATTAACGCCGAGGACTTCGAGCGAGCCGCGGAGCTGTTTGCCGCGATCCGCGCTAGCACGATGTCCGGTCGATATGTGCCCGATGCCTATTACTGGGAGGCGTTCATGCGTTACCGGCAGGGCGACCTGGAGGAGGCCCGGATCCTCCTCGAAACCGTCATGGTCGGGCATGAGGAGGCGCAGCGGCACGGGCGCCTCTACGCCGATGTCAGAAACCTCCACCTGGAGATCCAGAGCCGATTGGCATCCAGCGGTGACGCCGGCGCTCTGGAGCAGGTGCTTCGGGACGCAGAGGCGACCCTGGACCCGTCTCCGACGAGGACTGGCTTTCGCGTGATGCCGATGGAGGTCGCGGGCAGAACGATGTCGCTCCCGGTGCGGGTCGCCGATCTGGAGGCGTACGGGGACTCGGTGTGGGTCGAATCGGCCCAGGTCGAGGCGAGGGCCGACTCGATGATCTCGGAACTCTATGCGCGGGCGGACACGATGTTCGCGGAGGTCGACACGCAGGCCGGCGCGACGGTGGCCGACGCTCATGCGCGGGTGGACGAGCTTGCCGCCGCGTTGCGGGGACAGGCGACTTCGACCGATCAGGTGCAGGAGTTCGTGCGGCAAGCTGCTGAAGGGCAGGAGGACCTCGAGGCGTATTGGCGGCAGGCTGCAACGTACGATTGGCAGGGTGCGGAATACCAGGAGGCCGCCCGCCCCCAGGGACAGCAGCAGGAAGCGTGCGAGGACGTGTCCGTGCAACTGGCGGCGCTCGAAGCGGTGATGCGGTACGACGAGGTCAACCGCATGCAGGTGCTTCGAGACGTGCTGTCGCGCGAGGACGCGTGCTCGATGCGGCTTCACGGGGAGGCGGTCGGACTCGTCGGAAGGCAGGGAACCGACGAAGCCGAGGTGGTGCTCCTCCGCGTCAGCCAGGACCATTCCGAACGATCCGTCCGCAGAGCCGCCCTCCAGGAGTTGTGGCGTTTCGACTCGTACGGGGCGTTCACGCGGCTCCGGTCCACGCTCCAGGATTCGGATGACGGCGCTCTGCAGGGGGATGCGATCGATGGGCTTCGCAGGAGCCGGTACGCGGCGGGAGCCACCGGGATTCAGAACGCCCTCGTGAGCGCGGCCCTCGACCGAAGCAATAGCGACCGGGTTCGTCAATCGGCCATGTACGCACTGCGCCTTCGCGATCAGGTGGAGGCCGCAGCCTTCATCCCGATCTACGAACGGATCGAGTCCGATGACCTCAAGGAGTATCTGCTCTCCCAGGTGGCGATCAAGGTGAGGGCGAAGGAGGACATGGAGACCGCCGCCTGGGCGCGCTCGGTCGCCTTCGATCCCGAGGAGTCCACCGACGTGCGCAGCGAAGCCTTCACTGCGTGGGCGGCGCATCCGACAGTGACGGTGGCATACCTCCGGAACCTGTACGGGGAACTCACGGAAGCCTTTCTGAAGCGGCAGGCGATCTACGCGATCTATCAGCGGGCGGAGTCTGACGCCTCGGTCCCGGCCGCCCTGATGGAGCTGATCCGCAACGAGCCGGACGAGGAAGTGCGGGAACGCGGCATCTACTGGCTCGGCCGCACCGAATCCGAAGACGCCGTCGACTTCCTGCTCGAGTTGTTGAGCCCCCCCGCGCAGGACACGGCGTTCCGCCGCCCTGGATGAGACGCGGCAGCGGAGGAGGCGCCTGTCGGCCTCGTCGGCACGGCGTTTCCGGTATCGTGCAGTGGAAGGCGGGGGGGATGAGTCGGCCAACCCCCTCGCGGGGCCCGACAACCAGGATTCTCGTGCTGGCGCTGTGTAGTGTGGGGTGCGGGGACGGGACCGGAAACGCTGCCAACGGGCCTCGGGTGGTGGTCGAGGACAGCGCCGGCGTCAGCATCGTGCTGAACGCCGCGCCCGCGCCGGACTCGCGGCTGCCGTGGGAGTTCGGCACGCAGCCGTCCCTCTCGATCGGTGCCGTCGACAGCGGCGAAGCCGACCAGTTGTTCCAGGTCACCGATGCCACCCGCCTCGCGGACGGCCGGATCGTGATCGCCAACTCGGGCAGCAACGAACTCAGGGTCTTCAACGCGGACGGCTCACACGCTGCGACGGGGGGAGGCCGGGGAGAGGGCCCGGGGGAATTCGTAAGCTACAGCCCGAGCGCTGTAGCCATCTGGCCCGGCGACTCGATCGCCGCCGTGAATCCCTGGGGAACGCGTCTGTCGTTGTTCGATGCGGACGGGAACCACGGTCGTGACGTGTCCCTCGACGCCAGCATGCTCAACGTCGTCGACGTGCTCCCCGATGGGAAGGTCTTCACGAGCGGCAGCGGGGGCGGCCTCAACCGAGACATGACAGGGTCCTCGGCCCTTGTTCGCTCGAACACGGAATGGGGAATACTGGACGCGGACGGCACGCTGCTCGCTTCACTCGGCGAATTCCCGGGAAGCGAGTTCTACGCGATCTTCGCGGCCGACGGCAGCCTCGAGGGTGGCAGGCCTCACCCCTTCGGCCGCGGCACCGTGGGGGCCGTGTGGGGGGATCTCGTCGCGATCGGCGTGCAGGACAGCTACGAGATCAAGGCATTCGCCGCCGATGGGTCACTGGTCAGAGTGGTCCGTCGCGATGGCGACCTCGAGAGCCCAACCCAGGCTGATCTGGACGAGTACTACGCCCGGCGCTACGCCGACCTGCCGGATGAGGATCGAATCAGCAACCTGAATGCAGTGCGGGACATGCCTCTCGTGGAGGCCTGGCCTGCCTTCGGGGAGATTCTGTCGGATCGCGCCGGCTATCTCTGGATACGGGACTACGAGACGGCTGTGTGGACAGTCTTCGACCCGGAGGGACGCGTCCAGGGCCTGGTGGAAACCCCGCCCGGTCTCCGCATCTTCGAGATCGGTGAGGACTACATCCTGGGTTGGGTATACGACGAGTTGGGCGTCGAATACGTCCAACTCTGGTCATTGTCGCGACAACCCACGTCCTGACAACGGGGCCGGTCTCGTTTCGCCGGGAGTCGATGGAGCGGCCGCCGCCGTAGAGTTGCTGCGCACCCCAGCGCCCGATACGGTGCCACGAGGGCCGGTTGAGACGAAGCAACAGGAGTCACCGTCCTGATACGGGGTAGTTGAGACGGAGACTCCTGGAAGGGTGGGAGTCCCATGAAACTCCACCACGTGGTGCCCGGCGTGGTCGCGATGCTCGCGGCGACGGCGATGCCGATCGTCGGCCAGGTTATCGAGGGGCCCGACGGCCCGATCGAGTTTGTCGGGTTGCAGCAGTGGGATGCGCGCGAACTCTTCGACGCCATCCAGGAACTGGCTCCCGGCCAGCCGTTCCACGCCTGTGCGGCCGTCATGGAGCGCGACCTCGGATTCGCCGACGCGGCCGCCACGCCATACCGGACCGTTGGTTCCGACGACGTCTACACGATCGTGGTCGGCGTGGAAGACGACACACACGTCCGCCCTCGCACGATTGGCAGCGAGACCCTCGTCTTGCCGCGGACTCTTGAGAGTCTGAAGACGATCGCGGAGGAGAACCCCCAGCTGCTGAGTACGGCGGTCCAGGTCCTTTACGCCCGGGGTGATGCCGATCGCACTGATGAGGTTGCCGAGTGGCTCGGGATCGACGCCGAAGCCCTCGATCAGGTCTGGGGTCTGCTCGACCGCGCGGACCAGAGACGCGACTATCGCCTCGCCCACGAACTCCTGGCGAGGGACGTCTCCTGGCACACGCGCGAGGTTGCCACGGTCGTGCTCAGCAATTTCGTGGATCGCGACGCGTCGTGGCACGCGCTCGTCCTTTCCCTGACGGATCCGGTGGACCGAGTCGCCGGAATGGCCGGCGGTGTGCTTCGGGGGCTGACCGCATCCGACGACTCGCTGCGCCCGGTGGACTGGACTCCGGCGGAAGAATCTCTGCTGTCGCTCTTCGGCGGGACGAGCCCGCGGCAGTTCGGCACGACGCTCCGGGTCCTCGTCTCGACGGGCATCACACCCGAGTTCGGCCGGCGGCTGGCGCGGGAACGACCGGCTCTCCTGCTTGCCTACGCGGGGGCCGAGCACCGCGGGACGCGGGCGCCGGCCATCGCCTTCCTCCGAGCCATAAGCGGCGAAGACTTCGGCACGGATGTCGAGGCCTGGACCGCATGGATCCACGGCCAGCCCGACTGACACGCAACCAAAGCTGCTGCTGATTGTGTCCCCGGTCCGGTAAAGCTGAACCGATCCGGGGGAGAGAGTCATGCGTCACGCGCGCCGAGGTCGTCTCCACATTCCACTTCTGGCCTTCGCCGCCGCGTGCGGGCCGGGCGACGCCGTGGGCCCGGGCCTCTTCGTGCCCGATCTCATCGGCACGGCACCCGTGCCTCTAAGCGAGAGCAACGAGGTCGCGCTCCTAGCGGACGAGCGTACCGCCTGCGTCATCGATTCCTACGAGGGTCAGGTCCGCTGCGTGAACGGCGAAGGCGCCGTCGTGGGAGCCTTCGGGCGCGAGGGCGAAGGCCCCGGCGAGTTTGGCGAACCCACGTATCTCACTCGCGGAGAGGCGGGAACCGTCGGCGTGGTGGATTCCGACCTGGGCCGCTTCACGGTGTTCGGTCCATCGGGCGCCTATGTGTCGGAGGTGATGCTGCCGAAGGTGTTCCAGCCCTTCCCATCGTTCGGCACTTCGGCTTCAGGCGTGTCGCTGGACTACATGGTGATGCTCGGCCGGATGTCTGGATCGCTGATGACCCGGTACGAGGTGGATCTCGCCTCCGGTGAAGTCGTGCGGGAGGAAGGCTCGCCCCCCGGTCCGTGGGACATCGAGTGCGGGCAGGTCATCCATGGCATTCCCGACGCAGCGGGGGGCTGGGCGTTCGTGGCCTGCGAAGGGCACTTGATCTTCGTCGGCGACACCGGTCCCGCCACGGTGTTCCGCGCCCCGATGTATGTCCCGGAGCTTCCGGACGAGCGGGACGTGGCACGGCTCGAGGACATGCTCAGGGGCTTCAACAGGCAGCGGGGTTTCCCCATCTCCCAGGGCGTCGAGGAGCAGCTTGAGAGTTATCGCGCCACCCCGAAGAACTACTATCTGTCCGCGGGCGAGCAGTTGTTCGACGACGCCAACCGTTACTGGATCGCCACCCAGCGCGACCAGCACGAATGGTCCTGGCTGGACGTGTACGAGAATGCCGAATACCTGGGGTCGGTGCGGGTCAGGGACCGGCTGAGGGCCTTCGACCTCCTGGGTTCGACGCTGGTCGTGCTGGTCGACCGTCAGGTCGGGCCTGACGATGGCGACGGGATTCCGGACCGGGCGCTCGACTGGTACGACATCGCGGACCTGCCCTTCGCCCGGTGAGGAGCCGCGTACTGACGCCGAGCGGCATGCTGATTCCCGCGGCGGCGCTCGCTGCCTGCGGGGGAGATCCCGGACTCACCGGCGAGGCCCAGGTTCAGGTCCGAGACAGCGTCGGGGTGCGGATCGTCGAGTACGTGAAAGTGCCGGAGGTCGAGCCGCCCTTCGCTCTCGCAGCGGAACCGCTGTACCGGCACGGGGCGAACCCCGGCGACTACGACTTCCAGTTCGTCGACGCCGGACGACTCTTCCCGGATGGAAGCGCTGTCGTTGCCTGGTACAGCGAAGTGGCCGTCTTGAGTCCGGACGGGACGACGTATGAGGTGCTTGCCAGGACTGGAGAGGGGCCGGGCGAAGTCATCTCCCCCTACTCGGTGTTCGTCCTGGGCCAGGACAGCGTCCTCGTGCCCGACGATCGCCTGTCTCGCCTCACGCTCTTCGTCGGCGATTCGGTCGCGCGCATCGTGAGCCTCCCTCGGGTACCGCACGTCGGTGTGGCGGGGATCGGTTCATCCGGTGAGCTGCTGCTCATGAACCGATTCGCCTACCGCTCATGGCTCGACATCGAGGAGGAATGGCTCGCCGGGCACATGACCCTGTTCGACATCGAAACCGGCGCCCTCGACACGGTCGCGTCGTACGACCATTTCCACCGAGAGAGATCGGGGCAGCCGAGGCCGATCATCCGCCCCGTGGGTGAGGTCACGGTCGCTGCCGGGCGGTTCGTCTACACGAGGTCCGACAGGCCCGAAATCACCTGGCGTATGCCGGACGGCAAGGTAACCCGGATCGTGCGTTGGCGGCCCGAGCCCACCCTGCTGACCGAGGAACTCCTGGAGGGCGGGGAGGCCTACAACCGGATGCTCGGCCGGAGGCACTACGGAGCATCCGAGGCCCGGCTCGAGGAGATAGTCCAGGAAGACATGTCCCGGTATCGCGCCACGATCGGCCAACCGATACCGCGCTTCGGTTCTCCCTTCGCCGACGACGCCGGAAACGTATGGCTGCCCTCCTACCGACCGGCCTACCCGGAAGAGGCGTCGCCGTACACCGTCATTTCCTCGGATGGGGAGTGGCTGGGCAGGGTCGAGACTCCGCCCAGGTTCCGCATCCTCGATGTGGCCGGAGGACTCGTCCTCGGCGTGCTCAGGGACGATTTTGACGTCGAAAGCGTCGCCGTGTACGAGCTGGCGACGAAAACTCCGGCGGTGCGGTGACAGGCCGCATACTGATGTTGGCGTTGGCCCTCGCTGCCTGCGGGGGAGACCCCGGACTCACCGGCGAAGCCCAGGTTCAGGTCCGAGACAGCGCGAGCGTGCGGATCGTCGAGTATGCGGGAGAGCCGGAGGTCGAGGCCCCCTTTGTCCTTGCGCCGGAACCGCTGTATCGGCACGGGGTGAACCCCGGCGACTACGAATTCGAGCAGATCAACTTCGGCCGTCTCTTCCCGGATGGCGGCGCCGTCCTCTCGGACGAGTGGAGCAGCGAACTGGTCGTCCTGAACCCGGATGGCACGGCACACGAAGTGCTGGCCAGACGGGGAGAGGGACCGGGCGAGGTCGGCTTCGTGGACGCACTGTTCGCGCCGGGACAGGACAGCATCCTGGTGGCCGATCGGCGCCTGGGCCGCGTGACGCTGTTCGCCGCCGGTTCCATCGCGCGCGCCGCGGACTTGCATCGGTCCATCGGCCTCGCTGTGGCGGGCATCGGCTCATCCGGCGAGTTGCTACTGACGACTTCGGTGCTGCTCACCGCTCCGAGCTTCCGGACCGGATTCGAAGGCGAATGGCGCCTTGGACACATGGCCCGCTTCGACATGGAGACCGCTGCGCTCGACACGGTCGCGTCGTACGACTTCGTGCCCCGCATCCCGCCGGAACTCGAGTGGTGGGATCCGATCGAGGCGATCGGTCAGATCCTGGTCGCCAACGCGGAATTCGTCTACACGAGGTCGGACCGGCCCGAGGTGACCTGGCGACTGCCGGACGGCACCGTCACGCAGATCGTACGCTGGCAGGCGGAATCCGCCCCACTGACCGAGGAACTGGTGAAGTCAGTCGAGACCGCCGTACGAAGGAGGACGCGCGCTTCGTACCGCAGTGTTCCCGAGGCCCGGTTCGAGGAGATCATGGAGGAGGACATGGCCACCTACCGCGCGAGCATCGGCCGGCCCATGCCGCTCTTCGGTTCCCCGTTCGCCGACGCGGAAGGACGCGTCTGGCTTCCCTCGTATCGGCCGGGCGGCTTCCAGGAGGGCGCGTCGCCGTACACCGTCATTTCCTCGGATGGGGAGTGGTTGGGCAGGGTCGAGACTCCGCCCAGGTTCCGCATCCTCGACGTGACCGGAGGGCTCGTCCTCGGCGTGCTCAGGGACGATTTGGACATCGAAAGCGTCGCCGTGTATGAACTGATCGCCGCGCAACCAAGCCGCCGCTGATCGTGTCCCCGGTTCGGTACGACTGAACCTGCCACGGGGAGAGTCATGGGTCACGGTTGCCGCGGTTGTCTCCTTCCACTCCTGGTCGTTTTCGTTCTGCAGGCCTGTGATTCGGCGGCGGCGCCGACGGGCACGCTGCACTCGGATTCCGCAGGCGTGGCGGTCGCCACCGCTGTCGAGCCGCTGTGGGGGCCGGACGAAGGCTGGACCGTGGGGGAAGAGCTGTTGCTCGAGATCGGGACCGCCATCGGAGATCCCGACTACCTGCTCGACGATGTCATAGGGGCAGTACGCCTCAGATCGGGCGACATCGTCCTCGCGGACGGGGGCTCCGGCGAACTCCGCCGCTACGATCGCAACGGGACCTTCGTGTGGCGTGCGGCCGGAGCGGGCGAAGGGCCTGGCGAACACCAGTTTCTCTCCTTCCTCGGTTCGCTCGCGGGCGACTCCCTCGTTACGTACGACATCCGGCTGCAGCGCGTACAGATCTTCGACGCTGAAGGCGAACTCGTCCGCACGCTCCAGGTGGAGCCGCCCTGGCGCGAGTCTCGGCCACGATCGGCCGTGGGAGTCTCGGGCCGCCGGCTGGTCATGAACTTCACGGACGGCCGTGACATGCCCGAGGGAGGCGTCGTGAGATGGCCGGGGATCAGGATCGCCACCCTCGATCTCTCGGACGGGACGATCGAGGTGGTGTCGGATTTTCCCGGTCAAGAGGGTGTCATACGGCGCGCTCGCGAGAGCGTCGCGCACATCGGTTACGACTTTGGAAAGGGGCCTCGGTTCGCCGTCGCTCCCGGGACGCTCGCGGCCGTCGATACAGAGGCGTACCACATACGGTTGTTCAGCCTCGAAGACGGCAGGACCACGCGGATCCTGCATCGCGACATCGCGCCGCCCCCCGTCACGACCGCCCACATCGATGCCGAGATCGAGGAATATATCGAGACGAACGTCCTGTACGGCGGCGTCTCGCGCGAACAGGCGGAGGAGATGGCCCGGGGCCGGAGAGAGGATCCCAGGGCCCCTACGCTGCCCATCCTGCGCTCCATCCGCCTGGACGCGACGGGGAATCTCTGGGTGGAGCCGTTCTTCGGTGCCGGGATAGACGTCGGCCCCTTCGAGGTCTTCGCCGCCGACGGCGCGTGGTTGGGTAGCGTCTCGGTGCCGCCGGGGTTGGAACGAGGGTTCATCCCGGACTTCGCGCCAGGTCTGGAAATCGGCGACGACTACATCCTCGGCGTATGGCGCGACGCGCAGGACATCCAGCACGTGCGTCTCTATCCCCTGGTTAAGCTATGACCATCCGAAGACCCCGCACGATGCAGATTCCCGGGTCCTTCCGCCGGTCCTCGTCGGCGTCCTCTGTGGCGTTTTCTTGGCAGCGTGCTCGGGCGGACCGGGCGGCGGAGGAGGCGCTGGCGCCGGAGGCCTGCGAAGCACGGTGCGCGACAGCGCCGGCGTCACGATCGTCGACAACGGCCGACCCGCGCTCGATTCGCGGCTGGGATGGCGGGTCGGGCCCACGCCGACCGCGACCATCGGGACGACCGAGGGGGACCCTGCGTACGAACTCTTCCGGGCGGGCGACGCGACGCGGCTCTCCGATGGACGGATCGTGGTCGCCAACGCAGGTACCGGAGAGCTGCGGGTCTACGACCCGGAGGGCATCCATCTCGCATCGTGGGGCGGGCAGGGCGACGGCCCCGGGGAGTTCGGCCCGATGGCACCAGGGGGGCTGGAGGCGTGGCCGGGCGATTCGCTGATGGCTAGGGACGCGTTCAGCGGGCGGGTCTCCATCTTCTCCGCGGATGGAGCATTCGGTCGCGCCCTCAGGCCGGAGGGTGGCTACGCGAGCGTTGTCGGACCGCTACCGGACGGGAGAGTCTTCGCCGCCACACTCTGGACATACTCGGGTGGCTCGCCGGGTGCCTCCGAGCTGACGCGCCCGGAGCTCGAGTACGGGATTCTGGAGGCGGACGGAAGCGTACATCGGGATCTGGGCGCGTACCCGGGATCGGAACTCTACGTCGTCAACACGGCCAACGGGCCGCTCCTCCGCCGCTATCCGTTCAGTCGCAGTGCGTATCCCCTCGTGTGGGGAGATCTGGTCGTGATCAGCGCCAACGACCGCTACGAGATCCGCGCCTATCGGCCGGACGGGGCGCTGGCGAGGATCGTCCGTCGCGACCACGAAGCCCGCGCACCGACCTGGGCCGACCTGCGCGACTACGTGGCCGGGCAGAACCCCGACCGGCCCGAAGCGCCGGACGCGGTCGCCGACATGCCATTAGTGGAGGCATTCCCCGCCTTCGCCCGCGTGCTCGTCGACCGCCTGGCCCACCTCTGGATCGAGGAGTACCGGTTGCCCGGGGAAACGCACCGGTTGTGGACCGTGTTCGACCCGGAGGGCCGCACCCTCGGCCTGGTCGAGATGCCGGGAAGCTTCGCCGTCCAGGAGATCGGTGAGGACTACATCCTCGGCACGCGACAAGACGAACTCGACATCGAATACGTGGAGTCCTGGTCCCTCGACCGCTCCGGCTCATGAAACCCACAATCCCAGCCGGGATCGCGCTGCTCTTGGGGGTCGCCGCGTGTGCGGATGGCGGTCCCCCCCCGCCCGGGGAAGTCCCGGTCTGGGAGGGGTCGATCGACCTTGAGATCGGCGAGGTCGAGGGGGAGGATCCCTACCTGTTCACGATTATCGGCTCCGTGGTGGAAGACGACCGCGGGCGGTTGATCGTCGCGGACTATCAGACCCACGAGGTGCGGGTGTTCGAGCCGGACGGCCGTTTCGCCTTCAGCTTCGGCGGCCAGGGGGAGGGTCCCGGCGAGATGACGAATCCCTGCTGCATGACGTTCGGGCCCGACGGCCTCCTTTGGGTTCGGGAGAGTGTCCGCTACAGCGCGTTCAGACTCGAGGACGAGGACGCGGAGTATGTACGCGGCCTCAGGAGCGTGAACGCGTCCTTCAACCTGATCGCTCCGGTGACCTTCGACGCGGAGGGTCGGCTCGTGGATCTAGGGATGGCGGCCGGCGACACCCGGTTCACACGCTTTCACCTGGGTCCGGGGACGGCCGTGGATACGGTCCCGATGGCGACGGACGAGGAGCAGGCCACCGGCTTCAGCCCGGTCGACATCAGGATTGGAGATCAGGCCGCCTCATTCTACCTCTACCAGCCCCTCGGTCCGCGATGGATTCACGGGCACGGGCCCGGAGGCTGGTGGGCCACAGCGGTCAGCTCCGCGTACACGGTCACGCTGCACCATCCCGACGGGAGCACGTCGTTGGTCCAGGCGCCGCTGCAGGGACCGAAGTTGAGCCCGGATGAGCGGCGCCGCGCGCAGGCCCGGATCGACCAGGAGAAGGAGAGGTTCGACCTGCGGGAACACCCGTGGGGGATCCCCGACCGCAAGCCGGTCCTCGAAGAACTCTTCTTCGATCGCGCAGGCCGGATGTGGGTGGAGAAGACGGGGGTCGACGGACAGCAGATGCGTGAAGCCGATGTCTACCGCGAGGGCACGCTGGTGGCGCGATACCGATGGCCGCGCCGCGTCCGTGTCACCCACCTCGGATCTCCCTGGGTCACCGAGACGGCCCTCTACGGCACGACACGCGACTCACTCGACGTCTGGCGAGCGGCACGCGTCCGCTTCACCCGGATCCCATAGGAGGGACCGTGTACGAACTGCGAGCAGCTCGATGATCGCGCGGCAACACGCAATTTGTGTCCGGGGTGAGATTTGACGATACTCCGAACCTGATTCCTCAGGTCGTCCTCTACTGCAGATAGCCTTCGGGTGCAGCAAGACGCTGAGGTAAGAGCCCCGAGGCCGTTTCGGCTTTCGGGGCTCTTGGGTTCCAGTAAGGGTGGAGCCGTAGCGAAGCGTCCGCGTCGCAGGCCTGCTCGGCCACCGGGCAACCAAGCCGGCGCTGACTGTGTCCCCGGTTCGGCACAAGCAGAAATGAATCCACGGGAGAGAAAGCCATGGATCACGGCGGCCGCGGCGGCGTCTCTATGCGAATGATGCGGACTGCGAGGGCCACGCCCGCACTCGCCCTCGTCGGTTTCCTCCCTGTGGCGTGCGCGGGTGGTGACGGCGGTGACGGGCCGCGAAGCGTCGTCCGGGACAGCGCCGGGGTCATGATCGTCGAGAACGGGCGGCCTCCGCTCGATTCACGGTTGGGGTGGCAGATTGGAGCGGCGCCGGCCGTGACGATCGGGACGCCGGAAGGCGATCCCGCGTACGAACTGTTCGGCGTCGGCGACGCGACGCGGCTTTCAGACGGGCGAATCGCCGTCCCCAATACAGGCTCCGGCGAACTCCGCATCTTCGACTCCAACGGCGTCCATCTCGAGTCGTGGGGAGGCCGGGGCGATGGTCCGGGCGAATTCGGTTTCATGGCTCCGACGGAGCTGGTGCTGTGGCCGGGCGATTCGCTGATGGCCAGGGAGCCGTTCCAGCGCCGGATCTCCATCTTCTCCGTGCGTGGAACGTTCGGTCGCACCCTCAGGCTGCAGTCGCAGAGCGGCTACGCGTCGGTGGTCGGCCCGCTCGCGGACGGCAGGGTCCTGGCCCAAACGCTGACGACGTACTCGGGCGGCACCCCGGGCACCTCCGAGCTCACGCGTCCGGACCTCGAGTACGGGATTCTGGAGGCGGACGGGAGCGTACACCGGGATTTGGGCGTATTTCCCGGATCGGAACTGTACGTCGTCAATACGGCCGAGCGGACGCGTGCCCGCGCCTATCCGTTCGCGCGCCAAGCGTTCGCGTTCGTGTGGAGGGATCTTGTCGTGGTGAGCACCAACGACCGCTACGAAATCCGCGCCTACCGGCCGGACGGGTCGCTCGCGAGGATCGTCCGTCGCGCGCACGAGGCCCGCGCGCCGACCCGGGCCGATCTGCGCGACTATGTGGCTCGGCAGAACCCCGACCAGCCGGATGCGGTGGACGCCGTCGCCGACATGCCGCTCGTCGAAGCCTTCCCCGCCTTCAATCGCGTCGTCGTCGACCGCCTGGACCACCTCTGGGTCGAAGAATTCCACCTGCCCGGGGAAACGCCGCGGCTGTGGACCGTGTTCGACCCCGAGGGCCGCGTCCTCGGCCTCGTCGAGGTGCCAGGGAGCTTCGCCGTCACGGAGATCGGCGAGGACTACATCCTCGGCACCCGGCGAGACGCGCTCGACATCGAATACGTCGAATCCTGGTCCCTCGACCGCTCCGGCTCATGAAGCCGACGTGACCATGGGAGGTATCGATGGACAGCTTCCGTGCGGCAGGATCCCTGGCGGCGGCCGTCCTGTGCATTGGGTGCGACGCCTCCCCCGGTGACCGCTCTCAGGACTTCTCCGTGCGGGACAGCGCGGGCATCGAGATCGTCGAGAATCACGGCGAGATTCCTGAATTAGTGCTGCCGGCGGAGCCCCGCCTGCGGTTGGGCCGGCAGGACGGACCGCCCGAGTATCAGATGTTCCGGGTCGTCGACGCACTCGAACTGGACGACGGGTCCGTGGCCGTCGTGAGCCAGGTCGAGCCGCTCATCCGTCTCTTCGCCCCGGACGGCGAGATTCGGGATGTGTTCGGGTCTCTGGGCCAGGGGCCGCGGGAGTTCGGGCTTCCACAGAGGGTGTGGAAGGCCGGGGCGGACTCCCTCGTCATCTATGACTGGCGAAATCGACGGCTCGCCTACTGGACCGCGGGTGGGGGCTTCCTCTCGGTCAGCCCCCTGCGCCCGATACCGCCGACTCCGATCGCCGGCGGGCGCTTCCGGGACGGAACCATACTCGTCACGAGCCTCCGCATGACCCGCTCCGACGAGTTCACATGGTCGCCGCTCTCCGGGATGCGCTACGACGCGACCGGAGCCTTCCGGGATACGGTGTTCAACGTCCCCGGCTGGAACCTCGGGCCTGTAGAAATCGGCGGCGAGACCGTCTTCGTCGATCGGCACTTCGAGGGGCTGGCCGGAGCCCGCGCCCTGCAGGACGGCATCGCGCTCACGCTGGGAGATGCGTACGAGGTCCGCATCCTGGATCCAGCCGGGCGGCTGACCCGGTTGATTCGCTGGACCGGACGCGATCGCACCGTCACGGCGGCGCATGTGGCCGCGGCCCGCGAGGCCATGAGCCGCCGGGTGCCGGAGGAGCAGCGGCAATCGGCCCTGCGCCGCTTCGACGCGACCCCCGCCGCCGAGCAGTTCGGAACCGTGTCCGGACTTCGTCCCGGCCCTGAGGGGAGCGTGTGGGTACAGGAGATGCCTCGCCCCGGCGACCCCGACGGGGAGCGGTGGCTCGCGTTCGACGGAGCCGGGCGCCTCCTGGGCCGCCTCGCCCTCCCTCCGAGCGCCAACCTGACCCGCATTGGCCGGCAGAACCTGATCGCGACGGAAACCGACGAACTCGACATCGAGTATGTGTCCCTCTACGCTCTCCCCCCGGAGCTGGTCGCGGCCCGCGAGGGCCGTTGAGCAAGCGGAGGTAAGCATGCGGAACGTCGTTCTCGGCGGGTTATTCGCGACGACGGCCTCTCTCGCTGCACACGGCAGTGCACAGGGCGCGTCCGCGGGCCTTCAATCGGTCGCGCGGGACAGCGCGGGCGTGACGATCGTCGAAAACGAGAGGCCGGCAGCGGACACGCGGCTCGGCTGGCGGATTGGCCCGGAGCCCACGCTCTCGATCGGCGCCGTCGAAGGCGACCCCGCGTACGAACTGTTCCGGGTTTCGGATGCGACCCGGCTCCCGGATGGAAGGATCGTGGTCGCGAACGCGGGTTCCGCCGAACTTCGGACGTTCGACGAAACCGGCACCCACCTGGGCACCTGGGGCGGCGAGGGAGAGGGGCCGGGGGAATTTGGCCGCGGCGGTCCGTCCGGAGTCGGGCGCTGGCCGGGCGACTCCATCTCGGCATCGGACACCTTCGCCAGGCGGTTCTCGGTCTTCGACGCCAACGGAGAACACGGCCGCACGTCTTCGTTGCCCGATCCCTACTGGCGTTTGATCGGAGTCCTGCCCGACGGGAAGCTGTTTGTCGGGACTGTCTCGAGTTTTCGCCCTCCCGATGGTGAGTTCCCGGATGGAGTGGCTCGCATAGAGCTCGAGTACGGCCTCGTCGAGGCGGATGGCAGCGCACATTCCACGCTGGGCACGCATCCGGGCGCGGAATGGTCCGCCAATGCGGAGAACATGTCCGTCCGGCCGCATCCCTTCAGCCGCTCCCCCGTCTACGCCGTGTGGGGAGGCCTGGTCGTGATCGGCGCCAACGACCGCTATGACATCCGCGCCTACGCCACGGACGGCAGGCTGACGCGGATCGTGCGACGCGATCACGACGCTCGGCGCCCCACCCGCGCGGACCTCGACGCATACCACGCCCGGCGATACGAGAGCCTGTCCGGCGAGGAACGCTCCGCCGCGTTGGGCGCGGTGGCCGACATGGCTCTCACGGAGGCGTTCCCGGCGTTCAACACCATCCGCGTGGACGGGCTGGAGTATCTCTGGGTCGAGGAGTACCGTGAGCCCGGCGAAACAGGCCGGGTCTGGACCGTGTTCGACCCCGAGGGCCGAGTCCTCGGTTTCCTGGAGACTCCGCCCGGCCTGCGAGTGTTCGAAATCGGCGCCGACTACATTCTCGGCGCCGCGTACGACGAATTTCAGATTGAGTACGTCCAACTGTGGCCGCTCGACCGGGCCGGCTCCTGACGGCCTGCTCGTAAACGGAGGTACATTCTGAGGATCACCGCTCTGAGAGGCGTGTTCATCCTGGTCGTGGCCACCGGGTGCGCCGGCGCCGAAGAGGGGCGCCCGGGCCTCCAATCCGTCATCCGCGACAGCGGGGGCGTGATGATTGTCGAGAACGAGAGACCCGCGCCGGAGACTCGCCTCGGCTGGCGCATCGCCGAGACGCCCACGCTTTCGATCGGCGCCTTCGAGGGAGACCCGGCGTACGAGTTGTACCAGGTCATGGATGCCAGGAAGCTGCCGGACGGCAGAATCGTCGTCGCCAACGGAGGGTCCGGCGAACTGCGCGTGTTCGACGAGTCCGGCACGCACCTGGAGTCATGGGGAGGGCGGGGCGAGGGGCCGGGGGAGTTCGGCGATTTCGCCGCTCCCTGGAGCGTCGAGTACTGGCCCGGCGATTCCATCGCAGCCTCCGATCCGTTTGCGAGGAGGTTGACGATCTTCGACGCGCAGGGCGAGCCTGGCCGCACCATCGTGCCGGAGGAGGCCTACTACCGCCTCATCGGGGTGCAGCCAAACGGAAGGATGTTTCTGAGTACCATGGCCACGTTCATGGGCGGTACGCTGGGGACGGGAATGGTTCGAAGAGAGCTCGAATACGCCATCGCCGCGCCGGAGGGTAGCGTGCAGACGGCGCTCGGAGCGTATCCGGAGTCGGAGCGGTACATCATAGACGACGACCGGGGGATGCGTGTGTATCCGCAGCCCTTCGCCCACTCCGCCCTCGCCGGCATCTGGGGCGATTTGATCCTCCTCGGAGCCAACGACTTCTATGAGATCCGGGCCTATGCGACGGACGGCGCCCTCGCGAGGATCGTTCGCCGTGAGCATGACGTTCGCAGTCCGACCCGGGCCGACCTCGATCACCATCTTGCCCAGCGCTACGCGGACGACACGGAGCAGGAGCGGGCTGAGGCGCTGGCCCTCCTCAGCGATATGCCGCTGCTGGAGGCATTCCCCGCGTTCGGTCGGGTCATGACCGACTCCAGGGACTATCTCTGGGTGGAGGAGTACCAGTTGCCCGGCGAGCCGGTTCCCGCGTGGACGGTCTTCGACTCCGAGGGCCGGGTACTCGGCCTCATGGAGCTTCCCGCGGATGTGCGCCTCTTCGAGATCGGCGAAGACTACGTCCTGGGCCGCGTATCCGACGAGCTCGACATAGAGCGCGTACAGCTCTGGCCGCTCGACCGATCCGATCCCTGACGGACCTGGCCGACGCTCGCTCGCACCGCGACCGAAGGCTAGTTTCGGCGCGCACATAGAACCGCCGCGGCCGTTCCCGACTCGTCGCGGCATCTCCCCACGCGAACTTCGTGAACGGAGCGGCGTAGCAGCGGCGTGATGAACGGCATCGAGCGCGAGAAGATCGGTCCGCTGACGCTGCGTCTGTGGGGGTTGGTGACGGCCCTCGCCGTCTGGTCCCTCTATCTGCTGACGATCGCGCCGACGACCGGTTTCTGGGACACGTCCGAGTACGTGACGACGGCGCACATCCTCGGGCTCCCGCACCCGCCCGGGAATCCCCTCTTCGTACTCGTGGGCCGATTCTGGGATCTGCTGCTCGGGTTCACGGGACTGCCCGTCGCGCTCCGCATCAACGTGCTGAGCGCCACGCTCTCCGCCGGGGCGAGCTTCTTCTCGTTCCTCGCCGTGGCGCGCATGGTCGCGCACTTCCGCCAGAACCGGCACGAGGTCCTCGTGGCCGCAATGGTCGCGGTGTGGATCGGGGCCACCGCCTTCACCGTGTGGACCCAGTCGAATCTGAACGAGAAGGTCTACACGCTGTCGCTCTTCATCGTCTCACTGGTGAGCTACCTGACGATGGTCTGGGTGGACGAGGCGGACACGGCGCGCGGGAACCGGCTGCTCGTGCTGATCGCGCTCCTGCTCGGGCTCGGCTGGTCGAACCACACGATGTCGCTGCTGCCGGGCCCGGCGCTCGCGCTCTTCGTCCTCCTCCACCGCTGGCGCGCCGCCCTCAACCCTCGCGTCCTGGGACTGGGCGTCGCCCTGTTCGCGGTCGGCTACTCGGTGCAGCTCCTCTTCGTCCCCATTCGCTCGGCGCAGAACCCGATCATCGACGAGGCGGACCCGGAGTGCCCGACGCTTGTCTCGGCCATCACCCCGAAACGCGTGAGCGACCGCTTCGGGGGGAACAAGCTGTCGGTCGCCTGCGAGCCTCTGGCCATGTCGCTGATTCGCGATCAGTACGGTCCCGGCCCGGTCACGCAGCGCCAAGCTCCGCTCCACCGCCAGCTGGCCAACTACTGGCAGTACTTCGACTGGCAGTGGGCGCGATCCCTCCCCGCGGGTCCGCGCGTGGCCGCGAGCATGCTCTTTCTCTTTCTCGCGCTCCTCGGTCTCTGGACCCACCTGAAGAGCGACCGCAAGACCTTCGTCTACGCCGGAACCCTCTTCTTCACCGTCACCCTGCTTCTCGTCTATTACCTCAACTTCAAGCACGGCTACTCCCTCTACCTGGAGGAGGTGCCGAACATCCTCGAGCACGAGGTCAGGGAGCGGGACTACTTCTACATCATCGGCTTCCAGTTATGGGGGATCTACGCCGGACTGGGACTCGTTTCGCTATGGGGCAACTGGACGGTCCCCGCCCGGTCGACGAGTGCGGTGCCCCGGGGCAGGACCAGTCTGCCGGAGGACCTCCCGGCCGGATTCAGCGCGCGGCACCGCAAGGCGGCGCCGATCCTCGCCGTCGCGCTCGTCCCCTTCTTCTTCAACTTCGCGCGCGCGGACCGGACCGAGGACAGCGCGGCCCGCGACTGGGCGTACAACATCCTGCAGTCGGTCGAGCCCTACGCGGTGCTGTTCACGAACGGAGACAACGACACCTTCCCGCTCTGGTACCTGCAGGAGGTGGAGGGGATTCGGCGCGACGTGACCGTCATCGTCCACTCCTATCTCGGCACGAACTGGTATCCGAAGCAGCTGCGGTCGCTGACGACGCCCTGCGAGCCGGGGGTGTCCGCGGCCGATTCCCCCACGACCATCGTATGCCAGCGCGCCTTCGATACGGCGAACGCGGCGAGTCCGTATGTCGACGAGCCGGCGCTTGCGCCGACGCGCTCGATCATCGCCCTGAACGACGCGCAGATCGACAATCTCGGGCCGGGTATCGCTGTCGCCCGGGACACCGCCTTTCGCGTCTCGAACGACGTGACGGCGAGGGTGCGCGGCGGGGACTCGATTCTCTATCCCGACGTCCTCGTGTTCCACATCATTCAGCAATCGCTCGGGGACCGGCCGGTCTACTTCGCGGCGACCGCTCCGCCGGTGTACGGGAAATGGGGGCTGCAGCCGCACCTCGTCCGGCATGGGCTCGCCTTCAAGCTCGTGGACGCGCCGCTGGAGGCGACGGAAGACATCGTGAGCCTGCGCGAGTACATGCCGAACACGGTCTCGCCGACGTGGAACGACCGGGCGCGCACGAGCGAGCTGCTGTGGGACGTGTTCCGGTTCGAGGGCGTCCTGGAGTGGGAGGAGTGGCCCGAGCCGTCCACGCAGTCGAGCATCCCGGCCCAGTACTACCTCGCGTACTACCTGCAGGGCATGACGGAAGAGCACCTGGGAGACGTGGAAGCCGCCGAGCAGGCCTATCAGCGCGCGGACCACTTCGGGTTCCTCGCCGGCCTCGGCGTGCCGCAGCAGTGACCGGGCGCGTCACCGCGACGCTGCTCGTCGCCGCCGCCGGTAGATGAACGGGGTCGAGCAAGAGAAGGTCGGCCCGCTGACGTTGCGGGTCTGGGCGCTGCTGACGGCGCTCGCCGTCTGGGCTCTCTATCTCCTGACCCTGGCTCCGACGACCGGCTTCTGGGACGCGTCGGAATACGTGACGACGGCGCACATCCTCGGACTGCCGCACCCGCCGGGGAACCCGCTCTTCGTCATCGTCGGCCGGGTGTGGGATTTGTTACTGGGATTCACGGGCCTCCCCGTCGCGCTGCGGATCAACGCGCTCGGCGCCACGCTCTCCGCCGGCGCGAGCTTCTTCTGGTTCCTGGCCGTCGTCCGCATCGTCGCGCGCTTCCGCGAGAACCGACACGAGGTGCTCGTGGCCGCGATCACGGCCGTGTGGATCGGGGCCACGGCCTTCACGGTCTGGACTCAGTCGAACCTCAACGAGAAGGTCTATCCGCTCTCGCTCTTCGTCGTGGCCCTCCTGAGCTACCTGGCGATGGTCTGGCTGGACGAGGCGGATACGGTGCGCGGGAACCGGCTGCTCGTGTTGATCGCGCTCGTCCTCGGCCTCGGGTGGGCGAACCACACCATGTCGATGCTGCCGGCGCTGGCGCTGGCCGCGTTCGTGCTGCTGCACCGCTGGCGGGCCGTACTGAACCCGCGCGTCTTGGGGCTCGGCGCGGTGCTGCTCGCCGTGGGCTACTCCCTGCAGTTCCTTTTCGTCCCCATCCGCTCGGCGCAGAACCCGATCATCGACGAGGCCGACCCCGAGTGTCCGTCGCTCGTCTCGGCCGTCACGCCGCGGCGGATCGACGACCGCTACGGACAGAGCAAGCTCGCCGTGGCGTGCGAGCCGCTCGCCCTCTCGCTGATCCGCGACCAGTACGCCCCGCCGCCGACCACGCAGCGGCAGGCCCCGCTCTCGGCGCAGATGGCGAACTACTGGCAGTACTTCGACTGGCAGTGGGCGCGGTCGCTGCCGCCGGGCGCCCGCCTCGCGGCGAGCATCCTCTTCCTCTTCCTCGCGCTCGTCGGCCTGTGGACCCACCTGCGGAGCGACCGGAAGACGTTCGTCTACGCGGGGACGCTTTTCTTCACGGTCACGCTGCTGCTCGTCTACTACCTCAACTTCCGCTACGGCTACTCGCTCTACTGGGAGGAGGCGCCGAGCCTCGCGGCCCACGAGGTCCGCGAACGCGACTACTTCTTCATCATCGGCTTCCAGTTATGGGGGATCTACGCCGGGCTGGGGCTCGTCTCGCTGTGGGGACGGTGGACCGCGGCGCGCGATCCGGGCCGGTTGCCGGCCGGGTTCGGCCCCCGGCACCGCAAGGCGGCGGCGCTCCTCGCGCTCGGCCTCATCCCCTTCTTCTTCAACTTCGGCCAGGCCGACCGGAGCAACGACCGGCTGGCCCGCAACTGGGCCTACAACATGCTGCAGTCCGTCGAACCGTACGCCGTGCTCTTCACCTACGGCGACAACGACACCTTCCCGCTCTGGTACGTGCAGGAGGTCGAGGGGATCAGGCGCGACGTCACGGTCATTGTGCAGTCGTATCTCGGGACGGACTGGTATCACCGACAGCTGCGCCAGCTGACGGCGCCGTGCGAACCGGGGGAGTCCGCGGAGGATTCTCCCACCACGATCGTGTGCCAGCGCTCGTTCGATCCGGCGACGGCGGCGGGTCTGTACGCGGACATGGCCGTGACGCCGCCGACCCGCTCGGCGATCCCGCCATCCGATACGGGGATCGATGGCCTCTCGCAGGTACTGTCCGTCCCGGAGGACTCGACCTATGAGCTTTCGGACCGGATAGCGGGGACGGTGCGCGGAGGTGATGTGGTTCCGCCCGCGGACATCCGGGTGTTCCAGATCGCGCGGAAGTCGCTGGGAGATCGGCCGGTCTACTTCGCCGCGACGGCTGCCCAGGTCTGGAACAAATGGCAACTGCAGTCCCACCTCGTGCGGCATGGGCTCGCCTTCAAGCTCGTGGACGGCCCGCTGCAGGCGTCGGAGACGCTCGTCCATCTGGGCGAATCATTTGCGGGTTCCGTATGGCCCGCCTGGAACGACGCTGCACGTACCGGGCGGCTGCTGGAGGAGGTGTTCCTGGTCGACGACCTGCTCCGGCGCGAGGAGTGGCCCGAGCCATCATCGCGGTCGATCCCCTCCGTCTATTTCCTGGCGCACTACGTCCAAGGCCTGACGGAAGAGTTACGGGGTGCGACCGACCGGGCCCGGGAGGCGTACCGGCGAGCAGACCACTTCGCACGCCTCGCCGGCCAGGGGCCGCCAGCCGACTGACGCTACATGGGGCGGATGGTGCCCAGCAGCGTCACGATCACGATCAGTACCCCGTTGATCGAAGCCACGATCGCGTTCTTCTTGCGGAATCGAAGGTACGCCGCGCTGTCCTCGTCCGCGTTGGCCGAAGCCTCGGCGGCGCGCGCGAGGCGACCCGAGTTGGGGATCTGGATCGCGACCGCGAGGGCGAAAGCGATGAGCCCCAGCACCTGCATCTGAAACTGCCAATGCGGCGTGAGCCGGAAGACCCCGTAGCCGCCCAGGCCGGCGAGGCCGAACCCGGCCACGGTGGTCAGCACCATGCCGATCAGTCCGGGGCCCCTGAGCAGCCTGTGGCCGGCGCGATAGATGAACGCGATCACGTTTCGGTCGCCCGTCTTGTTGGCCCGGACGCCGAGGATCGCGAGCGAAAAGGTGACGCCGAACCACAGCGCCAACCCGATCAGATGCAGAAAGAGCATCACTCCACGCATGTCCATGCGCGCAAAGTCCGAGCGCCGCAGACGCGGGTCAAGAGACCGGGCCCGGGACTGCCCGCGGCGGAGCGCGTTTGACGAACGGCGGGGGGCGGCGGCAACGTCCGGCATGAGTACGATCACGCAGACAAGACGGACCCCGCTCCCGGCGGTGCTCGAGAACGAACTCGAACAGGCGTTGGGCGACCGGTTCACGACGGCCGAGGCGATGCGCCAGCAGCACGGCGAGGGCGAGTCGTTCCACGCCAACGAACCGCCGGACGCGGTGGTCTTCCCGGAGTCGACGGCCGAGGTGTCGGCGGTCGTGGGGGCTTGCCACCGATACGGCGTCCCCATGATCGGGTTCGGGGCCGGGACCTCGCTCGAGGGGCATGTCGCCGCGCTGCGCGGGGGGGTGACGATCGCGACGAGCGGCCTCACGCGCCTCATCGAACTCAACCCCGAGGACATGGACTGTCGCGTCGAGGCGGGGATGACGCGCATGGCGCTGGAGCAGCACCTGAAGGGGACGGGCCTCTTCTTCCCCATCGACCCGGGCGCCGACGCGAGCCTGGGCGGGATGGCCGCAACCGGGGCCTCCGGGACGACCACGGTCCGCTACGGCACGATGCGCGAGAACGTGCTCGGCCTCACCGTCGTACTCCCGGACGGCACGGTGATCCGGACGGGCGGGCGTGCGAGAAAATCCTCGGCCGGCTACGACCTCACGCGGCTCTTCCTCGGCTCCGAGGGCACGATCGGCATCATCACGGAGGTCCTGCTCCGCCTGAGCGGGATCCCGGAGGCGGTCGCCTCGGCGGTGTGCTCCTTCCCGACGCTGGCCGATGCCGTCGACGCCGTGATCTACACGATTCAGAGCGGGGTGCCGGTCGCGCGGGCCGAACTCCTCGACGAGGTGCAGATGGACGCGGTGAACCGGTACTCGGACTTCGACTACGCGGTGCGTCCCACGCTCTTCTTCGAGTTCCACGGGACGGCCGCCGGCGTCGAGGAGCAGTCGACCGAAGTGGGCTTGATCGCGAAGGAACTCGGCGGGACGGACTTCGAGTGGGCCACGCGCGCCGAGGAACGGTCGCGGCTGTGGGCGGCCCGGCACGAGGCCTACTACGCCTCGCTCGCCCTCCGTCCGGGAGCCCGGGGGTGGGCGACGGATGTCTGCGTCCCGATCTCCTCGCTCGCCGAGTGTCTCCTGAAGACCCGCGAGGACATCGACGCGGAGGGCCTCCTGGCGCCGATCGTTGCCCACGCGGGAGACGGTAACTTCCACGTCCTCTTCATCATCGATCCGGACGATGAGGAGGAGATGGCCCGCGCGAAGCGGGTGAATACGCGCATGATCGAGCAGGCGATCTCGGTCGGAGGCACGTGCACCGGCGAGCACGGGGTCGGCTACGGAAAGATCCCCTACATGCGGGCGCAGCACGGGGCGGCGGTCGACGCCATGCGTTCGATCAAGGAGGCGCTCGACCCGAAGGGCCTCATGAATCCGGGAAAGGTGGTCGCATGACGATCGAGAGCGGCATCGGCCGTGGCCGACGAACGGCGTTCGAGCCGCGGGCCTCGACGCTCGGAACCGCGTGGCTGATGATCCTCGCGATCGCGGCCTGCGCTTCCCCGGAGAGCGGGGACACAGCCGCCGGAGCGGAGGGCGTCGCGGACCTCGTCATCCTCGGGGGCCGGGTCATGGATCCGGAGACGCGACTCGACGCCGTGCGCGATGTCGCGGTCGCCGACGGACGGATCACGGCGGTGTCGGAGGGAGGCGTCGAGGGACGGGACACGATCGATGCGACCGGCCTCGTGGTCGCGCCCGGCTTCATCGATCTGCACGCGCACGGACAGGATACGGTGAGCGCGAAGCTCCAGGCGCTAGACGGCGTGACGACGGCGCTCGAGATGGAGATCGGCGTGTACCCGGTGGCCGAATGGGTCGCCTCGCGCGAGGGGACGGCCCCCATCCACTTCGGGGCGACCGTGAGCCATCCGGGGGCGCGCGTCAAGCTCGTCACGGGTGTGGACGCGGGGCACTCGACGATGACGCCGCCGGGGGAGCCCAGCCCGTTCGAGTCGGAAGCCGTGTACAGTGAATTGGACGATGAGCAGATTCTTGAACTGAACGGGCTCATGGCGTCGGGTCTGGCGGAAGGCGGACTCGGGATCGGGTTCGGCATCACGTACACGCCGGGTGCCTCGCGGACGGAGATCTACCGGGCCTTCCAACTCGCGGCCGCGCAGGGGGCCCCGGCCTATGTCCACATCCGGGGCGAGAACTCGGGCGGGACGCTGGGGGCCTTCCAGGAGGTGATCGCGAACGCGCTCGCCACGGGGGCCTCGCTCCACATCGTCCACATGAACTCGAGCGCGGACGAGATGGCGCGCACGACGCTGGAGATGATCCGCGGGGCGCGCGAGCGCGGGATCGACATCACGACCGAGTCCTACCCTTATACGGCGGGCTCGACTCGCATCGAATCGGCCCTGTTCGATGCGTGGGAGGGGCTCTCCGACGAGGAATACAGCCGCCTGCAGTGGTCCGGGACCCCCGAACGGCTCAACGCGGAGAGCTTCCGCCGCTACCGGGAGCAGGGCGGCTGGGTCGTGATCCACGGGAGGAACGAGGAGACGAACGAGTGGATCATCGCGCAGCCCGACGTGATCGTGGCGAGCGACGGGATCCCGTATCTGTACGCCGCCATCCATCCGCGCGGCGCCGGCACCTATTCGCGGGTGCTCGGGCACTACGTGCGTGAGCGTGGGGCGCTGAGCCTCATGGACGCGCTCGCCAAGATGACGATCCTGCCGGCGCAACGGGTGGAGGGCTTCGCGCCCGTGATGGCGCGGAAGGGAAGGGTGCAGGCCGGCGCCGACGCGGACATCGTCGTGTTCGACCCGGAGACGATCATCGACCACTCGACGTACGCGGACCCGGCGGCGCCCTCGGAAGGGGTCATGTATCTCCTCGTCGAGGGGACGGCCGTGGTCCGGGAGGGGGAGATCGTGCCCGGCGTCTATCCCGGCCAGCCGATCACGAGCGGCACCCGGTAGCGCCTGCTCTCCCCCGCCTGCCGGGTCGGCCCCTCGCCGGACGGCGATAGACGGTGACGCTATTCCTCGCGCTCGCGGTCCTCACGCTGGTCGTGTGGACGGGCATCGCGGGGACCGTCACCTACAGCGAACTCAAGGTCCGCAGACTCGACAGAATCGCGCCGCCTCGCGCGGACGAGCCTCCGCCTCCGCCCCTCTCCGTGATCGTGGCGGCCAGGAACGAGGAACCGTCGGTCGAGGAGGCGCTCCGGTCGCTGCTTGCCCTCCGCTACCCGGACTTCGAGGTCCTGTTCGTGAACGACCGCTCCGAGGACCGCACCGGGGAGATCGCCGCGCGATTGGCGACGGAGGACCAGCGGCTCTCGGTGATCGACGTGGAGGAGCTGCCGGACGGCTGGTTCGGCAAGAACCACGCCACCCAGCGGGGTGCGGACGCGGCGGCGGGGGAGCTTCTGCTCTTCACCGATGGCGACATCCGCTTCGCGCCGGACGCCGTCGCGCTCGGCGTGCGGCACCTCATGCGCGAGTGCCTCGACCATCTGAGCGCCGGCCCGGGAATCGTGGTCAGCGGCCGCATGCTTCGGGCCTCCATGATGGCCCTCCGCCTCTGCGTCTCCGCCACGCAGCGTCTCTGGAAAGTCCGCGACCCCCGGAGTTCGGCCTGCATGGGCGTCGGCGCCTATACGATCATGCGCGCCGACGCCTACCGCGCCATCGGAGGACACCGAAGCGTCGCGCTGCGGCCCGACGAGGATCTCAGGCTGGGTCAACTCGTGAAGATCTCGGGGCTGCGGTCGGACTTCCTCAACGGCGAAAAGGTGATCTCGTGCCCCTGGTACGATTCCCTCGGCGGTTTCATTCGCGGGACCGAAAAGAACCTCTTCGCCGCGCGGAACTACCGTCTCTCGGAGGCGCTGGTCTCCAGCGCCGGGCTGCTGTGGCTTGCCGTCGCCCCCCTCGTCCTGGCGCCGCTGCTGTGGGCGACCGGCGAGATCGCGCCCGCGGCCATCTTCGCCGCCTGCCTCCTCATCGGCTGGTTGCCGGCGACCACCGTACTGAGGGACGACGCCCACCCCTGGTGGACCGGCCTCCTCCTTCCGCCCGGCATCGTAATCGTGGCGTACACGCTGTTGCGTTCCACGGTTCTCGCCGTGGTGCGCGGGGTCGCGTGGGGTGGCCCTCCCGTTCCCCTGTCGAAACTGCGCGCCGCGCGGATCCGGCCACGAACCGAGATGTCTGAGGGTCCCCGGGAAGTGTAGGGCGGCTCAGAGACCGGCCAGCGAACGCAGGTCGGCAGCGAGCCGGGACCGCGTCTCCGCGTCGCGGCACAGGATGAGGATCGTGTCGTCTCCCGCGACCGTCGCGACGACGCCCTCCAGCTCCGACTCATCGACGGCGATCGCGACGGCGTTGGCGCAGCCGCTCAGCGTCCGGACCGCGAGCAGCGCGTCGCCCGGGCCGACCTCCAGCGCGAACTCGCTCAGCGTCACGGCCAGCACCCGGCGGGGGTTCGGCGGCGTGGTCTCCGGCTCGGGGCGGTGATACCGGGGGCCGCCCGCGCCGGGCCGCTTCACGACGCCGAGGCGCCGGATGTCCCGCGACAGCGTGGCCTGGGTCGTCGCGACGCCCCGTCGCGCGAGCGCGGCCACGAGTTCGGTCTGGGTCCGGATCGGCCGGCGGTCGATGATCTGCAGGATCGCCCGCTCGCGCGCTCTGCGGCGTGCCGGCGTCATGCGATCTCCGCGTCCAGCAGCCGCTCCTCGAGGTGGGCACGCCGGATCGGCGGGTCCGAGCGGCCGTCCAGCCACGCCTCCAGCTCGATCACCTCGCGGTCGACGGCCTGCAGTTGCTCCAGCACGCGGACCGGCGCCGGCCCGCCGGGCGAATCGTGTGCGGCGACGGCGGCGTCCGGCCGCAACACGTCGTGCACGTCGTCTCCCGCCGACGGACAGCAGGCCCGAAGGGCTTCGAGGTCGAGTTCCCATAGCTCCACGCCGGCTTCCTCGGCCAGGCTCACAGCCTCGCCCACCTGGTGGTGCGCGGTGCGGAAGGGGACGCCTCGGCGGACGAGGTGGTCGGCGAGTTCGGTCGCGGTCAGCATCCCGCCGGCGAGCGCCGCCTCCATGACGTCCGTCCGGTAGTTCACGCCCCGCGCGATCGCGATCGCCGCCGCGAGCGACCAGTCCGCCGTGTCGAGCGAGTCGAAGAGGCGCTCCTTGTCCTCCTGAAAGTCGCTGTTGAAGGTGAGCGGGAGACCCTTCATCAGTGCGAGCAGCGACGTCACGTTGCCGATCGCCCGCGCCGACTTTCCGCGCAGGATCTCGGCCGCCTCCGGGTTCTTCTTCTGCGGCATGATGCTGCTGCCCTGCGAGACGGAGTCGTCTAGTTCGATGAACCCGAACTCCCGCGTCGACCAGAGCACGACTTCGTCCGCCCAGCGGGACAGGTGTACGCCGAGCAGCGCGCACGCGTACGCCGCGTCGAGCACGTAGTCGCGGTCGCCGACGATGTGCATGCTGTTGGAGAAGGTGCGGTCGAGTCCGAGCAGGGCGGCGCTGCGCGCGGGATCGATCGGGAACGAGGTGCCGGCGAGCGCGCCCGAGCCGAGCGGCGACACGCCCGCCAGCCGGTGCGCGGCCCGGAGCCGTTCGGCGTCCGCGGCCAGCGAGGCCACGTGGGCCAGAAGGTGGTGTGCGAGGCTCACCGGCTGTCCCCGCTGCAGGTGCGTGTAGCCCGGCAGGAAGGTCTCCCGAAGCGAGGCCGCCTGCCCCGTGAGCACCCGTTGCAGCCCCGCGACCCCGTAAAGGACGTCCTCGAGGCGCTCGCGCACGTAGAGCCGCAGCGCGATCGCGGTCTGGTCGTTCCGGCTCCTGGCGGTGTGGAGCCGTTTTCCGGCTTCCCCCACGCGTTCGACGAGCGTGCGTTCGATCCACGTGTGCACGTCCTCGTCCGGCCCTTCGACCTCCAGTCCGCCCGCCTCCACTTCGCCCAGGACCTCCGACAGGCCGGACAGGATCAGGTCGCTGTCAGCCCTCGGCAGGATCGACGTCTCGCGCAACATGCGGGCGTGCGCGAGGCTCGCGAGGAGGTCGTGCCGGACCAGCCTCCGATCGAAGGGCAGCGAGTTCGTGAACTCGAGGATCGCCGGATGCACGGGGACCGCGAAGCGCCCCCCCCAAAGGGCGTCGCCCGGCGCTCCCCCTTCGGGTTCGTCCGTCACGGGTTGTCAGCCTCGGGCGGACACCAGCGGCCGGCCGGCTCGCCTGGGCGCGCCCGACGGAACCGCCAGTCCCAACTCCGTGCCCCCCGCGGTGCCAATCTGCGCCGCATCCGCGCCGTTGGACGCGAAGTCGGCGGCGGTGCCATCCACGCGCGCCGCCGTCCGCACTCGCGCGGCCAGGCTCGAGGGAAGGCCCCACAGGCGGACGAACCCGCCGGCGTCGGCCTGGTCGTAGACCGAATCTTCCTCGAACGTGGCGAGATCCTCCCGGTACAGCGAGAAGGGTGACGTTCGCGCCACCGGCAGCGCGGAGCCCTTGAACAACCGAACGGTCACGTCCCCGGTCGAGGTCGCGTGCGCCTCATCGAGGAAAGCGTCGAAGGCCGCGCGCAGCGGCGAGAACCAGAGACCCTGGTAGACGAGTTCCGCGTACCGGTCGGCGATCCCCCGCTTGAAGCCCGCCGTGTCCCGGTCGAGCGAGATCGACTCGAGATCGGCCAGCGCGGCGAGCAGCACGGTCCCCGCCGGCGTCTCGTAGACGCCGCGGCTCTTCATGCCGACGAGCCGGTTCTCGACGAGATCGACGCGCCCCACCCCGTGGGCCCCGGCCTTCTCGTTCAGAGCCTGAATGAGCGCCACCGGATTGAGCGCTTCACCGTTGAGCGCCACCGGGACGCCGCACTCGAACGAGATGACGACGTCTTCGGGCGCGTCCGGCGCTTCGGCCGGATCGACCGTCAACTCCCGCAACTCATCCGGCGTCGCCGCGGTCGTGTCCTCGAGGATCCCGCCCTCGAACGACGTGTGCCACAGATTCCGGTCGATGCTGTAGAGCTTCCGGGGGCTGCCCGGCACGGGAATGTCGCGCTCCGCGGCATAGGCGAAGGCGTCTTCTCTCGAAGTGATCTCCCACTCGCGCCACGGGGCGATCACGGTCAGCTCCGGAGCGAGCGCCTGGTAGGTGAGTTCGAAGCGGACCTGGTCGTTGCCCTTGCCGGTGCACCCGTGCGCGACCGCGTCGCAGTTGTACTCGCGCGCGACCTCGACCTGAGCCGCCGCGATCACGGGCCGAGCCAGAGAGGTGCCGAGCAGGTAGCGGCCTTCGTACACGGCCCCCGCCTTCAGTGCGGGGAAGGCACACTCGGTCAGAAACTCCTCGCGGAAATCGATGACTCGACAGGCGATCGCGCCCGTGGCCATCGCCTTCTCGCGAGCCGCCTCGAAGTCCTCCTTCTGGCCGACGTCCACGACGACCGCGACGACCTCGCAGTCGTAATTCTCCTTCAACCAGGTGACCATCACCGATGTATCGAGGCCGCCGGAATAGGCGAGGGCGACCCGCTTCACGCTCTTCTTCGTCATGCTCGATCCCGAGGTGGCAGTTGCGTGCACCGTTCACGGAGTGAGGCCCGCGCCAGGACGTCACTCACGGCGAGCGAGAATATATACAAGAATATGCATAAACATGCAACGGATTGAGGTGGACCTGTGGAGGGGACGTTCCCGCGGGAAGGTCAGACGGTGCCGGCGGTCCTCGTGAGCCTGTCCTCTTCCACCTCCACCACGTCCCGCGTCTGGAGGCTCTGGACCGTGTGGCGGCGGTGGCGGAGGGCGATGATCGCGTCCGCGGCGGCCGAGGCTGCGGAAAGGGTTGTCGTGTAGGGCACCCGCCGGACGACGGCCGCACGGCGGATCATGTAGTCGTCGTGCTGTGCGTGCTTTCCGAGCGGCGTGTTCAGGAGCAACTGGACCTCGCCCGAGACGATGCGGTCGAGGAGGTTCGGTCGCCCTTCGTGCACCTTGAGGATGCGCTCGCAGGGGACTCCCCGCCCGCGCAGGTATTTCGCCGTCCCCTCGGTGGCGAAGATCGAGAAGCCCAGTTCATGGAAGCGCCGCGCGATCGGCACCATGTTCGGCTTGTCCTGATCGTGCACGGTGATCGCGACGGCCCCCTCCGTCGGCAGCGCCTGGTAGGCGGAGATCTGCGACTTCGCGAACGCGAGCCCGAAGCTGTCTGCGTATCCCATGACCTCGCCCGTGGACCGCATCTCCGGCCCGAGCACGGTGTCCGCATCCGGGATCTTGTCGAAGGGGAGCACCGCCTCCTTCACCGAGACCTGGTGCGGGACGAGTTCGTCGCCGAGGCCCAGGTCGGCGAGTTTCACCCCGGCAAGGACGCGCGCGGCCACCCGGGCCAGCGGGACCCCCGTCGCCTTGCTCACGAAGGGCACCGTCCGGCTCGCGCGCGGGTTCACCTCGAGCACGTAGACCGTCTTCTCGTGCACGGCGAACTGCACGTTGATGAGGCCCCGGACGTCGAGCGCGAGCGCGAAGTCCCGCGTGAAGCGGCGCATGGCCTCCATGTCGATGTCGCGCAGGAGATAGGGCGGCAGGACGCAGGCCGAGTCGCCGGAGTGCACGCCGGCGTCCTCTATGTGCTGCATGATCCCGCCGATCACGACCGTCTCACCGTCGCACACCGCATCCACGTCCGCCTCGAAGGCGTCCTCCAGGAATCGGTCGAGGAGGACGGGATGTTCGGGAGAGGCCTGCACCGCGCGCGCGAAGTACTCCCGTAGCGAGATCGGATCGTACACGATCTCCATGGCGCGCCCGCCGAGCACGTAGCTGGGCCGGACGAGAACGGGATAGCCGATCTCCTCCGCGATCTCCAGCGCCTCCTCGATGCTCGTCGCCGTGCCGCCCGGAGGCATGGGAACGCCCAGTTCGCGGCAGAGTTTGTCGAACCGGCGGCGGTCCTCGGTGCGGTCGATCGACTCGACGCTCGTCCCCAGGATGGGGACACCGAGTTGCTCCAGCTTGCGCGCGATCGTCAGCGGCGTCTGTCCCCCGAACTGGACGATGACGCCCTCCGGCTTCTCCTGTTCCACGATCGCGAGTACGTCCTCCACCGTCAGCGGCTCGAAGTAGAGCTTGTTCGAGATGTCGAAGTCGGTGGAGACGGTTTCGGGATTCGAGTTGATCATGATCGTCTCGAACCCTTCCTCGCGCAGCGCGAGCGAGGCCGAAACGCAGCAGTAGTCGAACTCGATGCCCTGTCCGATGCGGTTCGGGCCGCTGCCGAGGATGATGATCTTGCGCCGGTCCGAGCGCTCGGATTCGTTCTCGTCCTCGTACGTCGAGTAGAGGTACGGCGTGGCGGCGGGGAATTCGCCCGCGCACGTGTCGACGGTCTTGTAGACGGGCCGGAGCCCCGCGGCCTGGCGCAGCTCGCGCACCGCAGCCTCGGTTGTCCCGCGCAACTGTGCCATCTCCGCGTCGCCGAAGCCGATTCGCTTCAACCGTTCGATGTCCTCGGGCGTGACCTCCGCACCTGCCGCGCATGCCTCGCCCTCGCGCACGAGTTCCTCGAGTTGTGAAAGGAACCAGGAATCGATTCCGGTGATCCGATTGATCTCGGCAACGGAGAGGCCCGCCTGGAAGGCGCGATAAAGCTGGAAGGGGCGCTCCGGCGTCGCGGTGCGGATCGCGGCCCGTACCGTGTCGACCTCGTCGTCCTCGAGCCGGTCCTCATCCGGGTCCGGGGAAGGCAGCCACCCCGTCCGCCCGTTCTCGAGCGCGCGGAAGCCCTTGAGCCAGGCCTGCTGGAACGTGCGGCCGATCGCCATCACCTCGCCCACGGCCTTCATCTGCACGCCGAGCGTGGCGTCCGCCTTGGGGAACTTCTCGAACGCGAAACGCGGGATCTTCACGACCATGTAGTCGAGCACCGGCTCGAAGCAGGAGGGCGTCACCTGCGTGATCGCGTTCGGGATCTCGTCGAGGCGATAACCGACGGCGAGCTTGGCGCCGATGCGGGCGATCGGGAAGCCCGTCGCCTTGGACGCGAGCGCCGAACTCCGGGACACCCGGGGGTTCATCTCGATGACGAGCATCTCCCCCGTCGTCGGATGCACGGCGAACTGGATGTTGCAGCCGCCCGCGTCCACGCCGATCTCCCGGATGCAGGCGATGGCCGCGTCCCGCATTGCCTGGTACTCGCGGTCCGAAAGCGTGAGCGCCGGCGCGACGGTGATCGAATCGCCCGTGTGGACGCCCATGGCGTCGAAGTTCTCGATCGAGCAGACGATGACGACGTTGTCCGCCTGGTCCCGCATCACCTCGAGTTCGAACTCCTTCCAGCCGATGATGCTCTTGTCGATGAGCACCTCTCCGATCGGTGACGAGCGGATGCCGGCGCGGACGAGATCCTCGAACTCCTCGCGGTTGTAGGCGGTGCTGCCGCCGGTGCCGCCGAGGGTGAAGGAGGGACGGATGATGGCGGGGAATCCCGTCTCCTCGACCAGTTCGAGCGCCTCGTCGAGGGAGCGGGCGAAGCCGCCGGGAGGCAGGGCGAGCCCGATCCGCTCCATGGCTTCGGCGAACTGTTCCCGGTCCTCGGCGAGCTGGATCGCGCGGACGTCGGCGCCGATCAGCTCCACCCCGTGTTCGTCGAGCACCCCGCGTTCCGCCAGTTCGAGGGCGACGTTGAGCGCCGTCTGGCCGCCCATCGTGGGAATGAGCGCGTCGGGCTTCTCGGCCTCGATCACCCGCTCGACCCAGTCGGCCGTCAGCGGCTCTATGTAGGTCGCGTCGGCGATGTCCGGGTCCGTCATGATCGTGGCGGGATTCGAGTTCACGAGGATGACTCGATATCCCTCCTCGCGGAGCGCGCGGCAGGCCTGCGTCCCGGAGTAGTCGAACTCGCAGGCCTGGCCGATCACGATCGGTCCGGAGCCTATGAGAAGAATCGAAGAGATGTCGTCGCGGCGTGGCATCGGGCGCGCAAGCTATTCAGTCGGACGGCGGATCGCAGCCCCCCGCGGCGGGGTGAAGCGGCGGGGTGAGGGGCCCGCAGGCTACCGCATGAGAAGTGAGACTTCGCGCAGGACCCAGACGGGCACCGCGCGCCGGTCGCGGAGCGCGGGCGCAAAGAGAAACTGGCGGGCCGCCCGCACGGCCGCCTGATCGAAGGCCTGGTCGCCGGAGGTGGTCTGGATCGCCGTGGCTTCGACCCTCCCGTCGGCGCGCACGAGGAGCCAGATGGAGGCCGCGATGTCCGCGTCGAGTCCCTCGGCGCGGATCACCGGAAGCAGGGTCGTCGCCAGCGCGGCCTCGGCATCGGTGTCCCACACGAGACGAGCCGCCTCCTCGGAGGGCACGTAGGCGGGACCCGATTCGCGGAGTTCCGCCAACTCCGCTCGGTCCGCAGCGCGAGCGACCTCGATGCTGGCCAATGAGTCGCGTCGGGCGGCGGCGACCAGCGAATCGCGCCGAGCCGCTTCCAGCGAGTCTCGCCGCGCGGCTGCGGCTTGCTCGGCCCTCGCGATCGAATCCTGTCGTGCGGCCTCTTGTAGCGCCCTCGCGAGCGAATCCTGCCGTGCGGCCTCTCTCTGCGCCCTCGCGAGCGAGTCCTGCCGTGCGGTCTCTTGTTGCGCCCTCGCAATCGAGTCCTGCCTTGCAGCCTCTCTCTGTGCCTCCGCGATCGAGTCCCGGCCCGCGGCGCCCACTGCTGCCGAGTCGCGAACGACCGCACCCGTTACGGGCTCCGGCGTGGCTTCGGGCGGCCGCATCGGGCGGGGGAGGAAGCAGGAAGCAAACGCCAACACCGCGAGCGGCGCGAGAAGAGCCCGGGTCCCCGGCCGGCCCGACACCCGCCGCAGGGTGCTCTCGGTCGTCACGGGGGGTTAGCCCTCTCCTCCCTTGGCGCCTTCCTTGCGCCAGGCGATCGACGCGAGGACGGCGAGTCCTCCCCAGACGAAGCCGAGGATGACGATCATCATGATTATCGTCGTCGTGGTCATGCTCGGTCACCTCCAAAGCGGGCGGCGCGTTCCACGGCGTTCAGCCGGGGGCGGGGCCGTTAAGGCCGAGGTCTTCCGCAGCAACCTGCATCGCGGCGATCACGAAGGCGATGTGCTCGCCCATGTCCTCGCCCAGTTCGGCGCAGTTCTCGAGCATTTCGTCGCGGCTCACGGCTGCGGCGAACGCCTTGTCCTTCATCTTCTTTCTCACCGACCTCGTCTTCATGCCGGTGAGTCGCGTCGGCCGCACGAGGGCGCAGGCGGTGATGAAACCGGTGAGTTCGTCCACGGCCCGGAGCGTCTTCGACATCAGCGTCGTGGCCTCCACGTCCGTGTAATCGGCGTGGGCCATGATCGTCTCGAGGATGTCCTCGTCCACACCCTTCTGGCGCAGGATGGCGACCCCGGTGGAGGGATGTTCCGAGTCGGGCGCGCGGTCGTGGTTGGGCCAGCGCTCGTAGTCGAAGTCGTGGAGCAGTCCTGCCACGCCCCAACGGTTTTCGTCCTCGCCGAATTTGTTCGCGTAGGCCCGCATGCTGGCCTCCACCGCCAGCATGTGGCGCCGGAGCCCGGGACTCTCGGTGTATTCGTGGACGATCGCGAGCGCCTCAGCGCGTGTCGGGAGCATCCGTGGTCACTCTCCTTCGGTGGCTTCGTCGGCGTTTCCGGCCGTGCCGCCCGTCGCGTCGTGCAGGGCGTCCAGGAAGCGGCGGGGTTCACTCTGGCTCAGGAGGAGCGAGTATCCGTCGAGCGTGGGAATGTACACCACCCGCCGCCGGTCCGTGAGGTACAGGAGGGCCTTTTCCCCGCTCCGCAGCCGGAACCATCCGGCGGAGTAACCGCCGAGCGCCGTCCCCATCGTGCGCCGGCGCGGAACGAGATCGGGTTCGCCACGGAGATCGACCACGCGCGACTCGTGGAGTTCGAGACGGTCGAGAGGGATCGTCCGGCCCCAGAGGTCTCCCACCAGCTTCAGCCCCGCGGGCGAGACCTCGGCGCGGCTGTTGCGGGTGGACCAGGCCGCCCAGCCCATCATCAGCGTCACGGCGCCGAGGACCACCATCATGATGACGAAGAACCAGATGATGCCGCGCCCGGAGGCGGGCGGAATCGGGAATACCTGCATGGTCATGTGCCTCGCTACGTGCCTCGCACGTTGGAATCGAGAAGGGCGGCCCGTTTCAGAGCGTCGCGGCCGAACCGGTCCGCTACCGTGTCCATCGTCTTCGCCAGCTCCCGGTGGACCGCGTCGCCGGAGGCCGGGTCATCGTCGTCGAGCAGTCTCAATTGCTCGCCCTCCGGATGATCGAAGCCCGAGAGGCTTACGCCAATGAGCCGCACGAGCCGGCGGGGATCGTCCGCCTTCCGGAACAGCTCCCGGGCGACGGGCCAGATCGCTTCCGTCATGTCCGCCGGCCGTTCGAGCGTGCGCTGGCGCGTGTGCGTCTCGAAGCCGTCCCAGCGCAGCTTAAGCTGCACCGTGCGCCCGGCGATCCCCTTCTTTCGGAGCGACCGCGCCACTCCCTCGCACAGGGCGAGCAGGGTCCGCTCGACGCGGGCGCGATCCTCGACGTCCCGCGGGAAAGTCACTTCCTTGCCGAGCGACTTTCGCCCCGGCCGCGGGTCGACCCGCCGTACGTCGACCCCGTTTGCGAGTTCGTGCAGCCGTCGCCCCAGCTTCCGGCCCAGGGACGCCTCGAGGAACTCGGGCTTGTTGCGCGCCAGATCCCCGATCGTCTTCAGGCCGAGTTGGGCCAGGCGGGCCTGCACCTTCGGCCCCGCGCCCCAGAGTCGCGCTACCGAGAGCGGCGCCAGGAACTCGCGTTCGGTCCCCGGCGGCACCACGACGAGCGCGTCCGGCTTCTTCAGGTCGCTCGCCACCTTCGCCACGTACTTGTTGGAGGCTACGCCGACCGATGCCGTGAGCCGCTCCTCCTCGGCGATCCGCTGCCGGATCCGCGCGGCGATCTCGGGCCCGGTGCCGAACAGCCGCCGGCTGGCCGTCACGTCGAGGAACGCCTCGTCCAGCGACAGCGTCTCCACCTGGTCGGTGAACGAGCGGAAGATGTCGAAGATTCGCCCGGAGATCTCCGCGTAGAAGCCGATCCGCGGGCGCACGTAGGCGCCCTCGGGACAGCGGCGCCAAGCCTGCGAGATTGGCATCGCGGAATGGATGCCGTAACGCCGGGCCTCGTAGTTCGCGGTCGAGACGACGCCCCGGCCCCGGCCTTTGTGCGGGGCGGATCCGATGATGACCGGCTTCCCGCGCAGCGAGGGATCCTCGCGCATCTCGACGGCGGCATAGAACGCGTCCATGTCGACGTGGAGGATCGTGCGCAGCCGCGTCTCAGGCTGCGGCATCTCCCCCCACTTCCCTCTCGTCGAGGATCCGCCGCGCCCGCCCGGGGGCGTCGCTCACGAGCCCGTCGACGCCCCAGTCGAGGAGGCGCCGCATGTCGTCCGGGTGGTTTACGGTCCACACGAAGACGCCCATGCCGTCGGCGTGGGCGCGCCGCACGAACCGCGGTGTGACGATGCGCAGCGCGCCCTGCCGTTCGGGCAGCATGGCGGCATCGCAGTTGGCCGGCGCGACCCGGCCTCCAAGGCCGAACTTGCCGAGGACGACGTACGTGCGGAGTTCGTCCTGATAGGCGCAGCGCCAACGGGCGTGCCGGCTCGCGGGTTCCACTTCCCTGCGCTCGAAGCCGCCCACCAGAATCCGCTCCCGATCCCTGCGGTTCCGGCTCCTCTGCAGCCACGCCCCCAGCTCGTGCCCCGCGGCCGCAGATTTGATCTCCGCAACCACCGGGAGGTCCCCCAGCGCCTCGAGCACCTCCTCGAGGGTGGGGATGCCGACACGCTTTCCCCGGAACGGGAAGGTCTTCCCGTTATCGGTCGTGAAGTGGTAGCCGGCGTCGAAGGGGCGCAGTTCGTCCAGCGTCATCTCCTCCACCTGCCCCGTCCCGTCGGTGGTGCGGTCGAGGCCGGGGTCGTGGATGACCATGAGGTGGCCGTCGGCGCTCCGGTGCAGGTCGAGTTCCACCGCGTCGGCCCCCACGCGCACCGCGTGCTCGAAGGAAGGGAGCGTGTTCTCGGGCGCGAACGCCGCCGCCCCCCGGTGGCCGATGACCCGCAGCGGCGACCCGGGCCCGAAGAGATCGTCGGGCAGCATCGGCACCGTCGGGCGGCTCAGGAATCCACGCGTCGCGCCTGGGCCCGTCCGAGCGCCACGGAGAGTACGATCCACATCCCGGCCAGCGGCGCCGTGGACATCGCCACCCAGGCTAGCGTCAGGCCGAGCATCGCGAACATGCTGTCGATTCCGGCGCCGGCGAGGTCACCGCCCCGGTACAGGAAGACGTCGACGATCGGCTTCGCCTTGTACTTCTCCGCGGGCGGCACGACCGAGAACAGCGTTTCGCGCGAGGGCCGCGAAATCGCGTACCGCGTCGCCCGGTGGACGGCCTGGAAGATCATCATCACGCCATAGATCGGCCACACGGCGAGCACGACGAACCCGAGCACCGTCACGACCGGCAGGATGGCGAGCGTCCACCCGACGCCGAGCTTCCGGATCACGTGCGTCGTGACGAAGACCTGCGTGAACAGGGTGGCGGCCTGCGCCAGGAAGTCGAAGTTGGCGAAGCTTCCCACCCGCTGGCTGAACGTGTCCGTCGCCTCGAGGATCACGTTGGCCTGCGTGAAGTAGATCAGCGTGTTCGACACGGCCATGAACACGACCCATAGGCCGACGCCGAGCAGGTAGGGCGATGTGGCCACGGCCCGCGCGCCGTCCCAGAATGCGCCACCGATCCTGGCGCCCGGTGCGCTCCCGCCGCCGCTTTCCGCTCCCGCTGCAGTAGCCGTCTCGAGCCGGGACAGCTTCGAGCGGCCCGCCGTGCCGTCGAGGATCAGCATGACGCCGATCGCGAGCGCGAAGCAGCCGGCCCCGATGAGCATGAGGCCCGCGGGCAGGTAGGGGCTGTCGGTGAGGCCGCTGATCAGGCTCGCGCCGCCGCCCCCGGCGAGCGCCCCGAGCGTGCCTCCGATCCCGATGAAGGGGAACAACCTCTTCCCCTGATCGACGTCGAACACGTCGACCATGAAGGCCCAGAACACGCTGGTCGAGACCAGGTTGATGACGCTCAGCCACACGTAGAACGTGTACCCGATGCCGCGCGAGAGGCCGGTCTCCGCGTCGGTGCCGATGAGGCCGCCGCCCGCGCGCGCGTCCAGGATGAGGAGCGTCGCGAAACCGATCAGGCAGGTAATGACGAAGAGATAGGCCACGGGGATGAAGCGCCGGCGGTTCGTGCGCGCGACGACGCCCCCGAAGGCAAGGACGGCGCCGAGCGACGCCACCGATGTGACGGCGAAGAGCCAGCGCAGGTCGCCCATCCCACGGGCGACCCCCATCGCCTCCCGCACGGGACGGAGGAAGAAGTAGCCGCAGAGTACGAGGAAGAAGAAGAGCGCGGACAACACCGCGAGGCTGAACTCGCCCCGCCTCATGTTGAGAATCCGCCTTCCGAAGCTGACGACAACTTCCGGCAAGCTGGCCACGTTCGCTCCCACCGTTAGGTTCCGAGATCCTCTGAAGAGAATCCTTTTCTCCATCGACCGGCAAGCAGAGGCACAATGAAGCGCCACCCCGGAGCTTCCCCCGCATGACCCCACCCCCGGAGAGCGAGCCGCGCACGCTCGCGGCGTGGCTGACGGGCGCCCGTCCGGAAGAGGCCCGGCTCGTACTCCTGTCGGCCCTCTACTTCTTCTTCATTCTCTCCTCGTACTACGTGATCCGGCCCATCCGCGAGGAGATGGCCGTGGCGGGCGGAGTCGAGAACATCCCGTGGCTCTTCACCGGCACGCTGACCGCCATGCTCCTCGTCCACCCCATCTTCGCCGCGGTCGTGTCCCGGTGGACCCGCAGGAGGTTCGTGACGCTCACGTACCGCTTCTTCATGCTGAACCTGCTCGTCTACTTCGTGCTGCTGCAGGTCGTGACCGACGGCGCCGCTTCGGTGTGGATCGGCCGGACCTTCTTCGTCTGGATCAGCGTCTTCAACCTGTTCGTGGTCTCCGTCTTCTGGTCGTTCATGACCGACATCTTCCGCGAGCGCCAGAGCCGGCGACTCTTCGGCCTCATTGGCGTGGGTGGAACCGTGGGCGGGATCGTCGGCTCCTCGATCACGGCCTTGCTGGTGGGGTTCCTGTCGCCCGCGACGCTCCTTCTGTTCTCGGTGCTGCTGCTCGAGGGCGCGGTCGTCTGCCTCAAGGCGCTGGATTCGCGCTGCACGACCCCCCGGGCTGCGGTTGACGCGGGTGACGTTGCCGGCGACGGCTCGGATGGTGCAGGCGGTGGAAGGGATGCGGAGGAGGTGATCGGGGGCTCGCCGCTGGAGGGGATTCGGCGGGTCCTGGCCTCGCCCTACCTGCTCGGGATCGGCGCCTTCATGCTGCTGTTCACGATCGGCTCCACCTTCCTCTACAACATCCAGGCGGAGATCGTCTCGCGGACGTTCGAGACGGGCGCGGAGCGGACCTCGGTCTTCGCGCTCATCGACCTTGCGGTGAACCTGCTCACCCTCATGACTCAACTCTTTCTTACGGGCCGCATTCTGAAGTGGCTCGGCGTGCGCCTCGCGCTCGGGATCCTGCCCGTGCTCAGCGTCCTCGGTTTCCTGGCGCTCGGGGCGGCGCCGGTCTTCGCGGTGTTCGTGGTGTTCCAGGTGTTGCGGAGGGCCGGGAACTTTGCGCTCGCGGTGCCGACGAGGGAGGTGCTCTACACCGTCCTTCCGCGTCGGGACAAGTACAAGGCCAAGAACTTCAACGACCTGTTCGTCTACCGGGCGGGCGACCAGATCGGCGTGTGGTCCTTCGCGGGATTGCGCGCGCTCGGGCTGGGAAGCTCCGCGCTGGCGCTGACCATGGTCCCGCTGGCCGGACTGTGGCTGATGATCTCGCTGTGGCTGGGAAAGAAGCAGTCGGCGCTGGCTCGGAGGCCGGCGCGGAGCGCCGGGAGTCGCCGTCCCTGACGGTTCGAATCAGACGGCGCACAACTCCACGGCTTCGCGCAGCGAGCGCAGGGGTTCGCCGCTCCGCGGGATGAACTCGTGCGCCATGAAGCCCTCGAAACCGGTGTCCCCGATGGCGCGCACGATCGCGGGATAGTTGAGTTCCTGCGTCCCGTCGATCTCGGCCCGTCCCGGGACCCCGCCGGTGTGGTAGTGGCCGATCCAGGGGCTCGCATCCGTGAGCGTGCGGATGATGTCCCCCTCCATGATCTGCATGTGGTAGATGTCGTAGAGGATCTTCACGCGGGGCGAGTCGACGGCGCGGATGATCTCGAGCGCGTAGTCCATGTGGTCGCCGATGTAGTCGACGTGTCCGCCGGGCTTCGAGTTCAGAACCTCGACGAGGATCGTCACGTCCTCGGATTCGGCGATCGGGGCGCACTCCCGCAGGCAGCGGATCGAGTTCTCGATCCCGACGGCGTCCTCCATCCCGCGGCGGTTGCCGAAGAAACAGATGACGTTGGGCACTTCGACCTGGGCCGCGTGGGGGATGTGGCGCTCGAAGGCCTCGATGATGCCTCGATGGTTGCTCGGTTCGTTGAGGCCGTCCTCGATCGTGCCCGCCGCGACGTCGCCGCAAGAGACGGTGAGGCCGTGGTCGTGCGCGACCGGCCATTCCTCGACCAGGAGCAGGTCCATCGCCGTGAGACCCATGTCGGCCACGCCCCGGCAGAAGGGGACGAGCGGGATGTCCTCGAAACACCAGCGCGCGACGGACTGGGTGATGCCGGCCGCCTGTCCCGGGGTGGCGGCTTCGCCGGGGGCCCGGCCGAGAGCCGACGCCGGCCTTCCCGCGCCTCCGACCAGGAGACCGAGCGAGGCGGCGCCCGTCGCGCGCAGGGCGTCACGGCGGCTGACGGGCGTCCCGTCGGGGGGGGCGGGGGGCTCAGGCATCCAGTGACGCGAGGTGTTCGTAGCTGATCCGGACCGACGCCATCGGATCCCCGGGCGTGTCGTGCTCGACGAAGTAGTGGATGAGCCCCGCCTGGGCCGACTGCGCGAAGATCGCCTCGAAGTCGATGACGCCCGCGCCCACGTCCACCATCTCGCCATCGGCGGTGCGATCCTTCACGTGGCAGAGGTCGAAGCGCCCCGGGTAGCGCTCGAAGTAGTCGAACGGGTCGCCGCCACCGTGCACGATCCAGAAGAGGTCGATCTCGTAGCGGACCAGTTCCGGGTCCGTGTTCTCGATCATCACGTCGAGGAGGCGGAGCCCGTTCACCTCTTCCAGTTCGAAATCGTGGTTGTGGTAGGCGAAGAGAAGTCCGGCATCGCGGCACCGCGCCCCGAGTCCGTTGAGTTCGTCGGCGAGGCGGCGGTATCCGTCGACCAGAGCCGTTCCCGTGGCGCCGTCGGCTCCAGGCCGCTCGGGACCCGCCAGGTAGGGCAGGACGAGGTATCGGTGCCCGATCTGGGCGGCGGCATCGACGGCCCCCTCGAAGCTCGACCGCAACTCCTGGAGCGACAGGTGCACCGCAGGGGCCGTGAGACCTTCCGCTTCGAGCGTGGCGCGGATCTGAGCGGGCGAGCGGCCGAAGTAGCCGGCGAACTCCACCTCGCCGTAGCCGATGCGGGCGACGGCGGCGATGGTGCGCTCGACATCGCGCGCCATCAGCGACCGCACGGTGTAGAGCTGGAGTCCCCAGGCCTCCGGTAGCGTCCGGATCCCGGCGGCGGCCGCGCGACCCGCGCTCGTCAGCAAGAGGCCGGCTCCGAGTGAATTACGCACGAATCTTCGTCGCTTCATCGGTCTGTCCATGCCGCAATATGCCGCGCTCCCCGGCCGCCGTCGATCCGTCGTCCGGGGGGCGGTCTTCGCGCCGGGCGTGCCTCGGCCTATTATGGCGGAGCGAGGCGGCATCCTGCCGTCCGCGCGCGCGTCGATGCCGGCGAGGAGGACCGACTGTGAGACGGCGCAGGGCTCTCGAGATCATCGGTGCGGCCGCGGGCGCGCCGCTCCTGGTGCCGGGGGGCGCGGTGGCGCAGGCCCTGGCGCTGGGGCAGCGCATACGCGCGGTCACGGGCCCGGTCGGCGGCGCGCCGCCCGCGACGCTCACGCCCGCGCAGGCGCGGACGGTGACGGCGCTCGCCGAGACCATCATCCCCCGGACCGACACGCCCGGCGCGAGCGAGGCGGGCGTTACCGCATTCGTCGATGCACTCCTGACCGGTTGGCTGGACGCGTCGGACCGCGACCGTTTCCTCGTCGGCCTGGACGCCGTGGACCCCACAGCCCGGGCCGCCCACGGCGCCGACTTCGCCGACTGCACCCCGGCTCAGCAGGCGGAACTCGTGGCGCGGATGGACGAGGAGCTCGACCGGCTCCGCCAAGACCCCGCTCAAGACGAGCGTCGGACCTTCTTCTACGACATGAAGCGCTTCACGCTCGCGGGCTACTTCACGTCTCAGGTCGGTCTGCGGACGCTCGGATACCGGATCATCCCCGGAGCCTTCGAGGGTTGCGTCATCCTCGACCAGTACGGCACCGGAGAGGGCCGCCCCGGCGAGCAGAACCAGCAACAGAGCCGGCAGCAGAGCCGTACCGGGGGTCAGCAGTGAGCCGCGCCCCGGCGGTCGGCCGCCGACAGGAAGTCTGGGACGCGATCGTCGTCGGCTCGGGCATCACGGGCGGCTGGGCCGCGAAGGAACTTACGGAACTGGGCTTGCGGACGCTCGTCCTCGAGGCTGGCCCCATGATCGTCCCCGAGCGGGATTACGTGGAACACGTGCCCCCGTACCGCATGCCGTATCGCGGCTGGAACGACCGCAAGGCGCTCGCGGCCGAGCAGCCCGTCCAGCGCGAGTGCTACGCCTGCGATGAGATGGGCCGGAAGTTCTTCGTCAACGACATCGAGAACCCGTACACGACCCCCGACGAGAAGCCGTTCCTCTGGATCCGTGGCCGCCAGGTCGGCGGCCGTTCGATCATGTGGGCGCGTCAGTCGTACCGCCTCAGCGACCTCGACTTCGAGGCCAACGCGAGCGACGGGATTGGCGTCGACTGGCCGATCCGCTACTCGGACCTCGCCCCGTGGTACGCGCACGTCGAAGAGTTCGTCGGCATCAGCGGCCGTCCCGAGGGCCTGCCGCAGCTGCCCGACGGCGTCCTCCTGCCTCCCATGCAGATGACCTGCGTCGAGAACGCGGTGAAGGAGGCGATCGCGCGCGACTTCGGCGATACGCGAATGATGACGATCGGACGCACGGCCGTCCTCACACGCGACCACAAGGGGCGGAGCGCCTGCCACTACTGTGGTCCCTGCCACCGCGGCTGCCGCACGAGAAGCTACTTCAGCTCGCTGAACGCCACGCTCCCGGCCGCCGAGGCTACCGGGAGAATGACGCTACGCCCGGACAGCGTCGTGCACAGCGTGATCTGGGATCCCGCCCGCGGGCGCGTCACGGGCGTGCGCGTCATCGACCGTCAGACCGGCGAGGACCTGGAGTTCTTCGGGGAGATCGTGATGCTCGGAGCCTCGGCGCTCGAGTCGACGCGGATCCTCCTCCACTCGAAGTCCGCCGATTTCCCCGACGGGCTGGCGAATTCGAGCGGTGTCCTGGGCCGCTATCTCATGGACCACACCATGAGCACCGGGGCGAAGGCGAAGTTTCCGGGCTGGGAGAATCACGGCTACACGGGCGAGCGCCCGAACGGGATCTACATCCCGCGCTTCCGGAACGTGACGGAACCGTCCCCGGACTTCATCCGCGGCTACGGCTATCAGGGCTGGTCCACCCGACAGGGCTGGAGCCGCGGCCTCGACATGCCCGGGTTCGGGGCGGAGTACAAGCGCCAGCTCACCGAACCCGGCGTGTGGGAGTTCGAACTCGGCGCCTTCGGCGAGTGCCTCCCGCGCGAGGAGAACTACATCGAATTGGACCCGGAGGGGGTCGATGCGTGGGGGATCCCGGCGCTTCGCATCCACTGCGAGTGGAGCGACAACGAACGCTTGATGATGCGGGACAGCGCCGACCGCGCCGCGGAAATGCTGGAAGCCGGCGGCGGCGTGGACATCGAGTTGCTCACGGATCTCACGGCGCCCGGCCTCACGATCCACGAGATGGGGACGGCCCGCATGGGACGGGATCCGGCGACCTCCGTCCTAAACGGCTACAACCAGGCGTGGGACGCGCCGAACCTGTTCGTGATCGACGGCGCGGCGATGCCCTCCTCCGCCTGCCAGAACCCGTCACTCACCTACATGGCCCTCACCGCCCGCGCCTGCCACTACGCGCGCTGGGCGAAGAACCGCGGCGAACTCTAGCCCCGGAAGCGCCGCGTCCTAGGCTGATGCGGCGAGGGCATCGGCGACCTGCTCCATCTCGGCCATCGTGTTGTACATGTGCGGGCAGAGCCGGATGCCGGGGAACTGCGCCGTGCGGAGCGCGCCCGCGACGCCGTGTTCCTCGTAGATCCGGTTGTAGATCTCCGTGTGATCGTCGACCCCCAGCTCCGCGATGACGACGCCGCCGCCGAGGCCCGGCACGTCCGAAGTGTGGAACTTCACCTCGGGGATCCGCTCGCGGATCGACGCCTTGAGCCCGGCCGCGAGAGCGCGCATGCGGGCCTCGATCGCCGCCGCGCCGATCGCCTGGTGGAACTCGACGGTCTTCCCCACGCCCGCCACCGCGGCGTCGTCCCGCTGCCCGAAAGTGCCGAACTTGTCGGCCCCGCCCCCGGCGATCGCGCCGTCCCAGCCCACCCCCACGACGCTGGGCCACAGTTCGGCGACCCGGTCCGCCCGTACGTAGAGGACACCGGCTTCCTTCGGCCCGCAGAACCACTTGTGGGCGCTGCCCGTGTATGAATCGCAGCCCATGTCGTGCAGGTCGACCGCCACCGCGCCGAAGCTCTGGGCCCCGTCCATGTGGACGTAGATGCCGCGCTCATGCGCGATCTCGCACAGGCGGCGCGCCGGAAGTTCGACGCCCGAGATGTTCGAGATCTGCGTCACGGCCAGCACGCGGGTGCGGTCCGTGAAGGCGTTCACGAAGGCGTCGATCAACTCATCCTCAGCCTTCGGCGCCGGGGGCGTGGCCACGCGGATCACCTTGTAGCCGAAGCGGTCGGCCCGGACGTCCCAGGCCACGTTGTTCGTGGGGTGGTTCTGATCCCAGAGCACGACCTCGTCCCCCGCGCCCAGCACGAGTCCGTTGATCACCGCGTTGTTGCTCTCCGAGGTGTTGCGGGTGATCACGATCTCCTGGGGTGAGGCGCCGAGCAGTTCGGCCAGCGATTCCACCGATTTCGTGGCGAGCGCGTTGAACTTGGCCCGGTTGTGGAACGAGGCGTCCTGATCGATGTCCCGCGTGTAGCCGAACACCGTCTCCTGCACCGGCCAGGGCGACGGACAGAGGTTTGCCGCGTTCACGAGAATGAGGCCGGGACGAAGCGGGAACTGGCCCTTCACCATCTCCCAGAAAGATTCGTCCTCCGTACCCGTGAGGTCTCGCCGCGCCGACAGGTCCTCGAGGCCGAGGGCGGGCTTCGAGCGGGCGAAGGTCCAGGCCGGCGTGGCCGCGAGGGCCGCCCCCGCGGCGGCACGCTTGAGGAATCTGCGACGGTCGGGCAGGCGGGTCGCGTCGGTGGGCGTGCGAGTCGTCACGGAAACCTCCCGGCTTGTGGGCCGCCGCGTCCCGCGCGGCAACCGCGATCGTTCACTGAGGCAACATACGCCGCGCAATGCCGCGCGGTCTATGCACGCGGCGTGGCGCATACCATGTTTCAAGAGGCCCCGGCGCCCATCAGACCAGGAGGTACCCATGGACACGCGCGCCCCCGCTACGTGCCGCGCCCTCTTCCGTCATCTCTTCGCTCTCACAGCTCTCCCGGCCCTCTGCGGCCTCGGCGTCTCCGGCTCGACGCTGGCTGCCCAGCAGGCCGACGGCGCTCTCGCGCTCGAGTCCTGGCTCGACTGGGAGCGGGTCCAGGATCCGCAGATCTCGCCGGACGGCGGCTCGGTGGTCTATGAGAGTCTCTGGGTCGACAAGATGAACGACGCGTGGGAGTCCTCGATCTGGATCGTGAACTCGGACGGCAGTCGTCCGCGCCACCTCGTGGACGGGTCCTCGCCGCGCTGGTCGCCCGATGGCAGCCGGCTCGCCTTCCTCGCGCCCGACGACGAGGGAAATACGCAGATCTTCGTGCGCTGGATGGACGCCGAGGGCGCCGTCTCGCAGGTGACGCGGCTCACCGACAGCCCCTCGAACCTGGTTTGGTCGCCCGACGGAACCCGCTTCTCGTTCACGATGCGCGTGGGGGCGGAGCAGCCCACGTCACGCCACTGGTCCCTCTCGCTCCCGAAACCGGAGGGGGCGACGTGGACGCCGGGCCCGCGCATCATCGAGCGCCTCGTCTATCGACAGGACCGCGTCGGATTCCTGGGCGACAAGTACCAGCACATCTTCGTCGTCCCGGCCGAAGGCGGGACGCCGCGCCAGCTCACCGAGGGTGACTACAACTACGGGGTCCCGGTCTGGGAGCCCGACGGACAGTCACTCCTCTTCAGCAGTCTCATCATCGAAGACGCCATATACCGCTGGCAGGAAACGGAGATCTATCGGCTCGACGCAGAGTCCGGCTCAATGAGCCAGATCACGACCCGCAAGGGACCGGACAATCGGCCCGTCCCGTCGCCCGACGGGAGCATGATCGCCTATGTGGGACACGACACCACGACGTTCGACTATATCGAGTCGGCCGTCTATGTGATGAACGCGGATGGGTCGAACTCGCGCGCCCTCACCGCGGAAATGGACCGCAGTCCCGGGGCGCTGCACTGGGCCCCGAACGGAGACGGCGTCTACTTCGACGCCACGGCGGACGGCTATCGCAACATCCACTACGCCTCGGTAGACGGCGAAGTGCGAGCGATGAGCGAGGGCCCGCAGATGTTCGGCCTCAATGACGTGAGCGATGGCGGCATGGCCGTCGGCATGTGGGGCGACGCGCACGAACCCGGTGACATCCACGTCTTCCCGGTCGATCGACCCGACGAACGCACCCGGCTCACGGAGGTGAACGCCGACGTGCTGGCGGGCGTGACGCTGGGTGAAGTCGAGCAGGTCTGGAGCGAGTCGTCCCATGACGGCCTCGCGATCCACGGCTGGGTCATCAAGCCCCCGGACTTCGACGCTTCCAACCAGTATCCGCTCATTCTCGTGATTCACGGCGGCCCGCACGGGATGTACAACGGCGGGTTCAACTTCTCGTGGCAGGAGCACGCGGCGAACGGATACGTCGTCCTCTACACCAACCCGCGCGGAAGCTCCGGCTACGGGACGGAGTTCGGGAACGCGATCCAGTACGACTATCCGAACCACGACTTCGACGATCTCATGTCGAGCGTGGACGAGGTCATCTCCCGCGGCTACGTGGACGACAGCAACATGTTCGTCTACGGGTGCTCGGGCGGGGGGGTGCTGACGTCGTGGGTCGTGGGGCACACGGACCGCTTCCGGGCCGCGTCGGCGAACTGTCCCGTGGTGAACTGGTTCAACTTCCCCAACGAGGTCGATGGCAACTACCTGCGCTGGTATGCCGACTTCCGGGAGTTCCCGTGGGTGGACCCGAGCGAGCACATCCGTCGCTCGCCGATCTCGTACGTGGGCAACGTCACGACGCCGACCATGCTGATGACGGGCGTCCTCGACCTGCGCACGCCGATGTCCCAGACCGAGCAGTTCTACCAGGCGCTCAAGGCGCAGAACAAGCCGACGGCGATGGTCCAGTTCGAGGGCGAGTGGCACGGTACGTCGCGCCTGCCGTCCAACTTCCTGCGCACGCAGCTCATCCTCAGGAAGTGGTTCGAGCGCTGGGGCACCCACGACGACGAGCGCACCGCCGCCACCGACGGCGGCCGGTAGGGCCGCCCCGGACTTCGTGAAGCGAATGCGTCCCCCTCAGCGCAGGAAAGCGGTCTCGGAGAGGACCTCATTCAGGCCCGAGATGAGGAGATCCGCGTCGGCTTCGGAGAAGACGAGCGGGGGCTTCATCTTGATCACGTTGTGGTCGGGACCGTCCGTGCTCAGGAGGATTCCCTTGTCGCGCATGCGCTGGACGGCCGCATCGGCGAGGTTGGCGGCCGGTTCGATATCGTCTCCCTCCCGCACGAACTCGATGCCCGTGAACAAGCCGCGGCCGCGGGCGTCCCCCACCCGGCCGTGACGGTCGCGGAGGTCTTCGAGACCCTCCAGTAGGCGCTTTCCGACGCTCGCCGCGTTCTCCTGTAGACCCTCCTCCTCGATCACGTCGAGGACGGCGAGGCCGATGGCGCAGGAGACCGGGTTCCCGCCGTAGGTGTTGAAATACTCCATCCCGTTGGCGAAAGACTCGGCGACTTCGCGCGTTGTGACCACCGCGGCGAGGGGGTGCCCGTTCCCGATCGGCTTGCCGAGCGTCACGATGTCGGGGACGACGCCGTGCTCCTCGAAGGCCCAGAAGTGAGATCCCGCGCGGCCGAAGCCGACCTGAACCTCGTCCGCCACGCACACGGCGCCGTGTTCTCGGGCCGCCGCGTAGGAAGCCGTGAGGTACCCCGCCGGGAGCGGGATCTGGCCGCCGCAACTGAGGATCGATTCGTGGAAGAAGGCGGCCGCGCCGGGTGGCCGGTCCCCGAACCAGGTGGGCTCCGTCTCCAGCGCCCGCGCCGCCGCGCCCACGTACGCCGCATACAGGGGTGCGACCTCCGCGTCCGGCCCGCAGTGGAGACCCCGGAACGTGTCCGGCATGGGCGCCATCCGCACCCAGGGGCGAAGCCCCTTCCCGCCCGGACCGTTGAACTTGTACGGGCTCAGGTTGACGACCGAACTGGAGTTGCCGTGATACGCCCCGTCGAGGACGACGGCCCCCACTTTGCCGGTGTGCGTCCGGGCCATGCGCAGGGCGAGTTCGTTGGCCTCGGTACCCGAGCAGACGAGGAAGCACACGTCGAGCGGGGCCGGGAAGAGGGCCGTCAGCCGCTCCGTGTACTGGAGAATCGTCTCGTGCAGGTAGCGCGTATTCGTGTTGAGCGAGGCCATCTGCCGGCGCGCCGCCTCGTTCACGCGCGGGTGCGAGTGTCCGACGTGCGCCACGTTGTTCACGCAGTCGAGGTAGGGCTGGCCGTCGATGTCGTACAGCCAGGCGCCCCGGCCCCGGACGATGTGGAGCGGCCGCCGGTAGGAGAGGCTCAGCGAGGGCCCCAGCCGCCGGTTCCGCTCCTCGACAAGCGAAGCATGGGTGCGGGGGCGCGGAGCTGTGGCCTCGCACGGGAGCCGAAGCAGGTGGTCGGGGTCGGGGCTCACCGCCGTCCAGACATCGCGCGCGCTCGGGGCGGCCACGCCGGGGAACGTCCCGTCGTAGTCGAGCGGATCGATGAAGATCTGGAAGTGCAGGTGGGGCGCCCAGTCGCCGTTGCCAGGCGGGGCGCCGATCCAGCCGATCGTGCGTCCCGCTTCGATGGTGTCGCCCGGCGCCACGGCGGTGAGCGATTCCGCCGACAGATGGCCGTACAGCGTGCGGAATCGCACCGACCCTTCGGCATCTTCCGTTTTGTGCTCGAGGATGACCGTCGGACCGTAGTCGAGCCGCTCGGCGTTGTCGCGCACGGACACCACGCGGCCTTCGATGGGAGCGAGAACCGGCGTCCCCGGCTCCGCGAACAGGTCGACCCCGAGGTGCACGCTGCGCCACTCGTCCATCTCGTTCCCCGGCGCGCGGAAGGCCTCGCCCGTGTACCACCACCGCACCTCGTCGTAGCGGCCGACGCCGATCTCCGCCCCGGCGTCCCGCATCCGATCGAACAGACGCTGCGAGAACTTCGCGTGATCCGTGGGATCGAAGGTCCCGCCGTCGTCCCCCGACTCTACGCTCAAATCCAGCATGACCAGCGGAGTGGAACGAGGGTCCGGATCGAGCACGGGCGCGGCGTTCGGGGCGGCGCGCTCCAGAACGGAGATGACGCGGTTCGTCGCAGGACAGGGCGGGTGGCCACACGCGTCCCGCAGCCGGTAGCGCCCCAGGTTCGGGGGCGTCGCCTCCAGGCGCTCCAGCACGTCCCATGCGGGCGTCTGGCTGACGAGCAGGTATTCGTTGTCCGGCTCCTGGGCGCCGCGAACCGACGACACCGTCACGCTGAGCGCGAGGCGCAGGCGTGCCAGTTCATACAGGACATCCGCTTCGGCTTCCGTGACCTCGTGTTCGGCGAGGTATCCCCGCGCCACGTCGCAGAAGGCGGCTACCGGGTCGCGCGTCCCGAACCCGGCGTATGCACAGGCCACGGCGAGGTTCGCCACCGTCCACGACCGAATCACGTCCCCGAAGTCCACGACGCCCACCAGGTGCGGCGCTCCGTCCTTCATGCGCCCGGGGTCGACATGGATGTTGGCCGGGTTCGCGTCGTTGTAGATCAGGCTCTCGCGCAACGCGCCGGCCCGCGGCTGCACGACCGCGGCGTACCGCTCGAGGACTCGGACGAGGACTTCGCGCCGCGCCGCCCCGTGGATCGCGGCCAGGTTCTCCGTGATGAGGGAGGCGGCGCCACGAAGGTCCCAGATCATCGGGCGGTCGGCGCCCGGCACCCTCGACGAGGAACGATCGAAGATCCCCGTGAGGCGTCCGATCTGTCGGCGGAGTTCGGGTCCGTGCGGCCGGAAGCGGTCCAGCGGAATCCCCGGAACCGGCTCCAGGAACCGGGCGAAGTGGGCACGTCCGCCGATCGTGCATTCGACGAGGCGGCCTCCCGACGACGCGTCCGCGGAGGCCGCCTCCTCGGAAGTGCTGCGCCAATGCGGAAGCGTGAAGCAGGCCTGGGACTCGGAGAGAGCCGCCAGCATGGCCGCTTCCTCCTCGAGGACCGCGCGGTCTTCCAGCAGGTTCGAGACCTTCAGGTATCCACGGACCCCGGAACCGTCCGGGCCCCCGTCCGCTACCCCGTCGAAGTCCCGCTTGGAGATCTCGAACACCCGGTCCCGCTCGCTGGCGAACTCGCGGGCCCTCCCGTCCACGCCCCAGCGAGTCAGGACGAGCCGCGCCGCTTCCTCCTCCGAGAAGGAGGGTCTCCCGGCCGCGTATCCGGCGTCGAGCGTCTCCATGGGGGCCGAAGCTCCCACCCCGTCCATGCCCGGTCAACCACGCGGGTTGTTGCCGCTCGCGTCCGTCGACCCGAGCTTGCGAGCCCGGTCCATTTGCATCCGCACACGGAGGATCACGATGTCGCTCCGCTCCGCCCTTCTCGCTTCAACCTTTGCTTTGGGCGCCGCAGTCGCGGTCCCGGCGGCCCTGACCGCCCAGGAGCAGGCGCACGCGGTCGCCTCCCCGGCCGAACTCGAACTCGAGGTCGGGGCGTCCTTCCAGCTCACCGCGGAGATCCGGGGAACAGCGGACGAAGGCGCCGCCTCGGAGGTACGCTGGTTCGCGGCCGACGACGGCGTGACGGTGACGCCCGAAGGCCTGGTGACGGCGGTGCGGCCGGGCGAGTCCCGCGTGGCGGCGATGTTCCGGGGGCAGCCAAGCTGGGTCACGATCAGTGTCCCCCGGTTGGAGGCGGAGCGCATCGAGGCCCGCGTCGTCGGCCCCCTCTACGCGGGAGCGACTGCCGCCCTTCATGTCGTCGCCTACACGGAGTTGGGCGGGGCCGTGGAAGACATCGAGTTCGCGTTCGCCTCCGCCGATCCCGGCGTCGCGACGGTGGATGGAGCCGGGCGCGTCCTCGGCCACGGGCCGGGGCAGACGGTGGTGACGGTCTCCGCCGGAGCCGCCGCGACGGAGGTCGAAGTCACGGTACAGCCCAACCCGGCTGAGGACTACGAGCTGGTGGCGGCCGGGGATGTGAGCTCGCTTTCGACGGGAGATGTCGCGGTGTTTCGGCTGCTCGGCCGCGCCGGGGCCGGCGAGGACATCCCCTTGGCGCCGTTGTGGAGCGTCACGCCGAGCGGGGCGAGCGTCGAACCCGTCGACGGACGCGGGCTCTTCGTCGCGGAGGACCCCGGCACCTACCACGTGACGGCCATCGCGGGCCCGTCGATCGCCCGGACCGTCACGGTACGCGTGAGCCCCCGCCGCCACACCGCGCGCCTCGAACTCGTCGGAAGCGGGATCACCTCCACGCACCGCGCCGGAGACACGTGGGTCTTCGAGGGCGTCGACGGGCGCGACTACGCCTATCTCGGCACCTTCTTCCACGACTGGATGAAGGTGTGGGATGTGACGGACCCGACGAGTCCCGTCCTAACGGACTCGATCCAGCTCGACGCCCGCCGGATCAACGATGTGAAGATCCATCCCAACAATCGTCTCGGGATCGTCACCCGCGAAGGCGCGTCGAGCCGGCGGAACGGGATCGTCTTCCTCGACCTCTCGACTCCCGCCCATCCCACCATCCTCTCCGAGTACACGGACACGGTGACGGGGGGCGTGCACAACGTCTGGATCCTGGGGGATGAGGATCTCGTCTACGCCTGCCACAACGGGACGAGCGAACTCGTGATCATCGACATCGCCGATCCCGCCAACCCGCGCGAGATCAACCGCTGGGTGCACGACGAGCCTGTCCGCAGCCTGCACGACGTCATCGTGCAGGACGGCTACGCGTACGCCTCGTTCTGGAATGAGGGCATCTACATCCTGGACGCGGGGGCCGGGACGCACGGCGGCACGGCGCGCGATCCGAAGCTCGTCTCACGCTGGGTCTCGGGGCAGGGGAACACGCACGTCGCCTGGCGACACGGGAAGTATCTGTTCGTCGCGGCGGAGATCTACCCGTCGGACTGGGATGCGAACGCCCTGGGCCCCATCGAGGCGCGGGGCTTCGTCGAGGTGCTCGACATGACCGACATGGACGAACCGGTGAAGGTCGCCCACTACACCGTGCCAGAGGCCGGCGCCCACAACCTGTGGAGCGACGACCGCGACCGGCTTTACGTCGGCTACTACCAGGCGGGGCTGCGGGTGCTGGACATCTCGGGCGAACTGCGCGGCGACCTCTACCGCCAGGGCCGTGAGATCGGCGCGATCAAGACCTCATCGCCGGAGGCCGCCGTCCCGAACTGGTCGATGACCTGGGGCGCGCAGCTCTTCAAGGGCCGGATCTTCACCTCCGACCTCCATTCCGGCCTGTGGATCGCGCGCCTGGTCCAGGAGGAACTCGTCCCCTGACCGAATCACTCGAGAACGCGAGACTTGGCACCATGAACAGCACGACACTCAAGAAGACGCTGGCCGCTGCCGTCCTCCTGTCCGCGTGGCCGACCTTCGCCACCGAAGTGCAAGCACAGGCGACCGCTGCGCCGGCTCCCGGACAGGAGATCGCCCTCGTCACCGGGGCTACCTCCGGACTCGGCAGGGAGCTCGCACTGCGGCTGGGTGCGCGCGGCGATCACGTCATCGTGCACGGACGCAACGAGGAACGCGGGGCTGAAGTAGTGGAGGCGATCAACGCCGCGGGCCCGGGGAGCGCGCGCTTCTACCGCGCGGATTTCGCCTCCTTCGCTCAGGTGCGCGAGTTCGCCGAGACGCTGCTGGCCGACTACGAGCGCCTGGACCTCCTCATCAACAATGCGGGGTTCGGCTCGGCCCCGGACGAGCGATGGGTCACCGAGGACGGGCACGAATACCGCTTCCAGGTGAACTACCTCTCCACCTTTCTCCTCACCCACATGCTCATGCCGCGCCTCCTGTCCAGCACGCCGGCGCGCATCGTGAACGTGTCGTCGGGCGCGCAGACGCCGATCGACTTCGACGACGTGATGATCGAGAACAACTTCAGCGGGCGCCGCGCCTACGCACAGAGCAAGCTCGCCCAGATCATGTTCACCCACGACCTTGCCGAGGAATTGGACGGGACCGGTATCGTGGTCGGTTCACTCCATCCGGCGACCTACATGCCGACCGGCATGGTGCGGCGGCTGGGCGCGACCCCGCGCGCCACCATCGCCGAGGGGGCCGACGCGACGATGCAGGTAGTCGACTCCGACGACTTCGAGAGCGGGCAGTATTTCAGCGGCCTCAGGCCCGCCCAGGCCAACGCCCAGGCTTACGACGCCGAGGCGCGCGCCCAGCTCAAGCGGCTGAGCCAGGAGCTGACCGGCGTCCGCTGCCGGATGGGCCGCTGCCGATTCGTGGGCGACTCCTCGGAGTAGCTCGCCGGCGCTCGACGCCCTGCTACGGGTCCAGGGCGTCGAGCGCGGCGAGGATGTCGGCGTGCTCGGGGCGGATGGTGTAATCCACCTCGGTGAAGCTCCAGCGCACCGTCCCTTCCATGTCGATGACGTAGGTCGTCGGGTGCGGGATCTGGCGTCCCCGCCCGTCGCCCTCGTTCAGGAGTCCGTAGCGGTTCGTGATGGCGGAACCGTCGTCGGACAGGAGCGGGAAGTCGAGCGCATAGTCGTAGTCCTCCAGCACGCGCTCAGCCATGAGCCCGATGTCTTCGGGGCTGTCCGGGGCGATCGCCAGGAGCTGGGTCCGTTCGCGCTGTTCGGGGGTCATGAAGTCTCGCAGCTCTCCGAGCTGCTTTGCGCAGTACGGTCACCAGTGGCCGCGGTAGAAGAAGAGGATGACGTCCTTCTCCCCGCGGTAGTCGGAAAGCGTGACTGGCTCGCCGGTGCTCGAGAGGGCGGTGAAGTCGGGCGCGGATCCGCCGGCCACCACGCGCTCGAGGTCCGCGGGAGGCAGGTCGTGCCCATCCACGGGCCCGAGCGCCACCTGCGCGGTTTCGTCCATCCCCACCTCGGCGGTCTCCGCGGCGTCCGGGGCGTCGCCTTCCGGCGCGCAGCCGACGAGCCCGGCCGCCAGCAGCGAGCCCGCCGCGTAGAGCCGGAGTTTACGTCCGTCCATCATTCCGTATCTCCCTTGTGACCTGTACACGCCCGCGACGCGGTTCCCGCGTGCCGACCCGGAAACGCTATCGAAAGCGCGGCCAGCGCGACAGCGACCCCCATCGGAGAGGCTGGTCCGGTGCAGCCCGGGGGTCCCCCGCGCGTCTTGCGTGCGTCAAGGGCGGTTCGGACTATGCCAAGGTGGTCTAACACCCCGGTTACACGACCCCGGTCACCAGCTGGAGCCAGTGCCATGCGTGCCGATTCCGACAGCGTCCGATTCCCACGACTCTTCCTCCTTTCCCTGTTGCTCGTCTTCCTGCTTCCCGTGGCCCCGCAGGGCCTCGTTGCGCAGGAGGGGGCCGACGGCTACCAGACGCCGGCCGACGAACTCGCCGCGCTGGTCGATGCCCCGGTCACGCCGGGCATTAGCCTGAGCCCCGACGAATCCGTCATGCTGCTCACGATGCGGCCCAGTCTGCCGTCGATCGGCGAGGTCGCCGCGCCTGAACTGCGGATCGCCGGACTGCGCATCAATCCGCGCACGAACGGCCCCAGCCGCTCCCGCCCCTCGAACGGTCTCGCGCTCCGAACGCTGGAAGGCGAGCAGCGGGCCGTGACGGGCCTCCCCGAGAACCCGCGCATCCGGAACACGCGCTGGTCGCCGAACGGGAGTACGGTGGCGTTCACGCACGACACCGACTCCGCCGTGCAGCTCTGGGTGCTGGATGTCGGTTCCGCCGCGGCGCGGCGCCTGTCCGACCTCGACATGGTGAACGTGGGCTTCGGAGCCCCCTTCAACTGGTCGCCGGAAGGAGACTTCCTCTACGCCATGGCGGTTCCGCCCGGCCGGGGCCCGGCGCCCGCCGAGCCGATGGTGCCGACGGCGCCCATGATCGAGGAGACCTCGGGCGAGGCGGCCCCCGCCCGCACGTACCAGGATCTGCTGCAGGACCAGCACGATGAAGCGCTCTACGAGTACTACTCGACGGCGCAGTTGACCCGCATCGGTCTCGACGGGTCGGCGTCCATGGTTGGCGAACCGTCGATCTTCTCGGGCGCCACGCCGTCTCCGGACGGCCAGCACCTGCTCGTCCAGACGACTCACCGACCCTACTCGTACCAGGTGCCGGCCTCCCGCTTCCCTAGGACGATCGAGGTGTGGGACGCGCAGGGGAACGTGGTGCACCAGGTCGCGGAACTGCCGCTGCAGGACGGCGTCCCCACCTCGTTCGGGTCCGTCCCCACCGGCGTGCGGTCGATCTCGTGGCGCGCCGACGCGGACGCGACGCTGTACTGGACGGAGGCACAGGACGGCGGCGACGCCCTCGCCGAGGCCGACATCCGCGACAAGGTGTTCTCGCACGCGGCGCCCTTCGCCGGCCAGCCGATGGAACTTGCCGCGCTCCCGCTGCGCTACGGCGGCGTGATGTGGGCGGAGGAAGGCTATGCCCTCGTAAGCGAGAACTGGTTCTCGACTCGCCAGCAGCGCACCTATCGCATCGATCCGGACGCCCCCGGAGAGATGGAGCTGATCTTCGATCTCCAGACCGAGGACCGGTACAACGACCCCGGCTTCCCGATGTTCGCGACGAACGCGCGCGGCCAGGGCGTCCTGATGACCGCCGATAGCGGGGCTTCGCTCTATCTGGCCGGCCAGGGCGCTTCGCCCGAGGGCAACCGTCCCTTCCTCAGGAAGCGGAACCTCGAGACGGGAGAGGAAGTGGAGTTGTTCCGCTCCGAGGCGCCGTATTACGAGGGCGTGGTCACGCTGCTCGAGGACGGGCGGCTGATGACGAGGCGGGAGTCGGTGGATGAGCCGCCGAACTACTTCCTGCGCGACCTCGATCGGGGGACGATCAGCGCGGTGACCGAGTTCCCGCACCCGTACCCGCAGTTCGCGGGGGTCCGCAAGGAGGCGATCCAGTACGAGCGCGGGGACGGCATCCCGCTCTCGGCCACGCTCTACCTGCCGGCGGACTACGACCAGGAGCGCGACGGCCCGCTCCCGACCTTCGTGTGGGCGTATCCGACCGAGTTCAAGAGCGCCGCGGCCGCCGGCCAGCGCCGGGACTCGCCGTACCAGTTCACGCGGATCCCGTACGGCGGCGCCGTGCCGTACGTGACCCGGGGCTATGCGGTGCTGGACAACGCGTCGATGCCGGTCATCGGCGAGGGTGACGCGGAGCCCAACGACACCTTCCGCGAACAGCTGGTGGCGAACGCCCAGGCCGCGGTCGACGAGGGCGTGCGGCGCGGCGTCGTTGACCCGGAACGGGTGGGCGTGGGCGGACACTCCTACGGCGCCTTCATGACCGGCAATCTGCTCGCGCACTCCGACATCTTCCGGGCGGGCGTGGCGCGCAGCGGCGCCTACAACCGGACGCTGACGCCGTTCGGCTTCCAGCGCGAGCAGCGGCTCTTCTGGGAGGACCCGGACCTCTATCTGTACATGTCGCCGTTCATGCACGCCGACAAGGTGAACGAGCCGATCCTCATCATCCACGGCGAGGACGACAACAACTCGGGCACCTTCCCCATCCAGTCGCGGCGCTTCTACGCGGCCCTCAAGGGGCTCGGGGCGACGGCCCGGCTCGTCTTCCTGCCCGCCGAGAGCCACGGCTACGCGGCGCGTGAGTCCGTCCTGCACGTGTTGTGGGAGACCGACCGCTGGCTCGAGATGCACGTGAAGCCCGCGAAACCCGTCACCACGACGGACGACGCGGGAAGCTGAACGCCGCCGCCGAGGTTCCGCTTCTGGTCGAGGCGGAGGGTCCCGTCCGGATCCTCCGCCTCAACCGTCCCCACCGTCTCAACGCCGTCAGCCTCCCCATGTACGAGGCGCTGGAAGCCGAACTCGAGCGCATCGGTGCAGACTTCGAGACGCGCGTCGTGATCGTCACGGGCACGGGACGAGGGTTCTGCTCCGGGGCCGACCTCAAGGCGCACCGCGACGAGGTGCCGAGCCGGGACGGGGGGCGCGCCTACATTGAGACCGGCGAGCGGGTGTACCGCGGAGTGCGGGCCGCGCCCGCGGGTTCGATGCGACGGCGCCGCGCCTACATCGAGACGAGCCAGCGCGTGTTTCGCGCCCTCCAGACTCTGCCGCAGCCGGTGGTCGCGGCCGTGAACGGACACGCGATCGGGGCGGGCTGCGAACTCGCGCTGTCGTGCGATTTCGTCGTCGTGGCGGAGGAGGCGAAGCTCCGTATGCCGGAGGTCGCGCTCGGGACGTTCATCGGAGGCGGCACGGCCTACACGCTCAGGCGGCGCGTCGGGCACGCGCGCGCGGCAGAGTTGATCCTGCTGGGGCGCTACTTCACCCCGCAGGAGGCCGGCGCGTGGGGACTGGCGAACCAGGTGCTCCCCGCCAAGGAGGTTCTCCCGGCCGCCCTCGACTTGGCCGGGCGACTGGCCCGAAACGCCCCGATCTCGATGCGCCTTGCCAAGCGGCTCCTCGATCAGGCGGAATCGGTCGACGCCGAGGAGGCGCTGCGGCTCGAGGCCGAGGCGCTCTTCACCTGCATGGACTCCGAGGACTGGCGCGAGGGCCTGGAGGCCTTCGCCCAGAAGCGCGACCCAACCTACCGCGGAGTCTAGCCGCTCCGATTATTTGGCGGGTCGCTTCCGGGTCGCGCGGCCCCCGGCTCCCATGGCTTCGAAGTAGCCTTCGAGCCGGGCGAGACGCTCCTTGAGTTCGGCCTCGAGCTTCCCGATGCACATCGTGAGCCGAGTCTCCACTCGCGCCACTTCCGTCCGCACCGCGGCAACCTCGCCCTCGACGGTGCCGAGGCGCTCCTCGACGGTGCCGAGGCGTTGCTCGACGGTGCCGAGGCGTTGCTCGACTCCCTCCAGCCGCCCCTCGGTCCGACTGGTTGTCGTCAGCAGCTTCTTGATGTCGCTCCGCATGCCGCGCTGGCCGGGAACGAGTAGCGCGGCCAAGGCGACGGCCGCCGTGATGATTGCGATCATCTCCCCGGTCACGGGCGTGTCTCCGCGGGATCCGGAGAGGTAACGGCTCGCCCTCCGAGCCGTCTGGCGTGATCGATACGGGTCATGTCCAAAACCTCCGTGATCGTCGATCCAACGTAGGGTCTCGGCGTTACACTGCGCGAACGCGTGACGCCGGCGCTTCCGAAACTCAGGATGGCGCGATCGGTCAACGGAGCCTCATCGGGCTCCGGGACGTTCCGGACGCGTCCCGGCGGCCATTGCCGCCCCGCCTCCGCGCGCCGCACGTTTGACGGGCCCATCGACCCAGCCCGCGCAGGCAGAGGAGGACAGATGACTTCCGCCCGCAGACTCCCCCGTTTGGCCGGGGTTCTCGCGCTCGCGGCCTTCGCCGCGCTCAGCGCGGTCCCGCCCGCCACGGCCCAGGACCGGACGATCGCGCTCGTCGGAGGCCAGCTGCTGGACGGCTACGAGGCGAATCCCATCCACCACGCGGCCGTCGTCATCGAGGGGAACCGGATCGTCGCCGTGGGGCCCGCGGCCGAGATCGACATCCCGCCGGGCGCCGAGGTCATCGACACCCGGGGCAAGACGATGATGCCGGGGATGGTCGACGCGCACGTCCACATCATGATCCTCGGCCACGGTGAGTACTCGGACTGGTTCCCGTGGTTCGCGGGGAACGACGACCTCGTGTACGAGACATCGGCAAAGCAGCTCCTCATGGCCGGCGTTACTGCGGGCGTCGACCTCGCGGCGCCGATGTCGAGTCTCGCCTTCCGCGACCGGGTCAACCGCAACGAAGTGCCGGGTCCCCGACTCCTGGTCAGCGGCCCCTGGGTCACGCGCTACGCGTGGAACTTCCTCCCGGACGAACTCCGCGTCCTTCACCGCTCGCCCGAGGAGGCGGCCGAGCGGACGCGCGAGCTCATCGACGCCGGGGTCGACGTGATCAAGACGTGGATCGGGACGACGGAGGAGGACATGCGGGCGATCAAGGCCGTCGCGGGCCCGGCGGGCGTCCCCATCCACTGTCATGTCTATGAGGAGGAGGTCGTGTGGGGGGCGATCCGCGGCGGCTGCGACGTGCTCCAGCATGCCGGTTCGGGCGGCAGCGTCCCCGCCTACTCGCAGGAACTCGTCGACCACATCGCGATGGAGGGGATCCCGGTCGTGCAGACGATCGCGCACCGGATCTGGGTCTACCCCGCCACGCTCGAATTTCCGGAGCGCCTGTGGGATCCGGACATCATCAACAGCTTCCCCGAGCCGATCCGGGAGCAGGTGCTGAGTTCCTATACGAAGGACGATTTCTGGAGGAAGTCCTATTTTCGCAGCACCCCGCGCCAGATCCGAAACAGCGAGCGCGCTGCGCGCCAATTCATCGAAGCGGACGCGTTGATGGCGATGGGGACGGACACCGGCTCGCCCCTCAACTTCCACGCGGAGTCGGCATGGCGTGAGGTGTCGGCGCTCGTCGACATGGGGATGACCGAGATCGAGGCGATCTCGGCGGCGACGAAGGTCTCGGCCGAGGTGCTCGGACTCCGGGAGACGGGGACGATCGAACCCGGCAAGCTCGCCGACATCATCGTGGTCGACGGCAACCCCCTCTTCGACATCAACGTGCTCGGATACGTGACGGACGTGATCAAGGACGGGATCGTCTACAAGCGCGACGGTGTCCCCGTGTGGGAGACGGCCCGCGCGCAGACGAGCACCAGCGGGCGATGATGCGCCGGCTCACAACGCTGCGGGCGCTGCCGGTTGCCGCCGGAATCGCACTCGCCGCCTGTGGCGGGGTTCCGGAGTCGGCGGACGAGTCCCCGGCGCTCCGTGCCGCAGACGGCCCATTCGATCTCGTGATTGTGGGCGGGACCGTCGTGGACGGAACGGGGACCGACCGCTTCTCCGCAGACGTGGGGATCCGCGACGGCCGCGTGGTCGAGGTCGCGCGCGACGGCGGGCTGTCGGGGCAGGGGACCGAGGAGATCGACGCCTCCGGCCTCATCGTCTCGCCGGGGTTCATCGACCACCACAACCACGTGCAGAACCAGGTTCACCGACGGCCGCTGGCCGAGAACTTCATCCGCCAGGGAATCACGACCATCCTGCCCTCTCTCCACAGCGGCGACCAGCCGTACCCGCTACGCGAGTACATCGATAACCTCGAGATCGCGCCCAACATCGGCTTTTTCGCCGGCCACACATGGACCCGCGAGCGGGTGATCGGCATGGAGGACCGCGCCCCCACCGCCGAGGAACTCGACGAAATGCGCGACCTCGTGCGCGAGACGATGGAGGACGGCGCGCTCGGCTTCTCGACCGGACTCCTCTACGTCCCGGCCAACTACGCCGAAACCGAGGAGGTCATCGAACTGGCGAAGGTCGCGGCGGAGTACGGCGGCATCTACTACACGCATATGCGCGACGAAGCGCGGGGGCTCCTCCCCGCCGTGCGCGAGGCGATCCGCGTCGGCGCCGAGGGCGGACTCCCCGTCCACATCAACCACTTCAAGGCGATGGGGGTCGACAACTGGGGCAAGACCGTCGAGTCGCTCGCGCTCGTGGATTCCGCGCGGGCCGAGGGGATTGACGTGAAGGTCGACCTCTACCCCTACATGGCCGGAAGTACCGGGTCCAGCGTGCTCTTCCCGCAATGGGTGCTGGCCGGCGGGGTCGACTCGTTCCGGGTGCGGGTGAACGACCCCGAGATCCGGCCGCGCGTGGAGCGGGAGACCGAAGAGTGGATGCGCCGCGACTGGACGGGCGGGGACCTCTCACGGATCCAGTTCCGCACCCTTCGCGCCTTCCCCGAATACAACGGGAAGCGGATGTCGGACCTCGCCGCGGACCGGGGGTTGCCGAACAACGATGCCACCGGCGTCCAGCTCGCGATCGAACTCCAGCTGGCGGGCGGGTTCAGCGCCATCTACCACTTCATGGACGAGGCGGACGTCATCCGCATCATGCAGCACCCGCAGGCGATGTTCGAGACGGACGGGGATCCGGTCGGCTACGGCCTCGGGTTCCCGCATCCGCGCAGCTACGGCACGTTCCCGCGCATCCTCGGCCGCTACGTGCGCGAGATGGGCGTGCTCACGCTGGAGGAAGCGATCCGGAAGATGACCTCGATGTCGGCCGACGAGATCGGCCAGTCCGAACGGGGGCGGATCGCGAACGGCATGATGGCGGACATCACAATCTTCGACGCCGACCGCATCATCGACCGCGCCGACTACGTGGACCCGCACCGCTACTCGGTCGGGATCCACCACGTGATCGTGAACGGGGTCCCGGTGATCCTCGACGGCTCGGTGACGGGGGCCAAGCCGGGGCAGGTGCTCCGGGGACCGGCCCGCATGCTGACGGAGACCACCGGCAAACGCTGAGCCGCTGTCGTCCCCGGGCGAGGATTGTCGCCACGTCGGGGTTACGTCGCGGCGTCCGCCTCCGGGTCGCCCGTCCTCTGGCCCAGCTCCGTCTCGAGCATGAGCAGGGCGGACTTGTCATTGCCCCCCAGCCGCAGCCGGTCGACGATGTCGGAGATCGTTTTCTCCTCCTCGACCTGTTCGTTGACGAACCACTGCAGCATGACCTGGGCCGGATAGTCCGCTTCGTCCATCGCGAGGCGATAGAGATTGCCGATCATCCCGGAGACCTTCCGCTCGTGCGACAGCGCCTCCTCGAACACTTCCCGCGGCGTGCCGAACTCGGAGGGCGGGGCATCGATCGTCCCCAGGGAAACCTGTCCCTCACGGTCGTGCACGAAGTCGAAGATGCGGAGCGCGTGCTCCCGCTCCTCCTCGGCCTGGGCGCGCATCCAGTGCGCGAAACCCGGGAGGCCCTCGTTCTCGAAGTGTGCGCACATGGACAGATACACCTGGCTCGCATACAGCTCCTGCGTGATCTGCTCGTTTAGCGCCGCCTGCATTCTGGTGCCGATCATCTGTTCCGCCGTTCCTCTCGCCCCGTCGGGATACGTACCATGGCCACGGAGGCGTGAATCTCGTCCCCCGCGCATTGAACCGCCAGCAATTGCGGCCGGCAGAGATCGGCAGGTTTTGCCACGGCCCGCCGGCCACGGCTATCGTTGCGGCTCGCATCCGGGGCCGCGCCGTTCGTGATTCTCGAGGTTCCGGTCAATCCAGCCGATTCCGCCGCCGCTCCCGTCTCGAGCGGCCACCACCGATAATCCATGACCGACGAAACGCATACGGATTCCAACGCCGATTCGGGCCATCCGTCCGGCCTGATGGACAAGCTCGTGTCCCTCGCCAAGCGGCGCGGGTTCATCTTCCAGTCCTCCGAGATCTACGGAGGGGTGGGGTCCGTCTACGATTACGGTCCGCTCGGCATCGAACTCAAGAACCGCATCCAGCAACTCTGGTGGCGGGAGATGGTCTACCGCTACCCGAACATCGTGGGCCTCGACGCGGGGATCCTCATGAACCCCGAGGTGTGGGTCGCGAGCGGGCACGTGGGCGCCTTCACCGACCCGCTCGTCGAGTGCCGAAGCTGCCACCGCCGCTTCCGTGCGGACGACCTGCCGCAGCTTGAGGCGGGCCAGCCCGAGGCCCAGCAGTGCGCGGTGTGCGGAACCACCGGCCAGTGGACGGACCCGCGCCAGTTCAACCTCATGTTCAAGACGTTCATGGGGGTCGTGGAGGACGACGCGGCGACCGTCTATCTCCGTCCGGAGACCGCACAGGGAATCTTCGTCAACTTCCGCAACGTACAGGAGTCGGTGCGCCAGAAGGTCCCGTTCGGGATCGCGCAGGTGGGGAAGGCGTTCCGGAACGAGATCACGCCGGGGAACTTCATCTTCCGCACGCGTGAGTTCGAGCAGATGGAGATGCAGTTCTTCGTGGCGCCGGGGTCGGAGGACGAGTGGTTCGAGTCGTGGAAGGAGAGGCGGATGGCGTGGGTCGAGACGCTGGGTATCCGGCCGGAGCGGCTGCGCTTCCACCGGCACGGGCCCGATGAACTCGCGCACTACTGCAAGGACGCCTCGGACATCCAGTACCGGTTCCCGTTCGGATGGCAGGAGTTCGAGGGGATCCACAACCGGACGGACTACGACCTGGGGCGCCACCAGGAGCACTCGGGGAAGAAGCTCGAGTACTTCGACCAGCCGGCGAACCGCAAGTACGTGCCGTACGTGATCGAGACGTCGGCCGGCCTCAGCCGTACTCTGCTCGTCGTGCTGGCGGATGCCTACGACGAGGAGGAAGTCGGCGGACAGCAGCGCGTCGTGCTGCGGCTCAAGCCGGCGCTGGCTCCCTTCCAGGCGGCGGTCTTCCCGCTCGTGAAGAAGGACGGGATGCCGGAGATTTCGGAGAAGCTGGCCGATGAACTGCGCGGGCCCTTCAACGTTCTCCACGACATCACCGGATCGATCGGAAAACGGTACCGGAGGCAGGACGAGACGGGGACGCCGTTCTGTCTGACGATCGACGGGCAGACGCTCGAGGACGAGACGTGCACGGTGCGCGACCGCGACTCTCTGGAGCAGACGCGCGTGCCGCTGTCGGGCGTCGCGGCGTGGCTGAGCGCCGCGATCGGCGGCGCCGGCCCCGACTCCTAGCCGGCGCGACGACGCATGCCGTTCCGCGTCGACGAAATCCGTGAGCGGGCCCAGCGCCTGCAGGGTGCCCTGGCGCACGCCTACTATCGGCTGCGCAGCGGAAAGGACGAGCGGTCGTCGCTCGCGTCGCTGTACCGGCAACATCGACTTCTCCTCAGTCCCGGAGTCCTCCAAGCCATCCAGCGCGACCTCTCCGAGGCGTACGGAGATAAGCGCCGCCGCCTGAAGACGCTCTTCAACTGGGTCGCGGGCCAGCAGATCGACGCCGTACTCGCCCCGCTCGATGACGAACTGCGGTCGTGGGAAGCGGGCGCGATCGTGGCACTGGCCGAGCAGGAGATCCCGCTGAGACGCGTCCCGGACTGGATCGTGCGCGCGGAGGACCGGGGCGAGCGGCTGGGCTGGGAGGCGGCCCGACACCGCCGGATCGAAGAGGCCGCGGCGCTTCGGCTCGATGTCGTACACCGGGGGCGCGAGGCGGTCGTTCAGCTCGGTCTGGGCGCGTACGCCGAGTCGCGGGAGCGGCTGGCCGGCCTGGATCTGGCCCGCCTGGAGCGCGACGCCACCGCGATCCTGCAGGGAACGGAAGCCCGCTATCGGCAGATGTTCGCGGCGGAGACGGACCGTCGCCTCGACGCGAGCGGGGGGGCGCCCTCGCGAGCCGACGCGCGGTGGCTGATGGGGATGCGCTGGCTCGGGCGGCACTTCGAGATCGAGCCGTTCGCCGCGCATGTTCGCCGCGCCATGGAAGTGATGGGGCTGGGTCGGGTGTTCGATCGGTCCGTGCGCGTCGACATCGACCGGCGACCACTCAAGGACGAACGGTCGTTCACGGCGGTCATCGACGTGCCCGGAGACGTGCGGCTCGTCGTGTGTCCGCTCGGCGGCTGGATCGACGCGCGGCGGCTGCTCCACGAAACCGGCCACGCGCTCCACTACACGCACGCATCCACCGCGCTCTCGTGGGAGGAGCGGGTGCTGGGAGACGATTCGATCGGCGAGTCCTTCGGTCTGGTATTCGACTCGCTGACGCTGGATCGCGGCTGGATCGAATCCGTGACGAGACTCGAGGGCGCCGTGCTGGAGGACTATCGGCAGCTCGCGGGTTTCCTCAGGCTCTACCGGCTGCGCCGGGATGCCGCGCGGCTCCTCTGGGAGGTGGAACTGGCTCGGGCGGAGCGGCCCGGCGAGCAGGCCGATCGATACGCCGAACTGCTGAGTGAAGCGACCGGGTTCGCGCACCACCCGGGCACCTACCTCACGGATCATCGCCGGGGCTTCCAGGCCGCGCGGCGCCTGCGGGGCTGGATGCTCAGCTCCATTATCATCGATCGCCTGAACAAGCGTTTCGGGGCCGATTGGCACCGCACCGTCGCGGCGGGCAAGTTCCTGCTCGAGGTCCTCTCGGCCGGCCGGCGCGAGGATGCCGCGCAGCTCGCACCACAGTTCGGCGTGGAAGGGCTGACCCCCGAGACGCTGCTGACGCGCGTCGAGCGCTGGCAGTGAGCGGACCACAGTGAGCGGAAGGCCATGAGCGGGCCGCGCTGGCCCGGCCTGCCCGGCAGGTTCGCTCTCGGGGGGTTGGTCGGACTCGCGGGCGCCGCCTGGTGGCTCGCCATGACGCGGCGCAACCGGGCGCTGGTGCGGCCGCCCGTCCGCGGCGGCTCCGGCGAGGCGCTGCCCGGCGGCGTGGTGGAGTACTCCGACGGCGAGAGGGTCGAGTACGTCGACGCCGGGGCGGGGGACGCGCTCGTCTGGGTCCCCGGCGCGGACGGGCCGAAGGAGACGTTCCGCTATCAGCTGCCGAGCTTCGCTCGGCGCCATCGCGTCGTGTGCGCGGATCTGCGACGCGGGTTCACGGCGGCGGACGACTTCGACCGCCTGGCCGACGATGTGGCCGAACTGGTCGAGGCGCGCGGCCTCGAGCGCTTCGTGCTCATCGGGACGAGCCTCGGGAGCGCGATCACGATACGCTTCGCGACCCGGTTTCCGGAGCGCCTGCGCGGGATCGTCCTCTGCAACCCGCTGGCCCGCGTCTCCTACCGCCACGTCGGGTTCAACCGCGCCGCGCTCATCCCTCTCGCCATGCTGACGACCCGCTATCTCCCGACGGAAGTCTCCCGGGGCCTGGCCCGAGCCTGGAGCCGACTCGGCGTCTGGATCTTCGACGACTCGCCGGGTCGAGATGCCCTGATCGAGTATGCGCTCTTCACCGGACCACGAACCGTACCCCCGACCGTCTCCGACCGGCGCGTCTCACGCCTGAGGCGGGTCGACCTGCGAGCGGAGCTGGCGGATATCGCGGTGCCCGCGCTCGTGGTGAAGGGACCACGCGACGAGTATTGTCCCGTGGCCTGGGCGCGTGAAATCACGGAACTGCTGCCCGACGCCGAGTACGTCCCGATTTACGGCACGGGACACTGCTCGCACATCTCGCGCCCCGGCGCCTTCAACGAGACACTGGAGAGCTGGCTCCAGCGGCTCCCGGCACGTGACGAAGAGGAAGACGAAGAGGAAACAGAGTCAGTGGAGAGAGGCGACGCATGACGAATCCCGTCTTCAGTTCCCGGGCCGCGATGATGCTGGCCATGCTCGGGATGGCCGTCGGAACCGGCAACATCTGGCGCTTCCCGCGCATCGCGGCCTCCAACGGGGGCGGTTCCTTCCTCGTCGCGTGGGTCGTCTTCCTCCTCCTCTGGTCCGTGCCCCTGATCCTCACCGAGTTCGCCGCCGGCAAGAAGGCGCGGTCGGGGCCGATCGGGGCGTTCACGAAGCTGGGCGGAAAGAGCAGTGCCTGGATGGGCACCTGGATCGCCTTCGTCTCGACCGCGATCCTGTTTTACTACACGGTGGTGATGGGCTGGACGATCCGGTATCTGTTCGCCTCGGTGACGGGGACCGTCCCCACCGCCGTCTGCGACCCCGCCGCGACGGGTTGCGTGGGCCCCCAGCAGTTCTGGGACGGCTTCATCGGATCGCCGTGGCCCGTCCTTACGCACGCCATCGCGATCGGGCTTGGTGTGTTCGTCGTTCTGCGCGGGGTGCGCGGGATCGAGCGGGCCGCCCGTTTCCTGATCCCCAGCCTTCTCCTGCTCGTCCTGGCGCTCGCGATCCGGGCCGTCACGCTGCCGGGAGCGAGCGCGGGTCTCGCGTTCCTGTTCACGCCCGACTGGGCCGCGCTGGGCAATCCCACCATCTGGCTCGAGGCCCTCACGCAGAACGCGTGGGACACGGGCGCGGGCTGGGGGCTGATCATGGCCTACGCGGTCTACATGAGGAAGCGGGAAGACACGACACTCAACGCCTTCATGCTCGGCTTCGGGAACAACTCCGTGTCGTTGCTGGCGGGCATCATGGTCCTGTGCACGGTCTTCGCGATTCTGCCCAACGCGGCCGACCAGATCGTGGGGGCGGGGAACGAGGGGCTGACCTTCATCTGGATCCCGCAGTTGTTCGGGCTCATGCCGGGCGGATCCGTGTTCATGGTCCTCTTCTTCCTCGCGCTCGTGTTCGCGGCCTGGAGCAGCCTCATCGCGATGATCGAACTGCCCACGCGGGTACTCACCGACGCCGGGATCGAGCGGCGCAAGGCGGTGCTGACGATCGGCGGCCTCGGCCTCGTGCTCGGGCTCCCGTCGGCGATCTGGATCGAGGTTTTCCGCAACCAGGACTGGGTCTGGGGCGTCGGGCTCATGTTGAGCGGCCTCTTCTTCTCGATCATGGTCATGCGCCACGGCGTCGACCGCTTCCGCACGAGGTTCATCAACAGCGAGGGCAGCGATCTCGTGGTAGGAAAGTGGTGGAACGTCGTAATTCGACTCGTCGCCGTGCAGGCGGTCGTGATTACGGTCTGGTGGTTGTGGGAGGCCATCGACCCGAACGATCTCGCTGCGTCGTTCACGCTCTTCTCGGAGTTCAACGCCGGGACGGTGCTCATCCAGTGGGCGATCGCGATCACCGTCTTCCTGGGCCTCAACCGCTGGCTGGCCGCGAACGCCGCGGGCTCGGCGGCAGCCGCGGACGACGCCTGACCGCGCGCACCCATGTCCTTGTCGGGCCGGGACTGCGGGGGCGCGCCGGCGAACCGGGGCCGCGATCGTTCGATGACACCATGAACTTCCCGCGCTTCGAGACCGCGGCCCGCCGCATGTGGCACGATATCCCCGCCGAGGTGCGCGAGGGGGTCGACGGGCTGACGATCGAGCCGGACGCCGCGGCCCATCCCGACTTCGACTGGGTGTACACGATGGGCGAATGCCTCACGGAAGCGTGGCCGAGCGGCGCCGGCGGGGACGGCGACGTCCGATCGGAACTCGTCCTCTATCACGGCTCCTTCCGGGCCCTCGCCGAAGAGGACCTCGATTTCGACTGGGAGGGCGAGCTGTGGGAGACGATCCTGCACGAACTGCTCCACCATCGGGAATCCGCCGCCGGCGAGGCGGGTCTGGATGAGGTGGACTGGGCGCACGAGCAGAATCTGCGCCGGCTCGCCGGGAAGCCTTTCGATCCGGACTTCTGCAGGGCGGTGCCGTCCGGCCCGGACGGCGTGGTGAGGCTGGAATCGGAGTTGTTCGTCGAGTCGCTGATCCCGGAACGCGCGGATGAAGCGGTCTTCCATTGGCGCGGGCGGCGCTACGCCGTGGAGGCCCCACCGTACGCGAACCGCGCGTTCGTGGAGGTACCGAACCTGGCTGGGGGCCGTCTGTGCCTCATCATCCGCCGCCGCCTTCCATGGTGGCGCTTCGGGCGCGGGAAGAACTACCGGCCCGCGGAACTTTCCCGCCGCGCGTACCCCATGCCCGCCGAGGACAGATAATGCCGCTCTTCGGCAGCTTTCGGATCGGACGCTGGTTCGGGTTCCCCATCCGGATCGACTATTCGTGGTTCCCGATCGCCGCGCTCGTGATCTGGACCTTCACCACGCGCGAGTTCCCGCGGGCGCTGCCCTTCTATCCCTCGTCCACGTACCTCGTGATGGGGACGGCGGCGGCGCTCCTCTTCTTCCTCTCGGTGCTGCTGCACGAACTCGGCCATGCGCTTGCCGGCCGGGCGCGCGGAGTGGAGGTCGAGCACATCACCCTCTTCATCTTCGGGGGCATCGCGCAGGCACGCGACGAGGCGCGGCGCCCGCTGGACGAGTTCCTGCTCACCGCGGCGGGTCCCCTCGCGAGCGTCGCACTGGCCGGGGCGTTCCACGGCGCGCGGCTGGCGGCGGAAGCCTGGGGCGCCCCGGCGCCGGCGGTCACGGTGCTGGGGTTCCTGGCGCTCCTCAACTTCGTGCTCGCAATCTTCAACATGATCCCCGGCTTTCCGCTCGACGGCGGCCGGATCTTCCGCTCGATCGTGTGGGCGGTCACCGGGGATCTCGTCCGGGCCACGCGCTGGGCCACGTTCGGCGGCCGGCTGTTCGGCGGGGCGCTCATCGCCCTCGGACTCTTCAACCTGAGCCGCGGGCAGTTCATCTCAGGCGTGTGGGCCGGCTTCATCGGCTGGTTCGTCGTGAACGCGGCTTCATCGAGCCAGCGGCACTTCGAACTCCGCACCCTGCTGCGTCGCATCCCGGTTGCGGCGGTCATGGATCCGCGACCGCGCATGATCGAGGCGGGGCTGCCGGTGGACCGGGCCATATCCGACTACTTCCTGCGCGGACGGGAGGAGGCGTATCCGGTGGAGCGCGACGGCAGCCTGATTGGGGTCGTCGAAGCGCAGGCCGTCTCCGCAGTGCCGGAGAAGGCTCGCGCGACCACGCCCGTATCGGCGGTCACGCGACCGGCGGAGGAGTTCCCCTCAGCCCGCCCCGACGAGTCTCTGGCGGAAGCCCTGTTCCGGATCCGGATCCAGGTATCGAGCCTGCTGGTGATCGAGAACGGGTTCGTCGTCGGCGTTCTCGACCCGCGGGAGGTCGGCGTGCGCGTACGGCGGCTGCAGCGGCTGGGTCTCGTGGCGCTGGAGGGGAGGCCGGCCCCGGAGGCTGCGTCCGGCGAAGATCTCGGGCCGTTCCCCGCGAAGAGCGCCTGACGCCATGCGGCGGCCTCGTTCCTGGAAGGCCCGCTCCGAACTGGCGGCGGCGCTTTCGCCGCGATTGGCCGCCCTGTATCCGGACCTCACCGTCTCGCTTGACTGGGAGACGCCGCTCCAGCTGATCGTGGCGACGGTGCTCTCGGCGCAGTGCACGGACGAACGCGTCAACCAGGTGACGCGCACGCTGTTCCCGGCCTATCCCGACGCCGGCGCGTACGCCGACGCGCCGCTGGAGGAGCTCCAGGAGGCGGTGCGGCCGACCGGGTTCTTCAACAACAAGGCGCGCCACCTGAAGGGACTCGGCCGGCGTCTTGTCGACGCGTACGACGGAGAGGTTCCGGGGACGATGGAGGATCTGCTCACGCTCCCCGGCGTCGCCCGGAAGACCGCGAACGTCGTGCTCTCCAACGCGTTCGGGCGTCACGAGGGTGTGGTTGTCGACACGCACGTGAAGCGGGTCACGCACCGCTTCGGCCTCACGAACGAGGTCGATCCCCCGAAGGTGGAGAAGGATCTCATGCGGGTGCTGCCGTGCGAGGAGTGGCACTCCTTCGCGTGGCGCTCGATCCTCCACGGCCGCACGGTTTGCCAGGCCCGGAAGCCGCGCTGCGCCGAATGCCCGGTCGCCGATCTGTGCGTGAGCGCCGGGAAGTTCGGGTGAAACGGGAGATTCGGGCGGCCGCCCGGACGGCCGGATTCGATCAGGTGGGGTTCGCTCCGGCGGCGCCGCCGACGCACGCGGAGGCCTACGAGGCCTGGCTCGCGAACGGCTACCACGGCGAAATGGGCTACATGGCGCGCGAGGATTCCGTCCGCCGCCGCCTCGACCCGCGGGAAGCCCTCCCCGGCTGCCGGACGCTCATCGTCGTCAGCCTGCTGTACGGATCGACACCCCCCCGCACGACGGCGCCGGGCCGGCGGGCCGCCGACCGCACGGACGCCTCTCGCGGCCGCCGGCTGCCGGTCGTCGCACGCTACGCGTTGGGCCGCGACTACCACGACGTATTCGAGGAGCGCCTCGACGCGCTCTCCGCCGCGATCGAGGCCTTGGCTCCCGGCGCCCGCACGAAGCGCTACGTGGACTACGGCCCGGTGCTCGAGCGCGACCACGCGCAGCGCGCGGGCCTGGGCTGGATCGGAAAAAACACGATGCTCCTCCACCCCGACTTGGGGTCCTACTTCATGCTCGGGGAACTTCTCACGGACCTCGATATCGAACCTGATCCCCCCTTCGTCCACGATCGATGCGGGACCTGCCGGCGCTGCATCGACGCGTGCCCGACCGAGGCGATTCTGGACGGCCGCCTACTCGATGCCCGGCTCTGCATCTCCTATCTCACGATCGAACTGCGGGGGGCCATCCCCGAGGAGTTGCGCCCCGCGATCGGGAATCGCGTCTTCGGATGCGACATCTGTCAGGAGGTGTGTCCCTGGAACTCCGATGCCCCCGGACCGGACCGGCCTCCGTTCGCGGCGCGTCCCGGGCAGCCGATGCCGCCCGAGGACATGGTTGCGTGGGCCGAAGAGCTCGCGGCCCTGGCGCCGGACGAGTTCCGGGCCCGCTACCGGGGGACGGCGTTCAGTCGCCCCGGGCGCGATGGGCTGCTCCGGAATCTGGCGGTCGGCCTTGGAAACTCGGGGGAATCCGGCGTGCGCCCGATCCTCGAACGGCTGAGGGCGGACTCCTCGCCTCTCGTACGCGAGCACGCCCGCTGGGCGATCGACGTGCTCCCGGGTTAGGTTGAACCGGTACGGCGAAACGCAGTTAGATGAGATGTCGGCCTGGTTGGGGTGTCGCGGACCGGGTAGTCAGCTCGGACCCCGAATTCCGGAGAAAAACGTATGCCAGGTTTCGCGATCCTGGGAGAACCGTGGTGGATCGCTCTCGTGTGGATCCTCGTCGCAGGCCACCTCACGAACATGGTCAACACCCTCTACCTGCACCGCTCGGCCACGCACGGCGGGGTCGTCTTCCACCCGGTGGTCGAGCACGCGATGCGTTTCTGGTGCTGGCTCACGACCGGGATCGTGACGAAGGAGTGGGTCGCGATCCACCGGAAGCATCACGCCTACGCGGACCGAGAGGGCGATCCCCATTCGCCCACCCTCGAGGGTCTCGCGAACATCGCCTTCGGCGGGCTCTTCTTCTATCAGAAAGCTTCGAAAGACCGCACGCTGCTCGAGAAGTACGGGAAGGGCACGCCCGGCGACTGGGTGGAGCGCAACATCTACACGAAGCGGCGCAGCCTGGGGATCCGGGTCATGCTGGTCCTCGACCTGTTCCTGTTCGGGCTCATCCCGGGGCTCATCGTCTGGACGTGCATGGTGTTCTGGATGCCGCTCATGGGGAACATCATCAACGGTCTCGGACACGCGCTCGGCTACCGGACCTTCGGCACCCGCGACGACAGCCACAATCTCTATCCCTGGGGGATCTGGATCCTCGGCGAGGAACTCCACAACAACCATCACGCGGACCCGCGCTCGGCGAAGTTCAAGGCGCACTGGTGGGAGTTCGACATCGGATGGTTCTACATCCGGATCTTCAGCTTCCTTCGACTGGCCAACGTCCTCTACGCGCGCACGTCCTCGCCCCGCGAATTCGCGGCGAAGTTCTACCGGGACTCGGCGGACCGCGTGAACCGGCGTCTGGACCGGGCGCTGTCGCGCATTCAGCGGACGCGGGAGGCCGGCCTGCGGCGCATCGAACGCGCGCGCCAGGAACGGGACCTCGTGCGTCTCGACCGCGCCGCCGCCAGAGCCATCGCCCGCGTGGACCGCGTCCGGCCCGGCAAGTTCGCGCGCGTCGCCCGGGCCAAGGCCGAAGCCCGCGCCGCACTCGACAGGGCTCGAGAAGCTGCCCGCGCCCGTATCGTCCCTGCGACGGACTGACCCCACAAGCGACCAGCCCGCGCCGCCGCGACCCCGCGCCGGTTGACGGCGGCCGGTCTTCCGCCCATCTTCCGAAGATAATTTTTAGCCTAGACTAAAAATCGGCGCCGGGCTGCGGCCCGGTCCGGTATTCGCGGGAAATCCGGAGGACGAGTGAAGCCCGAGAAGTTGAGTCGGCGCGACTGGCTGAAGCTGGGTGCCGCAGGAGTCGCCGGGGTGTCGGGTGCGACGGTACTGGACTTGGCCTCCCGGGGTGGTGCCCGCGCGGCCCTGGCGGCGAGCGGCGCGATGCCGCGCGAGCCGAAAGTTGCCGCCGTCGGGAACTCGCACGCCGCGCACCAGGAGGCGATGGGGATCGTCGGCATGCCCGCGCCCGACGGTATGTTCGATCCCGCAGCCTTCCTCACCGACTTCGACTACGGCGAAGTGACGAAGCGCGACGATGGGCACGTTGCGCGGCGCTGGGAGATCGTGGCCCTCGACCGCGACATCGAGATCGCGCCCGGCGTCTTCTTCCCGGCCTGGACCTACAACGGTCAGGTGCCGGGTCCGACGCTGCGCTGCACCGAGGGCGATATCCTCCAGGTCGACTTCATCAACGCGGGCTCGCATCCCCACACCATCCACTTCCACGGCACACACCCGCCGGAGATGGACGGGTTCGAGCCCATCGTCGACCCGGGGCAGCGTTTCACCTACGAGTTCGAGGCGAAGCCGTTCGGGCTCCACCTCTACCACTGCCACACGATGCCGCTCAAGCGGCACATCCATAAGGGACTGTACGGGACGTTCATCGTCGATCCGCCCGAGGGCCGGGAGCCGGCGCGCGAGATGGTCATGGTGATGAACGCCTTCGACAGCAATCTGGACGGAGACAACGAGGTGTACGCGGTCAACACGTCTGCGTTCTACTACCAGCATCACCCCGTCCACGTGGGCGTCGACGATCTGTGTCGCATCTATCTCGTGAACACGACCGAGTTCGACCTCATCAACTCGTTCCACCTGCACGCCGGCATGTTCAAGGTGTTCCGCACCGGGACGCGGCCGGACCAGTACGAACTCACCGACACGATCATGATGTGCCAGGGCGAGCGGCATGTCCTCGAGTTCCGGCTCGAAAACCCCGGCATGCACATGTTCCACGCGCACCAGAGCGAGTTCGCCGAACTGGGATGGATGGGCTTCTTCGAGGCGGTCGAGCGGCTCGCCGCCGACGATGGCGTGCCCGTGCGCGGTCATGTCTGACGAACGGTCCGACACCGCTCCGCCTCGGGGCGGTCCGGCGCGCTGGATCCTGGGCCTCTTCCCGCTCGCACTCCTGGCGGGGCTGGTCGCCTTCTTCTTCGGCGCCGATCCCACGGCCCCCTTCCGGGACGCGTTCCCGCCCGTCGAGGACCTCACGATCGAGCGGGTGAGCTTCCCGGAGAGCGGCGTCATGCGCGTGCACGTCGTGAACGGAGGACCCGAGGCGGCCACCATCGCCCAGGTGATCGTAGACGACGCCTTCTGGCAGTTCGAGATGGACGGGGATCCGACGCTTCCGAGGCTCGCCCGGGCCACGCTCGAGCTGGACTATCCCTGGGTGGAAGGGGAACTCCACGTCATCCGGCTCGTGACCTCCACCGGACTCACCTTCGACCACGAGGTGGCGGTCGCGACGCTGTCCCCGCGGCCCAACGCCCTGTACCTGACGACGTTCGGCCTGCTTGGCCTCTACGCGGGCGTGATCCCCGTCCTCGTGGGTCTGCTGTGGTATCCGTTCCTGCGGCGGATCGACCGCAAGTGGATCCACTTCTATCTCAGCCTCACCGTGGGGCTGCTGGCCTTCCTCGTCGTCGACGCGTTCGAGGACACGCTCGAGGCGTCGGCGCTCGTGCCGGAGGGGTTCCAGGCGGCGGGACTCATCGCCGTAGGTGTCATCGGGGCCGTCGTCGGTCTCAGAGCCCTGGGGAACCTCGGCCGCGGCAGGGACCGCGCGGGGAGCGGTGACGGTCGTGAGGGCGGGACGAGTCCGGGACTCACGGTGGCCTACCTGATCGCGATCAGCATCGGGCTCCACAACCTTGGAGAGGGGCTCGCGATCGGGGCGGCCTTTTCCCTCGGCGAGATCGCGCTCGGGAGCTTCCTCGTGATCGGCTTTGCGCTCCATAACACGACGGAAGGACTGGCCATCGTCGCGCCGGTAGCGAGCAAACGGCCGCCGCTCCGGCATTTCGCCTTCATGGGCGGGATCGCCGGACTCCCGACCATCCTGGGGGCGTGGGCGGGCGGTTTCTCCTACTCGCCGACGCTGGCGACCTTCTTCCTCGCGCTCGGCGCCGGGGCCATCCTCCAGGTGATCGTCGAGGTCACGCGGCTGATCCGAAAGAGCTGGCCGGAGGGCCTGTTCACCCCCCTCAACGCCACGGGTCTCCTCCTCGGCCTGCTGGTCATGTACGGAACTGCACTCATGGTCACGGCGTAACCTCTGTACATGGGTTCGCCGCGGGGAGCCGGAAACGTCCGGCGATCCGAGGCTCCCCCAACAGAGGAGGCACGATGCTCGGTGGCAGAAACCCCGGCCTCGGCCTGGCCATCCTCCGGATCATGCTTGGACTCATTTTCGTCATGCACGGCTGGCCCAAGCTGGCCGGAGGAATAGATGAACTCGCAGCTCTGCTCGAGTCGTTCGGAATCCCACTACCTGTCATCGTCGCCAGCGGTATCGCGGTCCTCGAAACCGTCGGCGGCGCCTGTCTCATCATCGGCTGGTCCGTTACCCCTCTTGCCCTGCTTCTCGCCGTACACATGGTGAACGGAATCTTCCTCGTGCACCTGTCGAACGGGTTCTACGTCGTGGGCCCGGGGCAGGGGGGCTATGAGTTCAACCTGCTCCTGGTCGCCGGTCTGCTGACCGTGATCCTGGCGGGATCGGGGATCGCGACGATCCGGAGCATCTTCGCGAAGGATATCGAAGTAGTCATAGACGTCTAGTAGCCTGCCATGACCGCCGTCCCCCCGGGGCGCTCAGCCGCCCGGGGGGCCGAGCGGGCTCGGCTCGCAGCCCTCGGTTTCGCGGGTGTAGGCGATGCTCGAGATCTTCCAGCCGTCGGCTGAGTGGACGAGACTGACCGCATCGATGCCGCAGTGACTGAACTGGCCGTCCACGTGAAAGTCGTACGGGGTCCACACGACGGCGATTGGACCCTCGATCATCACGTGCGGATCCCATAGCCGCTCGAGCAGGGCGGGTCCGGGCTGGCCGATGGATGCGGCGAACTCCTGGCCGGTGCTCTCGCGGACCTGAACGCCGTCTGCGGTCTCCGCGGTGGCCACGAAGTTGGCGCCCTCGGTCAGCAGATTGCGGATCGCGTCGCCGTCGCGGGCCGCCATGGCGTCGAATAGGGCCTGCACGGCGGCGACCGCCCCCGCCTCGGCATCATCCTGCGCGGTGGCATGCGAGGGGGTGGCGAGAACCACCGCGGCGAGAAGCAACATTGCTCCGAACTTTCTCATGGCAATCTCCCGTTTTCTGTGATCGGTCCTCCGCGGCCGGTGATCCGCAAACTCGTCGTCGGTCGTGTCCCGCCTCAGTACGCTGCCGTGCGGAATACCGGCTGGAAGAGGTGCGTGCGATGCGCGCACGCCGGGTCGGCGGGGCACGCCTGGCAGTCGGGCACCGTCATCTCCGGGCACCGCGTCCGGTTCTGAAAGAAGAACCAGTCCACGGCCCCCATCGAACGCCCGCTCAGCCGCCGAATCTCCCCGACCGCCTCGTAGCATGCGGCGCGCACGGCCTCCTCCTCATCCGCGCTCACAACCTCCCGCTTCGCGAGCTTCGCGGCCAGCGTCTCGTCGGTCGCCGAGACGACGCCGAGCCGGAGGCAACTGCGCTGGCAGTGGTAATCGACGATCGGCGGAACGTCCTCCGTCTCCCCCAGCCGCAGGAAGCCTTCCGGACGCTGGCTGAGGATTGCCGCCAGGAGGGAGGACTTCTTCCGCCACGGGTCCTCCTTGTAGCCGCCGACCGCATCGAGGCGCGCAAGAAAACGGGCCCGGGGCCGTTCCGCGGCGTTGGCTTCCGCCACGACCGACGCCGGAGTCATCCCGAGGCCGAGCATGTCGCGGCCGTATCCCCGGGCGCACGCGGGGTGGAGCGGGCCGGCCGGGAGCGGGTTGTGCCCGCCGTCGTCCCGGAGGCGATGATCGAAACCGGCATCGTCGAGGGTGGCCTGCCCCGCAGGCGAGAGTTCCTCCGGGGCGTGGCGGGCCCAGCGCCGATAGGCGGCCCACAGGTAGTCGCTCCCCTTGAGGGCCCGACCCCCCAGAGAGGCGATCATGGGTTCCTCGTAGCGGCCCGCGCGCTCATGCCAGAAACCGAACTGCTGTACCGTACCAGCGAAGAAGAAATCGAGGGCCGCCGGATCGCCGGGTTCGGGGAAGTCCGGGCCGGTGAAGTCGAAAGCCGCCGCCTCGGGGGCCGACGCGATGACGCCGGCCACCCGCCGAATGCGATCGTCATCGAGGCGGACCCGATCGTCCCGCGGGGCCGGCGGCGGAGGGTCGTCCGAAAGCAGGGGCGTCGGACCGATGCCGGTCACCGTCTGAGCCGCGCATACAGCCGCGACGCGCGCCGCGATGGCGGGGTGGTCTCCGGCCGCAAGTCGGGCCAGCGCCGTCCCGCAGAAGGTGTCGCCCGCGCCCGTCGGATCCACTTCGTCGACCTCGGGGGCCGGGACACCGATCGAGTGGTCGCCCAGAACGACGCGGGCCCCCTTTGCGCCCCTGGTCACGAAGACCACGCGTCCGGCCGGCACGCGCACCCGGTCGACCGACCCCCACAGCAGCCGGGCCTCCTCCTCGTTACAGAAGAAGTAGTCGGACGCCTCCATCACCTGGGTGACAACGTCCCGGTGCGCGCGGATGCCCGGCGCGTAGGTGCCGCACCCCACGCGGACTCCCGCCTCGGAGAGCCGCCGGGCAAACCCCAGCTGCAGCTCGGGATCGAGGAGGGGGACGACGAAGGCGAAGGCGTCCGGCCCCGCGTCGGGGATGTCGTCGTAGCGGATGTCGCCCTCGGACCCGCGCACCGCCTGCCGATAGACGGTCCTCCCATCGGGGAAGTACTCGATCTCGAAGTGAGGGAGGGCGGAGGGCGGAACGGGCGGCCCCCGCCAGTCGAGGAGGCGGTCGGCCGGTTCGAGTTCCGGCGGCATTGGATCCGGCCGCGGCGCCACGACCGTCACCCGTGCCCCTACCCGCTGCGCCGCGAGCGCCGTGTAGAGTCCCGCGCCCCCGGCGGACCGCGCGGAGCGGCCGCCGAAGTGCAGGAGGTCCAGAGAGGGGCTCCCGACCACGAGGAGCCGTGGCCGGGTGCTCATGCTGCCGGCGTCAGTCGCCCTGCTGATCCGTCGCAATGCGCCCGGCCGCGCCGGCGGGACCATTGTCCCAGTCCTGGGCGCTCGAGATGTTCGGCACGCCCCAGTGGTCGCCGTTCCAGCCCTGGAAGCCCTCCATCTTGAAGGTCCACAGACCGGTCGTCATGTCGCTCACGACGATGAGGCCGTCCTCGTTCCGGATGTCGACCCCGAACGTCCCGTTAAAGACGGGGGTCCGGTCGGGGTTCGGCGGCCCGAGATAGGTGTCGTAGTGGCCCACCGTCATCGGGTTTTCCGGGTCCATCATGTTGAATACGACGAGCCCGTCCAGGTAGCCGGACACGAACACGAGCGGCCACCGCACTTCGTGGTTGTGGACGAGGTTTTTCCAGTTCGCCGTCCACGCGGCGATCGGACGGTTGATGGCCGCCACCTCGCCGTTCAGCCCCGGCCTGAGGTCGAAGATCCTGAGCGGCGCGTACTGATATTCCGTCTCGGCGATCGCGAAGTTGCCGTCCGGCGTGGGCGTGAAGGTGTGGCCGCTCCGAATCCCGGACACCCCGACGATCTGCGTGAGAAGCTCCGGGTTGTCGAGATCCGTCACGTCGTAGATGTAGTAGCCGCCGGTGCCGCCGCCGTAGAAGCGGTCCGTCCCCGTTTCCGGGTGATAGCCGAGATAGAAATCGTGGTATCCCCGCCGCCGGTTCCCCGCCATCCCCTGATCCGGGACGGGGATCTGCGCCACCATCGCGTCGCCGCGCCCGTCAACGAGCGCGCCGAGGTCGTACACCGCCGCGTACGGGCCGGAGACCGTGGCCACGAGATACACGTTCATGTTCGAGTGCTTGTAGATGAAGATGTTGTGGAACCCGCCCGGGAGATCGGGCTCCTTGATGCGGGCCACCTCACGCACCGTCGAGGCGTCCGGCAGTCCGGTCACGTCGAGGACGACCGCCCCCATGTCGGAATCCGGGCCGCCCTGCCCGAACTGGAGCGACTGCACGACGTAGTAGCGGTCCCCCCACTTGAAGTGCTTCACGTCCATGCCGCCGGTGCGCAGGTGGAGGTCCTGGTCCTCGATCCGCCACTCGTAGATGACCTCGGGATTCAAGGGGTCGGCGATCGAGACGATGTCGAGCCCCTTGGGGCCGACCGGCCCGTACTGCATGCGCCCCACGTAGGCGTAGGGCCGGTGCATCTCCTGCTCGATGTCCATGTCCGCGATGCTGAGCCGCGGGCCGAGCGGGACGTGTCCGAGCACTTCCATGTTCCGGCTGCCGCGCTCCACGACATCGATCGCCTGCGCGTCGACCGCCGCCGGGGCGGCGAAGACGACTCCGAGCACGGTCACGGCCGCCGCCGCACACATCGTCCGGTTGCTGAACTTCATTCTTTCCTCCGTTTTCGATCGGGGCGCCGGGGTTCCTGCTCCGCGGCTAGCCGGGGTCCACCGTGAACACCATGGACATGCCGGCCTCCAAGTGCTCCGCAATATGGCAGTGCGCCATCCATCGGCCAGAGTTGGAGGCCTCGAGCAGGATGTCGAACGTCGATCCGACCGGGATCACGACCGTGTCCTTCCACGCGAGATTGTCCGACGGAACCCCATCCTTCGAGAGCACGAGGAAACGCTGGCCGTGGATGTGGATGGGGTGCTGCATGGGGTGGAACGAACGCCGCTGGTTGTGGATCCGGATCTTCCGGACGTCCCCCACCGTGAACCGCCAGTCGATGTCCCGGTTCTCCTTCCCCGACTGCGTGTCGCGCAGGATCCAGGTCAGGTTCTCCGAGGTCGCGAGGAAGTTCATCATCGGCATCGCGTCGGTCCACTCGACCGGCGGGAAGTAGAGGGTGTCGATCGCCATCACCGCGACGATGTCGCTGTGGAGATCGCCCACCCGGACCGTGAGTTCGAGTTCGTGGTCCACCGGCCGCCCGAACTCGGCGCGATAGCGGTCGATGTCGTCGATGACGTCCGCGTGCTCGCGCAGGGTGGCGAACGCAGCGCCGTGGTCTTCCGCCACCGGTTCGTCGAGGACGGTGACGACCCCGAGCGTGTCGGTCTGCGGATAGAAGCGGCCGTTGAAGTGGTCGATGGCCTGGATCGGGTTGAGGAGTGCGTACGTGCCCGGTTCCTCGAAGCGGGCGTCGACGATGTAGCGCTGGGCCGGGGCAAGGACGACGTTGGAGACGACGGTCTCGCGCTCGAACTTGCTCACGTCCGCGCCCACCAGCTTCATCTCCGCGCCCTCCAGGACGAGGTTGAAGGTGCGCGTGTTCGCGACGTTCGTGAGATAGAGCCGGCGGACCTCGCCGCGGCGGATCGTCGCCTCCCAGCGCGGCTCGCCGTTCACGAGCAACTGGTTCCCGAAGCGGCCCATGAGCGTCTGCACGGCGGCTTCTCGTCCCCACGGGAAGAGTCCCCCTTCGTCGACGAGCAGGTCGTCGAGCATGAGGAAGTCCTCGCCGTTCGCGGGGCCGTAGTAATCCGCCGCGGGCGCGTCGACGAGCATGTTCCCGTACAGCCCCAGGTCCTGCTGGATGTCCTCTCGGTGGTGCGGGTGGTACCAGTAGAGGCCGGCGTCCCGGAAATGGACCCGGTACATGAACGACTCGCCCGGCTCGACCGGGTCCTGGGTGACGCCGGGGACGCCGTCGAACTCGTTTTCAAGCCTCACGCCGTGCCAGTGGACGGCCGTCGGAAGGTCGATGCTGTTGGTAAAGAGGACGACGATCTCCGCGCCCTGGGGGACGCGGATGAGGGGCCCCGGATACTGTCCGTTGAAGCCGTACATCGTGAAGGTGCGCATCCCGATCGTGCGCCTGACGAACCCGGCCTCGAGGCGGAGCGTGTCGCCGTCGGCCATCTCCACGACCTCGCGGAAGACCGCCTCCGGGAGCATCGACGGGTCGTGGCCCGGGTCGGGCAGGAACGGGGTCACTCCGGGGACGGTGCCCATCAGGCCCGGCAGCATCATGGGCATCGGGATCGGCTGCGGCGGCATGCGCCACACGGCCCCCATGCTGTCCGTCGCCATCATGTGGCCCGCGTGCTGCTGCCCCGATGCCGGTGCGCCGCCCAGCATCCCCAGCACGGAGACGGCCGCCAGAGCAGCCTGCACTGTCTCCGACCGCCGCCTGCGCAGGCTCAGAAGTAGAGTTGGCAGTTCATGCCCTCGAACGGGCCGTGGCCGGCCATCGTGTGCAGCCGGCCGGAGGGGGAGAGGCCGGTGAGCATGATCGGCCCCTGCCAGCGTTCGACGTCCGCCGAGGCCTCCTCGCTCACGAACACGAGGAACTGGTTCCAGGCGACGCGCGCCTCGAGCCGGTTCTCCTCGGAAAGCGTGCCGAGTTGCATCCACTCGTCGAGTTCGGGCTTCGCGGCCCACACCACGTAGATCGCGCCCCGCCGCCTGCGCATCTGATCCACCTGGATCTCGATGTCGAAGGTCTGGAAACCGCCGTCGTCAACGGTGATCTCGAACGGCGAGCCGGGTTGCGTGAGGGTCATCGACCCTCGGCTCCCGGGCGCGCTCTGCGTGCCCGACAGGCGGACCACTTCGGGCGTGAGGAGACAGGCGCCCGCCCCCGGCGTCGCCAGCCGAGGGAGGTCGGTCGAACCGGCGCCGCGCGCCTCACCCGCGACGAAGACGCTGAGGGCGACCGCGAAGCCGGCGGCCGCTCCGAATGCGCTCGCGGTGCGCTTCATGCTGTTCATGCCCCAAAAGGTTGACCCCGGCGCCCCGCGTTGCAAGCGCCTGCTGCCCGGGTTGCCGGCGCCGGCGCGGCGGCGCGCGTTCCGGACCAATGTCCTTCAGCCCGTTACGTCCGCCGAGGCCCCCCGCGTCGCCCGGCTCCACCGTCGGGTCGGCCGGTATCTGCATCGGAGAGATCGAGGCCCAGTTCGAAGGTGGCGGCGTATCCGTCCTCGGCCTCGCTCACCTGAGCCATGAGGCTCTCGCCACCGTCACGGAAGATGCGGTCGTCGGCGTTCATCCTCGTGCGCTGCCCCCGCGCCGCGTACGGCGTCTGTGCGTGCACCCTGTCGGTGAGCGCCTCGTCGAAGTAGAGCTGCGAGGTGAACTCGTACGGCTGTCCGGCGACCTCGGTGCGCACCTTGAAGTGGACGTGGACGGCCCGTGCGCGGTACCAGCCCGGATAGATCGTCGTGAACCGGGCCACCCCGTCGTCGCTCGTGTGCTGGTAACCCCGCAGGAACTGCCTTGCCTTTGCCGACGCGGGGGCTCCGTCGTCGTCGACCCCCGAGTACACGCCGTCGGCGTCGCACTGCCACACGTCGACCAGCGCGCCGGGGAGCGCCGAGCAGTTGCCCTGCGAGATCTGGGAGAGGTTGAACCTGAGTGTCAGCGGGATCCCCTCGCTCACCACTCCGGTCGACGGATCGGATCGGATGTCCGACCGTTCGAGCCCCGCGTCGACGAAGAAGGGCCCTTCGGTCTGTTCGGGCTTCGCCACGCAGGCCGGCAGCGCACGGGCGATGCCGGCCGTCTCGGCGGCCAGAGCCTCCTCCGGACCCGGCCCAAGAACCCACCGACCGGCGGCCAGCGCCCCACCACCCACTCCGAGGGCCGCGAGAGCTTCCCGCCGTGTAAGTACCCGCCCCAGTTCAATGTCGTCATGCTTCATGCTGTACCTCCGCTGTGTCTCGGGGATCGACTCCGGGACGTCAGTCGGTCTTCGGCTCTTCCTCCTCGATGACGATCTCCCGTCCGGACGGCTGTTGGCCGGTGCGTGTCGGCCGGCGCGCGCCCGGTCGCGTCCCGAAGTCACCGTGTATGCCGGTGAAGCGGACGCCGGGGCCGCCCACGACGCGGATCGCGCCGCCCTCGACCTGCCTGCCAAGCCAGCCCCGGACGCGGGCCAGCAGGCGGCGCCTCACAGGCGGGATCAGGAGCAGGATGCCGGCGATGTCGGTGAGGACGCCGGGCGTGATGAGGACGACCCCCGCGGCGAGAATCAGCAGGGCGTGGACAAGCGACTCGCCCGGAAGCCCGCCCCCCTGAAGTTCGTCTCGGACGGCGAGCCAGGCCCGCAGCCCTTCGCGCCGGGCGAGCCACGCACCCGCCGCGCCCGTCCCGACGACGAGGAGCAGCGTGGGGCCGAGTCCCAGCAGGCCGCCGATACGAATGAGAAGCGCGAGTTCCACGACGGGGACGATCGTGAACAGCAGAAACAGCCGAAGAAGCATCGTCAGAACCGGGAGACCATCAGAGTCCGGACACCGTCAGAAGCCCATCATCGCCCGCACCGCCGGGTCGATCCGCTCGGGCGTCCAGAACGGCTTCCACACCAGACTCACGACCGCCTCGTCCACGCCGTCCACCGTCTCCGCCGCGTCCTTGGCGCCGCCGAGAATCTGGCCGCCCGCCGGGCAGCCGGGACTCGTCAGCGTCATCGTGACCTTCGCCTCGCCCTCCTCGACCTCGACGTCGTAGACAAGCCCGAGATCCACGATGTTGATGCCGAGTTCGGGGTCGGTCACGCTGCGGAGCGCGGTCCGCACCTTCTCCTCGATCTCGGGCGTCTCCCCGGACGCCTGGTCGGCCGACGGGGTCTCGTCCGCTGGCGGCGCGTCATCCGCCGAGCCCATGCCGTCCATCGGATCCCTCGTATCCTTCGATTCCATTGTATCCGTCACCTTTCGACCGTGTCCGTCACAAGTCTTCTATCCGACCAACTCGCCGGGGCGCACGCCCGGCTTCTCGAACTCCTTCAATAGATCCTCGACCGTGGGGCGCGCGCGCACCAGCGCTCGGCAATCCTCCAGCGCCGTGGTGGCGTTGATGAGGATGGTGCCGCTGAGGCGGTTGTCCGTCACGCAGTAGACGATCGAGCGGCCGGATCCCAGTTCGCCCGAGACGATCGTACGGTCGACGTCCGCCGTCTCCCCGAACACGTTGATGCTGAGGTCGAACACGTGCGTGAAGAAGTAGGAGAGGTGGTCGAACGACTCCCTCGCGCCGGCCATGTTGCGGCCCGCGTGGCGCCCGTGGGCGCGGGCGTGGTCCCAGTGCTCGAGGCGCGATAGTCCGCCCCCCATCGGATCCGGGAAGCGCGCCACGTCGCCCGCGGCGTAGATGTGGGCGGCCGTCGTCTCCGCGAACCCATCCACGACGATGCCGTCCTGGACCGCGAGGCCGGCTTCGGCGCCGATCTCATCGTTGGGCGCCATCCCCACCCCCACGATCGCGAGGTCGGCGGGGACTTCCTCGCCGCTGTCGAGCGCGACCCTCGCGAGGCGTCCCTCGCCCTCGAAGGCCGTCACGCCGGACCCCATCATGAAGCGCACGCCGCGCTCCTCGAAGTAGCGGCGGAGGAAGCTTGCGATCGTCTCCGGGAAGACGCGCGCCCACACGCGCGGCTCGGCCTCGATGACGACGGCGTCGATATCGAACTTCGACAGTGACGAGGCCAACTCCATCCCGATGAAGCCGGCGCCGACGAGCGCGACGCGCGACGCCCCGCGGGCCATCTCCCGCAGCTGCTCCGAGTCGGCGGCGGTGCGGAGCGTCGTCACGCCCGCGAGGTGGCTGCCCGGCACCTCGAGCCGCCTCGCCCGCCCGCCCGTCGCGATCAGAATGCGGCGGCCACCGACCGCGTCGCCGGCGCCCGTGTGGACGGTCATGGCGCGCGCGTCCAGACGCTTCACAGGCGCGTCCGTGAACAACGTGAGGCCGTCCGCCTGGTCCTCGAACCAGCGGGCGGGCTTCACGTGCAGCAGGTCGCGCGGCGCGCCCTCCGCCTGCAGAAACTCCTTCGACAGGGGAGGCCGGTGATAGGGAGGATCCGCTTCGTCCGCGAACATGCCGATCGAGCCCTCGCCGTCGATCTCCCGGATGCCGTCCACCGCCGAGACCGCCGCCAGCCCGCCCCCCACGATGACGTAGTCGAAGCTTCGCATGGCGGTCAGCCCCCGCCGTCTTCGGCCGACTGGTCGTGGACGATGAGCCAGCCCCCCTCCACGTTCAGCAGAACGAGCGTGAACGGCCCCGTCGATGTGACCGCCCCCTCGCGCTCGAGGACGTAGCGCGCCGTCGCGACCCCGACCCGCTCATCCACTTCCCGCACCCGCAGCGCCTCGAAACGGAGACTGTCCCGCTCCGCACCCTCCGCGAACCCCGGTGCATAGCGCTCGCGGATCCCGTCGTAGCCTTCGATGAGTCCCGTCGATCCGATATAAGTGGTCGTCGAAGATGGGGAGTAGGCGCTCATGAAGCCCTCGAGATCGCCCGCGTTCCACGACGACGCCTGCCGGTCGAGCAGGGAGGCGACCTGCTCGGCCAGATCGGGCCCCTCGTCCGGCACCGGTGCGCCGTTGGCGTCCAGCCGTTCGAAACGGCATCCACCCGTCGCGAGTCCGGCGGCCAGGGCCACCGCCATCGCCGCCCCGAGCCCCGAGCCTCGCCTCCCGGCCGGTCGGTTTCGGATCATTCGTCCCATCCCCTGGCCTCTCTTAACCGAGCGCGCGCGTGAACAATTCGACCGAGGCGTCGATCGCCTCTTCGAGTTCCGGCGTCGTCCCCTGGAACGGGTGTCCCGCCTGGAATGTGTGCGTCGCCCCCTCTACCCCGACGAGCCGCGCGAGGTCTCCCACCGCGTCGGCGATCCGCCACGCGTCGCTGAAGGGTACCGATTCGTCGGCCGTCCCGTGCACCACGGCGACCGGAATCCGCAGGCTCGCGGCGCTGGCGAGCACGTCGAGGCGCTCCCGGTTGGCCCGCATGTCGTCGAGCACGTTCCGCTCCAGCGGCATGTCCTGCTTCGTGCGCGCGTTGGGGATGATGACGGTTTCCCCTGCGTCCCACTGCTCGGCGAAGCTCTCGTAGCGCGTGACGGAGGAGATCGAGGCCCACGTGACGAGCCCCCGGACCTGGGACCGGAGGCCTGCCTTGAGGATGCAGGTGGCGCCGCCCCGGCTGTGGCCGAGGAGACCGAAGCGCGTGACGGGTGCGACATCGAGGTCTTCGAGTCGGCCCGCCGCGAGTCCATCGAGGATGGCCTCGAGGTCCCACAGTTCGCGGGAGAAGGTGTTGCGGCTGAAGGCCCTCAGGTCGTCGAAATCCGAGTCGCGTACACCGGAGCCGTCGAAGTTGAACGAAACGACAGGGATCCCGGTCCGCTCCGCGAGTTGTTCGCAGAGCCAGGGGAAGAATCCCCAGTCCTTGAACCCCTTGAAGCCGTGGCAGACGACGAGCGCCGCGTCGCCGGTGGGAGAAGCGCTCGCCCAGTAGTCGCCGCGGATGTCCGCGCCCGGCGGCGTGAGTCGAAACGGGGTACGCGTCAGGTTCTCCATGCCGCCTCCGTCAGACCCCGTCGTCCCGCTGCCTCTGCGGCAGCCAGAGGGTGTCCTCGCGGCCCGCCCGCCGGTTCGCGGCCCGGGCGAGGGTGAACAGCAGGTCGGAGAGACGGTTGATGTAGGGGACGACGATGTCGGCGAGGTCCGGCTGCTCCTCGAGGAGAGCGGTGACGCCCCGCTCGGCCCGCCGACAGACGGTGCGCGCGACGTGCAACTGCGCGGCGAGGGTCGATCCGCCGGGCATGACGAAGGCATCGAGCACTGGAAGCTCGGCGTCCAGCGCGTCGATCCACGCTTCGAGCGCCTGAATCCGGTCGGCGGAGAGCGCCGGAATCGTGCCCTTCCGCAGCAAACGGTCGGGATTGGAGGCGGCGAGGCGGGCGCCGATCGTGAACAGGTCCTCCTGGACCGCCCCGAGCTCCGCCCTGGACTCACCGAGCGTCGCGCCCTCCGGGTCGAGGGCGAGCGCCGTCCCGATGACGGCGTTGAGTTCATCGACGGTGCCGTACGCCGCGACCCGCACGTCGTCCTTCGGAACACGCGCGCCGCCGAGGAGTGTGGTCTCCCCTCCGTCCCCGCCCTTCGTGTATATCTTCAATCGAGATTCGACCGTAATCGGTGTGGCCGCGTGCCGCGCGTTGTGCGCCAGGCTGAGGGGCGAACCTTAACAGCCCGCGGCAAAACGCCGCCACCGGACGCCGCCATCAAGGAGTCGTGACGTGAAGACTGAAGGAACCGACCTCCGACCTGCGGATGTTCAGTCACGAAGAGCCTTCATCGCGACGGCGGCGGCCGGGATGGGCGCCGTCGCCTCGGGCTCGCTCGGCGCGTGCGGTCCGAGTGGTGAGGGGACTGCCGCGGGAGCCTCGGAGGCGGGGGACGGGGACGCGGGCGGCGGGATCGTCGTCGCGCGCGGACCGATTGCGGTGGAGGCCGGGGTCGGGGCCCTCAGGCGCGGCGGGAACGCGATCGACGCGGCCATCGCGACGGCGTTCGCACAGTTCATCACGACGCCGTTCTCCGCGGGCGTGGGCGGATTCGGCTGCATGGTCGTGTACGACGCGAGCACCCGACGCGCCACGTCCATCGATTTCCACGGGCGCGCGGGGAGCCGGGCCACGCCCGACATCTACCGCAGCGCCCTCGAGGGGCGGATCTACGGACACGCGGACCGCTGGAAGGTGCGCGGCGACATCAACCAGATCGGCTACAAGGCGGTCGTCACGCCCGGCACGATCGCCGGCCTGTGGGAGGCATGGAGTCGGTTCGGGACCCGGCCGTGGGCCGAACTCGTGGAGCCGGCGATCCGGCTCGCGTACGACGGGTTCGAGATCCCCGGCGCCCTGGCGCGCGGCTTCACGACTCGGACCGAGTCGTCCTCGGGCGTGGTGCCGTTCTTCACCAAGGTCCGGACAACCGACGCCTCCGCCCGCATCTTCCTCAACAACGGGGTCCCGTGGCGGGCCGGTGAACGACTCGTGCAGCCCGACTACGGCCGCACGCTCGAGCTTATCGCCGAGGGCGGCGCCGACGTCGTCTACCGGGGCGAGATCGCCGAGCGGATCGCGGCGGATTTCGAGGCCAACGGCGGGCTCATCACGATGGCCGACCTCGAGGCGTACACGCCCGATGTCTACGACCCGGTGCACGGCACGTACCGCGGGCACGAGGTGTTCTCGAACGCCCTGCCGGGGAGCGGCGCCCAGGTCATCGAGATCCTGAACCTTCTCGAGGGATACGATGTTCCCTCGCTCGAACACGGGCAGGCCGACCACGTCGAACTCCTCGGCCGCGCCCAGATCCTCTCCTTCATCGACCGGCGCCGGTACCACGGCGATCCGAAGTTCATCGACGACCCGACGGACCTCCTCGTGTCGAAGGACCGCGCCGCCGAACTGCGAGGGTTCATCGACCGCCGCGAGCTCCCGCCCGACGTGGTGGAAGAGCCGCCGGAGGGCCCGGACACGACGCATCTCTCAACGGCTGACCGAGAGGGGAACTGCGTGGCGCTTACGCACACGCTCGGGTCCGCCTCGGGGGTCGTCACCGAGGGGCTCGGCTTCACGTGGAACAACTGCATGTTCCAGTTCAATCCTGTCGCAGGACGGCCGAACAGCATCGAACCCGGCAAGGCGCGCATCACGGGGATCTCGCCCGCGATCGTGCTCCGCGAGGGCCAGCCGATCCTGGTCACGGGAGCGGCGGGCGGCACGCGCATCCTGGGCGCCGTCCAGCACACGATCAGCAATACGGTCGACTTCGGCATGTCGGCCCTCGAGGCCGTCTCCGTCCCGCGCTGGCACTGGGAGGATCACCTCCTGGAGATGGAGCCGCAGCTCTATCACCACCTCAAGGACGAACTCGAAGGGCGGGGTCTCGACGTCGCCAACGACGCGTTCGTCGCGCAACTCCACGCGGTCGGGATCGACCCGGATACCGGCCGATTGACGGGAGGGCCGGACCCGCGCGGATGGGGCGGAGGATCGGCTACCGTATAGCCTCCCCGACATGCTCCCGGAGGCCGGTTTCAAGGTTGACACTTTTCCCGTCCCTTTGTATCCTGCGGGTCGCGCTGCGGGGTGGAGCAGTCTGGTAGCTCGTCGGGCTCATAACCCGAAGGTCGCAGGTTCGAATCCTGCCCCCGCTATTGCTCGCCTCGCCTCGCAAAGCTGCGGGGCGAGGCGTTTTGCTCTTCGACCCTTTCCGCTGGAGAGGGGTACGGTCCGGGGTAGCTCAGTGGCCAGAGCGGGTGGCTGTTAACCACTAGGTCGTGGGTTCGAATCCCACCCCCGGAGTCAGCACCAGGGCTTTTGCCAGGGGCTGCAAGGCTGGGTAGCTCAGGCGGTAGAGCACGGCGCTGAAAACGCCGGTGTCGGCGGTTCGACTCCGCCCCCAGCCATTTGCCACGGGCCGCCATCGGCCGGTTCGCGGGAAGCGGCAGAGGGGCGTAGCTCAATTGGTAGAGCACCGGTCTCCAAAACCGGCGGTTGGGGGTTCGAGTCCCTCCGCCCCTGTCGCTCGCGTAGCTCAGGGGTAGAGCGCATCCTTGGTAAGGATGAGGTCGCGGGTTCAAATCCCGCCGCGAGCTCTTACGGGCGCCCGTAGCTCAGTTGGATCAGAGCACCGGCCTTCTAAGCCGGGGGTCCCAGGTTCGAGTCCTGGCGGGCGCGTGGCAGACAGGGGACGACAGCGGCACGAGCCCCCATCGTCCAACGGCTAGGACACCACTCTTTCAAGGTGGAGATAGGGGTTCGATTCCCCTTGGGGGTATGCAGGACCGGGCGGGAACGGTGACAGCCCGTCCGCGGAAACATGGGGCCGTAGCTCAGCTGGGAGAGCGCTGCAATGGCATTGCAGAGGTCAGGGGTTCGAATCCCCTCGGCTCCACTTCGCAGCCTTCGAGGCTGTGTGCGCCGTTAGCTCAATTGGCAGAGCAACTGACTCTTAATCAGTAGGTTCGGGGTTCGACTCCCTGACGGCGCATTCCCTCCACCGACGTACCCGCCTCAGCGGTTCTCTTCACGCTCCTGCGCCCGAGCCCCGCGCAGCACGTTCTCGAGGGCGTAGTTCGCCTCGTGGCAGGCGTACTCGTAGAGGAGGTCTTCCATCTTCACGAACGGAACCTCGCCGCCCCATGGGCTCTCCCACGTGTCGGGATCGTCGATCAGGAATTCGTAGGTGATCGTGTTCGCGTCCGCGCGCGTGAGCCGCTCCGTGATCTTCATGTTCGGCGAGGCGCCGAAGAACTCGCGGTAGGCCGTGAGCTGCTCCGGATTGAGCTTCGTCGTCTCGATGACGAGGGTGTCGTCCTCCCACCATCCGCGCGAATCGCCGAACCAGGGCTGGATCGCCTCCGGGAATGCGGCCGGGGCGCCGGTTTCGTCGGTCTCTCCGGCGTCGGGGGAGACGCCGATGGGGATGATGCGGGTGTCGTGCACCATCTCCGTCATGATCACGACGTGGGACGGCGTCTGCACGATGGTGTAGTTGTTGTTGTAGAAGTAGTTGGGGAGCATCGGCGGGCCGGCGTTGGACCCGAACGAGACGATGCAGCGCTCGGAGAGCGGGCGGTTCTCGGGGTTGTCGTACTCGCCATGCCGGCCGCGGGCGGCCATGAGTTGGCCCAGCCGCTGCTGCGCCTCCGCCGTGCGCGCGGGAATGCGGCCGTCGGCGGGCACCGTGAGGAGGGAACTGCGCGGCTCGCCGTTCACGACCGCCACCTGGTCGCCGCGGTCGAGGTAGAAGACGTTGTAGCCACCGGTGCCCCCGGCCGCCGCGTCCAGCACGAAGTCGCACCCGAGGCTGACGCCGCCGGCTGAGGGCGCCCCGCGGTCGGGATCGCTGAGCTGCGAGTGGGCCTCGATGCACTCCTGCCTGCCGCCCTCGATCTCGGCCACCTGCTCGGGCGTGAGCACGGCCTCGAACCCCTGGGGCCGCTCGATGGGGGTGATCGTCCCATTGGTCCAGTTCCCCTGCAAATCCGGCCGCCCGTCGGACGTGCGCGGCACCCCCCCACCATCCTGAGCGAAGACAACAGGAATCGATACCGCAGCGACCAGGGCCACGGCGACGGTTGCTCGAATCGTGGTTATCTTCATGGAAACGTCCCCCACAGTTCAGCGTCTCGGCGACACGAAAGTCGTCACTTCCTAATCATAGGACTCGTTGGGCGATGGTTCACGGGGTGTCCCTAAACACGCGTCGCGATGGAGAATCGAGTGCCGGACTTCTCGTCTGATCGGGAACGGCGCCTTTGGATCTGGGCGCTGGCAGTGGTCGTGGCGATCTATTCGACGGCCGATCTGGCCCGGACGCTTGCCGACGCGCTGCGCGAGAGCGGCCTGCTCGAGTACACCGCCTCCATGTTCAGCGGCGGCATGCTCCTGATCGGGGCGATGATCCTGGTCCAGGGGCTGAGGGGACGTTCGCGCGGCGTGGAAGTCGGCTTCGGGCTGGGAGTCGCGGCCATCGCCGTCCTCGGGTTCGCCCGCGGGATCAGCGCGGCCGAGCGTTCTCACCTCATCGAGTACGCGGTTCTGGCGCTCATCGTGCATGAGGCCCTGGTCGAACGGAAAGGCCAGGGGAGGCGCGTCCCCGTCCCCGCCGTGCTGGCCATCGCGGGGACGACGCTGGTCGGCGTGGTGGACGAGTGCATCCAGTTCCTTGTGCCCAGCCGCACGTTCGACTGGTTCGACATCGGCTTCGACCTGCTGGCGAGCGTGCTGGCCGTCGGTTCGAGCGTCTCGATCCGCTGGGTACGGCGCTGGATCGGGGGGCGCCGCCCCTCGGCGTAGTCCAGCTGCGTGGGCCAAGGCCAACGGGGCCCCGAAAGGTGTCGACTAGTCTCGCGCGTCCGCAGGTGTCCGGCCAATCGCGTCTCCCCGCGGTAGTCGGTGCTTTTCCCTGCGGTAGTCGACAGTCCGCCCGCGTCCAGGGCCCGTGTACCGGCGCGGTGTCAGTCGTTACGATGCCTCCGGTGATCGATCCGAATCGGGAGGTTCTCATGCAGGGCATGATTCGCGCACGCCATGGTGCGCTGTGGGCGGGAGTTCTTGCGGTTTGCGCGACGATGCTGGTTCCGGCGGCGGTGGCCGCGCAGTACCTGCCCGCGCGCGGGAACGGTTGGGAGACGCGCACTCCGGAGCAGGTGGGGATGACCGCCGAGGGTATCCAGGCGGCCATCGAGTATGCGCTCGAGCACGAGACGAGCCAGGCCCGCGACCGGGAGTTCCAGCACAGCCGGAGCTTCGGGCGCGAACCGCTCGGGGAGGGGATCGGCCCCTTCAACGTGCGGGGCGGGCCGGCCGGGATGATCGTGCGCCACGGCTACATCGTTGCGGAGTGGGGGGACACGAAGCGCGTCGACATGACGTACAGCGTGACCAAGTCCTTCCTCTCGACGTCGGTGGGACTCGCCTGGGACGACGGACTCATCGGCTCGCTCGATGACACCGTGCGCGAGTACATGGCCCCGATCGACGTGCCCTCGGGCGATGGGGAACCCGGCGTGGACCGCATCGGCTTCGGGAAGCCCGACCCGACGACTCTGTTCGAGTCCGAGCACAACCGCACGATCACGTGGGACGACCTCCTGCGGCAGACATCCGACTGGGAGGGCACCCTGTGGGGCAAGCCGGACTGGGCCGACCGTCCGAGCGGCGACCCCTCCACCTGGATGACGCGCGACCGCCACCCGTCGGGGACCGTGTACGAGTACAACGACACGCGTGTGAACCTCCTCGCGCTCGCCGCGATGAGCGTCCTGCGACGTCCGCTGCCCGAGGTTCTGCACGAACGGGTGATGGGGCCGATCGGCGCCTCCCCGACCTGGCGCTGGAACGGCTACGAGAACTCGTGGGTCACGATCGACGGGCGCCGCGTGCAGTCGGTGAGCGGCGGCGGCCACTGGGGCGGCGGCATGTTCATCAGCGCCCGTGACCAGGCGCGCTTCGGCCTCTTCACGCTGCAGCGCGGGAAGTGGGGGGACAGGCAGCTCCTCTCGGAGGAGTGGTTCGATTTCGCGACGACACCCGGCCCGGCCAACGGCTCCTACGGCTTCATGAACTTCATGCTCAACGTCGCGGACGACGAGGGAGAGAAGCGCTATCCGAGCGCGCCCGAGGAGGCTTGGGCCCACCTCGGGAACGGCACGAACATGATCTACTGCGACCCGGTGAACGATCTCGTCGTGGTGGCCCGCTGGATCCCCGGCGGCGCGATCGACGGCCTGCTCGACCTCGTCATCGGCGCGATCGACGACGCGGCCGCCACCTCGTCCGGATCGCCCTGAACCGCATCGCGGTCGGCCCCCGACGGCAGGTGGACGTTGGGGGCCGGGCCGGTTAGATTGCGTCCACGGCGCGTCGCCTCTTCCGGCGGCGCGTTTCGTGTCTGCGCCCGTAGCTCAGCCTGGATAGAGCGCTTGCCTCCGGAGCAAGAGGTCACAGGTTCGAATCCTGTCGGGCGCACTCGTCCCGGCCGGGCCAGCAGCACCGGTTCGTGGGGGGCGACTCCCCGGACCCGAGGGTTCAGGGGCGCAGGCTCGGGTGGCGGAACTGGCAGACGCGCAGGATTCAGGATCCTGTGGGATTTAACTCCCGTGGGGGTTCGACTCCCCCCCCGAGCATCACCGGCCCAGGTGGCGGAACTGGCAGACGCGCTAGCTTGAGGGGCTAGTGTCCTTTTACGGACGTGGAGGTTCGAATCCTCTCCTGGGCATGCAGCACCGCGGGGTCTCCCCGATTCCGCACGCAGGACATACCGAGCGCCCGTAGCTCAACTGGATAGAGCACCTGACTACGGATCAGGAGGTTGGGGATTCGAATTCTCCCGGGCGCATGTTTCCTTCCTTCGGAAGTCAACCGGCGCCCGGCAGAATTCTCGGTGCGCTCGTGAGGCTTCGCCTCCCTTCGCTGGCCAAATTCTCCCGGGCGCATTTCTTTCTTCAGAAGGACTGGTGCCCGCGAGAATGTCGCGCGCTTCGGGGCTGCCGCCCCTTCGCTGGCCAAATTCTCCCAGGCGTTCCTTTCTTGGCTCAAGTGCCGGGTGGGATTGTCAATGTGCTCGCGGGGGCTTCGCCCGCTCGCTGAGGCGGATCTGCCGGGCGATCGAGTTGTGGGCGGTCGACTTACTTCAACACGTTCCTCGACGACGGGAGTCCATCCTATGCGTGTCAGGCCAGCTGAACGGGAAGATGTGGATCGGTTGCTGGAGTTGATGCGGGGGCTCGCGCGGTTCGAGGAGTATATCGACGACTTCGCGGTGACACGGGAGAGCGTGCTCGAGCATGGATTCGGCGATGCGCGTCTGTTCACGGCGTTTGTGGCCGAGCAGGACGATGATCTCGTCGGGATGGCTGTCGTCTATACGATTCCCTGGACCTACACGCTTCGGCCCAAGGTCGTGCTCAAGGAGCTGTTTGTTGAAGAGGCGGCACGCAGCACGGGAGCGGGTAAGGCTCTGATGGCGGCCGTGGTTTCACACGCCAGATCCGTTGGTGCGGCCGAACTGATCTGGACCGTCATGGACGGGAACCGCGCGGCCGAGGGATTCTACCGATCCCTGGGCGCCTCGCCGGATCGCAAGTGGAACAACTGGTCCCTGAACCTCGATGCGGAGGCGAGACCCGTCCGCTGACGGGGTGCCCATCCGAAGGGGATCAAGCCTCGAGGCGCTTCAGACGGTCAGCAAGGTCCGGCTTCGGATAGAAGTAGAACGTCCGGCCCACCTTCCGTCTGTTCAGGAGCCCTCGCTCGGCAAGGTCCAGCAGATCTGAGCGAGCGGTCTGGTAGACCACGTTGTGACTGTTCCGGTGAGACCGGATCGAGTAGCGGCTGTTGGGGTGCTTCAGAGAGTGGCTCAGGAGCGCAAGCTGTCGCTGGTTGAGAACCACCGCCTGTCGCAGGAGGGCCTCGACGCGCCGGACCTCTTCCATCTTCCCGTCGAGGTGGACATGCAGTTCGTCAATCGCCCGTCGGATGATGCCTAGCTGGTGGAGCAGGAAATAGGTCAGGTCGTTCTCGTCGGTCTCGGTATGCAGGTAGGATCGAGCGTATTTGGCCGGTTGCGAGCGGAGACGCGTCGAAATCGAGATGTACTCGCAAAGCCAGTAACCCTGCGACAGCATGGACCAGTAGAAGAGTGCCCTGGCCGTACGACCGTTGCCATCGACGAACGGGTGATCGTACCCGACCCAGAAGTGAAGAAGGACGGCGCGAACCACCGGGTGAACGAAGGCGTCCCCATCCTTCCCGTTGGCGAACGCGCACATCCGATCGAGGCGTTCCTCCAGCTCGGAGGCGTCCGGCGGGCGGTGGAGAATCTCGCCATCGAAGTCGCTCACAACGACATCGTCCTCCCGTCGCCGCAACCGGCCGGCCGCGTCCGGGTCGTCGAGTGTGTCGGCGGTAACGATTTTCTGGAGTTCGAGAATTCTCTCGGGCGTCAGCCGTTCGTGCGTGAACTGCCGCACGCTGCGCATTGCCAAGTAGTTGTTGAGGACCATCTGCTCACTCTGATCGGACGGCTTTCGGCCGGTCCTGATCAAGTCCTTGGCCCTCTCGATCGTTGTGACCGCGCCCTCGAGCTGACTGGAAGTGATGGCCTCCAGCATCAGGGAACTGATGATGTACCGGTCTCGCGTTGCTGGGCTCGTGACCTGCTCGCTGATCTCGATCTTTCCGCTCGCGTCCCGGTCGATCCGGTGGATGGCTTGGAACACGGTATCCGTCATCGAAAACGTGAACGGTGCGCCGGTCTTGTCCAAGAGGGCGATCGGCTTGGCGAGTGAGGCCCGGGCGAACTTGAGCGCGAGCCACCATTCGCGGGTGGTGAGACCGTCTGGGGGATCCAGATGCCGCAGCTTGTCCCAATGATAGTAGCGGCCGTTCACCTCGGGCCCGGCCCCCGACGTGAGAATGCGTCGGAGCTCGGACACGAGATCCCGGTCGTGCAACAGATCCCGGAGGGTCGGCCCGGATACGGGGATCTTGACCAAGATTACGCTCCAGGTACTAACAACGTACCAATTCGTGTCAAATTAGTATCGGGGTCTCGTGCCACCCCCCTCCAAGGAGTACGCAACCTATTAACGATGTACTAATTCAACAAGATTTAGTATGTCGTCGTGGCGTGGGGCGGAGGGTCAGGGGGAGCCAGAACTGCGTGCCGGGGGGCGGCAGTCGGGCCACTGCGAACCGTCGGGCATGGCGCGCTGGTCGCGGGGCATCGGCTCCGGGTCCTCGGAGGCCAGGTAGGCGAACAGCGCGGTCATCAGAGCGTCGTCGCGCAGGTCCTCGTAGATGATCTTGTCGAAGGAGTCCCGGTTGGTGTGCCAGGTGTAGGTGCTCGTGTCCCAGCGGTTGTCGGCGATGTTCATGGCGCTGCGGCCGGCGCCCACGTGGAAGCTGAACGCCGGGACGCCGGCGCACAGGAAGGATGCATGGTCCGTCCCGCCGGATTCGGGCATCCCGGGGATCTCGAGGGTGACGAGGTCCGCGAGTTCGCTCGGGATCTGCGCGAGCCAGTCGCCGAAGCGTCCGCCCGCCGCGGCGAAGCCCTGCATGGGGATGAAGGTGACCGGTCCGTTCCCGTGATCGATGTTGAACACGGTGTGGGTGCGCTCGAGGATCTCGGGGTGGTCCTCGACGAAGGCGCGTGAGCCGTTCAGGCCCTGTTCCTCGCCGTTCCAGAGGGCGCCGATGATCGTGCGGCGGGGGTTCGGGACGGCATACTTCAGGATGCGCATCGCTTCCATGATCGCGACCGCGCCAGTGCCGTTGTCGAGCGCGCCGTCGGAGCCGTCCCAGGAGTCGTAGTGGCCTCCGAGGATCACGTACTCCTCGGGGTCGGCGCTGCCGGGGATCACGGCGAAGGCGTTGGAGACGGGCACTTCGCCGAGGAAGCGGGCCTGGGCGTCGACGCGAAGCACCGGTCCCTGGCCGTTCTCGGCCAACCGGTAGAGGAGCCCGTACGCCTCGCAGCTCAGGTCGAGCAACGGGGCCCGCTCGTTCCCGGTGCCGAAGATCTTGTTCACCCCCCAGCCTTCCGACCACTGCGAACGGATGACTCCGGCGGCCCCGGCGGCGTCCAGCGCTTCCGGCAGCGCGCGGCGGCCGACCCCCGTGTTCTCCTCGCGTTCGCGCCACGCCGCGATCACGCGCTCGCGTTCCTCGGACATGCGCGCCAGCGTCTCGGGCCGAGAGAATTGCTCGAGGTTCTCCCGCGGCCGGCAACTCGCCTCCGGTCGCGAGATGAGGACGAACTTGTCTTGCACCTCCGGCAGCCACGCCTGGAATGCTTCGGGGCTGCCCCCGTCCGCCAGAATCACGACCTCCGCTTCGACGGGGCCATCCGTGGCGGGACTCCATGCGGCAGCCATGCCCTCCAGCGACCTGACTCGCGGTGAGACGAGATCGATGTGAGTGATCCCGCGCTCCCACCCGCGCCAGGTGCCGTACTGCTCCTTGTACGCCTCGATGCCCCACTCCGCGTACTTCGCCAGCGCCCAGTCGTTCGCGCCGGCCATGGCGGGCGAGCCGGTGAGGCGCGGCCCGATCGAGTCCATCATCACCTGGCCGAGTGCGTAGACCTGCGAGCGCTCGACCCCCTCCTCCCAGATCGCCCGGATGACCGGGTCATCGGAGGGAAACGACTGGGCGGCCGCCGGTTGTGTGGAGAGAAGTGCCAGCGAACACGCCAGTGAGAATCGAGCCAGGGGTCTCATGGATCTCTCCGCGGGAGGGTTGGGATCAGGTAAAGGTAGATGGGACCGAGTGCGTTGCGAATCCCCGTGAGCGCCCGGACTATGTGGGTTCGGCGCCCCACTCGCCCTCGAACCCTGAGTTCTCCATGCGTCTAAGAGGCAAGCGTGCTCTGGTCACCGGCGGCTCTCGGAGCATCGGCCGGGGCATCGCCCTGGGATTGGCGCGCGAGGGTGCGGACGTGGCGGTCAACTACCGGCGCAGTCGTGAGGATGCCGAAAGCGCCGTCCGTGAGATCGAAGAGATCGGACGCCGCGCGGTCGCCGTGCAGGGCTCCACGGACTGCCGGTCCGACGTCGAGCGCTTCGTCGCCGAGGCGTGCGACTTCCTGGGTGGCCTCGACATCCTGGTGAACAACGCGGGGATCCTGAAGCGAACGCCCTTCCTGGAGATCGACGAAGAGGAGTGGGACGACATTCAGAGCGTGAACCTGAAGGGCTACTTCCTGGTCGGGCAGGCGGTGGGGCGCCGCATGGTCGAGGCCGGGACGGGGGGCGCGATCGTCAACGTGTCATCCGCCGGGCAGGCGGTGGCCGCGCCGAACCTCACCCACTACTGCGTGTCGAAGGCGGGGGTGGAGATGCTCACGAAGCAGATGGCGCTCGAGCTTGCACCCCACGGCGTCCGGGTGAACGCCATCGCGCCGGGTCTGATCGAGACGGACCTGAACCGCGCCGATATCGCTCAGGCCGAATTCCGCCAGGGGCGCCTCGCCCGCATCCCGCTCGGCAAGATCGGTGCGCCGGACGACGTGGTGGGGGCCGTCGTATACCTGGCGTCGCACGACGAGGCGAGCCTCGTGACGGGCGCGTCCCTGTTCATCGACGGCGGCCAAACGATCTGGGGCGCCTGACGGGTGGAGCGGCGAGTCCACATCGAGAGGGCGGGCGGCTTTGCGATGGCCCTCCCGGTTGCGGAGGCATTCCCGTTGTTCAGTGCGGAGGGTGAGCGACGGTGGGTGGCAGGGTGGGATCCGCGCTACGTGACTCCGACCGAGCCCCATGCGAGAGAAGGCCTGGTGTTCCAGACCACCAAGCCTGTGGGAACGGCGACGTGGGTCCAGACGCGGCATGAGCCTGCCGCCGGCGTCGCTTCGTTCGTGTATGTGGTTCCCGACTACCACACTGCCATGGTGGACGTCCGCGTGGCCACTGACCGAGGAGTGAGAGTGGGGCGGAAGTGCGTTGCGCCAAGGGTCGACGGTTCGTGAACGCGGGCGCGGCGCGCGTCTGGATCCGGTCTTGCATAGTGGTGGTCGCGACGATCCTGCCGGCTGCCTGCCGCGGGCCCGGGTCGGCCGATTCCGTCCCGCCCCCCGACTCGGCCGCCTGGGAGGTTCGCTTCTCCCACGTGCTCTCTACCGGCTCCGAGTTCCACCTCATGGCGGAGCGCTTCCGGGATCTCATGCTGGAGCGCACCGACGGACGGTTCCGGGTCGTCATCTATCCGTCAGGACAACTCGGGGGCGAGCGCGTCGCCTTCGAGCAGATCCAGGTCGGCGCGGTGCACATGGCCATCACGGGCACCCCCGTGCTCTCGGGATGGGTGCCGGAAACGCAGGTGTTCGATCTCCCGTTTTTGTTCGAGACCCGGGACCACGGGCTCTCGGTGATGAACGGCCCCATCGGCGACTGGTGGCGCGACCTCCTGCTCGAGCGCACGGGCGTCCGCTCGCTGGGCTTCCTCGACTACGGGTTCCGCCACGTCTACAACAAGCGCCGGCCCGTCGAGACGCCCGAAGATCTCGCCGGCCTCAAGCTCCGGGTCCTTCAGAACGCGACGTACCTCGCGGCCTATTCCGCGCTGGGCGTTCAGGCGACGCCGATGAACTACGGCGAGGTCTACTCCGCGCTCCAGCAGGGCGTAATCGACGGCGGGGAGGCGAACGCGATCGGGTTCGTGAGCAGCCGGCTCCACGAGGTGGCGAAGTTCTACAGCTTCACCTCGCTCACCTACAACCCGATCACGCTTCTCGTGAACGAGCCGTTCTATCGGGGGCTCCCGGCCGAGATCCGAGCGACCGTCGACCGGTCAGCGGCTGAGGCGCTCGCGTACCAGAGCGAAGTCGCGCGCCGGATGGAGGCGGACGCGCTGGAGGATATGCGCGCGGCCGGCGTGGAGGTCTCGCGCCCCAACCTGGCGCCGTTCGCGCCGGCCGTAAGACCTCGGATCTGGGACCAACTGGCCGATCGATTGCCGGACGGGGGCGCACTGATCTCGAGGTTGGTAGCGGGCGCTGAGCGCGCGGCTTCCGGCGGCCGGTAGCGGGCCGAGAGTGAGCGGATGAAGCAGCGGCTGCGGACGCTCAACCGGGTGCTGATCGCGCTCGAGACGTACGCCGTGGGCGTCCTCGTGATCGCGGTGTGCGACGTCGTCCTCCTCCAGGTGTTGATGCGCTACCTCTTCGCCTACCCGAATCCCTGGAGCGAGGAGGTGTCGCGCTTCTGCTTCATCTGGATGTCGCTGCTCGGAGCCTCGCTGGCCGTGGCGCATCGGGCCCACTTCCGGTTCGATCAGCTCACTGAGCGGTTGGCCCCTCGCGCGAAGCGGGTCGTGGAGACGTCCGCCGGGGCGGTCGTGCTGCTGTTCGCGCTCCTCCTCATCGGCACGGGGATCGCCCTCATGGACCTGACCATGGGAGAGCGCTCCGCCGCACTGAACCTGCCCGTCGCGCTCGTATATGCCGCGGCGCCGGTGTCCGGCGCACTGATGGTGCTCCACCTGCTGGCCGGACCGGCGACCGCCGCTTCGGACCAGCTGCAGGACACGGCGTCGGCGGGGCGCTCGGTCGGGGAGGCCAGCTGATGGGCGGCCTCCTCCTCGGCGTCTTCGGCCTCCTGGTGCTGGCCGCCGTGCCGATCGGCTTCGCTCTCGCGATCGCGGCCGTGATCGCCATCCTGGTGGCGGATCTCCCGCTCGTCGTCATTCCGCAGCAGATCGTCGCGGGGATGGATTCGTTCCCCATGCTCGCCGTCCCCCTCTTCATCCTGGCCGGCTTCCTCATGGACGTGGGAGGGATCAGCCGACGCCTCGTGACGCTGGCGCGCGCGCTCGTCGGACACCTCCCCGGCGGGCTCGGGCAGGTGGTCATCGTGACCGAGATCTTCTTCTCGGGCGTGTCGGGCTCCACCTCCGCGGACGCGGCCGCCGTCGGGGGCATCATGGTGCCTCAGCTGACCGAGCACGGGTACGGCCGGGCGCGCGCCACCGCGATCGTCTCGGCCGCGTGCGGAATGGGGATCCTCATTCCGCCGGCCATCGTGATGGTCGTGTACGGCGTCATCGGCAACGTCTCGATCGGTGCCCTGTTCGTCGCCTCGATCGTGCCAGCGCTCCTCATCGCTGCGGGGCTGATGACGCAGATCGGGTGGCAGGCGCGCAGGGAAGGGTGGCCGGCTGCGGAGCGCGCATCCGCCGCCGAACTCCGCCGCGCGGCGATCGACGCCGTGCTCCCGCTGTTCATGATCGTGGTCATCCTGGGCGGCATCCGATTCGGCCTCTTCACCCCCACGGAGGCGGCCGCCGTCGCCGTCTTCTACGCCCTGCTCCTGGCGGGGTTCGTGTACCGGTCCCTCACCCTCGCGGATCTGTGGAGCAAGATCGTCCGGACCGCGATGGTGTCGGGGATGGTGCTGTTCGTGGTCGGCGCCGCGAACCTATTGGGCTGGGTGCTGGCCGTCCTGCAGGTACCGCAGGCGCTGGCATCATCGGTGGTGGGGATCGGAGGCGGCCAGGCCGGATTCATGGCCCTCACGATTCTCATCTTCCTCCTGCTCGGCGCCATCCTCGAAGGAGTGCCCGCGGTCGTGCTGCTGACGCCGATCCTTCTGCCGTTGGCGACGCAACTCGGGATCGATCCCATCCACTACGGTGCCGTCATCGTCGCGACCCAGGGGATTTCCGTGTTCCTGCCGCCCGTCGGCGTGAGCCTGCTGGTGGCCTGCTCCGTGGGAGGGGTTGAGCCGGCGGAGGTCGCCCGCCCGCTGTGGCCCTATCTGACGCTGATGCTTGTGCTAACGGCCGCCATCGCGTTCCTGCCGGGCTTGGTGCTGTTCCTGCCGGAACTGCTCGGGTACTGAAGGGTCTTAGCCACCCATCGTTTCGTGAATGAGATGACCTTGGGGCCGCAAGATGGAGACACGAGAGTTCGAGATCAGAACGGAGCGGATGCTGCTCCGGCCGCACCTCCGGGAAGACGTGGACGACATCTTCGAGTTCGCCCGCGATCCTGAGTGGGGCAGATACCTGACGGCGCCGATGCCCTACGTGAAGGAACACGCGGTGGAGTTCGTGGAGGACCGGATCCTCACGTCACGAGACATGTGGCCGATGTGGGCGATGGTCCTGAACGGGAGGGTCGTCGGCGGCATCGGAATCGAGATCGATGCCGAATATGCGACCGGAGCCTTGGGCTACTCGCTCGCGAGGAAGCACTGGGGCAGAGGCCTGGTCCTGGAAGCGGCCCGTGCCGTCGTCGACTGGGCGTTCCGCGAGCGCGGGCTCGCGAAGGTGTACGCATACGCCGATGGGCGGAACACGCAGTCTCTGAGGGTGATGGAGAAGCTGGGCATGACCCGCGAGGGGGTGCTGCGCAGTCACCGGACGTTGCGGGATGAGCGGGTCGATGACGTGTACTACGGACTTCTGAGCGAAGAGTGGGAGAGGGACGGTAACTGAGGAACGCCGATTACCGGGGCGGTCTGTGGGCGGTTGCCGACGTTAGTACTTGATGTCGGTCCGGCCGACCGTCATTCCGATGTTGCCGACCCGGCGACCCATCGTGTAGTGCTCGCCGCTCCCGGCGGTCATCCCGAAGAAGTCCACATCGGGCACGATCAGGCGACCGGCGGCGTCGACCGCGCCCTCGATGACGGTCGTCGCCACGACCTCCGCGAAGAAGAGCTTCCGCTCGGGCGGCATCTCGATCGAGTCGATCATCCGACACTCGCAAGTGGATGGGAGACTCCTCCACCGTGGGCGAATCGACGACGGTCGCCGTACCGCGCGTCAGACCCGACAGTTCGAACTTGTCGGCGACACGCCCGGAGTTCATGTCGACGGTGTCGAATGCCTCGACCATCGACGCGAGCGGGACGTTCAGCACGAACTCGTCGTGCATCTCCAGGAGTTCCCTCGCCTGATGCTCGAAGGCCGCGCTCACCCCGATCTGGGGCGGGTCGCCGCTCACGACGAACGTCCACAGCACCGAGATCTCGTCGGGGTCGCCGGGTCGGCCGTTGACGGTGAGCAGGATCGCCGGGACGGGCGGGAGCATCGGCCCCGGCTCCAAGAGCGAACGGCGAGGCCCGGTGAGCGGTGCCGACGTCCTATCCTCGTCCACCCGCGTCCCTTCGTCCGGCGCGCATCCCCAAACGGCGGCGACCGCGGCGGCCGCCGATCCGCTCTCCAGAAACCGTCTCCGCGACCAGTCGGGTGTTGATGTCATCCCTTTCACTGCCTCCTCGCAGGTGACTCGCCGTTCGCCCAGGCATCAATAGATGCCGGGAATGATCCGGTACTTCACGCGTGTCTGATACTCGGCCCACTTCTCGGGGCCGTATTTCTCGGCGCAGAACTGGTCATCCAGGCGTTGGCGTGAGATGAACAGGCCGACGATGAAGATGAAGTAGGTCCAGGCCCACAGGTTGGTGAAGTTGGAGTTGCCCCGCTTTGACGGACACCTATCCATTGGGGTCAAGCAAGGAGGTGTCCTATGGCGGGCCGGCAGGGGCGGTATCCGTCCGAGTACAGGGAGCGGCTGGTGGAACTGGCGAGGAGCGGGCGTAGCGCCGCGTCACTCGCCCGGGAGTTCGATCCGTCGGAGCAGACGATCCGGAACTGGGTCCGGCGGGCGGACGTGGACGAGGGGTTCCGTAGCGACGGGCTGACGACGGAGGCGCGCAACGAACTGCGGCGCCTGGAGCGTGAGAACAAGCGGCTCAGGATGGAGCGGGACATCCTAAAAAAAGCCGCGGCCTGACCACCGCTGCGCGGCGGTGCCCCGCGCAGGAGAGCGGATCGATCCCCGGCGGGGGTACGCGTTCATGAAGGCGCACCGGGCCGAGTTTCCGCTTCGGGCCATGTGCCGGGTGCTGGGTCTCTCCCCCAGCGGCTACTACGACTGGCTCAAGCGTCCTGCCTCGGACCGCGCGCGGCGGGACGCGCAACTCGAGGCGCGGATCGGGGCGATCTGGACCGGGAGCGGCGAGACGTACGGCCGTCCGCGGATCCACGCGACGCTCAGGGCCGAGGGCGAGCGGGTGGGCCAGAAGCGCGTGGGGCGGCTGATGAGGGGCTTGGGGATCGAGGGCGCGACCAGGCGGCGCTTCAAGACGGCGACGACGAAGAGGGACACCGAGGCCCGGCCCGCGCCGGACCTGGTGAGGCGGGACTTCTCGGCCTCCGGGCCCGACGAGCTGTGGGTGGCCGACATCACGTATGTGCCCACTTGGGCGGGCTGGCTGTACCTGGCCGTTGTGCTCGACGTCTGGAGCCGTCGCGTCGTCGGCTGGGCCATGGCGACGCACATGCGGACCGAACTCGTCGAGGCCGCGCTGTCGATGGCCCTCGCGCGCCGTCGTCCCCGGGGGCGCATCGTCCATCACTCCGACAGGGGCTCGCAGTACACCTCGCTCGCCTTCGGGGAGCGCTGTCGCGAGTCGGGCATCGCCCAGTCCATGGGCTCGGCGGGCGATGCGTACGACAACGCCATGTGCGAGTCGTTCTTCGCGACGCTCGAGTGCGAGCTGATCTGGAAGCGCTCCTTCCGCACGGCGGACGAGGCGCGACGGGAGGTCTTCGGCTTCATCGAGGGCTTCTACAACACCCGGCGGCTGCACTCCGCACTCGGCTACGAGTCGCCGGCAGACTACGAGAGGAACCATGCGGCCTGAGGCGCACCGGCGGCGCGCACGGACGTCCTCTCCCGAGCGCCTGAGAGAGGCCGAAAGGAGAAGAGCCCGAGACGATCAACCACAGAAACTAACCGTCCGTGAAAGCGGGACAGCTCCAAGTAGCCGAACACGAGGGCGATCGAGAGGGAGAAGAATCCCTCGCCCAGGTAGTTGAAGTGGCGGGCGACGCCCCACAGGCCGCTGCACAGGATCTTGCGGTCGCCGGCCTCGATGAACTCGGGTTCGATGAGGCCGAGGAACTTGCGCTCGGGCCAGCGCTTGAAGGTGTACTTCTGCATGTTGGCGCCGCGCGTGATGCCCCACCCGACCAGGAACAGCGCGGGTGCGCCGATCAGCCAGACGTCCCTCCACGGCGTCGGGAAGCCGGGATCCGGGTACACGGCCATGCCCCACAGCGGCAGGATGTAGAGCCACCCATACACCATGATGCCGCCCCAGATCATCTTGAAGCCGAGACGTTCGTGGATCACGTCGTAGGTGTAGAGCTGGACGCGCTCGAAGACGAAGTAGTCGAAGACGTAGAAGGTGAGGAATCCGGCATACAGGAAGACGCCGGGGTTCGAGTCCGCGCCGAACAGCCCGTGGTGGTACGCGGCTCCGGAGAGGGCGTTCAGTGACAGCATCGTCCCGCCGACGACGTACAGAAACATCTTCACGTCGAAGCGGTCCCTGAAGAACGACAGCTCAAGGACCCGTCCTTCCCAGAGGGCGGCGAGCGGACGTTCCACCTTGCCGCGCGCCGCGGCGAAGACGGCGAGGAGGGCGAAGACGAGGCAGAGGACGGTTCCGCCGGCGACCTGGTAGACGGTGGACCGGTAGAACCAGTCCCGCGGCATCCCGGTCAGCTCGAGCGCCCACACGATCTCCGCGAGCACGAATACCAGGAGCCCGTTCAGCCGGTAACTGCGGGGCTCGCCGGTCTCCGCATCGATGACGTACCCGGGGACCCGCTTCCCCGGCAGGATGAGCTGGACCACGAAGAAAGCAGCGCAGATCGCCAGCGGGGTGAGGAAACCCGCGATCGCTTCCGTTCCCGAAAGCTCGAAGAGGTGCCCGATGCCAAGCCATTCAATCATCAGAAAAGGTCCTCTCCGGGCATAGCCGATGCCTGTTTCAGCCAGCCCGCCAGGAGATCTTCGTCCACTTCGTCGTCCTCGTGGATGTGGAAGTAACGCACGTGCTCGTGCCGGGAGTCAACCGGCGGCAGGGGATGCAGCGACCCGCCGTTCAGGAAGGTCACCTTGATGTACCTGGTGAAACAATGGAACGAGAGGAACCAGCCCCGGTCCTCGATGCCGTAGAAGGGCGAGTTCCACCGGACGGCCTTGCGGGCGTCGGGGACGACGCGCTCGATGAGCCCGTCGAGGTAGCGGCCATCCGCGGCAAGGATGTCGATGGGGCCGTCGCTGACCGGTTCGTCGCCGCGGCGCAGGACCCAGATCCGGCCGCCCCAACTCGTGCGCAGGTCTCGCACGATGGGAACCTCTTCGGCGAACTCCAGCGTCTCGATTCGCTCGCGCGCTCGGGCCCCGTCACCGGTCCCGGATATCGTCATTGCGCCTCCGGGCCGGGAGACCGGACTTTCCGGACGATCTTCCAGGTCCCTCAACCTGCGGTTCTTCTCCGCCTGCATCACGCGTTCCGTAACGGGCTCAGGTAAGAAGGGCCGCGTAAGTGTCGCATTGATCCGGCCATCCCGTTCCGCGAGCTTGATCGCGTATGCGGAAGAGTCAGAGAATGCGATGCGTCCGCCGGGGAGCACACCCGCGATCAGCTCCGGTTCAAACCCTCTCCGGGGGCCCCGGATCATCATTTTCTGCGGCCCCCCGGCAATCAGGCGTTCGGTCGGCCTGGTCCAGGCGGGGCCCCATACGTCGACCGCGGTTTCCACCGTCGCCTCGTCCCCGGTGAGGAAGACTCGTTCGATCGAACGTGGGTCGGCGGAGGGGCCGATTGTCGACTCGCCCGCGATTTGAAACGAAAAGCCCAGCATCTTCGCACCCCTGACGACGGATTCTCCACCGGCCTCGGAGTACATTTCCCGAACTTGCGCCATGCGGCCCATGCGTACCATGCGTTCGAAGTCCCCAGTGGCAGTGAAGAGGTGGTACGCGCGATGTCCCCTGTCCGCGATTACGACCCTGCCATCGGACATGACCACCATGTCCATGGGCGATTGGAATTCACCCGGCCCTTCGCCTCTGCGACCGAATTCGCGAACGAAGTCTCCGTTCGGGTTCACGACGACGACCCGCGCAGCCAGGCGATCGAGCACGTGGAGGTTCCCGGCGTCGTCGAACCCCACCCGGCCGATCGCACCGAACTCTTCCCAAGCATCGCCAAGCGCGGACCCCACCCGGTAGACCTCCTCGAAGTCGGCCTCCAGCCAGCGGTCCTCGCCCGGGAGTTCGATCACTTCCTGGGTCCCCGCGACCCCCGGCGTTGCCGAGACCGCGATGGTCGCCAGCAGCACGGCAGCGATTTGGACCGTTCCTGGTTGGATCCGTCGCGCGAAGGGGGTCAAATCGGCAAGCATAGCTGCCCTGCGAACGCCTTCGGGGTGAGAATCGTGACGGTGAAGGTCGGCTATCCGGCCGCCTCGGCGTACGCCTTCACGGCGTCGAGATCCGCTGCGATCGCTTTGGCCACCACTCGCTTCATGAGCGGCGTGACGAGCTTCGCGCCAAGCTTGTAGGGCCTCGCCTCCATCACCATGACCAGCTGCGTCCCCCTTCCATCCGGGCCGGGCCCGACGGTGAATATCGTATCCCAGATGGTGCCGCCCTGGTCGGCCAGGAAGCGAACACGCTCATCCTGCACGTATTCGGTCACCTCCAACTCCGAGGTCGCCCTCCTGCTCCCCATGAGCCGGGTCTCCCGGAAGCGGGCGCCCACACCCGTTCTTGTCTCCGACAGGAACTCCACGTGCTCGATGTGAGGCACTGCCTCGGAAAAGTTGGAGACATCGGCGACGGTCGAAAAAACGACTCCGATCGGAGCGTCGACGGTAAGGCTGAGTTCGGTGTGCGTCATGGCGGGTCGCTGTCTCGTCAATGGCAGGTTTCGGGCTTGATTCCTTCGAACCGACACCATAGCTATCGGCCCCGCTCACCATAACCCATAGCCCCAGCCGACAAGCCACCCTGCCATGACCGCAGCCTACTTCACGCCCGGCACCTTCAGCTTCCTGAGCGACCTGGCCGACAACAACAACCGCGAGTGGTTTCTCGCCAACAAGTCACGATACGAGGCGGACGTCAAAGAGCCGGCGCTCCGTTTCATCACCGATTTCTCCGCGCCCCTCGAGGGCATCAGCCCCCACTTCGTCGCCGACCCGAGGGCGAATGGCGGCTCGCTCTTCCGAATCTACCGCGACACCCGCTTCTCCAGGGACAAGTCCCCGTACAAGACCGCCACCGGCATCCAGTTCCGGCACGAGGCGGGCAGGGACGCGCATGCTCCCGGCTTCTACCTGCACATCCAGCCGGGACGTTGCTTCATGGGTTGCGGCTCATGGCGCCCCGGCGGGCCGGCCCTCCGGCAGATCCGCGAGTCCATCGACGAGGACCCGCGGGCCTGGAAGCGGGCGTCGCGCGGCGCGGCTTTTCGCAGGGCCTTCGAACTCTCGGGCGATTCCCTCGTCCGGGCCCCGCAGGGCTTCAGCGTGGACCATCCGCTGATCGAGGACCTGCGGCGCAAGGACTTCATCGCGGTCGTGCAACTGAGCGAAGACGACCTGATGACGGATGACTTCCTCGACAGGTTCACCGCCCTGTGCCGCACGGCCGCGCCCTTCCAGCGCTGGCTGTGCCGAGCGACCGGCGTGTCCTACTGAGGGCCCTGGCCAAACAGCCGGACCGTAGCGTCTGATCTGGACCACCTTCCTCACGGGATTGTGGGGTTCGGGTAGGGTGGGACTCGCGTGAGCCCCGGGATCCCGAACGCGCGCGACACGCCGACCACGATCTCGATGTTGGCGTTCCCCTCGTCCCATTCGTCGATCCTCGTGGCGAGGCCGAGGTCGAGGACGCTCCAGTTGCTGACCTGGAGGCGGGTGCCGATCTCGGCCCAGACTCTCGCTCGACCCGCGGAAACCGGAGCCTCCAAGTAGAGGTCGGCCAGGATCGCGCGGCTGAACAATCCCAGGGGGTAGTCCGCGCCGAGTCCGAAGCGGAAGTAGTCACCGCCGTCGGCCTCGCCGGCGAGCCGGTAGCCGCCGTTTCCGTGCACGCGGAGTCGGCCCAGAGAGCGCGTCGCGATCCCCGTCGCGCCGAACTGCCAGTCGTCGTGGCCGATGGCGCCCGCGCCCGGCGTGCTCGCGTCGAGGCGAACGGCCAGGCCCGGAAGCGAGACCGTCTCGCGCGCCAAGCCGTACAGGAGGTGAGCGGAGGCGGACTCGACCCCGCCGCCGGTCCCGTCCCCGGACGGGCGTTCGACGCCGCCCTCGATCTCGACCCCCATCTGTCCGTTGCGAAATAACCCGGTCTTGAACTCGAGCAGGCCGAGCAGGCCGCGGTCGCCCTCGCCGAGAGACCCGCGGAGACCACTCTGAAACTCCCATTCCCGGAACTTGATCGGGTACGCATCCTCGACACGCGTCGGACGGTCGAGTTCGGCGGCGCGAAAGTCCTCCTGCGCGACGACCGGTGCGGGAGCGGCGGCGGCTCCCAGTCCCAGCACGATCATCCCCGGTACGCCCCGTACGAGGGCCTGCACGACACCCCTCGCGACGGCCCTCACCGGACACCTCCCTCAGGGACGTCTGCCGGCCGCTTCGATTCGGGCGGGGGCAGTGGGCGCATGAACTCGCCCATGGGCGCCATCCGGGCTTCGGGATGCCCCTGCGGCAGCCACTCGCCCGTCGGCAGTTGCGTAGGCACTCGCATCCCGCGGTCGCTCATGCGGTGGTCCCCCCCCATCGGCATCCCCGGCGCTTCGACCGTGTCCTGGCCCGCGTAGGTCATCTGCCCGCGCAATCGCTCGATCTCCGCCGCCTTCGCCGACGGGGAATACGAGGGCTCGGCCATGATGTCGTTCACCACGTCGTGCATCATGTGGAGGTTGTCGAAGATGTGCGCGGCGGCCGGGAACATGCGCGAAAACCGTGGCGCGACCTCCCCCGTCAGCGGCATGACGTGCGGAAGCTCCACGAGCACGGAGTCGGTGAAGACGTCAATGACTCGGTCGAGCTCCACGCGCCGACGCTCCGGATCGGTCTCCATCAACGCCTCGTACACCGCCGCGTGGTGCCAGTGGTAGGCCCACAGGATCCCGTTGATGTCGGGATACGCAGTGTGGAAGTTGCCGGCCCACTCCCCCCCGCCTTCCATGAAACGGTGTCCGTAGCCGCGTGTGGAGAACGCCGCCTCCGCCTCGGACAGGTAGTAGGCGATGGCCCGCTCTCCGGCCGCTCGCCTATCGGTGATTCGGTCGTCCGTGAGGATGTCGTAGAGCTGCGAGTGCAGCATGTGCGTCCAGTCCATCGACTGGGCGGTCTCGAACGCGAGCCGCGTCCAGTGCGGCGCGATGATCTCCGCCGGCGGCTCGAACTTCGGCGGATCGGCGATGTACGCCCGCACCTGCGCCTCGAACTCGGACATCCGTCGCGGCGTGTTCTCCCCGGGGCTCATCAGGATCTCGTAGGCGGCGAAATGTGTGAAATGCGCGGCGTAGAACGATCGCGCCGCCTCTTCGTGCGTGTCGTAGAACGCGAAGTTGTAGGGTGCGGCCAGGCGGTAGACGCCGTTGCGCTGCGCCGACCCGCAGGCGGCTGCGAAGGCTACGGCGAACGCGACGAGCCCCAGGATCCCCGGGGGACGCCGGATGAAACGTACGGATGGCATGTGATGCCCCTCGTCTGAACGGTGGCACCCGGCCGCGGCACGGCATGGTGACGCGGTCGGTGTGACTGTGCGGCTACGGTCCGCTCAGACGGTTCTCGGAGGGGGCGGATCCGGAGAGGCGCGCGACAGAATCAGGGCCGCGCTGCCCTGAAGCGCGGGATGCCACGCTTGCGAGAAGGCGCGGAAGCCCGGTCCGGCCGCGGCGAGCGAAGTCTGCAGCACGACGGTGCAGCCCATCAGCGAGTGGCAGTCGCCAGGAGCGTCCGATCCGTCGCCCGGTGCGTCGGCGAAAGCAGCGACCATCCCTGCGTGTTGGTGCTCGGGGTGCTCGTGCGATCCCGCCTCGCAAAGCGGGGCGCGCGCGTACGGCAGGACGAGCGCGATCAGGAGCAGGGAGTTGGCGAGCCGGCGCATGGTCTCAGTCTATCGGCGAACAACCATCGTCGCATCTCGAACTAACGAGCCGGCATGAAGAACGCGTCGTTGTCCGTGATGACGGGGCCGCGTCCGATGTAGTCCGTCAGGTCCGTTTCGGCCATCGCCATGTAGCCGGCGATGGTCTCCGGCGGTCCGAGGTCCCGGGTGACGATCGGGTTGGCGGCCGCCCGCGTGAACACGGACTGCATCACGGCGGAGGACATCGGTTCCCGCGTGGCGACGACGTAACTGTGGGTCGATCCGGTCGTCCACAGCACCATGTTGGGGAACACGTCCCAGACGGTCCTCAGGATGTCGCGATAGTCATCTTCGCGGACGCCGTGGATCGGGATCCACTGCATGAAGACGCCGTCCTCGGCCAGCCGGCTCTCGATCAACTGATAGAACTCGCTCGTGAACAGCGCCCAGGAACTCGCGTTCGCGGGGTGCGTCGCGTCCACCGAGATGATGTCGTACGGCTCTTCCGCCCGGAGGAGGAAGTTCCGCCCGTCCTCCACATGCAGCCGAAGCCGGTCACTCTCGAGAACCTCGTAGTTCTCCTCGTGATAGACCGCCGCCGCCTCGATCATCTCGGGGGACAGATCCACGGCGTCGATCACGGGGATGCCGTGCGTGTTCATGGTCCCGGTGGCGATCCCGTTTCCGAAGCTCAGGACGAGCGCGTTGCGGGCGCCGGGCCGCATCAGTGGAGGGAGATGTCCGAGCAGCCGGAAGGCCGACATGCTCGCGCGGTCTGTCGGCACCTCGTCCCGGCCGTTGACGAAGGAGATCTTGTAGTTGTCCTCCGGGATCTCGAGCACGGCGACGGTGGTCTCCACGCCCTCCTTGTAGAAGATGAGCCGGTCGGTTTCCGTGTAGTACGAGCCGAGGTAGAAGCCGGTGGGAAGGATCGCGATGGCCAGAATCGTGGCCGCGACGGCGCCCGCCGGCGCGAATCGCAGCGCCCGCCGTCCCCCGCGATCGAAGCGCAGCGCCACGGCTCCGAGCGCGAGGTTCAGCACCGCCAGCGCCACCCCCGTGTTGCGCAGTCCGAGGAGAGGTACGAGCACGAACCCCGCGCCGAGGGAGCCCACGATGGCTCCCAGCGTGTTGAGAGCATTCACGCGGCCGATGCGAAGTCCCACGACCTGTGCCCGCTCGCGCGTGTACAGGCTCCCGACGACGGGGAACAGCGCCCCGAGGAGGACGGTGGGAGGAAAGAGCGTGACGAAGGCGATGAGGAACTCGTAGGAGACTGTATAGCCTCCGAACCAGTCCTGGAGATGGAGCGCGGGAAGTCGCGCGAACATGTGCAGGATGAGGACGGCCAGCAGTCCGATCGCGAGTTGGATCGCCCCGAAGTGCCTCAACGTCGCTCGTCTCCGCCGCAGGACCCAGCTCGCCCCGGCGCCTCCGAGCGCGAGCCCGGCGAGGAAAATCGTCAGCATGAGCGAGAACGAGTAGGAGGCGTGCGAGGAGTGGATGTAGAAAATCCGCGCCCACACCACCTCGTAGCCGAGCGCGATGAAGCCGGAAATGCCGTATGCGATCGCGACGTAGCGCAGCGCCCCGGCCGAGATCGGAAGCGCGCCCGACGCGGGTCCGGTGGCTGCTTCGGGGATCGCGGCGTCGGCCGCAGCGGCTGAGTCCGCCGCGACGTTCCCGGCCTCGCCCGCCGCACCGGCTGTCCTCGGGGCGTGCGCGAGCCGGATGATCGCGAGAGCCCCCGCCGCGACGAGCAGATTGATGGCCGCGCCGAGGAAGATCGTCTCCCGCGCGCCCAGGTAGCGAAGGAACACGAGTCCCGTGAGGACGCAGCCCACCGCCGCGCCGGCCGTGTTCACGAGGTAGAGCCGCCCCACGTCGCTTCCGACGCGCCCGCTGTGCGTCGCGTACACTCGGCTCATGACCGGCAGCGTGGCTCCGATCAGGAACGTCGCCGGCGTGAGCACGGCCAGCGAGAAGACGAGCCGGCTCAGCGTGAGCCAGAACCCGCCGGCCGGGAGGGCGTTGCTGAACCCCGGGTACACGCCGTGAAGCGCGCCCAGCAGGAAAGGCGACAGCGCGGCCAGCGCGGCAATGCCCACTTCCAGCCAGGCGTAGGTGCGCAGGGGCTGCGCGTGGGCGTCGATCCGCTTGCCCATCACGTAGCTCCCCAGCGCGAGCCCGATCATGTAGGCCCCGATGACCGTGCTGTAGGCGTAGACGCTGACGCCGAACGTGAAGACGGACTGCCGCACCCACGCGATCTGATAGATCAGCCCGCTGACCCCCGACAGGAAGAAGAGGAGGAGCAGCCCGCAACGGCGAGCGCGACTATCAGGCCTCAAGGGGGCTCCGGCGGCGGTGAGTGGGGTTGGGTGTCATCGGTCGGCGGCAACGTACGGCTGTCTGGCCGCGCCCGGAAAGCGGCGCCAAGTTGCGCAGGTTCCGTCCACCCGCCGATTCGAGGAGCGTCCGATGCGAGCGACAGCCATACCCCTCCGGACTGCACTGCTGGCCGCAATTCTCGCCCCTGCCGTCCCTGCCTCTCTGCCCGTCGCGGCTCAGGAAGTGACGGCGATCCGGGCCGGTCGCCTCATCGACGGCACGGGGGCGCCGGCCCGAGAAAACCAGGTGGTCATCGTCCGCGGCGAGCGCATCGAAGCCGTGGGTGACGCGGCGACCGTGGCGATTCCGGACGGCGCCCGGGTTGTCGATCTTAGCGGCCGCACGGTGATGCCGGGCATCGTCGACGCGCACGCGCACCTCTCGATCCGTCCCGACATCCGCACGCTTCGCGGCCAACTCGAGGGGATGGAGCAGCACGACGCAATGCAGATGGCGCGTATCGTCCGAAACATCCGGGTCCAGCTCATGTCGGGCGTCACAAGCGTCTATGTCGTCGGCGAGGTCCACTACAACGATATCCAGGCGGCGCAGGCCGTCGACGAAGGGATCATTCCCGGGCCCCGCATCTATCCGAGCGGCAACTTCATCTCGACCACGGCGGGTCATGGCCCGGCGGAATACCGCACGACGAACGGACCGTGGGAGATGCGCACGTTTGTCCGCCAGAACTACGAGATGGGTGCGCACCACATGAAGCTCACGATCACCGACCGCGCGCGCGTGGACCCCAACAACGGCACGCCGTACGCGCCGGGTGAGAGCAACTACACGAAGGAAGAAATCGACGCGGCCGTGAACGAGCTTCACCGGCTGGGGATCGAGGCCACCGCGCACGCGAACGGTGAGTCGATCCGCCTGGCGGTGGAGGCCGGCGTCAACTCGATCCAGCACGGGGGGAACCTCAACGAGGACCTCATGGACCTCATGGTGAGTCGCGATGTGGGGTTCGTGAACACTTACACCATCGGTTTCCAGAGCGTCTTCAACGAGTGGGGCTTCCTCGACAACAAGGCCGCGAACATCCGCGACTGGCTGGCGCGCGGGCGGGAGGTGCACGAGCAGGAACTGTCACGAAACGAAGGTCGGGCGCAGCGGCGGGTCGCCCGCCTGGGGCAGCTCAGCCAGTCCAAGGAGAAGGGGGTCAAGGTCGGGATCGGCACCGACAGCATGCACGGGTACATGCCGCTCGAGATGGAGAACCTGGTGGCGGCCGGGTTCTCGCCGCTCGAGGTGCTCACCGCAGCCACCGGTCTGAACGCGGAAATCGTAGGGATCGAGGATGAGGTGGGCACGATCGCGCCGGGTCTGTTCGCCGATATCATCGCGATCGACGGCCGGCCCGACGAGGACATCGACGACATCGGCAATGTCGCCTTCATCATGGTCGGGGGCCGCGACCAAACCAACCTCAGCTTCCGGTAGCCGCAGCGTCCAACAGGGCTGTGACGATTCGTCGTCGAGTACTCTGGCCCGGGAACTTCTTGTTCCATTGGATTCCACAAAATGCTAGCATACCGGCGCGTATCTCAGGTCGCGTACCGCGCGCCGCGAAGCCAGCCGAGTTCAGATCAGATGACCAGGAGGCGCATCATCCCTAGCCTCGAGCCTCGGAAGGAGGTGGGCCGCAGAGGTCTGCACAGCCTCGAGCGCCCCCTTTCCGCATATGTCGACGGGTATGCCAAAGCGCGTGCGATTGACCGGCACGTTGCGGACAACTACGTCGCGCATACCCGCATCGGCGATCCTGTCATGGACGCCGTGGTGGAGGACCTGGCGCACCTGTCTCAGGGTCAGGTCCACAAGTTCATTCACGCGGGGATGGAAGAGGATCACGACTGTCTGCGGAAGGCGCCCCAATCGCTACGCGACTTCTTCATTGACGCGCCGCAGCCCGACCCGGACTGGCTCGATCGCGGTGCTTTTCGGCCGGGCATCCGCGCCTTCCAAAGAAACTCCGTCCTCGTCCTTTCGGCTTTCGTCACAGGCGTGCTGATCGACGGCTTCTCGACGCTGATAAGCAAGTCCTTCGTGCAGACCGGGCGCATATTCGACAACGGCGTCTGGCGCCTGAAGCAGAACAACCGCCATCAGATGGAAATTTTCCTTCCCGGCGGGCTCGAGCGGTATGGCGAGGGCTGGAAGCTGTCGGTTCGGATCCGGTTCGTGCACGCGCAGATTCGGCGGCTGCTCGGACAGACCGAAGAATGGGAGCACGACGCGTGGGGCGTGCCGCTCAGCGCCGCGCACCTGGGCTATGCGGTCGCGTGCTTCGCGGCGCGCACCGTCAAACACTCGGAATCGCTGGGAGCCAGGTACAGCACCGAGGAGCGGGCCAGTTTCCACGACGTCTGGCGCTACGCCGGCTATCTCATGGGCATCCCCGAGACCATCCTTTTCACCGACGAGGCGCACGCGCTTCACATGTACCGGATCGGCTCCATATGTGAGCCCCCTCCTACGGAAGACGCGATCGTCATGACGAACGCATTGATCAACTCCGCCCCCCTCGTCGCGAACATCACTGACCCCACGGAGCGCCGGAATCTGGTGAACAAAGTCATCTACCCGATCTCACGTGCCCTGGTGGGCAACTCTCTCTCCGACCAGCTCAACTTCCCCAGGAATCGTCACAGCCCGTTTCCCTTGCTCGCGTACAGGATCGACCAGCGCATTCAGAGGCTGAGGGCGGCGCTCGGGCGGGAAGGGGCCCAGAATTTTGGAACACTGCTTGAGGCGTCTGCCTATGATGCCGCAGGTTTGAGTTACCGGCTGCCCGACCACGCTCACGACGAACGGTCCAGCAAGTGGTGACTTCCATCGGCCGACCCCTCGTGCAGCGTCCGGTGCGATAGGCTCAGGTAAAGCCGCACGAGGGAGGTGGAACACATCACGGACGAGCACCGTGTGAGTGACGACGGTCACTTCGACCGACGGAGCATCCGGGGCCCCATCGGCTTCATGGCGAAGAACGGTATCGCCGCGAACGTGGTCATGCTGTTTCTCGTCCTCGCCGGGCTGGCCTCGGCCCGGAACCTCGTCCAGGAAGTCCTGCCCGATTTCTCCCTGGACCGCGTCCAGATTGTCGTCCCCTATCCGGGCGCGGCTCCGGAGGAGGTCGAGGAGTCCATCGTCCGCCGGATCGAGGAGCAGATCCGGGCGGTCGACGGTCTGAGCCGGGTGGAAGCCACCGCCTCCGAGGGGCTCGCCTCGGTGATTGCGGAGTTCACTTCGGGCACGGACGTCAACCGCGCCCTCAACGAACTGAAGGCCGAGGTCGACCGCATTTCGACCTTTCCGGCCGCCGCCGAGCGGCCCGAGATACGGGAAATCACGAGCCGGCAGAGCGTCATTCGTCTCCTCGTGTACGGCGATGCGCCGGAGCGCACGCTCAAGGAACTGGCATACGGCATCGAGGAAGGGATCTCCGCTCTTCCCGACGTGTCGCTGGCCGAGGTCAGCGGCGCCCGTCCGTACGAGATCTCGATCGAGGTGCCGCTGAGACGGCTTCGCGCCCTCGGCCTGACGCTGGACGACATCGCCTTCGCGGTGCGGCAGAGTTCACTCGAACTGTCCGCCGGCAGGGTATCCACCAGTGGCGAGGACATCCTCGTTCGCACGCTGGGGCAGAACTACGAGCAGGCGGATTTCGAGGAGATCATCCTCCTCAGCCGCCCGGACGGAACGTCGGTTCGGCTAGGCGAGATCGCGACGGTACGGGACGGATTCGCGGACACCGATCTGAGCCTGCGCTACAACGGTCAGACCGCGATCCGGGTCGACGTGTTCAGGACCTCCGACGAGCAAGTGCTGGACATTGCCGAGGCCCTAAAGCGGTATCTCGATGCCGAAGTAGCGCCGACCCTGCCCGCAGGCGTCTCGGTCGCGCTGTGGAAGGATGATTCGGAGGATGTCGGCGGGCGACTCGGCCTCATGACGAAGAATGCCCTGATCGGATTCGCGCTCGTCTTCCTGGCGCTGGCGCTCTTCCTGGAAATCCGGCTGGCCATGTGGGTGGCCGTGGGTCTGGCGGTCTCGTTCATGGGCACGTTCCTCGTGATGGGATTCCTGGGCATCTCGATCAACATGTTCTCGCTGATGGCGCTCGTGCTGGCGCTGGGCATCGTCGTGGACGATGCGATCGTCGTGGGAGAGAGCATCTTCGCCGAGAGAGAGCGGGGACACAGGGGGCTCGCGGCAGCCATTCGCGGCACGCGCCGCGTCAGCACCCCCGTCATATTCTCGGTTCTCACGACGATCACGGCCTTCGCCGTGCTGCTGAATGCGCCCGGCCCGCAAGGAGAACTCGGCCGCGGGATCCCACTTGTGGTGATCGCGGTGCTCGTGGTCTCGCTGCTGGAATCGCTGCTCGTTCTCCCGAACCACCTGTCCCATCTGGCGGCTCCCGGCGAGCGGAGACCCGGCGCCGTCCAGCGGATGCTGCACCGGGCTCAGCGGGCGGTGGACCGGATCATGAAGCGCCTCGCGGACGGGCCCCTCGACCGCGGACTCCGCCTTGCGACGGACCGGCCCTCCATCATCCTCGTCTCGGCGGTCGGACTGCTCGTGCTCTCGCTCGGCGTGGTCGCGTCGGGCATCGTGCCCAACCAGTTCATCACCCCGATCGAGGGCGACGTCGTGTCGGCGAACCTGGAGATGCAGACGGGTACCCCCGCCGAACGCACGGCCCGCATCGTCGCGGAAATCGAAGCTGCGGGACACCGGGCAGTGGCCCGTATTTCGGAGGACGGCGACGAAAGCGAGGGTCCGCTGGAGTTCGATGTGGCCGTCACCGTGGGAGAGTTCGCGGCGCTGTACGATCCTCTCGGCGGAGATGCGGTGGAGGCGGCGCGCGGCCACCTCGGCACGGTGCAGTTCAAGCTTCACGACTGGAACAGCCGGGGTCTCGCCGCTTCCACATTCGAGCGTGTGTGGCGGGAAGAGGCCGGGATCCCCGCCGAAGCGAAATCCCTCTCCATCTCATCGAGCCTTCTGGGTCTCGGGCTGCCCGTGCACTATGAACTGTCACACCCGGACCCGGATCGCCTGGAGGCCATTGCGGGCGAATTCGCGGCTGAACTGACTGCCATGGAGGGGACCCTCGACGTCCGGAGCAACCTCGATGAGGGGTTCCGGGAACTTCAATTGGAGTTGAAGCCGGAGGGCCGTTCCCTGAACCTGACACTCGACGGTTTTGCGACGCAGGTGCGGTCGGCCTTTTTCGGGGCGGAAGCGCTCAGAGTACCTCGGGGTCGCGAAGACATGCGCGTGTGGGTTCGGCTGCCCGAGGAAGAGCGCAACTCCGCGACCGACGTCGAGAACTACACCGTTCGCACGCCGGGCGGGGAAGTGCCCCTGGGCCAGATCGCGTCCGCCGGATTCTCCCGCTCGTCAGCCGCCATTCACCGGGTCGACGGACGTCGCGCCGTCACGATCACCGCGGACGTGGACCCGCGCGTCGCCACGGGCCAGCAGGTGAACGCCCAGCTGGAGAACGAGGTTCTCGCACGACTGACGGGCGAGAACCCGGATCTCGGCTACGCCTACGGCGGTCAGAGAAAGGAGCAGGATCACGCGATCGCCGTACTGGGCCGTTCACTCATTCTCGCTCTCCTCATCATGTACAGCCTGATGGCGATCCCGTTCGGCTCGTACACGCAGCCCCTCATCATCATGGCCGCCGTCCCGCTGGGCGCGATCGGCGCGCTGGCCGGCCATACGCTGCTCGGTCTCAGTTGGGGACTGTGGTCGCTGTATGGACTGGTCGGTGTATTCGGCGTGGTCGTGAACGACTCGCTCATGATGATCCGGTTCATCAACGACCTCAGGGACTCCGGCCTCGGGCCCGCGGATGCGATCATCAGCGGGGCCAAGGAGAGATTCCGGGCGATCATGCTTACGTCGATTACGACATTCCTGGGCGTGGCCCCGCTGGTCTTCGAGACGAGCACATACGCCCAGCATCTCGTGCCGCTCGCGACTTCCGTCGGCTTCGGCGTCCTCATCGCCACTGTCCTGCTCATGCTCGTGGTGCCGGCGCTCGTGATGACGCAGTACAACCTCGATGGATGGAGGGAGCGCCGCCGGTTGGCGCGGGCCTGACCAGGCCGCTAGGTGCCCCGCTCGGCGAGACGACGGCAGTAGCGCGCGATCCAGCCGTTGGAGAAACCGAACAGCTTCGCCCGGCGCGTGATCGCGAGGACCTCGCGGCGGGTCATCTTCGTTTCGCGGTCCAGTACTTCGGGGTTGGTCCGACTGATCGCCAGCGTGCGCACGGCGAACAGGAGCGGGAGCAGGCAGAAGAGGCGTACCCGGTGGTGCCGCCGCGGGACCATGCGCAAGTAGTCGCGCGCCGCGCCCAGGTGCCGGTCGGCCTTTTCCACGAGCCTGTCGAGCACCGCCATGGCCGCGTCACGGTTCGCCGGCTCGAACAGATCGCGCGCACGCATGCCGGGGTCGGGGAGGAACGCCGCCGGTACGTACACCCAACCGCGGTCCCGGTCTTCGTGCAGTCCGCGTATCACGTTCACGGTCTGTAGCGCGAGGCCGAACTCCCGCCCCAGCGCCATCATGCGGTCTCGATCCTCCCCGACCCCGGACAGCCGCAGCGAAAAAAGCTCCGTGAGAAGGAGGCCGACGCGCCCGGCCACCTCGTGCATGTAGTCGTCCAGGTCCCCCTCGGTCTCGAACACGGATCCGCGTCTTGTCCAGCGGGCCATCCCGGCCGTCGATTCCCGCACCCGCCGGACGATGATCGCGCGAGCCGCCGGGTCGAGCCGACCCAGCCCCTCGAGGACGGTCTCGCAATGCCGAGCCACGGCTGCGTCGGGGGTGTCTTCCTCCGCCTCTCCCAGCCGACGGATCAGTCCCTCGCTCGCGGCCTCGCCGCCGAGTACCCGCCGCCACTCTTCGAGCAGGGCGATCTTCGCCTCAGGCGCGAGTTCGCGGCTGTCCTCCAGATAGTCGGAAACGCGGAGCAGCAGGTACGCGACGGTGATCTCCTGCCGCAGCGGCCGCGGCAGGATCTCGATACCGACCGCGAAGGTGCGGCTGGCCGTTGCGAGGAGCTCGCGCAGGGTGACCATGGGCCGGGTTACGGGGCTGCGCCCTCTCTCAGGAGACCGTCCGGCTTGCGGCGGGATCGGACTTGATCAGCAGCAGGCGGCTGTTGGCGGGATAGAGCCACTCCGCCCCCCGCTCGGTCACCACCGCATCATCCTCCAGCGGTACGCGCAACTTCGCACCCCCCCACTCGGGAATCGCGGTGTACGCGAACAGTTCGATCGCAAGGAGATTCGTCGGCACGACCTCGAAGGTGAGGCGGCGCGGGTTCCACGTCGCGATCGAGGGGCCGATGCCGTGTCCGAGGTTTCCGACCGAGTGGTGTCCCTCCCACGTGACGTCCGTCTGCGGCCCATCCGTGGGCTGGTTGAAGGGGATGGGATTGAAGCCCGCCGCCGTGAGCGCAGCGCCGATCCGGTCCATGTTCTCGCGCGCCGTGATGCCGGGCCGGATCGCGCGGCGCGACACTTCCCGCGCTTCGATCGCCCGGTTGAACGCGTTCTGCACCCCGGGCATCGCCTCCGTTTCCCCCGGCCGCATCACGTAGGCGACGCGCTTCATGTCCGTGCAGAAGTTCAGGTGGCAGACCCCCCAGTCGATCATCATGACGTCGCCGCCCTGGATGATCCGGTCGCTGGAACTCGCCTCGATGCCGTCGGGCCCCGTGATGTAGATGGACGGGAAGCCGAAGGAGGAACCGAGCCCGCGCTCGAGCAGCCGGTCCATGAGCCACCAGGCCACGTCCTTGAGGGTGGTGACGCTGGGGGTGATGACTTCGTTCGAGAGCGCCCGCTCCGCGAGTGTCCTCGAGATCTCGCCAGCCTCGGCGAAGCCCGCGATCTCCGATGCGACGCGGCGCGCCCTGAAGTCGGACACGAGCTTCTCCGCGGAGACGAAACGCGACGCCCACGGTTCGCCCAGTGTCTCGGCGAGGTGCTGGTAGCCGGTATGGGACAGTCCGTCGGCCGCGCCGATGTTCGACCCCATGTTGAGGCCGATCCGTTCCGGATCCCGCTCGGCGACGAACTCCCGAAGATCGAAGTTGCCGGTGACGATGTCGTAGGCGCCGTTCCCGGCCAGCAGGTAGCCGCTGATTCCCAGGGCGGCGCGCTCGATCCGGTCGCCGCCGCGGTCGGTGAAGATGTAGTAGCCGATGGGATTCACGTACCCGGGGCCGAAGTCGGGGGTGAGCGGATCGTCGAGCCCCTCCCTCCGCATCGTAATCCACATGTCGATCCCGTTCTCGCGCATGACCTCGGGCAACACGACATCGAACTTCTCGCGCCGCATCTGGTTCATCCGCTCCCAGCGCCGTCGCGCCTCCTGCCCTTCAGCGGGAACGGGAAGCAGAGGAAGCAACAACAGCGCCCAGAGCCCGGCGCTCGCGATCCGGCCCTTCAGGATGACTCGATTCATGGATCCTCCCTCCCGGGTTTTCCCACGGACTGCTAGAGATCCCTCGGCCAGAGTTTCGGCTGCCCGTCCAGGGATACGACTCCAAAATCGCGCAGATCGACGGTCGCAATCGCTCGTGCGTGGAGCCGCTCGGCCACGGCCATGACGACGCCATCCACCAACCCCAACCGCAGAGAACGGTAGATCGCGTTCAACTCCTCGGCCCGCCGCAGATCTGCGAGGCTCCCCCACTCGATCATGAATCTGCCGCCGGCGAGGTCCTCTCGCAGCGCCGTCGCTACGGCCGTGCCCAGTCTGGCGGCTACCAGATAATCAAGTTCCGGGAGGATGGCCCACGGAAGGACCCACTCGCCCGGTCTCTTCTCGTAGGCATCGCGGATCGCGGCGTGATCCTGTGCCCCACGGTCGAGCAATGCCAGAATTGCGCTGGTGTCCGCGACGATCACGGTGGGTTTCCCTTCCGTTCGTCCGGTTCCTTCTCGGCTTCCGGGGCGCTACCGGCAGGTTCATCCTCCCCGAACCCGTGCATGTACTCCTCGTAGCGCTCGGCCAGATCCGGCATGCCGCTGTCGCCCATGCCAATGCTGCGGGGCAACCGGGCCTGTACCTTACGGGTGGTGTATTCGCCCACCGCTTCCCGGATCAGTTCGGCTGCGGAGCGGTTCTCGGCGGCCGCGATCGACTTCAGCTTGCCGTAGTCGGTCGCTCTCAAATACACCGTCGTCTTGACTCTATCCATGGATATATGGTATATGGTTGACAGCTACTCGGCAACCCACTTTCGGGACGGTCCACCGTGGGGATTCCTACCTTGAACAGCGGGGCGGCGCGGCGATTCAGGGCGCCCCGAGCGGCGGTCGTATGACCGTCCTGGCGCAGCGCCTCGCCGATCTGGGGACCGAGAACGCCTTCAAGGTCAACGACGACATCCAGGTGTGTCTCGACCGTGGGATGGACGTCATCCGTTTCAACATCGGGGCGCCGGACTTCCGCAGCGCGCCCCACCTCAACCGGGTCGCCGTATCCGAACTCGAGGCCGGGAACTCGGGGTATTGCGACGCGGCGGGACTCCCGTCCTTCCGGGAGGCGATCGCGCGCCATGTTTCGGCCACGCGCGTGATTTCCGTGGGGGCGGATCAGGTCGTCGTCACGCCCGGGGCCAAGCCGCCGATCGGCTACACCTTCCAGACGTACGTGGACCGCGGTGACGAGGTCGTTTACCCGAGTCCCGGGTTCCCCATCTACGAGTCGTGGGCCACCTTCGTCGGGGCGCGTCCCGTGCCTTTGCACCTATCCGAAGAGAAGGGCTTCGCGTTCACGGCGGACGATCTCGGAGCACTCCTCACCGAGCGCACCCGGCTTATCATCCTCTGCTCGCCGTCGAATCCGACCGGCGGCGTGCTCTCGGCGGAAGATCTCGCGGGCATCGCGGCGGTCATCCGCGAACGCTGCCACCCGGACGTCCGGATCTACTCCGACGAGATCTACGAGCACATTCTCTTCGACGGTCTTGAACACCGCAGCATCGCGTCGCACGAGGGAATGGTGGAGAGGACGGTGATCGCGAGCGGCCATTCGAAAGGATTCGCCATGACGGGGTGGCGCCTGGGCTGGGCGGTCCTGCCGACGGAAGAAGAGGCCGATGTCTTCAAGCAGCTGAACATCAACATCATGTCATGTGTGCCGCCGTTCCTGCAGGAAGGGGGACGGGCAGCGTACGAGGATCCGGCCACGGCCGGCGTCGTGGCGCACATGGTGGGCGAGTTCGAACGGAGGCGGGATTTCATCGTGCCTGCGCTCAACGCGATCGAGGGTCTGAGTTGCGAGTTGCCGAAGGGGGCGTTCTACGTCTTCCCGAACGTGTCCGGCATGTGCGAGCTTCTGGGGGTGTTCGAGGCGCACGACGCCATGCCCGCGGAATCCCGTGCCCGGACGACGCCGTCGGGGATGCTCCAGATGTTCCTGCTCTATCGGTACGGCGTGGCCACGATGGACCGGGCCTCCTTCTGCCGCATCGGCTCCGAAGGCCAGCACTTTCTGCGGATTTCGATCGCGAACAGTCTGGAAGACATCGAGCGCGGCGTCACCCGCATCGAACGGGCCGCCGACGATCCGGACGGATTCCGGGAGTTCATCGAGACGGAGCGCCTGTGGGACTGAGTCGCCCTCTGCCAGGGGCCGCGGTCGCGGCCCTGTGGCTGACCGTCGGCGCGAGTGCGGCGGAAGCCCAGTCCCGCCGTGCAGGATACGCCGGTCTCGTACTCGAAGCTCCCGCCGGCCTCGAGGCGGCGGCTTTCGGGAACGCGCCCTACCTCCTTGGCGGCGGGGCGGAGTTGATCTTCTACGCGCCCGCCCTGATTGGTCGTGCGAATGGTATGGCGGCGGGCCTCCAGCGCTACGGGTCCGAGGGGACTCTCGCGACGCTCGCCGGCACGGGGTCGGTGGGACTCGGGGACTTCGCCGTCGGCCTCCAGTACCTCCGCTACACCACCGAAGGACTCCCCCGGATGCCGGACATTCAGTGGCCGGCCGTCACGGCGGAGGGTCCGCCCATTACGGAGTTCGTGGCTTCGCTCGGCCATGCGCGGGAACTCTTCGCCTCCGTGGAGGTGGGCGTTGTCGCGAAATACCTGGAATATCAGTTCGTCGGCCGGACGGAGCGTACGACCCTGGTGGACGTGGGCGTGGCGCGAGAGTTCGGCCCCACCATGGTCAGCGTCGCCGCTCGCAACCTGGGATCGGACCTGGAACTCAGGGGGCGAGGGCTCAGGATCCCGACGCAGTTCGTCATGGGCATTTCGACGGAAGGCTTCGAGGTCGGGGAACTGGACATGTTCCTCACCAGCCAGGTCGCCCGGCGTCGGGACGGCGAGATCATCCCGGCCGGCGGTGTCGAGATCTCCTACTGGCCCGTCCAGGGCTACACGTTCCGCCTCCGCGCCGGACTTCAGCGCGTGGTGGAGGACCGGAGAAGCCCGTTTACATTCGGTCTCGCGTTCACGGGCGACGCGCTAACCATCGAGTACGCCTTCCAGGCCTTCGACGTGGACGGAAACGCGCACCGTTTCGGCCTCAGCTTCCGCTGACGTTGATCGAGACCCGCGGTCTGACGCGACACTTCGGGAAGACGAAGGCGGTCGAGGATCTCGATCTTCGCGTCGAACCCGGGGAGATCCTGGGCTTGCTGGGGCCCAACGGAGCCGGCAAGACGACGACCGTGAAGATCCTCACGTGCATGATCAAGCCGACGAGCGGTTCCGCGTCGGTGGCCGGCTTCGATGTCGAGCAGGACCCGTTGGAGGTCAAGCGCCGGCTCGGCTACGTCCCGGAGGCCGGTGCGTTGTACGAGACGCTGACCGCCGGCGAATACCTGACAATGGTGGCGAACCTGAGGGGTATCGATGGAGAGCGCGCGGATCGGAAGATCAACGAGTTTCTGGATCTCTTCGACGTTCTCGATGCGCGGGACCGGCGTCTGGTCGGACACTCGAAGGGGATGCGGCAGAAGGTCCTGATCAGCGCCGCGTTGCTGGGCAACCCGGAGGTGCTGTTCCTCGATGAGCCCCTGAGCGGGATCGACGCGAACGCCGCGCTCGTCGTCAAGCAACTCCTGCGCGAACTTGCCGCAAAGGGACGGACGATCCTCTTCTGCTCGCACATCCTTGAAGTCGTGGAGCGAGTCTGCACGCGCATCGTGATCGTCAACGATGGCCGAAAGATCATCGAGGGCGATCCGGGCCGCATCGCCGCCGAGGCAGGCGCAAAGAGCCTCGAGGAGGCGTTCGCCCGGCTCACAGGTGTGAGGGATGCCGGAGACGTCACCCGAGACCTCCTTCGAGCACTCGAGGGCTCCGTCCCGGCTGCCGGCACCCGGGACTCCGCCAAGGGTCCGGCGTGAAGCTTGCGGCACGCCTCGTCGAGGGGCTCGGGGCGGATTACGCCCAGTGGCGGGTGCTCACGCGCGTGACGCTGAAGACGGACTTCCGATCCGCCTCGGCCATGCAGATGGGGTCGTCCGCGGCGGCCTCCAGGCCGTGGCTGGGGGCACTCTTGTATGGCTTTTTCGGCCTCTACGCGCTTGGCGTGGCCCTGGTGCTCCCGGATCTCTTTCTGTCCGCCGTGTGGTCGTTGAGCATGGTAGGACTCGTAGTGGCGATGGTCATTCTCATCGAGTTTCGATCCGTCGTCATTTCACCGACCGACTACGATGTTCTCGCCCATCAACCCATCTCATCGCGCACGTATTTTCTCGTCAAGCTCACGAACGTCCTCCTCTACTCGGGAATCATCGGCGCCCTCGTCGCGGGACCCACGTGGATATTCTTCATGGTCAGGTACGGCCTCTTGGCCGGCGTGCTGTTCCCCGTGATCGTGGCCGCCACCGTTGCCTGGACAACCCTCGCCATCGTGTCCGTCTACGCAGGACTCCTCCGCGCCGTTCGGCCGGCCCGATTCGACCGCATCCTCTCGTACATGCAGGTGTTGCTCGTGACGAGCGTCGTCGCCGCGCCGCTGCTGCTGGGCGAATTGGAGGATTGGCTGGTAGCGGTGGAGGTCGGCACCTCTCCCGCCCTGTATGCTCTTCCCGCCGCCTGGTTTGCCAGCGTCCTGCCGCTGGTCCACGGGGAGTGGAGCGTGACGGGAGTGCTCGCCGTCCTGACCGCGGCCGGGAGTACCGTCGGTCTCTTCTACATTGTGGGCCAGCGGCTGTCGCTCTCCTACGCCGAGCGGATGGGTGCCCTGCTCACCGCCTCCGAGCCCGACCGCAGCAAGGTCTCATCAAGGCGCTCCGCGAGGCGCCGATTCCCCGTGGAGTTGCGGGCAGTGACTACGTTGATGAAGGGCAACTTCAGACACGACAGGAACTTCCGGCTGACCGTGTTGAGCATCGTTCCGATGACGCTGCTCTATGTCTATCTGTCACTGCGCGAAGGGTCGCTGCCCGACCCGTTCGTCGAGTTGGGGTTCGGAGCCGGTGGCCTCTGGATGATCCACTTCGTGGCGATCGGCGGGCCGCAAATGTTGCTGGAGAGCCTCTTCCGCAGCGATTCCTTTCGTGCCGGCTGGATCTTCTTCGCTTTCCCGGTGGACCGCGCGAGACTCGTCACCGGTGCGGGTCACTGTATCGCGCTGTTCGTACTTATCCCGTACCTGGCGATCCTCGGCGGGATCTTCGTGTGGTCCTTCGGGGATGTGCTGCACGCGGTCGCGCACGCCGGAGTTCTGGGGCTGGTCTCCAACCTGATGATTCAGCTGAGACTGCTGCTGGCGCCGCGCCTCCCCTTCTCCGAGCCACCCGCCAAGGGCGGCTTCAGCGCCGGCGTGTTCGCGGCGATGGTGATCTCCGGGATCCTGATCGCGCTGCTCCCCCTCCCCCTGCGCGCCGCGTACGCCAGCACCGCCGCGACCATCGCGGTGCTGGTTATCGCGAACGCCATGACGCCCTGGCTCGTGGTTCGCCGAATCGCCCCCCGTCTCCAGCGCCTGGAGTTCACGGGCTGACAGTCGGCTCCGATCAGGTCGCGTCTTCGCCCGTGTAGAAGGCGGTCACCCGATCTGCAGCAGCGCGCGCCGCTGCGGCGTCGGTGCCGAGGGCGATGGAGGCTTCACACCACGCAGCGCTGCTCCGGCGAGTGAAGTCCTTCCCTTTCTCCGAGGTGATCCACGCCTCCGCCGTCTCCGGGACGACCGCCGGGGCCGGGGAGAAATGCTCGTCGAGGCCGAACAGTGCCATGTCCCAGCCGATACCGACCGCGCCCGGCCCGAACTCCTCCCAGAAATCCGCCGGGAACTGCGCGAGGTGTTCGAGGCGCACCTCCGTGTAGCCCTCCCGCAGTTCCAGAAGCGTCACCGTCACCCAGCTGACGTCTCCGTGCATGCGCCACGTCAGGGCGAAGCGCCCCGGCGCTTCACACGCGATGATCTCGCCGCCCGCATTTCCCTCCAGTTGGTAGCTGCCCCCGGCGCGCAGGTCGCCGGAAATCGGCAGGAACCACTTCGGGATCCGGGCCGCGTTCGTGAGGGCGTCCCACAGCTCCTCCCGACCCGCGCCAATCACCCGCGCCGCCACCAGCGCATGCACGGGTTTGCCCTCATGCTCGCGCTGGCCGAGTTCGCGGGTGACGGAGCCGGCCGATCGGGCGTCGGCTCCGTTCAACGGTCGGACCGCCCTACGGAAAAGCCGATGTCGTCTACAACGACGGTCCCGGCCTCCGCCCGGTCGAAGAGGAGACGGATCTCCCGGGGCCGGGCCGGATCGAAGTCGGGGTTGGCCTCGACCAGATCCGCGAGCGGGATCGAAAACGACTGGAGCACCAACTCCCACTGGTTGTCGAAGGACTCGGCGTCGTTGCGGCGCCGCACCGCGGTCTCGAGGGGTCGGCGGATGGGCCCGTAGTCCGACAGCCGCACGCTCGCCGACTCGCCGTCCACATCGGTGAGTACGACCGACAGATCCACTGGTTCTTCCTCATCATCCCGGTCGCCCTCGCCACGCGCGGTCCCTCCTCGCGCGGTCTCGTCGTCATCTCCTCCGGCGCGGGAAGGCTCCTGGTTCTCGTCCTCGCCCTCGGGGCGTCGCGGCGCCGGCCGGCCCTCCACGGCCCCGAGCTGGAGATCCAGCCGAGAAGTCCCCCCGAGCCCCCACTCGGACCCAAGCCCGACGGGAAGCGACAGGGTGTAACTCGCGGGCGCCCCGACGGTCCCTTCGTCGCCGGCGACGCGGTTGTTCCATCCCAGGCGGAGCGCGTTGTTCTCCTGTGAACTGGATGTCGTGGGACGGTTCCGCGACCGGAGATCGAGCAGTTCCTCGCGCCACACGCCCAGAGAATCGCCCCGGAGCGTCACGCGGTGCGCCGTCCCGGTCGTGACGTCGATATCCTCCTCGAACGTGGCCAGCGGCCGGAAGCTGCTCGATTCGAACTGCGTGATGTACATCGTCTCGGGCAGCCAGCCGCCGATCGCGCGGTGATCCCGGAACATCGGCATGTAGTTCGGATCGTCGCGCAGCACCGTCTCGAGGAAGGCCGAGATGTAGATCTCCGCGAACTCCCGTTGCGCTTCGCCGTCGATGAGTCCTCGCAGGTCGAGCCTCCGGGCGCTGCGCGGGCCGTTGTCCTTGTTCCCCCACACCGTGTTCCACTGCCCGTGATTCGCCCGGTACATGTAGATGGCGGTCTTGAAGTAGTCCCCGCCGTCGCTGAACTCGAGCCGGTTGTACAGTCGGAGTCCGTGAAAGCTCGTGACGTCCCCGTCGTGCGAGCCGTGGAACACCATGTAATTCACGTTCTCGACCGGCGCGAGCCGACCCGTGGGCAAGTACTGGCCGTCGACCGGGGCGATCGCGATGATGCCGCGGATCCCGTGGTTGAAGTCGAACTCGAGCGAGGCGTCGTCCGGGTATCGCGACAGCCGGTTGAAGGCCGCCGCGTGTCCCACCGCTTCACCGCCGCGCGAGTGCCCGATGAGGGCGATGCGGTCGAAGTCGATCTTCCCGAAGAAGGGGGTGTCTTCGTCCGCCGCGAATTCCTTGAAGGCGTCGATGTGTTTGAGGAGGAACCACCCCCGCCCGTCGTTCTCGTTGCGGATGCCGCCGTTGATGAAGTTCATGTCGACGGAGGCGAACACGTAGCCCCGGCTGGCGAGCAACTCGCCGAGATAGCCGTACCCGGGGTCGGAGAAGTCCTTCATGTCGTGGTTCCCGTGGACGATGAGGACCAGCGGGAACGGGCGACCATCCCTGGGCTCGCCCTCGGGATACCAGGCGCGGCCGTTGATCGGGAACTCCTTCGGCGTGAAGCCCCAGTAGCCGTTCCGTTCCTTCGCCGTCGCGCCGAGCGACACGAGCTTCGAGGCATCCACGGTCTCCGTCACGAGCGACACGGAGTCCCGGTACTCGGGCCGGCGCCTGTCCGTCCCGCTCCCGTAGTAGAGCCGCCGTACCTCGTACGGCCCCGGGGCTGCCGGATGCTCGGCCTCGAGTTGCTGTTCGGCGAGGACCGTGGCGTGGTCGGAGGGGGTGAGCCGGAGGGGGCCGTAGCACCCGCCGCCCGCGACGGCGACCGTCAACAGCGCGGCCGTCACGAGGGGTGGTCGCATCTTCAACCGCCGAGGTCCTCCGAATCCGGGTCGAGCTCCCGCACGCGCTCCCCGCCTTCCGGCGTTTCGAGCGAAAGCTTGAACTGTTCGGCCAGTTCCGGGTCGTTCTCGATTTCCAGGACGCGCTTCGCGATGTACTCGCCGAGCACGGGTCCCTGCTTGAAGGATTCGGCCGTACCCAGTCCCGCGAGCCACACGTTGTCGAAGTCCGGGTGCCGGTCGACGAGGAAGTTGCGGCTGGGACCGAAGCAGTAGTGGCAGGCGCGCGTCTCGTTGATCGCCGCGCCGACCATGTCCGGGAAGTAGCGCTCGAGGATCTGGCGCGGCCGCTCGTGCGCCTCGGGAGGCACCCAGCGGTCGCTCGTGTCCGGGTCGTCGCCGGCCTGGCCGCCCACCCGCACCCGGAAGCCGCGGTGGTCCGGCCCGAGCGCGGGCCACCCCGTACACCCCGGCACGCCGTAGCTCGGCATGTTGGGGAACATGAAGCGCTGATCCGGCACCGCGAAGTAGAACACGTTGCCGACCGGGATGCGGACGCGGTCCCCGAACAGTTCCGGGAACGTCTTCCCGATCCAGGGCCCGACGGCGAACACGAACGTCGAGGCCGCCAGCGACTCGTCGCCGCCGAGGGTCACGTCGTTCAGCCGGCGACCGTCCGCCCCTCCGAGCGCCGCGCGCGCGATCCGGATCTCGCCGCCCTCCATCTCGAAGCGCTTGGCCACGGACTCGATCGCCCGCCGCGCCCGCACGACGCCCGCGTTGGGTTCGTGGAGCCCGAGGGAGACCCCCTCCTCCGTCCGGATCCAGGGCCAGCGGTAGTTGATCTCGTCCACGTCGAGCAACTCGTAGTCGACGCCGAGCCGGTCCCACTGGTCCATCGTGTCTTCGACATAGGGGACCATCTCCTCGCGCAGGATGAGATCGCCGGTCTGGTAGAAGACGCGCGGCAGAAGAAGTTCCTGTCCCTCTTCATCCCACTGAATCCAGCGACGGATGGCCTCGTTCGCCCAGCGATTCCAGACGAAGCCCTCGGGGCGTCCGCCGTAGGAGGACCGAACGCCGCGCGTTTCCCCGCCGGAGGTGGAGCGCGAGTTGCCTGGACCGTAGGCGTCGAGCACGGTCACGGTGGCTCCGAGCCGAACGAGGTTGAGCGCGGTCCAGATACCGAAGCTCCCGGCCCCGATCACGACGATGTCGGGGGGCTGGCCGTCGGGCCGTCGCACCGGAGTCGAGCGTGGAGGCGGCGGTGCGCCGATGAGCGGGGATGAGCCGCCGAGCGACAGCCCGGCGGCAGCCGCTCCGGCCGTCGCGCTCTTCAGGAACTCCCGTCGATCTATGCCCAAGTGGAGCGTCCCCTCCAGGAGCGAGTCAATGCGGCGTCAAAGCTGGCCCATGCGCCGGACTCCGTGCAAGCGTCCGGCGGCGCGCCCGCGGCCGGCTAGTCCACGCCCCGCGTCCAGCGGCTGTGGCGAAAGCCCCGCACCTACCGACGATCGAAGGCCACATCCATCAGGAGTCGCGTGTTCGGGTCAAAGACGACATCGAGCGGCTCCGCCGGAACGGGGATCGTGAACCGGCCCTGTCGCCCGTCGACCTCGATGACTTCGATTCGGGGTGGCCGGGTCGCCCCGTGCACTCCGCCCTCGAGCGGGCCATCCGGGGGAAGGTGGATCGCGACCTCCACCGGCATGCGGAACGTGTAGCGTTCGTCCTGCGTCTGCCGGATGTCGATGTGGACCGCACCGGCCGCCGCATCGTAGCTCCAGCCGCCCTCGTACTCCAGCCATCCGCCGCCGTAAAGCCACTGGTCGAAGAACGCCCGCAGGTCGAGGCCTGACGCCTCCTCCATCGCCCGCCGGAAATCCGCCGTGGTCGCGTTCCGGTCCTGGAACTCCCGGTAGTACGCCTGGATCCCGGCCCAGAATGCGTCCTCGCCGACGACCCCGCGCAGCATGTGCAGCACCCAGGAGCCCTTCTGGTACGTGCCCGGACCGCTCGTCACCCGACTCATGTCGGAGATATTGTCGTGCACGATCCGGTAGTCCGGGTTCTCAGCCATGAAGTCGCGGATCCGGTCGCGGCTCACCTTCAATCGCTCGATGAACTCGTCGCGCCCGTATTGATGTTCGATGAAGAGGAGCGTGAAGTAGGTCGCGAAGCCTTCACTCAACCAGACGTCATCCCAGTCGTATTCGGTGACGGCGTTCCCGAACCACTGATGCGCCACCTCGTGGATGATCACGTTTCGCCAGCGCACATCCCGTTCGCCCGTGACCGACTCGTCGCCGTAGAAGATCGCGGTCGCGGCCTCCATTCCGCCCCCGACGCTGTTCGACTGCACGTTCGCCAGCTTCTCGTAGGAGTAGGGACCGACCATGTCGCCGTAGAACTCCATCGCCTGCTTCGTCGGCACCGCGAAGTCATGGAAGCCGGCGTCGCGATCCTGCGCGTAGACCCAGGTCTGGATCGGCACCCCGTTGTAGTAGTCCACCGTTTGCACGGCGAAGCGGGCCGCCCCGAGCGCGTACAGCCAGGTCGCGATCGGGACCGACTGCTTCCAGTGCGAGCGGCGCGTGCCGTCCAGGAGGTCGGTCTCCTCGATGAGCAACCCGTTGGAGATGACCTGGTAGTGGGCCGGCGCCGTGACGATGAGTTCGTTCGTGGCCTTGTCGTACGGGTGATCGACCGTCGGCAGCCAGTTCCTGGCCTTGTTGGGCCAGTTGTCGCTGAAGAAGGTCCGGTCGCCATGCTTATTGGGTCCGATGATGAGACCGGTGGCCGGCACCCCCTCGTAACGGACCACGACCTGCCGGCGCTCGCCCGCCTCCGTGGGACGGGCCAGGGAGACGATCAGCGCGTCGTCCGCATGTGTGAAGTCCAACGGCCCCTCGGCGCCCGCCACGCCATGTACGCGCATGCCCGTGCCGTCAGCCTGCTCCGCGATGAGGTCGAAGCGGACTCCTTCGATTCCCGCCTCGAGGAAGCGGAGATCGATCGTCGCCTCGCCCACGATGGCGTCCGTGTTGTCGCTGAGCGTCAGGTCGAACGCGTAGTTGAGAGCATCGATCGCGCGATTCTTGGGATAGGTGTCCATCGCCGCCGGCGCGGGCGGCGGGGATTCCGGTCCGCCCGCGGCGAACCCGAGCGTGAGCGATGGGACGAGCAGCAGGGGCAGGGCATATTTCATAGGGCACCTCGTGCTTGATTGCGATCCTCCATGAACCTGCAACCGGGAACACGCTCCGCGCACGCCCCGGGATCTCTATTTCGGGACAAGTTCGGCACGAGCATCTTTTTATACGGGATTTATACGGGTGCTGCATTCCGGAGATCCCTTGAACGTGCTCGGGCGGCGATTGACGGGTCGCGGCAGGAGCACCGATTGTGCCGAAACCGAGATGCGGAGGTGCCGGAATGACTCGTCGATTCGCCGTTACACTGGTCGTTGGTTTCGCCCTTGCCTCGCCGCTCGCCGCTCCCGCGGCCGGCCAGGAGACGATCGCCATCGTCGGCGCCACGGTCATCGATGGGAACGGAGGCGATCCGATGACGGACGCCACCGTGGTTGTCGATGGCTCCCGGATCGTGGCCCTGGGGCTTCGGGACGGCACGGCCGTGCCCGATGGGGCGCGGGTCATCGACGGGGCGGGGAAGTTCCTCACCCCCGGCTTCGTGGATACGAACGTCCACACGAGCCTCTACGGCGCCGGCTTCGGGAAGCACCGGAAGGAGAATGCCGTCTTCTACTGGGAGCGCGGGGCGGAGATCGCCCTCGAGGCCGCGCAGATGCACCTGAAGCACGGCGTGACGCACCTGCGCGACAGCTACGGCCAGCTCCCGCAACTCATCGAGGTGCGCGATGCGATCGCCGACGGGCGAGAAGTGGGTCCCCGGATGCAGGTCGCCGGCAACATCGTCGGCTGGGGCGGCGCTTTCTCCGTCACCTTCTCCCTGATCGCCGACTCGGATCTGTCGCTGTGGGAGGAGCAGTTCTCCGACCACCTCGCGCAGGGCGCCGGCGAGGACCTCATGGACATGTACCCGGAGGAGCTCCGCGTCGCGATCAACGACTACCTCGACAAGGGCGTCGACTTCGTGAAGTACGGGGGCAGCAGCCACTGGTCCTACCCCACGATGATCGGCTTCTCTCCCGAGGCTCAACGCGTGATCGTGGAGGAGACCCACAGACGCGGGCTCGTCGCCGAAACGCACGCCACCAACCCGGAGAGCCTCCGACTCGCCGTCGAAGCGGGCATCGACCTCATCCAGCACCCGGAACTCCTGGCCGGCCGTCCGTATTCCGAGGAGTTGCTGACGCAGATCCGCGAGCGCGGCGTGATCTGCTCGATGCTTGTGAACACGATCACGGGCGACGCGTGGGAGCAGCACCTCGCGGACGTCGCAGCCGCCGAGGCGCGTCTGGCCGACCCCGGGAACTCAGCCGAGTGGGGGCGGCTGCGCCGGCCCGTTGAGCGGGAGAAGACGTCGTTCGAGCTGCGCCGGGAGCGCAATGCTCTGGGCCATGGGGACGCCATGCGCCGCGAGAATGCGAAGAGCCTCATCGACGCGGGCTGCATCGTCACGCTTGGCACGGATAACTTCCCCGCCGCCGACATCCAGTTCCTGCGCGAACCGAAGCCGATCTGGCAGGAACCGGGCATCGGCACGCTGATGGCGATCGAAGGCCTCGTCGAACTCGGGATGACTCCGTCGGAGGCCATCGTGGCCGGAACCCGCAATGGCGCCCTCGCCGCCCGCGGCCTCGACGATTTCGGAACGATCGAGGTCGGCAAGTTCGCGGACCTCGTCCTCCTCGATGCGAACCCGCTCGAGGACATCCACAACATCCGCAGGCAATCGATGGTGATGAAGGAGGGGAAGGTCATCGATGTCGACGCCCTCCCCACCCGGCCAGTGATGTTCGTCCGCTGATCAGACAACAGGGACGCACGCCGAACCGTTTCGATAGGCGTATTGCTTGCCCATACGATACAGTATGGGTAGTATGGGTCATGAAGACGACCATCGACATTCACGGCGAGCTTCTCGTTCGGGCCAAACGGTACGCCAGGGATAACCAGCGTTCACTTCGGTCCGTCGTCGAAGAGGGTCTGAGGCGGGTACTCTCGGCGCGTCGGACCACTTCCAGGTATCGGATGCCGGACTGCAGTCAGGGAGACCCCGGCGACGAAGATCCCCTGGTAGCCTACACGTGGCAGGACCTATCCGAGATGATCTACGAGCCGCGACGGATCTACAAACATCCGGGAACGCGGTGATTGCCGTAGACACCAACATCCTGGTGTACGCGCATCGTCGAGAATCGTCCCTCCACGAGTCGGCGCGCGAAATGCTCAGGGGTTTGACCGAGGGCGATCGAGATTGGGGCATCCCTTGGCCTTGCTGCTACGAATTCTTCAGCGTCGTGACGAACCGGCGCATCTGGCACGACGCGGCGTCACGGCCCGACGAAGCCTGGGTCCAGATTCGCGCCTGGACCGAGTCCCCCTCCAACCACTTGCTGGGAGAGACGGACGGTTTCCTCGACCTGCTTGAGCGTTTGATCACACGCGAGCGCATCCGCGGCCCACTCGTCCACGATGCCCGAATTGCCGCGCTATGCCTGGCCCACGGCGTGGAAGCTCTTCTCACGCGAGATCGCGATTTTGCGTTATTCCCTGAACTCGTCACGCTCGACCCGTGGGAGCGAAGGGCCGAGCCTTAGGCTCCCGCCAATAGCCGCCGGATGGTCGCCCTGGCGATGCCGTGAGAAGAGGCCGTGGACCCATCGACCGGCTGGCGGGGGGACGAGACGGCGGATAGCGTCCGGCGCATGGATCTGAAACTGAAGGGCAAGGTCGCGGTCGTCACCGGCGGGAGCCGGGGGATCGGCCTCTATGTCGCGCGGGCGCTGGGGGCGGAGGGCGCACGGCTGGCGCTGTGTGCACGCAATCGTGATCCGCTCGAGGCGGCGGCCGAGTCGCTGCGGGCGGACGGTGTCGCGGATGTCCTCACGGTGGCCTGCGATATCGCCGAGGAGGACGGAGCCACTCAGCTCGTGGAGGCGGCAGTCGGCCGCTACGGCGCGCTGGACGTGCTCGTGAACAACGTCGGCGGCAACCGGCGGGGGAAGTTCGAGGAGACGAGCGACGAAGACTGGCTGGACATCCTCCAACTCAACGTCCTGTCGGGGTTCAGGGCCAGCCGGCTCGCGATCCCCCACATGCGGGCGGCGGGCGGCGGGTCGATCGTGTTCGTGTCTTCCGTCTTCGGGCGCGAAAAGGGCGGCCCGGGGCTCTCGATCTACAACACGACGAAGACGGCGCTGATCTCGGCTGCCGGGATCATGGCGCTGGAACTGGCCAAGGACGCCATTCGCGTGAACTGCGTTGCGCCCGGCTCCATCCAGTTCCCCGGCGGGAGCTGGGACAAGCGGGTGAAGGCCGATCCCGAGGGGATGCGGGAATTCGTGGAGGCCAACCTGCCGCTGGGGCGCTTCGGGCGCGCCGACGAGGTGGCGGACGTCGTTACGTTCCTGGCGTCGGAGCGGGCAAGCCTGATTACGGGCGCCTGCATCGCGGTGGATGGTTCCCAGGGCCGCTCCCTCATCTAGGCGAAGCGGACCAGCTTCACGTCCAGTTCGCGCGTCGCTCCCTTCGGTGCCCGCCACTGGATCAGGATCGGGCTCTGGTACGTCCCCCAGGGGATCTCGCCTTTACCCTCGCCGTCGCGGTGGATTACGGGGAGGCTGACCTCCCGCCGGAGGCCCTGGAAACGGCCGACCGGAAGCGCCAGCGCCCGGTTCAGCACCCGCGCGATGACGGATTCGTCCACTCCCATCCGCTCGAGCGCCCAATTGAGGATGTGGACCGCCTCAACCGTGGCCGTGTCGAGCACCGGTCCGGGAGAGGTTCGCAGCACGGTCGTTCCCATCCTGGCGACGTGAATCGCCTTCCCCGACAGGCGCAGCGCCTTCCCGGGTAGCCGGAGCGCCTTCCCCGGTAGCGACAGCGGCGTTCTCAAGACCTGCCTGCTCTGATCGGCCATGAACCGCAGGGGGCTCAGAAGCGCCCCGCGCAGATCGTTCTTCATCAGCAGCGGCTCGTACTCGTTTACCGTCAGGCTGGCGTCCGTCTCCTCGGGTGCCAGGGAAACATCGAGCCGTCCGTACGAAACCCCGTGTTCCTCGACCAGGTTCTCCAGGCGGTCGACGAAGCCGGAGCCGGGCTCCCGGAGGTCGAGGGCATCGATCGACCGCGGAGATGCTTCGGCGCTCAGACGGGCGTGGGCCACGACTTCCTCCGACCCGTAGCCCACGACCGTCGTCCGCCGATCGCGGGTGCCGCCCCTGTGCACGCCGTCGAGATCGACGAACCAGACCGGCCGCCCTGCGTCGTTGTCGTACGAGGTTGCGCTCTGGAGTCCGGCGCTGATGAACGTCAGGTGCGAGTCCGCGTTCTCCGGCTCCGTGGCCTTCTGTTCGTCCGACAGCTCCGTTCGCAGCTCGAGTTCATCGTGCTCGTAGCCGGCGTTGGGCGGAAACACTTCGTGGAAGACCTTGATGTACTCCCGCACCTTCTCCGCGTCGTGTTCGAGGCGCTGAGCGAGCCGCTGATCCAGGTATCCCGCCGTCGTGTGATGGGAGATGTAGAGGGCCTTCGGATACCGGCCGAATTCGGATCCGAACTCCTCGGCCAGCTTCGCCTGCACGTCGATGAAGTCCGTGCGCGCAGCCGGTTTGATCGACAGCGTGGTCTTGAACGGGGGATCTGACGACACGCCTACGTCCCCTCCGCTAGGGCCGCCACAGCCACCCGTGGCGATCTTCTACCCGTCCCGTCTGTATCCCGTGGAGTTCCGCCTTGAGCCGTGACGCAAGAGAGTCGGGGCGCTGCGGCAGCACGACATCCGTCCCCTCGAGGCCGAGGCGGTCGATAGGCTGGACCGTGGCGGCCGTCCCGGAGCCGAAGGCCTCCTCGAACGTCCCGGCGGCGTGCGCCTCCAGGAGTTCATCGACGGAGATGCGACGTTCCTCGCACGGGATCCCGAAATCCGCGCACAACCGAATCAGCGAGGCGCGCGTGACTCCGGGAAGGATCGTGCCTTCCAGCGGCGGCGTGATCGCGGTGCCATCGATGACGAACCACATGTTCATCACGCCGCATTCCTCGACGTACCGGCCTTCGTGCCCGTCGAGCCAGATCACGTTGTCGTATCCTTGCCTCTGCGCTTCCTGGGCGGCCAGCATGGTGGGTCCGTAGTTCGCGGCCGGCTTGTGACCGCCGGTCCCTCCGGGGAACGCCCGTACGAACTTCCGCGTCGTCACGAGACTCACCGTCTGCGCCCCCGTGAAATAAAGACCGACGGGCGTCGTCATGAGGACATAGCGGAACGAGCGCCCCGACACGACGCTGAGCGTCGGGTCCGTGCTGAAGTAGCTGGGGCGGATGTAGAGCGCGCCCTGTTCGGCGGTCGGAAGCCAGCCGCGGTCGACTTCGAGCAATTCCCGCATCGCGTCGAAGAACAGATCCTTCGGGAGTTCCGGCATCACGAACCGGGTCGCCGTGCGGTTGAACCGCTTCTGGTTCATGTCCGGCCGAAAGACCACGAGGTCGCCCTCGGGGGTCATATGCGCCTTGAACCCCTCGAACATCGAGACGGCGTACTGGAGCCCCTTGGAACTCGGATACATCGGGATCGGGCCGTAGGGCCGGATCTCCGGGCCGCTCCACTCGCCGTCGATGTTGTCGGCCACGAACATGTGGTCCGACCAGATCGAGCCGAACGGAAGGTTGTCGAAGTCGACGGAGTCGAGCCGCGAACGCTCGACGTGTCGGACGGGGAACCTGGTTGTGATCGTCGCCATTATCTCTCGCCTGTAGTCACCCTTCGTCGTCTTGCCCGCCGATTCCGTGTCATTCCCCTATCGGAGTTCAGGATGGGGCAGGATGCGACAGCCTAACGCGGACTGTCCCGCCCTGCCAACCGACGGCGTCTCCGTTGCGGCGGGCGGCTACTCGCGAGCCGAGCAAGCTGTTAGTCTCAACCGACGCACGCCCCGCTGAAACGAGGAGGTCCCGCATGTTCCGCGCAGCCCGCCGCGCTCTCTCCGTCTCCGCCGCGCTGGCCACCCTCGTCATCCTCGTCCCGAGCGGCGGGACGCTGCTGGGCCAGACGACCGCCATCGTCGGCGCGACCCTTATCGACGGGAACGGCGGCCCCCCTCTCGCCGATGCCACAGTCGTCGTGGAGGGCGACCGCATCACCGCCGCCGGGTTGCGCTCGGAGGTCGAGGTTCCAGCGGGCGCGAACGTGATCGATGGCGCCGGCAAGTTCGTGACCCCCGGCTTCGTGGACACGAACGTCCACATCTCCCTCTACGGCGGAGGGAACAAGGACCGGAAGGAGAGTTCCGTCTTCTACCGGTTGATGGGGCCCGAACTCACGCTCGAAGCCGCGCAGATGCACCTCAAGTTCGGCGTCACCCACCTCCGCGACAGCTACGGCGCGCTCCCGGAACTCCAGCAGGTGCGCGACGCCATCGCCTCGGGCAAGGCGATCGGGCCACGGCTCCAGGTCGCCGGCAACATCGTGGGCTGGGGCGGACCCTATTCGATCACCTTCGCCCTCATTCCGGAGGACGATCTCTCGCTCTACGAGGAACAGTTCTCCGACCACATCGCCCAGGGCGCGGGCGAGGATCTGATGGACCTGTATCCCGAGGAACTGCGGACGAGGATCCGCGAGTACCTCGACAAGGGTGTGGACTTCCTGAAGTACGGAGGGACGAGTCACTGGTCGTTCCCCACCCTGATCGGCTTCTCGCCGGAGGCCCAGCGGGTGATCGTCGAGGAGACGCACGCGCGCGGCCTGATCGCGGAGACCCATTCCACGAATCCCGAAGGACTGCGGCTCTCGGTGGAGGCGGGAATCGACCTCATCCAGCACCCGGAAGTGCTCGCGAACCGCGAGATGTCGGACGCTCTCGTGCAGCAGATCGTGGACCGCGGCATCGTGTGCTCGATGCTGGTGAACACGTTCACCGGCCCCGCATGGGAGAACCACCTGGCGAACCGGGCGGCGGCCGAGGAACGACTGGCCCGCGAAGCGGAGGGCGCGCAGGCGCGCGAGTGGGGCCGGCTGCGGCGTCCCGTCGAGCGCGAGAAGACGAGCTATCAGATTCGCCGCGAGCAGCGGGCGTTGGGATACGGGATGGAGATGCGCCGCCTGAACGCGCAGAAGCTCGTCGACGGCGGGTGCATTACCTCCCTCGGCACGGACAACTATGCGGGCGTGGCGCCGGAATACGGACGCGCGCCCAAGCCCATCTGGCAGGAACCCGGCATCGGGACGATCCTCGCCATCGAGGGTCTCGTCGAACTGGGGATGACGCCGGGCGAGGCGATCGTCGCCGGCACCCGCAACGGCGCCATCGCGGCCGGCGCGCTCGACGAATTCGGCACGATCGAAGTCGGCAAGCTCGCCGACCTCCTCGTGCTCGACGCCGACCCGCTCGCCGACATCACGAACATCCGGAAACAGTCGGTCGTCATGGCCGCCGGCAGGATCGTCGATGTCGACGCGCTGCCGACCGAACCCGTCTACTTCAAGCGTTGATGCTCATGAACCTCCCGAAACAGGAGAGTCGGATGTCTCCGGTCTCTGCTTCGCCCCGTCCGTCCGTCCGCCGGCGCTGGTTTACGGCCGCGGTTGCCCTCCTCCTCGCGCCCGTCGCGCTGGCCCCGCAACTGGCCGCGCAGGAAGTCAAACCCGCGCTCGATCACGAGGACACGTACCGCTGGAACTCCCTCGGCGGCCGCACGATCTCGGCGGACGGCGCTTGGCTCGCCTACGTCCTTACGCCATGGGATGGCGACCCCACGCTCGTGATCACGCGCAGCGACGGCTCCGCGGAGCGCCGGTTCCGAGGTCGCTCGCCCTCCTTCACCCGGGACTCGCGACACCTCGCCTTCCGCGTGCCGCCGGTGAAGGCGGTGGTCGACTCGCTTCGGCTGGAGGGGGAGCGGGGCGACGCCCTTCCCGGCGACTCGCTCGCCGTCGTGAATCTGGCCGAGGCCTTCGCGGACGTCGCCGGAGATGACGGCGGAGTCCGGCGCGTCGGCCCCATCGATTCCTTCCGGGTCCCGCCGGACGGGGGCGCTTTCGTCGCGTATCTCCTCTCCGACAATCCCGAGGAAGACGAAGAGGAAAGCGAAGAGGAGACTGAGGAGGAGACCGAGGAGGCCGCCGGGGAAGAAGAGGAAGGCGAAGAGGAGGAAGAAGAGGAGCGATCGGCGGAGTACGAGAAGCGGCATGAGAAGGACGACGGCACGCCGCTCGTGCTCCTGAATCTCGACAGCGGCGCGGAGCACACGTACGCCGATGTTGTTTCCTACACGGTCGCCGACGCCGGGAACGGGCTCGCGTACGTGACCTCGACGGACGACGAAGGCGGGGACGGGATCTACCTCGTGGACCCGGCCAGCGACGAGAGCGTGGAGGTGCTCGCGGGCGAGGGCCACTACGAGCAGGTAGCCTTCGACGAGTCGGGCGAGCGCCTCGCCTTCCTCAGCAACGTGGACGAGTGGGAGGTGGACCAGCCGTCCTTCGCCCTCTACCGCTCCGACGGCGGCGCCGCCGAGAAGGTGGCGGACCACGAGACGGCCGGCGTGCCCGCCGGCTGGTGGATCAGTGAGAACGGGTCGGTCTCGTTCAGCGAAGACGGGGATCGCCTCTACTTCGGCACCGCGCCGCGTCCCGAGCCCGAGCCCGACGAGGAGATCCTCGACGCCGACCGCGTGACGCTCGATGTCTGGAACTGGCGCGACCCCTACCTGCAGCCGATGCAGCTCGTGCAGGCGAACCGCGAACGCAACCGGTCGTACCTGGCCGTCGCGCACGAGGGCCGGGACGCCGTCGTGCAGCTGGGCACGGCGAGCGTCCCCGACGTGTCACGGGCCGAGACCGGCATGAGCGACTACGTCCTCGCAACGAGCGACATGCCGCACCGCCAGAAGGTCTCGTGGGACGGCCGCTACGAGGATGCCTACGCGGTGGATGCCCTGACCGGGGAGCGGCGCATCATCGTGGAGGCCGTGCGCGGCTTCGGCGGCGCGAGCCTCTCGCCGGAGGGTGCGTACGCCTACTGGTGGGACGAGACGAACCGCAACTGGAAGGCGGCGCCGATGGACGGTTCCGCAGCCGCGCGCAGCCTCACGGGCCACCTGCCGGTCGCCTTTTACAACGAACTCGACGATCACCCGCAGGGTCCGCCCCCCTACGGAGGCGCGACGTGGGTCGAGGGCGACGCCGCCATGCTCGTGTACGACCGGAACGACGTGTGGCGCCTCGACCCGAGCGGCGAGGAGCCCGCGCTCCGGCTCACCGAGGGGAGGGAAGCCGATCTCAGGTATCGGGTGCAGCGCGTCTCCGAGGGCGGAGGCGGCAACTTCTTCGGCTTCGGGTTCGGCGGGGGCGGCGGCGCGGGCGAGGGCCTGGAGGAGGGCGAGGTCCTCTTCTCCGTGTTCGACATGGAGACGAAGGCGTCGGGCTTCTCGCGCGGGCGGACGGACGAGGCCGGAGATCTCGAGGCACTGATCATGGGTGACGTGCGGTATGGCTCGCCGGCCAAGGCCGAGGACGCCGATCGCTACGTGTGGACGCGCCAGACGTTTGTCGAATTCCCCGACCTGTGGGTGGGGGATTCGGACTTCGAGAGCGCGCGCAAGGTGAGCGACGCCAACCCGCAGCAGGCGGAGTATCGCTGGGGGAGCGCCGAACTCGTCCACTGGATGTCGAACGACCGCACCCCGCTCGACGGCATCCTGATCAAGCCGGACGGCTTCGACCCGTCACAGCAGTATCCGCTCATGGTCTATTTCTACGAGCGCATGTCCGACGGGCTGCACAGCTACCAGCCGCCGCTGCCGAACCGGGCTTCGGTCCGCTTCTCCTTCTACGCGAGCCGCGGCTATGTCGTGTTCGTGCCCGACATCCCGTACGAGATCGGCTATCCGGGAGAGAGCGCGCTCGACGCGGTGGTGCCCGGCGTGCAGGCGCTCATCGCGCAGGGCTTCATCGACCCGGACCGGGTCGGCGTGCAGGGCCACTCGTGGGGCGGCTACCAGATCGCCTACATGATCACGAAGACGAACATCTTCGCGGCCGCGGAGGCCGGCGCCCCGGTGTCGAACATGACGAGCGCCTACGGGGGCATCCGCTGGCAGAGTGGGATGAGCCGCATGTTCCAGTACGAGCGCACGCAGAGCCGCATCGGCGGCACGCTGTGGGATGAGCGCGACCGCTACATCCACAACTCGCCCGTCTTCTTCGCGGACAAGATCCGGACGCCGCTCCTCATGCTGCACAACGACGAGGACGGCGCCGTGCCGTGGTACCAGGGGATCGAGATGTTCGTCGCCATGCGCCGCCTGGAACTGCCGGTCTTCATGCTGAACTACAACGGCGAGGGCCACGGCCTCGGGCGGCAGGCGAACCAGGAGGACTGGGCGATCCGCATGCAGCAGTTCTTCGACTACTACCTGATCGACGCCCCGGCCCCGCGCTGGATGGAGGAAGGTGTCCCGGCCGTCGTGAAGGGACGCGATCTCGGCCTCGAACTCATCGGCAAGCCGGTCTCCGAACAGGGCGGCGTCTCCGGCGGTAGCGGCTCCGGATAGGCATCAGGGCGGTGTCGAACCTGAGCCTCATGCGGATCTTCCGGGCGGTGGTCGGCTCTTGGGTCGTCGGCCTCGCCCTCGGCGCCGGCGCCGTGCCTGCATACGGCGCCGGCGCGTCACCTCTCCCCCAGGAAGCATCGGTCGACACGCTGGAGAGTGGCCGCATCATCGTGAGGAACCCGCTCCCCCGGCGGGGTGGAGGACCCGACGAATGGCGCCTCGTCGAGGAACTCCGGCTCGGTCAGGTGGACGGGACCGGGCCTGAAGTCTTCGGGGATGTGCACGATGTCGCCGTGGATGAGAGGGGCAACATCTACGTCCTGGATGTTGGTTCGAAGGAGGTACGGGTTTTCGACCGGGGCGGCCGCTTTCTGCGAAGAATCGCCCGCGGAGGCGAGGGGCCCGGCGAAGTGCGTTATTGGGAGTCCCTAGGCCAGGCGCTCGTCTTCCAGCCGCCGAACCGGGTCTGGATCGGCGATGGTCTTCAACAGTTGAGCTTCGATTCTCTTGGGAACGAGCTCAGCCGCATTGGAGGTTTTCCCCTCAGAGGAGGGAGGCCATGGAGCAGGATCGTTGCCGCCGACGACCAGGGATTCGTCTATCAGCAAGTACGCGTCATGGACGTCGAGCAGTCCGGCGAAGAGACCATTTCCCGTGGTTTCACCTACGGCGTGCGACTTCCCGTATACCCCGAGCACCCGAACCCTGTCCTGCCCCGGGATTCAGTGCTGCTTGACAGCCGCAGCAGTACCCGCACGATGCAGAGCAGACGAGAGAGCGGAGGTACGATCTCGGTAGGCGGCATCGTCAAGGTCTCGATTCCGAGGCGGGTCTGGGGGTTTAGCCGCGGGGAAACGGTCTGGGTGGCGAACAGGGCGGCATACCGCTTCCATGAGGTGGCGTTTGCGGGCGACACCATCCGTACGATCGAACTTGGCGATCCGCCTCCGCCTCCGCCGGACGATTCCGACGAGTCGGAGTTCGAGCCCCTGGTGGCGAATCTGGACGTGTCGCCTGAGGGTTGGCTCTGGGTGCTGCGGTTCCCGGACGACCCCGAGGATCCGGATCGGCGGCCCACATGGGATCTGTTCGACAACTGCGGCCGCTATCGCGGCGAAGTCTCCGCGCCGGCGCGAATCGCGACGATCCGGTTCGGCGGTGAAATGGTGGATCCGATCGATCTCGGTGCGGGAGGCGTGGTCCACGGAGTCGCGCGGGACACTCTGGACTTGAGCTACGTGCTCCGCCTCCGCCTGGAGAGTGAGGGCGGCGCGCCGCCGACCAGGGAGGCCTGTCCCTACTGATGCGGAAGCTGCGGTTTCCGCATCCGCTGACGCTGCTCACGGTCGCGATCTTCGCGGCCGCGGCGCTGTCCTATGTCCTGCCGGCGGGGGAGTACGACCGGCGGGACGACCCGGTGACGGGGCGCACCGTCGTCGTGCCCGGGACCTATCACGAGGTCGAGCCCAACCGGATCGGCGCCTTCGAGGCCATCGTCGCGATCCCGCGGGGGATGGCGGACCGCGCCGATGTCGTGTTCCTGATCTTCCTCATCGGCGGGGCGTTCGCCGTGTTCGATGCGACGGGTGCGCTCCGGCGCGGCATCGCGTGGCTCGTCGAGGCGCTCCAGGGACGAGAAATCCTCGCGATCCCCGTCGTATGTCTCGCCTTCGCGGCGGGCGGCGTGACGGAGAACATGCAGGAGGAGATCATCCCCCTCGTTCCGGCGCTCATGCTGCTCACGAAGCGGCTCGGCTACTCTCCGATGGTGGGGGTGGCCGTCAGCGCAGGCTCCGCGTTCGTGGGGTCGGCCTTCAGTCCCATCAACCCGTTCCAGGTTCTGATCGCCCAGCAGGTGGCCGAGGTGCCGCCGCTCTCGGGCAGCCTCTTCCGGATCGTATTCCTCGTCATCGCCCTGGGTCTCTGGATCTGGTGGACGATGCGGTACGCGGCCCGCACTCGGGTCCCCGCGGAAGAAGCGGACGCCTCTGAGCCGGACGCCGGGTTCGGATGGAGGGACGGGACCATCTTCGCGATCGTCGCCTCCACCTTCGGCATCCTGGTGTGGGGGCTGGTCTGGCTGAAGTGGGACTTCGACCACATGTCCGCGCTCTTCTTCATCATGGGAGTCGTGGTAGGGCTCATCGGGCGACTCGGCGTGACGGGAACGGCCAAGGCCTACGCGGAAGGCTTCCGCTCGATGGGGTACGCGGCGCTCCTCATCGGCTTCGCGCATGCGATCTACGTGGTCATGGTCGACGGGCGCGTCATCGACACGATCGTGCGCGGGCTCTTCATCCCGCTCGCGGATCTGCCGCTCGCGCTCTCGGCCATCGGAATGTCCACCGCGCAGGGCGTGCTGCACTTCGCCGTGCCCAGCGTGAGCGGCCAGGCGGTGCTCACGCTACCCGTGCTCGTCCCCCTGTCGGATCTGCTCGGACTCTCGCGGCAGATCACGATCCTCGCCTACCAGTACGGTGCCGGGCTGTGCGAACTGATCACGCCGACCAACGGCGCGCTGATGGCGATTCTGGCCGCGAGCGGCGTGCGCTACGAGTCGTGGCTGCGCTTCGTGATAACGCGCTACCTCATGCTGATGGCGCTCGGCGCTGTCGCCCTCGTCATCGCCCTCGCCATCGGCTACAGCTGACCCCCACGCGTTCCCGCGGGAACGTGCGAGTCAGAAGTTTTCTCGATCGGCCGAACAGGCAGGCGAAGTCCCGAGCCACGCCGTCGCCCAACCTGCGGGGCCGGCCGCGGTCCAGGTGTCGCCCGCGAGCCAGTCCATCGCGGGCTCCCCAATCGGTGCGCCAGGCGGCGCGTTCGGTGTCCCCGGCATCTCGTAGGGCGCCGAGGGCTTCTCGAGGAAGCGCTCGATGTCGCGGTCGACGAGTTGCACGAAGGCCACGTCCCTCTCCGGCGGCGGATTCGCGGCCATCTCGGCTCTCAGATCGACCAGCTTTCGCGTTGGGCGAGGGCCCGCACGTGCGGCATGGAGGCCCCATCGGCGAGCGCCATGATCCGGTCCACGAGCACACGGTAGGCTGCGAGCCGCAGTTCCGTGTGATAGAGCGTCTCGTCGGGCTCGGGACGGACCGCGTCGACCAGCGCGGTCAGCACTTCGGCGAGCCCCGGCAGGCTCGGGTCGAGCGCGTGCTGCTGCACGAGCCGCGCGGCCCGCGACGGCTCGAGGACGCGCGACACCGTGTGGTCCGCCGCCACCACGGCCGGCGTGACCGCATCGAAGGCCGGCCCGGTATAGCGAGGGAACGTCTCCCGTGAGCGCCCGAAGCCCGGTGGCCGGGGCGGCAACAGATCGATGACCCCCGCCGGAACCGCGAGTTCTCGCACCGCCAGCGTCCTACCCAGCGCCCGGAGCGCCGCCCTTTGCGCGTCTCCCGAGACCCGCTGCATGGGCGTCCGCCCGTCCCCGCGGAAGGCGTAGACGTACTCCTGCCCCCCGAGGAGCGAGGCGGCCGCGTCCACCTGGTAGCGGTGGTGCATGTAGAGCGGCACCAGCGCCTCCTCGACCGTCACGATCGGCCGCCCCGCGCGGATCGCGTTCTCCCCGAAGCGGTCCAGCGAGTGCCGTCGCACGTCCAACATCCGCTCGAGTTCGGCCGCCGCGTCCACCCCGTTCGACCACTGGTCGGCACGCGCGTGGATGCTGATGTCCTGGTTCGTGAAGTAGATGAGATCCTCGTCCCAAGCCTCGTCGAGGATCCGCTGTAGCTCGGCGGTTTCGTCGGTCCCCTCCGGGAAGTCCGAGTACCCGTACACGATCGCGACCTTGTCCCACTCTCCGATGTCCACGTCGTAGACCTCGGAGTAGTCGAGACGCCCGTCGTCGTCCAGCGTCACGAGCGGGTGAGGGTAGTCCAGAACCGAGATCCGGCCGCGACTGCTGTCGTAGTAGTTGTGGCCGAGGCCGAGTGTGTGCCCCACCTCGTGCGCGGACAGCTGCCGGATCCGCGCCAGCGCCCACTCCGCGATGTCCTCCGGCACCTCGTCGCCGTTCGCGTACGGGGAGAGGAGGCCCTCGGCGATCAGGTAGTCCTGCCGCCAGCGCAGCGAGCCGAGCGTCACCACCCCCTTGAGGATCTCGCCCGTGCGCGGATCCGTGACGGAGCCACCCGTGCTCCAGCCGCGCGTCGAGCGGTGTACCCAGTTGATCACGTTGTAGCGCACGTCGTGCGAACTCACGCCATCCGGCAGCATCTCCACCCTGAAGCCGTCGCGGAAGCCCGCCGCCTCGAACGCTTGGTTCCACCACCGCGCGCCCTCCAGCAGCGCGGTCCGGATCGGCTCCGGCGCCCCCGGATCCAGGTAGTACACGATCGGCTCGACGGGCTCGCTCATCGCCGCCGACGGATCCCGCTTCTCGAGCCGGTGCCGCCGGATGAACCGCCGCCGCATGTCCTCGCCCAGCGGCGCCGAGTAGTCCGCGTAGCTCATGGCGCCGTAACCGGCCCGCGAGTCAAACGCCCGCGGCGTGTACTCACCCAGCTCCGGCAGCTGCACGAAGGAATGGTGCAGCCGGATCGTCGCCGCCTCACCCGTCGAGGCCACGTTCCCGACCCCCTCGAAACCGCCGCCGCCCCCGAAACCGCCGAAGCCGCCGCCCCCCGCCGGCTGGCGGACGAAGGTGAGCGCCGCCTCGATCTCCGTGTTCTCCGGGAAGCCCATCGTCATGGGCAGGTGCACGGCGCTCCGGCTCGCGTCGAACCGGTACGTCCCCGGCCGCAGTCGCTGCGCCCAGTTGATCATGTCCCGGACCACGAAGTCCGTCGCGTCGACGAGCACGCGCCCGTCCGTCTCCGCCGCCGCCGTGAAGCCCCACAGCGTCGAGGGCGCGAAGGCGTCCGTCACCGCCCGCACCTCGCGCGGGTTCGGGCTGCTCGCCCGGAAGTCGAGGTTCGGCTGGATCATCAGCACCTTCGGCCCGACCCGGTGGAAGCGTACGAGTCGGGATCCGGAGAGCGCCCCGCGGTCGAGGCCGATGTCGTTGGAGCCCAGGCCCGAGGCGAGCCCCGTCATGTGGAGGATGTCGGTGTCCCAGCGCGAGATCTCCAGCCACAGCTTGCCGCTCGACGCTTCCCAGTACATGGGGATGAAGCCATCGATGGCAGTCATCGCGGCCGTCTTGTCCTCGATCGAGGGGAGCCCGCCCCCGGCATCCTGCGCTAAGGCGGAGGCGGGGATGAGGATGAAGAAGGACGCGATCAACAGTTCCCGGAAACGGGTGACGGAGTACACGGACGCCTCCTGGCGACAGGGATTGGACGACTCGCCCCCCGGCTTCGAGGGAGAGGGCCTACACATTACGACGCGGGACGGCTACCGGGCGATTGCCGACGTCACCTCGCCGATGATGTCGGACATGTACGCCCCGTGGTCGCCGGGGCTCGGGCCTAGGCGGACGATGACCAGATCCCGGGACGGGATGATGGCCGTGTACTGGCCCATGGCGCCCGCTGCCCAGTACGCGTCTTCCGGGGCTCTCGGAAACGCCCCGCCGCGATTCACCCAGAACAGTCCGCCATATTCGAGCGATGCCGCGCCGGGAGCCGGCGTGCGGACGAACTCCACCCACCCCTCCGGGAGAATGCGGTCGGATCCGCCGTCGGGCGTCGGCCACTCGCCGTCCCACAGGTGGAGGAGGCCGAACCGGGCCCAGTCCCAAGCGCTGCCGTAGTCGTAGCCGGTGATGATGAAGTTGCCCCAGGCGTCCGTCTCGAGGACGTAATTCCTCGCCCCGATGCGGTCGAACAGGATCCGCTGCGGGTAGGTCAGCCACTCGATGCCGCGGGCCTCGACCGCCTGCCGCACAATGCGCGTCGCCGTGAGCGGGTCCGAGTTCCGGTAGCGGAAGATCGCGCCCGGCAGGGTGTCCATTGGCTGGTCGATGGCGTGCTCGAACACATCGATCCCCTCGAAGTAGATCCGGGAGTGTTCGTGGGCGTGCGTCCAGCGGAGTTCGAGATCCCCGCCCAGGTTCAGGAAATCGAGACCCGAACTCATGTTCAGGAGGTCGCGCAGGCGGATCTCCCGGCGAGGGTCGTCGGCTCCCTGCCATTCGGGCACCGGCGCGGGATCGTCGAGTCCGACGTCGAGGTGGCCGGCCTGAATGGCGCCGCCGACCAGGGCGCTCGCGATGCTCTTCCCCTGGGACCACGAGATCTGCGGCGTGTTGCGCGTGAAGCCGGGGGCGTAGCGCTCGCCGAGGATCTTCCCTGCGTAGATGACGAGGAGCGCGCGGGTGTTGTGCTCGCTCTGCGCCATCGCCCAGTCGAGAGCCGCATCCAGCGCGGCCATGTCGGCCTCCGCGGGCGGCGGATCGTGGTGGGCGCCCACATCACCCGTGGGCCACGCCGTCACGGCCGGATCCGGGCTCAGCCGCTGAACGACGGTCGGCTCGAAGGTCACATCCTCGAACCCGGCCGGAAGGAGCGTGCAGCCCTGGTCGCCGTTGTATTCCGCGTACTGCGTCGGGACTCCATCTCCCGAAACCGATGCCGTGCGGGCCTCGAAGTTCACGGCGTACTCGAAATCGTCCTGCCAGTCGAACCGGTCGAAGGGCCGGATGTCCTGCGCCACGACCTCCTCGACGGACCGCTCGTAGTCCCGTCCCACGACGAAGACGCCGGCGCAGAGGTGGTGCGCGGACATCCCGGCCACGTGTCCGCGGATGTGCGCCTCGCCTTCCTCTTCCGTTTGAATGGGCGCGTCCGGCTCCGGCGCGCAGCCCGGCAGCAGGAGGACGGCCCCGGCCGCGACGAGGATCCGACAGCGACGAGCGGGAGCCGGCAGGCTAGCGGTCGATCGCATCGGTCACCTCGCCGATGATGTCCGACAGATAGGCGCCGGTGTCACCGGGACTCGGCCCCAGCCGAACGATGACGAGATCGTACGACGGGATGATGGCCGTGTACTGTCCCATGAATCCGGCGGCCCAGTACGCGTCCTCCGGCGCTCGCGGAAGGGAGCCGCCGCGATTGAGCCAGAACAGACCGCCGTAGTTCAACTGTTCGGCTCCCGGCGCGGGCGTGCTGACGAAATCGACCCAGCCCTCGGGGAGAACGCGGTCGGATCCGCCGGCGGGCGTCGGCCATGCGCCGTCCCACAGGTGGAGGAGGCCGAACCTCGCCCAGTCCCAGGCGCTCCCGTAGTCGTAGCCGGTGATGATGAAGTTGCCCCACGCGTCCGTCTCGAGGACGTAGTTCCTCGCCCCGATGCGGTCGAACAGGATGCGCTGCGGATACGTGAGCCAGCCCTCGCCGCGCGCCTCGACCGCCTCCCGCACGATGTGGTTGGCCGTCAGCGGGTCGGAGTTCCGGTAGCGGAAGATCTCCCCGGGGGCGCGATCCATCGGCTGGTCGATGGCGTGCTCGAACACATCGATCCCCTCGAAGTAGATCCGGAAGTGTTCGTTCGTGTGCGTCCACGACAGCGAGTCCGTCAGGCCCAGGTTCAGGAAGTCGAGGCCCGAACTCATGTTCAGGATGTCCCGGATGCGGATCTCCCCGCGCGGGTCGTCCTCTCCATGCCATTCAGGCACGGGCACGGGGTCGTCGAGCCCGGCGTCGAGGTGCCCGGCCTGGATCGCCGCGCCTACGAGGGCGCTCGCGACGCTCTTGCCCTGAGACCAGGAGATCTGCGGTGTGTTGCGCGTGAAGCCGGGGGCGTAGCGCTCGCCGAGGATCTTCCCCGCGTAGATGACGACGAGCGCGCGGGTGTTGTGCTCGCTTTGCGCCATCGTCCAGTCGAGGGCCGCTTCGAGCGCCTCCATGTCGACTTCCGGAGGCGGCGGATCGTGGTACGCGCCGACGTCGCCCGTTGGCCAGAGCGTCGTCGCCGGGTCGGGGCTGAGCCGCTCGACGACCTGCGGCTCGTACGCGACATCCTCGAGGCCGGCCGGGAGGATCGTGCATCCCTGATCCCCGTTGTACTCCGCCGACCGCGAACCGAAGTCCGCTCCCGAGACCGACGCGGTGCGCGTCTCGAAGTTCACCGCGTACTCGAAATCGTCCTGCCAGTTGAACAGCGGGAAGCGCCGGATGTCCTGCGCCACGACCTCATCGACGGAGCGCTCGTGGTCGCGCCCGACTACGAAAACGCCCGAGCAGATGTGGTGCGCGGCCATCCCGGCGACGTGCGAGCGCTCGTGGGCCGCCTCGTCTTCTGCGGGCACCGCTTGTTCTCCCGCGCACGCCGTGACCAGGAGCATGGCGCCCACCGTGATGCGGGACCGGAACCCCTGCCGGATCTCGGACTCAATCTTCATGCGAACCCCCATTGCCTTGTCCAGGCGGTCCATGGCCGCCGCTGTTAGCTGAGCGCGGGGGGAGCGTTCGGCGCAAGAGCCCATAACGTTTGCGGCGCGATCCGTGTCGTCTGAAGTGACGTGGCTGTTCGCAAACGCAGGTGGGAGCACCAAACGGAAGTAGGCGCCGGAAGCGGTAACCGGAAGCAGGCAGGAAAGGGAGGATATGATGAGAAAGATGATCGGAGCATTCGCTCTCATTCTGGCGGCGCTTGCCGTCGCGGAGCCGCTCGAGGCGCAGGCCCAGCGGGGAGGCCGCGGGTTCGGCATGAGCCTCGACGATCAGATGACGGCCCTCACGGAGCGGCTCACGCTGGACGAGGAGCAGGCCACGAAGGTCCGCGAGATCCTGCAGGCACAGACGGAGACCCGCCGCGAGCGGTTCCAGAGCGCGCGCGGTTCGGGGGACCGGAACGCCATGCTGCAGCTGATGCAGGAACTGCAGGAGGAGACCGAGACCCAGCTCGCCGAAGTGCTAAGCGACGAGCAGATGGAGAAGTATCGGGAGTACGTGGCCGAACAGCAGCAGCAGCGCGGAAATCCGCCGTTCTGATCGGCGTTCGAGGGCCTACCTCGAGGCCGGTGCCCGCACGGTCGCCGGCCTCGGGCCGCCCTTGGGCGCCCGCCCCCGCTGCACCAGCACGACCGCCGCCACGATGATCACCGTCCCCGCCAGCATCGGCAGCGTGAAGGTTTCGTTCGCCAGCCACCACCCCAGAAACAGCGCCACGACCGGGTTGACGTAGGCGTAGGTCCCCGCCGCCGCCGGCCGGACGTTACGCAGAAGCCACATGTAGGCCGAGAAGGCGACGATCGACCCGAACAGCGTCAGGTAGACCAGCGACCACCACGACCTGGCCGAGATGTCGCCGAGGGACAGGCGGCCGAACTCGCCGGTCCCCAGGGCGATCAGGAGGAGCACCGCTCCGCCCGCGGCCATGGTAAGCCCCGTGCCGTACAGCGGGGGCGAGGGAAGGGCCGCCCGCCGGTTGTACATGGAACCGATGGCCCAGCTCAGCGAGGCGGCGAGGATGACCAGGGCGCCGAGCAGCACCTGTTCCGAGCTCGCGCCGCCTACGCCGACCTCCGAATTCGAGCCGCCGACCAGCACGACGACGCCTCCGAGGCCAAACAGGAGCCCCAGGATCTCGAGGGGTCGCGCCACCTCGCGGTCCGGCCCCAGGCGCGCGATCGCGACCAGCCACAGCGGCACCGTGGCCACCAGCAGCGCCGTCAGGCCGGAAGGCACGTACAACTCCGCCCAGCACACGAGCCCGTTGCCGCCGACGACCATGAACACGCCGGAGATCGTCGCTGCCTTCCACTCCGTGGGCTTCGGGGCGGGCGCACCCCGCAGGCGCGACACGGCCGTGAGTATGAGACCCGCCACCAGGAACCGGGCGCCGCCCAGGATGAACGGCGGGATCGTCTCCACCCCGAAACGGATCGCCAGGTACGTCGACCCCCACACCACATACACCGCCGCGAACGCCAGTAGCAGGTGCCTGGTGGGCGCGGCGGGCGCAGCGTGCGGGTTCACGCGCGCGTCCGTCGATCGCGTGCCCGAGTGACGGCATAGATGCCGAGGCCGACCGCGATGAGCCCCAGGCCCAGCCCCGCTTCGAAGGGTCGGTCGCGCAGGATGTAGGCCAGCGTCCACCCGGTCACCGACAGGAAGATCAGTGGCGTCACAGGGTAGCCCCAGGCCCGGTACGGTTCGTCCGCCCCGGATCCCCCATCAGACGCCGGCGGATGCCCCGAGTCTTGTGCCGGAGTCCGGCCCGCGGCCTGACGCCGGCGCAGGAGGAACACCCCGCCCGCGGCCATGAACGTGTTGAGACCCATCGTGAAGCCCGAAAAGACGAGGATCGTCTCGAACGATTCCGTGAGGATGAAGAGGAGACTGATCGCGGCCTGCGTGAAGATCGCCAGGCCCGGGGTCCCTCGTGCGTTGATCGAACCCAGGAAGCGGAAGGTGGGGTAATCCTCGCCGATCGCGTGCAGCACCCGCGGACCCGCGAGCACCATGGCGCTCACCGTGGAAACGAGGAGGAGCGCGAGCGTGATCCCCATCAGGTCGGCCCCCAGCGGCCCGAAGATGTATCCCGCCGCGATGTATCCCACCTCGAGGCGCCCCACCATTGCCTCCGCGGGGGCGGCGCGCAGGAAGACGTAGTTGAGCCCGACGTAGAGCGTCAGCACGAGCAGTGTGCCGAGCGCCAGCGCGCGCGGCAGGGTGCGGCGGGGGTCGCGGAGTTCTCCCGTCACGTAGGTCGCGGCGTTCCATCCGGAATACGAGTACGACACGAAGATGAGCGACACCGCGAACCCGGCGGAGAACACATTCGAGACGCCGTCCGCCGAGGGGAGAACGCCGATTTCCTGCGGCTGCGTGACGAGGAACAGCCCGGCCGCGCAGAAGGCGAGGATCAGCACAACCTTGGCCGTCGTCGTCCAGCGCTGAAAGCCGCCCGAGGTGCGGTGCGTGCGGGCATGTACGACCGAGACCAGGACGACGAGCCCGACCGCCAGCCACCGGGCGGGCAGCGCCGGAAACACCGACGACAGGTACGTCCCGAAGGTGATCGCGGCCAGCGCCGTGGGCGCCGCGAACCCGATCGTGGCCGAGATCCAGCCGGACACGAAGCCGGCCGCCGGGTGATAGATGTGCGACAGAAAGGTGTACTCGCCGCCCGAGCGCCGGATCGTCGATCCCAGTTCGGCGTAGGTGAGAGCGCCGCACACGGCCGCTACCCCGCCTACGACCCACAGCATGAGCAGTGCGAAACCGGACCGCAGGGATTCGAGCTGAAAGCCGAGGCTCGTGAAGACGCCGGTGCCGATCATGTTGGCGACGACGACCGCCGCCGCCGTGTGGAGGCCGAACCCGGCCCTGGGGGTCTTCAGGGGATGGGCTCGGCCAGGCCCGCCTCGCTCACCAGGAGAAGGAGGTTCGCCTGGATCCCGAGGTGGCCGTCACGGTTGATCCACCATTCGCCGGGCGAGTGGGCGCCGCTCCCGATGCCCCCGCTCCCGATCGTCACCGCGGGGATTCCCAGGGAGATCGGGATGTTCGAGTCGGTCGACGACCGGGTCAGCGCGGGCACGGCCCCGAACACGCGCATGACCTCGATCGCCCGATCGACAAGCGGGTGATTGTCGTCAACCTCGCCGGACGGGCGGTCTCCGATCTGGTCGAGTTCGACTTCGATCTCGGGTCCGTCGCGGCGCAGTGCGTTCTCCTCCTCGAGCGCCCGTTGCATCGCGTCCCGGAACGCGGCGTCGATGCGTCCGAGGCTCTCCTCGCTCTCCGAACGCATGTCCACCTCCATCCACGCCTCGAAGGGGATCGCGTTCACCGACGTCCCGCCTCCCATCCGGCCCACGTTGTAGCTCGTGCGCGGCCCCGAGCGCGTGAGCGTGTCCGCCACGTCCTGGAAATGGCGGATCCCGCGCCCCAGCGCGTGGGCCGGGTTCGCGAGCCCGAACGCTCCCCACGAATGGCCGCCGGGGCCCCGGAAGGTGACGCGGAAGCGATGGGAGCCGAGCCCCTTGTTCACGATGCGCCCCAGCCCCGTGCCGTCGGCGTCGATCCAGGTGTGGATCGGATCCGCCCCCTCGCGAAACAGGTACTTCATCCCGCGCAGGTCCCCCAGTCCTTCCTCTCCGACCGTCCCGATGAACCGAACGTCAGCTTCCGTCTCGATGCCGGCGGCTTCGAGCGCCCGCAGAACGGTGAGCACCGCCATCAACCCGCGCGTGTCGTCGCCGATGCCGGGTGCGAACAGCGTGTCCCCGCGTTGCGTGACGGTGACGTCGACATCCGCCGGGAACACCGTATCCAGATGCCCGGAGAATCCGACCGTGCGTCGCTCCCCATCCGGCGTCCGTCCGCGCTCGCCGCCCCGGCCGTAACGGATCGCGACGGCGTTGCCCTCCTCGTCGATGAAGACCGAGTCGGCGCCGGCTTCGCGCATCCATTCCGCGTAGACCCGGGCGCGTTCCTCCTCCATGAAGGGAGGGGCCGGAACCTGCGTGAGTTCGATGAGTTCGCGGATCGTCCTCGGATCGAGTTCCTCGATGATTCTGAAGGCGTTCTGCACCGCAGGGTGTTCGGCGAGGCTTCGCACCTCCTCGCCCGGCGTCTGGCCAGTCAGCCCGGTCGGTGTCCCCGCGACGAGGATGGCGCCGAAGATGGTTCCGAGGCTGAAGTTTCCCGGGAGGGTGGAGGCGAGGGATCTCGGTCGGGTCAGGGCGTCAGGTGAAGGCATGGCTTGCGGGTCTCCCGGACTTGGACATCGAGGGCGGCTTCCATCCGCCACTCGGGGCGCGAAGGTCCCGCCTACACTAGCTGCCGAAGCGGGCGAGGATCCAGTCGGAGACCGTGTCGAGGAAGCCGTCGACGAAATCCTGCTCGAGCATCGCATACTCGGCCGGGGATCCGGTCGTCGCGGCCTGGAAGAGATGGTTGGCGCGCGGCAGGACCTGGATCGTCGCGTCCGGATTGCCGGCCAGCCCCTCCTCCATCGGCCCCCGGTTCTGCTCGGGGAGTACCTGAAGGTCGAGTTCGCCGAAGAGCGCGAGCACCGGCACCCGGGTGCCCCGGAGCGATTCGGCCGGATCGTACGTGAGGAAATAGCGGTACCAGGGGCTCTGCAGGCCGTCGATCTGCTGGGAGACCTGAGTTCGCACGTAGCCGTCCAGGTCGGCGATCGACGCGCGCTGCGCCTCGGGCAGGGCCTCGATGCCCTCTCGGATCGCGGCCCCGAGCTCTTCGCGATGCGCCTCGAGATCCTCCCCCGCCTCCAGGGCCGCGAACAGACGGCGCTGGAAGTCGGTGTTCCATGCGATGCGGTCCTCGGGCACGCCGCTCGCCCGTTGAATGGCCGCGGACTGCACGTAGAGGATCTCGGTGCCGGGCACGGTTGAGCCCGCCAGCATCACGGCGAAGCGGACGGCCTCCGAGCGCGAGGCTGCCAGCGACGCCACGACGGCCCCCTCGCTGTGCCCCACGAGGCCGACGCGCGCGGGGTCCACGTCCGGATGCTCCGAAAGTCGCGCGATGCCCGCCAGCGCGTCCCCCGCGAAGTCGGAAGTCGTGGAGGCAGAGACGCTGCCCGTCGAGCCGCCGACGCCGCGGTCATCGTACCGGAGGACGGCGATACCCTGCCGGGTGAGGTGATCGGAGAGGAGCCGGAAGATGGGGAACCCCGCCACGACCTCGTCCCGGTCCTGAGGCCCCGATCCCGTGATGAGGACGACGCCCGGGAACGGTCCCGTCCCCTCCGGCAGCGTCAGCGTGCCCTCCAGGTGGATGTCCCCGTTCTCGAAGGAAACCTCTTCCGCCCGGTAGGGTGCCGGCTCTTCCGTCCCCGGCTCCGCAACATCGGCTCGCGTGAGGGAGAAAGTGGTCGTCACGACTCCCTGCTTGAATTCGCCCTCGATGGTGTCGCCGTCCCGGGCTCCGTCCCACGCGGCGAGTCCGATGGGAGAATCGAGTTCGAAATGCACCCGGCCGTCGACGTAGGACACGGCCGTGAGGGGCAGGCCGAGCTGACCCTGGATGTCCATGGCGGCGGAGAGCCCCTCGTCGGCGCGCTCGAACGTGACCGAGAAGGGCAAGCCTCCCGTGGGCAGGACCACGGCGCCGGTCCACTTCCCCTCGATGCTCCCTCCGCTCACCGCGACCGGTTCCTGCGCCAGCGCCGGAGAGGCGAGCACGCAGCCGGCGGCTACCAGCATTCTCAGGGCCATGCTCAGTTCTCCTCGACCCGCACGGCGGAGCCGTAGACGACGATCTCCGCCGTGCCCCCCAGGATGTAGGAGGTCGAAAAGCGGACGCAGAGGATTGCGTTGGCGCCGAAAGCCGCCGCCTCGCTTTCCATGCGATCGATCGCCTGTTCGCGCGCTTCGGCCATCATCTTCGTGTACTCCTGGATCTCGCCTCCCACGATGGTCTTGAGGCCGGCGAGAATGTCGCGGCCGAGGTGGCGCGCGCGGATCGTGCTGCCGCGGACGAGGCCGAATTCCTCTACGATGCGGTGTCCGGCGAGGTCGTTTCGGGAAGTGCTGATCATCGGACCACGTCCTTGTAGGGGTCTTTCTTCTGCATGAACAGACGCTCGCGAACGACCGAGACGAAGAGGATCACGAACCCGGCGATGAGCACCAGCACGCCCCAACGAACGTAACCGGGCATCGTCGTATCCCGAATCAACTCACTGACGGCGGTCCACAGGGCCCACGTCCCCACGACGATTGCTCCCAGCGAGAGCAGGACCCAGCCGATGCCGCGTTCGAGCCGGCGATAGACGTGTTCCCAGTAGCTGTCCCAGGTTTCCTCCGGCGGCTTGAGCGGAGTCATGGTGTCGGTGACCTCCTTCAGGCGATGGTATGTCGCCAGTTCGTCGCGAAGATCCGGGCTCTCCCCCAGCGCGGACTCGAGTTCGCGCCGTCCCTCTCCCGAAATCTCCTGGTCCAGTTCGGCCATCATCAGATGGCGCACCCGCTCGTCGCCGGGCGGGTTCAACTCTTTCTCACTCATCGCCCGCACCTCCCTCCTGGCCTGGCCGGGTTCTCGCTGTTTCTATCTCGCGCGCGAGGGATCGCCGCGCCCGATAGAGGCGCGACATCACCGTGCCGATGGGGATGCCCAGCAACTCGGCGATCTCCCTGTAACGCAGTCCCTCGAACTCGCGCAGGACGAGCGTCTCGCGTTCCCGCTCCGCCAGACGTTCGATGGCGGAGCCGACCTGTTCGCGCAGTTCGGCCCGAATGACCGCCTGATCGGGGCTGAGAGGGCGTCGTCCCATCGTCGTATCGGCAAGCCATGTGCCCGCCGTCTCGAGTTTGAGACGGCGTGACCGCTGGTCCCGCGTATGGTTGAAACAAAGTCGTCGGATGATCTGGTACAGCCAGGGAAAGAAGGGACGCTCGGGGTCGATCCGGGCGCGCGCGCGGAACGCCCTGGCGAAGGCCTCCTGAGAGAGGTCCAGCGCGTCGTCGTGGTTTCCGACGAGTCCGAGCGCCGTATAGTAGGCACGTTGCATGTATCGTGTGACGAGTTCGCCGAAGGCCGCACGTTCGCCGCGCTGCGCGCGTAGAACGAGCATGCGGTCGGTTGCCTCCGAGCTGTTCAATTATGGCTCCCATTGTCGCGGACACCCGCGTAGATCCGTGGTGCTCTGTTCGCTGACGCGTGGGTTACACGGAGTCGCGACCCTTATTCCCGGTATTCCGGGATCAACGAATCGAGACACAGAATGAGCGAGTTCCCGGTCGGAGCAAGCCTGCAGCCCGAAATCGTTCCCTCGCGCTGGACGCTCATCCGCGACGTGGCGGTCTTTCAGCTCAAGCTGCTCCTCGACGGGCTGCGCGACGCGTTACTGCTCCCGATTTCCCTGTTCGTCGCCGTACTCGACGTGCTCGGCGTGGGGCCCCGGGCGGGCCGGCAGTTCTACCACCTGCTGGAGTGGGGGCGGCGGACGGAGTACTGGATCAACCTGTTTGGCGCCACCGACCATGTCCGACCTCTGGTGTCGTCCCCGCGGCCGGGGGTCGATACGCTCGTCGACCGTCTGGAACGGCTGGTGGTGCAGGAGTACGAGCGGGGCGGGATCACGGCCTCGACGAAGGACGCCGTGGACCGTGCCCTCGACAACCTCACGAGGCGCGGACCCTCCGACCGGGATCCTCCCGGGCCGCTGCCGTGAGCCGGAGTTCCGCCGAGCGCGCGTGCGCTTCCAGGCCCTCCAGTCTGGCCAGCGCCGCGGTGTCGCGGAGGAGGCCCTCGCAGGCGTCATCCTCGGGTGAGAGCGACAGCCACGTCGGTCGACGCAGGAACGAGAACACCGAGAGTCCCGAGTCGAACGCCGCCGCTCCGGATGTGGGGAGCGTGTGGTTCGGTCCGGCTCCGTAGTCGCCGGCCGCCTCGGGCGTGGCCGCGCCGAGGAAGAGCGATCCGTAGCGGTGGACGCGGGGAGCGAGCGACTCGGCCAGATCGCCGTGCAGGTGCAGGTGCTCCGGCGCCACGGCGTCGCTGATGGCGGCGGCCTCGTCGGGGCTGGCCGCGAGGAGGGCGCCGCCGGCCGCCAGGGCCTGACGCGCGATCGGTGCGGTCGGGAGCGTGGCCAGCTGCCGACCGGCCTCTTCGCGGACGGCCTCGACGGTCGCCTCGTTGAAGGCGCACAGGAGCGGGACGGCGTCCGGGTCGTGCTCGGCCTGGGCGAGCAGGTCGGCCGCGACGCGCGCCGGATCGGCATCCGGCGAGGCGACGACGAGCAATTCGGAAGGGCCGGCGATGGTGTCGAGGCCGACCCGGCCGTACAGGAGACGCTTGGCCGCGGTGACGAACCGGTTGCCCGGCCCCACGATCTTCTCGCAGCGCGGCACCCCGCCCACCCCGAAGGCGAACGCGGCCATCGCCTGCGCCCCTCCGGCGGCGAGCAAGCCATCCGCGCCGGCGATCAGCGCCGCGGCCTTGACGACCGGTGTCGGGTGCGGTGAAGCGACCCAGACCGAACCGACGCCCGCCACGCGCGCCGGAATGGCCGTCATGAGGACGGACGAGGGAAGCGGGAACCGTCCCCCGGGCGCGTAGCAGCCGACGCTCTCGAGAGGGACGAGCCGGTGGCCGCCGCGCCCGCCGGCCACGGGAGTCTCGAGTTCGGAGGCCGTGGCGAGTTGAGCCTCGGAAAAGGTCCTGATTCTCCCCGCGACGCGTTGCAGCAGGTCGCGGACCTCCGGATCGACTTCGTCGGCGGCTCGGGAGAGAGCCGCGCGGTCGAGCAGCAGATCATCGCCGGGCCCCAGATCGTCGAGGCGCCGCGCGTGTTCGCGAAGGGCGGGTTCTCCCCGCCGCTCGACGTCATCGAGGATCGAGTGGGCCATATCGAGCGCCTCGCTATCGAGCGCCGCCCGGCGCACCGTCCGCACGGCTTCGTCGAGACCGATCGCCGGCAGGATTGGGCCAACCGGCCGATCTCCCGCTCCGGCCGGCTGCCCGGTCGGCATCGCCGGCGGTGTGCGAGGCGCCCGACGCCGAATCCTCAGGGCCCGCCGAGCGAGTTCGCGGCGCACATCCGCGAGCGACCCGCCGGCTTCCACCAGCCGTGTGAGGGCGAAATAGCAGAGGTCGGCAAATTCGGACACCGCCTCGGTCTTCGAATCGGCGTCGGCGAGTTCGCCGGCCTCCTCTACCAACTTTCCTTTCAGCAGACCGGGGTCGCGGGCGAGGCGTGCGGTCAGCGACCCGGGTTCCGGGTCGGCGAGCCGCGCGCGAAGCCGTGTCTCGAGGTCGGAGAGATCCATCGTCGACGGGGACACCTCGGAATCGAAGCAACCCGCCGCACCGGTGTGGCAGAAGCCGGACCCGCCCTGCCGCACCGTGAAGCGCAGCGTGTCCCGGTCACAGTCGAGCGCCACCCGGAGCAGTTCCTGCGTGGCGCCCGAGGTCTCGCCCTTCCGCCACAGTCCCCGCGAGCGGCTCTGGTAGATCCCGCGCCGTTCCTCGACCGCGGCCCGCAGGCTCTCAGCGCTCGACCACGCGAGGCCGAGAGCGCGGCCGGCCTCATCCTCCACCAGCGTCGCCCACAGCCCGTCGGCCCGGTCGGACGTCATGGGGGCCGCGATAGCGTCCGCCAGCTTCATGCGACCGCTGTAGATGGCCATCCCGACCTGCGCGTCCGCCCCCAGGCGGTCGAGAGCCGCGATCTCGGACGCGTCGCGGACGCCGCCGGCCACCGTGACCCGGGCACACCCCGCGGCGGCGACGAGAGCGGGGACCCGGTCGAGCGGAATCCCTCCCAGCGTGCCCTCGACTTCGACGAAGGTGACCAGGTAGCCCCCGGTCAGGCCATCGAGTTCCCGCATCCGTCCGCGGATACCGCGGCCCGTCCCCCGTCTCCAGCCCTCGACGACGATCTCCCCGTCTCGCGCGTCGAGGGCGGCGATGACACGATCGGCAGGCAGGCCGCTCAACACGTCCGGATCGGCTGCCGTGCCCAGAATCACCCGCCGCGCCCCCGCGTCGAGCCAGTCTAGCGCGGCTTCGCGCGACCGGATCCCGCCGCCGACCCGGCAGGGCGCGAGCGACAGCAGCTCCCGAATGACAGAGGAGTTGTCGCCCCGGCCCAGCGCCGCGTCGAGATCGATGACCGCGACCTCGCCCGCGACCGAAAACTTCTCCGCCAGGGGGCGCGGATCCCCGGCGTCGATCTCCAGCGTCGCGCCCTGCCGCAACTGGACGGCGCGACCCCCCATGAGGTCGATTGACGGAACGATCATCGCCGTACCGCGACGCCGAGCTGTTGCAGACGGTCCTTCAGGCGACCGATCGACCACTCCCCCTGGTGGAAGATGGACGCCGCCAACACCGCGTCGGCCCCTGCGCCCACCGCCGCGCACATGTGCCCCGGGTTGGCGCCGCCTCCGGAGGCGACGATCGGCACGTCCGCCGCACCGCGTATCGTCGAGATCAACCCGAGGTCGTAGCCGCTCCGCGTGCCGTCGCGGTCGAAGCTCGTGAGGAGGATCTCGCCGGCGCCCAACTCCACCGCTCGCCGCCCCCATTGCGCCGCGTCCAGTCCCGTGCGTGTCCGGCCGGAATGCGTGAGCACCTCGAACCCGCTGGGGCACCCGGTCGCCGACGTGCCGGCCGCGTCCAGTGCCAGCACGGCGCACTGGGCGCCGAAGCGCGTCGAGATCTTCGACAGCAGGGAGGGTCGCTCGACGGCGGCCGTGTTCACCGCCACCCGGTCGGCCCCCGCCCCCAGCAGGGCGCCCGCGTCCTCCACCGTGCGCACGCCGCCGCCCACGGTGAGCGGAATCGAGATCTCGTCGCGAACGCGGCCGATCGTCTCGGCGCGGGCCAGCCGTCCGTCCTCGGTGGCCGACACATCGAGGATCACGATTTCGTCGGCGCCCTCGCGCTCGTAGCGTCGCGCGAGCCGCGCCGGTTCCCCCTGGTCCGCGAGGTTCGCGAACTGGACGCCCTTGACGACCCGACCGTCCTTGACGTCGAGGCACGGGATCACGCGAACCGTCAACATGCAGCGGCGACCCTCATGGGCACGGCGGGCGCTTCGGCAGCGGCGGCCGCGGTTGGAGATCGTTCGAGCCAACGGGCGAGCAGCCCCGCGCCGACCCGCCCCGACAACTCCGGGTGGAACTGGCACGCCAGCACGCCCCCCCGCTCGAGCCCCGCCACGAAACGGGTCCCGTGCCGGCTCATGGCCGTAGCCCAGCCGTCCGGCGCGGCGGCCAGCCGATAGGAGTTGGCGAAGTAGACGATGCCCGACCGGAGGAAGACGGCGCCGGCGGGAGCCGAAAGGCTGTTCCACCCCAGCTGTGGCACCCGCCCCGTGCCCTCCAGCCGGACGACCCGGCCCGGCACGCAGCCGAGGCCCGGGGTCCCCGGCGCCTCGTCGCTTGCCTCGCACAGCAGCTGCAGGCCCAGGCAGATGCCCAGCGTCGGCCGCCCCTCTTCGACTCGCCGGCGTATCGCATCCGCCCATCCCCTGCGCCGAAGCTCGGCCATGCCCCCGGCGAACGACCCTACTCCCGGGAGCACGACATACGCGGCGCCCGCGATACCGGCTGCGGAATCCAGGAGTCGCGGCGTCCTGCCCAGCCGCCGAAACGCGGCCGCCACCGCCTCGAGGTTCGCCACTCCCGTCGGGATGATGCCCACCTCGTCCGGTCGCCTCACGACGCGCGCGGCGCTCATCGGACCGCCGGTTCGAGGGCGCGTTCCCTCGAATCCTCTTCGGTGCAAGGGTCAGGGGTCGCTTCCGACCCGAGGACGCCCTTCGTGCTCGGCACTCCGACCCCGGCTCGCCGGGCGACCGCTTCGCCCAAGGCGAGCCCGAACGACTTGAAGGCCGCCTCCGCACGGTGGTGGTCGTTGTCTCCCCTCAGCACGTCGAGGTGAAGCGTGAGGCGTGCCGAGGCCGCGAGCGAGGTGAAGAAGTGCGCCAGGTTCTCGGTCGCGACGCTGCCCAGCATCTCGCGCCGGAGGCCCAGATCGACGGTGGCGGACGAACGGCCCGACAGATCCACGACGGCCCTCGCGAGCGCCTCGTCGAGCGGCGCGTAGGCGTAGCCGAAGCGGCGGATCCCGCTCCTCTCGCCCAGGGCGTCCCGGATCAGGGAACCGAGGACGATCCCGCAGTCCTCCACCGTGTGGTGGTCGTCGACGTGGAGGTCGCCGCGCGCGCGGAGGTCCAGCGTCAGGCCGCCGTGAAAGGCCGCGGCGGCGATCATGTGATCGAGGAACGGCAACCCGCTCTTGACATGACTCGGTCCGCGCATGTCGAGATTCAGTCGCGCCTCGATGACGGTCTCGAGCGTGCGCCGGGACCGCTTGGCCGTGCGCCGGCCGTCCCGTGAAGTCTCTCTGTCGTGGCTATCCATCGGTGTCCTCTCCGCGAGGTTCTCCAAAGGTCGTATCGAGGACCGCGAGCACGCGGCGGAACGTCGCCTCGTCTCCCGGGAGTGTGATCCGGATGAGGTCCGGGAGGTCCGGAAAACGCCGCACGGCGATCCCATCGCGGTGGAAACGGCGGTACAACCCGGCCGACCCGTCGCTGGCGGCGAGCACGAAGTTCGCCTCGGAGGAGAAGGGCTCGGCGCCCCATGCTCGCAGCGCGGCGCGCAGCCGGTCGCGCTCGTGGCGGACAGCGGCCACGTACGTCGCCGTGATCCGGTCACCCAGCGCCAGCGCCCGCTCGGCGAGCCAGATCGACGGGCCCGACAGAGGGAACGGAGGCCCGCACGTCCGGAGGGCGTCAATCGCCCGGCGAGAGCCGAGGACGCACCCGACCCGGAGCCCGGCCATCCCCCACGCCTTCGAGAGCGTCCGCACCACGAGGATGTTGTCCCGCTCGAGCAGGGCCCGCGCGGGATCGGAATCGGCGAACTCCACGTACGCCAGGTCGGCGAGCAGCATCGCATCGGGGGGCAGGCGATCGGCGATCTCCAGCAGGCGGGACGCCGGAACGACGAGGCCGGTGGGGTTGTGCGGTGAGATCACCGTCACGAGTCCCGTACGGTCGCCGAGTCGTTCGAGGATCGACGCCCCGGGCGCGGGGTCCGCCAGCGTCGGGATCTCGCGCACGCGTCCGCCCGCGAGCGTGGCGAAGAACGGCATCATCTCGAAGGTCGGCGCCACGGTGATCATGTCCCGCCCGCCCGCGAGCTGGAGACGGCAGATGCGGTCGATCGCGTCGTCCGCCCCCGCGGTGACCAGGACGCGCTCGGGCTCGAGCCCCCACATGTCGGCCAGACGCCCCTCCAGGCCCGCGGCGTCCGGGTATCGCGTCAGGGTCGTGGATGGCACTCCGGCGAGCAGGGCCGCGAGTTCGGGCGCAGGGAAGAGACGCTCGTTGTGGTCGAGCCTGAGAAGTTCCCTCGGCGGAGCGGCCACGGCTGGCCCGTTCATGCGACGATCTGTCCCGGCGCGGTCACGACGAGATCCGTGCCGCCCCGCGCCTTCACCAGCGGGATCAGGGTCGGCAGGGCGTCGCGAAGGACCGCGACGCGAATCGCGTACCCCCCGTCTTCGTGCAGACGCGACACAGTGGGTCTGCGCATGCACGGCAGGATCGCCACCAGCTCATCCAGACGCCCGGAGTCCACATTGACTTCGAGCATCACGCGCTTCCGGGCCTCCAGGACGGACTCCAGCACCAGCACCAGGTCGGCGATCCGGTCTCGGTGGGGCGGAGTCTCGAGCGCGCGGGGATTCGCGTAGAGGCGGGTCGACGAGGTCATCAACTCGTCCACCACCTCGAGCCCGTTGGCCTCCAGCGTCGCGCCCGTCGCGGTGTTGTCGACGATCACGTCCGCGTCTTCGGGCGGAAACACTTCGGTCGCGCCGTAGGAGCGCACGAGCGTCGCGTCCAGCCGGCGCCCCTCGATCCAGCGCGACGTGAGGCGGCGGTATTCCGAGGCGACCGTCAGGGGACGTGGGTTCCGGAGGCCGATTTCCGCCAGAGCCGCCGGGGCGGCCGCGACCACCCGCACCGGGTTGAGACCCGTGTCCAGGAGTTCCACGAGCGACCCGTCGAGCTCCGCCACCCAGTCGGCTCCCGCGAACCCGAGATCGCGCGAGCCCGCGTGGAGCATCTCCACCACGTTCTGCGGCTTCAGGAGCTTGGCGCTGAACCCCGGCACCGAAACGGTCGGGCGATAGCGGCGCTCCCCGAGGTCGACGCGCACGCCGGCGGCGTTCAACAACTCGAGCACGCCCGCCTGCATGCGGCCCTTCGGAAGGGCCAGTCTGGTGTCTTCGTGGGTCATGTCGGCTCTCTGTGCCGACACCGGAGGGGGCAGGCAGCGAAAAAAAAGCCGGCCACCCGGGCCGGCATCGATCGTTCGCAACCTGTGTTCAGAAAATGGCTAGACGATCACCGGCCTCCGCTTGCGCGATGGAAATAATAGTGGCGGAAAAAAGGATGCCGGTTTGTCATAGTGCGCGGAGCATCGCACCCTGTCGCGCGCCTGTCAAGATCGTATGCTGTGTCGCGTCGAGTCCGGCCCCGCCCGGATTGTCGAACCAAACGCCAGCCCTGGACGCGAGAATGACCGACTCTCCGGCACCGGCCCGCCGGACCCCGACCCCCGAGTCCAGCAGGGACACGCGGGCGCGGATCGAGCCCTGGGTCGAGCGGACCCCCGTGAGGCGATGGAGGCCCGACCGGGGCGTGGTGTCGCTTCCGGAAGGGTCCGAACTCTTCCTCAAGCTCGAGCTGTTTCAGCGTACCGGTTCCTACAAGGTCCGCGGCGCCCTGAACAACGTGCTGCAGGCGGACGCGGCGACGCTGGCCCGGGGCGTCACGGCGGTCAGCGCCGGGAACCACGCCATTTCCGTGGCCTACGCGGCTCGAGCCGCGGGCACCAGCGCCAAGGTCGTGATGCTCGCCTCGGCCAACCCGGCCCGCGTCGCGCGGTGCAGGAACTTCGGCGCCGAGATCGAGTTCGCGGACGACGGCGCGCGCGGATTCGAGCGCATGGAGGAGATCGCCGGGGACGAGGGGCGGCTGAAGATCCATCCGTTCGAGGGCGAGCACACGGTCCTGGGGACGTCCACGGTGGGCCTGGAGATTGTCGAGCAATTGCCCTCGCTCGACGCGCTCGTGGTTCCGATCGGCGGAGGGGGGCTCATCTCGGGGACTGCGAGCATCGTCAAACAGCTTTCTCCGGAGTGCCGCGTCTACGGAGTGGAACCGGTCGGCGCCGACTCCATGCGCCGCAGCCTCGATGCTGGTGAACCGGTGGCGATCGACCGGGTCGACACGATCGCGGACAGCCTCGGTGCACCCCACGCCGCGCCGTACAGCTTCGGACTCGTGCAGCGCTACGTGGACGACGTCGTGCTCGTCGACGATGAGGCGATCCGTGCCGCGATGCGGGCCCTCTTAGTAGACGCGAAGCTGGTCGCCGAACCCGCCTCCGCCGCGCCGCTGGCCGCGGCATGCGGTCCGCTCAGCGAACGACTGGCCGGGCTGAGCACAGGGCTCGTCCTGTCTGGTTCGAACATCGATCTCGACACCTTCGCCGAGCACATCCGAGCCGCCGGGTGACGCGCGGTGACAGGTCGATCGCCGGCTCGCTCGAAGAACTCGTGACCGTCGTCCGGGACCGGATCAACCAATACAATCAGGTGCGCCGGTACTTCTCGGAGACCCGGGCGCCCCCTGAGGACCGTTGAGGACTTCCGCGAGTACTGGAGAGACGGAATGAGAGAGGGAATCGTGAGACGTATTCCGACGGTGACCACCCTGGGGCTCATTGCGCTCCTTTCAGGCGTCCCGCTCCTCCCCGCCGCCGGGCAGTCGATCACCGTCGTGTCCTGGGGCGGCTCCTACGGCCGCGCCATCAACGAGGGCGCCAACATTCCCTTCACCGAGGCGACCGGCATCCGAATCAGCATGGAGGACTACAACGGCGGCCTGGCCCAGATACGGGCCCAGGTGGATGTCGGCAACGTCCATTGGGATGTGATCGACCTGGAGATCGCCGATGCCGTGCGCGGTTGCGACGAGGGACTGCTCGAGCTGATAGACATCGACGATCTGCCTCCCGGGCCCGACGGCACGCCCGCGGCCGACGACTTCGTGGCCGAGAGCCAGACCGAGTGCGGGGTGGGCAATCTGTACTGGTCGACCGTGTACGCGTACAACGACGAGAGCTTCCCGGGCGAAAAGCCCACGACCATGGTCGACTTCTTCGACCTGGAGAATTTCCCGGGCCGCCGCGGGATGCGGCGGGTACCGCAGGTGAACCTGGAGTTCGCCCTGATCGCCGATGGCGTGCCGCTCGACGAGGTGTACGCCACGCTGGCCACTCCGGAGGGCCTGGACCGGGCCTTTGCCAAGCTCGAAACCATCAAGGACGAGGTGGTCTGGTGGGAGGCCGGCGCCCAGCCACCGCAGATGTTGGCCGACAGGGAAGTGGTCATGAGCACGGCGTACAACGGCCGCATTTTCAATGCCCAGGTCCTGGAAAACCAACCGCTCGTGATCGTGTGGGACGGACAGTTGCTGGATGTGGGTCAGGTCGGGATCGTCGCGGGCACACCGAGGCTGGAAGAGGCGATGAGATACCTGGCCTTCAGCACCAGCGCCGAGTCCATGGCGCAGATCGCCCGCCGCATCTCCTATTCCCCGGCGCGCAGATCGGGCATGCCACTGGTGACGACCCATGTCGTCACAGGGGTCGACATGGCGCCCCACATGCCGGCCGGCGCGGGCAACGCGGATCGTGCGCTTCGTTACGACTGGGCGTTCTGGGTCGACTACCAGGACGAACTGAACGAGCGCTTCAGCGCCTGGCTGGCGCGCTAGATGGCGATGTCGGGGAGCACCGGGGCTCTGTAAACGCGCGCGTCAGAACACCACCCGATAGCTGACGTTCAGACCCCGCCCGGCCTCCGGCATGATCTCCTTGACCCGGGAGAGGTGGTTGCGGTACTCGGTATTCCCGGCGTTGACGAGGCTCACGGTCAGGACGTTCAGACGCCCGCCGAGCGTTAGCCGCACCCCTGCGGTGGCGTTGAAGACGGTGTACCCGCGCGTCGGCGTCTCGAATTCGCCGACCCGGTCCTGCCCGTCCGCCATCTCGGCCTCCGCCCGGACATACCACGACGGCCGCTCGTACTTCAGGGCCACATGTCCCTTGAGCGGAGGAACGAGAGGCAGAGGCTGGTCGGTCTCCTTGAGACTGCCATTCACCAATGAGGCCACTCCCTCCAGCGCCAGCCCCCGCCCGGCGTCAACGTCCACGCCGGCTTCGAAGCCGCTGAACACGGCGTCGTTGGCCTGGAACTGATAAATGGGGAGGCGCACGCGGCTCAGGCGGCCCGTGTCCTCCCCGTAGATGTGGTTCTTGATGTCGTTGTGGAAGCCGGTGACCTCGGCCCTCAGCCGGTCGGACTCGAAGCGGAGAAAGACGTCGAGCCCCCTCCCGACCTCGCTCTCCAGAGATGGGTTTCCGACCTCGAAGACGTAGGCCGCCAGATGCGGCCCTTCCGAATAGAGTTCGGGGACGTCGGGTGTGCGAACCGCCCGGGCAACGCTGGCACCGAGCACCAGCCCCGAGGCGGACTTGTAAAGGACCCCCAGGGACCCCGACATCGAGTGGAATGTGCGGTCACGAATCTCACCGATGTCCGAAACCCGATCTTCCGCCGGATCGGCCAGGGTCCAGTCGTAGCGTAGCCCCGACTCGATCAGGACGGAGCCCAGGTCGACCTCCTCGAGCAGGTACAGGGCCGCCTTGAGCCGACGCGTGTCCGGCGTGTGCAGCGATCCCCCGTATCCGAAGTCCTCCCAGGACGCACGGCCGCCCATCGCACCCGCCGTGAACGGTCCCCACCCCTCATGCCGACCCAGGACATCCGCGCTCGCGCGCTGTTGCTCGAAGAGCGTACCCAGAATGTCCGAAGCTTCGAGCTCGCGGTGCGTGTACCAGGTGTGAGTCGCGTCGAAGCGGAGGTTGTGGAAGGGCCCGACCGGCTCCTCGACCACGGTCCGGAACTTCGATGACACTCGCTCCATCTCGATGCGCACGCCCTCCTGGTGCCCACCCACGAAGCCACCCGGGATGCCGTAGTAGTTGCGGTAGCCGCGGAAGGCCCCCCCCAGGCGACCCCAATCGGCCACGTAGGCTGTCCCCGCACCCCCGCTGAACAGTTCGCCGTCGGTGTTGAGAAGCGTGCCGACGGGGGTCTTCAGATCTCCCGCCGTCCGTGCGGCCACCTCCACCCGCAGCGGCACGCGCCCCGCGAGGGGGAACACGGCCGACGCGCTGCCGGCCAGCGCGCCGGTCGAGGTCTCCGTCTGCAGTGTCGCCGCGCCCGTCAGGCGGTGCGGCATGGCCGTCGGAATCTCATCGCGGATCACGTTGATGACCCCGCCCAGCGCGTTGCCCCCGTAGAGCAGTGCACCGGGACCCCGCACAACCTCGATCCGCCGTGCCGAGGACGGATCGAGTGCGGTGGTGTGGTCCGAGCCCGAGCTGGAGGCATCCCCGACCGCCGACCCGTCCTCGAGCATCAACACCCGATCTCCGGTCATTCCCCGGATCACCGGCTGCGCAACCGATGGACCCATCCTGGTGGCGGCCAGCCCCGGCATTGACGCCAACGTCCCCGCTACGGTCGCCGTCAGCTGGCGCTGCAAGTCATCGCCCGCCATCACGTTGACCGGCCGGATCGCCTCGGCCGCGGTCCGCTCGCTGATCGTCGCCGTCACCACCAGGTCCGCCAGCCCAAAGGGAGACGGTACCAGCTCGATCACGATCTCTGCCGACTCCGCCACCGCTCGACGGGCGCGCACGGTCCCCACGGTGACTTCCACGATGGCGCCCCGGTACCCCAGGCGCTCGGCTCGAACGGTGTACACGCCCGCGGCCAGCCCGGTCAGGTGGAAGGTCCCGTCCCCGCGGGTCACCGCCCTGGTTTCCCTCCCGACCACCGATACGTTCGCGCCCGCCAGCGGTTCACCGGTGCCCGCGTCGCGCACGTTGCCCTCGAACACATACGCTTGCCCCGGCCCCTGCGCCGCCAGGTCGCCGCTGTTGGCGAGAGCGGGCCACGAGAGGCCAACCGCCGCAAGCATTGGCGCTAGAAGGAGGAGACGCCCGGCGATCGAACGAGCGGCCGGCCGGACGTCGGATCGAGCGGGGCCGAGCCAGCGCGAAGCCGACCCGATGGCATTTTCGGCGGGGTACGCTGAAGGCATGGTTCCTCCCACGCCTGTGCGTCCGGGGCGTGTGCAATGGCCACAAAGCTGCATCGCGGGCCCGGGACGTTAGGCCGGCGTCGCGGCTTCGGGCAACCTCGTGCGGCGGTGGAAACCCTTTGGTGCTCCCTGGGCGTCAAAGACGGTGTGAGAGACAGAAGAAGGGCTCGGCGGTGGCTCCCGTCGAGACAGAAGATGCACAAGGGTCGGTGGCTCATGCTCCTGGCCGTGGCGATTCTCGCCGCCGGCCTCGGCTATCTGGCCTTCGAAGCCCGGGTGGCTCGCGAGTTCGCCGCGCTCGACTCCTCTTCCCCGGCGCGCATCCTGGCACGGCCGTGGACCCTCCGCGTCGGTGACCGGGTCGACCCGCAGCGCCTCATCGACCACCTGAAGAAGGTCGGCTACCGACCGGTCTCCGGCAGAACGCCGCAGACCGGAGAGTTCAGCACACGCGGCCGCGACCTTCTCGTGGGCCGCCGCGCGCTTCGTATCGGGGGACTCGTCGACCCCGGCGTTCGCGCGCGGGTGAGCTTCCGGAGCAGCAGGCGCATCGCCGCGATTCGGAACGCCGAGGGGGACCGCCTCGCCCAACTACTGCTCGATCCCGAGGTGATCGGGACGTCCCTCGGAGAGCGCAGTCGGGACCGGGTGCCCGTCCGGCTCGACGAGGTGCCGGAGCACCTGGTCGCCGCGTTGCTGACCGTCGAGGATCGCCGTTTCTACGAGCACGGCGCGCTGGATCCTCGCCGCATCGCCGGCGCCGCGCTTTCGAACCTCCGGCAGCGGCGGGTCGCGGAGGGGGGAAGCACGATCACCCAGCAGCTGGCCCGCACGCTCTTCCTGTCGACGGACCGCACCGTGCTCCGAAAGGTGCGTGAGGCGGCGATCGCGGTGGCGCTGGAGAGACGTTTCTCCAAGCGGCGCCTGCTCGAGGCCTACGTGAACCATATCTATCTCGGGCAGCACCGGGGCACCGCCATCCACGGCTTCGGGCGCGCCGCGCAGTTCTACTTCGGGCGGGACATCTCGGAGTTGACGTTGGGCCAGTCGGCGATGCTGGTCGGGATTGTCAGGGGGCCGAGCGTGTACTCGCCCCATCGCCACCCGGACCGCGCCCGGGCCCGACGCGACATCGTGCTGCGGCAGATGCACGCCGTAGGGCACCTGGACGACGCTCGGCGGGACGCCGAACTTGAAGCCGATCCGGAGATTCGACATCCACAGGAGCGGAACTTCGATGCCCGCTGGTACCTGGATTTTTTGCGGCGGGAGATGGCGGCCGGCGCTGCTCCGCCGGAAACGGACGGCGGCGGTCCGACGGTGATTTCTTCGCTTGCACCGGAGCTTCAACAGGCCGCCGAGACCGCGGTGTCAACGGGGATCCGTAGCATGGAGCGCCGGCGTCCCCGTCTGAAGGAACAGGCCGGTCCGGTCCAGGCGGCGCTGGTCGCCCTCGACCCGCGAACCGGTGACATCCTGGCGATGGTCGGCGGTCGCTCGTACGGCACGTCGCAGTTCAATCGCGCAGCCGACGCCCGGCGTCAGCCGGGAAGCGCCTTCAAGCCGGTGGTGGCGTTGGCCGCCCTCACTCCGGGATCCGACCCTCCCTTCACCCTGGCCTCCGTGCTGAAGGACGAGCCGCTGGTGCTCGACACACCGGCCGGCGTGTGGAAGCCGGCGAACGCCGACCGCGCGTTCCTCGGCCCCGTCAGGCTGCGCGAGGCCTTGGAGGGGTCACGCAACGTGCCGTTCGCCCGCCTGGGTCTGGCCGTCGGTCCCGAGCGGATCATCGAGGCAGCGCGCCGGCTCGGCGTCGAGAGTCCCCTCGCGCCATATCCGAGCCTGGCGCTGGGCGCTTCCGAGGTTACGCTGCTCGAATTGACGGCGGCCTATGCGGTGCTGGCGGCGGAGGGCCGGCGCACGTCTCCGCGCTCGGTGATCGCCGTGTTCGGCCGGGACGGCGCCTTGCGAGAAAAGTCCGCGGGCCGCAGCGAGTCGGTCATCAGCCCGGCGGAGGCGTACCTGATCACGTCCGCGCTGAGCGGCGTGGTCGAGCGCGGGACCGGGAGCGGGGTCCGTGACGCCGGATATTTCGGTCCCGTGGCGGCGAAGTCCGGGACGACGAACCGCTCCCGCGACGCCTGGTTCGTCGGCTACACACCGGAACTGGCGGTCGGCGTGTGGGTGGGATTCGACGACGGCACTCCGGTCGGTCTCCCCGGCTCCAGGGCCGCGCTCCCGATCTTCGCGGATTTCATGATCCGCGTTCTCGGTCCCCATGGCGGTCGCAGATTCCGCTTGCCGGCGGGAGTGGAGTGGATAGAAATCCAGCCGGAGACCGGTCTGCGCGCGGGCTGGGGCTGCCGCGGGGAGCCTGAACTCTTCCTCGCCGGCACCGCGCCCGAAGCTTCCTGTGGCTACTGGAGAGTGCCGCGCCGCCGCACGGCCATGTCGCCCGCGACGCGGTAGGCACGACCCGCTTCGGGCGAGCGCTATCCCTCAGTGCGCGTGGTGATCGTGGTGCGCGTGATCGTGGCGCCCCTGATGGAAGACGACGTGGAGCAGGGAACCCGCCACGAAGGCCTGGTAGAGTTCAATCGCAGTGTGCTCTTCGGGCAACAGCTCGGTGCCCGCCGCCAGGCCGATCACCGTCGCCAGCAGAATCGCGCCCACCCCGGCCGCCGCGACCACGACGCCGTGCCGGGGCTCGAGTAGCCACCAGATCAACAGGCCGACGGCGACCCGGTGCAGGATGACCGCGAAGGCGAACGGGGCGCTTGCGGTAGCGGGCATCAGGGCGCCGCCTTCCAGGAGCGCGTGGAGCACCATCGATGCCACACCCAGGATGATGGTGAGGTTGTCGGTGTGCTGGGCCAGTCTGCGGGAGACCTTCTCGATCACATACAGAATGCCCCCGCCCGCGATGACGGCGATCAGCGGTGTGATCTGCCGCTCGAACCAGACATGCGGGAAGATCTGCCAGGCCACCAGCAACGGTAGCGCCACGAAGACGATCATGTCGATCAGCCGCATCGTCTGCGGCCGGTGGTGCAGGAAGATGTACAGAAAAACGCCGGCCACCGGCGCGACGAGCGCAGCGATGAATGCGGTCATTCAGACCGCCCGGGCACGCTCCAGGATCGTCAGTTCGCAGGACCGTGGTGATCGCAGTGATCGCCGTGCTGATGGTGCAGGTGGCCGTCGACGACGTAGTCGACGTGCCCGTCGTGTTCCACCGCCTCGTGGCCGCAGTCCTCGCCGTGTACGTGCCCGTCGTCGTGGCCCTCGCAATCGTGACCGTGCCCCGGCGCCGGACCGTGGTCGTCGCAGTGGTCCCCGTGAACGTGGTGCAGGTGGCCGTCGACGACATAGTCCGTGTGGCCATCGTGCTCGACGGCCTCGTGGCCGCAGCCTTCCCCGTGCGTATGGTCGCTGTCGTGGTGTTCGCAGTCGTGGTCGTGCCCGCCCATGATCTTGCTCCTGTTGGTTCTAGTGCGCCCGCGCGGTGGCGACGAGGTGGTCGACGTGGTGGTCCTCGTTGCAGTGCGCGGCCGTGCTCTCCACCTGAACCGTGATGTGTTGAATGTTGAACTTGTTGTACGCGATCTCCTGAATCTCCTGCAACAGCTTCGCCGAATCTCTCTCGTGTTCGGGGTCCACCAGAACATGCGCGGTGAGCGCGTCGTAGCCCGGTGCGAGCGTCCACACATGAACGTCGTGGATGACCGTGACTCCCTCGAGGTCTTCGATCTGGTGGCAGAGACTGTACACGTCGACGTGTTCCGGCGTCCCTTCGAGCAGCACGTGCACGACCTTGGCCAGCAGGCGCCACGTGCTGAGCAGGATCAGGATCCCGATGAGGACGCTGAGGATCGGGTCGGAGATGTACCAGCCGAAGGCCCACACGAGCACCCCGGAAATGATGACTGCAACCGAGCCGAGGATGTCGGCGATCACGTGAGCCAGGGCGCCCTCGACGTTCACGCTGTGCTTCGCGGACCGGTGGAGTACCCAGGCAGCGGCGAGATTGGCCAGCAGTCCGAGAACCCCGATGATCAGCATGAGGCCGCCCTCGACCTCGGGTATCTCCCGGAAGCGGTGGTAGGCCTCGAAGATCACCCAGGCGGAGATCAGCCACAGCGTGAGGGCGTTGATGAGGGCGGCGAGGATCTCCAGCCGATGGTATCCGAAGGTGCGCTCCACGGAAGCGGCACGCGTCGCGAAATGCACGGCGAATAGCGCCAGACCGATCGAGGCCGCGTCGGTGAGCATGTGTCCCGCGTCGGCTATGAGCGCCAGGCTTCCCGACAGGAAGCCGCCGATTACCTCGACGAACATGAAGCTGGCGATGATGACCAGCGCGATCGTGAGGTCCCGCTTGCTGGCGTTCCTCAGTTCCTCCGAATGATCGTGGGCGCCGAAAATCCCGTGGTGATGATGGTGATCGTGGTCATGGCCGTGGTGATGGTGGCCGTGATCGTGGTCGTGATCATCGTCGTGATCGTGATCATGGTCGTGCTGATGATCGTGCCCATGACCGTGATCATGGTCGTGATCATGATCGTCATGACCGCCGCCGTGGCTCATGGGAACCATGCCCATCCGGGGTTGAACATCAGCCTGCAGTCGGGTCGGGAACCTATCCCGAGGCGAGTGGATCCAACCACCCCCCAGAAAAGAAGGGTGATTCGACAAATGTCGTCAAGGGACCGCGGTGTAGTGGCCGTGGATGCAGAGCCAGCGGCCGTCCTCCCGCACGAAGATCCTCGTCGACTTCCCCCTGCTCGTGAAACGTCCCCCATCGGTGTAGCCGGAGTCCGTCCAGTAATAGGTGATCCAGGCCACATCGCCCCGAATCGTGACCTCGGGCTGGTGCATCTCGGTGTGCACGTCACGCGCGCGCCTCAAGTAGTCTCCATAACTCCTGAGTTCAAGCGCGCGACCTTCCGCGAGGTAGACATCGTTCTCCCCGAAAGCGGTGAATTCCGGGTGCAGGTACTGAGCGTAGGCGTCGAGGTCGCCCGCTTCGATCGCCGCCCACATCGCGACGAGCGTGTCGATGACCTCCTGTTCCTCGTCCTGGGCCCGCACGTACGACGGGGCGAAGGCAGCCAGCGCCAGGGCGAGGGAGGCGGCAAGCCCGACCCACCGCCCCGCCCTCGGCGCTGTTCGGCGGGACACGGGAGTCAGCGGCTCTCGTAGATCGACGTGTTGCCTTCGGCGTCGAACTGGATCACGTCGTACGGATCGACCCGGTCACCGAACTCCATGCCCGGGGAACCGATCGGCATCCCCGGCACGGCGATCCCGCGCGCGGAGGGCGCCTCGGCGAGGAAGCGGGCGAACACGTCGGCCGGGATATGTCCCTCGAACACATAGTCGCCGACGAACGCCGTATGGCACGATTGCAGCTGGAGCGGCAGGCCCGCGTCGAGCTTGATGCCGATCATATCGTCGGTGTCCTCCACGTCGAGCTGGAAGCCGGCTTCCCGCATGTGGTCCACCCAGAGGGCGCAGCACCCGCAGGTGGGCGACTTGTAGACCTTGATCGTCGGCGTTTCCGCGATGGTCGCGGCCAACGTCGCATCGATCATGGCGTTCGCGGGCGTCGCGGTCGCCGTCTGTCCGCTTTCGGCCGCCGCCTCCGGCGCGCACCCGCCGACGAGCAGCGCCAGGCCGATCGAGGCCGCTCCGACGCCCATCTTTCCGAACTTTCCGTTCAACATCTTCACTCCCGGTTCGATTCCTGCCGCTCGATCCCCCAAGTTATCCACGAAGGGGCTGGCACGGTACCATTACGATACCATGGTGCGCGGCATCATCCGGCTATCAAGCGCGGGGATGTGGGCGCCACGCGCGGGGGCGGGCAAGAGCCTGAGAGAGGCGAGGCGTGATGGACAGACTGTCACAACTGTGGAGCGAGGCGGTCGCCTTCATGGCTCCGCGCTGGCTGCCCAGCCTGATCGTGATCGCGGTCGCCGGCCTCGTCTACCTCGTGGCGCTGATGGTGCTGGGCCGCGCGCAGAAGCACTGGGTCACGCGAACCGCGACGCAACTGGACGATCTCGCCGTGCGGCTGCTCCGCCAGGTCCTTCTGATTTCGAGCGTGACGTTCGCGGTCTGGCGCCTGCTTGACATCTGGACCCTCCCCACCGCGGCCCAGTGGGTCTGGGCCATCTGGATCGGCATCCTGTTCTTCCCGTTGAGCCGCTTCGTCGGCGATCTCCTGGTAGCGATCGAGGCCGAGGTCGTCGCCCGCACCTCGACGCCGATGGACAAGACGGCGCTCCCGATGATCAACAAGGCGATCCGCTTCATGGTCATCGGGCTCGGCATCGTGCTCGCGCTGGCGGAACTCGGCATCAATATCGCGCCGCTCCTCGCCGGCGCCGGCGTCATGGGCCTCGCCCTTTCGCTCGCGGCCAAGGACACGCTCTCCAACGTGATCGCGGGCGTGCTCCTCGTCGTCGATCGTCCCTTCCAGGTCGGCGACCGGATCGAACTGTGGTCCGCGCCCAACGAAACGGGGTCCTGGGGCGACGTGATCGAGATCGGGCTCCGAGCCACGAAGATCCGCAATCCCGACAATCTCGTCGTCGTCGTCCCGAACAGTCAGCTCATGCAGCGCGACATCATCAACTACACGATGTCGGGTCAGGACATCCGGCTGCGCATCCCGTTCTCCGTCGCCTACGACTCGGACATCGAGCGGGCCAAGTCGCTGCTGGTGGACATCGCCCTGAGCGTCGAGGGAGTGAAGGACGATCCCGCGCCGATCGTCATCGCCCGGAGTTTCGGCCCGTCCGAGGTCAACCTCCAATTGCGCGTCTGGATTCTGGAGGCGAGGGCGAGACGGCGCATCGCCGACGACATCAGCGAGAGGGCGCTCCCCGCCTTCGCGGAGGCCGGCGTGGAGATCCCCTACCCGAAGCGGGAACTCTACATCCGGTCCGCGGATGGGCTGCCGGTCGACGGGGTCTGAGTTGAGACGCGCCGGGACGCCGGTCCGCCGGCTGCTCCTCGCGATCTCCGCGCCAGTCGCGGGGGCGGTTCTCCCCGGCGGACTGGCTGGCGCCGGCCAGGACATGTTCCTCACGCTGCAGTCGGAGTTGTTCACCAATGTGACGGTGATCGACGGCCGCGGGGGGCCACCCAGGCCTTCCTCGTCGGTGCTCGTGTGGGGTGGCCGAATCCAGGGCATCGGCGCCCAGGGCTCCGTGCCCGCCCCGGAAGGCACCATCGTCGTGGACCTCTCGGGCTCCTACCTCATCCCCGGGTTCATCGACGCACACGCCTCGCCTCGAACCACCGATGACCTGCGGGCGCTCCTGGCCGCCGGGATCACGGGAGTGCGTGACGGAGCCACGTCGCTGGCCGCCTTCGAGGCGCGCGGCCGTGGCGGCTTTGGGGAAGACCCCGTCCCCGCCGTCTACATCGGCGGGCCGGTCCTCGATGCCGGGAGCGGGACGCGCGGCGCGGGGCCGGACTCGGAAGCCGCCGCCATCGCCGAGGTGGCGCGCCAGGCCGCGGATGGGGCCGGCTTCGTCTCCGTAGCCTCCAGCGTGCCCCCATCGTGGCTGGTCGGGATCGCGCGGGCCGCGCGCCGGGCGGATGTGCCGCTGTGGGCCGACCGCCGGGACGGTGGCTGGCTGCTAGCCCTCCGTGCCGGGTCCGCTGTCGCGAGTCCGCTGGTCTCCGGCGACGCCGAGTTGCTTCCGGAGAGCGAGCGTGCGCCCTTCGAGGCGCTCGCGGATGCGGGACAGGTCCCTGTCCAGGCCGCCTGGCTGGAGCGGCTGGATCCACACGGACCCGACGTCGACCGTGCCGTCACCGCGCTCCTCTCGAATGACTCGGCGCTGCTGCCGCTGCTCGCCGGCGCGTCCGCCCCCCTCGACTGCCCGGCCGAAGCCGCTACCTGCGCGCCCCTGTCCGCCGCCGGGCGGACTGCGCTCGAAGCGGTGTGGCCCAAGGCCGAGGCGCTGGTCCAGACCTTCCACGGCCACGGGGTGCGCCTCCTCGTGGGGTCCGATGCCCCGCGCACGACGCCTTGGGGCGAGGGCTTCCACCGCGAGATGCAGTTGCTCGTGGAGGCAGGCATCCCCCCGCTCGAAGTTCTCGGCATGGCCACGAGGAACGGCGCCATTGCGCTCGGCCAACTGCACGAGCGGGGGACGATCGAGATCGGGAAGCGCGCCGACTTCCTCGTGCTCGAGGCGAACCCCGTCGCCGACATCCGCAACGCGCGCCGCATCTCGCTCGTCGTGGTGGACGGGCGAGCCTGGACCCTCGGTCCCAATGACACCTGGAGACGCGTCCGCTTCAACTGAGGCGCGTCCCGATCCTCCGAGGCGCGTCCCGATCCGCCGCTATCGGGTGCGGTAGCAGTAGGTGTCCCGCCGGCGCGTCATATCCTCGATCACGGCCGCCTTGAAGGATTCCGCGCACTCCGAGCCGCCCAGTGCTCCGCGGTACTCCTCGATGTCCACGACTTCGGCACCCAGCCAGGCGCGCCGGAAGGGTCGCGGGAAACGTTCCCCCGGCGCCTGGATGTGATGAAGCCCCCCGCTGTAGGCAACGAATAGCCGGCCGTCCGGCATCGCCCGCAGGATGTCCGCGATCCCCCCGCGGACCGTCATCGGATTTCCCTCGCGATCCAGCCCGGTGCGGCGCATCATCCGCCCCTCGGGAAGGATGAGGAGCACGGCCTCCGGATCCCGAACCTGCCGCAGCACTTCCTCCCAGGTGTCATCGCGTTCGCGCGTGACCGGCACCACATGCTTGGTGATGAGCAGAAAGAGCCGTCCCAGAATCGGTCGAGCCGCGGTCTTGTCCGCCAGCGGCAGGACCCCGTGCGTCGCGAGCTGCCAGAGCAGGCGGTTGGGTACCGCCGCGAGGAACACCGGCTCGAAGAGACTCGTGTGATTGAGCAGGGCGATCACGCGCAGGCCTGCCCATGGTTCGTCGGCTTCTCGAACCCATTCCAGCCGGACCCGGCAGAAGGCCTTGCCCGCGACCTTGATCGAGAAGAGAAGAAGAAAGACGATATAGCTGCGCATTTCGCGCAGTGTGGTTCCGGGATTGGCGGGCGGTCAAGAGTTCCGGCGCTTCGGCCGGAGGAGGAGAACGGCATGTTCCGAGTCTGTCGGAGAACGGTCGGGGGGTCGCTGGGGGCGCTGATACTCGCCGCGGGCGTGGGAGTCGGCCTCTGCACTCCCGGCCCCGCCGCGGCGCAGGATCACACGATCATCGCCCTCAGCCACGACGACTTCACGGCCTACGAGATCGATCCGGCGACCGGCCGCATCGTCCACCAATTCACGGCCGAGAACCAGCCGCATGAAGCGGTGGTGAGTCCCGATGGCGGCACGATCTTCGTGGCGATCCCCCGCGAGCCGGCCTACGTCGTGATCCTGGACGCGGAGACCTTCGAGGAGAAGGGGCGGATCGAGTCGGAGTACTTCCAGCGAACTCCGGATATGCGGCCGTACGGGTCCGAGCTGATCGCCAACCGCTCGGCTCTCCCGCACGGGGTCGCGCTCAACCGGGACGGGACGAAGCTCTACGTGGGCGTGGAGTGGGCCGAGGTGCCCGGCCTCGTCGTCTACGACGTGGCGCGCGGTGAGGTGGCGGGGAAGATCGACCTGCTCCTCGAAGGCGGGCACTTCCTCGCGACCGACCGGCGGACCGACAAGCTGTACTACCCGCACCGCGACGATGACCGGGTCGTCGTGATCGACACGCGCACGGACGAGATCGTCAAGATCATCGATGTCGCCGGCGGCCCGGTCGGCGTCGACTTCACGCCCGACGGGGAGGCGTGGGTGCATTCCGACTACGACGGCACCGTCACGGTCATCGACACCTCGAGCGACGAGGTCGTGGCGACGATCGACACCGGCGGCTGGGGCGCCGGCCGCATCGCGGTCTCACCCGACGGGCGATACGCGGCGTCCACCCGAAACGACACGGAGAACGTAGCCATCATCGATGTCGCGAAGCGGGAGGTGGCGGGTTACGTCACGCTCGGCCCGGGTCCCGGTTTCCCGCTCTTCTCACCCGATAGCAAGAGGCTCTATGTGATGGTGCGCGGAAGAGGAGAGGTCGCGGTCATCGACCTGAAGGCGGACGGTTCGGGCGCCATTGCGGCCCGCTATCCCGCGGGGGTGACTCCGTTTGGCGGCACGCTGCTGCCGAAGGGTTCCAACTGAGAGAAGACCGAAGTTGGCATTGATTCAGGCATGACCCCATCTTCGGGCGCCCGGCGGTACGCGTCCGGCGCTACACGGCGTCAGCATTCAGGAGTGCATCCCATGAAAGCTCGATCTCTGTTCCTCGCGACACTGTGCACCGGTCTCTTCTCCACCCCCGCCCTCGCGCAGCGTGATTTCTCGGCTGTCCAGATCGAAGCGACGCACGTCGCCGGCAGCGTCTGGATGCTGGTCGGGAGCGGCGGCAACATCGGCGTGTCCTCGGGCCCCGACGGAGTGTTGATGGTCGACGACCAGTTCGCGCCGCTGGCGGACAAGATTCGCGACGCGCTGCGCGAGGTGGGACAGTCGGAGGAGGCCGCGGAGCCGCAGTTCCTCCTCAACACCCATTTCCACGGCGATCACACGGGCGGGAATGTCGAGTTCGGGGACGCCTCCACCATCGTCGCGCACACGAACGTGCGGACGAGGCTGGTGGCGGGCGGATCGCCCGAGGTGGCCCTGCCCGTCGTCACCTTCGATGACGCGGTTTCCATCCACTTCAACGGCGAGGAAATCCGGGCCTTCCACATCCCGCACGGACACACGGACGGGGACGCGCTCATCTACTTCACCGGCTCGAACGTCCTCCACATGGGCGACGACTTCTTCGCCGGCCGCTTCCCCTTCGTCGACATCGACAACGGCGGCAGCGTGGAAGGGCTCGCAAGCGGGATCTCGGGGGTGCTGGACAACGTGCCCGCGGATATCGACATCATCCCCGGCCACGGCCCGCTCTCCTCTGTCGACGACCTGCGGACGTACCACCGCATGATCACCGAGACGATCGCAATGGTGCGCGGCAAGATCGACGCGGGGATGAGCAGCGAAGAGGTCCAGGGCGAGGGCGTCGCCGAGGAGTGGGCGGACTGGGGCGCCGGGTTCATCTCGACGGAACGCTGGCTCGACACCGTGCACCGCAGCCTTTCCGGCGCGGCGGGCGCCGAGGATGTCGAGCACGGCCACGGCACCGGCGCCGGACACCGTTAGGTGAGCGAGGACGGGGGCCGCTCCGCCGACGAGCGCGGCTGGGTCGCGGACGGCTACAACGCGGGGTACGCGGAGGGGCTGGTCGAACGGACGTTCCGCGACCGGGGCGTGATCCCGCCCCCGCTGGCCGGCTGGGATCCATCCGCCGGAGCGGTCGTTGAAGCGCCCCCGAGGATAGTCGTTCCTCCTCCCCCCGCTCCTCCACCGCCCGCACCCACGCCTGCCGAGGCGGAGGTCGTGGCGACGGAGGACCTGCGCCTCGCCGCCATCGCCGGGGCGCTCGTCGAGGCCTACCGGGCCTACGGGCACCTCGGGGCGCGCATCGACCCGCTCCGCTCCGAGCCTCCGAGGCACCCCCTGCTGGAGCCGGAATACCACGGCATCCGCCGCGAGGAACTCGCGCGCGTGCCCGCCTCCGCCGTCTGGCTCAAGCACCTGGGCAACAACGCCGCCGAGGTCATCGACCGCCTCGAGGAGATCTACTGCGGCCCCATCGGCTACGAACTCGATCAGATGGAGAACCCGACCCAGCGCGACTGGCTCGTGGACTACATCGAGTCGCACCGCCACCGGCTCCTCATGAGCCGCGTGCGGGCGCAGGCGTGCCTCGAGTGGCTGACCCGCGTGGAAGGGCTCGAAACTTTCCTGCACCGCACCTACCTCGGGAAGAAGCGCTTCTCCGTCGAGGGACTCGACATGCTCGTGCCCATGATGCGGGGGATCATCGGGAGCGCCGGGCGGCGCGGGGCGCGGCAGGTGTTCGTGGGGATGGCGCACCGCGGGCGCCTGAACGTGCTGGCCCACGTCATGGGACTGTCCTACGAGTCGATCGTGGCCGAATTCGAGGAACAGGCCGCGCGCGGCATCATGACCGCCCTCCCGGAGCATGGTTCCGGCGACGTCAAGTACCACGTCGGAGGCCGGTCGCAGGTCGCGGAGGACGAGGTCGAACTGGACGTGCGGCTCGCCCCCAACCCGAGCCACCTCGAGCATGTGAACCCCGTCGTGCTCGGCATGGCCCGGGCGGCGCGCTTCACCGGCGAGGCCTCCGACTCCTCGGCGATCCTCCCCATCATCATCCACGGCGACGCCTCCTTCGCCGGACAGGGGGTCGTGGCGGAGACGCTGAACCTGTGCCGGCTGCGGGCCTACGAGACGGGCGGCACGCTCCACATCATCACGAACAACCAGCTCGGCTTCACCACGCTGCCCGGCGACAGCCGCTCGACCCGTTACGCGAGCGACCTGGCGCTCGGCTTCCGCCTCCCCGTCGTGCATGTGAACGCCGACGATCCCGAGGCCTGCATGGCCGCCGTGCGGCTCGCCATCGACTACCGCTTCGAGTTCGGAGAGGACCTGGTCATCGATCTCGTGGGCTACCGGCGCTACGGGCACAACGAAGGGGACGAACCCTCGTATACCCAGCCCATGATGTACGAACGGGTCGCCTCGCACCCGCGCGTGCGCGCCCAGTTTGCGGATGTCGTCGTCGAGCGGGGGCTCCTCTCCCGCGACGAGGTCGACACCATGGCCGCGGACGTGAACGCCGAACTCGAGGCGGCGAGGGGGACGATCGCCGCGCACAAGGAAGCGGACGCACAGGGGGGAACGGCGCCGGACCCGAAGCGGCTCATGGATCCGGCGGAACCGGCGCGGCCGACCGGCATTCCGGAGGCGCGGCTGCGCCAACTCAACGAGGCGATCCACCGCTGGCCCGACGATTTCACCCCCTTCCAGAAGCTCGGGCGACAGCTGGAACGACGCCGGGCCGCGCTGGATGCGGGGATCGACTGGGGGCATGCCGAAGCGCTCGCGCTGGCGGGCCTGCTCACCGAGGGCGTCCCCGTGCGCCTCACCGGCGAGGACACCGAGCGCGGCACGTTCAGCCACCGCCACCTCGTGCTGCACGACGCCGAGGACGGGCGCCCCTACACGCCCATGGCCCACCTTGATGATGGGCAGGCGGCGTTCAGGATCGCGAACAGTCCCCTGTCCGAGATCGCCACGCTCGGCTTCGAGTACGGCTTCTCCACCATCGCCGCCAACGCGCTCGTCATGTGGGAGGCGCAGTTCGGCGACTTCGCCAACGTCGGACAGGCGATCATCGACCAGTTCATCGTGTCGGGCCGCACCAAGTGGGGACTGGAGTCGCGGCTCGTCCTGCTCCTTCCGCACGGCTACGAGGGGCAGGGGCCGGAGCACTCGAGCGCCCGGCTGGAGCGTTTCCTGCAACTTGCCGCCGAGGGCAACATCCGCGTCGCGAACTGCACGACGCCCGCGCAGTTTTTCCACGCCCTGCGCTGGCAGGCGCTGCGCGCGACCTGTCGCCCCCTCATCGTGATGACGCCCAAGAGCCTGCTGCGCCATCCGCGGGCCCGCTCCACGATCGGAGACCTCACTGGCGGCGCCTTCCGCCCGGTCCTCCCGGACCCCGACTTCAAGGCCGATCCGTCGCGCGTGAGCCGGATCGTCGTGTGCAGCGGCAAGGTCTACTTCGACCTCCTCGCCGAGGCTCCCCCCGCGCACGACATCCCGATCCTGCGCGTGGAACAGCCGTATCCCTTCCCGGCCGAGGAACTGGCCGCGGCCCTGGCCCCGTATCCCCGCGAGGCGGAGATCTGCTGGGTACAGGAAGAGCCGGAAAACATGGGCGCCTGGACGTCCGTGCGCCCGCACCTGCGCGAACTCATCGGCCGCGAGCCGCTCTACATCGGCCGCCCCGAGCGCGCCAGCCCGGCGGAGGGCTATTTCGGCAAGCACATGCGGCGCCAGCGCCTCCTCCTCCGCACCGCGCTGCGTCTGGACTGAGACGCGCGTGACGAGCCGCCTGGCTTGAAACCGCCGACCGCTTGATAGCACCTTGATCTGCAGCTGGAGGTTCGTGGGATCGAGGCTTGGGCCGGTGGGCCGCTTGCCGCACGGAACCTCCAACGGGAGTCGTCAGAGGATGGGGCTGGATGTGATCATCGCGCTCGTTACCATATTCGTGGCTATCGTCGGCGTTGGCGTCGCGCTGGCTGGGCTCACGCGCAAGCTCGGAGACGACATCAAGGGCGTGCGCGACGAGCTGCAAACCGACATCAAAGGCGTGCGCGGTGAGATGGCGACCATGCGCGCCGAGCTTCGAGGCGACATCAAGGGTGTGCGGGCCGAACTCGTCGGCCGAATCGACGCGGTCGCCGCCGAACTGACCAGGACGCGCATAGCGGTGGCCAGGATCGAGGGCAGCGTGTTGGGCGTTCCGCTACCCGACACCGGTACGGATCCGGCCTGACCGGCCAGTCTGGAAGGTCAGCGGATCCGGGTCTGGATCGTCCGCTTCATGTCGGAGAGTTCGGAGACCACCTTCTGGTGGAGTACGCCGAGGGCCCGGCTGTTGCCGTCCTCCTCGGAGTCGGAGAGTTCTTCCAGGCGCGTCTTCGCTCCATCGTACTTGCGCTCCAGCCGGTCGATCATGGCCATGATCTGCACTTTTCGGCCGGCGCGGGCCTCCCGGAGCTTCACCCTCAGCTCCTCGGCCCCTTCGCGGTACTTCTCGACCGTCGCGGTCGTCCGCTGCAGCATCTGCTCGTAGTTGTCGGAAAGCTCCATCCAAACCGCCTCGGTCAAGAACTGCGCGGTGCGACGCCACGCCACACCGGCATGGTTCGCACCGTCACCTCATACTGTCAGCATTTGAAAATAGAGGCCGGAGGCCGGCCGGGGCACCCCCTGTCCTTCGCGGGCGGTGCCGGGCGACGGCTTACGGCCCGCGGCCGGGACTCCCCAGCGCGATCGTCTCGCGCATCGGGACCTTCGGGAAGGTCGTCGAGTAGGCGCTGTAGGCGAGCGCGAACAGGCCGAGGAAGCCGACCGAGATCATCGCTTCGGGCACGCCGAGCGGCAGTCCCTCCCCGTGCCAGATCGACGGCGCCACCATGTTCCAGCGTTCGACCCAGAAGCCGAGCAGGATCAGCGAGCCGACGAAGGCCAGCCAGCGCGAGCTCATCTTCGGGCTCCGCCCCAGCAGGAAAGGGAAGGGGAGCGCGAAGATGAGCACCATCTGGAGCCAGAACATCCAGCCGAAGGCGCCCGTCGAGCGCGGCATGAAGAAGTTCGCTTCGCGCGGGATGTTGCCGTACCAGATCACGAGATACTGGGCGAACCAGAGGTAGGTCCAGAACGCGACGAAGGCGAACGTCAGCTTGCCGAGATCGTGGAAATCGTACTTCCCCCACAGCTGGATCCCGCCGGCCCGTCCGTTGGTTCGGTGGGCCACGATCGCCACGAGCGCCAGCATGCCGAGCCAGCCGCCGATGAAGTAGTACGGCCCCCACACCATGCTCATGAAGCCCGGCGTGAGCGACATCCCGAAGTCGAACGACAGGAGCGAGAAGACGATGGCCCAGCTCAGGATCAGCACGGCGGACAAGCGGCCGATCCGGCTCCGGCAGCGCTCGACCTCGACCTCGTCTCCCCGCCAGCCGCGGGCGAAGAGGGAGATCACGGCCCTGCGCCAGCCCCGATTCTCCGCGGCGACCAGCGGCGCGTCGGCCCGGATCGAGTAGAACAGCCACACGAAGGCGAGCAGGTAGAGCACAGCGAGCAGCACTCCGTTCCGCAGGAAGACGCCCTCGAGCGTCAGCCAGTCGCGGTTCAGGTGCGATGTCTCCACGGGTCCGATCCAGGGGAAGACGTGCTCGGCCCCGAGCCGGAGCGTGAAGAAGAGGGCAAGGGAGATGGGGAGGAAGGCGCCCGCGGCCTCGGCCAACCGGCGGAATTTCTTGCCCCAGTGCCCCTTCGCCACCTGGAGGACGGCTCCGAACACGACGCCCGCCATCGAGATCGCCGTCCAGAAGAGGAAGTTCGACCACACGCTCATCCAGGCACGCTGGGCGTCCCCGCCCACCGTGGTCATGAAGCCCACGGCCCCGACCGCGACCGCCGCTAGCCACACGGCGAGCCACAGCATCGGAATGCGGCCGCTGATCGTCTTCAGCGCCTCGCCCGTGGTGAGCGTCGGACGGCCGTCGTCGCCGCTCACTGACCCCCACCCGTGCCGGGCGTCTCGCCCGCTTCGGTCGCCGCCGCTTCGGCCGCCGCCTCAGCCTCGGCCGCCGCCGCTTCCTCGGCCATCGCTTCGGCCTGCAGTTGCCGCACGTACGCGACCAGGTACCAGCGGTCCATGGCCGGGATCCGCCGGTAGGCCGGCATCAGCCCGCGGCCGTTCCCGATCATGCCCCAGATGTAGCCGTCCGTGTACCCGCGCGTGAGTTCGCCGCGGATGTTGAGCAGGGGGATGTCCGGGATCCGGTTCTGTCCTACGACCGAGCCGTCGCCCGCCCCCGTCACGCCGTGGCAGGGAGTGCAGAACTGGCTGTACAGCTCCGCGCCCCGGGCCAGGTCGGCCTCGGTGCCCGCGAGCGGGCTGACGAGCATGGTGTCGGCCGCCATCAGGTCGTACGTGCGCTCGCCGTCGATCGGCATCGTGCCGGGCACCGGCGTGCGCGCCCGCTCCTCGAAAGCCTCCACCGAGGGCTGCCAGGACATCGTGTTGAAGAACGGCGTGCGCTGCTCCAGATGCTTGATCTGGTCGTCGCAGGCGCCCAGCGCGAAGGCGGCCAGCACCCCGGCGACCGCGGCGGTCCGGCGGGTCATTCCTGCACCTCCACGTCCACGGCGGCGGTCTCCCGCACCAGCGCTTCGGCGGCGGCGCTGCCCTCGCCGTTGGCCGGAACGAAGATGCCCCAGCGGTCGACCGAGAAGGACGTGCGATACGCCGGATCGAGCTTGATCACCGGCCGCCTCGTGTGCACGAGCAGCGCGACCAGGCCGAAGATCCCCGTCAGCAGCACCGTGAGCTCGAACATGAAAATGACGAACGGGGGCAGCGACACGAGCGGCTTGCCCTGCGTGACGAGCGGATAGGCCAGCGACGTGCCCGCCGTGAGCAGCAGCCCGAGCGTGCAGCCGGTGATCGCGCCCGTCAGCGCCCACACCCGCACCGGCGAGGAGTGGATGTCCATCGCCTCCTCGATCTCCGGCGACGGAATCGGCGAGAAGACCTCGATGTCCCGGTGGCCCGCCTCCCGCAGCCGCGCGATCGCGTCGAGCGTGCCGGGCAGCGTGTCGTACTGCCCCAGAACGCCGCTACTCATTGTCATCCCCGGGGTCATCCGCGTGTGCGTGCGCGTGTTCGTGCGCGAGGTGTTCCTTCACCTCGGCGATCGAGATCACCGGCAGGCTGCGCGAGAAGAGCAGGAACCAGAAGAAGAACCAGCAGAAGCTGCCGACGAGAATCGACATCTCCACCCAACTGGGCGTGTACAGGCCCCAGCCCCCCGGTTCGTACTCGTGGGCGAGCGAGGTGACGATGATGACGAAGCGCTCGTACCACATCCCGATGTTGACGAAGATCGTGAGCGTGAACAGGGCCGGCAGCGTCGTGCGCACCTTCTTGAACCAGAGCGCCTGCGGCACGACGACGTTGCAGAACACCATGACCCAGAAGGGCAGGGCATAGGCTCCCATCGCCCGCCAGCGGAAGCTCTCGATCTCGATCGGATCCGCCGAGTAGTAGGCGAGGAAGAACTCAGTCCCGTACGAGAAGCCGACGATGAGCGACGTCAGGAGGACCAGCTTCGCCATGTTCTCGAAGTGGTTCTCGGTGATGTACGCCTCGAGACCGAACGCCCAGCGCAGCGGGATCATGATCGTGATCACGAGGGCGACCCCGCTGAAGATCGCGCCGGCCACGAAGTAGGGGGCGAAGATCGTAGAGTGCCACCCCGGCACGATCGAGAGCGCGAAGTCCCACGAGACCACGGAGTGCACCGACAGCACCAGCGGCGTCGCGATCCCCGCCATGTAGAGGTAGATGCGGCGGTAGTGCCGCCACTCGCTCACCGTCCCCTGCCAGCCGAGCGAGAACGCGCCGTAGATCTTGTACATCCAGCCCTTCGCCCGGTCGCGCAGCACGGCGAAATCGGGGATGAGGCCGGTGTACCAGAAGAGCGCCGAAATCGTGAGGTACGTCGAGACCGCGAACACGTCCATCACGAGCGGCGACCGGAAATCCGGCCAGATCTGCCGCTGCGACGGGTACGGCATCAGGTAGTAGAAGTACCAGACGCGACCCAGGTGGATGAGGGGGAAGAGCCCCGCCGTCATCACCGCGAAGATCGTCATCGCCTCCGCGGTCCGGTTGATCGTCGTGCGCCAGCCGGAACGGAAGAGATAGAGGATGGCGGAGATCAGCGTCCCGGAGTGGGCGATCCCTACCCAGAAGACGAAGGTCGTGATGTAGACGCCCCAGAAGACGGGGTGGGTGATGCCCGCGACGCCAATGCCGGCCCCGATCTGGTAGAACCAGGCCCCGAACATGAGGGCGAGACCCGCGGCCGCGACCCCGAGCACGAGGTAGAAGCGCTTCTCCGGCATCGCGATCGGCCGCGTGATGTCGCGGTTCGCGTCGGCCAGCGTCGGGTGGGCGGGCACCCGCTTCTCCGCGGTGGCCATCAGTGCGCCTCTTCGCCTTCTCCGGCCGCCGCCGGCTCACCGTGCCCGCCGGCCGCCATGTGCTTGTGCGTGACGTCCTCGAGATAGGTGACGGCGGGGCGGACCCCGAGTTCTCCGAGCGCGTGGTAGCCGCGGGCGCTCTTCGCCTTGCGGGAGACCTCGCTCTCCGGATCCTTGAGGTTGCCGAAGGTGATCGCGTTCGACGGACAGCTGGACTGGCAGGCGGTCGTCACCTCGCCGTCCATCACGGTCCGATCCTCGTCCTTGGCGTCGATCTTCGCCTTGTTGATCCGGTGCACGCACATCGTGCACTTCTCCATCACCCCCACCTCGCGGACGGTGATGTCCGGGTTGAGCTGGAGGTTCAGGGGCCAGGCGAAGGCTCCGCCCTCGCCGCGGCCGCGCTCGCTGTCGTGGTTGAACCAGTTGAAGCGCCGGACCTTGTAGGGGCAGTTGTTCGCGCAGTAGCGCGTGCCCACGCAGCGGTTGTAGACCTGGACGTTGAGCCCCTCGGGGCTGTGGTACGTCGCGTACACCGGGCACACCGGCTCGCACGGCGCGTCGCCGCAGTGCTGGCACAGCATCGGCTGCTGCACCGTCTGGAACCCGCCGTCTTCCGTCTCCTCCTCGAAGCGGTGGATCCGCATCCACGACATCTCGCGCCGCAGGGCCGCCTGCTCCTCGCCCACGGTGGGGATGTTGTTCTCGGAGTAGCAGGAGGTGACGCAGGCGCCGCAGCCGGTGCAGGAGTTGAGGTCGATGACCATGCCCCAGCGGTACGGGCTGTTCGGATCCGAGTCCCACGCGGCCTCGACCAATTCGACGAGGTCGATGTCGTGGGCTTCGATCTCGTGCAGCGCGTCGTCCACGTTCATGGCGTGGACGATTTCGCGGTCGAGGTCGTCGGTGGAGCCCTGCGTGATGACGAGCCGGGCGCTCTCCCCGGTGGCCGTGACGTCGACCGCCGTCCCGGCGTATGCCAACGCGCCGGAGCCGGGGTCCGCGCTCGCCGCGAGCAGGTCCAGCGGGTTCACGCCGCGGCCGCGCGCGTTGCGGCCGTATTCCGTGTGCCCCTGTCCGAGCGGGATCGCCACCGTGTCGGGGCGGATGCCTCGGTACACGTAGACCGGGGCCTCGATGGCGCCCTGGGCGGACTCGACGCGGACGACATCGCCGCGGTCGACGCCGAGTTCGGCCGCCATGTCGGGGTGCATCTCCACCCACGAGGTCCACACGGCCTTGGTGATCGCGTCGGGCTGCTCCTGCATCCACGAGCGGTTCGCGCCCCGGCCGTCGTAGAACTGCGCCGTCGGATAGACGACGAGTTGCGTGCCGGAGGGCGCCTGCGGGAGCGCGAAGCCGCCGGCTCCGCCCGCGGGTGCCTCGTCGGCGCCAGCGTCCTCGTCCGCGCCGGCCGTCCACGCGTCGGCCGTGGCGCCACCCCGCCGGAGGGCGTCGAGCCACGCCGGGTCGCCGCCGAGCCGCTCGGTCCAGGTGTTCCGCAGCACGGTCGCGTAGTCCGCCGCGCTGAAGGCGCCGCCCTGTCCCGCCGCGTTCGCGACGTCGAGCAGCAGGTCTTCGCGCTGGCGCGTGTCGAACACCGGGTGCATGAGAGGCTGTCCCAGCGCCATCGCGCCGTCCGCCAGCTCCGCGTCGCACCACGACTCGAGCGCGTGGTGGCACGGGAGCACCCAGCCGCAGGCCGCCGCCGTCTCATCGAGGTGCGGGCCGATCGCGACCGTGTTCGCCACGTTCGCCAGCGCCTCCGCGAACCCGGCCGCGGCGGGGAGCGCGTAGCCCGGGTTGCACCCGGCGACGATCAGCGTCCGCACCTGCCCGGCCCGCATGCGCCCGATGAGCGCTTGCATGTCCGCGAAGCTCGCCGATGTGCCCTCGGGCGCGCCGCTCCCCGGGAGGACCCGGGTGCCGACCGCGCCCAGTACCTGGTTGAGCGCCGCGACCGCTTGGTGCGCCTGCCGCGCATCCGCGCCCTGCGACTCGAGCCCCGGCGGAATCGCGACCGCGCTCTCGGCGGCGGCGAGTTCCTCCCCGAGCGCGCGAATCGCATCGGCCGAAACGCCCGCGGCCTCCGCGGCCGCCTCCGGCGACACGCTCGCCGCGCCGTCCGGAAGCGCCGCGCCTCGCGCCGTGGCCACGACGCCGGCGACAGCGAGCGCCACGGCGCCCTCCGTGCCCGCGCGCGCTTCGATCCACTCGTCCGCGTTGGCGCCCGTCAGCGAGAGGCGCGGGCCGACGAAGGTGAACTTCGCGTGGTGATGGGCCTCGATGTCGCGCGCCGCCGCGAAGCCCGCCGACATCTGCGTCGGAGCGAGCCACGTGCCGAGGAAGTCGGCCCCGAAGCAGACGACCTTATCGGCCGAGGAGAGGTCGAAGCGCGGCATGCCCGCGCCGCCGCTCACGTCCGCCGTGCCCGCGGCCAGCGCATCGTTCGAGAACGGCTCCCACGCGATGTGTTCCACCCCCATCACGCGCGCCCAGTCGGCGATGAAGCGGCCCGTCGTGCCCGTCACCCGTCCGGTGAGGAGCACCCCGCCCCCGACGCGCACCGCATTCGTGAGCGCCGCCGTCGCATCTTCCCAGTTCGCGAACTGGAAGGGAGGCGCTCCCTCCTCGGTCGACGGATTTCGCTGCAGCGGCTGGCTCACGCGATCCGGATCGTAGAGGTCCTGGAGCGTGGAGTGCGTCAGCGACGACAGGCCGTTCGTGCCGCCCCCGAACCGGGCGTTGGGGCTCAGGCCGAGGACGCGGCCGTCACGCACCTGCGCGTGCACCGGCACCGGCTCCGGCCCCGCGTCCGGCAGCACCGTCGCGTAGGTGTCGGAAACGCCCGGTGTGATCCCCTCTTCCTCGACCAGGTGCGGGATGAGCTTGTCGGCGAAGTCCGGCGGGCCGCAGGCCGCCATCGTCGCCGCACCGGCGCCGGACGTCCCCAGCACCTTCAGGAAGCGGCGCCGTGATGTCCCCGTCCCGTTCGACGTCGCCCCGTTCAGGGCCTCCGGCTCGGGTGCGCCGCCGCCGGAGCAGTTCCCGTTACAGCCGCAGCCGCCGTTGCCCCCGTCTAGAAGTGACATGCCGCGCAATCCGTGGGGGCCCTGGTCCGGCCGTAATCGGTATCGATGTCCCTCGGGTAGAACCCTTCAGGCTGACGAGGCGCCGGCGCCCGTGGCGGCGGGTTGTCCCGCGCCAACGTGTAATCGGTCGCGAAGTCAGCCTCGGACGGCGCCTGGCGGTGGCACTCGAGGCACCATCCCATCGTCAGCGGCGCCCACTGGTAGACCCGGTCCATCTCCTCGACCGGCCCGTGGCAGTCCTGGCACTCGAGGTTCCGCAGGTGCGACTTGTGACTGAACTGCACGAACTCCGGCAGCTTGTACACCCACTCCCACTCGACCGGCTCCCCGCGCGCCTCGTACTCCCTCAACTCCTCGACCGGAGGCAGCCCCGTGCCCGCGATCCTGTGGCACCCCATGCAGACCTCGAGCGAGGGCACGATGCCCGACACCGAGCGCTCCGTCCCCACATGGCAGTACATGCAGTCGATCTGAAGATCGGTGACGTGGAAGCGGTGGTTGAACGGGATCGGCTGCTCGGGTCCGCGGCGGGCGTTCTCGTGGTCGTAGATCGCGCGCCACTGCGCCGGCATCGTCGCGAGATCCTGCTCCAGGGCGAACTGGGCGGCTGCCGCGGCCGTCTCCCCTTCGCCCGCGGCCTGCGGATCCGCACTTTCCTGGACGTGCAGGAACGAGGACGGATCGAGGCTCGCCGCAGCGATCTCGAGTTCGCCGGTTGAAGGCCGGTACAGCGCCAGAGCGGTGGCGCCGAGGGCCGCAGCGAGGACGCCCGCGGCCGCGCGAGAGCTTATCTTCATCCGCCTCTCGGAGGGGGAATCGACGATGTGAGTCGCCCGGCAGCCTCCGCCGGCGGAGGCGCGGGTCGCGAACAAGGTAAAGCCCGTCCCGGTGGATGCAACCGTCTCCCGGGACCGCCCATCCAACGCCCGCCGAAGCACCCGCCAAGGTTGACCGATTCAGGCCGTTCCTTTAGCATTGTGTCGTCCGAGCGGGCTCCCCCCCGGGGTCCGCTCGTCGTGTCTTTCGGAGGGGCCTTAGCTCAGATGGCTAGAGCGCTACGTTGACATCGTAGAGGTCACTGGTTCGAGTCCAGTAGGCCCCATCGAAACGCCGCTACAGGGGGCTGTAGCTCAGCCTGGTTAGAGTGCCGGTCTGTCACACCGGAGGTCGCGGGTTCAAATCCCGTCAGCCCCGTTTCCAAACAACGTGTCGAGCGAGGGGCCGTAGCTCAGTCTGGGAGAGCGCTTGAATCGCACTCAAGAGGTCGCGGGTTCGAGTCCCGCCGGCTCCACTCCCCGTCGCGTCCACCCCCGGCAACCCCCGCGAGACGTCTCGCCAAGGGCGCCCCGGGTAGCGTCCGACGGCTCGCCACCGTAGCTCAGGGGTAGAGCACCGCATTCGTAATGCGGCGGTCGTCGGTTCAAATCCGACCGGTGGCTCTGGCAGCACCCCTCCGCCTTGGCCGGCCCCGCAGGCCGCAAGCCGGAGGGAACAACACAAGCGGGTGTAGCTCAGCTGGTAGAGCGCAACCTTGCCAAGGTTGAGGTCGCCGGTTCGAATCCGGTCACCCGCTCTCGAAAGCCGACTCGCCGCTCCCTTAGCGAGCGCGAGCCCGGCCCCGCGCCTGGCGCGCGGTCCGCAGTACCCCTCGGGGCGTGGCTCAGTCCGGTAGAGCGCTGCGTTCGGGACGCAGAGGTCCCCGGTTCAAATCCGGGCGCCCCGACTAAATTCCCCTGGCCCATCGCGCTGGGCGTACTGTTTCGCCCGACCGGGCTATCCGATAACCCCCCGGATTACGCGGGCCGCCGCAGGCGGTCGTAGCGAAATCCGGGCGCCTCGGCCCGGTCAACGTGCCGCAGTTACATGCCCACCCGTCGACCGCCCCAGCGGTCGCGGTACGCTTGGCCGCCGCATTGTCCCGTTTTGGCTCCTTCTGCGTGGTTGCGTTAGGGTGCTAACCATGACGAGCAAACCCAGTTCCCTTTGAACTCTAGCACGGATCCACGGTAGGGCACGGACATGTCTCGACTTGGCCAAGGGGACCTATCTCTGAGCACTCACCGCGTCGGCTCGGTGTGGGTGCGGGATGTGAAAGCCGAGCGCGCATTTCGCCCGCGCATCAAGCTCTCGGCAGGGTGTGAGATCCGGGAAATATCGGCGAGTGAGACCTTCCCGAAGGGTGCTCGAGGGTTGAGGATCGCCGTTCTGGGCGGCCAGCTACGCTGGGGATCCAAATCCGGCCCGGTAGTCGGGGACCTATCCATTCCGAGGGGCTTAGAGCATCTCCGTTCGGCAACGCACTCCCTAGAGCACCAGTTCACGATGTGCTGTGACGTGCCGCACGATGTCTTGAGTCGTATGGAAGCCGAACGGGGTGGGGCGCCGCCCGTCTTCTGGATGGACTTGGCCGGCTCGTGGATAATAGACGGCGGCATCGAACCCATCCACCAAGCCCCATGGCAGTTTACCGTACCTACCGACATGTGGCTCGCGTTCTTGGCGGCATCCGGCTATGAGGAGTTCGATGTAGTCGAGCTCCGGTGGGTCTTGAAGGAAGGCGGGAGCCTTAAGGCCGCAATAGACCACCTGAACGCAGCACGTAGGTTGGTTTCGAGCGACCCTCCCAGGGCGGTCGGGATCTGCCGCCTGGTGATCGAAGCCTCGGAACAGGCACTGAAGGATCGAGGGTATGGCAAGATCCCCGAGCATCTGACGGCCTGTACCGACAAGCGACGCGGCAAGGAATACAGCAGCATCGTTTCTTCTCTCAAGCAGCTGGCCAGCCTGGACCACCACCATTTCGGACAGGACAGCGCGTTCACTCGCCCCGAAGCCTTGGCTCTCGTGAGACTCTGCGAGGCGCTGCTTCTCATGCTTGGTGAATTGACGCGAACACCAACAGCGAAGCGGGACGAAGGGGAAGCATGAGTACGATACTTCAGGTAGCCGGACTGTTCGTTGCTGCCATCGCGGCGGTCGCAGCCTATCTGTTGGTCAGAATAGCCTCAGATCCGCATGTGATTGTCTACGTACGACACGATGCGGAGAGCCGGGTCAGCCTCCTGCTCATCATGATCGAGAACGTTGGGAGAGGTGTGGCCCACAACGTCAAATTCAAGCTGTCCAGGGACATCCCGAAATTCGTAGCGGGAATAAAGCCCACGGGTAAGAAGACGGAACGTATAGAAAGCATGAGCGACGGGGCGTTGGTTACGGGAATACCCTACCTTGCGCCAGGAGAAAGCCGAACCATCGCATGGGGGCAATACGGTGGGCTTCTTGGAGTTGCCCCGCTTTGACGGACACCTATCCATTGGGGTCAAGCAAGGAGGTGTCCTATGGCGGGCCGGCAGGGGCGGTATCCGTCCGAGTACAGGGAGCGGCTGGTGGAACTGGCGAGGAGCGGGCGTCCCTCTCTGCCAACCTCGGTGAGGCATTCGCTACCTTGGAGATTACTGAAGGAGGGCGAAGGGTGGAGAACGATGGACGGAGAGAGGAATGGGATGACATCGTCGAAGATGGAGGAGGTGACCCCGGGACGCGAGGAGCGTAGCGACGAGCGGCACGGGGTCACGGCCGCGGCCCGCCCGCCGGCGCCGGATCCGGAGGTTGCGGCGAAGGCGACGAGGCGGCGCTTCACCGCGGCGTACAAGCTGTCGATCGTTGAGGAGGCGGACGCCTGCGAGACGCCGGGGGAGATTGGAGCGTTGCTGCGGCGCGAGGGACTGTACAGTTCGCACCTCTCGATGTGGAGGAAGGCGGCGCGGGAGGGGTCGCTGCGGGGGCTGGCGAAGAGACGCGGACCGAAGCCCTCGGGCGGGAAGCGGGAGGCGAGGAAGGTGCAGACGCTGGAGCGGGAGGTTGCGCGGTTGCGCGAGGAACTCCGCAAGGCGCGCATCATCATCGATGTCCAGGGAAAAGTTGCGGGGCTGCTGGGCGTGAGCCCCGGGGACGGGAAGCGCTCTTGAGCGCGGCCGGAGGCTTGGCCGGGCACGTGGGCGTACGCGCGGCGTGCGAGGCCCTCGGGGTCGCGCGCGCCACGTTCTACCGTCGCCGGAGGCCGAAGACCGGGCAGCGGCAGCCCCGGCCGGCTCCTGCCCGGGCCCTGGACGCGACGGAGCGGGCGGAGGTCTTCCGTGTGCTGTGCTCGCCGCGCTTCGCCGACCGCGCGCCGGCGGAAGTGTACGCGACGCTGCTGGACGAGGGCGTCTATCTGTGTTCGGAGCGGACGATGTACCGGATCCTGGCCGGGAAGGAGGCGGTTCGGGAGCGGCGGGCGCAGCGCAGCCATCCCAACCACCCGAAGCCCGAGGTGGTGGCCAGGGCACCCAACGAGGTGTGGTCCTGGGACATCACCCGGCTGCTGGGGCCGGAGAAGTGGCGGTACTTCCATCTGTACGTGATCCTGGACATCTACAGCCGCTACGCCACCGGATGGATGGTGGCGGAGCGGGAGACCGCGGGGCTGGCCGGACACTTGATCGGGGAGACGTGTCTCAAGCACGGTGTGCGGGGAGTGTGCTGATTTCTGTGTAAATGGCCATGGAGTAGACTCTGGAAGCGGGAGGAGACCATGGCGAGGAAGAAGGATGCGACGGAGCGGGAGGTAGACGAGCTTCTCGACAGCCTGCTGGAGGGCCGCAGCCCGGAAGAGATCATGGGCGGAGGCGGTCTTCTGGAGGCGCTGACGAAGCGGGTGGTGGAGCGGGCGCTGGAGGGAGAGCTCACCGACCACCTGGGCTACGAGAAGCACGCGAGAGAGGGCCGCAACGGCGGCAACTCGCGCAACGGCCGTACGCGGAAGCGAGTGAAGACGGACACGTCGGAGTTCGAGATCGAGGTGCCTCGGGACCGTGATTCGACGTTCGACCCGAAGTTCGTCAGGAAGGGCCAGCGTCGGCTGGGCGGGTTCGACGAGAAGGTGATCGCGCTGTACGCGCGGGGCATGACGACGCGGGAGATCCAGGGTCACCTGAAGGAGCTGTACAAGGTGGAGGTCTCACCGTCGCTGATCTCGGCGGTGACCGACGCGGTCCTGGAGGACGTGAAGGCGTGGCAGGGCCGGCCGTTGGATACGGTGTACCCGATCGTGTATCTGGACGCGATCCACGTGAAGGTGCGTTCCCGGGGCCACGTCCGGACGCACGCGGTCTACCTTGCCCTGGCCCTGACGCTCGAGGGCAACAAGGAGCTGTTGGGGCTGTGGGTGGGCGAAGCGGAGGGGGCGAAGTTCTGGCTCTCGGTCCTCACCGAACTCAAGAACCGGGGGGTCGAGGACATCCTGATCGCAGCGATCGACGGCCTCAAGGGCTTTCCCGAGGCGATCGAGTCGGTGTTCCCGAAGACGCAGGTCCAGCTCTGCATCGTGCATCTGGTGCGCGGCTCGCTCCGGTTCGTCGCCTGGAAGGAGCGCAAGGCGGTCGCCAGGGACTTGCGGGCCATCTACAGGGCTCCGAGCCTGGAGGCGGCCGAGACGGCGCTGGAGGCCTTTTCTCAGCGCTGGGACGAGCGCTTCCCCATGATCAGCCGGAAGTGGCGGGCGAACTGGGCGAACCTGACCCCGTTCTTCGATTATCCGCCCGAGATCCGCAAGGTCATGTACACGACGAACGCGATCGAGGCCCTGAACGCGCAGCTCACGAAGGTGACGAGGAAGCGCGGCGCGTTCCCAACCCCGGAGGCGGTCAGGAAAGTGCTGTACCTTGCGATCGAGAGGGCGTCACAGCGCTGGACCCGGCCCGTTCAGGACTGGACCGGCGCCCTGAACCACCTGTCGATCGTGTTCGAGGGCCGAGTGCCCGTATGAGTGCGAGGGCCATTTACACAGAAAATCTGACAGTCCCCTCCCATGACGGCCAAGTGCACGGCGCAGCTCCTGGCCGACCTGGGCGTCACCCAGTCGCTGAGTCGTCCCCGGGTCTCGAACGACAATCCCTACTCGGAAGCGCAGTTCAAGACCGTAAAGTACCACCCGGGCTTCCCGGGCCGGTTCGCCGACATCGAGGAGGCGAAGGACTTTTGCCGCACCTTCTTCCAATGGTACAACACCGAACACCGCCACGGCGGCATCGGCCTGCTCACGCCCCGGCAAGTCCACCTCGGCCGCGCCCCCGAGGTGATCGCGCACCGGCAGAACGTGCTGGCCGCGGCCTACGCCGCCCGCCCCGACCGCTTCGTGGGAGGCCCGCCGAGGGCCGCCGAACTCCCGGACGAAGTCTGGATCAACCGCGCACTCCCCATCACGTCGGCCAACGCCGCAGGACCGGCCGCCGGCGGGGAAATGGAGGGCTCACTAAACTGAATCGGCAAGTGTCTCACAATCGTTGGCAGGTTCCGCCCTGACGATCTCATCGTAGGCTCTCTCGCACTCCGGCAAGCCTGCCCGTCGTGTCAGATAGCATGCGATCATGGTCTGATTGCGCTTCACTTGGGCGCCGAACGAGAGGCCCCAGCCTCCGAACCCTGATCCTTCGACCAACACGTAGACGCTCGGGTCTTCCGAAAGTTGAGGCACCTCGGGCTCAGGATCGTCAAAGGCGAAGTCTTTCAGCACTGCCCGCCAGAATCGCTCGTTCTCGTCCTCCATCGGGGATGGTTCATGCTCTTCAATCGGGTGGTCGTCGGGCTCCTCCAGAATCGTCTTGCGAATGAGAACCGTGCGGGGGATGAGTTCGGTCCGTGCCAGGACGCGCGGCTGGATGATCAGATCTTCTCCGTCCGCACGACGGAACACGGCAGCCTCGACGAGCGCGAGATTGAAGCGGAGTCCGCTGTGTTCCTGCACGTAGGAGACGATGTCCTCGACGCCCTCCCGGATTCCGTCGCCAATAATCAGGAGCAGAAACTCGCCGCGCTTGAGCCGGCGAGCGACGTTGTCGACGAAAGCCTGCTCTTGCACGCCGCCGTGCGCGTCGGAAACGATGTCAAATGGCGACCGCTTGGTGCGGTTTCTAACGGCTCGTTCCAGGTCGTCGTAGTCCCAGGACGCGAGTACACGGGCGTAATCGAGGATCTGCCCGACCACCTCTCTGCGCGCGCCCGGGTTCCTCCAGAGCTTGAACTCGGCAAGAATGATCCTCCCGGTCGGCGTCAGGTATAAAGCGTCAGCGGACCCCGCCCGCGTGGCGAGTTCCATGCAGACCGGGACCGGATCGACGTACGCTGGGTCGATCCCGCCGAGCGGCAGGATGTCCGCGTGCCGGAACAGGACTTCCTGCAGGCGGCCCTCGTCGATGGGACCCTCGCCTCCAGCGGATGCAACGGGCATGTGCTGCCAGGTTGTTCTCGCGGTGAGATCCTTGCTCAGCTGGACGAGCTTTCCGTACATCTGGTGCCTTTCGTTAGGGTCAAGCCGACTTGGCCACAATCGACCCTAGCCTAGATCTTCGCGAAATATGACGGCGCCTTCAGTGACCTGCCTGCTTGGCCGCTTCCTCGACCCAGTCGCCTAGATTATCGTATCCCTTGTCTTTATTCCATAGATAGTCCGCATACTCCGCGGGTAACATCCAGCCACAGCGGGTGGTTGTCTTTCTCTGGAGGTTCTTGATCTTGCTGACGTCGATCTCCAGAAGCCCGTTCCCTCTGTCGATGCTATGGTCTATTTCGTACTTGACCCATTTTCGGTTACAGGTCTTGGATCCTATCAGGACGACGGTTACTGTCGTCCCCTTCATCTGCTTATTGATCCAGTTCTTGAGCGCTTTCTCGCCCTTCTTCTTGACGGCCTCAAAGTCGGCCTTGTCGACGAAGCGAGCGGCCTCTTGCCCCCCCTTGGTGACCCAGCTATTGCGGACCACCATGGCCCGGTCGACGTCCTCGTCGTAGTGGAAGCTGAAAAATACCTTGCGATACTTTGCCATCGGCGTGGCCTCGTTCTTGGGGTTAGGCGGAATGACGGATTAGTAATGTCGCGCCGACCAGTAGCGCACTCAAAATAGACGCAAATCAAGATCTTTGAGCAGGCGGCAACCGAGGGTACGTTTCCCATGCGGTAACGTCAAGCTCTCCGCCGCCCAGACCCGTCTGGCTGATGAGTTGCGGGCGCGGCCTTGGGCCCGTTTCGTTCCGAACTTGCGAGGCGGTCGCGTGGGCGGGCGATCGTGTGGCGATGGATCTGGTCCCGCGAGCGACGTGCTGGATGGAACCGCCTCGAACCACCCCGCCGTGATCTTCCACCTTTCAGCTTCGAGAAAGGCGCAGTGGCAATGGGTAATCGGACTGGTGACGCGAAGAATTGCATTCCGGCGATTCAAGAAATCGAGGAGGGGCGTCTCGGCGCGTGGCGGCTACACGCGTACGCCGGTTGATCAATGGGGCGTTCCGTGGCCGCTGCGGAAGGGCTGGCGAAAGCGGCTACTTGCGGAAGCCGCTCGGCACCATCCGCCCGAATTGCCGGCGAAGCCGGGCTATCTGGTCCGTATTCGCGGGCGAATCGCGCACATATGGGCGGGCCGGGCTCCCCAAGGGAAGGAGCCAATCTGCTCGGAAGGGCTGTTATGGCGCGCGCGGCCGCCGCGTGGAACGCTAGACCCATCGCGCCGAAGTCAGTTATCGTACAGCATGGAACACAAGGTAGCGTACCTGCAGATGATCCAAGCCGTGATCGCGCGTATGGCTAGCAATTCGTTCCTGATCAAGGGGTGGAGCGTCACCCTCGTCGCCGCGCTGTTCGCCTTGGCGGCCGCAGGGACGAACGAACTCTTCGTTTACTTGGCGTATTTCCCGGCCTTCATGTTCTGGGCTCTGGATGCTTTTTTCCTGCGCCAAGAACACCTGTTCCGAGAGCTATGGAATCAGGCCCGCGAGTTGGACGCTGAGATCGACTTCTCAATGGATACCGAGCCGTTCACCGATCAGGTAGACAGCACTTGGAGCGTCGCTCGGTCGCACACGCTGGCGCTGTTTCACGGCACCATCACCGGCACGATCGTAATCGCCATGCTGTTAATGCTGGCTGATAAGCACCTGTGGTAGGAGAAAGACTCCTCGTGCCGAAGAAGCGCGCATTCTTCAGTCTTGACTTCGACGAAGATTAGTGCCTCAAGCATCACATGGTTGGGCAAATGAGGTTGCCCGCTTCACCCTTCGCCGGGGCCGATTGGTCGATGAAGGAAGCTGCGCCGCAGCGGAACTGGGAGCGGGAAGCGGAAGCCAGGATAAAGCGGAGCGATGTCGTTGTCGTGCTCGTATGCCCCAGACCCACAAGGCGCCTGGGGTCCTCAAGGAAGTCGCGATCGCCCGTCGCTTGAGTAAGCCGATCGTTCAGATCATCGGCTACAAGGCCAGTAGCCCGACGCGGGTCCCGAATGCGGGTCGCCTCTTGCGATGGACTTGGCGTAACATGACGTCGGTCCTGGGCTAGGATCGAAGACGCTTGGCTCGGCGCTGCTTCTTCAGCTTCCATTACGAACCGGACAATTCGCGCGCCGCCCAGGTCCGAAACATGGGTATGGTTGACGGAAACCACCCGGTGTCGGACAACTCTTGGGAGAGCATCACGCGAGGTGGAGATAGCGCGATCCGGAAGTGGATCCAAGACCAGCTCTACCGCCGTTCATGCACCGTCGTCCTGGTGGGAACCAACACTGCCGGTCGGAGGTGGATCGACTACGAAATCATCGAGTCCTGGAACCGAGGGATGGGCGTGGTGGGGATCCACATTCACGGCCTGAAAAACCTCGACCGCAGAATCTCCAGGAGGGGGCCCAATCCCTTCGCCCACATCGGCTATGGGGCGAGCGACACGAAGCTCTCGTCGATCGTGAAATGCTATAATCCACAGGGCACCAACAGCAGGGATCGTTACGCGTGGATCAAGAAGTACCTGGCGGGTGCTGTTGAAGAGGCTATCCGAATAAGGAACAATCACTACTGACGCGCATCGTCCCGGCCGAGGACCGAGAACTCCACGCTGCTTCGGCTCGTCGGGCAAACAAGGTGGACACCCACCGTGCAGTCGCGCTCAAGTTCACGATCCAGCCGTGGAGTGCGCCGTGACTCCGTCCCTCGGGCACACCGATCTCATGTAGCACTTGTGGCAATCGGGCGGGCGCCGTACGTGACACCAAGTCTTGCCGACACGCCATGCTGGCCAGTCGATTTCCCCCGGCCACTCTGGACTGAGTTCGCGAGCGCGCAGCGGGAGCCGGAGTTTCTGCTTGTTCTTGGTCGAGCTTAGCGGGCTGTGTTCGAGCCTGCCCAGAAGGCCCAGTCGCTCAAACACCCGCAGGACGTGGGTATCGACCGCAATGTCGGGCATGGGCGCCGCGAGTTCGATGTCGAAATCGCGAATCAGGATGTTCACGGCCATGTTGGCGATCTTCAGGCCCACACCGTCAAAGGCCAGGAACCGCCTAGCCACCGCAGCGCCGCTGCTCCCGTCGGCCCAGATACGTGATGCGTCCCCGCCGTACCTGTTCCCGATGTGTCGGATGGCCGCGGGAAGCAATTGTTCCAGCTCGGTGGCCAGCCAGTGGCCGGACGACGCGAGTGCGGAGGCCCACACGTTCTTCGGAAGGCTCAGCAGCGTGTCGAAGTCGAAGCCCGAGGCGGCCTCACGGATCGCGTGTGGAAGACTCCAGACGATGTTGGCTTCCGTTTGCCGATCCGCGATACAGGCCAGCACGAACGCGTGCGGGTAACGCTCGAGGTCGTTCACGAGGGCGCGCGCGTCGTTCTCGATGTCGATGCCGCTGACGCCGCCCTTCCGTTCGAGCGAATCCGCCCCCAACCGCTTCAGACAGGAGACGACGCGGTCTGCCGACACGTCTGTAACCATAGATCGTCACTCCATTGGCGTTACCGCGGCACTGGGTTGTGCATCACGGCGAATCTGGAGCTGTCCCGCTTTCACGGACGGTTAGTTTCTGTGGTTGATCGTCTCGGGCTCTTCTCCTTTCGGCCTCTCTCAGGCGCTCGGGAGAGGACGTCCGTGCGCGCCGCCGGTGCGCCTCAGGCCGCATGGTTCCTCTCGTAGTCTGCCGGCGACTCGTAGCCGAGTGCGGAGTGCAGCCGCCGGGTGTTGTAGAAGCCCTCGATGAAGCCGAAGACCTCCCGTCGCGCCTCGTCCGCCGTGCGGAAGGAGCGCTTCCAGATCAGCTCGCACTCGAGCGTCGCGAAGAACGACTCGCACATGGCGTTGTCGTACGCATCGCCCGCCGAGCCCATGGACTGGGCGATGCCCGACTCGCGACAGCGCTCCCCGAAGGCGAGCGAGGTGTACTGCGAGCCCCTGTCGGAGTGATGGACGATGCGCCCCCGGGGACGACGGCGCGCGAGGGCCATCGACAGCGCGGCCTCGACGAGTTCGGTCCGCATGTGCGTCGCCATGGCCCAGCCGACGACGCGACGGCTCCAGACGTCGAGCACAACGGCCAGGTACAGCCAGCCCGCCCAAGTGGGCACATACGTGATGTCGGCCACCCACAGCTCGTCGGGCCCGGAGGCCGAGAAGTCCCGCCTCACCAGGTCCGGCGCGGGCCGGGCCTCGGTGTCCCTCTTCGTCGTCGCCGTCTTGAAACGCCGCCTGGTCGCGCCCTCGATCCCCAAGCCCCTCATCAGCCGCCCCACGCGCTTCTGGCCCACCCGCTCGCCCTCGGCCCTGAGCGTCGCGTGGATCCGCGGACGGCCGTACGTCTCGCCGCTCCCGGTCCAGATCGCCCCGATCCGCGCCTCGAGTTGCGCGTCCCGCCGCGCGCGGTCCGAGGCAGGACGCTTGAGCCAGTCGTAGTAGCCGCTGGGGGAGAGACCCAGCACCCGGCACATGGCCCGAAGCGGAAACTCGGCCCGGTGCGCCTTCATGAACGCGTACCCCCGCCGGGGATCGATCCGCTCTCCTGCGCGGGGCACCGCCGCGCAGCGGTGGTCAGGCCGCGGCTTTTTTTAGGATGTCCCGCTCCATCCTGAGCCGCTTGTTCTCACGCTCCAGGCGCCGCAGTTCGTTGCGCGCCTCCGTCGTCAGCCCGTCGCTACGGAACCCCTCGTCCACGTCCGCCCGCCGGACCCAGTTCCGGATCGTCTGCTCCGACGGATCGAACTCCCGGGCGAGTGACGCGGCGCTACGCCCGCTCCTCGCCAGTTCCACCAGCCGCTCCCTGTACTCGGACGGATACCGCCCCTGCCGGCCCGCCATAGGACACCTCCTTGCTTGACCCCAATGGATAGGTGTCCGTCAAAGCGGGGCAACTCCAATCTTCCACCACGACCACGACGGGCGCTCCAGTGGTCGCTTCGACGACAACGAAGCCCATCCCACACAAATCCTTGCTCAAGCACCGGTCTTCCTTCAGCGCTTCCAAGAGTTCGGCCGATGGGCTGAGGTCATCCATTCGCATGAGGCGGAACTCCATCTTCCCGGCAACCTTCGCTCCCCCCTCGATCAACGCTCTCCGTACTTCCGGCGGTTGTCCACCGAAGAATCGTCTATGCCGTTTGATCTCATGGATGAGCTTGTCGCCCCACACGCGGCACCAGGCACTCGATCCGTTCGCCATCACGCCCCACCCGACCGGCCCAATAGCCTTGCCTCCGATCTCAGTGACATGATTGAGGTGACGCTGCCTTAGGGACTGCTTCTCTTGGTCCGTAAGTCTGTCTCCCGCTACGCCACGAAGCTCGTGGTGTTCGACCAGCGCGGGCCAATTGGAGTGGACGATGCGCAGGAGGTCTTGCCGAACCCATCCGAGCCGCTCGGGGTCATCGTGCCTTCTGACGTCCACGAAATACGCCGCGTCGTCCGCGGTGATCGCGAACAGCAAGTGATCTGATCGTTCCACGAACGTCGCACGGTCGTCGAGGAGCCTGCAGAGATGGAAATGGTGCATGCCGAAGTCCCACAACATCCCGTCTTTACTCGTTGCCTTCGCGACTCCCTTGCTAAGGAATCGCGTGACCTCCTCGCCCCTAGCCAAGCAGTTCCGGAGAGTGAAGACGGTTCGCCACGCTGCTAGTGCCTTTCCCCTCTCGTCTGGATCCGTTTCTCGCACGAGCCTTCCCAGCGAGGCGTGGATCTCTTCAGAAAAATGCACCTCGCGCGGTCTTGGAATGATCCGCCTGATTCGAGTTTCGCAATAGAGGGCAGCCAACTCTCGGGGATCCCCACCCCCGTCATAGGCAATTCCATCTTCCCGGAAACACCCGCGCACGATGTCGATCAAGTCAGCCAGGAAGTCCATGTCGCTCCGTGTTTCCTCGACTGACGAGCATCGGCTCCCGTTCCGCGATCTCAGCCTCGACCACCCAAGCTTCCAGCTTGCTCAATCTCTCAGCGGAAGCGTTCCTGAACGGTCCTCGTCCCCAAGTGCCTCGGACCTAGGCTTGGCACCATAACACCGCACCGCTCCCTACGGATCGCGCCACGGTTGTGCTCGCTCAACTCCACACGTTCCCACGAACTTGACGACGGTAGGCCAATGGCCTACAACACACACATGAACACAACGCGCGCACGGATTGATCCGGACGACCCGCGAAGCCTGCCCGAAGGGAGGGTCGACCACGCGGCCCTGGACCGCACCACCGAGGCGGACCTGACCGCGCAGCAACGCGAGGACGACGCCGAAGCGATGCGGGACATGGCGCGGTTCGCCCGCCGGGTACGCAGGCGCATGGGCCTGACGCAGGTGGAGTTTGCGCGGCGCATCGACGTATCGCACGAGACGATCCGCAACTGGGAACAGGGCAAGCGGGGCCCCACAGGCGCCGCCAGAACGCTGCTCCGGATCTTGGACAAAGCCCCGGAGATTGCGCTTCGGGTGCTGGGCGGAGAGCGCAGACCGGGCTCCAGGCAGTGATCGGGAAGCGCGGGCGGAGGCAACATGACGGACAAGCTTATCGATAGGAACCCCGACATCCTGGGCGGGACTCCCGTGTTCTCCGGCACGAGGGTCCCAGTGCGGATACTCATGGAGCATCTCGAAGCGGGCGACCGACTCGACGATTTCCTCGACGACTACCCTACGGTCTCGCGGGATCAGGCGGTCGAACTGCTTGAACTCGTAGCGCCCCACCCGCCTCACTGACCCTCCAGGACGGGCAGTCCCGAGGTCGGCGGTACGCGCCGGCCGTCTCCGCTAAACGGTCGCGTCCTCCGCGACAAGCCGCCGCCCCACCTTCGCGAGCGCTCTCTCGATTTGCGCGATGTGTGAGCGGTGATTCGGGTTCAGAAGCTTCCGAACCGTCGCATGGCAGTGTAGAGAGCGAGCTTCGCCGCAACGACCAGTGGGACCGCGATCATCTCCTGCTCGCCCAACGCGGTCTCCGGCACCGGAATGTCCTCGCGACACTGCATGTACGAACCGAGCGCCACGGCCAGGGCGTCCTCGGCCATGGCCAGGGCTTCGTCCCGGTCGTCGCCGCATGTCAGCGCCTCCGGCACATTCGGGAACGACACCGAGTAGCCGCCGTGCTTCTCGGGCGTCAGCTCACAAGGATAAACGTACCGCATCAAGAGTCCTCCTCACGGATGCCCAGGTTGCTTCAACATGCCCCAAAGCGTGCCCGGAGTTCCCCACGCTGTGACGACCCTGCGGCGTTGGCCCCACCCCGGCGCTACCCGACGAATTTGTACACGAGGTCGTCACCGGACACACCCGTGATCCGAAGGACGACCGTGCCCGCACCCGGCCCATAGAACTCCTGATAGCGCGCCCTGACCAGGGCGAGGTCGAAGTCGAGAGACTCGGTGATCCCCGCCTCGCAGGCATCGCCGTTCGCCTCATGAGCGAGCACGGCCCGAAGTTGCACGGGATCCGACTCCAGGAACGTCTTCGAGATCACCAACGTGAAGTCGTGCCTCCGACAGCCGCCGGCGTACGAGACCTCGATGGTCAGCCCGTGTCCGTCGACAGCGGCCGAGTTCACGATGTAGGGGTCGTCTCCCCGGTCGCGGCCATCGGCGACCACCACGTTGGCTTCGGGGACACCCGGAGCAACCGTCGATTCACGGCAGCCGGCCGCGGCGACCAGACCGAGCAAGAGCCCGATCGAAGCAAGGCGTCTCGCAGCGGAAACCGGGGAACCCAGCGGCGCGCACGGCAGAGCTTTCATGTCGAGCATCCGTGTTTCGGGTTGAGGTACAATACCATGCAGCCTCGCAGACTGGCCGGCCACGCGCGAGGCGTCTACGATGACCGGAGCTCCACTCCCAACGCGAGAGGACTGCGCTCGGCCATGAGACTCCTGCACGCCGCACTCGGACTGTCCGTTGGGATTTCGCTTCTCGGCTCCGAGCTTCACGCGCAGCAGGAGCCCGATCACCGTCTGCACCAGTATCACTACGGAGAGATCTCCATCCCGCCCGCGTCGGAGGATGAACCGATGGCGGAGAATCTGTCCATCGAACGGGCCGTCACCTACCTCGAAGGTGGAGCCAAGGCGTGGGCAAACAACCGCGGCTGCGTCTCGTGTCACACCACGGGTTGGTACGGGATCCTTCGTCCGCAACTCGCCGAGAGCCTGGGGCGGCCCGATGCAGCCTCCCGGGTCTTTCTCGAACAGCGTCTTCAGGAGAGGCTCGCCAAGGGTCCCGCAGAGCTCCAGCAGGGAGTGGACCCCGCAGAAGTCGTGCACCTGGCCGCGTCTCTGGCATCCTGGGATGCGTACGTGGACCAGCGGCTGTCTCCCGAGACCGAGCAAGCTCTGCAGCTCATGTTCAGCCTTCAGCGCGACGACGGGGCCTGGCACTCGCCGGACACATGGCCGCCGTTCGAGTCCGACGCATTTCAGCTCGCGACCGTGGCGGCCATGGGCGTGGGCCTCGCTCCGGGATGGCTCGAGCAGGCAACCTCTCCCCAGGTGCAGAAGCAGATCGCGAGTCTGCGAGAGTACCTGCGGCAGGTCCCTCCTCCCCATGACTACGCTCGTGTGGCGTTGCTCTGGGCGGACCGGTATCTGCCTGGCGTGATCAGCGCCGACAGGAAGCAGGACATCATCAGGATGATCCTCGACCGTCAGCGCCCGGACGGGGGATGGTCGATTCGCTCTTTCGCTCAGCCCGAACAGTGGGGCAGGGGCAACCGCGCGGAACGCCTGCGAGGCGAGGCGGACTTCGGGGGTCCCGCGAGCGATGGCCACCAAACCGGTTTGGCGGTTGTGGTGCTGTCGTCCGCCGGGGTGCCGCCCACGCACCCCGCCGTGCAGCGAGGCGTTGAGTGGCTCAGGCGGAACCAGAGAGAATCGGGCCGCTGGTGGACGAAGTCACTCAATACGGAGACATGGCACTTCATCACGTATACCGGCACGCTCTACCCGGTGATGGCTCTCGTGGGCGGCCAAGGAGCTTCCTGACTCGCCGCTCGAAGCGCCGGGAGCCGCAATACTCCGACGATCCGCGTCTTGCCAACTATCGGCGTTACGATCACGGCAGCCGTTGCTCCCGCTCCTCTCGTATCCATCGGGCGATCTGATCGGTCTCGACTGCGGGCAATCGCGCTCGCAGTGCGTCCATCCGGGCGGCGGCGTCCCGTTCAACCGCGATCTCTCCGGCGTGACCGCGCGCCTGCCAGAGATCGTACGCCATCTGCATCCCCAGCCACGTCTCGGGCGTCGAGCCGAAAGCCTTCGACAGCCGGATCGCCATCTCGACAGACACCCCTGTGTGCTCGTTCACCAACTCCGAGAGCGCCTGCCGTGTAACGCCCAGGCCCTCGGCCGCCCGCGTCACGGTCAGACCCAGCGGCTCGAGGCACTGCCGCCTCACGATGCGGCCCGGATGCGGCGGGTCGTGCATGGCCATGGTTGGTCCTCCCCTTCAGTGATAGTCCACGCAAAGATCCTTGCCGGCCGCGTCAGTTGTCGACCGCGAGATTCATCTGGTACACGGTCTCGCCGTCTCGCCGGACCAGCAGTCCCTGAAACTCCTCCGCAAGGCCCGTCCAATCGTGTTCGGCAGGCGCGCTGCCAAGAAAGATCCGGTCCGGTCCGGTGCCCACGAGAACGCCGCGCGGGCCGTCATCTTCCAGAATCAGGACGAGACCCTCTTCGATGCGATCCGTGTCGAGACCCAGGCCGACGTTGTAGCCGCCGTCCACCGGCAGCAGACCGTACCCCGTCCGCTCGAATCCTTCGGCGTTGTTGATCACCATGCCCGTGATCGGCGAGCTACGCTTGCCGATGTTGGGGTCGGGCGCCGGATCTCCGAGGGCGAGGCGATCGAATCCGTCCTCGCTGAGGATTAAGATGCCGTTGGTCTCGTGGCTGTAGTCCTGGTAGAAGTCCATGTAGGCGTCCGGAAACCCGGGTGCCCACACCTCCCGCACGCGAGCTTCATCGGTACGAACACGGTTGGCGGCCTCGGGGACCGGGGCGCCGATGAGGATTCTCTCGCGCCCGCCCGCGTCCTCGATGACAAGCCCCCGGGCTCTGATTACGCCGTCCGCTGCCGCCCCGCTTCTGACGAACAGCACGACCAGCGCGACGGTCATCAATGCCGTGTAGATCTGGAGCCAACGAATCGTACGCGTCAATCGTTCGGGACTCGGACTCAAGGGGTTCCTCCTTCATATGGCTCTGGCCGTTGGCGGCTCCAACACGCGATCGCTGCGTCTCGAGGGGAAACCGGATTAGGTCCCACGCTGCTGCGAGTGTGACAGTGGCACGTCAGGCGAGCGTTGTCTGCGCCCCTCTCGACCCATCCCTCCACCCCCAGGACCTTGATCGATGGTGCCATAAATGGCATTATTATTACCATGGAAACTACCATCGATAAAGCTGGCCGCCTGGTTGTGCCCAAGGCGGTTCGGGAGGCGAGCCGGTTACGCCCCGGAACCCGCGTCCGATTCCGGGTCCGGGACGGCCGCGTCGAGATCGAACCCGTACCGCTGGACGTCTCGCTTGAACGGCACGGTTCCGCCGTGGTCGCGGTGCCGCGAGAGGGACGGCCCGTCCTGACGGCGGCGGAGGTCGAGGAGACGACCGCCGGCCTCCGCTCCGGCGCACCCTCGGAGGGCGGGACTCAAGGGGCCGGGTGACCCGCTACCTCTGCGACACAAGCGCCCTCGTCGCGATCGTTTGCTCCTGGCATGAACACCACGCGCGGACCCGCGCCGCGATCGAGCGACGCGAGCGGGGAGGCGAAGAGCTTGTTCTTGCCGCTCATTCGCTGGCGGAAACGTACGCCGTCCTCACCCGGCTACTCGGACCCAATCGCCTGCGATCCGCAGACGCCCTCGCGCTACTGGAGGCGAACTGGGGCGAAACGCCGGTCGTACACCTTACGGCGGCCGAGAACCTGGCGCGCGCTGCGCAAAGCCCAGCGAAGCGGAGTGATCGGCGGACAGACGTACGACATGCTCATCGCGGCATGCGCGCTGAAGGCTCGCGCCTCGACGATCATCAGCTGGAACGTCCGCCACTTCGCCTCGGTGGCACGCGAGATCGACATCGAGGCGCCCGCCTGACGATCGCATCGGCGGATGCTGACTGCGTCAGTTGCCGTCCGCGAGATTGATCTTGTGCACGATCTCGCCGTCCCGCCGTACCAGCAGGCCCTGAAACTCCTCCTCAAGGCCCGTCCACCCGTGTCCGGCGGGCGCACTGCCAAGAAAGATCCCGTTCGCCCCGGTGCCCACCGTGACGCCGTTCAGGCCGTCGTCGTCCAGGGTCAGCAAGAGACCCTCCTGGATGCGATCCGTGTCGAGGCCCAGACTGACGCGATAGCGGCCGTCCATCGGCTTCAGGCCGTACCCCATCCGCTCGAACCCCTCGTGGTCGTTGATCACCATGCCCGTACTCGGCGCGAGACGCCTGCCGATGTTCGGATCGGGCACCGGATCCCCGACGACCAAGCGATCAAACCCGTCCTCGCTCAGAATCAGCAGCCCGGTGGTTTCGTGAACGTAGTCCTGGTAGTAGCCCATGTAGGCGTCCGGAAACCGGGGTCCCCAGATCTCCCGCACCCGGGCCTCATCGGTGCGAACGCGGTTGACGGCCTCCGGGACCGGGGCGCCGATGAGGATTCTCTCGCGCCCGGCCTCGTCCTCGATGATCAGGCCACGGGTTCTGATCACATCATCCGAAGCCGCCCCGCTCCTGACGAAGAGCACGGCCAGCGCGATGGTCATCAGCGCGGAGTAGACCTGGAGCCAACGAATCGTACGCTTCAGTGGTTCGGTACTCGTGCTCACGGAGCCCTCCTTCACACGGCGGATTTGTCCCTTCGGCTGCTGACACGCCTTGTTGACAGCGGAACGTCAGGCGAGGGTTGTCAGTGACGGGATCTCGTTCGAGCGAGTGATTTCCGCGATTGAGCGCGGAGGCTTGGTGGACGTGCTGGAACACCCGAACCAGGAAAAGTACCCGGGGCAGATGATCTACGTCGTGGACGTCGACCGGTACCTCTACCTCGTCCCGTTCGTAATCAGCGAGGACGGCACGCGTTTCCTGAAGACGATCATCCCCAGCCGGAAAGCGACGCGGGACTACCAGAGGAGGCAATCGCCATGAACGACCAACTGAACCGGGAAGAGCGGGAGATCCTGGAGAAGTTCGACCGGGGAGAGTTGCGCCCCGTCCCCGGCGTTGAGGGCGAGATGATGACCGCGCGTGAGGCGGCCCGCAGCACGTTCAAGAAGACCCGTCGCGTCAACCTCAGGGTCACTGAACGCGACTTCGATCTTGCCCATGCACGGGCGCGCGAGGAGGGGATCCCGTACCAGACGCTACTGTCGAGCGTAATCCACAAGTACCTGTCCGGCCGCCTGATCGACCAGAGATAGCCGGTCCCCGGAAACCGTGGTTCCGCGGAATCCCGCGCGACCTGCCGGAGCCCGCACGCTCACGGACCATTCGCCATGAGCCAGTGCGTGCAGGAATCCGCCGCCGCTGAAATTTCAACGAACTGTTGATTTTTCCGCTCCTCCAGTTTACCATGGTGGTGACGGCGGGCGCCTGACCCCGTTGCTCGCCTCCACGCCCGGACGAGTGGAGCCCCGTTGACCGAACTGCCGCAGCTCAGCAGACGTGAGCGCGAAGTCATGGACATCGTCCACGAGGCGGGCGCCGTCACCGCCGCCCGCATCCGCGAGCGCATGACCGACCCTCCCAGCGATTCGGCCGTCCGCTCGGTGCTGAGGATCCTCGTCGAGAAGGGACATCTGTCCGCGGAGTGGAACGGTCCCCGGTACGTCTATTCACCCACGGTGTCCGCACAAAGGGCGCGCAGTTCGGCGATGCGGCACGTCCTCAAGACGTTCTTCGGCGGCTCGGTGGAAGGCGCCGTCGCCTCGCTGCTCGAGCTGGAGGAGACCAAACTGACCCCGGCTGAGCGAGCCCGGATCAAGGCGCTCATCGACGAGGCGTCCGAGGCGGGACGATAATGGACTCGCTGCTGGTTCCCGACTCCCTGAGCATGCCCGGCCTCGTCATCAGGGCCACGATCCTGCTGTCGGCGGCGCTGGCTCTGGCCTGGCTCGCTCGAAAGGGTTCCGCAGGCGTGCGTCATCTGCTGTGGACGATGACCTTCTCCCTGCTCCTGGGGCTGCCCGCCCTGAGCCTCCTCGGCCCCTCGTGGGACGTGCCCATCCTGCCCTCCGCCGGTAGCCCGGCCCCGCAGCGCCCGTCGCCGTCGATGGAGGCCTCCGCGGTCGCTGTCGCCGGAGACGCGCCCGTCAGGCTTGCTGCCCCCGACACATCGTTGCCGGAAGTCGGATCCGCAGCGGTCGCGGTGGCGGATCCGGTGTCGCCACCGCGCTCGATCCCGCTCGCACTTCTCCTCTGGGCCGTCGGCTGCACGGCGGCACTGGCCTCGCTGGGGGTGAGCGCCGTGCGGTGCGCACGACTTGTTCGCGCGGCTCGTCCTCTCCGCGATCCCATCGGGCTTCGACAGGCGGAGGCGGTTCGCCGCCGGCTGGGGATCAGGGGCGACGTTCGACTCCTCGTCAGCCCGACGGCCACCACGCCGATGACGGGCGGCATATGGAGGCCTGTCGTCCTCCTCCCGACATCCTCGGCAGGATGGTCCCGTGAGCGGTGGCGCGTCGTGCTGACGCATGAGATGACCCACGTGTACCGGCGCGACGTGCTCCGGCAGTTCATGTCCCGGGTCGTGGTCGCGATCTACTGGATCCATCCGCTGACCTGGTTGGCGGCACGTTTCGCGGCGGTGGCGCGCGAAGAGGCCTGCGACGAGAAGGTGCTGGCCCTCGGCACGCGCCCGTCGGACTACGCGACCCACCTCCTCGCGCTGGCGGCGGACGCGCACACCGGTCGTCCGGTGCTGTCTCTACCAATGGGCCAGCGCGTGCACCCCCCGTTGGAAAAGAGAGTCCTGGCCATCCTCGACGCGCATCCCCGACATCGGAGCACCATCGCCGCCGGGCTCGTTGCCGTGGCGATCAGCATCGCGGGCATGTCCGCCGCCGTCGCCCGTCCGGTCCGGAGCGTCTCGGCCGACACCGTCACGGCGGTCGTCAGCGCCCGCATCGGGAGTTCCGGCATCGGAGCCGAGAGCGACGAGTACATCTTCGGCGATGTCACGTCCGTGGCCGCCGATCAGCAAGGACGGATATACGTCGCCGACCGCCTTTCGCCGTCGGTTCGTGTGTTCGGGCCCGATGGCGACTTCATGGCCTGGATCGGACGGGAAGGCGAGGGCCCCGGCGAGTTCACGCGGCCGGTCGACATCCTGCCCACCGCCGATGGAACCCTCTTCGTGCGGGGATCCCGGATCACCACCTTCGCGACCAGTGCTATGTCGGCGTATCCGGATTCCGTGGCCGAGACGTGGAGCATTCCGCCGTACTACAACTCCGAGTCCTGGCGGGCTCGGCTGGTGGACGACGTCTACTACTACCCGCACTATCGACTCTGGACGGAGGGACCTGCGGAATACTTCTACATGAAGTACGACGAAGCGGGCCTAACGAGCGACACGGTCAAAGTGCCCGAGCTGGGGGACCTTTCGAGGCAGAGGACGGCTTACTACCGGGTCGGTGGTACTTCTCCGACCAGTTCTGGTTGGAGCGGCCGAATGGTCCATGGACTGAGCAGCCCTCCCTTCGCTTCCCGCGCGGACTGGGACATGACCGGGCGCGGGACGATCATCATGGGCGACGGAGAGACGTACCGACTCTACGAGTTTGCCGAGGGCGGCGAGCTTCTGAGGACGATCGACGGCCCCGAGGTAGAGCGACGACCGGTGCCGCGGGCCGAGCGCGCCGACAGCATGAGAGCGCTCGACGCGCGCCTCGATTCGCTTCCCGTCCCGCTGGACGAAGTTTTTCACGTTGCGCCGGAGATCCTCAGGGGCGAGATCCCGGACTCGCTGCCGGCCTTCAACTCCATCCACGTAGGAGCCTCCGACCGGATCTGGGTCGAGCGTTGGCCCCCGGAAGGCATGGCCTCGTCGCGGTACTTCGACGTTCTGGAGTACGACGGACGCTACACCGGCACCGTCGTCGTACCGGCCCCGCTGCTGACCGATCCGCCGCCGTTCTTCGGCGAAGACGTCATCGTCGGCGTCGTCATGGACCCGACCTTCGAGGTGCACACGGTCGTCGCCTTCCGCTTTCGACTGCCTCGATAGAGTTCCCTCAGCCCTTCAGTTCCACGCCCTCCAGTTCAACCGACACCAGTCGAATCACCCGGACGGTGGGCACATCCAGCTCGTCCCGTTCGATGTAGGCCAGCAGGCCGTCCGGGCCGAAAGCAGCTGGGGTCTGCAGTCCATCCGCGGCCAGAGTGCCGATGTAGCGGCCGTCCGGCGTCACGATGTCGGTCGGACCACCGTCGCGGTTGCCGTCCGCTCCCCTTCGGGTCACCCAGATCCGGTCCTCCCAGTCGACCTCGACGTCTCCGATGACCGGCACTTCGTCGGCGAAGTCAAGCTCTTCCACGCCTTCGCGTTCTACCTGGAACGACGATTGCAGGTTTTGGAGCTGAGCGGTGGCTTCACGGTAGCGCTCGCGCTCCGCCTCCATGATCGCTTCGTCGACGGCCAGCGGCGCAATCGGCCGCTCGACGACTCCGGTGACGCTCCCGTCGAGTCCGATCAGCTTCACGCGGTAGCCGATCGAGTCGGCAAGGGCGAGCCGGCCGTCGGTCAGCACATCGTAGTAGAGTCCCGGCTCGAAGGCGCGCCCCGCCGACATGCGGATAGTCCTGGACTCATCAACGTCGAAAGCGTCGTCGTCGGTATCCTCGGGGAGGATCCAGGCGGTGTAGAGAATCTCGGGCTCGGTCCCATCCAGCGGGATGAGGTGAATCGGCCGACCTTCCTCTTCCGGGGAACTCGCCGCCCGCGAAGACGGGTCCATCGAAACGAAGCTCGAGGCGACCAGGCGTCCGTCGGGGAGGGCCATACCGGAAAAGAGGATCGCATCCATCTGGACGCGCCGCACGAAGGTTCCACCGGGGTCGAAGAGATCGACCTGCGAGAAGCCCAGCACCGTGTAAGAGCCGTCACGGGCGACGATGGCTGAGCTGGCGTTGCTGAACTCGCCCGGCCCCTCTCCCTGTCCTCCCACCGTGCGCAGCAGCGATCCGTCCCGTCCGACCACCAGAATGTGCTCGGCCTGGGAGTCGAAGATGTGCAGGTTGCCCTCGCGGTCGAAGGCCACCGAACTCACGCTGCCGAAGGTGTCCCACGCATCACCGACAACCGACCCGACGGTGAAGACCTCTTCGGTCAGGGGGTCCAGCATCACGTCCGGACCCTCGAGGGTTCCGCGGGCGCCGGTCGCCCCGCCCTGACCGGCGTCGCCGCAGGCCCCGAACAGGGCGAGCGGAGCGAAGACCACCAGCTGTTTCGGGTTCGCCGCCATGGTTACTTCTCCTCAACTCTAGTAGCGGTAATGCTCCGGCTTGAACGGACCATCCTTCGGTACGCCGATGTAGTCGGCCTGCGTCTCCGTCATTTCCGTCAGGCGGGCGCCGAGGTGATCGAGGTGCAGGCGCGCCACCTTCTCGTCCAGATGCTTCGGCAGCATGTAGACCTGCCGCTCGTACGCGCCATTGTTCCGCGCCAGTTCGATCTGCGCCAGCACCTGGTTGGTGAAGCTCGCGCTCATCACGAAGCTCGGATGCCCCGTCGCGTTCCCCAGGTTGAGCAGCCGCCCCTCGGAGAGGATGAGCACCGAGTGCCCGTCCTCGAACACGAACTCGTCGTACTGGGGCTTGATGTTGTTCCGGGTTACGCCGGCCTTCCCGAGACCGGCCATGTCGATCTCGTTGTCGAAGTGGCCGATGTTTCCGACGATCGCCTTGTCCTTCATGCGCGCCATGTGCCCGGAGGTGATCACGTCGCGGTTGCCCGTCGCCGTGATGAAGATGTCCGCCGTCTCCACCACGTCCTCGAGCGTCCGCACCTGGAAGCCCTCCATCGCGGCCTGCAGCGCGCAGATCGGGTCGATCTCGGTGACGACGACGTGCGCGCCCTGGCCCTTGAGCGCCTGCGCGCACCCCTTCCCGACCTCGCCGTAGCCGCACACCACCGCCGTCTTGCCCGAGATCATCACGTCCGAGGCTCGGTTGAGCCCGTCGATGACCGAATGACGGCACCCGTAGATGTTGTCGAACTTCGACTTCGTCACCGAGTCGTTCACGTTGATGGCGGGGAAGAGAAGCGTGCCCTCCGACGCCATCTCGTACAGGCGATGGACGCCGGTCGTCGTCTCCTCCGACACCCCCTGGATCGCGGGCGCCGTGCGTCCCCAGCGTCCGGGATCCGTCGCCGCGATCCGGCGCAGCGTCTCGAGGATGACGCCCCATTCCTCCGGCTCCGTCTCGGGATCGAGGGCCGGAATCTCCCCCGCCTTCTCGAACTCGAGACCGCGGTGGAGGAGAAGTGTCGCGTCGCCGCCATCGTCGACGATGAGGTCGGGTCCCGAGCCGTCGGGCCACAGGAGCGCCTGCTCCGTGCACCACCAGTACTCCTCGAGCGTCTCGCCCTTCCAGGCGAAGACCGGGACGCCGCGGGGGTCGTCGGGCGTGCCGTCGGGGCCCACGGCTGCTGCTGCTGCCGCGTGATCCTGGGTCGAGAAGATGTTGCAGGAGACCCAGCGCACGTCCGCGCCCAGATCGGCCAGCGTCTCGATGAGGACGGCCGTCTGCACGGTCATGTGCAGCGAGCCCATCACCTTCCGTCCCGCCAGCGGCTGCGCGTCCCGGTATTCCGCCCGCACGGACATCAGCCCCGGCATCTCGTGCTCGGCGAGCCGGATCTCCTTGCGGCCCCACTCCGCCAGGCTCAGGTCGGCCACCTTGAACGGAAGCCGGCCGGCGGCGGTCTCGGTCATGTCGTGTAGTACGGCGCTTTCCATCGTGTATCTCCTTCGGTGTTCAGGCAGGTTCAGACAGCTTTCAGACAGTTTTCCGGGCGGTGGCGGCGAAGAGCGCCGGCCCCGACGCCTCGGGCTCCGGCGCGAGCGGAATGTGATGGTACGCTTCGAGGCCGGCGAGACGCGTCCAGTCCCGCATCTGATCCTCGGTGAAGCCGGGCCAGAGGTGGCCCATCGTCTCCCGGTATTCGTCTCTCTCGTGCGCGCGCATGTCCAGCACGAGCAGGCGTCCGCCCGGGGCCAGGGCGCGGGCCGCTTCGGCCAGCACCCGTCCGGGGTCCAGCGCGAAGTGGAGCACGAGCATCAACACGGCGAGGTCCAGTGCATCGTCGTCGATCGGGAGCGATTCCAGTTCGCCCTCGCGGATGTCGACATTGTCGCGCTCGCCAAGGCGTACAGCCGCCGCCGCCAGCATTTCCGGTGACCGGTCGACCGCGACGACTCGCGTCACGAAGGGTGCAATCATGTTTGCGAGCGTTCCGGTCCCCGCGCCGAGGTCCCCCACGGTCCACTCCGGATCGAACAGACCGAAGAGCGGTGCGAACCGTGCGTCGCTCCCGAACAAGTCATCGCGGAGGGTGTCCCACTCGGCCGCAGATTCCGAGAAGAAGGCTGCGGCGCGCCCGCGGCGCTCTGCGAGTACACTCTCGGCCCGTTCCGCATCGTCCCGGATCCAGCGGGCGCCGGCGAGGCTCCCCTCCGCCAGCCGCCAGAGTTCCCGGGCCCCCGACTCGAGTTCGCCGTCCATCCGGTAGTACCGGGTCTTCCCCTCCTGCCGCCGGCGCACCCAGCCATCGTCCGCGAGCACCCGGAGGTGACGCGAAACCGTGGACTGCGGCAGCTGCAGGACGGAGACGAGTTCCGACACCGTGAACTCGTTACGGTCCAGCAGGGTGAGAATCCGGAGCCGGTTCTCGTCCCCGAGGGATTCGAAGCGGGAGAGAAGGTCCCGTGTCGGCGCCGGCGCTTGGGCGATCATCGTATCCATAAATCCAAATATATGGATATGACGATGGGGGCGCTACGCTCAGTTTCTCTTACTCACTCCTCTCTCGTTCCCGGGCCGAACCGTTCGGCCGTCAGCTTGACCCTATCACGGTACAAGCTAGCTTCACGGTCCACGTCGGGGCGTGGCGCAGCCCGGTAGCGCGCCTGAATGGGGTTCAGGAGGTCGCGAGTTCAAATCTCGCCGCCCCGATTTTTTTTGCCCAGCCATGAACACGGAGGATTGGGACCATGAAACCTCGGCTGTCCGTGATCCTCGCATTGCTCGCCGTGAGCGTCGCCGTGCGGCTGATTCCCTACGTGCTGGCGCAGTTCGGGATGACGGTCGAGCCCGGCAACACGGTCTATCCGTGGAACTTCTCGCCGTTCCTGCCTCTCTGCCTGTTCGGCGGAGCCATGTTCGCGCGGGCCCGCATGGCGTACCTGGTCCCGTTCGCGGCCTGGCTGCTCGGAGACCTCGGGGTCTGGGCACTCACCGGACGCGCCGACTGGGCGTTCTACGCGCACCAGCCGGTGATCTATCTCTCGGTCGCCCTCGTCGCGTTCATCGGCTTTTCCCTCCGGCGCGGGCGGTCGTGGAAGCGCGTCGCCGGCGCGGGGCTCGGGTCGTCGCTTGCGTTCTTCGTGTTCAGCAACTTCGGCGTGTGGGCGTTCGGCGGCGGCGCGATCTATCCGCTCAACTTCGCCGGCCTCGTCGAGTGCTACGTGATGGCGATTCCGTACCTGCGGAACACGCTGGTCAGCATGGCGGTCTTCCTGCCGGTCCTGTTCAGTCGCGTCGCCCTGACGAAGCCGACCGCCGTCCCCGGGTACCGTTTGGCATCCAGCCGTACCTGAGGGTGGCGCGATGACCCACCGCGTCGTCTCGCTCATCGCCAGCGCGACGGAGATCGTGTGCGCCCTCGGCTTCGAGGACGCACTCGTGGGCCGGTCCCACGAATGCGACTACCCGCCCGGCGTCGAGCGCCTCCCCGCCTGCTGCTCCTCGAAGGTGAAGGTGGAGGCGAGCAGCAAGGAGATCGACGACCAGGTCCGCTCGCTCGTCGGCGACGGACTCTCGGTGTACCGGGTCGATCCGGATCTACTGAACCAGCTTGCCCCGACCGTCATCGTCACGCAGACGCAGTGCGAGGTGTGCGCCGCCAGCCTGCAGGACGTCGAGCGCGCCGTGTGCGAACTCGTCACCTCGAACCCGGCCATCGTGTCGCTCGAGCCGATGGCGCTGGGGGATGTGTGGAAGGACATCCGCTCCGTCGCCTCCGCGCTCGGGGAGCCGGCCCGCGCCGACGAACTCGTGGCTCGGCTGACGGCCCGGCTCGATGCGCTCCGCGCCCGCACGCGATCCCTGGAGTCCCGCCCCTCGGTGGGCTGCATCGAGTGGACCGACCCGCTGATGATGGCGGGGAACTGGGTCCCGGAACTGGTGGAGATCGCCGGCGGCACGGACCCGCTCGGTGAAGCCGGGAAGCACTCCGGCTACGTCGAGATCGAACGGCTCGTCGAGGTCGACCCGGACGTGATCGCGATCATGCCGTGCGGCTTCGACCTCGAACGCGCCCGCCGCGAGATGACGGCTCTCGTCACACGCCCCGAGTGGGAACAGTTGTCCGCCGTCCGCAACGGACGCGTCGTGATGACGGACGGGAACCAGTACTTCAACCGCCCCGGCCCCCGCGTGGTCGAGTCGGCCGAGATCCTCGCCGAATGCCTGCACCCGAACCACTTCGACTTCGGCCATTTCGGCCGCGGCTGGACCTGGTGGGAGATGCCCGAGAGCGCGCGGAGTCTACGTACGGGATAGAGACGTTTCCCCGGAGGAGAGGAACCATGGGCTCACGAACGGTTGTCACGGCGGTTTCCTTCCTGTCCTTCCTCTCCGCGCCAGGCTCGGCGGTCTCCCAGGAGGCCTCCACGCCGCTGGCCATCGTCGGGGCGACGATCATCGACGGAAACGGAGGCGCCCCGATCGCCGACGGGACCCTCGTGATCGAGGGCGACCGTATCACTGCGGTGGGTCCGAGCGCCGACGTCGCAGTCCCCGGCGGCGCGGAGGTGATCTACGGAACCGGCAAGTTCGTCACGCCGGGGTTCGTGGACACCAACGTCCACATGTCGCTCGCCTTCGGTCGCGGAGGCCGCGTCGAGGAGCACGCGGCGTACTGGGCGCACCACGAGCAGGTCATCCTCCAGGGGCTTCAACTCCACCTCAAGCACGGCGTGACGACGGTCCGGGACAGCTACGGCGTCCTGCGTCCCATGCAGCGGGTCAAGAAGAAGATCGACTCGGGTGAGGAGATCGGCCCGCGCACGTACCTCGCCGGCAACATCGTGGGCTGGGGCGGCCCCGCCTCGGAGACCTTCGCCGGGCTCCCGGAGTCGGAGATCAGCTTCTTCGCCGAGCGGATGAACGACGAGGTCACGCTCGGAAGCGGCGAAGAGATGATGCACATGACGCCCGACGAACTGCGCGTCGCGATCAACGGCTACCTCGATCACGGGCCCGACTTCATCAAGTACGGCGCCACGCACCACTTCAACTATCCGGCGGGGATCTCCTTCTCGCCGCGCGCCCAGCGGGTGATCGTCGAGGAGACGCACAAGCGCGGACTCATCGCCGAGACCCACGCCACGAGCCTTGAGGGCCTGCGCCTCTCGATCCTCGCCGGCATCGACCTCATCCAGCACCCGGACAACGTCGGGAACCGCACGATCACCGATGAACTCGTCGACATGATCGTGGAGCGCGACATCGTGTGCTCGATGCTCATCAACCAGTTCACGGGCCCCAGCTGGCAGTTCCACGTCCGCAACATGGAGCGCGCGCGGGAGGATCTCGCCGAGGTCCAGGCCTCCGACCGCCGGCGGCGCATCCCCCCGACGACCGCGGAGATCCGCCGCCGCGTCCAGGACACCGGTCTCCCGCAGCCGGGATCCGTGATGGAGGGGCGCTATACGACGAAGCGCACGAACGCGAAAAAGCTGATCGAGGCCGGTTGCATCGTGACGGTCGGCACCGACAACACGCTCTTCGGGCGCGGCGGTGTGGCCGCGGACTTCCTGCGCGATGAACCCGAGAACATGGAGCACCAGCTGCCGGGCCTGGGCACGATCTTCGCGATCGAGGGGCTGGTCGAACTCGGCATGACGCCGTCGGAGGCGATCGTCGCCGCGACAAAGAACGGCGCCATCGCGAGCAAGGCGCTGGACGAGTACGGCACGCTGGAGGCGGGGAAGGCGGCGGACATCGTTGTCCTCGACGCGGACCCGCTCGCCGACATCGCGAACATCCGGCAGCTCTCGGTGGTCATCAAGGGCGGCCGAATCGTCGACATCGGAGCGCTGCCCACCAACCCCATCGCCCTCGACTGGGCCGCGGGGACGCCGAAGAGGTAGCGTCGCGGCCCGATACGCTCGCTACGGCATCAGGGGCAGCAGGACGTGCGAGGCGTTTGCGGCCTCGTGGTGGACCGTGTTGTTCGCGACGCGCCACCGGCGGTCGCGCGGATCCCCCGTGTTCCGGTTGATGTCGAAGTTGGGGAAGCTGCTGCTGTAGACATCGACCCGGATGCGGTGTCCCGCCTTGAACAGGTTCGCCGAGGGCTCGAGCGGGAACTCGAGCCGGTAGACCTCGCCCTCCGTCATGAGCACCGATTGCTCGAACCCGTCCCGGTAGCGCGCGCGGAGGATCCCCTCGGAGACCGGGAACGCGTACCCGCTCGGGTAGTCCGGGCTCGTCGGATGGACGTCGAGCAGCTTCACGTAGAAGTCGGTGTCTGGCGCGTCGGATGAGATGAAGAGGACTGCAGTGATGTCTCCGGCGATCGTCAGGTCATCGGGGAGCGGGTCGGTCTGGAACACGAGCACGTCCGGGCGGGAGGCGATCGGCATGCCGGGGATCCCGTGGCCGGGCAGCGTCTCCATCTCGATCTGGTCGCGGGGGCCCATCCCTTGGAACCCGAACTCGAGCGCCGGTCCGTACGCCACGATGCAGCGGCCGTTGCTCGAGACCGTGTTGCGCGGGTCGTAGGTGTAGGTCGTCGAGGCAGAGCGCGCGGACGGCACCTCCGGAGCGAGCGCTCCTCCTTCGTGCAGATAGAACTCGGTGGGTTGAGCCACAGCCGGGGGCCAGCTCTCCTCGTAGCGCCACTCGCCGCCTTGGTTGATGCGGCCGTTCTCGGCCCTCCGGCCATCGCCGCCGCCCATGATGAAGTACTTCGCGGGTGCCCACACATCAGCGCTGTCATCGCCCTTGAGCCAGCGGTCGAACCAGCGCAGTTCGAGGTTCAGGTAGTCATCGTAGGTGACGACCCGGGCGCCCTCCGTGCCGAAGTTCACGTCCCCGATCGACGAGGCGAAGTTGTTGTGCGTCCACGGCCCGATGAGGATGTGCTGGTTCTCCCGCCCCAAATCGACCATCGCCTGGTAGCCGTCGCTGATCGTGCGCGGATACCAGTCGAACCAGCCCACCACCCACAGGATCGGCATGTCCGGGTACGACGCGAAGTGCTCGTCCATGCCCAGACCCGGCTGCCGCCAGAAGTCGCTGTAGTCGTAGTTCTCGAAGTAGAGCTGGAAGGCGGCTTCCTCGTAGGTCGGTGCGAGGCTGAGGGGCGTCTCTCCGCGCCGCCACGGGATGCGCGACGCCCACTCGAGGAACGTCTGCCCCGTGCGCATCTCGTCGATCGCCTCGGTGATCTGCGGGTTCGCCCGCGCCTCGTTCCCGTTCGACGCGACGGACAGAATCCACTGCAGCAGCCCCAGACCCAGGGCACCGCCGCACTTCATGCTGTAGGTGTAGGCGTTCGTCGGCCCTTCGTACGGGATCATCGTCTTGAGCCCGGGCGGGTTCAGCGTCGCGGTCTCGAATTGGACCCACGCCTGGTAAGAGACGCCGTACGTGCCCACCTGCCCGTCGCAGGACGGGTGCCGCGCGACCCACTCCACCGTGTCGTAGCCGTCCTCCGGCTCCTGCACGAAGGGGAAGAAGTCTCCCCCGGAGTTGAAGCGCCCGCGACAGTCCTGGACTACCGAGACGTAGCCGTTGCGCGCGAAGAACATCGCGTGGTCGATCGAGATCGGCCGCATCTTGTCGTAGGGGGTCCGCGCGAGGACTGCAGGAAGGGGTTCCTCCAGCGGGACGCCGTCCTCCGCCGGCAGATAGAGGTCGGTCATGAGGTCGAGGCCGTCACGCATGGGGACCGGCACGTCCTTCACGATGACCACATCCCCGTCGGCCTCCGCGGAGAGGGCGCGATCCCGGGCTTCGGTGCTCCCGGCCAGCGCCTCCGGGTCGAACGCGGCGCCCAGTCCGGCCATCCCCGCTCCCGCCAGCCCGGCTCGAACGAACGATCTGCGGTCCATGTGGCCTCCTCCGGTGCGTGTGCGAGGGGACGATCCGCGACGATGGCCCCGCGATTCCCAACCTATGGGTCCGGTCCGGAGCGTCCAGACGCGGCGGACAGCGGCACGCTCGATCGTGCTCGGCGGCGCGCCTTGTCCGGGGAAGCGGCCGCGTCGAAGGTTGGTGGCGCGATGACGGGCAACCAGTTCCACCTCGGGATAGATGTGGGCGGCACCTTCACGGACGCGGTCCTGATCTGTGAGCAGACGGGGCGCATCGATACGGCCAAGGTCCCGTCCACGCCCGCCGATCCCTCCATCGGCTTCATGGCGGCGGTGGAGCGCGCGCTCGAGACGGGCGGGGTCGATCCCGGGGCCATCTCCCACCTCGTCCACGGCACGACCGTCGCCACGAACTCGCTCATCGAGGGGAAGACGCCGAAGACGGCCTTCGTGACCACCGAGGGTTTCGGCGACATGCTCGAGATCGCCCGCCAGGTCCGGCCTTCGCTCTACGATGTCCACTTCGAGAAGCTCCGCCCGCTCGTCCCGCGCGACCTGTGCTACGAGGTGCCGGAGAGACTGGACGCGGCCGGCGGGGTGCTCCGGCCTCTCGAGGAGGACGCCGTCCGGGAGATCTCCGCGGCGCTGCGGGAGCAAGGCGTCCGGTCCGTGGCGGTGTGTCTCCTGCACGGCTACGCGAACCCCGTTCACGAGACGCGCGTCGCCGAGATCCTTCGCGAAGAGGATCCGGAGCTTCTCATATCTCTGTCATCGAGCGTGTGTCCGGAGTTCCGGGAGTACTTCCGGGCCAGTACCTGTGTGATCAACGCCTGCATCATCCCCGTGGTGGCGCGCTATCTGGCCGGGATCGAGGAGGGGCTGGGTCGCGCCGGACTGGAGGCCGAGCTGCTCGTCATGCAGTCCAACGGTGGGGTGCTGACCGCGGAACAGGCGGCGAGCAAACCGGTGTTCATGGTCGAGTCGGGACCTGCCGCGGGCGTGGTCTCCGCCAACTTCATCGCGGGCCAGCTGGGCCACGAGGATCTGATTTCCTTCGACATGGGCGGGACGACGGCGAAGGCCGGCCTCGTCCTCGATGGCAGTCCCAGGGTCACGAAGGAATACGAGGTGGGCGCGCAGGCCCAGCCGGGGCAGGGGATGACGCGGGCCGCCGGTTACCCGATCCGCACGCCGGTCATCGATCTCGTGGAAGTGGGTGCGGGCGGGGGGAGCCTCGCCTGGGTGGACGCCGGCGGAGGGCTCCGTGTGGGACCCCGGAGCGCGGGCGCCGACCCGGGGCCCATCTGCTACGGGAGGGGCGGGACGGAGCCCACGATCACGGACGCCAACCTCGTGCTCGGTCGGCTGAACCCGGACTACTTCCTCGGCGGCGAGATGGCCCTCGACGTGCAGGCGGCCGCCGCGGGAATCCGCGAACGGTGCGCCGACCCGCTGGGCCTGGACCCGATCGAGGCGGCCAACGGGATCATCGAGATCGCGAACGCGACGATGATCAACGCGCTGCGGCTCGTGACGGTGCGCCGGGGCAACGACCCGCGGGAATTGACGATGGTCGCCTTCGGAGGGGCCGGACCGCTGCACGCGAACCGGCTCTGCATGGAGATGCAGATTCCGGCGCTCGTGATCCCCCCGAGTCCGGGGACGGCCTCCGCCCTGGGCCTCCTCGTCACGGACCTGAGGCACGAGTTCTCGCGCACGCAGGTCATGTCCGCCGCCGCCGCGGACGGGGTGCCCGCTGATTTCACGGCGCGGATCCGGTCGCTCTTCGAAGGGATGGAGGAGGAGGGTCGGCGCACGCTCCGACGCGAGGGCGTGGCCCCCGAGGAGATGGACTTCCGGCGCGGAATCGAGATGCGGTATGCCGGACAGTCCTCCGAGGTGGCGGTGCCGTTGCCGCACGACGGCGCGGCCGGGAGGGCGGACGCGGGGTTGGACACTGCCGGGTTGGACGCCGCGGCGCTGGCCGACGCGGTGGGCCGCTTCCATGTGGAGCACGAGCGGGCATACGGGCACGGGTACCCGGAGCAGCCCGTCGAACTCGTGAACTTCACCGTCACGGCCATCGGCAGGATCGCGCGGCCGCGGCTCCCGAGAATCGGCTCGAACGGTGGGGGCCTGTCGGACGCGCAGCGGGGGATGAGGCAGGTGTTCTTCTCGGACGCCGGCGGCTTCGTCGAGACCGCGATCTACGACCGGGCGCGGCTGTCGGCGGGCCACATCGTCCCGGGGCCCGCCATCATCGAGGAAGTCGACTCCACGACGCTCGTGCATGCGGGGTACCGTGCCGCAGTGGACGATTTCGGGAACCTCCTCATCTCTACGGGGGGCGCTGCGTGAACGGGCCGGACTCGCGCGGAGGGCGCCTCAAGCCCTGGCTGGCGCTCCTCATCCTCGTGCTCCTGGGCTTCGGCTACATCGGGCTCTGGGGCTGGCTCCTGCGTGGATAGGCCGGGGGGCACGCGATGATGGATGGCGTGCAGCTCTCGTGGTGGCTCATCGGGGGCTACCTCGCCCTCATGCTGGGGATCGGCGTGTGGTTCCGGCGGCGCGTGCGCTCCGTCGAGGACATGGCGGTGGCCGGACGCAACTCGGGGGTGTGGCTCATCGCCTTCTCCGTCGCCGCCACCTGGATCAACGGGACCACGCTGATCGGGATCTCGGCGCTCGGCGCGGACTTCGGCCTCGACGCGTACTGGAGCGGAGGCTCCTTCATGCTGGGCACGATCTGGATCGCGTACTTCATCATCCCGCGTCTGTGGGAGACCGGCGTCATCACGATCCCGGAATTCTTCGGCCGCTGCTTCGGCCCCCGGCACCGGATCGTCTCGCTTTTTCTCGTGATCCTGCGGGACATGGGCGTCACGGCGGGGACGATCGGCGCGCTGACCCTCGTCACCACAGCGGTCCTCGGCCTCTCGGTGGCCCAGTCGCTCCTCCTCTGGCTCGGCGTGACGTCGGTCTACGTGTTTCTGGGCGGCATGTGGGCGGTGATGGCCACCGACGCGATCCAGTTCTTCATCATCCTGGCCGGTTCGATCGCCGTGCTGGTGGCGGGACTCGCCGCCGCCGGAGGGTTCGGCGGGCTGAGCGCCAACGTCGATCCGGCGCTGATCGACATCTTCGGGCGGGCCGGCGTCACACAGGTCCTGGCGTGGATCGTCATCGGTCTGGCGATCACCGGCGCCTACCAGGGGCTCATCCAGCGCGGATTCGCGGCGCGGAGCGCGGATGTGGCCCGGCGAGGATTCCTCTACGGCGGGGTCATCGCCTCGATCTGGTACATGACGCCGCCGCTGATCGGGATCGTCGCCCGGACGATCTACGGGCCCGGCCTCGCGGCGGAGGACGCCTTCGTCACGCTCGCGTTCGGGGCGGCGGGGAACGAACTGGCGAGCCTCGTCGTCGTGTGCGTGCTGGCGGCGAGCATGTCGACGCTCTCCAGCACGATCAACACGATCGCCTCCAACTTCACGCTCGATCTGTACGCGCGCTTCATCGCCCCCACGGCCAGCGCCGCCCGACAACTGTGGGTGTACCGCCTCAACGTCCTCCTCGTAGGGGCGCTGGCGGCCGCGCTCTACCTCGCGCTGCCGCTTCTCATCGAACTGTTCTGGATCGGGGGACGGATCATGGGAGCCTCGGTCGCCCCCGCGCTGATCGGGATCGTCCTCTTCCCATCGCTGCGGGAGGCGCCGCGGACGGTCATGGCGGCGATGCTCATCGGCGCCGGGATCCAGGCCGCGTGGCAGACGTTCGGGGCGATCCGCGAGGTGGGCGCCGTCGTCATCATCTGGGAACTGGACCCGATCCTCGTCGGGCTTCCCCTCACGATCCTGATTCTGTGGATCGGGGCGCGTCTCGAAACTCGAACGGGGGGCCGCAATGCCGCAGCCTGAGAGCCGCGCCGGGGGCACCGTGGATCCGGTCTTGTTCGAGGTCATCCGGAACGCGCTCGTGGAGGCGACGGAGGAGATGTCGGTCACGCTCCAGCGCACCGCCTATTCGACCAACATCAAGACGCGGCTCGACTATTCGTGCGCCTTCGTGGACGCGGACGGGCGGATGATCGCCCAGGCCTTCTGCCAGCCCGCGCACCTGGTGACGATCGGGCGGCTCGTCCCGCGCGCGGTGGCCGAGTACGAGGCCGAGCACGGGGAGGGGACGCTCGGTCCGGGGGACGGGCTGCTGGTCAACGATCCGCACCGGCAGGCGAGCCACCTCAACGATGTCTTCCTCATCACCCCCTTTTTCCACGGGGGCGAACGGGTGGGATACGTCGCCAACTGCTGTCACCACGTGGACGTGGGAGGCGGGGCGCCGGCGAGCATCGGGGCGTTCCGGGAGATCTACCAGGAGGGGATCATCCTGCCCGTCGTGAAGCTCTTCGATGGCGGCGACCTGGTGGACGACGTGCTGAAGCTCATGCTCGCCAACGTGCGCGCCAAGAAGGAGGTGGCGGGCGACCTGCGGGCGCAGCAGGCGGCGAACGAGATCGGGCTGCGGCGGCTGTCCGCGCTGTGGGAGCGCTACGGCCCGGAGATGCTGCGCTCCTACATGGACCGCATGATCGAGTACAGCGAGCGGCGGCTGCGGGCGGAGTTGGCGGAGCTTCCGCGGGGAGAGTTCGCGGCGGAGGGGTGCCTCGACGACGACGGGATCACCGGGGAGCCCGTGCACCTGAAGGTCCGGATCCGCTTCGACGGCTCGACCGCACGCTTCGATTTCACGGGGACCGACGCGCAACGCGCGGCGCCGATGAACTGCAACCTGACGCAGTGCTTCACCGCCTGCGTCTACGTGCTCAAGTGCCTGGTCGACCCCGACATCCCACTGAACGAGGGCTTCTACCGCCCGATCGAGGTGGTGGCGCCCGAGGGATCCGCGGTGAACGTCCGGCCGCCGGCCGGGGTGGTCGGTGGGTGGGAAGTCGCGATGCGGCTGTGCGACATCATGTTCCGGGCGCTCGCCGACCCCATGCCGGAGTGCGTGCCCGCGGGAACGAAGGGGATGATCTGCCACGTCGGATTCGGTGGCGAGGATCCGGCGACCGGTGAGTACTACTGCTTCCTCGAGACGCTCGCGGGCGGGTACGGCGGGCGGCACGATGCCGACGGCCCGGACGCGGTCCAGACCCACATCCAGAACACCCAGAACGCGCCCATCGAGGAGACCGAACTCAACTATCCGGTGCGGATCCACGAGTACAGCCTCGTGCCCGACTCGGAGGGGGCGGGTCGGCACCGGGGCGGCCTCGCGCTGTGCCGCGAGTACGAGTTCGTGGGTCATGAGCCGACGTTCACGACGCTGGCCGACCGCGCGCGGTTCCCGGCCCACGGCCTGCACGGCGGCGGCGACGGGAGGGTGGCGAGCTACCGGCTGATCTCGGGAGGAGAGGCGCGGGATCTCGGCTCGAAGGCGACGGTGCAGTTGGCGGCCGGCGATCGAGTGCGGATCGAGACGGCGGGCGGCGGCGGATTCGGACCGGCTCACGAGCGGGACCCGGAGGCCGTGCTCCGGGACGTGCGCGAAGGCAAGATCTCGCGCGCCCGGGCGCGGCAGGCCTACGGCGTGGCGATCAACTCAGGGGAATGGGCCGTCGACCTCGCGGAGACCGAGAGACTGCGCGGATGAGCGGGGCGACCACTCCGGGGTCGAAGACGGCCGATGCCGTCGTCATCGGGGGCGGGATCATGGGGGCCAGCGCCGCCCACTTCCTCGCGAAGAAGGGGTTCGGCCGCGTCGTCCTGCTCGAGAAGGGACGCCTGGCGGGCGTGAGCACGGGGCACTCCGCCGCGATCGTCCGCACGTACTACTCGAATCCGATCACGCTCGAACTGGCGAAACGGGCCCTTCACATGTTCGAGAACGACCGGGACCTGCTCGGCGGCGACTGCGGGTTCCGGCCCATCGGCTTCCTCCTCCTGATTGGCGAGCGCCTGCGCGCCGCCGGGGAACACATCCTCGAATCCGAGCGTCGCCACGCCATCGACGTCGAACGCCTCACCGTGGACGAGGTGGCGGACCGCGCACCGCCACTCTCGCTGGACGGTGTGTCGTACGGGATCCTCGAGCCTCGCTCGGGCTACGCCGACCCCACGCGGACGGTGGAGAGCCTCGTGGCGGCGGCCCGCCCATGGGGACTCGAACCCCGCGCCGGCATCGCGGCCACGGGCGTCCGCCTGCACGGAGACCAGGTGATCGCAGTGGAGACCGAGGAGGGGACGATCGCGACGAACGTCGTCGTGAATGCCGCCGGCCCCTGGGCCGGTCGCGTCGGCTCGTGGCTCGGACTCAAGTACTCGCTGCGCTGGAGTCGCGAGAGCGATCTCTTCGTGGAAATGCCGGCCGGTTTCGGCGCTCTCCCCGTAGTCTCGGACCCGGGCCTGCGCGTCTACCTGCGACCCCACGGCGAAGATCGCCTCATCGTCGGGCTGGGGGCGCCCAAGGACATCGAGCCGGTGGATCCCGACGAGTGCGATCCGGCCCTCGATCCGGAGGTGCGCGAACGCATCGAGCGCCCGCTGTTCCAGAGAATCCCCGCTCTGTCCCGCGCCCGGCACCTGGGCGGCTACGCCTCGCTCTACACGATCACGGACGACTGGCACCCGATCGTGGGTACGGAGCCGGGCCTGGAGGGCTACTACGCCTTCTTCGGCGGCAGCGGCCACGGCTTCAAGCTCGGCCCGCCCATCGGCGAAGCGCTCGCCGATGTGATCTGCGGCGAGGCGCCAACGATCGACCTCTCGCCCTTCCGCCCCGGCCGCTTCATCGACGGGGAGCCCCTCACCTCCGCGTGGGGCGAGGGCAACCGTGGCTGAGTTGATTCGTGGTTAACGGGTGCCGGTATTTTGATTGCAGACACTCTCATCCGACCTCATTCGGGGTTGCAACCCGGTCGATATTCGGTTTTTATTCGGTGACGACATCTCGGCAGATGCCCAATCACAGGTATCAGCAGCATGGGTGAACAAACAGCAATCGAATGGACCGACGCCACGTGGAATCCGGTTACCGGATGCACGAAGGTAAGCGCCGGTTGCGACAACTGTTACGCGGCGGCGTTCGCCCGCCGCCGACTCAGGCATACGTATCTGCCTCGTCGGCCCGCGGTCGAAACGGAGGAGAACGCGGAGGATCCGTTTGCCGTGAGGCTGTGGCCCGAGCGTCTGGGGCAACCCGAACGCTGGTCCCAGCCACGGATGATCTTCGTGAACTCGATGTCCGATCTCTTCCACAAGGACATCCCGCAGCAATTCGTGCGGAGAATCTTCGAAGTCATGCTGACCTGCGATCGCCACATTTATCAGGTGCTGACCAAGCGTCCGGCCCGGGCGGCCGCCTTCTGGGCGTCAAACGCCGAGGAGTTAGGGTACGCCGAAATCCCTGCGCATATCTGGCTGGGCACATCGATTGAAGACCAGAGGGTTGCCTACCGCCGGTCGCACTTGATTCGCGTTCCAGCGGCGGTGCGCTTTCTGTCGTGTGAACCACTGCTGGGGCCTCTGGACTTGGACCTCGACGGCATCCACTGGGTCATCGTCGGAGGTGAAAGCGGGCCGAATCATCGATCCATGGAATCGAGCTGGGCGTGTACGATCCGCGAGCAGTGTCGGCGGGATTCCGTGCCCTTCTTCTTCAAGCAGTGGGGCGGGAACACGGCTAAGGCGGGTGGCCGGCTCCTGGACGGGCGGGAGTGGAGCGAGTTCCCCGACGTTGTAGCGTCGGCGGCCTCGATCGCAGCTGTCACCTGATGGCGGCGCCGACAGAGAAAATCTGGGACCTAAAGCCGCACTCGCTCGGCAAGCACCTCGTACTGAGGGAATACCTGAAGGCGTGGCTCCCGATCCTTGGCCTGAAACAGGAGCGGATCATCTTCCTCGATGGCTTCGCGGGTCCGGGCGAGTACAAGGGAGGCGAAGACGGATCTCCGATCATCGCGCTGAATGCGTTCCTTGAGCATTCGGCAAAAAACAAAATCAAGGCTGAGGTCAAGTTTGTCTTCATCGAGGATGAGCAGGAGCGGGCTGAGCATCTCGACGGACTAGTGACCCCCTTCAAGGCGCGATTGCCTCAGGGCTCCGAAGTGCGGGTAGTCTGCGGCGCATTCGACGAGACATTCGCGCCGCAGCTTGAATCCCTCGCGGATGCCGACAAGTCTTTTCCTCCGTGCTTCGCGATGGTGGACCCCTTCGGGGTCTCCGACACCCCGATGCACGTCATGGAGCGCATCCTGGCTCACCGGATGAGTGAAGTCTACATCTCCGTCATGTACGAACAAATCAACCGTTTCCGCAGTAGTGACGAATTCAGCGGTCCTCTCGACTTGCTCTACGGCTGTCCCGACTGGAGAACCTGCGCCGATCTGAGCGACGGCGGTGAGCGTCGGCGGTGCCTCTTCGATCTGTATAAACGACAACTCAGAAAGGCGGGGGCGGAGCAGGTCATCCACTTCGACCTGCACGAGGGCAGTCGACACAAGTACAGCATCTTCCATGCGAGTCGGCATCCCCTGGCTTCAGACAAGATGAAGGCGGCGATCTGGAACATCGATCCGGGCGGCAACTTCAGTTTCCGAGGAGGACAGACGGACCAACTGCTGCTTGGGGTCGATCAACCAAACTTCGCACCGCTACGGGACGCGTTGAAGGACAGATTTGGCGGGGAGGGCTGGGTACGCATCGAGGATGTCAAGGAGTTTGTGAGGTCCGACAAGACGGACTACCACTCGTCGCAGCTCAGGACGAAGGCCCTGATTCCGATGGAAGACGCTGGAGAGATCGAGGTCCGGATTCCGGGCAAGACGACCTCGCAGCAAGCCATGATCCCCGGCTTGCTCGAAGATGACCCTCCGCTGCCCCGCAAGGCGAAGAACTACCGGGGGACGGAGCTACGGATTACCCGGGCGGCCGCTGGCTCACACCGCATCACCGGGGGCTGAAGCCCGTCCGGAATTGATTGCTTCAAGCATCCTGCGCACCCGTTCTACCCTGCGCCGGTTCACCCCGCAATCGAAGAGGCCGACGCGAGACGCCGACGTGACGTGGGCGACGCCCTCCGATGGACACCACCGGAACTCCAGATCGTCGCGGAACCCCACTCGAGTCCTGCAGACGGCGTGCAGGTAATCGTCCGTCGCCGTCACGATATGGGTGCGTGGCATGGCGGCCACGACGTCCCGAAGGCGACGAAAGAGTGTGACAGGGTCTCCTGACGTGTGAAACGGTGCCACCCGGTGAATCCACCACTCGCCAGGTTCGCTGCTCACATGGTCGTGCCTGAGCCGGCCGAGAGCGGCGTGTCTCAATCCAGTGCCGTATCAGCGGGGGGTGAAGCGCTGGATTCGGCGGCCGGTGGAGGCTTCGCCCACGTAGATGTTGCCGCGGGAGTCGACGCTCATCCCGTGGGGGCGCAGGAACTGGCCGAGTTGGCGCCCTCCGCGGCCGAACTCCCCCACGATCTCGAGGTCGCTGCGGCGCAGGATCCACACCTTGTGGTTGGTGCCGTCGGCGAGGTAGAGCCAGCGCTGCTCCGGGTCGGGTGAGAACGCGACGACGAAGGCCGAACCCGAGGCTCGCGTCAGGGGAGCCACGATCTTCTCGGCCTGGAACGCGCCCTCCTGGTCGAACACCTGGATGCGGTTGCCGCGGCGGTCGGCCACGTAGATGAGGCCGTCGTTCGAGCCGGCGAGGCCGTGGACCGTGGAGAACTGGCGCGGCGGCTCCGAGTCCGACGCACGGCCTCCGTAGTCGTACTCGTAGGCGTCGTCCGGCGGCTCGCCATAGGCGCCCCAGTGGCGCAGGTAGGCGCCCGTCTCGCCGTCGAAGACGACGACGCGGCGGTTCCGGTAGCCGTCGGCGATGAAGACCTCGTTGTCCTCCGGGTCCACCCAGATGCCGGCGGGGCCGCCGAGAAGCTCCGGGTCGTCGCTCCCCGCGTTCTCGTCGTAACGGCCGATCGTCATCACGAGGTCGCCTGAGCGCGTGAACTTCATGACGCGGTGGTGCCGGTAGGTGCCGATCCACACGTAATCGTTGTGGTCGACGAAGATGCCGTGCGCGTTGCGCGGGAACTCGGACACGTCCTGCGTCGCGGGGTCGCCCCACCCTTGAACCACGTTCCCGTCCGCGTCGAACTCGATCACGACCGGGGCCGGGGCGCAGCAGGTGCCGATCGGCGGATCCTGCACCGCGGACGTCTCCTCCGGGGTCAGCGTCTCGGGGAGGTGCGTGACCCAGACGTGGTCACTCGCGTCGACGAACACGCCCGTCACCGAACCCATGATCCAGAGGTCGGGCATCTCGCGCGGCCAGCCGGGGTCGACCGCGAACGACGGAGCGCCGGTCTCGCTGGTCACGCCGGTCTCGCCTGCCCCTCCCGCTTCCGGGTTCGCGCACGCAGGAAGGAGAACCGGAAGGACGAGGAGCGCGAGTGCCCCGACCCCGGTTTCTGCGCGATTTCTCGCCGTCCCCGCGCGCCGTTTGCCGTTTCGCATCGTTATCCTCGCTGTCTTATCCGGGTTCCGTCCCGGATCGTTGCCTCCCGCAACGGGAAGATCCACTGTAAACGTTCACTCTCAGCGTGGGAGACCGTTCCATGTCGCGTCAAATGAAGCCGGGCCTGGTGGTGATGGGCGGCACGCTGACGTTGGGGTGCGCGCTCGCGCTGGGGTGTGCGCCGCCCGCGGGCGAAGACGCGAGCGTCGCCGACGCCGGGGAGATCGAGGCCGACCATCTCGTCGCGTCGCGGCCGGAGACGCTCAACTGGGGCTGGTATCCGATCGACAAGGAACCCGTCCTCCGCATCTCCTCGGGCGAAACCGTCCGCATCGAGACGCTGACCCATGTGGGCGCCACGCAGAACGAAGATCCGGTCGCGTTTCTGACCGGGCTCGGCGTTCCACGGGAGGAGATTCTCAACGACGTGATCGACTTCTGGGCCTCGCGCGAGGACCGCCCGCGGGAGGGCCGCAGCGGACACGTCATCACGGGACCGATCCACATCGAGGGCGCGGAGCCGGGCGACATGCTCGAGATCCGGATCCTCGACATCGAGACGCGCGTCCCGTGGGGCGTGAACTCCACCAGCGGGCAGGGCGGGATCTTCTCCCCGAGCTATCCCGGCGCCGCCCCGGAGGACGAGCCGCTCGACATCCCCGCCGGCCGACACCTGATCCGGACAGGTGAAGTGGACGGGCGGGAGGTGGCCTTCTTCTCTCCGGAGATCCAGGTGCCGCTGGCGCCGTTCATGGGCATCCTCGCCGTCGCGCCCGATCCGGTCGTGGGAGAGCCGGGGGTGACGGTCGCGGGGGTCCAGGCCTCGCGTCCGCCGGGACCCTTCGGCGGCAACCTCGACGTGAAGGATCTCACCGCCGGTACCACGGTCTACCTCCCCGTCTTCCACCCGGGCGCGCTCTTCTACGCGGGGGATCCGCACGGGGCGCAGGGAGACGGCGAGGTGAGCGGAACGGCGATCGAGCAGTCGCTGACGGGCGTGTTCCGCTTCGTCCTCCACAAGGACGTGTCGATCCCCGCGCCGAGGGCCGAGACCGACACGCACTACCTCATCATGGGGATCGACCTGGATCTCGATCGTGCGGCGCGCGAAGCCGTCCGGCTCGTCGTCGAATTCTTGACGGAAGAGAAGGGACTCGCCCCCGACAAGGCGCTGTCCTTGGCGAGCATCGCCGTCGACTTCCGCGTGAGCGAGGTCGTCGACCTCACGCAGGTCGTCACAGGGTTCATCCCCAAGAGCATCTTCCTCCAAGAGTGAAGGCTCCACGAGTCGACGCGCGGCAGGGACTGCCCCTCACCCGCCGAATTGCGCTCGCGGCCGCTATCGCCGCCGGCCTGAGCGTCGTCGGCGGAGTCGGCGGCCCAGGGCCCCTTGGCGTCGGCGAGTTGCGTGCCCAGGGAATCGGCGTTGAGGACCGGCAGGAGATGCGGGCCACGCGCGACGCGGAACGAACGCTGCGCCTGGACGGTTTCCTGGATGACGCGGTCTGGGAGGAAGCCGAGTTCGTCACCTCGTTCTGGCAGCGGGAGCCGGACGAGGGCGAGCCCGGCACGCGGCGCACGGAGGTCGCGTTCGCGTTCGACGCCGAGGCGCTGTGGGTCGCCGGGCGGATGTTCACGGACGACCCCGAAGGCATCCAGGCCTACCGCACCCGGCGCGACCAGAACACCGGCTCCGAGCGGCTGCTCGTCTCGCTCGATCCTTACCTGAACCAACGCACGGCGGTCTCCTTCGGCGTGAACGCGGCGGGCAGCCGCACGGACTGGTACCACCCCGAGGACAACGTGACGAACCGCGACTACACGTGGGATCCCGTGTGGTCGGCGCGCGTGCAGCGCGACTCGCTCGGGTGGACGGCCGAGATGCGCATGCCGTTCTCGCAACTGCGCTTCAACGGCGACGAGCGGGCGTGGGGTGTGAACATCAACCGCTACATGCCCGACATCCAGGAGAATGTCCTGTGGGAACTTGTGGTGCGGAGCGAGCCGGGGTGGGCCTCGCGGCTGGGCGATCTCACGGGGCTCGAGGGCGTGCAGGGGAGCCGCGGGATCGAGTTTCTGCCCTACGTGGCGGGAGATCTGCGCACTCCGACGAGCGGCCCCGGGACGGGTGTGGTGACGCGGAGCGAATCCCGCGTGGGGGCGGACTTCAAGGTCGGTCTCGGTTCTAGCCTGACGCTCGACGCCGCGGTCAACCCCGACTTCGGACAGGTCGAAGCGGACCCCGCCGTCGTCAACCTGACCGCGTTCGAGGAGGTGTTCGAGGAACGCCGCCCATTCTTCACGGAGGGTCGCCAACTCATGGAAGGGCTGGGTCCGCGCTACTTCTACTCGCGCCGCATCGGGGCGCCGCCACCCGGACGGGCCGTGGCCGACAGCGTGGTCGCGCCCGATCAGACGACGATTCTCGGGGCGGGGAAGATGACGGGCCGACTCCCGGGCGGGACCTCGGTGGGCGCGCTCTTCGCCGTCACCGGCCGCGAGGATGCCCGGGCGTTCGACTTCACCCACCGCGCCACGCGGATCGACACGACCGAGAGCGTTGTCCCGGTGGCCCCGTTGAGCGCCTTCGGGGTGGCGAGACTGGAGCAGGAGTTCGGGGAGGAGCGTTCCACGGTCGGTCTCACGGGGACCGCGCTCAGCCGCGAGGCTCGTCCCGAACTCGCCGCGCTCCTCCCGTGGCGGGTCTACGCCGGCGGCACGGACTGGAACCTGCGCTTCGGCGGGGGTGAGTACGAACTCACGGGACACGCGGGGTTCTCTCATCTCAGCGGCAACCCCGAGTCGATCCTGCGCGTGCAGCGTTCGAGCGCCCATTTCTTCCAGCGTCCGGACCGCGAGACCGCGCGGCTGGACCCCTCGCGCTCCATGCTGTCCGGGTACACCGCGGCCCTCGGGATGCAGAAGGTGGGGGGCCGTCGCTGGCTGTGGCGCGTGCGGGGCGAAGCCATCTCTCCCGGCTTCGAGATCAACGACCTGGGCCAGATGTTCAATGCGGACCGGCTCACGGCCGAAGCCGACATCGCGATCCGCGAGACGCTCCCGACCGCGCTCGCCCGCTCGTGGCGACTCGGGCTCACCTCGGCGAGCGCGTGGAACTTCGACGGCGTGCGCACCGAGACCACGCTCGGGGCCGACGCCACTGCCACCTGGCACAACTATCTGCGCACGACGCTTAACGGCCAATACCAGCCTCGCGCGCTCAGCGACCACCTGACACGTGGCGGCCCGCTCATGGAGACGCTGGCCCGCTGGCAAGCCGGGCTGACGCTCGCCACCGACCGCTCCTTCCGGACCGGCTTCCGCCTCATGGGGTCCTACGGACAGGACGAAGTCGGCGGGTGGATGTACGACGTGAGCGGCTCGCTCACCCTCCGTCCGGGGACGGCGCTCCAGCTCGAGGTCGAACCCAGCTACCGGCGCGAGATGGAATCCCGGCAGTACCTCACGACCCTGGCCGGCGGTCGGCGCGCCACGTTCGACCGGCGCTACATCTTCTCCGCCATCGACCGGAGCACCCTCGCCCTGCGTCTCCGCGGCTCCTACGCCTTCGGGCCGGACCTCACGCTCGAGGCCTACTTCGAGCCGTTCGCGGCGAGCGGACGCCGCCACGGCCTGGGCGAGCTCCTGGAGCCCGGCCACCGCGACCTGCTCGTGTACGGGGAGATGGGATCGCGGATCGATCGCCGTCGCGACGGGTCGTGGGGCGTGAGCGAGGGCGGACAGTCATTCACGCTCCCGGACGGGGACTTCAACATCCTCTCGATGCGCAGCAACGTCGTCCTGCGCTGGGAATGGCAGCCGGGGAGCACGCTCTTCCTCGTGTGGCAGCAGGACCGCTCCGACATGCGGGCCTCCGGCGAACTCGTGGACCCGGGCCGCCTCGTCGACAGCCTGCGCGCGCGCGGCCAGCACGTGTTCCTGCTCAAGATCGCCTACTGGCTTCCCATCTGAGGAGACAGGGGCAGCCGTGAGAGGAGTGGAATGGGACCGGACATGACGGGGCGTGTCGCGCTCGTGACGGGCGGGACGAAGGGCATCGGGCGTGCGATTGCGGAACACCTGCTCGAGGCGGGCGGGTCGGTCGCGGTTTGCGCCAGGACCGAAGCGGATGTGCGGGCCGCCGAGTCGGATCTCGGCGAGCGCGCGCTGGGCATCGTGTGCGACGTGGCGGATCTCGGCGCCTGCGAGCGCATGGTCGAGGAGACCGTGGCCCGTTTCGGGCGCCTCGACATCCTGGTGAACAACGCGGGCCTCGGCGTCTTCAAGCCGCTCAAGGAGATGAGCGTCGACGAGTGGCAACTCCAGATCGACGTGAACCTGGGCGGGGTTTTCTACTGTTCCAAGGCTGCGCTCCCCCACCTGAGCGCGAGCGGCGACGGGTTCATCGTGAACATCGCATCGCTCGCCAGCCGCCATCCCTTCCGCGGCGGCACCGGGTACAACGCGAGCAAGTACGGCCTGCTCGGGCTCACCGAGGCGATGCTGCTCGACGTGCGCTACGACGACGTACGGGTGAGCATCGTGATGCCCGGGAGCGTGGACACGTGGTTCAACGGAAGGGAACAGGTGCCGGAGCGGACGTGGCGGCTGCACGTGGATGACTGCGCGGCGGCGGTCATGCAGCTCCTTTCCTATCCGAAGGAAGCCCATGTGAGCCGCGTCGAACTCCGTCCGTCGCAGCCGCCCCGCAAGTGACGGCGGCGCCGGCGGGCCGCGACGGGGGCCCCGCTGACGAACTTGGCGCGCACGTCTCGGTGGCGGGGGGCGTACAGAACGCGCCCGGGCGGGCGGCGGAGATCGGGGCGGCCAACTTCCAGCTCTTCACGAAGCAGCCGAACCGGTGGGCCGAGCCGAAGATCGACGACGAAACGGCGGCGGCGTTCAAGGCGGCGCGTGCCGAGCACGGGATCGCCGTCGCCGGAGCCCACGACTCCTACCTCATCAACCTTTCCACACCGGACCGCCGCTTGTGGCGGATGTCGCAGCGCTCCTTCCAGGGCGAACTTCAGCGCTGCGCGCGCCTCGGCCTCGATTTCCTCGTGACCCATCCGGGGAACGCCACGGACGGCGAGATCGACGAGGGCCTCACGCGCAACGCGCGGGGCGTGACCGAGTCGCTGGAGGCGGTGGAGGGGCCAACCCGCGTCCTCCTCGAACTCACCGCCGGAGCCGGAACGACCGTCGGGGCGAGCTTCGAGAACCTGCGCAGCATCCGTGATCGGATCCCGGAGTCCCATCGGCACCGCGTGGGCGTCTGTCTCGACACGTGCCACGCGTACTCGGCCGGCTACGACCTGGTCGGGGACTACGACGGCGTCTGGACGGCGTTCGACGATATCCTCGGACTGGAACTGCTCGGCCTCATCCACATGAACGACTCGCAGCACCCCTTCGACTCCCGCAAGGATCGCCACGAGGAGATCGGGAAGGGAAGCCTGGGCGAGGGCCCCTTCCGCAGGATCATGACGGATCCGCAGCTCCAACATGTCCCCAAGATCCTGGAAACCCCGAAGAGAGACGATGGCGCGGACGCCGACATCCGGAACCTCGCCCGCCTGCGGAGTTACAGGGGCGCCGACGCCCGGCAGTTGGGATCCGACCGGGAAGGGAGTCGCTGAACATGTCGGATCCGGTGAAGACCGAACGCCGAGGGCACATCATCGAGGTCACGCTGGACCGGCCACCGGCCAACGCCATCGATGCGGCGACGAGCATCCGCATGGGGGAGGTCTTCTGCGACTTTCGTGACGACGACGATCTCCGCGTGGCGATCCTCGCCTCGGCGGGCGACCGCATCTTCTCGGCCGGCTGGGACCTCAAGGCCGCCGCCGGGGGAGAGCACGAGCGCATGGACTACGGGGCCGGGGGCTTCGGAGGTATCACGGAACTGTGGGATTTGACGAAGCCCGTGATCGCCGCCGTGAACGGCCTCGCGGTGGGGGGAGGGTGCGAAGTCATGCTCGCTGCCGATCTCATCGTCGCGAGCGAGGGCGCCGAGTTCTGGTTCCCCGAGACCCGCCTCGGGAACGTGCCCGACGCGGGAGGGGTCCAGCGGCTCCCGCGGAGGCTGCCGCGGAACGTCGCGATGGAGCTGCTGCTGACCGGCCGCCGCATGGGGGCGGCGGAAGCACACGAATGGGGATTGGTGAACTGGGTCGTCCCCTCAGAGCAGGTACTCGCGAAGGCCCGTGAAGTCGCCGACCATCTGGCCCGGCACGCGCCGCTCTCGATGCAGGCCATCAAGGAGGTCGTGCGCGGAATCGAGGGCCTGTCGATGCGCGACGCCTTCGAGGCCGTCCAGGAGGGTCGGTTCCCTGCCTACGAGCGCATGCTCGCCTCCGAGGACCACACCGAAGGCCCCCGCGCCTTCACCGAGAAACGGGACCCCGACTTCAAGGGCCGATAGGCGGGGCTCGCCCAGGCGCGCGCGTCGCCTCCGGTCAGTGCCAGCGTCGGCGTGAGGACTCCACGCGGAACAGGATGTGGTCCCGCAGAGCGCACGCCACGCGACGGTCGATGTACGGAACCGTGATCTTCCCGCACGCCAGCTGTACCTGAAGCGTGGCCAGTTCTTTCCGGCGCTGCAGCGGGGACTGCCTGACGGTCGCGGACTGAACCTTCCGCATGAGGAACGCCTTCACCTCGCGTCCGACGAATCCGGTGCGGCTCGCCAGTCCATCGCGGTCGTACGCGTATCCCTGCCGGCGCCACCGCTGCCAGGCGGCGAGCGCCGCAACCGGGATGGATGCGGCCCACCAGAAGAGGATCGCGGAGGTGCGGGCGAACATTCCGGCCCCCGCCAGCAACAGGAGAGTTCCGAAGACGGTGGCAAGGACGAGGCCGTAGCGCAGGGCGAGGGCGCGAACGTAGTGAGGCGACACCCGCCTGAACCGGCTACTTCCGGGAAGGACGGGAATCGCTGTCGCTTCTCGCGCGAGCACCAGCGCCCGCAGATCCTCGGCGAGCTGGTCGCCCAGGAGCGGCACCTCCAGCACGTCCGGCACTTCGAGTGCGGAGGCGCGGCCCGCTTCCGGGGAGACGGCCGCGGCCGGGAGGGCGAAGAGCCGATACCGTCGGAACCACCGCAGCACGAGGCCCTGACTCACGGTCAGTTGCTGGATCTTCGGAGCCTCGACCACGACCTCGCGTTGCGTGAGGAGGCCGGCGCGCGAGCGGAACCTGCCGCCGCCGTGCCGGAGCGTGAAGTTGTGGTGTCGCAGGAACGCCGCCGTCACCGTGAGGAGCAGCGCCACGCCCGCGATGGAGGCGATCAGGGCGGCCGCGAGCCCCACCTGGGCGAGCGTCCCGAGACCTGTGAACGCGCTCGCCGCGCTGTCGACGCTCGACTCGACCGCCTCCAGGACGGGATCCAGGAAATCGCCCGGTTGGAGGAGATCGGTCAGCACGCCGACCAACGCCGCCACGAAGATGAAGTTCCGGCTGGCGAGCCCGATTTTCACCATGTCGGCCGGGCCGAGCTTCAGCAGGACGCGGCCCGGTCCAATGGCGGGCCGGACTTCACTCGCCGCATCGGACGACGGGTTCGTGCCCGTAGCCACAGAGCCCTCCTCGCCCGCGGCGCGGTCCCCGGGTACGGGTCGCAGGGCCGTCACGCTGCGCTGCAGCCGGTGGGCCACCTCCGCCTCGATCGACGGCAGCTTGCCCTCTGCCTGGACCGAGCCCGAGGTGTCCAGGGTGACCGTGACCAGCGCGAACAGACGGTCGACGGGAGACCGCCTGACGTTGATGCCCTGCACGCGCTCGTAAGGCAGGTCGAGCGCGGTCTTCTTGAGGACACCTTTGTGGATGAGGAGTCGGTCTTCGGCGATCCTGAACCTGAAGCAGGCCCACTGAACCGTGCCCGCGACGAAGGGCAGGAGGAGCAGCGCCCCGAGCACGAGGAGCAGAACGCCGAGGCTGCCGGGATCGTCCCGCACCAGCGCCACCAGCGCGATCAGGGGGATCACAGCGCCCTGAATCATGGTGCGCGCCACGGTCTTGACGATGTTTCCGGCGAAGAAGAGGATGGCGAAGGGCGAGGAGCGTTGCCAATCGCCGGGGGTCGGCGAATTCACCGGCCGGCGTTCCCGTTGGCTTCGGCGTGTTCGTCGGAAGCCGTAGCGGGCGACGCCGCCGACTCTATTCGTTCCGAGATGTACACGCGCATCCGCTCGGCGGTCTCCCGCCCCAGACCGCGGATCCGGTTACCGAGGCCGCCCCCCGCCGGAAAGACCGACAGGCTCGACAGACCGAACCGGCGGTCCAGCGGGGTGCTGTGGAGCTTGGTGTGCTGAACGCGGTTAAACGGAAACGCCTTCACGGAGCGCCAGAGGACGCCGGACTTGTACAGGAGGTCCTTCTCGCGGACGACGTAACCCCGGCGCGGGACCGCGATGAGCGGCCACAGGACGGACCACACACAGAAGACCCCGAGGGCCGTCCACAGGAACGGTGCGAGCCACGGCAGTGACTCCGAGATGAGAGCCCGATTGCGGGGCGATATCGCCATCTGGAAAGCCGCGCCGCCCGCGACGTAGGCGACGGACCGGAGGACGGCTCCGACCTGGAGACGCCTCGCGAAGCGGGGGTGTAGCGGCATCCAGTCGACGGTCTCGACGCCGGGTAGGGCATCGAGCGGCATCTCGGCGTTGAAGAAGCCGGCGGGAGCCTCGGGTTCGACCAGCGCCGGGTCCTCCCTCGGCCCCGGATCGCCGCCCTCAGCGGCCACCGGCGGCCTGGGCCTGGGCCTGATACAGCCGGAGTCCCTCCTCGAACGTCGCGATGACTTCGGCCTTGTGGGCCGGGTCGTCCCAGCGGTCCATCGAGTGGAGGTCTTCGAGCGTCCGTTCGATCCAGCGCACGAAGAAGGCGGCGTCTTCCTGCGAGCGGATCGGCTCGCCGTCGGCGATCACGAACACCGGGTTCGTGTGCGCGAACAGGTAGCTGTCCATCGCGCCGCGCTGCGCCGGCCCGAGGACTCGCGCGGCGATCCAGCCGCTCCCGTCCACCTGTACGTCGATTTCCGCCTCGAGCGTCCGGCCGTCCCCGCTCGCCTCGACCGTGTGGATGATCTCGCCGTTCCGGATGATGTCGAGTCGCTCCATCTCGAAGAGCGACCGCGCGGTGACCGCGACCCTCACGCTCTCGCCGCCCGAGACCGTCAGTTCCTCGCCCATGCCCATGCCGTCCACGTCGAGCGTGAGAATCGGTCCGCTCGTCACGAAGGCGTGGCCCGCGGCCATCGCGTCGGCCCACTCGTCATAGTCGAGGTCCTCCTCGCCCGTGTAGACGTAGGAGCGCGTCGTCCCCACGGCCGGGTGCCGCCACATGTCGGACATGACGTCGGTCCCCGCCGTGGCCGGGATCCGCGAGCCGGTGTTGAGGAGGCGGTACCAGATCGCCGCCGTCCCGAGTTCGTCGCTCCAGATGCAGGAGACGTCCACGAAGTCGGCCAGCCCGAGGATCGCGTCGACCGGCAGTTCGCGCGCCCCGCCCGGCGCAGGGTCGGGCCCGCGGTGGCTGAGCCCGAACGGATGCACGTAGCCGCCGATGCCGCCCTGCTCGTGCACGCGCCTGAGCACCGCCGCGTTATCCGGGTACAGTTCGCGGTACGCCGTCCCCTCGTAGCCGATGTAGAAGGGCGTGATGAGTTCCACGAGGTTCAGCAGCGACATGTGCGCGAAGAAGTTCGGCCGGTACTCCTCATTGTAATAGACGATCGTCCGCGGATCCGGGTGCGGATGCGGATGGCCGAGGAAATGTTCCAGATCCTCGACACGGCTGTTCGCCCAATAGTTGGCGATCATCCCGTTCGCCACATTGAGGTCTTCCGCCAGCGCCTTGTTCCCGAGATCGAGCGGTGTGACGAAATAATGACCGCCATAGTTCGGGTGAATGTGATTGTCCCCGGAATACCAGCCGTCCGCCGCCATGTCGATCCAGCGCTCGAGCCGTACGTCGACGTTCGTCCACTCGCCGGCGCGCACTTCCACGGTGCGCATGACGGGTTCGTACTCGAAGCCGCGCCACACCTCCAGTTCCGCAGCCCCGACCGGGAGCGTGACGGAGAAGCTCCCGTCCGTGTGGAAGTAGTAGTCCTCCGGCCCGCTCAGGACGCGCGGGAAACTGCCGTCAGGGAAGTAGCTGCGTCCGTCCGACGCCTCCAGATAGATACGGGAGGGGACCCGCCGCCCGCGCCCATCGCTCACGCGCACCTGGACCTGGCCCGTCGGCTCGGACCACGCGTAGTCCTCGATTCGCACGGGGACCGGCTCGCCGCCCCCGCGCCCCGTCGTGTAGAGCCCGAACCCCATCCCGCCGTCCGTCGTCCGATCCTGCCCATGGATGCCCCCATTCCGCGCGTAGACGAGACGTTCGCCATCGGGGGACCACGACGGGAAGTACTCGTCCGTGCGGGTGTGAGTGAGCCGAACCTGCTGGATTCCGGGGCTGGAACGGTCCTGCGCCGCACCCGCACGGTACGTCGGGACCTGGTAGATGTCGTTATTCCCCGACGCGTCGGTGACGTACGCGACGGAACCACCGTGGGGAGCCACGACGGGCGACGCCTGATAGTTCGTCTCGATGCGAATGAGAAGCTCGGCCTCGCCGGTGTCCGCGTTCCAGCGCCACAGCGAGCCCGAGCCGAGCGCCGCCTCTCCGCGCTTGGAGACGAAGACGATATCCCCCGTATCGCCGATCCAGTCGCCGGCCATGTCGTTCGCCCCCGGGTGGGCGATGACGGACTCCAGCGCTCCCGCCCCGAGGTCGTAGGCCCAGAGATCGAACGTCCCGTCCCGTCCGGTCGTGAACAGGATCTTCGTTCCATCGGGGGAGAACCGAGGCCGCATGTCGATGGCGGGATCTTCCGTGAGCCTCCGGGATTCTCCGGTTTCGAGGTCGAGGAGGAAGATGTCGAGGTTGAGGTCGATGTCCGCCGCGTAGGCGATATGGCGCCCGTCCGATGACCAACTCGGCATCGAATGGTATCCGGCCCCGGAGGTGAGCTGCCGGGCCACGCCGCCCTCGGCCGGGACCGCCCAGATCCGCCCCTGGTAGGCGAAGGCGATCGACGCCCCATCGGGCGAGAACGCCGGATAGGTGGGCGATGCCGTGACGGGGGGTGGAAAGTAGCTCTCCATGTACATCTTCCCGGACCCGCCGATCCCGCTCATGGCCGGATACCCGCCCGGAAACGGCCCCGGATACCGATCCGCGTCCTGCCCGGACAGCGGTGCCGAGTTCCAAGGGCTCCAAAGGAGGAGCAGGAGAAGGGAACACACCCGAGGAACGTGTCGCCATCTTGTGCCACATCTCGCGATTTGTGGCACGCGGCCGGTCTTGTGTGCCATACGTGGCACGCGAGCTTTCTTGTGTGCCATAACTCCGAAGATGTGGCACGCAAGCGGCAAGGGCTGGGCAACAAGAGCGCGGCGGTTCACGGTTCGATTTCCCATCAGAACACCTCTCGACCCTCGGCGATGTTCAACAGCTTCGAAAAGAGCAGTATGCGCAGTCACGGGCCGCGTCGCGACGCGGTCACCGGCCGCTTCAACAGCTTACGGACCCGAGGTGCCGTTGCCGCCAGACAAGCGCCACTCGATCCTTGGTGAGACCGGAACTCACCCATCAATGGATTAGCCCATGATAGCAAGGCACGAAAGCGTCACCGCGGGAGACGGCGGGCCATTGCGTCTTCCGCTGCACGCTGTGCTGGGAGTCTGTCTGCTGGGAGCGGTCCTCTCGGCATGCGCCGCCGGCTCGGAGTCGGAGGTCGCGGAGCCGTTCGACGTGCTCATCTCGGGAGCGCGGATCGTGGACGGGGCGGGGAACCCCTGGGTGCGCGGCGACGTCGGTCTCCGGGGGGATCGGATCGCGGCGGTCGGCGACCTGAGCGGCCAGCCGGCGGCGCGTACGATCGACGCGGCGGATCGCGTGGTCAGCCCCGGCTTCATCGACATGATGGGCCAGTCGAGCGTCGTCCTCGTCACCGATCCTCCGAGCGCCGAGAGCAAGCTCCGGCAGGGAATCACGACCTACCTCTCGGGCGAGGGCGGATCGGCCGCTCCCCAGAGCGACGCCACCCAGCCCGAGGGCCCGGTCGTGAACGGCGAGGAACTGCGCTGGCGGACGTACGCCGAGTATTTCGCGCACGTCGAGCGCATCGGCATTCCGATCAACGTGGTGCACGACGTCGGGCTCACGCAGGTACGGCGCGTGGTTCTGGGCGAGGAGGATGTACAGCCGACGCCCGAACAACTCGAGGAGATGAAGGCCCTCGTCCGGCAGGCGATGGAGGACGGCGCCGTCGGGACCTCGACATCCCTCATCTATCCGCCCGCCGTGTACGCGACCACGGAAGAACTTGTCGAACTCACGCGCGTCGCGGGCGAGTACGGCGGCACGTACTTCACGCACATGCGGAACGAGTCGCACTCGGTGCTGGAGGCGATCCGCGAAGCGATCGAAATCGGCGTCCGCGCCGGCACCCCCGTCCACATCTACCACCTCAAGGCGGCGGGGCAGGAGAACTGGCCGCTGATGGCCGAAGCCCTCGCCCTCATCGACTCGGCGCGGGTCGCCGGGATCGACGTGACGGCGGACATCTATCCCTACATCCGCAACGGAATCGGTCTCGGCTCCTTCCTCCATCCCCGGCACTACGCGGGCGGCACGGGCCCCTTCCTGGAGACCCTGTCCGACCCCGCGGTGCGGGCCGAACTCCGTCGCGAGGTCGAGACCACGTCGGACTGGGAGAACTGGTACCGCCACGTGGGGATGGACTGGGACAGGGTTCTCATCGTCTCCGCCCCGGACGAAGTGGACGAGCGGGTGATCAACCTCTCGATCGCCGAGGCGGCGGACATCCTCGGGACGGAGGAATGGGACGCGTTCTTCGATCTCGTGCAGGCCGGCGGCGTGAGCGTGAACCCGCAGAGCATGAACGAGGAGCAGAAGTGGCAGGCGCTCCGGGCGGAGTTTGTGATGATCGACACCGATGCTTCGCCCACGAATCCGGCCACGACCGCGAGCGCGCATCCGAGGGCGTTCGGGGCCTTCCCGCGGGTCATCGCGAAGTACGTTCGGGAGGACGGGATCCTGAGTCTGGAGGACGCCGTGCGGCGCATGACGTCGCTCGCCGCCCGTCGGCTGGGACTCGCGGATCGGGGGCTGATCGCGCCGGGGATGGCGGCGGATCTCGTCATCTTCGATCCGGACGAGGTCAGGGACGTGGCCCGGTTCGGGGACGCGATGCGCTATGCCGAGGGGATGGATTTCGTGTTCGTGAACGGCGTGGCGGTGATTGATGACGGCGCGTTGACGGAGGCGCAGCCCGGCAGGCTCCTGCGCCGGGAGACGGGAGAGACGCCGTGATGCCGAAGATCAGGCCTTCGCGGGCGGCGGTCGCGCCGGCGGCGGGGTACCTCGCGGCGCTGGGGCTGGTGGCCTGCGCGGAGGCCCCGCGGGAGGCGGCCGATCTCGTGTTGGTGGACGGAGAGATCCTCACACTGGGAGCGACGGGGGTCGTGGAGGCGCTGGCGGTGGCAGACGGCCGGGTGTCGGCGACGGGGACTTCGGAGGAGATCCGCATGCTTGCGGGGCCGGACACCCGCGTGGTCGATCTCGGTGGCCGAACCGTGATCCCGGGGCTCACCGACAACCACTACCACGGGATCGGGGGCGGTCCCGGCGTCGACCTGACGGGTGCCCGATCGATGGCGGATGTCGTCGACGCGATCGCCGCCGTCGCGCTGGAGACGGCCCCGGGCGAGTTGATCGTCACGAATCGCGACTGGCACGAGGGGCAGCTGGCCGAGCACCGCCTCCCCTACCGTGACGACCTCGACGGCGCGGCGCCGGGCCAGCCGGTCGTCGTCGTCCGCGGTGGGCACGAATACGTGCTGAACAGCGCGGCGCTCGCCCGCTGGGGCATCGACGAATCGACGCCGGAGGTGCCGGGCGGCCGCATCGGACGCTACCCGGACGGGCGGCTGAACGGCGAACTCGTCGACCGCGCCAAGGATCTCGTGACGCTCCCGGCAGCCGCGCCGCCCGACCCGGCGGCCACGCTGGACGCGCTGGCCGAGGAGTACGCCGCGCTCAACGCCCGCGGCTTGACCAGCATCCGCTACCCGGGCGGCCCCCCCGAACAGTACCGGGCCATCGCGCGACTGCGGGACGCGGGCCGACTCACCCTGCGCGTGAACTACGTCCTCCGTGCCCCACGTGGCGCGGGGGCGCCGCCGCTCGACGAGGCGCTCGCGACGTGGCCCGCCATGGGCGAAGGCGACGCCTGGCTCCGCGTCGGCGGCGCGAAGCTGGGCGTGGACGGCGGCTTCGAGGGCGGTCTCATGCGCGAGCCGTACGAGGAGCCGTGGGGCGAGGGCGGGACCTTCCACGGCCTCCAGACGCTGCCGACCGAGCGCTACATCGAGACCGTCCGCGAGTTGCACCGGCAGGGCTGGCGCGTGGCGACGCACGCGGTGGGCGACGCGGCCATCGACCTCGTCCTCGACGGCTACGAGGCCGCGAACGCCGACGCCCCGATCGACGGCCTGCGCTGGGTCATCGAGCACGGGTTCATCCCGCGCGAGGAGCACTTCTCGCGCATGCGGGCGCTCGGACTCTCCGTGACGGCGCAGAACCACCTCTACGTGGCGGCTCCGAGCCTCGTGAAGTACTGGGGCGCGGACCGCGCCGCCTGGACCACGCCGGTGCGCGCCTACCTCGACGCGGGGATCCCCGTCTCGCTGGGAACGGATTCCCCCGTCATCCCGTGGGACCCGTGGTGGATGCTGCACCACTTCACGACCCGTGGCACGATCAGCGCCGGCGTGCTCGATCCCGCCCAGGCGATCACCCGCGAGGAGGCGCTGCGCGCGGTGACAAGCGGGTACGCGCACCTCACCTTCGAAGAGGAAGAGAAGGGGACGCTCGAGGTCGGCATGGCCGCCGACCTCATCGTGACGGCCGAGCACGTGCTGGAATGTGAGGACCCATGTCTGGAATCGATGGAGGTCGATCTCACTCTCGTGGACGGCCGAGTCGTCTACGAGCGGTGACCCCCCGCGTCAGTCGGACCTGTATTCTCACCGGCGCCGTCCTCCTGGGCTCGGGGGCGCTGGGTCCGTTGGGGGAGGCCTCGCCACCGGCCGCGCACGGCAGCGAGGCCCGCTTCGTCGTCGAACTCGAGTGGCCGCGCGAGAACATCGCCCGCACGCTCGGCGTCGCCCGCTCGGAACTCGGCATGTACGGCCGCGGAAACCCGTTCCAGACGCGCGACATCGGCGACCGAACGTGTGTCGTCGGCCCCCTCTTCGCGCTCGACATCGAGGACGGGTTCGCGTTCGACATCGATGAGCCGGTCGACCTCGTGGTTACCTACGCGCCGGAACTCACGGGGCCGTTCAGCGTCGGGTTCAACGACAACGGCGGCGACGGGATCGGCGCGTCGGAAACCATCGAACCCGAGTCCGGACCCGGACCCGGCGCCGCCACCGCATCGACGCTCGCCACCGCCCGGGTAACGCTCGATCGCGCCCGCTTCGCCGCGCACGGGATCCGCGACACGGACCTCGCGATCGGCGGCCCGGAGGGAATCGCCTTGTGCGACATCGAGGTCGTCCGCAGCCACGCCACGCCGGTCCCGGCCGGATACGGCACGCTGCGCCTCACGGTGGAGGATGCGGCGAGCGGGCGTTCGGTCCCCGCCCGGTTCGGCCTCTACGACGAGACCGGACGCGCCCCGCTCCCCTCCGAACGCTCCGTCCTCGTGCACCGCTTCGTCGATGAGGTCCGCCTTTTGTGGGTGAACCCGCGCACGTGGTGGCCGTCCGAGCACCGTCTCGCCTTCTACGTCGACGGCGAGTACGAGGCCCGTCTCCCGGCCGGGAGCTACGAACTCGTCGCGACGCGGGGACCCGAATACCGCGGGTATCAGCGGACCATCGAGGTGCGCGCGGATGAGACGACCGATCTCACTGTCTCCCTCGAGCGCTACGCGGACCTCCCCGCGCAGGGCTGGTACTCCGGCGACTCTCACGTCCACATCGCGCGCGACCATACGGAGGATGACGCCGTTTGGGCACAGATCGCCGCCGAGGACATCCACGTCGCGAACCTGCTCGAGATGGGGAACATCGCCGTAACCCACTTCAAGCAGCCGGCGTGGGGCGAGGCCGGGCAGTACGTGCGGGAGGGCCACGCGCTCGTGTCCGGGCAGGAGGACCCGCGCACCGTCCAGCGCGGACACACGATCCACCACAACCTGCAGCGGCCCATCCGCCAGGATCCGGAGTCCTACTTCCTCTACCACCGGGTGTTCGAGGAGTCGCACGCCCAGGGCGGGATCTCCGGCTACGCGCACATGGGCCAGCTCTTCAACGGGGAACGGGGCCTCGCGCTCGACGTGCCGTTCGACCTCGTCGACTTCATCGAGGTGCTGCAGGGCGGGCGCCTGTACGACGACATCTGGTACAGCTTCCTCAACCTCGGCTTCAACGTCCGTCCCATCGCGGGCGCCGACTATCCCTACTTCGGACCCACGCTGCCGGGGGTCGAGCGCACCTACGTGAAGCTGGACGGGCCGTTCGCCCCCAACGAGTGGTACAACGCGTACCGCTCGGGCCACACGTACGTCAGCAACGGTCCCTTCCTCGAGTTTCAGGTGAATGGCCGGGAGATGGGCTCCGAGCTTCGCGTCGTGCGCGGGGAGAACCTCGAGATCGTGGCCAGAACCTCCCTGAACCCCGACATCGACCGCCTGAACCGGCTGGAACTCGTCGTCCACGGCGAGGTCGTGGCGAGCGTGACACGGTCGGTCGGGGACGACGACGGGCTGCGGCTCGCCACGCAGATCGAGGCGGACGAGAGTTTGTGGGTGGCGGTGCGCGCCTACGGCGACCGGGATGGCGAGCGCGACATGACGGTCGCGCACTCCGCTCCCGTGTTCGTTGTCGTGGACGACGAGCCGTGGTGGAAGCTGGAGGCGGTGCCGGAGCTCGTCGCCCGCCACCGGGCCAAGCTCCAGGAACTGCTCACCGCGCCCATCCAGCCTGCGGGCGATCTCGAGTATTGGGAGACGACCCGCCTCCTCGAGCAGGAGTGGGAGCAGCAGCGTTTCCGCCTTGAACCGCGCGTGCAGGAGGCCGATGCCCGCTACCAGGCTCTCCTCGACCGCGCCCGCGCCGCGACCACCGCATTTCCCGAATGACAGGACCCCGTCACAAGGAGGACTTCATGCGCCGCCCCGCTCTCATGGCCCTCTGCTTCGCCACTCTGGCGCCGGCCGTTTGGTCCGACGCGCAGGCGCAGACCCGTTCGCCCATCGACGCCGAGACCCGCTGGACGCTGGCCGCGGTGGGGGATGTGATCATGAACCGGCGTACGGCGCCCTTCGATCACTCCGGCGACCCGGGCTTCCACGACCTCGCGAACATCATCCGCGCGACCGATGCCGCCTTCCTGAACCTCGAGCAGTCGGTCTTCCGCCTGCAGGAGTTCACCGGCTGGCCGGCGGCGGAGAACGGCGGCAACTACGAAGTGGGCTCGCCGGAGACGCTCAAGGATCTCGTGGACATGGGGTTCAACCTCTACAACCGGGCCAACAACCACTCGACGGACTACGGGGTCGAGGGCATGCGCCTCACGAACCGGCTGATGGACGAATGGGGGCTCATCCACTCCGGGACCGGGGAGAACCTCGGCTGGGCGAGCCGCCCCGGATACCTGGAGACGGCGAAGGGGCGGATCGCGCTCATCGGCATGGCGTCCACCTTCACGCCGATGTCACGGGCGGGGCGGACCGGGCCGACCGTGCAGGGACGCCCGGGGCTGAACCCGCTGCGGCTGAGTACGCGCTACGAGGGCTCGCCGGAGACGATGGCCGCGCTGCGCGATGTGGCCCGGAGGCAGGGCGCGAACGTGTCCGACAACCCGAACGCACCCGTCCGCGTATTCGGGTCCATGGTATTCCCCGGCGACGAGGATCGCGCGACCGTCTCGCTGAACGACGTGGACCGCGAGCGCGTCCTCCACGAGGTGCGAAACGCCACGGACCAGGCCGACTACGTCGTCGTCAACAGCCACTCGCACGAACCCGGCAACGCCTTCGTCACGGCGCCGCCGTGGATGGAGGAATTCGCGCGACAGACGATCGACGCGGGGGCGAACACCTTCATCATCCACGGTCCGCACCAGCTCCGCGGAGTGGAGATCTACAAGGGTCGGCCGATCTTCTACTCGCTGGCGAACTTCATCTTCCAGAACGAGACGATCGACCCCATGCCCTCCGACCAGCGCGACCGCTACGGGATCCCGCTCGACCGGCTCGCGTCGGAGATTTACGACACGCGCTTCCAGGTGGACGAGGACGGGAACCCCACGACGGGCTTCCCCACGGGTGCCGAGTGGTATGAAAGCGTGGTCCCGGTCGCGACCTTCGAAGGCGACGAGGTGGTCGAGATCGTGTTCCATCCCATCGAACTCGAATGGAAGGCGCCGCGCGGACGGCGGGGGACGCCGCGGATCGCGCCCGAGGAACTGGGCCGCGAGATCATCGAGCATCTCGCCGAGTTGTCGCGCCCCTACGGAACCGAGATCGTCTACGAGAACGGCGTCGGGGTCTGGCGCCGCTAGCTACCCCACATCGGCGGCGCACGCTTCCAGTCGGTCAAGCACGGTTGTCAGAGGCTCCGCGTCGGACGGCGGCACCTCGGCCAGCGTCGCGCGTATGTCTGCAGCCATCTCGGCACCGCTCGGGTCCCAATAGGTCCATTCCCACCACTGCGCCTCCCTCGAGTCCGGCTCGGCGCCGCGCGCCGCGTCGCAGGTTCGCAGGAAGCCGCCCAGGCGTGCCGCCGCGACGTCGATCGCCTGGCCGACGTAGCGGCCCCGAGGGTAGTCGATCCAGTACCGGGCGAACTTCTCCAGCACCTCGACGCGTGCGGTGCAGGCGAATTCACCCTCGCAATCGTGCGGCGCGGGTCCGGTCGCGAGTTCCCAGAGAATCTCCTCGCCCTCGGGGCCGTCCCGGTGCGCGTCGTACACCCGCTGGAAAGCCTCGTCGCGCACATACCATCGCGCGCCCGGCTCGAAGTACCGCACGTCGTCCGCGAGTTGTTCGACCCATCCACGCACGAGCGCATCGGCCGAAAAGAAGTTGGATGTCCTCAGCACTCTGCCCAGCACCTGCAACCGCCGAAGCGAGAGGAGGCCGGAAGCGTCCACCACGTCACGGTACCCCAGGACGCGGCTGCCCAAGATGTTGTATACACGGAGTGCGTCGTCTCGTGTGCGCCCTCCGCCCGACCTGAGGAAGTGATCCGCGATCGCAAGCACATGGTCGTGCATGTCCGCCGTTTCCGCGCGCGGTACCCAGCAGTCTCCCAAACGACTTACCGAGACCCACGCCTCCCCAGCTACGACGGTGTCCGGGCGCTCGGTCGTGAAGTGCTCGTCCAACTGCAGAAACGAATAACCACGCGCCGTCCGCGATGGTTCAGCACGGCACGACACGCCCGGTGCGATGATGGCCAGCTCGCGAGGTTCCTGGGACGGCTTGGCCTCCTGAACCGTGCCGACAGCGCCCCGACTCCGAGGCGGTCGCTCGGGCCGCGGCCGTGACGCCACCTCCAACGCGCACCGTTCCACGCGATTCAGGTAATCGACGAGAGGCGCCTTCTCCTCCTCGCCCACCTCGTGCAGCGTCTCCAGCAGACGGCGGGCTGCCGGCTTGCCCTCCGTCCCCCACGCCAGTTGGTCCCACCAATCTCGACTCAATTGGTACATGGCGCCTGGCTCAGCGTCGCGTGCTTCCTCGCACGTACCCAGGATGCCGCCCCCGCTGCCCCTGAAGCGGCCCGCGTTGCCCGCGCGGCGGAGCCAGGTCAACGCCGTCTGGATGGCCTCGCCCACGAACCGGCCGTCCGGGTAGGCGAGCCAATACCCGGCCACGTCGGATATGGGTCCATCGAACACGCATGACAAGGAACGGGCGCACTCGCCGGGCTGGTGAGAATAGCGTGCGTTCTTCCACAGGATCTCCTCCGCCGCCGGATCATCTCGGTGTGCATCCAGGAGCGCGTCGAGCGCACTGCGGCTGACCGCTAACCGGTGCCGTCCCAACCGATCCCGGGAAACCTCGACGTCCGCGCCCAACGACTCCAGCCATGCCACTACCCGTGGGTCCGGATCCCGGAGCAGGTCAGCCTGCGCGGCGTCCAGTGCACGCATGAGCACCTCCAGCCGCCGCAGACTCAGAAGCGCGGAGGCGTCCACCTCCTTCCGGTACATTTGATGCCGGAAGTAGTTGTGCACGGCCACCCAATCGGTGAGCGGAAGCCCGCGCGGCGCGGAGAGGAGTCGATCGGCCATCACGAGGAGAGTGCTCGGATCCTGTGTCGGACCGACGTGGGTTTCCGGCACCCAGCACCACTCCTCCCGCAGGGGAGGTGACTGCCGCACGGAAATCCACGTCGCACCCGCCGCGTCGACCGCGGAAGCGCGCACGGCCACCGGCTCGCGATATGCGTTGCCGGTCAGCCTGAGGACCGACGCAACGCCGGCCTCCTCTGACGGCGCTTGGCGGCAGGGTACGCGGGGCGAGAGAAGAACTCCGGATTCGAAGTTCCCACGCTGCCCAGCGAGCGAATCCGGCCACGCAAGGGCGGCCACCGCAGCGGTCAACAGGATGAAGGGGGTGGAGCGGTTCATGGACTTCTTGACTCGGTCTCGTTGAAGAAACGAGCGGCTTCTCCTTCTTCAATGAACCCCAAGGCTTCGATCTGTTCCTCCTGACGTTCGGACAGGTCGTCGAACAGCATGCGGTCGCGCGAAGTCGGAGACGCGTCCGAGGCCTCGGCGTGTTCGAGGAGCTTGGCGAACTTGTCGTCGAGGCGGACCGGCCAGTTGATGAGTTCCTGCTTGGCACGGTGGTCCCGTGAGGGCCGGAACTGGCGCAGATGGTCCTCGATCTCCCACAGCCGGGCGTCGAGTTCGGCCCCCGCGCGGGCGATGTCGGCGGCGCCCTCCGTGCCCGCGGCACCCTCGATCGCCTGCACGATCCTCTGCCGCAGGCTGTGGATGCGGGCCACGGCCCGGTGGTTCTCGCCAATCTTCTCGCGGATCGCCATCAGGAAGCCGAACTGCTCGTCGAACTCGGCCTGCGGCGTCGCCACGCGCGGATCCGGCACGATCTCGAACGGAACCACGAACGTCTCGCCGTCCACCGTCAGCCGCGCCTCGTAGCGGCCCGGCGGCGCCAGCGGCCCGTACGGATCGCGGTGCCGATACAGCGTCTTCGGGACCCAGTCGATGGGCTCCGGATAGCGCATGTCCCACTCGAAGGCGTTGGCCCCGGCTTCCGCGGGGAGCCCCGGCTCCACCAGGTCCGCCGGGTCGATCGGATCGGGCCCCGGCTCGGCGGCGGCGCCCCGGCTGGAGAAAGTGCGGATCTCCTCTCCCTCCCCATCGTCGCCTGCTTCATGGATCGACAACCGGACCTCCGCCTCGGGGGCCTGGGGCAGGTAGTAGCGGACGACGACGCCGCTTGGCGGGTTCGGCATGAAGAGGCCGCCGAACGTCGCGCGCGTGACCATCTCCCGGAACCGGATCGTGGGCCGCGGCGTGAACAGCCGAACCCCGGCGTCCGCGCCCGGCTCGCCACCGTCGCTCCTCAGCGCCACGCCCGCGGCCGCCAACTGCCGCAGCGGCGAGATGTCGTCCAGGATCCAGTGCGCGCGCCCGTGCGTGGCCGCAACCACGTCGCCGTCCTTCAGCTTGAGGTCGCGCACCGGTGTGACCGGGAGGTTGAGGCGCAAGGAGTGCCAGTTCTCCCCGTCGTCGAGGCTCACCCACACGCCGCTCCACTCCGCACCGGCGTACAGCAGCCCGGGCTGCTCCGCGTCCTCGCGCACGACCCACACGAAATCGTCCTCCGGGAACCCGGCATCGATACGGCGCCAGGTGGCCCCGTAGTCGGCCGTCGCCCACACCGATGGGGCAGCGGATCGCTTGAGGTCAGAATCACGGCAGAGAATCGTCTAACTATTTATAGGACTGCACGATCTGCGTTTTCTGCCGTTGGACTGGACCCTGCTGGACCGTGTAGCGAAAGCGGGAAAACCAGACTCGAATGGCGGGACTCCCTCACCCGCGCTACCCTCATCGTCGAGGGTCCCGAAAGCCCGCATCGTCCATTTGTGCCCGGCGCCAGCCCCGATTGCGCCAGCGGCCCGGAAAACGCCCTTATACGGCAGGGGCCGCCCCGGATCGCGTCCGAAGCGGCCCCGCTTGTCCCTCTATACGCCAGTCGGTCCCGGTTCAGCCTTCGTTCAGATCGGGCCGGTAGAGGCACGCGAAATACCGAACCGCCGGGTTCTCGATCCCGTCATCCCGCGCCGCCGTCCGGCAGACCAACGGCGCCGGCGAGCTCGTGTACTCGATCCCGACCAGCGGAAGGTACGCCGCCGGGGGTGCGAGACATTCCGTATCCGCCCGGTTCGCGGGGACCATGCCGGGGTTGCCGTGCGCCATCCTCGCGCTTGTGAACCGGCAGCCTTCGGACAGGTCCGATTCGTCCGCGTCCTCCGTCTTCGGAAGGAACACCGTAAGGTCCCCCGGTCCGACCTCGACGGCGAACGGAAGCGTAGAGCGGTGGTCGTCCCACTTCACCCCCACTAGAACCCGGTGCGCGCCCGCGTCGCCTTCGACGTCCTCCACCGTGAGCCAAACCGGAGCGTCCGCCCCCGTGTACACCGTCGTGTCGGCCCCCTCCTGGGCCGCGACCGGGGCCGCGACCAACAGGACCGCCGCCGCCGTGCAAATCGTTGTCAGCTGGTGCATATCGTTACCTCCACAGGTATCCAAATCACTTCGATGCAGACATGTAAATCCGGCAGCCCCGAAGGGCCGGTCCAGTACGTGCAGAAGCGATAAGCCTTTTTCCATTCGATCGTCGTCGTGCAGGTCGGGTCGTCAACGCCCGGATCTTCGGTTCCGCCGCCGCCGCCGTTCGGGTCCTCCTCCGGTTCCGTCGCGCATTCCTCCGCGTCGTAGGCGTCGAACGATTCGGTGTGGGCGCCGCTCAACCCCCCATGGTGGCCCGCTTCGTGAAGGAAGCTCCTCCACTGCGCCTCGGGAGTCTGGTCCTTGTTGACGACGAACATGTGTTCGGTGCTGTCTTTCGCCCCGGGATAGTGCGCACCTCCGAGACCCGAATCCTTGGGCTTCCCGAGATAGATGAACTCCCTGACTCCGTCCACCGCCGATTCCGTCATGTCGAACGCCTCGAACAGGGCCGTCTTCACCTTCTCGCAGTTCGTACCCGCCGTCCACGTCGCCCGCTCGAACTTCCCCCGCCAGACATCCAAGTCCTCGCCCAACAGCGGGTCGAGATCGGTGAAGTGCCTATCCGCGCACTGTCTGGCCGTCTCGTTGGGATAGCACACCCCTTGGGTGTCGTCGACGTACTCTTGGGCCGAAGCCGGGGCCGCGAACCACAGCACGGCGGCCAGCGCGGCCAGCGCCGCCCGCCTCATCGTCGGCCGTCCTTGTAGGTCCGGGCCTCCAACGGCTCATGCCAGCGCGCCCGAAGTACGTCCAGCGAGTCCCACGGCGTCTTGCTATCGTGCGCCTCCATATAGCCGCCCAACACTTGTTCCACGTTCGCGCCGGGCGGCAGCGGTCGGCCGACCCCGTGCCGCCGGTTGTCCTCGTACCAGTCGCGGTAAACCTTCATCGGGAAGTGGCCTTCGTAGATCGCGCCGGGTCCGGGGTAATCAAGGTTGAACGCGGCCCCGAACGCCAAGCCGTTCACCCACATAACGGCATTGATGCCGTGAAAACCGGGGAACCGCTTGTAGAGGTGGAAGAGGGTGTCGTGCGGCATTTCATAGCCGATCCGGTAGGGCCAACCGGGGGGCGAGAACGGGGCCGCGCCGAACTCCGTTCCGGAGTCCTCGATCCAGTCCAGCGCGGACGTGACTTCCGGAGCCTCGAACGGGGTAATGTCCGGGGGCGGGGTGGCGTCTCCACAAGCGGCAAGCGCGAGCGCGAGCAAGGCGGCAACGGCGGTTGTGGTGGCGTTCGTCTTCATGGTGTCCTTTCTCCTTGGTCCGGAGGCGTCGGTTTCGGGGGCGGTCCCCAATGGATGCCCGACCCGTGGGAGGCTTTCCGGCGTATTCGGCGGGCGGCCAAGCGGAACTATCTATCAGCGGCCATATTGGCCAGAATATGGAATATAGTCGACCCGGATCCCCGACGCTATAGTGACCTTGGAATTGAGGCTCCGGTGTCTCGGTATATCTTGGTGACCGAGTCCTCTGTCAGAGCCCTCCTGCGCCCCGACGCCTTGGCTTTCCGGGACGGATCCCCATGGACGAGCCGTCGATGTCGCGACTATACGGATGCGCGGCAAAGTCGCCTGTAGCCACTATGGGTGCTGAGATTCGAGGAGTACTTGGACTGACGGCATCGGAACCACGCACTCCGCACATTCTCCCTGGGGGGAGTTTCCCGGCAGTGCCGTGAGGGATTTCCCCCTCACGATTTGCGGGGCTTTCCTCTCGGAGGGCTCGCGGACATTGACGATATTTGGAATACGGAGCCGGATGGCCCGGAGCGTCTGGGCGGGTCTCGGGCCTCTACAAGGCACGGGGAACTCTTAGAACACGAAGCACCCGAGAGGGAGAAAGAGGAATGATGAAATGAACGACTATGCGATTTGCCGAGTGTCGATTCTGGCAAGGGCGCGGTACGCTCCCGAATCCGAGGTGTCTGACTGGAGCCTCGGCGGAGCTAGTAGGTCCCCAACCGACCTTGCCGAATAGCAGTCGAGAGTCGCATTTTGGGGGGTGACTGTGCCGACCCGTGATCCGTGAAGCCGGATCGTAGTTCGGACCGACGTTCCGCACTGGAGCTGAGTGTACGGACACTTCTTACCGACGGAGACCAATCCAATCGAGAGCATTACCGAACGTAGACACCTCGTGGCGGCCACGACTCTCTTTGCCGCATTGCTCGCGGGGGCCGGTTGCGCTCTCGATCATAGCTCCGATGCGATGGATTGGACGCTCTCCGACGGCACGCCCATCGGGGAATTGGCGCGGACCGATCCCATCGTCGCAGTGGTGGTCGATCCAAGCCAGTGTCTCCGCTGCTCTTCCGTGTTGGCCGAGTGGCTGGAGTGGGAGCGGAGGTCGGGAATCAGCGTGGAGTTGCTCCTCGCCCGCAAACCGGAGGAAGAGGAAGAGCGCATTCTGCGGGCGACGGGCATGAGGACGGACGGCTACCTCACCGATGTCCGGATCGAAGCGCAACGCACGCCGATTGAGTTGGTGCTGGACACCGGTGGAGTCATCTTTCGCGGCGAGCGGGTCTACGGCCCTTCGAGTCCTCTCCTCGACGCCCTCAAGGATGGACGATCATTGAGAGAAGCCGTGGATGTGTTGTCCGATGCAGGCACTTGACCTTTCTGCGCAATCATCCGAACGTTTCAGTGCCCCGGCTGTAGCACGGCCAGCAGGGCCACAACCCTCCATAACACAAGGAGTAGCTATGAAGAGACGCAATCTAATCATCGGTTCACTCACCATCGCGGCGCTGTTGGGGGCTGCTTTGGGTGTCGCGCCCTTCGGGGCCACGGCGCAGGACGAGCCCCAGGGGCTTCTCAGCTTTGACAACTTCGACTGCCCCGGCGAGTGCGCGCCCAGCGCGCCCGTCTGCTGCTGGGTGGCGCCCCCCATCATCGTCGTCATTGATTGACGGTTAGGGGGGCAGTAGGGGGCTGGTCCCGTCGTGTCCGCGTCGCGTTGTTCGCGGGCGGGATGTTCCTGATCCCGGGCTGCGGCTCCGAGTTCGGCGAACCCGTGACCGCAGACACGGCGGGCCCGACGCTCACTCCCGTCGACAGTATCCTACTGCCGGAAGGCGACACGCTGTACATCGGCAATCCATACGCTCTGGTCGTCGACCCCTTCGACGGGTCCTTCTACATATCGGACATCTTTTCGGCTCGGGTCCTCAGGTTCCGTAGAGACGGCAGTCTGATGCTGGTGTACGGTCGGCCGGGAGAGGGGCCGGGAGAGTTTCGCGGCGGGCCCAGAGCTACGATGGTGCTCGACGATTCGACCGTAGCCGCACAGACCACGAGGTCGCGGCGGGTGAACATCTTCGACCGGAACACCGGAGAGACCATTCGGGTCGTGAACTTCCCCGCGCTGGCCGGAATCACTCCCCCGGTGGTGATCGGCCAAGACGTTTGGATGACCGATTTCGAGATCCGGCGCGAAACATCGGTGACTCGTTGGCGATCGTCCACGGACGAATTCAGGAGCTTGGGCAGACTCCCCGAGGAATACGTCGCGTCGGTCAGCAGTGACAACTGGTCCTATGCGAGTCTCTTTCGGATCGGTTCTCTTGCTTACGCCGACGGACGGTTCGTGCAGGGCTGGTCCGGACTGGACGAGATGTTCGTCTTGAACCTGCGGGGCGAGGTGGTGGACACGGCGGACGTCCCGGTGGCGAGGAGGAAGGGTGTCCCGGCCGACCTCCGGGAACGCATCGACATTGAGCACATCCCGTTCCGCGAGCAGTTGGAGGAGAGTTCGCAACTCCGTCAACTTTTCCCGCGGCCGGGCGGCGGTTTCCTGTTCACCCACCACGACCAGACAGCCTTGAAGATGGAACCGATGCCAGTGCTCACCGCGAAAACTTGGGTTGGCATCCTCTCTTCGGACTTAGAGAGAGCGTGCGTGGACGCACCTGTGCCGCGCGACTTCGAGATCCGGCCGATGGAGACCTTCCGTGGCGATACGCTATTTGTTTTGGACCGGAGCATTGAGGACGGCGAGCAGCTCCAAACTCGGATTCTGATGTACTTGGTCTCCGACGAGCGGTGCGACTGGCTTAGCACTGAGCCGGGGCGCCACACGCACTGACGCGGCGGAGCCCCGTGCTTTCTCCCTTCGTAGTGGCTTCTCCCGCCATGGGGCCAGCGCCACCATCCGGGGAGCGGGCGGCTTGCGGGCGAGAGCCCGGCAGACTTCGCGAGGCTCATCGCTCGAACCCTCCCCCGCCACGCTCGGGGCCTCGGGGCTGGCGAGGCCGGGGAATGGGGATGATGATGCTCGGGCCGCGCTCCCGCTCCCTCGTCTCTTGGCGCTCCTTCATCGTCTCCCGCACCGCCCATGCGCGCCGCTCCGCTTCCACCAGCCTACTTCGATAGAACTTGTGCCAACCGCGCTCGATCTCCCGGGCTCTCTCGCCGTGTGCCTTGCCCAACTCGGCCCGCTCGTCCCTATGATACCCGTCGAGGTCCTCGCGCCAGCCCTCGACCAGATCCTGCCGCCCCCGGATCGCCCCGGCCAACTCCCGCAACGAGCGCTCGGTCCGCCAGATCCGGAGCCGCCCGAGCACGGTGCGGCTCTCCCGGTCGAGCCTCTGCCGCATTTCTTCTTGCCGCCTGTGCAGCTCGACCCATTCCTCCCGCGCCCGGGTCTCGAGGTGCCGGAGGCTTCTCCAGCGCCCGTCCGCGACCGTCTCCCAAGCCTCCGCCTCGACACGCCGCCAAGCCTCCATGTCGACGCGCTCCTCATCGCGCGGCCCCCTCGCCCGGCGCGCCCGCCCGGGCACCATCCTCTCGCGGCGGACGCGCGCCCAGTGGCGCGGCCGCTCCCACGGGGTTCGAACCAACTCCTGGCCCGCGCGCCGCCGCTCGTTGTTCTTGACCCGCTCCTCGCACCGGATCCGGCCCTGTTCCCGCTCGTAGCCCTCGGCCCAGCGCGACAGCCGGAGCTTGCTGTTGCCCAGCGTCGCCGCCTTCCCGGTCTCCGGATCGACCCGGTTGGCGACCACGTGGACATGGGGGTGCCGGGTGTCCTCGTGCGCGACGACCAGCGCCTCGTGGCCGTCCAGCCCCAGCGCCTCCAGACTCCCGTCCACCGCACGGCTCATCTCCCGCCTGTCCGGCGTCTCGTCCCTCGCCCAGCTGAGCGAGTAGTGCAGCACCGGCTTCGCCAGCTTCCGCCCTCCTCGCGACCCGCCAGCCAGCCGTTTGAGGTCGGGGGCCGCCTTCGCGGTCGCGGCCATCAGCCGCGCGGCCCGCTCCGCCCGGATCGTCGCAAGGTTCCGGGTGTCGGTCCACGCGACCCGCTCCGAGGTCTCCGGACTCCGCTCGTCCGGCGTCGGAGCGTCGTGCAGGCAGTAGGCCGCGACCCCGGCGAACGAGCGCCCCAGGCCGTTGATCTTCGGGATCATCCGTCCAGCGCCTCGCCGCTCAGGAGATCGGCCGCAAGCTCGCCCACCCGCTCAACCGCCTCCAGCGTCCCCTCGGGTGCCGAAGCCCCGGAGTTCAGGGCGCGGGCGATCTGATTTAGATTGACGCCGATCCGGTGGAGTTCGACCCGCTCCCGGGCGCCGAGACGGTGAACGGCCACCTCGCGGACCGGCTGTCCCAGCGCCCTGCGGCGCAGGTAGCCGCCCTGCGTCATGCGGGCCGCCGCGGCCCGTTCGGCGATGGCCGCAGCCTCCGCGGGCGTGACGCGCACGCCGATCGTGCGGGTTCTGCGCTCGGCCTCGGACTTCCGGGGACGGGCCATGTCGGGCGGCCTCCTGTGTGGCGCGCGGAATGTCGTTCGGGGGTCCGGGGGCATCCCCCGGCCAGAGGTTTTTGTACATCAAAAACACATCTGGCTCCACGGTAACCCGCAGAAACGAACGGCCCGTGTGGCGCCTCACGCGAAAGCGTCCGGGCCGCCAACTCTGGACGACGCGCCCGCCCGGCGCGAGGTTTCAAACACGCAGATCGTGCAGTCCATCGAGAGAGGAATCGAACGATGGCACGCACGAAACGAAGCCGGCGCTCCTACGGTGCCGGAGAATGGGGCCGCAACCGGGTCAGGATCTTTCCCGACCCGAAGACCGGCATCTTCCAGATCGAGTGGCGAGAGAACGGGCGCAGGCGCACCCGGTCCCTCAAGCACCGCGACTGGGCGCGCGCGAAGAGGCAGGCGGATCAGTTCGCCGCCGGATTCATCGACGCGCCCAACGGCAAGGCGGAAGCCGAGCCGGAGCCGCTCACCCTGGAACGGCTTTTTGACATCTACGGTGAGGAGGTGACGCCCACCAAGAGGCCGCCGTCCCAGCGGTCGGACAGAGGCGCGATGGCGATGTTCCTCAAGTTCTTCGGCAGGGACCGGAGGCCGGAGACCCTATCCCAGCGAGACTGGGATCGATTCATCCGGGAGCGCCGGGCGGGCACGGTCGGCCCCAGCGGAAAGCCCGTGGGCAACCGGATGATCGAATGGGACCTGACGTTCCTCATGGCGGTCCTGAACTGGGCGGCGCGGTCGAGGGACGAGCAGGGCCGCCTGCTTCTCGACAGGAACCCGCTCAAGGGCCTCAGGAAGCCCGTCGAGAAGAACCCGAACCGGGTCGTTCTCACGGAGGAGGAATACCAAGCACTTCTCCAAGTGTCGCGGCGGGTCGATTGGCGGTTTCACGTCGCGCTCGTGCTCGCGCACGAAACCGGGCACCGGATCGGCGCGATTCGCAACCTCAGGTGGGCGGACATCGACCTTGAGGGCGAAACGGTGCGGTGGCGCGCCGAGCACGAAAAGACGGGCTACGAGCACCGCACGCCCTTGACGCCCGAAGCCATCGCAGTCTTCGAGGAGGCGCGAAGGCGCAACCCGGCGAGCGGGGACGCGCCGGTCTTGCCCGCGACCAAGAATCCCTCGGAATGCCTGAGGTTCCCGCAAGCCCGCCTCTGGTGGCAGCGGGCGGAGCGGCTCGCCGGGCTTGAGCCCAAGCGCGGCAGGGGCTGGCACTCACTGAGGCGGAAGTTTGCCAGCGACCTCATGGACCTGCCGCTCAAGGTGCTCTGCGAACTCGGAGGCTGGAAGGCGGCCAAGACCGTGCTCCGCTGTTACCAGCAGCCGGACGAGGCGCAACTCAGGCAGGCCATCCGGAGCCGCCGCAGGCCACAGGGCTGAAATCCAGTCGGCGGGAATCAAACAGCAGGAATTCGCCCCCGGAATCCCGCAACTTCAATGACTACAACAGATCCGCACGGGATAACACATGCTGGGCCATCGTCGCCCATCATGTGCCGGTTGGCGGAGACGTAGGCCGCCGCCGGGTCGTGGCGCGAGGGCTCGACCACGCTCACCCACGTGTCGGCCCCCATATCGGGAGGCGTCACGTTCTCCCAGCTGCCGCCGCCGTCTGTCGAGACGTAGACGAGGCCGTCGTTCGACCCCGTCCACAGGACCCCTTCCCGCACGGGCGATTCGGCGATGCTCGCGATCGCGGCGTACCACTCGATCCCCACGTTCTCGCGCGTGAGGCCCCAGTACTCGCCACGATCAGAGGGGAGCGTCGTTTCGAACCTCGATTCGTCGGCGCGCGTGAGATCCGGGGATATGTCCTCCCAGCTCTCGCCCTCGTCCGTCGAACGGTGCACGTACTGGGTCGCCGTGTACATCACGTCCGGGTCGTGGTGTGAGAGGAAGAGCTTGACGTCCCACACCTGCCGGTAGCGGAGCTGGTCCTCGCCCGTGCCGTAGTAGTTCTCGCCCCACACGTTGATCCAGCGGCGCTCGCCCGTCGAGCGGTCCACGCGCGCGATCCAGTGGTGGTCGCCCCCGTAGCTCACGTCGAGCCGGTCGGGATGGACGGCGATCCCGCCGTTCTCGGCCGCGGCCGTCGTCCAGCGTTGGTAGTCGAAGATCGCTCCCTCGTCGGAGCGGCTCGGCACGCAGATGCTCGTGTTGTCCTGCTGCGGGGCGCACACGTTGTAGGGGAAGTCGTCGTCGACCGAGGCGTTGTACATCTGTCCCGTGGGCTGGTTCTCGACCGACGACCAGGTGCGGCCGCCGTTAAGCGTCACGGTGGCGCCGCCGTCACCCCCGCCCAGCATGCGGCGCGAGTCGGTGGGGTCGATCCACAGCGCGTGATGGTCGCCGTGCGGGAGCGTGGTGAGGGCGGTGACGCTCTCGCCGCCGTCCGTCGACTTCCAGATCGAGGTGTTGAGCACGTACACGACGTCCGGGTCCGTGGGGTCGGCCACGACGTGCGTGTAGTACCACGGACGCTGGAAGAAGTTGGGGTTGTCGGCGACCCGCGCCCAGCTTCGGCCCGCGTCCTCGGAGCGGTACAGCCCGTTGCCCGAGCAGTAGTAGTCGCGACACGGCTGCCAGTCGGCCTGGCCGGGTGCGTTGGCTGTGTAGAGCCCTCCGGTGCCGTCCCCCTCCGCCGTCATCAGCGCCCACACCCGGTTCGGGCGCGACCGGGAGATGTCCAGCGAAATCCGGCCTTTGAGTCCCGCCGGCAGTCCGGGTGCGGCCGTGATCTCCTCCCAGGAGTCCCCGCCATCCGTCGTCTTCCAGATCCCGTTCCGGGGTCCCGCGTCCTTGATCGTCCACGGGAATCTCCGCCCGTTCCAGGTCGCCGCGTACAGGGTGCCGGGCGCGCTCCGGTCCATGACGAGATCGATCACGCCGGTCTCATCGTCAATGTAGAGGGTGCGCTCCCACGTCTCGCCTCCGTCACGCGAGCGGTACACGCCCCGGTTCTGGTCGGGGATAAACCCGTGTCCGTGCGAGGCGGCATAAACGAGGTTCGGGTCGCGCGGGTGGACCTCGATGGCGGACAGGTTGCGGGTGGCCGCCAGCCCCATGTTCCGCCACGTCCGTCCGGCGTCGTCGGAACGGTAGAGCCCATCGCCCCGCGAGATATTCGTGCGGAAGGAGACATCCCCGGTACCGACGTACAGGATGTCGGGATCCGACTCGGAGATGGCAAGCGACGAGACGGTTGTCGTCCCGAAGTAGCCGTCGGAGAGGTTGTGCCAGCTCACCCCGGCGTCGTCCGTCTTCCACACGCCGCCCCCGTTCGTGCTCCCCATGTAGAAGACGCCCGGTTCGGTCGGATGCCCGGCGCCGGCGATGGACTTGCCGCCACGCCACGGCCCGATCGGCCGCCACTCCAGCACCTCGAGCACCGACGCGTCGACCGAACCGCCCGCCATCGCCGCGGGCGCGTCCCGGTTCGGCGCGTCTTCCGGACCCGCACAGGCCAATGCGGGAATCAGGAGAATCGAGAGGAGGATCCCGAGCCACGGTGAGGGATCGTGATGGCGCATCGTCGCCTCCCAGCTTCGAGAAAGACGTTCCCGCGGGAACGCGTGTCTGTATCAGTCTTTGCGGCGGAGTTCCACGGGATGGCCGTGAGGGGTGTGGCGGTAGGCGTCCGCCCACGCCTCCTTGCAGTCCTCCAGGGCCGTGGACGTGCTCAGTTGGCGGCCGACGACGAGGCGTTCGAGCGCGGCGACCCAGTGGTGGTAGTACCGGGTGCCGTCGTCCGGTTCGCCGCGCGCTTCGGCCGCCGCGAGTTCATCGGCGAGCGTCGCGGCCCACTCCTTCCAGGTGAAGTGACCCTCCTCGGAGAGCTTCACGGCGAGCGCAAAGGCCTGCGCCTGCCACGGGGCCTCGAACACCGGGCCATCGTCGTCGGCGGGCAGGGGAGGGAGCGCCGCGAGACGTTCCGCGTCGACGCGTTCGGCGCCGCTGCCTGCGGTGCTGCCGGCGCCGGACATCACGCCGGCTCCAGGTAGTCTTCCCACAGGTCCACGTATACCGCGTCCCTCGCGCCGCCCCGATCGCCCCACAGCTCCTGAGCCTCGAAGCGCACCGAGTATACGTGCTGTGGGCGGCGGTCGAGGGGGCGCTGTCCGTCCACGTCCGTGTCCTGCAGCGTGTAGACGCCGTAGTCCTCGACCACCGCGCCCCGCCGTCCGCGCACGTAGCGCGGCTGCCGGGTGTGGCCGCGGGGGTGGAGGTTGCGCGCGCGCACCGGGTCGTCCGGCCCGAAGCGGGCGGGCACATCCATATCGAGGAGCCCGGCCCCAAGCGAACCCGTGTTCGATCCCGGTAGAAGCTCCGGCTGCGGTGCGTCCGGGTCCGGATAGCCCGTCTCCAGTTCGGTCTCGGAGATGAGGCCGCTCACGAGCAGCCGCGTCGTCATCATCCTGAACCAGCGCTCGTAGTACGACAGGCTGAGGTACTCGACGGGCGGAATGCTCTCGAGCGTGTAGCGGAAGGAGGGCCACTCGCGCCCCCGTCCCCACGGGCCGACGGCTCTCGTGAGCGCGTACACGCGGCCTTCCCAGCGATGGTGGAAGACGGGCTCGTTCGCCTCGGGCTCGATCGGGCCGAAGCCGTCCATGCCGCCCATGTCGTGGATCGTGTTCACTGGTCGCCTCCCGATGGGCCTCCCGACGGCGTCTCGATCCGGGCCACGCCGATCATCGAGTCCCGGGTCACGATCTCCGCGAGTTCTTCCTCGGTCATGTTCTCGGTGTCGGCGGGCCGCTCGGGGAGCACGAGGTAGCGGATCTCAGCGGTGCTGTCCCACACGCGGACCTCGGTGTCATCGGGGAGCTCGAGACCGAAGTCGCTCAGGACATCGCGCGGTTCGATCACCGCACGGGCCCGGTACGCGGAGGATTTGTACCAGACGGGCGGCAGACCGAGCGTCGGCCAGGGATAGCAGGAACAGAGCGTGCAGACGACGAGGTTGTGCACCTCCGGCGTATTCGCGACCACCTTCATGTGCTCGCCCTGTCCGCCGAGATGGCCGAGTTCCCCGATCGCCGCGGTCCCATCCGTCAGCAGGCGCTCGCGGTACGCGGGGTCGACCCAGGCCCGTGCGACGACCTCCGCCCCGTTCCGCGGCCCGACCCGGTTCTCGTACGTGTCCACGATCTCGTCCAGCGCCGCCGACTCCACCATCCCCTTCTCGACGAGGACGGACTCCAGCGCCCGCACCCGGAGGGCGATATCCGACGGCACGTCCTGGTGGTCGTGATCGTGGCCATGATCGTGGTCGTGGCCGTGATCATGGCCGTGGTCGTGCGACTCGGTCTGGTCGGCCATCAGCTTCCCCGGGGCGGCGAACGCGGCCGCACCGACCGCGGCGTCCTTGATGAACCCGCGCCGGTCTACCGGTCGCCCTTCTGATTCGTCCATGGGCTCCCCCTGTTCCGTCCATGGTGACGAGAGGATCGGGACCGGCGCAACCTGACACGCCGCGGCTGGAGCGGGATTGCGCCGTCCGTGCCGCCCCCGCACCGTTCGGCGCATGACCGTCTCCTACGAGAACTCGAAGGCCGTCTTCGACGGGATCAAGGCCGCCGGCATCCGCAGTATCTCGGCCCTTCCCGAGACCTGGCTCGGTCTCCTCCTGCAGCGGGCGGAGGACGATCCCGAGGTCGACCTCATCCAGGTCGCCAAGGAGGAAGAGGCCATCGGCGTGGCGGCGGGGGCCTATTTTGCCGGCGAACCGCACGTCCTGCTCATGCAGAACCACGGCTTCTTCGCGGCGATGAACGGGATCATCTCCCTCGCCCAACTCTATTCCGTGCCGCTCTGCATGCTCATCGCGGTCCGGGGCCATTGGGGCGAGCCGTATCCGTGGCACACTCGTGGCGGGATCGTGACGGAGGGTTTGCTTCGGGCGCTCAACATCCCCTACCACCACGCGAGAGATCCGGCGCTCGTCGGGAAGGAGATCGCCGAGGCGTACACACTCTCTCAGAGTTCGCTCTCGCCTGTCGCGCTGCTCCTCACGCGCGACCTCATGGAAACCTGAGGGGACGTAGACCGATGGAACGGGCGCAGTGCCTGGAACTGATCTATCCCGAGATCGAGGACAAGCTGGTCGTCACGATCATGGGGGCCTGTGCCCAGGAACTGTACGACCTCGGCCATCGCGAGAACTTCTTCTACCTGCAGCACGCGATGGGGCTCGCCTCGTCGATCGGGCTCGGCCTCGCCAACCACCTGCCGCACGAGAAGGTGATCGTGCTCGACGGCGACGGATCGGCGCTCATGAACCTCGGCACGTTCACGACCCTCGCCCGATACCGGCCCCGAAACCTCCTCCACATCATCTTCGACAACGGGAGCCTGCTCTCGACGGGGGGATTCGAGTCGCACACCACGTCGGGCGTCACGGACCTCGCCGCGATCGCGCGCGGGGCCGGGATCGAGCACGCGGTGGCCGTCGATTCGACGATGGCGTTTGGAGAAGCGTTTGTGGAGGCGATGGAGAGGGACGACCTCGGCGTGATCGTGGCCCGGGTCGACGCCGTGGGTCCGGACAACTACGGGATGGACTTCGCGCTATCCGAGAACGCGTTCCGCTTCAAGCGCTGCGTCCAGGAGCGGCGGGCCGCGACGGGTTGGACGCCACCGCCCCAGCCGGGACACGCCAGCGGCGCTTAGTCGCCACTGCCGACGAGAGCGGCTAGCGCGCCTCCGCGGCCACCCGCGCCACCACCTCGCGCACCCGGTCGCGGAACGTATGCGCCCGTTCCATGACCTCCTGTTCGTCGACCATGAGCACCCGGCCGTCCCTCACGACGATCCGTCCGTTCACGAGCGCGGTGGAGACGTCGCTCCCCCGGGCTGCGTACACGAGGTGGGAATAGACGTTGTAGAGGGGCGTGAGCCCGGCGCGGCGCGTGTCGAGGAGTACGATGTCGGCGCGTTTTCCCGGCTCGAGCGAGCCGATCCGGTCGTGGAGGTTGAGCACGCGGGCTCCGCCCATGGTGGCCATGCGGAACACCGCCTCGGCCGGCAGCGCGGTCGGATCGGCATTCGTGAACTTGTGGAGCTTGGCAGCAGTGTCCATCTCGTCGAAGAGATCGAGATCGTTGTTGCTTGCCGCGCCGTCGGTGCCGAGTCCCACCGCGATCCCCGCGGCGAGTAACTCCACGACAGGGGCCGCCCTCGGAATCCCCAGCTTGAGATTGCTCTGCGGGTTGTGCGAGACTCCCGCGCCGCCAGCCGCGATGCGCTCGATATCCTCGTCGGTGAGGTAGATGGAGTGGGCGAGCACGGTCCCGGGGCGGAGCGCGCCGATGGATGCGAGGGCTTCCACCACCCCCATCCCCGTGAGTTCGGTCGCCGTCGCGGACTCACTCGCGTCCTCCGCCGTGTGGACCTGAAACGGCGCGTCGTACTCGATAGCCAGCTGCGCCGCAGCGCGGACATCGTCGAGCGGGGTCGTGTAGAGGGAGTGGGCGGCCATTCCGGGGATCAGAGTGGGATGGTCACGGTACCTCTCCATGAATTCGGCGGCGTCGGACAGCGTCTCCGCCGGTGAGGCGAAGTCGGGGGCGGGGAAGCCGATGACGTGCGGGCCGATGACGGCGCGGATGCCGGCGTCGATCGTCGCGCGCGCCGCCTCGTCCCGGAAGTAGTACATGTCCGCGAACGTCGTGGTCCCGCTCTTCAGCATCTCGATGGACGAGAGGAGCGTGCCCCAGTAGACGAAATCGGGGTCGACGAGTTCCGCCTCGGCCGGGAAAATGTGCTCGTTCAGCCACGTCATCAGCGGCAGGTCGTCGGCGAGCCCCCGGAGGAGCGACATCGCCGCGTGCCCGTGCGTGTTGACGAGCCCCGGAATCACGAGCTGGCCCGTTGCGTCGAGAACGGGCACGTCGGCGGGGCGGGCGGCTTCCGCGTCCAGGAGCGCGGCAATCGCGCCGCCATCCACGAGCACGGCGCCGCCCTCGAGGACGGTGCCCGCATCGTCCATGACGACGACCGTGCCCCCGTCGATCAGGAGCCGGCCGTCCTCCGGGGCAGCGTCAGCCGCATCGGAACTGGTGGAGCACGCCGACAGGAGTATGCCGGCGAGGAGGAGCCCCCCGCCGGCCCGCGCGGCGGTTTGTGTTACCGCGTGTGACAAAGCCTAACCGTCTTGCGGCTGCGGTACGATCCGGATGTAGGGAAGGGGCTGCTCCCATCCGTCGGGGAACCGCTTCCGCGCTTCGTCGTCGGACACCGCCGGCGCGATGATCACGTCGTCGCCCTGCTCCCAGTTGGCCGGCGTGGCGAGTTGCTTCTCGGCCGTGAGCTGGCACGAATCGAGCAGCCGGAGGATCTCGGTGAAGTTGCGTCCGGTGCTCATCGGGTACGTGAGCGTGGCCTTGATCTTCTTGTCGGGGCCGATGACGAACACCGAGCGTGCCGTCGCGTTGTCCATCGGCGTGCGGCCCTCGGATGTGTCGCCCGCGTCCGCCGGCAGCATGTCGTACGTCTTCACGATCTCGAGCTTCGGGTCGCCGATCAGCGGGTAGCCGACGGCGTGCCCCTGCGAGGCCGCGATGTCCTTCGACCATGCCTCGTGGTCGCTCACCCCGTCGACGCTGATCCCGATGATCTTGCAGTTGCGCGCCGCGAACGCTTCCTGAAGGGCGGCCACGGCGCCCAGTTCGGTCGTGCACACGGGCGTGAAGTCCTTCGGATGCGAGAACAACAGGACCCACCCGTCCCCGATCCAGTCATGGAAGTTGATTCTGCCCTGCGTCGTATCCGCCGTGAAATCCGGCGCCGTGTCGTTGATCCGAAGCGTCATCCGTCCCTCCGGTGTTTCCCTGTGGCATCGTGTTCGGCAATCGTTGGACGGGGGCAATGATCGGCACTTCAGGCTCCGGGGACAACGCCGAAGTCTGGCCGCGCGCGTACCGCACCGTACATTCCGTGACGCGCCCGTATGGGGCACGCAAGCACTTTGAGAATGTGACTGCCGGGAGAGTTCAGAATGAAGATCGGACGCCGCGTCCTGCTGACCACCGCCGCGCTCACCGTCGCCATCGTCGCGACGGCGCAGGCGCACACGATGTACCTGAAGCTCGAGAGCTTCTTCCTGGAGCCGCACTCGACGAACGTCGTCGCGCTCATCAACGGAGACTTCGACAACAGCGAAAACAACATCACGCGCGACCGCATGCTGGACGTCAGCGTCGTGGGACCGGACGGGGTGGTGCACCCGCCCACCGAGGCGTGGCGTGACACGGCGATGTTCCACTGGCACGCCGACAGCGTCGACACCGCGCTGCTGACATTCGAGACAGGCTCCGCCGGGACCTACGCGATCGGCGTATCGACCGCGGCGCGGGTGATCCCGCTCGAAGCAGCGGCCTTCAACGAGTACCTGGTCCACGAGGGTCTCGTCGACGAGCTTGCACAGCGCGAAGCGGCCGGGAAGTCGAACGACGATGCGGCCGAGCGCTACAGCAAGCATGTGAAGGCGGTCGTCCAGGTGGGTGATGACCGGAGCGGCGAGTGGGCGACGGAACTCGGCTATCCGGTGGAGATTGTCCCGCTACAGAACCCGTACGATCTCGCCGTCGGCGATGACCTCCAGGTGCGCTTCCTCCGCGCGGGCGAGCCGGTCGAGAACGCGCTTCTTTATGCGAACTACGAATTCAACCCCCATGCGCACGACGATGCCGGTGGACACGTGGAGGCGGTCGAGGCTCGTACAAACGAAGATGGCGTCGCGACGATCCCGCTCGTAGGCGGCGGGCGGTGGTACATCCGGACGATTCACATGGTGGAGACGCCGTCGGAACCCGACGTGGACTACGAGTCGAACTGGGCCACGCTCACGTTCCAGGTGCAGGGCGGGTAGACCGACGCCGCACCGGAATCGGCTGCGGGACGCGGTGGGCTAGTAGCCGCGCTCCCGGTTGACGACGGCCAGGAGCGGCTCGCCGGCCGCGAAGCGCCGCAGGTTCTCGCGGAACAGGATCCACATCCGCTCCATGTGTCCGTCGGAGTCGCCGCCGAGATGCGGCGTGATGAGCACGTTCGGGATCGCCCAGAGGACATGGTCCGGCGGTAGCGGCTCGGGATCCACCACGTCGAGGCCGGCGCCCGCGATCCGTCCCTCTCGCAGCGCCGCGACCAGCGCCGCGGTATTCGTCGTGCGGCCGCGCCCCAGCGTGATGTAGAGGGCGGTCGGCTTCGTGAGCCGGAAGAAGGCATCGTCGATGAGGCCATCCGTTTCCGGCGTGAGTGGCAGCGCGTTCACGATGACGTCGGCCTCGGGCACGAGATCCAGTAGCTCCGACGCCAGCCCGACGCGCTCCACGAACTCGGGTCCCTCGCGGCTGCTGTTCCGCGTCGCGATGACGCGCATCCCGATGCCGTGCGCGATGCGGGCGGTTTCCGTCCCGATGCCGCCGAGGCCGATGACGAGCATCGTCCGGCCCCGGAGTTCGAGCAGTTCGCTTCCCTCGCCGCGATAGGGAGAGGGCCCGGTGAGCGGCCGGATGTCCCAGCGCCGTTCCCGCTGCAGGTCGAGCGCCGTATGGAAGCGGCGCGCCAGCATGAGCGCCATACCTAATGCGTGTTCCGCCCCGCCGGGGGCGAAGATCCGCTGGGCGTTCGTGATGACGAGGTCCTCGGCATCGGCGACTCCGGGGATCGCCAGGTAGCGTTCGACGCCCGCCGAGGCGAGTTGTACCCAGCGGAGTTGGTCGCCGGCGGCGAGGATGTCTGCGTTCAGCACGCCGAGGACCGCGTCGGCGTCGTGCGCTTCGGCCGCCGCGGCCTGCCCGTCTCCGACGACGACGACGTCCACGCCCGGGGCGCTCTCCGCGTCGGCCATGCCCTCCGGCGGACGATCGGCGGCGCAGCCCGCGACCGCCAGCGCGGCGAGCAGCGAACACAGCCGGCCCGCGGAGTGAGCTACGGATTCCCCCCCATCCGCTCCTGGTAGCGCGCGCCGCTCAGCACGTTGAACATGGCGTAGTTGCCCTCATGGCACGCGTACTCGTAGAGCAGATGGTCGAAGCGCTCGAACGGGACCTGTCCGCCCCAAGGACTCGTGTACACCGCGGGGTCGTCGATCGTGAACTCGTACAGGATCGTCGCCTCGTCCGTGCGCGTGAAACGCTCGGTGACTTTCCGGTCCTTCGAAGGCGGAACCCCTCTGAAGGCGTGTTCGGGGTTGAGATTGGTCGTCTCGACGACAAGCGTTCCGTCCTCCCACCAGCCGATCGAGTTTCCGAACCACGGCGTCACGTGGTCCGGTTCGGGGCGGCTCTCGAGGCGCTCCTGCGGATCCCGGATGGGGATGATCCGCGCGTCGTGAACCATCTCGGCCGTGATCACGACGAAGTCCTCGTTCTGCGCGATCGTGTAGCTGTTGTTGTACCAGTAGTTGGGGAGCATCGGCGGTCCGGCGCTTGATCCGAACGAAACGATGCAGCGTTCCGCCAGCGGCCGAAGCTCGGGGTGGTCGTACTGGCCGAAGGCGCTGCGAAACTCCGCCGCCGCTGCCAGGCGCTGTCGGGCCTCCGGCGTGAGGTCGGGAATCCGACCGTCGGGTGGGTCGGTGACGAGGGAACTGCGCGGCTCGCCGTGTACGACCGCAACGCGTTCGCCCGGCTCGCGGTAGAACTCGTCGTAGCAGGTCGTCGCCCCATCGATGCACACGCGGTGCTCGCCTCCCGGCGGCAACGGCCGGTCAGTGTCGACGGGGGCCGTTCGCTCCGCGACGGTCTGCGCCTGTCCACCCTCGATGGCGGCGACTTCTTCCGGGTTCAGCACGGGTCCCCGGCCCTCGGGACGTTCGAAGGGGGTCAGAGTCTGGTTGGTCCAGTTCCCCTGCAGGTCGGGATGGCCGTGGGCGGTGAGCGGGGGTTCCCAGTCGCCCGACGTGGTCTGGGTCCGTGCCGCATCTGGTTGGAAGAGCAGCGCGGCCGCAGCGGCAATCACGAGAACGCCGGTCGCTACGTAGGCGAAGCGGCGCGCGGCGGGGTGATCCACGTTCATCGTTCCTCCTCGGTGCCGGCATCGGAATCGGCGGCGCATCCAATCTGCGTTTCCCGAGCTTCGGGCGCGAGACATGGAACGCGAAAGGGCCCGCGTGAACGGGCCCTTTCGAAAAGCTGTTGGCTGGGGTCGGACAGCGGGTCTCAGAGACCTCCGCCGCCGCGACGGCGCGCGGTCCGTCCCGTCGACTGGCCTCCGGAGCCCGAGGAAGAGGTGCCGATCGACGACGTTCCCCGCGAGGATCCGGTCGACCGTGTCCCGATTCTGGAGCCGCTGCTGTAGCCGCGCCCGCTGATCACGCGACCGCCGTTGTTCCTGGACTCCGTGCGGATGATCGACGGACCGTAGCCATAGCCGATGCCGTATCCGTATCCATATCCGTAGGGGGAGCCGTAACCGAAACCGAAGGGCGAGTAGCCGTAACCGTATCGGTAGCCGAAGCGGCCGTAGTAGGGAGACCCCCAGCCGTAGAACGGGTCGTAGTAACCGGCACCGCCGAGCCAGGGCCCGTCACCGCCGCCGCCGCCGCCCGTTGACACCGCGAAGCGCTCCGGATAGCTCCGCGCGATCATCATGTCGATGACCCCTTCGGACACGCCGGCATCTGCGAGCTGTACAAGCCGGCCGGCGTCGATCGCGAGAGGGGTCTCGTGTTCGACGATCCAGGCCTCCACCGCCTCCGGATCCACGTGAGCCTGCGCCTCGATGATGTCCTCGACCGAGTAGCGCCCGGACGCCGCGAGCCGCATCGAGCGCACGGCCAAGCTCAGGTCGGCCGCGATGTCACCCAGGCCGACGGCCTCGGCCTCGCTCTGCGTGGCCAGCCGGTATCGCGTCACCCACGTCAGCTTCTCTTCGCCGACCGTGACGACCTGCGCATTGATCCAGGCCTGGGACGAGATCATTGCGAACATCCCGCTCGATGAGCGATCGACGCCGCCCTCGCAGAGCTGGTCCACATCCATGAAGACCCGGCCCGGCCGCGACGAGAACGCCGCGCGCCGGGACCCGTCACACCCCTCGAGAGACGACTCGTGGCGCTGCCCATCCGCCCTCACGACCTCCCGGGTCGTGATCTCGCCGTCCTCCACCGCGATCATCTCGACGCCGTCCTCCTGCGCGCTCGGCTGGAAGCAGAGCAGCGATTCGGGTGCGTCGGCGCTCGTCGACGTGCGGACAGGCTGCCAGCACCCCATCCAGGCGAGCCAGCGTTCGTCCATCTCCTGCGCCGCCACGGTCGACAGCGGCCCGGCCGCGAGCATCACGCCGACCGCAATGAGAAGTGCGGAGCCGATTCCAGCAGTTCGCTGTTTCGTCATGTGACCCTACCTCGAAGTTTACAGCCGTACGGAGAAGCCGAACGCGGCGCGGAGCCCGTTCAGGTCGATCTTGTCGAACCCGACGAAGCTCTCCCCCATATTCGCGCTGGCCCAAGAATAACGCGCTTCGGCGGTCAGAATCCACCGCAGCCCGAGCGAGTAGTCGAATCCGGCCGTCACGTAGGCGAGCGGAGATCCGCTGCTGGACGTGAAGTAGTCGTAGAAGATGTCCAGCGTTTCGTAGTCGACGAATTCGCCCTCCTGCTCGAACTCATACCATACGAAGCCGGCGCCGCCTCCGACGAAGGGGGCGAACTTGCCCGGAATCCAGGCCAGATCGCTGATCCTCCGTCCCCGCTCCGTGAGGTAGGCCTTCAGGCCGACCGTGAACGGGACGCGTCGGAAATCGGTCGTCTGGAAGATCGGCAGGTCGTCATCGCCGATGAAGTCTCGGGATTCGGAGTTGATCTCGCTGTTCGCGTACCCGAGGCCCAGGGAAAGGTCGACGCGGTCGGTGAGCCGGATGCCGAGGTCGGCGGCGAGCGACAGCGCGTTGAAATCCTCTTTCTCGACCGTCAGTTCGTCACGCGTGAAATCGAAGATCTCACTGTCGGCGCGCGGTATCAGATACCCGATGCGCGCGCCAAGCGTGATGGAAGGACGCTGGAAGAGGAAGTCCTGCGCCACGACGGCCTCGGCCGCCCAGGCTCCGGCGATCACGGCGAGCACGGCCGCGATCGAGGACTGTCTGAGTCGGTACGTCACGTTGCCTCCTTCAAGACGCCTGAGCGCATCTACCTGCGCTCGCGCCAACCGGGTTTTCGGTGTGCCACTCCTAACACGAAGCAATCCCCGGACGGGTCACATCTTCACCAAACGCCCGCCCGCAACCGCTCCCCGGGCTCCACCGAATCCCCGGCCCTGTCTTCGCAGAATCCTTCGTCCTACCCGCTGGTCACCACCACCGGCGTTTCCTGCTGCACTTCGCCGCCGTCCGAATCCTGCGCCGTAACGGTGATCGTCGTGCTCCCCACCGTCACGCCGACCACCGTGAGCGTGTTGCCCGAAACCGCCCCCACCGCGACAAGCGTGTTCCCGGTCGTGACGCTGAAGGTCAGGTCGTCGCCTTCCGGATCGCTGAAGTACTGCGACAGGTCGATCTGGTGTACCTGCCCCGTCGTCAGGCTCAGCGGCGGTAGCGCTTGTGCGGCGACCGGCGGCTGGTTCGGCACGGTGATGAGGAAGTTCTGTAGGGCTTCTCCGCCAGCTTGATCGCGGGCGAAGAGGAACCCGCCCGCCTGGCCGGTCCCCACTCCGACCACGGTCATCATGCTGCCCGAGACGGAGACGCCGGCCACGAGCGCGTTCGAGCTTCCCGCGCCGTACAGGAGCGGGTCGCCGTCGGGGTCCTGGAAGAAGCCCGACACGTCCACAATCACGTGGTCGCCGGCGGCCACGGTGACGGGCGGTACGATGCCTACCGCGACCGGCGCTTCGTTTGCGGGAGTGGGCTCCATCGTGTCTTCGCTCTCGATGCAGGCCCCGGCGACGAGAATGGACAACGCCACGGCGACGCAGGCGCCCGCGCGTCCGGGATTCAGGATCTTATGAACCATGTTCTTTTCTCTCTTCTTCCTTCCGCTCATTGCGAAGGGTTCAGGTCGCCCCGCGCGGCCGGTGTGGCCGTCAGGGCAGGGTCAGTGCCGCGAGTCCATCGGTCAGCTGGATGATGACGTACTGCTTGCCCTCGTGGACCCAGCTCGACATGCCGTAGCGCGTATTGCCGGGAAGCTCCACCTGGCCCACGCGCTCGCCGGTCCGCTTGTCGATCGCGAACAGGTGCGGCGTGCCGTCGCTCGTCTGTCCAGACGCAAGAAGTAGCGTCGGAGTTGCAACCATGGCGGAATGGCCGCGCCGGCCCTGGTTCGGGTTCACGTCCACGCCCTGCAGCATCGGGTGGTCGCGGATCACCGCCTGCTGCCGCTCCGGCGCGTCGCCATGCGGGATCATCCACAGGTGTTCGCCCGTGTTCACGTCGATCGCCGTGATCCGCCCCACCGGCCCCTTCCAGATTCGCAGCCCCTCGATTGTGGCCTGGTCCGCCGTGTTCTCCGTCACGACGCCTGTCGCGCGGGAGAACTCGGAGTGCGTGACCCCCGTCTGATCGGGTCCGTCGAGTTCGGATTCGATACCCGGCGCCACCATCACCGGAGAACAGCCGCTGGTAGAGGTGACGAAGACGATGCCGTCCACGGGATCGGCCGCGGGCGGGCCCGTGATGTTGGCCCCGCCGCCCCCGCCGGGGCAGATGAGCGCCGGGCCGTCGCCGTCGGGGTTTCCAACGTGCGTGGGCGGGTTGAAAAGCGGTACGAAGAGGTCGTTCTCTCGCGCGTACTCGAGCGCCATCTCGCGCAGCTCCGGCGTGTAGTCGATCAGGTCCTGCTCCGTGCGGCCCTGCAGGTCGTAGGGCAGGGGCCACGTCGGGTGCGGCTGCGTCGGCGACAGCTGCTCGCCCGGCACCTTGGAGGCCGGGACCGGACGCTCCTCGATGGGCCAGATCGGCTCGCCCGTCTCGCGGTCGAGCGCGTACAGCCATGACTGCTTCGTCGCCTGGAAGACGCCCTTGATCGGCCGTCCGTCCACGACCACGTCCATGAGAATCGGGGCGGTCGGCGTGTCGTAGTTCCAGATGTCGTGATGCACGAACTGGAAATGCCAGCGGCGCTCTCCCGTCTCCACGTCGAGCGCGACGATGCTCGTGCCGAAGAGGTTGTCGCCGGGGTGGAAACCGCCGTAGTAGTCGATGGTGGCGCCGTTCGTGGCGAGGTAGACGAGTCCGAGTTCCGGGTCCGCCGAGAGCGGCGCCCAGGGGGAGACGTCACCGGTCCACTGCCACGCGTCGTTCTCCCAGGTCTCGTGTCCGAACTCGCCCGGGCGCGGGATGATGTGGAACTTCCACTTGAAGTCCCCCGTGCGGGCGTCGTAGGCCAGGATATCGCCCGGGACCATCTCCTTCCGGGTCTGATTGTATCCCTGCTCCGCGGAGTTGCCGACGACGACCACGTCGTTCACGACGATCGGCGGTGAGGAGGCGGTGATGTAGCCGATCTCGAGCGGCATCCCCTGATCCGGGTCGTACTCCTGGTTCAGGTTCTCCCACGGTCCCCAGCCCTCGATGAGGTCGGCCACCAGGTCCACCGTCCCCGAGGATGGGAAGCCGGGGAGCGGGACAGCCTCGCCCCAGTTCTCCAGCGGCTGGCCCGTCACTGCGTCGAGCGCGTAGAGGAAGAAGCCGGGGCTGATGATGTAGACGACGGGGCGGCCGTCGACCTCGGCGTAGGCGACGCCCTTCCCGTACGCCTTCCGCATGGAGTACTCGTGCCGCCACGTCATCGGTTCGGCGAAGCTCCACAGGAGCCTGCCGGTGGAGGGGTCGAGGGCGATGACATGACGGTTCTCGCCCGTGACCGTGATCATCATCCCGTCGACGTAGGACGGCGTGGCCCGCGCCGTGCTCGGCCCGAAGCTCGAAGCGTCCCAGCGCCAGGCGACCTCGAGGCTCTCGAAGTTCGAGGCGTCGATCTGGGTCGCCGGCGTGTAGCGGGTGTGCCAGGCGTCGCCGCCCATGTAGGTCCACGCGGCTCCTTCGACGCCGGGGCCCGGGCGCTGGGCCGCAAGCGGGCCGCCCGCGATGGCTCCGAAGAGAAGGGGGAGAAGAAGAGAAGAGAATCTCCGGGACCGCGAACTGCAGTCGTTTTTCGTCATCCGTCTGCCCTTGCTGTCCTCGCTTCGGCCGTACTCGGGATCCGGCCGGCAGGTCACTGAGATCCGGCCGGCAGATTAACACTTCATCGTGACCGGACGTTTCCCGGAGCGCAACGGGTCAGTATGCGGTGGGGCGGGTGCGCTGCGGGTGAAGCAGCTTCGACAGTTGGAAGGATGGAACCGGCCGGCGGGGTTGTGGGGTGAGCCGTCCGGTCGATTGCGCTCAGCGTTCGTTCGCGACCGTGAACCGCATGAGAGTTCCCGGGTACATGAGCCAGGCCGCTTCGTCCAGGACACGGCTGCTCCAGGCCTCCTCGCGCAGTGGGTCGCGCCACAGCACCGTTGCCCGGCCATCCTCCTCGTAGGGCAGGAATATTCCGTCAACCGGATCAATCGCCGGAACGAGCCACACACCCCGGTCGCCAGCGCGCATGTCTTTGAATCCGGGCGCATTGACGCCAGGGCGAGCCTCGACGATGCGCTCCATCTCGGCCCGCGTGCTCTCGACCAGCCAGCCAGGTACCGGGATGCGGGAGATGCGGACGATCCTGGGCGGTTCGTACTCCAGCTCGATTCGCCACAGGATCGTCCGCATCCCGTCGAGGAGGATGACCTCGCCCTTCCGCCCGCCCGACACCACCAGATTCATGGGGGCTATCCGGTTCATCCAGGACGCCTCGGACGCAAGCTCCGAGGGCAGCGGAACCTCGCTCGGGATGTTCAGGGGCCGGTCCGCCACCGCGTACGCCGTGAGCAGGAAGCCCGGTTCAACACTCGGTCCGACCGGACCGAGGACATGATCGACGCCGAATCCGGCCGCGGTCGAGATCACCGGAAGCCGCACGGTCCGCGGCTCGCCATCTGCGGGAGGGAACCGCACCAGCGCTCCGCGGCCGGGGTCGCCCACCCACAGCGCGCCGTCCGGTGCGAACTCGACGCGCCACGGGGATTGTAGAACGTCAGGATCCCCTGGTCCCGAGGGCCCGCCCAGGGTCGCGATATGCTCCCCCTCGGAGCGAAACAATTGGACCCGACCCGCCACGCGGTCTGCGATCGCGACCGTGTCCCCGAACAGATCGAACCCTCGAGCCGTCTCCAGGAAGAGGTCGTCCGAAAGGACGCCGCCGGGCGGCAGTTGTTGCACCAGCTCCTTCACCACGACCTTCCTGCTCGAACCGACATCGGGCCGGTCGCCGGTGCCACCCTCGCCGCACGCCCACGTCGCCACCGTGAGAAGGCAAAGCCCGCCGCAGGAGAGCGCCCGTGCGCCGGATCTCCTAGTGGCACTCACTTTCTGACCAATCCGTCGTCGTCGAAATTCCGGATTATCCAAACGACTCTTCCGTGGAACCCTCCCGCCACGCTCACATTCGCACCTTCGCCCGTACCCGTTACCTGTCTCATGCTCATCTCTACAGGCAAAGAAAGCCCCGGGACGTCGCAGTAGCTACAGCGTGCGGGGCATCTCCTTGCACGCGGGCGACGTTTCTTCGCACTCTATCAGGGGTTAAAGAGGAATCGCCGGCAGCGGCGGGGGAGCAGTTCATCTGGAGGAGGTTGTCTCATGCGTGGATCGCGTAGTCATCCGAGCCATGCCCGGTCGCGTTCGGCGGCCCTGGCCGTCTTCATCGTGCCCTTGGCCCTGGGCTTCACGTTCCGGGATCTCGCGGGACAGGGACCGGCGGCGAACGGGGTGAACGGCACCGATGGAGCGGAGGCCGACGTCACCTTCTCGGACGTCGCTCCGATCCTCCAGGCGAACTGCCAGAACTGTCATCGAGAGGGGTCCGTGGGGCCGATGTCCCTCCTCACCTACCGCGACACGCGCCGCTGGGCGTCGCGCATGAAGGATCTGGTCTCCAAGCGGCTCATGCCCCCGTACCACCTGGACACGGGCGTCGGCATCCAGGACATCAAGGATGACTGGCGGCTGGCTGAGGAGGACATCGAGACGATCGTGGCGTGGGTGGACGCCGGCGCGCCGGAGGGCGACCCGGCAGACCTGCCGCCCCCGATCGAGTGGCCGAACGAGCAGCGGTGGCAGCTCCAGGACATCCTCGGCGAGCCCGATCACGTGATCAAGTCGAAGCCCTTCGACGTGCAGGCCGAGGGCGGAGACACCTGGTGGCGGCCGAGGGTTCCGACGGGACTCGAGGAGGACCGCTGGGTGATGGCGTTCGAGACGCGTCCCTCCTTCCCCGCCGGGCGGCAGGTCGTGCACCACGCGATCCCGCGCCTCCTCAGGCTCAACGAGGAAGGCGAGTACCAGCGCATCCAGAGCCTGTCCGAGTACGCGATGGGCAAGATCGGCGAGATCGTGCCTACCGACGCGGGGCGGATGCTGAAGGCGAACGACATGATCGAGTGGGACGCGCACTACTATCCCATGGGATATGATGTCCCCGGCGATCAGGTCGAACTCGGCATTTGGTTCCACGAGGAAGGCTACGAGCCGGAGTTCCAGCAGGATCTGCGCCTCTATCCTCTCAGAGGGGACATCGCGCTGGCGCCGGGAGGGACTGCCATGACGCAGGGGTTCCACCGCTGGGACCACCCGGTGAGGCTCGACAGCTTCCAGCCGCACGGGCACGTCCACCTGCACGCGATGTCGATCCAGGCGCTCTACCCCGACGGCAGGCTCGAACTCATCAGCATGGTCACGGACTTCGACGCCCGCTGGCATCACAGCTACATCTACGAGGATGATGTCGCGCCGCTGCTCCCGCCCGGCACGGTCCTCGTCATGACGGGGTGGTACGACAATACGGCGGAGAACGAGCTGACCCCGGATCCGGAGATCTGGTACGCCCGCGGGGCGCGCACCGGGGACGAGATGTCGCACGCCTGGCTCGCCGTGACGCACCTCAGCGAGGAAGGCTACCAGCGGCTGGTCGAGGAGCGGGAGGCGAAGCTCACGACCGACGAAGACGACGACAGCAACGACAACCACTGAACCGGCACATGCGCATCCGACATATCGCGGCGTTCCTTCTCGCCGCCCACGTCACTCCGGTGGCCGCGCAGCAGGTACAGCGGCTGCCGCTCGCGCCCATCCCGATGAAGGGGGAGCCCGTGGCCCCCTTCTTCGAGGGCTGGTACCAGAACGACGACGGCTCCTACACCTTCTCGTTCGGCTTCTTCAACCTGAACCGGGCGGAAGTGCTCGATGTCCCGCTCGGCGCGGAGAACCACATCGAGCCGCACGAGTTCGATGGGATGCAGCCGACGCACTTTCCGGTGCGGCCGCGCCGGGACCGGGGCGTGTTCTCCGTCACGGTGCCGGCGACCTGGGAGGACGGAGAGCAGCGGATCGTGTGGACGATCACGACGAACGGCGTGACCTACTCGGTACCGGCGCGCGTCTTCTCCCCCGCCCTGCAGCTCGACTACGGGCCGCGGGCCATGGGGTCGGTGCCGCCGCTCGTCCGCTTCGACCCTGAGGGGGAGGCGGGCCAGCACGTCCAGGGTGTGTGGGGCGAGCCGCGCAGCGCGAAGGTGGGCGAGCCTCTGACGCTGCAGTTGTGGACCGAGGAGGTCTCGGTGCGCGACCCCGAGGATCTGGTGAACCAGGTCGTCGACGTGGAAGTGAGCTGGTTCAAGCACCAGGGACCCGCCGCGCCGGTGGAGTTCGAGCCGTGGCAGATCACGGTCGCGGGCGGAACCGGCGAGGCGACGACGGCGGCGACCTTCACCGGGCCGGGCGAGTACATCCTGCGCGCGCGCATCGACAACTGGGACGCGAACGACAGCGCCGGCGGAGACCAGTGCTGCTGGAGCAACGCCTACGTCCGGGTGACCGTCACCCCCTGACGTCTTGAGAGCCGGACAGGAGGGCACCATGACGGCCTCGACACCCCGCTCCCGCGCCGTCGCCGTGCCCGCCGGCCGCCCCGTCCCGTGGCTCCCGCTGCGCTCGCTGGCCGCTCTGGCCTCGGTCGCCGTCTGCCTGGCAGCGTGCGAGCCCGCGTATCCGCGACCCCCGGAGACCGCCCGGATTCCCGTCGTCGACACCCTGCACGGCGTCGCCATTACCGACGACTACCGGTGGCTCGAGGAGCAGGAGAGTCCCGAGACCCGGGCCTGGATCGACGAGCAGAACGCCTACGCGGAGCAGATCGTCGGAGACTCGCCTCTGCGGGCGGAGCTGGAGGGGCGCCTCCGCGAACTGATGGATGCCCCCGGGGCGATCTTCCCGCGCCGGGCGGGGGACTACGAGTACTTCTCCCTCCGGAAGCCGGGACGCGAGGTTGGGGCCATCTACCGCCGACCGGCGCCGGACGAGCCCGAGGAGGGCCCGGTGGACCCGGAGGGCGAGTTCGAGGTCGTGATCGACCCGCTCGATCTCCGCGATGACGCCACGACCAGCGTGAGCATCATCGACTTCTCGCCCGGCGGCGCTCTCATGATCTACGCCATCCGGGACGGAGGCCGGGACGAGCGGGAATACCGCGTCCGTGACCTCGAGAGCGGTGAAGACCTGCCCGACCGCCTGCCGACCTACCTGTACGGCAACGTTTCCTTCGACGAGGAAGGGGACGGCTTCTACTACAGCCGTCGGTCGCGGGAGACGGGGGCGCGGATCCGGTACCACCGGCTGGGGACCGACCCGGAGGAGGACGAGGAACTGTTCGGGGAGGGACACGGGCCCGAGAAGTTCGTCGGCTTCTCGCAGGGGGGCGACGGCCGCTGGCTCGTCTACACCGTTCAGCACGGCTGGGCGCGGACGGATGTCTACCTGCACGACCTGCGCTCCGGGGCGCCCCCTGCGCCGCTCATCGTCGGCGCGCCCGCCCGCTTCAGCACCCGCTTTGTCGAGGACGAACTCTACCTGCTCACGAACCTGGATGCGCCGAAGAACCGGATCCTCGCGGTGAACCTCGAGAACCCCGAGCCGGACCCGGCCGCGTGGCGGGAGATGCTGCCCGAGGGCGAGGATCTCCTCACCGGTTACCGGTTCATCGGCGACGACCTGTACGCGGACTACCTGCGCGATGTGAGCAGCCGGATCGCGCGCTACGGCCCCGACGGTGAGGAGAAGGGAGAGATCCCGATCCCCGCGCACCATGTGGCGACGCTGCGTTCCCACGGGGGTGGCGAAGGAGATGACGAGCACGAGGCGCTCCTGACGCTGACCTCGCTCCTCACCCCCTCCACCATCCTGAAGCTGGATCTCGAAACCATGGAAACGGAGGAATGGCGGCCGTCATCCGTCCCCTTCGACGGTTCGGAGTACGAACTGAAGCAGGTCTGGTACATCTCTGAGGACGGGACGCGGGCCCCGATGTACGTCGCGCACCGCAGGGGTCTGACTCTGGACGGGGGCAGTCCCGCCCTCCTGTACGGGTATGGCGGTTTCAACGTGAACCTGCTGCCCCGGTTCGACGCCCGCGCCGCGGCGTGGCTGGAGCAGGGCGGCGTGTACGCGATGGCGACGCTGAGGGGCGGCGGGGAGTTCGGCGAGGAATGGCACCGGGCGGGCATGCTCGAGAACAAGCCGAACGTGTTCGCCGACTTCATCGCGGCGGCCGAGTGGCTGGTCGACAACGGCTACACGAACCCGGACAAGCTCGCGATCCGGGGCGGGAGCAACGGTGGCCTCCTCGTCGCCGCCTCCCTCACGAAGCGCCCGGACCTCTTCCGGGCCGTCTACTGCGGGCTCCCCGACCTCGACCTGGTCCGCTTCTACCAGTTCACCGACGCGAACAACATGCCGGCGCTCCTGGAGTACGGGAACGCGGCGGTGGCCGAGGAGTTCGAGGTCCTCCGCACCTTTTCGCCCTACCAGAACGTGCGCGACGGAGTCGACTACCCGGCCGTCATGCTCACCCAGGGAGATCTCGACACCCGCGTGCCCCCGCTGCAAGCCCGCAAGATGGCCGCGCGCCTGCAGGCCGCCTCGAGTTCGGGACTGCCGGTGATCCTCGACTACGACCCGCGCACGGGCCACGCGGGCGGCCGCTCCTTCAGCCGCAACGTGCGCAACGCCGCGATGGAACTCGCCTTCCTGCTTCAGCAACTCGGCGCGTCCTGACGCCCCTGGCGCTGCCGGCCGGGACGTCCGTCAGCCCGTTGCCGACGTCCTCGGCCGAGCGCGGCCGCACACGTCTCCCACGGTCAGGCCAGTTCGAGACCCAAGGCCTCGAAGCGGTGGAAGTCACGCTGGTCGGCGGTGGCGAGCCGAGCGCCCCGGCCGAGCGCCACCGCCGCGATCATGCAGTCGGGCAGCGACCCGCGACGACGCCCGGAAGCGTTGAAGAGGCGTGCGGCCATCGCCGCATCGCCATCCGTGAAATCGATCCGCGGGCCGACGATTCGATCCGCCGCCTCCAGGTGCGGTGGGGAGAGGGGTCCGCACCGAAACTCGGCCCAGGCAACCGCGCTTACGGCGATGTCTTCGCCCGCGGCGTTCCATGTGCGCAGCCGCCCATCCTCCGCCGATCCAGGTCGCAGTGCCAGGATCAGGAAACTGGTATCGAGGTGGATCATTCGTGATGTGAGTCGGGTGCGTCTCCCGCGGTCGTCCAGGCGCGACGCTCAGCCCTTGCCTCCCTCACCCACTGGTCGAGATCCACTCCGGCAGCCTGGACATCCTTCTGAAGCTGCGTGAGCGCCTCCATAGGCCCGTCGGCGGACATCGCCTGCTCTCTCCAGGCGGCACGGATCGCCCGGCGCAACACTTCCGATTTGGAGACGTTCCACCGCGCCGCGAGGGTCTCGAGGGCGCGCACGGACTCCACGTCAAGCGAGTAGGTCGACTTTATGGTGGTGGTGGCCATACGCCGATGGTATGGCCATACTTCCAGTGCGTCAAGGTGGGTCCCGGGGGGGGGGGGGGGGCACCGAGAAGCCTTGAGCTTCCCTCCGATTCGGGGAGAACCGACGTGGCGGGGCAACCTGCCCGTGAAACCGCGCGTCGAACGCTGAAGAAGAAGCTTCGAGGGACCAGAGATCGGAGTAGGCGGGGCAACATGAAGAAAACTGTGGGTATGGAACGGGCCCGGACTTGGCGCCGCGTGACCATCGTCACGGGGCTCTTCGCGCTCCAGATCCTCCTGCCTGTGTCCGTCCGAGGCCAGGAGCGGCGGGAGATCGCGTACGAGGAGGACCTGCCGGTCGCGGCGCTGGTGGAAGTCCTCGAACTGGATCTTGCGGAGGTCCCGCTCACCGGGCGGGTCCCGAACCTGGTGGAATCACCTGACGGGAGCGTGTTCGTCGGCAGCTCTACCGAAGTCCTGGTGTTCGAGCCGGACGGTACGTATCGGGGGGAGATCGGTCGGCGGGGAGAAGGACCGGGCGAGTTTCGGTCGCTGACCGGACTGGGGATGCACGGCGACACGCTATGGGCGGGGGATGCCATGTCCGGGCGCCTCACCCGGTTCTTGTCGGACGGATCGCTGCTGGAGATCATCACGCCGCCTCCCTCGGTGCGCGGCGTGCCGAGTCTCCTGACGCTGGCGGTCGATGGGTCTGTGGTCGGCAACCCGTTGTCGATGATGAGGCCGGGGTCATCGAGCAGCCTGCCCCGTACGGTCTGGTGGGTATGGAGCCGCGCCGAGGGATCCGAGGCCGGGGTCGCGGACACGCTCATCTCGATCGAAATCCGCAATTCCGTGATGAACATCGATACGGGAGGCGGGGCCCGCCCATTGCCGCAGCCCTTTGTCGATCAGGAGTTGGTCGCGGTTGCGGGGACCGAGCCCTATGCGCTTGCGGCCCGTGCTCTCCGGGAGGAAGACGACGGACTGGTTGTCGTCGAGCGTTTCCACTTCGACGGTGTGCGCGACACGGCGATCGTGGTCCGATACGACCCACGGCGAATCACATCGGAGGATGTAGACGACGTTGTCGACCGGATGGTCCGTGCGCTTTCCGCCGCCCGCCCGACGGCGGAGATCACGAGGCAGTTGAGGCGTGCCATCGACGTTCCCGACTACCATCCACCGCTCAGGGACCTAATCCAGGGCTCCGGCGGCAGCGTGTGGATCGGCCGTGAATTCTCCGGCTCCGGGCGGAACTGGCTGATCGCGCAGGAAGGCGCCGGCGCGGTGGCCCGGATCACGCTGTCCCGTGACCAGCGGCCCCTGTCCCCGACCGATGGCTACGTCTGGATCCTTGAGCCGGGAGCCTTCGACCTCCCCCGCATCGTGAAGTACCGCGTCAACGCTCCCTAAAGTCAGCGGGTTGGTGGCGTCGTCCCTCCGCTGGAGAACTAGGCGGCCGGGATGCGGCGGAAGAGGCGGACCGCGACCAGGAAGGCGGTCGCGTACATGACGGCGCCGAGGAGGAAGGGCGCCCCCGGCAGTTGCATCGGTGCCGCGGGTGACGTGAAGTAGCTGAACAGGCCGGCGGTGAAGATCAGGGGGCTCAGGATGCTGGTCAGGCTCATGAGCGACTGGAGTCCCCCTTGGACCTTTCCCTGGTCCTCGGGTTCCACGGCGCCTGCCACCAGGCTCTGGAGGGCCGGACCGGCGACGCCCCCGATGGAGCCGAAGATGATGAAGGCGATGAGCATCCACCCCTGTGTGGCGAGGCCGTAGCCGAGGTAGGTGATCACGGCCAGCACGAGTCCGCCGAGTACGGCCCGGCGCTCCCCGATGCGCTTGATCACGGGTTGAACGAGTCCCCCCTGGACGATGACCGCCATCAGTCCCACAAGCGCCAGCGACAGTCCGTTGGCGAGTTCGTCCCACCCGAACTTGTGGCCGGTGTAGAGCACCCACACGGTCTCGAGGCCGCGCTGGGCCAGGATCACGAACACGAACGACACGGCGAGGCCGGCCACCAGCGGGTATGAGCGCAGCACCACGAGGCTCCCGACCGGGTTGGCCTTCTTCCATCTGAAGGCGTCGCGCTTCCCGGGCGGCAGCGACTCGGGGAGGACGAAAATGCCGTACAGCGCGTTCACGAGAGCGAGTCCCGCCGCCGCGAAGAAGGGAAGCCGCAGGTCGATGCCGCCCAGGAGTCCACCGATGGCGGGACCGAAGATGAATCCGAGGCCGAAGGCCACGCCGACGAAGCCGAAGTTTCTGGCTCGGACCTCTGGCTCCGACACGTCGGCGATGTAGGCGTTGGCCGTGGTGATGCTCGCGCCCATCACGCCGGCGATGAGCCGGCCCGCGAAGAGCCATCCGATGGACGGCGCCAGCCCCATGATGATGTAGTCGACGCCGAGGCCGAAGAGGGCGATCAGGATGACCGGCCGCCGCCCGACGCGGTCGGATAGCGCCCCCAGGATCGGCGCGAAGAAGAACTGCATGACGGCGTAGGCCGCGGCGAGGACCCCGAACCAGCGCCCCGCGAGCGCGGTACTTCCACCCGTGAACTCCTTGATCAGTTCGGGGAGGATGGGGACGATGATCCCGATTCCCAGCACGTCGATGAAGACGGTGATGAGAATGAAGACCATCGCCGCCTCGCGGCCCCGCCCGGGTGCTCTCAACAGCCCTCCACGCGATCGTTTGCAGCCTTAACGCCGCCAACGCGCTGGCGGGTCGCGTAAAGTGACGGCCCGGGCGGGGCAGTTCCAGTCACAACTGAAGCGACTTCGGCTCCCGCGCTAGCTCGTGTGCCTCCGGCGGAGGGAGTCGCGCCTCTGCTGGTAGTTCGCGTACACCGGCTCACGTTCCGATCGCCGCGTCCGGCCCGCGGATCCGAAAACCCCGTCAGATGCACGGTGGCTTCGTCCACGACGAGAGCGCCTCCGATCGCGCGCTCGGCCACGATCCCCACATCCCGCCCCAGGCCGATGGCGGGGTGGTCGTCGAAAGCTCCCGCTCCCAGGCGGTCGAGGAAGTCCTGCGCCGCGGACGCCGGTGCCGCCTTGTCCCCCTCCGTGCGCCGTTCGAGCGCATCGACACCGTAGCTGCGAACCAGCTTGGGGAGGAACGCGGCGAGGGTGTCCCGCCGGTCGAACAGATCCAGCCCGTAGTGCCCGCCCGTCACCGCGAAGATGGCGCCCAACTGATTCGGCGCGGCCTCCACTTCCCGCACATAGTCATCCAGCGCCTCCGCGTGGCGCTCGAAGATCTCGCTCATCGCGCCGGTCGCGGAGGGGGCGTCCAGCGCCACGGCCTTGTCGTCGATCGCACTCCACACTTGGCCCTGATCGGAGCGGCGCGTCCCAGTGGTCCGCATCGACGCCTGCACGCTCGCGTTCATCTCCGCCCGCCCTCGCGCGAAGTGCATCCGGTCCGTCACCTGGAAATCCGGGCTGTCGTAGGACCAGCGGCCCTGCTCCACGCAGGAGACCGGGATGATCGTCGTCTTCCCGGCGGGGATCAGCAGCGTGAGGTTGGCGACGCGGTTCTGCTTGGCGCCGACGAGTTCCTCGCCGTCGACGATGAGGACGGGGCGGTCGGCGCGGTTCTCCACCGCGAGGTCGGGGACGCTGCCCCCGGCGGAGACTTCGCGCACGGTGACCAGGTTGTCTCGAAGTCCCTGTGCCAGAAGCAGGTAGTCGAGATCCGAGATTTCCCGAGAGAGCAGAGGGAACACGGTGAGGCCGCCGCAGAACGTCGGTTCCCCGATCTCGAGGTCGGCGATGGTGGTCGTGATCTGGTTCATCTCTCCACTCCTTGATATTGTCAGTGTTGATACGCTGTTGACAGTACCACGGAGTCCCGGATAAGTCAACGGTTGTTATCTGTAAACGACAGTATACGTCAGTACACATCTCGGACGGCGGAAAACGGCATGCGCAGTTACACGGCCCGGGAGTTGGAAGAGGAGACGGGTTTCAGGCGACGCACGATCGCCTACTACGTGCAGGTCGGACTGCTTCCGCGCGTCGGCCGGCGAGGACCGAAGACCCGTTATCCGAAGCTCGTGCGGGACCGCCTGCTCTTCATTCGGATGGTCCGCGAGGCGGAGGTGGCGGGGAGGGTGCCCGCGACCGCACTCCGCGAGATCGGCGCCGTGTTCGAGGGGTCGTCGCCGGAGCTGATCGCGGGCGTCGCGGACAGACGGATCGCGGTGACTGCCGACCTCCTCTCCGCGCGATCCGCCGGACAGGCATCCCCCCCACGAATGCAGGATGTGGCGAGCCAGCGCGAGTCACCCGTCGGCTTTGCCGCGCAGCGAGCCCGGTGGGCCGCTCTCAGGGAACGGCTGATGGTGCGGGAGGAGGGAACGCCATGGCTCCGGGAAGCCGCTGCCGCTTCTCCCCGGGCGGACATGGCGGACGTGACGCACGCGCCCCCGCTGTCACGCGGCGACGTCGATGACTCGGAGTTGGCCGAGTTGTTAGGCGCTCTGCGGGACGTAGGCGGTCGTGAGGCTGCCCCGGGAGAGGTGGAAACGTGGTCGCGGATCGAGATATCGCCCGGCGTCGCACTCTCGGTTCGCGGTGTCGCCGACGAGGACGCGGCCCTGCTGGAGGCCATCGGGCGCCGGCTTCACCACCTGCTATCGGACGGGTTCGACGACTGACCGCTGCTGGACGGGCGGTGGCAGCTGTCGCTGAAGACTCAGGGAAGGAGCAGGGGCCCCAGCCAGGGAACCCACACCACGCCTCCCAGAATCGCCCCGACCAGCGTGGCGACGACGGTCCGCAACCTCCGACCTCGAGGGATGGCGGTCACGATGAACAAATACCCGAGCACGAAGGAGGCGAGGCCGAGGAGAATGAAGACCCACTGGGGGATTCCCGTGATCGCCCCCACGGCGATTTCGTCCGGGCCCCATGTGACTCGCGTGCCGCGGAGAACCAGGAAAAGGACGGGAAACGGCCACGTCCACCGGAACGGGGTCACGAATCCGATTGCGAAGACCAGACACAGAGGGCCGGGGCCGAATCGGCGAACCGCAAGCACGCAGGCCAGAAGGATCACATACGAGACGAGCGGTCCGGCGGCCGCGCTGACCGCCACCTGCCACGGTTCGGCGATCGCCGCCGCCGCTTCGAGGTCGCCCGCCCGCCAGAACCGGCTGAACTCGCCGGAGCCGGACCAGCTCGCAGAGGCGTAACGCAGGACCGGATCGGGGAGTCCCAACGCGACATTGGCCCCGAAGTGCCCGAGTTCGTGAAGCAACACCGCGATGGGGAAGGCGATCGCGCCACCGGCCACCGCGGCCCACCAGCCACCGTCTCGCAACTGCTCCCGCATCAGGACCTCAGGACTCGATGTCGTAGAAGCTCTCGACCGGGGGCGGGGTCGCCGGGACGGGATCGTGCTCGAGCGCGTCGCGCATGGCGGGCGACCACGGGGCGGCGGCGACCGGGCTGAATCCTGACGTGTGGTCCGCCATGGCCGCGAAGAGCCGCCCCGCGCGATCGAGCCGAGTCGTGATCTCCTCCTCGATCGGTTCGAGACTCCAGTCGTCCCGCTCCATCACGTGCCCCAGCGCGATCCCGTCCGAACGCGGGAGCACCCCGATGCGTCCCCCGCCCGGCACGCTCCCCTCGAGGCTGTAGTCGATCTCTGGTTGGGGGGCGAGGAAGGTGAGCTGGCCCTTGATCGGCGACATCGTCTCGTCCCCGAACAGCGCGCGGGAGCCGAGACCGGTGCAGTTCGCGATGAGGGGTTCGTCGAGCGACATGAGGTCGCGGGGCGTCCCGTAGTCCCGGATCCGCACGCGTCCGCCGAAGAGGAGGAACTCCTCCATCAATTGATCCAGATAGATCGACGGCTCGATGCGGAGGGTCGGCCTGCGCAGGGCATAGGTGCCGGGAAAGGGATGCTCTCCCGGCTGCAGCACGGTGGCGCCCACGTCGAGCCCCGGGTCAAGGCCGCTCTCGGTCTCGTCGAGCCCGGAGTCCTCCTGCCGCGGCCCGGAGAGGCGGTTCCGCCAGGTGTAGGTCGTCACCCACGACACGCCGCGCCCCGCCCCGGCGAACAGCTGCATCTGCTCGTAGGAGGCGCGGACGGCTCGGTCGAACTGGGCGTCGAAGGCCGGGGTCCGTTCCGGCGCCGACACGAGATTCGAAAGCGGCGAGAACCCGGCGTAGGCCATGTTGGAGGTCGTGTCGGGCGGGAGGGCGCGGGCGTGGATCGTCACCTCGAAGCCGCGGCGCTGGAGTTGGCGGGCGGTGGCGAGCCCGACGGCGCCAGCCCCGATGACGGCCGCCTGCCGGGACGGATGGTCTTCGGCCAGTTCGGCCGCGAGCAGTCCGGTCCCCCACGAGAGGGAGATCCCCGCGCCGCCGTGCCCGTAGTTATGGATTAAGGTCTTGTCGTCGAGCCGCTCCGTTGCCACGCGAAAGCCCGCGGGTCGGAAGGGTCTGAGTCCGACGGTGGTTCGGATGACGCGGTCCGGCGAGACTCTGACGAGGGGAAGATCAGCGGCGCCGGCGCCCGGCGGGTATCGACGCCATGCGGGGGAGCACGCGCCGAGGCTAGAGCCCAGCGCCGCGGTTCCCACGGTCTTGATCAGGGTTCGACGGTTCACGCAATAAGACTGATGCCAACCACCGGTGTCGGCCAGAGAGCGCGTCGAGGCGTTCCCGCGGGAACGCCTGGGGAGGGAAGGAATGCAGGGAAAAACGATTGCGACGTCGGGAGATATAGCCGAGGGCATCGAGGCGTTGGTCCGGATCGACGGACGGCTGGACGAGGTGGTCGACAGGGCGGGGCCGGTGCCGCTGCGGCGAAGGGATCCGGGATTCGAGGGTCTCGCTCAAATCATCGTGTCTCAGATGGTGTCGAAAGCGGCCGCCGCGGCGATCTGGGAGCGGCTTCTCGAGGAGGCGGACGGTTGCGCGCCCGGACGGGTCGCCGGGCTCTCCGATGCGCAGTGCCGCCGGATCGGGCTGTCGCGGTCCAAGGAGATGACGCTCAAGCGCTCGGCCGAGGCGGTCATGAGCGGCGGTCTCGACCCGCAGGCGCTGTGCCTCATGCCAGCCGAAGAGTCCATTGCCGCCATGACGGCCCTCAAGGGGATCGGCGTCTGGACGGCCGAAGTGTATCTCCTGTTCTGCGCCGGCCATCGCGACATTTTCCCGGCCGGCGACCTCGCGCTGCGCCGCGCCGCGGGACATGCGCTCGGCCTCGAACCACGGCCCCGGGAGAAAGCGCTTCGCGAAATCGCCAGCCGTTGGCGACCCTGGCGAAGCGTGGCGGCGCGGCTGCTATGGGCGTACTACGCGACGGAGATGCGGCGGCAGGACGCCGTCCCGCTGGACTAGTGTCGCGACGCTAGATCGGCTCGAGGTCTCCGGCTCGCAACCAGCCGACCTTGCCGTCTTCCAGCACGATCTCGAGCCAGTCGCTCGATCGCCTGTCGATCCGGACGACGGCCCCTTCGTGAATCGTGAACAACTGCAGGGAAGGGTCGTCGGAGGGCGCGCTCTGGACGGTGGCCTCCGTCTGCAGGATCACGCCGCGCTCGGCGCGTCCCATATCGAATTCACGGATGAGGAGGTTCGTGCCGACGACGAAGGTGAGCGCGGCGGCCGCCACGGCGGCGTGGCGGGTCCAATCCGGCGGTCTGATAGTGAGAAGCCGGTAGAGCAGGACGGAAGCCAGCCCGAGGTAGCCGAGTGCCAAGATGGCGATGAGCCATCCGCGCGGTACGAGTTGCGCCGCCCAGCTCACGACGCGGGGCACCCAGAATCCGGGAAGCGGCGTGATCTGGTCGGCGGTCAGGGAGCGCGCGAGTTCCAGGTTGGTGCGCACGTTCTCATCCCGGGGCAGTGTGATCCTGGCGCGCTCGAAGAAGAGGATCGCTCGGCCCAGTTCCCCGAGCCTGAAATAGGCGTTGCCGATGTTGTAGTGGAGTTCACCGCTTTCGAGTCCCTCCTCGTACAGCCGGAGATACGCGTCGAGCGCGCCCTCGTAGTCTCCGGCCTGGTAGAGGCTGTTCCCCGCCTGAAACCGCTCGGCAGGGGTCGGCGAGGGCGCGGCGTCCTGAAAGGCCGCCAAGCCGGCCCCCAGCCCGGCCCCAAGCCCCGCCGCCAGGGCCAGAGGGAGCGTCGCCATGAGGAGTCGGCCCGGTCGGCCGGGGGCTCGGCGGGCGGTCATCGGAGTTCTCCGGCGAGCGCGGACAGCACGGACTCGGCGCGGGCCAGGAAGGTCTTGCGTTCCTCGATCTCGGCGCCGACCGGGGCGAATCGCCGGCGGTCGCAGGCCTCGAGGGCCGCGAAGTACTTCTCGACGGTGGGCTCGCGGGCGCCGCGGTGGAGCAGAGCGGCGCGGAGGTCGTCGCGGATCATGCCGGCGGCGGAGGTGTCGAGCTTGTCGGCCACGAACCCCTCCAGCGCCTGGGTCGTCTCGGCGTAGAAGGCCCGCGCATCGTCGCCTCCCGCGAGCCCGGCGGCCCGGGCGAGGCGCTTCTTCGCCACGCGGGCCGCCCGGCGGTCACGGGCGTAGGCCCGGTCGCCGGCGAGCCGGTCGCGACGCCGCCGCAGCCCGGCCGCGCCCGCGACCATGCCGACGGGCGCAAGCGCGACGATCCAGAACCACGCCTGATCGAACAGCGTTTCACCCCGGCGGCGGAAGCGCGGCGTGTCGATCCGGATGAACCGGATGTCCGAGCGCAGCGCCTCGACGGAGCCGCGCGCGCGTGCACCCGGCAGCGCCTCCTCGACTGCCCGGCCGGTGACCCGCAACTCGACCGGCGCCGCCGAAGCGATCTCGTAGCGATCCGCCGCCGCGTTGTAGTATCCCATGTCGACGCCCGGTATCGTCAGCGTCCCCGGCGCCCGGGGAATGAGGACGTATTCCCAGCTCCGCGTGCCCGAGACGCCGGCGTTCGTGGTTCGCAGGCGATCCGCCACCTCGGGCGGAAAGGCTTCCACGGTCGGCGGAAACTCGAGTTCCGGCGGCGCCAACGCCTTCAGGTTGCCGGAGCCCGACACCTCCACGCGCAACGTGACGGCCTCGTTCGCGGCCAGGCTGTCGCGGTCGACGGAACTCTCGAGCGCCAGATCACCGACGAGGCCGGTGAAGTCCGCAGGCCGGCCCTCGGCGGGCAGGGGGAGCACTTCGATCTCGACCGGACGCGACGCGGCGCCCGCCGTCACGACGTCCCCGAACAGGGAACTCCGGTTGAAGAACCCGCCGAACACGTCGTCGAACGGATCGCGCGAGCGCCTCTGCACGCGGACCTGCGCCTCGATCGCGAGCGGCTCGAGCGTCTTCGAGCCCGGCCCCGTCGGATAGAGTGCCACCTTCCGGATCACCGCGGTCGCATAGGCGACTCCGTCGTGCACGACCTGCTCCACCTGCGGCTGCTGCGGGAGTTCGAACTCTTCGACCCAGAAGCCCGCCGTCCCGGGCAGCCGCGTGACGCCGTACGAACTCACGTTGACGCGCGTGAAGAGCCGGTAGTCGACGATGACGGGCTCGTTCTCGCGCACGCGGCGCTTGTTCGGCTCGGCGACGACGAAAAGGTCGTTCGGGCCGATGGTCCCGGGATCGGAAGGTTGCCCCGCTGGTGCCCCCGGCGCTCCCGGAGCCGGCTGTGGGGCCGATGACACGCGCAGGCTCAGCGACTCCGTCGTCAGCGTCTCTCCTCCCGCCTCGACCGTCACCGGCCCGATCTCAAAGGTCCCCTCCGCCGTTGCCTGAAAGCGGTACTGCACCGTGAGCGTGACCGTCGTCCGGCCGTTCACGATCTGGACCGAGGTCTGCGTCCCGCTGCTCAGGAAGGCGGCGAAGGCGCCCATGTCGGGCAGGGCCGGATCCTGGTCGAAGCGCTGGACACCTTCGAGGACGACGTTGAGGGTGAAGGTCTGTCCGACGCCGACTTCCCCGCGGTCGAGGTGGGCGGAGGCCGTCACGTCCTGACCCGAAAGCGCGCCGGGAGCGAGGAGGCAGCCCGCGAGCCAGACGAGGGCCCGTGCCGGGGCGACACGCCTGCCGCGGGGCGAGCATCGCAGGCGTCGCATCACCAGTCCCTGCGCGGCCTCGTGCCCCGCGCCGGCGTGCGGGGCTGGCGGTTCACCTCGTCCTGATCCTCCTGGATTGCATCTAGCAGGCGCTCCGCTTCTTCTCTCGTCATCTGACCGGGCGGAGGGGTCCCCGCCTCCGGCGGAGGCTCGGATTCATCCCGGTCCTGTTCGGGGTTTGGCTGGCTCTGGGGATCCTGGTTCTGAGGGTCCTGGTCCTGTTCGGCCTGCTGGTCTTCCTGCTGGCCTTCCTGCTGGTCCTGATTCTGTTCGCCGCCCTGCGGTTGCTGCTCGCTCTCTTCCTCGTTCTCCTCGTTCTCGCCGTCGCCCTGCTGCTGGTCCTGTTCCTGCTGTTCCTGCATCTGCTCGAGGACGCGCTCGAGGTTGTGTTTCGCGTCAGCGTCCGTCGGGTTCGCCAGCAGTGCCTGCTTGAAGGCCTCCAGGCTCTCGGGCAGGGCCCCCTGGCGGTAGAGCGTGTTCCCGAGATTGTACCAGGCGTCCGCCGCCACTTCCGGATCTCCATCCTCCACCGCGGCGCGGAACGACTCCAGCGCGGATTCGTAGTCCTCGCCCCGGTACAGCGCGTTTCCGTCGTTGAACCGGATGATGGGGGAGTCGGGAGCCTCGAGCAGCGCTTCCAGATATTTCTCATGTGCTTCGGCGAAACGTCCCTCCTCATAGAGGCGGTTCCCCTCGCGCGTTTCCGCGCGTCCCGCCTGCGCGCGCACTTCTGCGGGCGTCGCGGCCGCGAGGGCCGCGATGACCAGGGGCAGCCAGAGCCGCCCGCTGCCTCGGCGCGTCCCGCTCACGTGAACCTCCCTCTCCAGGCTCTCACGGTCTTCTTCCGGTCCGTCCACAGACCCTCCAGGAACAATAGGAGAATCGCCGCGCCGAGGAATATCTGGAACTGCTCCTCGTACTGCGTGACCTCGCGGGCGTCGATCTCCCGTCCGCCGAGCGCTGCCACCTCCTCAATGAGCGCGGTCAACTCGCTCGCTTCGGGGGTGCTGCGGTAGAGCTGTCCGCCCGTTCGCGTCGCGATCTGTCTCAACGTGGTCTCGTCGAGCCGGGTCGTGACGACGGCGCCCGCCTCGTCGCGCTTGAACCCGGCCTGCCGACCCGCCGCGTCGTACTCCGGGATCGGAACGCCGTCCGTCGAACCCACGCCGACCGTGTGGATCGTAACCCCGGCCTCGAGCGCGCGATCCACCGCCGGCTCGATGCCTCCCTCATGGTCTTCGCCGTCGGTGACGACGATGATGATGCGTTCCTCCACCGGTGCGTCGGAGAAGGCATCGAGAGCGAGTTCGAGCGCGGCCCCGAGGTCCGTCCCCTGTACGGGCACGAGTTCCGTGTCCATCGCGTTGAGGAAGAGGCGCGCGGCCCCGTAGTCCGAGGTCAGCGGGCTCTGGACGAAGGCCTGGCCGGCAAAGGCGATGAGGCCGATGCGGTCCCCGTCCAGCCGTTCGATGAGGCGCTGGATTTCGAGCTTCGAGCGCTGCAGGCGGTTGGGGGCGATGTCCTCCGCCAGCATCGACGTCGAGAGGTCGAGGGCGACGACGATGTCCATCCCTTCGCGGCGCACGGTCTCCACCCGCGATCCGAACTGCGGGCGGGCCAGGGCGACGACGGAGAGTCCGAGCACGGCGATGAGCCCTGCGGCCTTCCAGGCGCGGGCCCGCCGGTTCACGGAGCGGCTCAACTGGCGTACGAGCGCGAGATCGCCGAAGCGGGCCAGCGCCCGGCGCCGCAGAGTCGAGCCGCGCCACATCAGCCCGGCGGCCAACGGCATGAGCGCCAGTCCGAAGAGAGCCGTGACGAACCCGAAGCGGAACACGATCTCGCCTCCCTCGCGCTAGGGCAGTCTTCTCAGGACTGTCTGCGCGAGCCCGATCTCGAGCAGCAGCAGTCCGAGTCCCGCCGCGAGCGGGAAGTGGAAGAGTTCGCCGTATCGCGTGAAGCTCTGCACGTCGATCTCGGTCGTCTCGAGGGCGTCGATTTCCTCGTAGATACGCTCGAGACTCTCGCGGTCCGTGGCCCGGAAGTACCGTCCTCCGGTGACCTCGGCGACCTCCGTGAGGGTGGGTTCGTCGACGTCCACCGGAATCGAGACGAGGCGCCGCCCGAAGACAGGGTCATCGACGGGCACCGGGGCCGTCCCGCGCGAACCCGCGCCGATCGTGTAGACCCTGACCCCCAGCGCTTGAGCCATTTGGGCGGCGGTCGCCGGATCGATCTCGCCGCGGTTGTTCCGGCCGTCGGTGAGGAGCACGATGATCCGCGATTCGGCCTGGCTGGATTCGAGTCGCTTGAGCGCGGTCGCGAGTCCGAGTCCGATCGCGGTCCCGTCCTCGACCATGCCGACCTCCAGTTCGGCCATGACCGCGGAGACGGCGGGGTGATCGATCGTGAGCGGGGCCTGGGTGAACGCCTGTCCGGCGAACACGACGAGTCCGATGCGGTCGTTGCGGCGGCGCTCGACGAAGTCCGCCGCGACCTCTTTGGCGGCCTCCAGCCGATTGGGCGTCAGGTCCTGTGCGAGCATGGAGCTGGAGATGTCGAGGGCCATGACGATGTCGACGCCCTCGGTCGCCACGTCCTCGCTCGTCGAGGCGGACTGGGGACGGGCGAAGGCGATGATGAGCGCGGTCAGGGCGAGAAGCCGCAGCGCCAGCGGCACATGGCGCAGGCGGCCTGTGCGCTCGGCCCCCGCGTGGCGGAGGAGCCCCAGATCCGGGTAGCGCAGGGCGCCGGCCTTGCGTCCTCCCTTCGCCAGGTGCCGGTACGCGAGTGCCGGGACGAGGAGAAGCAGGAGGAGGAGAAACGCGGGATCCGCGAACCGGTGGATCATGGGACGGCCGCCCCGGTCCGGTCATCCGCCGTCGCGCCGGACCCGTCGGTTTCACTCGCGTCGGTTGCGGTCGCTTCGGTTGGGGTCTCTTCGGACTCCGCGGCGGGGGGCGGGGGTACGAACTTCGTCCGCTCTACCAGCGTGCGTGCGTCGGCGAGGATGCTCCGGCACGCCGCGTCATCGGGCCGCCACTTCGCGAACTTCACGAGGTCGCAGGCGTCGAGGAAGCGCTCGAAGGCCGTTCGAATCCCGGGGTCCACGCCGGCGTGTCCCAGGCTCGAGATCACGTCGGGCGTGATCATCTCCAGCGCCCAGATCCGGTAGCGTCCCTCGAGGTAGGTGCGGATGATTCGGGACACCTCGATGTGGTACGGTTTGATCTCGCCGCGCTCCAGGAGGGGGGATGCTCCGAGCCGGTCCAGTGCCTCGAGCGCGATCTCGTGCGGTGGCCGGGACGGGACGGGTGGCCGGGAGTCAGCTCGGTCCGGGCTGCGGCGCCGCCGGCGCCCCCACCAGTATCCCAAACCGGCGAGAGCCGCGGCGAGCAGCAGCCACGGCCACAGGAGCAGCCAGTTGCGCGCGATCTCGCGCGGCCCCTTCACGTCGCGGATGTCCCCGCCCTCGTCGAGCCCGATGGTCGTCACGCCGATCACCACCGGGTCGGTGGAAACGGTGGTCGTAACGTCCGCGGCGTCCGTGAGTTCGATGTTGAAGGATGGGATCTCGAGTTCCCCGAGTTCGAAGGCGGTCACGTGAAGCACCGCCGTGGTCCGGGCGGCGTCCGCCGAAGTCTCGGAGGGGCCCACTTCGAGCGCCAGCGGCTCGAAGGGATCCAGGGAAAGGGAATCGGGCCAGCGCACCGTGAGGTCCGCCGGGTGCTCGAGGGAGAGCCGCAGCATGAGCGGATCGCCCACATGGATCTCCGTCGTGTCGGGCTCGATCGTGACCCGCGGTGTCTGGCCCCGGAGGTCTCCGCCCCCTCCCAGCGGGGTCAAGGCCAGTGCCCCGAGCGCCAGCAGGAGCCCCACGGCGCCGGTCCGTCGCTCCAGGTGCCTCGAAGCCAGCGATCCGCGCGTCATACCCGCCGTCCCCGTTCCTCGAAGAAGCGCATCAGCGGCCGCAGGTAGGGGCGCCCCGGACTCAGATCCACGACATCGACCTTGCTGCGCCGGAAGGTCCGGTCCTGTCCCGCCCGCGCCTCCTCCCCGCGGCTCGCGAACGCCGCGCGGAAATCCCGGTTCGAGGTGTCGACGACGAGCCGTTCTCCGGTCTCCGCGTCCTCGAGTTCGACGAGACCGATCGGCGGCAGTACCGACTCCCGGCGGTCCCTCACCCGGAGGGCGACGACGTCGTGCCGCCGGCCCGCGACCCCGAGCGCCTTCTCGAAGGGCTTCGAGACGAAATCGGAGACGATGAAGACCACGGCCCGCCGCCGGATGATGCGCGAAAGATACTCGAGCGCCATGCCCAGATCCGTCGTCCGGCCTCGGGGCTGGTGATACAGCATCTCCCGCAGCACGCGCAGGACGTGCCGCCGGCCCTTCCGCGGCGGGACGAACTTCTCGACGCGGTCGCTGAAGATGATGAGCCCGACCTTGTCGTTGTTCTTGATCGCGCTGAAGGCGAGCAGGGAGCACACCTCGACGGCGAGGTCTCCCTTCATGCGCTCGCGCGTGCCGAAATCGCCGGACGCGCTCACGTCGACGAGGAGCATCACCGTGAGTTCGCGCTCTTCCTCGAAGATCTTCACGTGGGGCATGCCGGTGCGGGCGGTGACGTTCCAGTCGATCGTGCGAATGTCATCCCCGTAGTCGTACTCGCGGACCTCGGCGAAGTTGATCCCGCGTCCCTTGAACACGGAATGGTATTCGCCTGAAAACACCTGATCCACGAGCCCCCGCGTCGTAATCTCGATGCGACGGACCTTCCGTAAGATCTCCCGCGGTATCATCCCTCGATCCCTCTGATTCCCCGAAGGCCTACGGGACCTCGACGCTGTCGAGGATCCGGTTCACCACGTCTTCGCTCGTGACTTCCTCGGCTTCGGCCTCGTAGGTGACGAGGACGCGGTGCCGCAGGACATCGAGTGCGATGGAGCGCACGTCCTCGGGCGTCACGTAGCCGCGGTGCCGCAGGAACGCATGGGCCCGCGCCGTGCGCGCGAGACAGATGCTGGCTCTCGGCGACGCGCCGTACGCGATGAGGTCGGCGAGCTCTTCGAGTCCATGGTCGGCCGGCGCGCGCGAAGCGAAGACCAGTTCCACGATGTACCGCTCGACCTGCTGGTCCATGTAGATGAGGTCGACGGCGCCACGCGCCCGCAGGATCTCTTCCGGCGTGACGACCGTCTGCGTCTCGGGCGCGGACCCGACGCCCATGCGCCGCATGATCTCCAGCTCCTCGTCCTTGTCGGGGTATCCGACGGAGAGCTTGAGCATGAAGCGGTCCACCTGCGCCTCGGGGAGCGGGTACGTCCCTTCCTGCTCGATCGGGTTCTGGGTCGCAAGGACGAGGAACGGGTCGTCGAGCGGGAAGGTCTCGTCCCCGATCGTCACGGTCCGTTCCTGCATCGCCTCGAGCAGCGCGGACTGGACCTTGGCGGGGGACCGGTTGATCTCGTCGGCGAGGATGATGTTGGAGAAGATTGGACCCTTCCGGGTCTGGAACTCGCCCCGCTTGGGGTCGAAGATCAGCGTGCCGATGAGGTCGGCGGGGAGGAGGTCCGGCGTGAACTGGATCCTCTGGAAGCCGGTGTCGATCGCCTGCGCGAGCGTCCGCACCGTGAGGGTCTTCGCCAGCCCCGGCACCCCTTCCATGAGTACGTGACCGTCGGCGAGCAGCCCGATGAGGAGCCGCTCGACCATATATCGCTGCCCCACGATGACGCGCCCCACCTCGTCAACGAGCCGTTCGACGAAGGCGCTCTCCTCGCGGATCCTTGCCTGAATCGCTTCGATGTCGTGACTCACCTCGGTGCGTTCCTCTCCTCTCGAATCGTCTCTCGAACGGTTTCCGTCGAAGGCCTCGAACGGCCACAGATGTCTGGTGCCGATGGGAATCGGCGTATGAAAGACATCTTATCGAATTTTGGCGTTGCCCGAATGGTTTTCCGGCGTTCTCGCGTTGACGTGGGCCGTCGCGGCGGGCACCGTGAATTCGGACCCTTTGGCCACCACCGAGTGCCAACCAGGAGCGCCGAATGTATGACGCCGCGCAGTCCGGGCCGGAATCGAAGACCGTCCACCGCCGTGACCTCCTGCGCTGGCTTGCCGCGAGTCCTCTGCTGGGGGCGATGGCGGGCTGCGACCTGGGCGTGGTCGGTCGGGCGATCGCGCAGGAGGCGCCAGCACGGTCGCTCGACGACCTTGTCGCGTCGGCGCAGGAGGCCCTCGATGTATTCGACCTCGAGAAAGTGGCCGCGCAAACCGTACCCACGGCGCACTGGGGATACATCAAGACGGGCGTCGACGGAGAGGGCACGCAGGCCAACAACCGTGCCTCGCTGGAGCGGATCTACCTCCGCGCGCGCCGCCTGGTGGACGTCTCGAACCGCGACATGCGCGTCTCGATCTTCGGGCGGGAATGGCCGACGCCGCTCATGATCGCGCCGGCGGGGAGTCAGGGCGCCTTCCACCGCGACGGTGAGCTGGCGACCGCGCGCGCCGCCGCCGCCCGCAACCACCTGCAGACGCTCTCATCGGTGAGTTCCACCGGGGTCGAGGCGGTAAACGAGGCGCGGGGCGAGCCGGTCTGGTATCAGCTCTACGCGCCCCGCCACTGGAACGCGACCGTCGCCCTCATCGAACGGGTGCGCGAGGCCGGCTGTCCCGTGATCGTGCTCACCGTCGATCTCCTCGGCGGGAGCAACCGGCTCACCCTGCGGCGCTGGGAGCGCATCGACGACCGCAACTGCGACACCTGTCACCGGAGCGGCGGATGGGCGGATCCCGTGAAGCCGATGTACGAGGGGCTGCCGCAGGGCCCGCCCGACAGCGGCGGCCCGACGATGACGTGGGACTACGTGGACCGCCTGCGCGACATCACGGACCAGCGGATCGTCGTGAAGGGCCTCGTCACGCGCGAGGACGCGGAACTCGCGCTGGAGCACGGCGTGGACGGGATCTGGGTCTCGAACCATGGGGGTCGAGCGGAGGGGAGCGGGCGGGCGACGATCGACGCGCTGCCCGAGATCGTGGAGGTGGCCGGCGGCGAGGTTCCGATCATCGTCGACGGCGGCTTCCGCCGCGGGACCGACATCTTCAAGGGCATCGCACGCGGCGCCACCGCGGTGGCCATCGGGCGTCCCTACCTGTGGGGACTCGGGGCATTCGGTCAGGCGGGCGTCGAGCGGGTGCTGGAAATCCTGATCGAGGAACTGCGCATCACGATGGGCGCCGTCGGGACGCCGTCACTCGCCGACATCGGCCCCCACTCCATCGGCGTCGACTGACCGGAGATCCCCGCCGTCAGGGGCCGACCCCGAGAGCCATCGCGATGTACGCCAGCGTCATGGCGATGATGGGAAGGAGCGTGACGCCGACGGCGATGGTCACACCGGCGCGGAAGAGCAGAGGACCGGCAGGGAGCAGCTTGTCGCGGAAGGACTTCTGGAGCGCGATTTCAACGATGGGCCCGAGCGAATAGGACACGTTGAGCATGATCAGCCAGAATACGCTGCCCCGGAGCCATGCGACCGGGGTGAATTCCCCGTTCAGGGCCATGATCAGCGAGCCGACGGTCATCGTGACGAGGCCGGTTCCGCCGATGATCAGGTTGTACGGAAGACGGCGCTTCTCCCACCAGCCGATGATCGCCCCGATCCGACGCTCCGCCGGAGCCGGGTAAAGGAAGTCCGCGAGGAAGCTGCCTCCGGGGACGATGCTCTGCGTGAGTCCGTCGAGGGGAACGGTCGAATCAGTCGTGGTGACAAGGTGCATAAGGTTTACAACTGTTTGCACCCGATGAACTTAGGAGTTTCGCGAGTCGGATTCCCGTCGAATGATTCCCGCTGGTCGGGGTTTCAGCCGCGGACCCTCCGGCGACCTTCCAGTGCCGTCCTGAGTTGTCCAGCGTCCGGCCTCTGATAGCACCTGAGCACCGTTTGTGCATCCTTCCACCCGCCAAGCTCGCAGAGCACCTTGAGCGGAAGGTCCATCAGGTCGCTGGCGAACTTCCGCCTCAGCGAGTGCCAGCCCCGCCGCGGCTTCGGCTCCAGTCCTGCTAGTGTCTCGGCCTTCCTCCACCACTGAAAGACGGAAGCGCGCTGCACGCCCCGCGTGGCGTCCCTCGACGAGGGCAGCACCGGGGCATTATCGGTCCCGGCACCGCTCCCGCGCGCCTCTTCCAAGGTCGCGACCGCCTCTTCCGTCATCGGCGTGACGTGCTCGTAACCGGTCTTCTCGTGCTCGGCGCGCCACCGCACCTCGCGGCCCTCGAGATCGATGTCACCCCAGCGAAGGTTGCGAATGGCCCCGATTCGGTGTCCGGTCTCGTGGGCTAGCACGAACGCGACGTGGAACCGCCAGTCGACCTGCCGGGACACTCCGAGCATCGCCTGGTACTCCTCTTCGGAGAGGACGACCCGGGAGGGGTTCTTCTCCTTGGGTGTCCTCAGGCCCCTCAGCGGATTCGAGTCGAGAAGGAGTCTCCCCTCCTCGTCTCTGGACTTCGTCGCCCAGTTGAGGACCGCGATAAGGAACCGCAGGTCCAACTCGATGGTCCGGTTGCCCACAGGCTTCCCGCTCGGTCCGATCCTGCCCGCCCGGCGCTCCCGGATGAAACGGTCCCAATCGCGCTGGGAGAAGGTGGCGGGATCGCGGTCCCGTCCGAAGAAGCGGAGGAACATCGCGATCGCGACCCTGTCGCGCTCGCGGGTCCGCTGCCCCTTGGTCGGGGTGACCTCCTCTCCGTAGATGTCAAAGAGCTTGCCCAGCGTGAGCGGCTCAGGCTCGGCTTCCGCCTTGCCGTTCAGGTCCAAGCTTGCGAACCCGGCGGCGAACTCATCCGCCTGCTTCTTCGCCCGGGTCCAGTCCCGGTGCCCGAGCGATCGGGTGAGCCTTCGACCGTTCTCGCGCCACTCTATCTGGAGCAGGCCGGTCTTCGGGTCCGGGAAGACCCTGACCCGGTTCCGGCCCCACTCGCCGGCGCCGTAGCTCCGGCGGCTTCGTTTCGTGCGTGCCATCGTTCGATACCTCCGATTCGATGGACTGCACGATCTGCACTGTTTGAAACCTCGCGCCGGGCGGGCGCGTCGTCCAGAGTTGGCGGCCCGGTGCGCTTTCGCGCGGGCGCGCCACGGGGGCGTTGGTTTCTGCGGGTTACCGTGGAGCCAGATGTGTTTTCGCTTCACGAAAACCTCTGGCCGGGGGAGTGCCCCCGGTCCCCCGAACGACATTCCGCGCGCCACCGAAGGAGGCCGCCCGACATGGCCCGTCCCCGGAAGCCCGACGCCGAGCGCAGGACCCGCACGATCGGCGTGCGCGTCACGACCGCGGAAGCCGCGGCGATCGCCGAGCGGGCCGCGGCGGCCCGCATGACGAGGGGCGGCTACATGCGCCGCAGGGCGCTGGGGCAGCCGGTCCGCGAGGCGGCCGTTCACCGGCTCGGCGCCCGTGAGCGGGTCGAACTCCACCGGCTCGGCGTGAACCTGAACCAGATCGCCCGGGCCCTAAACTCCGGGGCCTCGGCGCCGGACGGGACGCTGGAGGCGGTCGAGCGGGTGGGCGAGCTTGCGGCCGATCTCCTGAGCGGCGAGGTGCTGGACCGATGATCCCGAAGATCAACAGTCTGGGGCGCTCGTTCGCCGGGGTCGCGGCGTACTGCCTGCACGACGCCCCGACGCCGGACGACCGGAGTCCGGAGACTTCGGAGCGGGTCGCTTGGACCGACACCCGGAACCTTGCGACGATCCGGGCGGAGCGGGCCGCCCGGCTGATGGCCGCGACCGCGAAGGCGGCCCCCGACCTCAAGCGGCTGGCTGGGGCGGCGCGAGGGGGGCGCAAGCTTGCGAAGCCGGTGCTGCACTACTCGCTCAGTTGGGCGCAGGACGAGACGCCGGACCGGAGGGAGATGAGCCGCGCCGTGGACGGGAGTCTGGAGGCGCTGGGGCTGGAGGGCCACGAGGCGCTGGTCGTCGCGCACGACGACACCCGGCATCCCCATGTCCATGTGGTCGCCAACCGGGTCGATCCAGAGACCGGGAAGGCGGCGAAGCTGGGCAACAGCAAGCTCCGGCTGTCGCGCTGGGCCGAGGGCTACGAGCGGGCGCAGGGATGGATCCGGTGCGAGGAGCGGGTCAGGAACAACGAGCGGCGGCACGCGGGCCAGGAGGTGGTTCGAACCCCGTGGGAGCGGCCGCGCCACTGGGCGCGCGTCCGCCGCGAGAGGATGGTGCCCGGGCGGGCGCGGCGGGCGAGGGGGCCGGTCGACGAAGGGTGGGTCGACATGGAGGCCTGGCGGCGTGCCGAGGCGCAGGCTTGGGAGAAGGTCGAGGATCGGCGCATGCTGGAGTTCTCGCGGCTGGAGAGCGGGGCGCGGGAGGAATGGGCCGAGCTGCTCAAGCGGCAGGAGGTCATGCGCCAGAGGTTCGACCGGGAGAGCCGCACCCTGATCGGGCGGCTCCGGATCTGGCGGATCGAGCCCTCGTTGCGGGAGCTGGCCGGGGCGGTCTGGGGCCGGCAGGACCTTGTCGAGGGCTGGCGCGAGGATCTCGACCGGTACAACAGGGGCGAGCGGGCCGCGCTGGGCAAGGCACACGCCGACAGCGCCCGGCAGATCGAGCTGAAGGTGCGCGAGGTGTACCGAAAGGGGCTGCAAGACGCGGAACAGCACGCACGGATCACTGTCCAGGACCTCGTCCGCCGGGCGGCGCGGGAGATGAAGGAGCGCGGCCCCAGCATAACCCGCGTTCCCCCACGGCTGCCCCGGCCCCGAGGCCCCGAGCGTGACGGCGGAGGGTTCGAGCGATGACCCTTGACACCGTCACCGCAAGGGGATCGTCTGGAGCAGCCGATCAGAAGCGATCTCGGGAAAGGTACCGGGCTCCAGAATCGCCACGGATCGAACGCTGGTTCGACGGACCGGCCGACACGCTGAACCATGTCTATGGACCAGAGGCATAGCGGGCCTCGCGGCGGTACTCGGCGGGTAGGCCAGCGGGGGGATATGGGAAGGTGGAAATCGATCACGGCTACGAACTCTTGCTGGAGTCCGGGCGAGCAGCCCCGAGGGCGGAGACGGACCATCGCGCAAATGGGCTGACAGCCTCGGGATCGCATTCGACGCCGGGGCGGTGGACCGAGAAGAGCGGGTGGATCGTGGGATCTGCGGGTTGACGAGCATGGGAAATGAAACCCCTTTCAGGGATGAAGGGAACGGGCCGGGCCCCGCAGAGGCTGCGGCCCCATCATCCGCACGCCCGTCCCGACATCGTCGTCCCGTCCCCGATATTTCGAAGAAAACTGCGAACGGCGGAGGCGCGAAAGCGATGGCGCGAAACGGCAAACCTCGGATCGGCGGGCCGCTTGGAAGGGCTCGCGGCTCGCGAGCGGAAGGGCGGCAAAGTGACCCCCGGGCCGTGATCGGCGTTGGCGTGGCGCTCGCGGCAACGATTCTCCCGGCCCCTCTCGCTGCCCAAACTGCCGAGCTTAGCCAGCGGGACCGCTTCGAGCTGGATACCGGCTGTGCGGTGGGTCTCGCGGTCGAAGGTTTTGATGGTGGGGAGATCGGTCTTACCGAATCGCAAATCACTACGGCTGTTCGGAGTCGGTTGCGCGCCGCACGCATCTACGACCCGGATTCCGCCGACCATCTCTACGTCAACCTGAACGTATTAGGGGGGACCGCTGCCCCCTACAGCTTCAGGATCGAACTCAAGAAATGGCTATACGACCTTCGCGATCCAAGCGCGGGGGACGGCGGCGGCATGGGCTTCGCCGGGACGTGGCGAAGCAGCGAAGTCGGCTACGGCGATGCGAGCTACATCCTTGCAGCGGTGGGCAGGCATATGGACGAATTCATCGACGAGTATCTTCGTGTGAACGAGTGCGACGGGACGGGCGAGGCGTCCCCCTGAATCCGGCCCGGACTCTGGACGTTCGCGGCCTGTCGAGGCTCTACCCCGTGGCCGCCCCTCCGGACGTGCGGCGGGTGCGCTGGCGCGATGGCGCCCCCCGAGCCCCCGGTTGCGGCCTGAGAGCCTGCACGGCCACGACTCCTTCAGGCGGATGAGCAGAGTGTCTGAGCCACAAGCCGGTCCTACGAGTAGACAGCGAGCCCCGGCTCGTTCCTCCCCGGCGCTGATTCCCCCACCGTCAGGCATCGATCCCGATTGGCGGGAACGGATCGAGATCGCCAAGCGCGGGAGTGTGCTGATTTCTGTGTAAATGGCCATGGAGTAGACTCCGGAAGCGGGAGGAGACCATGGCGAGGAAGAAGGATGCGACGGAGCGGGAGGTGAACGAGCTTCTCGACAGCCTGCTGGAGGGCCGCAGCCCGGAAGAGATCATGGGCGGAGGCGGTCTTCTGGAGGCGCTGACGAAGCGGGTGGTGGAGCGGGCGCTGGAGGGCGAGCTCACCGACCACCTGGGCTACGAGAAGCACGCGAGGGAGGGCCACAACAAGGGCAACTCGCGCAACGGCCGTACGCGGAAGCGAGTGAAGACGGACACGTCCGAGCTCGAGATCAAGGTGCCTCGGGACCGTGATTCGACGTTCGACCCGCAGTTCGTCAGGAAGGGCCAGCGTCGGCTGGGCGGGTTCGACGAGAAGGTGATCGCGCTGTACGCGCGGGGCATGACGACGCGGGAGATCCAGGGTCACCTGAAGGAGCTGTACAAGGTCGAGGTCTCACCGTCGCTGATCTCGTCCGTGACCGACGCGGTCCTGGAGGACGTGAAGGCGTGGCAGGGCCGGCCGTTGGATACGGTGTACCCGATCGTGTATCTGGACGCGATCCACGTGAAGGTGCGTTCCCGGGGCCACGTCCGGACGCACGCGGTCTACCTTGCCTTGGCCCTGACGCTCGAGGGCAACAAGGAGCTGTTGGGGCTGTGGGTGGGCGAGGCGGAGGGGGCGAAGTTCTGGCTCTCGGTCCTAACCGAACTCAAGAACCGGGGGGTCGAGGACATCCTGATCGCAGCGATCGACGGACTCAAGGGCTTTCCCGAGGCGATCGAGTCGGTGTTCCCGAAGACGCAGGTCCAGCTCTGCATCGTGCATCTGGTGCGCGGCTCGCTCCGGTTCGTCGCCTGGAAGGAGCGCAAGGCGGTCGCCAGGGACTTGCGGGCCATCTACAGGGCTCCGAGCCTGGAGGCGGCCGAGACGGCGCTGGAGGCCTTTTTTCAGCGCTGGGACGAGCGCTTCCCCATGATCAGCCGGAAGTGGCGGGCGAACTGGGCGAACCTGACCCCGTTCTTCGATTATCCGCCCGAGATCCGCAAGGTCATGTACACGACGAACGCGATCGAGGCCCTGAACGCGCAGCTCACGAAGGTGACGAGGAAGCGCGGCGCGTTCCCAACCCCGGAGGCGGTCAGGAAAGTGCTGTACCTCGCGATCGAAAGGGCGTCACAGCGCTGGACCCGGCCCGTTCAGGACTGGACCGGCGCCCTGAACCACCTGTCGATCGTGTTCGAGGGCCGAGTGCCCGTATGAGTGCGAGGGCCATTTACACAGAAAATCTGACAGTCCCCCAAGCGCTGTCGTGAAGAGACCAGGAAGGCACGCGGCAACAAGTCCTCCACGTTCGACATGCACGGGCCGCCCACGCAGTTCCGACGGTGACGGCCCGCACGCCCCTCTACGAAGCTGCCAACACTGCCCGGTATGAGCGCCAGCAACTAATCCGGGAGTACCAAGAAGCCTATGCCTGCCGTCTGGTCGTCATGCGAGACGCGATCTTCGGCCGGTGCGTACCGTTCTTCGAGGAGACGGTCTTCGATGCGGATCCGGAGCAGGATCTCCACGTCATGCTTGATACGCCGGGGGGCGACGGAGAGACTGCTCTGCGCCTCGTTCGCCAAGCACAGTCCCGCTGCCGTGAACTCACAGTGATCGTACCGAATCAGGCCAAGAGCGCCGGTACGATGTTCGTCCTTGGGGCTCACCGAGTATACATGGGGCCGACCAGCGACCTCGGGCCGGTTGACCCTCAGTTCCTCTTGCCGAACGGGTCGCTCGCCGCAGCAAGGGCAATCATCGCGGCCGTGGAAGAGGCGGAACGACGGATTCAGCAACATCCGACGACGTACGCATTCCATGCCGCGCTACTCTCCGACATCACAGCCCTTATGGTACAGCAGGCCCGCGACGCGATGGACAGAACGGGTGACCTGATCCAAGAGGCTCTGGCGTCCGTTCGCTCTCGATCCAGTGATCAAGTGGAGGCCTTGGCCAAGAACCTGCGGCAACATCTGATCGGCGAACCGAAGGACCATGGGGCCATCGTCTCAGCGTCCGATGCAAAGCGCTATGGGCTGCCCGTCGAGGAAGCTGACCCGAAGAGCGACAGATGGAAGGCGGTGTGGCGGCTGTGGACCAAGTATCTCGTCATCGGGTCTGACTACGTTTACGAAGGTGAGCTGGCGTCCCAAGTCGCCGATCTACCGACCTCGTCCTAGAGAGGCCTGCCCTAGCGGGATGGCCCGAGCACCGTCCGCATCGTCGATTTGTGCCCGGAGCCAGCCCCGATTGCTGACGCAGTCGTGGCCCGGTGCCGGGACATGGACGATGTGTGGGCTTTCGGGATCTTCGGCGCAGACGCAGCGCGGGTGAGGGAGTCCCGCCATTCAACTCGTTTTTCCCGCTCTCACGGCACGGTCCAGCAGGGTCCGGTGCAACGACAGGAAACGCAGATCGTGCAGTCCTGTAAGTAGTTAGACGATTTCCTGTCGGGATTCAGACCTCTGGCAGTCCGTGTGGCCGACATCACGTACGTCCCCACGTGGGCGGGATGGCTGTATCTGGCCATCGTACTCGACGTCTGGAGCCGCCGCGTCGTCGGCTGGGCCATGGCGACGCACATGCGGGCCGAACTCGTCGAGGCCGCCCTGGCGATGGCGCTCGCGCGCCGCCGTCCCGAGGGTCGGGTCGTGCATCATTCGGATCAGGGCTCGCAGTACACCTCGCTCGCCTTCGGGGAGCGCTGCCGCGAATCGGGCATCGCGCGGTCCATGGGCTCGGTGGGCGACGCCTACGACAACGCCATGTGCGAGAGCTTCTTCGCGACGCTGGAGTGCGAGCTGATCTGGCGGCGCTCGCTCCGCACGGCGTCGGAGGCCCGGCGAGAGGTGTTCGGCTTCATCGAGGGCTTCTACAATACCCGTCGGCTTCACTCGGCCCTCGGCTACGAGTCGCCGGCCGACTACGAGAGGAACCATGCGGCCTGAGGCGCACCGCGGGCGCGCACCCGGAGCCTCTCTCCCGCGTCTGAGAAAGACCGAAGGGAGCAGAACCGGAGGTGATCAACCACAGAAATCAACCGTCCGTGAAAGCGGGGCAACTCCAATGACCGACGCGCTTTGCGGTCTCATGAACGTCGGCGAATACAAGCATGTCGTGCTGGGCGTCATCTCCGACGCCTTGGAAGCGTGCCATGCGCTGGCGCTCCTCGAAGGCACGGGGGGAGATGCGACAACGCTGTGAGTGGCAACGGGACGAAGAACCCGGCCAGACTCGCGCTACCGGCCGGCTGAGGATGCGGACGACTTCTGGCGCACGCTGGAGAAGCTCCGGCATCTTCACCCGCGGTATCGGCGCGCAGCGGACTGGCCCGGATTCGAGCCAGCGGGGGAGGCGCCATCGCTGGTTGCCGTCCAGTCGGCGCTGGAGGAAGCCCTCAGCAGCCGGTTCGAGGGCGAGCCCTGGGGAGCCCCCCTTCCCGATTCACTCTGAAGTAGGGAGCGTGAATGATGGTCTGGACTCGAGCTGGCGTGTGGAGGCGACAACTCAAGTCGCTAGGGTTTCTGTTGGCCGTTGCAATAGCGGCCTACGCCGGTGGAAGGGCATCCGGCGGCGGTGGCTCCGACACGTTGCGAATCCGGCGATCCTCCGCGTGGGACCCACCGGCTTGTATTGTGGCGAGGGCGTACGAGAGCGGGGAGGCTCGATGGTTATTGAGTCAGCAGGAGCAGTTTGACCGGCTTTGGGAGTTCCGGGCTGTTTGCGACGCTAACCGTAGGCTCGGTCCTCCCTCAGGTTACGACGAGGGGTACGAGACGGATCCGCGAGAGCCTTGTCCGTGTCCTGCGGTGACCCGTTGACGCCAACGTTACCCCCGAGGAAGGAATCTGATCGGCTGGTCGCTTGCGGAACGACACAGGGTCGATGCCATCGAGCGAACAAGAGGGGCTCGTCATGTTGGGGTCAAGTCCGACGGCTTATCAACGGCGGGCGAAATAGTGGCACATATGGCGGGTGAAAATGTGACACCCGGCCGGAGGTGACGAGGCTCAACGGGAGGGGCGATGACGATGCGGTTGGGGCTTCAGGCGGAGCTCTTGAGGCTCCCCAACTGAACCTCGAAGATTCTGCGAAACGCGGGCGATATCCGCACGCTGATCGATTCGGTTCTTGTCAGCGAGAGGGGGGACAAGGCCTCCGGGATTGCCGTAAGTGCCCCATTGGGTTACCATGTTCACATGTACACCGTTGCCGAAACACCGACCTTCTCCCGTCAGGCCGACAAGCTGTTCGACGACGACGAGAGACGTGAACTGATCGACTACATGGCCGAGCATCCATTGACGGGCGACGAGATTCCCGGCACGGGCGGGGTCCGAAAAATGCGATTCGGAGCCTCCGGGCGCGGTAAGCGGGGTGGTGTCCGCGTGATCTATTTCTTCGGAGGCGAGGGAGTGCCGATCTACGCGCTTCTCGCCTACTCCAAGTCCGGTAAGACCGACCTGAACCGCGGCGAGCGGCGAGCGGTGGCCGCCCTCGTAGCCGCCATCAAGCGTCAAGGAAAGCAGAGCAAATGAGCACCTGAACGGATTGCCGAAAGCCTCACGGTGCACCACAAGCCAACAAGCTTCACCACAAGCCAACAAGCTTCAAGGAAAGCAAAAGCACATGAGCACGTTCGGAGAAGACCTGATCCAGTCCTTGAACGAAGCCTTGGACCATGCCAAGGGCGCGGGTCCCGCCGTCGTTCACGCCCCGGTCTCCCCCCGCGAGGTCCGTATGGAAGCGAGGCTGACTCAGACTCAAATGGCGGCCCTGATGGGAATGAGCCTCTCCGGCTACCGGAAGTGGGAGCAAGGGCGGCGACGCGTCAGCGGCCCGGCAGCGGCGCTTCTGCGCATCATCAAGCACGATCCCAACGCCGTGAGACATGCGCTGGTGCCGTCGCCATGAGCGCCGGCGCGCCTGTCGGCCTGCCTTTGGGAGGCGTGAGTTCCCGAGGATAAGCCCAGCGTTCCTTCGCGGCTGGATGATGCGTTGCATACCAGAAGTCGAAGGTAGATGCGTACCGCAAGGGCTTGAATGAGTACGCCGCCGACCTCCGACGGCGACCAAATCAGCCGCTTGGTTTCCCGCCAATCAAGTACGGTTCTCCCGCTGTCGCGGCTCGGTCCAGTAAGATCCAGTAGCACGGCAGGACACGCAGATCGTGCAGCCCTGTAAGTAGTTAGACGATTCCCTGCCGGGATTCTGGCCTCAGGCGATCCGCCGTGGTGTCGTGCTTCATCCCTGGCTCTTCTCGGGTTTGGGTCGAGGTCGTGGGCCGCCGGCGCCGGCGTGGCGCCGTTCGCAGCCGAAGCGGTCGTCAGACCAGCCCGAGGAAGTTCAGGATGAACCCGATCGTGATGGGGATGATCGGCAGCAGCGTGACGCCGACGGCGACGGTCACGCCCGCCCGGAAGAGGAGGGGGCCGGCGGGAAGGAGCCGTCCGCCGAACAGTTTCTGGAGGGCGATCTCGGTCACCGGACCCAGCGTATAGCACACGTTCGCCCACACGGCCCACCAGATCGCCATGCGGACCATGTCAACCGGCTGAAGCGTCGCGACCACCGCCGTGAGCGCCACGCCAAACGTCATCGTCACGAGTCCGGTGGCGCCGACGATGAGGTTGTAGGGGAGTCGGCGCTTCTCCCACCAGCCGATCATCGCCCCGACCCGGCGCTCGGCCGGCTCGGGGTAGAGGAAATCGGCGAGGAAGGTGCCTCCGGGAACGATGCCCCGCTTCAGCTCGGCGGCGGGGGTGGGATCCGTCAGAGTGTCGAGGTTCGTCACGGGGCTCACTTCACGGGGCGAGGTTCCAACTCGATGTGGTCAAGCCGTCATACGGTTTCGCGCGCTCGGGGTTCCGTGAGCCTCGCTCCGGGGGCCACGCGCGACCCCCGGAGCTTGCCGCGGACGGCGCGGTTCAGCGCAGCGAGGCCGTCAGGTCGCGGATGGCGTCGGCGAGCAGCGCCAGGCGTCGGGCATCTCCGGGTGCCGCCGCATTGGCGGCGCGTCGCGCGTCCTCGTCGAGTTCGGCGGCAACCGCGTTCAGTTCATCGAGCGTGGCGCTTCGCTCGGCACCGGACTGGCCCTCGGCCATTTCGAGCAGCGATGCCACGCGCTCTCCCCGCTCGGTGTTGATGCCGCTGCTGCGCTGCATCTGGACCAGATAGGAACGCGCGACTGCGAAGCTGGCGGGCCAATCGAACCGCTCCTGGTTCTGGACGTTGGAGTCGCCGACCATCACCGACATCGCCGCGTCGATCTCCGGCTGGGACAGGTGCTCGCTGGCCGCGAGCTGAAACACGTCCACGCCACGCGCGATTTCCGCGCCGTAGATCGCGCCGTTGTGCCAGTACGCCGACCAGTATCCGCCGCTCAGCATCTCCACGGCGTCGAGGGGGCCACGGTCGAAGTAGGCGATCTCGAACGGATTCTCCGGGTCGGTGAAGTCGAAGATCGAGAGGCCGCCCTGATACCAGCCCTGGACCATGATGTCGCGGCCGGGCACCGGGATCATGGAGCCGTTGTGCGCGACGCAGTTCTCCTGCTCGGTCTGCGGCACGGGCAGCTTGTAGTAGCCCGCCAGCTCCATCTTCCGGTCGCGGATCGTGAAGATCGCGTTGGCGCCCCACGTCTCCGGATCGGAGCCGCGGCACCGGGGCGCGCCGCCGCCGCCCCACTCGTCCGTGAAGACGATCGCGGTGCCGTCGTTGTTGAACGTCGCCGAATGCCAGTAGGCGAAGTTCGGATCGACGACCTGGTCGATGCGGACCGGATTCGCGGGGTCGGAGATGTCCAGCAGGATGCCGTTCCCCGAGCAGGCTCCGGCGGCGAGTCCCAGATCGGAGCGCACCGTGATGTCGTGGCACTGGTTCGTGCGGCGAGACGCCTGCGAGCCTTCGCCGTGGTCGCCTCCCGCCCACAGGCCCGCGATCTCCCCTGTTTCGGGATCCGCGAAGATGCGCGGCATGTTGACGACTTCCGCGTTCTCCGGCGCGTCCACCGGTACCTCGATGATCTCGATCCGGAACAGCGCCGTGTTCTCGTCCTCCTCGACCGGCAGGCCGGAGCAGCCCTCGAGCTCGCTCCCCGACCGCACGCGTCCCGTGCCCGAGACGTAGATGTAGACGCGGGAGTCGTCGCCTGGATCGGTGACGAGCGTGTGCGTGTGGGAGCCGCGGCACGTCTGGACCGTCTTCACCTGGCGCGGATTCCCGATGTCGGAGATGTCGAAGATTCGGATCCCCTGCAGGCGCACGGTACTGACGCTGTCCTGCACTCCTTCCGTGCCGCAATCGAGGCGGGCCGACGTCTGCTGAACCGACATGAAAAGAAGGTTCTCATGCACGCTCACGTCGCCCTGCCCGCCGGGGCACACGACCGCGACGACGAGTTCGGGCTGCGCGGGGTCCGAGGCGTCGAAAACCTGGAAGCCCCAGTAGCTGCCCTGGAAGACGAAGTTGTCCTGGAAGGCGAGGTCCGAGTTCGTCGGGCCGCGTCCACCGGCCTCATCGGTGAGGAACGGATCGGGTTTCGGGAGGCTGATCAGCCGCTCGAGGTTGCCGATCGCCATGCCGGCATCGTGGAGGCCCGGCGCGAGCCCGATGCGCGGATCGTCGGGATCCCATTCCCAGACCGCCTCCGGCGGCGGGGGCGGCGGGTCCTGCGCCGCGAGGGCCTCCGCGCTCGCCAGCCAGGCGAACGCCATGCCCGGCAGCAGCGCCGCCAGGCCGATCCGCCCGGGCACCGTCAAGATCTCTCTGCGTGACATCTTTCTACCTCCCGTGAAACGCCAATGAGTGGTCATGGAATCCTGTTCAACAAATCCTGCATGCGCAGGATCTCCATGTCCTGGTCCGCGTCCACATCCGCCGCGAACCGAAAAATCTCGGTCTCCTGACCTCCGCCCGGACTCCCGAACAACTCGGCCACCATCATCAGGGCGCCCTCGTGATGCTTGATCATCCCCTCGAGGAAGAGCCGGTCGAACTCGGAACCCCGAGCCGCGGCGAGCGCGGCCATCTCCTCGTGCGACAGCATCCCCGGCATGAGTTCGCCGTCGCCGAGTCCGTGCGCATGTCCGGCCCCCACCATCGGAGCCGTCTCGTCCCGCCGCTCGAGCCAGCGCGTCATCCATGCGATCTCGTCTCGCTGGGAGATCTCGATCCGCAGTCCGAGGAGCCGCAGGCCCTCGTGATCCGTCCGCTCCGGAATGAGCGCAGCCATCTCCAGCGCCTGGGCGTGATGCGGGATCATCCCCTGCATGAAGCGGACGTCCGCCGGCGTATGCGTGACGTGATCGAGGGATGCCGCTTCCTCCACGGTCAGGACGCGCGTGGCCTCGCCGGGGGCGCCGGGCTGAACCGTCCGCACCTCCCCCTCGCCCGCGTCGCCGCGGCACGCAACAAGCGCGAGGAGCAGGAGTCCGGTCCCGCGCACGAACTTCACGCTAATTCTCGTCCTGCGTCGCGAGTTCGGCCTTCGCCGCCCGCACCATCTCGCGCACATCGGCCAGCAACTGCTTCGCGTCGTAGACGATGCCGTCCTTGATCGTGTACTTGATGCCGCCGACGCGCTCGGTCTCGCCGGTCTCGTCATTGAGCTTCACCGCGCCGGTTCCGTACAGGACCTTCAGGTTCTGAAGCGGGTTTTCCTCGACGACGACGAAATCGGCCTTGAGCCCCGCCCGGATCATTCCGAAATCGGGCTGGAGTCCCTTGGGATCGTTCAGCTCCTGAGCACCGTGCAGGGTGGCCGAGCGGATCACCTCCACCGGGTGGAACCCGGCCTCGCGCAGCAGCTCGAACTCCCGGATGTAGTCGAAGCCGTACAGCTTGTAGATGAAGCCCGAGTCCGAACCCGTCGTGACCCGGCCGCCACGGTTCTTGTACTCGTTGAGGAACTGCATCCACACCTTGTAGAAGTTCCGCCACGCGACCTCGTCCTCCGTCCCCCAGTAGAACCAGTACGAACCGTGCGCGGCCCGGCTGGGCTGGTAGAAGTCCCACTGGCTGGGCAGCGTGTACTCCTCGTGCCAGTCCGCGTTGCGCGCCGCCATCACGTCCCGGCTCGCCTCGTAGATCGTCATGGTCGGATCGATCCCGAACCCGAGTTCGAGGAAGCGCTCCTGGAGCGCATTCCAGCTATCGGAGCCCGGCCCATCGACCTGATCCCAGAGCCGGGCCACGTTGCCGAAGCGGTGCTGCTCATTCTGGTAGTTGTAGTCGAGCGGCCAGTCCTGGACGCTGTAGTCGGACAGCATCGACTCGAACAGGCCGTAGTAGTGCGTCATCATGTCGAGCCCGATCTCGGCCGCGTCGAGCGCGGTCATCCGCCCCACGCCCATCTGGCCGAGGTGGGCCACGGTGCCGAGCCCGTGCTGGTGCGCCTCGTCGATAAGCGCTTCCATGATCGGCGGGTCGTAGGAACCCAGCTTGAGGCCGTCGATCTTCTGCCCCTCGACCTCCTGCGCCGCGGCCCAGCGCACCCACTCCCGCGCCTTCTCCGGCGAATCCACGGACCCCTGGTCCCAAGCCTCGCCTGGCCGCACGTAGGTGTACATGCGCGGGGCGACGATCTCGTGGCGGGCGGCCTTCGCCTTCTCCCCCAGCGCCCACATCATCGGCCCGTGTCCAACGCCGCGGGAGGTCGTGATCCCGTGTCCCATCCAGAGCTTGTACACGTACTCCGGCTGCGGCGCCTTCGGGAAGCCGCCGGTGTGCGCGTGCATGTCGACGAAGCCGGGCATGAGGTAGTGCCCCGAGAGGTCGATCTCGTGCACGCTCGCATCCGGGTTGTCCTCGATCTCGAGGTCCGGACGGCGGTCCTCGTTGATGTCGAGTCCCGGGTAACCGACGGTACTGACGGAGGCGATGCGGTCGCCCTCGATGACGATGTCGACCGGGCCCTGCGGCGGCGCGCCCGTCCCGTCGATGATCGTGACGCCGCGGAGGATCAGGCGGTCGTAGGGGCCGTCGCCCTCGTCGTCTCCGCGCGGGGTCGTCTCCGGGCGCCCATCCTGCGCGCGCAGTCCCCCGGCGCCGAGGAAGAGGACGGCGGTGGCCATCAGGGCCCCGAGGAAACTCCGTTTCGTGCTCGTCTTCTTGTTCATCGTCTCTCCATGATGGATGCGGCCGGACCGTCAGGTGACGGCCGCGGTCACCGCGGAAATGTTGCTCTGCCGCATCAACTTGATCCTGAATTCGGTGAATTCCCCGGGTTCCGTCTCCACTTCGAGATCGCCCCCGTGGCCGACCACTATATCACGCGAGATCGAGAGCCCGAGCCCGGTCCCCTGGGTGCCGGACTTGGTCGTGAAGAACGGTTCGAAGATCTTCTTGACGATCGAGTCGGGGATCCCCGTGCCGTTGTCTCTAACCGACACGATAACGTGGTCCTCGAAGCCCCTCGTCCTGAGCGCGACGGTGGGCGAATAGTCGGCGCCTTCCTCCTCCCTGCGGGCAGCCGTCGCGTGACAGGCGTTCGTCACGACGTTCAGGAAGACCCGGCTCAGGTCGCGCGCGATGCCGGTGACCTCGCCGGCTTCGTCGTCGAAGTCCCGGTCCAGCGTCACGTTGAAGGAGGCGTCGTTACCGCGCAGGCCGTGGTAGGCGAGTTTCGCGTACTCGTCGACGAGCTGGTTGACGTCGATGGTCTCCGCGTCGCCGGCATCCTCCCGCGAATGCGCGAGCATCCCCTCCACGATCCGGTCGGCGCGGCCGCCGTGTTCCCGGACCTTGGTCACGTTCATGTCGAGATCGTCGAGCACTTCCTCGATGAACTCGCGGTCCATCTCGGCGCTCCCCTCCGCCACCCCCTTCAACTCCTCCTTCAACTCTTCGATCAGTTCCCTGGACAGGGCGGCGAAGTTGTTCACGAAGTTGAGGGGATTGCGGATCTCATGGGCTACCCCCGCCGTGAGAGCGCCGAGCGAGGCCAGCTTCTCCTGGGTGATGACCTGCTGCTGCGTGCGCTGGAGGTCGTCGAGCGTCTCTTCGAGCGCGTCGTTCTTGGCCTGGACCTCCTGAGCGAGCTTCTCGACCAGGTTCAGCCTCTGCACTTCGAGGGCGTGCTTCCGAAAAACCTCCAGCGCGTGCGCCATGTCGGTGACTTCGTCGTTGCCCTCGACCTCCACCTTCGCCTCGAGGTCGCCCTCGGACATGCGCCGGGTGGTCTCGAACAGCCGGTGCAGCCTGACGATCACCGGGCGGCCGAAGTGCTTCCAGGCGAGGTTCGCCGAACCGACCATGAACAGCGTCACGGCGAGGAGGAACCAGAAGCCGAGCGTGACGAGCAAGCTGGATCGATTCGCGGCGTCGCGGGCGGCCACCTGCACGCGATCCACGAGCCCCCCGACGCCCGACACGAGTGCGGCCGTCGTCGCCCGATTGCGCACCACCAGGCTGTCGGCTCGGCCCACCTCTTCGAGTTCACGCCGCCGCGTCGCGAAGATCCCCGTGGCGCCGCCGTAGATGTCCTCCAGAACATCGACCTGGAGCGCAAGCGTGTCCCGCATCGGAGGGCGGATCTCGCCCAGAGCGTCGCGTGTATCGCTCAGGGCCGTCTCGAACCGTTCCCGGTCGGCTAGTAGCTGCTCGCTGTCCGTCTCCGTGAAGGCCTGCTGAATCAGACTCGTGGCCTGACCCTGGGAGGCCCTGAAGCTCAGAAGCCCGGAGTGATGGCCGAATTCGCCGAGCGTCGTGCGCCGCGCCAGCGGGGCCGGCACGTCGTCGAGTTCGCGCAGCCCCGTCTGGATGAAGAAGTACTGGTCATCGATCTCCTCCTCGAGCCGGGCCTGGAGGCGCAGATCGGCCGTCAGTACCTCATCCTGCATCGTGCGGAGCTGCTCCTGGTAGGTCATGCGGTTGTCGACCGACTCGTAGATCTCGCCGAGGCTTGCCTGTAGGTCCTGTGCCAGCGTCTCGACGGCCGCGTCGGACCCTTCCTCGACCTGCTCGATCCATACTTGGAGGCTGTCATCGCCGCGCAGGACGCGGGACTGCACGTCCGCCAGCTCTTCGGGGTCGGCCGCGGCGAGGAGCTCGGGCAGCGCACTCGCGAGCGTCTCGCTGTGCTTGTAGAGCTGGTAGGCGGCGACGAGGGCCGGGATCTGCTCCTCCGTTACTTCGCTCTGTCCCCGCTGGACCACGCTCATCAGGAGGCTCACGAGCAGGAAGGCCCCGATCGTGAGGCTGACGCTGCCCCCCAGCCCGACGACGACCTGGCTGCCGATCCCGAAGCGACCTCCGGACGCCTCCCGGGCCCAGTCGCCGAATCGGCCGGGGATTCGGACCAGTACCCACTCGAATGCCGTGTGGATGCGCTCGTTGACCGTCTTCGCCGGCTTGCCCTCGTCCTCCGCGGGTTCGGCTTCCCCGTTGGCGGACTTGACTCCGCCCTCCAGCGGGTGTTCCTCGTCGTTCACCGGTCGGCCCTCGTCGTTCATCCGGAGAGGCGCGTCACCGGGACGAAGCGTCCTCCTCGAATCACCGTGAGGAAGACGAGATCCGAGCCCTGATTGTCCTCTTCGGCGTATTCCACCACAAAGCCGCCGAGGTCGATGGGTCCCGAATCGTTTAGCGTGCGGAGAAAGGACGCCCGGGTCGGAGGTGTGGCGGCGTCCCCGGCCCGCAGCGCCTCCACGACGAGCCGTCCCGCCAGGTAGCCCTCCAGAGATACGAATCCGGGGGTCGCCCTCCCGTCGACTTCGCGCAGGGCCGCCTGGTAGCGAGCCACGGCCGGGATGTTCGTATCTCCGGGGAAGGGCACGACCTGAGTCACCACCACGCCGTCTCCCGCGCGACCAAGATCGTCGAGGAGCGCGCTGCTCCCCACGAACGAGATGTTCACGAACACCGCGTCGAGGCCGATCTTCCGCGCCCACCTGATGAAGTGGGCTACCGGGGCGTAGGCCCCGATAATGATCACGGCCTGCGGATTACCCTCCCGGATATCGAGGAGGCCTTGCTTCACGGCCAGCGTGTTCCGCATGTACGCGGCCTCGCTGACGAGCTCCATGCGCCGGCTGTCCATTGCGCGGCGAACCCCGTTCAGGCCGGCCTGGCCGTAGCTGTCGTTCTGGTAGAAGACGGCGATCCGGCGGAATCCGAGATCCTCGACGAGCCGGTCCACCATCTCCTTGGTCTCCTGATCGTATGACGCGCGGAGGTTGACGACATGGCGCTGGTCCGGCTGTCTCAGAAGTCCGGCCCCGGTGAAGGCCCCGATATAGGGTACGGCGAATTCCCTCGCGACGGGCTCGGCGGCGTTCGATGTAGGGGTTCCGACCGCGCCGATGAGGCCGAACACGCCCAGCGCAATGAGTTCGCGCGTGTTGACGGCCGCCTGCTCGGGTTCGTAGCCGTCGTCGCGCGCCCGAAGCCGGAGCAGGCGTCCGTGGACCCCTCCCTCGCGATTGGCCTCCTCGAAGGCTGCACGGATGCCGAGGTTCATGTTGCGGCCCAGTTCGCCGGCGGGGCCGTCCAGCGCGGCGGACTGGCCGAAGACGATGGAGTCGGCGTACACGCCCTCGGTCGCGGATCCACCCTGCTGGGCGGAGGCGGAAGGGCCGGGCAGCGTGCCGGCCGCCAGGGCGGCTGCGAGCAGGAACAGCCAGCGGCGCATCAGTCAGGCGCCCCCAGGTACCGCAGTGTCAGGCAGGTGATGTCATCCGATTGGGGCGCTTCCCCGGCGTGCTCCTGTACCGCCCGTATCACGTGGACGTTGATATCCTCCGCGGTATGGCCGGCGCATTGCCGCAGAACCTCGGCCAACTCGGCCTCTCCGAGTTCGACGCCGTCTTCATCCATGGCTTCCGTCACGCCATCCGTGTAGAAGAAGATCGCGTCGCCCGGCTCGAGGGTGACGGACCCTTTCGGAAACTCGAATCCCGACATGATCCCGAGGACGAGACCCGGCTCGGAGACGATCGGCTCGACCTCGCCCGACGCCTTGATGAGGAACGGGAGGTTGTGCCCGGCGTTCGCGAACGTGGCGTGACCGTTCTCGGGATTGAACTTGGTGTAGAACAGAGTCACGAACATCGACTCTTCGTTCTCGTTGATGAGGAGTTGGTTCACCTCCTTCAGGCACAGCGAGGGGTCCGTCTCGCCGATCGCCGTCCCCTTCAGCAGCGTACGGCTCACCATCATGAAGAAAGCGGCCGGCACGCCCTTTCCCGAGACATCGGCCATCACAATCGCCATCTGGCCCTCTTCGAGGCGGAAAAAGTCGTAGAAGTCTCCTCCCACCTCGCGGGCCGGCGTCATCCATGCGTGAAGGTCGTAACGGGGGTCCTCGGGAAAGTTCGTGGGCAGGATCGACTCCTGCATCCGCGCCGCCACCCCGAGTTCCTGACGTAACGCGACCAGTGCATCCCGATCGCGAAGCGCCGCCCGCATCACCTCCAGGTGTTCGAGCGTCTTCTGGATCGTGGTGTCCAGGTCGGTGAAATCGATCGGCTTGGTGACGAAGTCGAACGCGCCGCGGTTCATGGCGGTGCGGATGTTCTTCATGTCCCCGTAGGCCGTGACCATCACCGCGCGCAGGTCCCGTTCGAGTTCGCTCAACTGCCCGAGGAGCGTCAGCCCGTCCATCTCCGGCATGTTGATGTCGGAGAGGACGAGGTCCACATCCTCATGTTCGTCAAGTTTCTGAAGAGCTTCGACCCCGTTTTGGGCGAAGACCAGCGTGAGTTCGCCCGCGCGGACCCGGCGCCGGAATTTCTGCCGGAGCAGCAACTCCAGATCGGGCTCGTCGTCTACTACAAGGATCTTCGGCATCAAGGCCTCGGCTGAGGTGAACCGTGAGTCATGAACTCCTGCACTTGTCTGGAACCGGCTCCAATCGTCATCGTCCCTGTCGATTCACTGGGGGCGGTCCCGGGGCCACGGTGCGGGAATCTCCGCAAACGGGCACCGGGCGCGCAATATCTCAGGCTATGGGAGCACGGGTAGCTTCGGCAGCCAGGGCGCCCGCGAAAACGGGGGCCGTCAGCCAACAGGAGCGGAACGGGAGTGCGGATTGCCGTTAAGCCGGATCCGAGCGAACCACGTCGCGTGGTGGACGCGGTCGAGCGCTTCTGCGTCGAGAACGCGCTCTCGCAGGATGTCATCTTCCGCTTCCAGCTCTCGTTGGACGAGTTGCTGGCGAACATCATCTCGTATGGTTTCGAAGGAGTGACGGAGGATCCGGTCATCACGGTGGACATTCGTCTCGAGGAAGCCGAGATTGAGCTTACGATTCGAGACAACGGCCAACCCTTCAACCCGCTGGAGGACGCTGCGGAGCCGGATTTGACTCTCGCGGCGGAGGATCGTCCCATTGGAGGTCTTGGCATCCACCTTACGAAGTCTTTTATTGACACGCTTGCGTACGAGCGGGTCGATGGATTCAACTGCTTGACCCTGACGCAGCCGCTGGGGGCTGCCGGAAGCGAGGAACCGCCAGAATGAACATTGAGACCAGCTATTCCGGAGACACCGCCGTGGGGGTGGTCAGCGGCCGCGTAGACTCCAGCAACGCCAAGGACTTCGACGGTGAGCTCTCCGGCATCATCGATGGGGGAGCGACCAATCTGGTTCTGGACTGCGGGAGCCTGCGCTACATCAGCAGTGCCGGGCTCCGGGCGCTGCTGATCGCCATCCGGAAGACCAACCAGGCCGGCGGGGGACTCGCCCTCTGCCAGGTACCGGAGAACATCCTCGAGGTGCTGGAAGTCAGCGGGTTCGTCCGGCTGACCAAGGTCTTCGACACGGTCGACGAGGCTCAGGCGAGCTTCAAGTAGGAAAGACCGGCAGGACATGAGGGGGCCGTACCGAATCGCCGGTGCGGCCCCCGCGCCGCCTTGGCCCTTACTCTTGGCCGTCCCCCCGCGCCATCGCCGGCGGCTTCGCGGCCCGTCCGGACCCGATCAGAAGAAAGCGAACGCCTGGACCTTCCAGGAGAAGTCCGACCGGCCTCCTGAGCTGTAGAAGTCCACGTTGGTGGAGATTCCGTTCCGGCCCACGAAGTAGAACATCACGCCGGGCGTGATCACCGTCCCCGTCACCTTCTCCGGATCCTCCGCGCCCGAATCGACCCAGCTCACCCGAAGCATGGGTTCGATCCCGGCGATCCGGGACTCGGGTGCCATCGGCAGATACCAGAAGGCCATCATCTGGAAAGCGGAGAACTTCGCGTCATCGTTCAGCTTCCAGTTACGACCCTGGAGGACGTTGGCGATGAGGTGGGGGCCGCCCAGCCATGTGCCGAGTTCGACTTCCGCTCCGACCGCCGGAACACCCATCGTCTCCCCCTGGCTGTCGAGCGTCTCGTCCAGGGCGAAATAGGCCGACACCCGCGTGTCGCCTCCCGTCGGGAAGAGCGAGAGCTGGCCCGAGGCCGACTTTCCGGTGTTCACGTCCTTGTTCCCGATCCCCTCCCCGTTGGTGAGCGTGAAGCGGTAGCCGAAGCGCTCGCTCACGCGCCCCTGCGCGAGGATGCCCGGCTCGTAGTTGTCCAGGCCCAGCGCGCCCGTGAGACGGCCGAACGTGCATACGCTGCCGACGCCGGGGCAGTGATCCACGCCTGTGACCCTGGCGTCCCGTTCGATGATCGGGAGCCAGGAGTTCGGCACGAGCCAGAAATACGACATCCCCTTCTTGAACTGCCCCAGCTGGACCTCGAGCGCCTCGCTGGGTGTGAATTCAAGGTACGCCTCCAGCACCGATGCTCCGTCGATGTTGAACTGGGCCCGGGCTCCGACGAGATCGTTCAGCTGCCCGTCGATCGTCACCCATGCGCGGCGGACGAAGAAGGAGGAAGGCGTCTCGTCGACGCTCGAGGCCTCGTACTGAGCCTGAACCCTGGCGCCGACGGTGACGGTGGAGCCGCCACGCGCCCGGATTTCCTGCGCAAGGAGGGGGTGAACCGCGAACAGCGTAAGTCCCAGCCCGAGTCCGGCGGCTACTCCGCTGGAGCGTTTCCACATAGTGATCTGCCCTCTCGTCGAAGATTCCGGTGCAGTCCGGTCACACCCGAAGATAATCGGCTCCGGCCGTTCGGCTACTGGCCACCGGGCCCATTGCGCGATGCGGAGTAGGGACGCAACCTAAGCCGGGGGTCGCGGAAGGCCACGATCGGGCTGGAAACCTGTTGAGGAAGGAGCCGCTGTGAGCACCCATCGAATACGCTGGTTCCGCCGGTTAACGGCGGGAAGGAATCTCGCCTCCATCGCGCTGCTTTCCGGCGCGAGTCTCCTACTCGCACCAGCGGCGCTTGCCGCGCAGGACGGCATTGGAGATCTCGGCTTCGTCCTCAACACGTACTCGTTCCTCGTCTGGGGCGTGCTGGTGATGTGGATGTGTGCCGGGTTCACGATGCTCGAGGCCGGTTCGGTGCGGTCGAAGAGCGCTTCGATGATCTGCATGAAGAACATCGGACTCTACGCGATCGCCGGCCTCACCTACTACGTCATCGGCTACAATCTCATGTACGTGGATGTCGGCGATCTGATCGGGAGGATCGGCTTCCTCTACGGTCCGTCGGCCGACGAAGTGGCCCTCCTCGGCGGGAACGAAGGGGCAGCCGCCGCCGTGACGGAGAACGGCTACGCCGTCATGTCCGACTGGTTCTTCCAGATGGTCTTCGTCGCCACGACCGCCTCGATCGTTTCCGGGGCGCTGGCCGAGCGCGTCAAGCTGTGGACCTTCTTCGTCTTCGTCGCCGGGCTCACTGCGATCATCTACCCCATCGTCGGCGCGTGGACGTGGGGCGGCGGCTGGCTCGCCCAGCTGGGCTTCACGGACTTCGCCGGCTCGACGATCGTGCACTCGACAGGCGGCTGGGCCGCGCTCGCCGGCGCGCTCGTCGTGGGTCCGCGCTGGGGCAAGTTCAAAAGGGATGGCTCCGTCAAGCTGACCCCTCCGTCGAACATCCCCGCCGTCACGCTGGGCGTGTTCATCCTCTGGATGGGATGGTTCGGCTTCAACGGCGGCTCCGAACTCGCCCTCTCGGGCGTCGCCAACGCGGTTGCGATGAGCAACATCCTCGTGAACACGAACCTCGCTGCCGCGGCCGGTGTTATCACGGCGCTCTGCCTCTCCAGGCCTTTGCTCGGCCGGGTCGACCTCTTCGCCACGCTCAACGGGGCAATCTCCGGCATGGTGGCAATCACGGCGGGACCGAACATCACGAACTCGCTGTGGGCGATCCTGATCGGCGCCGTCGGCTCCTTCCTGTGCATGATCGGACTGAAGGTGCTGGAGGTCAGGCGGATCGACGACGTGGTCGGCGCGGTGCCGGCGCACCTCTTCGCCGGAGTGTGGGGCACTCTGGCCACCTGCATCGCGGCCGGCGGCGATTTCTGGGTGCAGCTGGCCGGCGTCGCGGCCGTCGGCGCATTCGCCTTTTCCACTTCATGGATCCTCTGGATGGTACTGGACAGGGCGATGGGTGTACGCGTGTCGCGAAGCGTCGAGAGCATCGGCCAGGATGCGGCGGAACTCGGGCTCGATGCCTATCCCGAATTCGTCCTCATGGTGGATCCGGACGACGACAACGACTTCCGCGACGCGGACTGAGCGTCCCTCGACGAGTACCGTTCAATGTCGACGGTGAAGTTTGTCGATCACGGCTATGCCGACCCGGACCCCGCCATCTCGGCGGGGTCCGGGCCTTTCCGCCACTACGAGCTGGATTCGACGTTTCACGATGAGTTGTTTCACGAGGACGGTACGCCCCGGGCGCGGGCGCGCCGCCTCGCGGCCGCCATCTCCCAAATCCCCCCCGAGGATCTGGAGCGACTCCAGGACGGCGTGTACCGCCGGTTCGTCCATGAGGGGATCACGTTCACGGTGCTCGGCGTCGAAGACGTCTCCGAGCAGATCATCCCCATCGACTGCGTGCCGCGCCTCATTACCGCCGAGGAGTGGGATCACATCGAGCGCGGGCTGAAGCAGCGTCTCACCGCCCTCAACCTCTTCCTGCACGACGTCTACCACGACGGGAAGTCGCTACGGGATGGCGTCGTCCCCGTCGACCTCGTGCTCGGCTGCCCCCAGTACCGTCTCGAGATGCAGGGGATGAAGGTGCCGCACGATGTCTACGTAGCCGTGTGCGGGACGGACATCGTGCGCGCGGGCGATACGTTCGCGGTACTGGAGGACAATCTCCGCGTGCCGTCGGGCGTTTCCTACATGCTTGCCTGCCGCACGGCGATGAAGTGGGCCTTCCCCTACCTGTACCGGGCATACGGCGTCCGAGAAGTGGCGGACTACCCGGAGCGCCTCTACTCGACGCTGGCGTCGCTCGCGACGAGGGCGGACACGCCCCGCATGGCGGTGCTGACCCCTGGCCGGTACAACTCCGCCTACTATGAGCACGCGTTTCTCGCCGGGGAGATGGGGATCGACCTGGTCGAGGGACGGGATCTCATCGTACACGACGCGACGCTGTACGCGCGCACGGCCGCGGGTCTGCGGCGGATCGACGTCCTCTACCGGCGGATCGACGACGATTTTCTGGACCCGGTCGCCTTCCGGGAAGACTCCGTGCTCGGGGCCGCCGGCCTCTTCCACGCCTACCGCGCCGGCAACCTGGTGCTCGCCAACGCGCCGGGCACGGGCGTGGCCGACGACAAGGGGCTGTACGCGTACGTCCCGCGCATCATCCGTTATTTCCTGGACGAAGACCCGATTCTGGCCAACGTGGAGACGCACCTCTGCCGGGAGCCGGACGGTCTCTCCTACACGCTGGACAACCTCGAGAGTCTCGTCGTAAAGGAGGTCGGCGGGTCGGGCGGTTACGGGATGCTCGTGGGTCCGCACGCGACGAAGGCCGAACGAAAGGAGTTCGGGGAACACCTGCGGAATGACCCGGCGAACTATATCTCGCAGCCGGCGCTGCCCCTTTCCCGAGCGGGCTGCTTCGTGGACGGACGCCTCGAGCCCCGCCATGTGGACCTGCGTCCCTTCGTGCTCCAGGGGAAAGACAGGCAGCACGTCGTGCCCGGGGGGCTTTGCCGCGTTGCGCTGCGCAAGGGGAGCCTGGTCGTGAACTCCAGCCAGGGCGGAGGCTGCAAGGACCTCTGGATCCTGCGTGAGTAGCGGCCGGGAGAGAGGCGACGGACGATGCTAGCCCGGATGGCGGCGAACTTCTACTGGCTGGGCCGCTACGCGGAGCGGACCGAGAACACGGCCCGCCTGCTCGAGTATCAGTTGGCACGGCTCGTGGATACGGACGCCGACGAAATCGCCCTCGGATGGCACGTCGTGTACCGGGCGCTGAGCCAGTCCCCGCCCGAGGCGCCGGCCGATGTGGACGAGGCCGAAGCTTTCCTCATCGCGGATGCCTACACGTTGACGGGCGGTCTCGTCGAGGACACGACGAATCCGGCGTCGATGATCTCGTGCTGGGGGATGGCGAGGGAGAACGCGAGGGAGATCCGTCCCCGGCTGCCCCTGCGCGTGTGGGTGTGCCTGAACCAGGGATACCTCTGGCTTCAGGAGACGGAGTTCGCCGACGTGTGGGGTGAGGGACCGGTGGCTCTCGTGAGCCAGGCCATCGACCGCCTCCGTCTGCTGGCGGGCGTCGTGGACGCCAACATGGCGCGGGACGATGCGTGGCGCTTCCTTGAACTGGGCCGGTACGTCGAGCGTCTGCAGCAGCAGATCGTACTGCTCGATGTGTGGGACCGGATCGCCCGGCCGGAGGGCGATGGCCTCGTCCTCTCCTGGGCCGATCTCCTGCGCGTGTGCGGTGCTTTCGAACCCTACCGCCGGGACCGGTCGCTCACGCTGCACCGTGGCCCCGTGCTCGGCTTTCTGATACGAAACCCGGAGGTCGCCCGTTCCCTGCGCTACGCGACCGATCGCATCGAGTCCGTGCTGGGGGGGATCGATCCCGCGGGCGGACGCCCTCCGCTCGCGCCGCCCCATCGCATGGTGCTTCGCATGGCGGCGACCATCGAACTCGAAATGGGCGAAGCCGACGCCGCGTCCCCTGTTGCGCCCGGGGAGGTCTTCGACTCTCTGACACGCGACAGCCGGGCCCTGCACGACCTTGTCCAGGCCAGGTACGTCGATTACCCGGTGGCCGTGGGGCTCCCGGCATGATCGCGCGCTACACGATCGAGCACGCGATCGAGTTCGTGTACAGTGCGCCGGTTCAGGCGTCCGTGATGACGCTCTTTCTGCACCCGGCGCAGGACCGCACTCAGGTCGTGCGCGGGTTCGAGATCGAGACTGATCCGTCCGGGGCCGTGTTCGAGTTCGAGGGACCCTTCCACAACCGCGGGCACTTCTTCGATCGGCCCGGGACACATCGCCGCCTCTCGATTGTCGGGCGTTCGACCGTCGAGGTGGGGCCGATACCGGAGTCGCCCATCGAGGTCGGAAAAGATGGCTGGGCCCGGCTCGGCGACGAGGCGGGCACTCCCGACCTCGGCCTCATGCTGCAGCCGAGCCGTTTCGTCCGTGCTTCGCCGGTCCTCGCCGACTTCATCAGTAGCTGCGGTCTCGAGCGCGGGGACGATCCGCTTGCGACCGCCGTTGCCCTGCGGAGTCGGCTGCACGAGCTGTTTGACTATATTCCAGGTACGACCGCCGTCGATTCGCCGATCGAGCGCATCCTTGAAAGCCGGGAGGGTGTGTGCCAGGACTACGCCCACGTGATGGCTTCGATCCTCCGGGGCTGGGGGATCCCGACCCGTTACGTATCCGGCTACCTTGGTCCCGATCTTGAGCGCGAAGGTGACGTTACGACCGGCGAAAGCCACGCGTGGGTCGAGAGCTGGCTCCCCGGGGTGGGGTGGATCGGCTTCGATCCGACCAACGACACACAGTGTGACGTGCGTCACATAAGGGTCGCGGTGGGCCGCGATTATGCCGACGTTCCGCCCACGCGCGGCGTCTTCCGGGGTTCGGCGGAGTCCATGCTCCGTACCCGGGTCACCATCGAGAGAGGAGAAGAATCGTGTCCGTAATCCGCACTGATTCGAATCGGTTCCGGGGCCCTGGCCTCGCCGTCGCGGCCCTCTTCGTCTTCGCCGCCCCCGTGTGGGGCCAGTCCGCCTCCATCGGGGCCGACGTCGTCAGCCGCTACGTCTGGCGCGGCGTCGACTTCGGGGAATCCATGGCGGTGCAACCGGCGCTCACCTTCGCGGCGGGAGGGCTCGAGTTCGGCGCATGGGGTTCGTATTCCATCTCCGCGTCGGGCGCCTCCGCGAACGAGAACGATCTCTGGGCGACCTACACGGTGACGGCCTCATCCGGCCTCTCCGTCGCGGTCGGCATCACCGACTACTACTTCCCCTCGCCCGACGCCGACGCCGGATTCGGGGACGGCGAGGCGCACACGGTGGAGATGTCGCTCGGCTTCACGGGTCCGGAGACTTTTCCGATCTCCCTTTTCGGCGGCCTGCTCACCGAGAGCAGCGTGCTGTACGCGGAGGTGGGCGTGCCCTTCGAGGTCTCGGGAGTGGGTGTCGGGCTGCACATGGGGTTCGTGGGCGGCGAGAGCGACTTCTACGGCACCGAGGAGGCTGCTCTCGTCAACGTGGGCATCACGGCGAGCAAGGACCTCGCGATCACGGAGACCTTCGCTGTGCCGGTGAGCGTCGCCTACATCCTGAATCCCGACCAGGAGCGCGCGCACCTCGTGTTCGGCTTCAGTCTCGCGCCCTGAGCACGCGGTGACGCGCAGGGGAGTACCGCTTGTGGCGAGACTGGCGAGACTGGCGAGACTGGCGAGACTGGGGCGGGCCGCCCCGCTCTTGCTGCTCTCCGCCTGTTCCCTGGCTCCGGGGCCGTCCCTTCCGGAGCCGGTGGCGGAGATGCCGGACGATTTCTCGGCCAGGCTGCAGCCGGGGACGTACGAGCCGCTGGAGTGGTGGACGACGTTCCGGGACCCGGTACTCAACACCGTCGTCGATTCCGTGCTCGCCTCCAATTTCGACCTTGCCGCCGGCGTCGCGCGCGTTCAACAGGCTCGCGCCAGGGCGCGCATGGCGCGGGCCGACCTCTTCCCCAGCGTGGGGGCGAGCGCCGCCGTCAACGACATCGACACGCCGACGGACGCCGGCATCGGCGCCCAGATCCAGGCCCTCGGGCTGGGCAGTCCGGGAGATACGATCGCGGGTTTCGCGCTTCCCGAGAGAATCGAGCTGACGACGTATTCGGTCAGCGCGGATTTCGCCTACGAGCTGGATTTCTGGGGACGCGCCCGCAACGACGCCCGGGCCGCGGGCTCGGAATACCTGGCCTCGGAGTCGGATTTCCATGCGGCGCGCATCGGCATCCTGGCCGAGACCATCACCACGTATTTCGACATCGTCAGCCTGCGGCGGCAGACCGAGTTGGCGACCGAGACGGTGGACGTGCTGCTCGAACGCGAGTCGCTGGCTTCGACGCGCTACGACCGGGGCCTCATCGACTCCTGGACGCTGTCCCTGGTTCGCCAGGACCTCAGGAACACGCAGGCGGGGCTGCCACAACTTGAGACGCAGCTCACGAACGCCGAAGCTCGACTGGCCGTTCTGATGGGCGGCTATCGGGAGGATGTGGAGGCGCTCCTGCCCGAAGCTCTCACGCCGGAGCTCGCGGCGGATCCCGTCCCCGCCGGGGTTCCGGCGGATCTCCTCTTCCAGCGGCCCGACGTGAGGGCTGCCGGGCAGCGCCTCGATGCGGCGCGCTACAGTATCGGCGCACGCCGCGCCCAATTGCTTCCGTCGCTCTCGCTGTCCGGTTCCATCGGGCTGGCCAGCGCCGACGCCGGCGAACTCTTCAACGCGCAACAGTGGTTCACGAATCTGATCACGAACTTGATTGCGCCCATCTTCCAGGGCGGCCGGCTCCGGAACAATCTCGCGCTTGCCGAAGGCCGCTTTGGTGAGGCCGCGGCGACATACGGGCGGGCGGTGGTCACGGCGGTGAACGAAGTGGAAACGGCGCTCGCCGGCTTGGAGAACGAGACCCGGCGGCACGCCTTCCTCGCCTCCCAGCGCGAGGAAGCGCGGGCTACCAGGGACCTGCAGTCGCAGCGATACGAGTCGGGGGTCGTGGGTTACACCGACTACCTCGACGCGCTGCGCACGCTCCTGAACGTGGAGGCGGCGCTGGCGGGTGCGACGCGGGATCTGGCCCTGGCGAGGCTGGCGGTCCATCGGGCGCTGGGCGGCGCCTGGGCTTCGGCCGAGGCGGTCCCCGAGCCGCGCATGGTTCCGGCCACCGGGAACAGCGAGAACCTCCTCGACCCGAACTACCTGGGGACCTTCTCGATCATCGGGCGCGATCCCGCGACCGGCGAACTGGGGATGGGCGTGCAGTCGAAGGCGTTCGGGGCAGGGAATCGCGCCATGCACGCGAAGGGCGGACTCGTGATCATCGCGCACCAGGCCGCCGCGAACCCCATGTACGGGGCGATCGGCATCCAACTCCTCCAGGCCGGCTACTCACCCGAGGAAGCGCTCGAGATGATGGTGGGGAGCGACGAGGGCCGGGATCGCCGCCAGGTTTCGATCCTCGACCAGCAGGGACGGACTGCGGCCTGGACCGGCACCGGCGCGAGCGACTGGAAGGGTCACAAGTGTGGCGTGGACTACTGCGCGCAGGGGAACATCCTCACCGGGCCCGAAGTCGTCGACGCGATGGCGGCCTCGTTCGAATCGTCCACCGGCCCGCTGGCGGAGCGGCTCATGGACGCGCTCGACGCTGCCCAGGCGGCCGGCGGCGACGCGCGCGGGATGCAGTCCGGCGCCATCCTGGTCGTGGCGCCGCGGGTCAACGGCGGCTACAGCGATCGCGTCGTCGACATCCGCGTGGACGACCACGACGAACCGCTCGCCGAACTGCGCCGCGTCCTCAACATGTACCGCTCGGGCCAGATGCTGCGCGAAGCCGCCCGGCTGCGGCGGGACGGCGACCTGCGCGGGGCCGCGGGGATTGCGCGGCGAGCCTCCGCCTTGTCACCCGAGAACGACAACGTGTGGGTGTCGATGGCCGCGATCCTCGTCGAAGCCGGCCGCGAGGACCTCGCTTTCGACGCTCTGGAGAGGGCGGTCGAGCTGAATCCCGGACGCCGGCGCACGCTCCCGAACGATGACGACTTCGAGAGCATACGCGACGACCCCCGCTTCCTGAGCATCATCGGCCGCTAGGGCTGAACCCGGCGTAGCCGCGGAGGAGGTCTCCGCCGCGGCCCGCTAGCTAGTGGTGGTCGGACTCCTCGTAGTGGCGCGCGAGCGCGTCGCCCCCGAAGTCGTTCTCCAGGTCTCGCCACACCGAGTGGACGTGGTTGGCGTCGTTCTGTGTGTTGTCGTACTCGATCAGGAAGACGGGGGCGTGGACGCGGTAGTAGTGTCCCTCGCCGGGTTCCAGCGACCCCGCCCAGGCGAAGTGGATGTCGCTCGCCGGAATCTCGTTCTCGACCCGCACCATCCAGTCGAAGTCCGTCGTCGTGTTCCCCACGTATTCGTGCACGATCTCGAACAGGATCGCGCGCTGCTCGGCGGTCATGGCGTCGGCAGGGAGGCCCTCGAACGCGTCGAGCCGCGCCTCGCGGTCGTTGCCGGTGAGGATGTCGCTGGGCGCCTCGGCCGCGATGGTCGCACGCTCCCGCTGGTCGGGCGTGAAGCTCCGCATCAGCGCGCGGGCGAGGTCTTCCTCCCGCCCCAGTGGCCGCCAGCCGGCCTTCGGACCCGATGGCACGCGCGCCGGATTCGCGCCCATGAACGCGGGCCCCGTCACCGTGAGCAAGCCCGAAGGCGACGAGAAGTTGAGGGAGAGGTGGTGCCCTTCGAACCGCCATGCCCACGGACCCTCCGCCGACGGATCGCCGAAGATTGCGACGTAGTAGTTCTCGGGGTCGCGGCGCTCGGGCCGCCCCTCGAGGAGTCCGAGGATTCGCTCCAGTTCGATGATCGCGCTCGCCTTCAGAAAGCCCTGGCTGCTCATTGCGGCCTGAAGGAGATCGTGCGCGGCGCCTCGCTGCTCGGTCGTCATGTCGGCTAGCGGCAGTCCGTTCCGCGACCTCGGGACAAAGTGCCAGTTGAAGCGCTCCTCGTCCTCGAGAGAGAAGAGCGCCTTCCCCCGTCCCGCCTCGTCGAGCAGGGAGACGAAGGCCTGCGCGGCGGAGGCCGAGTCCATCTTCTCGGTCGGTTCTCCTCCGACCGCCAGCGCCAACGCCGCGACGGGGACGAGCAGGCAGGCCGCCCACGTGACCCGTCCCGCCGTCCGATTCCTGATCTTCATCTTTCCTCCTCTGCTCACCACGGCCGCGCGCCCTCGCGGATTGATGTCGGCGGCTTCAAGTTGGTCCACCCCGAACCGGGGTGCAGCACCATCCCATATTCCGGAAAACGAGACGAAATCGCCAGATGATCGCGGGTTCCAACGGCGCGGAGAGCGACAGTCACGCCATGCACGTGGAGTTCGAGGGCGTGAGCAAGAGTTACGACGGCCGCACGCTCGTCGTGGACGATCTGAACCTCGGCATCGGCAAGGGCGAGTTCGTGACCCTGCTCGGTCCGTCGGGTTCGGGGAAGACTACGATCCTGATGATGCTGGCGGGCTTCCAGACGGCGACGTCCGGCGCGATCCGCATCGCCGGTCGCTCCGTCCAGGACCTCCCGGCCCGGAAGCGGGGGATCGGGATGGTGTTCCAGAACTATGCGCTCTTTCCGCACATGACCGTGGGCGCGAACCTCGCCTTCCCGCTGGAAGTACGCGGCATCGCCGAGGACCAGCGCCGTGAGCGCGTCACTCGTGCCTTGGATCTCGTCCGCCTGAGCGGGCTTGAGGATCGGCGGCCCGGGCAGCTCTCCGGCGGCCAGCAGCAGCGCGTGGCCATCGCCCGGGCCCTCGTGTTCGAACCCGATCTCGTGCTGATGGACGAACCGCTCGGCGCGCTCGACCGCAGCCTCCGTGAGGAGATGCAATACGAGATCCGCTCCATCCACCAGCGGCTGGGGGTGACCGTCGTGTACGTGACCCACGACCAGCAGGAGGCGATGGTGATGTCCGACCGGATCGCCGTCCTGAACGCGGGCCGTATCGAGCAGATCGCCGGTCCGGAGGGCCTTTACGAAGAGCCCGAGCGCGCTTTCGTCGCCCGCTTCATCGGCGAAAACAACCGACTCCACGGCCGGGTGGCTCGCCTGGAGGACGACCTGTGCGAAGTGGAGGTCGGAAGCGAGCGCATCCGGGCCTTCCGCATCGCCCCGTGCGAGCCCGGTGACCACGTCACGCTCTCGATCCGCCCGGAGCGCATCGCGATCGCACCCCGTGAGGGACTCTACCACAACGTGGTCGATGCCACGGTCGAGGACATGACCTTTCTCGGCGACCACCTGCGCGTCCGTCTCGCCGCGTGCGGTCGTCGCGACGTCGTCGCGAAGATCCCCAACATCGTCGGCCACGGCGCCATGATGGTGGGCGACGCCGTTCGAATCGGCTGGACTGTCAACGACTGCCGCGCGCTGGACTTCGAGGGGGAAGGGGAAGACACGTGAAGAAGAGGCGTCCGATCCACTGTACGCGCGCCCTGGTCCTCGTCGTCGGGGCTGCCGTTCCCGCGTTCATCCAGGCCTGCGGACCCCAGGCTCCCGAAGGACCGTCGATCACGGCCGTGTCGTGGGGAGGATCCTACGGCCGCGCGTATCGCGGGGCGGTTCAGATCCCGTTCATGGAGGAGACGGGGATCCGCGTCGACATGGAGGATTACAACGGCGGGCTGGCCCAGGTACGGGCGCAGGTCGATGTCGGCGCCGTGTATTGGGATGTCGTGGACCTCGAGATGGCCGACGCGATGCGCGGCTGCGACGAGGGTCTACTGGAGCGGATCGACATCGACATGCTGCCACCGGCCCTCGACGGGACGCTTGCCCGTGAGGACTTCTACCCGGAGATGCACGGTGAGTGCGGGGCAGGGATGCTCTTCTACTCCACGGTGTATGCCTACAACGCCGACCTCTTCCCGGGCGAGCAACCCGCTACGATGGCGGATTTCTTCGACCTCGAGGAGTTCCCGGGCCGTCGCGGAATGCGCCGCGTGCCGCAGGTGAACCTCGAATTCGCTCTAATCGCGGACGGGGTCCCGCTCGAGGACGTGTACGCCACGCTCGGCACGCCGGAGGGGCTCGACCGCGCCTTCGACAAGCTCGATACGATCAAGGACCAGGTCGTCTGGTGGGAGGCGGGCGCCCAACCGCCCCAGATGCTGGCGGACGGCGAGGTCGTGATGAGCACGGCCTACAACGGCCGCATCTTCAACGCCCAGGTCCTCGAGGAGCAGCCGTTCGTCATCGTGTGGGACGGCCAGGTTCTCGACTACGGCCAGCTGGGCATCGTGGCGGGCACGCCGCGCCTTGAAGACGCGCGGCGTTTCGTGGCCTTCGCCACGACCGGAGAATCGCTGGCTGCGATCGCGCGCCGGATTTCCTATGGTCCGGCCCGCCGGTCGGGAGAACCGCTCGTCACCACCCACCTGGCCACCGGCGTCGAGATGGCGCCCCATATGCCGACGAGCCCCGACAACATCGCGCGCGCCCTGCGGAACGACTGGGAATTCTGGGTGGACAACCAGGATGCGCTGAACGAGCGCTTCAGCGCTTGGCTGACCCGTGCGAACTGACCCGCTCGCGCGTGCCGTGGCGCGCACGTCCGCCTGCACGGCCGTTCTCCTCGCATGTTTCGCCGGCCCCGCGACCGCGCAATCGATTACCGCCGTCTCCTACGGTGGCTCGTATCAGAAAGCGAGCACGGAGGCGTGGTACGAACCGTTCACCGCCGCCACGGGGATCCGGGTGGCCGTCGAGGATTTCAATGGCGGTCTGGCCCAGATCCGGGCCCAGGTGGAAGTGGGCAACGTCTACTGGGATGTCGTGGACCTCAACGCTTCGGAAGTGACGGTCGCCTGCGACGAGGGGCTGCTGGAGTACATCGATGAGGAGTTGCTGCCCGCCGGAACGGACGGTACGCCGGCAGCGGAGGATTTTGCGCCCGGGACCCTCTCCGACTGCGGGGTCGGGGGTGTCGTCTGGTCCACGATCTACGCGTATGACACAAGCCGTTTCCCCGGCGCCAGACCGGAGACGATCGCCGACTTCTTCGATCTCGAGAAGTTCCCCGGGCGCCGCGGGATGCGCCGTGTCCCCATGGTCAATCTCGAATTCGCCCTCCTGGCGGATGGCGTTCCGGCGGAGGCCGTGTACGCCCTACTGGACACGGCGGAGGGCCTGGATCGGGCCTTTCGCAAGCTCGACACGATCAAGGACCAGGTCGTGTGGTGGGAGGCGGGCGCCCAGCCGCCCCAGATGCTCGCGGACGGCGAGGTCGTCATGAGCACGGCCTACAACGGCCGCATCTTCAACGCCCAAATGCTCGAGAACCAGCCGTTCGCGATCGTCTGGGACGGACAGGTCCTGGACATCAATCAGCTGGCCGTCGTCGCGGGCACGCCGAGATTCGAGGAGGCGATGCGCCTCGTGAGTTTCGCCAGCACCACCGAGGCTCTCGCGGCCCTCGGCCGCAGGATCTCGTACGGCCCCTCGCGGGCCTCGGCCGCGCCGCTGATCACCACCCATCTCGAGACGGGCGTGGAGATGGGACCGCACCTGCCCACGCATCCCCCCAATCTGGCGCGCGCGCTCCGGAGGGACTGGGCCTGGTGGGTGGACAACCAGGACGCGCTGAACGAGCGCTTCAGCGCCTGGCTGGCGCGCTGATGGGTCCGGCTCCTCGCGAACGCCTGCGGGCGATGGGGCTCGTGCTGCCGCTCCTCGTCTTTCTCGGCGTCACCTTCCTGGCCCCGCTGGGGACCATGCTGATGCGGAGCGTCCACGACCCGGTGGTGGCGGATGCGCTGCCCGCGACCCTCACCGCGCTGCGTGAGTGGGACGGGGAAGGGCTGCCTCCCGAGCCGGTGTACGAAGCGGCGGCCCGGGAACTTGGATCGGCGCGGGAGGCGAGGACGCTGGGGCAGGTCGCCGGCCGCGTCAACCGGCTGCAGAGCGGGCTGCGCAGCGTGTTCACGCGCACCGCCCGGGGTCTCCAGGATGCGACGGGGGCGCCGTGGCGCGATGCCCTCGCAGGCATCGATTCCGCCTGGGTCGAGCCGGCGACCTGGCACGCGATCCGCGGGGCGGGCGAGCGTTTCACGGCCCGGCACTACCTGAATGCCGTCGATATGCAGCGGTTGCCGGACGGTTCCGTGGCTCGCCAGCCCGAGGAGCGCCGCATCTACCTGCCGCTCTTCTGGCGTACGCTTCTGGTGAGTCTGGCGATCACCGTCTTCTGCCTGATCCTCGGCTATCCGATCGCCCACCTCATCGCCCATGCGAAGCCACGGCGAGCGGGCCTTCTGCTCGCCCTCGTGCTCGTCCCCTTCTGGACCTCGCTCCTGGTGCGAACCACGTCCTGGATCGTCCTTCTCCAGACCCAGGGGGTGATCAACGACGTGCTCGTGGCGATCGGGCTCGTCGGCGACGATGGCCGACTCGCGATGGTCTACAACATGACCGGCACGCTGGTGGCCATGACGCACGTCCTGCTGCCCTTCATGGTCCTGCCGCTGTACTCCGTCATGCGCTCGATTCCGCCGCTGCACATGCGGGCCGCGGCCTCCATGGGAGCGACGCCCGCGCAGGCGTTCAGACGGGTGTACTGGCCGCAGACGCTGCCCGGCGTGGGGGCCGGCTCGCTCCTCGTCTTCATCCTCGCGATCGGCTACTACATCACTCCCGCGCTCGTCGGCGGCAGCAGCGGCCAGCTGATCTCGAACATGGTCGCCTACCACATGCAGACGTCGCTCAACTGGGGGCTGGCGGCCGCGCTCGGCGCGCTCCTCCTCGCGGGCGTGCTCGTCCTCTACCTGCTTTACGACCGGCTGGTGGGTGTCGAACGCATGAGCCTGGGTTGAGGAGGCCGGAGAAACCGTGACCGGAGCCCGCCTCGGCCGCTTCGCCTACCTCGCCTTCTGCGTCCTCGTCTTCATCTTCCTCGTGGCGCCGATCATCGTGATCGTGCCGCTGAGCTTCAACGCGGAGCCCTACTTCACCTTCACCGAGGGGATGCTGCGCCTCGACCCCGAGGCGTGGTCGCTGCGCTGGTACCGGGAGATCGTCGAGAACGAGGCCTGGACCCGGAGCCTCGTGAACAGCCTCGTGATCGGCGTCTCCGCCACGGTGCTCGCGACGGCTCTGGGCACGCTGGCGGCGCTCGGGCTCTCGAGCCCCGCCATGCCGGCCCGCCGCTTCATCACGGGACTCCTGATCTCGCCCATGGTCACGCCGGTGATCATCTCCGCGGCCGGGATGTTCTTCTTCTACACCAACGTCGGTCTGGCCCAGACGCACCTCGGACTCATCCTGGCCCACGCAACTCTCGGCATGCCCTTCGTCGTGATCACGGTCGTGGCCACGCTGGCGGGCTTCGACCGCAACCTCACGCGGGCCGCGGCCAGTCTCGGCGCCGGTCCCGTGCGCACCTTCCGGACGGTGCAACTGCCGCTCATCGCCCCCGGCGTGATCTCCGGGGCCCTGTTCGCCTTCGCCACGTCGTTCGACGAAGTCGTCGTCGTCCTCTTCATGGGCGGGCTGGAGCAGAGGACGATCCCGCGCCAGATGTGGGCCGGGATCCGGGAACAGATCAGCCCCGCGATCCTCGCGGTCGCCACCTTCCTGGTCGTCTTCGCCCTCGGCCTCCTCCTGACCGTGGAATGGCTCCGCCGCCGCGCATCAGCCTGAGTCGGCGATGCGCCGCGCCGAGGCGCCGTCAGTTACCCTCGAGCGACAGGTTCACGAGTTCGCGGAAGCGCTCGAGCCGGGTCCCGCGGCTGTCGCCGCGCGGCGTCTGCGTGAACACGAGACCGATGATCTCGCGATCGGGGTCGAGCCACGCGTTCGTACCGTCCGAGCCCCCGTGGCCGAACGTCCCGTCGGCGATCCGCCAGCCGTAGCCGTAGTAGCTCGCCTCGTCACCCTCTCCGGCGATGTGAATCTTCGGCGAGGTCATGACGTCGATGGTCTCCGGCGTCAGGATCTCGGCCCCGTCATAGCTGCCGCCGTTAAGGAACATCTGCGAGAACACCGCATAGTCCCACGCCGACGAAATCATACCGCCCGAAGCCCGCGCGAACGGAAAGGCCACCGGCCCTCCCGGAGTGCCGCCGGGGGCCCAGTCCCCATCGGGTCCGCGCTGGTAGTAGACCGCGCCCATGCGGTCCACCTTCCCGTCGACCTCGTGCGCGGCGTGATGGTTGTAGCTGTCCGCCATCCCGAGCGGTCCGTAGACCGTCTCCATGAGCCGGTCCTCCAGCAGTTGGCCCGAGGCGATCTCGACCAGCGCACCCAGCGTGTTGTAGCCGGGATTGTTGTAGGAGTACGTCTCGCCCGGCGTCACCTCCGCCCCGATCGGACCGAAGCGGGCCGACTCGCTCTGCAGGGTCGGGTTCTCCCCCAGCGGCTGCAGGAAGAGCGTGGGGATGCGGAGACCGCTGCTGTGGGAGAGCAGGTGCCCGACCGTGATGAACCCGGCGCGGTAGTTGTCCCACTCGGGGATGTACTCGCGCACCAGGTCGTCGTAGGAGAGCTTGCCCTCCTCGACGAGTTGCCCGATCGCAGTGGCCACGACCGGTTTCGTATTGGAGGCCATGCGGAACATCGAATTCCGCTCCATCGGCAGCCCCCGCTCCTTGTCGCGCATGCCGACCGCCTCGTGGAGGACGATCTTCCCCTTGCGGGCGACGAGCAGAACGGCGCCCACGATGTCTCCCCGCTCGACGGCCTCGTGGTACAGTCCGAGGGCGCCCTCGAGGACGGCGCGGGACATGCCGACCTCCTCCGGTTCGCCGTAGGAGAGGGTGCGCGCTTCCTGCGCCGCCAGCCCGGGGGTGAACCGCGTAGCGCCCGCGAGGATCGTCGAGGGCAGGATGATCGCCAGGAAGAGCCACCGAGCGGCCGGGATGCCGAGAACTCGCCGCGAAACCTTCATCTGTCCTCCGGAAGCAGGAGAAAACGGGCCCACAGCGGGACCCACACGCTGAACGCTAACGCGGCGCACGAGCGTGAACCAGATCGAGGGGGGAGCTTGCACGCCGGGTCCCGCGCGGACATCTAGTGGGCCGGCCCGCTGTGTGGCGGGACCGCGCGCGATTCCCGAAAGCGAAGGAGCTGCGGACCATCATCGTCTACCTGAATGGAGACTATCTCCCCGTCGGCGAGGCGCGGGTCTCGGTGAACGACCGGGGCTTCCTGTTCGCGGACGCGGTCTACGAAGCGATCCCGGCGTACGCCGGCCGCTGCTTTCTTCTCGATCGCCACCTGGCCCGGCTCGCCTGGGGCCTGCGGACACTCCGGATCGAGGCCGACGTGGCCCCTCTCGCCGACGTGGGCGACGAACTCATGGCGCGCAACGACCTCATCGAGGCAGAGTTCTCCGTCTTCTACATGCAGGTGACGCGCGGCGCCGCGCCCCGCACCCACGCGTTCCCGGCGCGGCCGGTCCCGCCCACCGTCTACGCCTTCGCGAAGGCACTCGTGCGCACGACGCCCGAACGCTGGGAGCGCGGCTTCGGCGCCATCACCCTGCCCGACCAGCGCTGGGCCCGCGCCGACATCAAGACGACCGGCCTCCTGCCCAACGTCCTCGCGCAGCAGGCCGCGGCGGAGGCGGAGGTCGAGGATGCGATCTTCATCCGCGAGGGCATGGTGCAGGAGGGGACGCACAACAACGTGTTCGCCGTCATCGGCGGGGAAGCGACGACGGCCCCGGCCACGAACCACATCCTGCACGGCGTCACCCGCGCCTTCACGCTCGAGTTGTGTGCCGGACTGGGGATTCCCGCGCGGGAGCGCGCCTTCACGGTGGACGAACTGCGGGGCGCCGAGGAGATCTTCTTCACGGGCACGACGACGGAGATACGCCCGACCGTGGAACTGGACGGCCGGCCCGTGGGGGGCGGTCGCCCGGGCGAGATCACCCGGGCGCTGTCGGAAGCCTACCGGAGGTCCGTGATACCTACCGCGTAGCGACGGGCTCCATGCGCAGGATCGCGGTCGCTTCGCCCCGCCGGCCGTCGATCGCCAGGTAGATCAGCCCGTCGGGACCCTGCCGGACATCGCGGATGCGCCCGAACCCCTGCACGAGCGTTTCCTCGCGCACGACCTCCTGCCCGTCGAGTGTGAGACGCGCCAACTGCTCCCCGGCCATCCCGCCCACGAACAGGCTCCCCTTCCAGTGCGGGAAGCGGTCGCCCGTGTAGAAGAGGAGGCCGGAGACCGCGATCGACGGCACCCAGAAGTGGACCGGCTGCTCCATCCCCTCCTTGTGCGTCCCCTCATGGATCGCGGTGCCCGAACCGTAGTTGACCCCGTAGCCCACGACGGGCCAGCCGTAGTTGAGCCCCGGCTGAACGAGGTTCAGCTCATCACCGCCCTGCGGGCCGTGCTCCGTGGCCCACAGTTCGCCCGTTTCCGGGTTCATGACCATCCCCTGCTGGTTGCGGTGGCCGAAGCTCCAGATCTCGGGGCGGATGTTCGGGTCGTCCACGAACGGGTTGTCCTCGGGGATCCCGCCGTCCTCGTACACGCGGCTGACCGTGCCGTGATGGTTCGAGGGATTCTGCGCGGGATGGGCGTAGAGGTCGCCGCGCGTCGAGGCCTGGCGATCCCCGACCGTGATGAAAATGTGTCCCTGCCCGTCGAAGACGAGGCGGGATCCGTAGTGGCCCCGCCCCTCGGAGACGGCCAGGAAGATCTCCTCGATGCCGGTGAGAGCGCCGTCCTCGTACCGCCCGCGGATGACCGCAGTCGTCCCGCGCTCCGTGTCGTCGGGCTTCGAGTAGCTCAGGTAGAGGAGGCGGTTGTCCTCGAAGTTCGGGTGCGGCACGACGTCGAGGAGTCCGCCCTGCCCGGCCGAGATCACCTCCGGCACGCCCTTCACGGGGTCCGGCAGGAGCAGCCCGTCGCGCACGACGCGAAGCGTGCCCGCCTTCTCGGTGACCAGCATCTCGCCATCCGGCAGAAACGCGATCGACCACGGGCGAACCAGTCCCTCCACAACCGGGACGAGCCTGTAGTCGTGGTACGCCGACTGCATTACCTCCTGACCCAGGGCCGGAGTCGCGGTCGACAGAAGAAGCCCGGCGGCGAAGATCGCCAGAGGGGTGCGCTTGCTCATCTCAACTCCCGGAGAAAATCACGTCGTTCACATTTGTTGCCGCAACCCGAAAAAACTGTCGCGCGCAGCCCCCGAACAGCAAGGCTCGCCAGACCAGGCGGTGGGCAAGCGTCGGCAGCATCTCCCGGCCCACGCACTGTGAACACCCATGCGCGGAGCAGCGTTTCCCCGGCGAGGGCGACTTGCCAACCGGGATCGCGGGGCGAAAGGTGGGCGGCGCGTGACGGACTGCAGCCGGAATGCGGGGATGCCGGCGCGACGCCGGGACCGCCGCCGGGAAAGGGAGCTGAATGCGGAAGATCGCCATCATCGGTGGAGGCGTCTCTGGCCTCGGGGCCGCATGGGCGCTGCATCACGATTCGGACCGGTTCGACTTCCGGCTCTTCGAGGCCCGCGAGCAGTTGGGCGGGAACGCCGTCACGGTCGACATGCCCCAGGAGGACGGCGGCTCGATCCCCTTCGACATCTCCGTCACCGCCTGCATTCCGTCCGTATATCAGCACTTCATGGCGTTGCTGGAACAGTTCGGCATCGACCTGATCGACACGAGGTTCAGCTACAGCGTCAAATATCGCGGGGGGACCTACGCTCACGATTTCGATTCGGACATCAGAGAACAACTGCAGCACGAGATCCGGAAGTTCCAGCGCATCCTGCGGGTGCTGCACCGCTTCGGCCGGCTCACGAATGCGCGCTCGAAGTTCCTGAACGCCCTCAATCCGTTCAACTACATCAGCATGGGAACGGTCCTCAATTTGGCCGGCCTCTCCGGGGACTTCAGGTACAAGATCCTGAAGCCGATGTTCGTCAACTTCCTGATGGCGACCAACGTCTTCGACATGCCCGCCTCTCTGTTCTCCAAGTACCTCGAATTCTTCGACATCGAAGTCGCGACGACGATGCAGACATGGGACCAGGGTACCAGGCGGATCTACGAGAAGCTGTCGGCGGGTTTCCGGGACAGGATCTATCTCAACCGGCCCGTCCGTAAGGTGTACCGGCGGCCGTCCCATGTCGTCGTCGAGGACGAGAACGGCGCAGAGGAAAGGTTCGACGCGGTGATTTTCGCTAGCAACGCGAACCAGACGCTGATGATGCTGGACGAGCCGTCGTTCCTGGAGCGCTACATCCTCTCATCGATCCGCTACGAGAGCGAACTCCACAACCATACCGTCGTGCATTCGGACGCCTCGGTCCTGCCGGATGACGAGGTGAAGGCGGTGGAGACGCGGAGCAACCATATCGAGCAGTACGGCGCCAGGCCGGACAACTACGAGATCACGTACATCATGCACAACCAGCAGCCGTGGGCGAAGCGGTCGGACAAGCCCTGCCTGGTGACATACAACCCGATCAGCAAGATCGATGACGGGAAGGTCATCAAGCGCTGGTGGTTCCAGCATATCGTGCACGACGTGCGCCACGTCGCGTGGATCGTCCCCCTGTTCCGCCTCATTCAGGGCAGGAAGGGGAGCTGGCACTGCGGTGCCCACACGCTGATCAACAGCCAGGAAACGGCTTTCGTCACGGGACTCGCGGCTGCGAGACAGATCGGCGCGGACTACCCCTTCGAGGACTCCGGGGCGCGGAAGATGTTCAACTACTACGGCCGCGTCATGTACGGCTGGCGCTTCAGGAAAGCCTGAGGGTCAGTCGCGGCGTCAGGGTCAGTCGCCGTCGTCCTCCGCGTGGCGTCTCGCGATCCGCTCCAGCTTGGGGCCGATGGAGGTCATCACCGCCGCGAACAGCACCACGACCCAACCCGCCGAGAGGATCAGGTGGATGCCGACGAGCGCGCGGGCGCCGACCGAAACCGGGGCAACGGTCGCGAAGTCCTGGCCGAGGGCAGCGAAGAACGAAAAGAACAGCCAGTCGACGATCCCGGTGCCGGCGGCGGAGAACGCCCCCGGGCTGAAGTGTTCCAACATGCCGTAGAAACCGGCGAACAGGACGATGATCGTCACGTAGCCGATGGCGAACCCGCCGATCGGGATCCACATGACGCGCAGGTAGTCGGAGAGGCCGCTGTACACTCGAAACCGCGGGCGGAACCAGATGATCGCTGCGCGCCCGAATACGAAGAAAGCCGCCGTGACGGCCAGTTCAAGGAGCAGCAAGCCCGCTGCGGTCCCCAGGCCGGTGCCGATGCCCAACCGGGGGTCGTCCTCCATCAAACCCAGGACAATCGCGCCACCCGCATACCCGACGGTGGGAACCGTGGCGAGCACCAGCAGCGCGGGAGGGCGGGTGTCGCGCCATCCGGCGGCGCGGCGGCTGAGCAGGCCGGCCGAAAGCGCCACGAAAGGCACGAACAGAAAGATGTCCACGAAGAGCGACGGTGTCGCCAGCGCATAGATGGCGGGCAGGAGCCCAAGCGCGAGGAGGACGGATACGAACAACGTCTCCTTGAACGCGTCCCGATAGCCCGCGAAGGAGGTCCCCCCGACCCCGTCCAGCAGGTCTTCGCCGTGGATCAGGCCGACGCCGAAGGCGAGCACCGGCGACATGGCAATGGCTCCGCTTGTGACGGCCACCCTGGAGGCAAGCACGGCGCCGATGCCGACCAGCGAGCCGACGAGGATGCCGGTCCACGGCCTCGGCCCCCGGTTCCCGCTGAGGCCGACCGCCGCACCGATGGCGAGACCGCACCCGGCGCCCACCGCGACGCCGGCGTTGCTCCCCGCCGTGGCGTAGCCGAAGGGCACGACGATGACGGCGACCGCGGCCGCAATCCGGACTGCCAGCCAGATCAAGCGGTGCACGGGTTCCGCCTCACGGTGGTCATTCGCCGTCTTCGTCCTCCTGCTGCCGCGCGATCCGGGCGAGCTTCGGCTCGATGGAGGTCATCACCGCCGCGAACAACACCAGTGCCCAGCCTACCGCGAGGATCAGGTGCACGCCGACCAGCATTCTGGCACCGGACGAGACCGGGACGATGGCCGCGTAGTCCTGGGCCACCGCGGTGAAGAAAGAGAAGGACACCCAGTCCGCAATCCCTGTGCCCGGGTCGGCGAACGCGCCCGGGCTGAAACGCTCCAGCGTTCCGTAGAATCCCGCGAAGAGAAAGATGATCGTCAGATAGCCGGCCGCGAACCCGCCGATCGGGACCCACATGACCCGCAGGTAGGCGGCGAGCTGGCCGTACACCTCCAGCCGCGGACGGAGCCAGGCGGCGGCGGCGCGCCCCAGAAGAAACCCGGCCGCCGGAATCAGCACCAAAATGGAGGTCATGGATATCACGATTGCCGCAACCTGCTGGATGCCCGACAAGGCTTCGAAATCCCTAATCACCCCGAACCCGAACAGGAGGCCGAAGCCGACGGGCAGCGCAACCGCACCGAGGACCAGCAGCAGGGGGGGGCGGGCGTCGGTCCCATCTCTCGCGGCGCCGGCTGAGGAGGCCGAGCAGCAGCGCGGTCCAAGGCATGAGCAGCAGAGGCATGAGCACCAGCAATAGTCCCAGAAGGAGATCGTTCACTACCCCCGCTGCCATTGCGGGGATGAGCCCCAGGCTCAGCAGGACGGCGATGATGAACGTCTCCCGGATCACATCCCGGTACCTGTGGAACGACGACCGGCCGAGCCCATCGATCAAGCCGACCGCCAGGGCGAGCTGGGGCGCCAGGATGACGCCCCAGCCGGTCCACGCCGCGCTCAGGAACGTCGTGAAGACGCCGAGCGTGGAGCCGATCAGGATGCCGGTCCACGGGTGACGCCCCGATCCCCCCCGGAGGCCGACGCCGACACCGACGGCAACCGCAAACCCCGCCCCCAGCAGAACGTCGGTGTGGTTCCCGGGTGATCGCGTACCCACAGGTTGCGACGACGAGCGCGACCGCGGCCGCAATCCGGATCCCCAGCCAGATCAAACGACTCATGGTTCCTCCTCCGCGTGGCGTCTGGCGATCCGATTGAGCTTCGGGCCCACGAATGACATCACCGCCGCAAACAGTACCACGACCCACCCCGCCGAGAGGATCAGGTGGGTACCGACCAGCAAGCGCGCGCCGTCAGAGACCGGGGCCGTCGTCGCGTAATCCTGGGCGAGGCCGGTGAAGAACGCGAAGAAGAGCCACTCCTTGATGCCGACGGCGGCGTCGGCGAAGGCGCCGGGGCTGAAACGCTCGAGCATTCCGTAGAACCCCGCGAACAGCACGATGATCATCAGGTAGCCGACGGCGAACCCTCCGATGGGCACCCACATGATGCGCAGGTAGTCGGCAAGCCGGCCGTACACGCCAAGGCGCGGCTGCAGCCACGTGATGGCGACGCGCCCCAGCAGGAACGCGGCGGCGGGAGCCGTAACCAGCACGAGCGCCCTGAGGCCGGCGTATTGCAGAGCCGGAACCGTCCATGGGGTCGAGAGCCATACCGCCTGCCCTTGCACAATCAGAAAGAGCAAGAGCGCAAACGACAGTGCCGCACTCACGACGAGGAGCCAGGGAGGACGGGTGTCCTGCCAGCCCTCCCGGCGGTGGCTGAGGAGCCCCGCCATCAGCGCGATCCAGGGCGTGCAGAGGAGTGGAACCAGAACGAAGCGCAGGCTGTCCGACGCGACCCAGGCGGGGGAAAGCCCCAAGCCGATGAGGACAGACAGGATGACTGTCTCCCGGCTCATGCCCCGATACCGGGAGAAGGAGGTCTCGCGGAGCCCGTCATGCATGCCGACCGCCAGTGCCAGGTTCGGTGCGACGAGAAGGCTAACGCTGTTCCAGGGCGTGGCGCCGGCAATCAAGGCGGTGGAGATCCCGACCATCGAACCAATGAGGATACCCATCCACGAACCGGCTTGCGGGCCTCCCCGGAGGCCGATGCCCACGCCGATGGCGAGCCCGCAGCCCGCTCCCATCCAGACATCGCGGTGGACCTCGGTGATCGCGTAACCGAAGGGCACCACGACGAGCGCGACCGCGGCCGCAGTCCGGGCCGCCCGCCAGACCAAACGGCGCGGTTTCCCCTTCATTGGAGCTCCGGCTAACGCTCCGAGACGACCGTCGGGGCCTCCTCGGCCTCAAGCGTTTCGAGCACCTGTCGCCACTGGAACTTCTCTCCCATGCCGCGCACGTAGTAATCCATCCAGGCCATCTCGCTCACCGCCTTCACAAGCCGGTTGCGCGGGTCGGGGATGCCGTGGCTCCGGCCGGGATACATGAACAGTTCCGTCGGGACGCCCAGCTTCTTGAGCGCCATGTGGAGTTCAACCGACTGCGGGCTCGGCACGCGCGGGTCGCCCTCCACCACGTGGATCATCGTCGGCGTCTTCGCGTTCGCGATGTACTTGAGCGGGGACTGGTCGAAGTACGTGTCGAAGTCCTCGTACAGGAAGCCGTCGCCCACGTAGAACTGCCGGTTACGCTGCACATCACTCTGCGCGTACATGCTGATCCAGTTCATCGTCCCGGCGCCCGAACTGATCGCCTTGAAGCGGTCCGTCTGCGTGAGGATCCAGTTGGACCAGTGGCCGCCCGCACTCCAGCCGAGCGCGCCCATGCGGTCGCCGTCCACGATGCCCTCGGCGATCAGGTGGTCCACGCCCGTGATGATGTCCTCGTAGCCCATCGTGAAGTAGTCGCCGACGATGTCCGTGCGGTGCGCGTTCCCGTAGTTCCGCGAGCCGCGGTAGTTGGGCTTGAGCACGGCGTAGCCCGCCCCCGCGTACACCTGCGCGCTGTACCCGCCGTTGAAGCGCAGGATGTCGGCCGACGCCGGCCCCCCGTGGATCGCGACGATGAGCGGATAGCGCGTCCCCTCCTCGTAGTCCACGGGATAGACGAGAACGCCTCCGACCATCTTCCCATCGGACGAACGCCAGTTGACCTCCGCCTCCTCGCCGAACGCCACCTCGCGCAGTTGGGGGTTCACGTCGACGAGTTGTGTCCACTTCGAGCGGTCCGGGACATCGTCCACGCTCGCGACGGCGAATACGGTGGGCGGCGTCTTCGGGTCGCTGTAGTTGATGAGAAGCGTGCCCGTGTCGTCATTCCGGGACACCGAGAGCGCCGCGAGCTCGTCGGTGAGCTGCCGCACCGCGCCGGTCTCCACGTCGAGGGCGTGCAACTGCGTCGTTACCTTCACGCCGGCGTTGAAGTAGATCGTGTTCGCATCCTCCGACCAGAACCCGACGCTCGAACTCTGGTCGAACTCCGCGCCCAGCTTCCGGAACGCCCCCCCGCGGTCCCCGAGCTCGCGGATGTAGATGCGGTTCTCCGTCATCGAGTAGCGCTCCATCTCGTCCGGCGCGGAGAAAGCGATCCAGCGGCCATCCGGGGAGAAGCTGAGTCCGCCCTCGCCGACCTCGTAGTTGTCGGTCAAGCGCTCGATCTCGCCCGTCGCCACTTCCATGAGGTGGAGGTCCGCATAGAGCCGCTGCGCAGTGATGTTGCGCTCGTAGCGCTTCGTCGAGCCGCCCGTGATCCCGATCCAGCGTCCGTCGTCGGAGATCGTGAAGCTGTTCACGCTGTAGGAGGGGTCGTCGGTCTCGCGCTCCTCGGCGGCCGACTCGACCTCGACGCTCCACAGGCTCGAGAGCGGGGTGACCGCGTTCCGGACGTCGACCGTGAAGCCCTCCTCGCGCCGCTTCACCTCGTCCTCGTCGAACGAATCGGGGCGCGCGAAGTAGACGCGGCTTCCGTCAGGGGAGAAGTCCCACTGGTCCACGCCCGCCTCGCCGTCGGTGATCTGTTCGGGCTCGGCGTCCGCGAGGTCGTCGGCCGGCAGCCGGTAGAGTTGCTCCCGGTTGGATTCCCCGGAGCGATACACGAGCCAGCGCCCGTCGGGGCTGAACGCGAAGCCGGACACGCCTTCCTCCGCGTCGGTGATCTTCCGGGCCTCGCCCCCGTCGTGGCGCATCATGTAGAGCTGGGTGTCGTCCCCATCCCGGTTGGAGGCGAAGAGGAAAAACGACCCGTCCGGACCCCAGGTCGGGCTGCGTTCGTCCTTGTCCTCGGTGTAGGTGAGCCGGCGATCCGACGGGACGCCCTCGCTCAGCGACACGAGGTGGATGTCCGTCTGGGACTCGGCCGCCTCCCAGTCGGGGGTCGTCACGGTGTAGAGCATCCACGCGCCGTCCGGACTCGGCGTCCATGAGCCGGCGCGTTTCATCTCCTGCACATCCATGAACGTGAATGGCCGCTCCTGCGCGGCGAGCGGCATCTGCGGGGGCAGCGCGAGCACTGCGGCGGGAAGAACGAGGGCGACGGAAAGGGAACGCATCTGAACCTCGGTACCATGGGTAACGTGTAGTCTGTCCCAATCATACGACTTTCGTATTGCGTGAACGATGGATCGAGCCTCGTGGCAGATGACGTAAACGCGACGCAACTCTCTCGCGTCGAACCTGTGTCCCCAGTCCGAGATCGATGTTCCCTGTCCACACCTCCCCCGCGGGGCGCAAATGCACCGACCCAGGTTCGGCCTGCCAGGCGGCGCCGTACTACTGCTCACCGTTTCGATTCTCATGGCGCCGCAGGCGCTCGCCGGCCAGGAGGTCGTTGAGAGCGCAGCCCCGCGTGACGCCGACCTGACGCTGGCCGACGAGCCGCTGGTGCGGATCGGGATCGTCGACGGTCCGCTCGAATACATCTTCGGCAACGTGACGGGTGGGGTTCGTCTCGAGGACGGAAGCGTCGTCGTCGCGGACGAGCAGAGCGGCAACCTCCGCCGTTACGACGCGAACGGTCGTCACCTGTGGACCAGCGGGCGATCGGGCGAGGGGCCGGGGGAGTACAAGGGGCTGCGGCTGCTCAGGAACTGCCCCGGGGCACCGCTCACCGTCTTCGACTGGAGTCTCGACCGCATCACCGAGCTGGATCTCGATGGCAACGTACTCGCGACGCGCTCGCTCCTTGCAGCCGGCGTCCGCCCTTACAACGACCCCTTCTGTGCGCCTGACGGCCGCCTGGTCTACACGCCGTGGCCCGACGACATGGGTGCGAGCTACGAGGAAGACCTGGCCGAGGGGGACCTCTACCGGTGGCAAACGGTCCTCGAATCCTTCGAGAGGGATAGCGTCGTCACCCTCCGCTCGGGGATCCCGGGCGCCGAACGGTTCTTCATCCAGGCCGGGGCCAGCGGTCCGCGCTGGTGGGGGCGTGACATGGAGTTCGCGCCTGCCGGCACCGGCGTGTGGTACGGGACGGCCGATGACTACGAACTCGAGCACCTGGACTGGACGGGTCGGGTGACGCGGGTGGCCCGCTGGGGCGGTCCCGACCTCACGGTGACGGGCGACCGCGTCGACAGCTATCGGGAAGGGTGGCTGGCGCGGTACGACGAGGACGAAGCCCGGCGGAACTTCGAGCGGGACGTCTGGCCCGACATCCGGGATCAGCTTCCGGAGCGCTTCCCGGCGTACGAGGCTCTTATCCCACTGCCGGACGGCGCCTTCTGGGTCAAGACCCACGCCTGGCTGGCTGCGGGCGAGGAGCTGCATCTTCTGGACGCGAACGGCGTATGGCTTCGCCGCCTCACGCTGCCGAGCGGCGTCGTCCTCGACGCGGGGCGGGACTGGGTCCTCCTGCGCCAGCGCGACGAACTGGGCGTTCCGACCGTCGCCCTCTACGGACTGGTCGCGAACTGACGGTGACGTAGTGCTGCCGTAGCTCCACGTCTCTGGTTCGCTCCTCCGGCGACTCCACCGATCCATCCGACGGCGCGCCACCCACTGTTGCCACCTGCTCCGTCGCTTGCCCCGATTCCATAGCTGCTTATATATCTTACATATATATATGGCGACACAACTATTGGGCGACACATCGCAGGGTGGCGGTGCCCTGATCCGGCGGCGAGACCGGACCATCCTGTTGTTCGGGCTCGTTGCCGGCCTCTCCTGCGGAGACGCTTCGACGGCGCCGACCCCTCCTCCGCCGCCGCCGACCCCCTCGCCGCAACCGACCTCGGTGACCGTGACCCCGGCCCCGGCCGAAATGAGCGCCTTGGGAGGCACCCTGCGATTGGGGGCGGAGGTGCGCGACCAGACGGGCCAGGTGATAACGGGCGCCGCGGTGTCCTGGTCGAGCGGTGACACGTCGGTGGTGGCGGTGGACCCGGCTGGCCTCGTGACGGCGACCGGCGCGGGTACTGCGGAGGTCACGGCGCAGGCCCGATCCGTGACGGGGACGGCCCGCGTGTCGGTGCGGCCGTCCGTGGCTTGGGTGGGGATCACGCCATCGGCAGCCACACTCGCCATTGGCGACACGGCGCGGCTGTCGGCGGAGGCGCGGGACGCAAACGGCCATCCGGTGTCGGGCACGGTCTTCGCGTGGAGTTCGAGCGACCCCACAGTCGCGACCGTCGACGACGGTGGGCTGGTGCGGGGGCTCGCCGAGGGCATGGCGACCATCACCGCCCAGTCCGGTCCGATCACCGGGACCTCTGCGATCAACGTCCCGGACCCGGACCCGGAGCGGGCCGCCCTCAACGCGCTGTATCGATCAGCCGGCGGTCCCGGCTGGAGGAATCGCGACGGCTGGCTGAGCGACGAGCCGCTGGGGCAATGGCATGGCGTGAAGACGGACGCGGGCGGAAGGGTGACGAGCCTGCACCTGCCCGAGAACAACCTGATCGGTACTCTCCCCACGGAAGTCGGAGACCTGTCACACCTGGAAGAGTTGAACCTCTACCGGAACGGCATCTCGGGACCGCTCCCGCCCGAAATCGGGAATGCGGCCCGTCTCGGCAACCTCGATCTCGGATGGAACGAGCTTACCGGTCCGATCCCGCCGACGCTGGGCAGGCTCGTCAATCTGCGCAGAATAAGCTTCGAGTCGAACCAACTCAGCGGTCCGATCCCGCCGGAGTTGGGGGCCCTGTCCGAGTTGAGTTTCCTCAACCTGTTCCGCAACAAACTGAGTGGCCCGGTTCCGGCCGACCTTTCCGGCCTCCGCATGCTTGAACGGCTGTTCTTGGACGAGAACGCGTTGACTGGAGCGATCCCGTCCTCATTCGTCGATCTCACGAACCTTGACAGCTTCAGATGGGCGGGAGCCGGCGGTCTCTGTGCTCCGGGGACGACGAGCTTCGAGCGGTGGCTGCGCCAGAGAGATGCGGTGGGGCCCCGCTGTAACGAAGCGGATCGATCCACCCTCGCGGGCCTGTTCGAAGCCATGGACGGAGCGATCTGGGTCCGGTCCACCGGCTGGCAGAGCGACGAAGCACTGGAAGAATGGCACGGCATCGGCGCCGACTCGCTCGGACGCGTCAGCAGCCTCGATCTGTCGCGTAATGGGCTGACGGGACGCATTCCGCTCGTGATCACACTGCTGCAGCAAATGACCGTGCTTCGACTCGGAGGGAATGCCCTGGAGGGCTCGATCCCTCAGGCTCTGTCCTCGCTCGCGCTGGAGGAGTTTCGCTACGGGGGTACGGAACTCTGCGTGCCGCCGTCACCACACTTCCGAGCCTGGCTGGAGGCGATACCCGTCAGGTCGGGAACGGATGAGCAATGTCCGCGTCTCACGGATCGCGAGATTCTCGGCCTGTTGTACGAGGCGACGGAAGGAGAGCGCTGGGAGAGGCGCGACAACTGGCTGAGCGACGCGCCGCTGGGGGACTGGTACGGCGTTGAGACGGACGCTGATGGGAATGTGGCGTGGCTGAGTCTCCCGTCGAACAACCTGCGCGGCCCCATACCAGCGGAGCTTAGTCAGTTCGCCGCGCTCCGGAGCCTGGAACTGCCCCACAACTGGCTGACAGGCGGGATCCCTCCCGCGCTGATCGAGCTTGAGGGGCTCGAGTGGTTCAACTTCAGGGACAACCAGCTTTCCGGTCCGATACCGCCCGAGTTGGGCGCCTTTCCGGCGTTGACGAACCTGCATCTTGACTCAAACCGGCTGAGTGGCCCGATCCCCCCCGAACTGGGGAACCTGTCGACACTCGAGGAACTGCTGCTCAGCAATAACCGGCTGACTGGACCGATCCCGCCGGAGTTGGCGAACCTGTCGGAAGTGATCGTCATATGGCTGGACAACAACGAGCTGGAAGGTCAGATACCGCCGGAGCTCGCGGACCTGCCCTCCGTCGAGACCCTGTACCTGGGATTCAACCATCTGTCCGGAGAGATCCCCCCCGAGCTTGGCTCCCTCAGGAGCATTCGGGGTTTGGCCCTTGACGGCAACGAACTGGCCGGGCCGATCCCCCCCGAACTTGGCGCGCTCGGCGCGCGTGGAGCCTACCCCATGGATGGTGAACTCAACCTGAGGCTCAACAGTCTCTCGGGTCCGATTCCGGCCGAGTTGGGGAACCTCCGGAGTCTGGAGACACTGCTGCTTGGTCACAACCATCTCCAGGGGCCGGTGCCTCCCGAACTCGGCGCGATGACACGCCTCGATTGGCTGGATCTGGCGGGCAATGCAGGACTGACCGGCCCATTGCCGCCGAGTCTCAGGGAACTCCCGGCGCTGTCGCGGTTCGAAGGGAGGGGGACCGGCTTGTGCGTGGCAGGCGGAGCCGTCGACCCGGAGTGGTCGGGCCTCGTGCGCCTGCCCCCATGCGAGTCGGTAGCGGACGCCGGTTCCGGGGCGTACCTGACTCAGGCGGTGCAGTCGCGGGACTTCCCTGTGTCGCTCATTGCCGGCGAGACGGCGCTCCTGCGCATCTTCGTCACAACAGAGGAGAGCACCGGCGAGCCGATCCCTCCGGCCCGGGCGACCTTCTTCGTCGGTGGCGGTGAGATCTACACGGTCGACGTCCCGGGACAGTCGACACCCATGCCGACCCGAATCGCCGATGCGGAGCGTGCGCTGGACCGTTCCGCCAACGTGTGGATTCCGGGCGAGGTGATCCGGCCCGGCCTCGAGATGGTGGTCGAAATCGATCCGGCCGGGACGCTGGATCCCGGTCTTGGTGTGTCGACTCGGATTCCCGAGTCGGGCCGGAGGGCCGTGCCGGTTCGGGCGATGCCGCCCTTCAATCTGACCGTGGTGCCATTCCTCTGGCGGAGCGGTCCGGATTCCGCGGCAGTGAGGACCGCCGCGGAGATGGCGGCGGATCCCGAGGGCCACGAGCTGCTCGGGGAGCTTCACAACCTCATGCCGGTCGGTGACCTGTCCGTACAGGCTCATGGGCCCGTGTGGACCACCAGCAACGATTCGGACAGTCTCCTCGATGAGGTGGGTGTCGTCCGTTACATGGAGGGTGGGACCGGCTATTGGATGGCAGTGCTCTCCGGGGAAGCCACGGGCGCCTGGGGCGTGGCCTGGATCCCCGGCCGGACGAGCTATGTCCGACTCGCCGGAGGCGGACCGGATGTGGTGAGAACGGTGGCGCACGAACTCGGCCACAACATGCGGCTTTGGCATGCCCCCTGCGGTGTCCGAGCCGCGGTGGATCCCGCTTACCCCCACCGTGGCGGAGCCATCGGTGCGTGGGGCCTCGACTCCCGTTCCGGCCAGGAGGTCCTGATACCGCCGACGGTGTCGGATCTGATGTCCTACTGTGATCCGAACTGGATCAGCGAGTACCATTTTTCGGGTGCGCTCCGCTACCGCCTGGCCAGCGAAGCGGCGGCGGATCGCGCGGCGTCGCCGGAGCCCACGCTCCTCCTGTGGGGCGGCACGGAGGTGGACGGCACGCCCTATCTGCGCCCCGCCTTCGCCATCGAAGCGCCCCCGGCGCTCCCGGACTCTGCGGGTCCAAGTCGGCTCGTCGGGCGGACGGGCAACGGCGAGATCCTGTTCTCGATCAGCTTCGCGATGACGCCCGTGGCGGATCGGGAAGGCCGGGCGGGCTTCGTGTTCGGCGTCCCCTATCGTCCCGAATGGGCCGGCCTCCTCGACGCAATCGAACTCACGGGTCCGACGGGATCGGCGGCCCTCGACCGAACGACGGATCGCCCCTCCGCGATCCTGCGCGATCCCGCCAGCGGCCGCGTGCGGGCCATCCTGCTGGACCGGGCCTCCGCGCTGGCCGCCGCCGCGGGCGAACCCGGCGCACTGCCTCTGCCGCCGAACCTCGAGGTCCTCTTCAGCCGCGGTCTCCCCGAGCCGCCGCCCGAACGGCGTTAGACGGGCTCAGCGCGCCACGCCACCCCTCGGCGGGCGAGGAACAGCTCTTGCGACGGCACGCCGGGTAAACGCTCCTCCCTCTGCCGGCGTTTCACCTCTCGAAACCACACGAGAAGAAAAGGGACCGAGCGCCCCATGCTCTCCGACCGAGAGATCCTGGAGTTGGCCGAAAAGGCCGGGAAGGGAGAGCGAGGGGCGCTCGATAGGCTGGTGGGTGCTCTCCGTCCCCTCGTGTGCCGGTGGGCCCTGGTCATGACCGGCGATCCGGATGATGCGGAGGACATCGCGCAGCTCGTCCTGATGAAGACGCTGAGATCGATCGGGAGCTTCGATGGTCGCGCCAGGGTGACGAGCTGGGTCTACCGGATTACTCGGAACGCCAGCCTGGACCTCCGGCGAAGCAAGCGGCGGGACCGGCGGTTGGCCGAGAGGGCGGAGTGGATGGCGGAGGTCCAGGCGCCGCTACTGGAGGATCCGCTCGATGACATCGAGATGAAGAGAACCATGCGATTGATTCGGTCGCTGCTGGGCGGACTGTCCATGAGGCAGCGGGAGGTCTTCGATCTGGTGGATCTGCAGGGACTGAGACCCGCGGAAGCGGCGAGGCTGCTGGGGATGAACCCGAACACGCTGCGCGTACACCTGCTTCGCGCGCGGCGCAGGATGCGGAAAAAGATGTTGGCGCGACCCACGGAGACGGACACCAGGGGGACCGATGGCTGAACGAGACGCCGAGCGCATCGCACGGGACGCACGGAACATGCACGCCGTCCTGTCGGCGCTGGCAAACCAGCTCAGCGAAGGCCTGCCTGCCATAGCCCCCGAGCATGCCACGCCCGTGCAGCGGCGACTCGTGTGGCGCCGGTGGACCGTGGGCCCGCTCGCGGCGGCCGCCGTCATGGCGGCCCTGATCCTGTTGCCCAACGGAGCTATCGAAGAAGTCGGCCCCCCCCCTGCGTCCCCTCCACGCAGCATGGTGAGCGAAATGGATGTGGAGGCCGACAGGCCGTTCGTGGTCTTCCCCACGAATGATCCCGACATCGCCGTCGTATGGCTGCTCAGCCCGGAGGAGAGTGACTGATGATCGAGAATGCGAGAAGGAGTATCCGATGCGCTTTGATCCTGGCGCTGGCCCTCGGCACGCTTCCGGGCGTCGTAAGCGCGCAGGAGTCGGAGGAGCCCGTGGAGCCCGTCCGGAACGTGCAGCTCTTCTTTCACCTGGTCGAGGCGGACGGCTTCACCGATGACGACCCCGAGATCAGCGACGTCGTGAGCGAACTCAGGAAGCTGTTCAACTTCGAGGGATACCGGCTCCTGTCGACCTCGATGCTGAATGTCGGCCTGGCCCGGACCTCGAACGTCGCCTTTGGCGGCACCGGGTCCCAGAGAGTCTTCGCTGATGATTCGGAGACACCCCTGACGATCCACGCCGAGGTTACCACACGCCGGTACGAGAGGCACGTACGTGCCAAGGTGACCCTCACCGAGGGGACCTCCGGCTCCCGGAGGTATGAGGGGCGTGAGTGGGGGGGCGTCCTGATGGATCTGTCGGGGCCCCTGCTCGAAGCATCGGTCACGATCCGCGATGGTCAGAGAGTGGTGTTGGGATCGGCTCGCCGCTCCGCGGGGGAACCCGTGCTCATCCTGATCGTGACACCTAGAATTGACCAGACGTGATCACCGGTTCGTGCGATTCATCCCGGCATCGCTCGCGTCTGGCAACTCGACGTCCACAGGCGCGAATTCCATGAGGCGGCATCTGATCCTCACGGGGGTGTGTCTATCGGTCCTCGCGGGTTGTGGCGACGCCCGCTCGCACGCCGAACTGATGGCCGACGCGGCCGCCGATGCGGAAGCCGTCGAGTTCGAGCGCGCCATGGCCCGCTACGACTCGGCGCGCGCCGCATCGCCCGACGACGCCGAGGCGCACCGGCAGTACGCCACGCTCGCCAGCTATTTCAGCCTGCATGCGGCCGCCGTGCGGGCCTGGCGGCGCGTGCTCGAACTGGAACCCGGCGATTCCGCTGCCTGGGAAGGCTACATCCACGATCTTCGCTGGGCCGGCATCTTCGAGACCGACCGGAGGTACGGAGAAAGAATCCTCCAGGTCCTCCCGGAGGCACTCCGCCACGCGCCGGCCCGGCCCGTCATCTACAGCGAAGCACAGGACGCGGCGGAGGACCTCGGACAGCTCGACGCGTACGGCGCGATCCTCGCCAAGGTACGGGCGCTGCGGCCGGATGACCAGATCCTGCTCCACGCCGCCGATGCGCTCCGTGCCGCGCTCGCCGATAGGGAGGAGGGCGAACGGGCACAGGTCGTGAGGGATTCCATCGCGGGGGCGCTCGACGCGATCGCGGCCCGGGCCGAAGACGATGCGGACGTTGCGGCCCCGGTCCTGTACCGGCTCGCGGCGGGATACGACGACTTCGGGATCCTCCGGCGGGAAGGCGACGCGGACCGCTGGCTGGAACGACTCGAGGCGGCGCCCGACCGGGGTGTGTTGGCGGATGACCTGCGGTACTGGGATCTGACCGTGGACTTCAATATGGCCCGGCTCGGCCATGCGGACAGTACGGTCGACATGGGGCGCCTCGCCGCCGAGGGGTTGAAGTCACGGGATCTCGGGCGCCGCGGCGCGTGGGTAGACCGGCACCACACGGTTGTGACGCAGCGTGTGCTCGCTTCAATCGCCGGTGATGCGCCGAGCAGCAGGACGGTGTGGGGGGCGGCGACCGTCGCGGCAGAACCACCGCATGCGCCGCTCGACCCGGAGGCGGCCGAGCAGCTGCTCGATGCCTCGATGGCCGTGGTCCGCTGGCGTGAGGGTGTGTTTTCCGCACTCCGCGGCCTGCTCTACTTCGGGATCGAGCCGCGGGCCGTGCTCGATGCGGCGACCGCGATCGAGGGAGACTTGCGCGCACACAGCCCGGGATACCTGTACCCCGGCGTCCGCGGCGACGAGCGCGAGCGGTCGCGGCAGATCCTGATCGACAGGGCCCGCATCCTCCAGGCCCGCGCCCTCACGCAACTCGGCGAGATCGAAGCGGCGGGCGAACTGTTCGAGCAGGTGGCGACCGAGTCCAGACGTGAGACCACGCTTGGGGAGTACGGGCGTCATCTCCTCCGCACGGACCGGCCGGTGGAAGCGCTCGACGCCTTCGTGGAGGCGATCGCCTTCGGCGGTTCCCGGTTTGAGCCCCTCGCGGAAGAAGCCGCCGCAGCCGCTGATCTGTCTCCCGAAACCGTCGAGGAGCGGCTCGCCGTACGGCGCCCCGTCGTCGAGGAGGAGATGGAGCGGCGCGAACTGGGCGATCGACTCGAGCGCGAGGCCCCGGCGTTCGTGCTCACGGACCAGACCGGAATCGAGTGGCGGCTGAGCGACCTCGAGGGGAAGATCGTCGTGCTCAAGTTCTGGGCGACCTGGTGCGGTCCGTGCCTCCTGGAGTTCCCACATTTCGTCGAACTCCTGAAAACGTATGAAGACGACGAGGATGTCGTGTTCCTCACCGTCGCCACGGCCGGATCTCCCCGCGAAGAGGTCGCGCGGCAGATCGAGGAGGGCGGCTTCACGTTCCCCGTCCTGTTCGACGAGCAGGGGCTCGCCCTCGACTACGAGATCCTCGGCTATCCGACGACGTTCTACCTGGATCAAGCGGGGTTCATCCAGTTCAAGCGCGAAGGCTTCGAGGAATCCGGCTACGAAGAAGGCGTCGCCCGCCGCGTCGACGCCCTGCGCACTACGGCCGACGCGCCGGCTTCGTCTTGACTGCGGCGACTGCGGTGATCCACGGCCGATGATCTCGACGCTCACTCTCGCAGCTTTCGCGGCCGCGTCCATTGGGGCGCAGGATGTCGTAGAGAGCGCCGAAGCGCGCGACCCCGATCTGACGCTGGCCGAGAAGCCGCTGGTCCGCATCGGCGCGCTCGATGGTCCGCTCGAGTACATCTTCGGCGACGTGACGGGCGCCATTCGTCTGGACGACGGCAGCTTCGTCGTCGTGGACGAGCAGAGCGACAACGTGCGCCGATACGACGCGAACGGACGACACCTGTGGACGAACGGGAGGGAAGGGGACGGGCCCGGAGAATACCGGGGCCTGCGCCTCCTGCGGAATTGCCCCGGTGCGGCGGTCACCGTCTTCGACTGGGTCCAGGACCGCATCACCCAACTGGATCTCGACGGCAACGTCGTCGACACGCGCACGCTCAACTCCATCGGCGTGAATCCGTACGGGGAACCCGCCTGCTCAACCGATGGTCGCCTCGTCTTCACGCCGTGGCCGGAGGATCGGCGAAGCGTCTTGGAGCGGACCGTGGGCGAGCAGTGGCGCTGGCGCGTGTCTCTGAGGGTTGCCGTGACCGACAGCGTGACCGTCCTGCAGTCCGGGATTCCGGGCGCAGAGCGGACCCGCATTTCCCGCGGCAGCGTCATGCCGAGCTACTGGGGACGAAGCATGGTCTTGGCAGCCGTGGACACGGGCGTATGGTTCGGTACATCCGACGACTACGAACTGCAGCATCTGGACTGGACAGGCCGGGTCACCCGCACCGCTCGCTGGCTCGGCCCGGACCTCGCCGTCACCGACCAGCAGGTCGACAGGTACCGGGACTACCTCTCGGGTCTGGACCGGTATTCCGACAGGGAGGGCCGCCGCCGCTTCGAGCGCGAGGTCTGGCCGGAGAGGCGGGCGTACCTACCCGAGCGCTTCCCCGCCTACGAATCCCTCCTCGCCCTGCCGGACGGGGGCATATGGATCAGGACGTACCGCTGGCGGGCGCCCGGCGAGAAACTGCACCTCCTGGACCGGGACGGCGTGTGGCTGCGGCGCCTCACGATGCCCGGCGGCTTTGTCCTGCTCGACGCCGGCCGGGACTGGGTGCTCGTCCGGCAACGCGACGCGTTCGGCGTCCCCGCCGTGGCCCTCTACGAACTCGTCGAAACCGACAGGTAGGAAATCCCCGGATAAGCCTGCCTCGGATCGCGGTTGAACGGGACTGCGGCAGGAGACTTCGGCGGTCAGCGGATGCAGACGATGTCGACGCCGTCCAGCTCCAACTCGGTCCACACCCTGTCGGCGGTGAGCGTTGTGAGGCCGAGTTGCCGGGCGGTGGCCAGGCACGCTCTGTCGCCCAGGCTCAGGCCGATGTGCCGGGTCAACCGGCGATATGATCCGCTCAGAAGTGCGGCCGAGGAATCGAAGGGTAACACATCGATGTTCGATTCAGCGAAGAACCCCTCAACTTCATCGGGCGTCCAACCTTCACCGCCGAGACGCGCAGCCACCTCGGCGGCGTTCACGGCCGAGATCGCCGCGCCCCGACGCACGTTTTCCCGAACCTGCGGAGCCCCGTCCTCCTCGAAAACGAGGGCCAGGAGCGCCGACGCATCCAGCAACACCGATGCCGGCATCACTCCTCGGCAGCCTCTCGACGCCGCTCCGCAATAAACGCATCCACGACACTGCCGGGGGTCCGCTTCCGCCGTCGGGCCAGCTCCTGGTAGCGGCGAATCACACCGTCCGTCGTGCTCAGCCGAAGCGTATCGCCCTCAAGTCCAATGACCAGGTGCTGTGGCCCCTGGATTCCCAGAGCCTTCCGGAATCTACCGGGCACGACCAGCCGCCCCGCGGCGTCGATCGCCACCCGCTCGCATTCGACCATGTTGCCCGCTGCGTGATCCGGTATGGCCATGGCACGATTCCTGAAATGGTGATTCTGTCGTATGTGGTATCTAGTGTCATACATACCATAATCCTCATCCTGTGGTGTCCACAAGCAGGCGGTTGCCACCGCCCGCGAACGACCGTGGCCGGGCCCTGCGACAACAAGCATCTTGGCGGTCCGGTTCATCCAGGTATCAATCGGAAGAAGGTCGATCGCCATGGCTCTCGTCCCGAATGCACGTTGCGCGTCCGCAGCCACACGTCTCGCGTTCCATCGCCTCGCCGTGGTGGTATGCGGCTTGGGGGCGGCGCTCTCTGTTCGCGGATCGCCAGCGGCTGGTCAGGACGCGCCCGCCGCGCTGACGGAGGCGGACTACGAGCGGGCGGAAGGGCGGCTCGGGAACCACACGAACCCGCTCGTGCTCGGGGCTTCCGTCCTCCCCGTGTGGCTGGACAACGGACGGTTCTGGTATCGGAACCGGTTCGAGGGTGGCAACGAGTACGTCATTGTCGATCCGGCCGCGGGGACGCGGGAGCGCGCCTTCGACCACGCGCGCATGGCCGCCGTTCTCACCGCGGCGAGCGGCGCGGAGTACACCGCCTTCGCGCTCCCGTTCGGAGATCTCGCCCTGGAGGCCGGGTCGGTCCGCTTCGAGGTCGAGGTCGAAGGAGAGACCTACGCCTGTGGGCTCGACCCCGACCGCTGCGAGGCGGTCCCGTCGCCCGAGGCCAGGCCGGCCGGCCGCTTCGACATCGTGTCGCCCGATGGGACGAAGGCGGCCTTCATCCGCGACCACAACCTGTGGCTCCGCGACCTGACGACCGGGGAGACGACGCAGCTCACCGAGGACGGGGTCGAGGACTTCGGCTACGCGACGAACAACGCGGGGTGGGTGAAGAGCGACCGTCCCGTGCTCAAGTGGTCTCCGGACTCGCGCCGCATCGCCACCTTCCAGCACGACGGGCGCGGGGTGGGGATGATGTACATGGTCACGACGGAGGTCGGGCACCCCGAACTCGAGGCATGGCGCTACCCGCTCCCGGAGGACTCGGTCATCTTCCGGATCCACCGCGTGGTGATCGACACGGAGGCCCCGGAGGGGAGTCGCCTCGTCCGCCTCGACATGCCCCCCGACCAGCACCGCTCCACGGTGTGCGACCACGTGGCGTGCCGCGGGAGCTTCTCCGACGTGGAGTGGAGCGCCGACGGTTCGCGTCTCGTCTTCGTCTCGAGTTCACGCGACCACAAGCGGGCCCTGGTTCGCATCGCCGACGCGGCCACGGGCGAGGTGCGCGACCTGTTCGAGGAGGTCGTGGAGACGTTCTTCGAGTCGCACGCAAACTGGCGCTACCTCTCCGCTTCCGACGAGATCCTCTGGTACTCGCAGCGCGACGACTGGGGGCACCTCTATCTCTACGACGCGAACACCGGGGAACTGAAGCGGCAGGTGACGTCGGGCGCCTGGAATGTGGAACGCGTCCTCCGCGTCGACGAGGATGCGGGGGACATCCTCTTCATCGGGAACGGGCGTGAGCCGGGCGATCCGTACTTCGCGTATGTCTACCGCGCCCGGCTGGAGGGAGGCGACGCCGCGCTGCTCACGCCGGACAGCGCGAACCACGTGGCGTGGCTGGCGCCCGACGGGGAGACGTTCGTCGACCAGTACTCGACGCCCACGAGCCCGCCCGTGACGGTCGTCCGGGACATGGACGGCGAGCTTCTCCAGACCGTCCAACGGGCAGACATCTCACGCCTCGAGCGGACCGGCTGGCGGCCGCCCACCCCCTTCACGGTGAAGGCCCGCGACGGCGAAACCGATCTGTACGGATTGATGTTCCGTCCCTCGAACTTCGACCAGGCCGCGCAGTATCCCGTGATCAACTACCTGTATCCGGGGCCGCAGAGCGGGAGCGTGGGAAGCCGGAGCTTCCGCGCCGCGCACCGAGATCTGCAGTCGCTGGCCGAACTCGGGTTCGTGGTCATCGAACTCGACGCGATGGGCACACCGAGGCGCTCGAAGACGTTCCAGGACGCCTACTACGGGAACATGGGCGACAACGGGCTCCCGGATCAGATCGCCGGCATCCGTCAACTCGCCGAGCGCCACCCCTGGATCGACATCGGCCGGGTCGGGATCTACGGCCATTCCGGCGGCGGCTTCGCCTCCACCTCCGGGATCCTGCGCTACCCCGACTTCTACAAGGTCGCCGTCTCCCAGGCGGGGAACCACGACAACCGCAACTACGAGGACGACTGGGGAGAGAAGTACCAGGGGCTGCTCGAGACGTACGCCGACGGCGCCACGAACTACGACAACCAGGCGAACCAGCTCGTGGCCGAGAACCTCAAGGGCAAGCTCCTCATTGCGCACGGTACGATGGACACGAACGTCCCGCACTCGAACACGATGCTCGTCGTGGACGCCCTCATCGCCGCGAACAAGGACTTCGACCTGCTGCTCTTCCCGAACCGCGGCCACGGCTTCGGCAACGAGCCCTACATGATGCGCCGCCGCTGGGACTACTTCGTCCGCCACCTCCTCGGCGCCGAGCCGCCCGCAGAGTACGAATTCGGGCGTCTCCAGCCGCTGGTCCCGTAACGCCGACCGACCGTCTCAGGTCCGGCGGCCGCTCTCGGGTATCTCCCAGGGATGTGACCTAGCCGGACGCTCTCACGTCATCGGGATGACGGGAAGGCCTCCGGCTCCGGAGAAAACCGGGCTCGTGACTTCGGGAGGGCATGGATGAGACGCCTTGCAGCGCTGTTAATGGCCGTGACGGCAACGTTGGCCTGTGCGGCACAACCATTGATCATGACACGTCCGGCAAGTGTGCAAGCCGGTGGGCTCGACTGCGTGCGCACGACGGTGCAGCGTCTCGGATACATGATCACCGCCGGCGATCGTTCACTCGGCTTTGTGAGAGCGGAGCGCATGCGTACGCGCGAAGCCTTCCCGACGGGTCGTCTGTTCACAGATGTGCTCGTCGTGAACTACATCAGCGCAGGTACGGTGGACGACGGCGTGGACGACGTGATCCAGGTGAAGGCCGCGAGGGTTGGGGAGCATGAAGATATAGCGCCAGCCCGTGAAGCGATCTCCGACGCCGAGCGCTTGCTGGACCAATGCGGGAAGCTCTGAACCGCAGGCCCCCGGGTGCGTGAAAGGGAGCGGCCGACGCCGACATTGAGAGTCGCTGCCACGTTGGCCCTCCTGCTGGCCGCTTCCCTGCGGGGAACAGCTTCCACTCAGACACAAGATCCTTCCCGGGGATGACTTCTTCGCGGGGGGGGCGGGACTCGTCTTCATGGTCGATTCTGCTCAGGGTTCGCGCGGTCGGGTGCCCTACTATATACTTAGTTGATAGCGGTAGCCGTTGCATCGTAGCGCTTGTCGCCACGATGCCCGCACGAGCCGTAGGCAACCCGAGACGGCAGCGGAACGCCACGGACATCCGATGGCATGATACCCGATGCGCAGGAGGGTGAGGCCGTGACTCGGTCGACGTTTCGGAGGGGACGATGGACTCGCCTTGGGGTCCTGGGCAGCTTCCTGAGTCTGATGTGGGGCGTGTCAGCCAAGGCACTGAACGGGCAGGTTGAGTCCTGGAGTCTGGTCGATGAGATGCGATTGTCGGGATCGGACTCGTTGCCGTTCGGCAGGATCCTCTCGGTGGCCATCGGACCGGACCGATCCGCGTTCGTTACGGGGACAGGCGACGTGGCAGTCCACCTCTTGGGACCAGATGGAGACTACAGAGGAACAGTCGGCCGGGAGGGTGACGGGCCCGGCGAATTCCGGATAACACCATCGATCGGCATCCAGAACGACACCCTCTGGGCGATAGACGGCGCACAGCGGCTCGCACACTACTTCGACCTGGCAGGGCGTATCGTCGGTGCAAGGCGCGTCCCCGACGCCTCATCGGCGCGGGGTCTGGGGATGATGCCGATCGCGCTCCTGGTTGGTGGACGGTTCCTGTTGCTGGAATCCGCGGGGAGCACCCAAGTGGCCGAAGCGGAACCCGAGGGGCGGTTCGAGCGAGAGCTCGCGCTGCTCTTGGCGGAGACCGGCGGGGTCGTCGACGTTGTCGCACTGGATGCCTCAACCCTGTGGCTCCAATTCGAGCTACCCGGCGGGATCGTCGCCGCGACCCCGCAACCGTGGTCAACGATTGACCTGTTGGCGTTCTCACCGAACGGGGATGGGTTCGTCGTCGTCAGGGGTCGTGGGACGGAGCGTAGGGCAGGGCGCTACGTGCTCCAGTGGCTCGATACGGATGGCAGGACAAGGGGTGCCAGATCGGTTGAGTTCGTCGCGGCCGACCTGCAGAAGAGCGAAATCAAGTCGTTTCTTGATGGAGTGAGCGAAGGATTCGCCGCCAGGGCCAGGGGAGATTGAGTCCGTGAGAAGAACGATTGCGGACGCCTTGTATACGCCCGAGTACCTTCCAGGCGTCAGATCCGACGCCCGCAACTGGTTGGGCGGAGGGGTGCTGATGGCTGCCGACGGAACGACGTGGGTCGCGCAGCAGGACGCTGATGGAATGAGATGGCGCGTCTTTGATCCAATGACGCAGGAACTGGCCCACGTGGGTGCGCCGGAAGACTTGAGCTTACGCTACGTCGGCAGGAAATACGTGTGGGGTGTTCGCGAAGGCGAGTTCGGGACACCCGACCTCTACCGATACCGCATCTCGCGACGGTAAGCCCTGACCGGTCGCAAACTCTCCTTTTTTCACGAGTGTGAGCGTTGCCGCGGGAACGTCGTTCAGCCGGCCATCACTCCAGGCCGAGCCGCTTGGCGAGTTCATCGACGTCGATGAGTTCACCCTCACCACGTTCAACGGAGGCGATGGACTCGTGGAGGTGCCGCGCGTTGGCGGGTGAGCGGAGCACGTAGGCGGTCTCCATCCACGACGTGAGTTCGTCGGCCGCGACCAGGGCGACCGGTTCCTTGCCGCGCCGACGTATCAGAATCGGCTCACAATCGTCGACGACCTCATCCATCAGCGCCGCGAGGTTACGGCGTGCCCTGGAATAGCTGATCTCCCTCATCCGGTCCGACCTCATCTGCTCACGCGACCCCTCCCGCTGGGCGAGTTCCAGAACAATCTTGAAGGGACACGTACGCACAGGAGCGAGTGAGGGCCGGGGATCGGGGCGCGCGGAATACGGAGGAGTCCATGAACGCACGGCGATGGCCAGACGACCCGGCAAGCGCGCTTCATGTGAGGAACGTCGCCTTCCGGTCGTTGGCGTTCGTGGGGTTGGCCACGGCGCTCGTGAGCACGGCGTGCGCGGACGGTGGAGCCGACCGGCTGCCGCCCCCTAGCGATGAGTGGACGTACTACGGGGGACAGAACTCCTTCAACCGGTATTCCCCCCTCACGCAGATCGATCGCGAGCATGTGGCGGCGGTGCAGGTCCTGTGGCGGCGGCCGGCCGTCGATGCGGCGCTGACAGACGAGTTCCCGGACCTGAACGTCAACAGCTACCTGCGTGGGACGCCCGTCCTCATCGAGGGGACGCTCTACGCGCCCAATGGCGTCGGCCTCGTGGAAGCCTTCGATCCCGGGACGGGGGAGACGCGCTGGATCCAGCGGCCGGAGTCGGAAGACGCGACGGGGCGGAGCTTCCGCGGCGTGGCCTACTGGCGGGGCTCCGGCGCGGCCGGCGGGAGCGGTGACACCGGTGGCGATGGCGGAAACAGTGAATCCACCGGACGGATCATCTCGGTGCGGGGCCCCTCCATGTACGCGCTCGATGCTCAAACCGGAGAGCCCATCACGTCCTTCGGAGACGGGGGACGGGTGGATCTGCAGCTTCCCGCCGGCGGACGGTACGGCTGGAGTTCGGGGCCCATCGTGGTCGGCGACGTCATCGTCCTGGCGGGGACGGTGGACGGGGCGGGAGATGGGGGGACGGAGTGGCGGGGGAGCGTCCGGGAGGACATACGCGGCTTCGACGCCCGCACGGGCCGTCTCCGGTGGACGTTCCACGTGATTCCGGAGGAAGGGGAGTTCGGGGCGGATACCTGGGGCGACGGGTCGCTCGCGGAATCCGGCGACCTGGGCTCGTGGTGCTGCCTGAGCGCGGACGACGAACTCGGCTACGTCTACGTGCCGCTCTCGGCGCCGACCTCCGCCTACTACGGGGGGCACCGGCCCGGCGACAACCTGTTCTCGAACAGCCTCGTGGCGCTCGACGCGGCGACGGGCGAGCGGGTGTGGCACTTCCAGATGGTGCACCACGACATCTGGGAGTACGACACCGTGGGTCCGCCCGTGCTGGGCCGGATCCACGTCGACGGACGCCCGATCGACGCGGTGATGCAGGCGAGCAAGACGGCGTTCCTGTACGCCTTCGACCGCCGGACCGGGGAGCCGGTGTGGCCGATCGAGGAGGTGGAGGTGCCGCAGTCGACGGTGCCGGGCGAGGCGACCTCGCCGACGCAGCCGATTCCGAGCCGGCCGCCCGCCTTCGACCGCCAGGGGGTGACGCCCGAAGACCTGATCGACTTCACGCCGGAGATCCGCGAGCGGGTGCTGGCGCTTGCCGACTCGCTCATTATGGGTCCGCTGTTCACGCCGCCGAACCAGGACGGGACGGTGGAAGGGAAGATCGGGACCTATGTCATCCCCGGCGCGTGGGGGGCGGGTAACTGGAACACCGGCGCCTTCGACCCGGAAACGGGTGTCTACTACGCGGTGTCGCACACGCTCCCGAATGTGTGGAGCCTGTCGGAGATCTCCGAACCGGACGAGATGGAGTACGGCACGCAGGGAGGGTGGCCGCGGGCCGAGATCGAGGGCCTCCCGATCGTGAAACCGCCGTGGGGGCGGATCACGGCGATCGACATGAACCGGGGCGAACACCTTTGGATGGCGGCGAACGGCGACGGTCCCAACGACCATCCGCTCCTCGAGGACCTGGACCTTCCCCCGCTCGGGAACGCGAACCGGCCGGCGCCGCTCGTGACGGGGTCGCTGCTCTTCATCGGCGAGGGGAGCGATGCCGTGATCGGGACACCGAACACGCACTGGGGGACGACGTTCCGGGCCTACGACAAGGCGACGGGCGACGTGGTGTGGGAGACGGAACTCCCGTCGGGGACGACGGGCGGACCGATGACGTACCTGCACGAGGGGAAGCAGTACATCGTCGTCGCGGTCGGGGGCAGCGACCATCCGGCCGAATACGTCGCGCTGGGCCTGCCGTGAGCCCTCGCGGCGGCCGCGCCGCGGAGGCTGACGGGTGAACGGCCTCTGGTCTCGGGCGGCGGGGGTGGCCGCGCAGACGCCGGAGTCTCGCAACCGGTACGTGGACTTCCTCCGTGCCCTCTCGATCGGCGCGGTGGTGCTCGGGCACTGGATACAGGCGGCGCCGTACACGGGCGGCGGGGAAATCACGCTCTCGAACGCGCTCGAGTACCAGCCGTGGACGCGGTGGCTCACGTGGGTCTTCCAGGTGATGCCGATCTTCTTCCTCGTCGGCGGCTACTCGAACGGCGTGTCGTGGCGGTCGGCCAGCGACAAGGGGAAGAGTTACGCGGAATGGCTGGAGGCTCGGCTCCGCCGCCTCCTGGGTCCGGTCCTGGCGCTGCTCGCCGTGTGGGTGCTGCTCGGCGCCGGCATGGGACTGGGGGGCGTCGACGCCGGGCTCGTGGGCGGCCTGTCGCAAATGGCGCTGATCCCCACCTGGTTCCTCGCCGTCTACATCATGGTCGTGCTCCTCGTGCCTCTGACGTACGCGGCCTGGCGGCGCTACGGGCTCTGGTCGTTCTGGGCGCTCGTCGCCGCGGCGATCGTGGACGACGTCCTCTTCCTGGCCGCCGACCTCACCGTCGTGGGCTGGGCCAACTACGCCTTCATCTGGGTCGCCGTCCACCAGCTGGGCTACGCGTGGCGCGACGGATACACGGCGGGCCTGCGGAGGGGCGCGGCGTGGGCCGCCCTGGGCGGCGTGTCACTCGTCGGCCTGGTGATGTTCGGACCGTACCCGGTCAGCATGGTGAGCGTCCCGGGCGACGAGATCAGCAACTCGCTGCCCCCGAAACTGCCCATGCTGGCGCTGGCGCTCGTGCACACAGGGCTGCTGCTGTCGATCGAGGGTCCGATGCGGCGCTGGCTCGATCGCGCCGTGCCGTGGACGGCCACGGTGCTGGTGAACGGGATGATCATGACGATCTTCCTGTGGCACCTGACGGCCGCGACGCTGGTCATCGGGGTCGCGTTGCTGCTGGGGGACGTGGGTCTCGCCGTCGACCCTGCCACCGGACTCTGGTGGGCCCTTCGGCCCCTGTGGCTTGCCGTGTACGCGCTGGCGCTGGTTCCGTGCGTGCTCGCCTTCGGGCGCCTGGAGCGTAGCGGGCGCGGCGGGCGATCCCGTCCAGGCTGGCTGCTCGCGGGCGGCGCGGTCGTGGCCTGCGCCGGACTCGCACTCCTCGCCCTCGGCGGCATCGCGGCGGACGGCGCCGGGCCGCTCGGACTCCGGCTGTGGGTACTCGCGCTCCCCTTCGTCGGGGCGGCGCTGGCCGGCGTGAACCCGCTGGCGCGCGCCCGTCCGGGCTGAGCGGGGGCTGACCGACGATGACCCGGTGTCCCGCGAACGACGGACAACGACGGACATGCTGGACAATGATGGATGACGCTGGACGTAGCAGGTTTCCGCTGGAGGTGACGATGCGTGCCGGATTGCTCCCGTTCCTGATCTCAGGCCTGCTGGCCACCCCCGGGCTCGTCGCGGCCCAGACTCTCCCGGTGACCGTGGGCTCGGGGTTCGCGGCCTCCATCGCGCTCATGGGGGACGACGTGCTCGTCGCCCGCAACGGCGCGGAGATCCGGCTTCCCACCTACCCGGAGGCGGGTGCGGTGTACGTGCACCGGCAGGGCGGCGATGACGCGTGGGCCGTGGCCGAGACGCTAAGGCCCGGGGCGGGTGCGGTGGGCGACCAGTTCGGCACGGCTGTCGCCTGGGCCGGTGAGCGGCTCCTCGTCGGCGCCCCCGGGGCGGAGGAGAGGCGCGGTCGCGCCTACCTGTTCGAGCGGCGGGAAGGGACCTGGGTCGAGCGCGCCGCGCTGGATCCGGCCGCCGAGGCGCGCGCCGGCGCGGGGAGCGCGGTCGCGATGATGGCCGACGCCGCCTTCCTCGGAGCGCCGGGCGGGCTCGGCGACCTGCCGCGCTTCGGCCAGCCGGCGCCCGCGCAGCCAGGCGTCGTCTACGTCTACGCCGTCGAGCCGGACGGCGAAGTCACCCCGCAGGGCCGTCTCGGGAGCCCATCGCCCGAAGGGGCTGATCGCTTCGGGGCCGCCCTCGTCGCCGACGCCGACCTGCTCATCGTGGGCGCGCCCGGCAGCGATCGTGGCCGTGGCGCGGTGTACCGCTTCGAGCGCGATGGGGACGCCTGGCGGCCGGCCGGCTCGTTCGTGCTCGAGGGCCTGGACGCCGGGGCCCGCTTCGGCGCGTCCCTCGCCTTGGAGGGCAACACGCTTTTCGCGGGCGCGCCCGGCCAGGCGGGCGGGGGCGTCGTCGCAGCCTTCGACGTGAGCGAGCCCTCGGGATCCTCGCGACTCGTGAGCCCGCCCAACGTGTCCGGCGCTGCCGGCTTCGGCACCTCGCTGGCCGTCGCCGGCGGGCTGCTGTGGGTCGGGGCGCCCGGCACGGCCGGAGGGACCGGGGCGGCGTACGTCCTTGACGGGGTTTCGCTCGACCACCTCCAGTCCGTCGATGCGGCGCCGTTCGGTCCCGGTGCCGCCTTCGGATCCAGCCTCGGAGTCGGGCCGGACATGGCGGTGGTCGGCGCCGGTCAGGCCGACCTCAGGCTCGGAGCGGCCGCGGTCCTCGAACGCTCCGGCCCCGGCGGCCCATGGGAGTTGTCGTCCACGCTCCGCGATCCGGAACGGCCGAACATGACCGCCGTCACCGGCGAGACGGTGAGTTGTGACGACGGGACCGCCCTCGACTACGCGTGCACCGACGTGGATCTCGTCGCCTTCCTCCCGCTCGCCGAACTCGGCGCCGGCCCCACGTCGATCGCGAACGACATCTGGGGCTGGACCGATCCGCAGACCGGCCGCGAGTACGTCCTCCTCGGCAAGTCCAACGGCACCTCCTTCGTCGACATCACGGACCCCAACGCGCCGGTCTACGTGGGCGAACTCCCGCTCACCGAGGGCGGCGTCGAGAACCTGTGGCGCGACATCAAGACCTACGCCGACCACGCCTTCATCGTGGCGGACAACGCCGGCGCGCATGGCGTCCAGATCTTCGACCTCACGCAACTCAGGGACGTCCGCGATCCGCCCGTGATGTTCGAGGAGACGGCCGTGTACGACGGCGTGTTCAGCTCGCACAACATCGTGATCAACGAGGAGACCGGCTTCGCGCACGCCGTCGGCAGCAGCGGCGGCGGCGAGGCGTGCGGCGGCGGTCTGCACATGATCGACATCCGCGATCCGGCGAACCCCCGCTTCGCCGGCTGCTTCGCGGACCCCGACATCGGCGGCTTCCTCGGCGGCGGCTACACGCACGACGCCCAGTGCGTGATCTACGACGGACCCGACGAGGACTACGTCGGCCGGGAGATCTGCTTCCACGCGTCGATCGATGCGCTCGGGATCTCCGACATCACCGACAAGGAGAATCCCGTCGCGCTCGCGAGCGCCGGCTACCCCGGCGCCGTCGCCGCCCACCAGGGATGGCTCACCGAGGACCACCGCTACTTTTTCCTCGGCGACGAACTCGACGAGGAGGGGGGTACCGTCTCCAATACGCGGACGCTCGTGTGGGACGTGGTGGAACTCGACGACCCGGTGCTGGCGACCGAGTATTTCGCCGAGACGCGCTCGATCGACCACAACCAGTACGTGCGGGGCGACTTCCTCTACCAGTCGAACCTTCTGGGCGGCTTGAGGATCCTCGACATCCGGGACCCTGAAAACCCTGTCGAGGTGGCCTTCTTCGACACCGTCCCCACGGACGACGACGCGACGGCCTTCGGCGGCACGTGGAGCAACTATCCGTACTTCGAGAGCGGCGTGATCGCGATCTCGAGCTGGAACGAGGGCCTCTTCCTGCTCAGAAAGCGCGAACGCGTCCTCGTTCCGTAATGATGCCGTTACGTGGGCTGCGGTTTGACCGGCGGAGGAGCGCCGAATAGGTGTAGACTGGAAGCGGGCGTCTACCGGCAGCGAATCACCACGTCGGAGGATATCCAGGATGGAAGCACACAGTTCCGACGCGACCATCGCCATGGGCAGTCGCGTCGTCGAGCCTTCGGTCTCGAACGCGCTGCCGCACTTCGCTCCCCTCGCGATCTTCCCGCTCGTCGTCTGCGCCGCCGTGTACGGCGGCTGGTGGCTTGCGGGTCCGCTGGTCTTCTTCACGCTTGCGGACCGCTTCGACAGGTTGTTCGGCCTGGAAGAGCGGAACATGGATCCGGCCACGACCCACGAAAGCCAGCTGTTCCTGTACAAGCTCTCGCTCTGGCTGTGGGGCGTGTTCTGGCCGGTGACGTTCGTATTCTCGCTCTGGCAGGTGTTGGTCTCCGGTCATCTGGCCCTGTGGGAAGTCGGGTGCATGGCCGCCATTCTCACGCTCGTGGGCCAGACGGTCTTCATCGTGGGCCACGAACTGGTCCACCGGCGCGTTCTCTGGGAGCGTCGGCTCGGCGAGTTCCTGCTGGCTTCCTCGTCCTACCCGCACTACGCGACCGAACACGTCTACATCCATCATCCCCGCGTGTGTACGCCCTTGGACCCCGGGTCCGCGCCGAAGGGCGTTGGCTTCTGGCAGTACCTGCTCCCGGAGATCCGGAACAACCTCCTGGGCGCCTGGCGGTTCGAACTGCGCCGACTGAGGCGCCGCCATCTGCCGCCGTGGCACCACACGAATGCGTTCTGGCGCTACACCGTGCAAATCGTCTTCTGGTACGGCCTTCTCGTCTGGTGGGGCGGCCCCTGGGCCCTGCTGATCTACCTCATCCTGTGCGGCAGCGTCGTCTTCTCGATGAAGGTCAGCAACTACGTGCAGCACTATGGACTAAGACGCATCCGCATGCCCACGGGCAGGTACGAGCCGGTGAAACCGAGGCACGCCTGGAGCGCCGCATACAAGTTCACCAACTGGCTGTACTACAACATGCAGCGGCACGCGGACCATCACACGTCCAACCGGCGCTATCCGCTCCTGCAGCATCATGGCGAGGAAGTCTCGCCGCAGCTGCCGGGCAGCTACATCCAGATGAACTCTCTCGCCATGTTCCCGAAGCGGTGGTTCGAGACCATCCATCCGCTGCTCGATCGACAGCGCGCGCAGTTCTATCCCGAGATCGACGACTGGAGCGCCTACGACAGCCGGGCGTTCGCGGAGCGCCCGGACGCGTTCGATGCCATCACGGAGATCCATGCCTCCGCCCCGCGGCTGGCCGAGTGGATCAACCGCTCCCCGGCCCTGCTGGACAGGTTGCGGGATCGGGAATTCACGGATCTGGAGCTGCCGGACGGAATCGGGCCGGATCCCGAGTTCGAGGCCATCGCGCGCTGCGGGCTGGCGCGCCTTTACTGGACGCACGAACTGGACCTCCCCGAGATGAAGGCCCAGCTCGACGACATCCACGTGCAGGACGCCGGCGAGGCGGTCGAGGCGGCGCTGGAGTGGTCGAACGGAAAGGTCTTCCAGATCGCCGTGCACGTGATGCGTGGCAGCCTGTCGATCGCCGAGGCGGGCACGACGCTGTCTCGCGTCGCCCAAGCCTCCATCGCCACGGTGCTGGCCGCGGTGGAGGAGGACTTCGCCGACCGGGGTCGGCCGCGCGCCAGCGGCGGAGTGGCGGTCGTTGTTCCGGGGCTCCTGACGAACGGCGAGGCGATGCCGGGGGAGGTGCTCGATGTCCGGTTCGTGTACGAAGGCGGACCGGCCAAGTACCACGAGGCGCTGTGCCGCCGCTTCCGGAAGGCGCTCCGTGCGCTGTCGCGCAACAACCTGCTGCTCGCCCCCCTCCCGCGCGGCGCGCTGGACGAGTTCCATTCCTTCGACGCGTTCGCGGAAAACCTCCGGAACCCCGGTTCAGGCGCCGAGCTTCTGGCCCTCGCCCGGGCGCGCTGCGCGTTCGTGTCCGGCGACGCGGCGGTCGGGGAACGCGTCGAGCAGGCGCTGCGGGATGCGTTGGGCCAGGAAGCCGCCCGCGAGCTGTTGCTGGCCGAGTTGCGCGACGCCGGAGAGCGCGGCGTCGAACCGGATCTCACGTCGATTGCCGGGATGCGCGGCGGTCTTGGAGACATCGAGCGCGCCGCCCTATACCTACATGTGACTCCCAACGGTCATGCGCCGGAGCTGCCGGAATACGACGCGGGCGCCGCTTTCCGGGCGGCAAGCAGGCGCGGGTTGATCGCCGAGGGTGACGCCGAGCGGCTGGCGGCGGCGGCAGGACTGTGGCGGAATCTCGATGGCTCGCTACGGCTTATCGCCGCAGATGAGTTCGCGCCCGACACGGCGACTTCCACCGTGAAGGCCGCGATTGCCGAAGCCTGCGGGCTGGACGATTTCGATACGCTGCCCGCGACGATTCGCGATACAGCGTCCCGCACTGCCGCCCACATCGACGCGCTTTGCACATGACTTTACCGTCCCGCTCGCCGTGCCGGTGAAAGCCCATACCGAGATTCATAGCTAGCTAGCATGCGTCCCGGCGCCGGGCGCGGCCCGGTCACCTACATGGCGACGAACGACACCGCCGTGACCGCCGTCATGCTGGTTCTTCTGGCGGGCGGCCTGTACGCGGCCTTCGGTCTCGTGCAGGAAGTACTCCCCGACGCGTCGCTGGACCGCGTTCAGATCCTCGTGCCCTATCCGGGCGCCTCCCCGGAGGCGGTCGAGGAATCCATTCTTCGCCCGATCGAGGAGCAAATCCGGGGCGTGGGAGGACTGGAACGCGTGGTGGCGACCGCTTCCGCGGGGCTCGGACTGGTGATCGCGGAATTCGAGGTGGGCACGGACATGAGCCGCGCCGTCAACGAAACAAGGGCGATGGTGGACCGCATCCCCACGTTCCCGGCGTCCGCGGAGCGGCCTGAGGTGCGCGAGGTGACCAGCCGCCAGAGCGTGTTGCGACTGCTTGTATACGGCGACGTCCCGGAGCGCACGCTCAAGGAGCTGGCGTACAGGATCGAAGAGGGAATCTCCGCCCTTCCCGAAGTGTCGCTCGCCCGCACGAGCGGGACTCGCCCGTACGAAGTATCGATCGAGCTTCCCCAGTCGAGGCTTCGCTCGCTGGGTCTTACGCTGGAGGATGTCGCACAGGCGGTGCGACAGGGGTCGCTGGAGCTCTCGGCTGGCCGGGTATCGAGCCCGGAAGAGGAATTCTCCGTCCGCACGCTGGGACGCAACTACGACCAGGGCGACTTCGAGGACATCGTCGTGTTGAGCCAACCGGACGGGACGTTGGTCCGGCTGGGCGACATCGCCACGGTGCGGGACGGCTTCGCGGACACCGATCTCCGCGTTCGCTACAACGGCCGTCCCGCGGCCGGCGTGGACGTATACCGTACGTCCGACGAACATGTGCTCGAAATCGGCGAGGCGGTGCGGGCATGGGTGACCGAGGCTCTGCCAGGCCTGCCCGCGGGCGTGGACATCGCGACCTGGAGCGACGACTCCTCCCTGGTGGGCGGCCGACTCGGGCTGATGGTGAAGAACGGGCTGATGGGGCTCGTCCTGGTCTTCATCGCCCTGGCACTGTTCCTGGAGATCCGGCTCGCGCTATGGGTCGCCGTGGGTCTGGCCGTCTCGTACACGGGAACGTTCCTCGTGATGGGCTTCCTGGGCATGTCCATCAACATGTTCTCCCTGATGGGCCTCATCCTCGCCATGGGAATCGTCGTGGATGATGCGATTGTCGTGGGAGAAAGCGTCTACTCGGAGCGGGAGAAGGGCACCGGTGGGCTGGCCGCGGTTATACGTGGCACACGGCAGGTCAGCGGTCCCGTCGTCTTCTCGGTGCTCACGACGATCATCGCATTCTCGACCCTCATGACGGTTCCGGGCCCCCAGGGCAAACTGGCCCGAACCGTCCCCATCATCGTCATCACCGTCCTGCTCGTTTCGCTCTTCGAGTCGCTGCTGGTTCTGCCGAACCATCTCTCGCACCTGCCTGAACCCGGCCAACGGGCTGGCCACCGAACCGCTGAACTTCTGCACGGGATCCGCGAACGCGTTGACGGCCTGCTGAAGCGTCTGGCGGACGGGCCCCTGGACCGCGGGCTGCGTCTGGCCACGGAGCAGCCGCTTATCGTGCTCACGTCTGCCGCGGGGTTGGTCGTCCTCTCGGTGGGCCTCGTCGTCTCGGGCATCGTCCCGAGCCGGTTCGTCGTCCCGCTGGAGGGCGACGTCGTCTCCGCGGATCTGCAACTGGCCACCGGGACGCCGGGCGAGGTGACGAGCGCCGTGGCCGACCGCGTGGAGGCCGCCGGACACCGGGCCGTCGCGCGCATTGCGGCGGAGCGTGGGACGGCGGCGGACGCTCTGCCGCTCGATGTCGACGTCGCCGTCACATTGGGGCGGTCGGCCGAACTCTTCGATCCTCTGGCTGGCGACGGGTTTCGACCCCCTCGCAGTCATGTCGCAACGGTCCAGTTCAAGCTCATCGATTGGGAACGCCACGGCATCCCGGCTTCAGCCCTTGAACGGGCGTGGCGGGAGGAAATGGGCACGATCCACGAGGCGAAGGCGCTGTCGATAACGAGCAGCATCGCCGGCGGAGACCTTCCCGTCCACTACGACCTCTCCCATCCCGATGCGGACCGGCTGCGCTCGATCGCCGAGGACGTCGTCGCGGAACTCGGCGCCATCGATGGCGTCTTCGATGTGCGGAGCAATCTGGATGAGGGGTTCGAAGAACTGCGGCTACAGCTTGAGCCGGCTGGCCGATCGCTCCAGTTGACGGTCGGTGACTTCGCCGGCCAGGTACGAGGCGCGTTCTTCGGCGTCGAAGCGGTCAGGGTGCCTCGGGGTCGCGAGGACGTCCGCGTCTACGTCCGGCTCCCGGAAGACGAGCGAGACTCCGCCGCCGATGTGGAGGGGTACACGGTGCGGACGCCGGGCGGCGGTGAGGTGGCATTGGGACAGATCGCCTCGGCGCGTTTCGCGCGGCCGGCATCCGCGATCCACCGGCTCGACGGGCGGCGAGCGGTGACGATCACGGCGGACGTGGACGCAGTCAACGCGACGGGTCGACAGGTGGACGATCGCCTCGAGCGTGATTTCCTCGCACCTCTGGAAGCGCAGGATCCGGGCTTCAACTATGCTTTCGGGGGGCAGCGCAAGCAGCAGGACAATGTCAATGCCGCGCTGGCGAGATCGGGATTCTTCGCCCTGATTCTGATGTACGTTCTGCTGGCAATCCCGTTCGGATCGTGGCTTCAGCCGTTCATCGTGCTGGCCGTCATACCCCTGGGCGTGGTCGGCGCACTGGTGGGACACATGCTGCTGGGCCTCGATCTCAGCGTATGGTCGCAGCAGGGACTGGTCGGGGTGAGCGGAGTCGTCATCAACGACTCACTGATGATGGTCAAATTCATCAACGACTTCCGGAAGTCCGGCATGCCGCCGCGAGACGCTATCATCGCCGGCTCGAAGGTCCGGTTCCGAGCAATCGTTCTGACGTCGCTCACGACGTTTCTCGGCGTGGCCCCGCTGATGTTCGAGACGAGCGCCCACGCCCGCCATCTGGTTCCGGTGGCGACGTCCGTCGGTTTCGGCGTCCTCGTGGCCACCTTCCTTCTGCTGCTGGTTGTGCCGGCGCTCGAGACCATTCAGTACGGTGTCCGTGAACGGCTCGGCCGCGCGATGGCGCGAGTACGGGGAAGCTATCCCGGATGACGCGGTCGCCGGTCAGGCGATCTGGCGGCTCACGAGGTCCCGGAATGCGCCCGGGGAGGCAGCCAGCTCCGCGAAGGAGCCTTCCTGCACGATCCTGCCCTTCTCAAGCACGTATATGCGGTCGGCCTGACGCAGCGTGGAGATGCGGTGCGCCACCACGATCCGCGTCGATGTGAGGGTCGCCAGATTGGCCAGGACCCTGGCTTGCGTCTCGTTATCCAGCCAGTTCGTAGCTTCGTCGAGCATCAGAATGCGGGGGTTCCGGATCAGCGCGTGGGCGATCCGGATGCGCTGACTCTCGCCCCCTGACGTTACGGCGGCACCCGAGCCCACCGGCGTCAGCATGCCCATTGGCATGGCCGCGATCTCGCGATCAATGGCGGCAAGTTGTGCCGCCTCCCACGCATCCTCGGCGGTCGCCCCTTCGTGATCGCCCACGATGTTGTCCCATAGATCCTGCGGGTGGAGTCGGACCACCTGCGGCACGACGCCGATCTGCCGGCGCACCTCCTTGAGATCGAGTTGTTGAAGGTCTCGGCGATCGAAGTAAACCGATCCACCGGACGGCTGTTCCAGCCCGAGCGCGAGTCGCAGGAGGGTGCTCTTTCCGGCCCCGGACGCGCCGGCAATGGCGACGAACTCACCCTTATGGGCCTCGATCGATACTTCGTCGAGAATCAGCGGCCCGTTCGCTTCGCGCCGGAACGAGACGCGGTCGAACACGACTTCACCACCCAGTTCCCCCGGGGATTCCCCTGCGGCTCTCGTCTCGGGGGTCTCAGCGAGCAGAGGCCGGAGTTGATTCCACGCGGGCACAACGGCGGCCAGCGCGCTGAACGACTCGCCGAGGCGTACGACCACCCCCTGATAGAGCAGGAACAGAACGAAGACGGCGATGAAGTCGCCGGCCCCAACGGAGTCGAAGCCGGGTAACGTCACGATCAGGATCACCAGCGCCCCGGCCAGCAATGGCAGAGCGGCACTGAAGGCCCGCAGGTGCCTTTCCACCGCGCCGAGTTCCAACTCCGCACGCTTCTGCTCGCGGTAGCCCCGTGCCCAGGCCGCGAAGCCCGAGCCCTCGGCGCCGTCCACGCGCAGTTGGGGTAGGCCGTTGATGAGTTGGAACAGTCGGCTGGACAGACGGCGAACGGCCTTCAGCCGACGGTCGTGGGGGGCGATCTGCCGCAGTCCGAGCATCACGGTCGCGAACAGCGACAGCAGGCCGAATGCGGCCGTCATCCCTCCGAGCCGGGCATCGCGCGAGGTGATGAGCAGGAATGCGGGTGACAGGAACAGGATTGACAGCACTCCGTTGCCGATCACGCCCTGCGCGGCGTCGCGCGCATTCTGGAACGTCATGCCCCGCATCGCGAGGTCGCTGGCCGGATACCCCCTGAGGACGCTGGACGGCAACCGGAGCAACCGATCCCAGAACGCCGCCTCCATCCGGGAGCTGGCCCGGCCTTCGAGGCGCATCAGGGTCATGTTCTGGAGAACATGAAGCAGGGCGCGGACGAGGCCGAACGCGACCAGAGCCGCGCTGATGCCATACAGGAGTCCGACATCGCCGGCCGGGATCACCTCGTCCGCTGCGAAGCCGATGGCCACGGCCGGCAGCAACATGATGCCCCCCCCCAGCAGCCCGGTCACCACGAAGCGGGCCAAGTCGGCGCCCAGCCCCGTTCGGGCAATGCTCCATAGATCGCGCCACCCGGCGACTCGCGACTGCAGTGAGGGATAAAACACCCAGGCGTCCGGGCGCAGTGACGCGGCGCTCGCAGCCGTGATCCGCTGCTTGTGCCGACTGCGGGGATCGATTTCCCGGTAGTTTCCGAGTACGCCGGGCAACAGTGCCACGGGCCTTCCATCATCGGTCCGGAACGCCAGCATGGCGCCGCTGTCCCCGACCCACCAACGATCTTCCGCGGCGAGCCGCACCTTTCGGCCCCGCACCCCGGACGCGTGGAGAACCCTGACGAGCTGGGCATCCGGCGTGGATCGCTCCGTGGCCGGTGGATCGGGCAGACGCCGGAAGACGATTCCCGCGTGCTCGCCGATCACTCCCAGGACATCGTCGAGCCCCGAGTCCTCCGCTTCTTCGGTTCCTTCGTCACTGAGACCGTACAGGTCGAAGAGTCGGCGGCGGGCGTTTTCCTCGGCGCCCCGACGGCTGATGACGCGCGCCCGCGCCAGATTCGCCTGATCGACGACGGCCAGTTGGCGGTTGAGTCGCTCAAGCGAGAACGCAATCCGGTTAAAGGCGTCCAGGGCGGGCAGCAGCCGCCGGTGTTCGGCGAGTTCCGTGGAGGATGTCGTGGAGACGCCCACATCCTGCGTCAGTGTGAGCCAGGTGGCGGGCGTGAGCGGCAGCGCCCGCCCGGCGCCGTCGGGGTCCGTATCGCTCTCCACTGGGTCGATCAGACCCATGAACAGGCCTGCATCGCGAGGCAGCCCCGTGACCCACACGACTCCGCGGCGCGCCGCGAGTGTGCCGCTCTTCGTGCTGGTCGCTTCGCCGGATTCGAGGAGCGCATCCGCACGTGGATGGAGCGTGACGTCGCGAACCAGCATCGCCGAGATGTCCAGGAGCCAGGCGTCCACTTGCTCGGTCAGTTCTCCACCGCGAATCGCCCCGAGCCCGGAAGCGGGAAGCCGCCGTAGCACGGTGCCGGGCAGCCCCTTGGCGATGAGCCCCAACGAAGTGACGTCGTCCTGTGGCGCGACGCCGGGCAGGAGGCGTCCGGTGCCGGCGCGCAGCACGTGCTGCGCGCCGGCACCGGTCAACCCCCTCCTGACGCTCGACCAGGAACAGATCGACCGCACCGGATTCGATGAACCAGGCGAAGTCGGGGTCGCCAAGGTCGACGGGCAGATTGCCGGCGCAGGGTACCGCCGTGCCCGATTCGGCCGCGATCCGAGCGAGCATACGGTTCTCCGGTCCGCTCATCCGGCCAGCTCCGTCCGAACGAGGCGATGGTACACGCCGCTCGTTTCCGCCATCAGCCCATCGTGGGTGCCGCGCTGCACCGCCACGCCCTTGTCGACCACGATGATCTGGTCACAGTCGCGAATGGTGCTCAGCCGGTGCGCGACGATGAGGCAGCTGATGCCCCGCCGGCGCAGGGCATCGTCGACGTGCGCCTCTGTCGCGGCGTCCAGCGCGCTCGTCGCCTCGTCGAGAATCAGGACAGTCGGGTTCCCGACCAACGAGCGGGCGATTTCCAGGCGCTGCCGCTGTCCACCACTGAAATTGCCCCCGTCTTCGTCCACGGGAGTCGCATAGCCGCGGGGCCGGCTGAGAATATCGTCGTGGATGGCGGCGTCACGGGCAGCGGCGACCACGTCATCGTCGAGCACGGTGGGGTTCCATAGCGTGAGGTTGTCGCGCACGGTGGCGGAGAAGAGGACGATGCGCTGGTCCACCATCGAGAGTGAGCGCGACAGCACTTCGCCGGGAATCTCGTCGCGAGGCCGGCCATCGAACAGGATCTCCCCCGACCAGGGGTGCAGGATGCCCGCGACGAGGCGGGACAGCGTCGACTTTCCCGACCCGCTCGGGCCCACCACCGCGACGCGCTGCCCCGGCTTGAACACGAGGCTGAAATCCTTGATCAGCGGAGGACGATTTCGGTTGTAGCCGAATGTCACGCCGCGCAATTCCACATGTCCCGCCAGCCGCAGGCGCCCGTTGAGGGTGGCGATCGACCGCGATGTTTCCGCCCGGCGCGCCAAGCCCGGATCCACCGGCGTTTCCGTGATGTCGTCCAGGCGTTGCATATCGCTGAGAAGCGTCTGGCGCTCGTGGGCGAATTCGACGAAGCGCCCCACGGGTTCGAGGAACATGGTCGCCACGAGGTAGAACGCCAGCAGCGCGCCCAGCGTCAATTCGCCGGACATGACCTTCGTCGCGCCGAGGGCCAGCACCGCGGCACTCCCCAGTATCGTGAACAGATCGGGCGCCGCGGCCATGAGGTTGCCAAGTTCGGAAAATCGCTGGCGGACCTGCAGCTCGCGCGCTTGATGGCCGCTCCAGCGGGCGAACATGCGGTCTTCCGCCGCCGTCATGCGAAGGGCATCGGCCTGATTGAGCATGATCGTCCCGATGCCCATCATCAGGCCCTGTTCACGGCGAAGGGCGGAGGCCTCGTCGGACCGAACGCGCGCGATCGGGCGTAGGAGCAGCACGTTCAAGAACGCCAGGGCCAGCACGGCGAGTGCCAGCGGCAAGTCCAACGCCAGCATGACCGCCAGGAACACGACGCTCATGGCGACATCGACCAGCAGGCCGAGGACGCGTTCCGACAGGCCCTGCGCAACCCTGTCGATCGACAGGATGCGTGCGGTCAGATCGCCGACCAGCCGGTGACTGAAGTAGTCCACCGGGAGGCGCAGCAACTGCGAGACGGAACGGTTGCCGGCCACGATGGAAATGCGGATCGCCAGTCGCCACAGGAACCGCTGCTTCAGCCAAGTGACGCCATACACCAGGAGGGCGGCTCCCGCCAGCGCCCCGGCCACCAGGCGTCCCCAGGTCTCGCCATCGCCCAACACACGGTCGACGAACAGGCCGGCGGCGAAGGGCGCCGTCAAGGCCAATACGGCCAGCATCAGCCCGCAAACGACGGCCCACGCCAGCCCGCCCCAAGCTCCGCTCAACCAGAGCGGGAGGCGTCGCAGCAGGCCGGATGGAGTACCTCCGGGCTCGAACGCGGGACCAGGACGGAATTTCAGCGTCACGCCCGTGAACCCCGCATCGAACTCCTCCGGGGAGAGCCTGCGGTAGCCCGAGGCGGGATCGTTGAGGTAGAACCACTTGCGGTCGAACCCTTCCAGAACCACGAAGTGGTTGAATTCCCAGAAGAGGACCATGGGCAGCGGCATCCCCCTGAGCCGGTCCACCTGCACGCTCCAGCCCGAGCACTCCAGGCCATAATGCTCGGCGGCCCGCTTGAGACCGGCGGCGGTGGATCCGTCCCGCCCGACTTCACATGTGCCGCGCAATTCCGTCAAAGGCACCCATCGCCCGAAGTGGGCCAGCACGCTGCCGAGGCAGGCCGCGCCGCACTCGGTCGCGTGGGTCTGGAGAACGAGGGGGGTGATGACCCGTCGCCTTCGCTCGCCGAGCGGGGTCTGGCCACGTCGCGATGTTCCCCGCGAGCCGCGCGGCACCATTCAGTTCGATCCGAAGCCGAGTAGCGAGGCGAGTGAGTATCGTCCGCGGAAGATCCGAATGCGGCACGGTGTCCCGTCCGGAAGGGTCAGGTCGAACTCCGGTGGGAGGTCGATATCGACCCATCGCGCGGAGTCTTCCGCCGCCGCCGGCAACTCGGAGGCCCGGGCCCGCGCCGGGCCGGCGGCACTGATCCTTCCTTCCAGCCGACGTGTCGAGCCATCGGGCAACTGCACTTCAACCGACGCACGCATGCCGGGGCGCAGGTGCCGGGCCACGCGGGGGGCGGCGAGCACCGTCGCCTGCGGGTGGCGATCCCCGGCAGCCTGTAGCTGCGCGACGGCGGCCCCGCCCTGAAGCTGTTCCCCTGGAGAGGCCTGCAGGACCACGATCATGCCTCCCGCCTCGCTGACGATGAGGGCCCGGGCGGCGTGTTGAGCCTCCGCCCGCAGCAGTGCCGCACGGGCCACGGCCAGCTGAGCGGCGGTCTTCCCGGTACCCCCACGGCGCTGCTCGACCTCCAGTTCCAGCCGTTCCACGCTGTCCCGGAGGGCGGCGGTTGCGCGTGCCAGCGCGGGGACGGTCTGGCGAGCGATCGCCGATCCGGGCTCGACGTGGTCTCCGGGTTCGACGAAGTACTCCACGAAGTATCCGGGCTCCTCGGCAGTGAGTTCGTAGCGCTGCCCCGGCACGACCAGGACCCCGTCAAGCGCGATCTCACGTGCGATGGTTCCAAAAAGCGCCCAGACGGTGACGCCGGCGAGGATCAATCCGACCGCGGCCAGCGCGATGCGTTCGTGGGGGGCCGTGACGCGGAGGAGACGGTCGAGTTGCTGCCGGTTCGCGCTCGCGGCAATCGCTCGTTCGCGAAACGGGTTATTGAACATGAATCGCGGCCCTTCCTGTTGCGTGACGGCGGGCGCGTGACCCGACCGCCTGTGCCCGTCGGGACCGGCTGGCTTCGGGTCGCCTGGTTCAGGGGTGCAAATGTAAGCAGAGTGTGTTAAATTGACAGCTGCTACCCCGGCTCGGCCGCGCGGGGTGTCACGGCCGAGGATCTCCCATCGAGGTTGCGCAGGAAATTGTGAACCTCCTGGTGTCCGCGCAGGCGGTAGGTGAGACATGCCCAGCACGGACCGCCCTCCGCCGGCCGAAAGACCGGTCCGAACAGGGGCTGAACGCCGCTCGGCTTGACGAGCATCCAGGGTGTGCCGGACTCGAGGTGGCGCCGATTGACGGCGTCGTGCCCTTCGTCCAGGTAGTCGCCGCACACAATGACGGACAGGGCGGGGCGAACGGTATCCGTCCGAATGCCCAGTGTGTCAAGCCGGGTGGCGAGCAGGTCGGTGTCGCCGGTGACGGCTATCGTGGCGGCCCCCAGGCGCTGCTCCGCCCAGCGTGGCGAGGCGCCGAGCGAGGACCAGTACGCCGCTCGTCCCGGACCCATGGCGTAGTCGCCCGACACGATGTACCCGCGGGACGCCAGCGACACGATGGCCGTCTCCACCTCGAGTGCCGAATGTGCGGGGGCCAGAACGGCAGCGATGTCCCGGGGCGTGCGGCGCCCATCAAGGAGAGGCAGGAGATCGCAATGAACCTGCCCGCGCAGCAGCGTGTTGAAGATCTCGGAAACCAGGAGCACTTGCTGGTCGCCGATCAACCGGAACTCCAGGTGCGGCGCGAGCAGCGGCCGCTCGATGAGGCCGCGGTCGTCGGGAGTGGATGTGATTAATGCCATGCTTGCGCTAAGGTCCCGTGTGATCAAGCGCCCTGGCCTGAGGCCGCCGGATCGTCTCCGAACGGCATGCCGCCTGTGAGGAATACCTGGTTCGGATCGAACTCCCGCTTCCACCGGCTGCCCGGTTCGAGCATCTCGCCATAGTGTTGCGCCCATCGTCCGGGGCCATATCCGACCCGGCCCGACAGATAGCTCTTCCCCCCGAGTCCGACAAGCGTTCGGTCGGCTTCCTCGAGATGGTCCGCCAGCGCCGTCGCCTGCTCGCGCTGAAACGCCCCCAGCACCGAAAGAACCGAGTACAGGATCGCCCGTCCCCCGCGCGGACGCATGAACAGGGGGGCATCGACCGCCTCCCCCCCGATCGGGTACAGCCCGATCCAGTGCCAGGGTTTGCGGGGTATCAGGTCCGAGTCCAGCCACGGCTGGGCAAGCAGCGTCGGCAGGGTCTCCCAGGGCATGATCCAGTCGCGCCAAGGGTGATGATTCAGCCAGCTGAACCCCCATGAAGGGAACATCGCCGCGCGCCCGACACTCGCCGTATCCCGTGTGTAGGTGTTCTCGTCGTACCCCAGCCCCTCGAGCACCGCCGCGTCGTCGGGCTCCCGGTCATACTCGATCCCGGCGTAGAGGACGATCTCGCTCTCGTCGGGCCGAAACTCCGCCCGCAGGTGGTCGAAGCGGTCGGCCTCGAGGATCTGCTCGAGGTCGTTCGCGAACTGCTCGAAGTCGCGGTAGTGGAGTTCGTACTGCCGGAACCGATCCTCCGACGGGCGGAGCCGGATCCACGCCTCGGTGATGATGCCGAACTGTCCCTGGCCACCTCTCACGGCATCGAAGAGCTCCGCGTTCCGGCTGGGCGAGCACCGGACCCGCTCGCCGGTGCCGGTCACCACATCGAGCTGTTCGACCTGTCCAACCTGCGCCCCGTAGCGATGCGACGTGGTGCCAACGCCTCCGACGGAGAGCGTTCCACCCACGGTCACCTCGCCGATGTCCGCCAGCACCCGCGGCAGCCGCCGCGTGCCGCGCAGCGCGTCCACGACCTTGCCCCACTGCGCTCCGCCCTGTGCGCGCACCAACTCCGGTCCCGCCGGCTGGACTCGATCCAGACGTGTAGTGTCGACTACTATACCTGAGTCCGTCAGGCTTTGTCCGCTCTGGGAGTGACCGCCTCCACGGGTAACCAGCCGGATTCCGTCGCTCGATGCACGGCGCACGAGGCTTGCCAACTCCCCTGCACTCGTCGGCTTCGCCACCCCTTCCGGCACTCGCTTCGCCATCCTTCCGAAGTCGTATGAGTAGGCCCTTCGGTCTTCCGGGCTTCGGCTTGCGCCCGGGATGAGATGGTCGTCGGTCGTCATATGCGCTTTGGGTGTCGCAAAAGGCTCGCGTCGGGTTCGGAACGTAACGCGCCCGGCACCGGGCGGGGTGCCCGGCCAGGCATCATGCCGATCGCGTGTCTGTCGGCTTCTCCGCGTAGTAGCGGCCGAGCTCGAAGCATCCGTTCCGCCACGCCTTGGCGAGCGTGCGGAACTGCTCCATCCATATGCGGTTGGGATCCGGATTCATGCCGGCAAACCAGAGGGTGAAGAGCCGTCGATGGCTATTCTCCAGAATACGAATATTGTCTGCATCCCTGCCGCCGAAGTCGTCCATTTCCATGACGGTCAAGCCTGCATCACGTAACCGTGTGGCGTAAGTCGACCGGCTCGCCAGACGTGGGACATTCCACGCCGCGCACAGGGGCTCGATGTACTCTTCGTATTGCCCGGGCTGGAGTCCGTCGCACGCCATCCAATCCATTGCCACGATCCGTCCGCCGGGCTTGAGGATTCTGCGGACTTCCTGAAAGAAGCGACTCAGGTCACTGTACTGGCTGGCGCTTTCGATGTTGACGACGACATCGACCGAGTCATCCGCGAAGGGCAGGTGCTGCGAGCAATCCGCGTACGCGAAGCCAACTCGATCGTCCAGAAGCGCGTCGCGTGCCTTCTTCTCCGCCAACTCCAGTTGTTTATGGGAGATGTTGACGCCGCGGACGGCACACCCGTGGTTTTGCGCCAGATAGATGGCGGTCCCGCCGATCCCGCAGCCCGTGTCCACGACGAACTGGTTCGCCCGAATGTCCGCCGGTGCGACGATCACGTCGATCATCCGCTCGACAGCCCGGGCGAGTCCGGCCGACTCGGAGGGGAATTCGCCTGGCTCGGGACACTCGCCCGGCTCGAACAACCCGAAGTGAACGTGGTCAGGGTTCCATCCCCAGATGTAGCCGGGCGTCGCATCGTCGTAGTATTGCGCGAACCAGCGCTCCTGCTCCGACAAGTTCAGAGTTCGGGGTTTCGTCAAGTTTCTCTCCGGACAAAGGGGTCGCGACCTGACTCGGCCGCGACCCCCTGTGTCGCCTGCGTGGAACGGCTGTGACCGCTAGAAGCCGCTGTTGCTGTCGGCCGCCGTCATGCCGTCGGGGAAGATCTGGTTCCACGCCGTCATGAAGCGCTTCATCTCGTCTTCCGTCCCGATGGAGACCCGCAGCCAGTCGAGCATGGGCGGGAAGTCGCGGCCCACGGCCACATCGTGCTTCCGGAACTCGGCCCTCACCTCGGCCGTGGGACGGCCGGTGCGGACCATGAAGAAGTTCGTCTCCGACGGGAGCACGTCGAACCCCTGCGCCCTGACGGCGTCGGCGGTCTGGTCCCGGAGCGTGTTGGACGTCTCCTTGATCCAGGCCTCGTACTCCTTGTCCTCGAGCGCCGCGACGCCGCCCCACTTCACGAGCGCGTTCACGCTGCCCGTCGCGTAGTCCCGCATCTGGTCGATCATGTCGGGTGGCGCGATCCCGTAGCCGAGGCGCATGCCCGCCAGCCCGTAAATCTTCGAGAAGGTGCGAGTCACCAGCACCTTGCGGCCTTCCTTGATGTAGGGGACGGCCGTCTCGTAACGCGGGTCCTCGATGAAGTGGTGGTACGCCTCGTCGATGAGGACCGGGATGTCTTCCGGAATCCCGTCCAGCAGGCGTCGGATGTCATCGCCGGGCACGATGACGCCGGTGGGGTTGTTGGGATTGCAGATGTAGACCATCCCCACGTCCCGGTAGTTCCGGTTCGTGACCTCGATGAGATCGTCGATGTCCTGCGTGTAGTCGGGCAGGAGCGGGCGCTCGATCACGTCCGCGTCGATCCCGGAGGCGGTCCGGTAGACGGTCAGGTACGTGGGCGAAACGCCGACGACCTTCTCCTCGTGGCGCAGGAAGGCGAGGCCCGCCACGCGCAGCGTCTCGCCGGAGCCCGCGTTGATCATTATGTGATCGGTGGGGACCCCGTGGGAGGCCGCGATCTTCTCGAGGATGTCGCCGTCGGGATAGCCGTACCGGTTCGAGTACTTCCAGGCCCCCTTCATCGCCTCCAGCATCTTCTCCGAGGGCCCGTACGGGTTCTCGTTGGAGGAGAGCTTCGCGAGATCGTCGTAGGGATCGAGCGGCTCGACGCCCTTGGGGGGAGGCTTGAGCCCGGCGCCGATGACGGCGGTGGGGTTCAGGCTCACGGCGCCCAGAGCCGCGGCGGCCCCGCCCATGAAGTGTCGGCGTGAGAACGTGTGCTTGGAATCCATCGCTTCCTCCATGCTCCCTCAAGTCCCTGTCGCCCGGCCGTCGACCACGAACCGGGAGTGTGGCCCGAACAAAACGCGTCACTGATACTCTGCGGCGCGAGACGTGGCCTGCGCAACGGTGACGACATATCCTCGGGTCGAATGACCACCAACCAGACCCCACCCGACCCCGGCGCCCCGCCCATCGTCCCGGACGCGATGGCGATCCACGTGCGGCCGGAGTACGTGGCCGCGCACTCGGATCCCGCGGCGTGGCAGTACGTCTTCGCGTACCACATCACGATCGAGAACGTCGGGACCGAGACGGCGCAACTTTTCTGGCGCCACTGGTTCATTCACGATCCCATGGCGGGGGACCACGAGGTCGAGGGGGAGGGCGTCGTCGGCCAGTCTCCGGTGCTCCGCCCCGGCGACGCGCACCAGTACAACAGCTTTTGCGTCTTGCGGGGTCCGACGGGCCACATGGAGGGGTTCTACCACTTCCGGCGCCGGGACGGTTCCGTCTTCCGCGCCCCGGTCCCGCGTTTCCACTTCAACGCCCCGCCCGAAGCCGTGGGGACGCTGTTCAACTAGCGAGAGCTCCGAGACACATGGCAGAACCGCTCCACCAGGCGCTCTGGGCCCGGAACGCCGGCCTCGCGCAGGCCTGTCTCGACTCCCGCTTCGTGCGCGGCCTCGCCGACGGATCGCTCGCCCGCGACGCCTTCCGCCGCTACGTGGCGCAGGACGCGTTCTTTCTCAAGGCCTTCTTCAGCGCCTACGCCGTCGCCGCGGCGCGCACGGCAGACCGGATCGACGTCGCCCGCCGGCTGCACGCCCTCATGCAGGGGGTCCTCGACGAACTCGAGCTGCACCGCGCCTACGCCGAACGCCTCGACATCGACCTCGACGCCGTGACACCAAACGCCGCCGCGAAGGGATACACGGATTTCCTCGCGCGCGCGGCCTGGAACGCGGAGGCCGGGGAGATCCTCGCGGCGATGACGCCCTGCATGCGGCTCTACGCCTGGCTCGGGCGGCGTCTCGCGGCCGGAGACCGCCGTGAGAACCCCTATCGCGACTGGATCGAGACGTATGCCTCGCCGGATTTCGAGGGGCTCGCAGCGGAACTCGAAGCGTTGCTCGACGACTTGGCCGCGGACATGCCGGAGCGGGCGGAGGAGGCCTATGCCGAGGCCATGCGCCATGAACTCGCGTTCTTCGAGGCGTTCGGGGAGTAGTCGGGACGCGGAGGACAGGCCCGCCGGCCTTGGCGGACGCTAGAAGCGGTAGGTGTAGTTCAGCTTGATCGAGGCGCCGCGCGAGAGCGTCCTCAGGTCCATCCACCTCTGCGGGTCGGAGTCCTCCGGCGCGTCGAGCAGCCCCGACTCCAGGTTCTGCCAGTTGTGGGTGTAGACGAGGAAGAGGTCGTTCCCCGGCTTCAGGATCCAGCGGAAGCGCATGAACAGCCCGAGCACGCGACTCACATCGTCGTACTGGAACTGGTTCGTGACGCCGATCCACGGGGTCGGGTCCCATGAACCCTCGAGGCGATAGAGGTTCGTGACGAAGTCTCCCTGCGGCAGGTTCACGGCGTTGCGTTCGTAGCCCGTCTCCAGGTTGATCCCGGGGTTCGGCCGGAAGTTCGCGTTCAGGTCGACCCGCACGCGGTCGCCGTTCCAGAAGCCTCCGATGTTGGCTCCGCCCCGGACGGAAACGGGCCGGCGACTCGTCGTCCGGCCGCGGATCTGGTAGTCCCAGGTCGTGTAGTCGCCCGGCATGATGTCTACGCCGTCGCTGATCTCGAACTGCCCGTCGAGGAATTCGTACGTCCGCACCGCCTCGAAACTCAGGTTGTCTCCGCTCTCGAAGTCGATATCGAGCACGTTCAGCTGGAGTTCCTGCTCCTCCAGGATCATGGATCCCATCTCCCACAGATTCCTCAGCTGGACGGACACCTCCACCTGTCGGATCCAGTCGATGGCTGGACGGGGCGACCAGCCGATCCGCGGCTCCACGCGGCGAAAGTCGTTCCGGGACACGAACCCGACCGCAGGGCTGTAGTCGTCCCCGAATTCCCGGTAGGAGACGTGCCCCGACCAGAGGTCGTTGGGGAAGCTGATGCGGCCGCCCCAGGCGGAAAGATCCTGGAAGGTTCTCGACACGGACGGGTCCGGATTCGAGTTCCAGGCCATGAACGCCTCGGCCTCGAAATTCTTGTTCCCGAACAGGCTGTTGGTCCGATAGTCGAGGTCCGCGCCGAGCGTATGCCGGTCCGCCGGGGCGAACCCCGTCTCGTCGAGCGCCGTGCCGCGGCGCGTGTAGATGGCGCCGATGCTCGACTGTTCGAGGATCGGGACGCGGGCTCGCGCGACCGTGAACGTCTCGCGTTCGAAGCGGACGTGGTCCTCCGGCGGCGGATCCGCCGGATCCACCGGCACGCCGGTCTCGACGAACGAGTGTGCGCCCGTGCCCATCTGATAGAAGCCGAGGTCGACCCCGTTGAGCTGCCCGGTGAGGCGGACGCCGTAGTCGATGGGCACCTGCTGCCCCCCCTCGATCCCGATCCGGCGCGAGAAGAAGGGCTGCGGGCCGCTGCGGGGGGCGAAGGCGAACACGCTCGAACCCTCGAGGAAGAAGTCGCGTTGTTCGGGGAAGCGGAGCGGGAAGCGGGTCAGGTTGACGCGCCGCTGATCGCTCTCGACCTCCGCGAAGTCCGTGTTCACGCTGAAGGAGGCGCGGAGGCTGGGCGTCACGCTGTAGTTCAGGTCGAGGCTGACGTCGCGCGGAAACGTGGTCGGGTCGGTTTCGTCGGGCGTGTTGCGCCAACTCCCGATGCCCGAGGCTACGGCTTCCAGCCCGATGCCCTGTGAGAGACCCTCCAGCCCCGCGAGTTCGCCCGCGAATACGAGGCGGTTCAGGCCCTCGTTCCGCCCGTATCCGCGCCACAGAACTTCCTCGTTGTGGCGCCGGATCGATCGCAGGAAGTTGATGCCCCAGCTCCCGCCGTCCGGGACGAAGTTCAGGGTGCGGAAGGGAATCCGGATCTCCGCGGACCACCCGTCGGGGCGGCGCGCGGTGCGCACCTCCCAGATCCCGTCCCACGAGCGGTTGACGCCGCCGAATCCGCCTCCCCCTCCCCCTCCGCCACCGCCACCGCCACCGGTGCCCGTGATGAGTCCATCGCTGAGGGCGCCGGCCGCGTTCGTCTCGAAATGGTAGCCGGTGCGCCCGTCCCGGAAGGTGTCGAGCACCCAGGCGAACCGGTCGTCCGTGAACAGAAACGCATCGCGCGCGCGCTGCCGGGCGAGGATGTGGTCGGGGTCGTCGAACAGAATCGCCGCGATGTACAGGTTGTCGCGGTCGTAGGCGATGCGAACCTCGGTGGGATGGGTCGGAGTGCCGCCCTCGATGGGCTCACGCTGCCGGAAGTCGCTGATGGCCTCGATGCGGCCCCAGACGGATTCCTCGATGTTGCCGTCGAGGTCGATGCGTTCCTCGGCGGTGAGCCGCGTTGCCTGGATCGTGGAGCCGGTGCCCTCCTGGGCCGACGCCTCGCGGGCCGCGCCGGGATGGAGCGCGGCGAGGGCAAGACCGATCCCCGACAGCCGCCGAATATGCCGCGCGCATGTCATCTGTATTCGCGTCGATCCCGTGGTGATGGCCGGTCTGCTGCTCGGACGAGGTCGAAGCGACGAAGTCCAAACGAGGTTCAGATAGACGACACGCGCGTCGCGGGCAGGGTTGAATAGCGAGCCGGAGCGGTCAGGTGACGATGATGCGGGATCCCAGCATGATGCTCGGGTGGGTGGCGCAGTGGTAGACGTACGTCCCAGGCACACTGAGCCTGACCTGGAAGGTCTCGTTGTAGCCGATCGTTCCGCTGTCGAAGGCCATCGCGCCCGAGGGAACTTCGGTAGAGGTCACCGTGTGGGGGTTCGCGCCCACGTGACGCCAGCCAACGGTCTCCCCGCTGGCGATCGTCACTTCCGCGTCGCCGTTACGGCCCCCATTGGGGTCGACGAAGGCGTTGTCCTCGATGTTCACGGTCACATTCGCGCCCGGCACCGCCCCCGGCGGTGGGGGCGGCGGAGGCGGCGGTTCGGGCTGCGCCGTGTCGGGCCCGGAGCTGTCTCCGCACGCTGCCACGGCGAGAATGCCGGGCAGGGCTACAACGAATTCGCGACGTCTCACGGAATCATCCTTTCCGCCCTGCGAAACCCGACCGATCTTCCTTCGTACTATGTCTTCGTACCATGCCGGGTCGCCGGGCGGGGTTCCCTACCCCCCGGACCCTAAAGCCAGATTCGGTCGGGAGAGATACATGAACGGCAAGAGTTGCAACAGAGTGGCGAACGCACTGCTGCTGGCCGGCGCCCTGAACTGGGGATTGATCGGCCTCATCGGATTCAACTTCGTGGCCGCGACCTTCGGCCCCCTCGCCCGGTTTGTGTATATCGCGGTGGGCTGGGCGGCGCTGTACAGGATCTTCGCCAACGGAAACCGGAGCGACTGAACGATCAGGCGACACACGGGGTGCCGAAGCGTCGCGCGAGCGCGACCGCGGCGCCCCGCCCCCTGAATTCCTCACTGAAGTAGTCGTACAGCAGACGCGTCATCTCCGCGATGGTGCGTTCCCGCCGCCACGTCGGACTCCGCAGAGTGTTCACGAACACCGAGACGATGAGATGGCCCGCGCCATCCGGCAGGATGACGATCCCCACGTCGTTGATGGCGCCGCCCATCGTTCCCGTCTTGTGCGCGACGAAGGTCGAGCGCGGCAGCCGGCCCCGCATCCGCCCGGACCCCGAGCGCGACCGGTTCAGGACGTCGAGGATCCAGGCGCGCGATTCGGGACTGAGCCCCTCACCCTCGTGGATCGTGAGCAGGAGATCCGTCATCCCCTCCGGCGTGGCCGTGTCCTGCGGGTCCGACCCGTAGCGCTCGCGCGCGGCCTGGCGGTGCGGGTCGGGCAGGGCATCACGCAGCCGGAAATACTGGTAGCGGTACAGTTCGCTCTCGGGAATCGTGTCCGGGAGGCCGACCAGGTCGGCGAACGTGCGGGCCTCGGAGCGGTCGACGCGCACGCCTTCCACACCCAGTTGCCGGAGGTGGCGCGTGGCGGCTTCCGGCCCGCCCGACATGTTGAGGACCACGTCCGTCGCGGTGTTGTCCGACTGGCCGAGCATGAGCGAGAAGAGGCTGTCCACGGTGATGCGCACGGACCGCGCGCCCGACCAGGCGGCGAGCGGACTGTGGCCCGCGCGGAACTCCTCAACGGTGACCACGACCGTCTCGGCGGGATCGATCTCGCCCAGGTCGACGCGCCGCAGGAACTCGAGTGCCATGGGGACCTTGGACACGCTCGCCATCGGGAAAGGCTGGTCTCCGTTGAACGAGATCCGCGCGCCCGACTCGACGTGCAGCGCGGAGACGCCGACGGCGTCCCTGACCCTTCGCGCGATGCGGCGGAGTCCCTCGCCGATCGAGTCGGGGACGACGCACGCCGCCCCGACGGGCATGGGTCCCGGAACGGGCGGCCCGAGGACCTCCTGCGCCACGGCGCGGCCGGAGGACGCGAGGAGGAGGAAGCTTGCCGCGAGGGAGGTTGCGCGGAGGCTCACTGGTGCACGGGAGATGGACGGTCGGACATGTGCGGGCCTCTTCGCCTCGTGAACGCGTGCTCTGTGGTTGAGAACATGCGGCGGACGGAAACGTTGTATACGGCACAGCATCCGCTCGTGCGTCTCGCGCGGGCGGGTCCGTTTCCCTAATCTGCGGGTCCCAATGCCGCGTCGCACCGACGGATCGTTCGTCCAGGAGGTTTCATGCGTTTCCCCCGCCCGAGTTGGATCCCCGTTGCCCTCATCGCCCCGCTCTCGCTCGCCATCGCCTGCGGCGGAGGAGAACAGGCCGAGGACGCCGAGATGGCCGAAGAGATGCCCGAGGCCATGGCCGAAGCAATGCCCGCCGAGCCGGCTGTCACCGTACGCATCGCGCAGCCGGAAGAGGGCTCGACGGTGGGCGCCGACGTGTTGGTCGTCATGGAGACCGAGGGGATCGAAATCGTCTCGATCACGCCCCCCGTGGTCGGCACGGGACACCATCACCTCTACGTCGACGTGGACCTCACCCCGCTCACCGACATGATCCCGCAGAACGATCCGCAGATCATCCACATGGGGGACGGGAGCACCGAGCGTCTGCTCGAAGGCCTCGCGCCGGGAGAGCACCGGCTCATCGCGGTCGTGGCCAACCCGGCGCACATCCCGCTCGATCCCCCGGTCGTGGACACGCTCCACTTCACGGTCGCGAACGAAGAGTGATGGCACGCGGGAAAACCTGCGCCGGGGTTCCGCTACTCGCGCTCATCATCGCGGCGGGCTGCGCGCCGGAAAACGGGACCGATTCCGCCAGCGAAATGGCGGGCGATGAAGAGGGGTCGCCGACGCCGACGCCGGAGCCACAGCACACGCTGACGGCCGACCAGACGCACAACCGGTGGAGCCGCACGATCCCGCCGATTCTGACGGTGGGGTCGGGCGCCGTCATCGAGGCCTACCTCGAGGAGGCATCGGATCAGCAACTGACTCCGGAGTCCACCGTCGAGGATCTCGCCACGTTGAGCTTCGATCCGATCCACCCGCTCACGGGGCCCGTCTACGTCGAGGGCGCCGAACCGGGCGATCTGCTGGCGGTCACGCTGCACGAGATCGAACTGGGCGACTGGGGCTGGGTCGCAAACGTCCCAGGGTTCGGATTTCTCGCCGATCGGTTCCCCGATCCGTACCTGCGGATCTTCGAGTTCGAGCCAGGGGATACGAGCGTCGGCTTCGCGCCCGGGGTCCGGATTCCGCTGCGTCCTTTCCCCGGCGTGATGGGGGTGGCGCCGGACACCGATTCGATGCTCGTCACGATCCCGCCTCGCCAGAACGGCGGCAACATGGACGACCGCGATCTGGTCGAGGGCACGACCGTGTACTTCCCGGTTCTGGTGCAGGGCGCCCTCTTCTCGATCGGCGACCCGCACATCGCGCAGGGGGACGGGGAAGTGGGCGGCACCGCGATCGAAGGGCCGCTGCGCGTGGTCTATGAACTCGAGGTCATCAAGGGGGCCGGGCCCATCCCGTCGCCCCACTACGAGACGGATGAGTTCTACGCCGTGACCGGGTTCGCGCCCACGATCGACGAGGCGGCGCGGAACGCCGTCGAGGCGATGATCGACTATCTCGTGAGTTCGCGGGACCTGTCACGGCAGGAAGCGTACCAGCTGGCCTCGATGGCGGGAGACCTCAAGATCTCCGAGGTCGTGGACGTGCCGAACATGCTCGTCGCCATGCGCATCTCGAAGGACGTGATCGGCAACTGAACCGCAGGCTGAGTCCCGGCCGAGCGTCGCGTGCGGCCCGGATCAGAGGCCGCGCGCGTCGATCGCGAGCAGGGTGCGAAGCAGCACGTTCGTCCCCGCCGTGATCTGATCCGGCTCGGTGAACTCGAGCGGCGAGTGGCTGATGCCGTTGCGGCTCGGCACGAAGATCATCCCCACCGGTCCCAGCAGGGCGATGCTCTGCGCGTCGTGGCCCGCCCCGCTGGGCATGCGGAGAGACGTCAGCCCGAGATCGCCGGCTTCGGCTTCAATAAGGTCGCGAAGGCGCGCGTCGGTGGGCGCCGCGCGACTCTCGTAGAACTGTTCGATGGAGACCGTCGTGCCGTCCGCCGCGGCGATCTCCTCGGCTCGCGACCGGATGGCCCGGAAGACGGCATCGATCCCGGTCATGGCGAGGTCGCGGATCTCGAGGCTGAAGGTGACCCGGCCCGGGATGACGTTCGGCGCGCCCGGCTCGGCGGCCAGTTGGCCGACCGTGGCCACATGCCGCCCGGGCAGTTCGAGCGCGGTCACCTGCACGGCGTCGATGATGCGTGCCGCCGTCACCATCGCGTCCTGCCGCAGGTCCATGGGCGTGGTGCCGGCGTGGTTCGCGAACCCGTCGACGGTCACCGTCCAGCGGCGGATGCCGACGATGCCCTGCACGACGCCGATGTCGAGTTCGCCGCGGTCGAGGACGAACCCCTGTTCGATGTGCAGTTCGAGGTAGCCCGCCAGGCTGCCGGCTTCTCGCCGGGCCGCGGCCAGGTCGGTGAGGTCTCCGCCGAGGCGCTTCGTGCCCTCGCCGATCGTGAACCCGCTCGCCGTGACGATATCGACTTCCCAGGGCAGGGTCTCGCCCGCGATCGCGCGGCTGCCCGTCTTGCCGCCCTCCTCGTTGGCCCAAATGACGAGTTCCAGCGGGTGCCGGGTGTCGCGGCCCGCGTCCACCAGCGTCTCGATCGCCTCGAGCGCGCCCATCGAGCCGACCTGCCCGTCGTAGCTCCCGCCCGCCGGGACCGAGTCGATGTGGGAGCCGACGAGGATGGGGGCGAGCGACGGGTCGGTGCCGCGCCGCCGGCCGATGAGGTTGGCTGCCCGGTCCACATGCACGTCGAGGCCGAGGCCGGTCATGATGTCCGATAGCCAGGCGCGGGCCGCCCGGTCCTCGTCGCTGTAGGCGAGCCGCGTCGTGCCTTCGGCGGAACTGCTGAAGCGCGCGAGTTCGCCGAGCCGGCGGTTGAGCCGGTCGCCGTCCACGAGCAGCCGCTGACGCCCGAGCGCGCGCAGCGGCCAGGGGGCCGCCGCCGCCCCCGCGACGCCGAGGGCGAGCGTCCCGAACCGCCGCCGGGAGATGGGGACCATCAGTGGGTCAGGCCGTAAATGATGTAGTTGATGGCCAGTTCGTAGGCGTACGTCGACCGGTCGATCGGGTAGTACGGGATCTCCGACCACTCCCATGCGTCGCCCAGATCCGTATTGTGGTTGATGACGACCATCAGCTCGCCCCGGTCATCGAAGATCCCGCGCACCGTGGGCGTGCAGGGCAGCTCCCAACATTCCCTGTACCGGCCCCTCATCGCGTTGTTGATGCTCGGGACGGTGATGATCTCGTCGATGTCGTAGAACTGGTGGAAGATCGGGTGGTCCAGCGGGATGTCCTCGATCGGGCGGCCGGGCAGGATGCGCGACATGTGGTACTCGAGATTGTACCACGCGTCGTCTCCCCAGAAATCGTCCACGACGAGGAAGCCGCCCGCCTCCAGGTAGCCCCTCAACCCCACGATTTCGGCCTCGGAGAGGTTCATGCGGCCGACCTCGAGCATGTAGAGGAAGGGGAAGCGACGCAGTTCCGGATCGGTGAGCGCGACCGGGTTTTCCCACTCGTGCAGGTCCAGCCTTGTGAGGAGGCGGTGGAGGATAAAGAGGAACTGGCGGTCGGCCTTCGGAAAGTCGATCGCCCAAGATCCGCCTCTCCGTCCCCAGCCCCGGCCGCTCGTGTAGATGGCGCGCGTGAAGTAGAAGTCGTGGCCCCATTCCGCCCGCGCCTGGGCCAGCCCCGGCTCGCGCTCGAGAAGCCGGTCGCGCGCGGCCGCGCGCTCGCCGAGATCCGAAGAGACCGCCTCCGCGGCGGCCGGGATCGGTGAGGGGTCGGGCCAGCGCGCCATGCCCGTTACGGCGGCGGCCACCAGCACGGTGGTCAGGGCCGCGATGGCTATCGGGGCGGGGCGCAGTCCGGGACCGGTCATACGCTCATAAGGATCGTCGAGGGCCCGCTCGTCAACACCGGGAGATCCATCTTTCACGCCCATCGGGCGCGGCGTACACTAACCACCCGTTTCCCGAGGCGTTCCCCCTGGCGGTCCCGAACGGCGGCAGGCGCCGACATGAACGAGCCCGATGGCCGAGCCAGCGTGCACCTGGACGGCGTCACCCTCCGCTTCGGGGGCGTGACGGCGCTCGAGGACGTGTGCCTCGACATCCGCGGCGGCGAACTTCTCGCGCTCATCGGCCCCAACGGCGCCGGCAAGACGAGCGTGCTCAACTGTATTTCCGGCCTCTATCGGCCCACGGTAGGCACCATCCGACTGCGCGACGCCGCAGGCCGGGTCCACCGGCTCCACCGCATACAGCCGCACCGGATCGCCCGGCTTGGCGTCGCGCGCACCTTCCAGAGCATCGAACTCTTCAAGCACATGACCGCGCTCGACAACATCATGCTCGGCCGCCACGTGCACATGCGAGGCGGCGTGCTCTCCGGCGGCCTCTTCTGGGGTCCCCAGCGCCGCCACGAGATCCGTCACCGGGTGCGGGTCGAGGAGGTCATCGACTTCCTCAATCTGGAGCCGATCCGCCACGCCATCGTCGGCAACCTCCCCTACGGACAGCAGAAGCTTGTCGAACTCGGCCGCGCCCTCGCGCTCGACCCGGAGATCCTCCTCCTCGACGAACCGATGGCCGGCATGAACTCCGAGGAGAAGGAGTCGATGGCGCGCTTCATCCTCGACGTGCACGAAGAGTGGGGGGCGACGCCGGTCGTCATCGATCACGACATGGACGTGATCATGGACATCTGCCAGCGCGTGATCGTCCTCGAATTCGGACAGGTCATCGCCGAGGGCTCTCCAGCGGAGGTCCGGGCCGATCCTGCGGTGATCGAGGCGTACCTGGGACACCCCGAATCCGTGGCCGGCGCCGTTTCGTGAGCATCGGATCCGTCGACGGCAGTCTGCCCGGCCTCCTGCGGCAGCAGGCGGCGAGCCGCGGTGACCATATCGCCATGCGCGAGAAGGAATTCGGGATCTGGCAGCGCATCACGTGGTCCGAATACGAGCGGCGGGTGCGTCATTTCGCGCTGGGGCTCCGGGAACTCGGCCTCGAGAAGGGCGATCGGATCGCGATGGTCGGGGACAACCGCCCGGAGTGGGTCATCGCGGAGCTGGCGGCACAGTCGCTCGGAGCGCTCCCCCTCGGCCTCTACCAGGACGCGGTCGCCGCGGAACTCGAATACCTGCTGGGAGCCTCGGGTGCGCGGGTCGTCGTCGCGGAAGACCAGGAGCAGGTCGACAAGGTGCTCGAAATCCGGGAGGCGCTGCCCCGCCTCGAGTACATCATCTACTACGATCCGCGCGGACTGGGCCCCTACGCAGCGCCGGGACTGCTCGCCTTTCCCGAGGTGGAGCGGCGCGGGGCCGAGCGCGACCAGGCGATGCCGCACGAGTACGCCGCCTCAGTCGCGACCGTACGGGGGGAAGACCCGGCCCTCCTGTGCTCGACATCGGGGACGACGAGCAAGCCCAAGCTCGCCGTCCTCTCGCACGCGAACCTCCTCAGCATGGCCGATCAGTTGCAGGAGGTGGACCCCATGACGGCCGGGGACGAGTTCGTCTCGTTTCTCCCGCTCGCCTGGATCGGTGAGCAGATGATGACGGTCTCACGTCACGTCCTCGTCGGTTTTCCCGTGAACTTTCCGGAGGAGCCGGGCACCGTCCGCCAGGACCTGCGCGAGATAGGACCGCGCGTGATGTTCTCGCCGCCACGCATATGGGAGAACCTGGTCTCCGAAGTGCAGGTGATGGTGGAGGACACCACGCCCCTGAAGCGCCGGGTACAGGCGTGGGCCATGCGCGTCGGCGGAGACACGGCCGATGACGCATTCGAGGGGCGCTCGTCCGGCGCCTGGCGACGGGTCCGGCGCGGGATCGCGGAGGTCGTCGCCATGCGTCCGATCAAGAACCAGCTCGGCCTCACGCGTCTGCGCGACGCCTACACCGGAGGGGCCGCGCTCGGGCCCGATGTCTTCCGCTTCTTCCATGCGCTGGGCGTGAATCTCAAGCAGATCTACGGGCAGACCGAGGTCGCCGGGATCTCGGCGTTGCACCGGGACGGCGACATCCGATACCAGACCGTCGGGGAGCCGCTGCCCGGGACGGACATCAAAGTGGCCGAGGATGGAGAGATCCTCACCCGCGGTCCGGTCGTCTTCGAGGGATACTTCGAGAACCCGGAAGCGACCCGCGAGACACTCGTGGACGGCTGGTTGCACTCCGGCGACGCCGGGTACTTCGACGGAGAGGGCCACCTCGTCGTCGTCGACCGCCTGAAGGACGTGATGCTGCTCGCGGATGGCACGACGTTCTCGCCCCAGTTCATCGAGAACCTCCTCAAGTTCAGCCCCTACGTGAGCGAAGCCGTGGTGTTCGGCGGGGAGCACCCGTACGTGGCCGGGATCATCGCGATCGATTTCGAAAACGCCGGCCAGTGGGCGGAGCGGCATCAGCTTGCCTACACGACGTTCACGGACCTGTCGCAGAAGGGCGAGGTCTACGATCTGGTGAAGGCGCATGTCGAGTCGGTCAACGCGGACGTGCCCGAGGCCGCCCGCATCCGGCGCTTCCTCCTGCTGCACAAGGAACTGCACGCGGACGATGCCGAGCTCACCCGCACGCGAAAGGTGCGCCGCCGCTTCATTGCCGAGCGCTTCGAGCCACTCATCGCGGCGCTGTACGGAGACGATGACTCCGTGGCGGTGGATATGGAGATCACGTACCAGGACGGCCGGACGGCGAACGTGAAGCACGATCTGCGGATCGAGCGCCTGAGCGGAGCGGGGTGAGCGTGGACCAGTTCCTGCAGCTCACGGTGACGGGTCTCGGCACGGGGATGATCTATGCGCTCGCCGCGGTGGGTTTCGTCATCATCTACAAGGCGAGCGACGTCATCAACTTCGCGCAGGGAGACCTGCTCCTGTTCGGGACCTATCTCATCTTCTTCTCTCTCGTCCAGATCGGGGTCCCGTGGACGGTGGGCGTGCTCCTCACGATGCTCGTGGCGGCGGGGATCGGCCTCGCGGTGGAGCGCACCGTGCTCCGGCCACTGATCGGCGAGCCGATCATCTCGATGATCATGGTGACGATCGGGCTTTCGAGCGTCCTGCGAGCCGTTGTACACGGCATATGGGGGCCGCAGCCGCGCGCCTTCCCGTCGTTTCTGCCCGAGGGGGAGGTGATGCTGGGTCCCGCCGTGGTGAGCGCGGACCGACTGGTGGCGATCCCGCTCGCGCTCGCGCTGCTCGCCGGACTCGCGATCCTCTTCCGGCGAACACGGAGTGGGATCGCCATGCGGGCCATCGCGGACGACCAGCAGGCCGCTCTCAGCATGGGGATCAGCATTCCGCGGGTCTTCGCCACGGCGTGGGCGCTGGCGGCGGTGACCGCGGCCATCGGCGGGATCATGCTCGGTAACATCGTGGGCGTGAGTCCGAACGTAGCCCAGGTGGGGCTCCGCGTGTTCCCGGTCGTGATTCTGGGCGGCCTGGACTCGATCCGGGGGGCCGTCGTCGGGGGCGCGATCATCGGGCTGCTCGAGATCTACGCGGGCGGCTACGTCGGCCACGGCGTGAACCTCATCGTGCCGTACCTTGCTCTGATCGTCGTCCTTATGGTCCGCCCGTACGGGTTGTTCGGAAAAGAAATCATCGAGCGCGTGTAGGGGGGATCTCTTGGAGTGCGGCGTCTTTCACACGGACTATCGGACGGACATGGGGCTCCGGCGCGTGCCGGCGGAGCGGATCCGGCTCGGCGTGTTCGTGGCTGCTCTTCTCGTCTTCCCGTTCCTCGCATCGCCGTACTGGCTCAACCTCGCGAACCAGATCGCGATCGCCACGATCGGCGCCCTGGGGCTCAACATCCTCGTCGGCTACACGGGACAGATCTCGCTCGGGCAGGGGGCGTTCATGGCCGTGGGCGCCTACACCTCCGCGCTGCTCACGCTCAGGCTGGGTCTGCCGTGGGGCGTGAGCATCGTCGTCGCCTGCTTCACCACGGCGGCGGTGGGCGTCTTCTTCGGTCTTCCCTCGTTGCGTCTCAAGGGCCTCTACCTGGCGATCTCGACGCTTGCCGCTCAGGAGATCGTGGACTGGACCATCACGCACTGGACGGCGCTCACCGGAGGGGTCGAGGCCCTTGTCGCCCCCGCGCCGCGGCTCTTCGGCCAGCGACTGAACACGGACTTCGGGTTCTACTGGGTGGGCGTGGTTCTCGCGGGGGCCACGGCGCTGTTCACGGCGAACCTCTTCCGCTCGCGGATCGGGCGCTCCTTCGTTGCCGTGCGCGACCAGGACATCGCCGCGAGCGTGATCGGCGTGAACGTATTCGGGACGAAACTGCTCGCGTTCGCCACCTCGTCGTTTTTCGTCGGGCTCGCCGGGGCTCTCACCGCGTACTACCGCAGCATCATCTCGTGGGAACGCTTCACGCTCGAGACGAGCATCCTCTACCTGGCCATGATCATCGTCGGGGGGCTGGGGACGATCCGCGGATCGCTGTTCGGGGCGGCGCTCATCACCCTTCTCCCGGCTACGATTGCCACGCTCGGGCGAGGACTGCAGGGATCTGCGCCCGCCATCGCCGCGCTCCTGCCCAGCGTACAGCAGGCGGTGTTCGGTCTCGTCATCATCCTCTTCCTCCTGTTCGAGCCGGAGGGTCTGTCGAAACTGTGGCGGAACGTGAAAGACTACTTCTACGTCTGGCCGTTCGCGTACCGCCGCGGAGAGGGCCGCTGATCACCCGCAGAATCACGAACAGGAAGAAGGGTCCGGACATGCGTTTCAGCCGATCCGCTTTCGCCATCTGGTGCACCGCGGTCGTTCTCGCCGCCTGCGGAGGTTCGGGGGAGAGGGCGGAGAACGAGATTCTGATCGCGGCCATCTTCGATCTCACCGGTCCGACGGCCGACGTCGGGGTCGACTACGCCGACGCGGTGCAGGGGCACATCGAGTGGCTCAACGGGCGGGGTGGCATCGATGGCCGACCGATCCGCCTCATCTACCAGGACTACGGGTACCAGGTCCCGCTGGCCGAGCAACTCTACACGCAGTTCGTCCAGGAGGGCGCCCTCGTGTTCATGGGCTGGGGCACGGGCGATACGGAGGCGCTGCGGCCCCGGATCATGGAGGATCGCATTCCGTTCTCGTCGGCGTCGCTCTCGCACGTCCTCGGAGATGCGCACGAATCCCCGTACAACTTTCTCGTGGCCACCAGCTACAGCGACCAGTTCCGGATCGTGCTGCGCTGGATCGCGCAGGACCACCGGGCGAAGGAGGGCGACGGGAACGCGCAGGTCGCCTTCATGCACAACGCGAGCCCGTTCGGCCTCTCGCCCTGGGTACAGGGGGGCGAGGACTACGCACGCGAGATCGGGGTCGACGTCACGCCCTACGCGATGTCGCGCGGCGCGACCGACTACACGGCGGAGTTCTCGCGCATCACGCAGTCGGGAGCGCGGTACGTCGTGTTCCAGAACACGTCCGCACCGGCGGCAGTCGCGTTGCGTAACGCGCGCAGCCTCGGGGTCGATGCGACGTTCGTGTGCCTCAACTGGTGTGCCAACGCCCTCCTTTGGAGGCTGGCGGGGGACGACGCCGAAGGCGTGGTCGGGGCGATCCCGTGGGCCCCGCTCACAGATGACGTGCCCGGCGTCCGGGACATCCGCGACTACCTGGAGTCCCGGGGGGAGGACTACAGTGAGAAGACGAACGCGTACACGCAGGGTTGGTGGACGATGGGGTTGTTCGTCGAAGGGATCCGGCGGGTGCTCGATGCCGGACAGGAGTTGACCGGCGAGAACATCAAGAACGCCATCGAATCGATCGACGGACTCGACACGGGCGGCGCGAGCCCGCCGCTCACGTTCACGCCCACCGACCACCGGGGTTCGAAGGGGCTCAGGCTCTTCCGTGCCGAGAACGGAATGTGGACCGCCATGACGGAGTTCCTCACGGCCCCGTGATCCCTCTGCTCGAACTCAACAGCGTCGAAGTCCTCTACGACGACGTGATCCTCGTCCTGCGCGGACTCTCGCTCGAGGTGCCGGAGGGCCACATCGTCGCCCTCCTCGGTTCGAACGGGGCGGGGAAGACGACGACGCTCAAGGCGATCTCGGGTCTGCTCAAGGTCGAGGACGGAGAGGTCACAGACGGTTCGATCCGGTTCGATGGGCGAGAGATCCACGGTCTTCCGGCCGACCGCATCGTACGCGAGGGGATCTTCCAGGTCGTCGAAGGCCGGCATGTGTTCGAGCACCTTACCGTTCACGAGAACCTGCTCGCCGGAGCCCATACGCGCCGGGACCGCGCGCAGGTGCCGGCGGACCTGGAGCGGGTCTACGGGTACTTTCCGCGGCTGGCGGAGCGAAAGCGGCAATGGGCGGGCTATCTGTCGGGCGGTGAGCAGCAGATGCTGGCCCTCGGCCGCGCGCTCATGGCGCGCCCGCGGCTCATGCTGCTGGACGAGCCGTCGCTGGGGCTCGCGCCGATTCTCGTACAGGAGATCTTCGGGATCATTCGGCGCATCAACGAGGAGGAGGGCACGACGATTCTGCTCGTCGAGCAGAACGCGCGCATCGCCCTCTCCGTCGCCGATTACGGGTATGTCATGGAAGCGGGGCGCGTCGTGCTGGAGGGATCCGCGGAGGAACTGGGGGACAACGAGGACGTGCGCGAATTCTACCTGGGTCTGAGCGAGATCGGACGGCGTTCGTATCGCGACGTGAAGCACTATCGCCGGCGGAAGAGGTGGCTCTCATGAGCGGGGGATTGCCTCTCTGGGACCCCGCCGCCGAAGCCCCGGCGGACTGGGCCGCGGCGCAGGACGAGATCGCCGACGAGGCGGTTCGGCTGGCGCTCGAGCGCAGCCGGGAGGGGACGGTTCGGCTCCGGGCGGCCGGGGTCGCGCACCCCGAGCGTCGTGGTGTCGCGGGTCTGAGGGATGTGGCCGTGCTCGCCAAGGACGATCTGCCGAAGCTCCAGGCGGCCGATCCGCCCTTCGCCGGCATGCTCGGCGTGGATGTCGGAGTGCTCCGGCGCATCCACCGATCACCGGGCCCGATCAACGATCCGGAAGGGCAGCATGCGGACTACTGGCGCATGGCCCCGGCGTTCCGGGCCGCGGGCTTCCGCCGTCGTGAGGTCGTGCTCAACACCTTCTCCTACCACCTGACGCCGGGCGGTCACATGATGGATGCCGGGCTGCGCGCAGTGGGCTGCGTCGTCGTGCCCGGCGGTGTGGGGAACACCGCCGCCCAGGCTGCCCTGGCGTCAGAGCTCGGCGCCACCGGCTACGCGGGGACGCCTCAGTTTCTCCTCGCTCTCCTGGAGCGGGGGAGGGACGACGGGATCACGCCGACCTTCCGCCGCGCTCTCGTCAGCGGAGCGCCCCTGCCCCTGGCGCTCCGGAATCTGCTGGAGGAGAGCTCCGGAATCTCCGTCTTCCAGGCCTATGGGACGGCGGACGCGGGCGCGATCGGATACGAGTGCGAGGCGAAGGACGGGTGGCACATCGCGCCGGGCATCGTCGTCGAGGTGCTGAACCCCGGCACGCTCGAACCGTGCGCTCCGGGCGACCTCGGCGAGGTCGTCGTTACCAGCGCCAACCCGGTCTACCCGCTCGTCCGTTTCGGCACGGGCGATCTGTCGACGTTCCTGCCGGACAAGTGCCGGTGCGGCCGGACATCCGCCCGCCTCGCGGGTTTCCATGGCCGCGTCGGCGAGGGCGTGAAGGTGCGCGGCATGTTCGTGCACCCGCGCCAGTTGGCGGAGGCCCTGGTAGGCGTTTCGGGCGTGCTACGGTATCAGGGCGTGGCCACCGAGGAGGACCACCGCGACATCCTCACGGTGCACGTGGAGGCCGTCTCGGGGCGGCCGCCGGATCTCGAGCTGCTCGCCGCCCGCCTCAGGGGGACGACCCGGGTTCGGGCGGAGGTCCGCACGGTCGCACCGGGGACGATCGCCGAGGACGCCCGCCCCATCGTCGACCGTCGCCAAGGCTGACGGTCTCAGGACTGGGGGCCGGCCGAGACCGAGGGCACTTCGTTTCCGGCGATCCAGACGGACTCGATTGCGCGCAGGTTCTCGACCCCCTCCAGGGGATCCTCGGTGAGGAGGATGAGGTCGGCCCAGCTTCCGGCCGCGATCGTCCCAATCCCCTCGAGCCCCGCGCAGCGCGCCGCGTCTCCCGTGGAGGCGACGAGGATCTCCATCGGCGACATGCCCGACTCCGCCATGAGCGCGAGTTCCATGTGCTCGAAGTAGCCTTGGAAGCGCGCGGGCGGGCCGGTGTCGGTACCCATGGCGATGGTCACGCCGGCGTCGGATAGCGCGCCGAGGTTCTCCTGCGCCTGCACGAGGGCCTCCTTGTAGCGCTGAGCCGACTCGCTCTCGCTATAGCGGGCCATGCTCTCGGAGGCGCGCAGAGCCTCCAGCACCGCCGGTTCGGCGGAGGCGAGGAAGAAGGGGTCCGAGAAGAACTCCGGCTCGCTCTCGTACACGAAGGTCGAGACCTCACGGGTCAGCGTCGGCGAGTAGCAGACGTCAGCTTCGACCAGGCGTTCGGCCAGCGTCTCGTCCACAGCCCGGTCACGGACGCTGTGCACGATGAAGTCCACCTTCGCGTCGAGCAGCCCGTGCGCATCCTCCAGATAAAAGAGGTGCGCGGCCACCGGGAGTCCGAGCTCATGTGCCCGTTCGATCACCGCCCCGTACACGTCCGGCGTCATCTTGCGCGTGCTGCCGAGGTTGTCGTCGACCCGGATCTTGATGAAGTCGACGCCCATGGCTGCGTTCCCGTTCACCATCTCGAGCGCGGCACCTGGCGTGTCGCCCGTCACCACGGCGCCCGCCACGTAGAGCCGGGCCCGGTCGAGCGACGGCGTGTCCTGTTCGTCGCGGACTTCGACTCCGGCCGCTTCGTCCCCGCCGAGGCTGACGACCGTCGTCACCCCGTAGCTTGCGTACAACTCGAGGTGGCGCAGGACGTTGCCCCGCGAGTAGTGCCCGCCTTCGAGGCCCAGGGTCGCGCCCACGTGACCGTGTGCGTTGATGAGGCCGGGAATCACGTACTTGCCGGCGGCGTCCACGACTTCGGCGTCCGCCGGAACCTCGACTCCCCCCGCCGGCCCCACGGTCTCGATGCGGCCGCCCCGGACCACGACCGTCGCGTCGGGCATGGGGTCCGCCCCGGACCCGTCAATGACCGTCGCGCCGACGATCGCGAGCGCCGGCGCGACGGTCGCCTCCGCTGGTGAGGATTCGGGGTCGGCGCTGCTACAGGCCCCGAGGATCGCCGCAGTAGCGAGCACGATGAGCGAAATAGGGGTGCGTTTCAGCATGGTCCAAACTCCTTGGGCGGTGGCTCGCCGCGCCTCAGCGCAGCGGGACAACCATCGTAAGGCGAGTCTTCGAATCTGTGAAGATCGATTGTTCCTGGCCGCCAGACGGCCGAGGCCCCAACCGGCAAACGGCCGCGGCTCTAACCGACAGGTGGCCGGAGCTAGGCCGGGCGCTCGCCGCGGATGGTGACGCGGTATCCGGAGCGAACGGCGGGGAAGTAGTCCCAGATGGCGTGGTGCTGCGTGCAGCGGTTGTCCCAGAACGCGATCGAGTTCTCGCTCCAGCGGAACCGGCAGTGGAAGTCCGGCCGCTGGACGTGCCGGAAGAGAAAATCGAGCACGGCCTCGCTCTCGCCCTGCGGGAGGCCCGCGATGCGGACCGTGAACATCTGGTTCACGAAGAGCGCCTTCCGCCGCGTCACCGGATGGGTTCGCACCACGGGATGCTCGGACGACGGGTAGGACCGGCCTCCGTCATCGCGTCCGATCAACCGGTTCACCTCCCGGTAGTACGGCCCCCCGTCGTGGATCGCAGAGAGGCCGTCCAGCAGCGCCTTCATGCGGTCCGACAGCGCCTCGTACGCCGCGTACATGTTCGCGAACAACGTGTCGCCGCCAGCGTCGGGCACCGTGTGCATGCGGAGGATCGAACCCATAGGAGGCGTGGGGTCGCAGGAGACATCCGAGTGCCACCGCTCGCCCGTCGCCCGCACCGAGTTCTCATCGGCGTGGATCCTCATGACCTCGGGGTGTCCGTCGAGTCCCGGGTCGTTCGGATGGACGACGAGTTCTCCGAAGCGCGCCCCCAGCGCCTTCTGGCTCTCGATGGAGATGTCCTGGTCCCGGAAGAAAAGGACGCAGTGCGCCATCAACGCATCGCGAATGGCCCCGAAACTGTCATCATCGAGGGCGGCGAGATCCACGCCGTCCACCTCGGCGCCGATGACCGGTGTCACCGGACGGACATCAAGTGTGTTGCGCATGCCGGCGAATCTTGAACGGATCAGGCTCCGCAGCAACGCCCGGCCAGCCGAAAGGCGCTGGAGCTTGCCTAAGGCATGCGGGCCGTTTCATTTTTTCAGGTCGGATCGTGGGCGCGGTATCCTGGGAGGGTCTTGAATGAAGGGTCGTTGGCCAGCCCTGCTTTTTGCGATGGGTGTAGCCCTTAATTGTAGCGAGGGTCCGGTCGGCACGCCCATCGAACCTCCGTCGCCGCCGCCCCCGCCGGCCGGGACGCCGCCGCCGGTCGGGACGCCGCCGCCGACGCCGCCCGCGCCCCCGCCGACGCGGGTGGAGGTGCCTTTCGGGTCGGACGCGAACTTCGACATCCAGGACGACACCTTCGTCGATCCCGACGGGAATCACGATCAGGAAGCCCAGGTGACGGTGAAACGGTTGGCGACCATCACGTGGACGCAGAACGGTACGAACATCCACCGAGTGGAGTTCAGCAAGGTCCCCGAGGGCGCAAACGCGGTGGACAGCGACGATCTGCGGCCGGGGACGATCTGGGAGTTCCACCCCCGGGTGGAAGGCGAGTACGTCTTCTTCTGCCGCTACCACGAGTACATGATGGACGTGCGAATCACGGTGGCCACTCCCTGACGGGAGCTTTCCGCGACCCCGGTGTATATTTCTCTCACATGTTGAATCGCACTCGGAACGCCCTCGCCTTCGTGGCTGCCGGAATGCTCCTAGGCCTCGCCGCCTGTGGGGACGGGTCCGTCACGCCGCCGGTCCCGCCGCCTCCGCCTGAACCCGCACCTCCGCCCGAGCCTCCACCTCCGCCCCCTCCCGAGGTCGTGCGGACGATGCTCATCGACACCGTCCGCCTCCTCGTGGACCACCGGAATCTCGACCCGCTGGAGCCTCCGCCCTCCGTACGGCCGGAACTCGTCGAACTCGGGCGCCTTCTGGCCTTCGACCGGATTCTGAGCGGGAACCGGGATCTCTCCTGCATGACCTGCCACCTCCCCAGCTTCGCGACGGGGGACGGCCGGTCGCTCTCGGTAGGCGTCGGGGGACGAGGGTTGGGCCCGAACCGGACGCACCCCGAGGCCGAGTTCATCCCGCGCAACTCGCCCCCGCTCTTCAACCTCCATCTCTCGACCCAGTTCTTCTGGGACGGGTTCGTGGAGGCACTGGAGGACGGATCGATCTCGACGGAAGCCGGCGACCAGCTGACCGCCGGGATGCAGGCGGTATTCGAGTTCGGCGCGCTCTCGGCGCAGCCCATGATCCCCGTGCTGCGCCGCAAGGAGATGCGCGGCTTCGGCGAGGACAACGAACTGGCGGCGCTGGAGGATGACGACTTCACCGGCGTGTGGGCGGCGCTCATGGCGCGGCTGGGAGGGATCGAGGAATACCGGGGGATGTTCGAGGCCGCATATCCGGGTACGGCCTTCGACGACATGACCTTCGCGCACGCGGCGAACGCGATCGCGGGCTTCTACGTGTCCGAACTCACCTTCATCGACACGCCGTGGGACCGGTTCCTGAAGGGCGACAACGACCAATTGAGCGATTCGGCGCTACGCGGCGCGAAGAGCTTCATGACGATTCGCTGCATGCAGTGCCACGAGACGGACCAGTTCGACGACCGCAACAACGAGCACCACAACGCCGCCATTCCGCAGATCGGCCCGGGACTGGGCGACGGGCCGGGCGAAAACGACGACTTCGGCCGCGAGCGCGTGACGGGAGACCCGGCGCACCGACGGCTATTCAAGACGCCCCCGATGCGGAACGTCGAGCTCACGGGGCCGTACGGCCACGCTGGCCAGTTCGCCACGCTGAAGGCGATCGTGGTCCACTACGACAGCATCGACAACCGACTCCGGGACTACGACGTATCGCAGGTGGATCCCGAACTGCGGGGCACGCTGCTCATCAACTTCGACGAGATCCTGGCCACGCGGGACACGATCCTGATCCCGATCACCTTCGACGACGCGGAGGCGGACGACCTCGTCGCCTTCCTCGAGTCGCTGACGGATGACGCGGCGCGCGACCTGTCCCATCTGGCGCCGGCGACCGTGCCCAGCGGGCTGCCCATCGACAAGTAGCGTCCGCGGTCAGGGATCCGTGCCCAGAAGTGCCCGGACGGTCTGCTCCAGTTCGCGCGCCTGGCCCTCCGGATCCGCCAGCGTCGGATTCCTGACGAGCGCGAGATCTCCGGCGGCATCCACGACGAAGAGCGCCGGCACCGAGGCGAGCTTGTAGTCGGAAGCGATGCGCTCTGCGCGCAGGAGGAGAGGCGCATCGAGTCCCCACTCGTGAACGATCCGGCCGGGATCGACCTCGGGGCTTTCCCACGCGTTGAGGTTGAGCAGCCGCACACCCTCTGTCGCCCACCGCTCGGAGAGGGCGGCGTAGGCGGCCGCGAGGTCGCGGCACGGAGCGCACCAACTCGCCCCGAAACTCAGGACGACGATGTCCCCGCGCAGGTCCGACAGGCGGAGGGGAAAACCCGCGTCCGTTTCGAGCGACCAGTCGGGCGCCGGAACGCCGGATTCGATCCGCCGCGCGTCCTCGTCGATCACCTCTTCGCCTGCCGAGTCGAGGAGGTCCACGCGGATCGCGAGTTGATCGGGCGTGAGCCGTGCATCGATGAGCATGCTCGGGATCTCGAACGCGAGGGCCCCGCTCCCGTCATCCGCCTCCCAGCGAAAGGCACGGGGCAGGTCGTCCTCGACACCGATGTGCCACCACACCTGCGCGGGTCCGAACTCGGTGGTCTTGCCGCGCAGCACATCGCACACGACGCCGCCGATCGTCTCGCGGCTCACGAGTTCCAGGTCGCCGGCAAGTTCCGCCCGAAACGGTTGCGGATCCGTGAACGCGGCGGGGACCGCGAAGGGGGCGCTCGCCACGAGATGGCCGGAGCCGCCGGAGATCGTCCCGTGACTGAACCGGGCCAGCGCCTCGTCGCGGGCCGCGACGTAATCGCCCCCCCCGGACAGGATGAGCGCGGGCGCGTCGCCGGGCGCGTCGCCGGGAGGCGAGTCGCCCGATTGCGCAGCGGGGGTCCATGAGGGCGACGGCCGAAGTTCCGCCCAGTAGATCGGGGGCTCGCCCTCGGCTCTGAGCAGCCGCACCCTCCCGGCGTAGGATCCGGCGGCGCTCCCGGACCCCTCGTACGCATACTCGTACGCGAGACTCGAGAGCCGCTGGATGGCCGCTGCGGCGTCGGCGAGCCGGTCGGGGCCGGTCGGGGCCGCGTTGCATGACAGGCACAGGGCGGCGGCGACACCAACCGCCGTCGCCGCGCGTGACGATCGTTTCGTCCTGAAGGTCCTCATGTTTGCGATCCGCTCCCCACCTCTCCGAAGTTGGATTCCATATGTCACGTCCGGCAGCCCGGGGCAAATCCGGCCGGGGCAAACCCGGGATCACCGAGATGGATGGTGGAGATGGAACCGACGAAGCGCGAATCGAACGATGCCGGTGAAGCGATGCCTGCGGGCGTTGACCGACGGACGCTGCTCAAGCTGGGGGCACTGGGGGCGGGGGCGGCCGTCCTCGGCGGCTGCCGCGGAACCGAGATCGGCAGTGGATCGGCGCAGCCAGGGAGCGGCGATCCGGCGCCCGAGGCGCTGTTCTCGGCCCCGCCGATCGAGACGGTGCGGATCGGTTTCGTGGGGATCGGCGGCATGGGTTCGGTCCATGTCCGCAACCTCCTCGGCATGGAGGGGGTGGAACTCACGGCACTCTGCGACATCCGGCCCGAGCACGCCGAGCGTGCCCGCGACTGGGTGCTCGAAGCCGGGGGGCCGGAGCCGACGCTCTACACGCGCGGAGAGACGGACTTCATCCGCATGTGCGAGGCGGAGGATATCGCTCTGGTCTACACGGCCACGCCGTGGCGGTGGCATGTGCCCGTCTGCGTGGCCGCCATGGAGCACGGGAAGCACGCGGCAACGGAGGTCCCTGCGGCCTACACGATGGAGGACTGCTGGCGCCTCGTGGAGACCGCCGAGTCCACGGCCAGGCACTGCGTGATGATGGAGAACGTGAACTACGGCCGCTGGGAGATGCTCGTCTTCCACATGGTGCGGCTCGGACTCTTCGGCGAGATCCTGCACGGCGAGGGCGGATACCTGCACGACCTGCGCGCGATCAAGTTCGCCGACAGCGGCGAGGGGCTGTGGCGACGGGAACACTCGAAGACGAGGAACGGGAACCTCTATCCCACGCATGGTCTGGGGCCGATTGCGAACTGCATGGACATCAACCGCGGCGACCGCTTCGACTACGCGGTTTCGATGAGCGGTCCCTCGCGCGGTCTGCAGGATTTCGCGCGCGAGCACTTTGCCGAGGGCGCGCCCGAACGGCGGGAGACCTTCGCGCTCGGCGACGTGAACGTCACGCTGATCAAGACCGTCATGGGACGGACGATCTACGTTTCGCACGACACGAACCTGCCGCGGCCCTACTCCCGGATCCACCTCGTCCAGGGTACGCGCGGGCTCTTCCAGGGTTACCCCGAGCGCGTCTATATCGAGGGCCGGAGCGAAGGGCACCGGTGGGACGAGGTGGGGGACTACCTCCAGGAGTTCGAGCACCCTCTGTGGCGCGAGATGGCCGGGGCCGGGGCGGAGCGCGGTCACGGGAGCATGGACTACCTTGAGGATTATCGGCTCATCAAGTGTCTGCGGGAGGGGCTGCCCACGGACATGAATGTCTACGACGCGGCGGCGCTCTCGGCCGTGTGCGCGGTGAGCGAGGAGTCCGTGGCCGAGCGGAGCCGGCCGGTCGACTTCCCCGACTTCACGCGCGGCAGGTGGGAGACATGGCCGCAGCTCGGCGTCGTCGAGGCCTGACGAAGGCGCGGACGCGCCGTCCGCCCTTCGCGCTGCGGGTCCTGCGCGGCCTGGCCGTCCTCACCGTGGTCGGGTTTGCCGGTGTGGCCGCCTGGAACGGGCTGCGCTCCGCCGGTTTCCGTTTCCGGTGGGACGTCGAGGTCCCTCCCTCCCGCCCGGCGGAGCCTCGCGCGTTTCGCGAGCCCCCGGCCCTTTCACCGCTACCCGCCGCCCCGGGCGCGACCAGAGACCGCGGAGAGACCGACCCGCCGCCCTCCGCGGACCGTCTCTTCGCCAGCGGTCAATACGCGCTCATCGAGTTCGAGCGCTACGGAGATGGCCGGCCCGTCGTCTCCAATACAGCCGTGGCGGAGGAATGGCGGGAGCAGGGCCTCGTCGTGTCGTTCGAGTCGTACACGGCGGGGGCCACGAAGCCCAACGTCCTGGATGCGCGAAGCTACCTGCCGCCGAAGGCGTCCACGCACGCGTTGAGTTCGCCGCTAGCCGGGGAGCAGGGACTCGAGGTTGGTGTCATCCGCCTCGATTTTCCGGGGCGTCCGCGAAAGGTGGCCTTCTCCCTCTTCGGCCCCGATCTCATCGAGAGCTTCGAGGTGATCGCGTGGAGCGGCGGCGAGCGCCTGCCGGCCACCGCCCGCGTCCACGCGCCGGATGCGCGCTACGCCGCTGCAGGACAGCCGGTATCGGAAAAGGTAACGTACAGCCCGAGGGGGCGTTCCCCTTTCCGGGCAGAACGCGTCACTATCGAGGCCCCCCTCGGAATCGATCGCATCTCACTCGATGGATGGGGCCCGCCGGGTCACATCCTCCTCGTGGATCACCTCGAGATCGACCCCTGACACCGAAAGCCACGGGTGCAGAGTCACCCGGGTGGGATCAGTCGAAACCCACTCTCGGGAGCGCGCGGAACAGCCCCACGGCGGCGGCTGCGGCCACGACCCCGAAAACCACCGCGGCGCCCGGCCTCCCGTACAGGGCCATTCCCGTGCCGAAGAGCACGGCGTACACGGTGACGCAGCCGAGGCCCCATGCGGCGAGGCCGGCGGCAAGGCCCCCCGGCGCGTCCGGCTGCGTGTTCACGGCTCGGCGCCAGCCGCGGGCGAAGGGGCGGATGCGGTCGTAGAACCCCTGCAGCGTCGCGGTATCCGTGGGTTGCGTGAGGAACGTCACGAGGAGCCACACGGCCGTAGTCACGGCCACGCCGAGCAGGAGGCTGACCGCCGGGTCCAGCGCCGGGAGCCCCACGCGCTCGTGGAACAGCGGGAACCAGAGAGCAACGCTCGCCGAGGCCGCCATGCCGGAGATCTCCGACCACGCGTTCACCCGCCACCAGAACCAGCGCAACAGGAAGATCAGTCCGCTCCCCGCGTGCAGCAGGAGGATGAGTTCGAACGCCTGCTTCGCGCTGTCGAGGAAGAGCGCGAGACAGGCGGAGAGGACGATCAGCAGCCCGGTCGAGATCCGCGCCACGCGCACGTAGTGGGCTTCGTCGCGGTCCCGGGCCACGAATCGGCGATAGAAGTCGTCGACGACATAGGACGACCCCCAGTTCAGGTGCGTGGAGATGGTCGACATGTAGGCGGCGGCGAGCGACGCGACGACGAGTCCGAGCAGACCGTGCGGCAGGAAGACGAGCATCGCCGGGTAGGCGAGGTCGTGCCCCAGAATGCTCGGATCGAGGTTCGGGAACGCCGCTCCGATCGAGTCGAGCGTCGGATAGACGGCGATGGAGGCGAGCGCGACGAGAACCCAGGGCCACGGCCTCAGCGAGTAGTGCGCGATGTTGAACCACAGCGTGGCGCGCATGGAGTCGCGTTCGTTCCGCGCCGCGAGCATCCGCTGCGCCGCGTACCCGCCCCCGCCCGGCTCAGCGCCAGGATACCAGCTCGCCCACCACTGCACCGCGATCGGGATGACGAACACCATCGCCGCCGTACGCCAGTCCGTGAAGTCGGGCAGCAGCGAGAGATTCTGTGAGATCTCCGGGTGTGTGACGAGTCCCGCCAGACCCCCAACCTCCGGCTGCGCGAGCGCGTACGAGGCCGCCGCGACGGACCCGATCATGGCGATCGCGAACAGGAGAAGATCGGTGACGACCACGCCCCAGAGGCCGGAGGTCGCCGAGTAGAGCGCCGCCACCGTCCCGGCGACGAGCACCGTCGTGTACTTGTCCGCCCCGAGCAGGACCCCCGAGATCTTGATGGCGGCGAGCGTGACGGTGGCCATGATGACGACGTTGAAGAAGACGCCCAGATAGAGGGCCCGGAAGCCCCGCAGGAAGGACGCCGCCCGCCCCGAATAGCGGAGTTCGTAGAAGCCGATGTCCGTGAATACGCCGGAACGCCGCCACAGCTTGGCGTAGAAGAACGTCGTGCACATCGCCGTGATGAGGAACGCCCACCAGCCCCAGTTCCGGCTCACTCCGCCGTTGCGGACGAGGTCCGTGACGAGGTTGGGCGTGTCCGTGGAGAACGTCGTGGCGACCATCGACGTCCCCAGGAGCCACCAGGGGAGCTTCCGGCCCGCGAGGAAGAACTCGTTCGTGCCGGAGCCCGCACGGCGGGCGAACCAGAGCCCGACGGCGAGCGCCACCGTCCCGTACGCCGCCAGGACGATCCAGTCCAGGCCGTTCAGTTGCACGGGATCACCGACCCGTCCATCGCGGTGAGGCCGCCATCGAGCAGCGGGGTCCTACCACCCCCAGTCCGAGCGGTAGTTGGCCTTCACGTAGTGCGCGGGGATCGAGAAGCGGTTCAGGATCTCGCCCGTCGCCGGATCGAGCCGCACTTCCCGGCCGCTCCGCACCGAGAGGTTGCCGAGGAGCACCATCTCCGTCAGCGGCCCCGCGTGTTCGACGAAGTTGGAACCGGCGGGCGGACCGTCCTTGCAGGCGTCGGCGAACTCCGCGTACACGCCATCGGTGCGCGGGTACTTCTCCGGCGGCGGATCGGCTCGGATCTCGGCGTCCCGCGCCGCGTCGAGCAGCCGGGGGTTCTCGCCGTAGATCCCCGCGAACATCTTGCCGTCGGTCCCGATCCAGAGCTGCCCGCTCGACTCGAAGGGCCAGCGCGCGTCGTCCGGCACTTCGTCCGGTCGCGGCGGCGAGAGATTGCCGTCGCGCCACACCACCTTCACGGCCGGCCGGCCCCCGCGGGCGGGGAAGTCGTACTCGATGCGCGAAGCCGAGGGGGCGGTCTCGGGGAAGAGCGTCGTCGATTCCGCCGAAATCCGCTCCGGCGTGCCGAGGTCGAAGGTCCAGAAGGCCGCGTCCATGGCGTGGCACGCGATGTCGCCCAGCGCGCCGGTCCCGAAATCCCACCAGCCGCGCCAGTTGAAGGGGGCGTAGGCCGGGTGATAGGGGCGGTCCGCCGCGGGTCCGAGCCACAGGTCCCACTCCAGCCAGGGCGGGGCGTGGTGCGCCTCCGTCGGCCGGAGGATCGCTTGCGGCCAGATGGGGCGGTTCGTCCAGTACTCCACGCGCCGGATCTCGCCGATGGCGCCGGCCTCATACCACTCGCGGATCTCCCGGGTCCCGTCCTGGGCATGACCCTGGTTCCCCATCTGCGTCGCGACGCCCGCCTTCTCGGCCGCGGCAACGAGTTGGCGCACCTCCCAGATCGTGGTCGCGAGCGGCTTCTGGATGCGGGTCGGCTTGCCGAGCGAGAGTGACATCATGCCCGCCGCCGTGTGCGTGTGGTCCGGGGTGGAGATCACGACCGCGTCGATGTTGTCGGCCTCCTCGGTGAGCATCGTGCGGAAGTCGCGGTAACGCTTCGCCTGCGGAAAGGCGCTCCACGAGCCGGCCGCCTGGCGCTCGTCCACGTCGCAGAGGGCGTAGATATTCTCACCGACGCCCGCCATGCCGCGCACGTCGCCGCCGCCCATGCCGCCGACACCGATGTGCGCCACGTTCAGCGTATCGCTGGGAGCCCGGTAGCCGGGACCGCCGAGTACATGGCGAGGTACGATCGTCAGGCCGAGGCCGGCCGCGCCCGTCGCCCGAACGAAGTCGCGCCGGGAGAATCGGGAAGAGTTCGTCTTCGACGTCATGGTGCGCCTCACTTCGAAGTCCGGTCTGTGGAAGAACGCTCCTGCATGGTCTCGCGCCGGCGGCGGCTAGGCCAGACCCAGGCGTTCGAGGACCTCCGGGGGCGGTCCATCGAAACTCGGCATGGGACGGTTGCCGACGAAGCCGAGGTCGGCCATCCCTTCCGCGGTGGTCCAGAACGCGGTCGACGTGAGGTCCCGCACGCGGTCGAAGAAGCGGGCCGCCACCCGGTATTCGGGTGCCGCGTTCGCCTCCCAGCAGATGTCGTCGCAGATCGCGTGCTTCTGCTCCAGCGTCAACTCGGTGAAGCGCCCGCCGAAGCGCTCGTTCGATTCGATGTCCAGCCACACGAGCCCGCCGCGGACGAGCACGAGATCGTTGCGGTTGCCGTCGTAGGGCGCGCTCACCCATTCGTCGATGAAGGCGTGCGCCCCGAGCGCCGCCGCGCCCGGGGAGTGCTCGTCTTCGGGGATGATGACGTCGCACAGGGGGGCGAGGGTGGCGAGTTCGTCCTCGGTCAGGACGAGGTCCCACCAGACGACGGGCGACACCATGTCCGGGTCGGTCGCCGTGCCGGCGGCCCGGGGATTGCCGCCGCTCGTGGCGCCCTCGAACTCGGTGGGGTCGCTCGGGTCCCCGCTGCCGGCCGGTCCGGGTTCGGCCCCCTCGGCACACGCCGCCGTCGAGAGCGCGGCCGCGCCCGCGGCACCGGCTGCCAGCACCTGCAGCGCCCGGCGGCGGGTCAGTCCCTCCGGCGCGTCCCCTTCCCGCACCCGCTCCCGCTCGGGTTGCTGCGTGCGTTCCCGTTCGCGGTCGGACATCAGAGGGCCCCCTGACGAAGTTGGTCCACGAGGTACTCCGATGAGCGCCATGCGACCGCCATGATGGAGAGCGTCGGATTCTTGTCCGCGTTGGAGACGAAGGGACCGCCGTCCATCACGAACAGGTTCGGCACCTCCCACGACTGGCAGTACTGGTTGAGCACGGAGTTGTCCGGCCGGTCGCCCATGCGGACGCCGCCGACTTCATGGATGATCTGGCCCGGCGCCAGGATCGCGCGTGCGCCGTCCGTCTGAACCGTGGAAAGCACGCGTCCGCCCATCTCCTCGATGATCCCGGCGAACGTCTGCTGCATGTGCCGGGCCTGGTTGAGTTCGTGGTCGGACCACTTCCAGTGGAACCTGAGGACGGGGATGCCCCACTGATCGACGACCTCGGGATCGATCTCGCAGTAGCAGTCCTCGTTGGGGATCATCTCCCCGCGGCCATCGAAGTTCATGAATGTGCCGTAGTAGCGGCGGCACTCCTCCTTGAAGCGCTGCCCGTACGCGCCTTCGGTAAGCGGCTCGATGCCGCTGAAGGCGCCGTAGCCCGGCATCCGCTGGCCTCCGCCGAATTCGATGTGGTAGCCGCGGGCGAAGTCGAGGCGTCCCGCCGCCTGCTCCCCGTAGAGCCACCAGGGCATGTACATGTGCATCGCCGAAGCCCCCTCTTCGGCGTGGCGCGGCAGGTGCTCGAGCGCGGGGATCTGGCCCGAGACGCCCGCGCCCACGGTATCCATCACATACTTGCCGACCAGCCCGCTCCCGTTGGCGAGGCCGTCAGGGAAGAGAGAACTGCGCGAGTTGAGGAGGATGCGCGCGGACTCGCAGGCGCTGGCGGCGAGCACGACGACGGGCGCCGAGGCATGGCGGTCGGCGCGCGCCGTCTTGTCGATGTAGTGGACCCCGTTCGCCCGCCCCCGCGCGTCGATCGTCACCTCGCGCACCATGGCGTCGGTGATCGTCGTGAGGTTGCCGGTCGCCTGCGCCGGCGGCAGACAGACGGTGGTGGACTGAAAGTTCGCCTTGATCGAGCAGCCGCGCCCGCACGGAGTGGCCCAGTAGCAGGCCGCGCGCGACCTCATCGAGTCGTAGGTGACCCGGCGGGCCGTCTCGTTGTTCGGCCACAGCATCCTCGACAGGCGGTCCGCATCCTGGGGCTGCGTAAGGATCGCCAGGTGCGCGGGGATGACCGGGATCCCGAGGCCGTCGCACGTCTTCTTCGCCAGCAGTTCATAGGCGCGCGGCGCGGGCGCCGGCTGGAGGATCCCGTCGGAGGAATCCGGCGTGTTCTCAAGCCCCTCGTTGGACCCGTAGATGCCGGCGAAAGCTTCGGTGCGGTCGTACCAGGGGGCGAGATCCTCGTAAGACATCGGCCAGTCGAAGCCCAGCCCGTCCCGGCTCCTGGGCTTGAAGTCGTACGGGCCCATGCGGAGGGAGATCCGGCCCCAGTGGTTCGTCCGGCCCCCGAGCATGCGCGAGCGCCACCACATGAAGTTGACGCCCTCGGCGCTCGTGTAGGGTTCTCCGGGAACGCGCCAGCCGCCGTCGACGGTCGCGTCGTAGAAGCCGAACGGCTTGTCGGCGGTCCCGGCGGCCCGCAGCGGGGCGTCGGCGGGGGTCTGGAACATCGGGGTCTCGGACACCGGATCGTAGTCCCGGCCTGCCTCGAGGAGCAGCACGCGGACGCCATGACAGGCGAGCACGTAGGCGGCCATCCCGCCTCCCGCTCCGGAGCCGACGATAATGACGTCGTGGGTGTCCTGGCTGCGCCGGCGTAACGCGGGTGCCGAGCCGGTTGTTGTGTGACGCGGGTGTGATGAAAGCATGGGCCGAGGATGGGCGCGGAGGGCGCCGAAGGTCAACGGGTCGGCTTGCCGCGCCCGACCAGCGCGCGAACCTTCAGCGCCACCGGAAGCGAAACTTGAGGGGAGGCGAGATGCACAGACGAGCCGTCACGGGGCTCATGGCCACACTGGCGCTGATGGCGGTGAACGGCCGGCCGGCCGCGGCACAGTCGCTCACCGACCTCGTGTCGGAGCTGTTCGTGTTCGGCCAGTGCGGCGTGCCTCTCTGTTTCGATCCGGACTTCGAGGAGACCGGGAATCTCCAGACGGAACACGGCCGGCACTACCTGCGTGACGTCGTACCCCGGAACGACGCCCTCATCCTCTCCTTCCAGGAAGGGATTGGCAGCGTCGTCGGCAGCCTGCCGCCGACCGCCATGGCCGGGGGGCGCATCTGGTCGAACGGAGAGCGAAGCGCGTCGTTCGGGCCCGTGTTCTCGGAGCGCGCCGAAACGCTCGGCATGGGGCGTTTTTTCCTCGGCCTCCAGGCGACTGCGTTCCAGGTCACGAACTTCAGCGGCGTGCCCGCGGACAACCTCGTCCTCAACTTCTTCCACGAGGATTCGGATGTGGCCCTCGGGCCGGACCCCGGGCTTGGGCTCCCCTTCTTCGAACGCGACGTGCTCCAGGTGCGGACGAACCTCGACCTCGACTACACCGTCGCCACCGCGGTTCTGAGCGCCGGCCTCACATCCTTCCTCGATGTGGGATTCGCCGTGCCGGTCGTGCGGACGAGCCTGAGGGGGACGGCGAACGCCCAGATCCTGTCGCTCGGAAATGCGCTCGCGCACCGCTTCGACGGCACGGCCGAGGCCCCTGTTCTGCAGGCGAGCAACTCCGTGAGCGGGTCGGCGACGGGAATCGGTGACGTCTCCGCCCGGATGAAGATCAATCTGACGGGCGGCACGACGGTCGGCCGTGCGCCGCCGCCCGTGGGGATGGCGCTCCTGGCGGACGTCACCTTCCCGACGGGACAGGAGGAGGACCTGCTGGGACTCGGCGAAGGCCGGGGTCGCGCGCTGGCGATCCTCTCCCTCAATCAGGGGTGGTTCTCGCCCCATCTGAACGCGGGCTATCTCCTGCGCGAGGGCAACCTGCGCGACAGCAACTTCGACCGGGACGCGGTGCTCGGGACGGTGGGATTCGACGCCCGCGCCTCGGACGCCGTCACGGTGGGTGCGGATCTCATCACGCGCTGGGAACTGGCCGATGCGGAGTATCCGATGCCGGGGCCGGTCACCTTCGTCGGCCGTCCGACTCTGACGGTCGAGTCGTCGTCGATCCCGGACGCCGCCCGCCATTTCATTGATCTTGCCGTGGGGCTCAAGTACATGCTCGGAAAAGACATGATCCTCGTCACGAACGCGCTGCTCCCGGTCCGGGCTGCCGGCTTGAGGCCGCACGTTCTGTGGACGCTGGGGCTCCAGGGCACGTTCAGATAGCGTAGGAACAGGTTCGGATCACACAGTCCCTCACGTGGAGGTGTCGATGTCCTTCTTGCCACGAACGGGATCGGCCGGGCGGCGCGCACGTGCGCTGACGCTGGCCATCGCAGCAGGAGTGCTGGCCGCCGGCCAACTCGGCGCCCAGGCCCCTCCCAGGGCGCGCGATCTCGGGATTCCCTTCCCGGGACTGCCCGGAACCCTGAACGCGATCACCGATGTGGCTGGCGTCCGTGTCGGGCACGCGACGATCATCGAAGGGGAAGGGGCGCTCGTCGTCGGCGAGGGGCCCGTGCGCACGGGGGTCACCGCCGTGCTCCCCCGCACGGAGAGTTACGAACCGGTCTTCGCCGGCTGGTACTCTCTCAACGGCAACGGTGAGATGACGGGGACGACCTGGGTCGAGGAGTCGGGTTTCCTCGAGGGCCCGGTGATGATCACCAACACGCACAGCGTGGGGGACGTGCACCAGGCGACCATCGAGTGGTCGCGGGACGCGGAGGCGAACCACCCCATCGCGCCCGGCATCTGGTGGAGCCTGCCCCTCGTGGCGGAGACCTGGGACGGACGGCTCAACGATATCAACGGGTTCCACGTGGCGAAGGAACACGTGTTCGCGGCGATCGAGAGCGCCGCCCCGGGCCCCGTCACCGAGGGATCGGTCGGCGGCGGAACGGGCATGGTCTGCAACTCCTTCAAGGGCGGGATCGGAACCTCATCGCGGCTCGTGGGGGATTACACCGTAGGCGTGCTCGTGCAGTGCAACTACGGGCGTCGGCCGGAACTGCTGATCGCGGGTGTGCCGGTGGGGCGGGAACTCCTCGACTGGACCCCGCCCGCCGGCTCCGGCGGCCCGGCTGATGTTGGCGGCGCCGGCGACGCGTCCGACTTCGACGGTCTCGGTTCGATCATCGTCGTCGTCGCGACGGACGCTCCGCTGCTGCCGCACCAGCTCAAGCGGCTCGCGCGCCGGGCGCCGATCGGAATCGGGCGCATGGGGGGCTACGGGGCGAACAGCTCCGGGGACATCTTCATCGCCTTCTCGACGGCGAACAGCGGGGCGTGGAGCCGGGGAGAGAACACGACTGTGGAGATGATGTCGAACGACGCAATTTCGCCGCTCCTGCTCGCGACGGCCCAGGCCACGGAGGAGGCGATCACGAACGCGATGGTGGCGGGCCGCACCATGGTGGGGCGCGACGGGAACATGGTCCCGGGGCTTCCGCACGCCGAGGTGCAGCGCATCCTCGCGGCGCACAATCGACTGGAGAGACCACAGTGATTCCCGCACTGAAGGCAAACGGAAGACGGGGTTCGGCCGCCATGTGGGCCGGGCTGCTCCTGGGCGCGCTCATACCGGGATCGGCGGGGTGCGCGGCGCCGGCGGCCGAGCAGGCGACCGGGGCTATCGCCGAGGCTGTGGAACGCTCGCTGGGCAGGGGGACGGGGAGCTTCGACCACTCCGACTGGGACCGATTGCTGCGCGAGGGCACCGCCGACGGGCTGGCCGACTACGCCTACATGGATCGGCATCGCGCGGATCTGGACGCCTACACCGACCGCCTGGCCGAAGCCGATCTCGGCGCTCTCGAACGCGATGAACTGATGGCCCTCCTCATCAACGCGTACAACGCGCTCACGGTGAAGGCCATTCTCGATCACCCCGGCGTCGCCTCGATCCGGGAGATCGACGGCGTGTGGACGGAACTCGAGTGGACGGTGGGCGGCCACGCGCTGACGCTCGACAACATCGAACACAACGTCCTGCGCCCCTTCTTCCGCGATCCGCGCATCCATTTTGTGGTCAACTGCGCCTCGCTCTCCTGCGCGCCGCTTCCGGGCTGGGCGTATACGGGACCCGCACTCGAGGCCCAACTCGAGGAACGATCCCGGGCTTTCCTCACGGATCGCGACAACGTGTCGCTGGAGGGCGGCAAGCTCCGGCTCTCGCGCTACTTCGATTGGTACGGCTCCGACTTCACCGAGGCTGGCTGGGAGCCGCGGGCGGAGTCGATCCCCGCCTTCATCGCGCCCTACGCCGGTGAAGAGGTGCGGGCCGCCATCGAAGCGGATCCCGGGATCGCGTTCGAGTTCGCCGACTACGACTGGTCGCTGAACACGGTCGAAGTCCTCTCGACTTCGGCCGGGGATGCGGATGCGCCGAGGCTCGTGACGGCCTCGCTACTGTCGCTCCAGGAGTCGGAGGAGGGTCTGGGCCTCGGGGCGCGGATGGTCACCTGGCTTCGGGAGACCGCGGGCGGACTCGGGTGGCTGGGCCCCTTCTTCTACGGACTCGTGTATGCCCTGGCCGTCGTGCTCTTCGTTCCGGGTTCGGCGCTGACCTTCGCGGCGGGCCTCACATTCGGGCTCGGGCTGGGGACTCTCACCGTGTTCATCGCCGCAAACGCCGGTGCTGCGCTCGCATTCGTCGTCGCCCGCTACGTGATGCGCGACCGCGTAGAGAGACTGCTCAGCAACCGTCCCGCGCTGCAGGCGATCGACCGCGCGGTGGAAACCCAGGGGTGGCGCATCGTCTTTCTGACCCGCCTCTCCCCCGTGTTCCCGTTCAACGCGCAGAACTACTTCTACGGCCTCACCGGCGTGACCTTCTACCAGTACGTGGCGGCCTCGCTCGTCGGCATGCTCCCGGGCACGGTGCTCTACGTCTACATCGGGGCGGCCAGCGCGGAGGTCGCGGAGGCCTCGGGAGGGGCCGCCAGCTGGGGGCAGACCGGGCTGCTCGTGGCGGGGCTCGCCGCGACGGCCGCCGTGGTCGTGCTCGTTACCCGCGTGGCCCGGCGCGAACTGCAGAAGGCTCTGGCCGAGGTGGAGGACGCTCCCGACGCGTCGTGATCCGGTGATGGCGCGGGCCCCGCGGCATTCTGCGCCGCGGGGCCCGGGGAATCCGTCCCCGTCAGGCGCTCCCGGTCAGGAACCGCCGAGGACGACGCGGCCGCCCACGTACAGTCCGCGACCCGGCGCCGCGAAGCCCCAGACCTCCTCGTAGACCGAGTCGAGCAGGTTCTCCGCGCGCACCGTGAGGGTGAAGCCCGGCCGGCCGCCGCCGCCGGCGAGGTCGAAGCTGGCCGAGAGATCCAGCACAGAGTAGGCGGGGAGCGATACCGGCTCGGCGGGGAAGGAGGAGAAGTCCCGGTCCTCCCGCTCACCCACGCGCCGCAGGCTCACGTCCAGACCCACCCGCGATGAGACGGGATAGAAGGCCGATGTCGTCATGGTGTGCTTCGGCCGCCGCAGCAGCGCCGAGCCTTCCACGAAGGTTGCACTCGGCCCCTCGTCGAAACCCGAGTCCTGCACCTCGGTGTCGAGGTACGTGTAGCTGCCGGTGAGCCGCAGACGGCCGACCTCGACGTTCGCCTCGGTCTCGAGCCCGCGACTGCGGGCCTTCGCGACGTTGAAGAAGTTCGGATCTCCCTCCGCCGGCGGAGAGCCCGTGTACTGAATGAGATCCCGGTAGCTCTGGCTGAAGCCTGTAAGCGAGAGCTTGAGCGAACCACCGAACTCCTGGTCGATGCCCCCCTCGAAACTCGTAGAACGTTCCGGCGTGAGGTCGGGGTTTCCGGTGACGAAACCGGTGGCGAAAGTCTCGAAGAACGTCGGTTCCTTGATGCCGGTGCCGCTCGAGACTCTCAGGCGCGTGCCGGAGGCTTCCGAGCGCCAGGCGGCGCCGCTCCGCCAGGTGGCCGCGGCGCCGAACCGTTCGTCGTCCTCGGCTCTCAGCCCCGCGTTCACCGCCAGCGCGTCGCGCACCCAGGCGATCTGCGCGTGGAAGGCCCGGTTCCACCAGTCGCTCTCGGAGTTGCCGGAACTCCCCCCGAACTGGGAGAAGGACTGGTTGAAGCCGCGGACGGACTGCCGTTCCTCCTCGTATCCCGTCGTGACCGCCAGCCCCTCGGAGGGACGCCACACCCCCCGACCGCCGGCCGTGACGCGGCGGGTGTCGGTGAGGCTCTTGAAGCCGAAGAAGCCCAGGCTGTCGGCGGGACTGTCCGGCGCGTCGTCCGTTCCGCGGTCCGATTCCCAGACGTTGAGGAAGAGCCGTGTCTCGATCGCATCCGTCCAGCGGCGGCCCGCATCGATGTTGACGGTGAGCGCGTCGGCGAACGAGTAGGCGTTGTGGTCGACCACGTTACCCGATCCGTCCGTGGGATAGTGGAAGCGCGAATCGTTGTAGCGGGTTGCGAAGGTCGCGTCGGTGTCCGGGTCCAGGTTTGCCTGTACGCGCCCCGTGGCCGTCGTCTGCCGGTGCTCGTTGTTGAAGGCGAGGATCCCGTCGGTCGCGCTCCCGCCGAGCGAGAAGGCGTAGGAAAGCCCGCCCGTGCCCCCGGAGAGGTCGCCCTGCCAGCGCGTCGTCCCGAAGCTCCCGGTCTGGAAGGAGAGGCCGCCCCGGGGAGACCCCGCCCCGCGGCGCGTGAAGATCTGGATCACGCCGCTCACGGCGTCGGAGCCGTACAGTGCCGAAGCCGGTCCGCGCACGATCTCGATGCGCTCCACGTTGTCGGTGGTCAGCGAGGCGAAGTCGTAGGATCCGCCAGGCTCGTTCACGCGTACGCCGTCGACGAGCACGTGGACGTAGTCCGACTCGCCGCCCCGCAGGAACACGGAGGTGATGGCGCCGAACGATCCGTTGCGGGCGACCGACAGCCCGGCGATCTGCCGAAGCGCGTCGGACACGAACTCGATCCCGGCCCGCTCCAGTTCCTCGCCTTCGATGACCGTCGTGTTGGCGGCCACGGTCCACTCTGGCTCGGCCAGGCGGTAGGCGGTTACGACGAGCCCTTCAAGGCTGATGGGTTCCTGCGCGCGAAGCGGGGATGCGGCGAAAACGGCGTACGCCGCCGCGGCTACAGCGAGTCCGTGAAGTGGGCGCCCGCGCGCCGGGTTCACATGTCTCATCTCGGCTCTCCCTTCCCGCGGAAAAGAGGAGGGAGATGTCCGAGGTGTGCCGTACCCGGAGACGACCCTCACCTCCCCGCGGAGGTGTGTTGTGGGCGCCGGATGGGCACGTCTCCTGGCTCGAGGCCGCCGGGGCTCGCCTTCCCGGGACCCGCGCGGGTCCCAGTGGCACGTCCGAGTCGGCGTTCCGGGAAAAAACCGGTCCTCTCACAGTGGCGGGGCCGCGCCGGTTTCACACCGGCTTCCGTGAGCCCCCCCGGCCAATTCTGTCGTGCCCCGAGGATGAGCCGACCGCCCCCGCCGGTCAACTCCCCGGCCTCTCCTTGACGCGCGGAAGAACCCGAAGACGGCCTGACCCCCGGGGCGAGCCGGAGGCGCCTCAGGAAAGCTCGTCCACGCGGTGGCCGAGGTCGCGGAGCTTGGTGACGATCGCCGCGATGTGGTCGGGACCCCGGGTCTCGATCGTGAGTTCGATGCCCACCCTGCCCACCGAGATGTCGCCGAAGGCGCGCGTGTGTTCGACGTGCAGCACGTTCGCGCCCTCGATCGCGACGAGGGCCGTCACCTCGTTCAGGTAGCCCGGGCGGTCGCGGACGACGACCGTGAGGCGCGCCAGGCGGCCGTCGGCCCACAGCGCCCGGTCGATGACCCGCGACACGAGGTTCATGTCGATGTTGCCGCCCGAGAGGATGCAGACGGTGACGTCGGACGAGCCGAGCTCGACCTTGCCCTCGAGGACGGCGGCTGCGGACACCGCTCCACCGCCTTCGACGACGAACTTCTCGGACTCCAGCAGGAAGAAGATCGCCCGCGTGATCTGCTCTTCGTCGATGAGGATCACGTCATCCACGAGCGCCGCGAGGTGAGGGTATGTGAGGTCGCCGATCCGCTTCACCGCGATCCCGTCCGCGAGCGTGTCCGAGTTCTCGAGGTGCACGGGCTTCCCGGCCGCCAGCGACTCGCGGGCCCCCGGTGAGGCCGCGGCCTCCACGCCGATGACGCGCACGTCGGGGCGCTGCGCTTTCACGGCGGTCGCGATCCCCGCGATCATCCCGCCTCCTCCAATGGGGACGATGACCGTCGTGAGGTCGGGCACCTGTTCGAGGATCTCGAGGCCGATCGTCCCCTGACCCGCCATCACATCCAGGTCGTCGAAGGCGTGGACGGGCGTCAGCCCCTCCTCGCGGGTCAGGCGATCTACGAGCGCCATCCCATCGGAGAGGGTCTCGCCCGTCTGAATCACGTGGGCGCCGTAGCCGCGCGTGTTGGCGATCTTGATGAGGGGTGCGTGGACGGGCATCACGATCGTGCAGGCGATCTCGAGCCGGGACGCGTGGTACGCGAGCGCCTGGGCGTGGTTTCCGGCGCTGGCCGCGACGACGCCCCCTTCGCGCGCCCCCGGGCCGAGGCGAAGAAGCTTGTTGAGCGATCCGCGATCCTTGAACGATCCCGTACGCTGCCGGAACTCGGTCTTCAGGTGGAACCGGCCGGGCGCCCGCGCCTCGAGGGCGAACGACTCCGGGCACGTAGTCCGCACCACGCCGGAGCGGATCCGATCGCGGGCCGCGACGATGTCTTCGTTTCTGAGCATGAGCATGAAGACCCGGTTACCGGTGACGAGGTTCCGCGACGGGTGTCACGACGCGAGCCGGCGTAACCGGTCGATGGCGCCGGCGGTGTCGAGACGCGTCAGGTCGATCGCGTGTCCACCCTCGCCGCCTTCCTCGATCCAGCGGCCGACCATCGCGCTGGGGACGGACTCTCGCGGCGAAAGCACGGCGGGCGCCCGCAACTCCGCCACGCGCACGGCATAGCAGGCGTCCTCGACGGCCTTCTCCCAGGCGCCGTCGACCCACTGCACGCGATAGCGCCGGAGCACCTGTCCTCGCGCCACGGGTTGGAGGGTGCGGTGCGTGTCGTCGACGTCCGGGAGCACGATGAGCCACGAGTGCGGCTCGGCCTCCGGCTCCAGCGAGAACCGGAGTTCCTCCAGTTCCTCGATCCAGTCGAGACGCAGTTGCGCCTCTGCGGCCCGCTCGAACTCCAGCTGTTCGGAGGCGGCGTCACGCGCCTCCGTGAAACGGTCCAGGAGTTCCCATGCGTAGTCACGGTCGACGAGCAGGCGCCCCGCCGCATCCGCCTGCCGCCGATAGCCGTTGAGTCCCACGCGGCGCGCGCAGGGGGCGGTGCAGAGCCCCATGTCGAACTGCATGCACGGGCTCCGGTCCGCGTCCGGGCGTACGACCTCGGCGCAACTCCGCAGCCGGAAGATCTTCTCGACGAGTCGGCGGATGCGGTCCGGCAGTCGGCGGCTCCAGAACGGACCGACATAGCGGGCCTCGGCCCGGCGCGGCCGCCGCACGATGCGCAGCCGCGGGAAGGGTTCGTTCCGGCGCAGTTCCAGGTACCAGCCGGCGTCGCGCCGCTTGAGCGCCTTGTTGTAGGGCGGACGCTGGCCGAGGATCCGCTCGACTTCCACAAGTCGTGCCTCCAGATCGCTGCCCGTGGGATGCGCCTCCACGCTCCTGGCGATCCGCAGCATCTCGGCCAGCCGCTCGTTCGATGGCCCGCCCGAGTAGAAGTATCCCCTGACGCGACGCCGCAGGTTCACGCTCTTCCCCACGTAGAGCGGATGCCCGTGCGCATCCACGAAGACGTAGACGCCCGGGCTCGTTGGAAGATCGGGCACCCATTCCGGGACCGGCGTCGCGCGCGGGATCGCGAAACCTCCTCAGTCTTCAGCCTTGGGATTCCTTCGGAGCCCTGCCGTTTGCAGGACGGGGAATCTCGGCTTCGGGTTGTGTTCGGTCAAGCGCGCCGGCGACGTCGGCTTCCGTCGAGCCGCCGTGATTTGGCCGACGCCCGCCGGCCGCGCATATTCGGCCGCCATGATCGCGCTCATCACCGGCATCACGGGACAGGACGGTTCCTACCTCGCCGAGTTCCTGCTCGACAGGGGATACGAGGTGCACGGCGTCGTGCGCCGGTCCTCGGTGGAGAAGTACGACCGGATCTCGCACCTGCGGGATCGGGTCACGCTCCACCAGGCCGACCTCCTCGATCAACTGTCGCTCATCCGCGTCCTCGAACGCGTGAGTCCGCGCGAGGTCTACAACCTCGCCGCGCAGTCCTTCGTCCCCACCTCCTGGGAGCAGCCGCTGCTCACGGGCGAATTCACGGCGCTCGGGGTGACGCGCGTGCTCGAGGCGATCCGGGCCGTAGACGACGGGATCCGTTTCTACCAGGCCTCGTCTTCGGAGATGTTCGGGAAGGTGCGGGAGACACCGCAGAACGAGGACACGCCGTTCTATCCGCGCAGCCCGTACGGCGTCGCGAAGGTGTACGGCCACTTCATCACGGTGAACTACCGCGAGAGCTACGACCTGTTCGCGACGAGCGGGATCCTCTTCAATCACGAGAGTCCGCGGCGGGGCCGGGAGTTCGTCACGCGCAAGGTGAGCTGGGAGGCCGCGCGCATCCACCACGGACTGGTCGACCGCCTCCCCATCGGAAACCTCAAGGCGGAGCGCGACTGGGGGTTCGCGGGCGACTATGTCGAGGCGATGTGGCTCATGCTGCAGGCGCAGGCGCCGGAGGATTACGTGATCGGGACCGGCGTGACGCACTCCGTCCAGCGGTTGATCGAGATCGCCTTCGATGAGATCGGGCGCGACTGGCGGGAGTACGTGGAGCAGGATCCGGCACTCCTGCGCCCGGCCGAGGTCGAGCGACTCTGCGCCGATCCGTCGAAGGCGAAGCGGCAGCTCGGCTGGCAGCCGCGGATGTCGTTCGAGGAGATGATCCGCCTCATGGTGCGCCGCGACATCGAGCGCATCGAGAACGGGACCGTGCCGGACCGATAGCCTCGGCAGCCGCGAGTCAGGTCCGCAGTCTCACGAAGAGCAGCAGCCCGGTGCCGAAGAAGATCGTGTTCGGCAGCCAGGCCGCCGCGGTCGGCGACAGCGCCCCACCCGCACCCATCGCTTCGGCGATCCGGATCAGCGTCAGGAAGAGGATCGTCGTGCCGAGCGCGATTCCGATCGAGGTCGGTGCGCCACCCCGCTTGTTGCTTTGCGCCAGCGGTATCCCGAACACGGCGATCACCAGGCAGGTGAAGGGAAAGGCGATGCGCAGCGCGCGAGAGGTTCTCAGCCCGTTCGTGGTGCCGCCCGAGCGTTCGACGGACTCGATGAGACGCCCCAGTTCCGCGTAGCGCATCTCGTCCGGTTCCTTGGGTCTGGCCTGAAGTTCTTCGGGCGTCTCGTCCAGCTGTCGCACGAACATCTCGGCGAACTCGTAGGCGTTTTCCTGTTCCTGCCCGACGAACTCCCGCATCCAGCCCTGCTGGAGAACCCACTGCGAGGACACCGAGTCGTACTGTGCCGTGTTGGCCGTGATGTGTACGGTCGGGAAGTCGGGCTCCGATCCCCGCCGCTCGATCTGGACGTCGTCCATCCGGCCCTCGCGGGCGTCGAGTAGCCGCGCCTTGTAGACGAAGCCGTCATCCCCACGGTAGACGAAAGAGTTGCGGATCGTCTGGCTGCGGGCCTCCTGCTGCTCAAGCACCTCGGCGGATTTCCGCGTCGTCACGGCGACGAGTTCGGTGAGCCCGAGCGCGACCAGACTGAGCAGTATGGCGCCGCAAACAAGCGGAAAACTGAGCCGATAGAAGGAAATACCGCCCGCCTTGGCCGCCGCGACCTCGAAGTTCCGGGACATGGAAGCCACCGTGAACACGGACCCGAGCAGGGCGGCAATCGGAAACCCGAGCAGCGACTGGTAGGGGAACTCGTACACGTAGTGGAGGACGATCTGGGACCAGGTGGACCCCTGGTCGAGGAACCGGTCGAGGTTGTCGGCGACATCGATGACCATGAAGAGGAAAGGCACACCGAGCGCGCAGGCCGCGAATATCCTCAGGAACTGGGTAAGCACGTATCGGTCGAGCAGCTTCACGGTGTCAGCGCATCACCTTGGTGGAGCGCGCCAGGGCCACGAGCCCGGCGGCGCCGAAGAGGACGTTCGGGGCCCACATGGCCCAGAGCGGCGAGATCCAGAGGCGGTCGGCGAGTCGCTCACCCCCGATGAGCGAGACGTAGTACGCTCCGAAGATGCCCAGACTGACGCCGACGACGAGCGCGACACCCCCGCGCGGGAAACGGACGGCGATCGGGGCTCCGAGAAGCACGAAGACGATGCACGCGGCCGGGATCGTCCCCTTCTTGTGAATCTCGACCCAGTATTGATTGATCCGGCGCAGGCCCGTGACCTCGCGATCGGCATATGACTGGAACTGGTTCGCGGCATCGAAGGCGGTGTAGAAGCGGCGGGCCGCACTCTCGGCGACCTGTGTCGTGGAATCCGGCGCGGCGCCTTCTCCGCCCGCGGGGGAGGTGGAATCCGGACCCTGCTCGAATCCCGGCGTCGCGGGGATGTCGTCCTCCCAGGCAGGGAAATCGTCTTCCCGGGTGGGGATCTCGTCTCGCCGGGCGGGGATCTCGTCTCGCCGGGCGGAAAAATCGTCCTCCAGGGCGGAGATGTCATCCTTCCAATCGCGTATGTTGCCCGCCGGCCCGCGCCCGGCCCCCTGAATCGGAGCGTCTTCGAGAGGTTGCTCGAAATCCAGCAGCATCCGGGTGATCGCCTGCGTGTACACAAGGCTCTCCGACCGCGCCGCGTCCGCCATCGCCACGCCGCGGTCCGCCTCCGCACGCATGTCCGCGATGTTCATCTCGCGGTCGCCGCGTACGGCTCCGAGGGTGTCTCGCTCGAGCCCGTTCATCACTTCGGGGATCTTGAGGAGCATCCGCTCGAAGGCGATGCGCCGGAAGGCGTGGGGTCGCTCGTTGAGGCGCACCTGGACGACGCCATCCTCGAGGTCGAAGTAGAGGTCCTCTCCGCTCTCCGAGAAGCCCATCGCCCCCTGTTTCGCGTAGATGGTGCGGCTCTCCTGGCCGTGCCGCTCGTCGTAGATCGCGACATCGTGGACCACGCTCTGCTCCCGGTCGATGGCGCCGGGGTGGACGTACAGACGGGACGGGAGCACTGCGTTGATCGTATGTTCCCGCAGGGAGAAGGTCGGGGACTTGTGGCCGATCCCGGTGAGCAGCACCTGCAGGTGATGGTTCGCATCCGGCAGCACCGTGTTGTTGAACCAGGTCATGCCGCCCGCCACGATGGCCGCGCACACGAGGAGCGGGGCCATCACGCGCGACAGGGGGATGCCGCTCGCCTTGATGGCGGTGACCTCGAAATCGCCTTCCATCCGGCTGAACACGTAGAGCACCGCGATGAGCACGGCCATCGGCAGGGTCTGGGCAATGATGAAGGGGATCGAATACACGAAGACTTCCGCGATCACCGTCCAGTCGAGATCCTTGCCGATGAGTCTCTCGAAGCGCTTGCTCACCTGATCGAGGAGGAGCAGCACGGTGGTGCCGATGGCGGCGAAAATGAACGGCCCGGCGTGACGGCGCAGGATGTAGCGGGTGAGAGTTCGCATCGTCCCGAGATTACAGTGTTCTTGGGCCGTTGTCAGCCCGGGCGGGTCTTCCCGGGGCTGGCTCCGCCCCGCGCTTTCATCACGATCCGCCAGCTTCTGTACCATAATGCAGCCCGATAGATCCCTGCCAAGCGCAGGTGCTCCGCCGCGCCGGGTCGCAATCGTGCTCATGAGCGCGGTCGGAAGCACCGTCCAGGGGCTGCCCATCGTGGCCTCGCTCCGGCGGGCCTGGCCCGGCGCCCACATCACCTGGGTGCTGCAGCCGGGCCCGGCGACGCTGATGGCGGGCTGCCCGGATGTCGATCGGCTCGTGCTCTTCCACCGGCGGTTCGGGGCCCGCGCCTACTCCCGCTTTCGGCGCGCAGTGGCTGGGGAAGCGTTCGATCTCGTCATCTGTCTGCAGCCGAACTTCAAGGGCGGGCTGGTCACCCGCATCCTCCGTGCCCCCGAGCGCCTGGGGTACGATCGGCGTCGCGCGCGCGACCTCAGTTGGTTGGCCACGAACCGCCGCATCCCGCCGGCTCCCGTGGCCCACGTTCAGGATGAACTCTTCGAGTTCCTCGACCATCTCGGCGTCCCCCGGCGCGAGGAGTGGGATTTTCACTTCACGGAGGAGGAGCGGCGGGTTTCCGCGCGGTGGAGAGAGAGGTTCTCGCGCCCGGTGCTCGCGGTCGTGCCGCGGAGTTCGAACGCCCGGAGAAACTGGACCCTCGAGGGGACGGCCCGGGTAATCGATGTGGCGGCCAACGATCTGGGCCTGCAAGCCGTCCTCCTGGGAGGAGACTCCGAGGAAGAACTGCGGGACGGCCGCCGCCTCGAAGAGTTGTGCAGTATTCCGCCGCGCGTGGCTCTGGGGGGGACGCTGAGGGAGTTGGCGGGCCGGCTCGCCGCGAGCGATCTCGTGCTGGCGCCGGACACGGGTCCGCTCCACATGGCGGTGGCGCTGGGGACGCCGACCATCGGACTGTACGGGTACACGGACCCCAGGCGTAGCGGCCCCTACGGCCGGTTCACCGACCTCACGGTGGACCGGTCTTGCGACCCCGGCGGCTCCGGCGGCGGGCGCAAGCCGTCGCGGAGCACCCGGCCCGGGCGCATGTCGAGGATCCGCGTCGAGGACGTCTTGCTTAAGCTGGAGCGGGCCATCCGCTCCTATCTGAACGCCTGAAAGGCTTCACATGACCGAAGGGACAAAGACCGTGGCGGGCCGGATCCTCTGGGTGGACGACGAAGTCGACCTCCTGCGTCCGCATCTCATGCTGCTGCGGTCCTCGGGGTATCACGTCGACGCCGTGATGAACGGCCAGGACGCGATCGAACTCCTGACGGCGGCTTCCTACGATCTCGTGCTGCTGGATGAACGGATGCCGGGGCTGCGCGGCATCGAGGTCCTCGACCGTATCCGGAGTTCGGCCCCGCGTCTCCCCGTCGTGATGGTCACGAAGAGTGAGGAAGAATCGACCATGCACGAGGCGATCGGACGCCGGGCGGACGACTACATCGTGAAGCCGACGAGCCCCCGGCAGGTGCTGTCCGTCGTGACCCGGCTCCTCGCCGGACCGGCGCTGCGCCACGAGCACATCACGCGCGACTTCTCGCGCCGCTTCGGCGAGTTGCGGGAGCGGGTCTCCACCGCGGCCTCGTGGGAGGATTGGGCCGAGCTGTACTCGGAGGTCGTCGACTGGGACCTTAGGCTGGAAGAGGCCGGCGAGTCGGGGCTCCGCGAGATCTTGAAAGGGCTGCACAGCGACTTGAGCCGCGGGTTCTGCGATCTCGTGGCGGACCGGTACGGGGACTGGGTGCACGAGGACGGTGAGCGGGGACCGACCCTCTCGGTGGACGTCCTGCCCCGTTTCTTCCGACCGATCCTCGACGAGGATCCGGCGGCGCTGCTGGTCGTCATGGACTGCATGCGGCTGGACCAGTGGCGGGCGGTCCTCCCCATCGTCAGCGAATATTTCGAGATCGAGGAGGCGCTCTACGCGGGTCTGCTGCCCACGGCGACCCCGTTCGCGCGCAACGCGATCTTCGGAGGCGTCTTTGCGGATGAACTCGCCGAGAGTCACCCGGAGTGGTGGGAGCGGGGGAGCGAGATCGGCTACAACTCGTTCGAGGACGAACTCTTCGAGCGGCACATCCATGAGCTGATCGCGTCACGGATCCCCGTGCACTACGAGAAGATCTTCTCTGCCCAGGGGAGCGAGCCCATGCTGGCGCGGCTCGGCGGTTACCTGTCGTCTCCTTCGGCCACTGCCCTCGTGTTCGGGTTCGTGGACATGCTCACGCACGGGAGGGCGCGGTCGCGACTGATCTGGGAAATGGCGCAGGACAACAGCGCGCTGCGCTCGCTCACGGTGACCTGGTTCGAGCGTTCACCGGCGCTGAAGGCGCTGCGGCTGGCCGCGCAGCGGGGCGTGCGGGTCCTCCTCACGACGGACCACGGTTCGATTCACTGCCGTCGTCCCGCCACGATCTATGCGGGACGCGATGCGTCGACGAGCCTGCGCTACAAGATCGGCGACGATATGAAGGTGGAGAACCCGGCCGCGGTCATGTCGACCTCGGACGCCGACGAGTGGCGACTGCCTCACCGGGGGATGAACCAGACCTTCGCCCTCTGCCGCGAAGACTACTTCTTCGTCTACCCGACGCGGTTGCGGGAATACCAGAATCGGTATCGGGACAGTTTCCTGCACGGGGGCGTGAGCCCCGACGAGATGGTGCTTCCGGCCGCGTTGCTCACGCCGCGGTGACCCGGTGAGCCCGGGCCGGCTCGGCGAGGGCGCCTCCTCGTATCGGCGGCTGTTCCGGTTCCTGCGCCCCTATCGCTGGACCTTCCTCGCGAGTCTGGCGCTCGGCGTGCTCGCGGCCGGACTCGAAGCGTTCAGCCTCCTCCTCCTCATCCCCTTCCTCCGTTCGCTCTTCGGCATGGGGCCTCCCCTGCCGGGCGGCGGACGAAACGCGGCGGAGCGCTTCATCGACGGGATCGCGGGGGGGTGGCTCGGTCCGGAAACGGGGCTGGACGGGCTGCGGGCTGTCTGCCTGCTCGTGCTGGTGGCGCTCCTCCTCAAGAACCTCTGCATCGTCGGGGGACGGGCACTCTCGATCCGCACGCAGGAGTTTCTCGTCCGCGATGTGCGCAACGCGGTGCACGCGCACCTGCAGCGTCTGCCGCTCGCCTTCTTCGAACGCGGCAAGGTGGGGCAGTTGATCGCGCGCGTGATCACGGACGCGGGGGAGGCGAAGCCGGTCGTAACGGACGCGCTCGCGCAGGCCGTGCGCCAGGTGGCGACGCTCGCGGCGTACGCGGTGGCGCTCTTCGCGCTCTCATGGAGGCTCGCTCTGATCGCCGTCATCCTCCTGCCGCTCGTGCTGCTCGCCCTGCGGCCGCTTCTCGGCCGGCTGCGCGAGAGGTTCCGCCGGACGTGGGACGATCAGGGCGAACTCGTTGCGGCGCTGCAGGAATCGCTGGGCGCGGTGCGGCTGGTGAAGTCGAGGGTCGCCGAGGCCTTCGAGGAGAACCGGTTCCGGCGCCGTACGGACGCGTTCAGCCGCCAGCGGATCGCGGCGGCCACGACCCGGCACCTCGCCTCGCCGGTGTCCGAGGTGCTCGCGTCCATCGTGGCCCTGGGCCTCGTCTGGATCGGGGCGTCGTTCACGGGAAGCGGCGGGTCCCTCGCACCCGAACAGTTCGTCGCCTTCGTGACCATCGCGCTGCGCGCCATCTCGCCGGTGAAGGGGTTCGCGCAGTATCCGGCCATCGCCGCGCAGGGGCTCGCGGCGGCCGACCGTTTCTTCGAGATCCTCGACCAGAGCCCGGAGCCGGCCGGAGGCGGGCGGGTCGCTGCGAGTCCCGAGCGGGAGATCCGGTACGAGGGCGTGAGCTTCGCGTACGAGCAGGGGCGGGCCGCGCTGCAAGACATCGACCTCGTCATCCCGCGCGGATCCGTCGTCGCCATCGTCGGGGCATCGGGGAGCGGGAAGTCCACGCTGGTCGACCTGCTTCCCAGGTTCGCGGACCCGCAGACGGGACGGGTCACGATCGATGGCACGGACATCCGGGAGTTCTCCGTGGACTCGCTCCGCCGGCTCGTGGGTCTCGTGGGGCAGGAGGCGGTGCTCTTCCACGACACGGTGACGGCGAACATCGCCTACGGGGACGAGGTGCCGGACCCGGCGGCGGTCGAGGTGGCGGCGCGGATGGCCGGGGCGCACGGCTTCGTCACCGGGCTGCCCGACGGTTACGACACCGTGCTCGGCGACCGCGGCGTGCGTCTGTCGACGGGCCAGCGCCAGCGCATCGGGATCGCGCGGGCCATCCTTCGTGATCCCCCGATCCTCATCCTGGACGAAGCTACGTCGGCCGTGGACGCCGAAACGGAGACGGCGCTCAGGACGGCGACGGCAGAAGGCTTTCGCGGCCGCACGGTGATCGTGGTCGCCCACCGGCTTTCGACGGTGCGCGAGGCCGACCGGATCTTCGTCCTCGAGCGCGGGCGGCTTGTGGACGCCGGGCGCCATGACGCGCTCGTCGCGCGCGATGGGCCGTACCATCGGCTCTTCGGCCACCAGATCGAACGGGTCTCGCAACCGTGAAAGACCGGGCGGGCCGGGCCGGTCGGCGCGGCGGGCGGGGTGCCGGCCGACGGCTTGCGGACGCGCTCGTGGACGGCGGGGTGACCGGCCTGCATCTCGGACTGCGCGCCGCGCCGGAACCGCTGACGTTAGCGGCAGGGCGGGCGCTGGGGACGCTGGCTCGCGAACCCCTGCGTGTGCGCCGCCGCGTGGTGGACGCCCAGATCGCCGCGAGCTTCCCGACCGCGACGCCGGGCTGGGTGCGCGCCACGTCCCGCGCCTGCTACCGCCACTTCGGCGAGGAGGCCGCGCTCCTCATGGGCGGTCCGCCCCGGGTCGAACGCAGGCTGTCTCGCGTGGTCGATGAGGCCGGGCTTGGCCCGCGCCTGCACGCGGCGATCGCGGAGCGTGGGGGCGCGGTGGTGGTCTCCGGGCACCTCGGCAACTGGGAGCTTGGAGGCGCGGCTGTGCGGGCGCTCGGAGTGCGCGTGACGGCGGTCGTTCAGCGCCAGCGAGGCGCCTTCGGCCGTCGGCTGTGCGAGCTGCGCGCGCGGCTGGGGCTGGATGTGCTCGACCGCGACGAGGCGGCGCGGCCGGCGCTCGACGCGCTGCGTTCCGGCCGGATCCTGGCCCTTGTGGCCGATCAGCATACCCGCCGCGGCAGCGCCCCTATCGACTTCCTGGGCCGCCCAGCCTGGACCTCGCTGGCCCCCGCGCGTTTGTGTCTGGCGGCCGATGTCCCTCTCTTCTTCGCGGCGTTGGTTCGAGACCCATCGGGGTACAGGGTCGTCCATGAAGAGATCGACCGGGTTCGGCCCGGCGCCGACGGCGACCCGGTCGAGACCACAACGGCGTGGGTTCGGGTGCTGGAGAGGGAGATCGAGCAGCGGCCGGAGCAGTATTTCTGGTTCCACCGGCGCTGGAAGCGGGTGACTCAGCGCGGAGAGGGCGCATGATTCACATCGGAATTCCGGTTCACAACGAGCGAGAGACCATCGGTCCGCTGCTGTGGCGTATCCGCGAACTCCTTTACGGCGAGCGGCGGCAGTTTCACGTGCTCGTCTGTGATGACGCCTCGGACGACGGGACGGACGGAGCGCTCGAACGGTATCCGCGCGTTCTCCCGCTGACTGTGCTCCGCAACCAGGAACGACGGGGTTACGCGGCGAGCCTCGACCGGCTCGTCCGGGCGACGCTTCACCGCTCCGGCTATCCGCGCCGCGACGCCTTCGTCTCCATGCAGGGTGATTTCTCCGATCCGCCGGAGCGGCTGCCGGAGATGCTGCGCCGCTTCGAGGGCGGGGCCGATCTCGTCACGGTCGCGCGCGGCGAGTCGGAACCCTTCACGCGGCGTCTGACCCGGGCCGGCGGCCGGCTCTGCGCCCGTCAGCTGCTCGCGGCTCCGGCCGTGACGGATCCTTACGCCTCTCTTCGGTTATATAGGTTGTTCGCTCTGGAACGCGCCGTCGCCGCGGGCGATGCACAGCTGTTGCAGTACGAGGGTTGGGCCGCCAACGCCGCAATGCTCCTGCGGGTATGGCCGTTTGTACGAAGATTCGAGGAGATTCCGCATGATCCGCACCCCCTCCGCCGATACCGAGACGCCCGTTTCCGGGCCGGCGAGCAACTGCGGCAGCTGTTTGCCGCCGGCCGCGACCGCGCCCTGCGCGAGATCGGTCGGCAGATCGCCGCAGCGGCCTGACATGCGGAGCCGATACCAGCCGCGCGGGGCAGTGTTGTGTCTGGCGCTCCTGGTCCCTTCGATTTCGGCACCGTCCGGCGCGTTCGGACAGGGCGACGAACGCGGCGCGGCAGATGACCCCTTCTCCGAGAGTTGGCCGTTCGAGGTCGGGGAAACCTCCGAATACGCCGTGCTGTTCGGGCCCGTGAACTTCGGGCGCATGCATCTCCAGGTCGAAGCTCAGGACACGATCCGCGGCACGCACGCCTACCGACTCTCGATGCGGATGAAAGGGAGCATTCCCTTCTACAAAGTGGACGACCGCACGGTGAGTTGGCTCGCGCCCGATCCCTACCGGTCGCTTCGCTTCGAGGAGAACCTCCGCCAGGGCGGATACCGCCGGCAGCGCCGCTGGGAGCTGGACCACGAGGCCCTCACCGCCACAAGGCACGACTGGAACGAAGAGGCGGAGGCCTATCTCCCGCACCGCCGGCAACGCGATCTTCCGATGCCCGAGGGAGCGCTGGACGAGATATCCTACCTCTACCTGATCAGGACCCTCCCGCTTGAAGTCGGCCGGACCTACGAGTTTGAACGCTACTTCGAGGAGGACGGAAATCCCGTCGTCGTCGAGGTCCTCCGGCGCGAGCGCGTGCGCGTGCCGGCGGGGACGTTCAACACGATCGTGCTGCGTCCGATCATTCAGACCGATGGCCTGTTCGGAGAGGACGGACAGGCGGAGGTGTTCATCTCGGACGACGACCGTCGCGTCATCGTGCAGATCAAGAGCCGCATGAAGAGAGGCAGGGTGAACATGTATCTGCGCGACTTCGAGCGGAACGAGGCGGAGGCTGATCGTTAACGGTCGGCCCGGAGCCGGCGAAGTAGCCGCCACGATAGTACGACACTCCCTTTTTGCCGTGGTGCGTCCTAGGTTAGTCTCGAAAGCCTGTAAGGCGACGACGACCAGCAGGAGGTGCCTTGAGCAAAGGAAATCATGTGCCGAATTCAAGTGACCGGGCCCGCGACGAGTTGTTCAGCCACATCCGCCGCTGTGGCGTGCTCGACGCGGAAGAAGAGCAGCGGCAAGAGTGGTTCGACGACACGATCCAGTACCTCGGAGAGCGATATCCGGAGTTGACGCCGGGTGAGCTGTCGGTCCTGCGCACCATCGGCGAGCGGTACTGTGCCCCGGCGATTCCGCACGGAGGCGCGGCCGAGCGGTCAAAGCAGGAAGCCCAGATCTAGGACAACCGGCGAGGTAACGTAGCCTGAACGAACCCCCGCCCCCGGACAGACCGGGAGCCACACCATCCGCTAGTCGGACGTCCGAATGGACCTCGGACTCGTTCTGAGGCTCGGCGCGGTCATCGCGCTCGTAGCGGCGAACGCCTTCTTCGTTGCGGCGGAGTTTGCGCTCGTCAGCGCCCGACGCACCCGCATCGACGAATTGGCCGATGCCGGCGATCGTCTGGCCGGCGTCGTCCGCCGGGCGCAGGGTAATCTCGACCGCGCGATCTCGGGTACCCAACTCGGGATCACGATCGCGTCGCTGGGCCTCGGATGGATCGGCGAGCCGGCGCTCGCAGGGTCGCTCGAAGCACTGTTCGGTGCGCTTGGCTTCGCGACGGGGCCCGCGGCTCTCCACACGACGGCGATCGTCGTCGCCTTCATCATCATCACCTACCTTCACATCGTGCTCGGCGAACTCGCACCGAAGACCGTCGCGCTCCTGCGTCCCGAGACGGTGAGCCGCTATCTGGCCGGTCCTCTCCTCGCGTTCAACCGGGTGGCGACGCCGGCGATCTGGCTGCTCGACGGCTCGGCCCGCCTCTTCCTGAGGCTGATCCGCGCCCCCGTAGGCGATACGCACGGCGCAGAGCATGCCCACAGTCCGGACGAGATCGAGGTGCTCGTGCGGCAGAGTCTGCGCGAGGGGGTGGTGGAGAAGGACGAACAGGCGATGATCGAGGGCGTGTTCGATCTCACGCATACCGTGGTGCGGGAAGTGATGACGCCCCGGCTGGACATCGTCGCCGTCGGGGCCGGGGATCCCGTAAAGGTGATCCTGGAGGTCGCGGCGAAATCGGGGCACTCGCGGCTTCCGGTCACGGGAGAGTCGCTGGACGACATCGTGGGCATCATCGTCGTGAAGGATCTGCTCGCGGAGGTCGTCGCCGAACGTCCGGCGGGACTCGTGGCGCGCGACGTGATGCGGGAGGCGCTCTTCGTCCCGGAGTCGAAAGCGGTGGACGACCTTCTCGCCGAGATGCGGGCCCGGAAGACGCACATGGCCGTCGTTGTCGACGAGTTCGGCGGCACGGACGGCATCGCCACCCTGGAGGATCTCCTCGAGGAGATCGTGGGTGAGATCTACGATGAGCACGACGAGGCGGAGATGGGTCTGGAGGTGGGATCCGATGGCTCGGTCGGGCTCGACGGGGGTGTCTCGTTCGCGGATCTGCTCTCGGGTCTGCGGCTCGATGATCTCGAGGAAGCCGAGGAATACGATACCGTGGCGGGTTACGTGATCGGCACGCTGGGCCGCATCCCGGAGCCGGGAGACAGGGTCCCGCTGGGAGACTTGCGGCTTCAGGTCGCGGAGCTGGTCGAGCGGCGGATCACGCGGCTCACTCTCCTTGGTGTGGACGAAGAGACGGTGCGAAGACTGTGGGAGGCCCTCGAATCGTGACCGGATCCGGACCTCCCCGGAACTTGCTCACGCAGTGCTCGCTCCCGAAGTTGGGAGAGCGTCCCTTCAACGAAAGGCTCCGCTCTGGCTCGCCGAAGATGGTCGGAAGAGTTCCTGGCTTGAGGTTCCGGGCTTGAACCTCTCCGACGCCTGGGACTACGAGCAGTTCGACGCTGAAGCGCAACGGCTGTACGAAGCCGGCGACTTCGATCAGGCGCTTGGCCTCCTCAAGGAGGCTCTCACCCGCTATCCCGACTCGGTCGAACTCCTCGTCTCACTCGGGTATACGCGGCTGGCCCGCGAGGAGTATGCCTGGGCGCGCGCCGCCTTCGACGGGGTCCTCCGGATCGATGCCGAGCACGAAGAGGCGCTGGCCGGGTTGGGCGACGTGCTGCTGAAGCTGGGCGAACGCGCGGAGGCCTTCCAGATCTTCGAAGGCCTCATCGCCCTCGGCTACGACCAGGACGTGGAACTCATGCTCTGCGTTGGGCGCAGCCTTCTGCGCGAGGGTCTCCTGAGCCGGGCGGAGCGCTTCTTCCGGCTGGCCCTCGCCGCAGATCGCGAGAGTCCCGATGCGGCGCTGGATCTCGCCTTCACCTTCTACCGGGATGGCGACACCGAGGGGGCCCTGTTCTGGAGCCGGGAGGCCGTGCGTCTGGATCCTCGCTTCGGGGAGGCGCGTACCCTCTACGGTAACGTGCTCTACGAGCGCGGCGATTTCCGGGGGTCGCTCGTGCAACTGGGGGCGATCCCGGTGACGGACCTGGCGGACCCGATCGTCGCGTGGCGGGTCGTCGACCTCAAGCGGCGACTCGAGAACCTGCCGTCGGACGCCGAGGAGTTGCAGCCCTATCTGCTGGCGCTGGAGGAACTGGCACCGGAACCGAGTCCCGAGGAGCGCCTGCTGGCCGAGGTCGAGGCTCGGGCGAACGGGCTGACGGCCGGGCCGGGCACGAGCCAGCTCGATCTGTTCGGTCGTCCGCCCGACGCGTCGGCGGTGGACGTGCACCGCGTTCGGGCGCCGAATGGCGTGGTGTACGAGGGAGACTGGGATGGCATCGTGCGGGCCATGCGAAACGGGTCCGAGGAGCCCGGCGTCTCGCTGTCGGACTTCATGCGCAACGAGGCGATGCGGCTCCATGCGCTGACGGGCATCGCCGTGTCCTGGCAGACGGCGCGCGCTTTCCTCGAGGACTCGGCACGGGTCGGCGCGCTCGAAATCGAACGCTAGGCATCCCGAGGTGAAAACTCCCTTGCGCATCGCCGTCATCGGCGGCGACGGGATCGGTCCCGAAGTGACCCGCGAAGCGTGTCGGGTGCTTCAGGCCGTGGCCGTCAGAGGCCTGTCCGATCTCGAGTTCACGCACTTTCCGCACGGTGCGGATCACTATCTCGCCACCGGGGAGACGCTTTCGCAGCGTACCTTCGAGTCTCTGAGGGATGACTTCGACGCGATTCTATTCGGCGCGGTGGGCGATCCGCGCGTGCCCGACGGACGTCACGCTCGCGACCTCCTCCTCGGGCTGCGCGTGCGGCTGGACCTGTTCCTCAACCGCCGGCCGCTCAGGCTGCGGGCACCGGAGCTGTCGCCGCTGAGGTCGGCGGACACGGTGCCCATCGACTTCGAGATCTTCCGCGAGAATACGGAAGGCCTGTACGTGGGGATCGGGCGGGTCGAACACGAGGACACGCCTGATGAGGTCGCGGTGTCGGAGTCGATCGCGACCCGGTTCGGGGTCGAGCGGATTGTCCGGCGGGCGTTCGAGCACGCCGCTCCCCGGGCGTTGCGCGTCACGCTCGCGGACAAGGCGAACGCGGTGCCGCACATGTTCGGGCTCTGGCGCCGCGTGTTCGCGGAGGTCGCCGCCGGATACCCGGGGGTGGAGTCGGAGATGCGGTACGTGGACGCGCTCGCCATGGAGATGGTCCGGGTGCCGGAACGGTTCGGGGTGATCGTCACGTCGAACCTGCTTGGCGACATTCTCTCCGATCTGGGGGCCGAGATCGTGGGGGGGCCGGGGCTCGCCCCCTCCGCCAACGTGAACCCCGGCGTACATGGCCTGTACGAACCCGTGCACGGCAGCGCCCCGGACATCGTGGGGACCGGACGGGCGAATCCGATGGCGGCGGTGCTGAGCGCCGCGCTCCTCCTGAGGGATCACGGTTCGGACGAAGCCGCCGAGATCATCGAGGAGGCGGTCGATGCGGCCCTCGACTCGCGGGTGCGGACGCCGGACCTTGGGGGAAGCGCGACGACATCGGACGTCGGAAGCTGGCTTGTGGAACGGGTGAGCGCGGCCTGATCCGCCACGCTACGTTTCCCGCTCGGGCCCGTAGGTCGGGCCCCGCGCGCCACCACCGGTGACGGCGGAGCCGCGAGCAACAATGAAATGGATCCGGTTGGACGACCGGCAAGAGACGGAAGGACTCTGCGAAGATGAGCGACAGCAACGGTAACGGAACGGTGTTTCTCTCGGCGGCCCGGACCGCCATGGGCGCGTTCGGCGGCAGCCTGAAGGACTATTCGGCGGTGGACCTCGGCGTCGTCGCTTCGGAGGCGGCGATCGAGCGCTCGGGCGCCGAAGCCGGCGACTTCGGGCACGTCGTGATGGGGAATGTGATGCAGACGTCGGCCGACGCGATCTATCTCGCGCGGCATGTGGGGCTGCGCGCGGGGCTGCCGATAGAGACCCCGGCGGTCACCGTGAACCGCCTGTGCGGCTCGGGCTTCCAGTCCGTGATCGACGGCTCGCAGGAGATCGCACTCGGCGAGAGCGATGTCTGCCTCGTGGGCGGAGCCGAGTCCATGAGCCAGGCGCCGCACATCGTGCGCGGGGCCCGCTGGGGTTTGCGGCTCGGCCCGGCGCCCAAGTTCGAGGATTCCCTGTGGGAAGCGCTCACCGACCCCTACTGCGGCTTCTCGATGGCCCAGACGGCGGAGAATCTCGCGGAGGAGTACGGAATTTCGCGCTCGGAGGCCGACGAGGTCGCGGTTCGCAGCCAGCGGCTCGCGGCGGAGGCGTGGGAAGACGGCCGCTACGAGGACGAGGTCGTACCGATGATGGTGGGAAGAAAGGGGAGGGAAACGTCCTTCGAGCGGGATGAGCACCTTCGTCCCGACACGACGGTCGAGGGGCTCGGGAAGCTCCGGCCCTACTTCAAGCAGGATGGTCTCGTCACCGCGGGCAACGCGAGCGGGATCGGGGACGGGGCGGCGGCGCTCGTTCTGGCGGGCGCGGATTACGCGGACGCGCATGGTCTCGAACCGGTCGGCCGTCTCGTCTCGTACGCCGTGGCCGGCGTGCCCCCCCACATCATGGGCATCGGGCCCGCCCCCGCCTCGCGCGCAGCCCTCGACAAGGCCGGCCTCACCCTCGACGACATCGACCTCGTCGAGGTGAACGAAGCGTTCGCCCCCCAGTACCTGGCGGTTGAGCGCGAACTCGGTCTCGACCGGGACAAGGTGAACGTCGATGGCGGGGCGATCGCGCTCAGCCATCCGCTCGGTATGACGGGGGCGCGGATCACCGGCCATCTTCTGCACGAACTGCGGCGCCGGGGCGGCGGCCTGGGCCTGGGCGCGGCGTGCATCGGCGGCGGGCAGGGCGCGGCCGTAGTCGTGGAGGTTGACGCCTAGCAGTCCGCCGGGCCGGGCCCCACGAGCAGTCGGAGGGAGCGAACATGGATCCCCTATTCTTCATCCTCGCCGGGGCGGGCGCGCTCGCCCTGGCCACGAGTCTCCGCATCCTGAAGGAATACGAGCGGGCCGTCGTCTTCCGCCTCGGCCGCGCCCGCCCGACGCGCGGGCCGGGGCTCATCTTCCTCGTCCCGTTCGGGGTCGAGCGCATGGAGCGGGTGAGCCTGCGGATCATCGCCATGGACATCCCGCCGCAGGACGTCATCACGCGGGACAACGTGTCGGTGAAGGTCAACGCGGTCCTCTATTTCCGGGTGGCAAATCCGAAGCGCGCTATCCTCGAGATCGAGGACTTCCTCTTCGCCACCTCGCAGCTCGCGCAGACGACGCTGCGCTCGGTCATCGGGCAGGCGGAACTGGACGAGGTCCTCGCGGAGCGCGAGAAGTTCAACCAGATCCTGCGCGACATCATTGATCAGGGCACCGATGCGTGGGGGATCGACGTCACGGGCGTCGAGGTGAAGGACGTGGACCTGCCGCAGGAGATGAAGCGCGCGATCGCGCGGCAGGCGGAGGCGGAACGCGAGCGGCGCGCCAAGGTTATCAACGCGCAGGGCGAACTGCAGGCGGCCTCCAACCTGCGGGACGCGGCGCGCCAGTTGAGCGAATACCCGGCCTCGCTACAGCTGCGTTTCCTGCAGACGGCGACGGAGATCGCGGCGGAAAACAACTCGACAACGCTCTTCCCGCTCCCGGTCGAACTGGGCCCGATGATGGGTATGATCAAGGGGCTCGCCACGGTGTCGGAAACGGTGTCGGACACCGCGTCGGGCGATGACGAATCTTCGACTCCCGCCGGCGAACGTACGCTCGAAGGCTCGCAGGGAGCGCCGCAGCTGCCGCGCGCGGAGTCGGCGGGCGACCCGAGTGAGGTTGTCGAGCCTGAAGCGGTGGAGAGAGAGAGAGATGCCGCCGGCTGACGGCGACCGTGAGGACTCGGCCGGATCCGGTCCACCGGTTCGCCGTCCGCCCGGGTCGGCGACGGTCACGCAGGAGCAGCTCGAACGGGTGATCCGGCGCGCGTCGGATCTGCAGTTCCGCAGTGCCACCTCGGTCGGTGGGGCGCTCGGTGCGGGCGAAGTCGTTCAGATCGGGGCGGAGGTCGGGATCGAGGAGCGCTACATCCGGCAGGCGCTGGCCGAGGTTGAGGCCGCCTCCCTCATCCCCGACGCGCCTCCGGATGACGGCCTCGCGCGCCGGATGATCGGTCCGGCGATCGTGAGCACGAGCCGGGTGGTGCCCGGAAGCCCGCCGGAGGTGGAGGCGAATCTCGAGTCGTACCTGCGGGAAGAGGAGCTTCTCAGACAGGTACGTTCCCGGTCGGGCGGGTCGCTCTGGGAGCCGGGGACCGGCGTCGTCAACCAGATGCGCCGCGCCATGGATGTCGGCGGACGGCGGTACATTCTGGCGAAGGCTCGCAACCTTCAGGTCGGTGTGGAAGCCCTCGAGAGCGGCTGGTCGCTCGCCACGCTCACGGCCGACATCGGGAACATGCGGGCGGAACGGCTCGGAGGCTGGTTCGCGGGCATGGGCCTGCTTGGCGCGGCTGGGGGCTTCGGCCTCTTCATGGCGACGGGAGGCGGTGTCCTGCCGCTGCTGGGAGGACTCGGGATCTTCTCGGGTTTCACGGCCGTCGGAACGGTCTCCGCGCGGGCCGACATGCGGAAGGTCAGGCAAAGGATGGAACTCGCGCTTCAGGGTCTTCTCGACCGACTCGAGCGCGGCGAGAATCTCCGAAGCGAAGAGGAACCGTGGCACCGTAAACTCCTGGGCTGAGGAGCGCGCGTTTCCGGACGCAACACGCCAGCAGGCATAGATATGCCAACGGACATCAAGGGAGCGGACATTGACTGAGATTCGGAAGGTCGGGGTGGTCGGAGCGGGACTGATGGGGAGCGGGATCGCGCAGGTGAGCGCGGCGGCCGGCTATGAGACGATCGTGCGGGAGGTGGAGCAGGGGTTCCTGGACCGGGGGCTGGCCGGCATCCGGAAGACACTGGATCGCGCCGTGCACAAGGAGAAGCTGAGCGCGGCGGAGCGGGATGCGACGGTGGCTCGTCTTCGCCCGACGCTGGAACTGGCGGACCTCGCGGAGTGCGACCTCATCATCGAGGCGATCACCGAAAACCTCGAGGCGAAACACGCGTTGTTCGGCGCACTCGGCGGGCTGTGCGGGGGGGAGACCATCTTCGCCTCCAACACATCGAGCCTGTCCATCACCGAACTCGCCGCGGAGACGGATCGTCCGGAGCGTTTCGTTGGCCTCCATTTCTTCAGCCCCGTCCCGGTTATGCCGCTGGTGGAGGTGGTCCGCTGCGGGCAGACGGCGGATGAGACGTTCGAGGCCGCCTTCGCCTTCGCCGCATCGCTCGGGAAGAGCCCCATCGCCTGCGGCGACAACACCGGCTTCGTGGTGAACCGGCTCCTCGTCCCCTACATGCTCGACGCCATCCGTGCCTACGAGTCCGGGATCGCGTCGATACCCGACATCGACAAGGGGCTGCGCCTGGGCTGCGGATACCCGATGGGACCCTTCACGCTGGGCGATTTCGTGGGGCTCGACACGCTGTACCACATCACCGGGATCATGTACGATGAGTACAAGGAGGCGCGCTTCGCCTCTCCGCCGCTGCTGCGCCGCATGTTCCTGGCGGGATACCACGGCCGGAAGACGGGGAAGGGCTTCTACGACTACAGCGGCGACGAACCGGTCGTGTCCAGCTTCGTCCTGTAGTTCGCGCCGGGCAGGCGTGTCGGACGGACACTCGGCCGTGTGACGTCTCCCCGCCCGGAGACGTCTTGTGGTGGGCAGACCGACATCCGCGCGCAGAGGACCTTCATGAGGCGGAGACGATTGACGGTGGAGCCGTCGAAAGCACGCGCGATGGTCGCGGTGCGCGTCCTTCTTCTGACTGCCGCGATTCCCGCCCTGCCCGGGGCGAGTGCCTCGCGTGTCTTCGCCCAGGAGCCCGTTCGCGTGGTGGGCGCGGTTCGCGATCTGGGGACGGGCGAGCCGGTCGAGGGGGCGTTGGTGCGGCTCGCTTCCGCCTCCGATGTCGCGGGTGAGCTTCGCGAGACGCTGACGGGCCCGGAAGGCACGTTTGCCTTCGAGGATGTGGCGCCGGGCGACTACGCGCTGGGCGTGCGACGTATCGGATACGAGGACTTCAGTATTCCTCTGGAGATCGGTCCTGGCGCGCCCACCCCGGTGGAGGTGGGACTCCGAACGCGGGCGATCCCGCTCCAGCCGCTCAGCGTCGATGTGGAGGGACGGCCGCCCCGCCTCGCCGAGACGGGCTTCTACGACCGTCTCGAAGAAGGGTGGGGGACGTACTTCGAACCCGAGTGGATCGAGACCCGCAGGGCGGGACACATCCGACTGTCGCGTTTCCTGTCCGACCTGCAGATGCGTGCACCCGCGTCACGCTGTGAGAGGGTCCCGGTCTACCATGACAGGAGGCTCATCGGTCTTGCGGATGGGATGGGAACCAGCCGGTCGTGGTCTCTCAACCCTGCGGGGAGGCACAGATCCCCAAGCGGTCCGCCCCCATGGCTCCTCGACGAACTGTCCGTGACGGACGTCGGCGCGGCCGAACTGTACACTCCCTCGACCCCGATCCCTTTATTCGCCCTCAACGACACGACGATCGCGTGCGGCGCCATCATCCTGTGGTCCGACTGGATGGCGCAGGTGGCGCAGATTCCGCAAATCGAGGTCGACCTGTGTGAACCGGGGGGGCGTCCCGGTGAGGTGGCGCTGGACGGGTTCGTGGAGGACGAACTCACCGAGGTGCGGCTGCCCGCGGCCCATGTCTTCGCCTCGTATCCGGCTCCGGGCGAGTCCTTGCTGAAGGACCTCGAGGTGCGCACGGATTCGCTCGGCCGCTTTCGCTTGTGCGAGCTGCCCGCCGGAGCAGCGGTAGAAGTGACGGCGGCCTACGGTCGTGAGATGGGTGTGTCCGCCCTGGTCGAAGCGGCCGACGGGGCGCGGCTGAGGCTCACGGTGAAGGTGACGGAGCCGGGCACGATCACGGGTCTGGTCGTAAACGAGGGGACGGGGCGGCCCTTCGGGGGCGTACCCATCCTGCTGGTGGGCACGGACTTCCGCGCCGTGACGAGCACCGCGGGCAGGTTTTCGCTCGAGGGCGTGCCCCCCGGTGCCTACCGCATCCGTGCTGTCTGCGAGGGATTCGAGCCGGCGTCACAGGAAGTGGAAGTCACGGGAGCCGGGCAACTCCGCGTGATGCTCGCCTTGAGTCCCGAGGCCAGACTGGCTTTCGCTCCCCGACGCTGCGCCACCTAGCAGGTCAGGTCGGCCAGAGCCAGCCGAAGGCGCCGCCCGTCAGCAGTCCGTAGACGAGCCCGTCGAACACGTTGCGCCCGGTCGTCGCCCACGACTGCGAGTACCAGATCGACCGCTGGAGGTGCGGCCGGCTGCGGCGCGGCAACTGACCAAAGTTCAACGTAGGGTCTGCAGACTGCTGGCGCCCCGGGGCCTATTGCTGGAAGCGGAGCTGAACCCCCAGCGCGTGCCCGGCAATCAGTGGCCGGATCCGGACGCGGGCGGGCGGAGAAAGTCCGGACGAAGTCGACAGGGGTTCGACTCGGAGCCAGCCCGCGGCGGCTTCTGTCGCCCGGCCGCCCACCCACCAGCCGATGAAGCCGCCGACCGCCACGTCGGACAGCCAGTGCCGGTCTCCGTAGATCCGGGCGAGTCCCGTCCCCGCGGCTGCCACATAGAAGGGAATGGCCCACCCGCCTTCGGTGACCTCATCGACGGCGGCGGCGATGGCGAAGGCGTAGGCAGTGTGGCCGGACCCCAGCGAAGCGTTGCTCCGGAAGGGATCGAAGTGCAGGACGCCTCGCTCGGCTCTCGGACGGCTTCGTCCCAATGCCCAGTTGAGGACGGTGTTCGACATCGAGCCGGCGAGGACGCCGAAGAAGGCCGAAGTCGCCCGCCGGACCCCCTGCTCGCCGTCCAGCGCGACGCCAAGCAGGATTCCACCCCCCGCCAGCCAGGGAGCGGTCTGTTTCCAGTCGCCGTACGTGTGACCGCCCTCGGCCAGATCGCGACCGAACTCCCCTTGATGATCCAGCGCCAGATCACGGACAGTCTCGTCGACGAGGAAGGCACCGCCCAGGACGCCCGCGCCGAGGGCGACACCCCGCCAGACCCGGGTGCCCTCCGCCCCCTGCGAATCCGAAGGCGCTTCGACCGCCTGAGCGGCGAGGTGGAGCGGGAGCAGGAACCACGCAACTCCGAGCGAGGCAGCAGCCCCTCGACGGGCTTTCCGGGGCGGGATCGGGCGGCGTGCGCCGCAGCGGCCGAAGCGTGTCATGGACGCCTCCGAAGCTGCCTGCCCGGCGGCTCCCGGGCAACCGCCCGCCGCCCGTGTTCGGAGGAGGTCTTCAATGGGCAAATTTCCTTGCGGTACAAGGGTTTTCGCCGTATTTTCCGGGTCTGTGACGAAGACACCGGAGGCACCGTCTATCCGCCAGCCTGAGGCGTCCTCCGCGCCTTTCTTCAGGCGCCTGACCCTTCGCGACTACCGCAACTTCGAGCGACTCGAATGCGAGTTCCCGGAGGCCGGCGTCGCGATCATCGGGCCCAACGGATCGGGTAAGACGAACCTCCTCGAGGCGATCTACTACCTCGAGGTCTTCCGGTCCTTTCGAGGCGTGCGGGACCGCGAACTCGTGCGGTTCGGACAGACGGTGTTCCGGGTGGAAGGTGAGGTGGAGAGGGGGATGTCCGTGGCCGCGGCCTACGACCGATCGCAGCGCATCAAGAAGGTCGAGGTGGACGCGCTGGAAGTGGAACGGGTCTCGGCCGGGATCGGGTCGGTGGGCGTGGCGGCGTTTCGCCTCGACGATGCCGACATCGTGCGCGGGGGACCCACGCTGCGGCGCCGGTTTCTCGACGTTGCGCTCTCGGTCGGCGTGCCGGGCTACCTCTCGGCGCTGCAGCGCTACCGGGGCCTTCTGTCACAGCGGAACGAGGCGCTGCGGCGCGGCTGGACGAACGAGGAGATCGACGCCTGGACCGAAGGACTGATCGAGGACGGCGGGTTCCTCACCGAAAAACGGGCGACATGGGTATCTGAAGGGGCGGAACGATACGCCGATTTCTACGGGCGAATCTCGGGTGGAGACAGCGCGCGGCTGCGGTATGCCGCTTCGGTCGCGTCGGGTGCCGGGACAGGTGGTCTCGAGGAAGCCGGCTCGTGGGCGGATCGCTTTCGGGAAGCGCTGGAGGCGACTCGGGAACGGGAGCGCCGCCAGGGGGTGACCGTGGTAGGTCCGCACCGCGATGAGATCCGGTTCGAGGTCGAGGCGCCGGAGGGGTCGCGAGACCTCCGGAGCTATGGGTCGAGCGGACAGCAGCGCACCGCGGCACTGGCCCTGCGCCTGCTCGAAGCCGACCGGCTGAAAGAACGCCTCGGCCGTGAGCCGCTGTACCTGCTCGACGATGTGTTCGCGGAACTGGACGAGGGTCGCTCGGATCGCCTGTTGCGGCTCTTCGAGTCGGAACGGGGCGGACAGGTGATTCTGACTGCTCCCAAGCTAGGTGACGTGGGCCTGATGGGAGGGAAGCTGGCGCGATGGCACCTGCGGAACGGGCGCCTGATCGCATGAACGAAGCGGCGTCCCGGCCGGTGTCGCGCGCGTCCTCGCGGCGTCGCGATGCGAGAAAGGGCCAGCGGCACCCGCAACGCGTCGGGGGCGTGCTGGCGGAAATGCTCGACCGGATGGGGATCCGCGAACGCGTGGAACGCAGTGCCACTGCCGCGCGCTGGGAACGGATCGTCGGACCGCACATCGCGCGGGTGACGAGGGTCGGCGGGATCAAGGGAAAAACGTTGTTCATCGAAGTCGCCGGTGCGGCCTGGATGACGGAATTGAACATGATGCGGAGAAAACTGCTGAATCGTCTGAACGAGAACCGCACTCGCGGCCGGATCGACCGGATCGTGTTCGTGCAGTCCGGGGACTCATCGCCGGCCGCGGCGCGCCGCGGCCGACTCGATAGGGGGAGGGGTTGATGGCGAAGGCGACGACCGGTGGGAAGACCGCCGGCAACCAGAACGGGAACTCGGACTATACCGCCCGGCAGATCCATGTCCTCAAGGGACTGGAGGCCGTGCGCAAGCGTCCGGGGATGTACATCGGGTCCACTTCCGGACGCGGATTGCACCATCTCGTCTACGAGGTCGTCGACAACTCGATCGACGAGGCGATGGCGGGATATTGCTCCGGTATCGAGGTCACGATCGGGACCGACCAGTCGATCCGCGTCGTGGATGACGGGCGCGGGATCCCCGTGGACCTTCACCCGACCGAGAAGGTGCCCGGGGTCGAGCTCGCCCTCACGACGCTCCACGCGGGCGGAAAGTTCGACAAGTCGAGCTACAAGGTGTCGGGCGGACTGCACGGCGTGGGCGTTTCCGTCGTGAACGCGCTCTCCGAGTGGCTGCAGGTCGAGGTGCGCCGCGACGGCCACGAGTGGACGCAGCGCTACGAGCGCGGCGTCAGCCAGGGCAAGCTCACGAAGGGGCGGAAGACGACGGACACCGGGACCACCGTGACCTTCCGGCCCGATCCGGAGGTCTTCGAGGGTCTCGGAGACCACCTCGAGTACAGCTTCGAGACGCTCGCCAACCGGCTGCGGGAGATGGCGTACCTGAACCGGGGCGTGCGAATCACCATCGTGGACGAGCGGCAGGAGGATGCGCGCCGCGACTTCCACTTCGAGGGGGGGATCGCCCAGTTCGTCGAGTACCTCCTGGGCAACAAGACTCCGCTGCACTCGGACGTCATCTACGTGGCGGGCGCGCAGGACGACACCGAGATCGAACTCGCCATGCAGTACACGGACGCCTACAGCGAGAACACGTTCACCTTCGTCAACAACATCAATACGCACGAGGGCGGGACCCACCTCTCCGGGTTCAAGGGCGCCCTCACCCGCACGATCAACAGCTACGCGCAGCGGAACAACATCCTCAAGAAGGCGGACCCGGCCCTGAGCGGCGACGACGTGCGCGAGGGGCTCGTCTGTGTCCTGTCGGTCAAGGTCATGGAGCCGCAGTTCGAGGGGCAGACCAAGACCAAGCTGGGCAACAGCGAGGTGCGCGGCATCGTCGAGAGCCTGGTCAACGAGAACCTCGGGACGTGGATGGAGGAGAACCCCCGCCCCTCCCGGAAGATCATCGAGAAGGCGCTCCAGGCGTCGCGGGCGCGGGAAGCGGCGCGCAAGGCGCGGGACCTGACGCGCAAGAAGTCGGCGCTGGAGACCGGCATTCTGCCGGGCAAGCTGGCGGACTGCTCGATCACGGACCCGGAAATCGCCGAACTGTACCTGGTGGAGGGAGACAGCGCGGGCGGCAGCGCGAAGATGGGGCGCGACCGCAACTACCAGGCCATCCTCCCCCTGCGCGGGAAGATCCTCAACGTGGAGAAGGCGCGGATCGACAGGATCCTCTCCAACGAGGAGATCCGCGCCATGATCACCGCCATCGGGACCGGGATCGGAGAGGATTTCGATCTCTCGCAGGCCCGGTATCGGAAGGTCGTGATCATGACGGACGCCGACGTGGACGGCGCCCACATCCGGACACTGCTCCTGACCTTCTTCTTCCGGCAGATGAGAGAGCTCATCAACGCCGGATACATCTACATCGCGCAGCCGCCGCTGTACCGGGTGTGGAAGGGGAAGACGGAGTTCTACTGCTACGACGAGTCGGAGCGCGTCGCCGCCCAGGCGAGGCTCGACAACGGCAGAGGCAGCACCTCGCTGCAGCGCTACAAGGGGCTGGGCGAGATGAATGCCGATCAGCTGTGGCACACCACGATGAACCCGGAGAAGCGCACGCTGCTCCAGGTGAGAATCGACGAAGCCGTGGAGGCGGATCGCCTGTTCGACACCCTCATGGGCGAGAACGTCGAGCCACGCCGCGACTTCATCGAGCAGAACGCCCGCTACGTCCGCAATCTCGACGTCTGATCCGCCTCTGAGCCCACCTCGCGTCTCCGCGTCAACGGCCCCGTTGATAGCCCGTTGACGCCCCCCCGGATCCTTGTGTCAGAGAGGGCGGCAGGGTGTCGCCCTCAGGGATCGATCAGGGGAGGTGGATGATGAGGACGAGGAGAAGCAGGAACGGAACCGTGCGGCTGCCCGCCGCCGCGTGGGCCTTCGCGGGGGCCCTGATGCTGTCGCTGACGCTGCCGTCGGTCGCCGCGGCACAAAGCGAGTGTGGGGAGTACATCTCGGGGGGCCCGAGCAATCCGGCGAGCGGAGCGCTGTTGGGTTCCCGGCTCATCACGCAGAACCTCGGTGGCGGCGCCAACATCAACGTGGGGGTGGCCTCGGGTGGGATCAGCGGGGGAGGCACCGCGACGTTTTATGTCGGCGTGTACCTGATGGATGACGGCCGGCGGCGGCACTTCCGGTGCGACGCCTACGAGCCGTGGGGCTTCTTTTGACGCCCCTCCACGCAGGCACCTTCGGTTCGAGGCTGCGTCGAACGCAGCCGGAAGCCGCGGCTGCGGGCCGAAGCCGGCCACCGAGTTCTGCTCGGTGGCCGGAAGCCACGGCCGCGCGATCGGTTGCCTTGGGACTGGCGAGCGTATTCGGCCTCTCCGGATGTGGGGGGGACGCTGATGTGGGCGATGGTGGACGCGTCCATTTCGTCGAGAGCGGTCAGGTCTACGAGATCCGGTCGCTCGAAGCCCACCTGGACCAGCTCGACGAACGGGTGAGCTTCGGCTCGCTGGCGGACATCCTCGTCACCTCGCACGGCTACTTCGTCGCGGACGGGCTCAACCGCCACATCGTCCTCCTCGACCGGAGTCTGCATCCGGTGCGGATCTCGGGCAGGGACGGCGACGGCCCCGGAGAATACAGGTTCCCGAGCCGCCTGGACCACGCGGGCGATCAGGTTCTTGTCCTCGATGTCGGCGCCGGGCGCGCATCGTACCTGAGCCCGGACGGCGACTTCGTTCGCAGCCAGCTGGTTCCGGGGAACGCGAGCGACGCGGCCGTCCATCCAGACCTCGGGCTGCTCGTCACGGGGGACGCGTTCGCGGACCACTACCTGGCCCGGGTGACGGCGAGCGGAAATGTGGCGTTCGGACGGATCCCGGACGAGTTACGTCCCGACCCGGAAGGCCCATTCCAGTTGCGTCTGGACCTGGTGACCGTGTCCGACGACGGCCTGATCCACGTCCTCGATCAGGAGCAGATCGCGCTTGTGAGCTTCGATCCCGAGGGGGCCCTGGTGAGCGTGCTCTTCCTGCCGAAGGAAATGCGGGATCTCAGGTTGAGGAAGAATCGTGAGACCGTCGAGACGTTCGGAGGGCCGGAGCGAGTCCTCGGCACACAGTTCGTATCGAGCCTCCGGCCCCTTGAGGACGGCCGCCTGTTCGCGCGGTTCAACTCGGAGAACACGATCGGGCTGTTCCTGGATGTGGAGCGTCACGAAGCTGCGCGCCTCACAGTGCCAGTCGAGCGCGAAGATTGGCTATGGATGCGATCGAGCGGGGGCTACTTTGACGGCATGGACCGACTGGTGCTTACCGAGGGGCTCAAGGCGGCGGGACTCCTGACCGCGGAGATCGAACTCACGGATCCGGAGGGGTAACGGTTTCTTCTGAACCCTCGCTGGTCGCGATCGACCAGGGCACGACCTCGACGCGCGCCATCGCGTTCGACCTCCGCGGGAGGACGGTCGCGACCGCGCAGCGCGAGTTGCCGCAGAACTATCCCGCCCCGGGCTGGGTCGAGCATGATCCCGAGCGCATCCGGGACGACGCGATCAGCGTTACGCATGAGGTCATCGCTGCCGCCGAAACGCTCGGCCATCACGTGGCGGCGATCGGGATCACGAATCAGCGCGAAACGACCGTGGTCTGGGAACGCGCGAGCGGCAGGCCGATCCACCCGGCGATCGTGTGGCAGGACCGCCGGACGGCAAAGGAGTGTGCCGAGCTTCGCGACGCGGGGCACGAGGGGCTCATCGAGCGCCGCACCGGTTTGCGCCTCGACCCGTACTTCTCCGGCACGAAGCTGGCGTGGATCCTCGACAATGTGCCCGGCGCGCGCGAGGCGGCCGAAAATGGCGAACTGGCCTTCGGGACCATCGACACTTGGTTGCTCTGGTGTCTCACGGACGGACGCGTACACGCGACGGACGCATCGAACGCGTCGCGCACGCTCCTCTACGACATCGGGGAGGGCCGCTGGCACCCGGGACTGCTCGAAACGTTACGCGTGCCCGCGGCCGTGCTGCCGGAGGTGCGCGACTCGGCCGGCGATTTCGGGGAAACGTCCGCGGAACTCTTCGGCCGGGCGATCCCGGTGCGGGGTGTGGCCGGCGACCAGCAGGCGGCAGCGTTCGGACAGGCGGCGTTCGAGCCCGGAGGGATGAAGTTCACCTACGGGACGGGGGCGTTCGCGCTCATCAACACCGGGTCCCGCCGCCTCGTCTCGGAGCGTGGCATGCTGACGACGGTGGCCTGGCAGCTCGGGGGCGAACGCACATACGCGCTCGAGGGGAGCATCTTCGTCGCCGGCGCATCGGTTCAATGGCTTCGCGATGGGTTGGGCATCATCTCCGACGCCGCCGAGACCGAGGCTCTCGCCCGTTCCGTGGATTCGACAGGCGGGGTCGTGCTGGTCCCGGCCTTCGTCGGGCTGGGCGGCATCCACTGGGATCCGGAAGCGCGCGCCGCGCTCCTCGGGATGACGCGCGATACGGGACGGGCCGAGATCGCCCGCGCGGCCCTGGAAGCCGTGGCCTACCAATCGCGCGAACTGATCCAAGCGATGCAGGCGGACGGAGCGCCGCGCCCCGCGAGCCTGCGAGTGGACGGAGGGTTCACGCGGAACGACTGGGCCATGCAGTTTCTCGCAGACATCCTCGATCTCGAGATCGCACGGCCCGTCGTAACGGAGACGACCGCACTGGGAGCGGCCATGCTGGCCGGTTTTGGCGCGGGCCTGTTCGCACGTGTTAGAGACACCGCTGCCCTGTGGCGGCACGACCGGGCGTGGCAGCCTGGCATGGACGCGGAAACGCGGGAGAACCTCTATTCCGGGTGGCAGCGCGCGGTCGCTCGCGTGTTGTCCAACTGATATTCTCACAGCTCATGGAGACGACCAGGAGACCGACCGTTCCCGCGGCCGAGGAGATTCTCGGCGGGTACTTCCCCGTGCTCGACCACGGCTTTGTCGCGCTCGTCGATTACATGGGTTCGGACGCCGACGTGGAGGCGGCCGCGCGTGTGAGCTACGGAGCCGGCACGCGACGGGTCAGCCAGACCCGCGGTCTTGTCCGGTATCTGCGGCGTCATGCCCACACGACGCCGAGCGAGATGGTCGAGTTCAAGTTTCACTGTTCGATGCCCATGTTCGTGGCGCGCCAGTGGATCCGGCACCGCACCGCGTCAGTGAACGAACTCAGCGCCCGCTACAGCCTGTTGCCTCTGCTGTTCTATGAGCCGGACCACGAGCAATTCGCCTATCAGAGCCGACTGAACAACCAGGGCCGGGAGATGGATCCCGCCCCGAGCGACCTCTACCAGGACGCGATCGACCGGTGGGAGCGCCTGCGTGAGGATGCCGCGGGCGCGTACGGGTGGTTGCTGTCCGAAGATGTCGCCCGGGAACTCGCGCGCATCGACCTCCCCCTGTCCACCTATACGCAGTGGTACTGGAAGATCGATCTGCACAACCTGCTGCACTTTCTCCGACTGCGAGTGGATGCGCATGCCCAATGGGAAATCCAGGAGTACGGGCGGGTGATGGCCGGCATGCTCCAGCGCGTGGCGCCGCTCAGCTACGAAGCCTGGATCGACTACGAGGTGCTGGGGGCACGACTGAGCGCGGGCGAACTCGACGTCCTGCGGAGCCTGCTGCGGGCGGACGCCGAGTCGGGGTCGATCCACGCCGAAGGGGTGGCGACGAGTGAGGACCTCCGGGCGACCGGTCTGGCGCCCCGCGAAATCCGCGAACTGATGGACAAGCTTTCTCCCGCGGACCGGCCGGATTTCACACTCGATCTCTCGCAGATGAAGAGTGCGGAGGAAATGTCCGAGAAGATGGCGAAAGCGGTGCCGGCCCCCTCGAGCTGAGAGGCCGCCACCGCCCGGCTCGTTCCTGCTAGGCCGCCCGCGTCGCGCGGCCCGGGAGAGTACGGGCCGCGAACCACGCCAGCGACAACAGCCACAGGGCGTAGAACACGATCCGTATCGGGTGAAGCGCCAGCGACTCCATGAACTGCGGGTCGATCCCCACGACCAGCATGGTAGTCCGTGACAGCTGTTCGGCCGTGAACCAGCCCCACAGCACGGCGGCCCACAACAGACTCCAGCGCTTCCAGGTCGGTGGCCCCAACTCGGCGGGCAGACGCCGCACGTTCATGTAGCCGATGACGAGCGTAAACAGGAACATGCTGGACATCGTGAACGGGCCGGCTATGAGGAGCAGGAAATCGGGCTGAAGCACATCCAGCGCCTCACCGCCCACCCACGACGCGGCGATGATCCCCATCGCCGCCAGCACGAAGATCGTCAGGAACACGAGGAAGGTGCGCTTCTGCGTGAAGAAGCGCGTCCGGTATCCGAAGCGCTCGTAGAAGATGCAGCCCGTGATCCGAGTGACCGTGTCGAGGATCGCAAGCTGAGTCGAGAAGATGACGAAGGATCCACCCAACAGGAACAGGACCCGAAGCCACAGCCCGCCGACGCGCTCAATCGCCTCGCCCTGCAGCGTCACCATCGTGGTCAGGTCGCCCGCGATCCCCGGGTTGTCCGTGCCTATCGTCGCTGCGACGAGCATGCACGTGATGACGACGCTCAGGAGCGTGAGGACGACGAAGGTGACGAACAGTTCCTGGTGTACGACCCGCATCCAGCCCCGGAAACGCCCGAGTTGCGTGGGGTCGTTCGTGTCGAAGACGAACCCGGTCGTGCTGATGTCCTCGTTTCGTCCCCTGATGCCGGCGATGCGACCCTGGAATCTCGCCATCCCGAAACCCTTGTCGCGCAGCCACAGCGACTGCGCCAGAAGCAGCGTGCCCCCGGTACCGGCATACGCGACCGCCAGAATCAGCGTCGGGAACTGATCGCCCGTAAAGAGTCTCGCCGGAGCGCTGCCGAACGACACGGCGCCGACCGCCAGTTCGAGCAAGTGCGACGGGACGAGACCGACGACCAGGAGCGTGATGAGGAGGAGGGGGAAGAACCCCGCGACCAATGCGATCTCGCAGCGCTCCAGGACGTTGTATACGATCCGGGAGACCGCGAGCCCGAACCAGATGCAGGCGAGCATGAGCAGCGCCATCGGTTGCCACTGGATCTGGGGTCCCCCGACGAGGACGACGATCTGACCCACGAACTCCGCCGACTGCGACGCCCATCCGGGCCAGAAGAAACTCACCAGCGTCGCGATCAGAAACAGCCACGGCCAGAACCCCAGCCGGTCGAGCCGCGCCATGCCGGCGAACGTCGACTCGCCGGTGGCTATCGTCCAGCGTTCGATCTCGCCGATGACGACGAACTGGGTCACGACGCCGATCCAGAACAGCCACCAGATGGAGAAGCCGTTCGCGGCCACGAGGTTGGGCCAGAGGAGGAACTCGCCACTCCCCAGGCCCATGCCGAGCGCGATGACGGAGGGGCCGATGATGTGCTTGAGGCGGGGCACGCGCGACATGCGGCGGACGAACTTGAATGGCGGCCCATGCCCGCGGTCGGGGAAGGCCTCCGTGTCCGGGGCGTCCGGAAGCGTGCTCTCGTCGAGCGGCTCGTACAGGCCCTCCCGGTACCGGCGCCCCCGCTCATCGCTCGAGGCGATCGCGTCGGGCCCCTCGGTCCCGGATCCGGGCTCGTTCAAGATGCCGGCGGATCGAAGCGTCCCGCCGGGACCGTCTCACCCGCGGCGACATCCTCGAAATAGATGAAACGATCTCCGCCATCCAGAAGCCGCGTCATGGCGAACTGGATGTCTCCGACCGGCCGCCAGTCGGACCACCAGATCACCTCCCCCGGGGCCTCCGCCCGGCCCAAATGGTACTGCCAGGCCAACATGCGCCCCGATTCGTCGAGGAAGCCCCAGTACTGGTCCTCGGTCACACCCAGGCCCTGGTCGAAGCTGAGGCGGACCACGTCGTACGCCTCGCCATCGGAGAGCGTGCGCGTCCCCTCGTAGGCGAGATGCACCCCCGGGTCTTCCCACTTGTAGGGCATGATCGCCCAGTAGGTGTCGTTGATGAAGGCGCCGTAGCCACGCCGGAGTACGGAGTCCCGCGCGGCTCCGGTCAACTCCTCCCCCCCGACCCAGGCGCGTCCGGACGGAACCTTGTCGAGTTCGGGGTGGGGTTCGATCTCGTTCAGATTGAAGAGCAGGAGATGGGAAGCCCCGTCGGCCTCGTAGGCGATGCGGTATCGCCCGTCGTACCGGTCCCACGAGTGCTCACGGTTCGCCACGATCTGGCCGTCACGCTCGACGATCCAGCGGAACGAGAGGTAGCGCGTTCGATCCCAGGCGTCGCGTCCGCCGAGACTCTCGGCCAGCCGCGCGGCGTGCATGGCCGCCGTGTCGCCCGGCGCCGGCGCGGACGCCGCGCTCCCGCTGCCGTCCTCCGGGGCCCCGCCGCCGCAGCCGACGAGCGCGGACGCCACGAACATCACGCAGAGTCTGTGCATGGATCCCCCCGGGCGGCGTTGTGGACGAAGGCGGAACCTAGGGATGCCGTCGGCGAGTGTCGATATCGTCCGCTGGCGCGCGTCCCGTGAACGCCAGTGCTCTAACCTTCGAACTTGAACTCGGCCTGCGAGTCCTCGCCGTCCGGCGGCAGTTCCCCGAGCGGAAGCTCTTCCGTGTCGGCGGTAGGAGGAGATCCGGTGTGCGCCCGGCGTCCCGAGTGCATGGGGTGCACGGCCTCGACCGCCACGCCGGCACCCAGCCGCACGACCGGGCGTCCGGCCTCGCGCGGAGAGCGGCGGATCACGCTCGCCGCCGATGTCGCCTCCACGGATCCGTCGGACAGTTCCCAGGCCACCTCGTCCCCATCGTGAGCTTCGATGAACCCCACGAGACCACCCGTCCGCTTTCGCTCGGGCAGGACCATGAACCCCTTGCCGGCACGGCCCTGGACCTTGAACTCGGTGAACGGGATGCGCTTGCCGTAGCCGGCGGCCGTAGCCACGAGCAGATCGGAATCTGCGCGCGGCGCCGCCGCCGCGACCACCACGTCCCCGCGCGCCAGATCGATGGCTTTCACGCCGCGGGCCGTGCGTCCCATCGGGCGAATCGCGGATTCGGGGAAGCGGATCGCCTGGCCGGCTCGCGTCGCGAACAGCAGGTCGCCGCTCCCGTCGGTGACGAACGCGGCCACGGCCTCGTCGCCCCGCGCGATTCCGGCCCCGATGATGCCCGCGCTCCGCGCGTTCACGTATTCCGCCAGCGCCGAGCGTTTGACGTGACCCTGCCTCGTCGCGACCACGAGAAACCGGTCATCGGCGAAAGTCTCGGCGGCGAGCAGCGCGACGATCTCGTCTCCCAGCTCGAGATCTATGAACGCTTCAACGTGGCGGCCCCGGGAGCTACGCGTGCCCCGCGGCAGCGCCGAGACGGGTAGCGCATGCGCGTTGCCCCGCGCCGTGATCGCGAGCAGGGTGTGCCCCCCCCGGGTCAGAAACGCGTAGCGGGCGAAGTCGCCTTCCCGGTCCGACAGCACCTCGGCGCCCGCCATCCCGCCGCCCGTCGCGGCGGGTTGCGCCTTCACGTAGCCGCCGCGGCTGGCCAGCACCAGCTGCGCCTCGCCCCCGCCCCCCTTGGACAGCCGGAACTCGCCGTCACCGTCGAGGATTTCGGTACGTCGGGGATCGTCGTAGCGGCGCGCGAGATTCCCGATCTCCTCGCGCAGGAATCCTCGCCGCGCCGCGTCGTCCTGCACCAGCGCCGTGAGCCGCGTGATCTCCGCGCGCAGCGCCTTCAGCTCTTCGGCCAGCTTGTCGCGCTCGAGACCGGTCAGCTGGACGAGCCGCATGGCGAGGATGGCATCTGCCTGCCGCTCCGTGAGGTCGAAGGCCGCCAGGAGTCCCTCCCGCGCCGCCGCAGGCGTCTTCGCGCTGCGGATGATGTCGATGACCCGGTCGATGTCGTCGAGCGCCGTCCGCAGCCCCTCGACCACGTGCGCGCGCTGTTCGGCCTGGGCGAGGTCGTGCGCGGCGCCACGGCGGATGACGGAGAGCCGGTGGTCGATCCAGGTGCCGAGGACGGCCCGCAGGTCCAGCTCTTCGGGCTTCCCCTCGACGAGCGCGAGCATGATCACGCCGAAGGTGTAGCGGAGCTGAGTCTTCTTGAAGAGCGTCGCGAGCACCTTGTGCGGCTTCGCATCGCGCTTGAGTTCGATCACGAGCCGGATCCCGTCGCGGTCGGACTCGTCTCGGAGGTCCGTGATCGCGTCGGCGCGCCCGGCGCGCACGAGCTTCGTGATCTGCTCGATGACGCGCGTCTTGTTCACCTGATACGGAAGCTCGGTGACGATCAGCGAACTCTTCCCGAACCGGCCCTCCTCGAGGTGGACCCTGGCGCGCATGTCGAGGCGCCCGCGCCCGGTCCGGTACGCGGACTCGATGCCGGCCCGGCCCCAGATGAACCCGCCCGTCGGGAAGTCCGGCCCGGGCAGGCGGGCGAGCAGATCGTCGATGTCGCAATGCGGGTTCGCGACGAGGTGGTCGACCGCGCCCAGGAGCTCCCCGGCGTTGTGCGGCGGGATCTTCGTCGCCATGCCGACCGCGATCCCGTCGCTGCCGTTCAGGAGGAGATGCGGAAGACGACAGGGCAGGACCTCCGGTTCGGTCAGGCGCCCGTCGAAGTTGGGGCGCATGTCGACCGTGTCCCGCTCGATGTCATCGAGGAGATCCATCGCCACCGGCGTCATCCGCACTTCCGTATAGCGGTAGGCGGCGGCAGAATCGCCATCGATCGAGCCGAAGTTCCCCTGGCCGTCGATGAGCGGATAGCGCAGGGAGAAATCCTGCACCATGCGGACGATGGTGTCGTACACGGCGCCGTCCCCGTGCGGGTGATACCGGCCGAGCACGTCGCCCACGACCGTCGCGCTCTTCTTGTGCGGTCGTGAGGGGCGCATCCCCTCCTCCAGCATCGCGTAGAGGATGCGGCGATGGACCGGCTTCAGGCCGTCGCGGGCATCGGGGAGCGCGCGCTGCACGATGACGCTCATCGAGTAGTCGATGAACGACTCGCGCATTTCCTGCTCCAGCGCGCGGCGTTCGATGCGTTCGTGCTGCAGGGTGCCTTGCGTCACGGCCGTGCCTCCTCTTCCACCTCATCCATCCTCATCAGCCTCGTCCTCATCATCCTCTTCCTCCCCCGCCCCGGCCGGCGGGAACCCCTACTCACACAGAAGATCGGCCGTCGCGCGCTGAGCTTCGGACGGGGCGGCGGGCATGGCGATCACGAATCCCTTCCGGTTCGCCGCATCGGGCAGATGGACCAGCATGGAACCAGAAGGGAGCGGGTCCGGCGTGCGCGCCGCGAGTCCTTCCGCCGAAATCGTGAAGAGTCCGCCGGGCTCGAGGCTGGAAGCCAGCCACGCCCCGTAGGAAAGCCACGCCTCCAGCGCCTCGCCGCCCCCCGCCGCGCCTTCCACATCCGACCGATAGCGAGCGACGGCACGCTCGTAGGCTCCCTCGTCCCGAGCTTTCAGGCGCAGGAGAAGTTGCCGGTAGAGGGGCTGTACGTCCTGGATCCCGTGCTCGGCCAGTCCCTCGGCATAGGCGTCCGTCATCCCGTCATCTCCGTCCCCCCCCCGCGCACCGCGCCAGCCCGCAGCGTTCAGTCGTTGTGGCTCAACTCGTACTCCCGCTGCGCCCGCGTGCGCTCGCTCCCCAGCTTCGCGTCGCGTTTCTTCGCGGCCGAGAGCGACCGTTCCTTGCGGGCCTCCGAATGGACGCGCGGCAGGGAGATGAGTCTGTCCAGTTCCGCACTCCCGCACGAAGCGCACGCAGGGGTCATCTGACCCCGAACAAGGAGTTCGAACTCGTGTGAACAGTCGCGGCACCTGTACTCGTATATCGGCATGGATCCTCCGGTCACGCGGTCCTCCGCAGCATGCTTTTCGAGGGACCGGCGGGCAAGTCGCCGTCCGGAGCCCGGCGCCCGTCGTCAGGTGCCGCCGCGGCTTCCGCTTTGACAGACTCCGACCGCCCGTCGGATAATGCCGGGTCGCCACCCCGGTCCACAGCGAGAGAAGACTCCATGCCATACGTATCACGCTCGTACGCCCCTTCGACCATCGTTCTTGTGCTCCTTGCGCTCACCCTCGCGCTCGCGCCCCCCGTGTACGCGCAGGAAGGCAACGGGGAGGCAGCGTCCGAAGCCGTCCTCAACGCCCCCGAGCACCCGCTGTTGCAGGGATTTAGCTGGCGGTCCATCGGCCCGACGGGGCAGGGCGGCCGCGTCGACGACCTCGCGGTCCACCCCGAGGACACGCGGATCTACTACGTCGGCTTCGCGACCGCGGGACTGTGGAAGACGACGAACAACGGGACGACGTTCGAGTCGATCTTCGACAGCTACGAAACGCATTCCGTCGGCGCTCTCGCCCTCGCACCCTCCGATCCCGAGGTCCTCTACGTCGGGACGGGCGAGGCCAACAACCGGCAGAGTTCGTCCTTCGGTTACGGGGTCTACAAGAGCACCGACGGCGGCGCCACGTTCGCAAACGTCGGTCTCCGGGAGACGCAGAGCATCGCGCGCGTCATCGTGCACCCGACGGATCCCGATGTCGTGTGGGTGGCCGCGGTCGGCCACCTCTTCGGACCCAACACCGAGCGGGGTGTATTCAAGTCCAGCGATGGCGGGGCGACCTGGCGCCACGTACTCGCGGTGGACGAGGACACCGGCGCGACGGACCTCGTCATGGATCCCTCGAACCCCGACGTCCTGTTCGCCTCCACATACCAGCGTCGTCGTTCCGTGTGCTGCTTCGTCGGCGGTGGGCCGGGAAGCGGCATCTGGCGGTCGGACGACGGCGGGGAGAGCTGGTCGCCCGTCGAGGGATCCGGACTCCCCGGCGGCACGCTGGGCCGCATCGCGCTCGCCATGACGCCGGCCGATCCCGATGTCGTCTACGCCCAGATCGAAGTCGCCGCGGACCGGGAGACGCCGCTCTCCGAGGAGGAAGAGGAGGAATGGCGCCGCCTCGCGAGAGCCGATTCGCTCCCGCCGGATCCGCAGTGGTCCGGGGTCTGGCGATCGGTGGACAAGGGCCGCACGTGGGAGTTCCGCAGCAACGAGAACGGCCGTCCGATGTACTTCAGCCAGATCCGTGTCTCTCCCGAGGATCCGGATCTCGTGTATACCGTGGATCAGCGCGTGTCGAAGTCACGCGATGGCGGCCGCACCTGGGAGGTGCTGACCGGATACGGCCACGTCGATCAGCACGCGGTCTGGATCAACCCGGCCGATCACGACCACCTCATCGTCGGTAACGATGGGTCGATCGACGTGAGTTGGGACCAGGGCGAGACCTGGGAGGCGCTGCGGCCGTGGGCCGTCGGGCAGCCCTATCACGCGTCCGTCGACATGCGCCGCCCCTACTACGTGTGCACGGGCCTTCAGGACAACGGCAGCTGGTGTGGGCCGAGTTCCGTGCGCTCGGGCCCGATCCTCGCGGAGGACTGGTATCGCGTCGGCGGCGGAGACGGGTTCTATACGCAGGTGGATCCGACGGACCCGGCGATCGTGTTCGTCGAGTCCCAGAACGGGCGTCTCCGGCGCGTGGATCTGCGGGAGGGGGTTACCCGCCCCATCACGCCCCAGGCTCCGGATGAGGACGATCCGGAGGACACGAACATCGCCCCCGCCCCGTCACCGGATACCGAGATTCGATGGAACTGGAATACGCCCTTCCTGCTTTCCCCCCACAACCCGCGCACCCTGCATGCGGGCGGCAACCGCTTCTTCACGTCGCGCGACCGGGGACAGACGTGGACGATGAGTTCGGACCTCTCAAAGGACATCGACCGGGATGCGGAGGTCCTGATGGAGGTGGTCAACAGCGTCCCGCGCTGCAACCAGTTCGACCGCGGGATGGAGTGCACCCTGTCGCGGAACGACGGCGTCTCGATGTGGAGCAGCATGACGTCGATCACCGAGTCTCCTCTCGTCCCGGGCCTGCTCTGGGCCGGGACCGACGACGGCAACATCCAGGTGAGCCGCGACGGCGGAACGACCTGGACCGAAGTGAGTCGCAACCTCCCCGGCGGCACGACGCGGCACTACGTGTCCCGCGTGGAGGCTTCTCATGTGGACCCCGCGACCGCGTACGTTTCGATCGACGGGCACAAGAACGATGACCTGCGCCCCTACGTGTACGTGACGCACGACTACGGCGCGACGTGGGAGGACATCGCCTCGAATCTGCCCTCGTTCGGCAATGTGAACACGGTCCGGCAGGATCCGCGGAACCCGAACCTGCTGTATGTCGGCACCGAGTTCGGCTTCCATGTCTCGTTCGACGAGGGCGGGACGTGGCACGACTTCATGCCGGGTTTGCCCGTCGTCCGCATCGATGACGTGCTCGTGCACCCGCGCGAAAACGACCTCGTGCTCGCGACACACGGCCGCAGCATCTACGTGGTCGACGATATCACCGCACTCCAGGCGATGAGCGACAGCATCCTGGAGAGCGACGCGCACCTCTTTGAGCCGCGCTCCGCCGTCCTGTGGAAGAACGACATCCGTCGCAGCCGTTCGGTGACGGGCGACAAGAACTGGACGGGAGAGAGCGCCCCGGCGGGTACGATGATCCAGTACTATCTGGGTTCGCCGGACGACGTGTCGATCGAAGTCTCCGACCTCGCGACGGGGAGGGTCGTGCGCGAACTCGAGGGGACCGGCCACGCGGGGCTGAACCGCGTGCAGTGGGACCTGCGCATGAACCCCGGCCTCCAGGGTCAGGGCGGTGCCGGCCGGCCGGTGTCCCCCGGAACGTACCGCGTGACGATCACGGTGGGAGACGACACGCGCTCGGCGCTGCTGGAGGTGCTGGAAGACCGCTGGCTGGAGGTGCCGTAACTACCCGCGCCGTCAGGAGGGGCGCCATCGGATCCTGAGACCGGCTAGCCGCCCGCCATCGAGTCGAGGAACTCCTGGTTCGTGTCCGTGCGCTGGATCCGCTCGATCATGAACTGAATCGCCTCGGCCGGCGGCATGTCGGAGAGGAAGTTCCGCAGCAGGTACATCCGGTTGAGTTCGACGTCGTTCAGGAGGAGTTCCTCCTTGCGCGTGCTCGAGCGGTTGAGGTCGATCGCCGGATAGATGCGCTTGTCGGAGATCTGGCGATCCAGCAGGACTTCGCTGTTTCCGGTGCCCTTGAATTCCTCGAAGATGACCTCGTCCATCCGGCTGCCGGTCTCGATGAGGGCCGTCGCGATGATCGTGAGACTTCCGCCCTCCTCGATGTTTCGCGCCGCGCCGAAGAAACGCTTCGGCCTGTGGAGCGCGTTCGCGTCCACGCCCCCCGAGAGGATCTTGCCCGAGTGCGGGACCGTCGTGTTGTAGGCCCGCGCGAGGCGCGTGATCGAATCGAGCAGGACGACGACATCGTGCTGGTATTCGACCAGCCGTTTGGCCTTGTCGATCACCATTTCCGCGACCTGCGTGTGGCGGTCGGCCGGCTCATCGAACGTAGATGAAATGATCTCGGCCGGAACGTTCTCCTCCATGTCGGTGACCTCTTCGGGCCGCTCGTCGATGAGGAGCACGATCACCTTCGCGTCCGGCTGGTTCTCGACGATCGCGTTGGCGATCTTCTGCAGAAGGATCGTCTTTCCGGCCTTCGGCGGGGAGACGATGAGGCTCCGCTGCCCCTTCCCGATCGGCGCGATGAGGTCGAGAATCCGCATCGACACGTCGCCGTCTTCCTGCTCGAGGACAAGCCGTTCCTCGGGATACCGCGGCCGCAGGTTGTCGAACGCGATCCGGTGCTTCGCCTTGTCCGGATCCACGCCGTTGAGCGTCTCCACCTTCAGCAGGGCGAGGTACCGCTCCCCCTCCTTCGGCGGCCGCACCCGGCCCTGGATCGTGTCCCCCGTCCGCATGTCGAAGCGCTTGATCTGGGAGGGAGAGACGTAGATGTCGTCCGGGCCGTAGAGGTAGTTCCAATCCTGGCTCCGCAGAAAGCCGTAGCCCTCCGGCAGAATCTCGAGTACGCCCTCGCCCCTGAGGACGATGTCGGAATCGAGAAGATTCTGTTCGATCCGGAAGATCAGATCCTGTTTACGAAGACCCGAGAAGTTGTGGATGTCGAGTTCTTCGGCCAGGTCATGAAGCTCGCCGATCGACTTCGACTTGAGTTCGGCGATGTCCATCGCCTTCCTCCGAGAGAGAGTGAGCCGGGTTGCAGCCACGCCGCGTGCGGCATGGTCGTATCGTGAGGTGTCCTGCTTGCGGCCGGGGGATGTGGTCCGAGGTGGACCCTCCGACCATAATGGTGCCGCCGGGCACGGTCAAGCGACTGCGCCTCAACCGCAACTGCTACCCGCGAGCGTCGGATGGCAAGACACAATCGAGAAGGAAGAGGACTCGACCAGCTCGGCAATCTCTGGCGGATCAGCTATCAGCCCGACTGGTTCCGCCTGTTGAAGTTGTCGCGCCCGGTGCCCGGCGGGCGCCGTTCCTCCCGCACGCTGTGCCGGAATCCGGCGCGTACGGCGGACGCGGAGCCGGGCCGGTCTGTGCGTACGCGGATCACGGCCGCCGATGGGTCGGTCGACGTGGCGGTCTCGATCGAGGACCGCGACCAGATCGTCGACCACGTCATCATCGGTATTCGGCGGAAGCGCGGCCGCAAGACGGAACTGCTCAAGTTCGCCGTCCACGGCGGGCTCCCGAAGCGGAGGATCTGAGCCCCCGCGCTGAGCGCTCCCGCGGAACTGTCAGAAGACGCGGATACGCAGCCAGCGCGACGGGTTGTAACCGAGGTCTTCCGCCAGCTCGGCGGCAGCGATGCGCAAGGCCGAGAGCTGGCGCCGGATCTCTCCATCCACCAGGGCCCGACCCGCGGTGCCTTCACCACGGTCCAGACGCGCGGTAATCGCTGCGAGTCGGGACATCAGCGCGTCGAGCGCCTCCGCCGTCGTTTCGGCCTGGCGGCCGGCACTCGCGAACTCGGGGGCCTCCCCCCAAGCCGTGAACCGTTCCTGCACGCGCCGCGCGGCCGCGCTCACGAGCGTGTCGGTGGCGATCCGAGCGAGCGAGGAGCGTTGCAGGTCTCGCTGAAGCAGTTCGTCCAGCAGCTCGAGACTGTTTCGCAGCCCGGCCAGCGTGCCCGGATCCTCCCGAAAGCGGGCGAGCGAGCCCTGATCCGAACCGAGCGCTTCCTGCGCCTCGAAGGCATCACCTTCGAGTGTGCGCACGGCCCGTAACAGCGAATCCGCCAGCTCCATCACCGTCTCCGGTTCGATCGGCGGACCGGAAGCACGCAACGTGTCCGAGTATCTCCAGGGGGGGGCGGAGCCCGTACCCGGGTTCACGGAGAGGACGACGGGCGCCACGAGGTCCGAGGGGCGCACATCGGCCGTGGCATCCGCCCGCAGGATGGGCTCGGCGACGCGGTCGATGACGGCTTCGATCACGACGTGGCTCTCGAACGACCCACCGTCGGTGTTCGCTTCGGGGGGCCAAAAGGAAATCGACAGCACGCGCCCCACCGACCTCCCGGCCACCCAGACCGCGGAACCCGGCCCAAGCCCCTCCGCCGAATGGGCCAGCGCCGTGATTCGCGGGCCCTCGAGCGTCGCGCGGACGATGACCTCGATGACGGAGATCGCCGCCGACAGAACGATGGCGACGGCGATCAGGATCAGGCCGCGCCGGGCACGCGTACGGGCGCGTAACGCGTCAGGAGAGAGGTCCGTCCGGGTCATCCCTCACCAAACCCCCTTTCGGCCGCGGCGTCAAGGTGTGATCGGCCACCTCCGGTGCTGGCGGAGAAGGTGTTTGAAGCGCCGGCGTCGGACTGAAGTATTGCGTGTCTCACTGTGCCCGCCACGCCCATTCACGCATCACAAAGGAGAAGAATCATGTCGAGAACCGTGAACCGGGTCATCCTCGTCGGAAACGCCGGCAGCGACCCCGATGTGCGCGAGACCGCTTCCGGCACTGCGGTCGCACACCTGTCCCTCGCGACCAACCGCGTGTTCCGCAAGAACGGGGAGACCCAGCGTCGTACCGACTGGCATCGCCTCACATTCTGGCGCCGCCAGGCGGAAACCGTCGGCGAGTATGTGCACAAGGGCTCGCGCCTCTACGTCGAAGGGCACCTCGAATACGGATCGTTCGAGCGTGACGGAATCGCGATCCCCACCGTGGACGTGGTCGTGGAGGACATGGTCATGCTGGACCCGCGACCGGACGCCGACGACCCCGGAGCCGACAGCGCCGAGCTTCCACAGTAGACACGTGCTTCGCGACGCACGCGGAGAGCCATCGGCGACGCTCGCCCGGGCACTGGAGGCCCGCCCCAGGAACATGCATCTTCCGGTGCGCGGGGCGGGTCCGTCCACCAGGTCGAAGCGGAGGAATCAGATACAGACACACGATCCGGGGTTTCTCACCCTGTCGAACCTCCTGTCGCTGAGCCGCATACCGCTTGGCCTTGCCTTCATCGTGGTCGCGGACCCCCGGCTCATGGCCGCACTCGTGGCCACCGCGGGCGCGACGGACGTCCTCGATGGATTCATCGCCCGGGTCAGCGGGACCCGCTCCCAGGTCGGACTCCTTCTCGACCCGCTCTGCGACAAGCTCTTCGTGCTGCTCGCACTCTCCGGCTTCCTGGCCACGGGCGGCCTCGAAGGCGTGTCGTTCCTCATCCTGATCCTTCGGGACCTGTATACCGCCGGGTGCTATCTCCTCGCACGGCTCGTCTCCATCATCATCCCCTTCAAGCCCCGGTGGCCGGGAAAAATCGCCACGGGCCTGCAGTTTCTGACGCTCCTCGCCCTCATTTTCGACCCTCGATATGTTCCCGCACTCGTATTGCTCGTCGGCGTCACGTCGGTCTGGGCGATCATCGACTACGGAACACACTGCCTCCGGCGGAAGTGGAAGAGCGCGGTCTGACCATTGCCGAATGGCTTGAACGGTTTGGGTTTGAAAAACGAAACGGTCGACATCACGATCATCGGCGGCGGGCCGACCGGCCTCTACGGATCGTTCTATGCCGGCATGCGCGGCGTCTCGGCCCGCATCATCGATGTCCTCCCCGAACTCGGCGGCCAGCTGACGGCGCTGTATCCCGAAAAGGATGTCTTCGATGTGGCCGGTTTCCCCCGGGTGCTCGCCAAGGATCTGGCACGGGAACTCGTCACGCAGGGCCTGCAGTTCGAAGCGGAGGTCTGTCTCGAGGAGAGCGTCCTCGAACTCAATCCCGGAAACGGCTGCTTCGATCTTCGCACGAACAAGGGGCTGCGGCCCACGCGCACCGTCGTCATTGCCGGGGGCAAGGGCGCTTTCAAGAGCCGGGCGCTGCGCGTGCCGGGCTGGGATGAGTTCCTGAACCGGGGACTTGTGACGCAGGTGAAGGACCCCGAAGCATTCCGGGGGAAACGCGTCCTCCTCGTTGGCGGGGGCGACTCCGCCTTCGACTGGAGTTGGGCGCTGCGGGACATCGCCGGTGAACTCACGCATATCCACCGGTCCGACCGCTATCGGGCTCACGAGAGTACGGTCGCCCAGGTTGAGGGAGCGCATGAACGGAGCGAACTGCGGCTCCGAACCTTCCACACCGTGACGGAGATTCACGGCGGCGAGCGGGTGGAGGCCGCGACGATCCGGCACACGAAGACGAAGGAAACGGAGCGAATCGAGGTGGACGAGGTCATCGCGCTGATCGGTTTCATTCCGAATATCGGACCGATCGCCGAATGGGGGCTCGAACTGCGGAAGAGGTGCATCGTGGTGGACTCGCGCATGCGCACGAACATCCCCGGCGTTTACGCGGCGGGGGACATCGCCACCTACGACGGGAAGCTGGAGTTGATCTCGACCGGTTTCGGAGAGGCCGCGATCGCCGTGAACAACGCGGTCCACCACATCGATCCGAGCGCGAGGGTGAACCCGGGCCACTCGACCGACTACAAGGTCTTCAAGTAGCGGCGGCCAGTCCGTTCCCTCCGCTCTCGGTCCGCCGCGCGGCGAGTTCGATGAGGCGTCCGTCGGGTTCAGCGAGGCTGCCCTTCGCCCAGTCCCGCACATCGTCCTCGTGCGTGAACAGGATGACCTGGGTCGAGCGGGCGAGCGCGAGCAGCGTCTCCAGGACCGCTTGTTTCCGTTCCGCGTCGGACGCGCCGACGACATCGTCGAGGATGAGAGGACAGGTCTCACCTTCCCGGGTGAGATGCCGGGAAAGCGCGAACCTGAGCAGCAGGTAGATCTGCTCCGCCGTGCCGTGGGAGAGCAGTTCGGCCGAACGCCAGCGCCCCCGCGGCGTCCGGACCTCGACAAAAAGAGTCTCAGGGTCGATTCGGCACCCCGTGTAGCGGCCGTCCGTCACCTCGGGCAGCCACTCGAGGACCGTCTGCGTGAGGACCGGGGCGATATCGCGCATGACGCGATCCTGCGCCTGCCTGAGGAATTCGATGGTGCGGTCCACTGTTTCCTTGAGCCGCGAGATTCTCGCCTGTTCCCGCTCGGCCGCCGCCAGCGTGTCTTCCGCGTCGGCCACGCTGGGGAGATGGCGCTCGCGTTCGGTGAGCCGGCCTCTCGCGCGCAGCGCCTCCTCCCCCTTCGCCGCCGCCTCCCGTCCCAGGTTGTCCAGCGTCTCCTCGGTGGGGCACCCCGTCCGAGCGTTGGCGAACGCGTCGGCCCCGATCCGGTCCCTGAGTTGACGGGCACCGAGACGGCGTTGCTCAACTTCTTCCGCGAACTCGTCCAGCGTCCGCTCTCCAAGCAACTGTTGCAGGCGATCCCATGATTCGCTGCGCTCGCTGGCCTCCTCGAGTGCGCGCTCACGGCTCGCGCGCCACTCATCCAGCGCGGCTGCCAGATCCTCATCCCCTTCGGCGGTGACGCCGACCTGCGACCCCGCTTCACGCAGCTGGTTCGCGGCATCGGCGGCCCGTTTCGACCGATCTGCGTGCCGCGCCTCCGCCGCAAGACGCCGAGCGCGCTCGTCACTCCACTCGCGCCGCTGCTCCGCGGTCCGCTGTTCGAGTGCGTTCAGTTCGCTCCGCGTGATGCCTCGGGTCCTGACGTCGGCGAGCCTGGTCTCATCTGCTTCCGCGCGAAGAGCACCGGCTGCGGCGCGCAGCCGTTCCGTCTCGGCGCCGAGCGCATCGAGAGATAAGCCGGCGAGCAGCCCCTGAAGCTCGTCCCACTGCGAGCCGAGCTGCGCGGCCCTTTCCCTTCCGGCCTGACGGGACTCCAGCTGGCGCCGCAGCGTCTCCGCGAGCGCGTCCGGATCGGACGCCGGATCGGACGCCCCCCCGCTCTCGGGATCGGCGAGTTCACGCATGCGCTCGATCACCTCGCGCCGATGCCGGAGCCCGTCCTCGTACCGTTCCCGTTCGGCGCGCGCCGATGCGAGTTCCCGCCGGACGCCGCGCAGGTGCACGTCCAGTGCGAGACCCACTTCCGAGCGGTCCACCCGCGCCCTGGTGAGCCAGTGCGAAACGATGAACGCGGCGCCCCCGATGAACGCGATCGCTCCCGGAAGACGGAGTTCGGGCGCCAGCAACATCATCACGCCGCCGCCCACGGCCGCGATCAGGTATACGGGCACCCACTTCACGCTTCGCGCCGGCCGATGCACTCGAACCGTGGACGCCCGCCTCTGCTCGAATTCGGCCAGCTCTTCCTCGAGTGCCTCCACACTGCGGCCGGCGGGCGCATCGACCGCGGGAAGGGACTCCCAGGCGCGGAGTGCGTCGCGGAACTCCCGCGTGCGCACGTCCTCCTCCGGGAAAATCCGGGGGCCGCCCTCGGGGAAGAGCGCCTCCAGCTCCCGGGCGCTGGCGAGGCGAGTCTCGGCCTCCACAGCGACGGCTTCCGCGACCACCGCCCGCGCGGCCGCAAGCTCCGAGTCGGCTCCCGCGATCCTCCGTTCGATTTCTCGCGCCGAGGGGCCCGTCAGTTCGACCGGGGCGGGGAGGTTTCGCCACGTCGTGAGCGCCTCGATGACCGACCGCGTAAGCCCGCCGCCCTCCGGGGCCGGGTGGGGTGCCCCCTCGGGGAACGCTTCGTGCAGGGCCCGCGCCTCCTGCAACCGCTCGACGAACGCTTCCGCCTCCCCCTTCGCGAGCACGGCCTCCACCGCCTCCACCCGGCGCCGCGATTCCCTCGCCGCTCGCTCCAGCGTCTCGACCGCGGCGCGACGCTCCTGGAAGTCGCGCTGCGCCTCCTGCGCCGCCTCCAGAGCCTCGCGCGCGTCCGCCACCTCCCGCGCGGTCGTCATGAGAGGCTTCGTCGGAGCCCGGGTCGAACCCACGCGTTCCCGCAGCACCTCCTCGAGTCGTTGCAGTGCGGCGGCCGCCGTCTGGTCCACACCCGCCGTCGCCGCGGCGCGTTGCATGTCCTCCTGCAGAGAGTCGGGGTCTTCCCGGACCCTGAGAATGTCTGCCTGCCGCACACACGCGGTGGCGAGGAAGGAGCGGCGGTTGAGCCCCAGCCAGCGCGAGCCATCCGGCGCCCCCTCGAACAGGATCTCGCTCGCGTAGTCGCGCCGCGCCACGCTCGTGTCTTCTGCGGCACTCTCGATCCTCCCGGCGAGGTCGTGCCGCAACTCCACGCTCCGGCCGTCCTCGAGGGCGACGATCGCCCCGACCTCCCACTTGTCGCCGTCCCAGGGCCTGTGGCGCGCCGCGAAGAGCTTCTCCTCCTTCCGCATCGCCCCCTTTCCGCGACGCATGCCGCAGAGTCCGGCGTAGAGCGCCGCGTGCCAGGAGGATTTTCCTGCCTCGTTACGGCCGTAGACAACGTTCATGCCCGGTCCGAATTTCAGCGTTTCGTCCCGAAACGGGCCGAACTCATGGGCGTTCACGGCCTCGAAACGCATCACAGCACCTCGAGGTCGTCGCGCCCGTCGAGGGCCCGGAGCCCCATCCTCAAGACGCGCCTCTGTTCGTCTTCCGGCAGTTCCGACTTCCGCACGTCCTCCACGAATTGTCCGCGCACCGTGGGTTCCTGCCGAATCTCCTCGAGGTCGTAGGCAAGGTGCAGCGCCGACTTCCGGATCTGCACGGCCTCGAACGTCTCGAGCAGCTGTTCGCGGATCGTGTCCTCCTGGAGGTCGAGCGACGGCTCCAGATCCCCGCACACCGTGAGACGCGCGAGCCCCGCGAGGTCCTCCGACTTCGCGCGCAGCTCGTCCCGAATCTGCTGGCGGTTCGTGAGGCCCGTGACATCGAGCCGCAGATCGTGAACCGGCGTGACCGCGACGACGTGGCGTTCGCGCGTGACCTCGCTCTCAGCGTCTATCGCCGCCACAACGGGCCCGCGCTCCCCTTCCTCGCCGAACTGCAGAGGGTCGGGGTTGCCGGGATACGTGTGGTGCGCGCCGTCCGCCGGCCGGTGATAGTGGCCGAGGAACGCGTGATGCAGCCCGCTGTTCGGGATGTCGGCCGTCTCGAAGGGGGCATGTGGCGCCTTCCCCTCACCCTGTGCCGCGAGCCACGACCGTTCCGCCCCATGGAAGAGCGCGATGTGCGTCCCCGCCCCGGAGACCCGGAATCCGTCGCCGAGGAAGTTGTCCGTATTGGCGGGAGCGCAATGCGCGCCTCCCCACAGCGTGATTCCGGGCGCGAGGCTGATCGCCCGCAGCGTCGTCTCCCGAAAGATGTGAACGTTCTCGCTCCACCCCTCCGTCGCGTAAACGCTCGTCGGCCCATACCAGTCGTGATTGCCGGGCGCGATATAGACCGGCACCGGGTCGAGGGAGGCGAAAGTCTGCCGGAGGAAGTTCGCCGTATCCAGCGTGACGCGATCGTGCTCGTACAGATCGCCCCCGCAGAAGAGCGCATCCGCGCCGGTCGAGCGCACAAGTTCCACGATCGCGAGCAGTGTTTCGCGAAGCGCCTCGCGCCGCCGCCTCGCGACGTCGCCCGTCGCCTCGCACCACGCGAACGGGGAGTCGAGATGGAGATCGGCGAAGTGGACGATCGTCCGTTGCACGGTCAGGTGAGAAACGCCTCGATGCGGTCCCAGTTCGTTTCCGCGTCGGCGGCTCCCAGATCCACGAGCGCCCGGATGTACTCGCTCTCGAACAGGAGATAGCTCACGAAGTCGGCGGTCTTGATGTCCGGTGTGCCCAGCCCCCGCACGAGGAACCTCAGCGCGGGCGGAAGCTCGATCTCGAAGTCGCGCGCCAGTTTCCCGATGTCCAGCGAGGGTCTGAGGATGAGGAGGTCGACGTGCCGCAGTCCCTGGCTCCTTGACACCTCGGGAGGGAGGCGGTCGACGAGGAGATTGATCCGTCGCAGCGCGGCCGCGTCCCAGTCCAGCGTGTCCAGGAAAACCGAGTTCAGGAGCAGGCCCAGCACTCTCGCCGGCGGCGGGTACCCGGTCGTATCCGGCGCTCGCGCCTCCAACTCGGAGCGGCGGTAACGGGCCGAGATCGTGAAGATGCGGTCCGCTCCCATGTGAATCGCCGGTGCCAGCGGTGCGGCGGTACGGAAGCTCCCATCCCCGTAATACTGCTGCCCGAGTTTGACGGCGGGGAATACGAGCGGGATCGATGCGGAGGCCAGGACGTGGTCCACGGAAATGTCGGTCCGAACGAGCCGGTAGTGCGCGCTTGCGGGCCTGGGGGCCGACCGCGGCTCTCCCTGCACGAAGAGGACCGTGCGCCCCGTCTGGTACGACATCGCGGTGAGGCCCACGGCTTCCAGGTCCCCCGCCCTGATTCGCGTGTCGATCCGTCCCAGTCCGACGTCGCGCTCGATGAACTCCCGCAGCGGCGACGTGTCGACGAGGCTCTGAAAGCGCGGACTCAAGCCGGTCCCGCCCCCGAGGAGCGATCCCCCGAGGCGGATCCCCACCTTGAGCAGGGACGCGGGGTTGGTGCGCAGCACCTCTTCGGTCGTGAGCGAGAGCCAGCGGCGCTTCAGAGCCAGCGTCGCGCGGCGCAGATTCCCGTCGTAGGCGGCGAGAAAGCCCACGTTGATCGCGCCCGCTGAGACGCCGGTGAGGAGGGGGATTCGGAGCCCGGGCAGCCGCTTTCCGATGTGGCTCAGGACGCCCGTCTGGTACGCCGCCCGCGCGCCGCCACCGGAGAGGGCGAAGGCCAGCTTCCCCCGCGTGGCGCCGGAAGCGCCACTCCCCGGGGCTCCCGTCACGCCGATCCCCGCGTCAGGACCGTCCGCCGGAGCGGCCCAGGAGTTGGCGGTGCCAGGAACGGGAGACCGGCCGCTCCAGTTCGCCCGCCCGGAGCGCCGCCAGCGTATCGATGGTCGGATCGAAGACGGGCGTCGCCTCGCCGATCGTTCCCGCCGCGGCGCGCGTTCGAAATTCGGCGCGCGGGCAGCTCTCGATGGTGCCGGACTCGGCTCGATAGAACACCCGTGTGCTGTCGAGCAGCGAGCAGCCCAGGCGTGCCTCGAGCGCGGCGAGCCGACGCGACATCGCATCGATCGAGCACCCTGAAGCAGGCGCAGAAGTCTCATCCACCGCGACGACCGCGAATCGGTCTTCGACCCACTCCACGCCCGCTTTGAGCGCGGCCCCGTGCGCGGTCCAGACATCGACGAACGCGCGCAGGTCGCCGATCAGCGCCTCGCGCTCCTCGGGGGTCAGCGGACGGTCCGTCCCGTAGACCCAGACACGGGCGGAATCCGGAAGTGATGTCAGCGGAACACTCATGCCGGGACCATACGTCGGCCCGCGACGTCCCGCCAATCAGGGTCTGTGCCCGCTATTCGTACCGGAGCGCGTCGATCGGATCGAGCCGGGCCGCGCGCCGGGCGGGCCAGAGGCCGAAGAACACGCCCACCGCGGCGGCGAAGATCACGGCGAGGCCGATGGCTTCCGGCGCGATGGCCATCGTCCAGCCCGCCGAGCGCGAGAGCATCTCCGCCGCGCCGTACGCAAACGCGACCCCCAAGACGCCGCCCGTCATGCAGAGCGTCGTGGCTTCGAGGAGAAACTGGAGCAGCACCGCGTTTCGCGTGGCGCCGAGCGCCTTGCGCACGCCGATCTCCTTCGTCCGCTCCGTGACCGACACCAGCATGATGTTCATGATCCCGATGCCGCCGACGAGAAGGCTCACCGCGGCGATGCCGGCCAGCAGCATCGTGAACGTCTGCGTCGTCTCCTGCTGCATCTCGAGGAACTGCACGCTGTCCGAGATCCAGAAGTCGTTCTCCCGCCCCAGGGGAAGGCGGTGCTCGCGCCGCAGGATGTCCTCGATCTGCACCATCGCGATCGGGATCGCCGCCTCGCTCTCGACGACGACCTTGAACTGGTTGACCCGGTCGGTTCCGAGCAGCCGGAACTGCGCCGTCTCCAGCGGAACGAGGATCTGCTCATCCTGGTTGAACCAGCCCGATCCGCCTTTTTCCTCCAGCACCCCCACGACCTCGAAGGAGATGTTCCGGATCGAGATCGTCCGGCCGACGAGTTCGGCGGCGTCGGTGTTCAGGACCGCCGGAACCGCGCCTCCGAGCACGGCCACCCGCCGCCGGCCGCGGTTCTCGGACTCGTCGAAGAAGCGTCCCAACTGGACCACGTGGTTCTCGACATCCGCGTAGTTCGGCGTCGTACCGAGAATCCGCACGCTCGCGTTGTTGCGCCCGGACTGGACCTGCAACTGCCCCTGCATCTCCGGCGCGACTTCCAGCAGTGCGGGAGCCCCCCGCTGCACGGCCTCCACATCTTCGGTCGTCAGGCGGGCGTTCGACCCGCCGCGCACGCCGCGGAACATCCCCTGCCCGGGGCGCACCGTGAGCACGTTGGTCCCGAGCGACTCGATCTGGTTCTCGACCTGCTGCTGCGCGCCCTCCCCGAGGGCCACCATCGTGATCACGGCCCCGACCCCGATCACGATCCCGAGCATGGTCAGGAACGAGCGCAGCTTGTTGGCGCGGATCGCATCCATCGCGACCCGGAGAATCTCGAAGAAGATCATTGGACGTTCCTCACCTTCCCCCGACCCCCGGCAGCGACGTCCGGCTCCGGATTCGGTCCAGGAACTCCTGCTGCGCGACGAGGGAGGCGGGGACCGCGACGATCTCCTCGCCCTCCTCCAGCCCTCGTATGATATGCGTGTGATCGAAGTCGCTGAGGCCGATCATGACGGGCTTCAGGTCGAGGAGGCCGCTCGCATCGTACCGGAACACGAACGCCGGGCGGGGCTCATCGGGCCGCCGCGCCGGTCCGGCCCCGCCACCTCCCGGTCCACCGGCTCCGCTGTTCCGGAACTGCTGCATCATCTCTCGGCGCTCGTCGTCGGAGAGGTTCTGGAAGACGCGCATGCGCTCCTCCTGCGACATCGACTGGAATTCCGACATCGGAACTCCGCCGATCATCTGCTCCTCCTCGCCCGCCGCCGCATCCCCGTCCGCCGCCTCCGCGGGCTGCCCCTGGCTCTGGAAGTCGCGCAGAAGCGCGTTGACATCGGCGTCGATCTCGAGGGCGCGGACGATCTGAGCAGCCTCCTGCTGGGACTTGATCCCGCTGTTCGCTACCGCCAGCACGTCCTCCTGGCGCCCGATCACGACTTCGACGTCCGCGTTCATCCCCGGCCGGAGCAGATCTTCCTCATTCGAGATGCGCGTGAGCACGGCGAACATCGTCACGTTCTGCTCGACGACCGCCTGCGGTTCGATCTTGAGGACGGCCCCCCGGAAGGTCCGGCTGGGATATGCTTCCACGGTGATATCGGCCGGCAGTCCCGGCTCGAGCCGGCCGATGTCCGTCTCGTCGACGAGCATGCGCACCTGGACTTCGGTGAGATCGGCCATCCGCATCAGCACCGTGCCGCCGGTGAGGTCGCGCGTCCCCGTGACGACCTGCCCCTCCTCCACCGTGCGCTCCACGACGGTTCCGGTGATCGGAGCGCGGAGCGTCACGTCGTCCAGCTTGTCCTCGGCCAGTGCGAGGTTGGTCGTGGCGCGGACCAGCGAAGCCCTCGCGTTCGCCGAGGAGAGGATCGCGCTCTCCAGTTCCTCCGAGGTCACAATGTCGGATTCGTGGAGCGCCTGGATCCGTTCGAGCTGGCGTTCCGCGACATCGGCCTGGGCCTCGGCCACGTCCAGGTCGGCCTGCGCCTGGGCGTGCGCATTGTTGACGTCGCGCGGGTCGATGCGCACGAGGAGCGTCCCCTGCTCGACGTTGTCCCCGAGTTCGACGGGCAGGGCGAGCACCTCGCCGCCCGCCTGCGACTTCACCTCGATGATGCGGATGGGTTCGACCGTCCCCGTCGCCTCGACGCTGGAGACGATCGTCTGGCGTCCGGCGATCAGCGTCTGGAGCGTCTGCTCGGGCTCATTGGCCTCGCCGGTCGCACAGCCCGCGGCCGCGAGTCCAAGTGCAGTGAAGACCGCGGCATGGCCCGGGAGTTGGCCGCGGAGGGGGAAGCGACGCCTGCAGCGTTCGAATATGGACATCGGTATCTCGTCTCGTGTCGGGTCCGTGCCGGACTTTCGGGGACGGCGAGACCGCGCCGTCGTGGCACGCTGAAATGACACCCCGAACGGGTCCGCCGTTGAACAAGATAGGCGGCACGGCACGGACGGTCAGGGTTGCTCGTCGAGCCTCCGGCCGAGAAGGGCCTCGATTCCCGCGACCGCGACATCGTAGTCGAAGCGTCCCCTGACGAGATCGACCTCAGCCTGCGTGAGCGTGATCTGGGCGTCCTGGAGTTCGAGGATCGTGGCGAGCCCGAGCTGGTACCGCTCCTGCACGACCCGCAGGCTCTCCTCGCTGAGTTCGACGTTCTGCGCGGCAAAATCCACGACCGCGAGCGCGGACTGCGCCGTCGCATATCGCGCGTCGAGCAGGGAACTGAGGTTCAGGCGCGCGGCCCGTTCGGATTGCCGGGCCTGGTCCGCCGAGGCCCGGGCACGAAACAGTTGCGTCTCGCGCTGGAAGCCGTTGAAGAGGGGATAGCTGCCTCGCAGCGAAAGCGACCAGGAGCGGTTGGACGGAGGAAACTCCTGATTTGCCCACCCGTAGCCGGCGCCGAGCGTGACCGACGGCAGGTAGCTGGAGCGCGCGCTCGAGACCGCTGCTTCGGCGGCCTCGACGGCCACAGAGGCCGCCTGAAGCCCGGGAGCCGATACATCGGCGATGGCAAACAACTCGTCACGCGTAAAGGGGATCGCCGTCACGGCGAGTTCCGCCTCGGCGGTCGGTGCCACGAGCGTCTCGGAGCCGATGACCTCGGTGAGTTCGAAGGTCCGCGTACGTGCGAGGTTCTGCGCGTTCAGAAGCGCGAGTTGCGCGTTGTTGAGGTCGACCTGAGAGCGGAGCGAGTCCGAGCGCGTCGCCCGCCCCAGCTCCAACTGCTGTCGGACGAACTCGAGCTGATCCGCCTGCCGCTGGACGCGGCGCTCCTCGACACCGACGAGTTCGCGCGCAGCCACGTTCGCCGCGTAAGCCTGCTTTACCGCCTGTATGACCTGGAATTCGGTTTCCCGATAGCGGGCGTTCTGCTCTACGACTCCGAGACGGGCACCCTTCAGGTCCGTGAACCGGCTCCAGCCGTTGAAGAGCGTGTATCCGGCGTTGATCTGGGTGGAGTAGCTCGTCGCCACGATCCCCTGGCTGAGGGCGTCGAGACGACCTGTCGATGAGTTCGAGTAGCCGAAGCTCATGTTGACGGCTGGGAGGAGCTGGCCGATGGCGCTCAGCCGGTTGTGCTCGGCCATCTCGATCGAAGAGTAGGCCTGGAGCAGCAGCGGGTTGCGGCGCAGCGCGATCTCGACCGCTTCATCGGCGGTGATCTGGCGGACGTTGTCGCTCGCCTGAACCTGACCCGCCGCGGCCCGGGGCGAAGCCACCGCGAGCAGGAGCCCCGGCAGCAGAACCAACCCCCATCGACAAAGACCGGCGCTCGGCCGGCCTCCGCACCCTGATCTATGTTTAGTGGTCATCGTTTCCTCGCCCCCGAAGGGGTCGGTTGACAGTCTCTCGGTTCTCAGTCGTTCCCTTGCGAATCGTCGCGTTCCCCTCGCCCCCGCTCCCGGTCGCGCCCGGGGCCGTACCGCTGCCGACGAAACTCCCGGTAGTCCTCGACCTGCTCATCCGTCAGTACCGACTCGACCTCCACCAGGACCGAATCCAGCAATGCCTGGTATCCCCGCCGCAGTGACCGCACCTCATCGCGATAGTGATCGAGGAATCCCTCAATCTCCAACCGCTGCTCCGTCGTCAGGCCCAGTTCATCGGCAAACTGCTCGATCGTCGTCTGCCGGCCCCGCGGTCCGCCATCGCGCTCCCGCGTCTCCGAGGGCGTAGTCTCGGCCGGCGGATCGGCAACCGTCGCGTCGGCGAACAGATCGAGGCGATCCGCCGCCACGCCGACCGCCGCTCCCGTCGCGAAGACGAGCGCCAAGAGCAGAATCGCCCGGAATCTTGAGGTGTCCATACGTACCAGCTTCGTGTCGCGTTTCAGCGTGTTACGGGTTGATGAGCGCGGCCGTCAGCACCGCGTCACGACTGGGTTCGACCAGGTCGATGAGCATTGCGGGCGGCGCCTCGGCGTCCGGCGCGAGAGAGCGTACGAGCCCGACGGGCTCCGGATCCGGGTCGACGGCGAACTCGGGCGCCTCCGGCACGGAGATCCGATACAGCAGCGCACCGGCGGCCACGAGCAGCCCCGCGGCCAGCGGCGTCAGCGCCGCGGACCAGCTTGCCGTGACATCGAGCCAAGAGAGCGGCGGCCGCTCGAACAGCGTTTCCGCCGCCGCCATCACGCTCCGGCGCAACCGGCGCCGGGTGAGTTCGTCGGGCCGGAGCGGCTCGAGATACTCGGCCCACGCAGGTCCGTGCTCCCCGTTCCGACTCTCATCTCTCCTACTCATCCTCATCCGCTCCTTCGGTGCCTGATTCGGGCGCCTTGCCGAGAATCCGGCGCAGCGCCTGTCTGCCGTGATGAAGGTTCGCCCTCGACGTCCCGACCGCGATCCCGAGGATCTTCGCGATCTCCGCGTGGTCGTACCCTTCGAGGTCGTACATCATGACCGCTGTTCTCTGTCGTTCCGGAAGCTGTCCGAGCGCGTTGAGCACCCGCTCCCTGGCATACCCCCGTTCGAACTCGCGGTGCGGGTCGTCCCGCGACGCCGCCGTGTCCGTCAACTCCGAATGGGTCCGCAGCATCTCCCGCCGCCGGAGGTTCAGGCAGGTGCTTCGAAGCACCCGGTAGAACCACGGGCCGAAACGGCTTCCCGGCCGCAGCTGCCCGATCCGCTCCAGCGCGCGAATGAACGCGGCCTGCACCGCGTCTTCCGCGTCCTGCTCGTGGCGCAGAATCGAAAGCGCCACCGCGTACGCCGGGTCCGTGTACCTCGTCACGAACGTGGAAAACGCTTGCAGGTCACCGCCTTGCACGGCCTCCACGAGGCCGGGCTCGTCGGCGCCGGGATCCGGCGGCTCCGCGGGTCCGGAACCCGGACCTCTCGAGCCGCCCGGCGATCCGTTACGCGTTCGCGTTTCCTCCGCCAAAGACGTCCCCATCGCTTGGGTAACACCCCCTCGAAGCCGGCCGTTGCACCGGCAGCCGGCGGCGTTGGCCCCGTGGCTTGTTCCTTCCCCGAAGCCGTCGCATCTTCGGCTCCGTGAACAACGAAACGCAAGCCCGAACCGCAGCCGCCGAAACGCCGGACAGCGCCCACGCTCTGGCCGGCCGAATCCTCATCCAGGAACGCATCCGGGGCATGCGCAAGGTCGTGGGCCGGAGGCTCTCCCCCGGTGACCTCATCCTGCGCAAGTCGTCCGAGGAAGTGCGACTCCATCTCTTCGAGGAGGCGTGCGAGTTGTACTGGAACGAGATGAGTTGGGAGGAGATCACCGAAGAGGAGCTCGTGGGAGACGAAGAGCTCACGGAGATGATCTTTCCGGGGTTGCTCGCGCTCATCGACGCGTTCCTGCCCAGGGCCCCGAACGGGGAACCGGATCGGGACCGCGAGCACCGCGATGTCGTACACGATTTTCTGGATTGGCTGGCCGCTCGCGTCGTCACCCTGCGCGAGGCGCGACCCGTCTCGGAGGACGCCCGTGCGCGGAACCTCCGGCAGAAGAATGTGACGGATTCCCTCATCGACCTCGTCGCGTTTCGCCTGTGCGCGCTGACTTCCGACGAGATCGAGACCTACCAGACCGCCTGATCCCCTTCGACGAACAAGACGGATGAATACCATAGTCTGCATGAAACGCGTGCCGGACTCGGCCACGCGGGTGAGAGTGACGCCCGACGGCGCGGGGCTGGACCCGGCAGGCGTCAAATACGTCGTGAACCCATACGACGAGTTCGCGCTCGAGGATGCGATCCGGCGCAAGGAAGAGGCCGGGGAGGGAAGGGTGACGGTCGTCGCGCTCGGGCCGCCCCAGACCGCGGAATCGATCCGCCAGGCGCTCGCGATGGGAGCGGACGAAGGCGTTCTGCTCGTGTGCGATGGCTCGCACGACCCGCTCTCCGTGGCGGGAGCGCTCGCGGAGGAGATCCGGGGCCGCGAGTACGATCTCGTCCTGTTCGGGAAGCAGGCGATCGATGACGACAACATGCAGGTCCCTCAGATGGTGGCCGAGTTTCTGGGCCTCCCCTGCGCGACCGTCGTCGTCGGCCTCGAGATCGAGGGAAGGGAGGCGACGGCCCGCCGCGAGGTCGAAGGCGGTCACGAGGTCGTCGAGTTCTCGCTGCCCGCCGTCGTGTCGACGCAGAAGGGACTCAACGAGCCGCGGTATCCGAGCCTCAAGGGGATCATGGCGGCGAAGCGGAAGCCTCTCGAGGAACGGGAAGTGACGCTCGATGCGCCGACCATCGAATTCCTCCGGCTCGACGAACCGCCGGCGCCGGCCGCGGGCCGCGTCGTCGGAGAGGGGGCGGACGCCGTGCCCGACCTCGTGCGGGCGTTGCGCGACGAAGCGGGGGTGCTCTGATGCCCGGAGCCCTGGCGTACGTCGGGATCCGGGAGGGAGCGGTGAGCCGGGCCTCTCGGGAAGCGGTCGGGCTCGCGCGGCGAATCGCCGCCGACCTCGGGGGAGAGACGCACGTCGTGGCGCTCGGTCCTCCCGGGACGGAGGAGGCGGCCGCACAACTCGCCGGCTGCGGCGCCGACCGAATCCACATGGGTGAGTCGGAGGCTCTCGCGCTGTGCCAGCCGGATGTCGCGGCGGCGGCCATCGCCCGGCTCGTCGAGGCGGGGGACTACGACGCGGTCATCTTCGCGGCGACCGCCCAGGGGAAGGACATCGCCCCCCGCGTGGGAGCACGGCTCGGACGCAGCGTGGCCTCGGAAGTCATCGAGTGCCGGCGGGAGGACGGGGCCATCGTCGTGCGTCGGCCGATGTACGCCGGCAAGGCGATCGCGACCCTGCGCTTCACCCCCGGCCCGGCCGTGATGACGATTCGGGCCAACGTCTTTGCCCCGGCCGGGGAGGATGCGGCGGGGGAGATGTCGAGTCTGGATCTCGAGGGCCTCGAGGGCCGGGTGCGGACGACTGCCCTGGAGCAGGGGGATCGGGACCGCCTCGACGTGAGCGAGGCGACGACCATCGTCTCGGGCGGCCGCGGCATGCAGGGGCCGGAGCACTGGCCGCTGCTCGAGGCGCTCGTGGACGCACTGGGTGACGAGGCGGCCCTAGGCGCGAGCCGGGCGGTGGTGGACGCCGGCTGGCGGCCGCATGGCGAACAGGTCGGCCAGACGGGCAAGACCGTGTCGCCCAACCTGTACTTTGCGGTCGGGATCAGCGGCGCGATCCAGCATCTGGCCGGGATGCGCACGGCCAAGGTCATCGTGGCGATCAACCGCGATGCGGATGCGCCGATCTTCGGGGTCGCGGACTACGGTCTCGTCGGGGACGTGTTCGAAGTGCTGCCCGTCCTCACCGAGGCGGTGCGCGAAGCCCGCAAGGGCGACTGAGTCCGGGTCGGCCGGCATGAGTCTCCGGGCCGTTCGCGAGGACATCGCGCGCTGGGCCGAACAGGGCGATCCCATCGCCATGGCGACGCTCGTCGCCGTGCGCCGGTCGGCCCCGCTGCCAACGGGCGCGCGGTTCGCGATCTCGGCGGCCGGGGAGCTGAGCGGCTCGATCTCCAGCGGATGCGTGGAGGGCGACCTGCACGAACGGCTCACCGCGCTGCTGGGCGGCGGCGCGCCGGCCTCCGTCACGTACGGGATCACCGACGAGATGGCCGCGGGCGTGGGCCTCTCCTGCGGCGGGGAGATCGACGTTCTCCTCGACCATTACGATCCCGGCGACCCCGTCTGGCATCGCCTCTGGCAGCTCCAGGAGGCCGGCGCCCCGGGCGTCCTCCTCACAGGCGCGGCGGCGCCCACGCGCTCACGGCAGCTTCTGCTCGAACCCGACCGGGCGCTGGGAACGCTCGGATCCGCCGAACTCGACCGCGTGGCCCGCTCCCGCGTCGACGATTGGCTCGGTCGGTCGGACGCCCGCGTCGTCGAACTCGTGCAGGACGATCCGGGCAGCCTCGTCTTCGTCGAATCCTTCGTCCCGCCGCCGCGGCTCATCATCGTGGGGGCGACCCCGATCGGACACGCGCTGTGTGCCATGGCGCACCGCACCGGTTTCGAGGTCGTGGTGGTGGATCCGCGCGAGGCCTTCCTGCGGCCGGAGCGGTTTCCGGACGCCGCGTCGCTCGATGCGCGCTGGCCGGATGAAGCGCTGGCCGCGCTCGATCCAGATCCTCGCACGAGCGTCGTCATCCTCACGCACGACGAGAAGCTGGATGAGCCCGCGCTCGAGACCGCGCTCGCCTCCCGCTGCGGCTACATCGGTCTCCTCGGCGGACGGCGGACGCAGCGGCAACGCCGGGAGGCGCTCCTCGCACGGGGGCTGGACGAGGCGACATGCGACCGCATCCGCGGTCCGGTGGGGCTGCGGATCGGCGCCCGCTCGCCCGAGCAGATCGCCGTCTCCATCCTCGCGCAACTCATCGCCCTCGAACGGGCCCCCTGACGCCGGTCTCAGTCGCGCGTGCGCCGGATCTTCCAGCGGTCCACCACGCACCGCCCCCGCACGACCTCGAAGTGATCGAAGTGCGCGACCGTGAGGCAGGCGTGATTCGGCAGGACCCGGACCTTCTCGCCGACCGCGTACCGCCCGGAGAGGCGTCCGTGTTCCTGGCTCACCGACGTCACCCGGCAGTCGCCCAGTTCGCCTCCCCCCGGGTCACGAAAGAGACGCCCGTAGTGTGACGGATCGTCCGGCCCCATGTCCTTGGAGAGGGCGAGCGCGCCGCAGTCGGCGATCGCCTCGTCGGACCCGGCGCGCGCGGAGACGACCGTCGCCAGCACCGTGACCGCACAGTCGCGCACCCCGCACGATCCCAGACGCGTCTGCATGTAATCGTAGAGCGCGTAGTTCCCCGGCCGCGCCTCGTCGATCCCCTCCAGCGTCTCGACCCGGCTCATGCCGGGCGTCGACCCGAGCGAGAGAAACCCCGGCTCGATCCCCGCCGCGCGGAGCGCCCGCCCCACCTCGACCATCGCCCGCCGCTCCTCCTCCGCTACCACGGCGACGGCAGAGGGCGAATCCGCGCTGTACGTGTGGCCGGCATGCGTCAGGCAGCCGCGCAGCGCAAGCCGGTCCGCGCCCGAAATCCGCCTCGCGATCTCCACCACGAGGCCGCTGTCGTACGGGACGCCGGAGCGCCCGTAGCCGCAGTCGATCTCGATCCATACCGAAAAGGGGGCATCCTCGGCCTCGAGAGCCTCGACCGCCGCGAGGGAATCCACCGTCACGCCCAGTTCGACTCGCCGCGCGAGTGCGGCCGCCTCCGCGACGCGGGAGAGATTGAGCGGAAAAGCCCACAGAATGTCGTCGAAGCCCGCCTCGGTGAAGACCCGGGCCTCCGCCAGCGTGGAAACGGTAATCCCCGACGCCCCGCGGGACCGCTGGCGTTCGGCGATCTCCACGCATTTGTGCGTCTTCACGTGGGGCCGAAGCCGGACGCCGAGGGTGTCCGCGCGATCCTGCATGACCCGGAGGTTGTTTTCCAGGACATCGAGATCGAGGATGAGCGCCGGAGTGCGGAGATCGAACAGGTCCGGCGCCGCGGCGGAAGGATTCCCGGCGTTCACGCAACCAAGGTAGTTGGGCGATCGGCCTTGCGCTAAGTTGGAACCGACGGCCCTGATCATGACTAGAGAGAGTCGTGGGCCGATGGCGGATCGAGTGACCGCAAAGCCGCAGGGGTCGTCTTATTCGCGAAGAGAAGATCTTTCGGATCGGGCCGGAGGGTCGGGTTCCAGACGATGAACCGAGCGACGCGGACGTCGTGACCGCCGTACTGGAAGGCGATCGCGAGGCGTACGGAGTGCTCGTGCGCCGGTACAAGGACGTGCTGTACCGTTACGCGGAGCGCATGACCGGACGCGCGGACGACGCGGCGGATATCGTGCAGCGCACGTTCATCCGCGGTTTTCGAAGCCTCGACCGCTGCCGTGATCGGGATCGGGTAGGGGGCTGGTTGTTTCGCATCACCGTCAACCTGTGCAAGGATCAGTTGAAGGGGCGGGCCCGGCGGGAGGTGTCGCTGGAGGCGGCCGGCCCCCTCACGGCGACGCGTGGTCTCCCCGAAGCGCGTGCGGAACGGGCGGAAATACGGGAACAGATCTACCGGGCCCTGCAGACGCTGAGCGACGAGCAGCGTGAAGCGTTCGTCCTCAAGCATGTCGAGGGCTGGTCGTACGACGAGATGGCGGAGAGACTTGGAGCATCGGTGTCCGCGCTGAAGATGCGCGTCCATCGGGCTCGGGATCAGTTACAGGTGCTGTTAGAGAACTACCGATGAACGACGATCTGAAGCTGTACCTGGATGGAGAGATCGACCGAACGGAACTCTCGCGCGAGCTGCGCGGGGAAGCCGAACGGTGGGATGCCCTCCTGTCGGATGTGCGGGATTCGGGAGTGCAGGGGGCTCCGGTCGGACTCGAATCGAGGGTCATGGCCGCCGTTCGCGAGGAGGATCGCCGGCCTTGGTCGAGCCTCCTGGACTGGTGGGTGCATCCCCGATCCGTGCGCGTCCGCCCGTGGCTGGGGCTCGCGGCGGCCGCCGCGCTGGCGCTGTTCTTCCTCCTGCCGCGGGAGAACGTGATCACCGAGCCGGCGGGGGCGGCGACGGCGCTCGTGGGCGAAGAGGTCCACTATGTGCAGTTCCGTCTGGAGGCTCCGGGCGCGACATCGGTCCATGTGGCGGGCGACTTCAACGGCTGGCAGCCGGAGGTCGCGCTAGCCGATCCCTACGGGACCGGCGTCTGGACAGGTCGGGTGAGGCTCCCCACCGGCGTGCACAAGTACATGTTCCTCGTGGACGGCGAGACCTGGATCACGGATCCGCACGCGGAACGGTATGTGGAGGACGGGTACGGCAACCAGAACGCCGTGATCGCCATCACGGGCGGCGCGGGCGCCCGCTCGCTGGCCCCCTAGGCAGGCGGCCATGCGCCGTTTCCGTGGCGCCGCGTCTCACGGCGCCGTGTTCCTGGCCGCCGTGCTTCTCGCGGCCGGTCCGCTCGCGGGTCAGGATCCCCGCGCCCGCTTCAGCCGCCACCTCGGAGCCGTGTACGCGGCTCGGACGCTCTCGGTCATAGACGCCGGCGTTCGGGACGGCCTGCCCCGCGGCCTCCTCATCGACAAGGCCATGGAGGGCGTCGCCAAGGGGATGGCCCCGGAGGTCGTTCTCGACGCGGTCGACACCTTCGCCGCAGAGTTGCGGGAAGCGGTGTCGGTCGTGGGCCCCCGCGCGGAGCCGGCCGCCCTCGAGAAGACAGCCGATGCGCTGCGGCGCGGCGTGGGGCGTGCACTACTCACTCGACTTGGACGCGAACGCGCCGACGACTTCCCCCTCCTCATCGTCTCACTCGAGGAGTTGCTGGACGCGGGCGTAGAGTTGAGCCTCGCCGAGGATCTCGTCCGCTACGCGGTGTCCGAGGAATTTGACAGCGACGCCGTACTTCGCCTGCCGGCGAGCGTGAAGCTGGTCGTGCGCGAGTGCGGCGATGGGCAGGCGGAATCCTGCTGGTCCCGCGCGACCGTGCGGGAATGCGCCCGCATCATGCCGACGCGGCCCTGCCCGACCCGGGCGCTCGCCGACGCGGCCCGCTCGGCGGCGGGAAGGTCCCTGCTCGCCCGCGCCGACGTTCCAACGTCCGTGGCGACAGAGCACTAGCAACGCTCAGGCACCCTGCCGTATACTCTCGGCCCCTCCACTTGCTGGGGGAGAACACAGCGATGGAGGCGTCCCTTGGCAGCGAGAGTGACCGCGGCGGTCACGGGAACGGGGAGCTACCTGCCCCCCGACACCCTCGACAACTTCCAGCTCCTCGAGATGGGCACCCTGCGCGAGTCGTTCGACATCGAGCAGGCGCGATCCGCGCTCAAGGGCGTCGAGGGAGCGGGTCGCCTTTCGGGTCCCGAGGTCTTCGACCACTGGGCCTTCCAGCTGACCGGAATCAAGTCCCGCCGGTACATCGCGCGTGGCTCCGACCTGACGACGGAAGACATGTGCGCCCGCGCCGGACTCGCCGCTCTCGAGGCGGCGGGCCGCGAGCCGTCGGAGATCGACATGCTGTACGTCGCCTCCGTGTCGGCATCGGACGACGTCCCGAACATGGCGTGCAGCGTGGCGAAGGAGATCGGGAACCCGCAGCTGGGCGGGTATGCGATCAACGCGGCCTGCGCCGGCTTCGTGTACGGCGTCGGTGCGGCGTGGTCATCCATCGTGAGCGGCATGGCGGAGCGCGTGCTTGTCGTGTCGGGCGATGCGCTGACGCGCGTCATCGACTACACCGACGTTCGGACGGCGGTGGTGTTCGCCGACGGCGCCGGGGCGGCCGTGCTCGAACGCTGCGAAGGGGATACGGGCGTAATGGGGCCGCCGGCCGTATCGGGCGAGTTCGCGCGCGATCCCCTGTACCTGGTCGGGCAGGCCTGGCGGGAGGAGGACGACCGGGTGCCGATCCTTCACATGGACGGCGGACCGCGCATCCTTCGCAACGCGGTCGTCAAGATGGCCGAGATCGGTAAGCGGGCGCTCGAGAAGGCGGGGTTGGACTGGTCGGACGTGGACCTGGTGATTCCGCACCAGGCGAACATGCGGATCACGAGGGGTCTCGAGCAGAGGCTGGAACTTCCGAAGGGGCGCGTGGTCCACAATATCGAGGATCGTGGCAACATGTCGGCCTCCACGGTCGCCGTGACGCTCGATGAGGTCATGCGCGGGAGACACGGACCCGTGCCGGAGCCGGCCACGATCGTCCTCACGTCGATCGGCGGCGGCTACACGATGGCCGCGGCGGTCGTTCGCATCTAGCCGGCCGGGCCCGGCCGGCAGATTTCGCCCTGCGTCAGGCGGGACTCGCCCACTCCCTGAGCGGAATCACCTCGACCGGATCGCCGGCGGCTATGGCGTCGGTCCCCACCGGGACCGCCAGCAGCCCATCGGCCAGCATCGACCCCAGGTTGCCCGAGCCCTGCGGGCCGCTCAGGCGGGCGGCGAGGGCGCCCGATTCGGTGGATCCGATGAGCACGCGCAGGAACGAGAGCACGTTGCGGGGTCCGCGCAGATCGTGGGCCGCGACGCACCGCAGCGGGCGGCGGCAGGGCCGCGCGAATCCGGCCATCCTGCGAATCGCCGGCCTCACAAGTGCCTCGTACGTGACGAGCGCCGATGCCGGATTGCCCGGAACGCCCCAGAACGGCCGGCCATCGAGGAGGCCGAAGACGGTCGCGCTCCCCGGCCGCATCCGCAAGCGCCAGAACGAGCGCTCGAATCCGAGTTCATCGAGGACCCGCTTCACGTAGTCGTGCTCGCCGACGCTCACGCCGGCCGCCGAAACAATCGCATCGCAAGAAGACGCCCGAGCGAGACAGCGGTGCAGGTCGGCGGGGTCGTCCCGGGCGATGCCGAGCGGCACCGGCTCCGCCCCGGACTCCGCGATCTGGGCGGCCAGCGCGTGCCCGTTCGAGTTCATGATGCGCCGTCCGGCGCGCACCTCGTCGAACTCATCGAAGTCCGCGAGTTCGTCTCCGTTCGCGAGCACGCCGACACGAGGTCGCCGGCCCACGTCCACGTGCTCGAGGCCGGCCGACGCGAGCAGTGCCACCGCCGCCGCGCCAAGCTCCTCGCCGCCCTCCACCATCGTGTCCCCCGCCTTCACGTCCTCCCCGAGGAAACGGATGTGCCGCTCCCCGTCCGCATCGTCGAAGATCTTCACCTGCCCGTCCGGGCCTCCGTCCGTGTGCTCCACACGCACGATGCCCGTGGCGCCCTCCGGCACCGGCGCCCCCGTCATCACGCGCGCCACGGAGCCCGGCTCCAGCGGTCCGCGCGGAAAGGCGCCCGCCGGGATGTCGTCGGAGATCGGGAGCACCATGGGGCGTTCCGGGCTCGCGCCCCGGACCTCGCCCATCCGCACTGCGAAGCCGTCCATGGCGCTGTTGTCCCACGGCGGATGCGGGGCGACCGCTTCGACGCGGGTTGCGAGGGAGCGGCCGAGGGCGGCGGAGAGGGGAACGCGTTCCGTCTCCAGCGGCGAGACGGATTCCAGCACGAGAGCCAGGGCCTCGTCGAAGGAGACCCAGTCCGCGTCGTTCATGCCCGGCCCGCCGCGGAGGTTCGCCACGGGCACTAGAAGTAGTACCAGATGGAGATGCTGAACTCCGGGTTGTGGCCCCACACGGTCCTCTGCGGCGCCGTCGCCCCGGCGGCTTCGATAGTGTCCAGCGTGGTCCCGAAGAGGAATCCGTCCGGAGAAGTGACGCGGACGAGGTAGTCGCGGACCTCGAAGCCGATCCCGATCGTCTCGGACGGGAAGATCTCGAACCCCAGCCCCACATAGATGTGCGGTGCGGTGGAGATGTCGTACCGGAAGGGCTCGAGCGCCTGGTCGGCGAGGAATTCCGAAGCGCCTTCGTTCACGCCGAACACGAAGCCGGCGCCGATGAGCCCGTAGGGATGAAAGCCGTTCCACGTCCGCGCCCCGGTGAGGCCGATCTGTGCCCCCACATCGGCTCGCAGCCACCCGGCGGCGACCGTGTCGACGACCATCGGTCCGCCCTCATCGAGGATATCCAGCGTCCAGCGGTCCGCCGCGCCGTACGTGGCTCCGAGCTCGAGAGACAGCGGACTCGACGCCCGGACGCGCATTCTGGCGCCCGCTACCGGGGTAGGCCCCTGCGCGAACTCGAGCCGCCCCCGGTTCCCCGCGTGGTGACCTCCGAAGAAGCCGATGCGAAACCCCTTCTCGCGCCAGCGGAAGGGCGAGTCGATGCGTTCGGCTTGCGCTTCGAGCGCCGCAGGGGCCGCGGCGAACAGAGCGAGTCCGATGACGAAGATCAGTTTGTTTGACACTGGGTTGACTGGAATTCCATATCTTGGAGAGTCGGATCCCGGAACAGGAACGGCCCCGCCGAACGAGTCTCACGACGGGGTCGCGGCGCGAGGAATGTAGGTGGAGGACCAGATCCTTACCAGAAAAACGTCTTGTCGGCGTCGCTTGCGACGTCGGCTTCTCCTCCCGGGCGTCCTGCTGTGCGTGTACGCACCGGCGCCCGCCACCTCGCAGGTGCGCGAAGTCGTCCTCGAGGGCGAGGTCTTCCGGAGGACGGCGGACGGCCGCCGGCTGGCCGAACTCGATCAGCGCACGCGGGTCATCGTCAAGCGTACCGAAGGGGTCTGGGCGGAAGTGGAGATCGAAGGCTGGGTCGCGGCCGGCTCGATCGCGCCGTCCACGCGCGAGGGCCACAACGGCGTCGTTGTCAGCCGGGGGGGTGAGCCTCTCCGATCCGCGCCCGCGGGATCCGTGACGGGGCTGCTCCTCGAGGGTTTCCTCGTCGACCGACTGGAGGAACGTGGAGACTGGAGCCGGATTCGCCGGGTGGGCTGGGTACGGGAGGCCGCGCTCGGAGCGAGCGATGCGGTCGGTGACGGAGCCGGCGTTCTGGACGGCGTCTCGGCTGCGGCCCTGCGCGCGAACCCGGATGACCATGCCGGCGCGCGCCTCCGCTGGACCGTACGGTTTCTGTCGCTGGAGCGGGCGGAGCCGGAGCGGATCGATTTCTACGAGGGGGAGCCCTTCCTGCTCGCCCGGGCCCCCGATCCCGGCGACGGTCTGGTCTACGTCGCCGTCCCTTCCGACCTGCTGGCGGCGGCGGAAAAACTCCGGCCCCTCCAGACCCTCGACGTGCTCGTGAGGGTCCGGACGGGCCGGTCGGCGCTACTTGGGGTCCCGATACTGGACCTGATCGAACTCTACTGAGCCGACTCCGGTCCGGGACCCTCCGCGGGGCCGGGCACGTGGAGAGCCGCTACCGGTTCCCCTGATTCCCCTCGCCCTCCGCCTCGTTCAGGAAGGCCTCGGCCTCCTGCAGGCCGGCGTGCGCGAGGCCGCTCCACAGATCCGCGACCTTCGCGTAGGCCTCGGCGGCGAGGACCGCGTCACCGTTGGCGGCGTGCGCCCGGGCCAGGCCGAGCAGCGAACGCGGCCGGTTGGGCATCCGCAGCAGCGAGGTCTCGAACTTCTCGACCGCCTTGTCCGGCATCCCGAGTTCGAGCAGCAACTCGCCGTAGAGTTCGTGCAGAGGCTTGACCGGGCTCGCCGAACCGCGCGGCGGCGCCATGCTCATGACCTCCGCCTCGGCCTCGTCCATGAGGCCGGTCGCTACGTCCGGATGGCCCATGGCGGCGTGCCGCAGCGCCCCGACCTGCTTGTGCATGACGTGGGTGTAGCCCTCGCCGTCGGACATCTCCTTCAGAGCGGCCTCCGCCGCGGTCACCGTCTCCTGGTCGCCCATGCGGTGGGCGCTGAGCCCGGTCGCGAGCAGTTCGTGCGCCGGGGAGTCCTCCGTGATCGGCAGAGTCTCCCACTGCTCGGTCTCGACGATGTAGCGCGCCTTGAGGAGCGAGACGGCACCCTGCGCCCGCGCGATGCCGGCCGCCCCCCGCGCGCCGGTCGCCGTGCCGAAGCCCTCGTTGTCGACCATGTCCGCGAGCCGGTCCATCCACAGCCGCGCCTTGTCGTAGTCGCCGCGCTGGAGGTCGCCGTACTGGCCCCAGTCGAGCGCGTGCACCGCGTCGCCCACCGGGTCGCCCGGCTGCCAGAGCTCCTGTGCCACGTTGTAGGCGGACTGGTTGTTGCCGGACACGCGCTCCCACATCCCGTGCTGGATGAAGATGTGCGTCGGCATGTGCCGCGCGTGGGACACCGCCGGCGCGATGTCGGCGAAGGCGTAGGCCGCGTCCAGCGCGAGCGGGGCCATGATCGGATTGTCGAACGAGTGGATCGTGTAGTGCGCCGCGCCCGGGTGCATCGGATTGTCGTTGAACAGCCGGAGCGCGATCGTCCCCGCCATCACGTTCCAGCGCTGGCTCAGATCACGCGTCGCCGCCGTCGCGCTGAGGAGGGACAGCGCGTAGAAGGCCGAGATCTCCGGGTCCTCCGGATGGGCCTCGTACAGGTCGCGCATCGCCTCCATGTACCCTACGCGCCGGTCGACGTGGTCGGCCTCGCTCCACAGGATCTCGACCGCCTTCAGGAAGCCCTTCTCGCGATCTGTCGGCGCCTTGGCCATGCGCTCGGCCGGCGTCGCGCCCAGCCTCTCGAGCGCCTTGCGCGGCTCCGTCGGGTCCATCTGCGACACGAGGGGGTGATTGTAGGCGAGCGACTCGCCCCAGTACGCCATCACGAAGTCGGGATCCAGTTCCTGCGCCGCGTGGAACTGCTCCCTCGCCTGCTTCCAGCCGAAGCTGTGCAGGATCGCCACTCCCCGGAGGAAGTGCTGCTGCGCCTCGCCCGTGGCCGAGGTCGGGAAGGTGATTGAGCCGACCTCATCGAACTGTGCCTCGACCGGCGCGGGAACCGTCGACAGCATGGCTGCGAGGAGGAACGCCGGGAGCATCATGGACCATCTTTTCATCGTACTATCCCTCTCAGGAAGAAACGCCGGCCCAACTCGTCCGGCATTGCATTGAGTAACGGTGCCAAAACCGGAAGCGCGCGGCAAGGCGTAACGCCGGGTCACGGCGTCTCGCGCCGCCTCATGCGTCCGGGAGATCGTAGTCGATCGTCAGCGTGTGCGAGCCGCCGTCCACGGCGATCTTGACCGAGCCGGTCAGGCCTTCGAGATCGCCGGTCGCCGACCCCGGGACGATCTGGCCGCCCGTCTGCTCGTGGCCGCTCGCGCTCAACCCCCAGTGTTGCATGACGAACGTCCCTTCCCGTCCGCCGAGCGCCCCCCGCACGACCTCGCGGGCGATATATCCCGCTCCCGCGGCGATATCCGCCACATCCGCCTGGCACATGAGGAGCCGGGCCTCGCTCTCGGCCACGAGGTCCCCGCCGAAACGCTTCACGACGGTGGCGTGGGAGAGCGTCGGCCCACCGGCGGCGCCGGCGTCGGCCTCGGCCTTCCCCTGGTCCCAGCCGGTGACCTCAAAGGAGGCGACCGCGCGCGCCATGCCGGGCTTCTCTGCCGCCGCGTTGCCGCCGGGTCCTCTCCTCTAGAGCTCCGCCACGGCGGTGGACAGGTTGTCGAGGGCGCGTTCTACGAGCGTGCGCGACGTCGCGATGTTCATGCGCATGTGGCGCTCGCCTCCGGTCCCGTAGCTGGGCCCGGCGTTCAGATAGATGCGCGCATTCTCCGCGAGCCAGCGCTGCAGCACGCTCGCCGGAGACACCGGCACCGCGGCCGTCCGGTTCTCGTAATCCGCCTTCCCCTGCGCGTCGATACGGTCCATCAACTCGCTCATGTCGAGCCAGGCGAGGAAGGTGCCCTGCGCCTTCGTGTACTTCACGAGCGGGATGTTCTCGCGGATGTACGCCTCGGTGTAGTCGTGGTTACCATCGAGATAGACGAGAAGCTGGTCGAGCCATTCATCGCCCTCGTTGTTGGCGGCGCGGGCGGCGTACATGCCCAGCGTGCTGAGGTCCGCGCGCGTGTACTGGCGCAGGCGTGTCATGAAGGCGGGGTTCGTCGAGAAGTACCAGGCGACCTTGTTGGCGGCGAGGCTGAACGTCTTGCTGTTGGATTTGAAGGTGACGCTGTTGTCGACGACCTTCGGGTCGAGGCTGGCGAACGGCGTGTACTTCTGTCCCTTCGTCACGAAATCGCAGTGGATCTCGTCGGAGAGCACCGGCACGCCGTGCTCGAGACAGATCTCGCCCATGCGGGTCATGTCCTCCGCCGACCAGCAGTTTCCGGTCGGGTTCTGCGGGTTGCAGAGGATGAAGGCGTGGACCCGCTGCACGCGGCGCTCGAAGTCATCCCAGTCGATCTCGTAGATGCCGTCGACGACCTTCATCTCGCTGTCTTCGGCGACGTTCCGGGCGAAACGAAGGTCCGAGTAGAAGCCGTTGTAGGTGGGCGTCGTCATGAGGACCCGGCTGCCCGGAGGAGCGAAGGTGTGCAGCCCCGCGATGATTCCCGGGTGGACGCCCGACGTCCAGACGATCGTCGAGGGGTCGATGTCGAGGTCGTAGCGGCGCTGGTTCCAGGCCACGACCGCGTCCGTGAACGAACTGTCGCGGTGCTGGTAGCCCCAGTTCTCGTGCTTGCTGCGCTCGGCGATCGCCTGCGTAACGCACGGAGCGGCGCGGAAGTCCATGTCCGCGATCCCCATGCCGACTTCGAGTTCCGGCCCGAACTGTTCGATCGCCCGGTCCCACTTGACGCAGTCGGTCCCGCGCCGGTCGTAGACCTCATCGAAATCGAACGTCTCGGGGGTGGCGCCGAGCCCGGCCGCGGCAACATCGGTGGCCGCCACCTCGCTCGCCAGCACCGAACGCGCACCGACGGCGCCCAGAACGGCGGTGGCGCCTGTGCTCTTGAGAAACGCCCGACGGTTCAGCCCGTGATTCCGCAGCATTTGCGACTCCTCCTTCAACCTTCCGGATAGGCGCGTCGTGGCGCCCGACCACCACTCGTTTGATTCACGGTGGTCCAAAGGTGCGAATCTGGCAAGATGACGGTGCGCCGGGGCGAAGCCCGATACCCGTGGCAGGCGTGTGTGTCCGCGCGGACGCGCCCTCTCAGCCGAGTCCCTCGATACGGCGGGTGCTCTCCGACACGCCGGCTTCGATCCCGGCCATTCGGTAGAGGTTGCGGGCTTCCTCCCAAAGCGCCCGGGCTTCCTCGATTTTTCCGAGCGCCTCGCGGAGAATGGCCGCCGGTCGCACGGCATTCGCAAGATCGAGCGTGTCCGCCGACGGGTGCGCCCGGTAGAGGGCCAGAGCCTCGTCATAGCACGGCTCCGCCTTCTCGAGGTCGCCCATCTCCCGCAGGACGTCGCCGAGGTGTCGCACGATGTGGGCGAGCAGAAGCGGGTCGTCCGCCTGCCGGCCGAGCCGGACCGCTTCGCGATAGAGGCGGAGGGCTTCTTCGTTGCGGTCCCGGTCGCGTTCGACGTTCGCCTGGCCGTGGAGGGCGCGGGCGAGGGCCGCGGGGTCGTCGTGGGCGCGGGCCAGATCGACTGCCGCTCTCATGTGCCGCAGCGCCTCCGCAGGGCGGTGCGTTCGCCGCGCCGCCATCCCCCGCTGGAAGAGCGATTCGACCGCGTCGCGGAACGATTCTCCCGGGTCCGCTGCCATCATCGGTGGGTTCGCCCGCGGTCTCCGCTATTCGCCGCGCGGGATGGGGGAAGAGGAGTGGCCGCTGAGAATGCGCCATGTGCCGGCTTCGTGCGCCCAGATCATCGTCACGGCGCCGCCGAAACCGAAGGCGAACCCGTCGGCACCCGTCAACGTGCTCTCGAAGCGGGCGCGGACGTGGGCGAGTCCCGGCGCCAGCGCCACGACATCCGTGTCCCGGTACTCCGTTTCGATCCGTGTGCCGGGGGGAAACGCCCCGAGTGCGGCCCGGACATCCGCCGCGCTCCGGTACTGGAGGACGCCGTTCTCGTAGAACCGAAAGGCCGGGGAGTTCGAGTAGATGTCGCCAGCGGCCTCCCAGTCCGCCGCGTTCCCGCGGTCGCGAAACTCCTGCATTGCCGCCGACACGCTGTCGCGGATCGCTGCGGCATGTGCCTCGGTGAACGGCGCGCCGGCCGATTGGCAGCCAAGGCCGAGCCAGATGGCGACGCTGGCCAGGCACGCGCCCGGCAGTGTGCGGCGGTGGGGTGAATGCGACGGATGCCTCACGGTGTCCTCCAGTGTCGGGGCGGACCGAGGCGAGGGGTGCCCGCCCGCGGCCCGCCGCCAACGTAAACGTGGCCGGCGTCGCGCGCATGCCGCTTGCGGAGGGTCCTCGCGGCGCTCCAGCTTTGACCGTTCGCCCCTCCCATTACGCCCGAGGAGCCAAGCCATGCGGAACTTCCGAGGCCTTCGTCCCATCCCCTTCGTGCTCGCGCTGGCCCTCACGGTGGCGCCGCCCGCGACGCTCGACGCCCAGGAGGCTCGGGAGGCGGACGACGCGGCCTCCGGGCTGGATATCCCGGGAGGGTACATCCTGCCGGATCAAGCCGTGCAGGATCTCTTCGCCACCGACCCGAACTACGCCACGCTGGACCACATGAGCCCCGACGGCGACCACTTCGTCATCCCCCTCTCGACCGAACTGGGGACGCTGGCGGAGGTCGGGGAGGAGACGCTGCGTCTCGGCATGCTCGAGATCCGGGCGCGAGCGGATCGCCCGTGGCACCTCGACATCTATGGTCTTTACGGGCTCCGGTTCTACTCGCTGAGCGAGCGCAGCTTCACCGATGTCGATCTTCCCGCTGGCGTCTACCTCAGCGACCTGATGTGGTCGCAGGACGGTTCGCGGCTCGCCTTCCTCGCCCACCTCGAGGAACGCACGGAGGTCTGGATCGCCGACACGGGCGACGGGCGCGTGACGCCGGCCGGCGACGCGCACGTGATCTCGACGATCGGGACCTCGTCGCGGGGACAGGGATCCGCGCCCTCGCGCATGCTGCAGTGGACACCATCGGGTTCGATCCTGACACTGGCGGCGCCGACGGACCGCGGGGCTGCGCCGCCGGCCCCCATGCTGCCCTCGGGACCGACGATCCGTCACACACGGGCAAGCGCCACCCCGACGCGCACGATGCCGTTCCTGCTCGAGGACGCCCACGGCGCGGAGCTGTTCGAGTACTACACGCGCAGTCAGATCGTGGAACTGGCGCCCGGCCGCCCCGCGCGAGCGATCGGGGAGCCGGGCATGTGGGAGTCGCTGTCGCTGAGCCCCGACGGGCACCACGTGATCGGGACGCGGCTCACTCGGCCCTTCTCGTACATCGCGAGCTACACAAGCTTCCCGCGCGTGACCGAGGTACTGGACGTGGAGAGCGGCGAGGTGCTCGCTACGCTGGAGGAGCGTGAACTGCGCGAAGGTGGGCGTGGCGGCGGTCCGGGTGGCGGGGGAGGGGGCAACGACCCGCGCGCATGGTCATGGCGTCCGGACGGGAGCGGCATCGCCTACCTGCACCGCGCTCCCGCCGGAGGGGACGCCGAGAGCGGGGAAGGCTCTGACGGCGACGAGGATCGTCCCGACCGGATCATGCTGCTGCGCGCCCCGTTCGGCGACGGCGACGCGGAGGTCGTGGCGACGAGCGACGACCGGATCTCGGGCGTCACCTACTCCGCGGACGGCCGCCACGCCTTCGCCGACGTGCGGCGGGACGGCGACGCCGCGCTCGTGCACTACGGGCTGGGCGGGAACGATCCGGAGGGGCACACCCTCGTCCCCCTCCACGATCCCGGCGACGCGCTCGAACTCCCTGGCGACCTTCTCACCGCCCGAGCGGGGAACGGGATCGAGTACGCGTGGGTGTCTTCCGATGGGGGGAACGCCTATCTGCGCGGGGACGGTCTGAAGGAGGACTTCCGGCCGCAGCCCTTCGTCGACCGGCTGTCGATCCCCGACGGTTCCACCGAACGCATGTTCGAGGGGTCGCGCGACAGCTTCGACCAGCCGCTCGTGCCGCTCGACGCCGATCTGGAGCGCATGGTCGTCAGCCGCGAGGGGAAGAACACGTTCCCGGACAGCTACCTGTGGAGCCGGGACGGCGGGATGGAGAACCTGACGCGGAACGTGGATCCGTTTCCTCAGCTCACCGCCGCGCGCCGCATCGACTTCGAGTTCAGCCGTCGGGACGGTCTCGAGATTCAGGGGCGAGTGTCGCTGCCGGTCGACTACGTCGAGGGGACAAGGGTGCCCGCCATCTTCTGGACCTATCCCCGCGAGTACCGGAGCGAGGACGACTTCGACAACGCGACGATCCGGGCGCGGAACCACAACGCGTACACGAACGTGACCTGGCTGCGCTGGTCGGACATCTGGCTCACGCAGGGATACGCGCTCGTCTACCCCGACATCCCGATCGTGGGCGAGAACTACAACGACTACTACATCGCGAACATGGTGGACGGGATGTACGCCGCGATGCGCGCGGTCGATGCGCTCGGCGTCATCGACATGGACCGCATCGGGCACGGCGGACACAGCTACGGCGCCTTCGCGACCGCGAATTTCCTCGCCCACACGCCCTTCTTCAAGGCGGGGATCGCGGGGGACGGGGCCTACAACCGGTCGCTCACGCCGATGGGCTTCCAGGCCGAGCCGCGCGACATCTGGGAGGCGCCGCACATCTACATGGAGATGTCTCCGTTCTTCAAGGCGGACCAGATCAACACGCCGCTCCTCCTGTACCACGGGGCGGACGACAACAACTCCGGCACCTATCCCATCCAGTCGAGGCGCATGATCCAGGCGCTCACGGGACTCGGGAAGACGGCGGCGCTGTTCGAGTATCCCTTCGAGTCGCACACGCCGCGCGCGATCGAGAACAACCTCGACATGTGGGCGCGCTGGATCGACTGGTTCGACCGCTACGTGAAGGGCACGAGTGAGGGCGATGCGCGCACGACGACGGACGCCGGACGAGAGTAGGTGAGTGGACCTGGCTTGCTTTCCATCGGCGCCGAGGCGGACCCTACGGTGCTCACCGCCTTCAAAGCCGTCATGGAGTTCGCCGGGCGTCACCCCCTGGCCAGAGGGTTCCGGCCTCGCGGCGGTTGGCGCCTCGCCGTGGGCCGATCCTGCCACCGTGGAGAGTTGGCTTTCGCTGAACCAATCATCAGATCCGAGAATCCCGGGCCTCCCGCTTGGTAGCGAAGGGCGGCTCGGGCCACATCGTCCGCGGCCTCGATGACGAGATTCTGCGTCGCCACGAGTTCCTGCAGGATCGTCGCAATGCGTTTGCGGGAAACCCCGTAGGCTCGTTCCAGGACCCAGACGAGTTCGACGACAATCTCCTTGTCGCAACAAGGTAAGCGTTCTGCTACCTCGCACCTCAGCCGGAGGGGGTGATCCTCGCCCGTGCGACGTACTGGACACCGAGCGCGTCGGTGACGATGGCCCAGAACTCGTCGCCGCGGACGATGGGCGGCAAGAAGGGCAGGGCATTGAGCGCTGCAGAGGTCGCCGTCCCGGCATAGGTCCCGTCCGCCGAGAAGACGTCCCACGTCGCCTCCTCGCCCGTCGAAGGGACGCGGACCCAGATATCGCCTTCCGCCGAGGTGAAGAGGTTGACGATGGAGGGCTTGACGTCGGGGATCTTCGACCAGTCGCGGTCGGTGTCGGCGCCCTGCTCCCGCAGGCTTTCCCGGATCCCCTCGATCGCCGCGTCCCGCTCTTCGCGCGAGACGGGGATGTGAGGTTTCCGAGCCTCCACGATCAGCGTCGTGTCTCCGGCCAGGTGCCTCCGGGCGATGCGATAGCCGGCCGGGTCAGTCTCGTGCGCGCCCGACCAGACCGTCCCGTCGCGATCGTAGTACTGGACGCCGCGAGGGTAGAAGGGAACCCCCATGAAGCCGGCGCGACTCCCGTCACGGGACTCCCAGGCGAAGCCGGCGGGAGTGGCGTCTTCCCCCTGTTGTGCGGCCTCCCGCGCCGACAGCCCGCCGGACTCCGGCGCCGGCCGCGAGATCGACTTCACGAGTTCCATGTTCAGGTCGTAGATGTTGAAACCCGGTGGCCGCAGGTTGGGGCGTACTATCCGGCCATCCGCCGTCATGGTTCCCATGAAGATGTAGGCGTAGAAGTCGAAGTTGTGGCGGAAGGACTCCACGAACCCGGTCTCCGGATCGAATACCGACAGGCGGCTGTTGGACGGGTCCGTGACCCAGAGACGGCCGTGCGGGTCGAGCATGAGTCCGTGCGCATCGCGGAGCTCCCCGGGACCTTCTCCGTTCCCCCCGTAGGTGGCGCGATGCGAGCCGTCCGCCGCGAACACGCGGACTTCCTGCGCGTGCGAGTCCAGCACCGCGAATCCGCCAGCGGGCAGCACGACCAGCCCCCTCAGTTCGCCGAAGACATCGGGCCCGTCTCCGTCGACGGATCCGACCCGCAGATCCTCGACGAGCGTCCAGGTCGGAACCGGATCGCCGGGAAGGACGTTCATGACGCGCTCGACCCCCGAGGGCAGGGTCTCTCTGGTCGTGACCCCGCCGGCGCGCCCCGGTTGCTGGCGGGCGTCGGCCGTCGCGACGAGCGTCAGGCCCGCAGCCGCGACCGACACCAGCGCGTTCAGGGTTCTTCTCGTGCTCCGTGTGGCTCCGCTCATGTCTCGCTCCCTGTGAAGATCCTCGGGGATATGACCGACGAGCCGTGGTTTGGTTCCGCGCGTGGGCCCGGGAAAGGGCGGGTCGGTCGTCGAGGACGCGGCGGGTCAGGCGCCGAGGACGGACCCTGCGAGCGCGCGCAGGTCGGGGCGGTCCTGTGGGTCGAGTTGCCGGAAGTGGTGGCGGAGTTCGAGCGCCGCGTTGATCGCCGCCCGAAGATGATCCTGGGAAGACCACGGTTCGCCTCCGAGGACTCCCCTCAGCCAGCCTTCCACATCGGACCAGCGCCAGAACCGGTACCGGTCGTGAGGACTGTTGAGAGGCGCCGGAAATCCGCCCGGCCCGCGCTTTCCGTTCACCCACAGCCGGACGCACTCGCGCGAGCGCCCGACCCGAGCCGCGATTTCGGACATCGACACGAGGTCGAGGTCCGCGATCCGAACCACTCGGAGACCGTCGACCGATTCGGCATTCGCGATCGCCGAGGAGATCGCCTCGTAAAGGCTCGCCGCTTCGCGTCCGAAGTCCATGACCTGGACTCCGTTCGTTGTTGCAATCAGGGCGTCATCGCAGCCGGCTTCGTAGAGAGCGTTGAACACGTCCGGCTCATGGATGTCCACGCCTTCAACGATCAAGGTGAAACTTTGAATCTTCATCGCTCGACTTCTTGTTGTTTTCCGTGAGGACACTGGCGCACAATTCTCTGGATCCTGCTGGCAAGATCGCCTGGATTGCGTGGTGTCGACGCGACAGACATCCGGCAGTGGCGCGTCCGGGTCGCCGAGCAGTTCATCACGCCCCAATTGTGCCCGGAGGATTTCGGTATGACGGTCCACCCGGCTTTGCGGGCGATGGCCAGCGCCTTCTCGATGTCCTTTTTCGGATGCCTCCGGAGCCTGATCATGCCCCACGGTGTTGCGTCGTGTCAACACCGTATCAACGGGGCGGTCGGCGGTCATTCCGGGGCGGTGCGGCGCGCCAGCCAGCCGTCCAGGCTGAGGCGGTCGTCCTCGAACAGGATGAGGACGATGACGAGCAGCAGCGTGCGCGGGATCACATGCGTGTCGAAGGCGTAGAGCGGCTCGGCGAGCAGGTGGCCGAAGGTGACGAGGATGAGGACGCCGCCCAGTGAGAGCGCGGCGATCCGGCGCTGCCAGCCCAGCAGCATGAGCGCGCCGGCCGCCAGTTCCACGAAGGGAATCGCGACCCCCGTGGCCCAGAGCGACCAGGCGGGGAGGAACGTGTCGGCGTAGGACTCGACGAACATGCCGCGCGCGTGTTGGAGGGCGCCGAGTTCGAACACCTTCCAGAACCCCGCCATGAAGAAGATGAGGCCGAGGATCGTGCGGGCCACGAATGCCGCCCAGCTCTTCGGCGTAATCGCCTCTCCTGTCTCAAGCTCCCGGTTCATGGGTCGAAGGTATCCGGCGTCGGCCCGGTCAGCGACGCGTCCAGGCTCTTGCATCCCGTTTTGAACTGTCTAGATTAGCCGGCCCGATATTCGGTTTTTATTCGGTTTTCTTGGGAGATTCATGGGCTACGGCGCCGGTCGAGACGCAGGTCGCGGGAGCCGGATGGCGCTCTGCCTCTGGTGGCCGGGATTCGAGCTGGAACTGGAGCGGATCCGGACGCCGTCGCTCGCGGACCAGCCGCTCGCGCTGCCGACGACGGGAGACCGGCGCCGCATCGAGATGATGTGTTCGGTCGCGGCCTCGTCCGGGGTCGAGCCGGGGATGATCGTGTCGCAGGCAGTCGCACTCTGTCCTTCGCTCGTCCTCTGCGACCCGGACCCGGATTTTCACGACGCGGCGTCCGAACGGATCCTGGAGGGCCTCCGGCGGTGGAGTCCGGTCGTCGAGCGGTCGGCGGACCGGGGGCGGTTTTTCGTGGGGGTCGACGGGCTCGAACGTCTGTACGGCCCGCCGGAGCGCCAGATCGCGGGGCTCCGGGCGCGGCTCGAGGCGCTGTCGCCGTGGCTCGCGTCGAGCGCGCGGGTGGGCTACGCGCCGGGGAAGTTCGCGGCCTGGGTCGCGGCACGATCCGCGGGGCCTGCTCGGTCCGCGGGGGCCGGGCGGGCGGGCGCAGGCGTCTGCGTGGCGCCGGACGATCTCGCCGCGTTTTTGGCACGGCAACCGGTCGATGTGCTCCCGGTGTCGCCGCGCATGATCGGGCGGCTGAAGCGGCTCGGGGTCGAGCGGCTGGCGGGGATCGTGCGCATGCCCGAGCCGGCGCTCGTGTCGCAGTTCGGGGCCGATGGGCGCCGGGCGCTCGCCTGGGCGAGAGGGGAGCGCATCGACCGTGTGCGGCCGGAGGCGCCGGCCCGGCCGATCCGGGTTGCGCTAGACTTTCCGAGCCCGATCGGGCAGCTCGAACTGCTGCACGCCGCACTCGACCGGCTCATCGGTCGCGCGCTCGATCATCCGCGGCGGCGGGGCAAGAGCGTCCGCGGCCTCCGGGTGTCGGCGAGCCTCGAGGATGGCGGCTCCTGGTCGATACGCGCGATTGCGCGGGAACCCACGAGCGAGCCGGCCCGGATCGGGGCGTTTCTGCGCTCGCGGATCGCGCTCGACCGGCCCCGCCGCCCGGTCGAGACGCTGCGGCTCGAGTTTTTCCGTTTCGGTCCGGCGAGCGCGCAGACCGGGCTCTTCGACCCGAAGGCAGGTGCGCCCCGCGTCCTCGGCTCACTGGAGACGAAGGACGGGGAACTTCTGCCGCCCTTCCGGCGCGCGGCGCGCATGCTGCGGCTGCGGCTGGGTGGCGCCGCGCTCTTCCGGGTGCTCGAACTCGAGCCCGACTCCCGGCTCCCCGAGCGCCGGCATGCGCTCATGGAAATCGGTTAGGCAGCCCGTGGCGAAACCCGGCGCGGCGCCGAGATCGCGGAGGCGGAAGCCGCCCGCGGGGAAGCTGCGTCCGCTCAACCGGCCGCGTCCGGTGCGGGTCCGGCTCGGCGGTGCCGGGGTGCCCGTGAGCCTCGAGATCCGGGGCCGCTGGCGACGGATCGGCGCGGTGCTCGACCAGTGGCGGATCGATGACGAGTGGTGGAGGGAACCGATCTCGCGCGCCTACTTCTCGATCGTGCTCAAGAACGGCGCCCACCTCACGGCCTACCACGATCTGATGCTGGATCGCTGGTTCCTGCAGCCGGAGTAGGAGAGCCGCCCGGTGGACGCCCGGTCGCCGCTGGACATCCCATGCGCGTGACGCCCTGCGGAGGCGTCGATTACGTCGAACTGCACGCGCATTCGGCCTACTCCTTTCTCGATGGGGCGTCGCGGCCCGAAGAACTCGCGGCGCGCGCGCTCGAACTGGGCTATCCCGCGCTGGCGCTCACCGACCACGACGGGCTGTACGGCTCAATGGAGTTCGCGCGCTTCGCCCGCGCCCACGGTTTGCAGCCGATCACCGGCGCCGAACTCACCCTCGCCTCGCCGTTTGCCGCTGCCGGAGACGTTCCCGCGGACTGATTTCGAGTCTTTCGTAATCCGTTTCTGGTATGTGATTTACGGACGCCGTGTGAGCATTCTTACCACCATTATTTCCGCCGAGGGGAACTGGTTCCATTGGCCCTTGGTGGCGGTGACCGGACGTAAGCGATGGAGTGGGCGCCCCCTCCCGCCGGCATCGCGATGTGCCAAGATGGTACTTCGCACTTGCTGACCATTTGAGGGAGGAGGCATCCAATTGGACGAGGTCAGCATCATCGGGATCGACTTGGCAGAGAGCCTTGAGGTCCACGGCGCGCGGACGGACGCGTCGGGGGCATACCGCCGGAAATTGAGTCGGGGAAAGCTCCTCCGGCGTCCGCCGCCGCCCGCCCGCGCTGCGTGGTGTCGATGGAGGCGTGCCCCAGCGCCCACAATCCACATTCCGTCGGTGCCGCGTTGAGTCACGAACACGGCTGGACCACCCCCGTGCGGGTCAGCCGACGTACTCGGACCCGCAAAATACCCTTGCGCAGCGGGCGAACCGATCACATCGCTGCGATCATCACGGGTCTCATCTCCGCTCTCTGCCCGGCAGTCCCCAGGGAGGTGGAGGGTGACCGAGCCGCCCCGAGGTCGGTGGCTTGGCGCTTGACGACCATGTCCGGCTTCACCCCCCCGCGCCGGAACGTCTCCGTCGCGCACATCGGCGGCAGCCCGCCGCAAGACGTAGCTCGCGACGCCGGCACCACGGCTACACGGGCGCGTAGGCAGCAGGCGCAAGCGGTCAGCGTGACGGCCGCGCATTCCGGTGCCGCGGGCGTTCACCATCAAGCCATACGGCGCAAAGGAGGACCGCCGCAAGCTCTATGCGGCACTACCTCCCCGTTGCGGTACATTTCCCCGATGTGTAACAGAGCGGTGGCGTAGCCCTTTTCGGCGGCGGCGCGGTACCAGCGGACGGCCTCGGCGTAATCCTGCGGCACGCCCTCCCCGCAGTAGTACATGACCTCGAGGTTGTACTGAGCGTCGGCGTCGCCCAGTTCGGCGGCGGAGATCAGCGCTACGAGGCTATCCGGGGCAACTCCAACGAGTGGGGCGTTTACCTGCTGCGCATATGCCGGCGCAACCGCCAGCGTGCCCAAGAACACCGCGACGGCCGAAATGACCGTGGCTGTTGCGGGAGAAAGCATTCACATCACCCGCCTGCGGTCAACGGCCTTCGCCCCGGCCGACAGGGTCAACCCGGACTGCCGCTAATTCACACCGTGCCGCCCGGTGCGGGCCTTCGTCAACCCCCATGATCACCTGAGCCACTGCGCCATCGGCCTGCCACGCCTCCGCTCGTCGGCAACGCTCGGTATCAGCGCTCGATGTACCCGTTCGACTGGGGCCCCGGCCCACTTGGTACGAGTCGGTCAGCGAGATTCAGGAGGATCTCGACGCCTACATCGAAACCTACAACCGGAACCGTCCGCACCGCGGCCGCGGCATGAAGGGGCGGACGCCGTACCGAGTGTCCAAGAAGGGGACCCGGAAGCTCAGGACCCCGAAGAAGTCAACCAAGAAGGAGGTGAAGACCGCAGCCTGTGGCGCTGACCTCGGCGAGGTCGGGTGTCAGGTGATTATCGTATGTGGACACTCATGGGTCGCTTCCTCCTGTAGAACGAAGACGCTCGACATCACGCTCAAGACCTGCATCCATCTGGTCTTCGCACATATCAACAACCTCAGGCATCTGATCGGGATCCGCGCCTGCGATGAGGAGAGTTCCGCGGCATACCGCGTTCCTCAGGCGGGCGAATCGAGCGACGTTCCATATCTTCTCTTCAAAATATTGGTCGTTCAGAATCAACTCGGTCGCAGCTAACACCTTTACCTGTTCTTCCAGCTTCTCCACCCGCTCCTCCAGCGTCTCCGAGACGGCGAACCCGCCGAATACGCCTACGAGTGTCCCGGCCGCTGCCGTTCGCCAGTCGATCCGTTTCATCGCCTGCCTCCGTTGCGTTTGTCCTTCGTGCACCGGTAGCCCGTCATCGAAGTGCGATTGTCGTCATGACACGGGCTGCACAGCACGCTGTTGACCGCTGGCCAACGGAATCGACTGCACCGGCGTAATCGGTCGAATCGTAGACGCGAATCTGTATCTGGATCCCGTCCCACCACGGGCGAAGGATGCGGCACCATTTCACAACCAGCCATGGTTGCCGCCCACGAACGGGTGCGCACGCGCTCGACCGAAGGGGCTGCCCACGTCTGGATGCACTCCACCGCCCGGCGTCTCAAGGTGCCGAGAGCGGCACGCCGAAGGTCTTCACCTTGGCTCATCGGCGTCAAGCGGCACGTCGACCAGGACACGCCACCGGCTCCGGAAGGGACGGCCCCGGAGCCAGGGAACAGGCAGAGAGCAGCAGGAGCGGGGCGGCCCGCCCCAGTCTCGCCACACGCGGTACTCTCCTGCGCGTCACCGCGTGCTCAGGGCGCGAGACTGAAGCCGAACACGAGGTGCGCGCGCTCCTGGTCGGGATTCAGGATGTAGGCGACGCTCACCGGCACGGCGAAGGTCTCCGTGATCGCGAGGTCCTTGCTCGCCGTGATGCCCACGTTGACGAGAGCAGCCCCCTCGGTGCCGTAGAAGTCGCTCTCGCCGCCCACGAACCCCATGTGCAGCCCGACACCCACTCCCGAGACCTCGAAGGGCACGCCCACCTCCGCGTACAGCACGCTGCTCTCGGTGAGCAGGCCGCCGAAAAGGGAGATCGGAAAAGTCTCCGGACCCGTGAAGCCGAGCGACATCTCCACCGTGTGCGCCTCGCCGTCCCCGAATCCGGCGTCGGCGTCGGGCGAGGGGAAGTAGTAGTCGGTGATGCCGACCGCGACGGAGAGGCCGGATGAGGCCGTCACCGTGTAGGTCGCCCAGAGGTCGTTCTCGTTCGCGGAGGCGCCCGACGCGGAGATGGAATACGAACCCCATGCGCCGAACTCGAGCCCTCCCGCCGCGAAGGTGAGCGCCGGTTGCACCGCCATGGATTCCCCGAAGTCGACGCCGCGCCAGACGTAGCGGCTGACGACGTCGGCCCCGATGGAGGCGGACTGGCCCCACACGGGGGCGGCGAAGACGAAGAGGGCCGCGACGGCGAGGCCAGGGCCCCGGAACCGATTCGAATCAGTGCGGATTACGGACACGATTCTTCTCCTCTCTCGATGGTGACCCGGGTGCGGAGCATGGACTCCGCCGAACCCCGGAAGACGCCGCGCGTGGGCGGAACGTCGGCATAATCGCGGCCCACCGCGACCCTTATGTGACGTCATCACACTGTGTATCGTTGGTCGGATCGAAACCGATCCACCCCACCCCGGGGAGCCAGCTCTCGACCCACGCGTGGCTTTCGCCGGTCGTAACGCCACCGTCGTCCCCGTGACCCGGCCCAAGGTAGCCGGATACGTAACGGGCCGGGATCCCCCAATCCCTGAGGATCGAAGCCATCACAACGTGTCCTCGGTGAGACCGCCCGTCAACGTGTACGCATCCGCGATGAGGAAAGCTTCGTCCTCGTCCTCCTGGGCCGCAGCCGGCGCCTCGGGCGGGGACTGGCTCAGCGCCCGGTACACGGCTACGTGGCTTCGCCATCGCGATGCGCCAACACGGGGGGAACGCGGGCGGTGCCCCCGCGTGCCTGCTCCTCGTGCAGCGTTGCGTCAGGCCGGGGGGTCAAGGGGGGCGGAGCCACCCCCTCGCCAGCCGCAGTGTTCAACACTGCGGCTGGCTCACCGGCCGTAGACCCGTCTGACCGGCTGTCTCCCGACCGCCGCAAGACGCGCCGCATCATCGGAATCGGGTGGGCTTCCGCCACCCGGCGCACGGCCTCGCCGCGCTCACCGGCCCGCCCACCTTCGAACCGGCTCTCGGCGATCTGCTCGCGGACCCATTCGTCCACCTCGGCCTCGATCCAGCCCACGGCGCGTCCGCCCAGCGACACCGGCTGGGGGAAGCACCCCGCGGCCAGCCCGTACATGGATAGCGCTCCGCGACAGACCGGTGCGCTCCAGCACCTCGGGCAGCCGCAGGAAGCGGATTGGCGGTTTCGTCCTCTGCTGATTCGGGTTCTTGGTCATGGTCCAGATCCTCCTCGCTGTTGTCCACGTTCTCGTCGGTCTCCGGTGTCACGGGCGTCGAGGCGGATCGCGTCCACCGCCCGATGCCCCATCCCGCTCCGAGATGAACGCCAGAATCCGGTCCGCCGTCCTCAGCGATGGCGAGCGACCACGGTCGAGTTGCCGCATCAGGCTCGGGTCGCCCAGCGCCTTCCTGCCGAACGCCGTCGGGCTCAGTCCCGAACGCCCGATAAACGCGCCAACCCGCAATCTGAATTACTCTTCCAGCGTCTCCATGCCTGAACGCTTGAGGGACCATTCGGGACGGCGTCAACGGTCTGAAATTCCCTACTCTTCGCCCGGCTGTTGTCCATCGGCCCGCGCGTCCGTCCTTTATGGCCGCCAGTCCCGGGGGCTCGGGATCCCGCTGCTCACGAGGGGCGTGGTCGAGGGAGGGAGCACGCCGGCGCCGTCGGCCGCGACTTGGGCTTCCGGCGACTCCCGTAGAATCGCCACGATCCGGCGGCTCGCCGAGTCCAGCACCAGCGTCGTCGCCGGCCGCGACGTGTCCCCGGCCTCGAGCGCGACGGATCCTTCCGGACCGGCGAGCGTGATCGACGAGAGCGCCCCGGCCCAGTCGTCCCCGACCGGGATTGCGAAGAGGAAGCCGGCGGCGCCGGGGGTCTCGGTGTCGGCGACCTCGTTCATGGCGAACCGGAGCGCGAACAACTCGCCGCCACGGTCGTCAGAGCCGACCAGCCGGTAGGGCCCGGCTCGCTCGGGCAACGCGGGCGGCGCGTCCAGCACGAACGCGGGCTCGATCCGCAAGCGGCCCTCTTCAACGCCGCCGCGCACCACCAGGGTCCGCTGAGGACTCCGCGCCGCGGCCGCCGCGGTGCCCGGATTCCGGTATTGGAGCGCCTTCTTGTAGGTGTAGTCGCTGATCCAGTCGTTGGCGCGGCAATACGTCATGATGTCGGTGGCATCTGGATCTACGAGCGTGCCTTGCAGCCGGTCGTATCCCCAGGCCCCGATCCGTCCGTTGGTGTGGGGGTATCTCCCATCGACGCCTTCGGGGCCGCCGCATGGAGAATGACTCAGCGACAGGTTGTGCCCGAACTCGTGCGCGACGGTGTGGCCCTCGAAGCGCGATACGCTCAGGTGGCTGTTCACGTACGCAATGCCCAAGACGCCCCCGTCGATCCACGGTGGCACGCCCATGTAGTAGCCGGACGCGGCATCGGCCGCGTACAGCAGTTGGAGATCGTCCAGCACCCGGTCCATGTTCTCCTTCGGGTCGTAATCCACGAACACCGCCTCGCGCACCGCGACGTTCATGTCGGCGACGGGCAGCCACTCGCGGGTCTCGTAGAACGCCTCGTGCTCCGCCGTGAGTCCGTCCACGGCCTTGAGCCCCGATGAGTCGGGCTTCTCCTGCCACAGGAACGGCACGGCCGTGACGTTGAAGGGCGGCATGGCGCGGATGTCGAGCGCCATGCGGCCTTCCGCCGGAATCCGCCCGCCGATTCCAAGCGACGGGTCCAGCGTGCCGTTCGGGTCCACCTCGACCACCATCTCCGTGCCGGGCACGATGACGCGGGCCGGCACCACGGCGTTCGCCGTCCGTTCCAAGTCTCCCTCGGCCATCTCCCAGGGGACCGGTTGCGAACTCCCGTCGATCAGGACCGAATGCGTCTCGGTCTCGCCCCGGTAGAAGATCGCCCGGACCGGCGGCATCGACGCGACCGCTCCGGAGTCAGCCATCACGAACACCCGCAGCAACGCCTCCTCCTCCGCCACCAGCGGCACCGCGAAGTCGTGCGATTGAATCGGTTGGGTGAGATAAGCTTCCACGGCGGGGGCTCGCGGCTCGAGGGAACTCTTGACCGCATAGGCACCCCGGGTGACCCTTGAGGTTGTTGTCAAGGAGGGCAACTCCAGGGAATGATGACCCTGTCGATGAAGTTCCGTTGCGCAGCGATGCGGCTGTTACGTATCGGCTGGTCTTGGCCGCCGCACCGACCGAGTAGTCCTGCAACGGGAGATGCCTTGGGATTTTCACTAGCCACGGGAGGCCGCAGCAGAGGCCGCCTCGCCGGTCTGCAGCGAGGCGAGTCCGTGAGACCGGGAGGCCGGAACGAATGCACTCCAGCCGGCGGGTGAGCGGCATACTCGGTGTCGCCGCGATTCTGGCGTTTGCGGTCGCGGCCGTACCGGCTCAAGCCCAAGCTGGCGCCATCGGGGGGCAGGTGCTCGACCGCGCATCTCAGCGGCCGCTGAGCGACGCCCAGGTCCTCGTCGTGGGGGCCGGCATCGGGCAACTGACGAACTCGTCCGGCAGCTTCCTCCTGCAGAACGTTCCCGCGGGGAAGCAGATACTGCGGGTCACCCTGATCGGCTATGCCGAGACGGAAAGAACCATCACCTTAACCGCCGGAGAGACGACCCGCGTCGAGATCGAAATGGCCATGACGGCCATCTCGCTGAACGAGATCGTCGTCACGGGGGTGGGCGCCGAAACTGAGCGCCGCGCGCTGGGCGCCTCTGTCACGGTACTCAGCGCCGAGGACTTTGAACTGGCCCCGGTCCAATCCATCGACCAGGTGCTCCAGGGCCGGGTCGCCGGCGGCACGGTGAACGCCACCTCGGCGAACCCGGGGACCGCTTCGCTGATCAACTTCCGCGGCATCTCGTCGGTGTTCGGCGCGCAGACCCCGGTCATCTACGTGGACGGGGTGCGGGTGGACAACGACCAGTCCACGTCGGCCGGTACCGGTGGCGAGCAGTCGTCGGCGCTCGCGGACCTCTTGACGAGCGACATCGAGCGGATCGAAGTGACGAGGGGCGGTGCGGCATCAACGCTGTTCGGGTCCGATGCGGCCACGGGCGTGATCCAGATCTTCACCCGGAAGGGAACGCCGGGTGCGCCGCGGATCACCGCCCGTTTCGAGCAGGGGATCGAGATGCCCGAGCTCAAGTACATCTTCGACATGGGCCTGATCTTCCCGGAGCGGGTGGAGTCGGGAGAAATCGCCGAGACCTTCATGCGGGACCTGTATTTCAAGGAGGGCCACGTCCAGAACTACTATCTGGGCGTGTCGGGCGGAACGGCCGAGGTCACCTACAGCGTCAGTGGCCGCCTGGAAGATCGAACGGGTACGCAACCCAGGGACGCCAGCACCAACTACAACCTCCGTGGCGGCCTGCAGGCATCCCCGGCCGACAACTTCACTCTGGAGTTCTCCGGCAGCTATGTGCGGCACAACTTCGAGCGTTTGTACAACGGCGCGTCCATCGAAGATCCGCTGACCACCTTCGAGGTCGGAGACGCACTGTTCTTCTCCGGGGCGTCCACGCTTGAGGACGCGCTGGACATCTTCCTGATGCCCGAAATCGACGAGTGGGTCAATCGCTTCATCCTTTCGGCCGGAGCCCGGTGGAACATCCGGGACGACCTGACCGCGAAGATCACGCTGGGCACCGATAGCCGAAACAACCAGCAGCGCCAGTTCGATCCCATCGGTTTCACGCCGGGGGAACCCACCGGGCAACTTGCTCGCTGGGACCGTTCCTTCACGTCCGTGTCGCTCGATGCCGGTGCGACTCATGCCTGGCGGAGCGGGGACGGCTCCTTCGGTTCATCGCTCACTGTCGGCGTGCAGGGCTTTCGGGAAGACGAGAGCGTCATCTGGGGTCGCGGACGCACCTTCGCGCTCCCCGGTAACGCCGACTTCGGCTCCGCGGCGGTCATCACCGCCGGCGAGGCCAATTCCGAGGTGTTCAACGGCGGGGTGTACGTCGAGGAAAGACTGAGCCTGTGGGACAAGCTCTACATCGGTGGAGGCTTCCGGATCGACGGCGGATCCAGCTTCGGCGACAACATCGACACGGAGTTCTATCCGAAGGCCACCGGGTCATACATCCTGTCCGAGGACATCGGCCTCCCGTTGGTGGACGAGTTGAAGATTCGCGGCGCCTACGGGCAGACCGGGAGATTCCCTGGCGCCTTCCTCAAGGACCGTACCTTCACGGCCACTTCGTTCCGCGGGGAGTCGGCGCCCAGATTCGACAATCCCGGCAACCCGGACCTGCGCCCGGAACGGACCGCCACAGTCGAGGCCGGCATCGATGCGGCGCTCCTGAACAACAGGATCGGTCTGGATTTCACCGTGTACGGGGCGCGCACGACGGACGCGCTCTTCCGCGTGCCGCGCCAGCCCGTGACCGGCCAAGGCACGCAGCAGGAGAACGTGGGAGAGATCCTGAACCGAGGCGTGGAGGTCTCGCTGAACCTGCAACTGCTCAACACCCAGGCCGTGGCGTGGAGCATCGGCGGGACCTTCAACTACAACCACAACGAAGTCACCGACATGGGAGGGATCTCGGATTTCAGCGCCGAAGGCGACCAGAAGCGCGTCACGGGTTGCTGGGATCCGAGCGACCGCAGCGAGGGCCCCTGCCGTGGCGGTCCAGTGGGCGCCTGGTATCTCACCACGCCGGTCGACACCAACGGAGACGGGCTCCCGGACGGGTCCGAGCGCAGGTTCACGGGTACCTTTCCCGTGCCCGACAGGAGCGGCGGGGTCAACACGACGATCTCGATCGGGAACGACCTCACCCTTAGCGCGCTGGCCGACGGCGCCGGCGGCCACGACGTTTTCGACTACGGTTCCGTGTGGGCGACCTTCAACGGCATCTACCGCCGCGAGTCCGTGCGCTGCGGCACCGACGAGGGCTGTGCCTACGCGTTCCCCACACAGTATCGCGCCGACGGCACGGTGCGCGGAAAATACAGCCAGAGTGCGGCCAGGTCGGCGTTTCTCTACGACGGAGATTTCTTCAAGCTCCGGGAGGTCTCGCTGCGGTACGTGCTGCCCGAGAGCGTGGCCGGGGCCCTCAAGGCCAGCCGCGCAACGCTTTACATCAATGGCCGCAACCTGTGGATCTGGTCCAGGAACCAGATGATCGACGGGGAACTCAACGGGCTGAGCGGCGACGGTCTCCGGCTGGGGAGCGAGAGCAGCATCACGCTTCCCCCGAACCGGACGTTCAGGTTCGGCATCGAAGTTGTGCTGTAGTGCGACCGGGGAGAAGGAAGACGATCGACAAGAAGCTGTCGGCCGCGGGTCGTCCCGCCCGATTCGCCTTCGGAGCGGGTCTCGTCCTCGCGACCGTCGGCTGCGAGGCCGTCGACCCCACCCGGGTCAACAACCCGAGGACCACCGACGCGGACTTGGCGGAGGCCGCGGATCTCACCGAGGCGCTGCTCCCCGGCCTGAGGGCGCAGTTCGCCAGGATGATCAACGCCTACGTGGTCGCGGAGGTCATAACCGACAACTACTCGATCCACGGAACGGGGATTCCCGTGGACCTGGACGAACCGCGCCGGGTTACGCCGGACTACGTGAATTCGACGGGGACCAGCGTCACCGGCGTATATTGGAACGTCCAGGAACTCCGCGCCCTAGCCGACTTCGTCATCGACGAGATCGCTCCCAACGACCCGGGGGCTCCGCCGGCTCTGATCGCCGAAGCCCGCTACTACCGCGGCATGGCCTTCCTCACGATGGGCGAGGTCTTCTCGTACGCCCCCCACGAGGAGGATGGGACTCCGCAACCTTCCGAGACCGCACTCGCCAAAGCAATCGGCGACCTGGAGGCGGGCGCGGATTTCGGGCCGCAAGCCGACGCGGCTCTGGCCCGGGCCCATCGCCTGCTCGGCGATGCGGGAGCCGCGGCCGCGGCGGCGAACGCCGTGCTGAGTTCGGCGTCCGACTTCCTCTTCGCGCCCTCCTATGACGAACAGCTCCTCACCAACGCGCCTGTGACCTTCCTGGTCCTGCGCGCGCTGCAGGACATGCAGCCACTGCCGCGGCTCGACTTCCTCGATCCCAAGTACACGGAGCGAGATTCCGCGATCCCGGTCGCCAAGGCCGAGGAGATGCACCTGATTCTGGCCGAAATCGCGTTGGCCGCCGACGACATGGCCGGCGCGCGGACGCGCCTCGCGAGCGCGGTCAGGCTCGCGGGCGAGCGAGGCACCGTATTCTTCGATGAGATCGACGAGCGCCGCAACGCGGATCTGAGCCTGCGGCCGAGGAGTTCGAACATCATGGTCAGAGCCGATGCCGACAGCCCCTTCCGGGCCGGCCTCGTGCTCGACCGCCCGGGCGAGGGGCTTTCGATTCCCGGCGTGTCCGCAACGTCTCTGAGTGCCGACAGCGTAGCGGCTCTTTCCAGCGCCGACGAGCTCTGGCACTCGCTCTGGCTGGCGCGCCAGGAGATCCTCTTCCTCGAGGGGCGCCGACTCGCCGATCTGGGGATCAAGCTTCCGATGATGCTGCGCGAGATCGACCAGAACGACAACATCGACGAGGGAGATCCCGGCACCCTCCCCGTCGTTCCCGGGCATGTTCCGCAGGACCCGCGCTACGCGATGGACATCTACACGCCGCGCGCGCTATACAACGGGGGCGATCCGGGAGTGCCGCTCATCGAAACGCGCGTGACCATCCACGTGGACATGAACAAGGTGCTCGTGGACAGCAACGCGTCGCCGTTCAGCCACTAGCCCGCTCGAAGCAGTAATGGTCGCCCGTGGGATCGGCCTCGGCCGGGGTCGGTTCTCCGAGCAGTCGGCACAGGTCGATGCAGTGCTCCTGGGCGGCGGAGCGCTCCTTTAGCTCCGACGCGTGCCACTTCGCTATGAACCTCGCCGGGGATCACGTTGGGAGAGCCTCCGCTTCTTGAAGTGTCTTGGCGGCCATGCCCCCAACTTCGCCGGTCGAGGGCGGCCATGTCCAATTCCCGGCAGGCAAGAAGTGGACTCGCATTTCGGCCTTGGGGCGGCCGGTGCGGGACGCCCGGTGCCGGTCCACGGCTGTGCATTGAAGGTTGGGGTGCTTGTGCACGGATTCCGCCGTGTCGCCGGACACCCCGCCGGTTCCGCATGTCGCTGGCCACCTTGCGGTTGCACCACGGCGCCCGAATCGTCGATACCGATCCGGGCCTTGGGGGCCGTTGATGGGAGCGACCCTGTGTTCGGCATGCCTCACACGCCACGGCGAAGGATGGGATGTGCACTGTCACCCACCCCAACCTCGGGTCGCTCCCGGTCCAGCAGTCCTTGCAGGAAGGCATACTGCAATGGCTTCTGGAGTCCGCCATGTCGGCGGTCATCCCCAGCATTCGTTCAACCCCTGTTCCGCGCCGATGGACGGGATGCCCGGAACGGGTTCGTCGGTTATCAGGGTCACGCCCGTGTCGTGGAAGTCCAGGCTCGGCGTGTTCTCCGGCCTTGTGCCAGTCGTTAGGAAGTCGGCAACGGCTTCGATTCCGAGGGAGGCCATGCTCTGAGGATACTGCATCGACGTGGCCCCGATCTCGCCAACCGCCACGCTGCGGACGCCCGGACAGCCGCCGTCGATGGTGACGATGAGAACATCGTCCTGTATGTCCAGCCCCTGGAGCGCCGCGGAGGCTCCGGCGGCGGCCGGTTCATTGATCGCGTACACCACGTTGATCGCCGGATCGTCCCGCATCAGGCGCTCCATGGCGGCCCACCCGCCTTCCTCGGTGCCCATGGTCGCGGCGTTCCCCACGATGCGGGGATCGTCTTCGTCGTACATCCTGTTCGGGTCCCGGATGTCGATGCCGAAGCCATTGAGGAAGCCTTGGTTGCGCAGGACCTCGACCGTGACCTGCGTGCCCGCGCCGTCCAGCGTTGCGATCCTCGCGTCAGCGGCAGAAGCACCCAGCCTGCCCCGAGCCCACATGCCGATCAACTCCCCGGCCCGGAAGTTGTCGGTGGCGAACGTTCCGTCCACCGCGTCCGCCGGATCGAAGGGCGTGTCGAGCGCGATGACGAGCACGCCGGCCCGTCTCGCCCGACCGACCGCGTCCAGCAGCGCCACGGGATCGGAAGGCGTGATCAGAATCCCCTTCGCGTCCGTGGCCAAGAGATTCTCGATGGCCCGAATCTGAGCGTCTGTATCCCCGTCGAATCTCCCCGCGAAGGCGCGCACTTCGACGCCGAGTTCACCGGCTCGCTCGATTGCGCCCTCCCTCATCGTCACGAAGAACGGATTGTCTTCGGTCTTGGTGATCAGGCCGACAACCGGTTCCACCTCGTCGGGTCCCGTGACGCATCCGGCAACCAGCGGCACCAACAGTCCGCAGATCCATCGCGCCCCTCCGAACAAACCCTTTGTGGATTCCATTCGATTCTCACGATTGGGGACAACAGCTTCGCGGCCCTGGCCGCCTGAGGAGGGCGAACAGCTTTCGGATCTGCCCGTCCGCAAGCACCACGAATCATGGCCCGGAAGTCGAGAATCGGGAAGCGCCGCGACTCGCCGACCGGCTCCCGGAGTTCGCACGGAACACCGGGACGGGTCGATACCCGCTCTCCTCCGAGGATACCGCTTGTCAACGAAGCCGAGTGCGGCGAGCATTCCTAGTGGGTGGGAGCGGAATGTACCCGCCGGAGGGAATGGCGACCTCCAGAGTACTTGAACCGGCGGGAGGAGCATCGACATGCGGAAGCCGTTGCTGGTTTGTCTGGCCCTGCTGCCTTCGCAGGTTCAGGCGCAGGAAACGGATGAAGCGCGGGAAGTGCCGAGCCGTTTCGTTCTCGAAGCCGGGATCGTCGGCGGCAAACAGCGTCGCGTGTCCCGGGCACTACGTCGGCATCAGCGGGCGCGTCGCCGGGCCGGTGTCTCTGTACGGGATGGTGGAGTACTACCGGTGCGCCGACATCGCCGGGTCCGCCAACCGGATCGGCGCGTCGGTCCTCCTCGGACGTTCCGGTTGGGTCGTTCGCCCGGCGTTGCGCGCGTCATCCTCCACGTCGGAGACGGGTCCGACGATACGAACATCGTGCTCTTCCAGATGGGCGGGTACATTTCCTTCTGAGCCCCGACGGCGTTCCCAGAGGCGACGGGTTCGGTGCTCGGGTGCAGACAAGTCCCGGAACGGGGGCTGGACGGCCTTCCCGCAAGGGATCGCTGGTTCGGTAGCGACCCGAGGGGTTCGGGGACAGGGGTGCGCAAACACACCTGCCCCCGAACCCGTAGCAGGTCCTCGGACTGCCGGGTTTCTACCGTCATGGCTCAAGCGGCCCGTGCGCCACGGGCGAACGGGCGGCGATGCCGAAAGACGTTGCCGCGCCAGCGGATGGACGGGAGGTCGGGTGCGCATCGTCGGAGGTACGAAGTGCGCATTGGCCCCCCATGTCGTTTGCGCGCTTCAGTACGGCTCTAAGTTGTCCGCCGCTCATTGGTTAGCGAAGCCCCGGCGAAGCGACTCGACCGACGCTTGGTGCCCACCGCGACCAGAAGCCTGCTACTCTGCCCGCGTGGTGGCGGGACGTTGCCTCGGGCGCAATGGCAGCTAGAGCGGTGGCCGTGTGAATCGTTGTAGACCCGAACTGTGCATCCACTCCTCGCATCGATTTCACACTCCGGCGAGGCCGTAAACCGGAGCGCCGAGGTCGCTGCCGAGCGCGCTTCGCCCGCAACTCGCCGAATCGCGGGATCCGACTTCGGGACAAGGCAGCCTCAACTCCTACGGCGTCATCCGCGACCGGGTTTCGGTCGCATCGCTGTCTGCGGCCAAGCACGGGCTGAGCAGGCCGCGGGAAAAGAACGCGGTGGGCGTCAGCACCTGCCGGCGGGCGAGGAGTCGCGGCCGTACGGCGTGGCGATCGACAAGTACGATGTCGTGTGGCTCGTCGAGACGGGAATCCAGCCGAACCGGTTCGTCGGCTTCGACACGGACTCGGAGGAGTTCGTGGGCACGCTCGACGTGCCGAGCGGCGGCGGCACGATCCGGCACATGTACTACGATCCGGCTACGGACTCGATCTGGTTCGGGGCCGACGTGAACACGGTCGGCCGGGCGGTGGTGTCGCCGCGCTCGCGCTGATGTCCCTCCCGGGGCCCGCGGCCGCGCTCTGCGCCGCGGGCCTCATCGCGCTGGGCACCGGGGGTTTCGGGGAACCGACCTGCGCCACTTGTCACATCGGCGCCCCGCTCAACGAACCGGGCGCCACGCTCGAAGTGTTCGGCCTCGACGACGGTTACCGCCCCGGTCAGCGCCACCCGGTAACGATCCGGTTCGAGAGCTTCGACATGCTCGTGGCCGGCTTCCAAGGGTCGTTCCGCTTCACAGATGGGGACCGGCGCGGCGCGGGGGCTGGTCAGGTCCGGTCACTCGACGACCGGGTCACCGTCGTGCGCGGGGAGGACAGGGACCCGGAATACGTCCAGCACACGCGCGCCGGCTCTGCGCCGGCGGACGGCGTCGCAGAGTGGCCCTTCGAATGGCGGGCTCCCGACGCGGACGCGCCGGTCGTGCTCCATCTCGCCGCTGTAGTGGTCTCGGTTTTCTGGACAGAGGGACGGCTTAACCATCAGGCCGCCCGGCGGGTGAGCTTCTCGCGGGCACGGGCCGGGGTCAGGTACCCGTGCCGCTGGAGGAGCCAGCCGCTGGAAGGAGCGCAAGGCGGTCGCCAGGGACTTGCGGGCCATCTACCGGGCTCCGAGCCTGGAGACGGCCGAGACGGCGCTGGAGGCCTTTTCTCAGCGCTGGGACGAGCGCTTCCCCATGATCAGCCGGAAGTGGCGGGCGAACTGGGCGAACCTGACCCCGTTCTTCGATTATCCGCCCGAGATCCGCAAGGTCATGTACACGACGAACGCGATCGAGGCCCTGAACGCGCAGCTCACGAAGGTGACGAGGAAGCGCGGCGCGTTCCCAACCCCGGAGGCGGTCAGGAAAGTGCTGTACCTTGCGATCGAGAGGGCGTCACAGCGCTGGACCCGGCCCGTTCAGGACTGGACCGGCGCCCTGAACCACCTGTCGATCGTGTTCGAGGGCCGAGTGCCCGTATGAGTGCGAGGGCCATTTACACAGAAATTCTGACAGTCCCCGTGTACGCCGCCGCCGCGCTTCCGGAGCAGGACCGCCGCCCACGCGTACCGGTCCTGCTCCAATCCGGCCCACGCCGTCTTCTCGAACTCGTCGAGGACGGCTTCGATCTGCTCGTCGCTGGGCTTGTCTTCCGGTGCCCACGCGATCACGGCCGACCTGTACTTTCTCTCGAAGTCGAGCGTGTCGGCCACGGGGTTCGAGGCGCGGAGTTCCCGCGCTCGTCCGCTGCCGCGCGAGCGGTGCGAAAGGCCAGGGGGTCGAAGGGGGGCGGAGCATCCCCCTCGCCAGCCGCAGTGTTCAACACTGCGTGGGCTGGCTTAGGCACCGTAGCGGTGCTCCAAGCCAGCCCTGCGACGATCCTCGGAAGCGCCTTTCGGGGCAGCGTCCGGAGCGTCGGACGAGGGGTTGTCCGTCGCCCGCCGGATGGGCTGCGCGGTCGCCCGGGAACCGGCGTCTCCACGCGAGATTTGGCGGTGCGCCGTACGCGGCCGCGACCCTGTTCGACGGGGGCCACCAGCGCAGCATCAGCCGCCCCCCCACAAGGGAGATTCGTCTCCTTGGCCGGCCGGGGGCTGACGCCCGGAGGCCGCGATCCACAACGTGGCATTGACCCGGCTTCCTCCGGGACGCTCTGTTGAACGCGGGGGTACAGCCGATGAACGAGTTCGATGCAGGCGTCATACTGCGGGCGCACCGGTTCCGGGCTGAGGTGGCGGGGTACCGGATCGAGCGCGGCCACTACATGGGCGGCGAGGACGATCGCGCGGACCGGTGGTACGTGGTGCCCTCCTCCCGGAAGGTCTCGACGGGCGCCGACCGGTCGGGACCGGGGTTCCGCACGGTCGCCGAAGCGGCGGATGAGGCCGTTAGGCTCGCCGGCGAGAGAGGGGGCTCCGACGCCCGGACGCGCCGCTCAGGGCTGGCGCGGACGATCGTGACGGAGGACGCCAAGCGGGTGCTGGTCGCGTTCGCCGACGGCTCGCCGTTCGGTCCGGTCGCCGTGCGGCGGTTGCTCGGGTGCGGAGCGAAGAGGACCGCGCTAGCGATCGATTCTCTCGTGGGCGCGGGCTTGGCCCGGCCCGCGGACCGCGGCGGAGCCACGCTGTACAAACTCAGCCCTCGGGGACGGGATCTGGCGACGACCGCATTGGGATCGCGCTCGGGCTCGACGGGCGACCGCGAGACGCTCGACGCGGACGGCATGGATCACCGGTGCCGACGCTGAGCGGCAGTCGGTCGAGATCGAGTCGTGTGCCGCGGCCATTCCGGGCATGGACGAGGCGACTGCACGGGAACTCGGCGGCATTCAAGGCTGCCCCCCACCGGCTCGTCGAGATGAAGGATCGGTTCGGAATCGACCCTCCCCGGGGGATTTGATCGACGGCTATTCGGCACGGTGTTCGAGCCTGTGAACCGGCACGGAAAATGTCCCGGTTGTTCGGCATCGAAAATGTCCCGGTCCGGCGGAGCCCGTTACCGATCCGGAGGTGTGAATTCGACATCGGTGTGCTTGTGCGGGGAAGAGGGCGCTCTCGTGTGCGGAACGCGGGTTCCGCAAGCTGCCGGACGGCTTGGGGGTTGGACCACGGCACGCGGATCGCCGGCGCCGATCCGGCTCTCCGGGCCGTGGACGGGAGCGACCCGCCCCCTCGGGATGCCCGGTGCGGCATCGGGAAGGTTCGGCATGTGCAGGCCCGTGCCACCCTCCCCGGCGGGTCGCTCCCTCTCCAGCAATCCCTCGCGGGAAGGCCACCGCGCGCCGCGGAGGGGGCGCAGGGGATCGGCGGCCCGACCTCCGTTCACCCGGCCTCTTTCTGCGGAACGCGCTTCGGGGAGGAAGGTGCGATGAGCGGCTCTCAACCGGCGAGATAGGCCGACCAGTCGTCCATGAGTCGGCGCCGCCGCTCGAACAGGTCTGTGCGCCGGTAGGCCGCCTCGACCTGATTGCGGACCTTGTGCGCGAGCGCCGCCTCGGCCACCTCGCGCGGATGATCCGTCTCCTCGGCCGCCCAGTCCCGGAAGCTCGACCGGAACCCGTGCGGCACGGCCTCGATCTTGCAGGCTTTGAGAAGATGCCAGATCGCCGTGCGCCCCAGCGGTCCTCCGCGTACGCCCTGAAACACGAGCGCGCGTCCCCGGCCGAGCCCGCGCGCCTCCTCGAGGATCTTAAGCGCGCGGCAGCTGAGCGGAACCCGGTGCTCCCGGTTTCCTTTCGTGCGCGGGGCGGGGATGGTCCACACCGCCCCGTCCCCGTCGACCTCCCTCCACACGGCCCCGCGGACCTCGCTGGAGCGCGCCGCCGTCAGCACGAGGAACTCGAAGGCCAGCTTCACGACCGGCCGCCCCTTGGCCGCCCGTACCGTCCGGATCGCCGACGCAACCTCGCCGTGCGGCAGCGCCTGAAGGTGTTGCGTGCGGTTCCCCTGCACTCCGAGCACCGCGCCGATCCGGTCACACGGGTTGTCCGGCCTGAGACCCATGGCCACGGACCACTCCATGACCGCGCGCATCCGCTGGCGCAGCTTCCTCGACAAGGCCGGCTTCTCGTGCCACATGGGAGCCAGGATCCCGATCACGTCTGCGCTCGTCACCTCCGACACCGGCATCTCGCCGATGCGGGGGAACACGTGGCGCTCCAGGCTGTTCAGCCAGACCTGCGCGTGCCGGTTCGAGCGCCAGCCCGGCCTGAGTTGCTTCCAGACCTTGTGGGCCGTCTCCGCAAACGTGGGCATCGACTCGGCCCGCCGCCTCTCGGAGAGCGGATCGCCGCCCTCGCGGGCCAGCTTCCGGTTCGCGAACGCCTTCTCCCGGGCCTCCTTCAGCGAAACAAGGGGGTATCCGCCGAGCCCGAGCTCGGTGCGGCGGCCCCGGATCGTGAGGCGCTGGATCCAGCCCCGGCTCCCGGAGGTGCGGACATCGAGGTACAGACCGTTCCCGTCGCAGTACCGTCCGGCCTCGCGCACGTTGCGGACGAAGGCCGACGAGAGCGCGTTGTGGGGATGTCGGCCGCGCGGCTTGCGCTTCGGGGGTCGTCTCGGGAGCGCCATACCAACCATTATACACACCACATGATGGTGGATGCAAGGAGATGGAGTCAGCCGGTATGGGACAAGGAGAATGCTCGTACGTCGCGACAACGTAATAGAATCAAGTCGGTTATGGACAGCATGGGACCCTGCTGTACGAAACGAGCGTTGCTTGAAATACAGCCCCGCGGGAACGTCCGGGGGCCGCGGGATGGCGGAACGGGTAGCGGAAACGGGCGACTGTCACGTCACGGTGTTGGCGGAGAACGCGCATGGGTACGCAAACCTGTGCCGGCTCATCACGCGGGCGCACATGGAGAGTCCGCGCGGGGAGCCGCGGCTCGACCTGGACGCGCTCCTCGCGCGTGCCGAGGGGCTCATCCTCCTCACCGGGTGTCGCCGGAGTCCGCTCCTCGCGGCGCTCGAGCGGGGGACGGACGAGGCCGAGCGGCTGACGGGCCGTCTGCGCGACGCGTTCGGCCCGGACAACCTTTTCGTCGAACTGCAGAACAACGCGGTGCACGGCGACCTCGCACGGGGCCGGGCGCTGGGGGCGCTGGCCGACCGGCTCCGCATCCCGGTCGTGGCCACGGGCAACGTCCACTATCACGTCGCCGACCGGCACCGTCTCCAGGACGTCATGGTCGCGATCCGAAACCGGACGACAATCGACGATTCGCACGCGCTCCGCCGCGCCAACGCCTGCTTCCACCTCGCCTCGCCCCGCGAGATGGCGTGGCGTTTCGCGTCGCGGCCCGACGCGCTCCGCAACACACGGGCGATCGCCGAGCGCTGCCAGGCGTTCGATCTCACGGCCGACCTCGGTTACCGCTTCCCCGACTTCAAGGGGAGCGGCTTCGCCCCCGCCATGCGCGTCCTCCACCACGTGTGCCGCAAGGCGTTCGAGACCCGATATCCTCCCGAAAGCAGATACCGGAAAGAAGCCGAAGAACGGCTCGCGACCGAACTCGCGCTCGTCGACCGCCACGGACTGGCCGGGTTCTTCCTCGTCTACCACGACATCCTCGAACTGGCCCGCGAGGTCGCGCACCGCGTGCGGGGCGACTCGATGCCGCGCCAGCTCCTCCCGCCCGGCCGCGGCCGTGGGTCTTCCGTCTCCTCCATCATCTGTTATCTGATCGGACTGTCCCATGTGGATCCGGTACAGACGAACCTCTTCCTCGGCCGCTTCCTGAATGACGCCATGCAGAGCGTCCCGGATATAGACATCGACTTTGCGCGGGATATTCGGGAGGAGCTGATTCTCGCCGTCTATGAGCGCTACGGGTACGACCACGTCGGGCTCGTCTGCACCTTCCCCACCTACCGCACGCGCTCGACCGTACGCGAACTGGGGAAGGCGCTCAGCCTTCCGGCCGGAGACATCGAGAAGCTGGCCAAGCTCGCCGAGCCGGGGGAGGACGGGTTCATGGCCGAACTCGAGCGCATCCCCGGCCTCGAGGCGCGCGCGAACGCGAAGATCTGGCAGGTGTTCGCCGAACTGGCCGAGGAGATCAGGGGGCTCCCGAGGCACATCTCCCAGCACGTGGGCGGGATGATCATCTCGAGCCGGCCGCTGGTGGAGATCGTCCCGCTCGAGCCGGCCGCGTGGGAGGGCCGCGTCCTCTGCCAATGGGACAAGGACTCCTGCGACGACGCGGGGTTCATCAAGATCGACTTTCTCGCGCTCGGGATGATGTCGCTCGTCGAGGAGGCGGTGGAGACGATCCACGTGCGCCACGGCGAGATCCCGGATCTGTCCCGCATCGACTATGAGGACGAGGCGATCTACGACCGCATCTGTTCGGGAGACACGGTGGGGCTCTTCCAGGTCGAGAGCCGCGCGCAGATCCAGATGCTGCGGCGGGTGCGGCCCCGGAACCTGGCCGACCTCGCGGTCCAGGTCGCGATCGTGCGCCCGGGTCCGATCGTGGGCGGGGCGGTGAACCCCTACGTCCGGCGGCGCGAGAAGCTGCGCGAAGATCCGGGCTACGTCGTCCCCTACGACCATCCCCTGCTCGAGGAGGCGCTCGGCGAGACGCTGGGCGTGATCATCTTCCAGGACCAGGTGCTCCAGGTGTGCAAGGCGCTGGCGGGGTTCAGCGACGGGCAGGCCGAGGGGCTGCGCCGCGCCATGAGCCGCAAGCGCTCGCGCGAGGCGCTGCTCGAGTACTGGGAGGCGTTCCGCGACGGCGCGGCCGGGAAGGGGGTCGACGGGCCGACCGCGAAGAAGGTGTTCGAGCAGGTCGTCGCCTTCTCGGAGTTCGGGTTCCCGAAATCGCACGCGGCGGCGTTCGGGCTCCTCGCGTACCAGTCCGCTTGGCTCCGCGACCGCTACCCGACCGAGTACTACACGGGACTGTTCAACAACCAGCCGATGGGGTTCTACTCGCTCGACGCGATCGGGCGCGACGCGCGCCGGCATGGGGTCGGGGTGCGGCTGCCGGACCTGAACGCGAGCGAGGTCGCCTGCACCGCCGAGGAGGACGATGTCCGCATCGGGCTCGGCATGGTCCGCGACCTGGGGACCGAGGTGGCAGAACTCGTCGTCGCCGAGCGCGCGCGCGGCGGCCCGTTCGCCTCGCTGCCCGACTTCCTGCGCCGCACTCCGGTCACCCTCAAGCGGGATGCGATCGAAAATCTGATATGGGTCGGCGGATTCGACTCGCTGGGGATCGAGCGCCGCGACCTGCTGTGGCAGACCGGGCTCTGGCTGGGCCCCGAGGCCGAGACGGAGACGGAGCGCCGCCGCCGCGAACTCGCGACGAGCGCCACGGGACTGGGCGGAGAGGCGCCGCCGGTGCGAGGCCGACGGAGCACCGACCGCTCGGACCAGGGCCAGATCGAACTCGCGCTCGACGACCCGTACGCCGACCTCCGCTTCGGGGGCACGCACGACATGGAGAAGATGATCGCGGAGTACCGCATCCTCTCCTTCGCCGCCTCGCAGCACCATCCGTTCGCGCTCGTGGGCGACCATCTGCCCGAGCGCACCGTCTCTTCGGCGCGTTTCGCAGACATCCCGAACGGGAGCGAGGTCCGAGTGGCCGGGATCGTGGTGGCCCGCCAGCGCCCGCACACGGCCAAGGGCTACATCTTCATCCTCATGGAGGACGAGTCCGGACCGATCAACGCGATCGTGAAGCCCGATGTGTACCAGGCGTGTCGCGCCGCGATCCGCCTCGAACCCTTCCTCTACATCGACGGCACGCTCCAGAAGGACGGCGCGACGTACAACGTGCTCGCCGAGGGCGTGTATCCGCTGCGCCTGAGCCCGGAACTTCGCCTGAGCCGCGAGACGGTCCCCCCGGTGGAGGGAGAAGCGGACACGGCCGCCGCTCCGGTCGATCTCGATGTCGCGGCGGAGAGCCCCGTCGAGATGGCTGCCGAGACGCCATCCGAGGTGTCGCCCGACACGCGAGCAGAGCCGGGCCGCCCGGGCTCCGCCCCGAACCGGGTCGCCGCCGCCAACCGGATCGCCGCCGTGGCCAATGGACTCGCCGGACCCGATCCGTTCGCATATCTGGAAGGCGATACGGCGCGATCCGCCCCCGACCATGAGCTGGGGCCGCGGCGGAGGCTGCCGTTAGCGTCGGAAACCTCATGTGGACAGGCGCACTCCGTGCGTCATAAGCCCGCGGCGGAGGCTATCGCTAGCCCGCACCCATCGAGGGCTCACTTTCGCATCTACTATCCCATTAGTAGAATCCTTGGGGAGCGCCCCAGGCGAGAGCGTCCCGAACATCTGCGCCTTGGCAAGCATCTGCTGGATTGAGACTTAATGCTTGTCCGCCGCCCATGGAGGCACCGGATATGAGTCTTTCACGACGAAATCTGATCCACGCAGCGGCCACCTACGCGGCAGCGGGCCTGCTGCTGCTCGCCGGGAGTTTCCCGGTCGCTGCTCAGTCCGGGCTCGGGGCGGTCGTGTGCGTGGGGAGCGAGGAGGCAACTCCGCGGACTCCCGACCCCGACCGCCGCTTCGGCTGGGAGGGTGTGGCCGTGGTCTACCGGATCGATCTGGCGGTTGTCTACCGGGTCGGCGTCCCGCTCGATGCCCGAGAACGGATCGAGAGGGCCCTGCTCCCGGAACTCGGCGAGCACGCGGAAACGTCGTGTGCCTGGTCCAACCCCGGGGACAGTCATGTCGCGATCATCAGCTACAAGGGGTCGATGGGCCTCGACCCGACGCCCGGCCCGGACGCCCCGAGGTTCCACGCGTACGCCGTGGGGTACGGGGCGAGCGCCGAGGCGGCCGAAAAAAATGCCACGACCGGCAACGGCCGTTTCGCGACGTACTACGACGGGAGCGGGTACGAGGTCGTCCTTCGGGAAGGCTGGTACTCCGGGGATGCCGGCATGACGGCCGGTCCGTTGGATCTGCCGCCGGACGACGTGCCGGGAGTGTTCGAGGTGTTCCGCGACTGCCTGGTCTGTCCGCAGATGGTGGTCGTGCCGGCGGGGACATTCACGATGGGTTCACCGGAGTCGGAGGAGTTCCGGAACGAGCAGGAAGGTCCGCAACACCCGGTGACGATCGGGGCCCCGTTCGCCGTGGGTGTGCACGAAATCACCTTCGCGGAGTGGGACGCGTGCGTGCGGATGGGTGATTGCGGTTACACGCCGGCCGACTATCGGTGGGGCCGGGGGCGCCGTCCGGTGTTCAACGTGAGTTGGCAGGACGCTCAGGCCTACGTGTCATGGCTCTCCGCGCACACGGGACAGCGGTATCGGCTGTTGAGCGAGGCGGAATGGGAATACGTGGCGCGGGCGGGGACGGTGACGGCCCGCCATTGGGGGGAGGGCGTATCGGACCGGTGCCGCTACGCGAACGGAGCCGATAACCGACCACGACGCATAGTGATTCTCGGCGTCCGCCGCCGCGCGGCCAACGGTGAGTGCGACGATGGGTACAGGTCCACGGCGCCCGTGGGGTCGTATGAACCGAACGCGTTCGGTCTGTACGACGTGCTGGGTAACGTGTCGGAGTGGACGCAGGACTGCTGGAACGAACGCCATTCCGGCGCCCCGGCGGATGGGCGTGCCAGGGAGTCGGGAGACTGCACGCGTCGCGTCCTCCGCGGCGGTGGGAGTGTGCTGATTTCTGTGTAAATGGCCATGGAGTAGACTCTGGAAGCGGGAGGAGACCATGGCGAGGAAGAAGGATGCGACGGAGCGGGAGGTAGACGAGCTTCTCGACAGCCTGCTGGAGGGCCGCAGCCCGGAAGAGATCATGGGCGGAGGCGGTCTTCTGGAGGCGCTGACGAAGCGGGTGGTGGAGCGGGCGCTGGAGGGAGAGCTCACCGACCACCTGGGCTACGAGAAGCACGCGAGAGAGGGCCGCAACGGCGGCAACTCGCGCAACGGCCGTACGCGGAAGCGAGTGAAGACGGACACGTCGGAGTTCGAGATCGAGGTGCCTCGGGACCGTGATTCGACGTTCGACCCGAAGTTCGTCAGGAAGGGCCAGCGTCGGCTGGGCGGGTTCGACGAGAAGGTGATCGCGCTGTACGCGCGGGGCATGACGACGCGGGAGATCCAGGGTCACCTGAAGGAGCTGTACAAGGTGGAGGTCTCACCGTCGCTGATCTCGGCGGTGACCGACGCGGTCCTGGAGGACGTGAAGGCGTGGCAGGGCCGGCCGTTGGATACGGTGTACCCGATCGTGTATCTGGACGCGATCCACGTGAAGGTGCGTTCCCGGGGCCACGTCCGGACGCACGCGGTCTACCTTGCCCTGGCCCTGACGCTCGAGGGCAACAAGGAGCTGTTGGGGCTGTGGGTGGGCGAAGCGGAGGGGGCGAAGTTCTGGCTCTCGGTCCTCACCGAACTCAAGAACCGGGGGGTCGAGGACATCCTGATCGCAGCGATCGACGGCCTCAAGGGCTTTCCCGAGGCGATCGAGTCGGTGTTCCCGAAGACGCAGGTCCAGCTCTGCATCGTGCATCTGGTGCGCGGCTCGCTCCGGTTCGTCGCCTGGAAGGAGCGCAAGGCGGTCGCCAGGGACTTGCGGGCCATCTACAGGGCTCCGAGCCTGGAGGCGGCCGAGACGGCGCTGGAGGCCTTTTCTCAGCGCTGGGACGAGCGCTTCCCCATGATCAGCCGGAAGTGGCGGGCGAACTGGGCGAACCTGACCCCGTTCTTCGATTATCCGCCCGAGATCCGCAAGGTCATGTACACGACGAACGCGATCGAGGCCCTGAACGCGCAGCTCACGAAGGTGACGAGGAAGCGCGGCGCGTTCCCAACCCCGGAGGCGGTCAGGAAAGTGCTGTACCTTGCGATCGAGAGGGCGTCACAGCGCTGGACCCGGCCCGTTCAGGACTGGACCGGCGCCCTGAACCACCTGTCGATCGTGTTCGAGGGCCGAGTGCCCGTATGAGTGCGAGGGCCATTTACACAGAAAATCTGACAGTCCCGCGGCGGTTCGTGGAACATCAACGCGTGGTTCCTCCGCTCAGCGAACCGGTCCAACAGCACGCCGGTCAGCCGGGCGCGCTACTACGGGTTTCGGGTGGCCCGGACGCTGAACTGACCGCGTCCCTCCCCAACCGGTACCGGGCCTGCGGCGCCTTGATCAGGAGCCCGAAGTGGCCTCGAGCGTCTCCAGCCAGCGATAGCCGTGGGCCGGCACATCTGGTGACCCGGTCATGCCTTCGGGGAACATGTCGAACCTCTCGACGCGCAGGCGGTAGTTGATCTCGTGCCGTGGCTGGAAGCCCACGACCTCGCCTCGGTAGGGGGCGCCATTGACGACCTTGCAGTACCCGGGATAGCCGTCGCCGCACTCGACCCGGTGACGATCGATGGCGATCTCCTCTTCCGTGCCCCTCGCCTCAGTTCTCGAGACGGTTTCGCTCAGCACGTACCGGCCATCGGCATACCTGTTGGCCTCGAGGATGTAGTGGTAGCCCGCCTCGTACTCGAAGCGGGTGATGAGGTCGTCGTACGGCGCGCCGTCCACCACTGGGCAGAAGTCGTCGCTCCGGTGGCAAATGACCCGCGCCGGACCCACCGACAGGGTTGCGAGCGTGGATGGCGCCAGGGTTTTCTCAAGCTGCTCCAGCAGGCGGTACGCGTACTGGCCGGCATCCTGCGGCGGTTCCCCGCCACCCCAGGGATCGTACTTGCCGATCCGCAGGCGATAGTCGTAGCCGGGCTCGTACTCGAATCCTTCGATGCCGTCGTAGAAGAGCCTGCCGTTGACCACCATGCATGACCGCAGGCCCACGCCGTAGCACTTGGCCAGCGTGGGGCCAACGGTCACCTCCAGCGTCTCGAGGTATTCGGGCTCGCCCGGTGCCGTGGAACCGTCGCAACCCGCAAAGACCAAGGTCAGCAGGAACAATTGAGCGAAGCTTCTGGTGCGCACTGGAGTCCCCCTTCGGTACGGCCGCCGCCGCCACTCTACCCGCGTTGCATCTGAACAGGCCCCGGGCGGCTCAATTCAGGAATCTACCCATCACCCGCTCCAGGGTTCTCCCTCCCGGACGCTCCGCCTGATTCACGCCCGATTCCGGCTCGGCGTCACGGCGGCCGCCGGTGTATCATGTCCCATCATGGAACGACACACGGCGAAAACCGAGGGACAGGAGATGGCGGGCCGCGGCGAACCTCGCGTGGTGGACAAGCCCTGGGGGCGGGAGGTGTGGTATGCCCACACCGACCGCTATGCGGGGAAGATCCTCGAGGTGAATGCGGGGCACATCCTCTCGCTGCAGAAACACCTCGTGAAACACGAGACGATGCTGCTCCAGTCCGGGCGCATGCGCTTCACGCTCAACGATGAGGTGTTCGAGTGGGCTTCCGGTGAAGTGGTCTCGATTCCTCCCGGGCACGTGCACCGCATGGAAGCGCTCGAGGACAGCGTCATCCTCGAGGTGAGTACGCCGGAACTGGACGATCTCGTGCGTCTCGAGGATCGGTACGGGCGGACTGGTTGAACGGCCGCGCCGCCGTTGGGCGTTGCGGCGAGAACGTCCGCCGTCTCAGCCGCTAAGCCAGCGCGTCGAGGATCTCCTCATGGGACGGGTGCCGGCCCGTGGCGGCCTTCGAGTAGATGAGCTTTCCGTCCGCCACGACCTCGAAGCGGCCGCCGCCGGACGGGATCATCTCGATTTTCGGATTGTCGAACCGTTCTCTGAGGGTGGCCGCCAGACTGGCGGCTTTCGGTTCGTAGTTTCAAGCGGTGCAGTATTCGATCGATACGTGCATTCTGTTCGTCCCTGTCACAGTTCTCCCGACGCCCCGCGGCGGTGCGCAAAGGGCGCGACCTGGTACTCGTTGCGGGTCACGGCACGTTCGCCGTTGACCTCGTGCGGCACAATGGGGTATGTACGGGCATGAAACATAAGCCTGCGCAGCAGTCGGACCTCGGACCCCTGATCCGCGAGGTCGAATCGCGACTCCCGGGCGCCCCGGGCGAAGCGGTCCGCGGTCTGTCCCGCCGGCTCTTCAGTCGCGGCTACGCCCACATCGCGGATGGACGTCCGGTCCAGGATCTGGCTGACGATGTCGTCGCCCTCTACGGCCTCGTGGAAGGCGCCGCCGACGGGGAAATCGCGATCCGGCTCGCGTGGGACGAGGACGATACGTCGCGCGGCGTGCTCCAGACGGTGATGGAGGACCGACCCTTCATCGTCGACACGCTGCGCGAGTATCTCCACTCGGCGGGAATCGATATTTCGCATCTTCTCCACCCGGTCGTCGTGGTGGACCGGGACGCCTCCGGCCGCGTGCTCGACATCCGCGACCACTCCGCCGATGGGACGCGGGTGTCGGTCGTCCACATCGTGCTCGACGACGCACACCACCCGGAGGTCCGGGAGACGCTGGAAGCCGAGTTGCGGCGGCGCCTCGAACTCGTGGAGGCCGTCACCGAGGACTTCTCCGCCATGATCGAGCAGGTGGGGACGCTCGTCAGCGGACTCGAGGCCAAGCGCGTCGAGACGCCGTGGCGCAGCGCCGAACTCGAGGAGATCCAGGACCTCCTCCGGTGGCTCGTGGACCCCGGTTTCGTCTTCCTCGGCTATCGCGCCTACCACATCGAACCGGATGACGCCGGCCGGGACTGGATCCGCGTCGACGAGGGCAGCGGGCTCGGGATCCTCCGGGACGACGGCAAATCGAAGTACCACGAACCCCGGCCGCTGGACGAACTCCCGGCCGACCTCCGCGCCCGGGTGCTGGGCGGCCCGCTCCTCATCATCTCCAAGACCAACGCCCAGAGCCCCATCCGGCGCAACGCCCGCATGGACTATGTGGGCATCAAGCGCCTCCGCCCGGACGGGACGGTGTACGGCGAGCACCGGTTCCTCGGCCTGTTCACGGCGAAGGCGTACTCGCAGGACGCGTCGTCGATCCCGATCCTGCGCCGCAAGCTGCGCGAGATCCTGCAACTCGAAGCCGCCCCGCCGGGATCGCACGATTACAACGTCATTCTGGGGACGTTCAACTCGATGCCGAAGGAGGAGTTGTTCCTCGCCTCGGTCGAGGAGATCCGCTCGGTCATCGACGCAGTCATGGCGTCCGGAGGCGGTGACGATGTCCGGGTCACCGCGCGCCCGGACCAACTCGGACGCGGCGTTCAGCTCCTGGTCATTCTTCCGAAGACGCATTTCTCCGGGCAGGTCCGGCGCCGGCTGCAGGCGGCACTGATCGAGGCCTACGAGGGGACGCTCCTCAACTACCATCTGGCCCTCGGCCAGGGCGACCAGGCGCGTCTCCACTTCTACCTGACCCACGATCCGGACGAGGTGGGGCCGGTCGACCTCGACGCCGTCCAGGCCGAGGTCCGCTCGATCGTCCGCACCTGGGAGGAGCGCCTCGAGGACGCGCTCGATGCCGTCCACGGCCCCACGCGAGGCCATGAACTCGCTGCGCACGTCGTGCGTTTCTCGACCGGATACCAGGCGGCGATGGACGTCGACACCGCGGTCGAGGATGTGGCGGGCCTCGCGCGGCTCGCCGAGACGGGGGACAGCCAGGTACTGCTCAAGCGGTCTCCGGCGGAGGCGGGCGAGCGGCACTATCAGCTGCGGCTGTACGCCCGGAAGGGTCACTACGTCCTCAGCGACGTGATCCCGACGCTCGAGAACCTCGGGCTCCGGGTGCTCGATTCGCTCCGCTTCACGATCCAGCTCAAGGATGAGACGCCCGACGCCACGGACGAGACCTTCCCGGCGCGCATCCAGTTCTTCGAGGCCGAGGCGAGGCGCGATGGCGACATCGACATCGCGGCGGCGCAGGACCGGATCGGGGACATGCTGCGGGCCATCCGGGCGGGGATCGCGGAAGACGACAGGCTGAACGAACTCATCGTGACCGCGGGCCTCACATGGGAAGAGGTATCCATCCTCCGGGCCTATGCCGGCTACGCCTTCCGCATCGGCGCCGTGGCCGCTCCCACGGGCGGGCAGTTTCCGCTCACGGCGTACCCCGACATCGCGCGCTGCATCTTCCGGGTCTTCGAGGCGCGCTTCGATCCGGAGGCGCAGGAAGGCGCGGCCGACACGATGCGGCGTCTCAAGCGCGAGTTCACCAGGGGGCTGGCTTCGGTCCGCGGGATCGAGGATGACCGGACGCTGCGGCGGATGATGGAACTCGTTCATGCGACCGTGCGCACGAACCATTACCGGGGCGAGTTGCGCCGCTCACCTCTCCTCGCGCTCAAGATCTCGAGCCGCTCCGTCGATTTCATCCCGAAGCCGAAGCCGAAGCACGAGGTCTACCTGCGCGGCCCCCGCACGGAGGCCGCCCACCTACGCATGGACGACGTGGCGCGCGGCGGGATCCGGTGGAGCGACCGCTACGGGGACTTCAGGGTGGAAGTGCTCGGGCTCGTGAAGACGCAGCGGGTGAAGAACGCCGTCATCGTGCCGGGGGGGGCGAAGGGCGCCTTCATCGTGAAGGGGCTGCCGGACGATCGCGAGGCGCAGCTTGCGGCGGGGCTGGACAGTTACCGGGATTTCATCCGCGGACTGCTGGAAGTCTCGGACGACGTGGTGGAGGGCGAGGTGACGCAGCCCGGGGGGATGGTGATCCACGACGGGCCCGACCCGTACCTCGTCGTCGCGGCCGACAAGGGAACGGCGAAGAACTCCGACACGGCCAACGAGCTCGCGTCGGAAGCGGGGTTCTGGCTCGATGACGCCTTCGCCTCCGGTGGATCGCAGGGGTACGACCACAAGAAGGAGGGGATCACGGCCCGCGGCGCATGGGAGTGCGTGAAGCGCCATTTCCGGGAAGCGGACATCGACTACGAGAACGAGCCCTTCACGGCGGTCGGTATCGGGGACATGAGCGGCGACGTGTTCGGCAACGGGATGCTGCTGAGCAGGAAGATCCGGCTCGTCGCCGCCTTCGATCACCGCCACATCTTCCTCGACCCGAGCCCGGAGCCGGAGGCGGCGTGGACGGAACGGAAGAGGCTGTTCGATCTGCCGGCCTCGTCGTGGGCCGACTACGACGCCGGTCTCCTCAGCGAGGGGGGCGGGGTCTATAGCCGCACGGAAAAGCAGATCCCCCTGTCGCCGCAGATTCGGGAGCGCCTCGCCATCGATCGCGAGGAGGTGAACGGGAACGAATTGATCCGCGCGATCCTGTCGGCACCGGTCGACCTCCTCTGGAACGGCGGCATCGGCACGTATGTAAAGGCGAGCTACGAACGCCACGCCGATGTCGGCGACCCGAGCGGCGATCCCACGCGGGTTGATGCAACGGACATTCGGGCGCGGGTGGTGGGGGAGGGTGGTAATCTCGGCTTCACACAGCGCGCGCGGGTGGAGTACGCGCTTCTCGGGGGGAGCATCAACACCGATGCCGTGGACAACTCCGCCGGCGTCGACATGTCCGACCACGAGGTCAACCTCAAGATCCTCCTGGGCGCGCCGCTGTCGCGCGGGGGGATCGACTACGAGGCACGCAACGACCTGCTTCGGGAGTGCACGGACGAGGTCGCGTGGAAGGTCCTCCGCAACACCTACAGCCAGAGCCTCGCGATCAGTCTCGACTACATCCGGGCGCGGCGCGCGCCCGCGGCGTTCCGCGAGGTGATCCAGCGCTTCGAGCGGGAAGGGATCCTGGATCCGGCGCTCGAATACCTGCCGACCGGCGAGGAACTTCTCGAACGGGAGAGCTCCGGCGCGCATCTCACGAGGCCGGAACTCGCGACGGTGATGGCGTACTCGAAGCTACACCTCAAGCACGCGATCACGGAGTCCAGCGTGTCCCGTGACCCGGCCATGATGGAACTGGTGGAGGACTATTTCCCGTTCGGGGCGCTGAAGGAAGTCGAGGCCCCGGATCTCGAGGGGCACCGGCTGCGACCGAACATCTCGAGCATGCTGCTGACGAACCGCTATGTGGACCGCATGGGCGCCACGAGCCACATCCGGCTCATGGAGGAGACGGGCCGCGCCGCCGCGACCGTCGCCCGCACGTGGTGGGTCGCGTCACGGATCGCGGATGCGGAGGACCTGTACGAGCGGCTCCGCATCGCGGACAGCCGTATGCGGAGCGGGGCACAGAACGAGTGCTATCTCGCGATGGCGGACGCACTGACGCGCGCGACCCGGTGGCTCCTGCAGCGCGCCGACCCCACGCAGCCGATCAGCGAGGCGATCGACTGGTTGCACGGCCCCGTGCGGGCGATCCGCGAGGCGCTGCCGGAACTGCTCAGCGCGGAGCGGCTGGAACGTTTCGACTCCACCTGCGCGCTGCACGAGATGGACGGACTCGATCCGGAGGGGGCGGCGCAACTCGCCACCTTCCGCTACGTGGACGAACTGCTGCCCATCGCCAGCCTCATCCGCGAGACGGGCGCCGAGACCCGGGATGTCGGGGCCGTGTACTTCGGTCTCGCCGAGGAGATCGATTTTCCGTGGCTGCGAAGCCGCATTTACTCGCTTGTCACGGACGATCCGTGGGACCAGAGGGCGGCGCGGATCCTCGTCACCCGAATCGAGCTGGCGCGTTCGCGCATGGCGGCGCAGATCATCGCCCGCGCCGAGGCGTCGACGACGGAAGATGCGATGCGATCCTTCGTGCGCGGGAATGCGGTGGGATTGAGCCGGATTCGCAACGTGATCGCCGACGTGCGGAGCACCGACGCGGGACTCCCCGGCCTCGTCGTGGCCGTGGATGCCGTCAACGATCCGGGGATCGCGGGATCCCCGGACCGCTGATCGGCCAGGCCGGCGCTAGCAGCCGCTCAGGCTGCTAGTAGTTGATGTACTGTTCGAGCTCCCACTCGGAGACCGACGCCACGTAGTCGCTCCACTCCGCCTTCTTGCGGCTGATGAACTGGCCGGAGATGTGGTCTCCGAGCGCATCCCGCATGACGTCGTTCGCCTCAAATTCCTCCACCGCCTCGCCCAGGTTTGCGGGCAGCACCTCGAGCCCGATCCGCTCGCGCTCCTCGTCGGAGAGCTGCCACACGTTCGTGTCGAGCGGCGGACCTGGATCGATCCGGTTCTCGATCCCGTCGAGACCGGCCGCGAGCTGGCAGGCCAGCGCCAGGTAGCCGTTACACGACGGATCCGGCATCCGGAACTCCGCCCTCGTCCCCACGCCCCGCTGCTCCGGGATCCGGATCATCGGCGACCGGTTGCGCTGCGACCAGGCGATCGAGATCGGTGCCTCGTAGCCGGGCACGAGCCGCTTGTAGCTGTTCACGATCGGATTCGTGACTGCGGCGATCGCCCGCGCGTGCTTCTTCAGCCCGCCGATGTAGTGGAGCATCGTGTCCGACAGCTGGTAGTCGGCGTCCGCGTCGTGGAAGATGTTCTTCCCGTCCTTGAACAGCGACTGGTGCGTGTGCATGCCGGAACCGTTCGCGCCGAAGATGGGCTTGGGCATGAACGTCGCGTGGAGGCCGTGCGCGAGCGCGACGTTCCGGACGATGAACTTGAACGTCATCAGGTCGTCGGCCGTGCGCAGCGCTTCGCCGTACTTGTAGTCGATCTCGTGCTGGCCCTCGGCGACCTCGTGGTGCGCGGCTTCGATATCGAGGCCCATCGCCTCCATGCCCGTCACCATCTCGCGGCGCGCCCGCTCCGCGAGGTCCGACGGCGTTAGGTCGAAATATCCGCCGTCGTCGTGCGTGACGAAGTTGCAGCTTCCGTCCTCGTTCGTGTCGAAAAGGAAGAACTCGGCCTCGACGGCGGCGTACATCGTCAGCCCCATCGCCTCCGCTCTGCCGACGACGCGCTTCAGCGCCGCCCGCGGGCAGCCGCCGAACGGCTTGTTGTAGGGGCGCCGCACGTCGCAGTACATCTGGGCGACCCGGGCCTCCGGGTTGCCCCACGGGAAGATCCGGAAGGTGTCCAGGTCCGGCCGGAGGAGCATGTCGCTCTCCTCGATGCGGACGTAGCCCGCAATCGACGATCCGTCGAACATGACCTTGGCGTCGAACCCGTCTTCGAACTTGCTCGCCGGAACCTCGACATTCTTCGGGAAACCGTTGATGTCGATGAAGATGAGGCGAAGGAAACGGACGTTCAGCTCCTCGCAGAGCTTCAGGATCGCGTCGCGATCCCCCGAGGCCACGGTGCTCCCGTAGTCGTCGTATTGAACCTGCGAAGAATGCTCACTGGGTGCCGCGAATACGGCGTCGGACATGGTGCGACCTCCGGGTCACTGGGGCCTATCCTAAGGGGGGGGTCGTACGTTCGGTTCCGCTTGGGCGGTCGGGCACGACCCGCAATGTCGCCGGGCAGTATCGGTGGGAACTCCGCAATCGTCAACCTCCGCGTCCGACCCGCGCGGCCGCCTGCTCAGGGCCAGCTCCACCGCCGCATGGAGGCGGGTCGGCGCGCGCATGCCACGGCGCCGGCGAAGCCTTCTCCCGGAAAGACGTCCGTCAGCCACCAAGACCGTCCATCCAGTTCCCCCCGGATCGTGTCGACGCGGTCGAGCGGGCGCGAAAGTCCCAGTCCGGCGGCCTTGAGAAGAGCCTCCTTCCGGGCCCAGATCCGGAAGAACTCCGGCCGGGCCGCCTCGGTCTCCCAGTCGGACCGGAGGCGGCGCTCTTCAGGGGACAGGTGGTCGCGGGCGAGAGGCCCCGGATAGCTGAGCGGCCGGATGCGTTCGATGTCGACGCCGACCTCGCCGAGTTGGCCCACGGCGCAGAGCGCGAGTCCGCCCGAGTGGCTGAGATTGAAGAAGAACGGTGGCGCGTCGGCGGCTCCGTCGCCCGCACCGGGCGATACCAGCCGGGGCTTACCGTGTTCTCCGTATTCCAGCGCCAACTCCGCGGGTGCGACCTGCAGGTATTCGGAGAGGAGACGTCGCAGCGAGATGCGGGCGCGGCGGAACCGGGCGCGCGCCTTCGCGCCCACGAGTCGTTCGGCTCGGGCCCGTTCGTCGGAACTCAGGAGCTCGCCGCCGCCGGTCTCGTCACAGGCCGAGAGGTCGATTCTCCACACGTGAAGGTGGGACCCCGGCAGCCCGGGCGGACGGGCGCCCGCGGGCCAGTCACCGCCGTTCAGAGGGCGGCGTACCAGTCGAGTGTGGACTGGAGACCCTCGAGAAGCGTCCAGCCCGGTTCGTAGCCCAGCCGCTCGCGGGCCTTCGAGACGTCGGCGTAGGAATGGCGTACGTCACCCGCCCGGAAGCTCTCGTACGCCGGCTCCGCGCTCTTCACTTCCGGCCGCCGCTCGGCGAGCTTCGACCGAATGAGGTCGAACAACTCGTTCAGCGATGTCGGATTTCCCGCAGCAACGTTGTAGACGCCGAGCGCCGCTTCCGGCCCGGTGGTGGCCGCGAGCAGGTTCGCCTGTACGACGTTGTCTATGTAGCAGTAGTCCCGGGTCGTCTTCCCGTCCCCGAAGATCCGGCAGGTCTCTCCCGAGAGCATACGCCGGGTCCAGCGCGGTATGACGGCGGCGTACGGTCCGTCCGGCGCCTGCCGCTTTCCGAAGACGTTGAAGTAGCGGAGTCCGACGACCTCGACGTTGTAGCTGCGGCGGTACATCTCCGCGTACAACTCGTTGACGCGCTTCGTGGCCGCGTAGGGGGATGCGGGGTTCCCGATGCGGACTTCCACCTTCGGGAGATAGGGCGAGTCGCCGTACACCGAACTCGAGGAGGCGTAGACGAGGCGGGAGACGCCGGCGTCGCGAGCCGCGTCGAGCACGTTGATGAACCCCTCGACGTTGCACGCATACGTTGCCAAGGGCTCCTTCACGGACCGGGGCACCGAACCGAGCGCGGCCTGGTGGAGGACGATGTCGATGTCGCGGCACGCGTCGACCACGGCGTCGGCGTCGACGACGCTCCGCTCCAGAAAGTGGCACCGATCGGCCGGGGCGCCCGAGGCCGCGACGGCATCGTCGATGTTGCCGCGGTGTCCCGTGGAGAGATCGTCGAGCGCCACAACCTCCTGTCCCAGCGTCAGGAGCCGCTCGAGCAGGTGGGATCCAATGAAACCTGCGGCCCCGGTGACCAGCCATCGTCGAGGGGTCGTTTCGAGTTGTTCGCAGGCGAGATCATAGGCGGTTTTCACGCCAGACATGTTATGCTTGAAGTGGCGGGCGGCGGAACCCCTCCCGCGAACGCGCGCGCCACGAGGCGCCACGTACCTTGAAACCTCCCGCGGGTCGGGTGGAGTATGAGGGGAATCGGCGAAACCACGTCGGGCGAAGTCGGGCGAAACACCAGGTTGGAAAGGCGCCATGTCCGAAGAAGGCATGAACGAGATCCTGAGGAAGAAGATCTGGAGGAAACTCCAGGCTCTCCCCGAGGACAAGCAGTACGAGGTCGTCGACTTCATCGATTACCTGTCTTCGAAGTACGCGTCCCGGCCGCCGGCCGGCGCGGATCCGTTCCAGCACTTCGCCGAGTCCGTCCACCGGGGACTGCGGAGGACGAAGGCCTCGACGACGGCGGTCAAGGGGACGATGAAAGTGCTCGGCGCGGCCGACCGCGTGATCGACTCGTTTCGCGAGGCCGGACGCGGCTTCCTCGCCGAACTCGAAGCCGGCAGTCCGGAACCGGAGCCGAAAGAGGACCGTCCTCCACCCGACACGCGCGAGATCGTCGTCGACCCCTGACCCGCTCGGCGGGCGAGCGCCTTCGCGCTCGTTGACGTCACGCCGGGCGACGCCTACGATGGCGCATGGAAGCTTCCACGCCGCGCTCCAGCCGCGAAGCGCTCACCTTTGATGACGTTCTGCTCGCTCCCGGGCATGCGCTCGTTCATCCGGCTGATGTCGATGTCTCCACCCGCCTGACGCAACGCATCCGACTCCAGATTCCGCTGCTCTCCGCCGCCATGGACACGGTGACGGAATACCGCATGGCCATTGCGCTCGCGCGCGAAGGCGGGATCGGCATCATCCACAAGAACATGTCGATCGAAGCCCAGGCCCAGCAGGTCGACCGGGTGAAACGATCCGAGAGCGGAATGATTCTGAACCCCGTCACGCTCGGGCCCGACGCCACGCTGGGCGAGGCGCGCAGGCGCATGAGAGAGTTCTCGATCAGCGGGGTCCCGATCGTGGATGCTGACGGCGCGCTCGTCGGGATTCTGACCAACCGGGATCTGGTGTTCGAGACCGACCTCGCACGGCCGGTGCACGACGTGATGACGAGCAGGGATCTCGTTACCGCGCCCGTCGGGACTTCGCTCGAGGAGGCCGAGGAGATTCTGCGCCGCCACAAGATCGAGAAACTCCCCGTGGTGGGCGAGGACGGGCGCCTCGCCGGGCTCATCACGGTCAAGGACATCTTCAAGCGGCGCAAGTTTCCCAACGCGACGAAGGATGGGCACGGACGGCTGCGGGCGGGGGCGGCCGTCGGCGCGAGTCGGACGGAACTCGACCGGGCGCGTGAACTTGCGACGGCCGGAGTGGACGTCATCGTCGTCGACACCGCGCACGGACACTCCGAGGGTGTCCTCGAGGCCGTTACGCGGGTGCGGGAGGCACTGCCCGACATCGACCTCATCGCCGGCAACGTGGCCACCCGGGAGGGGGCGGCGGCGCTCGTCGAGCGGGGCGTGGATGCGGTCAAGGTCGGGGTAGGTCCGGGGTCCATCTGCACGACCCGCGTGGTGACCGGTGTCGGCGTGCCGCAGATCACTGCGATCGAGGACAGCGTGGCAGGGGTGGAGGGCCGGGTCCCGATCATCGGCGATGGCGGCATCAAGTACTCCGGGGACCTCGTAAAGGCGATCGCGGCGGGGGCCGAGACGTGCATGCTCGGGTCGATGTTCGCAGGCACTGACGAGAGCCCCGGCGAGACCTTCCTCCTCGAGGGCCGGCGGTTCAAGGTGATCCGCGGTATGGGGTCGCTCGCGGCCATGCAGGCGGGCTCGGCGGACCGGTACTTCCAGGAGGGTTCGGCCGCCCCAAAGCTGGTCCCCGAGGGCATCGAAGGCCGGGTCCCCTACAAGGGACCCGTGTCGGACACCGTGTTCCAGATGGTTGGCGGTCTTCGCAGCGGCATGGGATACGGCGCCGCCGCCACGATCGACGAACTGCGAAGCGAGGCCCGCTTCCTGCGCATCACTTCCGGCGGACTGCGCGAGTCCCATCCGCACGATGTCGTGATCACGCGCGAGGCCCCCAACTACCACGTGTAGCCAGCAGGCCGTGGTAGAACCAAGCGTCAGCGGGCTGCCAGTCGCGGGGCCGCCGGGTCGATCTCGACACCGCAGATCCGGTTTGGTACCATTGTCCCCGGTTTGTTCGGTCCTGCTTCCGGATCGACGCGGTTGGAGCGGCGAGGGGCTCAAGGGGTCGTAGTACTGAAGGCGTGGTATCGAGAGGGGATTGCCGCCTGATGACCAATGGATCGTCGAAAACGCACTTCCGCGCGCGCCTTCACGGAATCGGTCTGCTGCTGGTTGCGCTCGCTCTGAACGGCTGCGCGTCAAGACAGCGTACTCCCGATACCGGCCCGGCGCCCGAGACCCTGGACGCGGAACCGGTCGCGCCCGCCCCGGAGCCGGCTCCGGCGCCGGACGACGAGTTGATGCCCGAGGACCCGCCCGTGCCGGAGCCCGTGGCCAAAGCGGACGCCGGACCGACGCCGGAGGAGATCGACCGGGCGATTCGCGAGATGCTCGGCGGCGATCCCATGGGGCTGGTGCACCAGGGGGAGGATTCGCGCGTTTTCCGGCTCGAAATGAACGATCGGGTCCGGTCGTGGATCCATTATTTCCAGACCGTCATCGGCGAGCGCTTCGGGACCTATCTCTCCCGCAAGATCCGCTACGAGCCCATGATCCGGCGCGAGCTGCGCGAGGCGGGACTGCCGCAGGATCTCATCTACCTCTCGCTCATCGAGAGCGGGATGAGCCCGAACGCCTACAGCCGGGCAAGCGCGGTCGGCTTGTGGCAGTTCATCGCCAGCACCGGACGCAACTACGGCCTCGAGGTCTCTTACTGGATCGACGAGCGGAGGGATCCGGAAAAGGCGACCGACGCCGCGGTCCGGCACCTCAAGGACCTGTACGAGGAGTTCGGTTCGTGGTACCTGGCGGCCGCGGCCTACAACGGAGGACCCAACCGCGTCCGCCGCGGGCTCCGCACCGTGCCCGGCGGGACCTTCTGGGACCTCGCCGACCGTCGCCTGCTTCTGCGCGAGACGCGCGACTACGTGCCGAAGATCATCGCGGCGGCCATGATCGGGCACGATCCGGCGCGCTACGGGTTCCCGGAGCCGGAGGGAGAGACGCTCCCGGAGTACGCGACGGTGCGCGTGCCCGACGCGACGAGTTTCGACGTCCTGGCGGAGGTCGCCGGTACCGACGAGGAGACGGTCAACCTCCTCAACCCCGAGTTTCTGCGCGACGTGACCCCGCCGAACCGCGAGGTCGAAATCAAGGTCCCCGTGGCGGGCGCGTCACGGTTCGCGGTGCGCTATGCCGCGGTGCCGGTGGACGAGCGGGTCACCTGGACGTTCCACACGGTCCAACGGGGTCACACGCTGGGCTGGATCGGGCAGCAGTACGGGGTGTCGGTGGCGGCGTTGCGCGCCGCGAACGGCAACCTGAACCCGCGACGCCTGCAGATCGGTCAGGAACTCGTGATTCCACGATCCGCGCGAGCCTCCGGGGCGAGGGCTTCCGGCGCATCGATCACGCGGAGTTCGAGCGCCAGTCCGATCAACGCGCGGACGAATGCCGAGGGGACGACCGTCGTCACGGTGCAGCGCGGGCAGACGCTGGACGTGATCGCGCAGCGATACGGGGTGTCGGTGGCGGCCCTCCGTGCCGCGAACGGCAATGTGAACCCGCGTCGCCTGCAGATCGGTCAGGAGCTGCTGATCCCGGGGGCCGGCCGGACCGCCGGCACGGGATCGGCCGGGTCCGCGAGCAACGGCGCCGGACCCGTGACGATCGTCGTTCGGCCGGGCGACTCGCTATGGCTGATCGCCCGCCGACATTCGGTATCGACGCGCGATATCATCGAGTGGAATCGCCTCTCCTCGACCCGGATCCATCCCGGCGACCGGCTCGAGATCCGGCGCTGACCCCCCCTGCGGCGGGCCGGCAAGCGGGTAGATGACCGCCCCGGCCGCCTCCCCCGGCTGCCGAGGCTCCCTCCGCAGGCCGTTACGCGTATCTACGATGATCCGCGTCTTCTCCAGCACGAGGCCGTAGTCCACCTGCGGGTGATCCGTGATGACGACGGTCGCGTGGCTGGATTCCAGCAGGGCGGCCGTCAATGACTCCGACTCGAGATCGCCGCTCTCCAGCGCCAGCCGCGACACGAACGGGTCGTGATAGGAGACCTCCGCGCCCTGCCGTCGCAGGAGTTCGATCACGTCGAGCGCGGGACTCTCGCGGACGTCGCCGACTCCCGGCTTGTAGGCGACGCCCAGCAGCAGGACGCGGCTCCCGTTGAGCGGCAATCGGTGCCGGTTGAGCGCCTGCGCGACGCGGTCCACGACGTAGCGTGGCATCTCCGCGTTGACCTCGGCGGCCAGTTCGATGAAGCGGGTCCGGTACTGGAGCGTCCGCATCTTCCAGGCGAGGTACTGCGGGTCGATGGGGAGGCAGTGGCCGCCCAGACCGGGGCCGGGCGTGAAACGCATGAACCCGTACGGCTTCGTCGCCGCGGCCTCGACGACCTCGCCGATGTCGATCCCGAGACGATCCGCGATGACCGCCATCTCGTTCACGAGGCCGATGTTCACGGCACGGAAGGTGTTCTCCAGCAGCTTGGTGAGTTCCGCGACTTCGGGTGACGAAACGCTCACGACCGCGTCGATAACCCTCTCATAGAGGGCGGCGGCCAGTTCGCGGCAGGATGCGGTCAGTCCGCCCACGACCTTCGGCGTGTTCGTGAACGTGTAGACGGGATTTCCGGGGTCGACGCGCTCGGGGCTGAAGGCGAGGAAGAACTCGTCTCCCGCCGTGAGGCCACCCTGTTCGAGTTCCGGCTGCAGCAGTTCCCGGGTCGTGCCCGGATAGGTCGTCGACTCGAGGACGATGAGTTGGCCGGGCCGCAGACCGTCTCTGATGTGCCCGAGGGCATCGAGTATATGGGAGACATCGGGATCCCCGGTCTTTCCGAGCGGCGTGGGGACGCAGATGATGACGGCGTCCATCTCGCCGAGCCGGCCGAAGTCCGTCGTCGCGTCGAGGTGGCCGCTCTCGACGACGGCGGCGACCGCCCGCGCCGGGACATCGCCGATGTGGGAGTCGCCGCGCCGCACGCGGTGTACGACACGCTCGTCGATGTCGAACCCCAGCGTCCGGAAGCCGGCGCCGGAGAACGCCGTGACGACGGGGAGACCGACGTAGCCGAGCCCGAGCACGCCCACCCGGGCCGTGCCCGACTCGATCTTCTTCCGGAGCGACTCTCCGTAGCTCACCGCGTCCCCCGTATTCGCGTCACTTCGCGTCCGCCGTCCAGGCGCCCGACCGTCCTCCGCGCTTCTCGAGGAGCCGAATCGGCCCCAGCGCCATGCCGCGGTCGATCGCCTTGCACATGTCGTACAGGGCGAGCAGGCCGGCCGCGACGCCCGCCATGGCCTCCATCTCGACGCCCGTGCGCCACTCCGCCGAGGCCCGCACGCTGAGCCGGTAGGCCGGCGGCGACTCCTCGGCCTCAAGGTCGACATCCACCGCGTCGAGCGGGATCGGATGGCAGAGGGGGATGAGCGTGGAGGCCGCCTTGGCCCCCTCGATTGCCGCGATTCGAGCCACGGCGAGCGCCTCTCCCTTCTCGACCTCGCCCGTCCGGATGGCATCGAGCGTCGCTCGGCGCATCCGGATCCGGCCCTCGGCCACGGCCACGCGTCGCGTGAGAGGTTTGTCTCCCACGTCGACCATGCGCACCCGCCCGTCCGGGTCCAGATGTGTGAGTCCGTCCACGAAGCTGCCTCCCGTCACAGGCTCTTCAGTACCCCCGCAACTTGCGGTGTTCCCGCCGTCCGGCCAGTGGAGCGGCCGGTGAAGGCCGCGCTCATCTCCTCGAGCAGGAGGGCGGTCGTCGCCTGGGGATTCAGGTTGCGGCCGACCCCTTCCATGGCCGCATCGACGGCCGCGAGGGCATCGAGAACCGCTCCTTCCGTCGGGCCTCCGCCCGCTCCGTGGGCCCCCGGTCCGCCCGTTCGACCGGCCATCTCCGTGCGATCCGGATCGAGCGATACCTCGGCGGCTCCCGCCGCGACGCAGAGCATGTCCCGCAGCCGCATGCGCAGCGCCTCGAGCGCCGGCTCCAACTCCCCTCGCGCGCCCCGGGCGGAGTAGCGGGATGCGGCGCGGTAGCGCGCCTGCGGCGTCCCGTCGAGGGCGGCGGCCAGCAGACCGTCCGCGGCGGACTCGAACTCGCTGGCTTCAGCCTCGAGCAGCGTGCGGGCCCGGTAGACGGCGCCGGCGGCTCGCAGCGCCACCGCCCGCGCCTGGCGATCGTCGCGCACGCCGAGGTGTTCCGCCACATACGTCGCCACGCGGTCGGCCGGCAGCGGCGCGACGCGGAGCGGCACCGTGCGGGACCGGATCGTCGGCAGGAGCGAGTCCGGGCGGCCGCTCGTGAGCACGATGTACGCGAACGGCGGCGGTTCTTCCAGCAGCTTGAGAAAGGCGTTCGCCGCCTCGGGGCTGGCGCTCTGTGGCACCATCCGTTCCGCGTCCTCGATCACGAACACCGATCTGCGCGCCATCGAGGGACGCCGGGAGGCCTGGTCCCGGATGTTCTCCACGGCGGCCACATAGAGTCCCGTGACTGCGTCCGGATCGAGACGCACATGGAGATCTTCCCGCAGGAGAGCGAGACGCTCGTGCCGCTGCGCCTCGATCGCCTCACGCAGCTTGGCCCGCGATCCGGCCTGCTTCGGGCGCGGCATGGGAAAGTGGAGGTGGATGTCCGGGTGCTCGAGCCGCGCTGCCATGCGACAGTTGCGGCACGCCTCGCAGGGCGCGTCCCCAACCTCCCGAGCCACCGCGCTATCCGTCGTCTCCGCCGCGTCGCATTGGAGAGCGCGCGCCACCCACAGGGCCAGCGACCGCTTGCCGACGCCCTCCGGGCCGTGGAGGAGGAGCGACTGCGGCAGCCTCCGGCCCGCGACGGCGCCTGCCAGGCGTCGCAGGAGGTCTTCCTGTCCCCAGGGACGCTCGCCGGTCACCGCCGGTCCCTCAGCCACCGGACGGGATCCACCGCGCGCGGCCCCACGGCTCCCGGCTCGTAGATCTGGAACTCGATGTGCGGCTGGGTGGCGTCCCCGCCCACGTGGCCGATCGCTTGCCCCTCCTGGACCGGCTGCCCTTCGCGGACGGTGACGTCGCGGAGCTTCTGATAGGACGAGTAGAACCCTCCTCCGTGATCGAGGATCACCGTTTGCCCCGAGGCGCGGGCCACGACGGACGCGACCCTCCCGAGATCCACCGCCTTCACCGACGTGCCGCGGGGGGCCGCGATCCCGATCCCTTCCCGCGGGATCGTCGTGCGTCCTTCCCGCTCGGGCCCGAATCGCCACAGGACCTCGCCCTCGACCGGCCACGCGAGGCGCCCCAGGTCACCGGCCGTGAGCGATGAGACCGATGTCGTGCCCGCCTCGCGTTCTGCCGAGCGGCGTCGGTCTTCCAGCCCCGAGATGAGCGCGCGCAGCTGGGCCTCCTCCGTCGCGAGCCGGGCCAGCGTCGACTGCGCCTCCGCGCGGCGGTCGGAGAACCGGCGCAGCCGCTCCTGCCGCTGTTGCTCGAGCCGCTCCAATTCGCCGTATTCCCGGACATTCTCGGCCCGTACGCGCGCGATGCGGTCGCGTTCCCGACTCAGCCCGCTGCGCTGGTCCGCGAGGCTGCTCTCCAGGTCGCTCACGTCCTCCAGAAGCATGCGGTCGAAGACGGCGACATCGTGGAGGTACCTGTAACGATTGAGCAGGTCGGAGAACGATCGCGAGGAGAGGAGCACCTCGGCGGCGTGCAGGGGGCCGCGCTTGTAAATGTCGCGCAGCCGTCCCCGGAGCACGACCTGCCGCGCCGTGAGTTCGTCGCGCGTGAGCAGCATCTCGCGCGTCATGGCCGTTAGCTGCTCCGAGAGTGCGAGCAGTTGAACGTCGAATTCGGCCATGAGACTCGCCGAGGCGGCGATCTGTCGTTCAATGTTCCGGAGTTCGGCCGAGTCGCCGCTGACCTGACCGGCGATGCCTTGGAGTTCCCGCCGCAGCCGCTCTCGCTCTTCGCGAATGAGTTCGAGCCGTCCCTGGCTCTCGTCGAGGCGGCGCCGCACGTCGGGTGACTCTTGCGCGATCGCGGGAGAGGGCGGTGTCCACGCCGGACTCGTCGCGACGGCGACGCTCACGGCCGCCACGAGTCGCGCCGTTCGAGTGCGCCTTGACGCGTTCACGATTGCCCCGGGGCGCCATACGCCCGCCCCACCTCACGGTGCACGGCAAAGGCGGCGGCGAGCAGGCCGAGCAGCCCGGCGGCGGCGACGCCGGCCACGGTCCAGACTTGCGGGAGCCACGACAGCGACTCGATGGCCGCGAACCGGCCAGGGAAGACGAGGTACGCGAGTCGCGTGACGCCGAGGGCGAGCAGCCCGCCCGCCAGCCCGGTGATCGCGCCTTCGAGGAGGAAGGGCCGCTGGATGTAGCCCTCGCGCGCGCCCACGATCTGCATGATCTCGATTTCTTCGCCGCGCGCGAGGATCGCCATGCGCACGGTCGTCACGATCAGCAGCACCGCGACAAGGGCGAACCCGCCGCCCAGGGCGAGTGCGATCCCGACAGCCGCGCTCCGCAGGGCGAAGAGCCGCTCCACCCACTCATCTCCGTACCGCGCCTCTTCGATGAACGGATACGCCGCCAACGTGCCCGCCGCCTCCGACACCGTCTCAGGGGTCCGGAAGCCCTCCCGGAGCCTGAGGTGGAGTGAGGCCGGGAGCGGGTTCACCTGCAACTCCCCGAACACGCTTGAGAACTCGACGAGGTCGCGGCGCGCGCGCTCCAGCGCCTCATCCTTCGAGACGTAACGCACCGCCTCCACCGCCGGGAGCGCCTCCAGCTCGAGCCGGGCGGCCCGCACCTGCTCCGAGCCGGCGTCGTCGAGCAGGTAGCCGACGACCTCCACGCGGCGTTCCACATCGCTGATCGCGCCGCCGATGTTGTAGGCCACGAGCCCGAAGAGGCCGAGGATCAGGAGGCTGAGTCCGATCGCTCCGATCGAGAGCGCGCACAGCAGAGGTGTGCGCCGGAAGCCGGCGAGCGCCTCGCGCATGGCTCTCACGCGGCGGAATCGCGGACGAGTCGTCCGTTCTCCAACTCGAGTCGGCGGATCTGCGGTTGCCGACGCACGAATTCCGCGTCGTGCGTGGCCATGAGCACGGCCGTGCCGAGGCGGTTCAGCGTTCGGAACAGCTCGAACACGCCCCCCGCCGCGTCGGGATCGAGGTTGCCCGTGGGTTCGTCGGCGAGGAGGATCCGCGGTTCCGTGGCGAGGGCGCGCGCCACGGCGACGCGTTGCCGCTCTCCACCCGACAGCTCCGAAGGTCGCGAGCGTGCGCGGGCGCCGAGACCGACCTGGCTCAGCAGCCGCTGGACGCGGCCCTCGATCTCGCGGCGCGGTGTCCCCACGACCTCGAGTGCGAAGGCCACGTTCTCCGCGGCGGTCAGCCGTTCCAGTAGCTTGAAGTCCTGGAACACGAAGCCCACGCGCCGCCGAAGCTCCGGGATGTCGCGCCGCCGCACCCGCCTCGAGCTGTAGCGCGAGACCTGCACCTCGCCCTCGGTCGGCCGCGTCTGGAAGTGGATCAGCTCGAGCACGGTCGATTTGCCCGCCCCCGACGGCCCCGTGAGGAAGGCGAACTCACCCTTTCGGAGACGGAACGAGACGCCCTCGAGTGCAGCTCCGGAGGGCCCATACACCTTCGAGACGTCTTGCAGGGAGATCATGGCGCGACGGCCCGGGCCACACAGAACCGCGCACAGAGTTCGATCGCGGCCCGCATCGCTCCCGGGTCCGCGATCCCGCGGCCGGCGATGTCCATGGCCGTGCCGTGATCGGGAGACGTGCGCGGGAAGGGAAGACCGGCCGTCACGTTCACGCCTTCGTTCATGGCGATCGTCTTCAGGACCGCGAGGCCCACGTCGTGGTAGGGTGTCACGATGAGGTCCGCCTCCCCGGAGATCGCCTTCAGGAAGACGGTGTCACCGGGAAAAATGCCGAGGATTTCCACGGCGGAATCGCGGGCGAGCCGCGCGAGCGCCGGCGCGAACACTTCGATCTCCTCGTCACCGAAGAGTCCGCCCTCGCCCGCATGCGGATTGAGCCCCGCAAAGGCGAGACGGGGCCGTTCGATCCCCCACCAGGCCCGCAACGCTTCGATCGCGATCCCGGACCTGCGCGCGAAAAGGTCCTCATCGAGGACGGAGGGTACGTCACGCAAGGGGAGGTGTGCTGTCAGGAGCGCCAAGCGCAGGGGCCCGCCGAGGGGCGTGCGCTCGGCGGACATCATCATCGTGACCTCGGGCACTCCGGCCAGTTCCTGGAGGAACTCCGTATGCCCGGGGTGCGTGTACCCCGCGGCCCGCAGGGCGGCCTTGCTGATCGGAGCGGTGACGATCCCGTCGATCTCCCCCGTCCGCGCCAGCGCGACGGCTCGCTCGATGGCCCGCCCCGACAGCGCGCCCGCGAGCCTCTCCCCGCCTGCGGGGTCCCAGTCTCCCACCGTCTCCCGGGGGACCCCTTCCAGGCGGCCCTCCACCGCGCCGAGCGAGCGCGGCCCCACGAGGACCGCGTCGATCCCGTCCACGCCCGAGAACGAGGAGAGCGCCGCCGCGGTCACCTCCGGCCCGATCCCGCGCGGATCTCCCAGCGTGATCCCGAGGCGCGGCATGTGGGTCATCCTCCTCAGAATCTCACATCGATGTACGTATTGGAGCGAATCTCCTCAAGAAGGATGCCGATCTGTTTCTGGGTGCGCAGGCTCTGGCGGATCTGTTCCCGCACGTCATCGAGTTCGATCTGTCCCTCGGGACGGTAGGTCAGGACGTGGACGAGACCGAACTCGATGGGGCCCCCGCGCTGCATCTCGAGCGGCCCGTACACCGTCCCGGGCGTCGGGGCGGTGAGTCCGGATTCCGCGCCCGCGCCCGTGAACTGGCTGACCAGGCTTGTGAGCGGGATGTCGTCGAAACGGATATCCTCGTCGGCCACCTGTCCGCGAAACAGGGCCATGAGCCGCTCGGGGTCGGCCCCCGCCCGCAGGCTGTCCGCGACCTGAATCGCGAGCGTCCGGGCCTCTTCGATGTCCTCCTCCGTGATCTCCGGCCTCAGGAGGATGTGACGCAGAAAACGCTCCGACCCCCGCTGGCGCTCGATCTTGATGAAGTGAAGACCGAACTGCGTCTGCACCGGACCCACCGTCTGGCCCGGCCGCGCCTGCCAGGCCGCGTCGCCGAACGGTTTCACCAGAAGGTCGCGCCTCATCCAGCCCAGTTCGCCGCCCTGCTCCCTGGTGCCCTCATCGTCGGAATGGCGGCGCGCGAGGACCGAGAACTCCTCCTCGTTCGCGAAATCGTTCTGGACGCGAAGCGTGCGGGCCACGGCGCTGTCCCGGGCCGTTCCGCTCGGAGAGGGCGTGACGACGAGCCGGTTGAACGAGACGAGCGCGGGGCGCGGCGGCTGGTTCTGCGCAAACTCCTCGAAGGCGGCTTCGACCTCCTCCTCGCTGACGATGACCGGCGGCAGGTCGGTGCGTTGCTCGAGTTGGAACCGGTAGGCCTCGCGCATACCCGCGGCGTGCGCCTGACCGCGGAGCATCTGGCGGAACTGGAGCATGTTCATGCCCGTCTCCTCCACGGCGAGCATCATCTCCTCATCGGAGGAGAACTGGCCTCGCGTCTCCGCGAAATAGCCGTCCGCCGTCTCGGTCACGCGATTCTCGGGCACCGTGACTCCGGCGTTCTTCGCCTGTTGGAGGTAGATGAGGTCGTCGATCATCGCCTCGAGCACGTCGTCGGCGAATTCCTTCCACCCCTCCGAGCCCTCGGACGGCACGCGCGCGCCGCGGGCCTGCAGCTGGTAGAGCGTGACCTGGATGTCGGAGAACAGGATCGCCGTATCGCCGACTACGGCCACGATCCTGTCCAGCGACTCCACGCCGGGGGGAAACTCCACCGTCGCCACGGTGTCGGGCGCGGCCGGTTCGTTCTCCTGAAGTCCGGAGAGCGGTGTGACAAGCGCCAGCGCCGCGGCGAGCAGGCAGGCCGCGGCCCGGGGGGGCTGCATTCCATGACGAATATTGATCACGCTAGACTCCTCCTGCGGTCACCGGAACCCTCAAGTCCTTCGCCTCCGCGCGCCCCGGCGCCGCCAGGATCCCCAGGGCTTCCGCGAGCATCGGCAGGAGGGGCTCGGTTCCCGCCCGTCGCAGGACCAACGATAACGGTTCCAGCCGCCGCACTTCAACGTGCAATTGGCGGTCCGCGAGCGCGTTCGTGAGCAGCCTGAGCTGCGGTGAGGCCGTCGCTTCGAACGAGATGCGGGCGTCGTCATCGGAGGCCCGGATCCAGTCCGCGCCGACCGCCGCCCCGAGAATGCGGAGTTCCGCCGCCGCGAGGAGACGTGCCGCGGGAGGCGGGAGGCGGCCGAAGCGATCCTCGAGTTCGGCGCGGAACGCCTTTACCTCTTCCCACTTCGTGAGACGCGAGAGACGGCGATAGAGATGCATCTTCAACCGGGACCCTGCGACGTACTCATCGGGGAGGAACGATTCTCCGTCCACGGAAACGCGGGCGCGCGGCGCGCGGTCGGGGGATTCTCCCTTCAATCGCTTCAGGGTGCTCTCCACGAGCCGCTGCCAGGTCTCGATGCCCACCGCGGTGGCGAAACCGCTCTGCTCTCCGCCCATGAGGTTCCCCGCCCCCCGCAGCTCGAGGTCCTTGAGCGCGACCTGGTATCCCGAACCCAGTTCCGTGTGGTGCTCGAGCACGCGCAGCCGCTCCGCCGCGTCCAGGGCGACGTCGGTCGGAACGAGGAGGTAGCAGTAGGCCCGGCGGTGCGAACGGCCCACACGGCCGCGCAGCTGGTAGAGCTGGGCGAGCCCGAAGTTGTGCGCCCGGTGCACGATCATCGTGTTCGCGGACGGGACATCGAGTCCGTTCTCGATGATGGACGTGCAGATGAGGAGGTCGGTCTCGCCGCGGACGAAGCGGTGCATGACGTCCTCGAGTTCGCGCTCCGGCATCTGGCCGTGGGCGATGGCGGCGCGCGCTTCAGGCATCAGCCTCCGTACCCGGCTCGCGAGCGCGTGGATCGTCTCGACGCGATCGTGGACGAAGAACACCTGCCCGCCGCGGTCGAACTCGCGCCGCAGGGCTTCCTCGAGTATCCCGTCGTCCCAGGACAGCACGTGCGTGATGATCGGCATGCGGTTTCGGGGCGGCGTGCGGATCATGGAGAGGTCGCGCATGCCGCCGAGCGCGAGATGAAGGGTGCGGGGGATCGGTGTCGCGGTGAGCGTGAGGACGTCCACGGTCTCGCGGTATTGCTTGAGCCGCTCCTTCTGGCGGACGCCGAAGCGCTGTTCCTCGTCCACGATGAGGAGGCCGAGGTCGCGGAATGCGACGTCGTGGGAGAGGAGCCGGTGCGTGCCGATGACGATGTCGATGGTCCCGGCCCGGAGCCCCGCGAGGACTGCCCGCTGTTCGCGCGGGGTGCGGAAGCGCGACAGGCCCTCCACGTGTACGGGGAAGCTGGCGAGGCGCTCGCGGAAGGTCGTGAGATGCTGGTCGGCGAGGATCGTGGTCGGGGCGAGCACGGCGACCTGGGCCCCGTCCTGCACCGCCTTGAACGCCGCGCGGATCGCGACCTCCGTCTTGCCGAAACCGACGTCCCCGCACACGAGGCGGTCCATGGGGACGGGTGCCTCGAGATCCTGCCGGACGGCCTCCCAGGCGCCGAGCTGGTCCGGCGTCTCGTCGTAGAGGAAGGCCGACTCCATCTCCCGCTGCCACGGTGTCTCGGCGGGGAACGCGCGGCCGGGCGACATCTTGCGCCGCGCGTAGAGTTGGAGGAGTTCGACGGCGGTGGCCTCGATGGCCGCGACGGTCCGGTTCCGAAGCTGTTTCCACTTCCGTCGACCGAGCTTGTGCACGGTGGGCGGGCGCGCGTCGGAGCCGGCGGCGCTCCACCGTTCGATGAGGTCCAGCCGATAGTGGGGGAGTCGCAGGATCTCGCCGTCGGCGTAGCGGATCTCCATCGTCTCGATGGTCTCGCCGCGCACCTCGACCCGCTCCAGGCCCATGTAGCGGCCGATCCCGTGCTCGATGTGGACTACGTAGTCCCCGGGCTCGATGGCCGCGATGGATTCGATGGTGGCGGCGCCTCGCAGCCGGACGCGGTGGCGGCGATAGCGGCGCCGGAACACCTCGTGATCCGTGAGCACGAGGAGGGTGCCGGAGACCCCGGCCCTGAACCCGCCGCTGAGCGATCCGATGGCGAGGGCGACCTCCCCCGCGAGTGCGGCGCCGCCGCGTTCGCGAAGGATCTCCTCCAGCCGCTCGACCTGGCCGTCGTTGTCGCAGAAGACGATGAGGCGTTCGCCGCGGGCCCGCGCCGTCGTGATCTCCCCCACGAGCCGCTTCATGTCGCGATCGATGGACGGTGGAGGCTCGACCGGCAGCCGGATGCCGTCCGCATCCGGGGCGTCGTCGTCTGGTGGCGGCGAGCCCTGGTCCGCGGTCGTGAACTCGAGGCGGCGGAATGCCGTGAGCCGCTGCTCCGCCTCGGGAGGGGGAAGGACGAGAGATTCGGCCGGCTCCGCTCCGGATCCGGCGCGCTCCCTCGCATCCCGGACCTCCTCCCATAGCCGCTCGCGGGCCCGGACGCCCCCCGTGGGGTCGAGAATCAGCGCGAGCGCCGTCGGGGGCAGCGTCTCCAGGAGGGCGCGCCGCTCCACCTCGCCCTCCGTTTCGGTGCCCCGCAGGGCGATCGGGAGGACATCCACGCTCTCCAGAGTTTCGGTCGAACGCTGCGTGAGCGCGTCGAAGCGGCGGACCGACTCCACTTCGTCGCCCCAGAGTTCGATCCGGAGCGGCGCGGGATGTCTGAACGGAAACAGATCCACGATCCCGCCGCGAATCGCATAGTCCCCGACTTCGCGCACCGTATGGGTGCGGCCGAATCCCATCTCGTCGAGGCGGCGGTCGAGTTCGGCCAGGGGGTGCGCGGCCCCGCGCCGGATCGTGAGGGCCAGAGTCGTCCCGGGGCCGACAGGGATCGGCGCGCGTTCGGCGAGCGCCCGGGGAGTAGTGGTCAGGATTCGGCATTGCCCGCCGAGCAGCGCCCCCATCGCGTCCACGCGCTGGGCCTCGATCTCGATGTGGGGATCCGCGTCCTCGTACGGGAGCGCCTCGCGCTGGGGATAGCAGCGGGCGCCCGCTGCTCCGAGCGTCCGCAGATCCTCGTGCAGCGCCTCGGCCCGTTCGGGCGTGTCGGCCACGACGACGATCGGCGTACCGATGGCCAGGTCGTCGAGCGCGAGGGCAAGCGCGGCGGATCCCGCCCCCGGGAGCGGGTGGACGGGCGCACGGACACCACGCCGCGAGAGCGCCTCCGGGAGGCCGGCGGCTCGCACGATCTGGAGGAACGACTGTCGAATCAGTTCGACGCGCCCGATGTCGCTTCGCTCCCTTCACCGTCCGCGCTTGGGCGACGCGACCGTCCCGGCGTCGCCAGGTACAACTCGATTCCGATCAGCGCGAGCGCGAGTACGATCAACCACGGGGCCATGTCGCGGCCCCGCCGCGCGCGGAAGATACCATCTTCCCATGCGCTCGCGTCGGGGCCTGCCGTGAATACCGGTCGGCCCGCGAACAGTTCCTCCAGTTCGCGCGGCGCCACCGGCGTGGCGTCGGCCTCCATCTCGGGCACGTTCGCCGCGAAGTGCGTTTCGGCGGCCGCCCCGTCGCTGCCGGTGCCCCGCACCGCATACACTCCCGCGCGCAGCGGGGTGAACCGCGCCCCGCCCTCTACGCCGCGCACCGTCCCGTCCGGCGATTCGACCTCGCTCGCCCACTCCGGGAGGGTCAGCGGCCGTCCCGCGCCGAAATCGGAAAAGGGCCAGGTGGCGAGGTGCGACCAGTGTACGAGGAGCGCCTCAAGGAAGGGGACCATGGCCGGATGCGCCGGGAGGTCGCTGGCCGTGACGGTGAGCGGCGAGGCGACGATCAACGCCATCCGGCCATCCGACTCCGTGCGGATGAGCCACGGTTCTCCGTCTTCCGTACGCAGCAGCGCCGTGTCGGCGGCCGACCCGCCGCCGGTCGCACGAAGAAGGTAGCGCTGCCGGACCCGCACCCCCGAGAGCGAGAACGCGGCCTCCGGCTCCACGAGCCCCAGGTCGCCCGATCCCGCATCGACGCGCGCCTGCCACCCGATCCCGATGGAGGCCAGCCCCTGATTGAAGGCTGCGAGGTCCACGGGGTCCTCCGGCGGAACCAAGATGACCGTCTCCGCTCCCGCCCAGGGAGCGCCGACGCTCACATCCCCGTCTACGACCGCCACGACCCCGTTTCCTCCTGCTCCGAGCCGTCCACCGTCGCGGAGCGTTTCGATCCCGAGCCCGACGAAGCCAGCGGCGTCGCCATGGAAGCGGACCGTGGGAGGAGGCACGACCCGGATCGCGAAGTAGCGCAGGTCGTCGGCCCGGGCGCCGGCGGGGTCCACCTCCAGCCGTCCCTGGTGGAGCCCCGGCGCGAGTTCGGGGAGGCCGAGGATGGCGCTCGCTCCCCAGGGGGCGCGGGCCGCGCCGGCGAGCCGGCCGTCGAGTTCGAGGCGGATGTCGGCTTCGGCGCCGGCGTCGTCTACCGAACCAGCCGGGTCCGGCGCGGCGGCCAGCCCGGCCGGGGTGCGCGCGCTCCGTACGATGATGCCGTGCCCCAGCCCCGACGGCGCGGTCGTGCCGCCGGTGAGCTCGACGTCTACGAGGGCGCCATTCGGCTCGGCCGGTGGTCGCGGCGTGTAGGCCACGAGGGGGGCCGCATCGCCGGACGCCGTCGGGGCGGTCCGCAGAGCCGACGCCTGGAGGTCCGACAGCAGCTGCACCTCGCGCCGCCGTTCGCCGTCGGCGGGGAGCGCCGCGGCCGCCCGGGCCACGACGGCGGCCAGATCGGCCGCGCCGTCGGTCGGCCGGAGTTGCCCGAGGGCCATCGCGGCCCGCCCCGCGGAGACGCCTGCCGCGAGCGGTTCGCCCACGGTCGGGAAGAGCCATACGCGGTCCTCGGGGCGGGCCGCGGCGAGCGCCGCCCGTGCGAGCTCCACGAGCGACTCGGACAGGATGCGGTCTTCGTCCAGCCGCCCGACGCTGGCCGAGTTGTCCACGACGAGCGCGAAGTCCGTAGGCTCGTGGTCGCGGGCTCCGCCCCGTCCGATGAGCGGACCCGCCGCGGCGAGCGCCAGCGCGATCAGCAGGCCGATCCGCACGGCGAGAAGCAGGAGATCCGAGGCCACCAGCGACCTGGAGCGCGCGTCCTCCGCCCGGCTCAGGTAGCGGAGCGCCGGAAAGGACACGCGCCGGTCGGTCTGGCGCCGGCGCAGGTGGAGAATGAGCGGCACGATGGCGCTCAGCCCGAGCGCGATCGCCCACGCGTAGAGGAAGCTCAAGCCACCCGGGCTCCCGTCATCCGCCGGCCCGCCTGCGCATGAACTGCCTCAGCGCAAGCCCGAGCGGGGTATCCGTCGTGAGCAGCGCATAGTCGGCCCCCCAGCGCAGTGCTTCCTTACGCCAGCCGTCGATCGCCGCTTCGACCGCTTCCCGGTACTGCCTGCGAAGCGCTGCGGAGTTGGCGCCGAGTTCCTCCCCCGTCTCGGGGTCGAAGAAGATCGCCTCCCCCTCCGCGGGAAGTTCGCGTTCGCCGGGGTCCATGATGTGGAAGAGGATCACCTCATGGCCCCGGTGCCGGAGATAGCGCAGGGCAAGCCGCGTCGTGCCCGGGTCCACGAGCAGGTCCGAGATGAGCACGACGAGGCCCCGCCGCTGCAGCCGGCCGGCGATCTCCTTGAGCGCCGAACCCGCATCGGTCCCGCCATCGGCGGAGAGGCGCGTGAGTTCGCCCAGCAGCCGTCGCCAATGGCGCCGCGTGGTGCGCGGCGCGAGGTGCGCGCGGAGCGCCTCGTCAAAGGCGATGAGCCCCGTCGCGTCCCCCTGCTGCACGAGAAGCAGCGAGAGCGACGCCGCGAGCAGCCGCGCGTAGGCGAGCTTGCTCGGGAAGCGCACTTCGTCCGAAACCCAGCCCATCGACCGGCTCACATCGACGAGCAGGTAGGCCCGCAGGTTCGTCTCCTCCTCGTATTGCTTGATGAAGAGGCGGTCCGTCCTCGCGTACGCCTTCCAGTCCAGGTAGCGGAGGTCGTCGCCGTGATTGTACGGGCGATCCTCGGCGAACTCGGCGGAGAAGCCGCGCTTCGGCGAGTCGTGGAGCCCGATGAGAAATCCCTCGACGATGTGGCGCGCGACGAGTTCAAGGTGCGAAAGCCCCACGATCTCGCGCGGACTCGCGAGGTCGAGGCGCTGGCGGGAGGCTTCGAGAGCGGACGTGACGGTTGCGGTGCCTTCGGTCATCGGAAAAGACTAGTGTCGTGTCGCAGAAATACCTCGGCTATTCGAGCGCCGATGCATCCGCCCCTGCGGCGTTGCTCCTCCTCGAAATAGCGCTGCTATTCCTCGTCGGAGCGCCTTGCAGGATCCGGCGCCTCGGCACTCTCGGTAGCTCGCGGATTCCTGCGACACAACACTAGCAGCCCGTGGCGGAGGGCCGCCACAGGTCGCGGACTCGCCTTCGATCCAACGTCTCGCCGAGCAGGAAGCGAATGAAAAGAACGCTGTCCGGAATCGCGCCGACCCTGCCGACCGCGCGGGGCTCGGCGATGCTGGTATCGATGCTGGCCCTGGCGGCCTCCCCGGCGGGGGCCGTCGCGCAGGCCGAGGGCGGCACGGGGGCGGCGACCATCACCGCCGGCGACCTCCGTCTGCGCATTGGCGCGCTGGCCCACGACTCGATGCGCGGGCGCGCGACGCCGAGCCCGGAACTCGACAAGGCGGCGCGCCACATCGCCAGCCGCTTCGAGGAGTTCGGACTCCGGCCGGCGGACGGCGACAGCTATCTGCAGGCGTATCCGTTGACCGCCTCCCGAGGCGGCTCCCCCGGCCGGCAGCTGCTCGAGATCGACGGTCTGGGGGGCGGGACGATCGCTGCCACGGACTACCTTTCCGTCCCCGGGGGGCGCGGGCAGGCCGCGGGGCCGCTCGTGATCGTGACACCCGGCGGCGCGGATCCGCCCGCCGGCTCCATCGCGGTCACGCACGTGACGCCGGAGGAGCTGCGGAGCGGCCTCGAATCCGTCCGCGGCATCCTCGACGGCGGTGCGGTCGCCGTTCTGCTCGCGGTCGATGCGCCGGCCGACTACTTCGACGGCATCCGGCGCTTCTACGAACGGGAACGGCTCTCCGTCGGCATGCCGGAGGAACTGGGCGCCCCCGTCGCGCTCGTCCGTACGCAGGCCCTCCCCGAGACGCTGCGCACGGCCGTCGCTTCCGGCCGGAGCACGAACGCCTACGAGGCGACGGTGCGCACGCACTCGGAGTTCCGCGAGGAGGGGGCGTACAACACGATCGGGTGGATCGAGGGGTCGGATCCGGACCTTCGCGGCGAGTTCATCGTCTTCACGGCCCACATGGATCACGTGGGCGTGGGGAGGCCCGTCGACGGAGACTCCATCTACAACGGCGCCGACGACGACGCCTCGGGCACCGCGGCGATCATCGAACTCGCGCAGGCGTTCGCGTCGCTGGAAACACCCCCCCGCCGATCCCTCGTATTCATGACCGTGAGCGGAGAGGAGCGCGGACTCCTCGGCTCCGGGTGGTACGCCGAGAACCCCCTGTTTCCCCTCGGGGCGACGGTCGCGAACCTGAATATCGACATGATCGGACGGAACTGGCGCGACACCGTCGTGGCCATCGGGGCCGACGAGTCGACGCTCGGCACGACGTTGCGGGAGACGGTGCGGGAGCACCCCGAACTCGGGCTCGAGGTCATCGACGACCCGTGGCCGGAGCAGAATTTCTACTTCCGTTCGGACCACTACAATTTTGCGAGGAAGGGCGTCCCGATTCTCTTCTTCTTCACGGGTACGCACGAGGATTATCACGGTCCCAACGACGAGGCGGACCGGATTCTGTACGATAAGACGGCGCGCATCACGCGCCTCATCTATCATCTGGGGCAGCGCCTCGCCGACGCCGACGGACGGCCCGAGTGGGATCCGGCCGCGTACCGCAGGGTTGTAGAGGGCGGCGGCCGCTGAGGGCCGCCAGCCGCCGAGCCGTCGGCCACGGGGCCGCCGGGTTCGCCAAGGTGTCATCAGGAGAGTGAGTGACATGTCCGAGCAGGATCAGGAGCCATACGTGATCATCGAGCGCCGGGCCTCCGGGGCCGTCGCATTCATCTGCGGCGCCCTCGTGGGTGCGGGCGTCGCGCTGCTTCTGGCGCCGAAGTCGGGCCGCGAGACGCAGGCGGAGCTGCGGGCAGGGGCCCGCCGGTTGAGGGAAGGAACGGGGGAGCGACTCACCGATCTCCGGGACACCCTGGGGGAGCAGTACGACCGCACGCGCGAGGGGATGGGGACGCGTGTGGAGTCTTTCCGCCAGAGCGTCGCCGATCGGCAGAAGAAAGCGGAGGAGGCGATCAAGGCGGGGAAGGACGCGGCCCGGCAGGCCCGCTCCGACCTCGAGGCGCGCGTCGCCGAGTCCAAGTCGGCGTACCGCGCGGCGCTCGCGGAAGGCGAAGCCCCGGAGGAAACGCCGGAAGACGGGTCCGGAGACGAGACGGAAGCGGGGCCCGGGGCCGACGCAGGCGCCGAGGAGCCGGACGACGGGGGGTCTCGGGAGTGACCCGTGGACGATCACGACGGGGTCCGGGTTATCGCCCGCAACAGGAAGGCCCGCCACGAATACGAGGTGCTCGAGCAGCTCGAGGCGGGGATCGTGCTCCGGGGCGCGGAGGTCAAGTCGCTCCGGGACGGGAAGGCGAGCTTCACGGACGCCTTCGGGCGGATCGACGCCGGGGAGGCGTGGCTCCATAATCTCCACATTCCCCAGTACGACAAGGCGACGATCGACGCGCCCGATCCGGTGCGGCCGCGAAAGCTCCTGCTCAAGAGACGGGAGATCGACCGCCTGCGCTCCAAGACGCGGGAGAGCGGACTGACGCTGGTGCCGCTGGACATCCACTTTCGGCGCGGATTCGCGAAGGTCACGCTCGGGCTGGCGCGGGGGAAGAAGCACCGGGATCGGCGGGAGGACCTGAAGAGAAAGACGATGCAGCGGGAGGTCGAGCGGGCGAAGAGAGAGGCGGCGCGTGGCGGTTGACCGGGGAGTTGGCGGCCGATGCGACCGGATCGGCGCGTGTCGCCGGTGGATCGTGGTCGCGGCCGTCGCCATCGTGCAGGTCGCGCTCTCGGGGATCCTGGCGAGCGCCGCCGCGCAGGCGCCCGCCGAGACGGTGGAAGCCGAGGTCGCGGGCCGGACCGTGAGTCTCGCCGTCGCGCGGCACCGCGCCTATCCCGCCGTGGCTGCGGAGGACCTGGCGGGCGCACTGGAGAGCGTTCTCGAAGACGTGACGCGGAACGGGATCTTCCTGCGGGCCCGCCTCCGTGGAGAGGCGGTCGCGTTCGAGGCGGAGTCCCCATTCTTCCGACACGGCGGCCGCACGGTGCAGCTCGCGAATCCGCCCTACGAGGAAGGCAGCGCCTTCTGGCTGCCGGCCGAGTTCGTCACGCGGTGGGTGTCGGAGGCGTCACCCCCCGTGACCGAGGGTTCCACGGAATCCGGGGCGCCCGGGTCCTCCCCGGCGCCGGCCGCGGACCCGCTGCCGGCCCGCGTCGACCCGACCGTGCCGTGGCGCGTGATCATCGATCCCGGGCACGGAGGCCGGGACCCCGGGACGCTGGGCGGCGTGAGCTTCGAGAAGGACATCGTGCTCGCGATCGCCATTCGACTGCGCGAGGAACTCGAAGGGCGCGAGATGTTCGAGCCTCACCTGACTCGGGACACCGATATCTACGTGGACCTCGATGTGCGCTCGCAGTTCGCGGTGGACCGGACCGGGGATCTCTTCGTCTCGATCCATGCCAACGCGGCGGAGGACGAGCGAGCGCGCGGGTTCGAGACCATCTTCCTCGGGCAGGCCCGCTCGGAGGAGGCGCGGGAGGTCGCCCTGCGGGAGAACCGCGGCCCCGAAGTGGATGACGCGGCGGGTTCGCCGTCCGACGTTCAGTTCATCCTCGCGGGGCTGGACCGGACCGAGAATCTTGCCGAGTCCCGGCTCTTCGCCGGCTTCGTGCAGAACTCGATCCGGACGGCCCGGCGCGGCGGGTCCCCCGATCGCGGCGTGATACAGGGCCCGTGGTGGGTGCTGCTCGGAGCGCTCGTGCGCATGCCGTCGGTGATCGTCGAAGTCGGTTTTCTGTCAAATGATGAAGAGGAGCGCTACCTGAACGACGCGGCAGGGCAGGGGGCGATCGCGCGGGCGATCGCGGATGCGATCGTGGCGTACCGCGAGGATGTGTTGCGCCGGTACGCTCCCGGGCCGGAGTCGGGGTGCTGACCGCCGGCGGGGTGATTGCGGAGCGTGCGGCGCCGGTGAGCCGGCGGGCGACGCTGCTCTCCACGAGCTTCGTGGCCCGCGATACCTGGTGGCAGGAGTTCGACTGCCCGGACATCGCGGCGGCTGCGCAGCCCGGGCAGTTCGTCATGCTCGGCGTCGGGCTCGGGGAGCCGGGGGCGTGGCTCCTCCCGCGCCCGTTCAGCGTCGGCTGGACCGGCCCCGACGGCGAGGTCGGCATCCTGCTGCGCGCCTACGGTCAGGGCACCCGGGCGCTCGCGAAGCTGGAAGCCGGGCAGACGGCCCTCCTCCTTGGCCCGCTGGGCCGCCCCTTCGACACCGAGGGCGCGGACATCGAGTGCATCGCGGGCGGCGTCGGGCTCGCCCCGTTCATCTTCCTCGCAGCGCAGGAGGCGGCCGCGGGACGGCGCGTGCGGCTCATCTACGGCGAGCGGGATGCCGGAGCCGTCTTCGACCCCGCGCTCATCGCCCGTCTCACGGAGCACGACCCGGAGGTGTACACGGAAGACGGTAGCGCCGGCAGGAAAGGCCTCGTGACGGCGGGTCTCGACCCGTCGGGGGACGCGCTCCTCCTCGGGTGCGGTCCCACGCCGCTCCTCCGGGCGCTCTCCGCGTTCGCGCGGGAACACGGCCGCCGGCTCCAGGTCTCGGTGGAGGAACACATGGGGTGCGGCATCGGGACCTGCCAGGGGTGTGTCGTTCGCGGGGCGGACGGCCGCTGGGTGAAGGCGTGCGTCGAGGGTTCCGTCTTCCCCGCCGAGGAACTCGACTGGGGGGCGATCTGACCCCGGCCGCGGTGTCGCCGGGCCTCGGCCAGCGCGTGTTCGGGGCGGAGTTTCCGAGTCCCGTGCTCCTGGCTTCCGGCACCTGCGGCTACGGACAGGAATACGCGGATCTCATCCCTCTCGATGAGATCGGAGGGCTGGTCACGAAGGCGGTGAGCCTCGAGCCCCGCCCCGGCAACCCGCCGCACCGCGTCGCGGAGACACCCGGCGGGATGATCAACGCGATCGGGCTCGAGAACCCGGGCCTGCGCGGCTTCATCGCGGAGAAGCTCCCCTGGCTGCGCGAGCACCTCCGCCGCGCACAGGTGTTCGTGAACGTCGTCGGACACTCCGCCGAGGACTTCGTCGCCGTCGTGAACGGACTCGACGGCGAGGACGGCTTCCTCGGGTACGAGATCAACGTCTCCTGCCCGAACGTGAAGGGCGGCACGATGTTCGGCACCGACGAGATCGCGCTGGCCGACCTCGTAGCGCGGCTCCGCGGCTGCACGGAGCGGCCGCTCGTGGTCAAGCTCACGCCCAACGTCCCGGACGTGGGCGATTTCGCCCGCATCTGCGAGGAGGCCGGAGCGGACGGCCTGAGCGCGATCAACACCTTCCCCGGGATGGTCGTCGACATCGCGCGGCGCGAACCGCTGATCGGCAACCGGTCGGGCGGGGTGAGCGGGCCCGCGATCCTCCCCATGGGCGTGTATTCGACGTGGAGGGCGCGGCAGTCGTGCGGGCTTCCGATCATGGGGATCGGGGGGATCCGCAACGCGGAGGACGCCCTTCAGTACATCCTCGCCGGCGCCTGCCTCGTCCAGATCGGGACGGCTTCGTTCGTCGATCCCGGCGCGGCGGTGTCGGTCCACGAGGGGATATCGGAATACCTGAAGGCCAGCGGGGTCGCCCGCCTCGAGGACCTCGTGGGCACGCTCCGGGCCTGGCCCGGCACGGGCCCCGCGATTCCGGCCGGCTGATGACGCCCGGCAAGGCGCTGGTCGACCTCGCCTCCGCGCTCTTCGTCGAATGGCACGGCGAACTGCCGCTGGACATCCGTCCCGTCGCCGCGGACGGCTCCACCCGCAGCTACTGGCGTCTCACCGCCAAAGACGGGGCGTCCGCCGTGGGGGCCCACGGGCCCGACCCGATGGAGAACCGGGCTTTTCTCTCCTACTCCCGCACGCTGCGCGAACTCGGGCTGCCCGTGCCGGAGGTGTACGGAGCGGACGAGAAATCCGGCGTGTGGCTCCTCGAGGATCTCGGCGACACGACCCTCTTCGACGCGATCAAGGAGGCGCGCGACCCGGGGTCGGACGCCTTCCCCGACGCCGTCCTCCCCCTCTACCGGCAGGTGCTCGAGGTCCTGCCGCGCTTCCAGATCGAGGGAGGGAAGCGGATCGACTTCCGCCGGGCCTATCCCCGGGCGGCGTTCGACCGGCAGTCCATCCTCTGGGACCTCAACTACTTCAAGTACCACTTCCTGAAGCTCGCGCACATCCCGTTCAACGAAGCGCACCTGGAGCGCGACTTCTCGCGGCTTGCGCGCCACCTGCTCGCCTGCGAACGGTCGTGGTTCCTGTACCGCGACCTCCAGTCCCGCAACGTGATGGTGCGGCAGGGGCCGGAGGGTCCCGAACCCTGGTTCATCGACTACCAGGGCGGACGGCGTGGGGCGCTGCAGTACGACGTGGCGTCGCTGCTGTACGACTCGAAGGCGAATCTCGCGCGGCGGCACCGGGAGGCGCTGCTCGATCACTACATCGGCGTCATCGAATCGCACGGGGTGGTGCGGCGCGAGGAATTTCTCGAACTCTGGCCCGGGTATGTCCTCGTGCGCCTGCTGCAGGCGCTCGGGGCCTACGGTTACCGAGGGTTTTTCGAGCGCAAGCCGCGCTTCCTGCAGAGCGTGCCCTACGCGGCGGAGAATCTGCGGGGGTTGCTCGAGGACCGCCTGCCCGTGCACGTGCCCGAACTCGAGGGGGCGCTGCGCGCGATCGTGGATCGCTGGGGTCGTAAGGCGAAGCCGTCGACGGTCGAGGGGGGACTCGAGGTCACGATATCAAGCTTCCGGTATCCCGGGGGATACCCGGCAGACACGTCGGGTCACGGCGGGGGATACGTATTCGACTGCCGCGGCCTCCCGAACCCGGGCCGGGAGGAGGCGTACCGCAACCTCACGGGTCTCGATGACGAGACGATCGCCTTCATCGCGGCCCGGCCGGAGGCGCAGGAGTTCTGGGAAGGGGTGCGGGGGATCGTGGACGCGCACATCGCGAACTATCTGGAACGCGGGTTCCACAGCCTTGGCGTCCATTTCGGGTGTACGGGAGGGCAGCACCGTTCCGTTTACATGGCCGAGCGGCTGCGCCAGCACCTGAACGTGCGTTACCCGGACGTGCGCGTGGAGCTCACGCACCGGGAATCGGCGGACTGGCCGCGCCGCCCCGCGCGGGTCTGAGGCGGCGGGCGGGGAAGGGCGCGTGGAAGCGATGATCTTCGCGGCGGGCCGCGGAAGCCGCCTGCGGCCGCTCACGGACGGGACGCCCAAGGCGCTCGTCGACTTCGGCGGCATCCCCCTGCTGGAACACGTCGCCGGGAACCTCGTCGGGGCCGGCGCCCACCGCCTGATCGTGAACGCGCACTATCTCGCGGAACAGGTGGCGGCGTGGGCCGAGGCGTCGTCGCTGGGCGTTCCCGTATTCGTGTCACGCGAAGACGAGGAGTCGCCGGCTCCGCTGGACACGAGCGGCGGCCTCTTCCACGCGCGGTCCCTGTTCGAGGCGCGGGAGCCTTTCCTGCTGCACAACTGCGATGTCGCGACCGAGGTCGATCTCGCCGCGATGTATCGCGCGCACCTGGAAGGGGAGGCGCGCGATGGGCGGCTGGCCACGCTCGCGATCGCGGAGCGGGAGACATCGCGCCCCCTCCTCGTGGACGGGCGGGGCGTGTTCGGGCGCGCGAACCGGACGGAGGGGTGGGAGGTCGTCGCGCGCGAGCCGTCGAGCGCGGACGAAGCCCGGGAGTATGGCTTCTGCGGCATCCATGTGTTCTCGCCGCGCGTGTTCGAACGCTACGCCGAAGGGGGCGTCTTCTCGATCATGGATTCGTACATGGACTGGATCGGGGATGGGGAGCACGTCGGCGTGTTCGACGCGACGGGCGCGGCGTGGTACGACATCGGGACGCCCGAACGGCTGGACGCCGCGCGACGCGCCTTCGGGGCGGTCCCCGGCGCGGAGGTGGCCCCATCGGCGGAGGCGGACCCCTCTGCAGGGAGGCACGGCGCATGAGAGCGATCCGCATCCGGGAGCCCGGCGGCCCCGAGGTCCTGGAACTCGTCGAGCGGGACGACCCGGTCGCCGGCGCGGGCGAGGTGCTGGTGCGCGTGCGGTGCGCGGGGATCAACCGGGCCGACCTCCTGCAGCGCATGGGCCGCTATCCGGCGCCCGCGGACGCCCCGCCGGACATCCCGGGTCTCGAGTTCGCCGGAGAGATCGAGATGGTCGGGGCCGGCGTCGGCGGCTGGTCGGCGGGCGACCGGGTGATGGGCATCCTCGGGGGCGGCGGATACGCGGAGCGCGTGACGGTGCCGGTCGGGCAACTCCTGCCCGTCCCGCCGTCGCTGAGCTGGACCGAGGCGGGTGCGATACCGGAGGTCTTCCTCACAGCGGCCGATGCCCTCATCGAGCGCGGCCGCCTGCGCCCCGGCGAGTGCGTGCTCGTGCACACGGCCGGCGGCGGCGTCGGAACGGCCGCCCTGCAGCTTGCCTGCGCGGCCGGGGCGGGCTCGATCATCGCCACGGCGTCGGCGGACAAGCTTCGCCGCCTGCGTGAAGCCGGACTGCCGCACGACCTCGCCGTCGACCGCCGGGCCGGCTCCTTCGCCGACGCGGTCGCGCAGCACACCGACCGGGCCGGTGCCGACGTCATCCTCGACACCGTCGGCGCCTCGTACTGGGAGGCGAACATGGCCAGCCTCGCTACCCTCGGCCGCCTCGTCATCGTCGGCGTCATGGGCGGCATGAAGGTCGAGGCCAACCTCCGCACCCTTATGGGGAAGCGCGCGACCGTGGTCGGCACCGTCCTTCGCGCCCGCGCGAAGGCGGAGAAGGCGACCCTCACGGAGATGTTCTCGACCCGCTTCCTCCCCGGCTTCAGCGAGCCGGAGGGCGACCCCTCCCGCCTGCGTCCCGTCATCGACCGCGTCTTCCCCCTGGCCGAGGCTGCCGAGGCGCACCGCTACGTCGAGTCCAACCGCTCCTTCGGCAAGGTCCTTCTCAACGCCGACGCCTGACGCTCTCGGGGTTTCCTTCATGCGGTCTACAGACTTAGTTTAATAGACTAAGTTCACTGGAGAGATGATGCGCACGGTCAACATGCACGAAGCGAAGACACACCTCTCACGTCTCGTTCAGGCGGCGGTTGACGGCGAACCGTTCGTGATCGCGCGAGCCGGCAAGCCGATGGTTAAGGTGGTGTCGATCGATACGCCGGAGCCGGCCGAGGCGCGCCGGACGGGGTTCATGGAGGGCGAAATCTCGGTTCCGCCGGACTTCGACCGGATAGGGTCGGAGGAGATCGAGAGGATGTTCGTGGGTGACGACGGTCCCGGATGACGATCCTCCTCGACACGCATGTCCTGCTCTGGACCGCCGGTCTCCCGGAACGCCTTCCCCCCGCGGCCCGGGCTTCGATTGAGGACCCGGCAACGGCTCTGTTCTACAGCGCCGCCTCCATCTGGGAGATCGCCATCAAGAGCGGACTGGGACGAGCCGACTTCAGCGTGGATCCGCGCGTGCTGCGCCGCAGACTGCAGGTGAACGGCTACACCGAAGTGCCGGTCACCGGCGCGCACGCGGCCGCGGTGGACCTCCTGCCTCCGATCCACAGGGACCCGTTCGACCGCCTCCTCGTCGCACAGTCACAGATCGAAGGGTTGACCCTGTGGACGACTGATGCGGTCCTCGGGCGCTATTCCGGGCCGATTCACGTGTTCTGACGCCCAAGGGCGCCACCCGGGCGGCGCGTTGGCCTCATCGCGCTGACGCGGTATGATCTGTCCCCGCCGGGCGCGACACCGATGGTCGCCGACGGTACGCCACCTTCCGAAGGCACGGTATCCGAGGAACGACGAATGCAGGTCTGGGTCGGCACAAGCGGCTACAGCTATCCGGCGTGGAAGGGCAGCTTCTACCCGGAGGATCTCCCCAACAAGGAGATGTTGTCCTTCTACGGCCGCCGGCTGCGGGCCGTCGAGATCAACAACACCTTCTACCGCATGCCGCGCGAGAGCGTGCTCGAGAACTGGGCCGAGGCGGTACCCGACGGCTTCCGCTTCGCGCTCAAGGCGTCGCGCCGCATCACGCACTTCAAGCGCTTGCAGCACGCGGAGGAGGAGACGGAGTATCTCGTGCAGACGGCCGCGGTCATGGCGGACCGCGCGGGCGTCATCCTGTACCAGCTTCCGCCCAACTTCAAACGGGACGATGAACGGCTCGCGCGTTTCGTGGACCAGCTTCCGAACCCCGGCACGTCTGCCTTCGAGTTCCGGCATGCCTCGTGGTTCGACGAGGGCGTGTTCGACATCCTCCGGGCCCGGAACGCCGCCCTCTGTCTCGCCGAGACGGACGACGGCGACGACGCGCCTCTCGTCGAGACGGCGGACTGGACCTACCTGCGGCTGCGCCGGAGCGCGTACTCCCGGGAGGAACTCGAGGCGTGGGCGGAACGGCTGCGCGCCTCGGGCTGGGGCCGGGCGTACGCCTTCTTCAAGCACGAAGATGCCGGCGTCGGCCCCGCGCTCGCCGGGCAGTTCACGGAGATGATGGCGGAGATGACGGAGGGCACGCGCGCATGACCCGCGTCGTCGGCCAACTGCTGCTGATCAACGTCCTCGCCTTCGTGTTCACGCGCGGAAGTCCCGCCCTGATGTCGGAGCTGTGGCTCGTCCCGGCCCAGATCCTGACGAAGCCGTGGGCGCTCCTCACCTACCAGTTCCTGCACGGCGGGATGTCCCACATCTTCTTCAACATGCTCGCGCTCTTCTTCTTCGGGCCGAAGCTCGAGTCGCTGCTCGGATCGAAGAGCTTCCTGAAGCTGTACCTGCTGGCCGGGCTCGTGGGGGCCCTCGTCCACATCCTTTGGTCCGTCTTCACCATGTCGCAGGGCAGCCTCTACGTGCCGATGGTCGGCGCTTCGGCGGCCGTGTACGGCGTTCTCTTCGGGTACGCGCGATACTGGCCTCGCGACCGGGTGATGATCTGGTTCGTCATCCCGGTGCAGGTCCGCTTCCTCGTCATAGGGTTCACGCTCCTCTCCCTGTGGCTGGGCTTGGGCGGCGTCGGCGGGGGCGTGGCGCACTTCGCGCATCTGGGCGGGTTCCTCGGCGGCTGGCTCTACCTGAGGATGCGCGCCACCCGCTCCGCGGCGGCGCAGTTCCGCAAGAAGATCGAGAGTCCCGGCGCGCGCATGGGCGAGCGGGAGCTGAACGTGAAGTGGCGGAGCATCGAGCCGAGCGCCCTCCATCCGGTGAACCGGGCGGAGTACGAACGCATCGCCGAAAAACTGAAAGGGACGGGGTGGTCCGCCCTCACCGAGCGCGAACGCACCTTCGTGGAGAGATTCGGCGGCGGCTTCGGCTAAGTCCCGCCCTGCGGCGGATTTTGCGAAACGAGCCACGTCGCCTATCTTCCGCCGCTTCCGCGCCGGCCAACCCTTCCCGGGACTCCGCCATGCATCACGTCGCGATCTTCGATACGACCCTCAGAGACGGGGAGCCGGCGGCGGGGCGCGCGCCGTAACCCCATGGACAGGCGCATCCTGTTCCTGCCCGGCGATGGCATCGGACCCGAGGTTCTTCTTGAGGCGCGACGCGTGCTGGAGGCCATCGGCGAGATCCATGGCCACCGGTTCGACATCATCGAGGCTTCGATCGGCGATAGCGCGCTCGAGCGGTTCGGGGACCCGCTCCCGGACGAGACGCGAGCACGGGCGGTCGAAGTCGACGCCGTGCTCGTCGGGGCGGTTGGCCTCGCCGTGCGCTCCGTGGATGGGACGCAGGTCGACGCCTCCAGAGGGTTGCTGGAGCTTCGGAAGCTGCTCGGGAATCACGCGAACATCCGGCCCGTCTCCGTGCCCGACGCGCTCGTGGACCGCTCTCCCCTGCGCCCGGACCGCGTCCGTGGCGTGGACCTTGTGGTCGTCCGCGAGTTGCTCGGCGGCATCTATTTCGGACGTCCTCGCGGGATTGAAGACGGCGTCGCCTTCGACACGGAGATCTATACCGAGGAGGAGATTCGGCGGATTTCCGTGTCGGCGTTCGAACTTGCGCGCACGCGGCGGAAGAAAGTGACGTCGATAGACAAGGCGAATGTCTTGGAGTCGTCGATCTTCTGGCGCCGCATCGCTGGAGAAGTGTCCCGCGACTATCCGGATATCGAGTTTTCCAGCATGCTCGTGGACAATTGCGCCATGCAGTTGATCCATAATCCGCGGCAGTTCGATGTCCTCCTGACCAGCAACATGTTCGGCGACATTCTGAGCGATGAGGCGGCGGTGCTCGTCGGGAGCCTGGGCATGCTGCCGTCGGCGAGTGTAGGGGGTGACATCGGTCTCTATGAGCCGGTCCACGGCGCGGCGCCGGACATCGCCGGGCGCGGGATCGCCAACCCCATCGGCGCGATCCTCTCCGTCGCGATGATGCTCGAACTCACATTCGCCCTGCCGGAAGAGTCGGACGCCGTGCGGGACGCCGTGAACCGCGTGCTACGGGACGGATACGTGACGGCGGATCTCCACGCCGATGATGGCCGGGCGCCGGTGTCGACGGCGCGGATGGGCGAGTTGATCGTCGAGGCCCTGGGCGCGACGCGTACAGCGGTCGCGGTGGGCGCGGCAAGCGGAGCAAGGGGGCGAGGATGCTGAACCGGATCAGCCGCGAGTTGACGCAGCACCGGGATCGTCCGGCGGCGCGTGCGATGCTGTTCGCGGCGGGACTCACCGAGGACGACCTGGATCGCCCTCAGATCGGGATCGTCAGTTCCGGCTACGAGGGCAATCCGTGCAACATGCACTTGAACGGCCTCGCCGCGGCGGCGAAGGAAGGCGTCCGGTCGCACGATCTGATCGGCTTCGTCTCCAACACGATCGGTGTCAGCGACGGCATCTCGATGGGCACGCTCGGGATGCGCTATTCGCTCCCTTCGCGCGACCTGATCGCGGATTCGATCGAGACGATCGCTTCGGCGCAGCACTACGACGGCGTCATCACGATCATGGGCTGCGACAAGAACATGCCCGGCGCGATGATGGCCATGAGCCGCCTCGACCGGCCCGCGCTGATGATCTACGGCGGCACGATCGCGCCCGGGTGGCGGAACGGGGAGCGGCTCGATGTCGTCTCCTCCTTCGAGGCGCTCGGGCAGCGGCTGGCCGGGACCATCAGTTCGGAGGAATACCGCGAGATCGTTCGCCTGAGCTGTCCGGGCGCGGGGGCCTGCGGCGGCATGTTCACGGCGAACACGATGGCCTCGACCATTGAAGTCATGGGGATGAGCCTCCCCGGAAGCTCCACGAACCCGGCGACGAGCGAGGAAAAGAAGGCGGAATGCCGGACGGCGGGCGAGGCGATCCGGAATCTGCTCGAGCGGAATCTGTGCCCCCGCGACATCCTCACGCGCGAGGCGTTCGAGAACGCGATCACGCTGGCGGTGGTGATCGGCGGGTCCACGAACGTCGTGCTGCACCTGCTCGCGATCGCCCGTACCGCCGGCGTCGACCTCACGATCGACGACTTTCAGCGCATCAGCGACAGGACGCCGCTGCTGGCGGACTTCAGGCCCAGCGGCCCGTACGTGATGGAGGACCTGCACCGGATCGGCGGGATGCCCGCCCTCATCAAGGTGCTTCTCGCCGAGGGCCTGCTCCACGGCGACTGCATGACGGTGACCGGGAAGACGCTGGCCGAGAACGCCGCGGATGCGCCCCCGCTGGGCGGCGATCCGAGAGTCGTTCACGGCCTGGACGACCCCATCAAGGCTTCCGGGCACCTCCGCATCCTCTACGGCAACGTGGCCGAGGACGGCTCCGTGGCGAAGATCACCGGCAAGGAGGGCGAGGTCTTCGAGGGCCCGGCCCGCGTGTTCGACAGCGAGGCCGACGCGAACGAGGCCATCGGGGAGGGACGGATCCGGAAGGGCGACGTCGTGGTCATCCGCTACGAGGGTCCGCGCGGCGGGCCCGGCATGCCGGAAATGCTCACGCCGACCTCCATGATCATGGGACGTGGGCTGGGCGGCGACGTCGCCCTTGTCACGGACGGCCGTTTCTCCGGCGGCACGCACGGATTCGTCGTAGGACACGTTACGCCCGAGGCGCAGGAGGGCGGCATCATCGCCCTCCTCGCCGACGGCGACCGCATACGGATCGACGCGATCGAGAACACGATCGATGTCCACCTCTCGCCGGCGGAGATTCAGGCCCGCCGCGATCGCTGGAGCGCGCCTCCGTTGCGCGCGAATTCCGGGGCTCTGTACAGGTACGCGCGCACCGTGTCGCCGGCCTCGGAGGGTTGTACCACGGACAGGGATGTACCGCGATGACGTACGACACAGCAGTCCTCACCGAAGAGAAAAAGACCGGCCACGCCGGTCGCGGGGAGCCGCCGGTTCCGCCGACGCGGACCATGTCGGGAGCGGAGGCCCTCGGCCTTTCCCTTGTCCGGGGCGGTGTGCGTGTCGTATTCGGCTACCCGGGTGGCGCAATCATGCCGGTCTACGACGCGCTGCTCGACTTCGAGGATCAGCTTCGCCACGTCCTCGTACGCCACGAGCAGGGGGCGATTCACGCGGCCCAGGGCTACGCGCGCGTGTCGGGCGAGCCGGGCGTGTGTCTCACGACCTCCGGGCCGGGCGCCACCAACCTCATCACCGGCATCGCCGACGCGAAGATGGACAGCACCCCGGTCGTCTGCATCACGGGCCAGGTCCCGTCCGCCCTGCTCGGCTCCGACGCGTTTCAGGAGACCGATGTGCTCTCGGTGAGCGCGCCGGTCACGAAGTGGAGCTGCAAGATCACGCGTCCCGAGGATATCCCGGCCGCCGTCTCCAAGGCGCTGTACGTGGCCCGTACGGGACGCCCCGGGCCCGTCCTCATCGACATCACGAAGGACGCACAGTTCGGCACGTTCGAGTACCGGCCGGTCGAGCACGAACCCCGGATTCCCGGCTACGATCCGCGGCCCCGGCTGGATGCGGAAGCTGTCGCGTCGGCGTGCCGCCTCATCGACGAGGCCCGCAAGCCTCTCGTCCTCGTGGGCCAGGGCGTCCTTCTCTCCGGCGCGCAGGAGGAACTCCGGCGCCTGGTCGAGCGGGCGGGCCTTCCCTTCGCCTGCACGTTGCTCGGTCTCGGGGCCCTGCCCACCCGCCATCCGCTGTACGTCGGCCTCCTGGGGATGCACGGGAACTACGGGCCCAACATCAAGACGGACGACTGCGACGTGCTCGTCGCGATCGGGATGCGGTTCGATGACCGCGTCACCGGCAGCCTCGCGAAGTACGCGCGGTCGGCTCGGGTCATCCACGTGGATATCGATGAGTCCGAGATCGACAAGAACGTTCCGGCGGACGTGGGCATCGTGGCGGATGCGAAGGAGGCCCTGGCCGCCCTCGCCAGGGGCGTCGCGAGCGGGTCGCACGAGGCCTGGCTGGCCGAATTCCACGCCTGCGACGAAATCGAACGCGAACGCGTGATCGAAGGCGATCTCTTCCCGGGATCTCCCGGCATCCGCATGGCCGAGGTGATCCACCGACTCTCCGAGCGCACCAGGGGCCGGGCGACGGTCATCGCCGACGTGGGACAGCATCAGATGGCGGCGGCCCGGTACTACCGGTTCGACGAAGGCAACACGTTCGTCACCTCCGGCGGCGCCGGCACGATGGGATACGCGCTGCCGGCGGCGATGGGCGCCGTGGTCGCCCGTCCGGACCACACGATCGTCGCCGTGATCGGCGACGGGGGCTTTCAGATGACGCTGCAGGAACTCGGCGCCATCGTCCAGGAGGGGATCGCCGTCAAGGCGGTGATCCTGAACAACGGCTATCTGGGCATGGTCCGGCAGTGGCAGGAGATGTTCTTCGCCCGCCGCTACTCCGCGATCGAACTCAAGAACCCGAACTTCGCGGAGGTCGCGGCCGCGTTCGGAATGATGGGCAGGCAGGTCACGGAGAGGGGCGAACTCGACGCTGCCATCGATGAAATGCTGGCCTCCGAAGACGCCTTTCTCCTCGAAGTCGTCGTGGAGCGGGAAGAGAACGTCTTCCCGATGGTACCGGCCGGCGCGGGCTGCTCCGAGATCCGCCTCGAGTGATGGGCGGGGATACAGTTCGATATCGGGTGTCCGCGCTGACGGATCAGGACAACGCGCTGCTCCTGCGGGTCCTCGCGTGCCTGGGACGCCACTGCATCGAAATCGAGAGCTTCCGTTGTGAGACCTCGGCGGGGGCGGCCGCCTAGGAGCACGAGTTCATCGTCCGGACGGAGGAAGACCGCATTCGGCGTGCGGCGAAACAGATCGGCGCCTCGGTGGGCGTCGCGCGCGTAGACTATCGCAGCGTCGACGACGACATCGGGAAGCGCTGACAGGAACCATTGTGCGGCCGAGAGCCGCTCGATCACGGAGGGAGAAGTCGTGGCGAGAATACAGGTGGGCGATACCGAAGAAACCGTCATCACGCGGGACGAGTGGCCGCTCGACAAGGCGCGCGACGCGCTGGAGGACGAGACGATCGCGGTGCTGGGCTACGGGGTCCAGGGGCCGGGGCAGGCGCTCAATCTGAGGGACAACGGATTCAGGGTGATCATCGGACAGCGCATGGGTTCCGCCTCGTGGGACCGCGCGGTCGCGGACGGGTGGGTGGAAGGCGAGACGCTGTTCGAGATCGGGGAGGCGGCTTGCCGGGGCACCATCCTCCAATACCTCCTATCCGACGCGGGTCAGATCGCGTGCTGGGACGAGGTCAAGGCGCAGCTCACGCCCGGAAAATGTCTCTATTTCTCCCACGGCTTCGGCGTCACGTACCGCGAACAGACGGGAATCATCCCGCCCGCGGATGTCGATGTGGTGCTCGTGGCCCCGAAGGGATCCGGCCTCTCGCTGCGACGGCTCTTCGTTCAGGGGAAGGGCGTGAACTCGAGCTACGGCATCTTCCAGGACGCGACGGGCCGGGCGCGGGAGCGGGTCATCTCGCTCGGCATCGGCGTGGGTTCGGCCTTTCTCTTCGAGACGAACTTCCAGCGGGAAGTGTGGTCGGACCTCACGGGCGAGCGCGGGATCCTCATGGGCGCGATCGCGGGCGTCTTCGAGGCGCAGTTCGCGGTGCTCAGGAAGAACGGCCATTCCCCCTCGGAGGCGTTCAACGAGACCGTCGAGGAACTCACCCAGAGTCTGATGCCGCTCGTGGCAGAGAACGGCATGGACTGGATGTACCGGAACTGCTCGACGACGGCGCAGCGGGGAGCGCTCGACTGGCGCCACAGATTCCGCGAGGCCGTCACGCCGCTGTTCGACGAACTCTATGACAGCGTGAAGGCGGGCGAGGAGGCCCGGATCGTCATCGAGACGTGCGGCCGCGACGACTATCGCGAGCGGCTTGGCGAGGAACTCGACGAGATGGCGAACTCGGAACTGTGGCGGGCCGGCAGGACACTGCGCGAACTGAGGCCCTGAACCCGCCATCCGCTGGGATCAAGGCGTTCCCCCCGGGGTACTTCCGACAGGTTGACGGAGCGCGGTTCGCTCGGCCATTCAAAGCGAAGAACTCGGATTTGAACCGGAAGGCAAGGATGATGTCCAGGCAAAGGGTGGAAGTGGTGCGGGGAATCCTCGTTGGCGGGTTCTGCGCCCTCGCAGTCGGCTGCGGAGATGGGATGACGGAGCCCCGGAACGCGTCCCTCACGATGGCTGAGGCCGAGGCGCTGTTCGAGGGGATGAGGGCGATTCAGATGGACTCAACGCCCCAGATCATTCGCGCCACCGAGAACAGCGCGGTGGTGGCCTGTCCGCTCGGCGGACAGCTCACGCTAACGGGGATGGTTGCGGACGAGTCCGTGACGGACACGCTGCGGTTGGTGTCCGACTTCACCGCCTCCCCCAGTGCATGCCAGCTCTCGCACGGCGGGCTGCAGTTCACCGTCGATGGCGCTCCGAGCGTCCGCGAACGGACCGCCCTGGTCATTGTCGGCTTCTTCGAGCATTTCAGCCTCGAGGGCTCGGTGACCGGCCGACTGGACTGGCAACTCGACGACCGGTCCGGATCCTGCGACATCGACCTGGTTCTGAGCGGTGAGCCGGACCCCACCGCCACGGAACCGTCCGTGGCGGCAGTCCTGTCCGGCATGCTGTGCGGCCACGAGGCTGAAATCGAAGTGGAGGGTGTTCCCGGCCCGGCCGGATGACCCGCCAGAAATGGAAGTGAATTGCCTCTCTGGTGCTGTGGTGCTATGGTGTCCTGTCCGAGCATCCCAGAGGGGGGTTGAGTACAATGCCGCGACTCACGATCAGCCTGAGTGCGCGCACGCACCGCGCTCTGAGGGAGGCCTCCGCCCGGCAGGGCCGTCCCATGGGCGCGATCATCGAAGAAAGCCTCGAGTTGAGGGGCATCCAGCCCATGGACTCGGCCAGGGAGATCGTCGCCCGAGCCCGCTCGAGCGCTGAATTGAGCGCCGAGGAAGCCATGGCCGTGGCGGTCACGGAGACGCGACTTCATCGCGAGGGCCGGTAGCCGCAGCCGGTTGATCGACGCAACCGCTGGTGAGGAAGCCGTCTCGTGACGCCTGCCGTATTCGTGGTGGACACGAACGTGATCGTCTCGGCGATGATCGGTTCTGATCCGAAGCGTCCACCAGCGCAGATTCTGGAGGCGATGCTCGATGGCAGCCTCCTCTACCTGCTGTCCGACGAACTCCTCACCGAGTACGCGTCCGTGCTACGTCGTCCCCGCCTCGTCGGTCTCCACCGCCGAAAGGGCGCCGAGATCGACCAGTTGCTGGCCGAGTTGACCGCGAATGCGATCTGGTGCGAGCCCGCGACCGGCGAGACCGCTCCGGATTCAGGCGACAACCATCTTTGGGCGCTGCTCGGCGCCAGGGCCGGAAGCCGCCTCATCACCGGTGATCGTCTCCTCGTCGAGAACGCGCCGGAGGCAGACCGCGTCCTGACGCCTCGCGACTTCGTCAACCGTCGCTCAGCGCGATAGCCGGCCCGCGGAGCGAACCCGGGGCTGTCAGACGGCGGCGGTGTTGGCGACCGCTGCTTCGGGTACGCGTTCCGGCCCCTCGTCCGCCCCCGACGCGTCGTCCTCTGGCGCGAGGTCCCGAGGTGTGCCCTTCCAGGCTTCGAGCGCGGCCTTCTGGAGGCCGACGATGTCGCGCTCCATCCACTCGAAGTTGCCCGCCATGATGTCCTGGGCGATGCGGTAGTCCGCCGCGTCGTGGTTGGAGCGGATGCGGCGGAAGAGTTCGCCCACTCGACGGCGTGACGCGACCGCGAACGAGTCGGCGAGCCGGGCAGCCTCCCGGGCCTCGGCGCGGGCCTCGTCGCCTTCACGCCGGCGCAGCATGTCGGCACGCGTGACTGCGGCCGCGATCGCGAACAGTTCCGCGCCGATGTCGATGACTCGGAAGAGCAGCCCCTGGCGCCGCTCGAGCTTGGGTCCGTGGCGCAGTATGAGATGGAAGGTCGTCCGGGCCAGCTTGCGGCTGTTGCGCTCGACGAAGCGCAGGTGCTTCGCCAGGCGTCCGTGGTTTGCGAACCGCGGCGGCAGACTCCAGCCGATCCACGTGGTCGGATACCAGGTGGCGTAGAACCACGCCGCCCGCGGCAACGCTTTCAGCTTCGCCCCGAACCCGAGCCGGGGATCGACGAGGCTGCCCGCGATCTGCAGGTGGCGGTCGACGGCCTCCCGGGCCATGAACAGCCGCAGAATCTCGCTCGAGCCCTCGAAGATCCGGTTGATGCGGAAGTCACGCAGCCAGCGCTCGACCGCGACGGGTTCCTCGCCGCGCGCTGTCAGGGAGTCGGCGGTTTCGTAGCCGCGGCCGCCTCGCACCTGCAGTGCGTCGTCGACGAGGTGCCAGCCCGTCTCGGTGTTCCACAGTTTCGCCATCGCGGCCTCTAGCCGGATGTCGTAGCCGCCCCGGTCCGCCATCGACTGGGTGAGGTCGGCGATCGCGGACATGGCATACGTGCGGTGCGCGATCGAGGTCAGGTAGTGCGCAATCGTCTCGTGCTTCCCGACCGGTACGCCCCACTGGATCCGGTCGTTGCACCAGCGGCGGCACGCCTCGAGCGCGGCCTGTGCTCCGCCCACCGACGACGCCGGGATCGTGAGGCGTCCGATGTTCAGCGTCATGAGCGCGAGCTTGAGACCGTTCCCTTCCTTCCACAGGAGGTTCTCCTCCGGCACGCGCACGTTCGTGAAGCGGATGATCCCGTTCTCGAGCGCCTTGAGCCCCATGAAGTGGCAGCGTCGAACGACCTCGACACCCGGCCAGTCGCGCTCGACGATGAAGGCGGAGATGCGCCCGGTGTCGGGGTGTCGCGCCATGACGACGTAGAGTTCGGCCAGGGTGCCGTTCGTGCACCACAGCTTCTCGCCGTTGAGGATGAAGGCGGAGCCGTCTTCCGTGCGCTCGGCGGAGGTCGTGAGCCGGGCCGGGTCCGAGCCCACGTCGTTCTCGGTGAGCGCGAAGGCACTGACGGCGCCCTTCGCGAGGCGGGGGAAAAACTCCTGCTTCTGGGCTTCGGTGCCGAACATCTTGAGCGGCTGTCCCACGCCGATCGACTGATGGGCGGAGAGGAGGGCGGAGATGTTGCCGTCCACCGAACCCACGACCCGCATCGCGTTGGCGTATTCCGTCTGGTTGAAGCCGAGGCCGTCGTACTTCGTCGGCACCTTGATGCCGAAGGCGCCGCGCTCGGCCAGGCCGCGCACGACGTCCGGCGGGATCTTGCCGTCGCGGTCGATGCCGTCGGAGTCCACCTCCTCGCGCAGGAAGACGCGGAGGTTCTCCGTCCACTCGCGCGCGTAGTCGGAGATGAAGTCTTCGGGATCGGGATAGGGGTGGATCGCGTCGAGCCGGAACTTCCCGAGGAACAGGTTCCGGACGAAGGTTCGCCCGCTCCAGTCGGTCTCGCGCGCCGCCTCGGCGACCTTCCGGGCCTCGGCCTCGCTGACGTGTGACTTTGCGCTCGCGTCTGTATGTGTGGGCATGTGAATCTTCCGCCTCTTCCGCCTCATACGTGGAACGCCGCCTCGGAGGGCCGGCACTCCCGAAAAACTACTCCGCGCCATGCGCTCGCGACAAACCGACGGGTCGCGCGATGCCTCGCCGGGACCGTACCCTTGAGCCCTCGAATCGGACCCGGCCCGCTACCGAAAGGTCGCCGCGCGTGAACTCGAATCCCCGGAGCCCTCCCGTCGCACGGCGGGAGATCATCTCATGGGCCATGTACGACTTCGCCCACTCCCCGTTCGGAACGCTCGTCGTAACCTTCATCTTCTCCGCCTACTACGCTCGGGAGATCGTCGCCGACCCCATCCAGGGGCCCCTCTGGTGGACGCGGGCGGTCTGGATTTCGTCGCTCATCACCGCGCTGATGATGCCTGTGATCGGCGCCATGGGGGACTTCGGCGGGCTCAAGAAACGGTTTCTTCTGGTCGCCACGGGCGTGTGCGTCGTCCTGACCGCAGGCCTCTTCCCGATGGGGCCCGGCGATGCCTGGGGCGCGGCGCTGGTGTTCGTCGGCGCGAGCATCGCCTACCAGGTGCTGGGGGCTTTGGCCAACGCCTTCCTGCCGGAGATCTCGACGAGAGAGAGCATCGGCCGCATATCCGGCCTGGGCTGGGGCCTCGGGTACTTCGGGGGTCTGCTCTGCCTGTTCCCGGCGCTGGGGATGGTGACGGGCTGGTTGCCGGAGGAGGGCGGCCTCAACGTACGCGCCACGAACCTCCTGGCGGCCGGCTGGCTGCTGGTGTTCTCGGTTCCGCTCTTCCTCTTCCTGCGCGAGAGGCAGCCACGCCAGCGGGCGTCGGCCTTCGAGTACGTGCGCAGGGGCTTCGGGCGGATCGCGGACACGGCCCGGAACCTGCGGCGCTACCGGCAGGCGATCCGGCTCCTCATCGCCGGCCTCGTGTACAACGACGGCCTCATGACGGCTTTCACGATGGCCGCGATCTATGCGGGGGCCGAATTCGGCATGGTGACGGCCGACCTCCTCGTGCTCGGCATCGTCGTGAACGCGACGGCGGGCGCGAGCGCGATCGGCTTCGGCTTCGTCCAGGATCGCATCGGCGGGAAGCGGACGATCTCCATCACGCTCGTGCTCCTGATCGTCGCGGTCGCTCTGGCGTTGGCTGCGCAGGACCTCACCACGTTCTGGGCCGCGGCCATCCTCCTGGGCCTCATGGTCGGGCCGAACCAGGCCGCGAGCCGCGCGCTGCTCGGGTCGTTCGTTCCGGAGAGCAAGCAGGGAGAACTCTTCGGTTTCCACGCCTTCTCCGGCCGTCTCGCCTCCGTGATCGGACCGCTCTCCTACGGGCTCCTTCTGGGCGCCACGGGCAGCCACCGCTGGGCGATCGCGTCCATCATCGTCTTCCTCGCCGCGGGGTTGCTGCTCCTGCTGCGGGTGGACGAGGAGGAGGGCGTGAAGCTGGCGGCGGCGGAGGGGGCGGCCGCCGCACCGTAGGACGCCGCTGACGGCTTAGCGTGCGGGCTCAGGCCGGGGTGCGGGACCGGTCGGTTCGATCCCCCCGATGATGGTCAGGCCCCAACCCCGCCCTGAGCGGTCGAGCGAGCCGGACCAGGCGAAGAGCCGGCCGCCCGGCAGGCGGAGTGCCCACCGGGCCTGTGCGTCGAGCGCCCACGGAGCGGTGGGCGCGGTTCCGGGCTGGAATCCGTGGATCCGCTCCTTCCAGAGCGTGCCGGAGGAGGTGGCGGGGCCACCCCAGCGCGGCGAGACGGAGAGCGAGAGCCCTTCCTCTTCCGACGGGCCGCCGACGGTCAGCGTGACGCCCAGGCCGCGCTCCTCGTAGCCCTGGGCGGAATGGAGCACCAGGATCCGGCCTTGGGTATCGATGCGAACGGGACCGCTGGGACTGTCAGATTTTCTGTGTAAATGGCCCTCGCACTCATACGGGCACTCGGCCCTCGAACACGATCGACAGGTGGTTCAGGGCGCCGGTCCAGTCCTGAACGGGCCGGGTCCAGCGCTGTGACGCCCTCTCGATCGCAAGGTACAGCACTTTCCTGACCGCCTCCGGGGTTGGGAACGCGCCGCGCTTCCTCGTCACCTTCGTGAGCTGCGCGTTCAGGGCCTCGATCGCGTTCGTCGTGTACATGACCTTGCGGATCTCGGGCGGATAATCGAAGAACGGGGTCAGGTTCGCCCAGTTCGCCCGCCACTTCCGGCTGATCATGGGGAAGCGCTCGTCCCAGCGCTGAGAAAAGGCCTCCAGCGCCGTCTCGGCCGCCTCCAGGCTCGGAGCCCTGTAGATGGCCCGCAAGTCCCTGGCGACCGCCTTGCGCTCCTTCCAGGCGACGAACCGGAGCGAGCCGCGCACCAGATGCACGATGCAGAGCTGGACCTGCGTCTTCGGGAACACCGACTCGATCGCCTCGGGAAAGCCCTTGAGGCCGTCGATCGCTGCGATCAGGATGTCCTCGACCCCCCGGTTCTTGAGTTCGGTGAGGACCGAGAGCCAGAACTTCGCCCCCTCCGCTTCGCCCACCCACAGCCCCAACAGCTCCTTGTTGCCCTCGAGCGTCAGGGCCAGGGCAAGGTAGACCGCGTGCGTCCGGACGTGGCCCCGGGAACGCACCTTCACGTGGATCGCGTCCAGATACACGATCGGGTACACCGTATCCAACGGCCGGCCCTGCCACGCCTTCACGTCCTCCAGGACCGCGTCGGTCACCGCCGAGATCAGCGACGGTGAGACCTCCACCTTGTACAGCTCCTTCAGGTGACCCTGGATCTCCCGCGTCGTCATGCCCCGCGCGTACAGCGCGATCACCTTCTCGTCGAACCCGCCCAGCCGACGCTGGCCCTTCCTGACGAACTTCGGGTCGAACGTCGAATCACGGTCCCGAGGCACCTCGATCTCGAACTCCGACGTGTCCGTCTTCACTCGCTTCCGCGTACGGCCGTTGCGCGAGTTGCCGCCGTTGCGGCCCTCTCTCGCGTGCTTCTCGTAGCCCAGGTGGTCGGTGAGCTCTCCCTCCAGCGCCCGCTCCACCACCCGCTTCGTCAGCGCCTCCAGAAGACCGCCTCCGCCCATGATCTCTTCCGGGCTGCGGCCCTCCAGCAGGCTGTCGAGAAGCTCGTCTACCTCCCGCTCCGTCGCATCCTTCTTCCTCGCCATGGTCTCCTCCCGCTTCCAGAGTCTACTCCATGGCCATTTACACAGAAATCAGCACACTCCCGGACCGCTCGCCGCCCTGAGTCCACCGGCCAACTCGAGCCCCGTGCCCGTCTGGCCCGCGCCGCCGTCACGCCGCCCGCTCGCCTCGCCGAACGCCTTTAGCGCCAGCCTGCCGAGGCGCTTCGACGTGCTCACCTCGATGCCCAGCCGCTGCTGTTCGACCGCCGCGCTGCGACCGTCGACGGTTTCCGTGCCTTCCCCGGTCGCGAGCCGCGCCCACGCCGCGTCGGCCCGAAGCCTGAACCAGTTCGCGAACCGGCGGCGAACCTCGAGGAGCCCGAGCCCCAGGTCCAGGTCGCTGGTGCCCACGCCGCCCGTCGCTCGCGCGTTCTCCGCAGACCCCCACCCGCCGCCCGCCATCGCCCACACAGACGTGCCCCCGCCCGACCAGCGCAGGTAGGGATGGACGGCCGTCAGCGAGGTTTCGAGACGGCCCTCCGCCGCGCCAGCGCGCCAGTCGCCTCCGCCCTTGCTCTTCGCAACCGCCACGCCCGCGAGCCAGCTCTCGCCGAGCGTGCGGTCGAGCCCGGCCCAGCCCGTGCGCAGGTCGCCCTCGTAGCCGCGCTCTGCCGCCGGCTCGCCCGCGAAGGTCTGGATGTCGCCCTGGCCCCAGAGCCGCCAGCCCCGGCCACCGCTGTCGCCGCCGCCCAAGGCGAACGCGAACTCCGTGCCGCCCCCGCCGTCTCCGAATCCCCGAAGGCCTCCGGCGCTGCCCACGCCCACCGCCGCCAGCAGATCCGCGGGGTCCCGGGGCGCAGCCGCGGGACCGTCCCGCCCCCCGGTCGCCGCCGCCGCCCACTCAACTGCCTGCCGCTCGAACGTCCGGCCCGCCCCGGCGAGGCCTCCGCCGCGCAGGTAGCGCGACAACGTCCAGCCCGCGAACAGCCGCTCGGTCGCCGTCCGTACCGCCGCCTTGTCCAGCGGGATAGAGCGTCCCCTCACCGTGAGCTGCGACCGCTCGTCACCACCGGCCGGCCCCACGCGGCGACCCAGCGTCATGCGCGCACTCGCCAAGTGCGCCCGCGCCGTCGCCGCCAGCGTCTCGTCTAGCGCCATGCGCACCATCCGGTCGTCGGCGTCCACCGCGAAGGTATGCACGGCGGAGAGCCCACCCGGATCGTACGCCGTCACCTCGATGGACGCCGGGCCGTAGGCGACGGGCGTCACCGTCAGCACCGAGCCCGCCACGATCACTCCCGCGACGTTCGGATTCGATGATGCGGCCGCGTACGTCAGGGTGTCTCCGTCCGGGTCCTCGAAGTACGGCTCCAGGTCGAGCGTCGCCGTTGCGCCCCCCTCCTCGAGCGCCTGGTCCGGGATCGCACCCACCGCTACGGGCGCGTCGTTCACCGCCGCGACCACTACGATGACCTCCGCCTGCGCGGTGCCGCCGTTGCGGTCGGCCACCGTGTAGGCGAACCGGTCCGTGCCGTGCCAGTCCCCGTCCGGTGCGTACAGCACCCTGTCCGCCGTGACCTGCGCCGTCCCGTGCGCCGGTGCGGAAATCGACTCGATGCTCAGCGCGTCGCCGTCCACGTCGCGGTCGTTCTCCAGAACGTCCACCGTGACCGGCTCGTCCTCGTCCGTCGCCGCCGTGTCGGCCACGGCTACGGGCGCGTCGTTGACCGCCGCGACCACTACGACGACCTCCGCAGTCCCCGTCCCGCCGTTGCCGTCGGCCGCGGTGTACGCGAACCGGTCCGTGCCGTGCCAGTTCGCCTCCGGCGCATACCCCACCCGGCCGCCCTCGGCGATCCGCGCCGTGCCGTTCGCCGGCTGCGACACCGACTCGATGCGCAGGTTGTCGCCGTCCACGTCGCTGTCGTTCGCCAGAACGTCGACCGTGACCGGCTCGTCCTCGTCCGTCGCCGCCGTGTCCGCTGCCGCCACCGGGGCCTCGTTCACGTTCGTCACCTCGACCGTCACCTCGACGACCGCCGTCCCCCCGTGCCGATCACTCGCCCGCACCATCAGCCTGTACTGGTTCGGCTCCGTCTCGAAATCCTCGCCCGCCCCCACGTAAAACACCACCCCGTCCTGCGCACCGACCGCGAACCGCGTCCCGTCGCCCGACGCCAGCCAGCACGTCACCTCATCCCCGTCCGGGTCCTCCACCGTCGCCACGCCCAGCATCACCGGGCTGCTGCGGCCGTCCTGGTTCTCGCGAAGCTCGAACACGAAGGACGACTCCGTGAACACCGGAGCCTCGTTCACCACCTCGACGACCACCGCCGCCGAAGCCGACCCGCCCAGCCCGTCCCGGACGTTCACATCGATCAAGACGGTCCCCGTGTCGGCGGGAGCCTGCCAGCGCGCTTCCGGCTCGTCCGCAGCCCCCAGGAAGGAGCCCGTCGGCGCGCTCCAGGCATACGTCAGCGCGTCGCCGTCGGGGTCCCACGCCTCCGCCGTCAGCCGAACCTCTCCGCCCCGCCCGACCTGGCACGGGTCGCACGACGCCGTCAGCGTCGGCGCTTCGTTGGGTTCCCAGATCGTAACCGCGACTGAACTCGGGCTCCCCGTCCGCAACGACGACGGCAGGCTCCCCAGTGAGACCGTGAACGTCTCGTTGTCGCGGTCCTCGTCCTCGCTCGTGGATATCTCGCCCGTCCCGCTTGTGGAGCCCGCGCTGATCTCGACACCCGAAAGCGAACCGTAGTCGTCCTCTTCGGCCGTGCCCGCTGTCAGCGTGAGGGGGATCGTCACGCCGCTCGACAGCGCCGACGAAAGCCGTGCCGTCACGGTCACCGGGAGCCCCTCCTGCACCGGGTTCGGCCTGGCCGACAGCGTCACCGCGGGCAGATCGTTGTCCCGGATGTCGAGGCGGAGCCCCGTGCTGCTCAACTCCGGGTTCCTGCTTTCTGCCGAGAGGTAGACGGTCTCGCCGTCGTCGTCGTCCGCGTCGTCGATGACGCTCAGGATCGCCGCGCCCGTCCGCTCGCCCTCCGCGATGGTGAAGGCCGTCCGCGACAGCGTGTAGTCGTCGCCGAGGGTCGCCGTGCTCTCGGGGCCGACGCGCAGCGTCACGTCGGTCCCCCCCGCGGGCGCGGGACTGTCCAGCGTCGCCGTGATCGTGACGTTGGGTCCGCCCTCCGCGGCGCGTCGGTTGGCCCCCAGCGTAAGCCTCCGAGGGATCGGGGGCGGAAGCACAGTGACCAGGAAGGATCGCCACAGGTAGGCGCCGATCCGGAAGTTGATTTTCGCCTGACCGGCGTCGACGCCGGTCACGGAGAACGAAACCTTCTGGTAGTTGGCCTCGGTGACTTGCACGGTGTGCGGAGCGATGGTCGCCGCACCGCCGACGCTCTCCGCACGCAGCAGGTACGCGCCGGGATAGCTGTCCCAGCTGAACTCGTGACTGAAGGAGTCTCCTGCGGTCACGGTACGGGGAGTGAGGTCGTTATCGTACACGTTGACCGTGAAGGGACGGACCGATTGACCATCGTAGTTCGAGCCCGTTCCGCTGATCGTGCTCGTGATGGTCACCTGCACCCGGTCTTCACCGAGCACGTCATTGTCGGCCACGTCGGACGACACTGGTTGCGCGACGTTCCAGTTCGTCGTCGTGAACGTCAGCGATGTCGGGCTCACGGTCACCCGACTGCTGTCCTCGCTGGCGAGCGCGACCGTTGTGGCCGCCGTCGGCTCCGATTCCAGCGACACGTAGTAGCTGTGACTCGAACCTTCATAGGTGCCCAGGGAGGAACGCGCTTGCAGATTTCCGGGGCTTCCCGTCTCGTAAACGATCTCCCTCAGGTCGTTGTCCGTCACGGTGACACGGACTTCCGAGACGGAAAGGGCGCCGTAGTCACCCCCGCTCGCCCCGTGCGTGACCTCCGCGTGCTTGAAGAAGCCGGCCATGTCCTCCTCGGTCGCCGTGACCGTCACCGTCTGGGCCTGGTTCCAGTCCGTCGTGGTGAACGTCAGGCTCGATTTGTCGACCGTCGCCACGCCGGATTTTCTCGTACACGAGGCACCGCTGGCGGAATGGCACTTGGAGGCGTCGTCACGCGCCGTCACCGAGATCGTCACGGTCGCGGTCGGCTGTGTGTTCAGCACGACGGTGTAGGTGCCAGTCGCGCCTTCCTGTATGGTCAGGTCCAGCGGCGATACGGTCACGCCCGGGCCCTGCGCCGCGGCCCGGAGCGCAGGGATGAGGAAGTGCGCCGCAAGAAGGCTCAGCGCAACTCGCCCCCATATTCCCTCAGTGCCGCCAGCCCTCTCGGACTCGGCTCTAGCGCGGCGGATAACGGGCTACCGTCGTCATGTCAATCCCCCCCGTCGCTCGCGGGAAGACGTTGACTCGAATCTGTCTACGACCGAGTCGGGACGCCAAAGCGGCCAATGAACTGTAGGAACCAAGTGATTGCAGGACAACCCGATCTCGGGGGTAACCCACCTGTTTCGAGGGGATTATGGCACGTCGCGTTGCAGGCGCTAGGTGGCGGCGAGCGCTCGGCGCAGGAGGCCGTCCCAGCTGTTGCGGTTGCGGAGGTGTACCCATGGAGTTGCTCCGCCGACGGGACGCTCGGCATCAACCAGGAGCATCGCAATTCTGTCTCCGGCGCGAGCGCCGTCGTGAAGTCCTTGTCCGCCTTCTTGCGCCCGCCACACGCCCTAATTCGCGGCATCCTGCCCTCAAGGCCCACCAGCGGGTCCCGCCGATTTCTCCGCGTATCCACGACGCCCCGAGGCGATACTTGTCCGGCCACGGCCTGAGTCTCTCGGGACCTCGGGACTGAGGCGCTCCAACCGGGTGCACCCGTCGATCTTCTCGCAGACAACGATCGTCTCGGGGGTGTCCGTGAGAGCATCGACGAGGATGTCCGCGTGCGTGGTTACGACGAGTTGCGTCCGTTCGCTCGCATCGAGAAGAAGTGTGGCAAACTGCGGATGGATGTCCGGGTGCAATCCCAGTTCAGGCTCTTTGATGGACGATCAAGGGGGGCGGCTCGGAATCCACCAGGATTGCGAGCAGGCAGAGGAAGCGGAGCGTCCCAGCGGACACGCGGCGAGCGGGTATGGCTAGATTGCCCTCCATCAAGTAAAGAGTCAGCGCGCCGCCTTCCGGAACCACCTCGATATCGCTGAATCCCGCGGCGAGTTCACGGATCAGTTCAAGCAGACGTCGTTTGACGGGAGGGCTTCGCTTGAGCACGGTGAGTCGCGCCGGGAGATTGTCGAAATTCTCCGACCAATGGTCCGCCCGTGCGTCTGGCGAGCAAGCTTTTCTGACTACGGCGTCCGGGCCGAACTGCCAGCGCCGGTAGATCCGGATCCGCGCCAGGACATCCGCTAGCCGGCCAACTCGGGATACTCCTCCGGATCCCTTCGTTGAGAGAGGATGGACTGGGTCACGTCCAAGGTGTCCCGTCGAAGCTCTCGTTCCCCGCCATCCCGGACGGTCAGCATCGCACGGCCATGCTCGTACCCAAGGTAGAAATACGGTTTGTCCTTGCCGGAGGGGGTCTCAGCATTTTCCAATCGCTCGTCTCGACCGACGAAGGAGTCCCCGTCAGCCCCAAGAAACCAATCGATACCGCACGGCCGGATTGGTATGGAATCGGGCGATTCGGCCCTCGGCGAACACCACCTGGGTCCGGGCGGACGGCGAGTCTACGCCGGGGCCGGTCGTCGTCGTCGAAGGATCGACTGTCCAGAGCCAGTCCCGAACGCGGCCACCCTGCCGGATCGGCAGCGGAAGGTCTCGCGGGACGGCCCGCAGTACGGACCCGGCGCCGCGCCCAAAGGAGAGAAAGCCCTCGAGGGTTAGGGCTTTCAGAAGAGGGCTGGACGGCTCGGTCATGCGATCTCCGTTACATGGGATGCAGTCCTGCTGCCTTCGCCTTGTCTCCGGATCGGGACAGGCTAGCGTGTCCGCGCGGCGGCGGCGGTGAGCGCTCGGCGCAGGAGGGCTCGCTCGATGACCGCCGTGGGGGACGACGCGTCGGCGAGCGCTTCGGCGCGGGCGCGCAGCGAGGCGACAGTTACGGTTTCGAAGGCTCCGAGCGCAGGTCCGCCGTCAGGGCTTTCCGCGGCCACGTCGAACAGGAACCGCGCGAGGCGCTCGTCGGGCTCGAAGGGACGCCCCTGACCGAGCGATTCAGGCCACAGCAGCGCCGCCTCCAGGTGGCGGCGGGCAGCTTCGCGGTTTTCGGCGTCGAGTTCGTCCAGCGCGGCACCGACATGTGCGAACTCGTACAGGCGGTGGGCCTCTCCGGAGTTCTCCGAGGGAAGGACGTGGGTGTTCCCGAGAATCTCGACCGCCTCGGTGTGGTCGCCCGCCTGGATGAGCCCTCGCACGTGGAGGAGGGCGAGGTTGAAGTCGTCCGGGAAGAGTTCGCGTCCCTGGCCGGACACCTCGCGTGCCTCGGCCCAACTCCCGGTTTCCTGCAGGTGCCGGATGAGGGAGATGCGGAGAAGGCGGTGGTCGGGATCCACGGTGACCGCGCGCCGGAAGTCGGGTCCCGGGTCGCCGCCCATGACCCCCGTCAGGTGCGCGCGCGCCGCGTAAGCGGGTCCGTAGTCGGGCTCGTCGCCGAGGGACGCCAGCACTTCGGCCGCCTCGGCGTCGCGGTCGAGCGCCCACAGGTTGAGGCCGAGCAGGTAGCGCCAAGCCCAGTGCGGGTCCTCGGCGGCGGCCCAGCGCAGGACCGGCAGGGTCTCGGCGCGGTAGGGGAAGGCGAAGTCGGGATCGGCTCCCGCGCTCAGCATGTCCGCGTCGCCACGCAGGAAGGCGAGCCACGCCGCGGCCACGGGGCTGCCGCCCACTTCATCCGCCAACTCGAGCAGGCGGGCGGCATGGTCGGGCAGCCCCCGGTTCGCGTAGCCCACGGCAAGCTCCAGCAGCGTCTGGTCCGGGTACTCGCTCCGCATCGATTCGGTGAGGCGAGCCGCCTCGGGCCCCCCTGCCGCCTCCGGGGCGCCGGATCCTTCGCCCCGCGCCGCCAAGTATCGCTCGGCCAGCGCGAAATGGTTCAGCGGGTCAAGCTCGAGAAGTTCCGTCAGCGCTTGGGCGGCGCCGGCTTCGTCCCCCTCTAGGCGTGCAGCGATTGCCAGCACCTCGCGGGCCGGGATGCCCACGCGGTCGTGATCGAGCGCCAGCCCGGCATGGCGGCGCGCCTCGGCCAGGTCTCCCGCGTCGAGCGCCAACTCCGCCAACCGGACGCGCGCCGCGGCGCGGAAGGCCACCGATCGGGAGGCCCAGCCGAACGAATCCAGCGCATCCGCGCGATGCCCAAGGGCGAGATACAGGTTGCCGGCGAGGAAGTTGGCTTCGGGATCGTAGGTGTCCAGCTGGAGGACCCGCCGCGCGTGCGCGAGGCCGTCTTCGTAGCGGGCCGACCTCAAAGCCAGCGCGGCCAGACCCAGCAGCGCCTCCCGGTTCCAGGGCTCGGCCGCGAGCGCCCGCTCGTAGAGCGCTCGCGCTTCCGCGTAACGCCGACCCCGCGCCAACTCCCTTGCCTCGAACACCAGACGATCCGTCTCCGGGAGGCCGTCCCACGCCCCTGAGTTGGTCTCAAACGGCCGGGACACCGAGGGCTCCGCCCCGAATCCACACACGCCATCCAGCCCAGGTTCTTCCGCGTTCGAGCAGGCTTCCAGACCGAGTCCGGGCAGCGCGACCCGCCATGGGCCCTCGGGCGCGACGTCGAACTCGACGTCCACCGGCTCAAGCGCTTCGAGCGCCACCGCCTGCGCGGCCACGTGTTCACCGCCCGACCAAACCCTGACGGTGTCGGCCACGGCCCCGAACGCCTGGGCCACCACCCTCAAGCGGCGACCCTCCCGTTCGACGTGCATGGCTCCATGGGGGGACGCGTCGGTGAGGCCGCCCGTCCCTGCCAGCGGGAACCACCACTCGGTCCAGCGGCTGGCCGAGAGGGGATCGAACCCGCCCTGGGAAATGGGGTTGCGGTGCGCTCCGGGCGAGTACTGCACGTGCAGCCGTCCCGCCTGGAACTCGACGTACTGTCCGTCCGTGTCGGTGAGCAGGTCCTCCCAGATACCGCCCGCGCGGGACAACGCCCACAGCCACATCTTGCGCCCCGGCATTTCCTCGTGAGGGGCCCAGTGCCCCCAGCCGTAGCCCTCGTCGTGGTAATAGCCGCCGAAGAAGTCGTTGAGCGCCCCGACGACGTGGTACGACTTGTGTCCGTCGAACGCGTTGTTGCGATACAGGGGAAGGAAACGGCCCTCCGCGTCCAGGGGCCACGCGCGCTCCTGCCCGGAGTGCTCCAGATAGGCGTTGCCGGGCACGAACAGTTCCAGGTCGTCCTGCGCGAAGGCCGCGGCCGTCATCCAGTTGTAGTAGGGCTGCTCGAGCGGGGTCGGGTTGTACCACAGGACGCGCGTCTCGAAGGCGGCCCGGTCCGGCGGGAGGCGGATCTCGACGCGCCACGGCGTACGAGCCGGGAGGTCGGTCGCGCCGACGATCGTGCTCACGCTGCCGTCCGCGTTCTCCCGCACGAGATAGTCGACGGGGGTGGCGGTCGCCGGCGTATGCCCGATGACGCCGAAGTTGAACTCGAGGCCGCCCGAGGTCCACGGCCCGCGCAGCGCGATGTCCCGGAACTTCATCACTTCGTTCCGATAGATGAACTCGTGGCCAGTCTCCTTCACCACGGCCCCCCACACCTTGCCGCCCACCTCGGGAAGGACGAAGACCTCGATGAGGTCGTTCTCCATCGTTACGACCTTCCATTCCCGGGGCTCCGAGGACGCGGCGTACCCCTCGAAGGTGTGGTAGGGGTACAGCCGGCGGTCGGTGGCGAGCACGGGGACGGGGTTCGGATCCGAGAACGGATACGTGTCGAGGACGCGCACCTCCTCCGAGATGCGGGCGCGCGGTCCGGGGGCGCATGCCGCCGAAGTCAGAATGGCGCACAGGACGGCCGCCTCCAGCGCGGTTGTCCGCGCGCGGCGGGAGGTCAGTCGGGGCATGTGACACCTCCGTGGCTCGTTACCGTGGCTCCGTCGGACGCTGCGGCCACGAATAGCGCGCCGCCAGCCCCCCCTCGGGGCTCGTAGAAGCGTGCTCGCAGCGCGGCCATCACGCTCTCCGCCCGGCTCGCCCGGCAGAGCGCGATCGCGCAGCCGCCGAATCCCGCGCCCGTGAGCCGCGCCCCGGCCGCGCCCGCGTCGAGGGCCACGTCCACGATCTCGTCCAACGCCGCCGTGCTCACGCCGTAGTCGTCGCGCAGGCTGGCGTGCGACGCGTTCATCAGCCTGCCGAATGCGGGCATGTCCGCCTCGCGAAGCGCGGCCTCGGCTTCGATCACGCGGCGGCCCTCGGTGGCCACGTGGCGAAAGCGTCCCCACAACGTCGACGGCAGCGCTTGGCGCGCCCCGGCGAGGGTGGCGGCGAACTCGGCCTCGTCGGCCTCCACGACCTTGAGCCACGAGGTCCGGCCCAGCCGCTCAAGCGCCTCCGAGCACTGTGCCCGCCGCTGGTTGTACGCCTCGCGCGCCGCTCCGGCCTTCTCCGCGCGCGCCAGCGAGGAGGCGACGACCCACCGCCATCCCACCGGCACCGGCACCGGCGTCACGCGCAGCGGCTCGAAGTCGATCCTCAGCGCATGACCCTTCGCTCCGCAGAGGGACGCGGCCTGGTCCATCCCGCCGCCCTGAACGCCAACGAACCGCTCGGCGCGGGCCAGCAGTGCCGCGAGTTCCAGCGGTTCCACATGCTCCTCGTTCGCGTGCAACAGGGCCAGCGCCGATGCGACCACGAGGGCGGATGAGGACGACAGCCCCTCCGCCACCGGGACGGTCCCAGCGACCGTCCCCCCGATGCCCCGCTTCAGTTCGACGCCGTGGTCCAGCAACCCCTTGGCGGCGGCCCGGACGTAGTTCGACCAGTGGCCCTGGGGCGCAGGTTCGATCGGCCGGTCCAGGCGGAAGGCGAAGGGGCCGTGGTCGGCATCGCCGTCCAGTTCGACCGTCGGCTGGCGCAGCACGTCGAAGTCCACGCGGATGTGCCGATCGAGCGGCATCGGAAGCACGGAGAGGCCGTTGTAGTCGAGGTGCTCGCCGATGAGGTTGATGCGCCCGGGCGCGATCGCGACCCCACGGGACGGTGTCCGCGGCACCCGCAGTGGACGGTCGTACGGGCTCTGCGCGGGGCGGGCTATTGCCGTGCGAGCGGGCTTCGCTTGGAGATCTTCGGGATAGGCCCCGGCCGCGGTCAGCCGCAGGAGCGAGGCTGCGACACCCTCTCGATCCCCTGGGAACGTGACGCCCATCCAACCCTCGCCGGTAGGCAGAAGGCCCAGGCTCGTCTGTCCGGAGGTGACGAGGTCGCTCACGATTTCGGAGAGGTAGAACTCGTCGTCGGCTCCGGGGGAGGAGGCAAGGAAGGCGCGGAACCGCTCCGCCAGCGGCGGCAGGACCTCGGGGAAGAACCCCCACAGGCCCATGCATACCTGGCTGTCCGCGTCGGCGCGGATCGGTGTCCCGGCGGCGGTACGCCCCACGACGGCCTGCGCGGCGGCCGGGATCTCGGGGGCCGCGGTCGGTTCCATGACGGACGGACGGCCTCCGGGACTGGTCCGCGGCGCATCGCGCTCGAAGCGCAGGTCGAGGCCCTCGGTCATGCGGCGCAGCGTACCGTCGGGCTCCGCTTCGCAGAGGCCCCGCGACACGCCCCCGAAGTCGGACAGGGTGTCGGCCAGCGGGTAGGTGACGGTGACGGCGCGGACGCCCGGGGGAGGGGCCGCGAGGGCGTGGGCCAGGCTCTCGTACGCGGCCCGCCCGTAGAAGTCGTCCGCGTTGCAGACCGCGAACGGACCACGGTGGGGCAGGGCGTCCGCGGCGGCCAGCACCGCGAATCCCGTGCCCCAGGGGCGGACGCGCCCGGGCGGGGGGAGCGGCACGAGGTCGGCGTGTGCGAGGCGCTGGCAGGCGAAGGATAGTGCGATTCCGGCCTCCCGCAGCGGGCACAGGCGCGCCTCGAACTCGTCTCGCTGACTCTCCCGCACCACGAGCACGAAACGCCCGAAGCCCGCGCGCAGGGCATCGTACACCGCGTATTCGAGCAGCGCTGCGCCGCCCGGCCCCACGGGCTCGAGCTGCTTGGCGCGGCCGAACCGGGTGGATCGTCCGGCGGCGAGGATCACCAGCGTCGGCCGCTGCGGCCGATCAGCGGACTCGGCACCCTTCATCACGACAGCTCGACCGTCCGCGCTTGGCCTGCCACCTGAAGCCCTTCGATGCGGGCCCAAGCCGCATCGCGAGCGGCGTCCCCTCCCATGTTTCGAGCGACGAACGCGGGCCAGCGGGAGCCGATGCGCAGTCCGCGCCAAGGACTCGCGTCGACGAACTCCTCGATCGCGCCCAGCGCGAACAGCGGCCCCCAGCTCTGGAAGCGCTGACCCCGCCCCCGGCCGCTGCGCGCGTCGAAGTTCTCGCGGCAGAACCCCGTGCGCCCGCGGTCGGCCAGAAACATGAGCGCTCCCTTCCAAGCCAGCTCGCTGGCGAGTTCATCAAACCCGTAGCGCCGCAGTCCCTGCAGCACGAGATAGTTCATGGGCGGCCAAATGGAGCCGCGCCAGTACTGCTGGTCGTCGAACGCCGGGTCGTTACGCGAGATCGTGGGCAGCACCCACTCTCCCCAGAAGCGATCCGGGTCGCGCAGCACGTCCACCATGCGATTCGCCTGCCGCGCTGATGGCACGCCCGCGATCAGTGGAAGGAAGTTCGACGACGCCACGCGAGGAGAGTGACGATCCCCCGGCAACTCGTCCAGGTAGAGCCCGGCGTCCTCGGACCACAGCACCCGGTTCATCGTCTCGATGATCCGGCGGCGCTCGGCCTCCAGTCGCTCCGCGTCCGCCATGTGGCCCAGGATGCGGCCGATCCGCGACAGGCACTCGAGGTCCAGGGCGCGGTAGCTGCAGAGATCGACGGCGGACACGGCGAGGACTTCCCGCCGTGGATCCCATTTCACGTCGTCCCACAGCGGCAGGTCGTCCTGGCCCGATTCCCACGCCGCCCGCTGGTGGCCGCTCGCGCCCACCTCCCACCCCGGGAGCTGCTCGTCCTCCGGAACCAGCGCCGTATCCGAGCCCCACGCCAGCAGTCCCGGCGTGAGGCCCTCGCGGCGCGGGCGTCCACCCTTGTCGGCCACCCACCAGTCACTCCACGCGAGGAGTCCGGGCCAGGCGGCGGCCAGCGCGTCCGCGTCAGGGCAGGTGAGATGCAGCTTCAGCGCCGCGAAGGACCCGACCGGGGGCTGGGAGCGGTCGGGCGTGCCTCCGCGCCGGCTCCTCCAGTTGGGCACGTTCCCGTTCGTGTAGCGCGACGCGATCCCGGCGAGGAGAGCGTCCCACGCCAAGCGCCCAGAGGCGGTAGTGAGCGCGAGCGCGTTGAAGAACGAGTCCCATCCGAACACCGTCCAATCGTCGGGAGCCGGCGCGCTCTTCCGCGTCCTGTCTCCCGATCCGATGTCTTGCGGTGTGCCGCCCGTTGATCCGCCGTCTCCCGGTTTCGGGAAGATCCAGCGGCGACCCGCCGGCGCGTACCGGCGTACGGCCTCGGGTTGGAGGAGAACGGTCCACATCAGGTTGTCCGTGACGGCTTCAACCAGTCCCTCGGCGGCCCCCGACGAACGCGGGCGGCGGCGGTCCCAGTCGGCGCGGGCGTCATCGATCCAGCGGTCCAAGCCGGGGAGAAGGCGTTGGGAGCGACTCCGGGCGGCTCCGGCTGCGGACGGTGTCTCCCTCGCCTCCCAGGCGACCACGGTGGCAGCCCGTGCCCCCGCACGAGGCCCGAAGGCGGCGGCGATCTCCACGCTTCCGAGCGCCGCATGCCAGCCGCCGGGCGCTTCCTCCCACCGCGCGGCCCACCCCCACGGATCGTCGCTCACCAGTTCCACGCGGCCCCGCGCGCGCGCCACGGCCCGCAGAGCCACAGCGTCTTCCCGGCGCGACCATTCCAGGGTAAGCGTGCCCTCCCCGGGGCGGGACGCAGACGAAGGCTCGGCGGCGAGGTCGAACTCCATGCGCGCGTAGGATCCATCCGGCGCGTGGGGACCGACGCGGGAGACCATCCAGTACCAGTCCTCCAGTTCGCGGCGCTCGCCGCTTGGCGTCGTGAAGACGAGGCGGAGACCGATCCCGTCGTCGGGTCCGGCCGCGAACACGAGCCCGGCCCAGCGGCGCGCCTCGAGCGCCCCGACGCGCATCATGCCCGGCCGGGGCGGGTACCAGCGCGCGCCACGCTACCGAATCCCCTCGAGCTGGATTCCGCGCACGAAATACCGCTGGGTGAACAGGAACAGGAGCGCGATCGGCAGCACGGCGGCGACGCCGGCCGCCATCTGGTAGGGCCAGTTGATTTCATAGGTGGAATGGAACGCGGCGATCCCCACCTCGACCACGCGCATCTCCATGGACCGGGTGACGAGGAGCGGCCACAGCAGGTTCTTCCACGCGTCGACGAACGCGAACAGGGCGAGCGTGGCCACGGCGGGTTTGGCGAGGGGCAGGGCGACGCTCCAGAAGATGCGCAGGCGTCCCGCGCCGTCCACGCGCGCGGCGTCCTCCAGTTCGCGGGGTAGCGTGCGGAAATACTGTCGCATGAGGAAGATGCCCCACACCGAGACAAGCTCCGTGGAGATGAGCCCCTGGTAGGTGTCGATCCAGCCGAGGCTCTCGATCATGAGGAAGCGGGGGATGAGCACGACGACTGCCGGGACCATCATTGTCGACAGGAAGAGCATGAAGAGCCCGTCACGTCCGGGGAAATCGAGGCGGGCGAAGGCGTACCCCGCGGTGGCCGCTGTCGCGACCTGGCCTACCGCCACGGCGGTGGCGAACACGAGCGAGTTCAGGAAGTAGCGCCCGAAGGGCTGGACGGTCAGCGCCTCTGGATAGTTCGACCAGCGCGGCGCCCGGGGGAGGAGGCCCCCGCCGGAGAACACCTCGAGCTGCCCCATGAGGCTCGTCAGTCCCATCCACGCGAAGGGTGCCGCCATGACGAGGCACGCCGCGGCGAGCAGCAGCCCGCGCGCCGTCCGAGGCACGATGGCGCGGTCAGGCATGGGCGCGACGTGTCTCGAGAAAGTGGAAGTGCAGCCACGTAGCGGCAAACACGATGGCAAACAGCATCCAGCTCATGGCGGCGGCGTTGCCGAACTGGAGGAACTCCCACGCCTCGCGGTAGATGTGATAGACGGCGACATCCGTGGCCCCCAGCGGGCCGCCCTCGGTCATCACGTAGACGAGTCCGAACACTTGGAAGGACCCGATGACCGACGTCACGAGAACGAAGAACAGGGTGTGGCGCAGGCCGGGCAGGGTGACGTGACGGAAGCGCTGCCACGGCCCGGCGCCGTCGACCCGCGCCGCGTCGTACCAGTCGCGCGGGATGGCGGCGAGGCCGGCCTGGAAGACGACCATCTGATAGCCCACGACCATCCAGATGCCGATGAGCATCAGGCTGAGGAGTGCGGTATCGGGCGAGGTGAGCCACGGAACGGATTCGAGCCCGGCCCGCTCCAGACCCCGGTTCAGGACGCCGTACCGGTCGCTCAACAGCCACTTCCATACGACCGCGATCGCCGCCACGCTCGTGATGCCGGGCAGGAAGAGGGCGAGCCGGGCCCAGCGCATGGTGCGGCGCGATCCCCGGGTGAGGAGCGCGAGGGCGAGGGCGAAGACCATCGCGGCGGGTACGTGCAGCGTGAACAGCGCCGTGTTCCCGATCGCCGACCACCACTCACGGTCCGTGAGGAGCGCCGCGTAGTTGTCGAGTCCGAGGAAGAGGGGCGCGGGGTCGATGAGGCGCCATTCGTGCAGCGAGATCCACAGCGAGAAGAGGAGCGGCCCGAGCGTGAACGCGAGGATGAGGGCCGCGGCCGGCGCGAGGAGGCCCCAGGCCGCCAGCGTTCGACGCAGGGTGCGGGGTCGGGACGCCAGTTGTACGAGGTGGAGGACCAGCGCGACCAGCAGGGCGGCGGCCAGGCCTGCGGCGGCGAGCGGGAGCGCGGGCGAGGCGGTGCGCTCATATCCGAGGAAGGCGAGGTGGATGTCGGCGGCGCGGGCCGCATGGTAGGGGGCGCCACCCACTTCCACTACGTACGGCACGTCGGGTGCCGCCCCGGCGAGTGTCGCCACGCTTCGTCGGGGCGAGGCGGCGATGGCTGCCGCGACTTCGGCCGGCATGGTCCACTGCTCGCTCGGGGACCCCAGCGAGGGGTCCTCGGCCCACGGAAGATTGGCGACCCGGGCGGCGCGCGCCGGATCCGCGCCCATCGTCATGGCGAGGTCGACGGCTCGCGCGCCCTGGGTCGCGGTGGCGGTACTCAGCGATCGGAGTTCGCGGTTCGCCCACCGCTCCGCGGCGACCGCCGTCAGGGCGATGCAGCCGACGGAGAGGAGCGCGATGCCCACCGGATACCGCCGGCGCGTCGGCCCGTGGCGGCGGGCGGCGGCCCAGCCCGAGATGAGCGCCACGCCGGCCAGCGCGATGGCGGTGGCGACGGTGGGGAAGGCGATCTGCGGTCCGCCCGTGCGGCCCGGGACGACCGCAATCCAGGCGGCGGGGTCGAGCGCGCCGGCCTCGTAGGCGTACGCCCCCACCCGGCCGCCTGCGGCGTCGGTGCCGAGGATCGTGGCCCGTGCCCCGAGCAGAGCGGCCACGGCCCGACCGCTGCCTCCTTCCTCCTCCCACAGCGCGGCCGCCATGCGCGCCTCGGCCTCTGCCGCGGCCACGCGTACGCCCTCCACCCGGATCGCCGCCATGGCCACAACCAACCCGAGGCCGGCGGCGAGGGCGAAAACGGCGAGAGCGGTGAGCGCCGGCTGCCGCACGCCGCTCACCACTCGAACTCCGCGTCGATGCGGCGGGCTACGTCCGAGGCGCTCGATGCGAGGGGCTCTCCCCGCACCAACCGTCGGTCCATGATCTCCACCGCCAGCGCCTCGATGCGGGAAAAGTCGCGCACCCGCGCGCCCCACGTCATCCGCGCGCCCCCGACCAGCGCGATGAACGCGTCCTCGACCCCGGTGTCGTCCGCCGAGGCGATTTCCGCCGCCACATCCATGCGCGAGGGAATCGCGAGCCCCGACCGGGCCCGGATGCGCTGCGCTTCTGGCGAGGCGAGGAAGCCGGCCAGGTCGATGGCCCGGCGCAGGTGTGGCGCGTTGGGCGGCACGGCCCACCCCGACGCGTACAGCACGCTGGTCGCCGCCCGACGCGACGGGTGGTGCGGGATGGGGACGATGGCGAGGTCCAGGGCGCCCGTCTCCACCAGGTCGCGGAACACGGGGAGCGTCCAGTGGCCCGACAGCAGGAACGCCTGTCCGCCCGACGCGAAGCGCGCTTCCCGCGCGGGGTCCCCTTGCTGGACGAACTGCGCGCCCGGGGTGAGGCCGTCCTCCGCCATGGCCGTGAGGAAACGGTAGGCCTCCAGCGCTTCCGTCCCGTCCAGGTATCCCTCCGCCCCGTGGCCGCCGGGGGCCAGGATGTCGCCTCCCGCCGACCACACGAACGGAACCCATTGGTACAGGTTGCGCGGGAAGTCGAACCCGAACACGTTCGGCCGACCGTCGCCGTCGGTGTCGGCGACGACCGCCTCGGCGGCGCGCCGGAAGTCCGTCCACGTCCAGCCGGCCGGCGGCGCGCCGGGCGAGGACGCGGCCGGCAGCAGATCCTCGACGCCCGCGGCGGCAAGCACGCCGCGATTGGCGTACAGGACCATGGGCGTGAAGTCCTTCGGCAGCGCGAACATGGATCCGCCCCGACGAAACGCGTCCGCCACCTGCCCGAACACACTGTCCGGCCGAAAGCCGAGCGCCTCCTGATATGGCGCGAGGTCCAGCGCCAGTCCGCGCTCCACGAAGGTGGGGATGTCGGGGGAGTCCATGAGGTAGACATCGGGCGGCCGTCCCGCCGCGATCGAGGTGAGCAGGCGCTCCTCGTATCCGTTGGGTGCGGATTCCAGCACGACCCGCACGCCGGGGTGCAGGGCCTCGTAGTGGTCGGCCACCTGCCGCTCGATCTCCAGTTCGTGACCTCCCGCCCAGAGGGCGACGCGCAACGTCGTGCCGGACTCGCCGCGAGCGCAGGCGCCCCCCGCGAGGCCGACGGCGAGGATGGCTGCGGCGCGGACGGGCCGGCTGGCGCGCGGTGAGCGCTTCGTCATCGCGATCCCGGATGCGGCATCGGCCGCGGCACGGCCTCCTCGCGGCGGCCATCCGGACCGAACAGGTGGCTGCGCTCCCAGGCGACGGAGACGCCCACGCGGTCGCCGCGGACCACCCGCAGGGCAGGGGAGGCGCGTGCCACCCACGCCGCGTCGCCCGGGCCGTCCAGGTGGACGCGCTGCTCGCTGCCCAGCGCCTCCACACGCAGGACGGTGGCGTGGAAGGTGCCGGCCTCCATCGAGTCGCGATCCCCACCCGCGGCCACGACGAGGTCTTCCGGTCGCACCCCAAGCGTCGCTCGGTCGACGCCCGACGGCGCATGGAGCGCGAACGGACCGCCGGCCAGGTGGCCCGGCTCATCTCGGGACAGGCGGATGCGGTTGATGGGCGGCGACCCCACGAAGCTCGCCACGAACAGGTTGGCCGGCCGGCGGTAGACCTCCTCCGGTGTGCCCACCTGCTGAAGCCGACCGCGATCCATGACCGCGACCCGCTGGCCCAGCGACAGCGCCTCCACCTGGTCGTGCGTCACGAAGATCATCGTCGTGCCCAGGCGGCGGTGCAGGGCGGCGATCTCGTCGCGCGTCCGCAGGCGCAACTCCGCGTCCAGGTTCGAGAGCGGCTCATCGAACAGGAACACGCCCGGATCGCGGACCATGGCGCGCCCCAGCGCCACCCGCTGGCGCTGTCCCCCGGACAGCTCGCCGGGTCTCCTGGACAGGAGTTCGCCGAGCCCGAGGACTTCGGCGGCCTCCGTGACGCGCCGCTCGATCTCGATGCGCGGCGTGCCGCGTACGCGCAGGCCGAAGCCCAGATTCCCGGCCACGGTCATGTGCGGGTAGAGCGCATAGCTCTGGAACACCATGGCCACGTCCCGGGCGCCCGGCTCGACATCGTCCACGCGCCGTCCCCCGATCCACACCTCCCCCGCGGTGGGTTCGACGAGCCCGGCGATGAGGCGCAGCAAAGTGCTCTTGCCGCACCCGGAGGGGCCCACCAGCACCATCAGCTCCCCGGGCCGGACCTCGAGGTCCAGCGCCCGCACAGCTACGACCTCACCGTACCGCTTCTCCACCCCGCGCAGTTCCACGCCCTGCGACGCGCGGCTCACGGAGTCCATGCCACCCGGAGAGCCTCGCCGCGCGGCCCGCCGAACTCCTCTCCGTCCACGGCAAGGCTCACCCGTTCCCTCTCCACCTCGACCCACAACGTGCGGCCCCGCGCGGTCACCGGTCCCAACGACACGCGGGCGGGACCGTCCGGCAGCGGCCGCACCTCGACGCCCGACGCGTCCACATGGAGCCCGGCGAACCCTCGCGCCAGCAGATCGAGAATCCACGAGTGCTGGTAGTCGTCGATGCCCCGGAAATGGCACGCGCGACCGGTGTGGGGGTTGTAGTGCTCAAAGCAATTCGGGCGCGACGGGTCGCCATCGGTGAACATCATGCGCGTGAAGCGGTGAAGCATGTCGGCCGCCAGCCCGCCGGCCCGCTCGTTCCCGCCGCGCCAGCACCGCAGCAGCCCGTCGATCACATGGCTCGTCGTCATCGGCCATACCCGTCCGTTCCACGGGCAGTTGCGGCGCCTCCCGCGCCAGATGCCCTCCGCCGAGAATCGCGGATCGTCCCCGCTCGACGAGGGCAGTGGGAAACGCGTGCCGAAAGTCGCGGGGTCTTCGAGGTGGTCCAGCAGGGCGTCGAGGCGCGCGCCGTCCACCCGTCCGGCGAGCAGCGGGTAGAACCCCACCGCCGCCTTAACGCCGGTGCGCTCTCCGGTCCGCCCGTCCACGTCCGTGAACAGTCGGGCCTCCGCAGACCACATCCGCTCGTCGATCGCCCTCCAGCACCGGGCCGCAAGTGCCCGCCACTCGGCCTCGTCGCCCGGCCGCGCAAGGCGCCGTGCCACCGAGCCGAGGGCACGGAAGAGCTGGTGCGCATACACCGTGACATCGATCCCCTTCAAGCGGAGGCGGGGAGACCACCCCGCCACGTCGGCCTCCTCGTCCACGGCCATGTAGCGCGACATGTACTCCTGTCCCGTCTCGAAATGGTTCGTGACGGTGAACATCCCCGACCCCTCCGGGTCGCGCGCCGCCGTCAGCCAGCGGGCGTAGCGCAACAGTCCCTCGTAGCAGCGGGCCAGCGCCGCCGCGTCGGGGTGCATGTCGTCGACCGCGAGCAGCGCATCGCCCCAGTTGGCGTGGTAGAAGTCCGTGCCCTCGAGGCGCTCGGGATAGAGGCGCCCGTGGAAGGAGCCGTCCGACTTCTGGTTGTCGACGAAGTTCAGAAGCGAGCCCCACGCCTCTCGACCGCCCCTCCGCCACCTCATCTCCATCATGTGGCACTGCGCGCTGTACGCAATCGGCACGTGGAAGTACTCCGGCCCCTCCGCGATGGCGGGGTGTCGCACCGGGCCCCACCGACCCTCGATGCGATTCAGCCCAAGGCCGTAGATCCGGTAGTCGAAGTAGCGGTCGAGATACGGATCGCCGCACCGGAAATCGGGAAACCCCTCGAAGAAGGACTCCCAGGCGGAGGCTGCCGGCGTCTCGTCGGTCCGGGGCGCCGGACAGGTTGCAACCCGGGCCCTTGAGGACGGTGGAGCCGGCCGGCGGGCTTCGGCGCCCTGGAGCCCGAGGGTCAGTCGGATGGCCAGCGGACCACGACCTTCGATGCCCGCCAACGGAACCGCGACGGCGATCCAGATCCACCCGAAGCGACGAGCGTCCGGGTCGGCGCCCGCGTCGGCGGTCTCGGCGTGCCCCGTAACGCCAGCGTCTTCCGCAAAGGGCGAATGCCGCCATTCGGGCGCGGCGCTCCCCTCGGACGACACGATGCGCCGCCACGCGGGCGAAACGGAACCCGCAAGTTCCACGCGCAGAACCAGTTCCTGCCCGCGCCGGTCCGAGACGGCGCGCGTCCAGCGCACCCCCTCCGCCGTCGATTCCACCCCGTCGGTCGCGTCGGCGGGCTGCGCGGTGAATCCGACGAGATGGCTGTCGAGCCCCGACGGGAAGTGCCAGGACGACTCGATGATTCCGCCCGGCCGCACCTCGCAGTTCTCCTCGAAAATGACGCCTCGCTCGTCCGACCACATGGTGGCCAGCCGCCCGGGTCGCCATCGGGGCGGGGTGCCATCCTCCGGCCTGCGGGTCACGCTCCGGAGAGGGCGCTCCAACCCGTCCGGGCGCACGAGAGCCACGGAGAAACCCGGGCCGACCTCGTGCTGCAGCAGGTGAACGGGATCCCACAACCCGGGCCGGTGAAGCCAACGCGGAAAGGGCGGGGCCCACACCACCCCGTCGAGTCCCCCCAAAAACCACTTGTCATCGCGGGCCAGCGCCGCGATGCGCGCCTTGGGCGAAACAGCCTGAAGGGACGGAGGGACGTTCATCGGAACACCATCGAACCGCGAGAGTCGTCGGTCAACGGACTGACACTTCCTCCCGGCGAGGCGCGTAGGCGGGCACAGACCACCGAGCCATTCAGGCGGGTGGCTCGCCGGCACGGGGATTCGCGGACGCGCCGACGGTAAACCCTGTTCAATGTCTGGAGGAAGAGATGTCCCGGAATCGTCACTATCTCGGCCGTCCTTTGCGGCGGACTGCCCTCGCGGGCGCCCTGCTGGCCAGCCTGACCGCGATTGGCTGCATGGGCGACGAAGAGGCGCATGATGAAGCCCGGGAAGCGGGGGAGGAGGTGAGCGAAGTCCTGGACGGGGCCGCGGACGAAATTGCCGCCGTGGTGACGAATGCGATGGACGAGGTCGGCAGGATCGTGGCCGAAGCCGCCGAGGGACTGTCGGCCGGAGCGCTGGTCGAGGATCCGATCCCTTTCCGCGAGCTCGAAGAGTTCCTGCCCGACAGGGTCGGAGATTTTCGGGTGATGTCGCGGGAGGGCGGGACCGGGGGTGCGATGGGGTTCAAGCTGTCGGCGGTCGAGGCCGAGTACGAGGGCGGGAACCGTGCGGAAGTCGACATCTCCATCGTCGATACCGGCGCCCTTCCGGTGATCGGGTCCGAGGGATTCGTCGAATGGCTCGATCTCGAGGTCGACGAAGAAAACGACCGCGGGTGGGCACGCACGATCGAGTACGGGGGTCACCCGGCTATGGAGGAGTTCCGGCGCACCGACGGAGACCGGGGCCGGGTCACGTTCACGTACTTCGTGGAGGGTCGCTTCGTCGTCGTGATCGAGGGACGCCGGGTCAGCGTGGATGAGGTGTATGAGATCCGTGACCGGATCGATACCGACGGCTTGGCCCGCCTCCGGGACCGCGACGGGGGATAGCTCCGAGCGGCGCTATCGATCCCAGGCCGAAGGGTCGGGGATCCCCCGGCTGATCTGCACTTCCAGGCCGGGTTCGAGGGACAGCGCGTCGGCGACGGCTCCGGCCAGCGGGGTGGATGGCAGGTCGCGAAGGAGGGCGCGCACGCGGCGGGTCACCGGGTCGCGCACGAGTGCCACGCGGCGGTCGCTCGCTCCGTCCAGCGTGACCGATCCGCCGGGACCCGAGAGGCTGAGGCTCGCCAGGGCTTCGTCCCACCCGGACTGAACCGGCAGCGCGAAGGCGAAGCTCGACGCTCCGTTCCCGTCGCGGATCAACGGCATGTCGAAGCGCAACTCGAACAGTTCTCGGCCCGTCGCCGTCTTCCCGTGGATCCGATACTCACCGCCTGACCGAGGCAGACCGGGAGGGGCATCGAGAACGAACGCCGGCTCCAGGTATGGAGTCCCTCGGTCGTCGACACCGCCCCACAGGAGGAGCGTCGAGTGCCGGCCGGGAGCCGCATCGCCCGAGGAAGACTCGTCACGCTCGGTCCGGAGCCGGTGGCGCATCGCGTTGTTGAAGTGGTAGTCCCCGATCCAGTGGGGATCGCAGTACCCCATGATGTCCGCCATCTCCGGAGACACGAGCGACCCGCCGTCGCGAGAATCGTACCCCCATGCGCCGATGAACCCCCCGGGTACGGGATACCACGGATCGACGCTGGTCGCGCTGCACGGGGCGTGGCTCAGGCTCATGTTGTGCCCGAATTCGTGCGCGATGATGTCGGCGCGAGGGTCCGAGAACGTCACGAAGCCGGGTCTCTGTCCCAGGCCGCCCCCGTCGCTGTTGACCATGGTCCCCATGTAGTGCCGGGTTCCCCCTTCCATTCGCCGGATCGCAGCCGTCTCGCCAATCAGGGTGCTCTGGCTCCTGGAGGACGTCATGACCGGTTCGTGTCTGGTGATCGTGAAGTCTCCGATCGGCAGGAGCGTACGGGTATCCCAGAGAAGTTCGTGCTCCGGGGTCAGGCTCTGGACGATGTCGACGATCGACCGGTCGGGATCCGAGTTCAGCAGGAACGGGACCACCGTGACGTCGAAAGTGGGCATCAGCCGGACATCCACGGCGAGGCGGCCGATTTCGGGGATGCGCCGCGTGAGCCCGAGCGCCGGGTCCAGCGTCGCGTCGGGGTCCGTCTCCACAACGACTTCGAGGCCCGGTTGCACGACCCGCCCCGGGATCACGGCGTTGGCCGATGACTCCAGCGACCCCTCGTCGATCTCGACCGGTACGGGGTTCGACTGCGCGGCGATGTCGGCGACGTGCACCTCCGAGTCGTCCACATAGAACCGGGCCCGGACGCGCGGGAGGTCGACGATGGAGCCTGCGGGCGCCGTCAGGAACACGCGGAGGAGCGCGGAGTCGCCGGCGATGAGCGGCACCGGAAACGCGGCGGACTGGACGGCCTGCGTCAGGAGCACAGCGCCATCGTTCCCGCAGGGAGAGACGCGGTGTCTTCGCAGCCGCTCCAGCCATTCCGCGAACGCGCGGTCGGCGGGCGCGCACAGGGCCGTCCCACCCAGATGAAGCTCGAAGAGCCCGGGAATCGACATCAGCGAGAGGGGTAGGGATCCGGAAAGTCCCGCGTTGCCCGACAGATTGAGCCACTGCAACTGGGCGAGGCGCCTGAATTCCTCGGGGATCGGCCCGACGAGGGAGTTCCGAAGGAGGAGTAGGCGCTGGAGTCGAGTGAGGTCCCCCAATTCCGGCGGGATCGGTCCGTCGAGTTCGTTGTCGCTCAAGTCCAGTGTCGACAGGCCGCGCAGGGTGCCCAGCTCCGGCGGGATCGGCCCGGTGAATTCGTTATCGCTCAGGTCCAGCGACCCGAGGGTGGTCAGGTCGCCGATATGCGAGGGGATCGGCCCCGTCAGGTCGTTGCCGTTCAGGCTGAGGAAGCCGAGGCGCGAGAGACGACTGAGTTCGGGGGGGATCCCTCCGGACAGCGCGTTCCGAGACAGGTTCAGCGACCACAGTCCGGAGAGATCGCCAAGCTCCGGCGGCAAGGCTCCTTCGAGCCTGTTGAACTCGAGGTCGAGCGCCGCGACCCGCCCGTCGCCGTCCACCTCGACGCCGTGCCAGGTGTCGAGCGCCCGGCCGGTCAGCCAGTTCTCGTCGTTGTGCCAGCCATCGCCTCCCGTAGCCCTGTAGAGCGCTTCGAGTGCGACATGATCCGCCGTCACGGGAAGCGGAACGAGGACCTCGAAGGTCAGCACCGCCTGCCGACCGCTGGGGTCGCGGGCCCTGATCGTGACCCGCGCCTCGCCCGGCGCCACGCCGGCCACGGCCACTGACGTCCCGGAAAGCGAGGCCGTAACCACGCTGCGATCCGATGTCTCCGCCGAGAACGTCAGGGCGTCTCCGTCGGGGTCCGTGAAGTACGCGGACGCTTCCACGGTCAGCGTATCGCCGGCTGCGAGTTCCTGGGCCGGGATGGTGTTCGTAGGTACGGGCCGCTGGTTGGGGGTCGCCGGAGGTGGCGCGGTCGGCTCGTCCCCGCAGGCCAACCCCAGGGCGAGGACAAGCGCGAGCAGCCCCGGGCCTACGGGGGACGGGTCTTTTCCAGCCATTCTAGCGGCTCATCCGTCGCTCGAGGTTCTCAAGGGTCGATCGTTCCCGATCGGAACTCTCGATGATGCGGTCGGCAAGATACTCGATGTTGTCGACCGGAGCCTCACCCGCGCGGGCATCGAGCTTCTCGAGGGCTTCCGCTTCCCGTTCCCGTAGGCTGCGATACCCGTTTCCACCGATTTGCGGATCGCGGATCGCTTCCCTTTGGCGGGCCGTGCCTTGCCGAGCCCGTTCAGCATCCAGATCACTGCGGCGATCCCCAGGACGGTGAACATCCCGGGCCCACCCGCCACGAAGCCCCCGTAGCAGGAACCGACGAGGACGAGCGGGACGACCCAGTGAGCGACCGACTTTGTCTCGCCGCCTCTTCACCGGGTCCGGAGGATCTCCTCGTCGAGCCTGCGTTCCGCCGCACGCGCTTCCCGCTCGAAGCAGCGTCGAGCGAGGGCGTCCAGCGAGCCGTCGACAGCCGTCATGGCGCCTTGGCGACGCCCGTCCCGACGTCCAGCCGCGTCAGCTGGTGGCGCGGGGCGGCGCGCGCACGATCACGCCGGGCACTCCTGCCTCGCGCAGCCGGTTGTTGAAGGCGGCGACATCGGTGTCGATGATCTGCTGGAGCGTGTTCAGCCACCCGCCCAGCTCGGCCTCGAGTTCATCGGCGCGGACGGCCGCCACCGCGTTGGGGCGGTCGTAGGTCGACGAAACATAGCCGTACAGGTTCGCGATCTCGTTGTCGAGCATGGGCGGGAAGTTGAGTGGGTCCTGCCCGGACTCGTTCTTCGTCTGGAAGAGTTCCTCCTCCACGTCGGTCAGCTTCTCGCCGGTCTCGTCCGCCATCTCCGTGAAGTCATCGCCGTAGCCGGCTTCCTCCACCGACGTGGCGACGTCGCTCATCTGCGAACGAATGGATCGGGCCTCGCGCACCGCGTCGTGCGATTGCTGGAGGAGGCCGCGCACGCGGATCATCAGGTCGTGCTGCGCCTGCAGGTCGGCGACCGTGACCTGGTCCGCCACGCGCGGGTCGATGTGCACCGCGAGCGGCTGGGTCTGCGTCACGTCACCCGCCGACAGGCGCACCTCGTAGCTTCCCGGCACGGCGGGCACGCGGCCGGTGAAGCCCCAGATGCGCGCGCCCTGGACGAGGTCGGGTCCCTCTCCCTGGAGGTTCCACGTCATCCGGTTCAGCCCCGCGCTCGCCTGCAGGCGGTCCGGCGACCAGGTCGGCCCGCGGCCGATCGCCGCCTTCGCATCGTCATCCCAGGAACCGGGGCTGGTCGAGTAGGCGCGCACGACCTCCCCGCCCCCGTTCAAGATCTCGATGTTGACGGTTTCCTCGTTCCCCTCGCCGAGCGCGAAGTGGATCGACGCACCGCTGGGGAACACGCCCTGTGCGCGCACCGCGTCGCGCGGCGCGTAGAGGTGAACATCGGCCGCCAGCGTGGCCGCGGACATCGTCCGGAGCGGCGACACGTCGTCGAGGATCCAGAACGAGCGGCCCTGCGTTCCGATCACGAGGTCGTCCTCGTGCACGAGCATGTCGGTGATCGGCGTGATCGGCAGGTTCTGCTGGAAGCTCTGCCAGCTGGCCCCGGCGTCGAAGCTCACGTAGAGGCCGAATTCGGTGCCGGCGTAGAGCAGGCCCTCCCGCACCGGATCTTCGCGCACGACGCGCACGAAGTGCCCCGGCTCGATCCCGTTCGTGGAGAGACGGGTCCAGCTCTCCCCGTAGTCGTCCGTGCGCCACATGTAGGGCGTGTCGTCCTGCATCCGGTAGCGGTACACGGCGACGTGCGCCCGGCCTGGGCCATGCGCCGAGAGGTCGATCATGTTCACGGTCGAGAACTCGGGCAGGTCCGCAGGCGTTACGTCCGTCCAGTTCGCCCCGTCGTCGCGCGAGTTGTGGATGAGGCCGTCGTCCGAGCCGGCCCACAGGACGCCCGCCTCGTGCGGCGATTCCTCGAAGGCGAAGATCGTCCCGTACATCTCCACCCCGGTGTTGTCCCACGTGATGCGCCCGCCGGCGTGCAGCATCTTCGTCGTGTCGTTGCGCGTGAGGTCGGGGCTGATCGTCTCCCACGAATATCCCGCGTCCCGCGTCCGGTTCACGTACTGCGAGGTGTGATAGACGACGTCCGGAGCGTGCGGCGAGATCCGGATCGGCGCGTTCCACTGGAAGCGGTGCCGCATCGTTTTCGGGGCCTGCCCCAACTGGAGCTGCGGATAGAGGAGCATCTGCCGCACGTCGCCCGTCCCGCGGTCCACCCGGTTGATGCTGCCGCCGTAGCAGCCCGCGTACGTGACGTTCGGGTTGCGCGGGTCGATCGCGATGTGGCCGCTCTCGCAGCCCCCGACCGCCGCCCAGTGCTGCGGCGCCTGCACCGCGGGCATCCCCCGGCTCGGCACCATGATCGTCGAGTTGTCCTGCTGCGAGCCGTACACGCGGTAGGGGAACTGGTTGTCGACGAACACCCGGTACATCTCGGCCGTGACCTGGTTGTAGTACGTGGACCAGCTCTCCGCGCCGGTCGTCGTCACCTGTCCGCCGCCGTCGTTCGCCACGACCTGTAAATCCGGGTTCTCGTAGTTGATCCACAGGTCGTGCACGTCCCCGTGCGGGACGCCGTAGCTCTGCCACGTCACGCCCCCGTCGACCGACTTGTTGTAGCCGACGTTGAGGGCGTAGACCGTGTTCTCATCCACCGGATCCGCGTAGATGTGCGTGTAGTACCACGCCCGCTGCTGCAGCCCGCGGTCGTCGTTCACTCGCCGCCAGCTGTCGCCGCCGTCCTCCGAGCGGTAGACGCCGCCCCGGTCGTTGGGCGCCTCAATGAGGACCCAAACGCGGTCGGGGTTGGCGCGGGAGACGGTCACGGCCGCCTTCCCGACGAGGCCCGTGGGAAGCCCGCCCTCGAGCCGATTCCAGCTGTCGCCGCCATCGGTCGAGCGGAAGATGCCGGACTCCTCGGAGCCCGAGATCGCGGTCCAAGGCTTGCGCTCGCCCCGCCACGCAGCAGCGAAGATGATGCGGGGGTTCCGCGGGTTCATGGCGAGGTCCACGACGCCCGTGGAGTCGGAGATCGCGAGCACGTGGTCCCACGTCTCCCCGCCATCCATCGTGCGGAACACGCCGCGCTGCGGGTTGGGGCCGAAGGGGTCGCCGATCGCGGCCACGAAGGCGATGTCCGCGTCGTCCGGATGGACCTCGATACGGCCGATCTGGCCCGCGTTGGGGAGTCCGATGTGGGTCCAGGAGTCGCCGCCATCCGTGCTCCGATAGACGCCGATCCCCTTCGAGATGTTCCCGCGGATGCAGGCCGAGCCGGTCCCCACGTAGATCACGTTCGGATCGCTGTCCGCCACGTCGATCGCCCCGATGGACCCCGTCTCGATGTACCCGTCGGAGATGTTGATCCAGTTGAGGCCAGCGTCGTCGGTGCGCCACACGCCGCCTCCGGTCGCGCCCATGAAGTAGGTGAGCGGCTGCTCCGTGATCCCGGCCACGGCCGTGCTGCGCCCGCCCCGCGGCGGCCCGATGGAGCGGAAGCCGAGACCCGCCACATCGGCGGAGTCGAAGACCACGGCCTCCTGCGCGAAGAGCGACGAGGGCGAAGTGGCGAAGCCCGCCGAGGCGAGGACGAGCGTGGCGAACGTGACGACGAACTGCTTGCGCATGGGATTCTGGCTCCTGTTTCCGGCGACTCGAATCCGCCCAGATCTGCGTAGGCCGGCCGCGCGCGGCGTCCCGGACCCCGAGGGCGGCAACGTAAATGGCAGGTGCCCGTCGCGACAATCAGGAACGGATGCGAGGGTGCCCCGGCGCGCACCGGGATCGTGCGCACCGGGGACCCGGAGGTGCCGCTAGCGCGAGATCCGCCCTGAGTAGGCGGACAGGTCTCTCGGAGTGAAGTCCTCTCCCGTGATCTCGATCAGGTGGACCCGGTACAGTCCTGCGAGCCCCCGGTCGGGGACCTGGAACTCCAGGATCCGGCCCTCGGAGAGCGTGCCCGCCACGATGACCTCCCTTCGGATTCCGCCGTCGGCGGTTTCCGCCTCGGACTCGAAAACCTCAAGCCCGGGCGCTCGGAGCGACGCGATGTCCGGGCCCTCGACGGCCAGCCATACGCCTCCGAGGCGCGCGCCGGCCGGCGCGGCCAACTCGACCGAGAGGAAACCGGGGGCTGGTTCCGCGGTTGCTGCCTCCATGAGGCCGGGTCGGCCGTCACATCCCCACGTGAGGGTGAGGAGCGCGAGGCACGCGAGTGCGGTGGGTGCCCGGCGCCAGCGCTTTCGGCCACGCCTGTACTGCCGGCGGCCACGCGGATGGCTGTGTAACCGCCGTCTCCTCGGACTGTTGGACCGCTCGGCCCGCCGGCAGCGGGCAGCCCAGGAGAGCATGTCGCCCAGATCGTAACGGCCGTTGCGGTTGCCGAGCCGGTCCAGCGCGTTCAGTTGCGCCTTACCCAGCCTGGTCTCTCCGAGCAGCGCCGCTGCCGCCACTTCCGGCGTCACGTCGCCGAGGAGATCGAGCGCCTCCGCGAGGCCGTCCTGCTGTGGCCCATCGTCACCACTCCGGTCCGCTGAACTCGCGTCGTCGTCCCGGATGTTGACGACGAGGTCCGCGCCGCGCCCGTCGTAGCCGCCGCCCGAGGCTCTCACCCAGAGGCCCACCCGTTCGTTCGACGTGTCGGCGTCGTGAGCCGCCGTTACCGTGACGCCCCAACCCCCGTTCCAGTAGGGCAGGCCGAACGTCCAGGTCGACCAGTCGACCTCGAGGTCCGTTCCGTCCGTTCCGGTGACCGTCACCGTCACTTCGCTTGTCGGCGCGCTCGTCGGCACGACCAGGAAATGGGCTCCGTCCTCATCTCCCTCATCGATCGTCAACTCGGCCGGCGCCACCATGAGGCGGTCCGGCGGAAGGTCGACCAACAGGCTGTTGGCTCCGGGCTGGTTTCCATCGCTCGTCGCCACGGATCTCGCGGCTCCGCGATGGACGATGCCCCACAATTGCCCGTCCTGATCCGGCATCGCCTTCACCGTGTACTCCAGGCCCTCGCGGATGACCGCGTAGTCCCAGACGAGTACGGCGATGGTCGTGGTGTCGATCGTCGTGCGGGACTGAGTCTGCCACCGGATATCTTCCTGCGCGAAGCCTTCGACTCGCTCGCTGAAGGTGAAGCGCGCGGTGAACGGGCCCGTCGCGACCCCGGCCGTATACTCGTCGCGTGGCGGCTCGACGCCCTCGAAGGTGATCTCCACCCTGGGGCCCGGGAATCGGTCGATGAGACGAATGGTCCCGCTGCCGATCACGTCACCATCGTGGTCAGCTCGGAACCTGATCTCCTCGTCCCCTTCCTCACGGTCGTCGTCGCGCGCAGTGAAGGTCACGCCGACGGCGTTGGAACCGGCCATCAGGACCACCTGGTGGTCCTCGACGATGTCGTCGGCGTCCGCCGGGATCACGTCGTAGTCGTAGCCCGCGATGGCGTCCCCGCGCAGCCTGAAGGTGAGGATCCGGTCGTCCGCGAACGTCTTGCCGTTGGTGATCGAGACGGTCGCGGTGGAGGAAGTCTCGCCCTCTTCCCGGATCTCCTCCTCGCTCACCGATAGACCGAGTTCGGGAACGTCCTCGTCATCGGTGATCTGCACCGGGGTCGCGCAGTTGTCCTGGCACCGGGCGCCCTCGAGGTCCGAGAGCTGCACCTCGCCCGGGTGACCGGGGGGCATTTCGAGAATCAGCGAGAAGGCCTCGGTGCCTTCGAACGAATCATCGTCTACCAGCGTCAGCGCCAACTCATGTCGCGCCTCCCACACGCCGCCGGTGAGCGCGAAGTTCGCTTCGGGCAGGTTGATCGCCTCGCTGACGGCCTGGTAGTCCCCGGGGGACCCCGCGGTCCCGCTCCTGGCACTCACTATGAAATTGATACTCGCCCCGCGCGGCATCCCGGCCGCCGCCCGCGCGACAAGCGCCACGGACGGATCTGACACGTCCTCCCCGAAGCGGTAGGAGGAGTCGGCGAACGACACCTTGATCGCCGGGCCCTCCTGCGAGACGACGTACGCCGTCTCCGTCGCGTCGCCCGTGTCGTAGCCGGTCACGGAGTCGATCGTCGCCGTGAGGCTGCCGCTCTCAGTGACGTTCGACGAAAACAGGGCCCGAGACAGGCTGACACTGGCCCTGCTCCCGCGCGCCGCGAAGTTCAACCGGAAAGAAGTGCGCGACAGCCAATTCTCGTCCTGTGTCACCTGCAGAGTCACCGCCACGGGAGCGTCGAGCGGTGCCTCGCGGGTGGCCGTCAGCACCAGAGTTTCCAGGCCCGCTATGATGGTGTCGCGGCTCGCGGCCAGCGTGATCTTCGGCAGAACCTCCAGGATGCGGATGGTCTGCGTGCTCCCGATGGTGTCGCCGCCGAGAGTCGCCGAGACCTCGATCGTCTCGTTCCCTTCCACGGAATCATCGTCGACCGCCGTCAGCGTCACGGCAACCGAGGTAGAGTCCACCAGCATGATGACTTGATGATCTGATGTCATATCATCACCATCGGCCGGCGCGACCGTGTAGTCGGTGCCCTCGGTCGCCGTGCCGCCGAACGCGAACGTTACCGTCTGATCAGCGGCGAATGTCTTGCCGTTGGTGATTGACACGGTCGCGGTGGACGATGCCTCCTCCTCCTCGCTGATCTCATCCGCGCTGACCGAGAGGCCCAGATCGGGTATGTCCTCGTCGTCGTCGATGAACACCAGGTATCGGCACTCGCCATCCCCCGAGCACGGGGTCGTGTCGGGGTTGAGAAGCTGGATCTCCGCTCTTATGGTTCCCGCGGCATACTCCAGGCGCATCCGGAAGCGCTCTCGTCCTTCGCGGATCTGGTCGTCGAGCAGCATCACGGCAACGCTGTCACGCGCCACCCACCGGCCGTTTTCCATCGCCCAGTCCTCCAGGCGCACGGTCTTCGCAATATCCGTATAGTCCACGTTCCCAACCGCGGTGAGTTCCGGAATGGAGTCCGATCTGCCTTCAGTCGACAGCGAGAAAAAAACACGTGCTCCGCGCGGCACGCCGGCAGCCATCCGGGCGGTCACGACCACGGCGGTGCTGTCCGCGTCTTCCTCAAACACATAGGAACTCTGCGAGAGCGAAACGGTGACCGCCGGGCCCGCCTGCGAAACCACGAACACGGTCGCAGTCGCCTCGCCCGTATCGTAACCGTCGACCGCATCCACGACCGCCGTGAGATCGCCGCTTTCGACGACGCTCGTGGAGAAATCGTTCGTCGCGAGAGCCAGGCCGGTTTCCGCGGCGCCCGCGCTGAAAGTCAAATCGTGGGATGTGTCGAAGAGCCAGTTCTGCTCCTGTGTCAGCCGCACCGTCACGGTCAGGGCGTCCTCGAGCGGCGCCTCGCGCGTTAGCGTTATCGTCAGAGTCTCCAGGCCCACGATGAGCGTGTCGCGGCTCGTGGCCACGGTGATCTGCGGCATCTGGACCTGAAGTGCGAGTAGTGTCTGCGCCTGCGCCGCAGTGCCCGCACCGACCGCCAGCGCGATCAGAAGGGCCCGCCCGGAGAGCCGCGAGCGGCGAATCCTGCTCCACCGACGGCTGCGAAAGGAAAGGCGTTCCAGGCGAAAGAGATATATGGGCCAACGTCTGTATGCCGATTGCATGTGCGACCCCTGTCTTCATTGGAGAGCTCCGGTGTCGTTGCATCACGACGCCTCCGTGACCTGGGTCGGTCCCGCTGCGTTCACATCATTGAGATACTGGCCCTGCGAAGGATTCGTTCCCCCGCTCGCGCGGGGAAGGTGACGGCGAGGTGGACCAGTGGGCTCGAACGCCGGACGGGCGCTCAGTCGGAGCGCGCCGCTCCCCTGAAGAAGTCGCGCAGCGCGCGGATGACGAGCGCATCCTCGCCCTCGCGCAGGAGGCGGGTGCGGATGGTCATCAGGTAGGCGAGTCGCGGTTCGGCGGCCATGAGCCCGGCCTTTACCTCGTCGGTAGCGAGCGGGACGACCTCGGGGTCCCAGGTCAGTTCCACATCCTCGTAGCCCGCCGTGTTCGTAACGACCGCGGCGGTGAGGCCGGGGATACCCGCCAGCGCTAGTGCGATGCGGCGGGCCATCTCCGACCAGCCCGCGACCCAGGCCTCGACGTCACGCTCGACGTAGCGGTCCAGTGCGACGACGAGGCCGACGATCTCCTCCTTGCCGACCTTCATGCCGCGTCCGATGGCGTCGTTCGGCGAAGCGTTGAGGCGGGCCGCCTCGATGAGGTCGGCACGGCCGGCCAGGATCCCGGACGACTGGTCCGCCGATCCCCTTGCCGCCGCTGATGACGATGAGATCGGCCCCAGCCCCCACGAACTCGGTCAGCCCCACGCCGGTCGGGAGGTCGGACGCCATGTCGACCAGAACGGGGACGCCAGCCTCCCGTCCGATGGCGATCTGCTCGCGCACCGTCATGACTTCCGGCCCGGGAGCCGGCGCCCAGTCCACGGGGGCGGGGGGCGCGAACATGGTCTGTCGTTCGGCGGTCGCGAGGGCGGCGATCATCGCGGTGCGCTCCGAGAGCTGTGCCCGGAAGTCCTCCCGCGTTTCCGCCTCGACGATCGTCATCCCGGCGTCCCGGTAGGCGCGGTCGTAGCCGAACCGGTGCGGCGTTTGGATCAGACACTCCCGCCGCGGCCAGTCGGGGCGGGGAAGGGCGTGGACCCGCTCGGGGTCCGTGCCGGTCAGGCAACCGGCGGCCCCGAGCACCATGGCCGAGAAGCCGCCCGCGGTGACCAGCGCCGCCTCGGTCCCGAGCCGCTCGGCGATCCGCGCCCCCGCCGCCTCCAGCAACTCGTTCATGTCGACGAAGAACTCGTTCGCCTCGGCCATGGCCGCGATGACCTCGGGGTCCATGCGGCCGCCGCCGAGCCGGGAGACGTGCTCGTGCGCCGGCAGATGCGGTCGGACGCCGAGGAGGCGCGTGTAGATGTTGTCGCGGTAGCGTTCGGCGAGGGCGCCAGGGTCGGTCGGCCAGCCCTCCGCACCCGTTTGAGCCTCGCCTCCCCCGCCGGGCCCGCACCCCGAGAGGCCGATCGTGAGCCCGGCCGCACCGGCCCCCGTCCGGATCACGAAGCCGCGGCGGTCGACGGTCACGACCGAGTGGTGGAGGCCGGGGGCGGAGGTCGGGTCACAACTGCTTCACCTCCTCCGCGATCCGGGCGAGGGCTTCCGACGCGTCTCCGAAGAACATCCGATTGTTCCGCAGATAGAAGAGCGGGTTGTCGATCCCGGCGTACCCCACGGAGAGCGAGCGCTTGATGACGATGCACGTCTTCGCCCGGTCCGTCTCGATGATCGGCATGCCCCCGATCGGGCTCGAGGGATCGTCGCGCGCGAGCGGGTTCACGACATCGTTCGCGCCCACCACCACGGCGACATCGATGTTCTCCATGTCGGGGTTCACATCCTCGGGCTCGCAGAGCTGCTCGTAGGGCACGTTCGCCTCGGCGAGGAGGACGTTCATGTGGCCGGGCATCCGCCCCGCCACCGGGTGTACGCAGTAGCGCACCGAGACGCCGCGCTCGGTCAGCATGTCCGCCAGTTCGCGGACCCGGTGCTGTGCCTGGGCCACGGCGAGTCCGTAGCCCGGGACGAAAATGACCTGCGAGGCGTACCCCAGGACCATGGCGGAGTCCTCGGCATCGATCGGCGTCGCCACCCGGTCGCCGTCCGCCGCGCGCCCCGCGGTCGCCGCGCCCGTGCCGAACGCGCTGAACAGCACGTTCGTGAGCGAGCGGTTCATCGCGCGGCACATGATGCCGGTGAGGATGAGTCCCGAGGCGCCGACCAGCGCGCCCGAAATGATGAGCGCGTTGTTCTCGAGCACGAACCCCGCCGAGGCCGCTGCGAGCCCCGAGTAGGAGTTGAGCAGCGCCACCACGACCGGCATGTCCGCGCCCCCGATCGGGATCACGAACAGGACGCCGAGGATGAGGGCGGCCACGATGAGGCCCCCGTAGATGAAGAGACTGGACTCGAACCCGACCAGATAGACCGCCACGACCAGCGCGACCGCCAGGAAGAGTCCGGCGGAGAACTTCACGAGCGGGTTCGAGATCGCGTTGCCGGTCACGAACCCCTGCAGCTTCCCGAACGCGATCATGCTGCCGGAGAAGGTGACGGCGCCGATCAACGTCCCGGCCATGATCGACACGCCGGAGTCGATGGCGAGCGTCTCCGAGCCGCTCACGCGCAGATACTCCCCGACCGCGACGAGACCGGAAGCGGCCCCGCCGAACCCGTTGAAGACCGCCACCATCTCCGGCATGGACGTCATCTTCACGGTCCGGGCCATGAACGCCCCGATGAGTCCGCCGGCGGCGAGACCGACGATGATCCAGGTGAAGCCGAGGATCTCGCGGTCGAGCAGCGTCGCGATGACGGCGAGCAGCATACCGATTGCGGCGAGCCGGTTGCCGCCCGCCGCGGTCTCCGGATGGCTGAGCCGCTTGATCCCGAGGATGAAGAGCACGGCGGACGCCAGATAGGCGAGCGGGATGAAGGTCGACAGTCCTCCTGAGATTTCCATCGCTAGCTCGCGTCCTTGCTCTTGAACATCTGGAGCATGCGGTCGGTGACGAGGAAGCCGCCGACGACGTTGATCGTGGCGAGGATCAGCGCCGCCAGCCCGATCCACCGCATGAGGGGCGCGTCTCCGGCACGTCCGATCACGAGCAGCGCGCCCACGATCGAGATCCCCGAGATCGCGTTGGATCCCGACATGAGGGGGGTGTGCAGCGTAGGCGGCACCTTCGTGATGAGTTCGAAGCCCACGAACATCGCGAGCACGAACACGTACAGTCCGATCAGCAGCGTTCCTTCCATCAGGCAGGCCTTGTGTGAGATGTCATGGGATGAAGTGTCACGGGGCCACGTGTCATGCGCCGAACCGGACCTCGCCCGCGTGCGTCACGCAGCAGGGTCCGATCACATCGTCGCCCAGGTCCACCGTGACACCGTCCTCGCCGATCATCGGTTTCACGAGCGCCGACAGGTTGCGCCCGAGCAACTGGCTGGCGTGGTAGGGCAGCGACCCCGGCACGTTGAGCGGGGCGTGGATCGTGACCCCGCGCTCGACGACCGTCTCCCCGGGTGTGGACAGCGAGCAGTTGCCCCCGGCCTCGCCCGCGAGATCGACGATCACCGAGCCATGTTTCATGCCCTCTACCGTCGCCTCGGAGATCAGCACGGGCGCCGGACGTCCGGGCACGAGCGCCGTCGTGATGACAACGTCCGCCCGCGTGATATGCTGCTCCAGCAGTTCCCGCTGCCGGGCCTGCTCCGCCTCCTCCAGCTCCTTGGCGTAGCCGCCTTCGGTCTCCGCGTCCTCAGCCGCGCCCTCCTGCAGGTCCACGAACTTCGCTCCGAGGCTCTCGACCTCTTCGCGCACGGCAGCTCGAATGTCGTAGCCCCAGGTGTCCGCGCCGAGACGGCGAGCGGTGGCGAGCGCCTGCAGCCCCGCAACGCCCGCCCCGAGCACGAGGACGCGCGCGGGTGAGAGCGTCCCTGCCGCCGTCATGAGGAGCGGAAAGATCCTCCCAAGCGAGTTCGCGGCGAGGAGAACGGCCTTGTACCCGGCGAGATTGCTCTGCGACGAAAGCGCGTCCATCGATTGGGCCCGAGTGATCCTCGGCACGAGTTCCAGCGCGAGCGTCGTGACCGCCCGCCCCGCCAGATGCTCGATCAAGGCCCCGTTCTCGTGTGGCCGGAGGAGGCAGGCGAGGACCGTGCCCTCCCGGAGTCCGTCCGCCTCGGCTTCGGAGGGTGGGGCAACCTTGAACACGATGTCGGCCTCGCCCAGCAGCCGACCCTCGTCGGGAATGATCTCCACGCCGACGTCCTCGTAGGCCGCATCGGGGAAGCCGGCCGCGTGTCCCGCCCCCGCCTCGATGGCGATCGACACGTCATCCGAGAGCAGACGCTTGGCTCCGTCCGGCGTGAGGGCGACCCGCGACTCCCCGGCGGTGGTCTCCCGCGGGACACAGATTCGAACGCTCAAGGGTGTCTCCCATCATCCACAGTATTGATCCACGGTCTTGCTGCGTGTACGGCGGCGCATTCCTGCGCAGGGTTCGGACGCGCGGCCACGGTCCGGGCGCGAATCTTGAGAGCCCGACCGCCGCGCGCAACGCGCAGCTGTCCCGGTGAGACCGCCGCCGCCCCGGAGCGGCCCTGTCGATTGCGCCGGAGCCCCGCGGAACGCCTATTCATGCTGCCGGCGCAGGCGCGAAGGATCCCGCCAGCGGGCGCCGTGCCTCGCGCCATATCCCTGCCAAGGAGGAACCATGTCCCGCCGTTCGTTCGCCGCTCTGGCCGCGCTGATCCCGGCCCTGTCGATTGCCGCCGCCGCGGACGTGTCCGCCCAGGACGCGATCGCGCTCGCCATCGCGCCTATCCCCACGGAATCGGAGCAGGCGACGGCGAAGGTGATGCAGAAGCAGGGGGACGGGTGGGTGACGCTGCGCGAGGGCGCCGGACCCTTCATCTGCATCGCGGACGACCCGGGCGCCGACGGTTTCCACTCCGCGTGCTACCACGAATCGCTCGAGCCCTACATGGCGCGCGGTCGCGCACTCACATCGCAGGGCGTTACGGGTCGGGAAAACGTCGAGATGCGAATGGCAGAGATCGAGGCGGAGACGCTGGAGATGCCGAGCTACGCCATCCTGCACGCCATCTACGCGGGCGAGGGCTGGTCCGGAGACATGGACGCCGTGCTGAGGCATCAGGCCGTCATCTACACGCCCTTCGCGACGGCCGAAGACCTGGGCCTCCCCACGAGCGCGACGAGGGGCGCGTGGTTGATGGGCGCCGGCACGGCGAACTCGCACATCATGATTACGCCCTGACCGGCCTTACCGCACAGCGAATCACGGGACATGGCCGAGATCACACGACACCAGTTGAGTGCGCTGCTCCTTAGCGCGCTCCAAGACAGGGGATTGGGCGCGCGCGACCTCTTCGAAGGTCGCCAGGAACCGCTGTCCTGGTTCTTCCGTGCGGTGGCGTACGATCAGTCGGAACTCGACATCCTCGAGTCCGGCGCGCTGGATGCCCTCCACGCGCCGTCCGCGATGGTGGAACTGGTCATCGACGAGATGGCGCTCGGACTCGCCAACATCGGGACCGAGGGCCTCGGAACCTACCTGGCCTCGCCCGCATCGGATGTCCCCGGCCACGAAGGCCCGGAACTCGATCCCGAGGTGATGCTCGGATACGTCCACATCGACGTCGCGCCTCCCGCCCTCTGGCTGGACGAGCGGGAGTCGGACCCCTCTCGTAACGATGCGCTCGCCACCCGCCTGTCCAGGGTCGCGCAGGATGTGGGGACGGTCTCCGACACCGTCGAGGTACACATCGAAGGCGCCCTCGACCCGGGTGGGGGATGGACCGATCCGGGGGAGAGCGTTCGCCCCGCCGGGGTCGCGGTCCATTTCACCTTCGACATCCCGCTCGTCGGCACGGGGAAACGAGAACTCGCCGCCGTGTTCGCGCGCGCGGCGGAGGGGGCCCGCGACGCGGTGGAGGGGATGCGGTCCGTCTTCCGCGGAGACCACGAATAGCCGCCCGCGGCAAAACCCGCTTCCGCGTTCCTCTTGCCGCGGCCTTCGCGGCCGGCCTCTTCACCGCCTGCGAAGCCTCGTCCCCCCCGGTCTCGATCGACTGGGTCGAGGGGGACGGATACCGCGAGCGACTCCTCTCGTTCGACGGACGGCCCGTAGGCGGCTTCACCACGCTGACACCTCGAAGAACGGGCATCGAGGCGATCCCCTCCGTTTCACGGGAGGCCCGGCTCGCGAACCGGACGCTCATTCACGGGGTGGGCGTGGCGCTCGGAGACGTGGACGGGGACGGCTGGGTCGACCTCTACCTCTGCATGCTGGACCAGCCGAACGTCCTCTACCGCAACCTCGGAGGCTGGCGCTTCGAGGACGTGACGGAGCGCTCCGGGGCCGGGCTCGGCGACCGGATGTCGCGGGGCGCCGTCCTCGCGGACGCGGACGGAGACGACGACCTCGACCTCTTCGTGGCTGTACACGGGGGGACGAACGCGCTCCTCCTGAACGACGGGAGCGGGATCTTCGAGGAAGTGGAATCGGGGTTCGATGGCGAGTGGGGGAGCAGCACGCTGGCGCTCGCCGATATCGACGGCGACGAGGACCTCGACGCGTACTTCGCCAACTACAAGACGGTCCAGGGAGATGACCTCTTCAGCCCCGCGGAACGGAGCCTGCGCGGGATGGTGGAGCAGGTCGGCGACGAGTTCGTGATCACGCCCCCTTTCGACGAGCACTACCGGTTCGAACTCGAGGGCGAGCGGGCGCTGCGCTTCGAACTCGCGGACCCCGACGAACTGTACCTGAACGACGGGACGGGGGGCTTCGCGCCGGTCGACCTCGCAGGGGGCGTTTTTCAGGACGCAGATGGCGAGCCGATCTTCAGCGCCCCCCGCGACTGGGGACTCGTGGCGCGCTTTTTCGATGCCGACGACGACGGGGACGCCGACCTCTTCGTCGCCAACGACCTGGGAAGCCGGGACGGGTTCTGGCTCAACGAGGGCGGCATCTTCACCGCCGCGTCGGGGCTCGCCCTGCGCACCGAAAGCGCCTCCTCAATGGGGGTCGACTTCTCCGACATCGATGGGGACGGCGACACGGATTTCGTGACGGCGGAGATGCTGTCTCGGGATCCCGTCCGGCGTCGCGGACAGGTGGCCCTCGGCACTGCGGGGTGGACGCCCCCCGGCGAGCACGGAGTGCGGGCGTCCGCAGATCGGAACACCCTGCAACTCAACCGCGGCGATGGAACCTGGGCCGAGACCGCGCGAGCCGCGGGGCTCGATGCCTCGGAATGGACGTGGGGCGCGATGTTCCTCGACGTCGATCTCGATGGCTACGAGGATCTCCTGATCACGAACGGGCACGGGTGGGATCCGCTCGACGGGGATACGCAGGAGGCGCTCCGCACGGGCCGCATCCAGGTGGACTGGCGCGAGGAACTCGGCGTGTTTCCGCCTCTGCGGCTGCGCAACCTCGCCTTCCGGAACCTCGGGGACGGGACGTTCGCCGAGACGGGACGCGACTGGGAATACGGGCCGGAGCCCGACGTGAGCCACGCGATCGCCGCGGCGGATCTCGACCGCGACGGGGACCGCGATGTCGTTATCACGCGGCTGGACGAACCACCCCTCATCCTGCGGAACGACGCCGGGAGCGCGCGGGTCGCCCTGCGGGTGCTGGGGGAGGGCGGGAACACGCAGGCGATCGGCGCGCGCGTCGTGCTCGCCGGAACATCCGCGGCAGGTCCGGGCGCGCCGGATCAGACGCGGCAGGTCACATCCGGCGGGCTCTATCTGTCGGGTTCGGATCCAGGGCTCGCGTTCGCCATGGGCGAGCGTGAGGAGGCGAGGGCGACGATCATCTGGCCTTCAGGTCGGCGCCGGACGCTTCAGGTGCGCGCGAATCGCGCCTATGAGGTGGGGCCGCCGGGGGAGGGCATGGGCGAGTCGCCGGTGCCGGGAAGCAGCCCGGCGCTGTTTGCGGGACCCGAGGCCGTCGGGCGGCACGGCGAGTCGGCCTTCGATGAGCTGGCCCGGCAGCCGCTGGTGCCGCTCGAGCTGTCACGGGGCGGCCCGGGTGTGGCGTGGGCGGACATCGATGCGGATGGTGACCCGGACCTGCTCGTCGGGGCGGGGGCGGGTGGCCGCGCCCAGCTCGCCGTCAACGAAGCCGGGCGGCTGGCGGTCCCGGTGCCCATCGGCGCCCCCGCCGTCGGCGACCACACGTCGATCCTCGCGCTTCCCACGCCCGAGCGGCCGGTCATCATCGCCGGCGTCAGCAGTTGGGAGGCACGCTCGCCGGCCGAGCTCGACGCGATTCCGCCCCTCGCCCGCCTCGATGCAGGCCCCGCGCCGGCCGTACCGCCGACCCGCCACGCGACGGGCCCCCTGGCGGCCGCCGATGTCGACGCGGACGGCGACCTCGACCTTTTCGCCGGCGCCCGGGCCACCCCCGGCGCCTATCCGCTGCCTGCCGACTCGAGACTGTTCCTGGCCGATGGCGACGACTGGCTCGTCGATGCGGAAGCCGCCGAGACGCTGCGGCAGATCGGGCTCGTCTCCGGGGCGGTGTTCTCCGATGTCGATGGTGACGGCGATCCCGACCTCGTCCTCGCATTGGAGTGGGGACCGGTGCGGCTACTGGAGAACGACGGGGGACGCTTCACCGACGCGACGAATGACTGGGGGCTGGGAACGATCACCGGGCGCTGGAACGGCATTGCGACGGGCGATTTCAACGGCGATGGCCGCCCGGACCTGGTGGTGACGGCCTGGGGCACGAACACCGGGCTTCGTGCGACCCCCGAGCGGCCCGTCGGCGTGGTCGCATCCGACTTCGACGGGAACGGACTCGTCGATCTCATCGAGTTCGAGACCACAGTGGACGGCATCCGGCGGCCCGTGCGCGACTACCTCACGCTCGGAAGGACGCTCCCCTTCCTGCGGCGGGCGGCACCAAACTTCGAGGCGTTCGCGCGGAGTTCCGTCGAAGACCTCCTCGGGGCGGGCCGTTCGGGGCTCTACCCGGCGAGCGCCACGACGCTCCTCCACACGGTCTTCCTCAATGCCGCAGAGCGGTTCGAGGCGCACCCGCTACCGGCGGAGGTCCAGCTCGCCCCGGCCTTCGGGGTGGTCGTGGCGGACTTCGACCGGGATGGGAACGAGGACCTCTTCCTGGCGCAGAACTACCTCGCGACGCCGCAGGGTTTGCCCCGTCACGACGCGGGTCGTGGCGCCGTGTTGCTCGGTGACGGGGCGGGCGGGTTCCGGATCCTCGACGCGGCCCGAAGCGGAGTCGAGGTGTACGGCGACGCCCGCGCCGCCGCCGCGGCCGACTTCGATGGGGATGGGCGCTGGGACCTGGCCGTCGGGCAGAACGGAGCTGAAACCGTCATCTTCCGCGGGCAGGGCGGACGGCCGGGGTTGCGCGTACGACTGTCCGCCCCGGGCGGATCTGCGGGCGGTGCGGGAGCGCGGCTGCGCCCGACGTACGCTGATGGCACCGAGGGTCCCGCCAGGGAGATCCAGGCCGGAAGCGGGTATTGGTCCTTCAACGGATCCGTGCAGGTACTGGGGCGTGCGGCGGACATCCGCGCCGTGATGGTGCGCTGGCCGGACGGCACGCAGGAGACGTTCGAGATGGAAGCCGTGGTGCCGGAGGCCGGCGCGCTGGAGGTCACGCTGAGAAAAGGCGAAGGTTCGTGAAGGGCGGCGACGCGTCAGCCCGAGCGTGGAACCGACGGAGCGCAGCGGCGACCATGCTGGCCGTCGCGCTGCTGACCGGCTGCGGCGAGCCGGCTGGCGGCCCCGGCGGTCCCACGGGCGGGACGCGCGACATGGCGGCCCGCCTGCTCGCGCTGGCCGACTCGGCGGATCCGCTGCTCGACGAACAGCTCAACACCGCGCGGCTCCGATATCTGACCGACCTGCCTCCCTCGCCGGACGGCGCGGAGATGCTGGTCCGCGCCGCGAACGCCGCGCGCGAACTCCTGAATGCGGGGCACACCCAGCCCGCCCTCGAACAACTCATCTTCGTCGACCAGACGCTGGAAGGGATACCGGCCGAGCCGTTCCCCGGCTTTCGCCGCTCCATCGAGGAACTCATCGGGATCGCCTTCCTGCGCCTCGGCGCAGAAGTCGTCTGCCCCGCCTCGGGACCCGCCGCGGGAACCGTCGAACCGGCTCTGGAGCGCTCACCGTGCTGGCCCGCCGTGCCCCCGGGCGATCCCGTCCTGGTCTCCGATTCGGCGCGCGCGGCGCTGAATGCGGCGATCGGGTGGCACCGGTCGCTCCTGCAGCTGCGGCCCGACGATCTTCGGGCCCGCTGGGTCCTGAACCTGGCCGCGATGACGGCCGGTACCTGGCCGGACAGCGTCCCTCCGGAGTACCGGCTCCCGGAAGCCGCGCTGGGGGGATCCGGAGACCTCGCCCGCTTTGACGATGTGGCTGCGCGGGTTGGTCTCGACGCGGTCTCGCTCTCGGGCGGTGCCATCGTCGATGATCTCAACGGCGACGGCCTGCCCGATGTCATGACGTCCTCCCGCGGGCTCCGGCACCAACTCCGCTACTTCGAGAGCGATGGCGAGGGCCGCTTCGTCGACCGCACGGCCGAGGCCGGACTCGTCGGGCTACTCGGCGGACTCAACCTCGTCCACGCCGACTACGACAACGACGGCGATGCGGACATCTTCGTCCTCCGCGGCGGCTGGCTCGTGCAGCCGTACCCCAACTCACTGCTGCGCAACGACGGCGGCTTCTTCTCGGACGTGACGCGGGAGGTCGGACTCTACTCCGAGCACCCGACGCAAACCGGCGCGTGGGCCGATTTCGACGGCGATGGCTGGCTCGACCTCTTCATCGGGAACGAATCGAGGGACAGCCTCACACACCGCAGCGAACTCTACCGAAGCCGGGGCGACGGGACCTTCGAGGAAGTGGCCGCGGAGGTCGGCATCGAGGTAGCCGACTTCGTGAAAGGCGTGACCTGGGGGGACTATGACAACGATGGCCGCCCCGACCTCTATCTCTCCATCCTCCACGCCTCCAACCGCCTGTACAGGAACCTCGGACCCGACGCCGATGGTGGCGGGTGGGCCTTCGCGGACGTGACCGAGCGGGCCGGCGTCGGGGAACCGCTGGCGAGTTTCCCGACCTGGTTCTGGGATTTCGACAGTGATGGCTGGCTGGACATCTACGTGGCGGGCTACGCCGCGCAGACGGCCGACATCGTGCGCGAGATGACGGGGGAACCGTACGCCGCCGCGCTCCCACGCCTGTACCGGAACCTGGGGGATGGCAGCTTCGCCGACGTCACGGCCGGGCAGGGGATCGACCGAATCATGTACGCCATGGGGTCGAACTACGGCGACCTCGACAGCGACGGCCGGCTCGACTTCCTCGTCGGCACGGGCGACCCGGACCTGCGGCAACTGATGCCGAACCGGATGTTCCGCAACCTCGGGGACCGCTTCGTGGAGGTGACCGGCGCTGGCGGCTTCGGGAGCCTGCACAAGGGACACGCCGTCTCCTTCGTCGACATCGACAACGACGGCGACACCGACGTGCATATCCAGCTTGGTGGCGCGAACGAGGGAGATCTCTCGCCCAACGCCCTCTACGAGAACCCGGGGTTCGGTAACCGCTGGATCGCCCTCACTCTGGTGGGAGAGCGGGCCAACCGGTCCGCGATCGGAGCCCGGATCACCGTGACAGTCGAGGGGCCGGACGGGGAGAGACGGATCCACCGCCGGGCCGGCACCGGCGGGAGTTTCGGCGCGAACCCGCTCCGCCAGGAGATCGGTCTCGGCCGGGCGACGCACATCGAGTCCGCCGAGATCCGCTGGCCGGGCTCAGGTACCGTCGATCGGCTCACCGGCCTCGCTCTCGACCGCGCCTACCGCGTTGCGGAGGGCACCGGGACCGCCGAACCGCTGGAGAGGCCCCGGATCCGCCTCGGCGGCGGCTGACCCAAGAACGAAGAATCCACCTGTCGTACCCGTCCGCCCCCTCTGTTTTGGGGGCGATTTCCCCCTGTTGCACCCCCAAGTTGTGGTGAAGGCCTGAACGGATACCCGCAGGATCACCAGAATCTGGAGGCAGGTGCCGTGGTGCCGGAGCGAACAAACGCGTGAAGGGCGCCCGAGATGCGTACGACCGGATCCTGGCGTCGCTCAACGAGGCCGCTCTCGACGACACACGTTGGCCCGAGACCGAACGCCTGATCAGCGAGACTGCGCAAACGAAGGGCAGTGGCCTCGCGTTGCTCGGAGGCCAATCTCAAACTGATGGGGTGGCCTTCCTCACGCGGCTCTCCCTTCGCGGACAACGCCGCGAGGATTGGGAGCGCAGGTATTTCGAGGAATACTGGCTCGAGGACGAACGCGTCCCGCGGGTGCTCAGACTCGATCACGGCGAGTTGGTGCACACAGGAGACCTGTATACGGAGGCGGAAAAGAAGAGTTCGCCCACGTACAACGAAGCGTTACCCGATACGAAGAGCCAATACGGTCTTCACGTTCGGCTGGACGGTCCGGAAGGCCTGCACGTCGTTTGGGTTGTCTGCGACTCTACCGAAGACGGGGGCTGGGGCACCGACCAGATCAAGCTGATCCAGCGCCTTGGGCCACACGTGGGCCAGTTCGCCCTCGTGCGCCATGCGTTGGCCGAGGCCGGGATTACCGGTTCGTCCGCGCCCGGGTTGCTGGACAGCACGCGCTTCGGCGTCATTCAGATCGATCGCCGCGGACGGATCATGACGGCGAACGACCGAGCCCTGGAGATTCTGCGCAAGGGCAATGGTCTGTTGGATCGGGAGGGCTTCCTGCGTGCCCGGATTCCAATGGAGAACGCCGAGCTGTCTCGGCTGCTGGACAGGGCGCTGCCGCCCTTTGGCGTCCAGGGCGCCGCCGGATCGATGATGGTCTCGCGCTCCTCCTCCTCCTCGTCCTCCCTGCCCCGGCTTGCTTTGCACATCAATCCGGTGGGTGACGAGTACCCGCACTTCAGGACACGCAGGATCGGCGCGCTGCTTCTGATCGTGGATCCGACCAGCGGGCCCCGGATCGACCCTGCGCACGTGGCGCCCGGTTTGGGCCTTACGCCGGCGGAAAGCCAGCTGGCGGTGGCGTTGGCCGCCGGAGAAACGCTGCACGGCATAGCTCGGTCGACGGGGCGTACAGAAGAGACCGTCCGCTGGCACCTGAAGCAGATATTCCGCAAACAAGGTATTTCCCGGCAGGTGGATCTCGTGCGCCGCGTGCTCTCGCTCGAAGGGTTTGTCGATCCGCCACGGTAGTACGCCCGTGCGGGTTGAATGAGCTGACGGCGGCGTCACAGGCCGGGACGAGAGAAGGCCTTCCGGACGACTCCGCCCCCTTATTTTCTGTGTTCACGCTCTGCTACGGGTATCTTGTCACGGGCACAACCGATCAAGCTCTCGAGGCGCCAACCGTGACGGAGGCAGCGAAGACATCATGAATCAGTCGGACTCTTTCGAACGCATCCTGGCGGTACTGCAGGAGGCCGCGCTCCACGGTGCAGCTTGGCACCAGGCGGATCGCCTGATCAGCAAGATCGCCGGAACTAACGGAAGCGCTCTGATGTTCGTGGAGGCGAAGTCTCCAGCTGCCGCGGCGGTGTTGCTGGCTGAGTTCAGTTTTTTCGGGCGACGCCGGGAAGACTGGGAGCGCAGATATTTCAGGCACTACTGGCTGCAGGACGAACGAGTGCCGCGCGTAATCCGACTGCCAAGCGGGCGCGTGGTCCGCACCAGGGATCTCTACACCGCCCGGGAGAAGCAGACATCGGCCACGTACAACGAGGCGTTGCCCGAACTCAAGTGGCAGAACGGGCTCCAGGTCCGGCTGGACGGCCCGCAGGGATCACACGTCTCGTGGACCACTTCCGACACGACGCAGCCGGGAGGTTGGGGGTCGGATCAGATCGGGTTGATCGAACGTCTCGCTCCCCACGTACGTCAGTTCGCGGTCGTGCGCCACACCCTGGCCGAGGCCGGAGTCGAGGGCACGTCCGTCACCCGGCTGCTCGACAACACCCGAGTCGGCGCCATCTATCTCGACCGGCGCGGTCGGATCCTGACCACAAACGACCGAGCCCTCGGGATCCTGCGGCAGGGCGATCGCCTCCTCGATCGGGATGACCTCCTGTGTGCCCGGAGTCCGACGGAGAACTCCGAACTTTCCCGCTTGTTGGCCCGCGCCGTGCCTCCCTTCGGCGCCCGTGGTTCGGCCGGCTCGATGATGATCGGGCGCTCCTCAGCGACGCCGCTGGCTCTTCACGTCACTCCGGTGTGCGATGGGTATCCGTCCTGCGGCAAGCGGCGGATTGCCGCACTTGTCATGGTCGTGGACCCGGCCGGCCGGGCTTCGGTCGACCCGGGTCTGGTGCAGGCGGCCCTTGGCCTTACGGCGGCGGAAAGCCGACTGGCAGTGGCGCTGGCCGCCGGCGACACGCTTCAGGATATTGCACGGGCAAGTGGAGGTGCGGAAGCGACCGGGCGGAGGCTCCTGGAGGAGATCCTGCGCAAGCAAGGCATTTCGAGAGAAATGGACCTGGTGCGGCGCGTGCTGACTCTGGAGGGTTTCCCCCACCTGTCCGGCTGAATCGCTCGCCGCCCACCGCGACGATCCTCGCGTAAAGCGTCGCGTGTCGTTCATGCCCCCCTATTTGAGGGGCGCAATCCCGATGTTAGCCCCCCAAATTTGGAGAGGCGGCCAGAGGAACCGGGAACCCCCAGGACACGCGGGCGGTAGTAGGCGACGACTACCGCCACAACCGGGAGGGGGCATGAAGTTGAAAGACTCGTTCGAGCGTGCGCTGGCTTTGGTGCACGAGGCCACACTCGACGATACGCGTTGGTCCGAGGCGAGCCGGCTGATCAGCGAAATCAGCCGGACTCGAGGCAGTGCCCTGGTCTTCACGGAAGGGACGCGTCGCGAAGGGCCGCGTTTCTTCTTTACCCAGATGCACCTCGACGGACAGCGTCGGGACGACCTGAGGGATGAGTATTTCCGCGACTGCTACGAGCAGGACGAACGCGTCCCCCGCATCCGGCGGATTCACCACGGCAGACTCGTCCACACGGGCGATCTCTACACGGATCGGGAGAAGGCGACCTCCCGCACCTACAACGAAGCGCTCCGCCGCGCCAAGGCGCAGGGCGGCCTCAACCTGCGGCTGGCGGGGCCGCGGGAATCATTCATCCTGTGGTTGTTCCTCGACCCCTCCGGACAGGGGGAGTGGGACACCGATCAAATCGCAATCATCAAGCGGCTTTATCCGCATGTGCGCCAGTTTCTGCTGGCGCGTCAGGTGCTGGTCGAGGCCAGGGAGGTCAGCGCGTCGCTCACCGGACTGCTCGACAGCAGGCGACTGGGCGTGATCCAGCTCGACCGGCAAGGACGTATCGTTGCGGCGAACGACCGGGCTCAGGACGAACTGCGAAGCGGCGACCGGTTGATCGACCGAGCCGGATCCCTGGGCGCCCGCGTGCAAGCGGAGAGTGCAGAACTCTCACGGTTGCTGGGACGGGCGCTGCCACCGTTCGGTGCGCAGGGGCTTTCCGGATCGACGGTAATCGGGCGCTTCTCCACCAAGGGGCCGCTGGCCCTGTACGTCTGTCCGGTGGGCGACGAATCGCCCTCCTTCGAGGCACTCCGCCCCGCCGCACTCGTTCTCATCGCGGATCCGGCAAGCCGGGTCCGGGTCGATCCCGACATGGTGGCCGACATGCTCCGCCTGACGCCGGCGGAAGGCCAATTGGCTGCATCGCTGGCCACGGGCCAGACCCTGCTTGATATCGCCGAATCGACAGGCCGCACGGAGCAGACCCTGCGTTGGCACCTGAAGCAGATCTTCCGCAAACAGAATATTTCGCGCCAGGTGGACCTGGTGAAACGCGTTCTGTCGCTGGAGGGCTTTCCCGATTCTCGCCGCTGACGTCGCTGCTAGGGTCCGCCCTCTCCCTTGAGGATCAGGAGCGTGTCGATCGCCGAGGAGAAGGTGCCGAAGTCGGCGGCACCCCTGAGAGCCACGCTGTCGCCCAGGATGAAGTAGGGCGTGCTCGAGATCCCGGCCTGCGTGACGCTGGTGTAATCGCGGAGCACCAGCGGGGCGAGGGTACTGTTTCGGACGCACGAGCCGAAGGACTCGGTGTCGATGTCGATCTCGTCCGCGTAATCGATGAACAGGGCGTAGGGATCGGCCGCCCCGCTCCACTCGTCCTGACGCTCGAACAGGATGTGGTGCATGGGCCAGAACTTGCCCACGGCCCCCGCGCAGTAGGCGGCCTCCGTCGACACGAAAGCCTGCGCGTGTCCGGGGTTGGCGTACGCGATCCACAGGTAGCTGACCTTGCCCTCGGCGATGTAGGCACTGTCGATCTTCGTCAGCGTCTGCTCGTGGAACTGCCGGCAGAAGGGGCACTGGAAGTCGGATATCTCGACCACGCGAACGGGAGCCCCCTCCTCCCCCTTGATCCGGCTGCGGTCTGCGCGCTCGCGGGCCACCTGGGCATCGGGCGGGATGACGGAGCGCTCCTGCGTGCTCGCGGCCTCCGCGGCGCAGCCCGCGCCCGCGAGGGCGATACCGGAAAGCAGGCCGGCAGCGCTTGCGATAGATCGGAAACGAGATGTGGCGTTCAACCCGGTTCTCCCGGTGAGAGGTCGGTGGCGGCCCGATGGAGCGCTTCGAGCACCTCGTCGAGGTGGCGCTCCTCCGTGTGAACGCTCCCGACGGACAACCGTACAGTATAGCGTCCATCGAGTTCCGTGTGCGAGAGAAAAGAGCGTCCCCCCGCGTTGACCCTCCGCAGGATATCGCGGTTCCAGCGGTCGGCCCCTTCCGGGTCGCCCTCCAGTTTCGCGCGGAAACAAACGGTGCTGAAGGAGACGGGCGCCGCGAGTTCGAACACGCCGCCGTCGACGAGTCGCGCCGCCGCCGCCGCGGCCATCGCGATATGCGAGCGCATCGTCTCGGCGAGCCCGTCCGTACCCACGCACCGGAACAGCACCCACAGCTTGAGCCCGCGAAAACGGCGGCCGAGCGCCAGCCCGATGTCCATGAGGTTGGTCTCGTCGTCCTCCGATTCGAGGTAGGTCGGGGTGAGGGCGAGGGAAGCCCGGAAGGGGGCCGAGTCCCGGTAAAGGAGCACCGAACAGTCGAGCGAGGTGCCGAGCCACTTGTGGGGGTTGAGGACGACCGAATCCGCTGCCTCCCATCCGCTGAAGAGAGGCCGCTGTTCGGGAAGCATGGCCGCGGGTCCCGCGTACGCGGCATCCACGTGAAGCCAGACCCCGTATCGGTCGGAGATCGATCGGAGGGCCGGGACCGGATCGATGCTCGCCGTCGAGGTGGTGCCGATCGTCGCGCACACCATGGCCGGCCGGATCCCTGCTTCCAGGTCCTCCGTGATGGCCGACTCCAGCGCTTCCGGACGCATGCGAAAGGCGGCGTCGGTCTCGATGCGGCGGAGAGCGCGGCGGCCGAGCCCGGCGGCCATGGCCGATTTTTCCACCGAAGAGTGGGACTGCTCGGAAGTGTAGACCGCGAGGGCGGGTCCGCCAGCAAGCCCATGGTCTCGAACTCCGGCCCCGGCGCGCTCGCGGGCGGCGAGGAGAGCGGTGAAGGTGGCGGTCGAAGCAGTGTCGAAGATGAGCCCTGAGAAGGACTCGGGGAGACCGACGGCCTGGCGCAGCCAGTCGACTGCGGTTCGCTCGACTTCGGTCGCGGCAGGCGAGGTTCGCCACAACATTGCGTTTACGCCGATGGCGGCGACGAGGAGTTCCGCCACGATGCTCGGTGCGCGCGTGGAACTCGAAAAATAGGCGAGAAAGCCAGGATGATTCCAGTGGGTGAGACCGGAGGCGATGTGCTCGTCGAAGTCGGCCAGCACGCGCTCAAAGGGATCCGCGGAGCGGGGCGGCGCGCTCCCCAGCGCGCGTCGCACGTCCCCGGGCGCGACGGCGGGAAACACCGGCCGCTCCTCGACGTGGCTCCGGTAGTCGATCGTCCATTCCGCCGCTTTCCCGAGCGCCGCCCGCAGGGTCTCCGCATTCCAGTCCGAAGCTGCGGTTGCAGCGGCCTCGCGGCCCGCTGGATCGGTGTGGTCCGGCATGCAAACTCCTGACTCCAGGGAGTCGCTGTGGCTTCTGTTGGCCGATCTCCAGGTTGCGATCGAGGAGGAGATCGAAGCGGTCACGGCGAACCTCTCGCGCCGTCGGCTGGACAGGCCGATTCCCGCACTCTCCGGACGCTCCAGGGGAGAGGCGGGGACGGGTTATCGCTACGCCTTCCAGATCGCGGGGGGAACATACGACATCCGCGCCGATGACCGCGTCCGCATCCACAGCGGCGGGCGGGACGCGCTTGGGGTTGTCCTCCGTTTCGACCGTACCCTGGGCCTCCTGCAGGCTGTGAGCACCGAGTGGCTCGGAGAACGGCTCGACGGCGCCGAACTCGAGTTCGATCCCACCTGGCTGCTGCGCGAACTGTCCGCGCGACTGGCCGAACTCGGACAGGATCCGGAGGACTTCTTCCCGGACACGGTCCTGGGGGCCTTCGGCCGCGTGCCTCCACGTCTTGGCCGCGATGCCCCGCGACTGTCCTCCTCGGAGGACCTGAACGAGCCGCAGCGGGACGCCCTGGAGCGGGTGCTGGGAAGCAGCACCCAACTGGTCTGGGGCCCGCCGGGTACCGGCAAGTCGCGCCTCGTGGCGCGCGCCGCGCTGGAGCTCGCGCTGCGCGGACGGGTGCTCGTCGCGGCGACGACGAATGGCGCGGTGGACGAGATTGCGCGTCGCCTGGCCTCCATTGCGGATCCGGCCATGCTCGATCGCGACCGGATCATCCGTGTCGGGTTCGATCTGGGCGCCGCGCCCGACACCCGCCTCGACCTGGGCGCGGCGCTGGCACGGCGGATCGAGGGCGGGGCCGGCGGCGTGGACCGCACGCTCGCGGACCTCGAGGGGCGGCTGACGACGGGCCCGTCGTCAGGGTCGCGCGAGGATGCTTCCGGCCTCAATCCCTACGCCCGGGCAGGACGCCTGCTCTCGCTCGCTCGTTCGCGCGGAGATGCGGAGGCCGCGCGCAGCCTGGGCCGCACCATGCTCGAGATCGCACGCCAGGCGGAGCGCGTGCTGGAGGAGGCGGACATCGTCCTCACCACCTTCGCCCGGCTCTCGATCCGGGAGGAACTCCGCGACCTGAGGTTCGAGTCCCTGCTCATCGACGAGGCGAGCACGGCGCCACTCCCCTACGTGGCTCTGGCCGCTTCGAGGGCTGCCGGACCCGCCATCGCCGTCGGCGACTTCCAGCAGCTCCCGCCGGTCGTGTCGAGCACAGCCCCGGCGGCGGCGCGATGGTTACGGAGGGACCTGTTCAGGGAAGCGGGCGTCGTGGACGAGTCCGGGCCGTGCGACGTACTGCCCTCTCCCAACGATGGGTTGTGCGCGATGCTCGATCTCCAGTACCGGATGGCGCCCGACATTCGTGAGCTGGTGAGCGAGTTCTTCTACGGCGGACGGTTGCGAGACGCCCCGGAGGTCGCGAAGCGCGTGGCGAGGGGCGCCGCTCTCATCGTTCTCGATACGAGCGGTCTCGATCCGCGGGTCGAGCGCGTGGACGGCTCACGGCGGAACCGGGCTCACGCCGAAGCCGTGGCCGACTACCTGGCCGCGGCGGCCCGGGATGGGGTCGACGACATCGCGGTGGTCTCGCCCTACCGCGCACAGACCCGTCACCTGCGCGATCTCATCCGGCGTCGGCTCGGTCGCGCCGCCCCCGCCGATCTCGAGGTGAGTACGATCCATCGCTTTCAGGGCCGAGAGAAGCGTCTCGTCCTCATCGACACGGTGGATGCACCCCCCGGGCGCAGCTGGTTCCTGGATGAGCGGCGGAACCGGGACTTTCCCCGGCTGCTCAACGTCGCCCTCTCACGGGCGCGCGAGAACCTCGTCATCGTCGCCAGCGTAGCCGGTCTGCGTCGCACTCTGCCGGACGAAGCGCTCCTGAACCGCCTGCTCCGCCACCTGGAGCAGTCGGGCTCACGCATCGACGCCGCTCCCACGGATCTCTGGCACGGCCAATGACCAAATTCCCGTTTTCCCTTGCGAATCATTACGGAAAACGGACATCGGAACAATGAATTTTTGAAAAAAATGCTGCTGGCAGAGATTGGTTCTTGACGGCCCAAAAAAATCTTTTTAGAATCAGGGAGTGCTAAGGGAGGCGGCACCGACCGACCGGAGGTCGAGGCCGAAGACCGCACCGCGAGTTGCCCGACGCGAGATCGCGAAACCGGGGCGCGAGTCCCGGGCCAGAGGAAGCGGAGTTTCGGCAACGGAACGAGGCGACCGAAAGCAGAGGGATCGAGCACAGCTGGTCGGGCGGACGGTACCAGGCTCGGTGAGGTTCTGGGAGACCGCGCAAGCTACCAGGACCGGCGGTGGTTGGCCGTAAACAAGCCTCTTCACTCAGCCCCTGACACCTTCGGGTGGCCAAGGGCTGAGTGCATCCATCCCGTCTCTCGCTTCTCCCGCCTTACGTTGCCGGCCCGGCCCGAGACATGCGCTTTCGTCCTCTCGAGCGGTGCTCGGCGAACGGTCGGGCGAGCAGGACCCGATGTACTCCGCAGCGGTCTGCGGAGCAGGGGCTTCCGCCGTTCCGGAACTGACTCGTCGCAAGACGGTGATTCACAGACGTGGATCACGCAGTTTTTTCGAAAAACATGATGTTGAAATATTGTCCATATCTTGTCCAAAAAACGTGGATGTTGTGGCACGGAGCGGGACACGCGCCGGAGGGAGTCGCTCGGGACTCAAGGCTGTCGCATCTTTTCGGGGCACACCGTTTTCCACGCTTTGTGGAAAACCGGCACTGGGGACGGCAACCGGGCGGCGCCATTGCGAGTCGTGATTCAACGAGTCAGCCGGGCCCGGGTCCGGGTCGGAGGCGAGACCGTGGGCTCGATCGGTCGGGGGCTCGTCGTTCTCGTGGGCTTCGCGCCGGACGATTCGGATGCGCAGATGACCTGGATGGCCGACAAGCTGTGGGGCCTCAGGGTGTTCGCGGACGACGAGGGCCGCATGAACCGCTCGGCTCGCGACGTTGGCGGAGCGCTTCTGATCGTGTCTCAATTCACGTTGTACGGGGACGCGTCCCGGGGTCGCCGCCCGTCCTTTACGGGGGCCGCGCGACCCGAGGCCGCCCGCGCGCTGTATGACCGCTTTGTGGAGTTGTGCCGGGCGGGTGGTGAGGTCGCGGAAGGGGAGTTCGGGGCGATGATGGACGTGGAACTGACGAACGACGGTCCGGTGACTCTTCTGGTGGACCGCTGAGAGTGCGTCCGCTGCGGATCGGAGTCATCGGCTCGGGAGAGGCGGCGGCGGGGGACGCGGACCTGGCGCACGCCGTGGGCGCGGCTCTCGCCCGCGCGGGTGCGATCGTCGTTTGCGGCGGGATGGGCGGCGTCATGCGGGCGGCGGCGGACGGAGCTTGTTCGGAAGGAGGGACCGTGGTGGGGATTCTGCCCGGCGGCGACGCCGGGGCCGCGGCGGGAGGGGTCACGATCCCGATCCCGACCGGACTGGGGGAGGCGCGGAACGTCGTCGTGGCGCGGGCGTCCGAAGCGGTGATCGCGATTGCCGGCGAGTGGGGGACGCTCAGCGAGGCGGCGTTCTGCCGGAAGTTCGGGGTGCCCGTGATCGGGCTCGCCTCTTCCCTCCCGGAGGGCGTGGTCGAGGAGGTCGCGGACGGCCCCGCTCAAGCGGCGTCCCGGGCTCTGAAGCTTGCGGAGGCACGACGCGAGCTGAGTCGGCGACGGAGGGTGAACGCGTGACCGGATTCGTGCTCTTCGGCAGCATTCTCGTCGTGCTCCTCGTGACGACCATCTGGGCCGCGATTCGGGCGGGAGACGACACGGGTGCCTCGCTCGGCTCCGCGGAACGGCGCGACGCGGCCATCGAGGCGCTGAGGGACCTCGAGTTGGAATACCACACGGGGAAGCTCCGCGAGGAGGAGTACAGGCTCCTGCGCGCCCGTCTGGAGCGGGCCGCCATCGACGCCCGGGACGCCGTGGCCTCCGGACGGAAAGGACGGGAGCAGCGTCCGGGCGGGGACCGCGGAAACGCCCCGCCAGCCCCGAGCCGGTGCCCGGACTGCGAGCAGTCACTGGCCGGGACCGAAGCCTTCTGTCCCGCGTGTGGGGCCGTAGTCGCAACGCCTGTTTGACACCCCGTTGACGTGCCCCCCGAAGTTTGAAACGAGGCTCGAAAACGGACGCCGGACGCAGCGATGAGAGAAAAACCGAAGAAATTGCGAAAGGTCGTCCCGAGTCGTATTGTCAACGTCCGCTGCGGTGGGTGATCGGCTCCCCGTCATCGGCGCTGCGGAACCCTCGGGAATCGGGAGAGCGTGAAATGGGTGTGGAGATGAACCAGGAACAGAAGAAGGCGTTGTCCGTGGCCCTCAACCAGATCGAACGGGCTCACGGCAAGGGAGCCATCATGCGGCTCGGAACCGAAGGGGCGCGGGTGCGGATTCCGGCCATTTCGACCGGTGCGCTCAATCTGGACCACAGCACGGGAATCGGCGGCATCCCGAGGTCGCGCGTCACCGAGATCTTCGGCCCCGAGTCCTCGGGGAAGACCACTCTCACGCTCCACGTGATCGCGAACGCGCAGAAAGATGGGGGTGTGGCGGCGTTCATCGACGCCGAGCACGCGCTCGATGTGGGGTACGCAAAGAAGCTGGGGGTCGATGTCGAGAACCTCCTCGTGTCGCAGCCCGACACGGGCGAGCAGGCACTGGAGATCGCCGAAGTGCTCGTCCGATCCGGCGCGCTCGACGTCATCGTGGTGGACTCGGTGGCCGCTCTCGTACCCAGGGCGGAGATCGAAGGGGAGATGGGCGACTCGCACGTCGGCCTTCAGGCACGGTTGATGTCGCAGGCTCTCCGCAAGCTCACGGGCGCGATCGGGCGCTCCAACACCGCCGTCATCTTCACCAATCAGATTCGCGAGAAGATTGGTGTCATGTACGGGAGCCCCGAGACCACGACGGGTGGCCGGGCGCTGAAGTTCTATTCCTCGCTCCGACTGGACATCCGCCGGATCGCCTCCATCAAGGAAGGAAACAATCTGGTCGGAAGCCGGACACGCGTGAAGGTCGTCAAGAACAAGTGCGCACCGCCGTTCAAGCAGGCCGAGTTCGACATCATGTTCAACCAGGGCGTGAGCCGGGAGGGTCTGCTCGTGGACATGGGCGAGAGCATAGGCATCGTGAGCCGCGCGGGCGCCTGGTACTCATACGGTGACGATGTCCGGCTCGGGCAGGGGCGCGAAAACTCGAAGACCTTCCTGCGCGAGAATCCGGATATCGCGGAAGAGATCGAGGCCCGGATCCGCGACGAACTCGGAATGACCGTGCCGGAGCCGGACACGGCTGCGGCGGATGCGGACGCGGATAAGTCCAGGAACTCCCGGCCCCCCTCGAAGCAGGCGACCCGGCGTTAGTCTCGGCCCTCTGCCGCGACGCAGCCGGGGAACCTCTGCCAGGGGCGGCGGTCGGAGGCCGCCTTGACGGCCGGTAGCACGTGAACGAGATCACCGGCCTTGTCCCGGTCAAGCGCCGTTCCGGCTGGACGGACGTCCAGTTGGACGGCGTTTCCCTTGGTCGGCTTCGCGATGAAGATGTGCATGGACTGCGGCTCACCGTCGGGGTCCAGCTCGGACCGGAAAAACTCGAAGCTGTCCGGGCCGCGGCCGGGCGGGCCGAAGCGATGTCGGTCGGGCTGCGCTACCTTTCCGTGCGCCCGAGAAGTCGCCGGGAAGTGGAACGTCGGCTGGGGCGGGATCGGATCGACGGGGCCGCGATTCAACACGCGCTGGAACGTCTCGAAGCGCTGGGGTATCTCGACGATGCGCAGTTTGCGGCCAGCTTCGCCCGAGACCGCATCAGGCTCCGGCCCTGCGGGTCCCGTCGCATGCAGTCCGACCTTCTCGCACGAGGCGTGTCGCGGGAGGACGCGGATCGCGGCATCCGCGAGGCGATGGTGGAAGAGGACGCGACGGAAGAGGCACTGCTCCGTCGCGTCGCGACCGCTCGGGCGCGGAGGCTGACGGGAGCGGACCCGGCGAAGGCACGTCGACGGCTGTTCGACTACCTGGCCAGACGGGGGTTCGCCGCTGGCAGCATTCGGGCATGGATCGACGCGAACTGGCCGGATGAGGATGGCCCGGCGAGATAGCGCCGGACGGAACGGGAAAACGAGAGCCACGAGTCGGACGGATACACGATGAAGGCGGACGAACTCCGGCAGAGCTTCATCTCCTACTTCGAGCGGCAGGGGCACATACATCTGCCCAGCGGCCCGCTCGTCCCTGCGGATGACCCGACGCTCATGTTCACGAATGCCGGGATGGTGCAGTTCAAGGGCATCTTCACGGGAGAAACGGAGCGCCCCGACCGGCCCCGCGCAGTCACGTCCCAGAAGTGTCTGCGCGTCAGCGGCAAGCACAACGACCTCGAAGAAGTGGGGCGGACCGCGCGTCACCACACCTTCTTCGAGATGCTCGGGAACTTCTCCTTCGGCGACTACTTCAAGCGCGAGGCGATCGCTTTCGCCTGGGAGTGGGTGACCGGCGACCTCGGCCTGGAACCCGACCGACTGTGGGCCACGGTCCACCACGACGACGACGACGCGTTCAACCTCTGGCTGGAACTGACCTCGATTCCGGAGTCGCGCGTGCGGCGCCTGGGGGACAAGGACAACTTCTGGCAGATGGGGGATACCGGTCCGTGCGGTCCCTGCTCCGAGCTGCACTACGACCTGCGGACGGATCGCGATGACCGGATCACGGACGCGCAGTTCGAGGCGGCCGGCGAGGCGGACGCGATCATCGAGTTCTGGAACCTCGTGTTCATGCAGTTCGACCGCGCGCCGAACGGCACGGACACGCCGCTCCCCGCGCCCTCGATCGATACGGGGGCCGGACTCGAGCGCATCGCGGCCCTGCTGCAGGGCGTGGGAACGAACTACCACACGGACCTCTTCCTCCCGATCATCGAAGCGGCGGAGGAGGGTCTGGGGATCGCCTACTCGCGGGCGCCCGAAAACTGGGACGATGGTGTCGCGTTCCGCGTCCTGGCGGATCACGCGCGGGCGGTGGCGTTCCTGCTGGCCGATGGCGTCTTCCCCTCGAACGAGAAGCGGGGCTACGTGCTGCGGCGGATCCTGCGCCGCGGGGTCCGGCACTACTGGCTGCTGGGCCGTCGCGACCCGCTCCTGCACGACCTCGTGGACGTTGTCGTGGACCGCATGTCTGCGACATTCCCCGAGTTGGCGGCGAGGCGGGAGCACCTGCTCTCCACGACGCAAGCCGAGGAGGAACTCTTCCTCTCGACGATCGAGGGCGGCATGCGCGAGATCGATCGGGCCATGCCGCAGGGAGGTTCGGGTACGGTCGCGGGCGACGTCGCGTTCAAGCTCAAGGACACGTACGGCATCCCGGAAGACCTCACCGGCCTCATCGCCCGCGAGCGCGGCTACGAGGTCGACTGGAAAGGCTTCAGCGAAGCTCTGGAGGCCCAGCGCGTCCGTTCGCGCAAAGGGGCGCGTGCGACTCTTACAGGCGAGCTTGTCGGTTCCATTCAGGCGACCGCCTCCCTCGGCCCCCGTTCGCAGGAGTTCGTGGGTTACGGGGAACTTGAGATCGAAACCGACTGCCGGCGCTGGGCACGGGACGGGCTGCACGCGTTCCTTCTCGAGCGGAATCCCTTCTACCTGGAGAGCGGCGGCCAGGTCTCCGACACGGGACGCGTCATCGGGGACGGCTGGGCTGTCGACATCTCCACTGTCTGGGCCGACGACGACCGGACCGTGGTCGCGGGCACGCTGGCGGAAGGCTCGCTACCCGAGGCCGAGGGGGTGGTCAGCGACTATGTATGCGCACAGGTGGATCCGATCCGCCGCGATACGGAGCGGAACCACACGGCGACGCACCTGCTGCACGCCGCGCTCCGCAACCGGCTGGGCGAGCACGTGCAGCAGGCCGGATCGCTGGTGGCCCCGGATCGGCTTCGCTTCGACTTCAGCCATCGGGGTCCGCTGACGCCGGAGGAATGGGCGGACATCGAAGCGGAGGTGACGGAAGCGATCCTCGGGAACCACGATGTGGACGCATCGCAACGTGACTATGACGAGGCGATCGCGGCCGGCGCGATGGCCCTCTTCGGGGAGAAATACGGAGACATCGTGCGCGTGATCGAAGTTCCGGGTCTGAGTCTGGAGTTGTGCGGCGGGACGCACGTCCGCACGACCGGTCAGATCGGGACATTCAGGATTCTGTCCGAGACCGGGGTCGCGGCGGGGATCCGGCGTATCGAAGCAGTGACGGGGCAGGGGGCGTACCGACGCGAGCTGGAGCGGGATCGGATCATCACCGAACTGGCCGCGCGGTTGCGCTGCCCGCCGGCCGACCTGGCGGCCCGCATGGACCGGCTCCTCGAGGAACGTGACGCACTCGCCGAAGAAGTTAGGGGACAGAGGGGGGATGCCGCCGAACGACAACTGGAGACGCTGCTCGCTCGTGCGGGCGAGATGGGTGCGGCGGACGCGAACGGGGCCCGTTTCGTGGCGGGGCGGCTGGAGGTGCCCGGCGGTACCGACCTCGGCGCGCTTGGCGACCGCCTGCGCGGCGGGATGGGGTCGGGAGCCGCGGTCGTTCACGTCGTGTTCTCGGACGAGGATCGCCATGCGTTCATCTCCGTCGTCTCGGACGATCTCATCCGGCTCGGCGTCAAGGCCGGAGACCTCGTCCGCGTCTCCAGCCGGGCCACGGGTTCCGGCGGCGGCGGGAGCGCGCGCTTCGCTCAGGGTGGCGTGGGGGATCCGTCGCGCGCGGAAGATGGGCTCGGAGCCGCGAGGGCCTGGGCCGCCGAGCGTGTCCCCGCCTTGTCCGGTGGCTGAGGTGGCGGCCGATCCCGGCTCTCTCACGCTCGAAGCGTGGCTCGCGGGGCGGCTGGAGGGCGCTCCGGCGGAGTTGGCGGAGGCCGTGTGGCCGCTGGTTCGAGGGCGTCTGGAGGACGGCGAGGACGGCCTGGTCCATGCGGCGCTCGATGCCCTGGCGACGGTCGCGGACGGCGAAGCGGACCGCTCGGAGGCGGTCACCCTGCTCGCCGCGGACGCAATTCTCACCTACGCGCTCGAAGCGGCGGCCGAGCCGGCGCTGGGGGGAAGCGCCGCGCGGGCGCGCCGACTGGCGGATCGGACGGGGCCGCACGGATTGATCGGCGAGTACTTCGGAGCGCAGGAGGAGGCGAAGTGACGGCGCCGATGCCGGGACTCGCGGGCAGACGGGTACTCGTGACCGGCGGCTCGCGCGGGATCGGTCGCGCGACCGTACGAAGCCTCGCGGCGTCGGGCGCGTCCGTCGGCATCGCCTATCATCGTGCCGAGGCGGAGGCGCGGCAGGCGGTAGAGGAGGCGCGCGCGCTGGCCCCGGACGGCCGTCACTGGTGCGCCGGGGGCGATCTGGCCGACCCGGAGGCTTGTCGGGCTCTCTTCGAGCACGCCGATGCGGAATTCGGCGGACTCGACGGCTTCGTGGGCAACGCCGGGATCTGGAACGTGGAGCCGCGGCCTCTGGACGTGCTCGGGGCGGCGGAATGGCGTCTCATGATCGAGACGAACCTCACCTCGATCTATGCCAGCACGCGGGAAGCGGCGCGGCGCATGCGGGAGGACGGGCGAATCGTGCTCGTGTCCTCGACCGCGTCCCAGAGAGGGGAGGCGGAGCACAGCCACTACGCCGCATCGAAGGGTGCGATCAACGCGTTCTGCAAATCGATCGCGACCGAACTCGGTCCGCGTTCGATCAACGTGAACGCTGTCGCCCCGGGGTGGGTCGACACGGACATGGCCTCGCCCGCCCTTCAGGGAGATGCGGGGCGCGCCGCGCTGTCGCTCATTCCGCTTGGACGGGTCGCGAGCGCCGAGGACATCGCCGGTCCCATCTGTTTCCTTCTCTCCGACGCGGCCCGGCATATCACCGGAGAGATCCTGAACGTGAACGGCGGCAGCGTGCTGTGTGGCTGAGAATGCCGTGACCGGGATCGATCCGGGCCGGTTCTCCCCGCCGCCCGGGTTCTCCCGAACCGCGGCACGGCTGGAAGCCGCGGGGTTCGAGGCCTGGGCCGTCGGCGGCTCCATCCGCGACGCCTACGTCCAGCAGGTCGGACGGGCGCCCGGCCTGCCCGAGCCGGACTGGGACCTCACGACGGACGCCCGCCCGGACGACGTCATGTGTCTCTTTCGGCGGACCGTGCCGGTCGGGGTATCGCACGGGACCGTCACGGTGCTCGATGGGGACGACAGCTACGAGGTGACGACCTTTCGGCGTGATGTCGAGACGGATGGTCGCCACGCGCGGGTGGCCTTCGCCGACTCCATCGGGGAGGACCTGAGCCGCCGGGACTTCACGGCGAACGCGATCGCCTGGCGGCCCGCCTCCGGCGAGGTGCGCGACGAGTGGGGCGGCGCGGAGGATATCGAAGACGGGATCCTGCGCGCCGTGGGAGATGCCGATGCGCGCTTCCGCGAGGACTACCTGCGCGTCCTGCGCGGCTTCCGGTTCGCGGGGCGATTCGAGTGGGCGGTGGAGGCGCGCACGGACGAAGCGATGCGAGAGGCCGTGGGCGGTCTGTCCGGGCTGTCGGCCGAGCGCGTGCGCGAGGAGTTGCTCAAGGTCATGGCGGACCCGAAGCCTTCGGCCGCGCTGGACCTGTACGCGACGTGCGGGGCGCTGGGCCACTGGTATCCGGAGCTGCTGGGGCTGGCGGCCGATGGCGACGCGTGGAGGTCCGCGCTCGGCGCCGTCGATGCGGCTCCGGCGCAGGCAGGCAATGTGCGCCTGGCGAGTCTGCTCGTGTCCGCGTCCGACACGCCCGAGGGGCGCGCCGAAGCCGCCGAGTCGCTGCTCTCCCGTCTGAAGTTCTCCAACGCGGACCGGCGCTACGTCACCCGGCTCGCCCGGCTGTACCTCCCCTTCGTGGGCGCCCTGGACTCCGCGGCGGAGCATCGGCGCTGGCTCGCATCGGTCGGCGACGCGTGGGAAGACCTGTTCGCGCTGCACTTCGCCGTAGCCCGCCAAGCGGGAGAGACACGGGCGGAGCGCTACCTGGCGGCGACGCAGAAGCGCGTGCGGGAAGAGCGCGAGGGAGACCCGGCTCTGGATCTTGCAAGTCTCGCGGTCAAGGGAGACGACCTCCTCGCGCTCGGCATGTCGCCGGGTCCGCTCGTTCGGATGCTGCTGGAGGAGTTGCTCGAACAGGTCATCGAAGACCCGGGCCGCAACGAGTATGAACTCCTCCTCGAAGAGGCCCGGCGCCTGATCGAGATCGGCTCACTCGCGGAGGCCTCGCGGCCACGCGACGCGCTCGCGGCCGGCGACGGGCTGCCCGACGCCGATGACTGAGGCCGATGACTGACGAACCGAGCCTCTTCGCCGACGTGGAACCGGGCGCCGAGTCCGCGGATGCCGCGAAGCCGGGCGGGGCCGCCGGGACTCGAGATGCCGGCCTCACCGACTCGCCGCTCGCCGCCCGCATGCGGCCCCGTGCGCTCGAGGAGTTCGTCGGACAGCCGAAGCTCGTAGGCGAGCGCCAGCCCCTGCGCCAGCTCATTCAGAGCGGCCGCGTCCCGAGCCTCATCTTCTGGGGCCCGCCGGGGAACGGGTAAGACGACGCTGGCGGGACTGCTGGCCAGCCGCATGGAGGCTGCCTTCGTCCCCTTCTCGGCCGTGACCGATGGTATTCCGCGCGTCCGCCGCATCCTCGAAGAGGCGAAGGCGCGCCGCGCGGCCACCGGCCGCGGCACCGTCCTCTTCGTGGATGAAATCCATCGCTTCAACCGGGCGCAGCAGGATGCCCTCCTCCCGCACGTCGAGCGCGGCGCGGTCACGCTCATCGGGGCCACGACGGAGAACCCCAGCTTCGAGGTCGTCGGCCCGCTCCTGTCCCGCACGCGCGTCTTCGTGCTCGAGCCGCTGGCGCCGGAAGAGGTCACGGAAATCTGCGCTCGCGCGCTTCAGGACCGCGAGCGCGGCCTCGGAGACCGGAGCCTCCGCATAGACGCGGACGCGTTGACCCGACTCGGGGTCGAGGCGGATGGGGATGCCCGGCGCGCCCTGAACGCGCTCGAGACGGCGGCGGATCTTGCCGGCGTGGCCGGCGTCGCGGCGATCTCCGTCGAACATGTGGCGGCCGCACTGCAGAAACGGTTCGCGCGCTACGACAAGTCGGGCGAGGAGCACTTCAACCTCATCTCCGCCTTGCACAAGGCCGTGCGGGGCTCGGACGCGGACGCGGCGCTCTACTGGCTCGCGCGGATGCTGGACGGCGGCGAGGATCCCATGTACCTGGCCCGACGCATCGTGCGCATGGCCGCCGAGGATATCGGACTCGCGGACCCCGGTGCGCTGGCAGTCACGATCGCGGCGCGGGACGCGTACCACTTTCTCGGTAGCCCCGAAGGAGATCTGGCCCTGGCCCAGGCGGTCACGTACCTGGCCATCGCCCCGAAATCGAACGCGGTCTACCGGGCTTTCGGCGCCGCTGCCGGCGCGGCGCGCGAAACGCCCGCCGAGCCCGTCCCGTTCCATATTCGAAACGCGCCCACGCGGCTCATGAAGGAACTTGGGTACGGATCGGGGTACCGCTACGATCACGACGACGAAGACGGCGTGGCCGCCCAGTCCTACCTTCCGGAGTCGCTGAGCGGAAGCCGCTGGTACGATCCCGTGGAGCGCGGCTGGGAAGCGGACGCGAGGCGCCGGCTCGAAGCGATCCGCGACAGCCGGGCGCGGGCAGCGGCTGAAGCGGAGCCGGGGGTCGACAGGATGGAGGAGAATCGATCGACAGAGTGACTTCGGACCGGATGGCTGAGCGCGCGGTTCTCGTGGGCGCGCCTCCGCCCGACATGCCCCAGGAGACGGTGGACGAACACCTCGAGGAACTCGCCCGCCTCGCGGCGACGGCGGGAGCCGATGTCCGGGGCACGGTCGTCCAGCGTCTGCGCACGCCGAACGCCTCGACCTTCATCGGCAAGGGGAAGGTCGAACGCCTGTCGGCGGCGCTCCGCGAGCACGATGCGACGCTCGCCATCTTCGACGAGGAACTCACGCCCGCCCAGGGGGCGAATCTTGAAGCGGCGCTGAGGGTGCGCGCGCTCGACCGGACCGAACTCATCCTCGACATCTTCGCGCTGCGGGCCCGGACCTCGGAAGCGAAGCTCCAGGTGGAGCTCGCCCAGCTTCAGTACATGCGGACCCGATTGAAGCGCATGTGGACCCACCTTTCTCGCGAAGGCGGGGGCATCGGCGCGCGCGGACCCGGGGAGCAGCAGATCGAGACCGACCGCCGACTCATCGACCGGCGCCTGGCCCGGCTGCGCCGCAAGCTCGGCCACATCGCGCGGGCGCGGGTCACGCAGCGCCGGGCACGGAGCGAGCAGTTCACCGTGGCCCTCACGGGCTATACGAATGCGGGCAAGTCCTCCATCCTGCGCGGCCTGTCGGGCTCGGACGTCTTCGTGGAGGATCGGCTATTCGCGACGGTGGACTCGGCGACCCGGGTTTGCGATCTCGAAGGCCCGGGTCCGATCCTCCTCACCGATACCGTGGGGTTCATCCGGAAGCTGCCGCATCATCTCGTGGCGTCCTTCCGGGCGACGATGGAAGAACTCGCCGAGGCCAACCTCCTGCTGCATGTGATCGATGCGTCGTCGCCGAGCCGGGACGCACAGCGAGAGGCCGTGGAGGGAGTGCTGGCGGAGGCCGGCATGGCGGACCGTCCGGTGGTCGAGGTCTACAACAAGATCGATCGGCTCACGCACGAGGAGGAGCGGGCGCTGCGTGAGCGGGCCGCGGCGAACGGTCGGCCGCACGTTCTGACGTCGATCGTGGAGGAGGGTGGATTGGATCCGCTGCGCGAGGCCCTTCAGGCCGCGATGCGGGCCCGCCTCGAGACGGTGCGGGTGAGCCTGCCCATCGGGGACGGCGCCCGACTGGCCGAGGCGTACCGCGAGGGCGAGGTGCTGGAGCGGGTGTACGAAGCCGGGTGCGTGGTAATCGTGGCCCGCGTACCCGTCGCGGTGGCCGGCCGCTGGCGCGAGAGCGGCCTGGCCGTGGAGCGGGCCGACGCCGCCTGACGCAGCGGGCCGCGAGGCCGAATAACGGGAGCACATCATGGCGAACAGCAGCTTCTCGCACCTGGTCGACTGCCGACTGTGCGTGAACATCGATCACGTGGCGACGGTGCGGCAGGCGCGCGGCACGGACGAACCCGATCCGGTGCGGGCCGCCGTGCTCGCCGAACTCGGGGGCGCGAACGGGATCACGGTGCACCTGCGAGAGGATCGCCGGCACATCCAGGACCGCGACGTGGGACTCCTGCAGCAGACGGTGCGCACGCTCGTCAACCTCGAACTCGCGGCCGAGGAAGAGGTGCTCGCCCTCGCCGAGCGCTGGCGGCCGGCGCAGGCCACGCTCGTCCCCGAGAAGAGGGAGGAACTGACGACGGAAGGCGGACTGGACCTGTCCGTCGATCCGGCCCGCATCGCCGCCGCCGTGGCGCGGCTGCAGGACGCCGGGATCCGCACCTCGCTCTTCATCGACCCCGATCCCGCGGCCGTGGATGCCTCGGCGGAAGCGGGCGCCGCCGCGATCGAACTCCACACCGGCGAATACGCCAACGCACCGGACCAGGCGCACGCCGACCACGAACTGGCGCGGCTGGAGGATGCGGCGGCCCGGGCGGAAGCCGCCGGCCTCGGGGTGCACGCCGGACACGGACTCACCTACGAGAACGTTCAGCCGGTGGCGGCGATCGCGGAGTGTGAGGAACTCAACATCGGCCACTCGATCGTGAGCCGCTCCGTGCTCGTGGGGATGGAGCGCGCGGTGCTCGAGATGTCGGAACTCGTGCGCGAGGCGCGCGGGTGAAAGGCCGCCTCACAGTCCTCATCGGCGTCCTCGTCTCCGTCGCGCTTCTTGTCTGGGCGTTGCGGGACGTCTCGGCAGCCGAACTCCTGAGACACCTGGGCGAGGCGAACGTGTGGCTGCTGCTGGCCGCCACGGTGGTCGCAACGCTCACCTTCAACATCCGCGCGATACGGTGGGAGATCCTCCTCCGCGCCTCGAACGGGAGCCTGCCGTTCGGTTCGCGTTACGCGGCCGTGTGCATCGGCTTCATGGCGAACAACGTCCTCCCCGGCCGGCTCGGGGAGTTCGCCCGCGCCTACTCGCTGTCTCGGATCACCCCGGTGCCGCTGACCGCCGCGCTGGCCTCGCTCATCGTGGAGCGTCTGCTCGACGCGATCGTCCTCATGGTCTTCCTCGTCCCCGCCTTCTTCATCGTAGGGGTCGACGAAGCCGCCTCCGGAACGCTGCGCGACCTGTTCACGGTGGGGGTCATCCTCGTCTCCGCGAACCTGATTGCGCTCGCCCTGCTCGTCCGCTTCCCGAACCGCTTCCTCCGGCTCGCGGCCAAGTGGTCTCATCGGCTCGCACCGGACCGCGTCGCCGACCGGATCACGGACGTGCTTGCTGCATTTGTCGCCGGTCTCGGGGCGCTGCGCCACGCGCACGTCTTCGCCCGCGCAATGCTGTGGTCGTTCGCCGTGTGGGGCTGGAACGCCTTTTCGTTCTATCTCGGGTTCCTCGCGTTCGACATCGTCAGGCCCGGGTTCCTCGGCGCGCTCGTCCTCCAGACGACGATCAGTTTCGCCGTCGCGATTCCGTCGACGCCGGGGTACTTCGGACCGTTCGAGACGGCGGCCCGCGTCGCGCTTGAACTCCATCAGATCGAGCCGGCGAGAATCATCAGCTTCGCCGCGGGCTACCACATCCTCACCTTCCTGCCCATCACGGTACTCGGGATCTGGTACATGCGGCGCCTCGGGATCAGCCGCCGTGAACTGGGACCGAGAGAGCGGCGAGCGCCGGAAGCCTCGGCGTGAGGGGTGCGGGGGAGGTCGGGAGCGCGGAAGCACACGCGAAGATCAACCTGCGCCTGCGCGTGTTCGCCCGGGACGAAACGGGCTTTCACGGCGTCGAGACCATACTCGCCCGCACCAGCATCTCCGACACCGTCAGCCTCTCCGAGTTCGAGCCGGAGGCTGCTCGGGCAGGCGTCGGTCTCTCCGTCGACGGACCGCTGTCGGAGGGTGTTCCGGATGGACCTTCGAATCTCTGCTGGCAGGCGGCGGCAGGGTTCCTCGACCGGGCCTTCGGGAGGCGGAGGCGGCCTGCCGTCCACATCCGCCTCACGAAGCGGATCCCGATGGGGAGCGGACTCGGCGGGGGAAGCGCGGACGCGGGCGCGACACTGCGCCTGCTCGCGGACCGGTGGCCCCGCCTGGATGAAGGCGAACTCCTGTCCCTCGCCGGCGAGATCGGGAGCGACGTGCCTTTCGCCCTCCTCGGGGTACCGATGGCCCTGGGCTGGGAGCGCGGGCGCCGGCTCCTCCCGCTCCGGCCGCCCCGACCGCGGCCCGCGTTGCTCGTCTGCTCCGGAATCCACGTCTCCACCCCCGAGGCGTATGGCTGGCTCGGGCGCACGGACGTCGATGCCGGAGGGGCCTCGGTGTTTCCGGGCGGGACGAGGTTGACGGAGTGGGGCTCCCTCGATCGTCTCGTCCGAAACGACCTCGAGGCGCCCGTCCTCTCCCGGCATCCGGTACTGTCGGAACTCCTCGAACGGCTTCGGTCGTGCGATCCGACGGTGGCCGCGATGACCGGATCGGGCTCCGCTCTGTTTGCGATCTTCCGCGACGACAGGGAGCGCGCGCGCGCCCGCCGAAGCCTTGCGGGGTTCGAGGGCACCGGAGATCCCCGAATAGAGGAGATCACGCTCCCCGTCTGATTGACTCGCTCTGCCGCGTCGCGTCATGTTCGGCGCTTCTGGCCCCTCGTCTAATGGCAAGACACCGGCCTTTGGAGCCGATGATCCAGGTTCGACCCCTGGGGGGCCAATCCCATGCCTGATTCCAACCCCCGCCCCGACGGGCGGGCCAACCGGCTCGCGCGGGAGAAGAGCCCCTATCTTCTCCAGCACGCCCTCAATCCCGTGGACTGGGTTCCATGGGATGAGGAGGCGTTCGAGCGCGCGCGGGTCGAGGATCGCCCGATCTTTCTCTCCATCGGGTACGCCACTTGCCACTGGTGCCACGTGATGGAGCGCGAGTCCTTCGAGGACGCGGATGTGGCCGCGCTCCTCAACCGGGACTTCGTGTCGATCAAGGTGGACCGCGAGGAACGGCCGGACATCGACGGCGTCTACATGACGGCGTGCCAACTCATGACGGGGCAGGGGGGATGGCCGCTCACGATCGTGATGACGCCGGACAAGCAGCCCTTCTTCGCCGGGACTTACTTCCCGCGCGAGAGCGTGGCCGGGCGGGCGGGAATGCTGGACCTGCTGCCGCGGCTCGCAGCTCTGTGGCGGGAGCGGCGGGCGGACGTCGAGGCGGCGGGCGTTTCGGCCCTGGCTGCCATCCGGGAAGTCGAGGTCCGCGGCCTGGGTTCGATGGACGGTGTACTCGACGAAGACACGTTGCGCCGCGGCTTCAGCGACCTGCTGGCCCGCTACGACCCCCACCAGGGAGGGTTCTCCCGGGCCCCGAAATTCCCCGCGCCGCACCAACTCCTCTTCCTCCTGCGATGGAGCGACCGCACCGGCGACCGGCGCGGCGTGGAGATGGTCGAGAAGACGCTCGTATCGATGCGTCGGGGAGGGATCTTCGACCACGTAGGGTACGGCTTCCACCGCTACTCGACGGACGCACGCTGGCTCGTGCCGCACTTCGAGAAAATGCTGTACGACCAGGCGCTGCTTGCCATGGCGTACACGGAGTTGTGGCAGATGACGGGCGACGACGCACACCGCACCGTGGCGCACGAGATCTACGAGTATGTGGCGCGCGACCTCACGGACGCGGAGGGCGGATTCCATTCCGCGGAGGACGCCGACAGCGAGGGCCGGGAGGGGGCGTTCTACGTCTGGACCCGGGACGAATTCGATGCCGTGCTCGGGCCGGCGCTCGGGGAGGATGGCACCCGGCTCGCGAGACGCGCGTTCCGCGTCGAGGCTCGCGGCAACTTCGCCGATGAGGCGTCGGGGCTGCGCACGGGCGAGAACATCCTTCACGTGGGCGAAACGACCGCGGAGATCGCGGCGGCGCTCGGGGAGGAAGTCGATCGGATCGAAGAACGGCTGGAAGAGGCCCGGCGCGTCCTGTTCGCGACGCGCTCGACGCGCGAGCGTCCGCTTCTGGACGACAAGGTTCTGACCGACTGGAACGGGCTCATGATCGCGGCGCTGGCCCGAAGCGGACTCGCGTTCGGCGACGAATCGCTTGTCGAGGCGGCGGCGCAGGCGGCCGACTTCATCCTCGACCGGCTCCGGGACGAGGAGGGGACGCTGCTCCACCGCTACCGGGACGGGGACTCGGCCATCGTGGCGGGGGCGGCGGACCACGCCTGCCTCGCCTGGGGGCTGATCGAACTCTACGGTGCGACCTTCGACCCGCGCTGGCTCCGGTCGGCCAGGGAGGTGGTGGACGCGCTGCTGGAGCGCTTCTGGGACCCCGACCGCCTCGGCGTGTTCAACGTCGATGCGGCGCAGAGCGACCTGCCCGTACGCCAGAAGGAGCTATACGACGGCGCCACGCCCTCGGCCAACGCGACCACCTGGTACGTGCTCCTCCGGCTGGGCCGGCTCACGGGCGACCTCGAACTCCTCGACCGGGCGGAATCCCTGCGCCGGGCTCTGGCGGGCCCCGTCGGCGGCGCACCCTCCGCGCACACCATGTCGCTCGTCGCCCTCGACCTCGCGCTCGGACCGTCGCAGGAAGTCGTCGTCACCGGAGACCCCGACGCCGCCGGCACGCGCCGCCTGCTCGACGCGCTTGCCGGCCGCTACGGCCCCCGGACGTCCGTCCTCTTCAAGCCCGCGGGTGGGGGGCCTGACGCGCCCGGACCGCCCGCGGCGGAGCTGCTCGAGGAGATCGCGCCCTTCACCGGGCCGCACGATCTCGTGGACGGGAAGGCGGCGGCGTATGTCTGCTCGGGCTTCGCGTGCCGGCGCCCGACGACCGACGTGACCGAAATGGTCAAGCAACTCACCTGATTCGTCCCGCAAGAGACACGGAGTTCAAGGCATGGGCCTGGACCAGACAATCTACGGAAACACGCTTGCGGCCTGGCTGATCGCCGCCGGCATCTACGCCTTCACCACCTTGGCGCTGTGGCTCCTCGAACGCTACGCGCTGCGGGCCTTCGCGCGCTTCGCGAGCCAGACCCGGACCTCGGTCGACGATCTCGTCGCTGGCGTGCTCGGCGAGACGAAGTTCGGTCTCATCCTCTTCGTGGCGCTCTTCGCCGCCTCGCTCGTGCTCGAACTCGATGCCGTGGTGGCGCTCGTCATTCGCCGCGCCGCGGTCATCGCCATCGTCGTTCAGGGCGGGATCTGGGCCAGCGCCGCGATCGCCTTCTGGGTGCGGCGGTTCGTGGATGCCACGGCGGGCGAGGACGCGGAGGCCGTGACCATGGTCAGCGCGCTCTCCTTCGTGGGCCGGCTCGCGGTGTGGTCCCTCGTCCTCCTCCTCATCCTCGACAACCTCGGGGTCGAGGTCGCGGCCCTGCTCGCGGGCCTCGGCATCGGCGGCATCGCCGTCGCCCTCGCGGCCCAGAACGTGCTCGGCGACCTGCTCGCGTCGCTCTCCATCATCCTCGACAAACCCTTCGTCATCGGCGACTTCCTGGTCATCGGCGACTTCCAGGGGTCGGTGGAGCACATCGGCCTCAAGACGACCCGGCTGCGCAGCCTCGGCGGCGAGCAACTCATCCTCGGAAACAGCGATGTGATCAACACCCGGATCCGGAACCTCGGGCGCATGGCGGACCGGCGCGGGGCGCTGAAGGTCGGCGTGACCTACGAGACGCCGCGCGAACTCCTGGCGCAGATCCCCGGCTGGATCGAGGAGATCGTGGCGGCGCAGGAGGAGACCCGCTTCGACCGCTGCCACCTCTCGGGCTTCGCGGACTCCGCGATCGAGTTCGACACCATCTTCTACATGACCGTGCCCGAATACGACCGCTTCATGGATTCGAAGCAGGCGGTGCTGCTCGCGATCCACGAGCAGTTCGAGGCGCACGGGGTCGAATTCGCCTACCCGACGCAGGTGATCTACACGATTCCGGCGGGTCCGGCGGCAGAGTAACCGCCGCGCGCTCGAGGCCGGGCGCTCGTTGACAGGAACCCGCGTGAATCGGTAGTCTGGGCGGCTGTCGCCGCGGGGTGCGGCCTCGCGGCACACGGGTTCGGGACCCGCACAGTTTCTCTCCATTCCGGCAAGGCCTCCGCGTGCGTGCGGAGCGACGAGCGCCGGAACCAGACCAGCGAGCCAGTCGACACGCATGGATACAACGGACTTCTCGTTCCACACGAGTCCGATCATGCTGCTTTCGGGTACGGCGAATCCCGCCCTCGCGCAGGGCATCGCCGACGTGCTCCGAGAGCGGCTCTGCGACGTCACGATCAAGCGGTTCGCCGACGGCGAGATCTTCGTCCGCATCGATGAGAACGTGCGCGGGCGCGACGTCTTCCTCATCCAGCCCACGAACCCGCCGGCGGAGAACGTGCTCGAACTGCTGATCCTGATCGACGCGGCGAAGCGCGCCTCGGCGGCGAGGGTCACGGCGGTCGTGCCCTACTACGGGTATGGCCGCTCCGACCGGAAGGATCAGCCGCGCGTATCGATCGCGGCGAAGCTGCTCGCGAACCTGATGACGGCGGCCGGCGCGGACAGGGTGCTCTCGATCGACTTTCACCAGCACCAGATCCAGGGCTTCTTCGACATTCCCGTGGACCACCTGTACGCGGCCCCGGTCTTCCGGCGCTACTACGAGATGAAGAAGCTGGACAATCTGGTCGTCGTCGCGACGGACGTGAGCGCCGCGAAGATGGCGCGGGGCTACGCGCGCCGCCTCGGGGGAGACCTTGCGATCATCGACAAGCGGCGTCCGGCGCCGAACGAGGCGGAGGTCTCGAACATCGTGGGCGAAGTCGAAGGGAAGCACTGCATCGTGCCCGACGACATGATCGACACCGCCGGGACCATGGTGTCGACGATCGAAGTGCTCAAGGAGCGCGGCGCGCTGGACGTCTACGTCCTCGCCACGCACCCGCTCTTCTCGGGGCCGGCGCTCGAGCGCCTCGCGTCAGCCGATGTGAAGGAGATCACGGTGACGGACACTGTGCCGCTCGCCCCGGGAGTGATGGAAGCGCTCCCCAACCTGACCGTGCTGTCGGTAGCGAGCCTGCTCGCGCAGGCCATCGAGAGTACGCACACGAACAGTTCCGTGAGCAAACTGTTCAAGTAGCGGACCGTTCAAGTGCGGAATCAGGGAACCGAAAAGAAAACCGAGAGAATGATGACGAACGAATCCGTCAGACTGACTGCGCAGACGCGCACCACCTCCGGAAAGGGCGCGGCGCGACAACTCCGCCGGAGCGGCCAGTTGCCCGCGGTCGTGTACGGCCGCCGCGACGAGACCGAGTCGCTGGCGCTCGACACGCATGAGCTTTCGCGCCTCCTGAGCCAAGTCCATGCGGCCACGACCGTAATCGACCTCGAGGTCGACGGCGGCGAGCCGCGCCCGGTCCTGATCCGCGAGATCCAGCGCCACCCGTATCGACCCCAGCTTCTGCACGTGGACTTCTTCGAGATCCGCGCGGACGTGAAGATCCGGGTGCCGATCCCGGTCCACCTCGTAGGGAGTCCAGCCGGCGTGGAGATGGGCGGGATGCTCCAGTTCCTCCGGCATGAGCTCGAAGTCGAGTGTCTGCCGAACGAGATTCCGAGCGGATTCGAGGTCGACACCTCCGAACTCGAGATCGGGGACTCGCTTCATGTCTCGGACGTTGACGCGGGCGGGGTCACGATCCTCGACGACGAAACGACCACGATATGCACGGTCGTGCCGCCGGCCCTCGAAGAAGAAGAGGAAGTCGACGAGGAACTGGGCGAGGAAGTGGAAGGCGAGGAGGCCGAAGCCGCGAGCGACGAGCCGGAGGAGGACTGAGCCGGAGGCCGGGTCGGGTCCGTCGGCGCGATGCGGCTGCTGCTCGCGCTGGGCAACCCCGGCGCGAAGTACCGGGATACGCGGCACAACATCGGTTGGTGGCTCGCGGATCGCTTGGCGCGCCGATGGGGCGCCGAGCCGTTTCGCACGGACGGGGCCACCGCGTGGGCGACGGGATCCGGGCGGCCGGGGGTGGAGATCCACAAGCCGCTGACGTACATGAACCGGAGCGGCGAGGCGCTGGCGGCGCTGCGCGCGGCGCGGCGGTTCGACCCGGCAACCGACATCCTCGTCCTCGTCGACGATGTCGCGCTGCCGGCCGGGCGCCTTCGCGTGCGAAAGAGGGGGTCGCCGGGTGGGCACAACGGTCTCGCCTCGATATCGGCGAGTCTCGATTCGAACGATTACGGTCGCCTCAGGCTCGGCGTCGGGCGGCCGCCGGACGAGCGCATCGACCTGGCGGCCTGGGTGTTGGCACGGATGCCGCGAGCGGAGGAGGAAGAAGCGCTGGGCGCCTTCCCCCGAGCCGTGGACGCGGTGGAGTACTGGCTGGACCATGGTGTGGAAGCGGCGATGAACCGCTTCAACCGTCCGGGGTGAACCCCCGCTGACCGGGGAATCGTCAAGGGAATAGTCAAGGGAGCAGGGAAACGTGGTCGGAAACATCGATTTTGCGATCTGGCTCGGCGTGATCGGGCTCTTCTTCGCCTTCGCACTGTTCATGTACGTGAAGGCGCAGCCCGTCGGAAACGAGAAGATGGCCGAGCTGGCGGAGGCGATCCACTCGGGCGCGATGGCGTTCCTGAGGCGCGAGTACACTGTGCTGCTGCCGTTCATCGTCGTCGTCGGAGCCCTCCTGTTCTGGCTCGTCGGCCCGCACACGGCGGTCGCCTACGCACTGGGCGCGGCCTGCTCGGTCCTGGCAGGCTTCTTCGGCATGCAAGCGGCGACGTCGGCCAACGTCCGCACCTCCGAGGCGGCGCGCGCGGAAGGTCAGGCCAAGGCGCTTCGCGTGGCCTTCTCGGGCGGGGCCGTGATGGGCATCGCGGTGGCGGCGCTCGGCCTGCTCGGAATCGGCGCCGTGATCATGATCTACGATCCGCAGGCGACCGGCTTCCGCTCCTTCGGCGAGATCATCTCGGGTTTCGCGATGGGCGCCTCCTCGATCGCCCTCTTCGCGCGCGTGGGCGGCGGCATCTACACGAAGGCCGCCGACGTCGGCGCGGACCTGGTGGGCAAGGTCGAGGCCGGCATCCCGGAGGACGATCCCCGCAACCCCGCGACGATCGCCGACAACGTGGGCGACAACGTGGGCGACGTGGCGGGGATGGGGGCGGACATCTTCGAGTCGTACGTCGGCTCGGTCATCGCCACGATCGTCATCGGCGTGACGAGCGCGATGATCCTCGACGGAGCCCGCCTCGCGGCCGTCGCGCTGCCGGTCCTCTACATCATGGCCGGCTTCCTGGCGAGCGCGGTCGGCGTTCTCGCCATCCGCGTCCTCGAGCGCATGAGCCCGGCTTCGGCCCTCCGCTGGGCGCCGATCATCGGGGCCGTGATCTTCTGGGTCGCGGCGTACGCGATCACGGTGAACCTGCAGCTGTTCGATGCCGAGGCGCAGGGCAAGTGGGTCTTCATCCACCCGAACGCCGGTCCCTTCTGGGCCATGCTGTTCGGTTCGCTGGTCGGCATCGCCATCGGCCTCGTGACGGAGTACTACACGGCGGAGAAACCGATCCGGCGCATTGCTGCGGCCTCCGAGACGGGCTCCGCGACGAACATCATCACGGGACTCGCGGTGGGCATGGAGTCGACCCTGATCCCGATGCTCCTGATCTCGGCCGCCATCTTCCTCGCCTTCAACTTCGCCGGTCTGTACGGGATCGGGATCGCCGCGGTGGGGATGCTGGCCACGGTCGGCGTGACGATGTCCGTGGACGCGTACGGTCCGGTGGCCGACAACGCCGGCGGCATCTCGGAGATGGCGGAACTGGGGCCCGAGGTCCGCTCGGTCACCGACTCGCTCGACTCGCTCGGCAACACGACGGCGGCGATCGGGAAGGGCTTCGCGGTCGGCTCCGCCGCGCTCACGGCGCTGGCCCTGTTCTCCGCTTACGCGAACGCGGTGGGTCTGCGCGAGACGGGCATCAACCTCATCAATCCGCTGGTCGTCATGGGGCTCTTCATCGGCGGCGTGACCCCGTTCTTCATCGCCGCGCTCACGATGACGGCGGTGGGCCGGGCGGCGGCCGGCATGGTGGCGGAGGTGCGTCGCCAGTTCCGGGAGATCCCCGGCATCATGGAGGGGACGGCGAAGCCGGACTCGGCGCGCTGCGTCGACATCTCCACGCGTGCCGCCCTGCGCGAGATGATCGTGCCCGGTCTCGTGGCCATCATCGTCCCCATCATGGTCGGCCGCTTCCTGGGCGTGGAGGCGCTGGGCGGCGCGCTGGCCGGCGCGACCGTGACCGGCGTGCTGCTCGCGCTCTTCATGGCGAACTCCGGGGGCGCGTGGGACAACGCCAAGAAGTACATCGAGACGGGAGCCCACGGGGGCAAGGGATCCGACCCGCACAAGGCGGCCGTGGTCGGCGACACGGTGGGCGATCCCTTCAAGGACACGTCCGGACCGTCCATGAACATCGTCGTGAAGCTGATGAGCGTCGTCTCGCTGGTCCTCGCGCCCTGGTTCGTCGATGTGCATGGGATGGCCGCGGCGGCGCCGGAAGCCGTGGAGGCCGTCCTCGCCGCCGCCGGCGGTGTGCTGCGGGCCCTGGGGCTCTTCTAGCAGGACTGCCGGCCCCGGGTCCGCGGCCCCGCCTTGACAGCGGGGCCGGATGACCTAGCTTTGCGCCGCCTTCACATAGGGGTTCGCCGCCTTCTGGCGGGCCGCCAAATGCAGACTCCTGCTCCGACCGAGGGTCGGGGCCGACGAGACCGGGGGAGTTCTCCATGCGCGATTATGAAATCGTGTACATCTTCCATTCGAGCCTGACCTCCGAAGAGATCGAGGCCAAGCTCGAGCGCTACCACGCCATCATCACGGCCGACGGTCCGGGTGAAGTCACCGCGACGGTCCACTGGGGCAAGCGCCAGCTCGCCTACCCGATCCGGAAGCAGCGGACCGGCCACTACGTCGTCGCCCAGTTCACTTCGGCACCCGATCCGCTCGTGGAGCTGGAGCGCGTGCTGAAGCTCGAAGATGACGTCCTCCGGTACCTGATCGTGATCGCGGAACATCCGCTGCCGGTCCCCGAGGAGAAGCCGGCGGTCCCCGATGCAGAAACAGCCGGCGCGGAAGGAGCGGCACCGGAGGCCCAGGAAGCAGCCGAGGGAGATGCCGAGGAACCGGCCAGCGAAGCGTCCGAAACCGAGGAGGCCGACGACGCTGAAGGGGTCGACGAGGCTGAAGGGGCCGACGAGGCGGACGAGGCTGAGGAAGCGGACGAGGCTGAGGAGGCGACCGACGCCGAGGAAGCGGACGAGGGCGAGGAAGCGGACGCCGCCGAGGAAGCAGACGAGGGCGACGAAGCCGAGGCGGACGACACGGACGCGGATACAGAGCCGGATGCTGCGGGCGCGGACGCCGGGGAGCCGGACGAGTCCGCCGACGCGAAGGAGGAGTAAATGGCCTTTCGAAAGGCGTGCCGGTTCTGCGAGGCCCGGATGCCCAGCGTGGACTACAAGGATGAACGCACGCTGGATCGCTATATTTCGGACCGTGGCAAGATCCTGCCGCGGCGAGCCACGGGGACATGTGCTCGACACCAGCGGGGGGTGGCGGCTGCGATCAAGCGGGCGCGGTATCTCGCATTGCTGCCGTACATCCGCGGCTACTACGACTAGCGTCGCTCCGGCGTGGGGCCGCTGAGGGAGCGCTGGAGCGGTCTCTGGCCGGCCGCGGGTCTCCTCCTGCTGGTCATGCTGCTTTCGCCTCTGAGTTCGTCGCCGCTGGGGCTCATGGCCATCGTCGGCGTTCCCGCGGCTGTGGCGATCCTGACGTTCGAGACGCCCCGGTCCGGTTCGGCGGCCCTGGCGCTCCTGCTCCTGGCCGGAGCGGCCCTGGGGCTTCGGGAGGCGGGGCCGCTCTGGTACATCGAACGGGGTTGGGCGCTGCTCCTGGCCGGTGGGTTCGCCCTCGGCACTGCGCTGGCGCCGGAGCGGAGGGTGCTGGACCGGTCGCTGGCGTCGGTCGCGATCGCGGGAGCCACGGTTGCGGCCCTCGGGGTGCTGCGGCCCGAACTTGTCGCGGACCTGGACTGGCGGATCTCCGGGCAGTTCAGCCAGGCGCTGGCGGCGTACGATCTGGAGACGTGGGGCGGCCGCTCGGTGGAAGCGGCGGTGGGTCGCGCGGTGAGCCTGTGGGAAGCCGTCTATCCCGCCATGCTCGCGCTTGCTTCGATCTCGGCGCTCGGAGTCGTCGGCTATGTGCTGGGACGGGTCCGGGGAGAACCGCGACCGCTCCCGCCGCTGCGGGAGTTCCGGTTCGGCGACCACCTGGTCTGGGTGCTCGTGCTGGGGCTCGGGCTTCTGGTCCTCCCCGCGGGTGCGTGGGCGGAGCGCGCGGGCGGTAACATTGTTACGGTGATGGGCGGCCTCTATCTGCTCAGAGGTCTTGCGGTGCTCGTGTGGCTCGGGGCTTCCGTGCTAAGCTCGGGCTGGGTGATCGGCGCCTGGGTGCTCGCGGCGCTGGTGCTCTACCCCGTGACGGTGGGTGCGTCCCTCGTCATGGGAATCAGCGATACGTGGCTGGACCTGCGATCGCGCGCGGGGGTGAAAGCGGACGGAGCGTGAACCCCGGGGCGGAGGAGGGCGCGTCAGGTGGCGTGACCGGTTCAGCCGGTGGACACAAGTGGAGGGATCGATGGTGCAAGTGATTCTGAGAAGGGACGTCGCGGATCTCGGCCGCGCGGGCGAGCTGGTCAACGTGCGGCCGGGGTACGCGCGAAACTATCTGGTGCCGCAGGGGATCGCTCTCGTGGCGACGGAGGGGAATCGCCGCCGGTTCGAGGAAGAGCGACGTCAGGTCGAACAGTCCGCCGAGCGCGACCGCGAAGCCGCCCGGCAGCTGGCGAGCGAACTGGAAGGGAGAGCTGTGAGCTTCGTCCGCAGGGCGAGCGAGGGCGGGCGCCTGTTCGGTTCAGTAACGGCCGCGGATATTGCGGATGAACTGGAGAAGGCAGGTGTCTCCGTGGACCGTCGCACGATCCGGCTGGACGATCCGATAAAGGATCTCGGCGAGCACGACGTCCCGGTGAGAGTCCATGTGGATGTCGAGCCCGAACTGAAGGTGTCGGTGGTCGCCGAGGATTAACGGACCGCGACCGATGATGCCGATGACGCCGAGCCCGATCCCACTCGAGGAAGTGTGGCGCCGCCTCTCTGAACGGGGAGACCCCTCTCCGGAGCTTCGCAGCGTGGCGGAGGCGGCGCTCGAGAGGAACGCGCGGCTCCCGACGATCCTCGATCTGCGCGGCTTGTCGGATGTCACCGACTTCTTCGTCATCGCGACAGGCGACTCCGACACGCACGCGCGTGCGATCAGCGAGAACATCCTCGATCGAACCCGCGAGGACGGTTTTCGTCCCGTCGGGGTGGAGGGACTGAACGCTGGGCGTTGGGTGCTGATGGATTACGGCGGCCTCATCGTGCACGTCTTCCTCGGCGAAGTGAGGGAGTTTTACCAGCTTGAGCGCCTGTGGGGGGACGCCCCCATCTTCGAACTGGAGTGAACGGGGCTCGGAGCCGTTCCGCGACCCGGGGCCCGTCGCTAGCTTGGGGTGCAACCTCTGAGGGTGGGCCGGAGGACGTGGCAGACGTGACGAGTTCAATCGGTTGTTCCTCCTTTCGCTTCGCCGTGCGCGCGGCGAATATGCCGGCTGCGCTCCTCCTCCTGCTGGGCGTCGCGAGTGCCTCGGGCGCCTGCGGCAGTCCCCCGGATGATCAACCCGACCCCCTTCAAGGTCCGACCCTCGTCTCCGGCTCGGCCCTCGCGCGGTACGGGCTTCTCGTCATTCCGCGTCGTGGCGGAGTCGCGCAGTTCCGGTCGATCGAGAATCCGTCGACCGTGCGCTGGACCGGACGCCTCTCACTTGGAGACGTCACCGCGGCCCATTCGCTCGGATCGGCGGTCGTGTTGCAGCGGGGGCGGCGGCTCCGCCTCTATGCGACCTCGCCCGTGGAGGCCGAGACGCCGCTGCCCGACGCGCCGGCCGATGCCCGCTGGATTGCCTCGCCCGCCGGGGGCGCTTTCGTGTCCGGGAACCGCATCCTCGCCATTACCCCCACCCGCACCGCCGAGGTCACGGCTGACGGCGCCGTGCACTGGGCGGCGCCCGCGGCCGGAGATCGGGTCGTCGCTCTCGTCGAAGGAGCGGAGGGCCCCGAGCTCGCCGTGTGGGAGGCTGGGGAAGCGAGGCCCGCGACGACGCGTGGCGTCGCCACGAGAGGTCCCGTCACCCTCGCGGGCTGGGGTCGAACCATCGTGACGGCGTCCGAAAACGGCCGCGGTCTCACGGAGTGGTCCATACCCGATCTCGAACCGGCCGAAGGGGCGGAGATCGACGGCGTTCCCCGGGCTCTGGCCCTGTCGCCGTCCCAGCACCGCGTGTTCGCGGCGTCGGCCGACCGGCCGCGGTTTGTCGTCATCGATCGCTACGACTGGCACGAACTCGGCTCCTCGCGGCTGGAGACTCCCCTCGAGGCCTTGCGGCCCGGGATGACGGGCGACCGGCTCGTTGCCTTCGACGGCTCGAACGTGTGGTCCGCGAGGGCGGGGGAAACCGGTCTGGACGCCGTCCCCGGAGAGTGGCGTCCGGACCTGCCGATCGCACTGCCCGGCGGAGCGGTTCTGGTGTCCACAGGGAGCGGCCTCGGCCTGCTGCGCAAGAACGGGCAAATCGCCCCCGTGGAGGGACCCGCCGACGCCTGGTGGCTCCCCTTCCGGTGGGGACGCCGCCTGCCCGTCGCGTCCGCCGCCGTCGTGCCGGAAGACACGCTGGAAGATGCCGAAGAGGCGCTCGAAGCGCTCGCCGACAGCTCGCCTCCCGGCCGCATCGGACTCTTGACGGTGGGGAGGCCGGACCGAGGGGGAAGTCGGAGGCCGAATGCCGAAAGTCCCGCACCGGGGGACGACGAATCCGGGGAGTCCGCACCGCGTCCGGAAACAGCGGACGAGCCGGCGGCGGCCCCGATGCCCGAGCTTCCGGGCGGGTTCTATGCCGTCGTGCTTTCCTCCCGGCAGTTGGCCGCGCTCGGACAGATGCGCCAACTCCTCGACCGCTCCGGCTATTCGACGCACGTGTTGCGTCGGCTGGATGAGGCCGACGACACCTGGTTTCGGCTGCTCGTGGGTCCCTACCCGACGCGACCCGACGCGGAAGGGGTGACGCGCGAGTTGCGGCGGGAGAGAGGGATCGATGCGTGGATTCACGAAGAGGAAAATCCCCTGCCGGCGAGGCCAGCCCCATGAACGCACATGCCGCGGCCCCGTTCGGGTGGGAACTGCCCGAGAGAGCGTGTATCGTGGCGGTCGTCTTCGAGAGCTCGGAGGCCGAAAGAAGCGCGACGGTCGTTGATGCGATCGCCACGTCCATCGCCCGCCGCCGCCGACAGACGCTCCTCCTGAACTCGGAACCCGGGCCGTCGCCCCTCGATGAACTGGCCGGCGGGCCCGCGACGGCAGATTCGGGCGGCATGGCGAGCTTCCTCGCGGGCCGGACCGGACTTGCCCAGGTCGCCGTACAGCGCGCGGACTGCCCATACGCGTATCTGCCCGCGGGACAGGTCCCCGAAGGCGTGGCAGGATTGCTCGATTCGGCCGCCTTCGAACGCTTCGTCTCCCAGGTAAAGGAGCGAGGCGGGACGCTCTTCCTTGCCGTGTCCGAGCGCTCGCGTCCCGCGCCCGGTCTCCTCCGCCTCCTCGACGGGTACATCGCCCTGGGAGCAGCGTCCGTCGAGGATCTCGGAGGCCTGGAATGCTACGGTCGCGTTCCCTTCGAGAGCCTGGTACCCGATGCGGAGGCTCCGGAGGACGCACCCGAGCCCGAACCGGCCCCCGTCGCGACGCCGCCCGAGCCTCCTGCGGCTCCGGAACCTGCGCCACCGATACCCGAGCAGGCCGGGGGGCGACGCTCGCGCGCGCGCCCGTTCGCCGCGGTGCTGGTTATCGCGGCGTTGGCGGCCGGGAACTGGTGGGCGTACAGGAACGGTTGGCTCGACAGCGCGATCTCCCGTGTCGGGTCGATGATCGCGGCCCGGGACGAGGTCCCGGCAAGTCCCGTGGAGGCGACGCCCGCCACCGAGCCGCAGGACACACCGGTCGAGGCGCCGGACACGCCGGCCGAGCTTCCGGAGGTTGTCGAGCAGGCCCCTGTCGCGCAGGTGCCGGAGGAGGCCGCCGTCCTGGACGCGTTCGAGTCGGCCTCCGAGCGACCCTACTCCGTGCTCGTCGGGAGTTTCGGGGACCCGGTCGACGCGGCGGCACGCGTGGAGGAAATCCGCGCGCTCCACGCGGGCGCACCGTACTTCACCGCCCCTACGACGATCCGGGGCGTCTTGTATCAGCGGATCCTTGCCGGGGCGCTCGCGAGCGAGGCGGAAGCGTCCGTCCTCATGGACGAACTCGTGGCGGCCGGAGCGGCGGAGGAGGCAAGTGCCTGGCTCCTCCGTCCCGTGCGATTCGCCTACGATCTGGGCGTGTTCGCGGATCGCCCGGCGATGGAAGCGCGCATCGCCGAACTCGGATCGCGCGGCCTCCCCGCCTACAGCCTGGAGGCGGCGCTCGACGGAATGCCGGTGTTCCGCGTGTACGGGGGCGCGTACGAGAGCGAACAGGCCGCGGCCCCCATGGCCGAAATGCTGGAAGCGGCCGGCGAACCCGCAGCGCTGATCGTGAGGCGCGGCGGCGCCATTCCCCCAAGCCGCTGAGGGCGCTTGAAGATCAAGGCCCTGACCCTGCGCGGATTCAAGTCGTTCGCCGACCGGACGCGGATCGAATTGCACGACGGCATCACCGCCGTCGTCGGCCCGAACGGCTGCGGAAAATCGAACATCTCCGACGCGCTGCGCTGGGTTCTGGGTGAGCAGCGCCCCACGGCGATCCGCGGGTCCCGCATGGAAGAGGCGATCTTCGGAGGGACGGAGGCGCGGCAACCCATCCACAGAGCCGAGGTCCTGCTCGAGGTCTCCAACGAGGACGGCGTGCTGCCCGTGCCCTATACCGACGTTGCGATCGGGCGCACCGTCTACCGCGGGGGCGAGAGCGAATACACGCTCAACGGATCGGCCTGCCGACTCAAGGACATCCTGGATCTGTGCCGCGACACCGGGCTGGGCTCCAACGCCTACGCGATGATCGAAGCCCGCATGGTGGACGCGATCCTCTCGGACCGCGCCGAAGAGCGCCGCTCACTGTTCGAGGAAGCGGCCGGGATCGGGCGCTACAAGGACCGTCGCCGGATCGCGACGCGCCGGCTCGAACAGGCCGACAACGACCTGCAGCGGCTCGAGGACGTTCTGGTCGAGGTCGGGTCCAAGGTCCGCTCGCTCGCGCAGCAGCGCGGACGGGCGGAGCGCCATGCGAAGCTTCGAGCCCGCCTCCTGCAACTCGAGATCGCGGTCGCGGACGCCCGGCTCCAGGAGACGACCCGGCGCCTGGCCGAGGCTCGAGCGGAAATGGAGCGGCTCGAACCGGACACGGAGCCGGACCATGTGGACCTGCGTACGGCAGAAACGCGGGCGGAGGCGCTCCGCCTCGAGTACACCGACATGGAGCGCGAACGGGCCGGTCTGGCCCGGCGCCAGGAGGAGGCCCGGCGCGCCGTAGAGGAGCAGGAGCGCACACGGCTCCTTGCCCGGGAGAGAATCTCGGGCGCGCGCGACCGACTCGGGACCCTCGAGGAGGAAGTGCGCCGCAACGAACGCCGTCGCACCGACCTCCGGGAGCGAGTGGCGGATGCGCGGGCGGCTCTGGAGGAGGGCCGCTCGCTGGCCGCCGCGGGCGCGGAGGCCGCGGCTCGACTCGGGCTGCGGGCGCAGGCTCTGGCCGAGACGGGCCGGGCGGCGGCCCGCGAGCGCGATGCCGCTCGCGAAGCCCTCGAAAAGGCCCGCCGCGAGGCGGATCGCTGGAGGCTCGAACTCAGCGTGAAGGAGGTGCGAGCCCGCGACCGGAGCGAGGAACTCGAGCGCCGACGCCCGGCTCTCGACGCGCTGGCCGCTCAGGAGCGGCAACTCCGGATTGAGGTGGAGAGCGCGTCGGAACTCGAGACACGGGCGGGCCAGAATCTCGAAGCGGAGCGAGAGCGGCTACAGGCGGCCCGCGATAGCGCCGCCTCCGCGGAGGAGGCACTGCGTCGTGCCCGCGAGGAAGTCGCCGACCTCGAGGGCCGCCTCGCCGCGGCACGCGCACGCGCCTCGAGTCTCGGGTCTCTGGTGGGGTCGAGTGCCCTGCTCCCGGAGGCCGTGGCCGAACTGCTGAAGGACCGGACCGCGATCTCCGGACTCCACGGCGCCCTGTCGGAGTTCATGGAGGCTCCCGCCCCGTGGGCATCCGCGGTCGAGTCTCATCTCGGCCCGTATCTGCACGGCGTCGTCGTGCAAGACTGGTCCGTGGTGCGGGCAGTCGAGGCGTGGCTGAAACGCCGCGGCGGAGAAGAGGGCATCCTGCTGCTCCCGCTCGATCCGGGCCCGCTGGCGGGGGCCGCGGAGGCGGACTCCCCTCTCACGCAACACGTCGACGCGACGGGAGCCGGGGCAGTCTGGATAAAGGCCCTGCTCGCGGGCGTCGGAGTCCCCTCCGGCGGCGAATTGACGCCGCGCCCGCACGCCTGGGTGCATCCCGAGGGTCTGCGCCAGGATCAGTGGGGCGGGGTTCATGTGGGACGTGCCACCGGGGAGGGACTCCTGAGCCGCCGCGCCGAACTCCGCACCCTGCGTGAGGAAGCGAAGGTGCTCGAAGCGGAGACCGTGCGATCGCGGGAGGAAGTGGAGGAGCTGGGGGCCGCGGCCGCGGAGGCGCTCGCACGGGTCGACACGCTGCAGCGTTCGGTGACCGATGCCGAGTCGGCGCGCCGCGAAGCCGAAGCCGACCGGACGTCCGCGGAGGCGCGGCTCGTCCGGCTGGATGAAGAGCGTCGCGAGCTCGCCGGCCGCATCGAGCAACTGGAAGCGTTCAGCGCAGATGAGGTGTCGCTCTCGGCGGACGAGGACGCCCGCGCCGGGGACCTCGATGAGAGCGTCTCGCGGTTGTCGTCCACCTGGGAGGAAATGCGGGACAGGGCCGACATCGCCCGTGAGGCCGCCGACACGGGGCAAGCCGACCTTCATGGTGCGGAGCTGGCACAGGCGCGGCAGGAAGCCGAGGTCGAGAATCGACGCGGAGTGGAAAGCCGCCTCGCCGAGGCCGCGAGCGATGCGGATGAGCGGTCGGAGACGTTGGCGCGGGAAGTGAACCGGCTCCATGCCCTGATCGCGGACAGCCAGAGGCAGTCGGAGGATGTGGAGGCCTCGATCGGCGCCGCGCTCGAAACCAGAGCGCGGTACGAGGCGGATCTGTCGGCGCTCGAACGGCGAATCTCGGAGCGTCGCGGACGGCTGGACAGGCTGGAGTCGGAGTTGAGCGAGGCACGCAGGCTCGAGCGGGAACGCGTGGACGCCAGGCATCGGCTCGAACTGGAGACCACGCAGCTGGAGGCACGGGAGTCCGCGATTCGGAGCCGCGTGGAGGCGGAGTGGGATGCGCCGCTCGCCGAACTTCGCGGACGCGTCGACCCCATCGACGATGCCGCAATGGAAGAATGGGAACCGGAACTCGAGCGCGTGCGGCGTTCGATCGCCCGCATCGGCCCCGTCAATCTCCTCGCGCAACAGGAGTACGAGGAGGAACAGCAGCGTCTCGACTTCCTGACCGAACAGCGCGACGACCTCACCCGCGCGCGCGACGACCTCCGCACGTCGATCCGGAAAATCAATCGCCAGGCAACCGCCGCGCTCCTGGAGACGTTCGAACAGGTGAGGGCCAACTTTCACCGCACCTTCGACTCTCTCTTCGAGGGCGGACAGTGCGACCTCTGGTTCGAGAATCCGGACGACGCACTGGACTCTCCGATCGAGATCTCGGCCAGTCCCCGCGGCAAGAAGACGCAGCGAATCCACCTGCTTTCCGGCGGTGAACGGGCGCTGACGGCGCTCGCCCTGCTGTTCGCGATCTACCTCGCGAAGCCGAGCCCGTTCTGTCTGCTGGACGAGGTGGACGCGCCGCTGGACGAAACGAACATCCTGCGGTTCGTCCGCATGCTGAAGGAATTCAAGCAGGAGACGCAGTTCGTCGTCATCACGCACAATCCGCGGACGATCGAGAACGCCGACTGGATCTACGGCGTGACGATGCAGGAGGCGGGCGTCTCCTCGATCGTCGGCGTGGAGTTCAACACGCAAGTGGCGTGAACGAGTCGGAACCCGCGGGACACGCGCCGGAAGCTGCGACGGCTGAACTGGTCGTCGTCGGGTGTGGCACCGTCGTCCCCGAAGCGGACCGGGCTGCCTCGTCATACTGGGTCGCGTCGCCGGGCGCGGGTGAGGCCGGGGGAACGCGCGTTCTCTTCGACTGCGGCCCCGGAGCCGTGCAGGCCCTCGCCCGACTCGGCTTGCCCTGGGGGGCGATCACCGATCTCGCCATCTCCCACTTCCACGCGGATCACGTCGGAGCGCTCCCGGGCCTGTTCTTCGCGCTGAGACACGGTCTCGCCCAACCCCGAAGCCGACCGCTCACGGTCTGGGGCCCCGGGGGCACCCGCAGGTTCTTCGAACGTCTTGCGAGCACGTACGGAGACTTTGTCCTGAATCCCGGTTTCCCCGTTCTCATCGAGGAACTCGCGCCCGATGAAGGCCGCGACCTGAGCGGAGGTCCGCGGCTCGAAGCCCGCAAGACGCCGCACACCGAGGAGAGCGTGGCGTGGCGGCTTGAAGGCGGGGCATTCAGCTTCGGCTACACGGGCGACACCGGGCCCTCGAGGGAACTGGGCCCGTTCATGTCCGGGGTGAGCGCCCTCGTGTGCGAGTGCTCGCTGCCGGACTCGCAGGCGACGGACAACCACCTGTCACCTGCAAGCGTCGCCGGGATCGCGTCCGCCGCGTCCCCCCGTCTTCTCGTTCTCACGCACATCTACCCGCACTTCCGAACGGGCCACGATGTCGCCCGTCTCGTGGCCGAGGCCGGATACGCGGGCGATGCGTGCCTCGCGAGAGAGGGATTTCGCGTCACGTTGACGAACAGGTGACGCGAGCGGAGTATCCTGCTCCTGCCGGCTCCGCGCGGAGCGGACCGGACGGTCACGGCTCGGCCGCGCCGAACGCGCGCAGGGCGGGCAGAGATCATGCACAGGGGGAACGATGCTGGTGGTCATGAAGCACGGCGCCACGGACGGTCAGATCGAGGACGTGGTCCGCGCGATCGAGGATATGGGATACCGGGCCCGGCTCATGCCGGGCGCGCAGCGCACGACCGTGGGCCTCGTCGGAAACGATGGACGCGTACAGGAGAGCCGGCTCGTGGGGATCGAGGGCGTGCTCCGCGTCATTCACGTCTCGCAGCCGTACAAGCAGGTGAGCCGCGAGTGGTGTGCCGACGACACGGTCATCGAACTGTCCAACGGGGTACGGATCGGTGGGAAGGACGTCGTCGTCATGGCCGGCCCGTGCTCCGTGGAGTCGCGCCAACAGATTCTGGAGACCGCGCACCGGGTCGCGGAAGCCGGGGCGACCGTACTGCGCGGCGGAGCCTTCAAGCCGCGGACCTCGCCCTACTCCTTCCAGGGGCTCGGGGAAGAGGGGCTGCAGTTGCTCGCGCGCGCGCGGGAGGAGACGGGCCTCGCGATCGTCACCGAGGCGCTGGACGTGGAGAGCATGGGCCTCGTCGCGGAATACGCCGACATCATCCAGATCGGTGCGCGGAACATGCAGAACTACTCCCTGCTGCGGGCTGCGGGCCGGGCGGGCAAACCGGTTCTCCTCAAGCGGGGGATGGCCGCGATGATCACGGAGTTGCTGCTCGCCGCGGAGTATATCGTCGCCGAGGGCGAATCACGCGTGATGCTGTGCGAGCGCGGCATCCGCAGCTTCGGCACGCACACGCGGAACCTCTTCGACCTCGCCGCCGTCGTGACGATCCACGAGTTGTCGCACCTTCCGGTCGTCGCGGACCCCAGCCACGGCACGGGATTCCGGTCGAAGGTCGGACCGATGGCCCGCGCCGCGGTTGCGGCGGGCGCGGACGCGCTCATCCTCGAGGTCCATCCCGATCCCGCGAAGGCGGCCTCGGACGGCCAGCAGTCTCTCACGCCGGAGCAGTTCGACGCGTTGATGGTGGAACTCCATCCCATCGCGAAGGCGATCGGCCGCGGGATCGCTCGCGCACCGGTTGCCGCCCACGGCTGACCGGACCCGGCGCGTCCCGACCCGGACCAGGAGCAGCCTCGGCCGCCTCGGCGAGCGCATGGCCGCCCGCCATCTCGCCGACGCGGGATACGAGATCCTCGACCGCAACTGGCGCGCGGGGCGGTTGGAGATCGATCTCGTCGTCAGGTCGGGAGACACGGTGGCGTTCGTCGAAGTGAAGACTCGCCGTTTGGGCGTGCAGCCGCCCGAGGAGGCGCTCTCCCGCTCCCAGCGGGGGAGAATCCGCCGGGCGGCCGGTGCGTGGCTGAGCCGGCATCCGGGCGCCGCCACGGAGGCCCGCTTCGACCTGGTCGCGGTGGAGGTCGATCGTCGCGGAAGGTGGCGGGTGCAGCACATACCGGAAGCGTTTTACGGCGACGACACGTGACGGTTTTTTCTGGCCGCTGCCCCTGCGGGCCGATAAGATACGGGTGCCCCAGGCCCGTGGGGCCGAAGCGCGTGAATCCCGTCAGGACCGTGAAGGTAGCAGCGGTAAGCGTGTGACGGTCGCCACGGCCCGCCTGGGGTCTTTCGCCCGACGTCAGCGGCGTCCTCGCGTCGCCGGGCGCGGGCGCCCTCAGACCCGAAGGAGTCGAAGCCGGCCGGGACCCTGATCCCCGCCGACCCAGATGGCTCACGAGCCCTTGTACCGCACCGCGCTGGCCAGAACCTACCGGCCCCGAGGCTTCTCGGAGCTGATCGGACAGGACCACATCGGGCCCACGCTGAGGGCCGCCATCGACTCCGGGCGAGTCGGCCACGCGTATCTCTTCTGCGGCCCGCGCGGGGTCGGGAAGACGACGACGGCGCGCATCCTCGCCATGGCCCTCAACTGCCCCGGCCGCTCCGCCGGCGAACCGTGCGGCACCTGCGACTCGTGCGAGCGGATCTGGTCCGGAGGCGCCTCGCTCGACGTGGTGGAGATCGACGCGGCGAGCCACCGCGGCGTCGAGGACGCGCGCGACCTGCGGCGCCGGGCGGCGTACGCGCCCACGAGCGAAGAGCGCTACAAGATCTACATCCTCGACGAAGCGCACATGCTCACGCGCGACGCGTGGAACGCGCTCCTGAAGATCCTGGAGGAACCGCCCCCACGGGTGATCTTCGCCTTCGCCACCACCGAGCCGCAGAAGATCGAGCGCGGCGCGGCGCCCGTGATGTCCCGGTGTCAGCGCTTCGACTTCCGGCGGGTCTCCGTGCAGGACATCACGAGCCGGCTCGAGACGGTACTCGAGGCGGAGGGAATCGCCGCCGAGCCGGGGGCGTTGCGGGCGATCGCGAGGCGGGCCGAGGGCGGCGTGCGCGACGCGCTTTCGTCGCTCGACCAGGTGCTCTCCTTCCGGGGAGACGCGGTCGAACTCACCGACATCCGCCGCATGCTCGGGCTCGTCGATGAGGATCGCTACCTGGCGTTCTTCGAGCTCGCCGCGAACGGCGACCGCGCCGGCGTGTTCACCTTTGTTCAGGACCTCCTCGACGATGGTCACGATCCCGCGGAATTCCTGCGCGGGCTCGGCGATGCGCTGCGAACCCTGCTTGTCCTGAGACTCGACCCGGCGGCAGAGGCGGTAGAGCTCCTGCCCGAATCTCGCCAGCGTTTCGTGGCTGCAGGTGAGGCGCTGGCGCCGGCGGACGTGCTCAGGATGCTGAGCGCCCTTAGCGAGTTCGAGGCTTCCGGATTGCTGCACCGGTCCTCCCATCCGCGCATCCAGCTCGAGGTCCTGCTCCTCCGCCTCGTCCGCATGGAATCAACCGTCGAACTCGAGGAACTCCTGACGGCGCTGGGCGCCCCGGCGAGGGAGCCCCGGCCCGGCCCCCGTCCAGCCGCCCCGCCGCGGCGTCCTCGCGAGGAGCCGTCCGCTCCACCTGCCGCCCCCCCCGCCGACCGGTCGCCGGCTGCGGATGCGACCCCGCCAGCCGCGGATGCGACTCCGCCGCACGAGGCCGCCGGAAGGAAGGAGCCCCCCGAGCCGGAGCCTGTCCCGGCCAGACGATCCGGCACGGCGCCCGCCTCCCGGGTCCGCGATGCGTGGGCCGCCGCCGTCGCCGAAATGCCGGGGCTGGGCGGAGTGTCCGGACTGGCCCTGCGCGGCACCGAAGTCGAAGGCCTCGTGAAGGACGAGGTTCGGCTCCGTGTCCAGGTCGGGTGGCGCGAGGAGCTCGAGAAGCTGTTCAAGGACGATTCGCGTTCCGGCCCTCTCCGCGCGAATCTCGCGGAACGCCTCGGGTTGCCGACCGTCAGGTTCGCGATCGTCGACCACAAGGGCGGCCGCGTGACCGCCGGGGAAGCGGCTCGAACGCGGGTCGAACGGTTGTTGGACGGAAACCCGCATCTCAGGGAGGCCGTGGAGGAACTCGACCTCACCCTGAAGGAGTAGACAACGTGGACGGCGTGAACATCCAGCAGTTGATGCAACTCAGTCAGCAGATGCAGTCGCGCATGAGCGAAATGCAGGAGAAGCTCGAGCGCGAGACGCACGTGGCGGCTTCGGGCGGCGGCATGGTCGAGGTGACGGTGGACGGCCAGGGCAACATCAAGGGGGTCTCCATCGATCCCGCCGTGGTGGACCCGGAAGAGGTCGAGATGCTCGAGGATCTCATCGCCGCCGCGGCCTCCGCGGCACAGCGGCGGGCGAAGGAACGCATGGAGAAGGAGATGCGTCAGGCGGCGGGAGGCCTGCCGCTGCCGGGTCTCGGGAACTTGCTCGGCCGTCCGTGAACGCGATCGAAGCGCTCGTCGGCGAGCTTGGCCGGCTCCCGGGGATCGGTCGCAAGACCGCGCGGCGGCTGACCTATCACCTCCTCAAGAGCTCGAAGGACGATGCCCGGCGGCTGGCGCGAGCCATAGAACGGGTCGCGGCGGAGGTGCGCGTGTGCGGTGCCTGCGGCAACCTCAGCGACATGGAGCCGTGCGAATTCTGCCGCAGCCCGAGGCGCGATCCGGCGCAGGTTTGCGTCGTTGAGGAAGCCTCCGACATTCCGGCGATCGAGAACTCGGGGAACTTCGCAGGTCTGTATCATGTACTTGGCGGACGGTTGTCCCCCCTCGACGGGGTCGGACCCGAGGACCTCAACATCCGGGCCCTGCTTCGGCGTCTCGACGCCCCCGTCCGGGAGGTGATCATCGCCACGAACGCGAGCGTGGAAGGAGAGGCGACGGCGACGTATCTGCAGCGGCTGCTGGCCTCGGCCGCCGGAGTGACCGTCACGCGGCTCGCCCGCGGGCTGCCCGTGGGAGGAGACCTCGAGTACGCCGACGGAGTGACGATCGCCGAAGCCTTCGCCGGCCGACGGGAGATGTAGCGTACCGATGACGACTCGAATCGAATACGAAGACGCGGACCGCGGTTCCGCGACGGGATGGAAGATCGCGGCCGCGGCCCTGCTCGGCGCCGCCGCGGCCGTCGGTCTCGGGATCTATCTCGCGCGCGACCAGATGCGGCGACACCGGCGCGAACTGTTCAGTCCGCATCCGCTGCGCCGCCTGGCGGCTCTGGGATACCTGAAATCGCACCCGTCCGCGGACGATCTGCCGCTGTTGAGAGATTATCTGGCCTGGGAAGAGCGACCGCTGCTCCGCAAGCGCGCCCTGGCGGTTCTGGAGAGTCTGGAAAGCGTGCTCGCGAGCGACGAAGCCCTTGAGAGCGGAGACCCGCACTGAATCTTCCGAACGCGATCACCACGGGCAGGATCATTGCGGCCCCCGTCGTAACGGCGCTGCTCCTCCAGCCTCGGCCGGGGCTCCGGATGATCGCGTTCGTCCTCTTCGTCACGGCCGCGCTCTCCGACCTCTGGGACGGACACCTGGCGCGCGCCCGCGACCAGGTGACCTCCTTCGGGAAGTTTCTCGACCCGCTCGCGGACAAGCTCCTGCTCGTCGCCGCGCTCATCCCCGTTTACAGCATCAATCTCTCGCAGGCCGGGCCCCCTGCGCTCCCCCTGTTCGGCGTAATCCCGCTGTGGGCGATCATCATCTTCCTGGGTCGCGAAGCGCTGATCACGGTGCTCCGGTCGCTCGCCGCCCGGCAGGGCCGGGTCGTCGCGGCGCAGATCCTGGGCAAGAGGAAGGCCCTCGCGCAGAACACCTTCATAGGCTCCGCGATTCTCTGGGTGGCGTTCCTGACGCCCGGGTTCGTGGCGCCCGACGGCCGGGCATGGCAGTGGTTTTCCGCCTTCCACGGCTGGTTCACGACGGCCTTTCTCACCGTTGCGGTGCTGCTCACCGTGGCCTCCGCGGTGACCTATCTCGGCATGTTCTCGCGTATCATGGCGGGTCGCCATTCGTAAGCGGCACCCGTCGCTTTTCGAGGCCGCCGCGGTACTCATCGAGGACCTGCGGGAGAGGGGGCACACGCTTGTACTCGCCGAGAGTTGCACCGGTGGCCTGATCGGCGCCGCCCTCACCTCCGTACCTGGAGCCTCGGAGGTTTTGTGGGGTGGGCTGATAAGCTACGATGACGCCGCCAAGAGGACGCTGCTGGAGGTGTCGGAGGCGTCGCTGCAACGATACGGTGCCGTCTCCCGGGCCGTGGTCGAGGAGATGGCTGCCGGGGCTCGGCGCGTGGCGGAGAGCACCTGGTCCATAGCCGTAACCGGTATCGCCGGACCTTCGGGAGGCACCGCCGACAAGCCCGTGGGCACGGTGTGGATTGCCCACGACGGCCCTTCTCCCGAGGCGCGGTGTCACCGCTTCGAGGGGAGCCGGGACGAAATCCGTGAAGCGGCCGCCCTCGAGGCGATGCGTTGGCTCGATTCACGGCTCTGACGAAGATATTCGAGGCTACTGATGGGAAAGAGGGATCTGGAGCAGGAGATGGAGAGCGCGGCGGAGGAGGATACCGCCACCGGTGCCTCCGGCGACGCCGAAGACACGGCGGCTGAGCAGGCCGCGTCCGGGCAGGACGCACCGGAGGATACTGCCGAAACGCCCGGGCATGTAGACGAGGTCGGCGCCCCCGACCCCGACGGGGACGTCGGGCCGGAAGCTGAACTCGCGGCCCTGCAGGACCGCCACCTCCGGCTTGCGGCGGAGTTCGACAACTTCCGACGCCGGACGAGACGGGAACTGGGCGACGCGGGAGAGCGGGCGCGTGCCGAGCTCGCCGGCAAGCTGCTCGAACTGATGGACGACCTCCAGCGCGTGGCCGACACGCCGCTCGAGGGCACGGCGACGGAAGCCCTGCACGAGGGGATCGGACTCGTGGCCCGCAAGTTCGCCAAGGTCCTCGCCGACACCGGCGTGGAACCGGTGAACCCCGTGGGTGAGCGCTTCGACCCCAACCTCCACGAAGCGCTCATGATGACCTCGACCGACGACCCGGAACAGGACGAACTCGTGTCGCACGTCGTCCTCATCGGATACCGGCTTGGCGACCGGCTGCTCCGCCCCGCGCGCGTGACGGTCTATCGCCACGAAGCCGAAGCCTCCTGATCCGATGGCGACGCAGGCGAAGGACTACTACAAGATTCTCGGGGTCGCCGAGAACGCGAGCGCGGACGAGATCCGGAAGGCCTACCGCAAGCTGGCGAAGGAGCACCACCCGGACGCGAACGCGGGCGATCCGACGTCGACGGAGAAGTTCAAGGAGGTGTCGGAAGCCCACGGCGTCCTCTCCGATCCTGACAAGCGCCAGAAGTACGACCGGGTGCGGAAATACGGGGGTCTCGGCGCCTTCGGGCCCGGTCAGCCGGGCGGAGCCCCCGGGGGCGCGGGGAGCTTCAAGTTCGAGGACCTGTCCGACCTGGGCGGCATCGGCGGCATATTCTCCTCCATCTTCGACTTCGGGAAGAAGGCGAAGCCGGAGAAGGAGGGACCGCAGCGGGGCCGCAATGTCGAATACCTGGTCACGGTTCCGCTCCGCACCGCGGCGCGTGGCGGCCGGGTGGCGGTCACGGTGCCGATCAGCGAGGAGTGCGCGACGTGCGACGGCGACGGCGCCGCTCCCGGCACACCGCTGAAGCGCTGCCCCGAATGCGAGGGCAGGGGCGAGGTCACGTTCGGGCAGGGCGGGTTCTCCGTCAGGCGCCCGTGTCCGGTGTGCGTGCGGCGCGGCACTGTCCCGGAGACGCCCTGCTCGAGCTGCTCCGGCCGCGGCCAGGTGAACTCGCGACGCAAGCTCAGCGTCAAGGTGCCCACGGGGGTCGAGAACGGTTCGCGCGTCCGCATCTCCGGCAAGGGCGAACGCGGTCCGGGCGGCGGCACCGCGGGCGACCTCATCATCAAGTTCCAGGTCGACCCCGACCGCTTCTTCACCCGGGACGGGCTCGATCTCGCCTGCGAGGTGCCGATCAACGTGGCGCAGGCGATTCTCGGCTCGAAGGTCAAGGTGAGGACGATCGGCGGGAACAAGGTCGTGCTCAGAATCCCTCCGGGTACGCAGAGCGGCACCACGTTCCGGATCCGGGGCCAGGGCATCCAGCGCGGCGAGAACCGCGGCGACCAGCTCGTCAAAGTCGTCGTGGAGACGCCCGACCTCTCCGGCGAGGGCCTGAAGACGGTGAAGGACCTCGCGCAGCAGGAGGGCCTCTCCTACTGACCCGCGGCGGCGGGGCTGTCAGTTCGAGACGATGACGCCGCCGCCCAGGACGAGATCGCCCCGGTAGAGCACTGCGCTCTGCCCGGGGGTGATGGCCGACTGCGGGGCGGGCAGCTCCAGCGAGAAGTCGGTTGGCGTCGTCTCGATCACATCCGCGTCCACGATCGCGGCCCCGTGCCGGATCCGGACCCCGATGCGCTCGCCGGCGAGGGGACGCTCCGCCAGCCAGTTCACGCTGCGGGCGCCGATGCGGGAGCGGGCCAGCGAGCCCCGCGGTCCAATGACGACATCGCGCGACTCCGGCCGGATCTCGAGTACGAACATCGGCTCGGCAAAGCCGCCCGGCAGCCCCTTGCGCTGGCCCACCGTGTAGTGCGCGTAGCCCGGGTGCTCGCCCGCCTCCGAGCCGTCCTCGAAGCGGATGGCTCCCGGCGAAAGGGCAGGGTGGTCTTCCGGCAGATATCGACGCAGGACCCCGGCGTAGTCGTTGTCGGGGACGAAGCAGATCTCGAACGACTCCGGCTTGTCCGCCGTGTCGAGGCCGAGCCGCCGCGCCTCCGTGCGGACCTGCGGCTTCGTGAGCTCGCCCACCGGCAGGAGCAGGCGGTCGAGCGCCTGACGCGGCATCCCCCACAGGAAGTACGTCTGATCCTTGTGGTCGTCCGCGCCGAGGTGGAGTTCCGGAGGGCCGGAGCGGGGTCGGACCACGCGCGCGTAGTGCCCCGTCGCCAGCCAGCGGCAGCTCAGGGCGTCCGCGCGCACGAGGAGATCGCGGAACTTGGTGAAGCTGTTGCAGCGGACGCAGGGGATCGGCGTGCGGCCGGCGGCGTATTCCGACACGAAGTCGTCGATCACGTCGCGCGTGAAATCCTCCTCCACATCGAACACGTGGTGCGGCATGTCGAGCTGGGCGGCCACGGACTTGGCGTCGGCGATCCCGTCGAGGCCGCAGCAGGTACGCGTGGGCCCCTCGCTGCCGGTGTAGCAGAACGTCTTCATCGTCACGCCGATGACCGGGCGGCCCTCGCGCGCCAGCAACGCCGCGGTGAGCGAAGAGTCCACGCCGCCGGACATGGCGACGAGCACGGAGTCGGCGAGACGGGTCGGGGCGATCATGGACGTGGAATATCAGGCCGTGATGGCGACGACGCGCGCCGCCACCCGGACAAGCGCGTCCGCCGCCACATCGATGTCCGCCCGGGACGTGTCGTGGCCGAAACTGAAGCGCACGGCCGCGTACGGGACATCGCTGGTGATCCCGACCGCGTCCAGCACGTCGGAGCCGACGCTCGAGTCGGAGCCGCATGCCGACCCGCCCGAGACCGCGATACCCTCGAAGTCGAGCGAGACGAGCACGGCTCCGCTGTCGCATCCCGGAATCCCCACGCTGACGAGATTCGGCATCCTGAGCGGCGCCTCGCCTCCGTGGATGCGCGCATCCGGGATCTCCGCCAGGATCCGCGCCTCCAGGTGATCGCGCAGGCTGGTCCAGCGCGCGACCTCCGCCTCGCGATTCTCGAGCGCGAGTGCCAAAGCGGCCGCGAAACCCGTCGCGCCGATCGGGTTCTGCGTGCCCGGCCACATGGACCGTTCCTGGCCGCCGCCGTAGCTCAGCGGCTCCAGCGTCACCCCCGTCCGCCGGTAGAGAAGGCCGATCCCCACGGGCCCGCCCAGCTTGTGCGCCGTCGCCGACAGGAGATCGACCGGCGTGCGCTCCAGGTCGCAGTCCACCTTGCCCAGCGCCTGCACGGCGTCCGTGTGTACGAGAGCCCCGTATTCGTGGCCCAGCTGCACGATGTCCCCCATCGCCTGGACCGTGCCGATCTCGTTGTTGGCCCACATCACCGAGATCAGCGTCGGCGCGGCCGGGTCCTTCGCGAGCTCCCTCCGCAGCCACCCGAGATCGATCGTCCCCGAGCTGTCCACGGGAATCCGCGCCACGCGGGCGCCTTCCACCGCCCCGCGGTCCGCCGCCTCGAGGCACGCCTTGTGCTCGATCCCGGACACGAACACGCGTGGGCTGCGCCCAGGATTCGACCGCACGAAACCGAGAATGGCGAGGTTGTCCGATTGCGTGCCACCGCCCGTGAAATAGATGGATGACCGCGGGCCGCCGAGCAGATCCGCGATCCGCCCGCGCGCGAGCTCGAGGCACCGATGAGCCCGCCGTCCGGGGGCATGCGCGCTCGCGGGATTGAAGCCGTGCCGCAGCTCCGCCCCCATGGCATCCCACACCTCCGGCCGCATGGGCCAGGTCGCCGCGTAGTCGAGGTAAAGCCGCTGTTTTTCGGGCTGCATCATCGTCGCTATCCGTCCGGATTCGCCCGTTCGGCGAAGAGAGTCTATTGTGTCGAAGCTTCAAACGACGCCGCAACTCGGGATGGAGACATGGAGCCACCACGTTCCGCGCCGGGGCCCACCCCCCCGGCGCCAAGCCCTACAGGGCCCACGTCCGACGAGCAGAGCATACCACCGCTCGGGGCCCCGGTGTTCCGCACCACCGTCCACGGACTCGCCTTCGAAGATCGCGCCCGCCACCTCGACACCGTAGGTCCGGAGGAGGAACTCCTCCTCATCCCCGACCCGCCGGGAGGTAAACCGGACGATGTCTGGGTCCACATCCGCGCCGGCGACCCCGTGGGCCACCTCCCCCGGGAGATCGGTGCCTGGCTCGCTCCCTGGATGCGGCGCGGCGGCGCGGCGCGCGTACAGGTGATCAAGGTGGGCGCCGAGTCGGTCCCGAGCTGGAAGCGTCTCCTCGTCGAGGTTCGCTGCGGCTGACGGCTCCCAGGGCCTACTTACAACGAGCGAACTCCGAGGCGCGTGACATCGCTCACGCGCATCGTCTCATCCGTATGGAACGGTTCCCCGTGCGGAGCCCGGATCAGCGAGCCGTAGTGCCGCGACGCGGTCTCGATGCGTTCGACGAGCGGCTGACCGGTGGGGAAGATCTCGCCCGCCGCCGTAGAGCCCTCGAACTGTGATGTGTAGCACCGCGCCGCCTCGACCTTGCGCTGGAACTGGGCCTCCGTGAGCGGGACGACGAAGGTCGGCTTCACGGCGTCCTCCCGATACGCCATGGCGTAGAGGATCTTCTCCGGCCGCTGCCCGGGTCCGCCTTCATACTCCCGCAGCCCCGCGAGGAAACAGGCGTCGCGGGCGAGCTCCGAGGCGACCCGGTGATCCGGATGGCGACCGCGCGGGTACGGCAGGATCACGGTCGCCGGTGCGAGGCGCCGCAGGTGCCCCACGATGATCCGGCGCGCCTCCAGCGAGTTCTCCAGTCGTGCGTCGGGGAGCCCGGCGTTGACCCGAACGGCGATCCCCAGCAGCGCCGCTGCCCGGCCCGCCTCCTCCGCCCGCAATTCGGGGGTCCCGCGCGAGGCCATCTCGCCCCGCGTCAGGTCCAGGATCCCGGTCCGGTATCCCTGTTCCGCGGCCCGGGCCAGCGTTCCGCCGCAGGTGAGTTCGGCGTCGTCCGGGTGCGCCGCTACGGCGAGAAGGTCCAGCGGTTGCTCGGTCATTGGGGGGTCAGCCGCTCGCTCTCTGCCGCCTACTCGTAGCGCAGCGCGTCGATGGGGTCCAGCCCGGCGGCCCGCGAAGCCGGGTAGAGCCCGAAACCGATCCCGGTCAGCACCGACGCCGCAAGGGCAGCCACGATCGACCACAGTGGCACGACCGCCGGCAGCGGCGTCAACTGGTTCACGACCCATACGATCGCGCCGCCCAGCACCATTCCGGTCGCTCCGCCGAGCAGCGTGAGCGTGGCCGCTTCGACCAGAAACTGCCACATGACGTCGCGCCGCCGCGCCCCCATCGCCTTGCGCAGCCCAATCTCCCGCGTCCGCTCGGTGACGGAGATCATCATGATGCCGATGACGCCCACGCCCCCGACCATGAGTCCGATGCTCGACAACCCGAGCATCGCCGCAAACAGGACGTTGGTCAGCTGGCCCCAGAGATTCAGCAGTTGTTCCTGGTCCAGCACCGCGAAGTCGTCCTCCTCGCCCGGTTCCAGTCGGCGGAGCTGCCGCATCCGCGCGTGCGTCGCGTCGAGCGCCGCCTGAAGGTCGGCTTCGGGCTCCGGCCGCACGATGATGCTGACCGCACGGTCCCAGACGGGCAGCAGCTTGTCCGCGCTCGGGAACGGCACCCACACAAAATGCGACGCGAGGCCGGCGAACAGGTTGGCGGGCAACCGGTACACACCGACCACGCGGAACATCGCGCCGCGGCTGCCTTCCCCGATCCGGATCTCACGGCCGAGAGGGTCGAGCGACCCGAACAGGTCGGCGGCCACGGTGGAATCGATCACCGCGACCGGCGACCGCCGTTCGGCCTCCGGGTGCGTGAACCAGCGCCCCGAGATGATGTCGCCGCTGTAGATCTCAAGGTAGTCGGCGCCCACGCCGTAGAATGAGATCTCGACACGCTCCGACCCGACGCTCGCCTCGAAGGCGCCGGGGCCGAAGTCGCCGGTGAGCTCGACGAACGGGGACGCGCTCAGGATGCCCGGGAGGCGCCCGAGGTCCCGGGCCCACCGCGGATCGAGCGGCTTGTTCCTCAGGAGGTCCGGCTCTTCCTCGCTCAGAGGGCCGCCGCCGAAGCCCCCCGATGTGAAATCCCAGTGGGCTACGTAGAACGTCTCGATGCCGTTCGGGGACATCGCATCTTCGAAGCTCTTGTTGACGCCGGTGATTGCCGCCGCCATCACCATGACGACGAGGACTCCGATCGTCACGCCCAGGATCGTGAGGCCGCTCCGAACCTTGTTGGCCCCGATCGAGTCGAACGCGACCGCGATCCCCTCCGTGACCGTCGCAAGGAATCCCATGTCGCTAGTGCAGTGTCGCGGGAATCCGCGAGCCCGAATAGCCGAGGAATTCGTGCGACACTGCACCAGGTGCACGACCGATCATATGCGCCTCCCCATCCCCACGGCTCCTGTCGCCTGCCGGAGTCAGTCCGCGCGTTACCCGCTGCGGAAAGGGACTACTCGTAGCGCAACGCGTCGATCGGGTCCAGACCCGCGGCCCGCGAGGCGGGGTACAGTCCGAATCCGATCCCGGTCAGCACCGAGGCCGCCAACGCGGCCACGATCGACCACAGCGGCACGACAGCGATCAGCGGCGTCGACTGGTTCACGACCCACACGAGCCCGCCTCCGAGCAGCATGCCGGTGGCCCCGCCCAGGAACGTGAGCGTGGCCGCTTCAACGAGGAACTGCCACATGATGTCCCGGCGGCGTCCACCCATCGCCTTGCGCAGCCCGATCTCGCGGGTCCGCTCCGTCACCGAGATCATCATGATCCCGATGACGCCGACGCCACCGACCATGAGCCCGATACTCGACAAGCCCATCATCGCCGCGAACAGCACACCCGTCAGCTGTCCCCAGAGCGCCATCACCTGGTCGGCCGTGATGATGGCGAAATTGTCTTCCTCACCCGGCTTCAGTCTCCGTAGCTGCCGCATGCGGTCACGGATCGCGTCGAGCGCGGTTCGCAGTTCCGTCTCCGGATCTGGCTGGACCACGAACCGGAAGTCCCGATCCCGCACCCGCAGCACCTTGTCCGCCGTCACAAAGGGCATCCATACATAGTGCGATGCGAAGCCGGCGAAGAGGTTGGCGGGCGCTCGGTAGATGCCGATCACGCGCACCCGCGCGTTCTCGCTGCCCCGGCTGATGCGGATATCCCGTCCGAGCGGATCCCGGGTTTCGAACAAGCCGGCCGCCGTTGCCGAATCGATCACCGCGACGGTTGCCCGCCGATCCGCCTCCGACTGCGTGAACCAGCGGCCATGGACGAGATCGCCGCCGGAGATCGCAAGGTAGTCGGAGCCCACGCCGGAGAGTGACGTGCGGACGCGGTCCGATCCGCTGCTGGCGTCGTAGCCCCCCAGTTCCACGATCGGCGCGACGCTCCGGATCCCCTGAATCCGTTGCAGGTCCTTCGCCCACTCGCGCCGCAGCGGCGGGTTCCTCAGGAACGCCAACTCCTCTTCCGCCTCATCATCGGTCACATCCTGAAGGGAGGGGAGCTCCGCGTGCGCCACCCAGAACGTCGTAACCCCCTCAGGGGCAATCAGTTCCGAAAAGCTCTCGTTGATCCCGGTGATCACCGCCGCCATGACCATGACGACGAGGACACCGATGGTCACGCCCAGGATCGTGAGGCCGCTCTGGATCTTGTTGGCTCTGATCGCGTCGAGCGCGACCGCGATCCCTTCGGTGACCGTCGAAAGGAACCCCATGCCGCCGCTTGCACGAGCGGTCATACGCGCCTCCCCGTCGCCCGCGGCTTCCGGACCCCGTGGGCGTAGTGCCACGCCTGTGTTGCCGCGGGTAAGGAACTACTCGTAGCGCAATGCGTCGATAGGGTCCAGACCGGCGGCGCGGGAAGCCGGGTAGAGTCCGAAGCCGATTCCCGTGAGCACCGAGGCCGCCAGCGCGGCCACGATCGACCACAGCGGCACGACGGCGGTCAGCGGCGTAGCCTGGTTCACGACCCACACGAGCCCGCCTCCGAGCAGCATGCCTGTCGCCCCGCCCAGCAGCGTGAGTGTGGCCGCTTCGACGAGGAACTGCCACATGATGTCGCCGCGGCGTCCGCCCATCGCCTTGCGCAGCCCGATCTCGCGGGTCCGCTCGGTCACGGAGATCATCATGATCCCGATGACGCCGACGCCACCGACCATGAGCCCGATACTCGACAGGCCCACCATAGCCGCGAACAGCACACCCGTCAGCTGGCCCCAGAGCGCCACCACCTGGTCGGCCGTGATGATGGCGAAATCGTCATCCTCTCCCGGCCTCAGTCTCCGCAGCTGCCGCATGCGGGCGCGGGTCGCGTCGAGCGCGGTCTGAAGCTCCGTTTCCGGTTCCGGCCGCACCACGAAGCTCATCTCCCGGTCCCACACCCGCAGCAACTTGTCCGTCGTCGCAAAGGGCATCCACACATAGTGCGATGCGAGACCTGCGAAGAGGTTGGCCGGTGCTCGGTAGACGCCGACCACGCGCACCCTCGCGTTCTCACTGCCCCTGCTGATGCGGATGTCGCGCCCGATCGGGTCGCGCGTCCCGAACAGCCCGACCGCCGTGGCCGAATCGATCACGGTGACCGCGGTGCGCCGGTCGGCCTCCGACTGCGTGAACCAGCGGCCGGCGATCACGTCGCCACCCGAGATCTCGATGTAGTCGGCCCCCACTCCGTAGAGCCCGATCTCGACCCGGTCGCCCCCGGAAGAGGCCTCGTTGCCTGACCCGAGATTCACTACAGACACCGCGCTCTGGATCCCCGGGATCCGCGCCAGTTCCTTCGCCCATTCCGGCTCCAGCGGAGGGTTCTTGAAGAAGGCGTGTTCCCCCTCGTCGAGGGGGCCGGTGATCTGCATGGAGGAAAAGTCGAAGTGAGCCACCCAGAACGTGGTGATCCCCTCCGGGGCCATCAGTTCCGAGAAGCTGTTGTTGATCCCGGTGATCACCGCCGCCATGACCATGACGACGAGCACTCCGATCGTCACGCCCAGGATCGTGAGACCGCTCCGCACCTTGTTCGCTCCGAGCGAGTCGAAGGCGACGGCGATCCCCTCGGTGACCGTCGCGATGAACCCCATGCCGCGGCCTGAACGAGCGGTTACACGCACCTCCCCGTAGCCCGCGGCTTCCGGACCCCGTGGGCGTAAGGCCACCCCTGTGTTGCCGTGGGTGAGGAACTCACTCGTACCGCAAGGCGTCGATCGGATCCAGACCCGCGGCACGGGAGGCGGGGTACAGTCCGAATCCGATCCCGGTCAGCACCGAGGCCGCCAGCGCGGCCACGATCGACCACAGCGGCACGACGGCGGTCAGCGGCGTGGCCTGGTTCACGACCCACACGAGCCCGCCTCCGAGCAGCATGCCCGTCGCCCCGCCCAGCAGCGTGAGCGTGGCCGCTTCGACGAGGAACTGCCACATGATGTCGCGGCGGCGTCCGCCCATCGCCTTACGCAGGCCGATCTCGCGGGTCCGCTCCGTGACGGAGATCATCATGATCCCGATGACGCCGACACCCCCGACCATGAGCCCGATACTCGACAGGCCCACCATCGCCGCGAACAGGACGTTCGTCAGCTGGCCCCAAAGATCCATCATCTGATCGGAGGTCATCGTGGCGAAGTCGTCTTCCTCGCCGATCTCCAGTCCCCGCAACTGCCGCATGCGGGCGCGGGTCGCGTCGAGCGCGGTCTGCAGTTCCGTTTCCGGCTCCGGCCGCACCACGAAGCTGATCTGCCGGTCCCACACCCGCAGCAACTTGTCCGCCGTCGCAAAGGGCATCCACACATAGTGTGAGACGAAGCCGGCGAAGAGGTTGGCCGGCACCCGGTAGATGCCGACCACGCGCACCCTCGCGTTCTCGTTGCCCCTGCTGATGCGGATGTCGCGCCCGATCGGGTCGCGCGTCCCGAACAGCCCCACCGCCGTGGCCGAGTCGATCACGGTCACCGCGGCGCGCCGGTCGGCCTCCGACTGCGTGAACCACCGGCCGGTGATCACATCGCCGCCCGAGATCTCGATGTAGTCGGCCCCCACTCCGTAGAGCCCGATCTCGACCCGGTCGCCCCCAGAGGAAGCTTCGTAGCCCGACCCCGCCAGGTCCACCACGGGCGCCGCGCTCTGGATCCCCTGGATCCGCGCCAGTTCCTTCGCCCATTCCGGCTCCAGCGGAGGGTTCTTGAAGAAGGCATCCTCCCCTTCATCGAGCGGGCCGCTGATCTGCATGGAGGAAAAGTCGAAGTGCGCAACCCAGAAGGTGGTGATCCCCTCGGGGGCCATCAGTTCCGAGAAGCTCTTGTTGATCCCGGTGATCACCGCCGCCATGACCATGACGACGAGAACTCCGATCGTCACGCCGAGGATCGTGAGACTGCTCCGCACCTTGTTCGCTCCGAGCGAGTCGAAGGCGACGGCGATCCCCTCGGTCACTGTCGCGATGAACCCCATGCCCCGTCCGCGCGCGCTCACGGCGACCTCACTCGAACCTGAGGGCCTCGATGGGGTCGAGTCGGGCCGCGCGATAGGCGGGGTAGAGTCCCGACGCGATGCCGACCCCGAGTCCGAGCATGAGGGAGATGATCATCGCGGGAACCGAAACCGCTGTCGGGAGCGACCAGATTCGTTCGATGATGAACGCCAGTCCGAATCCGGCCCCGATACCCAGTGCCGCTCCCAGGATCGAGAGCGTCGATGCCTCGGTCAGAAACTGGAAGAGGACGTCGCGGCGCCGGGCTCCCAGAGACTTGCGGAGCCCGATCTCGCGCGTACGGTCCGTGACCGATAGCAGCATGATGTTCATGATCACGATCCCGCCCACCACCAGGGAGATCCCTACCAGGCCGGGCAGCGCCGTCATCAGCACACGGTTGATCGTCTCCCATGCGTCGAGCAGCCCGCTCGACGTGTCGATGCCGAAGTTGTTCGGTTCGGAGGGCCGCAGGCGCCGGTCGGATCGCAGCGCGCCCTCGACCTCCGCCATGGCCGGGTCCAGTTCGTCGATCGACCCCATCTTCACGGTGATCCCGTCGACCTCCAGCCGCCGCCGCGCCACGCTGCGCTGAAACGTCTCGAAGGGAACCAGCACCGCCGCATCGCGCAGGTTCCCGGCCAAGCCCCCCTGCGCCTCCAGCACGCCGATGACCCGGAACCCGTGCCCGCCCGCCCGGATGCGTTTGCCGATCGGTGATGTCGTGGGGAAGAGTCGCTCGGCGATCTGAGCGCCGATGACTGCGACGGGGAGGGCCTGCTGGTCATCGATCGGCGTAAGGCCCCGCCCATCCACCACCTTCCACCCCTGGACCGCCTCGTACTCCGGCGACCCCCCGATCACACGGACATTGCGCCGCTCGTACTGCCCGTAGCGCACCGAGCCCGCGAAGTCCTGCGCATAGTAGGCCAGGTAGCGTGCGTCGGCGGCCGCGGCCCGCACGACTTCCACATCCTCCATGGTGAGTTGGGGATTGCGTCGCTGCCGGCGGCGCTCGGCCTCGTCGATGCGGCCCGTCTCCATCTGCGGACGCCGGACCACCGTGAAGGTGTTCACGCCGAAGATCGAACTCGCGAAGTCGTCACGCACATAGCTGTTCAAGCCCTCGACCATCGTGATCACCGCCATGAGGAAGGTGATCCCGATGCTGATGCCGAGGAGGGCGAAGAAAGACTTCAGCTTCTGCGCCCTGACCTGTTGCAGCGAAAGGCGGATGCCCTCCCAGAATCTCATCGGCGGGGACTCGCGCTCCTAGCGGCCGTCATCGAGGGGCGGCGTGCGTGGGGGCGCCCAAGGGTTCGAAATCGGACGCGGCGTTCCCGGGGCCGGAGGGGCCGCGGGCGCTGCCGGGTCCATCGGGGCGGACCGCGGGGGCGGCGCCGGATCGGGTGCCGGTGTCGCCGACGGAGCTGGGTCCGGCGCCGGGGAGGGCTCGGGCTCCGGTGTCGGCGCCGCTGCGGGCTCCGGCTCGACCCTCGGGCTCGCCGGCGAGCCCGACGCGACCGGAGCGGCCGTGGGCTGGTTGATGCCACGCGCCAGGTAGTAGTCCACCGTCATCTGCGCCTCGACCTTGCCGTCGACGAGCGTGATCACGCGCTGGGATCGAGCCGCGATGTCGTATTCGTGCGTGACCATGATGATGGTCTGGCCGTTCTCGTGGAGCGTGTCGAAGACATCCATGATCTCCTCGGAGGTCGAGGAGTCGAGATTACCGGTCGGCTCGTCAGCGAGGAGGATCGAGGGGTCGTTGACGAGGGCCCTCGCGATGGCCACGCGCTGACGCTGACCGCCCGACAGTTCGTTGGGCTTGTGGTCCATCCGGTCGGCCAACTGCACGATCTCGAGCGCGTGCGCCGCCCTCCGCTGTCGGTCCTTGCTCGATACCCCGGCGTAGATCAGCGGCAACTCGACATTGTGCAGCGCCGTCGCCCGGGGCAGGAGGTTGAACGTCTGGAACACGAAGCCGATCTCCCGGTTTCGAATCCGGGCCAGATCGTCGTCGCTCAGATCCTGGACGGCCTGCCCGTTGAGGACATACTCCCCGCCCGTCGGGGAGTCGAGGCAGCCGATCATGTTCATGAGCGTCGACTTTCCGGAGCCCGAGGGTCCCATGATCGACACGTATTCGTTCCGCAGGATCTCGATGTCCACGCCCGCCAGCGCGTGCACCGTCTCCGTGCCCATCACGTAGTCCTTCCTGAGCTCGCGCGTAACGATGATCGATTCCATCTGTCCGTTCCCGCTCATCGTCCGTCCTCACCGTTGGCCGCGGCGTCGTTCCCTCCGCTGCCATCGTCGCCATCGGCGGCGATCGCGGCGTCCGGTCCGTCGATCTGGATCCGGCTTCCGTCCTGGAGTTCGCGGATCGCCTGGAACGAGCCCGAGACGACCGTCGTGCCGAGCTCGATCCCGGACACGACCTCGAAGTAGTTCTCTCCGGCGATGCCGATCTCCACGGGCCGGAAGCGGACGATGTCACCTTCCACGACGAAGACGCCCTCGATGTCCCGGACCGCCTCGGAGCGCGGAGCGCTCGGCAGGTTCTCGTTCGGGATCTCCTCGTATTCGTCCGCATCCATCAGCGTCAGCGACGTGATCGGAATGCTGGGCACCTGATCGCGGGTGTCCGTGATGACGTCGGCCGTGGCCGACAGATCCGGCCTGATCCCTTCGGGTGGTGCGCGCAGTTCGATACGCACCTCGAAGTCGATCGCCTGGTTCGAGCTGCCCGTGGCCGGGTTCAGCGGGACGATCGAGCTGTTGCCGATCTCGGTGACGGTCCCCACGAAACGCCGATTGGGGAAGGCGTCGATCTCGACATAGGCCGAGTCCCCCATGGCGATATCGGGCACGTCCGTTTCATCCACCTCGATCACGGCCTCCATGACGGAAAGGTCCGCGACGGTGAGGAGCACGGTTCCCGGATTGTTCATCGTCCCGACGATCGCGGTCTCGCCGCGCTCGACGTTGAGCCGCGTAATTCGGCCCGACATCGGCGCGCGGATCGTGGTCTTCAGGAGCCGGTCCCGTTCCTGGGTAAGGTTGGCCTCCGCCTGATGGACCTGGTGTTCCGTAGCTTCGAGGAGCCGGTTTTGGACGTCCGCGTTCGTCACCGCCTGCTCGACTTCGGCCTCGGTCACGAAATCCGTCCCGCGCGCCTGCAGCGTCGTGAGACGATCGGCATCGCGCTGCGCCTGCTGGTAGGCGGCCTCCTGCTGAGCGTAGGACGCACGCGCCTGAGCGAGGCCCGCCTCGGCGCGTTCGACGGCGGCCCGAAACAGCGCCGGATCGATCTGGAGCAGGAGGGCTCCCTCCTCCACGTCCTGCCCCTCTTCGACCGGGAGCTGAATGATCCTGCCGGCGACGTCCGTGGTGATCTGAACCTGCGTCTTGGGCTCTATGTGGCCCGTCGCGGAGACGTCGTCGACGAGATCCCGCAGCCCGACCGCCTCCACGCGGACTTCGACGGCGTTACGCCCCTCCCGCTGCGTGGCGAGATATCCCATGGTTGCGAGAAGTACAACGACGACGACCGCGATGATCGCTTTCTTCATCCTTCACAAGAACCTTTATTTCGAGACTCGGCGGGCTTTGCGGGAGACCGCTTGTTCCGCGCCCGGGGGTACAGCATCGCTACGTCACGGGTACGTTAGTGCGACGCGAGCGGTTTCACCCGCACCCGCCGCCCGGTCCGTTGTGGCGCACGGCCACCGACTTCCTCGGGAAGATTATCCGGCCAGCCCGGCGAGGAGACCCGCGAACATTGCGAGGGCCGCCACGAGGATCAGGTAGAGCGCGAGCAGATACATCGTGCCCGCCGCCACGGACCGTCCCGGATAGAAGCGGCTCACGGCCACCCCGAGCACCCCGCACGTCCAAACAGAGAAGATGTTGATTCCGTTTAGGAACCTGCCGATGAACCCCTCCATCTCGGGAAGGAAGAGACCGGGCGTGAGGGTCGTCATCTCGGCGCCGACCGCCATCAGGCCGATGGCGACGATACCCCCCGCCGTGTAGATGTACATGGCGTGCGCGGTCGCGCTGAACAGCTGCTTGAAGCTGGCTTCGCCGCCCATGATGACGTTGAACGCGATCAGCAGTAGTCCCGCGATCATCGAGAGCAGGATTGGAGTCGCGACCACGGCCCAGATGACGCCGGCTGCTCCCGGCGAAACGGCTGCGTCGACCTGCTGCTCCACAACCGCAGGGTCGGTTCCCGCCGGCACGAAGTCCGCCATCCGGGCCTCCGCCGCACGCCGCAGTACCTCTTCCGGGACGATGACCGGCGTCAGGAACTGAAGCGCGACGCTCAGGCCGACTAGCCCCAGAATGGCGCCCAGCCAGGCAGGCCGACGGCGCAGGGCGTCGAACAGACTCGCCGGCGAGACGAAGACCTGCACAATGCGCGCGGGAAGGGCGGGGATCGTGTGCTCCTCCGCCGATGCATCGGACGATGCCGGATCGTATTCCATCTTCTCCTCCAGTTTGTCTCAGCCCCCGGCTTTGTCTCAACCCCCGGCCGGAGCGCGCACGGCCTCGCGTCCCCCGGCGTCCAGGACTCGGAGCAGCCGGTCGTCCGCGTCGAGCCATACCCGGTGCCGGGCGCCTTCGATGTCCACGTCGTAACGGGTTCCGTCCACCGACTGTTCGCCGAGCGAAACCCGCTCCTGCGTCTCTTCCGTGAGCCGCACGGTCACGATCCGGCCGTCCAGGGGCAAAATCGCCTTCAAGCGTCCGCCCGGAGCTTCTCTGAGCGCGTGCACGAGGACGAGGTAATGGTGCGCCACCCCGGGTTCGAGGATCGCGGCCGCATCCTGTACCGGGTACTCCTTCCAACGCTCGCCCTCCGGGGTCGCGAAGTGGAAGCGGACACGGTCGGGGAAGCGCTCCCCGCTGACGAGAGCCGATACACCCTCGCGAATCTCGTATTTCACCGGCAGAAGTTCGGGATCCATCTGGAGCCGCACCTGCCAGGCGGTTCGCTGCAACATCTCGACGCTGGCGAAGGCGTTCACCGTGGATCCGGTCTGCCAGACCCGGAAGCGTTCCGTCCCCACGCGGCGCCCCGCTTCCTGCAGATAGAGGTGGCCCGCGTCGAGTTCCTGCGCGCTCATCGGGACAGGAGCCGGCAGATGTGCGAGCAGCGGACTCAGCACGAGTACGGCAAGCGCCCGCGTTTTCCTCGACGATCTCATGCTCCGCCCCACTCGTCCGCCTCGTTCGTAGCCCGTTTGAGGACCGGTTGATACCGGTGCCGATCCTTGACTCACGCGGAAGTTACAAGGCTGTGCGGACGGGAGCGACGAAGAATGCCGAAGTGGGTGGGGTCGGCCTCGGTCATGTCGGCCGCGGTGATGGGGCTCGACGTGCGCCCTGTGAGTGTCGAGGTGTCGCTGATCAAGGGGACGCCGATCATACAGATCGTGGGTCTCGCCCAGAGCGCCGTGCGCGAGGGCCGGGAGCGCATCCGGGCTGCCGCGGCGCAGCTGGGCCTGCACGTTCCCGGGCTGCGCATCACGGTGAACCTGGCGCCGGCGGATCTTCCCAAGACCGGGGCCGCGCTGGACCTGCCGATCATGCTCGGGATCCTGTGCGCCAAGGGGGATCTCCCCCAGGATGCCCTGGAGGGGACGCTGGCGGTGGGCGAACTCGGGCTCGACGGTTCGCTGCGCTCCATCCGCGGCGCCCTTCCGATCGCCCTCTTCGCGGCCGCGAATCCCGGTGTCGAGCGCCTCCTGCTGCCGGCCGCGAACCTGCGGGAAGCGTCGGCTGCGGAGGGGATCGCGCTGGGCGGCTCGGAGTCGCTGACCCATATCCTCGCCGCACTGAACGGCGAGGTCCGGTTGCGCGGTCCCGCGGCGCTGCTGTCCCCCGCCGGTCAAACGGGGAACGGCAGGCCGGCGGACGGCGGGTTCGACCTGTCGGCCGTAAAGGGGCAGGCGGCCGCCAAGCGGGCGCTGGAGATCGCGGCCGCCGGAGGGCATAACCTCCTCCTTTCGGGCTGCCCGGGCGCCGGAAAGACGAGTCTCGCGCGCTGCCTCCCCGGTCTCCTCCCGGAACTCGACGTCAGGGAGGCGGTGGATGTGACGGCGATCCACAGCGTCGCCGGTCTTCTCGCCGATGGCTCGGGGCTCAAGCGGACCCGGCCCTTCCGGGCGCCGCACCATTCCATCAGCGAGGCCGGGCTCATCGGCGGCGGGAGCCGCCCGCGCCCCGGGGAGGCGTCGCTCGCGCATCACGGCGTGCTCTTCCTCGATGAACTCCCGGAGTTCGGACGCCGCACGCTGGAGGCCTTGCGCCAGCCGGTCGAGGAGGGGCAGGTGCGGATCGTCCGCGCCGCGGGGTCGGCGAGCTTTCCCGCCGAGTTCACGCTCGTGGCCGCGATGAACCCGTGCCCGTGCGGCTTCCTGGGCACGCCGGGTCGCTGCCGCTGTCCCGAGGAAACCGTGCGGCGCTATCGCCGGCGCGTCAGCGGACCCCTTCTCGACCGGATCGACATGCTGGTCGACGTCCCGGCCGTACGCTGGGAGCATCTCGCGGATACGGCGACCGGCGAAACGAGCGCGGTGGTGCGGGCCCGGGTCTCGGGGGCGCGCGCCCTCGCTGCCCGCCGCCACGGAACGACGAACGCGCGCATCCCGCCCGTCCGCATAGAGGGGGCGTGCCAGGTCGACCGGGGCGGTCGTTCGCTTCTCAGGAAGGCCGTGACGCATCTCGGTCTCACTGCACGCGGTTACCATCGCGCGCTCCGCGTCTCCCGGACCATCGCGGACCTGGCGGGGCGGGTCCGAATATCCGAGGACCACGTCGCGGAGGCGATTCGTTTCCGCGGATCCCTTTAGCACAGCGCGTACAGGGCAGCGCGTCTAGCGGAGCGCGGCGGCCGGCAGCTCGGGGCAGAGGCCGGCTTCCACGGGCTCGGAGGCGGGAATGTCCCCCCTCCCGAGTGAGAGAAAGTTCCCGAGCAGCCGGTGTCCCCCAGCCGTCAGTACGGCTTCCGGATGGAACTGCACGCCCCACACCGGCCACGATACGTGCTCGAGGGCCATGACTTCGCCCTCCTCCGTGCGGGCCGTGACCCGGAGTCCGGTTCCCGACGCCCCGGAATCCACAACCAGCGAATGGTAGCGCGTGACTTCGAGCGGCGAGGGCAGTCCCGCGAAGAGGCCGCGCCCCTCGTGCCGGATCGCCGACAGGCGGCCGTGCATCGGACGCGCGGCCCGGACGACGCGTCCCCCGGTCGCCGCGGCGATACACTGGTGCCCGAGGCAGACGCCGAGAATCGGGATCTCCGCGCCCACCGCCCGGACCACGTCGACGGAAGCACCGGCTTCGGCGGGCGTGCAGGGACCCGGCGAGATGACGATGTGCGAGAAACCTTCATCTCCCAGAGTCGCCGGATCGACGTCATCGTTGCGCCGCACCTGCACGGTCTCCCCAAGTTCCTCGAGATAGCGTGCGAGGTTGAAGGCGAACGAATCGTAGTTGTCGATGAGGAGGATCATGGCAGCCGCAGGATATGTCTCTCCCGACGCTCGGTCGAGGCTCTTCGTGGCCGTCCTCTTCCCCTCCACGATCCGTGAGGATCTGGCGCGCGCGAGCCGGACCCTGCGGGCACTGGAGGGCGTGCGGCCGGTGCGCGCGGAGCAACTGCACCTCACACTGCGCTTCATCGGGGAAGTCGACGGCGGCCTCGAGACGCCGCTCGCGCGGGGGATCGCCGCCGCCGTCGCGGAGCGGCCGTCCTTCCCGATCCGGCTGCGCGCCGCCGGCGTCTTTCCGTCCCACCGGCGCGCGCGCGTCCTCTGGGTCGGCGTCGAGGAAACTCCCGCGCTCGCCACGCTGCAACGGGCCGTGGAAGAGGCCGTGGTCCGCGTCGGTGTGGCCCCCGACCCGCGTCCTTACCGTCCGCACGTGACCGTGGGGCGAATCCGTCGCCCCGCGCCGCCCGTAGGTCTGGCGGGCGCCGTCGCGGGTGTCCGCTTCGAGGCCACCGCAGATGTCCGGCGCGTGTCCCTGATGCGGAGCGAACTTCTGCCCCGCGGCGCAAGGCACACCGAAATCGCCGCCTGCCGGCTGGCTGGCGGCCCCGGTGACGCCACCCCTGGAGCGACGTGCTAGTGTTGTGTGGCAGACAACTTTCCCCGATTCCGGTCGGAGGCGGTCGAAATGGGTATCTTCCGGAGGCTTTTCACAGGTCTCGGCTTTCTCACCTTCCTGCTGATTCTGCTGATCGCCGGCTGGATCTTCCGGGACGACATCGAGGCGTGGCTCGGGAACATCGGCGCGGATGAGATCGTCGTCGTCGACTCCACCCCCGAATTCGGTCCCGAGGCGGCGGCACAGGTGGACACGGCCCTGCAGGAATTGGCGGGCGGCGGCGGTACGGCCGAGACGCGGTTCACGGAGACGGAACTCCAGAGCTACGTACGCTACGAGCTGACCCCCCGCCTGCCTGCCGGCGTCGGAGAGCCCGCCGTCGAACTGCGCGACTCGACCGTCGCCTTCTCCGTCATGCTCGACTTCACGCAGCTCCCGATCGCCGCGGACGCGGCGGCGACCCTGACGAGGATGCTCGGGGATTCCGCCCGGGTCGCCGGAGAGGTCCTCCCGGAGGTGGGGGAAATCGGCGAGGGGCGCCTCCATCTCGTGAGTCTCCAGGCCGGCGTCCTCCCCGTGCCCCCGATGATGCTGGGCATGGCCGCCCAGCAACTGGGGTTGCGTGCGGACGGACGAACCGTGCTCTTCGACATCCCCGAGACGGTCGTCGAGGTCCGGGTGGAGAACGAGGAGATCGTCCTCCTCATGAATCGCTAGCGTTGTCCGCAACCCGGCGGGCGGCCCGCGCTGAACCCGAAGGCGGAGTCTCTCCGGCAATGGCTGAGAAGTTCCTCAACTACATCGCGGGCCAGTGGGTCGAGCCCGCCAGCGGCGAATACATCGAGAACCGGAACCCGGCGCGCACGTCGGACCTCATCGGCCTCTTCCCGGACACCGGCGCGGCGGAACTGGACGCCGCCGTGGCCTCCGCGCAGCGCGGCTTCGAGCAGTGGTCCCGGACGCCGGCCCCCGAACGGGGGCTCGTGCTCAAGAAGGCGGGGGACCTGCTCACGCAGCACAAGGAGGACCTCGCCCGCACGGCCACCCGCGAGATGGGCAAGGTGCTCGACGAGACGCGCGGCGACGTGCAGGAGGCCATCGACACGGCGTACTACGCGGCGGTCGAGGGCCGGCGTCTGTTCGGACGCACGGCGCCCTCCGAGCTGCGGAGCAAGTGGGCGATGTCGTTCCGGCGTCCCATCGGCGTGTTCGGGATCATCACCCCCTTCAACTTCCCGGTCGCGGTCCCGAGCTGGAAGATCTTTCCCGCGCTGCTGTGCGGGAACAGCATCATCTACAAGCCATCCGAGGATGTTCCGCACAGCGCGCACCGTTTCGTCGAGATCCTGCTCGAGGCCGGGTTGCCGCCCGAGTGCGTGCAGTTGGTGCACGGCCGGGGCGAGACGATCGGGCAGGCCATTGTCGAACACCCCGGTGTCCCGGGTCTCTCCTTCACCGGATCCACCGGGACCGGCAGCCGGATCGGCGAGATCGCGGGGCGCATGCACAAGCGGCTCTCCCTCGAGATGGGCGGAAAGAACGCACAGATCGTCATGGCGGACGCCGACCTCGACCTCGCTCTCGAGGGTGTGCTGTGGGGCGCCTTCGGCACGACGGGGCAGCGCTGCACCGCGACGAGCCGTCTCCTCTTGCAGAGCGACATTCACGACGAATTCGTGGACCGCCTGTGCTACGAAGCCCGCTCGCTCCGCCTCGGCGACGGGCTGGAGGCCGGCGTTGACGTGGGTCCGCTCATCCACGAAGCCGCTCGCGAGAAGTGCGAACGCTACCTGGCGATCGCCCGTGAGGAGGGGGCCACGGTCGCGACAGGGGGCGGACGCCCCGGGGAGAGTGCTCTCGCCGGCGGCTGGTTCTTCGAGCCGACGGTCCTCGCAGACGTCGAGAGAGGACACCGGGCCGCGTGCGAGGAGATCTTCGGCCCGGTGCTATCCGTGATCCGCTTCGACACGATCGAAGAAGCCTTCGAGATCAACAACGAAGTCCCGTACGGGCTGTCCTCCTCGATCTACACGCAGGATGTGTCCGCGTCCTTCCGTGCCGTGGAGGAACTCGACAACGGGATCACCTACGTGAACGCGCCCACCATCGGCGCGGAGGCCCACCTCCCTTTCGGCGGCGTGAAGAGCACGGGGAACGGACACCGCGAGGGCGGGTGGGAAGTCTACGAGTTCTATACGGAAACGAAGGTGGCGTACGTCGACTACAGCGGGACGCTGCAGCGCGCGCAGATCGATGTCGATTGGTGAGACGCGGCGGTGAGACCGCGTTGAGATCTACGCGTACCTCATCAGGTGTGGGGCCGGATGTGGCGCTCGACACGGGAGCGCCAGCCACCGGTCTGCCGAACCGGGAGGGGTGGAATGGAGGAACGACCGGCTGAGAGAGCCGATTCCGAGACGGAAGAAGGGGTGGAAGAGGGGGTCGGGCGCGGGAGAGTTCGCAGGTTTCGGGCTCCGACGACCCGAGCCCGTCGCGGTGGTGACGGGTCCGTCGGACGGTGGATGTGGGAGTGGACGAAGTCGATATTCATCGCCCTCATCCTGTTTCTCTTCATCCGTACCTTCGTGGTCGAGGCCTTCCAGATCCCGACCGCGTCCATGGAGAACACGCTCCTGATCGGCGACTTCCTCCTCGTCAACAAGATGGTGTACGGGGCCGAGATCCCCGGTACCGACCTCGAGTTTCCCGCGTTCGGCGAGCCGTCGCGCGGAGATGTCGTCGTGTTCGAGCCGCCCGAGTCCGCCGAACAGCCCCCGCGCACGAACTATGTGAAGCGAATCGTCGGCATGCCCGGGGATACGCTCCGCATGCGGCGGGCGCGGCTGTTCGTGAACGGCGTGCCGTTCGAGGAGCCCTATGTCAAGGCCGCGTCGAACTTCCCCGACGCCCCCAGTCCGAAGTTCTCCTGGCAGCGCCGGTTCCTGACCGATGGGGCGCGCCGCGCCGGGTACGTGACGACCCGAAACAACTGGGGCCCCCTCGTGGTGCCGGAGGACAGCTACTTCGTCATGGGCGACAACCGGTCGAACTCCGAGGATTCGCGCTACTGGGGCTTCGTGCCCAGGGATGCGATCCGGGGAAGACCCTTTCTGGTGTACTACTCGTACGATCGCGCACCGAGGGGCCCATGGGCATGGCTCACCGAGATCCGCTGGGGCCGATTACTGCGCGGCGTCGACTGAGGTCGACGGGCAATGGTCCGGATATTCGACCGCTACCTGGCGGATATCGGTCGGGAAGGCCTGCTCGGGCCGGAAGATGAGGTGGAACTGGCGCGGCGCTGTCGGGCCGGTGATGAGACCGCGCGGCGGCGGCTCGTAAGCGCGAATCTCCGCTTCGTCGTGTCGGTCGCGCGCTACTACCGCGGGCGCGGCGTCCCGCTGGCCGATCTGGTGAACGAAGGAAACCTCGGGCTCGTACACGCCGCGGACCGCTTCGACCCGGAGCGCGGCGTCCGTTTCATCAGCTACGCGCACTACTGGGTGCGGCGGGCGATTACGCAGGCCATCGCCGCTGACGACGACCGCCGGCCGTCCGGCCAATTCGCCCCGCACCGCTTCTCGCTCGACGAAATGGCCCCGGGGGGCGCCTGCACCTTCGAGGAACTGCTGGCGGACGAGCAAACGCCCGAGCCCGGGGCCGGAGTGATTCGGGAACGGCTGCGCGAGGCTATCGAGGCGAGCCTGGCCGACCTCCCGCCGCTCGAATCGGAGGTGGTGCGCCGCTACTTCGGTCTCGGTTTCGAGGGACCGCAGACGTTGACCGAGATCTCGGGGGCGCTCGACGTGTCCCGCGAACGAACACGCCACCTCAGGGAGCGCGGCCTTGCGCGGCTGCGCGCGGGCGCCGAACGGTCCGGACTCGTTCGTTTCGTCAATGATGGTGCACCCCGCGCCGGAACCGCCTGCCGCCGCTCCGCCCCGCCCGTGCGTCCCGCCAGTGGCCGCGCAGATGCGTCCTCACGGAAGATTGACTTCATGCGGGACGCTGAATAGCTTCACGGGCTATCATTTTCACGCGCTCGGCATCCGTCCCGCCGGGCGGTTTTTTTGAGGTGGGCAGAACGAATGAAGACGTACTCGGTGAAGGCGGGAGAGATCGAACGGGACTGGTACGTGGTCGATGCCGCGGACCAGGTGCTCGGCCGTCTCGCGACCCGGATCGCGACCGTCCTTCGCGGAAAGCACAAGCCGATCTACAGCACGCACCTCGACACGGGCGACTATGTCGTGGTGGTGAACGCGGAGCGTGTGCGGCTGACCGGGAACAAGGCGGATCAGAAGGAATACTTCCGGCATTCCGGCTACATGGGCGGGGAGCGCTTCATCCCCTTCCGGCGCATGCTCAACCGACACCCCGACCGGGTGATCAAGCTCGCCGTGAAGGGCATGCTGCCGAAGAACACGCTCGGCCGGCAGATGCTCGGAAAACTGAGAGTGTACGCGGGGCCGGAGCATCCGCACGCGCCCCAGCGCCCCCGCCCCTTCGAGACCATCTCGGAGTAGCGGGAGAGCGCGGGACTGCCAGGGAGACGAGAGTTGGCGGAAACGGAACAGGTCCAGTCGGTCGGACGTCGGAAGAAGTCGGTGTCGCGCATCACGATGAAGCGTGGCGTGGGCCTCGTGAAGGTGAACGGTCGACCGTTCGAAGAGTACTTCACGATCCCGCGGCACCGTTCGCTCGTCGCGGCGCCCCTCGATGTCACGGGGGCGCGGACGTCGTACGACATCGCCGTCCGGGTTCGCGGGGGTGGAGTCACCGGTCAGGCGGAGGCCACGCGCCTGGGCATTGCGCGCGCCCTCGTCGCGATGGATGAGGACCGCCGGCGTACGCTGCGGTCTCACGGCATGCTGACCCGCGATCCCCGCATCGTCGAGCGAAAGAAGCCGGGTCGTCCCAAGGCGCGCAAGCGCTTCCAGTTCTCCAAACGATAGCGGGAAGGCGGAAAGCCGAACGCATGGGCGTCGAGTTGCAGGACCTCTTGAAGGCGGGCGTACACTTCGGGCACCAGACACATCGCTGGAACCCGAAGATGCGGAAATACATCTTCGCCGAGTGCGGCGGGATCTACCTCATCGATCTCAAGAAGACACAGCGGGAACTCGAACGGGCTCACGAACTCGTGCGCCAGACGATCGTCGCGGGCAAGTCCGTGCTCTTCGTGTGCACCAAGCCGCAGCTCGCCCGCGTCGTGCGGGGGGAGGCCGAGCGCTGCGGGTCCTTCTACGTCACGGAACGGTGGCTGGGCGGGATGCTCACCAACTTCCAGACGATCAAGAAGAACATCGCGCGCCTGAAGGAACTCGAGCGGGGCGTCGAGGAGGGGGCGTTCGAGTTCTACACGAAGAAGGAGCGGCTGCTCCTCGAGCGGGAGCGCCAGAAGCTCGACCGTTATCTGTCCGGCATCAAGGAAATGACGAAGCTGCCGGGGCTCGTGTTCGTGGTGGATTCCACCCGCGAAGACATCGCGGTGCGCGAGGCGAACCGCCTCGGCATCCCGGTCGTCGCGATCGCGGACACGAATGCGGATCCGGATCTCCTCACGATCGCCATCGCGGGTAACGATGACGCGATTCGCTCGGTTTCCCTGATCACACGCTCAGTGGCGGATGTCGTGGAGGCGTCGCGCCGCGAGATCCCCGAGGCCGGAAAAGAAGAAGCCGAGTCGAAGGCGTACACGTATTCGAGCGACGCCGGAGGGGTTGCCGACGCCGCCGGGAGTTCGCGACGCCGGAGGCCGAGGCGAAAGCCGCGTCCCGAGGTCATCGCACAGCGATTGCACCACCCGGCCGTGATAGAGAGCGCCGACGGAGGCGCCGAGACGGCGGAGAGTGACGCCAAGGCCGAGACGGTTGAGGGGGATGCGAAGGCCGAAACGGCCGACAACCCGGAGCCCGCGGCGGACGCCGGATCGGAGGGTGCCGAAGCGGCAGTCGTCGCAGAGGTGGAGTCAGAAGAGAAGTGACCGCAAGGGGCCGCTTCGGTGGCCCCTTTTTTTTGGGAAGGAGACATGGAGACAATGACGCAGATCACGGCCGGGGCGGTGAAGGCTCTCCGCGACCGGACAGGCGCCGGGATGATGGACTGCAAGCGCGCGCTCATCGAATCGGAGGGGGATGCGGAGCGGGCCATCGACCTGCTCAGGAAGGCGGGCGCGGCCAAGGCGGCGAAGCGCGAGGCCCGTGCGGTATCGGAGGGCACGATCCGCATCGAGATACGGGACGGGTGCGCCTCGATGGTCGAGGTGCTGAGCGAGACGGACTTCGTCGCGCGCAGTGAGGCGTTCGAGGGCTTCTCGCGGGATCTGGCGGATCGGCTGCACGACCTCCCGGTGCAGGACGGGGAGACGGTGCAGGGCGATGCGCTGCTTCAGATCGAGGGCGGAGACGCGATCGAGGGCCGCCTCAACGAACTGCGGGTCCAGGTCGGAGAGAACGTCCAGGTGGGACGCGCCGTGCGCTATGACCTCGGTGAGAACGGGGCTTTCGCGTCGTACGTCCACTTCGGGAATCGCATCGGCGTGCTGGTGGAGGTGTCGGATTCCGGGGACGCGGCGATCGAGGCGGCGCGCGGGATCGCGATGCACGCCGCGGCCACGAATCCCCGGGGCGTGTCGCCCGACGACATTCCGGAGGAAGAGGTCGAACGTGAGCGGAAGCTCCTGACCGAACAGGCGCTGGAGCAGGGCAAGCCGGCCTCGATTACGGAGAAGATCGTGGAGGGCCGCATGCGCAAGTTCTATGAGGAGAACGCGCTCCTGTGGCAGGCCTACGTGCGGGACCCGGATATGAAGGTGAGGGACGTCCTGCGCGAGGCGGGAGAAGACCTGGCGGTTCGGCGGTTCGTCCGCTTCGAGGTGGGCGGCTGAGTTTCGAGCGGGCTTCCGGGGGCGCGGGCGATCTGAAGTATCGCCGCGCCCTCGTGAAGCTTTCCGGCGAGTCGCTCGCCGGGAACCGGGGTTTCGGGATCGATCCACCCGTCATCGAGGAACTCACGCACGAAATCCGTCGCGTCCACCAGAGCGGCGTGAGCCTCGGACTCGTCGTGGGCGGCGGCAACATCATGCGCGGCACGGTGGCCAGCGCGCGCGGCATGGATCGGGTGAGCGCGGACTACATGGGCATGCTGGCGACCGTGATCAACGCGATGGCGCTTCAGGACATGCTCGAACAGTCCGGCGTGGAGACGCGGGTCATGTCGGCCATCCGCATGGAGGCGCTCGCGGAGCCCTACATCCGGCGTCGGGCCCTGCGCCACCTCGAGAAGGGAAGGGTCGTGATCTTCGCCGGAGGTACGGGAAACCCGTATTTTTCCACCGATACGGCGGCCGTGCTTCGGGCGATCGAGATGGAAGCCGACGTGATCATGAAGGCGACGCGGGTCGACGGCGTCTACACGGCGGATCCGGAGATCGATCCGGAGGCCTCGCTCATCGACGAGATCGGCTATCTCGAGGTGATGACTCGTGAACTCGGCGTCATGGACGCGGCGGCGATCTCGCTGTGCAAGGACAACTCGCTGCCCATCGTCGTCTTGAACATCAAGAGCCCGGGTGCAATCCTGGCAGCGTTACGAGGCGAGAGGATCGGGACGCTCGTAGCAGCGGCCGCACCCGAGTCTTGACGGATTCGCGAAGATCGGAGGGCACGGTGCCGGAGGAGACGCTGGAGAACGCGGTTCTGGCGATGGAGAGCGCGATCGAGGCGATCGCCAGGGAATTCGCCACCGTACGTACGGGCAAGGCGACGACGGCGATTCTCGATGGCGTGAGGGTCGAGGCGTACGGCTCGATCGTGCAGTTGCGGCAGGTGGCCAACGTGAGCGCCCCCGAGCCGACGATGCTCCTGGTGCAGCCGTATGACCCGAACATCGCCGGCGACGTCGCGCGGGCGATCCAGAGCGGCGACCTGGGGCTCAACCCCTCGGTGGACGGAGCGGTCGTCCGCGTACCCGTCCCCCCGCTGACCGAGGAGCGCCGGCGCGAACTGGTCAAGATCCTGCACCGGATGGCGGAGGAGGGGAGGGTGTCGATCCGGCGGGCGAGGCACGAGGCACGCGACCAGCTTCTGAAGATGCAGCGGGAGGGAGAGGTCGGGGAGGACATCTGCCGCCGCACGATGGCCGAAGTACAGTCGCAGACCGACGAGTACGTCGCGAAGATCGATGAGATGCTGGTGCGGAGGGAAGCGGAGGTGATGGAGGTTTGAGCAGGCCCAGGGATGTGGCCAGTGCCCTGCGGGCATACGTAAGGGGGCGGGATCGCGTCTGGGAGCACGGGCGCAAACTCGGCCGATCCGGGACCCCCTCCGGGGATCCCCCCGCCGACTCCCCGCCGGAGGTCGCGTTCGGCCAGTTGCCGGAGGAGCCGAAGTTCGGGGTTTCCGTGGCCGAGGAACTGGACTTCCGCCGCGGTCCGGCGGCCTGGCGCGACAGCCCAGCGCAAGGAGAGTCCTGACGCTCCGCGCCCAGGCCCCGCCAAGTGCGGGCACCGGCGTGGAGGCGCGCCTGCGGCGTGTGCTCCAGGCGGCTCCGGAGCTGTTGCCGCGAGGCTCTTCCGTCCTCGTGGCCTTCTCCGGCGGATCCGACTCGCTCGCGCTCCTGCACCTCCTCCTTTCGCTGGGTGAATCCTGGCCGCTGAAGCTGGGCGCGGCCCACTTCGACCACGGCCTCCACCCGGAAAGCACCACAGGGGCCGCGCGGGCAGCGGAACTCTGCCGCCGGGCCGGCGTGCCCTGCGAGGTGGGCAGAGCAGACGGCCTCGAGGGTGGCCAGGCGGACTGGCGGGCGGCCCGGTATGCGTTCCTCGCCGAGTCGCGGCGCCGGACCGGGGCCGATCGGGTTGCCCTCGCGCACCATTGCGACGACGACGTGGAGACGCTTCTGCTGAACCTCCTGCGTGGTCCCGGATTCCGCGGCCTGGCCGGTATCCCGGCGCGGCGCGGCGCCTTTGTGCGACCGCTGCTCGGCTTCGGACGAGGGGAGCTGCGGGACTACCTGCGGGCTGCGGGACGGGAGTGGGTGGAGGACCCCGAGAACCGGAATCCCCGCTACCGGCGCTCGCGGGTGCGGTACGGGCTTCTCCCGTCGCTGGCCAAACCGGATCCCGCCGTCCGACGACTGTTGGCGGAACTCGGCCGGAACGCTCTCGTCGCGGAGGGCGGGCTGGAGGCGCGCGCCCGACGGCTCCTCGCCACCGCGGAATACCGGGAATACGCCGGTGGAGTGCAAATTGCCCGGTCTGCACTGCTGGGGTATGATCGGGCCGCTCGCGGACGCATGTTGCGGAGGGTCGCCCGGGACATGGGTTTCCTGCTGTCCCGGCGCGGGACCCGGGCGGGCGCCGCCTTCATCGGCATGGGAGAGAGCGGGCATGGAGTGGACATCGCGGCTGGTCTGCGGGTCGAGCGGGAGTTCGACCGGATCCACGTACGGAGCACGCGGAATGTGCCGCCCGACCGCGAGCTCGACATCGACCGGGCGGGGGCGGCGAGAGCCGGGCGAGCGCCGATCCGCCTCGGCGGAAGCGAGTACGAGGTTCGCTGGGGTGCCCTCGAGGGCACGGAACGCTGGGCGTCGGCCTTCCCCGCCGACGAGGTCCGGTTTCCGATCCGTGTACGGGGGCCGCAGTCCGGCGACCGGATCCGCACGGCCGCCGGGTCGCGCAAGGTCACGAAGCTGCTGATGGAGCGCCGCGTGCCGGCCTCGGATCGCGCGAGCGTGCCGGTCGTCGAGGACGCCGACCGGAGAGTGCTGTGGGTGGCCGGACACTCCCGGTCGGTTCTCGAACCCTCCGACCCCGAGGGAACATGGCTTGCCATGGGAGTCCATTGCCTTCACTGATCACCGAGACCGGCGCGATGACGACTGCGGAACGCGAGTTCACGGAGTACACCGGGGGTGAGCCTCTCGGACGCATCGTCTACTCCGCGTCGGAGATCGCCGAACGCGTTGCCGACATGGGGGCGGAGATCGCCGGCGCATACCCGCCGGACGCCGACGTCCTGCTGCTCGGGCTGCTCAAGGGTTCGTTCGTGTTCCTCGGCGATCTGGTCCGCCAGATCCGGCGGCCGCTCCAGGTCGACTTCCTCGTCGCCTCGAGCTACGGCAAGGGCACGAAGAGTTCGGGTACCGTGGAACTGCTCTATGACCCGCGGGCTCCGATGGCCGGCCGGCATATCATCGTCGTCGAAGACATCGTGGACAGCGGCACGACGCTTAATCAGTTGTGTGGCGGGCTCGCCGAGCGGGGCCCCGCCTCCCTCGAGATCTGCGCGCTCCTGCACAAACGCATTGCGCCGGACCTCGAGTGGGAGCCCCGGTGGGTTGGCTTCGATGCACCAAATGAGTTCCTTGTGGGGTATGGGTTGGATCACGCGGAGGATTTTCGTCACCTTCCGTTTATCGCGTGTCCCCGTACGTGAGTCGTACGGGAGACAGCCGCAGGCGAGAAATCGGAGCCGGAACAGGTCGGAATAGATCAAAATGAGACAAGACCAGCCGCAGAGGCCGGACAGCAGCGATTCCTCGAGCCGCATGAACCGATGGCTCAGGACCGCATCGTTCTGGGCTCTGCTGATTCTGATTCCCGTCGCCCTCCTCCAGTTCATGGGGGGCGCCCGCGAGGGCAGGGAGACGCTAACTTACACGCAGTTCCGCCAGCAGATCACGCAGGGGAACATCGAGTCGATCCAGGTGCGCCTCGGGACCGGCGAAGTGGAGGGCGAGCTGAGGAGTGTGATCACCGTCGACGAGGCGGAGATCGCAAACTTCCATCTCCTCCTGCCGACGCGGGAGATCGGCGACGAACTGATGAGCGAACTCCTCGCCGCCGACATCGAAATCGAGACGCTTCCCGCGCGCAGCAACTGGCTGAACGTCTTCATCTCCATCCTTCCCTGGATCTTCATCATCGGGCTCTGGCTTTTCGTCTTCCGGCAGATGCAGGCCGGGGGATCGCGGGCGTTCAGCTTCGGGAAGTCGAAGGCCAGGCTCCTGAGCGGTGACACGCCGAAGATCACCTTCGCCGACGTCGCGGGGTGTGATGAGGCGAAGGACGAACTGCAGGAGATCATCGAGTTCCTCAAGGATCCGCGAAAGTTCTCGCGCCTGGGCGGACGCCTGCCCAAGGGAGCACTGCTCGTAGGACCGCCGGGGACCGGAAAGACGCTCCTCGCCAGAGCCGTGGCGGGGGAGGCGGGACGTCCGTTCTTCTCGATGTCCGGCTCCGATTTCGTGGAGATGTTCGTCGGCGTCGGCGCCTCCCGCGTCCGCGACCTGTTCGAGCAGGGGAAGGCGCAGGCGCCCTGCATCATCTTCATCGATGAGATCGATGCGGTCGGCCGCCACCGCGGGGCCGGTCTCGGCGGCGGGCACGACGAGCGGGAACAGACCCTGAACCAGCTGCTCGTCGAGATGGACGGGTTCGAGTCGAATGAGGGCGTCATCCTCCTCGCGGCGACGAATCGGCCGGACGTGCTCGATCCGGCGCTCCTGCGTCCGGGCCGCTTCGACCGCCAGATCGTCGTGGACAACCCGGATATCAAGGGGCGCGAAGGGATCTTTCAGGTGCACACGCAGGACATCCCGCTCGCCGAGGACGTTGACCTCGCGGTCCTGGCCAAGGGAACCCCCGGGCTTTCGGGCGCGGACATCGAGAACGTCGTCAACGAGGCCGCGCTCATCGCGGCCCGGGACGACAAGGATCGCGTCTACATGGAGGAGTTCGAGCGGGCCAAGGACAAGGTCATGCTCGGCACCGAGCGGCGCAGCATGGTCATCTCGGACGAGGAGCGCCGCGTCACGGCCTACCACGAGGCGGGGCATGCCGTGACCGCCCTCCGAGTCCCGGGCCTGGATCCGCTCCACAAGGTGACGATCGTCCCGCGCGGGCGTGCTCTCGGGATCACGGCATCGCTCCCCGAGGAGGACCGCCACAACTACACCAAGGAGTGGCTCGAGGGCCAGCTCAAGATGCTCTTCGGGGGGCGGGTGGCCGAAGAGATGAAGTTCGGTAACGGCAAGATCACGACCGGCGCGGGCAACGACATCGAGCGGGCGACGGATCTGGCGCGCCGCATGGTCACCCAGTTCGGGATGTCGCCGGCCGTGGGCGCGATGTCGGTCGGAGACCGGGAACAGGAGGTCTTCCTGGGGCGGGATCTCTCGCAGCGGCGCGAGGTCAGCGAGAAGACGGCCGAACTCGTGGACGGCGAGATCAAACGCATCCTGGACGAATCGTACGCAGCGACACGTACCGTCCTCGAAAAGAATCAGGTGCTGCTCGAGGAGATCGCGGAGGCGTTGCTGGACCGGGAGACCCTCGATGCGGAAGACATCAAGCTGCTCGAAGAGGGCAAGAAGTTGCCGGCTCCGGTCTCGGAACCTGCCCGGCCGGCGGCCGAGCCCGTGGCGGTTGAGCCGGCGCCGCAGCGCGAGCGCCCACTGGAGGGTGCCGGCGGCGAGCCCGCCCCGGCCCCGGCCTAGACCTCGGGGCGCGCGGAATGGGGCTCTCGACGGTCGGGCCGGCGCGCACCTGGCGGGTTGGCGGTATCGGGATCTCACTCGAGTCGCCCGTGATCGCGGGCATACTGAACGTCACACCCGACTCGTTCTCGGACGGCGGCCTGTTCGCGCGACCTCGTGACGCGATCGCGCGGGGTCGGCAGATCGCGGAAGAGGGAGCGGCGATCCTCGATGTCGGGGCGGAGTCCACCCGCCCCGGCGCCGATCCGGTGCCTGCCGACGAGGAATGGGCGCGGCTCGAGCCCGTGCTCCACGGACTGCGTGACCTCCCGATCCCCGTCTCCGTGGACACATCCAGGCTCGAAGTCGCGGAGCGGGCGATCGATGCCGGCGCGGCCGCGATCAACGACGTGACGGCCCTGCGCGGCGATCCCGGGCTGGCGCATCTCGTGGCCCGGTCTGGCGTGGGGCTCGTCCTCATGCACATGCGCGGCACCCCCCGCACCATGCAACTCGACACCGCTTACGGCGATGTCGTGGCGGAGGTCCGCAGCGCCCTCGCCGCCGCGCGGCGCGCGGCGCTCGATGCGGGCTGCGATCCGCAGCAGGTGGCGGTCGACCCGGGGCTCGGCTTCGGCAAGTCGGTGGACGGCAATCTCGAACTGCTGGCCCGGCTCGACGAGATCGCGTCGCTCGGGGCGCCGGTGTGGGTCGGCCCTTCGCGCAAGTCCTTCCTCGGGGCCGTGCTGGATGTCGGACCGGGCGAGCGCGCGACGGCCTCGGTGGCCGCCGGTCTTGCCGCCGCGCGGCGCGGCGCCGACGTGCTGCGGGTGCACGATGTCCGTGAGACGCGTCACGCGCTCGACGTCGAGGCCGCGATCGACGCCCGCGGCACGGGTTCTGCCGCTTCCGGCGGTCCGCCGGGAGCCGAGGAAGGGTGGAGCGCGGCTGGAGGGCCGAGCTGATGGACGCATTCTGGAACTACGTGCGCCTGCTCCAGATCGATCTTCTCGACGCCTTCGAGATCACCGTCGTCGCGGTCCTTATCTACCGGGTGCTCATACTGTGGTCCGGCACGCGGGCGTTCCAGATGCTGTTCGGTCTCGTCCTCCTCGTCGCGGTATACGCGGCGGCGGGCTGGCTCAGCCTCGACCTCATCGAGTCGATCCTCTCCCAGGCCTTCACCTACGGCGCCTTCGCGCTCATCGTCGTCTTCCACCCCGAGTTGCGGAACGCTCTGGCCCGGATCGGGCGCAGCCGCGTCCTCAGCGTGCTCACGCGACTGCAGGAGCGGAGCGAGGCGGTCGCCGATGAGATCGCCAAGGCGGCGGCCGAGCTCTCCCGTACCCGTACGGGGGCGATCATCGCGATAGAGCGCGAATTGTCACTGGAGGAGTACATCGAGAAGACGGGCACGCGTCTGCGCGCCGATGTGTCGTCCAGCCTTCTCGAGTCGCTGTTCACGCCCAAGTCGCCTCTCCACGATGGAGCGGTCGTCGTGCGCGACGGGCAGATCGTCGCCGCGGGGGTCCACCTGCCCCTCACGCAGTATCCTCTCAGCGACCGGACGCTGGGGACGCGGCACCGGGCCACTCTCGGCCTCTCGGAGGAGACCGACGCGTACGTCGTCGTCGTGTCCGAGGAGACGAGCCAGATTTCGCTCGCCCGGCGTGGCGTTCTGCGCCGGAATCTGACCGCGCAGCAACTCCGGGACCACCTTGCCGCCGGGGTCGCGGCGCCTGAACTGAGCCGTCCCGGCGCCGATCCCGACGCGGAGTCGGCGGCTGGGCCGGACGGGACCCATGACGTCGTCACAGCTCGTGACGGCGAGACGCCGCAAACCGTTTGACGGGGCTCCTTCCGTCCCCTAAACTTGCCAGCTAAGATCAGGCCAGGATTGGACGACAAATCCCTCACGGGCAGGCGATATGAGCAATCAGTACGAGTTGCTGACGCTGTTCACCGATGGCGGGTTCATGATGTACCCGCTTATCCTCTGCTCTCTGATCGCCATCGGTGTGATGTTCGCCAAGGCCTGGACCCTGTGGATCGCTCATCGCGAGTCGAGAAAACTGCTCAACGAGATCGAGAGCCTCGGTGTGAGCGGCCGCCTCGGCGAGGCGATCACGACGGCCGAAGAGACCCGGGGCCCCGTCGCCGCGATCCTCCTCGCCGGCCTGCGCCGACTACGGGACCGCGGTAGCGAGGCGCGAACGGACGAGAAGGACATCCAGAAGGCGATCGCGACAACGGGCGTCATCGAACTCGACTTCCTCGAGCGCGGGCTCACGGTTCTCGGCACGATCGCCAACGTCGCCCCCATGCTGGGCTTCCTCGGCACGGTCATCGGGATGATTCTCGCCTTCCAGGCCATTGAGCTCGCGGGGCAGGTCGAACCCGGGCTCGTCGCCGGCGGCATCAAGGTGGCGCTGATCACGACCGCCACCGGGCTCTCCATCGCGATCCCCGTCAACATCGGCTACAACTTTTTCGTCACCCGGATCGATCGTCTCATCCTCGATATGGAGGAAGGGGCGCAGGAGGTGCTCGGGCTGATCTGGGACCTCGAGGACCGGCGGACGTAACGGGCAAGGCTGACGGGCCCGAGTCGGGCCTCGGAACGACAAACGGAGAAAGAAGTCCACAATGGCGATCATGAAGCGCAAGCAGAAGGTGTCGGACGAGATCCCGACCTCTTCCATGGCGGACATCGCGTTCCTCCTCCTGGTCTTCTTCCTCACGACGACGGTGTTCAACGAGGAGCGGGGACTGCCGATCGTCCTCCCGGAACAGTCCGAGGAACAGGATGTGTCCGGGCGGAATCTGATCTTCTTCATCGTGCAGCCCGACGGCCGCGTGATCGTGCGCAGGGGAGAGAGCGAGCAGGAGCAGATGGTGGCGCATTCCCAGGTCGCGAACATCCTGCGCACGGAACTGTCCGGCAACGAGAATCTCATCGCCGCCATCCAGACCCACCCGGACGCGGCCTACCGTCATATGGTCAACGTGCTCGACGAAGTGAAGCTCGCGGGCGCCGAGCGAATCTCGCTACAGGAGCTGGATAACTAGATGGCCATCAAGGACAGCGGCTTCAAGAAAAAGTCCGGCTCGGACGGGTCGATCCCCACGTCGTCCATGGCCGACATCGCGTTCCTCCTTCTCATCTTCTTCATGGTGACGACCGTCTTCCGGAAGGATCGGAACCGGCAGATCGACTGGACGACCGCGGAAGCCACCGAGAAGATCGACGAGAAGCGGGCCAACATCCTCCACCTCTGGGTCCAGCGCGACGGCTCGGTCTGGATCAACGACGTGCTGACGCCGTTCGAGGACATCTCGGAGGCGGTTCGGCCCATCTACTCGGCAAACCGGGAACTCGTGATCGCGATTCGCGGCGACTCCGAGGTGCCCTATCTGCAGATCAATACGATTACGGAAGAATTGCAGGCAGCCGGCGCGGTTCGCGTAACCTTCGCCACACGACTCGAGCAGCGCGCCATGCGGGCTCGTCGCTAGGGAGAGCAGCCACACGAGAGGCTGCTGGAGACCGGGAGAAGATCGATGGAAGAGACCGGCATTCGGCTCACCGCGAACGACCAGTTCAAGCGGGCGAGCACCAACTGGACGCAGATCGGACTGCTTGCGGCGACCATGCTCCACTTCGGGCTGTTCGTCCTCGTTCGTCCGTTCGAGGCCGCGGACATGGGTGTCGTGGTCGACGAAATCGAGGCGGTCGCGTTACCGCCGGAAGTGAAGATCCCGCCGCCGCCGGAGCAGATCGCCCGTCCGGCCACGCCGCGGGTCGCCTCGGTCGACATCTCCGAGGACATCACGATCGCGGAAACGACGTTCGAGTCGTTCACGACCGAGAACGCGCTGCCGCCGCCTCCCGAGACGGGGAGTCCGGCGGACCGCCCCTCCTTCATCGCCTACGACACGCCGCCCGTAATGCTGAACGGCGGTGAGATTCGGCAGATCCTGGAGCGGGAATACCCTCGGACCCTGAAGGACGCCGGTATCGGCGGGCGCGTCGAACTCTGGCTCTACGTGACCGAGAATGGGACCGTCGAGAACTTCGAGGTCAAGACTTCCTCCGAGAACGCCTTGCTCGACGAGGCTGCGGGGAAGGTCGTGCAGCAGATGAGGTTCACGCCCGCCAAGAACCGCGACAGGGTCACAGCGGTCTGGGTTTCCCAGTGGGTGAATTTCCAGGTGGTCTAGACCATACAGGTGTGAAGCAGCGGGAGGCGCCCGGCGACGCTCAAGCGACGCCGGGCGCTTGCTTTTTTCCGGGGGTCGCCCGGCCGTCCGTGGCAGGACGACGCCCGCTCGATTCGGACGCCGCCGCATCGCTCGCATCCCCGGGCGCCGTCCCGTAGACTGTGCCGCGTGACGAAAGACCAGGTCGAGGCCCGGCTGGCCCGGGTGATCGAGCGCATCAGGGCCGCGGCGAGCCGGGCCGGGCGACCAGCGAGCGACATCGAGATCCTCCCCGTGACGAAGGGACATGCCGCCCGGGGCATCGAGATCGTGGGAGCTCTCGGTGTGGCGCGGATCGGCGAGAACCGGGTCCCCGAAGCCGAAGCCAAGCGCGCGGAGCTGGGGCCGACGCCCGGCGTCGCCTGGCACCTGATCGGCAGACTGCAGCGCAACAAGGCGCGGCGCGCGCTGCGGCTGTTCGATGTCGTGGAGTCCGTCGACAGCGTAAGGCTCGCGGGCACGCTGAGCCGAATCGTGGCGGAGGAGGGGCGCGAACCGATGGAGGTTCTCGTGCAGGTGAACACGTCCGGCGAGGCCGCGAAAGCCGGAATGGGTCCGGACGCGGCGCTGGACGCCGTGGCCGAGATCTGCGAGCTGCCCGGCTTGCGTGTGGCCGGACTGATGATGATGGCCCCGTTTACGGAGGACGAGGCTGTGCTCCGGCCCGCGTTTCGCCGTGCTGCGCGCCTGCTGGAGCGCTGCCGGACGGAGATCCCGGCCTTCGAAGGACGGGATCTCTCGATGGGGATGAGTAACGATTTCGAGATCGCGATCGAGGAGGGGAGTACACGGGTGCGGCTCGGTACGCTGCTGCTAGGGGAGAGATGATCGATCTGACACCGCTTGATGTCCGCAAGAAGAAGGACGACTTCAAGCGCTCGGTGCGCGGCTACGACCCGCATCAGGTCGATGCGTTTCTGGCGGTCGTGGCGGATTGCCTCGAACGGCACGTGCGCGAGCATGTCGTGCTCAGCGACCGGGTCGGGCAGCAGGAGCTACAGCTGCAGAGCTACAGAACCCGGGAGAGGGCGCTCAACGAAGCACTCCTGGCTGCGCAGGAGCTGCGCGAAGAGGCTCGCCTCCAGTCTGAGCGCGACGCGGCCGTGCGGGTCCGGGAGGCCGAGACCCGCGCGCGCGCCGTACTCGACGACGCGAAGCAGGCCGTTCGCCTGTGCCACGACAAGATCGAGGACCTGAGGGCGACGCGGGGCCGCTTCCTCGCCTCGCTGCGGAAACTGTTCGAGCGCTTCGACGAATACCTCGACTTCGAGGATGACCGCTTCGGCGATGGCCCCGGCGATCTCGGTCCGCTGTTCGCACGGTTGCGCGAGGTGAGCGAGGACTCTCACCCGATCGAACCGGCCGGGAACGGGCCCTCCGAACCGGCCGCGGGCGCCCCGCCCCAAGTCGCTGCGGCCGAGCCCACGGCTGCGGAGTCGACGGAGCCCCCGCCTCCATCGATTAGCCGGGTCGACGCCGGCGGTTCGGGCGCCGCGTCGACCTGACCGCAGCGCCCGGCTGCGCACGCCCGCCGCTTCGACGATCCAGAAATAACCGAACGGAGTACCCAGATGGCCTACCGGCCAATACCGGAGTCCGTACGCGGACTCGAGACTGAAATCCTGGGGCGCTGGGAGGAGGAGGAGACCTTCGAGCGCAGCCTCGCGACCCGGGCCGATGCGCCGGACTTCGTGTTCTACGAGGGACCGCCTACCGCGAACGCGTCGCCCGGGGTCCATCACATCCTCGCCCGCACGATCAAGGACACGGTGGCCCGATACCGAACCATGTCCGGCTACCACGTGCCGCGGAAGGCGGGCTGGGATACGCACGGGCTCCCGGTGGAACTCGAAGTCGAGCGTTCGCTCGGCATCTCCGGCAAGCCGGACATCGAGCGCTACGGCATTCGGAAGTTCAACGACATGTGCCGGAGCAACGTGTTCCGCTACCAGGACGACTGGGAGCGGCTGTCCCGTGACATCGGCTATTGGCTGGACTACGGCGATCCGTACGTCACGTACTCGCGGGAGTTCATCGAGTCCGGCTGGTGGGCGCTCTCCGAGATCGAGAAGCGGGGCCTGCTCTATCGGGGGTACCGCGTCATTCCGACGTGCCCGCGCTGCGGCACCGGCCTTTCGAGCCACGAGGTGGCGCAGGGCTACCGGGATGTGACCGAACCGGCGGTCTACATGAAGTTCCATCTCGTGGACGACCCGGATGGCGCGCGGGTCCTGAGCTGGACCACGACCCCCTGGACGCTTCCCGGCAACCTCGGCCTCGCCGTGGGACCCGACATCCGCTACGCCCGCGTACGGATCCTGCCCGGGGGCGCGAGCCGCGGCACAGCTCCCGAACGGGCGCACGACGGCCCCGGCGGGGCTTCACCCGGCGAAGTACTCATCCTGGCCCGCGACCGCGTGTCCGAGGTGCTGCGGCACCCGTACGAGATCGTGGACGAAGTGCGCGCCGAAGACCTTGTCGGGCGGCGCTACCGCCCGCTCTTTCCGGGAGCGGTGGACGGCGCCGGCTCCGACACCGCCTGGACGGTGCTCGGAGCGGACTTCGTCACGGTCGATGACGGGACGGGCGTCGTCCACACCGCTGTGATGTACGGGGAAGAAGACTATCGGCTGGGTGAGGCCGCGGGGCTGCCGATGCAGCACACGGTCGGCGGAGACGGGCGTTTTCTCGACACCGTACCGGGCGGACTCGCCGGGATGCACGTCAAGGACCGCGCGACCGAACGCGCGCTCCGCGACTGGGCCGTCGCGCACGACCAGTTGTACCTGCGCGAGATGTACGAGCACAGCTATCCCCACTGCTGGCGCTGCGACAGCGCGCTTCTCTACATGGCGCGCGATTCCTGGTACATCCGCACGACCGCCGTGAAGTCGCGCCTGCTCGAGCACAACGCGTCCATCGACTGGCATCCGCCCGAGACGGGATCCGGCCGCATGGGCGAGTGGCTGCAGAACAACGTCGACTGGGCGCTCTCGCGCGAGCGGTACTGGGGCACCCCCCTCCCCATCTGGCTCTGCTCCGAGGACGACGGACACCGGGAGGTGCTCGGATCCTTCGAGGAACTGGGACGCCGTGTCGGCGGCCTCCCCGAGGACTTCGACGCCCACCGGCCGGGGATCGACCGATACGCGTGGGACTGCGGCACGGAGGCGTGCGGCGGCACGATGCGGCGCGTCCCCGAAGTCGCCGACGCCTGGTTCGACTCCGGCTCGATGCCGTACGCCCAGTGGCACTATCCGTTCGAGAACCGGGAGACTTTCGAGCGCTACTTCCCGGCCGACTACATCGCGGAGGGCGTGGACCAGACCCGCGGCTGGTTCTACTCGCTCCTTGCCCTGTCGACCATCCTCTTCGACCGCGCGCCCTTCCGGGCCGTCGTCGTCAACGACCAGGTACTCGACGCGAAGGGGCGGAAGATGTCGAAGACCCGGGGCAACGCGGTGGACCCACGGGATGCGCTCGACACCTACGGGGCCGACGTCACGCGCTTCTACTTCCTCTCGGGGTCCAACCCGTGGGTGCCGAAGCGCTGGGACCCGTCGGCACTGCGTGAGACCGACCGCAAGCTGTTCGCCACCCTGCGTCACACGTACCGCTTCTTCGCGCTGTATGCGAACGAGGAGGGGTGGTCCCACAGCGCGCCCGGCGCGGCCCCCGTTGCCGGCCGCGGCGACCTCGACCGCTGGGTGCTCGCGCGCCTCGACCGGGTCGTCAGGCTGGTCGGAGCAGCGCTGGAGTCGTTCGATCTCACCGCTGGCGCGCGCGCCATCCAGGAGTTCGTGCTCGACGACGTGTCGAACTGGTACGTGCGGCGCAGCCGCGACCGCTTCTGGGCGACGCAACCGGGGACTGCGGCCGCGAGCGCCGATGCCTTCGCGACGCTGCACGAATGCCTCGCCACGACCGCGCGACTGCTTGCCCCCTACGCCCCGTTCATGTCCGATTGGCTGTATCGGGCGCTCACGGACGATACATCCGTCCACCTGGCGGATTTTCCGGAGCCGGAGGGGCGCGCGGAGTCCGAACTCGAGCAGGCGATGGAAGACGTTCGGCGTCTGGTGGCGCTGGGTCGCGCCGCGAGGGAAAAGGCGGGGGTCCGGATTCGGCAGCCGCTGCGCGCCCTGCACGCGGTTCTGCCGGAGGGGCGCGCCCTCGCCCACCCCATGGCGGCGCTTGTCATGGAAGAACTCAACGTCAAAAAGGTTGTGTCGCTGGGGGATGGAGAAGATCTTACTCGGCTGTACGCGAAGCCGCGATTCGGGGCGCTGGGTCCCAAACACGGAGCGCGTACGCCGGCGGTTGCGGCGGAGATCGCGAACCTGGGGGCCGTTGCCCTGAGAAGGCTCAGGGACGGGGGGGCGCTCGACATTGAGGTTGGAGGCGAACGAGTGCGGGTGACGCCCGAAGACCTCGTGATTCAGGAGGAGACGCTCACCGATCTCGCCGTGGCGACTGGAGGTGGCTACCTCGCGGCCGCGGATACGGATATCGATGACGCGCTGCGCGCCGAAGGTTACGCGCGGGAGATCGTGAACCGCGTCCAGCGGCTGCGGCGCGATGCCGGCCTTGAGGTCGCCGACCGCATCCGCCTCGGCGTAGCGGGTCCGCAAGGTGTGGAGCGGGCAGTTTCCACGCATGCGGACTACATCGCCGGCGAGACTCTGGCTGTGGAAGTACGAACCGGGTTGGCCCCGCTGGGCGGCCTGGATACATCGGTGGTGAAGATCGACGATGTCGAGGTCCGCATCGGAATCGGCGGAGTCGGCGAACGCGCTGGCGAAGCATGAACACGGAACAACGAAAACACATCGAGAAGCGACTGCTGGAGGCCCGCTCGCGCGCGACGCGGGAACTCGGGCAGTACGACGACTCGTTCACGAGCGCCCTCCAGGGGGCGGACAGCGATCTGGCCGCCTACAGCTTCCATATGGCGGACCAGGGGACGGACGCGATGGAACGCGAAAAGGCGTTCCTGTTCGCGAGCAAGGAAGGCCGGTTGCTCTACCACATCGACGAGGCGCTGAGGCGGCTCTATCGGAACCCGGAGCAATTCGGAAAGTGCGAGCACTGCGGCGAGGACGTCAGCTTCGAGCGGCTCGACGCCCTCCCGCACGCGCGGCTCTGCATCCGGTGCAAGGAGAAGGAGGAGACGGGTGCCTGAAGCTTCCGGACGCGGGGACGGCGCCACCCCCGAACACGAGTCGCCCGCTTTGCCGGGCAACGGCGATCGCGCCGCCCGCCTCTGGCTGACGCTCGTTCCGATCGTGGTCGTTCTGGCGCTGGACATCGCGACCAAGGCGTGGGTCATGAACACGTTCGAGTTGTACGAGCGGACGCCGGTGATCGGGGACTTCTTCCGCTTCACCTACACGCACAACCGCGGCGCCGCCTTCGGGCTCGACATCGGCGAACATTCCCGGATCTTCTTCCTCATCCTCTCCCTGATCGCGCTCGGCGTACTCGGCGTCATCTACCGCGGCACCCCGTCCTCGGACCGACCTCGCGTCTTTGCCATCGCGCTCATCTCCGCTGGCGCGCTCGGCAACATCTGGGATCGCATCCGGCTCGAAGCGGGGGTCGTGGACTTCCTCGATTTCGGCATCGGGACGCACCGTTTTCCCATCTTCAACATCGCGGATTCCGCCGTGACCGTCGGTGCGGTGCTGCTGCTGATCTCGTTCTGGCTCGAGGGCCGACGCGAAAGGGAGCTGGCGGCCGCGGCGGCGGAGGCGACTCCCGAGTGAAGTGAGTCCGCCCGAATCCGCTGCGGAGTGTGCGGGCAACCGGCGGCTCATCGAGATCGGCGACGGCGACGACGCGGCCCTCGACCGACTCGACCGTCTGCTGGCCGACCGTCTGTCCCTCAGCCGGTCCAGGGTCGCACAGCTGATCTCCGATGGGCAAGTGACCGTCGACGGCCGAGTCATACCGAAGCGGTATCGACCACGGGCGGGGGATCGGATCGAGATCGAACTGCCGGCTCCGGTTGTCACCCGCTTGGAACCCGAGGACATCCCGGTCGAGATCCGATACGCGGACGACCATCTCGCGGTGGTCGAGAAACCGGCAGGACTCGTCGTCCACCCCGCACCCGGCCATCCGGGGGGCACGCTGGTGAACGCCCTCCTCTTTCACCTCGGCGGCCTGTCGAGCATCGGGGGCGACCGACGGCCCGGGATCGTGCACCGCCTGGACAAGGACACCAGCGGGCTCATGCTCGTCGCTCGGCAGGACGAAGCGCATCGAGCGTTGTCCGCCGCGCTCCGGCGCCGTGAGATCGAGCGCGGGTATGTCGCCGCGGCGTGGGGGCACCTCGACGAGGAGCGCTTCACGGTGGATCGCCCGATCGGACGCGACCCGCGCGACCGAAAGCGGATGGCCGTGCGCGAAGACGGACGGCCCGCGCTCACGCACTTCAAGCGTCTGGAACGCTGGAACGCCGCGGAGTTGGTCGCCGTCCGGCTCGCCACGGGGAGAACGCATCAGATCCGGGTGCACCTCGGATCGCTCGGACACCCGGTGGTCGCGGACCCCATTTACGGGCCGGACTGGGAACGCGGGTTCGGCGGCGCTGGCGGACGTTGGGCGGAGGCGCTCAGGCGCCGGGCCGGGCGACTGTTCCTGCACGCGGCGCATCTTGCGTTCGAGCACCCCGTGACGGGAGAAGCGCTGTCGTTCGCCTCGCGGGTGCCTTCACCGCTACTCGAGGCCGCGGAATGGGCCCGAGCCACCTCATGACGCGCTCACGGGGCGCGAAGGGAACGCCTGCGACGCCCGGGGGATGCGCCCCCGGAGTGGTTGACGCATGTCGGAGGGACGTCTAGGGTGCCCGCATGAATCAGGGAAAACGCGACCGAAAGCGGGAAGACGCCCCCGCACGCGGCCTCCAATTCGGTGCGGCCAACTACGCGGCGTTCGCGCTCGGCCTCACGTCCATCGCCGCCGGGTACGTGCTGCTCGACCAGGGGTCCGTGACAGCCGCGCCGCTTCTGCTCATCCTGGGCTATGCGGTGTTTCTGCCGGCCGGACTGATTCTCGGCTGGCGGCGGCTCGGCTAACGACAGTCCCCCAGGCCTCCGCCCGGCTGGCAGGACCCGACCCGCCGAGACCCCGCCGCGCGATCGCCAGGGTGGCCACGATTCGGGGCGAATAGCTCAGCTGGTTCAGAGCGCCTGCCTTACAAGCAGGAGGTCGGGGGTTCGAATCCCTCTTCGCCCATTGGACTTACGCGATTTTGGAGGGTTCGATTCCCGCTAATTTTCCCGCCAAATGGGTCATGAACGGGCTATCCGTCGGTCCTCGAGGGCCTTTCGGAGTTGGTCTTGGTCCGCCCTCTGATAGCACTGGAGCACCGTTCGGGCGGTCTTCCAGCCCCCGAGTTCGCAGAGGATCTTGAGCGGCTGGTTCATGAGGTCCGACGCGAACTTCCGCCTCAAGGAGTGCCAGCCGCGTCCACGCTTTCGCTCCAGCCCCGCGAGCACTTCGGCCCTCTGCCACCAGTCGCGGAGCAGCCAACGACTCACACACGTTGACGGGTCCTTCGGCGCGGGCAGCAGCGGAATGTCCCCAATCCCCGGGTTCCGCTTCCGCGCCTCCTCCAGCACTTGGAGCACCTCGGCCGTCACCGGCGTCCGGTGCTCGTACCCGGTCTTCTCGTGCTCGCCCCGCCACCGGATGACCGCGGCTTCAGTGTCGATGTCCGACCAGCGAAGCTGGCAGATAGCGCCGATCCGGTGTCCGGTCTCGTGCGCGATCACGAGCGCGACACGGAAGCGCCAGTCCATCCCCAGCGACGCCTGCAGCAGGCCCTCGTACTCAACTTGGGTGAGAACCACTCGGGTCGGGTTCTTCTCCCTCGGTACCCTGAGGCCTCTCAGAGGATTCGATTCGAGGAGGAGCCTTCCCTCCTCATCTCTGGACCTCGCGGCCCAATTAAGGACTGCGAGCAGGAACCGCAGGTCGTATTCGATCGTTCGATCGGATACGGGCCTGCCGCTCGGACCCACCTTGCCCGACCGTCGCTCACGGATGAAAACGTCCCAGTCGCGCTGGGAGAGCGTGTCGGGCCTCCGGTCCCTGCCGAAGCACCCGAGGAACATTTTCATCGCGGCGCTGTCGTACCTCCGCGACCGCTCCGCCTTGGTGGGGGTAACCTCTTCCCTGTAGATGTCAAAAAGCGTTTCCAGCGTGAGCGGCTCAGGCTCGGCTTTCTGCTCGTCCCCGGGCCGCGGGCCGTTGAACCTTGCGGCGAACTCGTCCGCCTGCTGCTTCGCCCGCGACCAGTCGCGGTGTTTCAGCGACCGCGTGAGCCTGCGCCCGTTCTCGCGCCACTCGATCTGGAGGATGCCGGTCTTCGGGTCGGGGAACACCCGGACCCGGTTCCGGCCCCATTCTCCGGCGGTGTAGGAGCGCCGGCTCCGTTTCGTGCGTGCCATCATTCCATTCCTCTCTGGATGATGGACTGCACGATCTGCGTGTTTGAACGCTCGCGCGGGCCGGGTTCTTCCGCAAGTGGCGCTTCGGCCGGCGCTTTTCGGGGCAGGTGCCTGCGGGCGATCCTGGGCGCGTTGGGCCGCCCGGCGTTGGGGATCTTGCCGTCGCGGACGAGCCTTCCGAGATGGGTGGCGGTGTATCCGCTCTCGCGGGCGGCCTCGACCAGAGAGAACGTGGTCTCGTCCCTCTCGACGAGGGTGGCTTCGAGGTCGTCGGCGCAGCGCTCGATGGCGGTGGCCGGGGTCTCGCCTCCGTATCGCCGGAGCGCCTTGGCCTGCTTCCGCCAGTCGGCGGGCAGGCCCTCGACGGATGCGGGCTTGGTCTTCCGTGTCGCCTTCCGGGTCATTCCCACTCTCCTTCCTCATCCTGTCGGAGTGCGTCTTCGAGCTCTGGATCCCCCTCGCCGCGCCGGGTGGATCGTTCGGCGAGATCGACACGCCGTCCGAGGTCGGCGAGCCCGGTGGTTCGTGCGGTGACGTAGATGGCCGCGGCGAGTCCGCCGAGGATGAGCACGACGTGAAGCGCCAGCCCGAGGCCGTGCTCGGCGAGGATCGCGGGCCAATGGGGTGCGAGGTATTCGAGCCGGGAGCCGGCGATCAGGAACGCCGATCCGGCGAGTGCGGCGGTGAGTCCCGCGCTGATCTTCCAGGGCTGCATCTTTGGGTCCTCCCGTGTTCAGAGTTCGACTGAGGCGGGATTGCGGTCGGCGGGTCCGCGCAGCCAGGAGCCGCCGTCACTTCCGAGACCGAGCCTGCCGAGGAGCGCCGCGGCGGCCGGCCCGCTGGCGTGGAGCGCGAACCCGGCGGCGGCCTTGGCCCGGACGGCCGGTTCGCGGTAGTTGCCGGAGACGGCCTCGATGTTGACGCGTCCCGTTCGTCCTTCGGCGTCGGTGTGCTCGATCTGGGCGTCGGGGTAGAGCACACGCCCTTCGTCGTTGACCGGGAGTCCGAGTTCATGGGCGATCCGCCGCCGTTCGGCATCGGCGGCCCGCTTGCCGCCCCTCTTCCGCGCCGCCTCGCTCGCTCGCGCGACGGTGCTCTTGAGTTCTGTGCCGAGCAGGACGCGCCGCACGGTGGCTCCCCGGTCGACGATCCGCCGCTTCTCCTTCATGGAGGCGCGGTAGACGGCGGTGTCGTGCGCGCCCTCCGATTTGCGGATGCGCGCGAACGGGACCTGCTGACCGGGATCCATCCCCCGTTCGGCGGCCAGTAGCCGAGCCTCGGCCCTGCCCTTCCGCGTGAGCGTCAGGATCTTGAACGGGTTGCCTCTGGGTCCGGTGGCCGTGGTCTCCGTGACGAGGCCCTTGCGGATCCATGCGTTCACGGCACGGCGCGTGGTGTGGGGGTGGCCGCCGAAGCGGGCCTCTGCGAGGTCGCGGTAGGAGACGGCGCCGTGGACGCCGATGTCGGTCAGCGCCCCGTCGCAGCGTTCGGGGAAGGAGATGGACCCGCGCGCCCGGTCCGCGGCGTATTCTCGGCGGTGGCCTTTCCGCATGCGTTCGCGATTGCGGCTGGGTGGCGCGGTCGGGCGCGGGTCCGGTTCGGCCGTGCGGCCGAACGTGTCTCTCCCTCTCACGGGTCAGCGGCTCGGGCCGAGGCTGCGCTCCGGGACCGGGAGCTTCGGCACGTGTACTTGTATCCGCTGGGGTCCCCGCGTGGGCGTGCGAACCGCCGCGACGGCCACGGGGTCGCGTGCGGCGACGCGCTCGCGGTGCCGCACCAGCACGAAGTCGGAGATCTTCTGCGCATCCGCTGCGGCGCGCCGGATCTCGCGCGGGTCCTCTTCGAGCGCCTGGATCCAGCCCTCGACGTAGGCCGCGCCCCGGCTCGGGTCGTGGCCGACGCCGACGCGCTCGCCGGTCATCATCGCGCTGATCTCGGCCCGGAGTTCCTCCCTCGCGTACTGGGGCGACCCGAACCCGCCATCGATGCCCTCGATGAGGGTCTCGCGGTTCATCCGGTCCTCATGGCCGGTGCTGTGGCCCAGCTCGTGGAGCGCGGTCTGGTAGTAGTGGTTCGCGGAGGGGAACTGTCCGCGCTCGGGCAGCACGATCTCGTCGCGCTTCATGTGGTAGTAGGCGCGGTCGCCGGCGACGTGGCGGACCGGAACGCCCCCGTCCTGCATGACCCGCTCGGCCTCCTGATGGGTCTTCCAGAGCGGCTCGGGCGTCGGGTTGGCGCGCTCGGGCAGCCCGTCGGCCTGCTCGGCGTTGAACACGGTGTACTGCCGGACGTAGGGCGTCTTGAGCTTCTCGTAGCGGTAGAGGCGCTTGCCTTCGGCGTCCCTCCTGGGCCGCCCGCGCTCGTCGGTCACGGCGATCCGCTTCTTGTCCTGGAAGGAGAGGATGCGCGTGCCGCGCTCGCCCTTCCTGACCTGTCCGCCCTGGTTCTGGATCTGGCGGTAGGTGCCCCAGCGCACGTCGCCGTAGCCGTGCTCCTGCTGCATGGCGGCGAGGTGGAGACTGTTGCCGCCCCGGTAGGAGCGGTCGGTGTCCACGTTCCTTGGCATCACGCGCTCGCCGGGCTGCCACGGCTTCTGCCAGGGCGCGGTGCCTCGCCTGATCTGCTCGATGATCGTATCGGTGAACTTGCGGTGATATTCGTCGTGTTTCATCGCGCGTCCTCCTCCCCGCCGATGCCGTACGGATCGTCCCAGGCAGCCGCGATCTCGTCCTCGGTCCCTACCTCCTCGTGGAAGAGGCCGTAGTCCTCGGCCAGTTCGGCCAGCACTTCGAGCGTCTCGCCGCCGTCGCGGGCGAGTTCACGGTCGAAGTCCTCGAAGGTGTTGACGGGGATGATGGGGATGGTTCTGGCGTTCCAGCTCATGCGTTCACCTCCTTTGGTGTGGGTGGGTGTGGGTTCCGGTTTCCGGTTGCGTTTCGGGCCGCGCTCCCGGCGGCGCGGTGATCCAGCGGCCGGCCGTCGCGTCGTATCCGCAGACCTCGAGCGCGTCCTCGACGAACCGCCTGCCGCCGCGGCGGGCCACGTGCAGCACGAGCGCGATCCCGTCGACGACGCCCCTACAGGTGACCTCCCAGGGCAGCGCGTCTCCGGCCTGCATGGCGCAACTCGCGAGCCTTGAGAGTGCGGAGCGCGCGTTGTTGGCGTGGATGGTGGTGAGCGAGCCGCCGTGTCCGGTGTTGAGCGCTTGGAGCAGGTCGGCGGTCTCGCCGCCCCGGACCTCGCCGACGACGATGTGGTCGGGCCGGTGGCGGAGCGCGTGGCGCACCAGATCCCGGATCTCGACGGGCGTTTCCGAGAGGGTGGCTCCCGCCTCGAACCGGAGGCAGTTCGCCCGGTCGATCCTGAGTTCGAGCGTGTCCTCGATGGCGACGATCCGCTCGTCCTCGGGCAGCAGTTCGATCAACGCGTTCAGGAGCGTTGTCTTGCCCGATCCCGTGCCGCCGGAGACCAGGATGTTCTGGCGGGACGCAAGCGTGCTCCGGGCGGCTTCGAGGATGTCTTCGGGCAGCGAGCCCAAGCGCACGAGGTCCTCGGCCGAGAACGCGCGCCCCCCGAACCGGCGGATGGTGATCGCGACCTCGGGACTCGCGGGCGGCGTGCAGATCGCGACCCGGGAGCCGTCTTCGAGCCGGGCGTCCAGCACCGGCGTGGCGGCCGGATCGAGCCCGAGCGGCCGGGCGATGTGGATCGCCGCGCGATGGAGCCACGCGGCCGTGAGGTCCGGTGCTGGGTGGGATTCCAGTTTCCCGGCCCGCTCGACCCAGACGTTGCGGGGACCGTTGATCATGATCTCGGAGACGCCGGGGTCTTCGAGCAGGCCCTCCAGCCCCGGTAGGAACAGGGTGAGGTGGCCGACACTGCTCGCGCGCTTCATATCCGCCCCTCCCTGCGCAGCCTCCAATAGCCGGTCTCCTTCGGGAGGTAATGGGGCTTGAGGTAGACGCGGCGGGCGGGGAGCGACTTCACGCCGTCGTAGGGCAGGCAGATCGCCTGGTAGTTGGCGAGCAACGCGAACTCGCGCGGCGTGAACACCGGCTCCCTCTGTTGCCGGAACGACTTGGTCGCGCCGATCTGGCCGTCGCCGCCTCCGGCCCGGCCGGACAGCAGCGAGAACTCGGGCTTGTTCGTGGTCTCGGTGAACGTGTAGGACGCCTGAGTCTTCATGACGGAGCCGCACATGTCGGACGCGATCTTGGCCGACGCGTCGTCGGAGAGCGACAGGAAGATCCGGGTGCGGAGCGTCTGCACGAGCGTGCGCCACGCCTCTCCCGAGGGCAGCACGGAGCGGAGCGAGGAGATCGACTGCGTGGCGACGATCGGGATGCAGCGGCACTGCCGGGTGAGGGCGAACGCCTTCTCGTCGCCCGACGGGTCGTCCTGTCCGACCGTGGCAAACGCCTGATACTCGTCACAGATGAACACGGCGGGCCGCATGTAGCGGTCCGGCCGGCGGGCGGCCTCCGCCGGCCTTCGGAGCAGCGCCTGCATCCACGCGTTCTTGAGGAAGACGCCGATGGCGCGGGCGAGCGCCGGGTTCGCCCCGGCGGGCATGTTGAGCGCCAGCACCTTGCCGCCCTCGATCAGGTCTGCGAGCGGGGGCAGCCCCCGGCGCAGGCCCGGCATGGCCGGGACGTCCGGGACCTCCTCCTCGTCCATGTCGTCCGTCCGTTTGGCCGGGGCATCGTCCCCCGGCGGCGGCGGACAGAACACACCCGCGACCTCCGGCTGGTCGAACAGCGAGAGGAAGACGCTGATCCCCTCGACGATCGAAGTACGGAGCTTCGCGTCCAGCTCCGACCAGTCCTTGACGTACCACCGGGCGACCGCTTCGACCCGCTCGGAGAACTCGCTCCCCGCAACGTTCTCGACCAGCACCCTCCGGCATGTGACCTTCAGCTCTTTGAGCCGCTTTTCGAGTTCCGGATCGAGCCGGGTCGCCATGTCTTCGGTGCCGGGCACCTGCTCCCACGCCCACTTCGTGAGTGCTTCGGAATGCTTGACCATGTCCTTGCGGGAGATGATCGTCCGCACCGGCCGGCGCTCGTTCGCCAATTTCTGCGCCTCGCGGATCCTGTTCCTGAGCAGGTCCGCGTCAACCGTGCAGCGGTAGATGTCCCGGAGCGTGACCCAGCCCCCCGGTAGGAGCCGGTGCAGCTCGATGATCCACCGGACGAGGTTCGTGTACGCCTGTTGCCAAAACGGCTCCCGAGACTTGCCGAAGAGCTGGTTGATGAGCGACGCGACGCCGTAGGCGAGCGAGTAGGAGTCGAGCAGCGGATCGTCGAGCGGGTTCCACTGGATCGACCCGCCGAGCCCAATTTCGAGGTAGTCGTCTCCGCGCCCGGCGTCCTCGAGGATGCCGCGGACCTGGTGACAGAAGTCGCCCTTCACTTCGAGCACGAGCGCGCCCGCGCGGCGGCCGGAATCGTCGGCGCGCCAAGAGAGGATCTGGCGGGCGAAGGGGTACATGCAGCCGCTGGTCTTGCCGGTGCCGACGGCGCCCACGATGAGGGTGCCCGTGTAGAGCCCCTTCTCCGGGATCACGAGCCACGACGGTTGCTTGCTCTCGCGCGGCACGGTCGGATGGTGCAGCTCGCCGAGCACCAGCGACGGTGCCTCGTCCTCGGGCGAGGTGGGCCACGCGGGCAGCTTGCCTCGTCGCCGGAACCTGAACAGCGGTTGGAGCCACACGCGCCAGACGGAGAGGACGAACGAACCGGCGAGCACGACCAGAACGGCGGGCCACGCGTAGTACCAGACGCGGATGGCGGCGTGGAGGCCCGGATCGTGAAAGGCGATCAGGTCGAGATACGGGTTCGCGCCGGGGAACGGCGCCTTGAGCGCTTGGCCGGCGACCGCCCCGACCGCGCTCCCGATGATGGCAAGGGTACCAGACCTCATCGCTTCAACCCCCTTCCTGGAAGGATTTCTGGCCCGGAGCGACCTCCCGTGGAGGACGGAATGGACGTGTCCATGCCGATCCTCCCCGATGGCACGCCACGCGTCCAAGGAGGGGGGTCGCTCCGGCCACGGTCGCCGGCGCCCGCGTGCCGCGACCACTCGTCCGGCCGTGGCGCAACCGCAATCCGTCCAGCGACATGCGGAACCGGCGGCCTGTCCGCCCAAGGCGCGATACCATGTCCGCCGACCCCCAACGTCGAACGGACCCCCGCTCTACGGCCCCGGGACCCCGCAATCCGGCGGTCAAGACGGGCCTCCGCGAAGCCGCCCGGAACGCCATGCCGTGAAGCCGTCGACCGCCGTGCCGGCGGACCGGACCCGCTTCTTGAGTTCGGCGATCCGCACGAGGCAGCTTTGGAACCCGCCGAGCTTCTCGACCGCCGCGTCGTCCATGCCCAGGATCGTCTGTTCGATCCGCTTGATTTCGCGGCGGGCCGGATCGGCGGCATTCGCCTCGGGGGGCGCATCGGCCCAATGCCCGAGCACCTTGCGAGCCCGCGCGAGTTCCGGCGCGGTTCGCACAACCGCGGCAACCTCGACGGCCAGCCCCCGGACTTGGAGCGCGTGCCACAGTCCCCGGTGCGAACGGCCCCACGAGTGCAGCGCCGTCGCCGTGTCGTGGCCTGGATCGGCGTAGACGAACAGGGCGTGGCGCTCGTCCAGTGCGACGGGCAGCTTGACCGGGAAGTAACGCCGGGTCTCGCGGGCGGTCCGGCCGTACACCCTCACCGGCAGCAGTTCGTGCTCGATGCCGAGCGCTTCGAACGCGGCAACCTTCTCGGGCTCGGTCGGGAGCCAGGGAAGCTCCGTGTGGTCGATGACGTAGTCGAGCGAGAGAAGACGGCGCAGGAGCACTTCCTCGGAAGCCGTCTTGCGGTGGCGGATGTGCTCGGCTCCGAGCGCCCGGTAGACCGGCCGCGAGAAGATCCGGCACACCCTTCGTCCGTGCAGCGTCTCCTTCGCGGCCAACTTCTGCGCCGTGATGGCCCGTACGAACCGGCGGGCCGTGCGGCCGCGGGTCTGGAGCCACGCCGTGAGCTGCGCAGGCGTGAACACGCCGCTGTGGAGGCACGCGAGCGCGATCCACTCGGCCTTGCGGCCCGTCCACCCGAACGACTCCAGCTCCTTCTCGCGCCCCTTGAGATGCGCGATCATCGGCCGCCCCCGGTCACCAGCGCCCGGTCGGCCCGCATGTAGGTGACGAGGAGCCCCATCGGGTTGTGGACGACCAGCTCGGGCGGGACCGAGTCGAGGAACTCGAAGCGCAGCGTGAGCGTCCAGCGTTCGCGCCGCAGCTCCTGTTCGCCGCGCAACTGCACGAGATCGAAGTCGGCCGTCGCGCCGTGCGGCGGCTCGGGCGCGGGATGGATGCGCAGCACGACCTGCTCGACTTCGAGTTCGGTCTCTGCCGTCCCCGCCGCGACGCTCGCGACCTCCGCCCCATCCCTCTGGAACGCCGCGTTCGCGAGATCGGTCGACAGGAACCGGAGGCTGCGTGTCCAGTTCTCCTGCGCCGTCGCACGGCGCCTCGAGTGGAAGTCGTGGACGAACCGGTTCAGGAAGTACTTGGTCGTTGGATCGAGCGGATCGGCCTGCGCCGTGGCGGCCTCGTAGGCCAGCGCCTCGGCGCGGCCCACCTCGTCCACGCGCACCACAATAGGCTTGGGCGGCTCGGCGCCCGCGATCCTGAGCAGCACCAGAGCGCCGAGAACAACGCTTGCCGAGAGGAAGATCAGGATCCTCCGCAGCTTCCGGTTCGCCTCGACCGCCTCGCCCCAGATCTCGGCGTACTCGCGGCCAGCGTCACGGTCTAGTTTCATCATTGGATCTCCTTCCGTTCAGACGGGGGGCCTGATGGGGGCGGCGGCCTTGCTGGCGCCCTGCATGACGAGGGCGACGAACCCGGACCCGGCGGAGCCGGAGCCGGAGACGAGCATCGAGGCGAGTTCGCCGACCTTGAGACCGGCCATGAGGCCGCAGACGACGAGCGGCATGAGGACGACGGCCCAGAGCCAGAGTTCGAACGGGTCCGCGGGTCCCGGTGCCCATCAGGGCATCGGCGTACGTCGTGATGTAGCCGAGTCCGACGCCCATGAAGACGCGCAGCACCGCACCGGCCACGACGCCGTAGAGCGTGTAGACCATCAGCGTCCGGAACCATCCCCAGAACAGGAACGAGAGCGGCTCGAAGAGCAGGAACGCGATGAACACGGGACCGAGCAGGATCGCGATGGCGATGGCGACCTGCGCCCAGATCACCTGCGCGTAGGTGACGCAGAAGAGCGCGAGCAGGCAGACCACGAGCGAGGCGCCCATCACGAGCGTGACCAGCGAGGAGAAGATCACGGTCGTTCCCGCCGTCACGACCGAGAGCAGGTTGCCCGTGGACCACGCCGCGCTCAGGTGCGCCGAGTACGCCTGCACGAGCGCGGTCATCTCCGTGTACCCGGCCGACACCACGTCGGACAGGAACAGGTTCTGAAGCCAGATCCCGCCCCCGGCGACCATGGCGGGGAAGGTGGATCCGACGCCGGGGATCGGGACGGTGTAGTAGTGGAGGAGCGTGCGGGGGATCGCGATCCCGATCACGAGCTTGACGATGTCCCAGGGCTGGAAGGTGCCGCTGAACGCGATCTTGAGTCCGGTCCAGGCGACCATCACGGCCGCGAGCCCGCCCCAGAGCTGAAGTCCCAGCGTATGCACGTCGGGCGCGGCTCCGCCGACAACGGTGTCGAGCACCACGTCGAGGAAGCTCTTGAAGTCCGGGAGTTGGTTCTCCGGGATCTGCGTGGGGACGTTCGGGTCGATGGACTGCGGGGGTAGTTGCATGGCCGTCGCGCCCCCTACCGGTAGAACGAGGGGGAGACGCTGAACCGCCCATACCGGGCGCGAAGTCTCCGCTTGCCAGCCCGGCCGCCATCTTGGCCTCAAGCGCAGCCAGCGACTGCCCGAGCGACGCGAGCGCGTCCTGCGCTCAACCTCCTCGAGCCGGAGCGCCTCGCGAAGCTCGAACTCGGCCTGGCCGAGGCTGGCATGGGCACCGGCGTTGCCGGCGTCCGCCCCCGCGTCTTGCCGGTCCGGTTCCTGCCCGGCGTCATCGGACTGTTGCCGCTCACTGTCCGCATCGGCCGCCGCCTGCTGGCTCTGGCGCTCCGTCTCGGCATCGAAGCGGCCGTCGAGCGAGCGGCCCGTGCGGTCGTCCACGGGCCGCGACTCCGTGGGGGCGACCCCCTCGGCCATCTCATCAGGACCGCTGAGCGTCGAGGAGAACAGCAACCCCGCCACGAGCACGGTGATCAGGGCGATCCCGACTTTCGTGACGAGGCCGCCGGGCAGCGCGCCCTTCGGCTCCTTGAACCACTGCTTCCAGCGGCTCATCGGGGATCCTGCCCGGGCTCGAACCACCAGTGCAGCCGCTTGTCGCCGAGCTGAAGCCATCCGTCGCCTAGGACATGGCGGGCGATGCAGAGCCCGTCCTCCGTCAGATCGAACGCGACCAGACTCGGCTCGCCGTCCTGGAGCTCGTAGAGCGCCGGGGCTTCCTGCGCGTGCGAGCGGATGTAGGTGAACCGCCCGTCGTGCCACATCGCCTCGACCCGGAAGGGCCGCTCGGACGCACCCCGGTCCAGCCGGTACTCGAACCGGAGCCGTTCGGGGTAGGAGGCGCGGAACGCTTCGACCTCCGCGGCCGCCCGCTCACGCGCCTCCGCGATCCCGGCCGCGCCGGAGATGCCCGCCGCCTCCGCGCCCGCCTCGACGCGAACGACCAGGTGGGGCGGCTTTTCGCCGTGCTCGGCGACGAGGAACGAGTAGATGCGCCCCGACTCGCAAACGAGCGCGACGTTCGTGGCCGCGTCCTCGGCCAGCGGCTTGAGGTACGCGACGTTGGCCGCGCCGGTCAGGTGCCAGTACTCGGAGTCGCCGGCCACGAAGTCGAGGATCCGCTCTTCGGCCGGGAGCACGATTACCGTTGTGTGGCGCACGCGCGCGCGGATCCGGGGATCCGTTCATCACCCTCCTCCGGCATCGGCACTCGCAGGTAGGCGGCATCAGTGCCCGGTTGCTGCGCGCAGGCGTCGCCGGGGAGCGCCAGCAGAAGCACCGCCATCAGGGCGACGAACAGTCCCAGCATGATCGCGAGGGTGGGAGTTGTTCTCATGGTGTTCACGTCCTCTCCGTTGGTGGGGTGGGATGGGTGAGGCCCGCGAGCGCTTCGAGCCCTCGGACCAGGCCGTGTCTCGCCACGGCCTCGGCGCGCTTCTCGGCGTCCAGCGGCGAGGAGGTGTAGAGCCAGTAGCTCTCGGGATCGACTTCGAGACGGAGCACCGCCGCATCGGACGGGCGGCGCAGATACAGTTCGCGCTTCGGGGTCAGCTCCCGGATCCGGGCGACTTCCGACTCGTTCAGCCGAAACAGGGCTCCGGCCTCGGCCGGCAGCTCCGGGTTGGCGAGGAACAGCTTGGTGGGGATCGACTCGAGGAGCGCCGAAGCGCCCGGCGTCCCTGTCACGTCCACGGCGGACTGCGTGGCGAGCACGAGCGCGGCGTTCTTCTTGCGCCACGTCTTGGCCGCCTCGGCCAGGTAGTTCAGCACGGCGCGGTCCTGCATGTACCGCCACGCCTCGTCGACGACCATCAGCTTGAGACGAGATGTCTCGGTCGGGTCCTCGATCTCGAGGCGCATGCGCTCAAGCAGGTACGACAGCGCCGCCTCGCACAGGTCGGCGTGTTCCGCCGCGCCCGCTAGGTCGATCACCTGCCAGTCGCGGAACTCGATGTCCGCCCCGTCCGACGGCGCGTTGTCGAAGAACGCACCCCAGGCACCGCCCTCGGTCCAGCGGCTCAGCGCGGGCCACATTGCGACCGGGAGCGAACCGGCCAGCACGCTCAGCGTCCGGCGCTCAGGCCCGAGCGCGTAGAGGTCCTCAATCCGCGCGCGGATCTCGCTCGTGTCCCCCCCGTCGGCCTCGTACCCTCCGAGCTTCAGGAGCCGAAGCACCCAGCCGGTGAGGAACTGGAACGTCCTCGTGGTCGGGGGCAGAGCGAAGGGCTGTAGCCGAAGCGTCGGTTCGGTCTCACCGGGCGCGAGTTCGAGAAGGTTCGCGTGCGCCTGCCCCGGCGGCGACAGAAGCGAGTAGAGGATCACCGGCTCGCCGTCGAGCCTCAGGTGGGAGCGCTCCGCCTCCAGCTCCGACAGCGCGAGCCGCCAGTTCATGCCGCTGCCCGTCGCACCGTCCCAGTAGGTGCCGGGCTTGTTCGTCAACTCGGAAAGGAGCCCGGACGCCTCGTGCGCTCCGAGCAGCTCGACCGGCGTGTGTTCGGCAACGAGCGAGCGGCCCGCGTCGATCATCGCCCGGAAGCGGTCAGTGGCCGACTCGATCTCCGAGGCGAGGTAGGTCGCCCCCATCTTGCCGCCGCGCTTCCGCAATCGCTTGAGCCGCGATAGCGGTCCCGACCCGGAACTCCCGCCGACCGGACGGAGGCCCGGGTTGTGCGTCCATACCACAAAGGCGTCGAGCCGCTGGACGCGCCCGGCGAGGAACGCGCTTCGCTTGCGCCCCGAGACGGACGCGATGTCCGAACCGCTCGTCTCCGGATCCTCGGCATGGGTGGGACGCCGGAGCAGGTGGAACTGGAGCCGCGTGTCGGGACCGAGGCCCGAGAGCAACCTCTGCCAGAGTCCCAGCACGCGGTCGATCTGCTCCGGCGTGCGGCCGTCCACCACGGCGGGCCGGATCCGGCCCGCCGCGATCAGCTCGCCCGCACGGGTCAGGCAAGTGCAGCCATCATCGAGCCAGCCCCAGTAGGGCAGTTCCTCGGCCAGCGAGCCCGCCGCCTCGTAGGCCCGGAGTTCGTCGGCGACCCTCACCGGGAACCCCCGCGGACCAAGATGTGCCACGGCTCGTCCGCCCATTTGCCCGGATCGTACCGGGCCGGGTAGCGCGCTGCCGACCGGAGCACCGCCAGCATCGCCGGGTCGCTGCGGCCCGCGAGCCAACCCGCGCCGTAGCAACCCGCGAACACCGCGCCGCCCGCCACCAGCGATGCCGTCGCATTCCACACCGCGACGGAGAGCGTCGCGCCCAGCAGGAACAGCCGCCGCTCGACGCCCAGCACCGTCAGCGGACGGTTCAGCGCCGCGTAGCCCGGCCAGCGCCTGAGGCCCCGCATCAGAAGAGCCAGTCCAGGAAGTTCACCGCGCCCACGGCCATCCCGATCCCGAAGATGATCCCGGCCAGCGTGCGCTTGCTGCCCCCCTCGCCGAACGCGAACATCAGCCCGCCCACCACGATCGCGATCAGCGACAGGCCGCGTGCGATCGGTCCCGTGAACTGCGTCTGAAGCTCGGTCACCGCATCCACCCACGGGCTCGTGCCCTGCGCCCACAGGCGGGCGGGCATAAGCAGCCACAGCGCGGCCCACGCGGCCGCTCCCATCTTCGTCGGTATCGTCCTCATCGCCTGTTTTCCTCTCCCTGAAGGGTCATTGGGACGACGGACCTTCCACCGCCCCGTGTCTCGGCAATTCGATTGTGGACCCACGCGTCGAACTCCGACCTGATCCAGCCGACCACGCGCGGACCCAGGTGGATCGGCGGGGGAAAGCGACCCACCTCCACCCAGCCGTAGATCGTCGACCGCGCCACGCCCAGCCGGGCTGCGATCTCGGATGCCCGGATGAATCGGATCGACTCGTCGGTTCTCCTCTTGCTCGGCCTATCGGCCATCGCTCCACCCCCTCTCGTTCGTCCCGCGGCTGCTTTCGGCCAGCGGCGCCGCTGGCGGGGGCGGTGGGGTGGAGTGCGCGCCACGTCCGAGTCCGCGTCGTAGCCGTCGATGAACGCCAGAACCCGGTCCGCCATCCGCAGCGACAGCGAGCGCCCCTCTGCGATCTGGCGCATCAGATTCGGGTCGCCCACGGCCCTCATGCCGAACGTGGTCGGCGACATGCCCGTGCTCTTGAGAAACGCGGCGATGCGCGCGTTGAAATACCGCTCCAACGTCTCCATGGCCGTACTGCTCTTGCGTCTTCATGGCGAAAACGGTGAAAAGATTCTCGCAAGTCGCGCAACAGCTAGGAGATCACCCAAATGTCGATAACGTCGAGGATGTCCAATACCGTCGGGTTGGCACTGGACGCCGCCGCCAGTGGGGCGGTGAAGCACCCCCGCGCACGCTTGCGGACAGTCACTCCCGAAACGATCTGAAAGTGGACTGGGCGGTAGGCGCGGAAACGGCGGACTTGGCGTCGCCGGCCAGCGAGTGGCAGGCCACATATCCGGACGTGGAGGGCGATGCCGGACCGTTCGGTCGATGGCTCCCTCTCCGGCTTGCGAAACCGGCCGGAATCGGGACTACTTCAGCCCCATGGGACGCAAGAAGAAAAGACCCGCCGCGCGGCTCGATCCGGTGCGCAAGCGGCTGCTCCGGCTGCTGGAGGCGAAGGGCTCGAACCTGCTCACCGCCTCGGTCGCCATGGGCCGCAACGACGCCTACCTGCAGCAGTTCATCTACCGGGGCACGCCGAAGGTCCTCGCCGAGGACGACCGTGAGATTCTGGCCGAGCATCTGGGCTGCCGGCCCGAGCTACTCAAGCACGGTCGGAGTTTCCGGCTTTCGACGAACGCCACGCGGCCTTCGCCGCCCGACGACGCCTACGCCGCGCCGGTCGGCTACAGCGCCGTGCCGGAGGCGGACCTCAGAGAGGAGCCGGACGCGGAGGAACCCTTGAACGGCGAGCTGCGGGTGACCGGAGATGCGTGGATGTTCGCCGATTCGTTCATCCGCCACCGGCTCCGCGCCGATCCCGGCGACCTGTGGATGGTCGAGGTGGACGGGGACTCGATGGAACCGCTGCTCTCAAGCGGTGACCACATCATGATCGACGTGAGCCGGACGGTGCCCGCACCGCCGGGGATCTTCGTGATCTGGGACGGCATCGCGCTCGTCGCAAAGCGGATCGAGCACGTGCCGCACTCCGAGCCGCCGCGCGTGGTGCTGAAGTCCCTCAACCCCGAATACGACAGCTACGAGCGGCCCGCCGAGGAGATCCGCGTCGTCGGACGGGCGGTCTGGTGCTCCAGGAAGCTGTGAGCGACGCTGGGATAGCGGCCCTGTTCTCTCTGCCAAGCGGCCAAGTCTTCGGCGACGCCATGAAGCGGGCCGGTCATCTCGGCATTGTGGGAGACGGAAGAACCGTTAGGCACGCGTGGGTGCCACGTCAACGGAAGTTTGCGGTCAGGACACGGCTCCGGGGCGCACTCCTGAGGGGGACGGTTGGCAGTCGCCCCTCCGCGACCTCACCTCATATTGGTTGGATCGACCGACTTGCGATGGAGCACAGGCACGCGATGAACAGTGCTGTCCGAAGAGAATTATTGAGTCCGCAGAGGCCAAGCCGGAGGCCACCCCGATACAGGCGGACGACCTCCTGCACCTCGGCGACCGCGCTGCGGTGGTCCGGTCGCTATCCCGCCTCGTGCATTCGGAGCGGCTCCTGCGGATCTGCCGTGGCGTCTACATGCGTCCGATTCAAACCAGATTCGGCCTCAGGGCGCCGCGTCTGGAGAAGGCGCTTGCTTCCCTTTCGGCGCTCTGGGCGAGATCATTCGCAGCCAACTGGCTTGGGCTGACAACGCAGAACACCGTGCGATCGATCTATCTCACCTCCGGTCCCGACCGCCTCCTGCATTTCGGGGGTCACCGGGTGGAGTTGCGTCACGCCCCGGCGTGGCAATTGACAGCGCCGCATCGGCCCGCCGGCGTGGCCATACGCGCGCTGGCGTGGCTCGGCCCCGACGAGGTCGAGAGGAGCCTCGATGCCGTGTTTCCGCAGCTCAGCGGGGAGGCCGTGAGCGATCTCGCGGCCGCGCGGGACGTAATGCCCGGGTGGATGGCGGAGCCGCTGAACAGACGGCTCGTGCATGGCTGAAACCCGGTTTCAGCGCCTCTCGGCGATCGAACGGCGAGACGCCTTGGATGTTGCGGCGCGGCGGCGAAGACAGGAGGACCTTCCTGCTCGAGAAGGACACTTGGATCGTCGCAACCCTCGGTATTCTGTTCGAGGCACCGTTCGGACGACACCTCGTGTTCAAGGGCGGGATGTCGCTCTCCAAGGTGTGGCGCGCGATCCGCCGGTTCTCCGAGGACACCGATATCACCTACGACATTCGCGGCTTCGCTCCCGATCTCGTTGCGGGCGGCAACGAGGAGGTGCTACCGCCCACACGCGGCCAGGAGAGGCACTAGACCCGGGTAATTCGGCCGCGCCTCGCCGACTGGGTGCGCGACACCGCCAGCCCGCTCGTCCGGAAAGAGCTTGCGCCCGCCGGGTTCCCGGCGCGGGTACGGGCGGAGGCCGAGCGGCTCTACATCGGCTACGAACCGCTTTTCGAGCCACGCGGCATCGTGAGGCCGGAGGTCCAAGTGGACTCTTGGCGCGCGCTCCACGGGAGAGCCTCACGTTGTTCATCGCGTGGTGTGTGACGCCGCCGCCACCTCCCCGGCCGCGCGTTTCCGGAAGCGCTGCCTGCGGCCATGCTGGCCGAGCGCACGTTCTGGGAGAAGGCGGACCTCAATGCACGTCTACTGCCTCCAGGGACGCGTCCGGGGCGAGCGATGGTCGAGGCACTGGCACGACCTCGTCCGGCTTGACGACGCCGGAATCGCGGCACGGGCTCTGGCGGACCGCGGACTCGCGCTGTCCGTCGCACGCTACAAGGCGACTTTCTTCCGCCGAGAACAGACCTGACCTCGGCGAGGCCGGGTGTCAGGTGATTGCCGTACTTGTACACTTCCTGCTCGGACAAGAACCTTACTTGTCTTGGGTGACGAGCGATACTACTTTATGCGCGAGACCGAGATTTTTGCGTCGTCGCCCGCAAGGGTTTCATGCTGTGAGGAGGAGTTGATGAAACGAGGGTCGCAAGTGACGCATGGAAGACACAACGAACTGGCTTGGCCAACCGCACCCGAAGATCGGTTTCGGATGGTCGCCGGTCGGCGCGGGAGAGGCCCGCATGCTGTAGCACCTAAAACGGGGCAAAATGCCTTGGGAGGGGTTGAATGAAGAAGGTTACGAAAGGGTTCTTGGCAACAGGGCTTGCAGCCGTTGTCATCGGCGCCTGCGGCGACACCATAGAGGTGGTCACGCCGCCGGTTGAGCCGCCGGTAATTCCGCCAATCACAATTCCACCTCCGCCACCTCCGCCACCTCCGCCACCTCCGCCACCTCCGCCACCTCCGGTGGCGAACCGGGCACCCGTGGCGGTCGGCACGATCCCGGCGCACACCGTTGATATCGGTGGCACCGCCGCTGTGCCTGCGGCCGGCTACTTCAGCGACCCAGACGGCGACGCGCTGACGTACAGCGCTTCTTCGTCCAGCGACGCCGTGGCCACGGTGAACATCGAGGGCTCGACCGCGACGGTGACCGGTGTCGCCCGGGGAAGTGCGGTTGTCACGATCACGGCAGCCGATCCGGACGGCCTGCAGGCGAACCAGGGCTTCAACGTCGAAGTCGGCCAGGACGCCATCAAGGAAGCCACGGTCACGATCTTCGGCCTCCGGGCGGTCAGCAACCGGGATTCGTTGGTAGCTGCGACCGACGTGAAGGGTACAATCTCCGTCCTGCTCGACGTGCAGTCCAACGACGAGACGGTGACCGCGGTAGCCCTGACGTTGGACGATGCGGTCATTTCCTGCCGCGGCACATCGAGCGACCAAGCTGCCGGCCTAGCCGACTCGGGCGGCGGCCAGATCGAGATCGAATGTCTCCTCCCCACGGCAAAAAAGCAGGGCACGTGCGAGGGGTACCCGCTCGAACCGATGTACATGAACGGCGACCGCGTCCTCGGTGCCCGCATCACCACCGCCGAGGGAGCGACGAGAGAGACTCTCGCCACGCAGACCATAACGTTGAAGAACAGCAACTACATCGACCTCGCCTTCAGCCCCGGGAAGGCGTTCGTATTCAATACGGGAACGACTGCCGGAAACGTGACATGGTATGGCGGCCCCGGCCCGGCGGCGCCTGACAACCAGAACTCCTTCCATGCGTGTCCAGTCATCTTCGACGAAGATATCGTGGTCGGTCGTTTGACCGGCGGAGGGAGTGCCCAGGGAAGAAGTTCTGTCGATCTCAGCTTCTTGGCTCCGTCCGCAACCAACCCCATATCGACACAAGCCAGGCCGGTGGCCAGGTCGGCACCCCCTTACACTTGGGATATCAACCCCGACTGGAACCGGTACGTCGAGGGTCTCCCGGCCTTTGTGATCAACGGCGTTCTGGATCCCGACGGAAATGACATTCGCGATAAATTCGCGTCGGGCAATCTACCCTCGGCCAACTTGCCGAGAAGTCCCGAACACTTGCAGGGAATCGGCATCGACTTCAAGCCGCCACTGCCGGACGAGATTCGGGACAGGTTGAGCGGACGCAACACGACCCCTTCGAAAATCCACGTCGGGCGTTGGGACCGTAGAGACCAAAGCTACGACGACGAAGAGATCGAAGAGGGCATGCACTATTCCGACACCTTCGCGGGCGTATCCCAGCGGCTGGTCGTTACCGAAATGTGGGAACTCGGCTCAAGTTCAACTGCGGACTTCGTTCCCAACAATAGTGCGAACCACATTGGCTTGGTAGCCACTATTGCCGTCGGCGACTGTTCCGTACCGGCGAACAAGGATACGGGCAGGACCGGAACGGCCACGCCGTTCGTACCCATCGTCGAGAACGCCACCGGCATCGCCGATTTGCCCGAAGATGATGCTTCTACCGATGGCGTCGATCGGCATGGAGTGGCATGTTACGTTGCCGAGTTGCAGTCGATGACCGATCGCATGGGTAACGATGCGCGGCCATTCCTTGAGGCTTGGGGCATCCGGGTTCAAAGTTCTGCGGCGTTCGGCGTCGACCGCAGGGCTCCGGAAATCTCCGATGAACAGCCGGACAAGGCCGTAATTCTGAGAAACGACTCGGAAACGCCAATTTCGTTGCCGACGTTGACCTTCTCGACCAGCGATCCGAAACTCGAGTCGGGCGATCCCGGAAGCGGTGTCGTGGAGGACAGCATCCGGGTCTACACGGGCGCATGGTTGCCGACGTCGCGTCGGACTTGGGGTGGCTATCTGACTGCAAGCAATTCGGATCGCAGCGGACTAACCCCCGCTACCTACGGCGAGATGAACGCCACGGGAGATGTAACCATCTACCTCGACAGCTTGGCGGTGCACCGCCGCCATACGGTGAACGTCGCCGTTCCCGACAACGCTTCCCCGCCCAACTGGGCCACGACATCCTTCACCGTCACGATCGACAACACAGCACCAAGCTGGATGGTGGGTAACGGGACATCGGCGGGTATGGTTAATGCACGGGGCGCCGCTTCCGCGGTTCTGCGCGTCGTAGGAACGATTAGCGATGCGAATGAGATTGAGAGTGCCGTGCTAACGGTGCGGAGTGGCGGAGGGGGCAGCTGCGAGACGAACCTGACGGCGCTTCCGGATAGGGGCACCACCAAGCGTGTCAACGCCAACGGTTTCGACCTTGCCAACGGGTCGAACAAGATCGAGATCGACGAAGTTGTCACGATCACTCGTCCAAGCGCAGGAGGCGGCGAGCAGCTCTGCGTCACAATCGAGACGGAGGACGCGGCGGTTGACTCAAGCGGTCGCGGAGCCGGCAACGAAGCAGTGCTGTACGTTGCGGACGTTTTGTTTGAATGGGGTTCGTAATTCGCAGGTTCTGTATAGGGAAAAACGGAACTGTTTCGTTCCAGGTCTCTCTCAAGGCGATTGACCGGATTGAAGAGACTACAAGCCTAGGACCTTGAGAGGGACTTCGTGATGAAAAAGGCGGGCGGTGGTTCAGCTACCTTCTAGGCAATCCGTAGCTGGCCACCGCCCGCACCTGCGTAAGGAGCAACAGTAAAATAGGTTCCGCTTGGTTGAGTTCTGGCTTCTGGGTATGAGGAGCGTTACTTTGATGGATTGCGCAAAAGACCGAAACGAATACCTGGTGATCATCGCGCTGCTCATCGTTTCAGCAGTCGCCTGCGGAGATGACGCGGCGCCGGTGCCGATGGTGCCCGAGGCCCGCGCACCGCAGTCCATAGGAACGATCCCGAACCAGGTTGTTATGGTAGGGCGAACCATCACTTTGGACGTGTCCCCGTACTTCAGCGATCCGGATGGTGGCAGCCTCACGTACACGGCGGCCTCTTCCGCCGCAGGGATTATCTCGGTATCGCAGTCGGCTAGCGTGTTGACGCTCGTCGGAGTTGCACAAGGGTCGGCCACGATCACCGTGATGGCCTCCGACCCGGATCGCCTGACGGTTTCGCAGAGCTTCCAAACGGTGGTGGAGGCTGCGAATTTGCCACCGGTTGTGGTGACGGCGATTCCCACGCAGCAGATGAGGGCCGGTCAAGCGGAAACGGTGCAGATGGGCCCCTACTTCAGGGATCCGGACGGAGACGCACTGTCGTTCACGGCCTCGTCGGACCGTGAGAGGGTGGTCGTGGCAAGCGTTTCCGGCAGCAGGCTTGTTCTGGTGGCCGAGGGGGCGGGCACGGCGATGGTGACCGTGATGGCGGCGGACCCGGCCGCCCTGACGGCAACCCAGAGTGTGCGGGTCACCGTCCGGCCCCCTAACCAAGCGCCGGAGCCGCGGGGGACGATTGCGGCACTGAGCCTGTCGGTCAAGGATACGGTGATTCTGACGGTATCATCGTACTTTCGCGATCCGGATGGTGACGAGCTTTCCTATTCGGCAACCTCCGACGACGAGCAAGTGGCCACCGTGACCGTCTCCGGAAGCACCGCCACGCTGGTGGGTGTCGCGGAGGGCACGGCCACGCTGTCGGTGGCAGCGGCCGATCCGGACGGCTTCGCCGCAACGCAGAACACGCGAGTAACCGTTGCGGATCCGAACGTCGCCCCCCGGCCAATCGGCGCGATCCCCGCGCAGAACTTGCCGGCTGGGGATACAGCGACGCTCGTCTTGTCCAGCTACTTCGGCGACGCGAACGCAGACGAGCTTTCCTTCACGGCGAGCGTGAGCGACAAAAATGTGGCCACGGCGACCGTTACTGGGAGCCTCCTCACACTAGTGGGCGTGCGGGCTGGGAGTACGACGCTGACCGTGACGGCCGCCGATCCGGAGGGCCTGACGGCGACGCAGCGCGCGAACCTGACGGTGGAAGTGGTGAGCGGCGGCTTCCGCGACGATTTCGACTCCGTTTCGAGCTTGGCCGACTGGAATATCGTTCAAGCCAGCGCCAGCGTTTCGGACGGCGTCTTACGCCTTGGTGTGACTAATCCTTCCGTTCCGGCGTACGCGGCTCGCGAGCCGGCACTTCCGGTCACATCTTGGAAGATCCGGGCACGCTACGGGCGTACGGGGACAAGCGCTCCCTCAGTGGTCTGGTATACGGGGGATTCACGGTGGCCCGCGTTCCGCCTCGAGCTGGCCAACCACGTGTTTGGTTACGATTATGCCTTCGCCTTTTACGATGGCTTAAACCTGAACTGGTTGGCCGCCACCAACATGAGTGGATACTCCGATGCCGTTCGGACGGGCTCTGGCGAATTGACGGACGTTACGATCAGCTTCGAAGATGGAACACTGGTCATCGTGGCCGGCGAAACAGAGCTCGTAAGACATTCCGTATGGAGGCTCGAGGGTATGCAGGCGGCACTCGAGAGCATCACGGAGATATGGCTTGCCGGCTTTCGTACAGGTAGTGCCCTGTTCGATTACTTCGAGCTGTCCGGCCTATCCGGTGCGGCCGCAAGCGCGCATCCCTTGCCGGCGTCAGTTCGCAGTGAAACAAGCTTCCTCACGTCGCGCTGGGGCGACCTGAAAGTGTTTGACGGACCGAAGTCGAGCCGATAGGCATCGGACGGATCCACGTTAGTGTGTGCAGGAGTGATGAGCATATTGTCTTACAGAAGGGCTAAAATGTTGAGACTCAGAGCATCGGACTTAAGCCGTTACCTGTTCGTTGTCGCAGTTCTCGCTGGGGTCGCGTCGTGCGGCCAAGACGGGGGAAGCGGCCCTGCGCCGCCGCCACCTTCCGCACCGGTGGCGGTTGGCTCGATGCCCGCCTTGGTGATGACCGTCGGAGAAACCGTGACGGTGGATTTGGCTCCGTTCTTCAGCGATCCCGATGGAGGGATCCTCACCTTCGCTGCGGCATCGTCGGCTGCGGGTGTACTTTCCGTCTCGCTCGCCGGGAACATGATGACGGCGGCCGGGGTGGCGGCGGGGACGGCGACAGTGACGGTCACCGCGACCGATCCAGACGGGCTCACGGCGACGCAGAGCCGGGTGGCGACGGTCGAGCGGGCCAACGAGGCGCCGGAGGCCGTGGGGACGATTCCCGGACAGGCGATCGCCGTGGGCCAGACCGCGACCATCGATGTCGTTTCCTTCTTCAGCGACCCCGATGGTGACGAGCTGACGTACACTGCGGCATCGGCGGACGCCCGCGTGGTCGCCGCGAGCATGTCGGGAAGCAGCCTGACGGTGACCGCAGTGGCCGTGGGCACGGCGACGGTGACGGTGACCGCAGCAGACCCGGCCGGTCTTACCGCCGCGCAGAGCGCGGAGGTGACGGTCGAGGCGGCCAACCGGGCGCCGGAGGCCGTGGGCGCGATCCCGACCCGGACGATCTCAGCCGGTCATGCCGTGACGGTGGACGTATCCGCCTTCTTCACGGATCCGGACGGGGACGAGTTGAACTACGAGGCGGAGTCCAGCGCCGACTCCGTGATCACCGTCGGCGTATCGGGCAGCAGCCTGACGATCACGGCCTTGGCGGCGGGGACCGCGACCGTGACCGTGACGGCCACCGACCCGGGCGGCCTGAGCGCGACGCAGAGCGGCGGGTTGACGGTCGAGGCGGCCAACCGGGCGCCCCAGCCGGTGGGCGCGCTCCCCCCGCAGAGGATCACGGCGGGTCAGGCGGTCGACCTGGACGTGTCGATCTTTTTCACCGATCCAGACGGCGACGAGCTGACGTACGGGGTGGAATCAAGCGACGCGGGCGTGGTCTCGGTCGTCCTGTCAGGCAGCACCCTGACGCTGACGGCGGCTGCTGCCGGAACGGCGACGGTGACGTTGACGGCGACGGATCCGAGCGGCCTGTCGGCGACTCAGAGCGTCGGGGTCACAGTGGCGGTCGGCGCCGGCGGATTCCGGGACGAATTCGATTCGGTCGCCAGCTTGGATGACTGGGAGGTCAGCAACGCCGACGCCGCCGTCACCGATGGTCTCCTGCGACTAACGCCAACCAGCGACGATATGATTGGAGTCGCGGAACGCTCGCTCGAACCGGCGCTGACGGAGTGGACGATCCGGGCCAGGCTGGGCCGCGCCACGAGCGACGGAACGGTTCGGGTGTACTGGCTCACGGGGGACGCCGACTACCCGGCTGTGGGTTTCAGCCTGGGACCCGCCGGAGAACACAATTACAGGTTCCTGTTTTTTGACGCGGCGGAGGGAAGCTGGTTCTTCGCCTCGAATCTGTCCGGTTACTCCGATGCCGTTAACGACGAGCCGGGTGAGTTCACCGACTTCACGATCGGACGTGATGGCGGACAGGTGTTCATGGCGGCCGGGGAGATCGAAATCCTCCGGTTTACGCCGACCTTGTCATTTCTTCCTGCCCTGCGGACAATTACTGATATCTGGTTGGTGGGACCGGAGAGCCGCTCCGCCGTCCACTTCGACTGGGTGCATGTGACCGGCGCGGTGAGCAGCGCGGCGATGTCGAGTGCGACAAGAGCCGCCCGCGATCTCTTGGGACATGCCGCAAGAGCCGCCCGCGATCTCTTGGGACATGCCGCTGACGCGACCGAGCGTCGCTTGGACGGCGTCGGCAGCAACAAGCAGTGAACCGCAAGAGCCCGCCCCGCCGGAGCGGCGACCATCCGAGCGGCGGGAAATCTGTGGCGCGAAGGTGCGCACGCGGATTCGAGACGGCGGCAGTCTGGATCGCCGCCGCATGGGCCGCAGCCTGCGGTGACGGGCACCAGGTGACGGACCCGGCCACTCGGCCGAACCGGGGGCCACAGGCGGTGGGCACGATCCCCGCCGTGACGGTGTCCGTCGGCGAGTCGGCCATTGTCGATGTCTCTGCCTACTTCAGCGACCCGGACGGGGACGCCCTTGCCTACACGGCGAATTCATCGAACGACGCGGCCGCAAGCGCCTCGGTGTCGGGCGCTTCGGTCGTGGTCACCGCACACGCGAGAGGCATTGTGACGGTCACTGTGATGGCCAGCGATTCACGTGGTCTGATCGCGCAGCAGAGATTTCAGGCGACCGTGCCGAACCGGGGACCGGAAGCGGCGGACGAGATTCCGGCGCAGACCTTGTTCGCGGGACAGGCCGCTACGGTGGATGCGTCCGCTTGGTTCAGCGACCCCGACGGCGACGCGCTGCGCTACAGCGCCACGTCGTCGAGAACCGACGTTGCGGCGGTTGCGGTATCGGAAGCGGAGATCGCCATCCGGGGTCTGGCCCCGGGGGTCGCGATGGTCACGGTGCGCGCGAGTGATGTGGATGGCGCGAGCGTCGAGCGGATGTTTGAGGTTACCGTGCCGAATCGGGCCCCGGAGCCGATGGGGACGATCCAGCCGCTGACGTTGGCTGTGGGCGACACGGCGACGGTGGACGTGTCCGCCTTTTTCACGGACCCGGACGGAGAGAGCCTGTCCTTTACGGCAGCGTCGTCGAACGCCGCGGTTGCCGATGTCTCGGCGGCGGGAGATTCCGTCACGGTGACCGCGGTTACAAGGGGGCTCGTGACGGTGACCGTCACGGCTCGCGATCCGCAAAGCGAGGTGGCGCAGCAGAGTTTCCAAGTGACCGTGCCCAACCGGGTGCCGGAGGTGGTTGGAACGATCCCGTCACGGACGCTTTCCGTCGGCGAGACGGCGGTGGTGGATGTCTCCGCACACTTCACGGATGCCGACGGCGACGCGCTTTCCTACTCGGCGGCTTCGTCGAACGGCGGCGTGGCAGCGGCCTCCGCGTCCGGCAGCGTCGTGACCTTACGGGCGGTCGCGCCGGGCGACGCCACCGTGACGATCAAGGCCAGCGACCCCGGTGGCCTGAGCGTCTCCTTCACGCTCGGCGTGAGCGTCGTAGGCGCCCTTTCCGGCTTCCAGATCGAACTCGTGTTCGCAACTTCGCTGACCGAGGCTCAGGAAGCGGCCTTTCGTGCCGCGGCTGAGCGCTGGATGACGATCCTCGCGCCGACGGATCTCCCGGACGTTGCGCCGAACCGGACCCTGGGTTGCCGCGGCGATCCGAGATTCGCACGCGACGTCGAGATGATCGACGACCTGATGATCGTGGCGGTTGTTGAAGAAATCGATGGTTCACACGGGACGCTGGCGCGAGCCGGCCCCTGCCGGGTGCGCGACGGGAGCCTGCTGCCGTTCTATGGCAGCATGACGTTTGACGCCGCCGACCTCGAGCGGATTGAGCGCCGCGGCAAGCTGGAGGACCTCATCCTGCACGAAATGGGACATGTGTTGGGCATCGGAGTCCTCTGGGGGCCTCTCGGACTGCTCCGGAACCCCGCCTCCGAAAGCGAGGAGCCCGACACCCACTTCACGGGCCCGCTGGCCGTCGAAGCATTCGACGAAGCCGGCGGCGGAAATTATGTTGGCGCCAAGGTGCCCGTCGAGAACCGCCACGGCCCGGGGACGTGGAATGGCCACTGGCGTCAAGCCGTGCTGGTAACCGAACTCATGACCGGATTTGCGAATCCCGGCCCGGAACCATTGAGCGCAATCACCGTTCAGTCGTTGGCGGACCTCGGCTACTTGGTCGATCTTGCGGCGGTCGATCCCTACGGGCTTCCCGATGCGGACGCAGCTCGCGCGGTCGAGGACGGCGAGCGGATCCCGTATGGAGACGACATCCGGAGAGGCCCCATCGTTGTGGTCGACGATGCGGGGCGGATCGTCCGAGTCATCCAACGCCAATAGTTAGGGAGTGTGCTGATTTCTGTGTAAATGGCCATGGAGTAGACGCCGGAAGCGGAGGGAGACCATGGCGAGGAAGAGGGATGCAACCGAGCGGGAGGCCCGCAGTTCGTCAGGAAGGGCCAGCGTAGGCTGGGCGGGTTCGACGAGAAGATGATCGCGCTGTACGCGCGGGGCATCCTTATGAATGCGAGGGCCATTTGCGCAGAGAATCTGACAGTCCCGTTGATCCTTCATCATGGGCGTAATACTTGTTTCCGATGCCCATTACCCAGCCCGGGACATGTTCGATGCCGCTTTGACAGCCGGAGCGAGCTATGGTCTTCTAGCTTGCTCACGACATTCTTGCAAGGGATACTTGATGTCAACCTTGTGTGACAATCCAGATTGCCGTGCTTCGGTGCCGCTCGTGAACAAGGGTGTCGCGATAATCCATTTGGCGCTGGACAGGTCTATTGTGGCATCGAACGACTTGGCGTTGAAGCTCTTACGGGAGGGCGACGCCTTATTTGAAGACGACGGAGTGCTACGCGCCCGGCGTCCCGCCGATGATTCGCGGCTGTCTCAGCTCCTCCGGGCCGCTCTACCCGCGTTCGGCGATTTGGGGAAACCCGGGAGTATGGCTTTGAAGCGCCCGTCTCCGTCGCTCCCGCTGGGTCTTCTCGTTCGGCGCCTGAACAAGGAGCCGATCGCCACGATGGTTGCAGTTGCCGACCCTGAGCGCTCGATCGCCGTCGATTCGGATCTCTTGCACAGAGTCTTGAATTTGACTCGTTCCGAGGCGGAGATTGCCACGCTCTTGGCTGCCGGCGGAACCCCCCGGGGAATCGCCGAATACACGGGTCGTTCGTTGGAGACCGTGCGGTGGCATATCAAGAGGATGCAGAAGAAGTTGGGGATTCGGCGTCAAGTGGACCTTGTTAGGTGCGTGTTGTCCTTTGACGGTTTTTCCGAGACCTAGAACAGTCCGTGGCGAAACGCCGCCGCGCGGACTCCCTGCGCCTCGTCGCTGCTGTTGCTCTCCCCGGGGATGGTCCCCCTTTGGCGCTGCGGTGAGCCCTTGGGCAGGCATGAGCGCCAAGACCAAAGCCTTCTCCCGCGTCAAGATCGACGCTCTGCTGCGGGACGCGGGCTGGAGTCTGACGGATGGTTCGAGTGTTCTGAGATCTTGGTACCTCAGTGTTTACCCGGCATGCAAGGTTTCCCTGAAGTCGGCAAGTAAGATGTCCCACATTGGAGCCGCGGCCGTGGAGTGGCTGCGGCGTCGGTGGTTGGGACTGAGAGGGATGGCGAACGGTATGCTTGCGGTGGGATTTGCAACTGTTGAATCTCCCCGCGAAGGCGCGCAGTTCGACGCCGAGTTCACCGGCGCGCTCGATTGCGCCCTCCCTCATCGTCACGAAGAACGGATTGTCCTCGGTCTTGGTGATCAGGTCGACAACCGGCTCCACCTCGTCGGCCCCCGTGACGCATCCGGCAACGAGCGGCACGAGCAGTCCGAAGATCAATCGCGCCCCTCCGAGCAAGTCCTTCGTGGATTCCATGCGATTCTTACGGTTGGGGACAAACAGCGTCGGCGGCCCGGCCCTGGCCGCCCAGGAGGGCGAACAGCGTTCGGAACTGTCCGTCCGCAAGCACCATGAATCATGGCCCGGAAGTCGAGAATCGGGAAGCGCCGCGACTCGCGGACCGGCTCCCGGAGTTCGCACGGAGCACCGGGACGGGTCGATACCCACTCCCTCGCGGATACTGCTTGTCAACGAAGCGGGAGGCGGCAGGGAACCCGCCGGAGGGAATGGCCACCTCCAGAGTACGTGAACCTGTCGAAGGAGCATCGAGATGCGAAAGCTGCTGCTGGCTTGTCTGGCTCTGGTGCCTTCGCAGGTTCAGGCGCAGGAAACGGATGAGGCGCGGGGCAGTGCCGTTTCATTGTAGAAGCCGGGATCGTCGGAGGCAACAGCGTCGCGTGTCGCGGGCACTACGTTGGCATCAGTGAGCGCGTCGCCGAGCCGGTGTCTCCGTACGGGATGGTGGAGCACTACCGGTGCGCCGACATCGCCGGGTCAGCCAACCGGATCGGCGCGTCGGTTCTCCTCGGACGTTCCGTTGGGTCGTTCGCCCGGCGTTGCGCGCGGGCATCGAGTACATCGAGTACGAGGGAGGAGACGGGTTTCCGAGGTCGGGTGCAGCCAAGCCCCGGAACGGGGGCTGATGGGCCTTTCCGCAAGGGGTCGCTACCGTCACGCTCGGAGCGGCCCGTGCGTATGCCATGGTTGAGAACTACCGATCCCGGTTCGCTGCGGCGGGCCTGTTGGCGGTAGCGCTGTCGGCTCTTTCGTGCGGTGACGGCAGCACGGAACCCGGACCCGCTCCTCCGCGCCCGGCGACCGTGACCGTCACGCCCGCGACGGCGGAGCTGACGGCCTTGGAGACGACGGTCGCATTCGCCGCGGAGGTGCGCGACCAACATGGTGCCGTCATGCCCGACGCCTCGGTGTCGTGGTCGACCAGCGATGCGCTGGTCGGGGCGGTGGACGGGGCGGGCCTCGCGACCGCGACGGGCAACGGAGCGGCGGTGGTCACGGCGACGGCGGGCGAAGCGGCCGGGGAAGCGACTTTGATCGTCATGCAGGTGGTTGCCGCGGTTACCGTGTCTCCAGCGTCGAGTCGGCTCAGTCCAGGAGACACCGTGCGGCTAACCGCCGAGGCGTCGGACGGCAACGGCCAGCCGGTTGAGGGCGCGCGCTTCGTCTGGTCGTCAAGCAACGACACGGTCGCGGTGGTGGACGCATCCGGACTGGTGCGGGCTGGCAGCACGGGGGCGGCCACGATCACGGCGGCGGTCGGAGATGTCCGGGGCATCGCGCAAATCACCGTCGCGAGCGATCAGGGGAACGACGACCGGGCGGCGCTGGTCGCACTCTACGAGGCAACCGATGGGCCGAACTGGAAGAGGAGTGAGGGTTGGCTGACGGATGCCCCGCTCGAAGACTGGGAAGGTGTTTGGGCCACCGATGGACGGGTCTCGCACCTTGCCCTCCTTGACAACAACCTCAAGGGTTACATCCCGTCAGAGGTGGGCGATCTGTCTGAGCTGATCGAACTGTGGCTCCACTTTAACGATTTGACCGGGCCGATACCGCCGGAACTGGGCAAGCTGTCCAGCTTGGAGGGGCTCGACCTAAACGTCAACAGTTTGACCGGGCCGATCCCTTTAGAGCTGGGCGAGCTGTCCAGCTTGGAGATGTTGGGCCTGGGCATCAACGATCTGACCGGTTCGATCCCGCCGGAGTTGGGAAAGCTCTCAAGCCTGAGGGAACTGGGACTCTACAACAACGAGCTGACCGGTTCGATACCGCCGGAGCTGGGCGAGCTGTCCAGCTTGGAGGTGTTGGGCTTGGGCAGCAACGATCTGACCGGTTCGATACCGCTGGAGTTGGGAAAGCTCTCAAGCCTGAGGGAACTGGGACTCTACAACAACGAGCTGACCGGTTCGATACCGCCGGAGCTGGGGCACCTCGCTGGTCTTCAGACGCTGCGCATCGGCTGGCTACACCTGTCGGGCATTATTCCGCCGGAGCTGGGCAATCTGGCCGAACTGCGGGTTATCGAACTCGGCCCCAACCGCCTCGGCGGCCCGATTCCGCCGGAGCTGGGCAACCTGACCGAACTGAAGGAGTTGCAACTGCAAAGCAGCGGCGTGGGCGGACCGCTTCCGGCCGAACTCGGCGATCTTGCGAAGCTCGAAGTGCTGTGGCTGCTCGGAAACCCGGAACTGACCGGCCCGTTGCCGCCGACACTGACCGATCTGACAGCCCTGAAGAGGATGAGCCTGAGCGACACCGATCTGTGCGTCCCGCCGACGACGGCGTTCGGGCTGTGGCTTCAGGGCCTGGACGAGGTGTGGGCCGACCCCTGCGAGATCGTTGAGGACAAGGACCGCAACATTCTCAAGGAATTCTACAGGTGGACGAACGGCGAGGATTGGAGCAACAGCGAGAACTGGCTGACCGACGCTCCGCTGGACGACTGGCATGGCGTGACCGCGGACACGGCCGACGTGGTTTCGGGGCTCGAGCTCGGGGACAACGGTCTGTCGGGCATTGTTCCGCTTGAGACCGGGGACCTGACCCATCTGAGGACGCTGGCGCTCGGCGGCAACGCCGGACTCGGCGGAGAACTGCCGGAGCGGATGTTGCGGCTGGCCCTGCTGTCGACGTTGCGGCTTGAGGGCACCGGGCTCTGCCTTCCGGGCGCGAAGCGGTTCCGGGACTGGCTGGGGCGGATCGGGGATGCGGAGGTGGAGTTGTGCCCGGACGATCACGGCAACGATGCCGGGGGCGCGAGCGTTGGCGAGGTCGGAGAACGGTTCGAGGGCGAACTGGAGAGCGCCGATGACGAGGACTGGTTCCGGCTCGACATCGCCGGGGCCGGGACGTTGACGCTGGAATCCGAGGGTGAAGCGACCCTCATTGGTGCGCTGTACGATGACCGGAATCGGCTCATGGGCCTCGATGACGAGGGCTCCGACATGGTGATCGTGAACAATGTTGGTCCCGGCTCCTACTATGTTCAGGTCTGGGGGCGCTACGCGAACACCCGGGGTGCCTATGCGGTCAAGAGTTCCCTCGAGCCGCGAGCCCCCGCCGTGGAAGCTTATCTCACCCAACCGATTCAATCGCACGACTTCGCGGTGCCGCTGGTGGCGGAGGAGGAGGCGTTGCTGCGGGTGTTCGTGATGGCTGACTCCGGAGTGGTCGCGTCGATGCCGCCGGTCCGGGCGACCTTCCACCGGGGCGAGACCGAGACGCATTCGGTCCTGATCGACGGGAGTTCGCAACCGGTCCCCTGGGAGATGGCCGAGGGAGACTTGGAACGGACGGCGAACGCCGTGGTGCCGGCCCGCGTCATCGTGCCCGGCACGGAGATGGTGGTCGAGGTGGACCCGAACGGCACGCTGGACCCGTCGCTTGGAATCGGCGGGCGGATTCCGGCGGAAGGCGGCATGGCGCTCGACATCCGCGCCATGCCGCCCTTCAACGTCACGGCCGTGCCGTTCCTGTGGCAGGAGAAGCCCGACTCGTCGGGGCTCAAGGCCGTGGACGGACTCACGGCGGAGCACGAGGCGTTCTACGAGACCCGCGAGTGGCTGCCCGTCGCCGACATGAACGTCTCGGTGCGCGAGGCAGTGTTCGTGGATTACGACCCGAAGGAGAACATGGACCGGGTGCTGGACGATCTCCAACTGCTGTACGCGGCCGATGCCGCGTCCGGCTACTACATGGGCGTGCCACCGTGGATCGACGGGGGCGTCTTGGGCATTGCGTACGTGAACAGCCACCTGAGCGTATCGCGCTTCGAGGGCCACACCGTCGCGCACGAGTTCGGGCACAACCTGTCGCTGAGTCATTCTCCATGCGGCGGCCCCGAAGGCGTCGATGGGAGATACCCCCACACCAACGGACGGATCGGGGCCTGGGGATACGACCGGCTGCAAGGCACGCTCGTAGATCCAGATGCCACCGACATCATGACGTATTGCCGCGCCAACGACTGGATCAGCGACTACACCTACAAGAAGGCGCTCCACTACCGGAATCCGGGCACCGCGGCGGTCGTCGCGCGGAGTCCCCAGCGGACACTCGTGGTGCGCGGCGGCGTTGAAGAGGGCCGCTTGCGGATCGAGCCCGCGTTCGTGCTGGACGCGCCGCCCGCGTTGCCCGAGCGAGCCGGGCCCTACCGGCTGGTCGGCTCCGACGACCATGGAGGCGAGTTGTTCAGGCTCCGGTTTGCCATGAACGAGGTCGCCGACACCGAGACCCCCGGCGCCGCCGGCTTCCTCTTCGCGATCCCGGTCGGGGACGACTGGGCCGGGGCGCTTGCAACGATCAGGCTCACCGGCCCGGAAGGGTCCGTCGCGCTCGAGGCCGGGGACACGTCGCGGCCGGCGACGACGCTGGTGCTGGACTCGGCGAGCCGCCGGATCGTGGCGATTCTACGGGAGTCGCCGGAAGCCCAGGTCGCGGCCGACGGCGCCGGCGTGCTCCCTCCCTCGACCACGCCCCTCGTGAGCAGCGGGATCCCGAGCCCCTTGGACTGGCGGCCATAAGGGACGCGCCCAGGTCGTCCGCGCGGTCTTGTTGGCGAGCGCAACTGCCACCAGCTTCTTCGGCTTGCGTGCCAGCATCCCGGCCAGCCACGGATCTGTGGATTCGCCGCGCCGGACCGCATGCGTGACAACGGTCATCGCTCCGGAGACTAAGAGCCGCCTGAGATCGCGCTGACCCATCTTCGAGATCCCGCCCAGCCTCGGCTTGCCTCCGGTCGTGTGTTGCTGCGGCACGAGGCCGAGCCAAGCCGAGGAGGTCGCGCCCGCGCCGGAAGCTCTCCATCGGCGGCGCGAAGGCCTGGCTGGCCATCGCGGTGACCGGCCCGATGCCCGGGATTGTCATCAGGGGGACTGTCAGATTTTCTGTGTAAATGGCCCTCGCACTCAAACGGGCACTCGGCCCTCGAACACGATCGACAGGTGGTTCAGGGCGCCGGTCCAGTCCTGAACGGGCCGGGTCCAGCGCTGTGACGCCCTCTCGATCGCAAGGTACAGCACTTTCCTGGCCGCCTCCGGGGTTGGGAACGCGCCGCGCTTCCTCGTCACCTTCGTGAGCTGCGCGTTCAGGGCCTCGATCGCGTTCGTCGTGTACATGACCTTGCGGATCTCGGGCGGACAATCGAAGAACGGGGTCAGGTAGGAGTGTGCTGATTTCTGTGTAAATGGCCATGGAGTAGACTCCGGAAGCGGGAGGAGACCATGGCGAGGAAGAAGGATGCAACGGAGCGGGAGGTAAACGAGCTTCTCGACAGCCTGCTGGAGGGCCGCAGCCCGGAAGAGATCATGGGCGGAGGCGGTCTTCTGGAGGCGCTGACGAGTCGTCATGCCCCGCGCGTACAGCGCGATCACCTTCTCGTCGAGTCCCGCGGAACCTCGATCTCGAACTCCGACGTGTCCGGCTTCACTCGCTTCCGCGTACGGCCGTTGCGCGAGTTGCCGCCGTTGCGGCCCTCTCTCGCGTGCTTCTCGTAGCCCAAGTGGTCGGTGAACTCGCCCTCCAGCGCTCGCTCCACCACCCGCTTCGTCAGCGCCTCCAGCAGACCGCCTCCGCCCATGATCTCGTGGAGTTGCCCCGCTTTGACGGACACCTATCCATTGGGGTCAAGCAAGGAGGTGTCCTATGGCGGGCCGGCAGGGGCGGTATCCGTCCGAGTACAGGGAGCGGCTGGTGGAACTGGCGAGGAGCGGGCGTAGCGCCGCGTCACTCGCCCGGGAGTTCGATCCGTCGGAGCAGACGATCCGGAACTGGGTCCGGCGGGCGGACGTGGACGAGGGGTTCCGTAGCGACGGGCTGACGACGGAGGCGCGCAACGAACTGCGGCGCCTGGAGCGTGAGAACAAGCGGCTCAGGATGGAGCGGGACATCCTAAAAAAAGCCGCGGCCTGACCACCGCTGCGCGGCGGTGCCCCGCGCAGGAGAGCGGATCGATCCCCGGCGGGGGTACGCGTTCATGAAGGCGCACCGGGCCGAGTTTCCGCTTCGGGCCATGTGCCGGGTGCTGGGTCTCTCCCCCAGCGGCTACTACGACTGGCTCAAGCGTCCTGCCTCGGACCGCGCGCGGCGGGACGCGCAACTCGAGGCGCGGATCGGGGCGATCTGGACCGGGAGCGGCGAGACGTACGGCCGTCCGCGGATCCACGCGACGCTCAGGGCCGAGGGCGAGCGGGTGGGCCAGAAGCGCGTGGGGCGGCTGATGAGGGGCTTGGGGATCGAGGGCGCGACCAGGCGGCGTTTCAAGACGGCGACGACGAAGAGGGACACCGAGGCCCGGCCCGCGCCGGACCTGGTGAGGCGGGACTTCTCGGCCTCCGGGCCCGACGAGCTGTGGGTGGCCGACATCACGTATGTGCCCACTTGGGCGGGCTGGCTGTACCTGGCCGTTGTGCTCGACGTCTGGAGCCGTCGCGTCGTCGGCTGGGCCATGGCGACGCACATGCGGACCGAACTCGTCGAGGCCGCGCTGTCGATGGCCCTCGCGCGCCGTCGTCCCCGGGGGCGCATCGTCCATCACTCCGACAGGGGTTCGCAGTACACCTCGCTCGCCTTCGGGGAGCGCTGTCGCGAGTCGGGCATCGCCCAGTCCATGGGCTCGGCGGGCGATGCGTACGACAACGCCATGTGCGAGTCGTTCTTCGCGACGCTCGAGTGCGAGCTGATCTGGAAGCGCTCCTTCCGCACGGCGGACGAGGCGCGACGGGAGGTCTTCGGCTTCATCGAGGGCTTCTACAACACCCGGCGGCTGCACTCCGCACTCGGCTACGAGTCGCCGGCAGACTACGAGAGGAACCATGCGGCCTGAGGCGCACCGGCGGCGCGCACGGACGTCCTCTCCCGAGCGCCTGAGAGAGGCCGAAAGGAGAAGAACCCGAGACGATCAACCACAGAAACTAACCGTCCGTGAAAGCGGGACAGCTCCATCTTCCGGGCTGCGGCCCATTTCACCCGTCGACTAAGACGGGGTAAGTTAGGCGACGGGGCTATAAGGCCCTTTAGTCGCCGCCGTTAGCGTCATGCTGACGGTGCGGTTTCTCACCAGACTCGAAAGCGGATCCATCGTGAAACACGCCGACTCCTCTTGCGTATCCCGTTACCTCCCCAGGCCGCCCGCCCGCGCCCATACGGCCCGTACGGTCGCCATGGGCGCTCTGCTGTTGGCCATCCTCTCCTGCGGCGGGGAGGAAACGGCGGGGCCGCGGCCCGGGCCGCCCCCTCCACCGCCGACAGCGAACGTGCCGGCGAGGATCACGCTGGAACCGGAGACGGTGGCCGTCGTGGCGGGGGATACGCTCCGAGTGAGGGCGCGCGTCCTGAATGAACGGGCGCAGCCGATCTCCGACGCGGTGGTGACGTGGACCAGCACCGATCCCGCGACCGCGACCGTGGATGCGGCGGGGCTCGTAACCGGGCTCAAGGAGGGCAACGCGAGCCTGACCGCCACGTCGGGCCCCGTCTCGAATTCCGCCCCGGTAGCGGTGCACAGCCAGGATCGCGCGATCCTCATGGACCTCTACGCGGGCACGTTCGGCTCCGGCTGGACCAACAACACCAACTGGGGAACGGACGAGCCGGTCGAGAGCTGGCACGGTGTGACGGCGAACGCGAACGCCCGCGTGACGGCGCTCAACCTGAGCGAGAACAACCTGAAGGGTCAGTTGCCGGCGAACCTCGGCGACATGGCCTTCCTCACCGAGGTGGTCGTAAACGGAAACGCGGAACTCGAGGGTCCGATCCCGCACTCGCTCACCGAACTCGGCATCCAGCAACTCCAGTACGGCGGGACGATGTTGTGCACGGTAAGGGACGAGGACTTTCAGGCATGGCTGAACGCGATTCCGACGCGTGACGGCGCGTTCCTCGCATGCAACGAGGAACGCGCCGACCTCATGAAGCTCTACGAAGCCATGGGCGGGGAGAGCTGGACGCAGTCGGCCAACTGGGGGACCGATGCCCCGTTGGAGAACTGGTTCGGCATCTCGGTCGACGATTCCACGGGGCGGGTCATCTCGATCAACCTGAACCGCAACAACCTGTCGGGAGAGGTCCCGACGGAGATCCAGTACTTCCCGCACCTGCGGCGTTTGCGTCTTGACTACAATGAACTGGAGGGCGAGGTCCCGCCGGAAATCGGCGCGCTCACCGAACTGCGGCGGATGGACATCGACGGGAACAACTTCACCGGCCCGATTCCTCCGGAGATCGGGAACCTCGTCAACCTCGATACGCTCTGGATGGGCGGAAACCAGATGAGCGGCCCCATTCCGCCGGAACTGGGCAACCTCGCCAGCCTCCTGGAACTCCACCTGTACGAGGCCGGTTTCGACGGTACGATTCCCGAGGAGTTCGGGAAGCTCACCGAACTGAGAGTCCTCCGCATTACGGACACCGACCTCGAGGGCGGTTTGCCCGAAAGCCTGACGGCACTCGGGAAACTCCGTCGAATCCTCCTCTACGAGAACGAGTTGACCGATCCGCTCCCCTCCTGGCTCGGGCAGCTCGACAGCCTTCGGACTCTTTTTGTCTCCAATAACATGATCGAGGGCCCGATTCCTCCGGAACTGGGACAGATAGACAGCCTCGCGTTCCTGTTCTTGGACAACAACAAGCTCGCCGGTCCTCTGCCGCCGGAGCTGGGTGACGCAAGCGAACTCTACCGCCTATGGGTGCACGGCAATCCCGACCTGTCGGGCCCCTTGCCGGAAGGCTTGACGCAGCTCGAGGAACTCTGGGAACTGATGGCGGAGGACACCGGACTTTGCATGCCCCGGACACCGGCTTTCCGCAACTGGACGGAGTCCGTGTATTTCAAGTACCGGATCCGCCTGTGTGGGGGGGAGGCCCACGCCGAGGCCTACCTGATTCAGGCGGCACAGTCGCGCGAGTTTCCCGTCCCTCTGGTGGCCGGCAGGGAGGCACTCCTGCGCGTGTTCGTGACGTCCGAAGAGGACACGGGGGCGATGATCCCTCCGGTCCGGGCCACCTTCTTCGTGGACGGTGCGGAGGTGCGCGTGGAGGACATCCCGGCGGGTTCGTCCGTGATTCCGACGGAAGTGCAGGAGGGCGAACTCGATCTTTCGCCCCACGCGGTGATCCCCGCCGAGGTAATCCAGGAGGGGCTGGAGATGGTCGTCGAAATCGACCCCGATGGCACGCTCGATCCGAATCTGGGCGTGTCGAGGCGCATCCCCGAGAGCGGGCGGATGGCGGTGGATGTGAAGGCCGTGCCCCCCCTGCTGCTCACACTGATCCCGTTCGTCAGAACCGCGGACAACGATCGCGCGGCCGTCTCGTTTGTCGTCAACGCCGACGCCGAGGACGAGTTCTTCTTCCAGACAAGGACCTACCTGCCAGTCGAGGAGTTGGAGATCACCAGGCATGAGGCCGTCACGGTCGACGCGAACAGCATGCTTGAGATTCGGGACAGGGTCGGGGCGATCCGGGTCATGGAGGATGGGATCGGACACTGGATGGGCCTCACCGCGTCGTCCATTGGCAACATAAACGGCATTGCGACGTTTCCGTTCGTAACCGACAGCATCACCTATAACGGAAAGGCCGCCGTCTCGCGGCTGAACGCGGAGACGTTCGCGCACGAACTCGGGCACAACATGAGCCTGTTCCATGTGCTCTGCAGCGGAGGAGAAGGAGGCCCGGACCCCAGCTATCCCTACGAGGACGGGGGGAGCGGCGTCTGGGGATATGATCCCCGAGATGGCGGTTCGCTCGTACCCCCGGACCGGCCGGACTTCATGACCTACTGCGACCCGACGTGGGTCAGCGACTACTACTTCTCAAACGCACTGCGCTTCCGGCTCCAGGACACGCTCGAGGTGTGGCGGCCCCCGGCGGCAAGCCGAACGCTGCTGGTTTCAGGCGGCGTCTCTGCGGACGGCGAACCGAGGCTCGACCCCGCGTTCGTGGTGGATACGCGGCCGGTGCTGCCGCATGCCGGCGGGCCGTGGCAGTTGAGCGGTCGTCGCCGGGACGGGAGCGAACTCTTCTCGCTCAGTTTCCAGATGGTCGAGGTGTGGGATGGCGACGGGGGGGGTGCATTCGCCTTCGCCCTTCCGGTAGAGGCCGAGTGGGCCACGGAGCTTGCAAGCCTTTCGGTCTCCGGGCCCCCGGGCAGCGTCGAGATAACGCAGGGGAGCGAATCTCCGATGGCGATCCTGCGCGATCCGGACACGGGCGCGGTGCGCGCGATCTTCACGGACCTTCCGTCGGGACCGCTCGCCCAGAGCGCGGCGGAGGACCTTGCTCCCGAGCCGGGGCTCGAGGTGATGGTCAGCAGCGGGCTCCCCGGCGCGGCGGACTGGCGGCGCTGATTCCGGCTCCCTTGGCGTTCCTCCTGCGCTGAGTGTCAATCGGCGGTGAAGATGTCCCGGTTCGACGGCTGCCCCGCGGAGGGAGCGGAGCGGGGCAGCGGGCCGGGAGCGCGGTGGTCATGACCGACCCTCTCCGGACGCCGGAGATTCGGCGTCTATCCGGCTCGCCAGCGGATGGATCGCCTTCGAGAGTTCGGCGTGGCGGCGCATCCGGTAGCTGTTTCCCTGGATGTTCACGATGTGGCACCGGTGGAGCAGCCGGTCCAGCAGGGCGGCGGCCATGACCTCGTCGCCGAGGATGCGGCCCCACTCTTCGAAGCCCTTGTTGGAGGTGAGCACGGTCGAGCCGTTGCCGTAGCGCCGGTTGATGAGTTGTGTCCGGTTCCGGTTTTCTGGACAAGGGGACGGCTTTGAACATCATGCCGCCCTCCGGCTGAGCTTCTCGCGGGCACGGGCCGGGGTCATGTACCCGTGGCGCTGGAGAAGCCAGCCGTTGTTGTAGCGCTCGATGAAGGCCCCGATCACCTCTCTGGCCTCCTCGAGGGTTTCGAAGTGGTGCAGATAGATGCACTCCTACTTGAGCGTGCGGATGAAGCGCTCCGCGACGCCGTTGCACTCCGGCTCGCCCACGTAGGCGGGTGTGGAGCGGATGCCGAGCCATTTGATCTCGGCCTGGAACTGCCTTGCCCGATACTGCTGTTGGCGGGCGTTGAAAACTGCACACATCCGGGCATCGAAAATGGCACGGTCCGGGTGGGTGCCGGGGGGTCTCTGGAGTAGCGGATCGTGCCGCGTCACGATGGCGTCTTCACTCGCAAGAGGAGAAGACGCGATGATCGGGAGAGAGACGCGGGTGCTTCTGCGGCACTACCTGGAAGAGGGCGCGAGCAAGGCGGAGGTGGCGCGGCGGCTGGGGGTCAGCCGCCGTACGGTGCACCGCTGGATCGCCTCGGGACAGCTGGACCGGGAGCTGGACGACGAAGCGGTCAGGTACGGACCGCGTCGCCCGTCGCCGTCGAAGCTGGATCCGTACAAGGGGATCATCGGGGCCCGTCTGGCCGCGTACCCGAAGCTGAGCGCGGTACGGCTGTTCCGGGAGGTGCGGGCGGCGGGCTACGCGGGCGGCTACGACCAGGTGAAGCGCTACGTGCGGGAGGTGCGGCCGCGGGAGCCGGAGGAGCCGGCCAGGCGCTTCGAGACGCCTCCGGGGCACCAGGGGCAGGTGGACTTCGCCGACTTCCGGCTTCCATGGGGCAGGCGTCACGCGCTGGTGGTGGTGCTGGGCTACTCGCGTCTCATGTGGCTCGGCTACTACGAGCGGCAGACGATGCGGGTCGTGATGCGGGGACTGGAGTCCTCCTTCGCCTACTTCGGCGGGGTGCCGTCGGAGCTGCTGTTCGACCAGATGAAGGCGGTCATCACCGCCGACCGACGCGCGGAGGGCGGTCGGCTGCTGGAGAACGGGGAGTTCCTGCGCTTCAGCCGCCACTGGGGCTTCCGGATCCGGGCCTGCCGTCCGTACCGGGCGCAGACGAAGGGGAAGGTGGAGCGTCCGATCGGCTACATCCGGAAGAGCTTCTTCTACGGCCGGGAGTTCGTCTCCGACGCCGACCTCAACGCCCGGGCCCGGCGCTGGGTCGAGGGCGAGGCCAACGTGCGGATCCACGGCACGCTGAAGGAGCGGCCCGCCGACCGCTTCGAGCGGGAGCGGCCCTACCTCACGCCTCTGGCCGCGCAGCCCTACCGGTCGCTGGCCGCGCCGCCGGAGCCGGAGGACTCCACGACCCGTGAAGCGACACCGCCGAAGATCGTCGAGGTCGAGCGCCGTCCGCTGGCCGAGTACGCGAAGATCGCAGGCGGGGTGTCGTGAAGCGGCCCTCGCACAGGGAGCGCATCGCGGCCGGGAGTGTGCTGATTTCTGTGTAAATGGCCATGGAGTAGACTCTGGAAGCGGGAGGAGACCATGGCGAGGAAGAAGGATGCGACGGAGCGGGAGGTAGACGAGCCTCGGCTACGAGTCGCCCGCGAGCTTCGAGGCGCGCGAGCGGGGAGCGGCGGTATGACCCACGAGCCGTCCTCCCCTCCCGGGGACTGGTCGGAAGAGGAGGAAACCACCACTGTTAACCGTCCACCAAAACGGGGTAAGTCCACATGGGGTATTACTACGAGCGGGGCTGGCTCAGCGACTACTACTTCGAGAAGGTGATCGAGTACCGGGAAAGGGTCGAGGGGGACCGGGCGCGGGCATTGGTCGCCGCCGCACGACAGGAATCGGAGGTGCTGGTGCTGTGGGGCGGGGTCGTGAACGGCCAACTCAGAATCGAGCCCGCGTTCCGGGCCACCGCGCCGTCACGGCTTCCGCAGCAGACCGGCCAGTACCGCATCGAGGGAGTGGATGACTCGGGCGCAACGGAGTTCTCGCTAACCTTCGCGCCGGGCATGGACCAGTTCGGCGACAAGTACTTTTCTGTTCATGGTTCCGGTCGACTTCGACTGGGCGAGTTCGTTGGACCGGATCACGCTTAAGGGACCGGAAGGCACGGTGAGCGTGAGTGCCGACGCGGATCGTCCGATCACTCTCGTCACCGACCCGGAGACCGGATCGGTGCGCGCCATCCTGCGCGACTGGGGAGGCGATCTTCCCGACCCGCTCCGGCGAATCGGCGACGCCGGCTTCTCGACATCACGCGGCTTCCGGGATGCGGTCAGGCTGGGGAGGTGACGCCCGCCAGTCCGGATGCGGTCGCGCCGACCGGCAGGAAGAACGGAGGGGCGAACAAGATCCCGTCCAGAAACAGGGGCATGGAGATGATCGGGATTCCTGCCAATTGATGCAATTTTGCAGCTGTTTCGGTGTGATGGATTCAGATGCGGCCCGTCCGCAAGAATGGCAGATCGTGCAGTCCTGGTTGACTTTATACGAATTTCTTGCCGTGATCCACGTCACTCGTTGAGCGACTTACAAGCAGGAGGTCGGGGGTTCGAATCCCTCTTCGCCCACTTGGATACCGACATGTGGTTCGTGATCGGCACGCTCTCGCGCTGGGCGCTGTTCACCGGTCTCCTCGTCGCGGTGGGGGCGGTGGCCTTCAAGCTCGTAATCCTGAGGCGCTTCCCCGGGTTCGGGCCGATGGAGGACGAAGCTGCCGGGGGCATGCCGGAGAGACTGGCAGCGCGGATCGGCGCCCTCGCGGTACTGCTCGCCGGCGCGGGCGCCCTGGGTCGCCTCGCCACGGAAGTGAGCGTTTTTCGCGATCCGTTCGAACCGCTGGGGGCCGAGGTGCGCCTGCTCGTGACCGGGACTTCCTGGGGTCGGGCGTGGCTCGGCCAGATCACGGCGGTCGTCCTCTCCGCGTCCGCCTTCGCCCTCGCCTGCGCGCGGGGCCCGCGGGCGGAATTTGGCTGGATCGTGGCGGTGGCGGGGGTGGCCCTCCTCGCGTACACACCGGCCCTGGCCGGTCATGCGGCCGGGGCCGAACACTTCGTCACCCCGGCGATCACCGCCGATGTCTTCCATATGGTGGCCGGAGGCGTGTGGTTGGGTACGCTGGCCGTGATGGCGGGGGTCCTGTTCCTGGGCCGGCGCCGGGGGATTTCGATATCGAGACGCCGCATCATCGACTGGATCTCGGCCTTCTCGCCGCTCGCCCTCGGATCGGCGGCGATCATCGCGGCCACCGGACTCTTCGCCGCGTGGCTCCACCTCGGTGCCGTCTCGGCGCTGTGGGCCGAACCCTACGGCCGGAGGCTGAGTCTGAAGCTCTTCGTCCTCCTCGGCATCCTGGGCTGCGGCGCGTACAACTGGCAGCGCGCCCCCGGCCGGGTGCGCGATGCCGGTGGCCCGCCCCGTCTGCCGCCGACCGTCACCCTCGAACTGAGCGCGGCGGGCCTGCTCCTCCTCGTCACGGCGGTCCTCACCGGCACGACCCCTCCCGCCCATTGACGCTCCGCGTCGATGGAGACCGGCTCTGGGGACGGCTCGAGGAGATGGCGCGCATCGGCGCGACCCCGGCCGGCGGCGTCCACCGCCTCGCCCTGGGCGACGAGGACCGTCGCGCGCGCGATCTCTTCCGGGCCTGGGCCGAGTCGCTGGGCCTCGTCGTGACCGTCGACCGGCTCGGCAACATGTTCGCCCGCCGGGAGGCGATGGAGGGCGCCGGTGGCGACACCCGGCCCCCGCTGATCCTCGGGAGTCACCTCGACAGCCAGCCCACGGGGGGCCGGTTCGACGGTCCGCTCGGCGTTCTCGCGGCGCTGGAGGTGGTGGAGACGCTCGAGGAGCGTGGGGTGCGGGCGGGATGACCGTGTCCGACGCCATCGACCGCATCGGCTACCGCGGCGGGCTCCCCGTCGGGGGCCGCGCGGTCGCCGCGGCCCTCGAATTGCACATCGAGCAGGGCCCGGTTCTCGAGGAGAACGAATGCGAGATCGGCGTGGTGACCGGTGTGCAGGGCGCCCGGTGGTTCGACCTGACGATCACGGGAGAGGAAGCGCACGCGGGATCGACGCCGATGTCCCGGCGAACGGATCCGGTGGCGGTGCTCGGCCGGTTTCTTGTCGACGCGTTTCGCCGCATCGAACGCGACTTCGCCCCGCACGGACGCCTGACCCTTGGGGTTCTGGAGGCGGCGCCGGCCTCGCGGAACACCGTCCCCGGCCGTGTCACCGTCAGTGTGGATCTCCGCCACCCCGACGATCCGACGCTAGACGACATGGAGCGTACTCTCCGCGAGGAGGCGTCCCGCGCGGGCCTCGATCGCGGCGCGTCGTGGCGGCTGGAGGACGTCTGGCGCTCCCCGACGGTCCGGTTCGCGGAACCGTGTATCGAGGCCGTCCATGCCGCCGCGGACACCTGCGGATACACATCCATGCGCCTCATGGCCGGCGCCGGGCACGATTCCGTCCATACGAACGACATCGCGCCGACGGGCATGATCTTCGTCCCCTGCAGGAACGGCATCAGTCACAACGAGGCGGAGAGCATCACGCCTGCACAGGCGGAGGCGGGCGCCAACGTCCTCCTCCACGCGGCGCTCAGGCTCGTGGAGCCGCGCGCGGCTGATATGTTGTTTGCCCCGGAAACCCGACCAGGAGGCACCGCGTGACCGCCACGACCGCCACGGCTCAATGGCAGGACATCGACCGACGCCATCACGTCCACCCCTTCGTCGACCCCCGGGTCGTCGCCGAGAAAGGGACGCGCGTGATCGTGGGCGCGGAGGGCCGTCATCTCATCGACTCCGATGGTCGGCGCATCCTCGACGGCATGGGCGGCCTGTGGTGCGTGAATCTCGGCTATGGACGCGAGGAACTCGCGAGAGCGGCGTACGACCAGATGGTCGAACTCCCCTACTACAACACGTTCTTCCGCTCGGCGCCCCCGGCCACGATCGAACTGTCGCGGGTCCTTGCGGACCTCGCGCCGGGCGCGATCGCGCACACCTTCTTCTCGAGTTCGGGTTCCGAGGCGAACGACACCATCGTCCGCCTCGTTCGCAGGTACTGGGATCTCCGCGGGAAGCCGGAAAAGAAGACGTTCATCAGCCGTACCTACGCCTATCACGGCAGCACGATGGCCGCGGCCAGCCTGGGCGGTTTCGAGGCCATGCACGCCGTGGGCGACCTGCCGTTGCCAGGCTTCGAGCACGTCATGCCTCCGTACTGGTTCGCCATGGGGACGCCCGGCGAGACACCGGAGGAAACCGGCGCGCGGGCGGCACGGGCGCTGGAGGAGAAGATCGCGGAGCTCGGCGCGGATCGCGTCGCGGCGTTCATCGGCGAGCCCGTCATCGGCGCCGGCGGCGTCATCGTACCGCCGGACAACTACTGGCCCGAGATCCAGCGCATCTGCCGCGAGAACGACATGCTGCTCGTCTGTGACGAGGTGATCACCGGCTTCGGCCGCACCGGCGAGTGGTTCGGCGCGCAGAAGTTCGGGATCGAGGCCGACCTCATGACGATCGCCAAGGGGCTCACCTCCGGCTACCTGCCGATGTCCGCCGTCCTCATGACCGACGCAGTATTCGGCGTGCTCGCCGAAGGGGGTGTGATCCCGCACGGATACACGTACTCGGGGCACCCCGTTTCGGCCGCCGTCGCGCTGGAGAATCTGCGGCTCATGAAGGAGGAGGGCGTCGTCGAACGAGTGAGGGAGGATACCGGCCCCTATTTCCAGGCCCGGTTGAGGGAGCTGACCGATCATCCGCTCGTCGGCGAGGTGCGGGGGGTCGGTCTCCTGGGCGGCGTCGAACTGTCGAAGAACAAGGCGACGCGGGAGCTGTTCGAGCCCGTGGGGCAGGTGGGAGCGCTCTGCCACGAGCACCTCTACGACGAGGGCGTCGTCTTCCGCGCCATGCGCGACGTCGTGTGCACGAGTCCGCCGCTCACGATCACGCGCGAGGAGATCGACGAGCTCGTGACGAAGGCCCGGGCGGGGATCGACCGGACCGCACGGGACCTCGGCATGATGTAATGAAACCGCACGGGCACGGCCGGCGAGCACCACGGGTTGCCCTCGGCGTGGCGCTGGCGACCCTCGGCGCGAGTCTGGCCGCTTGTTTCGGCTCCGGCGGCGGACGACCGTCCGGACCGCGGCCGGAGACGGCCGAGCACGACTTTCGGGTGGGCTACTACATCTCGTGCAGCATAAGCGACGAGTGCCGCGTCCAGTACATCGACGAGGGCAGGGTACTCCGGGCCAAGGACATCGTCGGTGAGTGGAAGATGGATTTCGGCGCGGACCGCGGCACGCGGCTCTGGGTGCGCGCCGGCGCCGGCGGGTGTCCGCCACGCCCCGTGAGGGTCGAGATCCGGATGGGGGCGGACGTTGTGGCCGAGCACGTCGAGCGGCCGCCGCGCGGCAAGCGCTGCCGCTGGATCCTCGCCGAGACGGAGTTCCGCATCCCGTGATCCGGCGTCTGGCGAGCGGCCTGCTGAAGCTCGCCGGCTGGCGGACCGTTGGCGCAGCCCCGGGAGCGAAGTGCGTCATCATCGGGGCCCCGCACACGTCGAACTGGGACTTCCCGCTCGCCTTGCTCTGCTTCTGGAGCGTCCCCATCCCCGCCCGCTGGGTCGGCAAGCACACGATCTTCCGCAGGCCATTCGGCGGTCTTCTGCGGCGCCTGGGCGGTATTCCCGTCGACCGGGCTCATACCACGCATTTCGTCCGCCACGTCGTCGAGGCGTTCGAGAGAGAACCGGAGTTCACTCTCGTGCTCGCGCCCGAGGGTACGCGCAGCCGCCGCGACCATTGGCGGAGCGGCTTCTACTGGATCGCGCACGGAGCCGGAGTGCCGCTCGCGCTCGGCTTCGTGAACTACGCGGACCGCACGGTGGGGATTGGCGATGTCTTCATGCCGAGCGGGGACATCAAAGCAGACATGGAGCGCATCCGTGCCTTTTACGCCGACAAGAGGGGGCGGCACCCCGAGAAGCAGAGTTCGATTCGCGTCCGGCCGCGCTGAACCCCCGGCACCGGCGCGCAGGGCCGCTCCTCAGACGCCCTCGGCGGTCTCCGCGATGAGGTGCCGGACAACCGCCGTCATGTCGCCGGTCTCCTCGTACACGGCGAGTTGCCGCTGCGAACTCGACCCTTCCTTCAGGATCCGGAGCGCGTATTCCACCTCCGCGCGGGTTCCCAACTCGTCCACCACATCATCGAGGAACCACTCGAGGAGCTCGACAATGAGATCCGAGGCCGGGTGCTCGCTCTGCCTCCCGAAATCGACGAGCTTCCCGGTGAGCCCGTACCTCGCGGCACGCCACTTGTTCTCCGCGAGCAGGACCTCGGGGTACTGCCGGAAGGTGAGGTTGTCGCGCCGGAGCTTCCACAGCTTCGCCACGATCCCCTGAAAGATGGCGGCGATGCACACGACTTCCTCCACGCGCGTGCACATGTCGCACACGCGGAACTCTAGCGTCGGGAACTTGTGATTGGGCCGGACGTCCCACCAGATCTTGCTCGAATCCCGGATCGTGTTCGAGCGCACCATCGTCTCGATGAAGTGCTCGTACTCGTTCCAGCTTCCGAAGCTCATCGGGATCCCCGTACGCGGGAAATTTCGCCAGATGATGCTGCGGTAGGAGTGCAGCCCGGTCTTCGATCCTTCCCAGAACGGGGAACTGGTGGAAAGCGCCAGAACGTGCGGGAGGAAATACCGCGACACATTCATCGCGTCGACCATGAAATCGCGGTCCTCGATGCCCACGTGGATGTGCGTGCCGAAGATCAGATTCCGCTCGGCGACCTGTTGCAGGTCCTCTCTCAGACCGACGTAGCGCTCGATCGGCGTGATATCCTGCTGCTCCCAGGTCGAGAAGGGGTGAGTGCCCGCGGCCATGATCGCGAGCCCCTTCTCGGCTACCCGGCTGCTGACGAGGCGGCGCATACGCAGGACTTCCTCGCGCGCTTCACCCACATCGCGGCAGACCTCGCTTGCCGTCTCCACACAGGCCTGGTGAAGCTCGGGATGAATCTGCTCGCGCGTCTCTTCATCACCCTCCAGAATCTCGGTGATGAACGACGTGAGTTCGCCGGTCTCCGGATGGACGACCTGGTATTCCTCTTCGATCCCGAGCGTGAGTGAAGGCGCTTTCATGTGACCCTCTCGAGGGAGCGTATCGACGCCGGATGTTCGAACGGCGGGGGCAAGCTACTTTCGATGACCGCCGGAGGCCATGTATCTTCCTCCGTCCCCGATTCCAACCTGTTTTTCGACACGGAGGCACCACTGATGGAGTGGCTCTTCGCAATCTGCATCTTCTGGATTGTAGCTGCGGTCTTCTTCGGCGGCATCTACGACGCGGAGACCGGATCTCCCGGTCGCCAGGCGCTGGGCCTCCTGCTCAATTTCGCCGTTTTTGTCGGCATCTTCGCGGTGCTGCGGCTCGCCCTCGGCGGCCTGGGCGGGGACAGCGGATTCCTGCGTACGGTGTGGGGAACCGTCGTGCCCATCGCTCTGCCGACCATGCTGCTCGGCCGGGTCGGAAACACCGTCTTCAAGCTGGTCGGAGTCACGATGACACGGAAAGTGTTCTCGGCGGACGCCCACTAGCGAAACCTTCCGCAGGCGAAAACGCGCGCCGGACTTGCGATCCGGCGGGGTCCGGCGAATTATGCGCGCGGATCGCTCGTCGAAGCCTACCTTCAACAGGGAGAACCCAGGATGACCAAAGATGAATTCGCGGCGAAGCTTGCCTCGCAGGCCGGCCTGAGCAAAGCCAGCGCGCGGGATGTGATCGACTGCATTTTCTCGACGGACCCCGGCAAGGGGATCATTGCAGTCGAGCTTGACGCCGGCCGCGACTTCACGGTCACCGGCTTCGGCACTTTCGGAACCCGGCACCGCAAGGCGCGCATGGGCCGGAACCCGCAGACGGGCGAGTCGATCCAGATTGCGGCCATGAACGTTCCCACGTTCAAGGCGGGCAAGGGGCTCAAGGACCGCGTTCGAGTCTAGAGCAACAGCGCGGCGAGACCTGGCTCGCCCCCGGGTCTCGCCGCGACCGCCTGCCAACTCCGCCCCCGTTACTTCTCCCGTTACAGCCTGAGCAGCCCGGGTAGCGTCTTCAGCGCTTCGAGGTTGTGTCCCGACTGGAAGTAATCCACGTACGGGAGCGCGGTGCGCATGCCCCTTGCCTCGGGCGCATAGCGCGAACTCTCGAGCAGGGGATTGAGCCAGATCACCCGACGCGCGCGCCGCTGAATCCAGCCCATGGCGCGCTGGAGGGGTTCCACCTCCCCCTGATCGAGTCCGTCGGAGAGGATGATCACGAGCGTCCGCCGGCCCAGCATCCGCTGCCCGTGCCGGATCACGAACGTCTCCAGACATTCCCCGATCCGGGTACCGCTCGACCAGCCGCGGGCCCGCAGGCGGTCCAGCGCGGGATCGATCTCTTCGCCGGCCAGCCAGGGGGTGAGGTGCGTGAGGCGCGTGCTGAACGCGAAGGTCTCGATGTCCCGCGCGCGCCCGCACCCCAGGAGGAAGCGGAGCAGAAAGCGGCTGTAGCGCTCCATGGAGCCGCTCACATCGCACAGGACGACGAGTTGCGGCGGTACGTGCCGGCGTCGCCGTCGCGCGAGACGGACGAGTTCGCCCTCGTGAGCTACCAGCGACCGCAACGTCCTCCGCACGTCGATCGGTCCGCGCCGGCCGCCGGGCTCCAATCGCCGGCTGCGACGCGTGGACAGCCGCACCATCAGCCTCTCGAGCCAAATGTCGACCTCGCGCAGTTCCTGCTCGCCGATCGAAGCGAAGGAGCGCCGCGCGAGCGAGTGGGCGGCACTGTACACGGCGCCGATCGGACGCTCGCGGGAGTCCTCCTCGTCGCGGCCATCCTCCACGACACGGTCGAGGGCAGCCGTCTCGACCCCGCCCCCGCCGGGCGGCGGACCCGGCGGCGGCTGCGCCCCGCGGCCCGATGCGGCCTTCGACAGGAGATCTTCGACAGCGGTTGACGGCCGCCCTCCGCGCCACCACGCAGGGAAACAGCGCTCGAAGATCTCCAGATCCGCCCGGTTGGAGCAGAACGCGGCTCGGAGTCCAGCGCGCACGTCTTCCACGTCGTCGGTATCGAGGTGCGGGAGGGCGGCGATGGCCGTCCCGGACTCGGAGAGCGCGCAGGCCACCCCTTCGCCGCGCAGTCGCCGGCCCAGGTCGACGACGCGCTCCGGTGTCAACTCCCTCCGTCCCCCGAGGACGCGAGCAGTTCCCCGAGTCGCTCCTCCGAGAGCCCGGCCAGGTCGTTCGGGTCCTTCACGAGCGCTCCGATCGCGTCGCGCGCCGTCGCCGGCCGCAACGGATCCGGTCCCAGGTGCTCCAGGGCCGACGCAAAATCGAGCGTCTCCGCGACGCCGGGGGGTTTGGCGAGCCGCTCACGGCGCAGCCGCTGCGCCAGCTTCACGGCCTCCCGCGCCCGTGCGGCGGCGATGTCCGGGCGTCGCCGCCGCAGGATCTCCACCTCCCGCTCCCGATCGGGGTAATCGATCCACAGATAGAGGCAGCGCCGCCGAAGCGCGTCGGACAGCTCACGCGTCCCGTTCGATGTGAGCACGACGACGGGACGCGTCCGGGCCTCGACCGTGCCCAATTCCGGGATCGAGACCTGGAAATCCGACAGCAACTCGAGCAGAAACGCCTCGAATTCCTCGTCCGCCCGGTCCACCTCGTCGATGAGCAGCACCGGGCGCCTCTCGCACCGAATTGCCCGCAGAAGGGGTCGCTCGAGAAGGAAATCCGGACCGAAGATCGTGCGTTCTACCGTCTCGGCGTCACCGTCGGCGCCCTGCAGCCGGATGTGAAGGAGCTGTTTCTGGTAGTTCCACTCGTACAGGGCCGTGGGAAGGTCGAGCCCCTCGTAGCACTGGAGGCGAATGAGTTCCGCTTCGAGCCACAGAGCCACCGCCTTGGCGATCTCGGTCTTGCCCACGCCGGCGGCCCCCTCGACGAGAAGCGGCTTCTCCATGGCGAGGCCGAGGTGGACCGCCGTGGCGATGGCCCGGTCCGCTACGTAGCCCACGGCTTCCAGTTCCTCGACGATCTTCGCGATGTCGGCTTGCAAGGCGACGACCTCCCGGTTGCGGGTGCGACGCGGCGATCTCAGCTTCCGCTGGCGGCCGGTCCGCGCTGTGGCCGCTTGCGGCAATATACCGCTCGCCCGGAGATATGGCCCGACCGGCGATCCGACCCCGTCCGGCCCCATCCCGGGCCACGCCAGGACCCCCGAGGAACGACGAATGGCGATCGAGATAGAGAAGAGTTTCGATGTCCCGCAGACGGTGGACGAGGTCTGGAGCTTCCTGACGGATCCGGTGCGCATCGTCGAGTGCCTGCCCGGCGCGACGCTCCTCGAAGCCGTAGACGAACGTACCTACCGGGGCGAGATAGGGCTCAAGCTTGGCCCCATCGGGACGCGCTTCCTGGGCGAGATCCGCTTCGACGAACTCGACGCCGAGCGCCATCACATGAAGATGACGGGGGAGGGACGCGACCGGCGGGGCGGCGGCAACGTGAGAATGACGATGTTGAGTCATCTTCAGTCTGTAGAAGAGGGAGGGGCCGGGGGGACCCGGATATGGGTCTCGCAATCCATCGCGCTGACGGGGCGGCTTGCATCGTTCGGCCGCGGCGGCGTGATTCAATCGGTGTCGAATTTTATGTTCAACCGCTTCACGGGTTGTGTGCGCGAGAAGCTGGCGCAGTGATCGGCGAGCCGCGACTTGCGCGCCGACCCGGCTTGCGTTAATCGACCTTGATACCCTTGTTTCGGGATAATCGCGGATTTGGTGTGTCGCACGGCCATGTGAGCCGTGCGCTGACTGTCGCACGAACGGTCCGAGGTACTTGATGAGAAGCACACGGAACATTCTCCCGTGGGTGGCGGCCGGGGTCGCTGTCCTCTCCCTCCCGGCGGCGCCCCGGGCGCTCGATGCGCAGATGACCGACCTGATGGTTCTGGTCGCCCCCGTCACGGCGACCGAGCCGGTCGACCGCCGTTTCGGCGAGCGCATCGCAGAGGAAGTCCGGGACGGGCTCCAGATCTTCCCGGGCTACAGCGCCATCGATCGCGACGATGCCCGGGATCTGATCGACGATTTCGACTACGATGAGCGGACCATGACCCCGATCGACTGGCGGCAGCTGGGGAATCACATGGGGGCCGCCCTCGTCATGGTCGGCACGGCGGTCATGGCCGACGGGGGCGTTGAAGTCGACATCACCTTCCTCGATCCCGGGAGCGGGGACGAACTCCCCATGGAGGCGTTCGTGGTCGCGGACGACGACTCCCACGAAGAGGCGGGCGCTCAGGCGATGCAGCAGCTCGGGCGGGGTGTCGAGTATCTCCGCTCGATTGCCTTCTGCGGCGACTACCTGGCCTCCGAGCAGCCCATGGACGCGATCTCCAACTGCAACGCGGCGTTGGCGCTGAATCCGGAGAGCGATCGGGCGCACTATCTGCGCGGCCGTGCGTACATGCTCAACGAGTCCTGGGGTGAAGCGGCCCCCGACCTGCAGCGCGTCGTCGACAACAACGCGTCGGACGTCGATGCACTTGAATCGCTCGCGTTCACGTACGCCCAGCTGGGCGACGGCGCCGCGTCCCTGCGCTATTACCGACGGCAGCTCGACTTCCAGCCGGATGATGTCGACACGCGCATGCGGATTGCCTACGACCTCACGCAGGCCGAGCGCTGGGTCGAGACGGTGGCACTCCTTCAGGAGGGCGTGGAGCGCGCCCCGGACAATATCGCCCTCCTCGAGTACCTGACGAGCGCGGCGCTGCAGGCCGGGCAGACGGCCGGCGAGGTCACGGATCCCGCCATGATCCGGGTTGCTGTCGGCGCATCCGACCAGCTCGTGACATTGCAGGGCGACGCCGTGAATCCCACGACGCTGAGGAACGCGACGAACGCCTACATGCTGCTCGAGGAGTACGACAACGCGCTCGCGTTCTCGGGCCGGGCGCTCGAGTCGATCTCGAGTTCCGACGGCAGCGGCGAAGGCGAGATGTCCCGTGAGCAACTGCTCGCCCAGATCCACTTATCGCGCGCCACCATCTATGACCGGCTCGAAGATCCGGCCACCGGTGTGCAGGAACTCGAGCAGGCGCTCAGCTACAACCCGGAGTTGCCCGATGGTCGGCAGCGGCTCGCCACGCTCAAGCTGAAGGCGGGAGACAGCGACGGGGCCATAGAGGATTTCGGCGCTGCCATAGCGGACGGGGCGGATCCGGATCTGGTCGCCAACGCGATCTTCAGCCTGGCCTATACGAATCACTATGCCGCGCAGACCGGGCTCGCGAATCATGGTTCGATCGACGTGGGCGACCTCGGGACGGCGCTGGAACTGTTCGAGGTTGCCACCGGATTCGTCCAGGACCAGGCCCTCTCGGAGCAGATCCACTTTTTCCTTGCGTATGGGTACTACCTGTTCGGGAGCGCGTACGACAGCCGCAATGAAGAAGAGATGGCCTGCGCGCCGGCGCGCACGGCCCTCAACGCATTCCAGCGCGTGAGCGGATATTTGGCGGGGGCGGGGACGCAACAGGCGACCAACCAGCAGCAGATCCGCGAGGCGGTCGATGTCCAGTTGTACCGGCAGGAGTCGATCATCGAGGAGTCCTGCGAACGCTAGGAACCCCGAGGCCCTCGCCATGAGGCGTGCCTGACATTCCAGGCCCGGATTCCGAGCGGCACAACACTTGGTGCCCGGCTCGCTTCGCTGCGGGCCGGGCCCTTTTTTTCCTTCGCGCAGGTACGAAATGGGGAGAAAAGGGGTTGACACCCATCACATGGCCGCATAAGGTGGGATCCGGTGGGTGGAAACGGGTCGTTCTGGGAGGGACACCCTATACGAATGTCGAAGGCACAATTTGCCAGGCTTTCTGGGGAGTTATCGACATCAACTCGACTCGCAGGGTCGGGTCAGTCTCCCGGCGCCTTTTCGAAAGGGCCGGCAGCGGGAGCCGTTCGTCCTCCTCAAGACCCAACCCGACGCGCTGTCGCTCTACCCCGAAGAGGCCTGGGCGACCGTGCAGGACGAGCTCCGGGAGATGTCGAGACGCGAACCGCGTTTCCGCCCTCAGGTACTTCGCGTCACGGCGGATGCCGTGCAGGTCACGCCGGACGCACAGGGGCGGATCCTGATACCGGAGAGGATGAGAACGGCGGTCGCGCTGGGAAGTGAGGCTCTGGTCGTAGGCGCGATCAACCACGTCCAGATCTGGAATCCGGAAACGTTCGAGAGCGTGACGAGTGCGACGGATGAGGACTTCGATCGACAGATAGAGACGGTGTTCGCCTGATGGGTTTTCCGATCACGGCACGGTGGGGGGAGTCGAGGAAGCCGACGGAGTGACAGAGGAGACGTTTCAGCACACGCCGGTCATGCCGGAAGAGGTGCTAGAGTGGCTTCGCCCGGAGTGCGGAGGCGTTTTCCTGGATGCGACGGTCGGCGGTGCGGGGCATGCGATCCGGTTGCTGGAGGCCGGGCCGGCCGTGCGCGTGATCGGGATCGATCAGGATGCGGAGGCGATCGAGGCCGCGAAGCGGCGGCTCGCCTCGGCGGGCGAACGGGTGAAGCTGATACGGGCGAACTTCAGGGACGCGGGTCGTCCGGAGTTTGCCGCCGAGTTGGACGGTCTGGCGGGAGCCCTGATGGACCTGGGCGTCTCGTCGCACCAGATCGACGCACAGAAGCGCGGATTCTCGTTCCGTCCGGGCACGCCGTTACGGATGCGGATGGATGAGACGACGCAGCGGACAAGGTCCGCAGCCGAGCTGTTGAATCGGGCGGACGTACGCAAGTTGGGCCGGGTCTTCCGTGATGGGGAAGAGCGCAGGTGGCGGGCGCTCTCACGTGAGGTGGTGCGGAGGAGGAAGATCCGGCCCTTCAGCACGAGCGACGACCTCGTGGCCGTGTTGTCGGCGGTACTGGGTCGTCCGGCACAGGAGAAGCAGAAGGCCAGACTGTTCCAGGCTCTGCGGATCGCCGTCAACGACGAGTTGGCGGCACTGAGCGAGGGGCTCGAGGGAATCCGCGACTGTCTCGTCCCCGGCGGGCGGTTGGCGGTGCTTTCGTATCACTCGCTGGAAGATCGGTTGGTAAAGGACGCGTTTCGGGACTGGTCCGCCGACTGCCGCTGCCCTCCGGGTCTGCCGGAGTGCCGGTGTCGGGGGATGTCGCTGGGGCGGACGCTGACGCGTCGGCCCCTTCGGCCCTCGGCCGAGGAAGTGTCCCGGAATCCGCGGGCGCGCAGCGCGCGGCTCCGAGCGTGGGAGAAGGGCGCCGCGCGGGAGCAGCCAGACGCATGAGCAACGAGAGCGGGAACGTACACAGGATCCGTCGCAGGACCCTGATGCGGTGGATGACCGCCGGCGTGGCGGTTCTCGCGCTGGCGGCATCGCTGATGTCCGTGGTTCGGCGGGGCGAGGAAGGGCGGCAGTTGATGGCCGAGCTTCGAGGGCTCGAAGCGGAGGCCCGGATCGTGACGGATCGGATCGATGCGGCGCGAACGAGAGTCGACTCGCTCGCGGCGCCGGCACGGATCGAACGCGCGGCGGGAGAGCTTGGGCTGCAGCGGGCAGGGGAGGACCAACTGCTGCAGGTGGACGCCGGTCTCTCGCCGGACGAAGAGGGGACGGACGTCTCCAGCAGGGGAGGGGACAGGTGACGCGTTTCGGCATTCACAGCACGACGCAGCTCGAGGGCGTTGCGGGCGACGCGCAGGAGGCGGCGCTCGCGCGCACACATCGCCTCCGGCATCGCACGCTCGGCATCGCCTTCACTCTTGTCGCGGTGGCGTACGCCGTGCGCCTGGGCGATCTCCAGATCCTGGAGAGCGAGGCGCATCGCGCCCGCCAGCTCGCGCAGAGCGCCGAGTGGGAGTTGCTGCCCGCGCCGCGCGGGCGGATTCTCGATCGACGCGGTCGTGTGCTCGCTGCGCCGGACACGCGATACCAGGCCTTCCTCGCCGTGGACGAACTGAGCATGAACCGGGCCGAGGCCATCGAGGCGGTCGCCTCGATCGTGCCCGTAGCGCCCAAGCGCCGGAGCGCCCTGGAGGAAGCCACGGGCGGCTGGTCTCTCGTCGCGAGTGACGTGAGCGATGAAGAACGTGTGCGGATGCAGCGGACGATCGGGCAGGGGATCCACTTCGAGAGCCGATCCGCCAGAGATTATCCGCGCAGCATGGGCCGCCGTCTCATCGGCGCGGTGGGGGCCGATGGCCGGGGTGGCACGGGCCTCGCGGCCGATCTCGACATCTGGCTGGCCGGACAGCCAGGCCGGGCGGAGGTTCGACTCGATGGCCACCGCAACGCGTACCACCCGCCCGGCGGTCACGTCATCGAGGCGCTGCCCGGACACGATGTCGTCCTCACCCTCGACGCCGAACTGCAGCGGATCGCCGAGATGGAACTCGCGCGCGCGCTCGCCGGGACGGGGGCGAGTGGAGGCGACATGGTTCTCCTCGACCCGCGGACGGGCGAAATCCTCGCGCTCGCGAGCGAGCGCAGCGATGGCGCCGTCGACCAGATATCGGCCCTCAGCGATCCGTACGAACCAGGCTCCACGCTGAAGCCCTTCCTTCTCGCTTCCCTCCTGAGCGAGGGTGTCGCCGACCTCGACGAGATCGTGGATGTGGAGGGCGGGACGCTGCAGATCGGGTCCAGGGTGATCTCGGACGTGCACGGCTACGACACGCTCAGCGTACGGATGGTCATCTCCAGGTCGAGCAACGTGGGGGCCGCGAAGCTCTCCACGCGGCTGACGCCGGCGGTGCAGCACCGCTACCTGCGCGACTTCGGTTTCGGCATGCGGGCGCAGCTCGGATACCTGGCCGAGTCGCCGGGGCGCCTCAGCCGGCCGGAGTCGTGGACATCCTTCAGTCCCGCCTCGCACGCGATCGGGTACGAGATGTCCGCCACATCGCTCCAGCTTGCCCTCGCCTACGGCGCCATCGCGAACGGTGGCGTGCTGATGCGGCCAAGCCTCGTACGAGAGGTGCGGGATCCGTCCGGGCGCGTGGTGCAGCGCTTCAGCCCGAGTCCCGTGCGGCGCGTCATATCCGAGGAGGTGGCGGCCGACGTGCGCGGGGTGTTGGAGGAGGTCGTCCGGGAGGGAACCGGGAAGCTGGCGGGCATGGCGCAGTTCGCCGTGGCCGGAAAGACCGGAACGGCTCGGCTCGCCGTGGACGGCCGCTATGCGCAGGGACGCTACCGGGCGTCCTTCGTCGGCTTTGCGCCGGCCGATGATCCGCGGATCGTCATTCTCACGCGGCTGGAGGATCCGAGGGGAGGGGTCTACTACGGCGGCGCGATCGCGGCGCCTACGAGCCAGGCGGCACTCGCGGCGGCGCTCACGGCCGATGGCGTCCAGGTGGATCCGCGTCTGGTCGTTTCCGACGCCCGCCCCCGTCCCTGGTCCGGTGGACCTGCGGCGGGTACGCGGGAGGGAGCCGTCATCTTCGCCTCCAGCGGGGCGGGCCCGACCGGCACGTCCAGCGTGGTCCGTGGGGGCGGGGAACGGGTCGCGCTCCCGGACCTGGCCGGATTGTCCGCGCGCTCGGCCGCCGCGCGGCTGCACGCGCTCGGTCTCCGCGTGGAATGGCGGGGACAGGGGAGGGTCGCGGGCCAGAGCCCGGCCCCCGGGAGCGAGTTGACCCGGGGTGAGACCGTCGTCCTCAGATAGCCGGAGAGCGAGAGCGATGGATTTCGAGACAGGGGAGCGAACGAAGGCGGGTCTGGGGAATACAAGATTGGGGGGAGGTTAACCGCGGGCGCAGCCGTTGGGTCGTGGGGTGGCGGTGACAGGGATCCCGGGCACCCGGGATGCAGTCGCGCCCGCGCCGTTGGCGACCGGTCGATCATGGATCCGAGCCCGATGTGTCGGACTTTGCCGCAGCGAACCACTACGAACCAGCAGATTGAGCGCAGGCTGGCGGACGCGGGCCTCGAACCACGGTGGAGGGGCGTTCCGCCCGCGGCGTTCGCAGCTCTTCGCTCCGACTCCCGCCTGGTCGGCGACGGCGACCTCTTCTGCGCGATTCCCGGGACCCGCGTCGATGGCCACGACTTCCTCGACGCCGTGAAGCGGGCCGGTGCCGGTGCCGCCGTCGTCGAGCGCGTGATCGATATCGGCCTCCCGCAACTGGCGGTCCGCGACGCTCGGGCTGCCGTATCCCATCTCGCCACGCTCTTCGCCGGCGATCCGGGCGAGGCGCTGAAGCTCGTCGGCATCACGGGCACCAACGGGAAGTCGACCACGGCCTGGCTCACGCGCTGGGTCCTGGAGGAGTTGGGACCCGCCGCGGCACTGGGCACGCTGGGCACGGTCTCCATCGATGGCGAAGTCGGAGACCCGGGGCTGACGACGCCCGATCCGATCGATCTGGCCCTCGAACTCGCCACTCTCAGGGCGAGTGGCGCCGAGGCGGCGGTCCTCGAGGTGTCGTCGCACGCGCTCGACCAGCGCCGCGCCGACGGCTTCTCCTTCGATGCCGTGGCCTTTACCAGCTTCAGTCGGGAGCACCTCGAATATCATCCGGATCTCGAGGCGTATCGGGAAGCGAAGCTGCGCCTCCTCGAGTTGCTCGCACCGGGTGGCGTGTGCGCCGTGAACGACGACGAGTCCGCCTGGAAGGGGATCTCGCCGGCGAACGCCACGACGCTTCGCTACGGCTTCGAGCCCACGGCCGATCTGTGGCCCGATCAACTGACCCTCGAGGCGGGCGGATCACGCTTCACGCTGCGCGCGCCGGGGGAGGCGGCTCCGGTATCGCTCCCGTTACCTGCCGATTTCAACGTACGGAACGCTCTCGCGGCCGCGGCGGTCGCCCGGGGCCTCGGCATGTCGCTCGAGCGGATCGCGGCGCGGCTCTCCGCGGCGCCTCCCGTGCCCGGGCGCATGGAAGTGATCTCGCGGGAGCCGGTGCTCGTAATCCGGGATTTTGCGCACAACCCGGATTCGTGCGAGCGGGCGCTTTCCTCGTTGCGGCAGATCGTGCCGGGCCGGGTCATCGCCCTCCTCGGTTGCGGCGGCGACCGGGACCCCGGCAAGCGCCCCCAGATGGGGACCATCCTCACCCGGCTCGCGGATGTCGCGATCGTCACGAGCGACAATCCCCGATCGGAGGATCCGTCGGATATCTGCCGTCAGATGGTCGTTGGACTGCCGGCGGACAGTTACGAGATCGTGGTCGACCGGCGGGAAGCGATTGCGCGCGGCCTTGCCGAGGCCGGCCCGGCAGACGCCGTCGCGCTCCTCGGCAAGGGGCACGAAACGTACCAGATCATCGGCGAGAAGCGGCTGCCCTTCGACGAGCGCCGGATCGTGGAGGATCTCCTTCCGGTGCGTCCCGGCGCGTCCGAACTCCCCGGAGGAGCGGCGTGACCGCGGCCACGCAGGCCCCGGCGTTGCGGTCGGACTGGATTCGGGCCGCGCTTCGTCTGGACCGCGGCAGCGCCGCGAGCGCCTGCGATGTCGCCGAGCGAGCGTACAGCGGGGTCTCATGCGATTCGAGGACGCTGGAGCCCGGCGAGTTGTTCGTCGCGCTCGCGGGGGAGCGGCATGATGCCGCCGATTTCCTCCCTCAGGCGGCGGCCCGGGGCGCGCCGGGGGCGATCGTGCGCCCCGGGCGGGAGAACCCGGCGCTGGGGATGGAGTACTTCGCCGTTACCGACCCGCTGCGCGCGCTCGGCGATCTGGCTGCCCGGGCCCGGCGCGAATCCGGCGCCACGGTCGTGGCCATTACGGGAAGTTCGGGCAAGACGACGGTGAAGGAGATGATCACCTGCGCGCTCTCGGAATCCCGCCGCGTGTACCGCACGGAGGGCAACTACAACAGCCAGGTGGGCCTCCCGCTGACGATCCTGCGCGCCGCGCCCGATGCGGACACCTGGGTCCTCGAGGTCGGGGCGAGCGAGCCCGGCGAGATCGCCCGACTGGCGGAGATCGCCCGCCCGGATCACGTCGTCATCACGACGGTCGGCGCCGCACACCTCGAGTGCTTCGGGGATGTGGACGGCGTGCTGCGGGAAAAGATGACGCTGGCGCACGGCGCCTCCGGCCGCGGGGTGCTCGTCGTGGGGGAGGAACCGGCCAGCCTCGCCGAGGCCGCCCGGGCCCACCGGCCCGACGCGATCGTCGCCGGGTTCGGTCCACGGGCCGGCTTCGGGCCCGACGCATACACGGTCGCTGCGGACCGGGTCGAGTTCCGCCGCGGCGAAGCGGTGGCTTCGCTGGCTGTGGGCGGCGAGCACCACCTGCGGGACGCGCTGATCGCGGCCGCGCTCGCGGAATCGCTGGACGTGCCGTCGGACGCGGTCGCCCGGGGGCTATCGCTCTACGAGCCCCTCGGCTTGCGCGGCGCCCTCCGCCGCATCGGGCGTCTCACGGTGCTGGCCGACTGTTACAACGCCAACCCGGATTCATTTCGCGCGGCGATCGCCCAAGCCCGCGATCTGCTGCCGGGGCGCCGCCGCGCGGTGTTCGCCGGCTCGATGCTCGAACTCGGCTCCCGGGAAGCGCAGGCACACCGTGAAATCGGCGAAGAGATGCGGGCGGCGGGGTTCGATGTCATCGCCGCCACGGGCCTCTTCTGCGACGCGCCGTTCGACGGCGTCCACGGTCCCGCCCTCATCCGGGCGCAGGATCCCGAAGCGGCCATGGAACCGTTCGCGGACGCCCTGGAGGGAGATGAGGTTGTGCTTGTGAAGGGCTCGCGTGGCGCACGGCTGGAGCGGGTCATCGACGAACTGGAAGCCCGTTTCGGAGGGGGCGCCTGATGCTCTATCACTTCCTCTTCCCGCTGGCGGACCAGCATATCCTGTTCAACGTCTTCCAGTACATCTCCTTCCGCGCGGCCGGCGCCATGGTGACCGCCCTCCTCACCGCCTTCGTCATCGGGCCGGGCGTGATCCGCGGACTCAGGAAGCACGGCATCGGCCAGATCGTGCGGACCGAGGGGCCGGCCACGCACCTCGCGAAGGCCGGCACCCCGACGATGGGCGGCATCATCATCCTCACCGCCTGTCTCCTGCCCACCCTTCTCTGGGCCCGCCTGGACAACTCCTATGTGTGGGTCGCCCTCGTCGTCACGGCCTGGATGGGCGCGATCGGCTTCATGGACGACTACCTGAAGATCGTGCGCCGCCATCCCCGAGGCCTGATCGCGCGGTACAAGCTCATCTGGCAGTTCGTGCTGGGTCTGGCGCTCGGCGGGTTCCTCCTGTGGCAACCGCTGTCCGCCTACGGAGCGACTCAGACGATGCTTCCGTTCTTCAAGGATCTCACGATCGTCCTCGCCCCGGCGATCTTCCCGCTCTTCGTCGCCGTCGTCGTCGCCGGAAGCGCGAACACGGTGAACCTGACGGATGGTCTGGACGGGCTGGCCACGGGTCTCGCCGCGATCGCCGTCCTCACCTTCGGCGCCTTCGCCTACGCGATCGGCCGGGTGGACACGTCGGCCTACCTCGGTGTCCTGTACCTGAACGGGGCCGGGGAACTGTCGGTGTTCTGCGCCGCGCTGGCCGGTGCGGCCATCGGCTTCCTCTGGTTCAACGCCCATCCGGCGCAGGTCATCATGGGGGACACCGGATCCCTGGCGCTGGGAGGCGCGATCGGCGCCGTCGCAGTGCTCCTGAAATCCGAGTTCCTCCTCGTCATCGTCGGGGGCGTGTTCGTCCTCGAGGGGTTGTCTGTGATCCTCCAGACCGGGTGGTTCAAGTTCAGCCGTCGACGATGGGGCGAGGGCCGCCGCCTCCTGCGCATGGCCCCGCTGCATCACCACTTCGAGAAACTCGGTTGGCCGGAGACGCGCGTCGTCACGCGCTTCTACATCGTTGGCGTCATCTTCGCGCTCGTCGGCCTGGCGACGCTCAAGATCCGCTGATGGCCGACGACCGCCGCTCTCCGCTCTTCGGGCCCGGCGATCCCGTGGCCGTCCTCGGACTCGGGGTGTCCGGGACGGCCGCGGCGCGGCTGGTGCAGGCGCTCGGAGCGGACGTGTACGCGAGCGACGCGTTCGAGGGACCCGGGCAGCGCGAGGCCGTGGAAGCACTCGCCGCCGAGGGCATCGACGCGGAGGTGGGACGGCACGACGTCGAGCGGATCCTGAACGCCGACCTCGTCGTGACGAGCCCGGGAATACCCCCGACAGCCGAAATCCGGCGGACCGTGCGGGAAGCGGGCGTGCCCACCGTGGCCGAAATCGAGGTCGCCTGGCGCCACCTCCGCTCGCGGGTCATCGGGATCACCGGCACGAACGGAAAGACGACGACGACCGCGCTCTGCGGGCACCTGCTGCAGCAGGCAGGCGTGGACGCGCTCACCGCGGGGAACATCGGCCGCCCGCTCTCCGAGATTCCGCTGATGAAACGGCAGCCCGACTGGCTCGTTGTCGAGCTGAGTTCCTTCCAGCTCGCGGATCTCCGGGCGTTCCGGCCCGAGATCGGCGTGCTCGTCAACCTCGCGGCGGACCACCTCGACTGGTATGCGAGCCTCGAACGCTACTACGAGGATAAGGCGCGTCTCTTCGCGAACGCCGATGCGGACAGCCGGTGGGTCCTTAACGGGGATGACGAGGATGTGCTCGCCATGGCGGAATCGGCGGCCGGAGACCGCTATCTGGCGTCGATCGAGTCGCATGAGAAGCCCGGAGCGTGGCTTGACGAGGCAGGGAAGCTGATCCAGCGCCTCGAGGCGGGGGGGGCGCCGCAGCCGTGGATCGCGGCCGGCGAACTGCAGCTGGTCGGCGTGCACAACGTCATGAACGCCCTTCTTGCGGGTCTCGGAGCGGCACTCGCCGGATGCGAGGCCGCAGCGATCGGAGCCGGGCTCGCCTCCTTCCAGGGACTCCCCCATCGCCTCCAGAGGGTGGGCGAGTTCGAGGGCGTCCTGTGGGTCAACGATTCGAAGGGAACGAACGTCTCCGCGACCCGCGTCGCCCTCAACGCGTTCGACCGGCCGCTTGTCGCGCTGCTCGGGGGCCGGCACAAGGGCGAATCCTACCGGTCCCTCGCCCCCGCGCTGCGCGAGAACGCGCGAGCCCTGATCGCGTTCGGAGAAGCCGCGCCGCAGATCGTGCGGGAACTGGGCGACGTGGCGCCGGTCGATGTCGCCCGTGGCGTGCCGCAGCTTGTACGCCTCGCCCGCGAGGCCGCCCGTCCCGGGGATGTCGTCCTCTTCTCGCCGGCCTGCTCCAGCTACGACATGTTCCCGGATTACCGGAAGCGGGGACGGACCTTCGAGAAGTGTGTCCGCGAGTCCTACGGAGGCCCGTCCCCGGAGGAGGCGACGTGACGGACCACGCTCTCGCCCGGGAACTTCCGCGCGTTCAGGAGTTCGCCGGCGCGCCCGCGTGGGTGCGGAATACGCTCATCGGGGTCACGCTCGTCCTCGTCGTGTTCGGGCTCCTCTCCGTCTACTCTGCGAGTTCGTTCGCGGCGCAGCAGAGCGGGCTGCCGGGGAATCACGTCCTCATGAGCCAGCTCGCTCGTGCCGCCGTCGGTCTCGTGGCCCTGATCGTCGCCGCCTTCATCGACTATCGCGTGTACCGGCGGCTCGCATGGCCGATCCTCGGGGCCGTGACGGTCCTTCTCGTCGTAATGATCCTCCCCGCCACGACCGACATCGCGCCCGTCCGCAACGGGTCACGCCGGTGGTTGATGCTCGGGCCGGCGACCTTCCAGCCCTCCGAGCTGGCCAAGGTGGCCGTCGTCTTCTGGACCGCCGCGCTTGCCGTCCGCAAGCAGCGCTCCCTCACCAGCTTCTTCCGCGGCGTGCTCCCGTTCCTCGTCGTCCTCGGTCCCGTGCTCGTCCTCATCGCCGCGGAGCCGCACCTGTCGGCGACGCTGATCACGGCCGCGCTGGCGGCGGTCGTGCTCTTCGCCGCCGGGATGCGCTTCCGGCATTTCCTGCTCCTGGCGCTGCCCATCGGCCCGGCGTTGTGGTGGCTGGTGCGCTCGAACAGCTACCAGCTCACGCGGATCCTCGCGTTTCTCAATCCGGAGGCGGACATGTCGGGTGCCGGCTACCAGCTGCAGCAGGCGCAGATCGCGATCGGGTCGGGCGGCATCCTGGGCGCGGGCTACGGCGAGAGCACGCAGAAGCTCTACTACCTGCCGGAAGCGCAGAACGATTTCATCTACCCGATCATCGCGGAGGAATGGGGGTTCGTGGGCGCGGTGACGATGCTCATCCTCTTCCTCGTATGGACCCACCTCGGGCTGAGGATCGCTAAGTCCGCCCCGGACCTGTTCGGGCGCCTCATCGCGATCGGCCTCACGGCGATCATCGCGATCGGAGCGTTCGGACACATCGGGATCACGATGGGGCTATTGCCCACCACGGGGGTGAGCCTCCCCTTCATCAGTTCCGGCGGGACCGGACTCGTCATCGCGCTCGCGGCCACGGGCGTCCTGCTCAACGTGGCTTCGCGGCGGAGATGCTGAAGCATGGCGTCACCTCGTATCCTGCTCGCGGGGGGTGGCACCGGCGGCCATCTGTATCCCGCCCTGAACCTGGCCGCGGCCTTCGGGCGGCTGGCCCCCGAAGTCGAATGCGTGTTCCTGGGTGGGCGGCGGGGCCTGGAGGCGCGCGTGCTGCCTGACACCGGGTACGAGTTCCGGCTTCTACCGCTGCAACCGCTGTACCGGCAACGGCCGTGGCGGAACTGGCGTCTGCTGGCGACCGCTCCGGCTGTGCTCGCCGGCGTGCGGTGCGCGTTCCGGGAATTCGATCCGGCGCTCGTCGTGGGCACGGGGGGATATGTGGCGGGGCCCGCGCTCGCGGGAGCCCGTCTCCGCCGCGTGCCCGCGGCGATTCAGGAACAGAACGCGGCTCCGGGGCTCGTGACGCGCCTGTTCGCGCCGAACGTCGATCAGATCCACCTCGGATATCCGGAGGCGGAGGGGCGGCTGCGGGTCGGGCGGCGCACACGTCTGAGCGCCCTGGGGAATCCCGTCGCGCCCGGGGTCGGCGGCGCCTCGGGCGGCGGGTCGGCCGGTACGTCTCCGGTCCGCTTCGAGTGGCCGCATGGCCGCAACCTCCTCGTTTTCGGCGGGAGCCAGGGGGCGCTCGGCCTCAACCGAGCCTTCCTGGGCGACCTCGAGTGGGTGGCGCGAGACGGATCGGCGTGGCCGGACGGGGTCTCCGTCGTGTGGATCGCCGGGCCGGGGCACGCGGCCGAACTCTCCGCGCGGGTGTCGGAGCTTCCGTTCGCGGAGCGTGTGCGCGTCGTCCCCTACATCGACGACCTGGGCAGGCAGCTCGACGGGGTCACACTCGCGCTGTGCCGGTCGGGGGCGATGTCGCTCGCCGAACTGTGCGCCGCCGGGCGGCCCGCGGTGCTCGTGCCGCTCCCGACCTCGGCCGGAGGGCACCAACTGACGAACGCGCGGGCGCTGGCGGAGGCGGGGGCGGCGGAAGTTCGCGAAGAGGGCGGGCTGGCGGTCGGCGAACTGTGGTCGCACTGCCGGGACATCCTCACGGACGACGAGCGCCTGTCGCGGATGTCGGCGGCCGCTGCGAGTCGGGGGCGGCCCGACGCGGCGCTCGACATCGCGCGCGAGATGCTCACCCTCCTGGATCGGTGCGCGGCATGACCGGGGCGACGGTGGGAGCTCCCCGTCCGGCGGGGATCGCGGACCTTCCGGCGCCCGGGGCACACGTCCATCTCATGGGGATCGGCGGCGCCGGGATGCGCGGACTCGCCCTTGCCCTCGATCGCGCCGGCTACGTGGTGAGCGGGTGCGACCGCGCTCCCGCCGACGCCCTCGGCGACCTCGCGGCGCAGGGGATCACGGTCGAGCGGGAGCACGCTCCCTCCCACGTGTCCGGGGCGGATCTGCTCGTTCGCAGTTCGGCCGTGCCGGAAGACCAGCCGGAGGTCGTCCGGGCCGGGCTCGCCGGCGTGCCCGTGATGCGCCGGGCCCGGGCGCTGGGGGCGCTGTTGAACGGGCAGGCGCTGGTCGGGATCGCCGGGACGCACGGGAAGACGACGATCACCGCGATGGCCGGGCACGCGGCCGCGGCGGCCGGGCTCGATCCCCTCGTCCTCGTCGGGGGACGGGTCGACAGGTGGAAGGGGTTCACGCGGCCCGGTGACGGTCCCGCCATCGTGGAAGCCGATGAGTTCGACCGTTCCTTCCTCGAGCTTCAGCCCACGCTCGCCGTGGTCAGCTCGCTGGAGCCCGAACATCTCGACACGTACGGAACCTGGGAGCGTCTCCGTTCCGCGTTCACGGAGTTCGCCGGAAGGGCCCGGCACGCCGGGGGTCTCATCTACTGCCACGACGACGAGGGTGCCCGCGGACTCGCGGAGGCGGCGGGCTTCGCGGGCACGCGGCACGGGTTCGGGTACGGGTTCGGCAACGGGGCCTGGTGCAGGCTTGAAGGGACGGGGCCGCGTGCGCTGCGGCTCTCCTGGCCGGACGGAGAGATCGACCTCACTCTCCGCGTACCGGGGCGCCACAACCGACTCAACGCCGCGGCGGCCTTCCTCGCCACCGTGCGGCTCGGCGGCGATCCGCGGGCGGCGGCGCGCGGGCTCGCCGGGTTCCGCGGCGTGGCCCGCCGTCTCGAGATGATCGCGGCGTGGCCCGATCTCACGGTGTTCGACGACTACGCGCACCACCCGACCGAGGTCGCGGCGTCACTCGCCGCGCTGCGGGAGGCATATCCCGAAGCCCGGCTGAGGGTCGTCTTCCAGCCGCACCTGTTCACCCGGACGCGCGACTTCGCGGGCGCGTTCGCCCGTGCCCTCGCGCTGGCTGACGACGCGCTTGTGCTGCCGATCTATCCCGCGCGAGAGGCGCCGCTCCCGGGCGTCACGTCGGACTTGATCGCCGGCGGATCCGGCGCGTCCGGCGCGGCTGCGGTCCTCATCGAGCGGGAGGATGCACGTTGCCTCGTTCCGCCGGAGGTCGGCGCGGGAGAAGCGGTGCTCGTCTTCATGGGCGCCGGCGATGTGACCGACCTCGCGCACGCGGCGGTCCAGAGGCGGGCGGGCGATGCGGTGGGAACGTGATGTCCCGCTCGCACCCCTGGTCCGCTACCGGATCGGCGGACCGGCCGCACGGCTCGCGCGGCCGCAGTCGATGGCGGAGCTCGCCGCCGCGCTGCGCGAGACATCCGGCCGCGGCTGCCGCGTGCTGGGGACCGGAGCGAACCTGCTCATCGGCGACAGCGGAGTGCCGGAGCCTGTCCTCATCCTCGAGGGAGACTTCGGAACGATCCAGGTCGGGGCCACCACCATCGAAGCCGGGGCAGCTGCCCGTCTGCCCGCCCTCGCGCAGGCTGCGCGCCGCAACGGGCGTGCCGGGTTTCATTTCCTGGAGGCAGTGCCCGGCACTCTCGGCGGAGGCCTGCGCATGAACGCCGGCTCGAGGGACGAAGGGCTCTGGGACCGCGTCGAATGGGCCGACGCGGTGACGCCCGAAGGCGAGCTCGTGCGCATCCGGCCCGAGGTGGCGCAACCCGCGTACCGCCGGGTGGGCGTGCCGGCCGACTGGGTGTTCGTGCGCGCACGCCTCGAAGCGACACCAGGGGAGTACGACGCCGTTCGCGATGCGCACCTGAGCTTCCGCGAACGGAAGGTGCGGGATCAGGTGTACGACCTCCCATCGGTCGGATCGACGTGGAAGAACCCGGGTTCACCACATCCGCCAGCCTGGGAGATCGTGGACAGCGTGGAAATGAGAGGGGCCCGGGTCGGGAACGCCCGGATCCATGAACGGCACGCGAATTTCATCGTCAACCTGGGTGGCGCGCGCGCCGCCGACGTGATCGGACTGATGGCGGAGACCCGCCGCCGCGCCCTGGCCCGTCTCGGCGTGACGCTGGAGCCGGAGATCCAGCTGTGGGGGGTCGAGCCCGCGCAGCTCGCCCTCGTGGGGGCCGTATGAATCCTCCCGTGTGGGATCCCGAGGACCTTGCCGCCCCGCCGCCCCCCGAACGCGAGGAGCGCAAGAGATCGCGCTCCCGGCGCATCACCCGCCGAGGACGCCGCAGGCTCCTCTTCGCGCTCATGGCGGCCTTGATCGGCTTTTCCGTCCCCATATGGGTGCCCCGCATCCTCGCGACGCTGCCCGCGTTTCGCATCTCGGAACTCCGCGTCGTCGGGGCCGAGCACGCCTCGACGGACGAGATCAGGGAACTCGCCGCCGTTACCCCGGACGCGTCCGTATGGGACGACCCCGCGGCCTGGGAGGAACGCGTGCGCGCGCATCCGCTGGTTCGCGAGGCCACGGCCCGTCGGGAGGGGTTCCATACGCTCGAGATCGCCGTCGTGGAGCGGCGTCCGGTGGCGCTCGTCGCGACGCCTGAACTGCGTCCCGTGAGCGGTGATGGGTACATGCTGCCGCTGGAACCCTCCTCCGCACCGCTGGACCTGCCGATCGTCCGGGGTCCGGTCGAGACGGAGAGCGGCTTCGTGACGGACCCGGGAATCCGGGAGCTCATCTTCGCGCTGGAGCGAATGGATCGAACGCGGGGCGACTTCATATCCCTCGTCTCCGAGGTCGGGCGGGCAGCCGAGGGAGGATACCGCTTCCTCCTCCTTCCCGGCGCCGGGGCCGACGTCGTGCTGCTGCCGCGCGACCAGCCCCTGCGTGCCCTCGACCGTGTCTCGATCGCGCTCGGACAGATCGAGGATCGGCACGTCGCACGTGCAGACGCGCGTTTCAGAGGCCAGGTTGTACTCACGCGCGTGGAGGAGCGATGATTCAGGGGGCGGGCATTGTCGGGGTGGATGTGGGGTCGACGAAGACCTGTGCGGTCGTCGCCGCCGTGCATCCCGGTCGCAGCCCCACCGATCCGCTGGAGATCCTCGGGCTCGGCGTCACGCGTTCCGAGGGCATGCACGGCGCATCCATCGCGAATATCGAGGCCACGACCCGCGCCGTCCGCACCGCCGTGCGGCAGGCGGAAGCCATGGCCGGCCGCGAGGTGGAAGCCGCCTATGTGAGCGTGCCCAGCGGAAGCGTTCGCACGTCCCGGTCGAAGGGCGTGCTTCAGGTCTCCGCCTCGGAGATCGCTCCCGCCCACGTCAAGCGCGTGCAGGAGGTCGGCCGCGCGGTCCCGGTCCCGCCCGGCCACGAGTTGATCCACGCGCTGTCGCAGCGGTACACCGTCGACGACCGCGACGGGATCCGGGACCCCGTGGGAATGGTCGGAGCCCGTCTCGAGGCGGACCTCTGCATCGTGACGGCCGACGTGGCCGTCTGTCACGACCTCTCGAAAGTCGTCGACCGTGCGGGATACCGCCCGGACGAACTGGTCATGGCGCCGCTGGCCACGGCACTCGCGGTGCTCGAGGATGCCGAACGCGAGGCCGGCGTGGCCCTGGTCGAGATGGGAGGCGCGACGACCGATGTGCTCGTGTATGGAGGCCACCGCATTCTTCACGCAGCGACGCTGCCCTGGGGCGGCTCGATCGTGACGCGGGATGTCGCCCGCGGCCTCGGCGTTCATGAAGACGAGGCCGCGCAACTCAAAGAGCGACACGGCGGAGCGCTGCGCGACGCGGCCGATTCGCAGGAGATGCTCGACGTCTCCGGGGCTCGGCACGGACGGGCCCGACGTGTGTCGCGCGAGTTGTTGCTGCACATTATCGAACAACGGCTGGATGAAGTTCTGGGACTGGTGTACGAGGAACTGGAGGCGAGCGGAACGCTGCGCGGACTCGAGGCGGGAATCGTGCTGAGCGGCGGCGGGGTTTCGCTCTTGCACACGGAAGATCTGGCTCGTTCGGTCTTCAACCTGCCCGTTCGCACGGGTATTCCTTCGCTCGGCCTCACCGGCATGGCGGACAGCGTCGCGCGTCCGTCCTACGGTACCGCCGCGGGGCTGGTGCTGTACGGTGCGTCGCGGGCCTCGGCAGGAGGGTTGGTGGGAGCGACCCGCGCCTTCGCGAGAGTCGGCGGGTGGCTACGGGAGCTTTTCTGATGGGAGGGAGGGGACACATGGTCTTTGCATTCGATGAGAACGGCGCGCGCAACGCGAAAATGAAGGTCGTCGGCGTAGGTGGCGCCGGCGGCAACGCGGTCAACCGCATGATCGACGAGGAACTCGACGGCGTGGAGTTCATCGCGGTCAACACCGATACCCAGGCGCTGAAGGAATCCGGCGCCCATCTCAGGGTCCAGATCGGGAAGGAACTCACGCGGGGCCTGGGAGCCGGCGCCCGTCCCGAGATCGGACGGCAGGCGATGTCCGAGAGCCACGAAGAGATGCGATCCGCTATCGCGGGTGCGGACCTCGTCTTCGTCACGGCGGGGATGGGTGGAGGCACCGGCACGGGAGCGGCTCCGATCATCGGCGCCATGGCTCGGGAGATGGGGTCGCTGTGCATCGCGATCGTGACCCGCCCCTTCCACTTCGAGGGTAAGAAGAGGATGAGGCACGCCGAGATCGGGCTGCGGGAGCTTCGGCGTGCGGTGGACACGATGATCGTGGTCCCGAACGAGCGTTTGCTCGCGGTCGTGGGCAAGGAGATGACCTTCCGCCAGGCGCTCAAGAAAGCAGACGAGGTCCTGCTCCAGGCAACCCAGGGGATCTCCGACCTCATCTCCGTGACGGGCGAGGTGAACGTGGACTTCGCGGATGTCCGTACGGTGATGTCGAACCGGGGGGCCGCCCTCATGGGAACGGGGGAGGCAACGGGCGACGACCGGGCGGTAGAGGCGGCGCAGCAGGCCATTTGCTCGCCCCTGCTCGACTACGTATCCATCAACGGCGCCACGGGCGTCCTCATCAACATCAGCGGTGGCCCCGACCTGACGATCGACGAGGTAACGACGGTCAACTCGATCATTCAGGAGGCCGCGGGCGACGAGGGCGAAATGATCTTCGGCGTCGTGCACGATCCTCAGTTGGAGGGCAAGGTGCGCGTGACCGTGATCGCGACGGGGTTCGGAGATGCGGTGGTCGATGACGAACCGGTGCCCGTGGCGGAGAGGGTGATCCCGGCGACGAAGGCGCCGCCCGAGCCCCCAGCGACCCCGGTGGTGATCGGTTCGATGTACGAGGGTCCGCGCGTGTTCGACGCGCGCCCGGTCGAGCCTGCGCCGCCGGAACCCGAGCCTGTCGAGGAGCCCGCGGAGGTGAAGCGGGCGGGCATCGCGTTCGAAGCGCTGGCGGCCGAGGAGCCGGGGCCCGAGCCCGTGTCCGAGCCGGAATCGGAGACCGAGCCGGCGCCCAAGCCCGAGCCTGAGCGGTCGGTGTCCGAGGGACCGGTGTTGGAGGCGCCGGGGGACGAAGCCGGGCCGGCGGATGGTCCGGTGGCCGAAGAAGTGACGCCCGAAGCGGCGCCCGAAGCGGCCCCCGATGTGCAACCGGAAGTGCCGAGCCAGGAGTCGTGGACCGACGCCCGGACGGAGTTCGAGGATCTTGAGATCCCGACCTTCATACGGCGACAGATGGACTGAGAGCTTGAACGAGAGACTCCACACAGCAGTTGGATTTGCGGTCGGACTCGCCCTTGCGGGTGTGCTGCTCGTCGGCCGGAGCACGTTCGGCACCGGAGCCGAGCGGACGGACGACGTCAAGGTCGTCGAAGTGCCGACGCCACCGGCGCCCATCACGCTCGTGCACCGTCTGGAGTGGGGTGAGACGCTGGGGGGCGTGTTCGCGGACCATGGCCTCGACCCCGTCGCGACGCACGCCATCGTCGAGGCGATGGGCGAGTTCGAGAGTCCCCGCCGGCTGCGGCCCGGCGCCGCGATCCATTTCGTCCGCCGACCCGGGGAATCTCCGGCCCGGATCCGGGTTCACCTCGACGCCGACCGCGTCCTCCACCTGTGGCCCGACAACGACACCGGGCCGACATGGCTGGCCCGGCTCGATTCCGTGCAGGTTACCCGCGACACCCTTCTCCTGGCGGGTCTCATCCAGACGAACCTGTTCGACGCCGAGCTGTTCGGTGATGTGGAGGGGCTGAGCGACCAACAGCGCTTCGACGTGGCGCACCGGGTTTCACGGGTGTTCGCGTGGCAGATCGACTTCTGGCGCGATCTGCGGCGGAACGATGCGTACCGGATTCTCCTTGAGCGTGACGTGCGGCCGGATGGCTCGGTGCGCGACGCCAGGGTGCTCGCCGCCGAATTCCGGAACGACCGGCGCACGCTGACGGGGGTGCGATTCGAGGCTGGTGCGGACGAGCGGGTGGAATACTACGACGAAGCGGGCGAGGCCCTCCGGGGGCAGTTCCTGCTCGCACCGATCGACATCGTCCGTGTCACGAGCGGCTTCAATCTGAGGCGGTTCCACCCGGTCCTCCGGCGCACCCGGCCGCACCTCGGCGTCGACTACGGCGCGGCGCGGGGCACGCCCGTGTACGCCACGGGGGCCGGCCGCGTGACCCGGGCAGGGTGGTGGAGCACGTACGGGAACGCCGTCGAGATTCGTCACGCGAACAACATCCGTACCCGATACGCGCATCTGAGCAACGTTGCCAGGGGCGTTACGGCCGGCACTCAGGTGGAACAGGGGCAGGTCATCGGATATGTGGGCGACACCGGTCTCGCGACCGCGCCTCATCTGCACTACGAGTTTCTTCGGAACGGCGCGCAGGTGAACCCGGCCCGTCTGCAGTTGCCCAGGGCCGAGCCGGTCCCCTCTGAACTGCGCGAACGGTTTGCGGCGGTTCGACAGGCCGTGCTGTCGCAGTTGAGAGGCCTTCCGATGCCCATCCATCCCTCGCAGCGCGCTCGCCGCACACAGGATTGAGCCCCGGCCTCTGGCTTCTCGTCGCGCTGGCCGCGGTCGCCCTCGCCGGCTGGGCCTATGCCACGCGCGAGGAGCGTGTCGCGGGGCGTAGCGGTCCCGCCGCCCTCCGCGCGGCGGCCCTCTTCCTCATACTCGGCGCCCTCGCGTTGCCCGCGCTGCGCGACAGCGGTGTCGGAGTGCCCGAACGCGTTGTGCTCCTCGACATCTCGCGCAGCATGGCGCTCCCGGTAAGCGCCGGGGAAGCCGGCGGCACGACTCGGCTCGACTCGGCTCTTGCTCTTCTTCCCGAACTCGCGCCCGATCGGGTTTACCTGTTCGGAGACCGACCCGTCCCCGCGCGGCTGGACTCGCTGGACACCCTTGTCGCGGGGCACGACGCGAGCCGGCTCGAACCGGCCCTGCAGGCCGCCCGCCTGGGCGGAGCCGACAGCGTATGGGTGCTGACCGACGGAGAACTCACGGACCGCGACGCCGCCCGGGAGACGGCCGAAGGTCTGGGGCTCGGGGTGCGGGAACTCCGCGTTGCCGATGCCGAGTCCCGGGTGGCGCTGGCGGCGCTCCGGGCGCCGGAGCGGGCCCGTGCCGGCGATACCGTCCGCGCCACGCTCGAGTTTCGCGCCGCCGCCGGATCGGCCGGAGGCGCGGGCGAATTGCCCGACAGCGTGAGCTTCCAGCTCGAGCGCGAGGGAGAGGTCGTCGCGACCGTGCGGGCGCCACGCCCCGCTCCCGGCCGCACGGGCCGCGCGGACATCGCCTTCGTCCCGCGCGACGAAGGCGCCCGGCCCGCGTGGCGGCGCTACGAGGCCGTGCTGCTCGATCCGCCGGACCCCTTCGGCGTCTCCGAGCGGAGAGGCGTGTGGATCGAGGTTTCGGAATCCTCCGCCGGCGCCGTACTCGTGTCGCTGGCCCCCGACTGGGAGGCGCGCTTCCTTGTGCCCGCCCTAGACCGGCTCGTCCTCGGGGGCGCGCGCGGATACCTGCGCCTTGCCGATGATCGCTTTCTCGAGATGGGCGCCGGCCCCCGCATCGTCGCTGCTTCTCGAGTGCGGGAAGCGGTGGGGGGCGCCCGGCTTCTCGCGGTCCAGGCCGCGCCCGAGGATCTGCCACCCTGGCTGGCGGACGCGCTGAGGGCCCACGCGCGGACGCTCTTCTTCGCCGGAGGGCCGGGTGAGGTGCCGGGGGTGGGTTCGCGCATGACGGGCCCCTTGCCAGGGGAGTGGTACGCCGCGGGGCCGGTGCCCGCGAGTCCCTCGGCCGCGCTCCTCGCCGAGGCCGACCTGGACCTGCTGCCCCCCGTCCGCGAACTCTATGCGGTGGAGCCCCCCGGGCGATGGTCGGTGATCAACGCGAGCCGGAACCGGCGCGGCGAGGGAAGGCCCCTCCTCACGGCCGGCGAGGACGGGGAGCGCCGGTGGGCGCTTTCCGCCACCTCGGACTGGTGGCGCTGGTCGCTGCGCGGGAACGAGCCGCGCCGAGTCTACGAGGGCGTGTTCAGCGGCATCGTGGGCTGGCTCGCCGAGGACGCCAACCCCCGGCTCGCCTCGCTCGTGCGGCCGCCGGCCCCGGGCGAGCCGCCGCTGTGGCGCATCCGTCCCGGCTCCTCCGACCTCACGATCCAGCTGCTCGATGAGGCGGGTGCCGAGGTGTGGAGCGAATCGGCCACGGAACCTCCGGCCGAGATCGCGGGCCCCGGTCTCCCTGCGGGCCGTTACGAGGCCATCGTGACGGCCACCGGGCCTGAGGGCTCCGTCGAACTCCGGCGGCCCATGGATGTCGAACCCGACCTCCGCGAATTCCTTCCCCTGGCTCCGTCCGAACCGCTGGCCATCGAAGCGCAGCCTTCGCCCCGGGCGCCGGTCGAAGTCCGCTCGCCCCGGCCCGTGTGGCCGTTTCTCCTCGCCGTGCTTCTCCTGTGTGGCGAGTGGGTGTGGCGGCACCGGATCGGACTCCGTTGACCGGGACCCTCCGACGCCCGAAACGCGGCCTGTGGCGGCGCATCGTCGACTTCGCGCTCACGGACGTGAACACCCTCGTCGACGGTGGGCTCGACGAAGCCGCCATCGAGCGCCTGGAGGAAGTCCTGCTCGAAGCCGACTTCGGGGTCGACATCACGCTCGAGCTGATCGAGGCGCTCGAGAGGGCGGCGAGCCGCGGCGCCATCGCGACGGAGGGCGACCTGCGCGAGCTGCTGCGGTCCCGGCTGGCCGAGATCCTCGTCGCCGCCGAAGCGCCCGCCGGCGGAGCGGCCGCGGACCCACCTCCTGCCGGAGACGGGCCGGCGATCCTCCTCCTCGTCGGGGTGAACGGCGTGGGGAAGACGACGACGGCGGCGAAGCTGGCCGCGAGGCTGCAGGCGGGAGGGGAGCGCGTGCTGCTCGCGGCGGCGGACACCTTTCGGGCGGGGGCGCAGGAGCAGCTCCGGGCGTGGGCGGAACGGCTGCAGACCGATTTCGTCGGGGGAACGCCCGGAGCGGACCCGGCCTCCGTGGCGTTCGACGCGGTGGCGGCGGCGCGCGCCCGGGACGCGGCCTGGGTGCTGGTCGACACGGCCGGCCGTCTCCATACGCAGGACGATCTGATGCGCGAACTGGTCAAGGTCGATCGAGTGCTCGGCCGACAGGTGGCGGGCGCGCCGTACGAACGGCTGCTGGTCGTGGACGCCACTTCGGGACAGAACGTGATGAACCAGGCGCGCCAGTTCGGTGCGTCGCTCGACCTCACCGGTCTGGTGCTCGCCAAGTTCGACAGCACGGCGCGCGCGGGCACGGTCGTCTCCGTCGTCCGCGAACTGTCCGTCCCGGTCCGCTTCCTCGGAGTTGGGGAGTCCCCTGAGGATCTCGAGGAGTTCTCACCCGACCGGTATCTCGCCAAGATCCTCGCGCCGGAGCCGTGATCCCGTGACGCCGCCGCGCTCCATCCTGCGGGGATCCGTGCAGTACCTGAAGGGCGTGGGCCCCCGGCGAGCGGAGCGCTTCGCGAAAATCGACGTGCACACCGGGCAGGACCTCCTCTATCACCTTCCGTACCGGTACGAGGACGCGACGACCGTCGATGCGATCTCGGACCTGAAGGTCGGCCAGGATGCGACCGTCATCGGGCGCGTCGTCTCGAAAGGCGTCATCCCCACCCGACGCCGGCTGCGCGTCTTCCGCGCCGTGATCCGGGACGAGAGCGGCCACATCGAATGCGCGTGGCCGGGACGTCCGTGGCTCGACCGCACGATCGACAAGGGCGACCTTCTGCTGGCCTCCGGACCCGTGCGCTTCTACCACGGCCGGCAACTCCAGCCCCGCGAACACACCGTGCTGGCCCGGGTTTCCGACGAGGAAGGGTCCGCCGGGGAGCGAGGGGCCGCCGCAGAGCGCCCCGCCGCGGGGCGAGTGTTTCCCGTCTATCCGGCCACCGAGGGGCTCAGCCACCGGCAGATCCGCGCCGTGATCCGGCTCAACCTCCCCAACCTCCTCGCCGATCTCGGAGAGGAGGAGCCGTTTCCGGGGGAGTGGCTCGAGGAACTGTCCCTTCCCCCGCTCGCCGACGCCCTCCGGACGCTGCACCGTCCGTCGGCGGTCGACCGGATAGAGCGCTGCCAGCGACGCCTCGCCTTCGAGGAACTCTTCTTTCTCCAACTCCTCCACGCCCGGGCCCGGGCCCGCCTGCGTCATGAGATCCGGGGCGTCGCCTTCGACGCGCCGCCCACTCTCACCCGAGCGCTGCTCGGCACGCTTCCCTTCGAGCTCACAGAGGGCCAGCGCCGCGCCTGGTCCGAGATCGAGGCCGACATGGGCCGCCGCGCGCCGATGAACCGTCTGCTGCAGGGGGACGTCGGGAGCGGGAAGACGGTCGTGGCCGCGCTCGCCATGCTCAAGGCGATCGAAGCCGGGCATCAGGCGGCGATCATGGCCCCCACCGAGCTTCTCGCCGAGCAGCACCAGCGCACGTTCGTGAAATTGCTCGAGCCGCTGGGCCTCGAACCTGTGCTCCTCACCGGTTCCGTCACCGGCAAGGCGCGGGAACAGGCGCTGGCCGGGATCGCCGACGGCAGCGCCCGTCTCGTGGTCGGGACGCATGCGCTGATCCAGGATAGCGTCGACTTCGTATCTCCCGGCCTCGTCGTCATCGACGAGCAGCACCGCTTCGGCGTCGAGCAGCGCCGACGGCTCCGGGAGAGCGGGAAGGCCCCCGACGCCCTCGTGATGTCCGCGACGCCGATCCCCCGCAGCCTCGCCCTCATCCTCTACGGCGACCTCGACCTCTCGATCATCGACGAACTTCCCCCCGGCCGCCGGCCGATCCGCACCGCCGTGCGCGGTCCGGAAAGCCGCGATGCCGCCTTCGACTTCCTCGGCGACCAGCTTGCGGCGGGCCGCCAGGCGTACGTCGTCTACCCGCTCATCGAGGAGTCCGAGGCCCTCGATGCCCGCGCCGCCACCGTCATGTTCGAGCAGCTCCAGGACCGTTTCCCGGACGTCACCGTGCGGCTCCTGCACGGGCGCCTCTCCTCGGCGGAGAAGGACGACGTGATGAGGAGCTTCCTCGCCGGCGACACCGGCCTCCTCGTCGCGACCACCGTCATCGAGGTGGGCATCGACGTCCCCAACGCGACCGTGATGGTGATCGAGGACGCCGAACGCTTCGGCCTCGCCCAGCTGCACCAGCTGCGGGGACGTGTCGGGCGGGGGGCCGAGCAGTCCTACTGCATCGTCTTCCACGCCGCCGAGACGCCGTCGGAGAGGCTCGTCGCCTTCGAGCAGAAGACCGACGGCTTCGAGCTCGCCGAGGAAGATCTGAGGATCCGCGGCCAGGGCGATCTCTTCGGCAAGGAACAGCACGGCGCCGTCCTCCTGAAGTTCGCGCAATTGGACCGCGACTACGACCTCCTCGACGCCGCGCGCCGGCGGGCTCGCGCCATCGTCGACGCCGACCCTGGGCTCGAGAGGTCCGCCCACCGCCGGTTCCGTCACGAACTCGATCTCCGCTACGCCCAGCGGGAGGCGCTCTACCAAGTCGGGTGACCCCGTCGCCTGACCCCGTCGATTGACCGTGCCGGCCGGCGGCGTTTGCCCCGTCCCGGGGGGAACCGCAACTTGTCGCCGCACATGTCACAAGCCACCGTCACCATACGCGAATTGCCCGCCCGCATCGGGGATGAAGTCCGTCTCCGCGGCTGGGTCAGGCGCCTCCGCTCCAGCGGCAAGATCTCCTTCCTCGTGCTGCGCGACGGAACGGACGAGGTTCAGTGCGTCTTCGTCCGCAATGAGGTTCCGCCCGAGGTATGGGAACCACTGACGACGGCGGGGCACGAGGCGTGCGTCTCGGTGACGGGGGTCGTGCGCGCCGATGCCCGCGCCCCTTCCGGCGTCGAACTCACCGCGTCCGGTTTCGAGGTGCTGGGGCCGTCGTCCGATTTTCCGATCCAGCCCAAGGAACACGGCGTCGATTTCCTGCTCGAGAACCGCCACCTCTGGCTCCGGAGCGCGCGCCAGATCGCGATCATGCGCATCCGCGACGAAGTCATCCGGGCGATCCACGACTTCCTCCATCACGAAGGCTTCATCCACGTCGACACGCCCATCCTCACCGGCGCCATCGGCGAGTCGGCCGGCACCCTGTTCGAGACGGAATACTTCGATCTCGGCACCGCGTACCTCGCGCAGACGGGGCAGCTCTACGTCGAGGCGGCCTGTGCGGCGCTGGGCAAGGTGTACTGCTTCGGCCCCACCTTCAGGGCCGAGAAGTCGAAGACGCGCCGGCACCTGACCGAGTTCTGGATGGTGGAACCCGAGGCCGCCTGGCTCGACTCCGAGGGGAACATGGCGCTCCAGGAACGCTTCATCTGCTGGATCGTGAAGCGCGTCCTCTTCAACCAGCGCGACCAGCTCGAGGCACTCGGCCGCGATATTTCGAAGCTCGAGGCCATCCAGCCTCCCTTCGACCGCATTAGCTACACCGACGCGGTCGCTCTCCTGCAGTCGAAGGGGAGCGACATCGAGTGGGGTGCGGATCTCGGCGCGACGGCCGAGACGATCCTGGTCGATGGCCGTGACAAGCCGCTCTTCGTGTTCGACTATCCGAAGGGGGTCAAGGCCTTCTATATGAAGGAGAACCCGGAGGATCCCCGCACGGTGAAGTGCAACGACCTGCTCGCGCCGGAGGGATACGGCGAAGTCATCGGCGGCAGCCAGCGGGAGGACGACCACGACAGACTGCTCTCGCGCATTCGCGAGGAGGGGCTCCCGGAGGCGTCCTACGACTGGTATCTGGATCTCCGGAAATACGGGACCTTCACCCACAGCGGGTTCGGACTCGGGGTCGAGCGCACGGTGACGTGGATGTGCGGGATCGATCACCTGCGCGAGACGATCGCGTTCCCCCGCATGATGACCCGCATCACTCCGTGACCGGTATCGAGACACCCGGCGAGACCGGGTTCGAAGGAGGACGTATGACGATGAAACAGCTTTCAGCGACGGCTCTGGCGTTCGGAACCATTCTGACGCTCGGGGCGGCCCTGACGCCCGCGAGGCCGCTCGCGGCGCAGGAACACGCCGAAATGGCCGAGATGATGCACTCCGTCGAGTACCTGGGCGGGCGGCCCAACTCGCCCTTCTCCGAGGCCGTCCGGGTCGGGAACGTGCTCTATCTGTCCGGCAAGCTCGGGACCGTGCCCGGCGAGGGACTGGCCGAGGGCGGGATCATCCCCGAGACGCAGCAGACGATGCGGAACATCGCCGACGCGCTCGAGCGCTACGGTTCGTCGATGGACGAGGTCGTGAAGTGCACCGTCTTCCTGGCCGACATCGCCGATTTCCGGGACATGAGCCGCACGTACATGGAGTTCTTCCCCAACCATCGGCCGGCGCGCAGCGCGTTGGCGGTGGCCGGGCTGGTGCTGGATGCACGCGTGGAGATCGAGTGCATCGCGACCATCGGGCTCCCCGGCAGCGGGGACGGGGACGGCGGCTCATAGACGCCCGACACGCCGCCCCATGATCCGGCTCACCTGGCTCGGCTTCGTCGTCGGCGCGGCCCTTTTCGCGCTGCTCGGCATGTGGATGAACGTCCAGATCGGCGCCCCGATGTTCTCCAACCCCGGACCCGTCGGGATCCTGGCCCTCATCGGCGGCACGACATCGGGTCTCCTGAGTCCCCTCCTGCTTAGTCGCCTCGCCGCCCGCCGCCGTCGTCGGCGAGGGGACCACGAGCCCGAACTCTGAAGCGAGACGTTCGCGCTGACAGCCATTCGGAGCGCCACGTCACAACTACGGTTGTAGAGTAGAGATAGGCCAGCGGATGACCGGGCAGCCGATCATGAGGAGCCTTCTTCTGGGATATGCGCTGGCACTCGGCGCCGCTCCGGTATCCGGCCCGGTCTCGGGCCAGGTGCTGGAGTGGACGCTAGAGCGTGGCGTAACGATCGGGAGCGTCGACGATCCGGTTTACGGACTGTCAAGGGTCGGTGGCGTGCTCGCCGATGCCGAGCGCGTGTTCGTGCTGCAGCCGCAGGACGGCAGGGTGCGGGTTTTCTCGCGCTCCGGAGAATTCGTTCGGGACCTCGGTCGTCCCGGGGCGGGCCCCGGCGAATTGACGCGACCGAACCGGATGGGGTGGCATGGGTCGCGACTGTGGGTCACGGAGCCGGTGTCCGGGCGACTTACGTTCTTCGACGTAGCGACCGGCGAAGCGGAGACGATCCGGTATCGGGCCAACGTCCCAGGATCGCTTCATCGATGGATGCCGTTCGCCGTACTCGCGAACGGCCGGTTTGTCGCATCTCCCGAGATCACGGGGGGTCACGGGGGACAGGCGACTGCTTCGGAATTCGCCATCATCGTCACGGAACCGAATGGGACTCTACGGGACACTCTGGCTCGACGCTCGTTTGCCGGCAACTTGGGCAAGATCACTGCCGGCATAGCCGACGGCGAGATCTGGGTCATCTCGCTGCTTCCAGACCACGATCTCCTATCGGTCGCTCCAAACGGATCGAGCATAGTTCTAGTGAAGCGCCGGGGCTGGGACGGGGGCACGATCCCTGCGGAGTTCGAAGTGACGGAAATCGACCTTCATGGCGACACCGTGTACCGGCGACGCATTGAATACGAGCCACGCCGCGTGCCATCGGACTTCTTCGACGACGACATCGCTAGGTCCGCAGATGGGCCAGGCATCAACAATCGGAGGGCCCACGCCCGCGCCCTGCGCGAATTCTACGAGGAACGCCGGTACTTTCCCCCCGTGACGGCGGTCAGTATGGGGGGCGACGGAACGACATGGGTAGCAGGGGTGGACGAGGACGGGGAGCGTGAGTGGCTGGTGCTGGATGGCGCCGGGTCGCCCATCGGCAGGTTGCGGCTTCCCACCACATCGTACATAGCCCACGCGAACGAGGCCGAGTGCTGGGTCGTGGAGAGAGACGCGCTCGATATCCCGTACGTAGTCCAATACGATATCGTCCGGTGAACCCATGTCGTCGTTGCCGATCCCTATTCTGATCGTTGGCGCGCCCTGAGTTGTAGACCGGACCATGAGCGGAAAGCCCACTATGAGGAGCCTTCTTCTGGGATATGCGCTGGCACTCGGCGCCGCTCCGGTATCCGGCCCGGTCTCGGGCCAGGTGCCGGAGTGGACGCTCGAGCGTGGCGTGAGGATCGGGAGCGTCGACGATCCGGTTTATGGGCTGTCAAGGGTCGGCGGGGTGCTCGCCGATGCCGAGCGCGTGTTCGTGCTGCAGCCGGAGGAGGCTAGAGTGCGTGTTTTCTCACGCGCGGGAGAATTCGTTCGCGACCTCGGTCGTCGAGGGGAGGGGCCCGGCGAGTTGATGCGGCCGAACGGGATGGGGTGGCATGGATCGCGACTGTGGGTAAAGGAGTCGAGGTCCCCCCGACTTACGTTCTTCGACGTAGCGACCGGCGAAGCGGAGACGATCCAGTATCGGGCCAATGTCCCGGGATCGCTTCATCGATGGATGCCGCTCACCGTACTTGCGGACGGCCGGTTTGTCGCATCTCCCGAGCTTGCGACGGGCCCCGGAGGGGCGATGGCGGCGTCTGAACTCGCCATCATTGTCACGGAGCCCGATGGGACCCTGCGCGACACGCTGGCTCGACAATCGATTGAGGGCCTCATCGGCAGGATCACGGCAGGGAGATCGGTCGGCGAGACATTGGTCTCTTCACCGATTACAGACATGGACCTGATAACCTTCGCTCCGGATGGGTCGAGCGTCGTGCTGGTGAAGCGCCAGGGCTGGGACGGACGCCAAGCCCCCGCGGAGTTCGAAGTCACGAGAATCGACCTTCATGGCGACACCGTGTACCGGCGACGCATCGAATACGAGCCCCGCCGCGTGCCATCGGACTACTTCGATGACCGGATCGCTGGGCAAATGGATGGTCCAAACATCAGCAATCGGCGAGCCTACGCTCGCGCTCTGCGCGAGTTCTACGGGCAACACCGGTACTTTACCCCCGTGACGTACGTCACCGTGGGGAACGACGGAACCACCTGGCTCGCGCTGGACGGAACGAGGGAGGGCGGTGAGCGCGAGTGGCTCGTGCTCGATGACTCGGGCTCGACCATCGGCCGGTTTCGGCTTCCCCGTGGAGTCAGGTCCGCGGACCTGACCGAAGTCTGGGCCGTCGAAATGGATGCCCTCGACATCCCATACATCGTCCAATACGACATCGTCCGGTAGACGCATCATCCATATCCCGTTCCTCCGGGATCGGCGAGGCGCCTCAGTGTCTCAGCGTCCAGGCGGTGTCCTCCCGCGTAGCTGTGGGATGTGAAGCCGACGCGCGCCGCCCGTAGTCGCGCCTCATGGGCTTCGATGGCGGCCTGATCGAAGTACTCGTCCGCCTCGCCCACGACGAGGTGGAGGTCGGCGGCCGAGAGCGTGGCTCCGTGCTCGCTCAGATCGAGGTCCGGCGGCACCGTCGAGCCCCACAGGATCGCCCGGTCGATGCGGGCGCGGCCGAACGCGAGCCAGCGGCAGAGCGTGTGAACGCCCTGCGAGAACCCGAGTCCCACGACCCGCGGGGGCGCCGACCCGCCCGCCGTCTGTCGTGACTCCTCGGCGAGGACGTGCGCGTGCAGCCGGTCGAGGTAGCCGACGTAGTCCTCGATATCCGTGAGACGGTCTTCGCTCGTCATCCAGGAGGCGCCCACCCTGCGCGACTCGTGGCCCAGGTAATGCCGGTGCAGACCCTCGGGGGCGACGATGCAGCGGGCCCCCGCGTGGATCGGCTGGAAATAGCGAAGAAATCGGTGCGCGACCTGGTTGTACCCGTGCAGAGCGAACCAGATCTCGGCCACCGGCCGCTCGTGCGGCTCGAGAACGGCGAATCGCACGCGCCGCTCGATCGTGATGTGCCTCGGTTCCACCGTCACCGCGCCTCCCGGTTCGTGAACGGGTGATAGATTGCCACATGGCCTCGGAGTTCGTCTACACACGGCGCGTGGAGTTCGCGGATACGGACACCGCGAACCTGATCCACTTCACGGCGCTCCTGAAGTTCATGGAGGAGGCCGAGCACGCCCTCTATCGGTCGCTCGACTTCGTCGGCTACCGCTGGAGCCAGGACTTGGTGTTCGGAATGCCCCGCGTTTCCGTCTCATGCGACTATCTGGGCGCCGTCCGCTACGGCGACGAGGTCGACGTTAGGCTTCAGGTGCGCGAAGTGCGCCGCAAGGCGATCCGCTTCGCCGCCGACTTCACGATCGACCGCTGCGGAGAGCGGGAGGTCGTGGCCCGGAGCGACTGGACGGTCGTCTGCGCCCGCCGCGAACACGGCAGCCTCGACTGGCAAGGCATCGAGATCCCGTCGCCCCTCAAGGCCAGGCTGGAGGCGATGCTGCCTTCCCGCCGCTAACGACGGCCTTCATCGCGAAAGGCGAGAATCTCCGCGACTGAGAGGTTGCCGTGTCGGCCGCGCAACTTTCGCAGCCTTCTCACCGCCGCGTCCACGGACTGCCCTCGCGGCCGACTGGCGGCGTCGAGCACGGTCGCGACGTGGCGACCGCGCGCGTCGGCGAGGTCCGCGACCTGGTGGCGGCAACTCGTGCCGTTGGTGACGAGCCACTCGTCGGCTTCCAGCGCCCGAACGGCCGGAAGAAGTTCGAGTTCCGCCACGCGCCGCGAGATGTCCGCGTGCTCCGCCTCGTAGCCGAAGGAACCGGCCATGCCGCAGCACCCGGCGGGAATCGCCTCGACCTCGAGGTCGGGGATCGCGCCGAGGACTTCGAGCGTCGGGCCGTCCGCGCCGAACGCCTTCTCGTGGCAGTGGCCGTGTACGCGAACGCGCCGAACGGGAAGGGGAGCGAGTTCAAGCCGCGACAGCGCGTCCTCCTCGACGAGCCACTCGGGGAGGAGCCGCGCCCGCTCGGCGACCGCTGCCGCCTCGGGTCCAGGATCCAGCGCGGGCAGTTCATCGCGCAGCGTGAGCAGGCAGGACGGTTCAAGCCCCACCACCGGAATCCCGCGCGCCACAAACCGGCTCAGTGCGCGGACGGTGCGGTCCAGTTCGATCCGCGCTTCCTCGACCAGGCCGGCGTTCAGGAACGTGCGGCCGCAGCACAGCGGACGACCGGCCGTGGTAGCGATCTCAACCCGATAACCCGCGCCCCCCAGCACGCGAACCGCGGCGCGGGCGATCCCCGGCTCGAAGTAGCGGGTGAAGGTGTCGACGAAGAGCGCGACCCGGGGGCCGCCGGGGTCTGGACTGAAGGGCCGTGACGCCCCCGAGAACGGTCGCGACGACCAGCGAGGCAGGGGACGGTCCGCCGCCAGACCCGCGACCTGCTCGCCGAGGCGCGCGAGGGCGGGAATCCGGTTCCGGAGGTTGACGAGCGGGGCGAGCCGCGAGGCCAGCGGCGCGTAGCGGGGGAGATACGCGAACGCCCGGTCCCTGGGCGAGAGCGGTTGCTCGGCGCGCAGGCGGTGCAGGAACTCCACCTTCATGCGGGCCATGTCGACCCCGGTCGGACACTCGAGCCGGCACCCTTTGCAACCCAGGCAGAGATCCATCGCCTCGTACAGTTCCGGCGCCGTCCACGGGTCGTCCCCCAGCTGGCCCGAGAGCGCCAGCCGCAGCGCGTTCGCGCGGCCGCGCGTCGAATGCCGTTCGTCGCTCGTGGCGCGGAAGGACGGGCACATCACCCCGGGGCTCCGCTTCAGACAGGTGCCGTTGTTGTTGCACATGTCGACGGCCGGTGCGAAGCCGCCCCACTTCTCCCAGTCGAGCGCCGTCGGCAGCTTCCGGATCTCGAGCCCGTGGCGGGCCCGCAGGAGCGAGGCGTCGTTCATGCGGGGCGGGTCGACGATCTTCCCGGGATTCAGGCGGTCCTCGGGGTCGAACCGGCGCTTGATCTCTCCGAAGGCGGAGACGAGACGCGCGCCCAGCATCGGCTCCAGGAACTCCGACCGGATCCAGCCGTCCCCGTGCTCGCCGGAATGGGATCCGCCCAGTTCACCCGCGAGCGAGAAGGCGTCGACCGCGATCGCGCGCAACCGCTCCACGTCGTCTCCCTCCCGCAGGTCGAGCGCCGGCCTCACGTGAAGGCAGCCGACCGAGGCGTGGGCGTACCACACGGCGTGGGTGGCGTGCCGGTCGATGATCTCCGTGAGCCGGCGATACCACTCCGGCAGGCGTTCGAGCGGGATCGCGCAGTCCTCGATGAAGGCGAGGGGTTTGCGGGCGGCGGGCTGCGACATGGAGATGTTGAGGCCCGCCTTGCGTAGCGCCCAGATCCGGCCCTGCAGCTCGGCGGATTCCGCGCGCGCGACGCCCGCCGCGACCCCTTCCATCACCGACTCGAGAGCGGAGAGCGATGCGGAGACGGCGTCAGGATCATCGCCGGCGAACTCGACCACGAGGATATCGCGCGGCCGACTGCCGCCATCCTCGCCGAGCTGTCGGAGCACACGCTCGAAACTCGGCATCTGCGCGGCCAGCCCGAGGACGGTCGCGTCGAACAGTTCCACCGCCGTCGGTTCGAGCGCGACGATCGCGGGGACGGCCGCCAGCGCCTCAGCGGTACCATCGAAGCGACACACACCGAGCGCGCGCACAGCGGGAATGGGCTGAAGATCGAGTTCGAGCGCGGTGAAGAGCCCTAGCGTCCCCTCCGAGCCCACTAGAAGATCCGACAGCCCGGCGCCCTCCCGGCCCAGACGGTGCAGCGCATAGCCGGCCACGTGCCGGGGGACGTCCGGCACCCGCCGCGCCAGCTCGTCGGCCTCCCGCGTGTGCAGCGCCCTCAGGTCGGCCTCCAGCTCCGCCGGGGGCGGCCCGGAGCCCTCGCGCGGATCGGACGTCCGAGCGGGGCCCCCACGGGCATCCCGGCCGAACCAGGCGCGGCGACCGTCGGCGAGCACCGCCTCGATGCCGCGGACGTGCTCGACCATGTGGCCGTAGCGCACCGACCGCGACCCGGCGCTGTTGTTGCCGGCCATGCCCCCGAGCGTGGCGCGGCTCGCCGTGGCCACGTCGATCGGGAAGAAGAGTCCGTGTGGCCGCAGGAACGCGTTCAGCCGGTCCAGCACGATCCCCGGCTCGACCACCACGCGCCGGGCGGCCGGATCGAAGTCGAGCACCCCATCCAGCCCCCGGCTCGTGTCGAGGATCACGCCCCGCCCGATCGACTGGCCGCTTTGCGACGTCCCCGCCCCGCGCACGATGACGGAGGTCCCGTGCTCGCCCGCGAGTTCCACCGCCCGCCGCACGTCGCCGGCCGATTCCGGGAACACCACCCCCAGCGGCTCGACCTGGTAGATCGACGCATCCGTGCTGTACAACCCGCGCGTGAAGCGGTCGAACCGCACCTCGCCCTGCAGCCCCGCCCGAAGTCGAGCTTCGAGCCGAGCCTCCGGACGAGTGTCGAGTCCGGCCCGGGGCCGTTGCGTACCGGCGCGGTCGTGAGAGATTGGGCGGGTCACGAGCCAAGTTGTATCGGCGGAAGCCCCGACCTGACAAGAGCGAGCCACCGTTGACCTACCGCAGCGGCAGACACTTCCTCCAGCTTCCGGGCCCGACCCCGGTGCCCGAGCGCGTATTTCAGGCCATGAACCGGTCCGTCATCGACCACCGCGGACCCGAGTTCGGGGAGATGGTGCTCGGCCTGTTCGATGGGTTGAAATGGGTCTTCGAAGACCCCGCGCACGTCTTCATCTTCCCATCCTCCGCGACCGGATGCTGGGAGAGCGCCCTCGCCAACATCCTCTCACCGGGCGACCGCGTCCTCCTCTGGAACAACGGGTTCTTCGCCTCGAAATGGGGAGAGGTGGGGCGGGCCCTGGGCCGGCGGGTGGAGGTCATCGACGGCGACTGGCGGCGCCCCGCGGACCCGGCGAGGATCGCCGAGCGGCTCGCGCAGGACCGGGAGCGGCAGATCCGCGCCGTGCTCGTCGTCCACAACGAAACCTCGACCGGGGTCACGAGCGACATCGCCGCCGTGCGGGCCGCGCTCGATGAGACCGGCCATCCCGCCCTCCTCATGGTCGACGCCGTCTCGTCGCTCGCCGCCACCCCCTTCCGGCAGGCGGATTGGGGTGTGGACGTCACCGTGTGCGGGTCGCAGAAGGGGCTCATGCTCCCGCCGGGCCTCGGGTTCTGCGCCGTGAGCGAGAAGGCGCTCGCCCGCCACCGCGCAGGCCCCGGGACGTCGCGCTCCTACTTCGACTGGACGGCGATGCTGCGGGACAACGAGGGCGGCTACTTCCCCTACACCCCGCCCACCACGCTCCTCTACGGCCTCGAGGCGTCGCTCGCCATGCTGCGGGAAGAGGGAGCCGACGCCACGTTCGCCCGCCACGCGCGCCTCGCCGAGGCCACGCGCCGGGCCGTCGCCGCCTGGGGCCTGCGCAACTACTGTCAGGATCCGGGGGCCGTGTCGAGCGCCGGGACGACCGTGATGGTGGGGGAGGGGGAGGACGCCGACGCATTCCGTCTCGCCGTGCTCGAGCGCTTCGACATGTCGCTGGGGACGGGCCTCGGTCCCCTCAAGGGGAAGGTGTTCCGGATCGGACACCTGGGCGATGGCAACGAACTCATGCTGATGGGGGCGCTGGCCGGCGTGGAGATGGGATTGAAGATGAGCGGCATCGCGCACGAACCCGGCGGGATCGCGGCCACCGCCGACTTCCTGGCCGAAGCATGAGACGGCCCGTGGCGCGGACTCCGGTGCTCGTAGTCGCGTCGGCCGCCGCGGTCGCCCTCGGCTGCGCGGGAGGGAGCGGCGAACCGGGGGTCGTCGAGCTCTCGCTGGGTCACGTCGGCTCGCCCGGCTCGCTCTACGACGTCACGGCCAACGAGTTCGCGCGCCGCGTGAACGAACGGCTCGCCGGCCGCGCGGAACTCCACGTGTACGGCGCGAGCCAGCTCGGCGGTGATGACGCGATGCTGCAGCGCCTGCGCCTCGGCACGCTCGACATGTCCATTCCGTCGACCATCATGTCCTCGATGGTCGACGCCTTCGGCCTGTTCGAGATGCCGTACCTCGTCCGCGACCGTGAGCACATGAAGCGGATCGAGGAGGCCGTGGTGTGGCCCGACCTCGCCCCGCGCGCGGAGGAGGCCGGTTACCGGATTCTCGCGGTGTGGGAGAACGGGTTCCGTCACATCACGAACTCCCGGCGACCCATCCACGGCCCCGATGATCTGAGCGGGATCAAGCTCCGGACGCCGCGCGGCGTGTGGCGCGTGAAGCTCTTCCAGGCGCTGGGCGCGAACCCGACGCCGATGCCCTTCTCCGAAGTCTTCGTCGCCCTCCAGACGGGGGTGATGGACGGACAGGAGAACCCGCTCACGCAGGTGACGAGTTCCAAGCTGCACGAGGTGCAGGACTACCTCTCCCTGACGGGACACGTGTACAGCCCGGCGTTCGTCACGACGGGCGCCGGGCCGTGGGCGCGCCACCCGGAGGACATCCGCTCCGAGGTAGAGGCGATCGCGCGCGAAATGCAGGCCTTCGTGTACGAGACGGCCGCCCGCATGGACGAGGAACTCCTCGCCGAACTCGAGACGACGGAGATGGCGATAAACGAGGCCGAAGCGACCCGCTTCGAAGGCGCCAGCGAACCGGTGTACGAGGAATTCGCGACCACAGTTGAAGGGGGACAATCCCTCATCGACAGGGCGCGGGCGGCCGGATCCGGAGAGGCGGGCTCATAGCGGCTCGCCTCGGGCCGTGGGCGGCCGCATGCTCGGAGGCGTCATGCTGAGGACCGGCGTGCGGCGCTTCCTCGAGGTAGCGGTGCTGGTTCTGCTGGCGGCGTTGGCCGTGATCGTCGTCGTGGGGGTCGGGTTCCGGAAGGCGGGGGCGGCGCTCGTGTGGTACGACGAGGTGGCGTCGATCCTCCTCGCTTGGCTCACCTACTACGGGGCGGCGCTCGCCGCGCTGCGGCGGGCGCACATCGGAGTGCCCACCCTGACGCAGCGCCTGACAGGGCGCGCGCGGACCGCCGTCGTGCTCCTGGCCGAGAGTGCGATCATCGCCTTCTTCGCCGCCGTCGCCTGGTCGGGTTGGCAGGTCGTGCGCGTTCTCGGGGGGACCACGCTCGTGAGCCTCCCCTCCGTGCCCGCCGCGCTGGCGCAGTCGGTGATCCCCATCGGTGCCGTCCTCTTCATCATCGCGCAGCTTCTGGGGCTGAGGGACGCCCTCGCCGAGGGGGAGGAGCCGTGACGTTCCTCATCCTCTTCGTCGGCCTGCTGCTCCTGATCGCCATCGGCGTCCCCATCGCGGTGGCGCTCGGGATCGTCGCGCTCGTGGCCATGCTCGCCTCGGGCGGGTTCGCGATGCTCCCCAACGCGGGCCTCGTGCTGTACGACGGGGCGACCTCGTTCCCGCTCATCGCCATCCCGCTCTTCATCCTCGCGGGCGCGATCATGAACGCGACGGGGATCTCGCGCCGGCTCATCGCCTTCGCCTCGGCGCTCGTCGGGTTCATCCGCGGCGGCCTCTCGATGGTCGGCATCTCCGCGTCGCTCTTCTTCGCGGAGATCTCGGGCTCCGCCGTGGCCGACGTGGCCGCGCTGGGCTCGATCCTGATCCCGGCCATGAAGAAACGCGGCTACCGGACGCCGTTCGCCGCGGCCGTGATGTCGTCCTCCGCCACGCTCGCCGTCATCATCCCTCCGTCCATCCCCATGATTCTGTACGGCGTCATGGCCGAGGCCTCCGTCGTCGAGCTGTTCGTCGCCGGCATCGTGCCCGGCGTGCTCGGCGGCCTGCTCCTGATGTTCGTCGCCTGGCTCTACGCCCGCCGCCACGACTTCCCGGTCGAGGGACGGTTCGAACTCCGCCGCGTGTGGACGACGGCGCGCGAGGCAGGCTGGGCCCTCCTCCTGCCCGCGATCATCCTCGGCGGGATCTTCAGCGGCTGGGTGACAGCGACCGAGGGGGCGGGGCTCGCCGTGGTCGCATCGCTCGTCGTGGGCGGGCTCATCTACCGCGAACTGGACCTCGCCCACTTGCGCGAGGCGATGCTGGAGGGCGGTGTGCAGACCGCCGTCGTCATGCTCCTCGTCGCCACCTCGGCCCTCCTCGGCGACTACCTCACCGAACAGCGGCTCCCGCAGCAGGTCGCGGCCGGGATCATGGGTCTCACCGAGAGCAAGTGGCTCATCCTGGCGCTGCTCAACGTCTTCTTCCTCGTGATCGGGCTCTTCCTGCACTCGGCGGCCGCGATCATCCTCGTCGTCCCCATCGTGATGCCGCTCGTGCGCGCGGCGGGGATCGACCCGGTGCACTTCGGCCTCATCGTCACGCTCAACCTGGGGATCGGCCAGCAGACGCCGCCGGTGGCGAGCGTGCTCGTGACCGCATGCTCTGTCGCCAAGGCGGACATCTGGGAGGTGAGCAAGGTCAACGTCCGCTTCATCGCCGTCCTCGTCGCGGTCCTGCTGCTGGTGACGTATGTGCCCGCGATCCCCCTCGCTCTCGTGAACGTGTTCTACCATTAGCGTCTCAAACCGCTGATGTGACGTTGTTCCCAGTCGCGCCGTCTTGGAGCCGAGCCTCGCGTTCGCGGGTGCCGCGACCCTCCATGCCACGAACCTCGACGAAGGCGCGCACCATGGTCGGAGCCAAACCTGTGGCTGTCGTTTCCCTTGTCCTTCTCCTCGGGGCTTCGCCCAAACCCGTGCTGGGGCAGGAGGAGACGTGCGGGGAACGCCCGTCTCTTCAGGTCACGATCCTTGATGAATCCGGCTCGATCGCCCTGCCCGGGGCGATGGTGGTGCTCTACTGGTCCGACGTGGAGGAGAGTCCGTTGCGGGAGAGTGCGGGGTCGGACGGCCGCTTCTTTCTCTGCGCCCCCGCCGAGGCGCGACGTGTGACGGTGTGGGCGGAGATGGGCGACGACTCGAGCGAGCAGGCCTCCGTGGCTCTGGCGGCCGGAGAAGCGACGGGGGTCGAGCTTCGAGTGCTTCTGACCGCGCCGCGCCGCGGGCGCGTCATCGGCCGCGTATATGACGCAATGACGGACGATCCCGTGGCCACGGCTGCCGTATCCGTGTCCGGTCACGCGCACGAGTCCGCGAGCAACCGACAGGGCCAGTTCGTCCTGAGCGACCTGCGGCCCGGCGCGCGTGAACTGGAGCTGCGACGCCTCGGCTACGCCACGCTCCGTTATCCGATCGAGGTGATGGAAGATATCACGACCGAAGTGGACATCGGTCTGGTGCCGATGCCCGTCGAGATGGAGCCGATCGTAGCCACCGTCGCGAGACTGCGCCGGCTCGAGATCAAGGGGTTCTATGAGCGGAAGTATTGGGGTGAGTTGACCGGGAACGGTTACTTCTTCTCGCCCGAGTACATTGAGCGCTGGCGACCCAGCGATGTCCAATTCCTGGTGGTGAGCAACGTGCCCGGGATTACCTGGAAGGGGGCGAACCGGCGCATGAGCTCAGGGTTCGGAAGCTTGACGTGCAAGATGTCGATTATCGTCGATGGGTTTGCGTGGGGCGGGTGGCCAAGGATTCCGTGGTCGCAGATCGCCGGTGTCGAAGTGTACAAGGGCCCGGCCACGCTGCCGGCGGAGTTCGGGGGCTCCGATGCGCGCTGCGGCGCGGTCGTCGTGTGGACGAAGTAATCCACCGTCTTCGCGCCATCGTCATCTGGACGAAATAGGACCGGAGTCTACTCCCCTCCGCTACGGCGACGCCGAAGCGCGCGCGTCCCAACCCGGCACAAATGGACGTTTTCCCTACGTCCGGCATATAGAGATCGAAGACGCGGACACGCCCCGCGCTGACCGAGTCACAGCGTTGCACCGATGCCCCGCCAGCTCCCCGAGGACCGGAGGTCCAGACTGCACTCGTCCAGGCGACGTAAGCCAATCGGAATCGCCTTGGTACTCTGCGCTGCGGCGTGTGCGGGCGACGTGGGCTTCTCGGATGCGCCGCCCGGCGGGGGCGATCACCTCCGCCCGGGACTCACCCTCCATGTGAGGTTGGCTCCCGAGGCGGCAGACATCGCGCAGGAATTGGGCTGGACTGCCGGCGTGCCTGGCGCCGAGGTGCGCGTACACCGCATCGGGACGGACTTCGCCTGGGAGACGGCGGTCACCGATGAACAGGGCACGGCACACCTGCCGCGGTTGGTGGGCGGACGGTACCGCGTCGCCGTGTACCGTCCGCTGAGCGAGACGGAGGCTGGCCCGGCCGGCATTGAAGCGCTCGCAGCCGGCCGCATCATGAATATCGCGGCGGCGGGTACGGAGCAGATGATCGATCTGGTTCCGAACCGGACCGGATCCTTGGTCATCAGCGAGGTCTACGCCCCGGCGACGCCTGCAGCGGAGCTACGGTACAACTTCCACATGTTCTTCGAGTTGTACAACAATTCGGACCGGACGGTCTTCCTCGACGGTTTGACGTTCGGCCGGGCCTCGCTCATCGACATCGCTTCGCCGGCCAACTCCTGCGTGCAATCCGCTCGGTTCCGCAAGGATCCCGACGGCGTTTGGGCCGAGTTTTTGCACCGCTTTCCGGGGAGCGGAGGCGAGCATCCGCTGGCTCCGGGCGACGCGGTCGTGGTTGCGCTCGATGCCGTCGATCACTCGGTCATCGATCCGAGGCTTCCTGATCTGTCGGGCGCGGATTTCGAGTTGCTCGGGAGCGGTGATGTGGACAACCCGGAGGTGCCCAATCTCGTCGAGATCGGTCTCCGTCCCTGGTTTCATGGTCACGGACTGCTCTTCTATGTCCAGCACTCGCTATTCATCGCGGGAGAAGTGGATACCGCAACTCTGGAGCGAGCCACCTGGGCGCTTCCTGGGGGGGATGTGGAGCTGCTGCGCATTGCAGCCGGAGACCTGATCGATGTCGTGTGGACAGAGGACAACGATGCGTTGAGTGATCGACGGTACGAACGCTGCGACGGCGTCGTGCACGAGACCTTCGACCAACTCGGAGGGGGATACCTCCAGAACGGCGTCGAATTGACCATGTCGATCCAGCGCCTCCGGCTACCCGGAAACGCCGGAGCTGCCGGGCGACTACTGGACACGAATGTGTCGGCCGTGGACCTGTTCAAGGGACCCATCACGCCGGGAACCATCCGATGATCGCCCCACGTCGGCGCCGCCGTACGCTCCTCGGCCAATTCGCCGCAACTCCAGCAATCCTAATGCTCAGCCTCCTGGCGACTGGCTGTGCGGGCGAGGTGGGCTTCTCGGATGCGCCGCCCGGCGGGGGCGATCACCTCCGCCCGGGACTCACCCTCCATGTGAGGTTGGCTCCCGAGGCGGCAGACATCGCACAGGAATTGGGCTGGACTGCCGGCGTGCCTGGCGCCGAGGTGCGCGTACACCGCATCGGGACCGACTTCGCCTGGGAAACGGCGGTTACGGACGATCAGGGCACGGCTCACATGCCGCAGTTGGTGGGCGGACGGTACCGCGTCGCCGTGTACCGTCCGCTGAGCGATGCGGAGGCTGAGCAGGCCGGCATCGAGGCGCTCGCAGCCGGCCGCATCATGAATATCGCGGCGGCGGGTACGGAGCAGATGATCGATCTGGTTCCGAACCGGACCGGATCCTTGGTCATCAGCGAGATATACGCGCCCGCAACGTTTGTCGCGGAACTCAGTTACAACTTCCACATGTACTTCGAGGTGTACAACAACTCGGACCGGACCGTGTTTCTGGACGGGCTTACCTTCGGAAAGGCCCAGTTCATCGACGTCGAGGCTCCCCACACTTCCTGCGCGGCGACCGCTCAGTTTCGAAAAGATCCGGACGGTGTCTGGGGGGAGTTCCTTCACCGCTTCCCGGGCAGCGGGGGCGAGTATCCGCTGGCGCCCGGCGACGCGGCCGTGATCGCGCTGGATGCGATCGACCACTCGGTGGTGGATCCGCGCTTTCCGGACCTGTCCAACGCCGACTTCGAGCTGTTCGGCAGCGGTGATGTGGACAACCCGGATGTTCCCAATCTCCCCGAAATCGGACTCCAACCCTGGTTTCATGGGCACGGGCTGCTCTTCTACGTGGGCCATTCGCTGTTCATCGCAAATGAGCTGAATGTCTCAACTCTGGAGCGTGCGGTGATCACCACTCCAGCGGGCGACCTCGAGCACCTGCGGATCCCGGTCACCGACCTCATCGATGTCGTGTGGACAGAGGAGGACGATGCTCTCAACGATCGTCGGTACGTGCGTTGTGACGGTGTCGTGCACCAAGACTTCGATCAGCTCGGAGGGGGATTTCTACGGCACGGCGTGGAACTGACCTCGTCCGTGCAGCGCGTCCGGCTTCCTGGCGCGGCTGGGGACCTTCAGGACACCAACGTGTCCGCCGTGGATTTCGTGAAGGGTCCGATCACACCCGGAACCACGCGTTGACCGTCGCCCGGCACGGGAGGCGGAGGCGATCCTGCCGACTGGCCTCGGCCCTTGTGTGCGGTGTCTTCGCTTCCACCATTCCTGCAGCTTCGATCCGGGCGCAGGAGCCCGAAGGCGCGATCATCAGCGGTCGGATATCCGACGCGGCGACGGCGGCCCCGATGGCGGACGTCCTCGTCGTCATCGAAGGCACCGGCATCAGCGCACTGACGGACGATGGCGGGCGCTATCGACTCGAGGGAGTACCTCCCGGCCCGCGAGTGCTGCGCGCGCAGCGGATCGGACTCGCCACGGCGCGCGTACGCGTCACCGTGCCTGCTGAGGGATCACTAACGCAGGACATCGCCCTGTCCGTGAGCGCCCTTCGCCTTCAGGACATCACGGTGACCGCCGACGCCGTGAGCCGGGCCGAGGGTGAACTCGGGACGGCGAGCGTCATCGAACGGGACGCCATCGAACACATCACGGCCACGAGTCTCGCCGGTGTGCTTCAGCTCGTGCCCGGGGTTTCGACCCGGGCGCCGGGGCTGGGCGATGTGGAACAGATTGCGCTCCGCACCGTCCCCACGGGATCCAGCGTGGGCGCCATCTCGGACAACGCGGGTATCAGCCGGAGTTCGGCGGATCTGTCGGCTTTCGGGACGCTCATCGTGCTCGACGGCGTGCCGCTGTCGAACAACGCCAACCTGCAGAGTCTCGGTCCCCGGGGCGGCGCCGATCTTCAGTTTCTCAGCTTCGCGACGACGGCCAACAGAGGGATCGACCTGCGGCGCATTCCGGCGGCGGCCATCGAGCGCGTGGAAGTGATTCGCGGCGTCCCGTCGGTACGGCACGGCGACCTGACGCAAGGGGCCATTCTGGTCGAGACTCGGGCGGCGCCGGTGTCCCCCATCGCCGAGGTCAAGCTCGACGAGAGGACGTTCGAGAGCAACGTCGTAGGAGGCCACGCGTTCGGGAGGCCGGGGCACGCCGGCACGATGACGTTCGACGTGGCCCGCACCCGCGTCCAGCCGGGCGTCTCGGACGACGAGTCCACCCGGTTCGCCGGGCAGTTTGCACACCGCATGGAGATCGGCGGCAGCGAACGCGCGAGCGGCGTCCCCGATCCGAAGCTACAGCTCGATACCAGATTCGATGTCTTCCAACTCGTCGACAACCGTCCGGAGAACCCGATCGTAAGGAAGAATCGCTCCTCGGAGACAAGGGACCTCGGCGTTCGGATCTCCGAACGGGCCCGCCTCAGGATCGGGTCGGATTCCCGTCTCTCGTTCACGGGCTCGCTGAGCCGAATCGACCAGGAGTCGGTGAGCCGCGCCCCCAAGGTGAGCGGAGTGCAGCCATTCACTCCCGCTCGCGCCGAGGGCCGCAACGAGGGCTTCTATATCGGCGGGACCTACGTCGCGGAGGTTGAACTCGATGGTCGTCCGTGGCTCGGGTTCGGGCGCCTCGAGTGGGAGGATCGCGCTCGCTGGTTGAGTGCGAACCACCAGCTTCTCGCGGGCGTGGAGCTCCGGCGGGAGTGGAACAACGGAGCCGGATTCCAGTTCGATCCGCAGTTTCCGCCTTCGATCGGCTGGAACGGAGTGCACGGCTACGACCGCACCCGGACCTTCGATGAGGTGCCGGCTCTCGCGACGAGCGCCTTCTATCTCGGCGAACGACTCTCCACCCATCTCGGACCGCTGCCTGCCGACATTCAGGCGGGAATTCGCCTCGACCTGCTGCACGACGGCGGATCGTGGTTCGGCGGAACGCGAGACCAGGTCGTGCAACCGCGCATCAGCGCGGAGACCGCACCGCTGGGCTGGTTCAGACTCCGCGGCGGATGGGGCCGCACGGCGAAGGTGCCCGCGGTCGGTGACCTGTTTCCCGCGCGCCAGTACTTCGACCTCGTCAACGTCAACTACTTTTCGAACGATCCGGCAGAACGGCTCGCCGTCCTCACCACGTTCATAGAAGATCCGACCAACGCGGAGCTGGGCTTTTCCGTGGGGACGAAGGCCGAGGCGGGCTTCGAGATCGATGTCGGCGACGGGACGATCGCTCTCACGGCTTTCCGAGACCGGATCGACGGCGCCGTGGGTATCGGAGCCATTCCGGATTTCATCACGCGCGACCATTTTGCTCTTACGGACTCGATCACCGGTAACGGGGTCCGCCCCGAGATCATCCTTCCAGCGACGTTCAGCGATACGGTTCCGGTACTCATCGATCGGCCCGGTAACATGTTCGACCAGGTGAATCGTGGCTTGGAGCTGACGGCGGCGCTCCCCCGGATTACGCCACTCGCCACCCAGCTCTACATCACCGGGTCCTGGCTCGAAACCCGCACGAGTTCGGACGGGCGCTTCTTCGGAACAGCATTGCGCTTCTCCGAGTTCCAACTTTCGCAGCGGCGGGAACGCTCGCCGTACTGGGAGGGGCTGACCGAGCGGGGCGAGTCGATGATGTTCCTGTACCGCTTCATCCACCACCAGCCCGAGCTGGGGCTGGTGGCCACGCTCACCGTCCAGCACAACGTCCGTAACGAGACCGAGGACATTGTGGCGAGAGACACGTTGGCCTTCGCCGGCTACGTGACCCGCGCCGGGCAACTCGTGCCGGTGCCGCCGGAGCGGAGGTCCGATCCGGAGTTCTCCGACCTTCGCCTGGCCCGCAGCGGCCGGTCGCTGCCGCTCCATGGGCCCAGGCCCGACTGGATGATGCACTTCCAGGTGTCGAAGGCGCTCCCGCTGGACGGCCAGCTTCGCGTGTGGGCGTTCAATTTCTTCGACCGCCGCGGTCAGCCATGGGAGGGGGACCGGCTGGGACGCCCCTACGCGGCGGTGCGTTTCGGGGCCGAAATCACCTTCCGCAGCGCCCGGATCTTCGGCCGGTGAGGGTGCGCGCCGTTGTCCGGACCGTGGTCGCGCTCACAGGCGGTTGCGCGTGCCTCGCGCTTCCAGAGGCCGCCGCGGGGCAGGCAACATCCCCGCGCGGAACCCCGCTGCAGGAGGAACTGCCGGGGTGGATGACGAACTGGAATCCGCTGGGACGGATCGCGGACCTGCCACGCCGACTGCCCGTCGGACCGCGCTTCCCCGACCTGTTCTCGTCCCCCGGACCCCGCGTGGGCGAGTTCTGGACCGCCGGCAATCCCGGTGCACTGAGGCGTGAACTCGACGACCGGCGAGCCGACTTTCGACTGACCGTGCAGGACGCGTCGGGTGACTACGCCCGGCCCCTCGACCCGGGCGCCACGGGGCGACCCGCCGTCTCGACGACTGGCTGGACGCAGGTGGGGAGACGCGGCGCCGCCATCGGCAGCGCCGTCTTCGACCGGGCGAGCTTCCGCGACTCGATCTTCGCGGATGTGCTCGTGCCGTACGGTTCCAACCCGTTCATCGTGGCCGACACGATGGGGAACCCGATGCGCAGGTCCGCCCTTCGGCTGGGAGGCGCGCTGGCGTGGGAACTCGGGAGAGTCGGGGCGGGATTCTCGGCGGGCTGGGAGGGGCAGAGCAGTCGGACCGTGGCATCCCCGGTGCCACGACTCGACCGGACCGCGACGCCCGGGTTCTCAGCCGGCGTGACGTATGACTTCGGCCCCGTGCGTGTCGGTGGACTCGGGCGCTGGCGCCGGACCGTGGAGTTCATCCAGGACTAACCGTAAGAACCATAACGTTATGTTACACAACATGTTAGGATATCTGAACGGATTGTTGTATCACTTCAGATACCCGATCCTGTGCTGGAATCCATGCGACGACATCGGAAGTCGTCGGACGGGTTGTCGTGCGATTCGAGCGATCCATTAGTTAGAGGGTCCGGGCCGCCGTTGAGACGGCGTGAGCGCTGGCTCGTAAGACCGTCGGAAGTCAGATGAGGATCTCGACCGGTAACCACAAGGGCGAGCGGGCCGCGCTTGGCAGAGCACACGGCACGAGCGCGGTCGGATCATAACCCCCGTCCCCCAAGGTTGCCCCCGGCCCCAAGGCCCCTACCATGACGGTGGAGGGTTCGAGCGAGGAGCTTTGATCTATCTTCGGCGCCGTTTCAGCTTCTTGACTCCGACGCCCAACGGCGCCCGCATCTTCTCGTAAAGCATGAAGAGGTGCTCGGCGCGCTGGCGTTCAGAGGCGAAGCCCCGGCTGCGGTAGAGCCGGTCCACCGCGCGGTCGAGCGCTTGGTGGGCTCGTCTCAGGCTGGACGGCATCAAAGTCAGGGTCGTAAAGGTCCGCCAGCGTCGCGTCCGGAAAGGCCGCGCGCGTGTCGAGGACCGCCTGTGCCAGTGACTCAAGCTTGTCGTTGTTGGCCCAGCGGGTGGGCGTCGGAAAGGTGTTGTAGACGACGCCGACCGAGTACATGTAATCGCTCTTCATTCGTCCCGTCACGGTCCGCATCCATGCCATGTGCATGGCGGAGGTGAGCAGTGCGAATTCGCCGAGAGTTGCGTCAGGGAGGATTCGTAGCTTCTCGCTGGGGATGACCGGGGGTTCCAGCCACCCGATGGGCACGTACTCGCGTCGCTCGGAGCTGACCTGAGGGATGATCAGGAACGGTGCTTCCGGCACTACGGTTACCCCATAGGACCGGGGGAAGTCCGCCAGCCGCTTGGTCGTGGTGCGCTTGCTCTTCGCCCGGAACGTCCGCACGGCGCGAAGTCTTTCGCCAACCAAGGGCAGATCGCGCAGTTCCTGGGGCGGAATGTCGGTAGTATGGAGGATCCAGCGGTCCCTACCTTGGATGAACTCACGAGCGCCGGGAAAGGGTCGGAAATACGGCTCGGCTTTGGGTTCCCGAGCCAGAAACGAGGACTTCGCCGCACTTGAGAATGTCAGATTCCCCTTCTCAAGAGGCTGGGTTCCGGTGATCAACTTCTTCATGCCGTTGATAGGGCTACTCTCCTCACGCACCGTCAGATACGGGTCGGCGAGCCCTCCGGCATCGAACAGGTAGGGTGAGAGCACGGCGTGCCGGGTTTCCACCGGGTCGCCCTTGATGTCCGGATAACTGAACAGGCGCTTCCTGCCGGGCACCGCCTCGCGGCCATCCAGTCCGACGATGACCACATGCACATGCGCTTTGCCGCGCGCGTCCGATCCCCACGCAAAGGTCCGGTGGGCGAACGCGATCTTCAGCCCGCAGCGGTCGAAGAGGATCGGCCATAGCTGAGCCACCTGCTCACCCTGCGTGATCGAATTGGTGGCCACGAAGCCGATCCGGACTCCGTTGGCCCCATTAACGTATTCTCCGGCCTTGATGAACCAAGCGGTCACGTAGTCGAGCGTGCCGCCCGTCCCACCAAGGTCGGCGATCCTTCGCACCTGGGCGCGCTGGTCCTTGCTCTGGAACTTCGAGCCCACGAAGGGCGGATTGCCGAACACGAAGGAGCACTTCTCGGAGGGCAGGAGCTCGGCCCAATCCATCTCAAGGGCGTCCCCGTGGGTGATGTGCGGCGAAGTCTCAAGCGGAATCCGAGTGTAAGTCTGCCCGAACTCCAGGCTCAGTCGGTTGTTCATGATGTGGTCCATCATCCACATCGCCGTCTCCGCGATGCGGACGGGAAACTCACCGATCTCGATTCCGTGGAACTGGTGCACGTCCACAACCGACAGGGTCTCGGCCAGAGCGTCGAACTGCCTCACGGGATGGAGTTCCTTCAGGACCCCGATTTCAAGCTCCCGCAACTCGCGGTAGGCGATGATGAGGAAGTTGCCGCACCCGCACGCGGGATCGAGGAAGGTCATCCGCCCCAGCTTTTCCTGAAACCGGCGCAGATCGGCGAGGCGACGGCTGTCCTTTCGTGCCTTCAGGCGCTCGAACTCGGCCCGAAGGTCGTCCAGAAACAGCGGCTCGATCACCTTGAGGATGTTCTTCTCGGTCGTGTAGTGCGCGCCTTGCTTGCGGCGCTCGACCGGGTCCATGACCGACTGGAACAGCGCGCCGAAGATGGCCGGCGAGATGTTGGACCAGTCGAACCGGCAAGCGTCGAGGAGCTTGTCCCGCATGGACGCGTCGAACGCGGGGATGCGCAGCGGCTCCTCGAACAGGTCACCGTTGACGTAAGGAAACCGCGCTAGGTCCTCATCGAGCGTCGCCGTGCGGTCGTCGTCCGGCGTATTGAGGACCTGAAAGAGTTGGGTCAGCATCGCCCCGAGATCGCTGCCGTCCTGCCGAGTGCGGGACTCAAGGAAGTCGAAGAGGATGTCGCGCGGCTCGAAGATGCCGGTGTCGTCGGCGAACAGACAAAAGACGATTCGGACCAGAAACCGCTCCAGATTGTGGCCTCGGTAGCCCGCGTCGTCGAGCGCGTCGTGGAGCCGCCCGACGAGTTCGGCCGCCTCGATGTTGACGGGGTCTTGGTCTCGAAAGGTCCGGCGTTGGACGCCGAGGATGAAGCCGAACGCCTCGACGTGGCCGGGCAGGTCCGAGAGAGAGAAGGTGACGGTCTCCCGCTCGTCCAGATCGTGAAGCTCGAAGGTCTGGAAGTCACTCACCAAGATGTAGCGCGGACGGTCGCGCTCGGGCAGCGCGTCGAAATACTCCCCGGCCTGGCCATACGCCTTGCGAAGGTCGCGCCCGGCGCTCTTCTGCTCGACGATCAGGACGCCCGGCCAGAACAGGTCGATATAACCCGAGCGGTTGTCCAACTTGGCGACATGCTCCTCGTAGCGGGCGACGGATCGGCGGCGGACATCGAACACCTCGAAAAAGTCGTTGTAGAAGCTCTGCGTCTCGCCCTTCTCGTAGGCCGCGTCCCCCCACGCCTTGACGAAGGACGCTGCGCGGACCCGCACTTCGTTCCACGAGAGGCGCATTCTGCTACTTCTCCCGCATATGGATCACGGCCCGAACCACGAATGGGCTACCGGGGGACCGCATCGCGCACCCTGATGTCCTCCTGCCATCCGCGCGCCCTGCGCGCCTCCGCAAGCTCGTAGCTCGCCTGCATCCGCATCCAGTGATCGGCCGTACCCCAGCCAATCGCCTCCAGCGCGAGCGCCATGTTCGCCGACACGCCCGCCTTGCCGTTCAGCAACCGCGACAGCGTACCCCGCTCGCAACCCAGACGGGCGGCCGTCTGCGTCACATTCCATCCGACCTCGTCCATGCTCTCGCGGATCAGTTCGCCCAGGTGCGGGGGGTTGAGCATCGCAACGACTCGCTCGCCGCTTCCGGTCATATCGTTCCTCCTTCCTTCAGTGGTAATCTACCAGGTCAACGCCCACCGCTTCGCCGTCCTCGAAGCGGAACACCACGCGCCAGTTTCCCGAGACTCGCACACTCCATTGGCCCGCCCGGTCTCCTTTCAGAGGGTGCAGCCTGAACCCCGGGGCACCGGCGCTACCGGGATGCGTCGCCTCCTGCAACCGGAACAGGATGCGCCGAAGCCGGGGAACCAGACTCGTGGGGACCCGCGAGCGATCATCCCGTTCGTGGAGCGCCCGCAGTCCCTTGTGCCGGATCTTCATGAATCAACTGTAGCGCGTCGCGTTACACGTTGCCAGCTCTGGTCACCGACTTGGCCCGGAGTCGCGGTTCGGCTCGGAACGCCTGCACCTCTTCCACCCGCCGCCTCGGGGGAGTGCCCGGGGAAATGCCCAACGCTTCCTGAAGCCCGGCTTCTCCTTCGGCCAACTCGACAACGCCGTCCACGTCATCCGCATCGGCCCCTCCATGCTGATCTCGCGGGAGGAGGTGGCGGAAGGGCTGGAACGGCTGGGCCGGGCCTGCGCGCGCGTGGAGGGGGGGAGGGTAGCCCGAAACCCGGGCAGGTAGCCCGAAACAACAGACCCGTTTCGGGAATCCTACGTGGGCCACGGGGGTGTCTTGCCCCAGAACCACCAGCCCCTGTCGTAATTCAGGGACATGCTCTGGTCGCACGGGTGGTCCCCAAAACTGCGGCCGTAGCCCTCGCGGGGATAGAACCAGATGCGTGCCCACGCTGCGCCGTTGTGGTCGCCCCGAAACTCGTAGCCGGCGGTAGTGGAGTTGCCCCGCTTTGACGGACACCTATCCATTGGGGTCAAGCAAGGAGGTGTCCTATGGCGGGCCGGCAGGGGCGGTATCCGTCCGAGTACAGGGAGCGGCTGGTGGAACTGGCGAGGAGCGGGCGTAGCGCCGCGTCACTCGCCCGGGAGTTCGAGCCGTCGGAGCAGACGATCCGGAACTGGGTCCGGCGGGCGGACGTGGACGAGGGGTTCCGTAGCGACGGGCTGACGACGGAGGCGCGCAACGAACTGCGGCGCCTGGAGCGTGAGAACAAGCGGCTCAGGATGGAGCGGGACATCCTAAAAAAAGCCGCGGCCTGACCACCGCTGCGCGGCGGTGCCCCGCGCAGGAGAGCGGATCGATCCCCGGCGGGGGTACGCGTTCATGAAGGCGCACCGGGCCGAGTTTCCGCTTCGGGCCATGTGCCGGGTGCTGGGTCTCTCCCCCAGCGGCTACTACGACTGGCTCAAGCGTCCTGCCTCGGACCGCGCGCGGCGGGACGCGCAACTCGAGGCGCGGATCGGGGCGATCTGGACCGGGAGCGGCGAGACGTACGGCCGTCCGCGGATCCACGCGACGCTCAGGGCCGAGGGCGAGCGGGTGGGCCAGAAGCGCGTGGGGCGGCTGATGAGGGGCTTGGGGATCGAGGGCGCGACCAGGCGGCGCTTCAAGACGGCGACGACGAAGAGGGACACCGAGGCCCGGCCCGCGCCGGACCTGGTGAGGCGGGACTTCTCGGCCTCCGGGCCCGACGAGCTGTGGGTGGCCGACATCACGTATGTGCCCACTTGGGCGGGCTGGCTGTACCTGGCCGTTGTGCTCGACGTCTGGAGCCGTCGCGTCGTCGGCTGGGCCATGGCGACGCACATGCGGACCGAACTCGTCGAGGCCGCGCTGTCGATGGCCCTCGCGCGCCGTCGTCCCCGGGGGCGCATCGTCCATCACTCCGACAGGGGCTCGCAGTACACCTCGCTCGCCTTCGGGGAGCGCTGTCGCGAGTCGGGCATCGCCCAGTCCATGGGCTCGGCGGGCGATGCGTACGACAACGCCATGTGCGAGTCGTTCTTCGCGACGCTCGAGTGCGAGCTGATCTGGAAGCGCTCCTTCCGCACGGCGGACGAGGCGCGACGGGAGGTCTTCGGCTTCATCGAGGGCTTCTACAACACCCGGCGGCTGCACTCCGCACTCGGCTACGAGTCGCCGGCAGACTACGAGAGGAACCATGCGGCCTGAGGCGCACCGGCGGCGCGCACGGACGTCCTCTCCCGAGCGCCTGAGAGAGGCCGAAAGGAGAAGAGCCCGAGACGATCAACCACAGAAACTAACCGTCCGTGAAAGCGGGACAGCTCCAGTTGGCTTGGTGCGGTTCCCCACGGTGTTGGTGCTTTCCGACTTGGCAGGCACGAGCGGCGACACCATTGGCTGGACACCCGGCCGAGAGGAGTACACCACCGACATCCTCAGCGCGGCTCCCCTCTTCAGAAAATCCTCTGTGCTTGGCACCCATGGCGAGAGAATCTTCGTCGGATCCTCGGACCACATGCAGATCGAGGAGTTGAACACGAGCGGTGACACCGTCCGCATCCTTCGCATTCCCGATTACCCCTTGGCCCTGACCGCAGAGCAGGTGCGCGCCGAGCGCGATGCCCACCTTGACATTCCTTTGCCACCGGGAGTGTCGGCTCTGCCACCGTATTACGTCGATGCGGTGGAGGACATGCCGTCGCCCGAGACCCGCCCGGCCTACGCCAGGATGCTGGTGGACCCCACCGGTGCGATCTGGCTACCTCCCTTCCGTGGAATGAGCGAGGGCGGCGGACCGGAGCCCTGGCTGGTGCTCGACCCCGACGGAAACTGGCTCGGAAGCGTCGAGATTCCCGAGGACTTCCGGGTCACGGACATCGGTGTGGACGAGATCCTCGGCATCTGGACGGACGAACTGGACGTTCAGCACCCGCAAGTGCGACACTTGGCCCGCGGTTAGCGGGCGGATAGGTGGAAGGCGCTACCGTGGCGGGAGCCGACGGCCCCCGGGGCTGCGTTGCCACCGGTTCGGTGCCGGTCCCCCCGGCCTCCGGGACGGACGCCGCCCGTCCCTCCCGTCCGGGGTCGAGTCCTTCCCAACCCCCGGAAGGCGGACCAGCCCGATGGCTTGAGTACCTGACGCGAGCCAGTCCCCTCGCTATCGCGGCGGCGGCCCGGACCTCATGGCTCGCTCGAATCGCACGACAACCGTCCGGCGACTTCCGATGCAGTCGCATGGATTCCAGCACAGAATCGGGTATCTGAAGTGTTACAGCACTCAGTGTGATGTATGCTAACTTATTGGACCCCTGTAGGTTGCGATTCCTTTCGACCAGTCCATCACGAGAGGAATCGAATGATGGCACGCACGAAGCGGGACCGGCGCAGCTACAGCGCCGGCGAGTGGGGCCGGAACAGGGTCCGGGTGTTTCCAGACCCGAAGACCGGCATTTTCCAGATTGAGTGGCGAGAGAACGGGCGCAGGCTCACTCGGTCCCTGAAACACCGGGGCTGGACGCGGGCAAAGCGGCAAGCCGACGAGGCCGCCGCGGGCCTCGCGACATACGAGCCCAACGGCAAGGCCGAGGCCGAACCCGAGCCGCTCACCTTGGGACGGCTTTTTGACATCTACGGTGAAGAGGTGACGCCCACCAAGGCCGAAGGGACACAACAGACCGACAGGACCGCGATCTGGATGTTCCTCAAGTTCTTCGGCAGGGACCGCGACCCGTCCACACTCTCCCAGCGCGATTGGGACCGGTTCATCCGGGAGCGCCGCGCGGGAAGGATTGGCTACTCGGGTAGGCCTGTGTCCAATCGGACGATCGCATGCGACCTGACGTTTCTGATGGCCGTGCTCAATTGGGCGGCGAGGTCGAGGGACGAGGACGGAAATCTTCTCCTGGACTCCAACCCGCTCAAGGGCCTCAGGAAGCCCAGAGAGAAGAACCCCACGCGGGTCGTCCTAACCGAACAGGAGTACGAGGCATTGTTGAAGGTGTCCCGGAAGGTCGACTGGCGGTTCCATGTCGCGCTCGTGCTCGCCCACGAGACCGGGCACCGAATCGGGGCGATTCGCAACCTCAGATGGGCTGACATCGACTTCGAGGGCGAAGCGGTGCGGTGGCGGGCGAAGCACGAGAAGACAGGCTACGAGCACATCACGCCCGTGACCGACGAGGCGTTGGCCGCCTTGGAGGAGGCGCGTACGATCAGCGGCGGGACCGGGGACGGCCCGGTGCTGCCCGCGCTGACGGACGCCTCGCGGTGCGTGGGCCGGTCGCTGCCAAGCTTCTGGTGGCAGAGAGCCCAGACGCTCGCGGCGCTCGAACCGAAGCCGGGCAGGGGTTGGCACTCCCTCAGGCGCAAGTTTGCCAGCGACTTGATGGACCAGCCGCTGAAGGTTCTCTGCGAACTCGGAGGCTGGAAAACGGCCAAGACCGTCCTTCAGTGTTACCAGCAGGCCGACTCGGGACAACTGAGGCAGGCGCTGGCGAACCGGCGGCGAGTTCGGGCCTGATCCAATCAGCGGGAATCAATCAGCGGGAGCCAGACCGCAGAATCCCGTAAGTGACATGTTCACAACTAGATCCGCGCGGGTGTGTGCATGTTCGCCCACCGAGCAAGCTGGTTCAGGTTGTTGCCGATCCGCGCGATCTGTCGGGTGCGCTCGCGCTCGACGGCCCGTGCCGATGCGGTCCAGGTCCGCGTCCGCGCCATCGCGCCGCGCAGCAGCGCGGACGGCGACACGCCCGCCGCCGCCGCCTTTTCCCGCCAGGCGGTGTGTTCCGCGGGCGTGACCCGGGCGGCGACCATCACGGTGCGATGTTCAGCCACGGTCGCACCGGAGACGGGGTTCGGGGGCCTCGCCCCCGCACGTCCGCTGCTCCGCCAGGGACGCGACAGGCCGGGGGTTCGAAGGGGGGTGCAGCATCCCCTCGCCAGCCGCGATGTTCAACATCGCGTGTGCTGGCTTCCCGGCCTTAGACGCGTACGACGGGCTGTTCCCCGGCCGCCACGAAGCGCGCCGGTTCATCGAACCGGGCGGCCCGTTGCCGCCCGGCGACGGGCCTCGGGGATTGCCCGCGCGGCCTCGCCGCGCTCACCGGTCCGCCCGCCCTCGAATCGGCTCTCGGCGATGCGCTCGCGGACCCATTCGTCCACCTCGGCCTCGATCCAGCCCACCGCGCGTCGACCCAGCGAAACCGGCTGGGGGAAGCACCCCGCGGCCACCCGCAGATAGATCGTGCTCCTCGACAGGCCGGTGCGCGCCATCACCTCGGGCAGCCGCAGGAAGCGGGTTGGCGCTTTCGTTCTCCGTTCCATTGTCTTCTCGGTCATCGTCCTGCTTCCTCCTCGCTGTTCTCCGCGTTCTTGCCGGTCTCCGGTGTCACGGGCGTCGAGGGGGATCGCGTCCACCGCCCGATGCCCCATCCTGCTCCGCGATGAACGCCAGAATCCGGTCGGCCGTCCTCAGCGATGGCGAGCGGCCACGGTCGATCTGCCGTATCAAGTTCGGGTCGCCCAGCGCCGCCTTGCCGAACGCAGTCGGGCTCAGCCCCGCACGCCCGAGAAGCGCGCTAACCCGCGATCTGAATAACCTTTCCAGCGTTTCCATGCCTGAACGCTGAAAGACCGTCCGCAAGGGCGTCAATCCCTTAGGGAATTCCCTTGTGCTTAGGACGTCTCAGGTTGTGTCAGGACGTGTCAGAGCCGCGGAGGAGCTCCGCCAGCGGCGCGGGCAAGACGTCTCCGTGGCCCGCCGCCAGAGCGATCGACAACAGGGGTAGGAATCACTCCAGAAGGACCGGACCGGCGCTCAGGCGACGAGTTGGGACTACGCTGCGAGTGAAGAGGGTGTGATGGCCGCAAGCGACAGAGGCGTGTCACTACCTCAGGTGCTCACCACTCCAAGCCTGCAAGACTTCGTCTCGGCGGGTCAGAGGGTCGGAGCGTGGGTGAGGCAAGCCACCGCCACCTCAGTGGAAACGCCGGTCTCTGAGCTCTTCGCGGCGGTCGCCGCCTATCGGCGAGTGACGTACTCGCTCCACGCCTGCATGACTTCGGCGCGGCGCTCCAGCAGGTCGGAACGCTGATAGGCCTGAACGACCTGACTGCGCGGTACGTGGGCGAGGCAGGCTTCCGCGACCTCCGCCGGAACGCCGGCCTCGGCCATCCACGACCGCGCGCTCGAACGGAACCCGTGAACCGTCGAAGCGACCCCGGCTCGCCGAAGCACGCGCCCCGGCGCGTTCCTCGCCAGTTGACCGCCGGTTCTCGACGGAAACACCAGCGACGAGTCGGGAGACAGCGCCCGCGCCCGTTCAAGCACCTTCAGCGCGCCCGTGCTCAACGGGACACAGAACTCCCGCCCGGCCTTCATCCTCGACGCCGGGATCGTCCACACGCCCGCCTCCAGGTCGATCTCGTCCCACCGCGCCCCGCGCGCCTCTCCGGCCCGCACCGCCGTCAACGCGATCATCTCGACGCACGGCATCGCCGACGGGTGCATGTACTTCACCTGGCGAATCGCCCGGATCGCCGCCGCGACCTCTCCGTGCGGAAGCGCTCGATAATGCTTCGGCGCGTTGGCGTTCGCGCGCGGCAACGCCACCACCGCCCGGTCCACAGGGTTGTCCGGGCGCAGATTCTTCCCAATACACCAGCGGAAGACCGCCGCGATCCGGTGCCGGGCCGTCTTGGCGGCACCCGGCTTCGATGTCCAGATCGGCGCGAGGCAGGCCAATACGTCCGCGCTCGTGATCCGGTCCACCGGCTTGTCCAGGAGCGGCGCGGCGTGTAGCCGAAACGTCGATCTCCACTGCTCAGGCAGCGGGCTCCCCACCTTCCAACCGTCCCGGTGAAGCTCGATCGTGCGTTCGGCGGCCTCCGCAAACGTCAGGACGCCGCGTCCGCGGCGCGGGTCGCCGCCGTGGGCGACCGCCCGGCTGTTGTCCAGCGCCTTCCGGCGTGCCTCGGCAAGCGTGATTTCGGGATACGGCCCGAGCCCGACCGAGGTCAGCCGCCCCTCGATCCTGAGGCGCTGGCGCCACGTCCGGCTGATGCGGCCAGTCTTCGTGCGGTGGACCCGCAGGCTCAGGCCGCGCCCGCCGCGCCCGTCGCCGTAGACGCCGGGACGGTTCACCGTCCGCACGAAGGCAGCGGTGAGCATCCTGGGTCGTTTCATCATGGGTTCCCTTCTTGGGAGTGTATCACTTATTGCAACACTACACAGGAAAGAATACACCGGATGGCGGTGGACCGCAAGGGATGTGGAGATTACCGTAAATGACGATAAAACAACGGACTACAGGATGTTACTGGACAGTACGCGGACGGCTATGGATGGTACTGGAAGATGGCACGGCAGTTCATACAGGATTGCACGGTCTGCATTGGTTTCGGTTGGATGAACCCGCTGCATCGTCCCGCTACAGCGGGCAGAACCAGACCGTTTGTCGGGGAAGCTCTGCTCGTTGTGAACCGTCGTCGGGGGGCGACTCGGCCGCAACTTCAAGAAAACCCCTCGCCCATCCGATGTTCGCCGACGATGGGATGGATCGCCCTACCACGGGCTTCGTGGTGGGAAGCCGGCCGACCTAACCCCTTTCTGCTTCTCGCTAAGATCACCCCGCGTCGGTAGCAGGCTTCGTCGTCATGGTGCTCGTGCTCCGTCACTCCCGGCATTCGATTCTCACCGTAAACTGCCGTGCTCTCGTTGGGATATTCTCGGTCGGGAGGGCGGGGTCGGACGGAAGGATCTCGTACCGAACCCTTTCGGAGTCGAGGAATGCGCGCGCGATTCCAGCGCTGACCGCGAAGCTAACGTTCTGCGGGATGTCGCCCGTCTCGCGAGCCATGACAAAGGGATCGAGTTTCGCCGTTGCCACCCCAACTACATTGTGGAGTTGCCCCGCTTTGACGGACACCTATCCATTGGGGTCAAGCAAGGAGGTGTCCTATGGCGGGCCGGCAGGGGCGGTATCCGTCCGAGTACAGGGAGCGGCTGGTGGAACTGGCGAGGAGCGGGCGTAGCGCCGCGTCACTCGCCCGGGAGTTCGATCCGTCGGAGCAGACGATCCGGAACTGGGTCCGGCGGGCGGACGTGGACGAGGGGTTCCGTAGCGACGGGCTGACGACGGAGGCGCGCAACGAACTGCGGCGCCTGGAGCGTGAGAACAAGCGGCTCAGGATGGAGCGGGACATCCTAAAAAAAGCCGCGGCCTGACCACCGCTGCGCGGCGGTGCCCCGCGCAGGAGAGCGGATCGATCCCCGGCGGGGGTACGCGTTCATGAAGGCGCACCGGGCCGAGTTTCCGCTTCGGGCCATGTGCCGGGTGCTGGGTCTCTCCCCCAGCGGCTACTACGACTGGCTCAAGCGTCCTGCCTCGGACCGCGCGCGGCGGGACGCGCAACTCGAGGCGCGGATCGGGGCGATCTGGACCGGGAGCGGCGAGACGTACGGCCGTCCGCGGATCCACGCGACGCTCAGGGCCGAGGGCGAGCGGGTGGGCCAGAAGCGCGTGGGGCGGCTGATGAGGGGCTTGGGGATCGAGGGCGCGACCAGGCGGCGTTTCAAGACGGCGACGACGAAGAGGGACACCGAGGCCCGGCCCGCGCCGGACCTGGTGAGGCGGGACTTCTCGGCCTCCGGGCCCGACGAGCTGTGGGTGGCCGACATCACGTATGTGCCCACTTGGGCGGGCTGGCTGTACCTGGCCGTTGTGCTCGACGTCTGGAGCCGTCGCGTCGTCGGCTGGGCCATGGCGACGCACATGCGGACCGAACTCGTCGAGGCCGCGCTGTCGATGGCCCTCGCGCGCCGTCGTCCCCGGGGGCGCATCGTCCATCACTCCGACAGGGGCTCGCAGTACACCTCGCTCGCCTTCGGGGAGCGCTGTCGCGAGTCGGGCATCGCCCAGTCCATGGGCTCGGCGGGCGATGCGTACGACAACGCCATGTGCGAGTCGTTCTTCGCGACGCTCGAGTGCGAGCTGATCTGGAAGCGCTCCTTCCGCACGGCGGACGAGGCGCGACGGGAGGTCTTCGGCTTCATCGAGGGCTTCTACAACACCCGGCGGCTGCACTCCGCACTCGGCTACGAGTCGCCGGCAGACTACGAGAGGAACCATGCGGCCTGAGGCGCACCGGCGGCGCGCACGGACGTCCTCTCCCGAGCGCCTGAGAGAGGCCGAAAGGAGAAGAGCCCGAGACGATCAACCACAGAAACTAACCGTCCGTGAAAGCGGGACAGCTCCATTGCCGGCGTCGTCCAATACAGGTCCACCACTACTACCAGGATGGATCGGTGCCGTCATCTGAAACAATCGGCGGTCGTTAGAAGGTCCCGCAAGGCTGCTGATGATCCCAGTGGTGACGCTCGGCCCGGAAGAGATGATTCCCTGAAGGGGGAACCCGATCACTACCACGGCAGCCCCCGGTTGTACTCCCCTGCCTCCCCGGAAAATGGCAGGGATCGGCTGGTTGGCGATGTCGTTCTTTAGGAGAGCAAGATCGCTCGCGTCGTCGCGAGCCACGATCTCGGCAGTACCAGTCGGTGGGATGCGCACCTCTCGGCACTGCTCCACCACATGCGCATTCGTGAGTACGTGTCCAGAGCGACTTACGTAGAATCCCGATCCCGTGGTCATGGAGCCTTCTCGGCCGGAGGGTGCAGGAGTAGCGGGCGCGTGGCTTGCCGAGCTGCGAACTGTACCGCAACCGTAAACCTCCGCCTGCACATATGCGCCCGAGTTATCGGTGCCCAAGCTGACGATGAGGAAAGTGTCGCCACCGAGCTCCGCCACCCGGTTTCTAACTCGGTTCAACGCCCCACGGCGGTTATCACCTTGGCCCGCTCCCATCCTCTCGGACTCATCGATCGTGCCGATGAACTCGCAGCGGTTGCGGACGGAGAGATCAGTGGATTCGCGTATCATCGAACCCGCGCGAGTGAGGCCTGCTGCACAGCCGATCAGCGAGACGACTGACGCAAGTACGCCGACGAAAGCGAATACTCGCACGAGGCCACTCCGCGTCGATGGGTCCGAGGGGGTACGAAACGCACGGTGACTCTAACGCTACACGTTCGACGCGGAAAGCGGACGCGTCGCGGCTGACGCAGGCTCTTGCGGTCAAGTCCCTGTCCCCCCGTGTAGCAGCGCACGCTCATGTGTCAATCGGCACGGAAAATGTCCCGGTTCGGCGGCTGCCCCGCGAAGGGAGCGCGGTGGTCATGACTGACCCTCTCCCACCCAGCGCTGTTGATCGTTGACGAGATCGGCTATCTCCCGGTGACCCAGAGCGGAGCCACCCTCTTCTTCCAACTGGTCAACCGGCGCTACGAGCACGCCTCGACCGTGCTCACCTCCAACAAGGGCTTCGAGGAGTGGGGCCGGGTCCTCGGCGACGAGGTCATGGCGCCGCGCTGCTCGACCGGCTCCTGCACCGCTGCCACATCGTCAACATCCGCGGCAACAGCTACCGCATGCGTCGCCACGCCGATCTCTCCAAGGCCATCCACCCCGGCCCCGCCCGTGATGTGTCTCCGCCCGGAGCGTCAACCTCGTGACCGCCGTACGACCCTCCCTCGAGATGGGACATTTTCAATGCCCACAAGTGGGACATTTTCGATGCCCATTGACATCTCGCTTGCAAAGGCCGACCTGAACCGCGGGCGCAGGCTCCTTATGTGCTCAACGCCTTCCGGCATCAAAGCGGTTCTCACCGCGTGCTTGATCTCCTTGATGAGATCGTCGACTACACTGTTGCTCAACGCCTTCCGGCATCAAAGCGGTTCTCACCGGAAACCGACCCGGCCCAGCTCGCTGATGTCCGGGTGCTCAACGCCTTCCCATCAAAGCGGTTCTCACCATGGCGCTTTGGGGATTGATCAAATCGGCCTACAAGGGGTGCTCAACGCCTTCCGGCATCAAAGCGGTTCTCACCGGTGGCGCGGCGGGTCTGGCGTCTTGGTCGACTTGGTGCTCAACGCCTTCCGGCATCAAAGCGGTTCTCACGTCAAGCTCGATCTCGTCCTCGATCCGGACGGATAGTGCTCAACGCCTTCCGGCATCAAAGCGGTTCTCACCGGCAGCGGGGCGATACGAACTGGCGGATCGAGTTGTGCTCAACGCCTTCCGGCATCAAAGCGGTTCTCACTGCGGACGCCGGCACCCCGGCCAGCATCCCCACGGTGTGCTCAACGCCTTCCGGCATCAAAGCGGTTCTCACGTCTTGCCCCAGACCTTGAGCGGCTTGCCGAACTGGTGCTCAACGCCTTCCGGCATCAAAGCGGTTCTCACTCGTCTCGACGTGGCCGAACCAGCGGCCCGGATCGGTGCTCAACGCCTTCCGGCATCAAAGCGGTTCTCACCCGTCGTGCTCTACAATCACGACGATTGGTCGGAGTCGGTCCCGTGCTCAACGCCTTCCGGCATCAAAGCGGTTCTCACCCGGCAGCGAGAAGGGGCTTGAGATCAGCTTCTCGAAGTGCTCAACGCCTTCCGGCATCAAAGCGGTTCTCACGATCCGGCCTGCTCGCTCCGGGCTCAGCGGCACTAGTGCTCAACGCCTTCCGGCATCAAAGCGGTTCTCACACGCCATGCTGGACGCAGAGAGGCGGGTACAACGCGTGCTCAACGCCTTCCGGCATCAAAGCGGTTCTCACTCTGCACACGGAGTGTGGCAGCGCGCATGTCTCCGATGTGCTCAACGCCTTCCGGCATCAAAGCGGTTCTCACGCCGCCGCCGGCGTAATCGCGAGCGCCCCCGTCCACCAGTGCTCAACGCCTTCCGGCATCAAAGCGGTTCTCACCCCCAGGACGAGGCGACCGTCATGGGAAGGCACCGGTGCTCAACGCCTTCCGGCATCAAAGCGGTTCTCACTTCGGGCAGATGATGGTTGCGCTCTTGTCGCCTCTGTGCTCAACGCCTTCCGGCATCAAAGCGGTTCTCACTTCGCAAGCTCGCCGGAGACGGCGACACTTACCGGTGCTCAACGCCTTCCGGCATCAAAGCGGTTCTCACTGGAGTTTTCAAGCCGCAGCTCGGCGACATCTACCGGTGCTCAACGCCTTCCGGCATCAAAGCGGTTCTCACCTTTTCCGACTCGCCCAGCGCCCGGCACGCCTCCAGGTGCTCAACGCCTTCCGGCATCAAAGCGGTTCTCACAGGAGCAATTTGGATTTTGTCGAACACCTTCGTCGTGTGCTCAACGCCTTCCGGCATCAAAGCGGTTCTCACTCCGTGCTCACCCCGACCGCGACGCAGAACGTGTACCGGTGCTCAACGCCTTCCGGCATCAAAGCGGTTCTCACGGCTCCTCTGTAAAGGTAAGCGGCACGCGTTCTTGCAGGGAGTTTTTCATGGACCCCGGTTTCCGTGTTGTCAAGAAGCGACCCTTCTATCCCGTACCCCCTCGATGCTTGAATCGCGAGACTACAGAATCCGAACGCGGCCCCGTTGCGGCTCCCACGAGCCCTCCTTGAGAGCACTGTGAGTGACTCTGATCCCTGTAACGCATCGTGAGCAGAGCGGAATGAAGATCACGTCATCTTCCTGGGCCACGCAATCTTCCGTTAATTCCCAGCGGAGTCGTTCGAGTCCAGATGCCGACAACCAGCATCGAAAGACGGAATATTGGATGCGCTCCCCGTGCCCCTCAAGCATCCTTGCTACCTGCCGAAGGCGTTTCGGATCACGAACGTCATAGCAGACCAAATACCACCGTCCCGCACCTCTTGGTGGAACGGCACGACCGCTCATCGCAACCTCGCTTGCGCAAACTGCCCCTCTGATCCAGACCACTCCTTCTCCAGCAGCTGGACTTCCAACTCGATCCCCTTTCGGTAGGTCAGCGAGTGGCGTGTGGCCGGATGCTTCCATGTGGCGTCAAGCCGCCGTTCGAACAACTCGATCACCTGGGTCCGCACGTGGCGTGACAGGCGGACGCCGAGATCCGAACAATCAAAGTCACTCAGCCTCCAGGTCCGGCGGTTGATCGCACCGAGAATCGACATGTCGCACAAAGGCACGCGAAACAGTTCCATCAAGTCCAGCGTCAGCGGTGGGGCCGTCGAGCGATCCGTGTGGTAGAACCCTAGGTGCGGGTCGATGCCACAGGCCAGGACGGCATTGGCAATCCTCGCCAGCAGGAGCGAATACGAGTAGTTCAAGAGAGCATTGAAGGGATCCTGGGCTGGTCGTCGCGTCCTTCGTTGAGACGCGAACTCCGGGGGCTGTATGAGCTTCCTCAATCCGCCGTGGTACGCTCGACCGGCCGCCCCCTCGATCCCTCTGATCGAGTCCACGTTGGACTGCCGATTGAGACGGTGCGTCGCAGTCCGAAGCTCCCGAAGGAACGGCTGCAAGTTCGCGCGGAGTTGCTTCTTGCCGCGCGAGGCCCTCAACAGGTAGCGGTATTGGTTCCAGATGCGGGCCGAAACCAGGGCGAGAACTAGCCTGAGGCGGGTGTCTGCGTCCAGTAGCGCCTCGTATTGGCGAATCCGACGCGTGGGATTCCCCACGGACGCTGCGAGCGAACCGAGATAGCGTCCACTCCCGGTCAACCAGTGCACGCCTACACCACGTTGCACGCAGAGGCGGATAGCTTGCGACGTGACTTGGACGTTGCCGTGCAGTATGATCGAGTGAACCTGCGCAATGGGAAGGTCAGTGACGCCCCCACCGACTGCTCGCACCCTCAGACACAGCGCTGATTTCCCAATCCGCGAACCTGGGTCGGTGACGTGCACAATCTGACGATCATCATCCGGCGGGGCCGGCAACTTCCGATTCTCGAGCGGCCGTTCTTCGTCTGGCAAGCAGACCCGGTTGAGACTGCAATGCCTACAGAGGTTCTCGTTCTGGGCGACAGGTGGGCGTCGTGACGATGCGCCGAGCCTCCCAGCCTCGTCGATGGCCGCCCGCACGTCTCTCCTGAGATCATCCGTGACGGCTACCCGAACCCAAGCAGCATCGCCTGCGTAGTGGATGCGTGCCTGCTGCACGGAGCCTTCCAGAGAGTCCTCCAGAAGCATGGCGTAGGCGACGACTTGAAGGATGTCCGATGGCCATCCGGTGAGTCCGGTCTCGGTCCGTTTAGCCCTTCCACGTTTTACTTCGACAGGGATCACTCCCTCCTGCTCCGATCGAATAAAATCGATTCGTCCCCGCAGCCCCAGTCGGGGTGAGTCGACTTGAATCGAGTCTCCGTGCCTGTCCTCGAGTCCAGAATGGAGTTCGCGGCCCGCGTACACCTTGGCGTTTGCGACCCGCTGCCCTTCAACGTTTTCGAGATAGAATAGACGAGGGCAGTAGGCCAGAGCATGAAGGGCCATCACGGGCAGTAGGTCGGCCGAGTCTTCCTGCGGCGCCGAACCGGACCCGTGGGTACGATCGTCGTCCATGTCAGCCGCCCGGCCCGACTTGGACAAAGTCATCCTCTGAAAACACGCGCGCCTCAAGGCTGAATCGCTGAAGCCTGGTTCTCTTCGGGTCTTGGTAGTCGACCCAAACAGGGAGGGTCAGCGACCCGGCGCCGTCAGGGCGAAGAGAGATACCGCTTCGTGGAGCGGAATCGAAGACTGAGATCTCGTCGACCAGAAACGTGCTCTCACCAAGCGAAAGCGCCCCGTAACGGTCCAACCTCTCGGGACGCTTCAAAGCGTCCCGGGCGCAATCCGCCAGGTCACGAGCCGCATCGCCTTGCCGCACTGCGATCCACACTCGAAGTCCGAGGATCAGCTCTTGGTAGTCGGGCCGGTAGCCCACCCGTCCGTGGCGCTGATCGTCACTGGAGTCACGCCGAAGCCTCCGCAGGACAGGCGACGGCTCACGGACACGATCCACCATGATCGCGAGTTCGGTGTTTCCAAAGTCGGGGCGTCCCGCTTCCGCGATACCACAGAGCGAAAGCAGCATGCCGAACGCCGTGGCGGGGGGCGGAACCGGATACGTGTCCTGATAATCCCTAGACAGGTAGGGGCGAAACGATACGACCGGCACGGACGCTCGGACGACAAAGGCGTCCATTCCTAGAAACCCAGATCGTGCCGCATTCTGGCCTCGATTACGGCAAAAGCGTCCTTGATGCCCTCCTTGTATTGAACCCCTGCGGCGGTAAGGCTGTCCCGTAGCCCCAGCGCTGCGGGACCCCCGACCACAACTTCACTTCCGTCGATGTCGCCGGAGCCGATTCGCAGAAGAAGCGAATCAGCGGTGATCGCACCACGCTCATCCTGCTCAAAGCAGTACATCAGCCGTGGAGCGGGGTCATGCGTCCAGCGCAGCACGACCGCGTCAGGCGAAAAATCGTAGAGGTGCCGGCTGTGATTGCCCGCCACCCTCCGAAGATCGCGAATGCTCTCCAACGCATCGATGGCCCGCCTTTGTTCCTCGAGAGCTTCGGGTGTGAGGGCGAACGAGTACTGGTAGCGTGTCGCGTGAATCTCGGTCCCGTAGGGAATCGGATCGGTGTTTCCCGACGACTGCGCGCCAACTGCCGCCGCATTGAAGACGACGTCTCCCGGCCAGGGGCGAGTGCTGAGAGCCCGGGTTATCTCCAGTCGGCCGCGACGCTTGACGGTGTCCTCCCTGGGGAGCATGAAACCGAGCAGGTCGTCGTCGAGATGCGACGTCCAGTCCTCGAAGGTCGGATCCGTCCATTCACTGCCATCGGGAGTAATCCGCCGGTTAACGGCCTTGCCGGCCTCGGTGAACGCCTCCCGAATCGCGTAGCGAATCGCCTCGGCGCTTACGGTCGTGAAGAGTCCGTCGTCTTTGATGACCTTCTGCAACGTGGTCACGTTGCCGGCGGACTCGCCCCGGTTGTTGGAGGCGATCCCGTGCAGTGTCAGAACTGTGCCGAAGAGATGACGGGCCATGGTAGGTCTCCGCTCTTGGGTGAAATTCAGTTGCGTCGGTCTCAATCGCTCTGGTCGGCATCTCTCGCCACGTCGGCCTCCTCGGATTCTACCTTCCCCTGGTAGGTTACAAGGGAAAATAATGCGAGATCCCGAGCGCGGCGCCACGTGGTTGGCGCATCGATGAATGCCCAGATAGCCGGAGCGTGTTCTCGAAGGGTGTGGCCACCTCCGGCCTCGGCGAAGAATCCCGCCAGTGCCGTCCGTAGCGTAGTGCGGGTATTGGATCGCGAAAACAATCTCCGGGAGGACTCGAGAAAGTCGTCCCAGCGTTTCTGGACGGATCTCGTCCCCCGCTTGGCGCGATCCGCTTCCTCCCGGAACCGCCGCGCCATCGCCTCGTGGATGGCCTCCCGAAAAAATCGGTCCAACTCTTGATCGGCGTCCATTGGAAACTCCTCTGCAATGGCTGTTAGGGCTTTTCGTTCGTACCCGATGAGTCGGAACCAAGCTCGCTCCTCCGACTCGTTGCTCCTGCTCAGGCCTTTCACTTCCTTGCGATCTTCCTTCGGGATGTCGAAAAGGGAGCGGTACCAATAGTATCCATGCACGACGTTGGCCGAGATCCTCCCTCGTGGCGTCGGCACCGAGATGAAGTCGCCCGTACCATCTTTCCGGGCTTGGTAACGGTTCGGCAGATGTCGAAGAACCTTCTCGAATCGGTCCAGTTCTTCCGTACCGGGACGGACCCGGCAGAAGTGCGAGCGGACCTTCTGCTGCTTGTTCCAAGCCACACTGCCGACCCTCAAGACCTCAAGACCCTTGAGCGAGAGACGCCGCGTCTGCGATTGGGTCCGGTAAGCAACCGCCACCCGAAGGCCCGCGTCCTCGAGGCTCCGGACTTCCGCATCCTTCCACCCGACCTGCACCCATGGGCGCACGCACGCGAATGTCGCCAGATCGGAGACGTCGGGTACCACGACCACCCAGGACTCCTGCGCTCTCAGGAAGAAGCAGCCGATCGGCGCGAAGAAGAGGGGCACGGCCCGGGTGGCCGAGCCGGTCCAAGACTTCTCACCGCCGTGTCGGGCCGTCGCGCCGGGCATGATGAACTGCGCGAGGTCGACGCGTGCTTTGAGGTTACCCGTCTTGCCGAAGAGCTTGTGCGAGAACTCGGAGACGTACTTGTGGTTCGTCTTGGGCTCCTTGAAATGGACTTCGACGGAGCGGTCCTCGAACTCAATCCGCTGGCGCGTCGGTGGCTTCGTCTTCGGTTGAGACTTCCCGTGCTGGAGAAAGGTCCAGAGGATGCCGTTGTGCTCCAGCAAGCGGTCCGGATAGGCATCCCTGGCGGAGCCCCGGTGGACCGCCGGAAGATAGAGCACCCCCAAGCCTTCTTCGGCGGCGGGTTGCCGAGCCTGCCAAGCGAACCGGATAAGCTGCGCGAGCGCGTCCTGGGCCGGTACGTCGTCGTGCCAGCGCAGCACGACGGAATCGCGATCGAACGATGCGTCGAGCGGCGTCAGGTTGACCCCCTCCTGATCCGCAGCATCGATCGTGGCGGCCATCGCTCCGAGGCCGCAGCGCTCCAGGGAGTTGAGGCCGGGCGCTGTGACAGACCAAGTCAGTTCCGCCATCGCGCACCCCTAATCGGATCGTAGTCGATGCTCCCCGCGGGTGCCACGAGCGTCCCCCGCAGGCGGTGCCAGAGTCTTACATCATGGTCCTGCGACGGAAGCATCGGGATCGTGAGCCGAACCAGTTCGGCTCGCGTGATGCGGTTCCGCGAACATGGAAGGTCCTCTTCCCGAACCACGGGCATTGACACCGAGCCGTCGCGCAACATTCCTGGCTGAGTCCCGGCGATGTCGGATGGGCTGAGCAGGGGCATGATACGGTCCTCGTACGGTCCGTCCGGCATCCCGGCCAGCGCACGGGCGAGATCGCGCTGCGATGACGATTGACCCTCCAGAGACGCGACCATGCGGTCCGCCAGCGACAGAGCCTCCTTATCGTAGGGCCGCGGATCAGGGGGCTCAACGATGAGGGCGGGGCAGGCTGCCTCCGGCTCGCGAGCGCGACGGTTCAGGCGGCCCAGCCGCTGTACGAGCGCCGGGAATGGCGCCAGCTCCGAGATCAGGAGGGTGGCACTGATGTCGAGCGACATCTCGCAGACCTGCGTGGCAGCGACAAAGGCCGGGCCGCGGCCCCGAAAGAGCTCCAGCACTTCTCCCTGGACCCGTACTCGATCCTCATACCTGAAACGGCTGTGGTAGAGCCGAGCGTCAGGGCTCCAGCGGGTACCCAAACGGTTGAATGCCGCGACCGCACGCGCGACCGTATTGGCGACATACAGCACCTTGCCCCCGCTCTTGCGGGCTTCTTCGACCCACTCGGTAACATCTTCTGGGTGGACACGTGCGATTCCGTAACGCGCCGCATCCTCCATGGTAGGTTCTCCCCCGATTGGCTGGAGCGGCTTCCCGCACGCCCGTTCGATCGCAGCCCTTCGCGCGTCGGACAGGCTCGCCGTCATTACGAGGCAGGACGCTCGCGTCCAGCGAAGAAAAGCGAGAAACGCGCCGAAGAGTTGATCGTCGTAGCTATGCACTTCGCCAAAGACGAACGCGGACTGCGCGAAGACGGGGGCGGCAGCGAGGGCACGACGCCAACACGCGAGGAGCGAGAGCACCGAGTCCACCGTACACGCCACCACCTTGGTGCCCCATAGGTCCAGCACGTCGGCGATCCAGAGCGAGTCCCGGTCACACGCGGCGCCGTTATCGAGGATGTGCTCGATGTCGGCCGATGCACGACCGTGCATGAGGCGGCGCTCAAGTTCGGTTTGGGCGAGAAGGTAGTCCTGAAACCCGGCCGAAGTGGTGCCTGTCGTCGGATAGCAGAACACGAGGCGTCGACCGACGGCACTGCGTCGGGCCCACATGTAGGCGGCAAGAGTCTTCCCGTTCCCGCACCCCGCTTCAACCAGAGTCACCCGCTCGTCGGAGGCGGCCACCCTCTCCTGAAATGGGTAGGGTGGCCGTCCACCGAGGCGCGCATCCACGATTCGGTCGAGTTCGTCCGACCGTAGGCCTCGGCGAAGAACGGTCTTGGCCCATCCGGCCGCAGTATCCTGCCCGCTGATCCGCGCCGACGCCACGGTATCCGCAGCGACGAGAGCCGCCTTGCAGCAGGCGGCGAGCGACACAAGGTGCTCCCGCCCAGGTTGGGGCTGGTCACGCACGGCATCCTGCACGAACAGGAAATAGGCGCAGAGCAGATCCTCCCACTCGACTTTCGTGAGGCCGCGCCTTTCGGGCTCGGGAGTTGCCTCGCCCGGCGCATGAATCGCCAATTGCTGCCAAAGGCTGGAGAGCGAGGCGTGGTCGAGGTAAACGACCTCGTCCCGAGGCTCCCGGGCCTTCGGTACAGAAGAAGGTGATGTGCGCACGTGATGACCCATGACTGCGGTTAGCACGGCCGTCCGACCTCGGGGTTCGGGAAGCGCACGGCGGATCCAAGAACCCAGGCCGGCTGGATCCATGCAGACGGCGACCGAGAGCCACTCATGCCAGAACGGATGCCGCTGGCGTTCGCCTTCGTGCATCTGGGCTTGGAAGGAGGCTCCCGCCTTGCCAAGGTCGTGAATCAACGCAGCCACGCGGAGCAGCGGTGCAAGCTGAGCCTCATCCTTATCGTCCAGTCCGAAGAACGCCGCGAGCTCGGAGCCGATCGCCTCGATAATCGCTGCCGCACAATCCGCCACTTCCAGGCAGTGCTCGGCGACCGAAATGGCTTCGTCCTGTGCCGAGACACGAGACTTGGCGAGGAGCACATCCAAAGGGAGCACCTCAGGCATGCTCAGGACGAATCGGCACGAAGATCCCGGCACCCATCTTCCGTTTGCCACCGAGCCCGCGTTCTTGGATGAGCACCGAATCCGCCTCGTGCAGGCCGGAAAGCCGCACCGAATGGCCGACAATCGTGTAGCCCTTGACGTCCATTACGCGGCGCTTATCCACGCCTATGCGATACTCCCGCACAGCCAAGTTGTCGAGTTGTCGCATGCACGCTTCGGCGAATTCGTCCGGCGCATCAGCGAAGCCCTTGATCGTGACGAAGCGAGCGAACAGGTGCCGAGCGCCCCGAAGAGGACGAATCTCGGGCACTCCCACCCGAACGGTTCGGCCGCCGACGTCCAACCGTTTCCCTGCCAGGGGAATGGCCCGCCGGATATCATCGGCTGGCAACCGCATCACGAGGCGGCTCGACTTGGAAAGGGCGAGCGTGCCGTTCCCCAAAGGCGTGCCGCGAACCGGATGGATACCCCAGCCGGAAGCCGCGTGAAAAGGAGCCAGGTTCTTCGAGATAGCGGCAAAAAGGAAGTACCCGTGATCCGTGGGCAGATCGCTACCAGTGAGGCGGAACGCTAGGTCAACGACTTGCGGTGTCACGCCCTAACCCCCCTCTCCCTTCGCAAGCGATGCGGAAACGACCCTGACGCGCCACCTCTAAGTGTAAACCTAAGCGACTCCATCGCCTCATCCAATCCCGGTCGCGGACCGCAGGAGCACCGGGGGAGAGGGGCGCGGCCCGGTCCGTCTGGTCGGATCCGCTCCTCGGCGCGAGGCGGGAGATCTGGAGCCTGATTCCCCCGTATGCGCGCCGTGGGGAGAATGGGCTCGGTCCGAGATGTACGACTTTCGACGGCCACAACTGTCGAATATTGGATGGCCGCCAACACCGCAACTGGGCGGCGGGTGGCTGAACCCGGATCGTAGCCCCGTCGAGACGTGGGAATATCCGAGTTCCACCCACTTGCGCGGCTTCACCTGAATGAAAGCAGTGCGGGGACCTGCGGGCGGACTGGCTTCGTCGTCGCCGGTTGGTGGACGGCCCTTGTCCGTTCGGCCTCGCTTCGATTCGGAGTGCGCCGTTTCGCCTCCCAGCCAGATCCCGAGGGCCTGACGCGGAGCGAGTCCTCCGACTGGCGGGCCAAGCATGCGATTCCTCCAACTGGTAGCGATCAAACTCTTGGCCAGTTTGGTCGCCTCCGCAAGCCGGACGGCCAACCGAAACCGCTCCACCACGGAGACTCCACGGAGGTCGCTCGGCACACCGCTGGCGGTGGCGTCCTTCGGCTGCCGTACGTTATCGAACATCCTCGAACGTTGCTGGACGAAAGGCGATTCACTATCAGTTGACTCGCTTGCAGGGGGCTACTCACCGTTCCTTGCATGGAGAGGCTGGAACACCCCTTCAACAGTGCCGACGAAGGCACTCCCCCGGCGGGATGGAGAACCCGCGTCGAGCCGTCAGTGGCGACGGGTGGCCGAACCCGGATCCGGCAACCCGTTGCCCCGCCGAGACGTGGGAAATGGCCTATTTCCCACTCACTTGCGCGGCTTGCCGACACCGTGTTCGGGTTGATGTGCATGGAGATCGTGACGAAGCATTTCGAGGTCTCGTCGAGGAGCGCCCCGCGGCGTCGGTGCGTTCCCCGTCGCGGCGGCTCCCCGAGCCGAAATGGCTCGCAAGAGGGGAACCGACGATGATCACCCACGTGAAGGGACGCGAACGGGCGCTTGAGCCCTTCGGCCTGACGGGCCGCCGGGCCGAGTGGGTCGCGCTGGCGAGCCTGCACGGCGGCGTGTTCATCCGCGCGCAGCTTTCGGACTGGCTCAGTGCCAGCCGCTTCAAGGTGCTCCGGCTCATTCAGGCCTTGGCGGAGCGAAGGCTGGTGACCGAGGAGACGGTCCGGGGCCTGAAGGTCTGTCGGGTCTGCGCGCGCGGCATCTACCGGGTGCTCGGTGCCGAGGATGTCCGCCACCGCAGAATCACCTCGACCGAGGTCGTCGTGCGCCGCCTGCTCTCGTTCGACTACGTGATCGAGCATCCGGGCCTGTCCCTGGCTCCCGACCGAGTCGGAGAAGGTGGACGCGTTCGAGGCGCTCGGCATCGACCGCTCCCCGCTGCCCGTCCGGGTCTACCTGGGCGCGACCGGTGGCGCGCGGCGGTACTTCCCGCGCGGGATGCCCGTGGCGCTGGACTCCCGCCGCGCCGTGTTCGTCCACGCCGATTCCGGCTACGACACTTCGACGGCGCTACATTACGTGGCGGGATCGGCACCGGAGGCTCTGGGAGGCGCTGCGGGAGGATGGATTGTCAGTCGAGGCCGTCGGGGTCGCGGGCACCCGGAGACCGCTTGACCGAGCGCGGACGATCCTCGGGAACTGGACCATTGCGGACGCGGCCCTGCGTCCCGTGCATCCGTCCGGGACCATCGCCGCGGCCCGGCGCGAGGCCGCGCGGGTCGAGAACGCCATCCGGGGCATGGACGACCCGACGGTCGAGGAACTGGGCGGTCTCAACGGCTACCTTCGCCGCCTCGTCGAGATGCGGAATCTGCTCCGGTCGGCCCATCCAGAAGGCGTGATCGACGGCCATTCGGTGTGGCGGTCGAGCCGTCTTTCCGGGGTCCAGACTTGAGCGCCGTGGAGCGGAGCCCGTTGCCGATCGGGAGGTGTGAAAACGACATCGGGGTGCTTGTGCAGGGGAATGCCGCCGTGTTGTGCGGAACCCGGGTTACGCAAGTTGCTGGAAGGCTTGGGGTTGTGCCACGGCCCGCGGATCGCCGGTGCCGATCCGGGTCTCCGGGCCGTGGACGGGAGCGACCCGGCCCTTTGGGATGCCTGGTGCGGCATCGGGGCGGTTCGGCATGTGCAGGCCCATGCCGCCCGCCCCGCCGGGTCGCTCCCGTACCAACGATCCCTCCAGGAAGGGGGCTTCGCCGATGAGGAACTCGACGGTCGCCGTCATCGGTGCCGCCATCGGAACGGCGGGCGCGCACGCGCTCGAACTGCCGTTCCCCGCCGTCGGCGACAACCCCTATCTCGACCTGATCGCCTACAACGATCCGGGCATCCACGCCGCCATCCGCATCTGGTACTACGCCGCGCCCGGCGTCGCGGTCATCCTCGCGGGCGCGCTCGTCCTTTCGGTCTGGCGCGTCTGGTTGCAGCCGCTCTTCAGGTTCCGCCGCAGGGGCAGGTTGCCCAAGTGGCCCACCTCGCCGAACGACGACGCGCCCTCGCTGGTGATCGGCGAGACGCACCATCCGACCGTGGCGCGGGAGAGCGAGCGGCCCTCGTGGCTCGTCGTCCCCGAGAAGGGGCTCTACACCGGCGTGCTTGTCGTCGGGGCCGTCGGCACCGGCAAGACCACGGCCTGCATGTACCCGTTCGCCAAGCAGCTTCTCTCGTGGCGGGCCGACGATGCGCGCAAGCGCGCGGGCGCACTCGTGCTGGAGGTCAAGGGAGACTTTTGCCATCAGGTTCGGAGCATCCTCGACGATGCCGGGCGCGGTGACGACTACCTCGAAATCGGGCTCGGAGGGTCTTGGCAGTGGAACCCGCTCGACGACCCGCTGCTCGACTCCTACTCGGCGGCCTACGGCGTCGCGTCGCTCATCAACCAGCTCTTCGGCAAGAGCGGGGAACCGTTCTGGCAACAGGCGTACACGAACCTCGTGCGGTGGATCATCGAGCTGCACCGGCTCCTGCCGGGCGGCTGGGTCACGCTCCGGGACATCTACCGCTGCACCGTGGACGCCGAACTCCTGGGGCGGAGGATCGCCGAGGCGCGGGAGCTCGCGGACCGGCTCCGTCCGAAGCGCGCCGTCATCTCTCATGAGGACATGATCGCCCACCCGCAGGCGCTGGAGGCATGGGCGTGGGAGCGCGTGCCCGGCACCGGCAACGTGGGGTGCCGTCTGGACCCGGAACTGGGATCCCGGCTCGACGAACTTGGCGTCGCCTTCGAGACCGAGGAGGCCGGCGGAGGCGCGGGCCGGGAGGTCGCCGAACAGGTCGAGGCCATCGAGCGGTGGTACTCACACGACTGGATGGCGTTGGACGCCAAGCTCCGCACCTCGATCGTCGAGGGCATCAGCGTGTTCCTGTCGCTCTTCGACCTGCCGGAGGTGGCCAGGGTGTTCTGCCCGCCGCCGCCCGCCGAGTCCGCACCCGCCGGGAATCACGATGCCGATGGTGCCGCCCATGCCATGCCGGGACTTCGCCGGAGGCTGCCGCCGCTCGCGCAGCTGATCGACGAAGGCAAGGTGCTCGCCCTGAACATGCCCGCCGGAGCGAACCCCGCCCTTGCCCGCGCCATTGGCGTGCTGCTCAAGAATGCGTGGATGCAGGCGCTGCTCCGGCGTCCGGCCGAGGCCGCGCGCCGCCCCGACCGCTACATGCGGCCCGCCGTGTTCATCTGCGATGAGTACCAAGCGTTTGCGACGGTCGGGCAGGACGACCCTTCCGGCGACGAGAAGGCGTTCGCACTCACGCGGCAGTGCCGGTGCATCCCGATCGTCGCCACGCAGTCGATCTCCTCGCTCCGCTCCGTGCTGCCCTCGGGCGAGGCGTGGCGCACGCTCGTCCAGACGCTCCGCACCCGGATCTTCCTGTCCCTATCCGACGAGGCGTCGGCCCGGATCGCGTCGGAAATGTGCGGCAGCGTCATGAAGACGCGGGCCTCCTACACGTTCACCGAGACCACGGGCAGGCCCGAGTTCTCGCTTCTGTCCGGCCGGGCCGGAGGGGGACGGGGCACCATCGGCGCGAGCAAGTCGTTTCGGCAGCAGACGGAGCCGGTGTTCACGCCGCGCGAGTTCTCTCTCCTGGCCAACTACCAGGCGATCTGCCTCCCGTACGACGGCGTGAAATCGCTTCCGGCCCGCCGCGTCTACCTGAAGCCCCACTACCTGCCGAGGGAGACGGGCTACTGGCGGCTCCGCGAGAAGGGACGGATATGAAGCGCGCGGCACGAGCCGATCAAGCGACTGGCGGACAAGCCGCTTCCTCGCGACCTTTCCGACAGGCGGATCGTGCAGTCCATCTTCGGAGGAATCGAATGATGGCACGCACGAAACGAGGTCGGCGCAGCTACAGCGCCGGAGAATGGGGCCGGAACCGGGTCCGGGTCTTTCCGGATCCGAAGACCGGCCTGCTTCAGATCGAGTGGCGGGAGAACGGGCGCAGGCTGAGCCGGTCGCTGAAACACCGCGAATGGGCTCGCGCGAAGCGGCAGGCCGACGAGGCTGCCGCCGGTTTCGCAGGACCGGAGCTGAACGGGCGCCGGGAAGCCGAGCCCAAGCCGCTCACGCTGGGCACGCTATTTGACATCTACGGTGAGGAGGTGACGCCCACCAAGGGCGAACGGTCCCGCCGGAGCGACAAGGTCGCGACGAGGATGTTCCTCCAGTTCTTCGGCAGGGACCGCGATCCGGCCACGCTCTCGCAGCGCGACTGGGATCGGTTCATTCGGGAGCGGCGGGCTGGCAGGATCGGACCGAGTCGACGGCCCGTGTCCGACCGGACGATCGAATGGGACCTGACGTTTCTGATCGCGGTCCTCAACTGGGCCGAAAGGTCGAGGGATGAGCGAGGCCGCCTGCTGCTGGACCGGAACCCGCTCAAGGGCCTCAGGAAGCCCAGGGAGAAGAACCCCACCCGGATCGTCCTCGACGAAGAGGAGTACCAGGCGCTGCTCCGCGCGTCCCGACGAGTCAACCGGCGGTTCCGCGTCGCGCTTGTGCTCGCGCACGAGACGGGACACCGCATCGGCGCTATCCGACAGCTCAGGTGGTCGGATATCGATTTCGAATCCGGAGTGGTGCGGTGGCGTGCGAGGCACGAGAAGACGGGCTACGAACACACCACGCCCCTGACCGCCGAGGCGCTCGCTGCCTTGGAAGAGGCGCGGAGGATGAGCCAGGGGACCGGGGACGCCCCGCTGCTCCCCGCGCGGAGGGACCCGTCAGTGTGCGTAAGCCGCTCTCTGGCGCGCGACTGGTGGGTGCGGGCCGAGGTAATCGCCGGACTGGAACCCAAGCGGGGCCGCGGGTGGCACTCGCTCAGGCGCAAGTTCGCAACCGACCTCATGGACCTGCCGCTCAAGGTCCTGTGCGAACTCGGCGGCTGGAAGAACGCGCAAACGGTGCTCAGATGCTATCAGAAGGCCGATGAGGGACGGCTCAGGAAGGCGCTGGAGAGTCGGCGGAGAGTTCGCAGCTGAAATCGCGATCAGCGGGAATCAATCGGCGGGATTCGGAGCCCGCCGAACCCCTAAGCTAAACGATCACAACCATATCCACATTCCACCGCTCCCGCGGGAACGTCTACTATCCCTCCTTGACCACGGATCGCGCGCCATTGGAGACATCGGTTGGCCACGCTGGGACCCGTCACAACCACGCACATCCTCGACGAGCGGCGGCTCGCGGACTACCTGTGCGCTTGCGGACTGCCTGAGTTCGGAGGCGGCCTGACGGCGCTCCAGTACCAGGGCGGCCAGTCCAATCCCACGTATCGCCTCGAGGCGGGTGGCCGGTACTTCGTCCTGCGGAAGAAGCCGCCGGGTGACCTGCTCCCCTCGGCCCACCTCATCGAGCGCGAATACCGCGTCATGAACGCGCTCGCGGACACGGACGTCCCGGTACCCGAGATGATCCACCTGTGCGAGGACCCCGGCGTGATCGGGCAGGCGTTCTTCGTCATGGAGCACGTGGAGGGACGCGTGCCCTCGGCGCCGGGGCTGCCCGAGATCGACTCGCCTGACGAACGGGCGGCGATCTACGACGCGATGAACGAGGCGCTGGCGCGGCTGCACGCCGTCGACTGGGCCGACCTCGGCCTCGGGAACTATGGAAAACCGTCGGACTACGTCGCGAGGCAGACCTCGGTTTGGACAAGACAGTACGAGGCGGCCCGGACCGACCCGATCCCGGCCATGGAGGCGCTCGTGGAGTGGCTCCCCGCGAACATCCCCGCCAGCGACGCCTCGGAGCGGGAGACGACGATCGCGCACGGCGACTATCGGCTCGACAACATGATCCTGCATCCGACGGAACCGAGGGTCGTGGCCATCGTCGATTGGGAACTGTCGACGCTCGGGCATCCGCTCGCCGACCTTGCCTACAACTGCATGACGTATCACCTGCCCGAAGGCCCCCTGTGGAAGGGGTTGGGGGACATCGACTGCGAGGCGTTGGGGATTCCGTCGGAGGAGGACTACGTCGCCGCCTACTGCCGGCGGACGGGACGCGACGGGGTTCCGGACTGGGAGTTCTTCATGGCGTTCGGCCTGTTCCGGCTCGCCTCGATCTGTCAGGGGGTGTACGCGCGCGCCCTCCAGGGCAACGCGAGTTCGCGGAACGCGCTGGAGGTCGGCGCAAAGGCGTCGATCCTGGCTGAAGCCGGATGGAGCTTCGCCCGCGGTGCCTGAGAGCACCCCGGGCGCCGCCTGGGGCTCGCCGCGATCTTCCCTACGACCCCCGCAGTTCGAGTTTGGCGAGGGCCTCGAGGTGGACCTCGTCCGGGCCGTCGGCCAGCCGCAGCGTGCGCGAGTGTGCGTAGGCGGCCGCTAGCCACGTGTCGGGGCTCACGCCGAGGGCGCCGTGGACCTGGATCGCCTGGTCGAGGACGCGGCAGGCCATGCGGGGCGCGACGACCTTGATCATCGCGATCTCTCGCCGGGCCGCCTTGTTGCCGACGGTGTCCATCATGTGGGCGGCGTGCAGGGTGAGGAGCCGGGCCTGATCCACGGCGATGCGGCACTCGGCGAGCGCATGGCGGAGTGCGCCCTTTTCGGCGAGGGGGCCGGAGAAGGCGACGCGGGTCCTCGCCCGCTCGGCCATGTCCTCGATCGCGCGCTCGGCGACCCCGACGAGGCGCATGCAGTGGTGGATGCGGCCGGGACCGAGGCGGCCCTGCGCGATCTCGAACCCGCGGCCCGGGCCGAGGAGGATGTTGTCGGCAGGCACGCGCACGTCGGTGAAGCGCACCTCGCCGTGGCCGACGGGGGCGCTGTCGTAGCCGAACACGCCGAGCGGCCGCACGATCTCGATGCCGGCGGCGTCGCGCGGCACGAGCACCATCGACTGCTGCCGGTGGCGTGCCGCGTCGGGGTCCGTCTTGCCCATGAAGATGAAGAGGCGGCACTCCGCCCGGGGGGCCTGCGTCGCCCACCACTTGTGGCCGTTGATGACCCACTCGTCTCCGTCCCGCACGATGGAAGAGCGGATGTTCGTCGCGTCCGACGACGCCACGTCCGGCTCCGTCATCGCAAAGGAGGAACGGATCTCCCCGGCCAGCAGCGGCTCCAGCCACTCCTTCCGCTGTGCCCGCGTTCCGTAGCGGGCCAGCGTCTCCATGTTGCCGGTGTCGGGCGCGTTGCAGTTGAAGACTTCGGGCGCCCATTCCACGCGTCCCATGATCTCGCAGATGAGCGCGTACTCGAGGTTCGACAGGCCCGCGCCGCGGCGCCTGCCCGGATCGTCGCCCGGTGCGCCTGCCGGATCGTCGTCCGCTACCGCGTCGGGAGGGAGGAAGAGGTTCCACAGTCCCTCGTCGCGCGCCCGCCCCTTCAGCGTCTCGAGAATCGGAGGCGTGGAGAACCGGTTCTCCGCCGCGTCGATCTCCCGATGGAAGGTCGCCTCGTTGGGGTGGACGTGTGTCTCCATGAACTCGCGCACGCGCGCCCGGAGTTCAAGAGACCGTTTGGAGAAGAGGGATGGGGCGTTCACTCGCGCTCCGGCGGGGTATCGGGGTGACATTGTCGGGGTGCGCCCCAAGATTAGCGGGCCCTCCGGCGGAGACAACGGGCACCGCCAGCAGCACCGCTACCGGCGCGACGGCCGGCAAGGCGGCCGGCACCTCTTTGGGGACTCGGGGATGAGCGAACGGCATCTGGGACTCTACGGCGCGACGGCGCTCGGAGTCGGCGCGATCGTGGGGGGCGGGATCCTCGCGCTCGCCGGCGTCGCCTTCGCCACGGCTGGTCCCGCCGCGATCCTCGCCTTCGCTCTCAACGGCGGGATCGCCTTCCTCACGGCGATGAGCTTCGCCCGCCTCGCGCGGCGCTTCCCGGAATCCGGCGGCATCTACACCTACGCGAAGAAGGTGCTCTCGATCGAGGTCGCCTTCGTGGTGGGATGGGTGGTGTGGTTCGCCTCCATCGTGGCCGGCGTCCTCTACGCACTGGGCTTCGCCGCCTTCCTCGTCGAAGGCCTGGTACGGCTGGCGCCCACGCTGGGCGCCTCATGGGACTGGGTTGGATACGGCCGGACGCAGGTCGGCTTTGCGATCGGCGCCGTGGCCGTCTACTCGCTCATCCTCGTGCAGCGCACCACGGGAGGCGGCAACGCGGCCACGGTCGGTAAAGTCGTCGTCTTCGCGGTGCTCATCGCCGGGGGGTTCATCGCGTGGATCGTCGGCGAACCCGGCGAGGCGCTGCAGCGGCTCAGCCCATTCGCACCCGAGGGCTCGCTCGGCCTGCTGCAGGCCATGGGCTACACTTTCATCGCCCTGCAGGGATTCGACCTCATCGCGGCGGTGGGCGGAGAAGTTCGGGACTCCCGCCACACGGTGCCTCGTGCGATGTATCTGTCGCTCGGGATCGCACTTGTCGTCTACATCCCCCTCCTCGTCATCGTCGCGACGGTCGGCGCGCCGCCCGAGGGGATCCAGGCCGCGGCGCAGGCCCACCCCGAGGGGCTCGTAGCCGAGGCCGCCGAGCGCTTCATGGGGCCGGCGGGTTACTGGTTCGTCATCGGCGCCGGACTCTTGTCGATGCTCTCCGCGCTGCAGGCAAACCTGTTCGGGGCCTCGCGCGTTGCGTTCTCGATGGCGCGCGACCGGACGCTTCCGCACCACATCGGGGAGATGCGGGGGCGAACGGGGACGCCCGCCATCGCCGTCGTTGCGACGGGCGGGATGATGACGCTGATCGCGGTTGCGGTGGGGAATGTCGCCTCCGCGGGCGCTGCATCGAGTCTGATCTTCCTCATCTCGTTCGCGATGGTCCATTGGGCCGCGATACTCGCGCGCATGCGGTCCGGCCACGCGCGTCCGGCGACGCTTCCCGCCGTCGGGGCGGCCCTCTGCCTGGGGCTGGCGATCTTCCAGGCCATCGCCGTACCCGAGGCGGGACGGGTGGTGGCGCTGTGGCTCGGCCTCGGCGTGGCGCTCTACCTGATTCTGCTCGCGCCCGGAGCCCGTCTTGCCGACGCGAGCGCCCAGGCGCGTGACCCCGACCTGGCCCGTCTGCGCGGCCGCAGCCCGCTCGTGCTCGTACCCATCGGAAACCCCGCCAGCGCCGCGAGCCTGGTCGATGTGGCCACGACTGTACGCGCCCCGAGCGTCGGCCGGATCCTGCTGCTGTCGGTGATCCCGAGAGAGGGTCGTCCCGCGCTCTCCGGCGACGCGGTGTTGCAGGACGCCAAGGACATCCTCGGCGAGTCGGTGGGGCGCGGCCTCGAGGACTCGATCCTGCCGGAGACGCTGTTCACGATCGCGTCGGACGTGTGGGGGGAGATCGCGCGCGTGGCGAACAGCCAGCCGTGTGAAACGGTGCTCGTGGGGCTGCCGCGACTCACGGAACCGGGGGTCGAGTCACAGCTCGAGGGTCTCATCTCCAGGATCGACGCGGACGTGGTCATCGTGCGGGCGCCGCCTCGCTGGCGGATCGAGGAAGCGAGGCGCATTCTCGTCCCGGTGAAGGGACGGCGCGACCACAGCGAACTTCGCGCGCGGTTGCTCGGGAGTCTGTCGCGCTCCTCCGAACGGTGGGTCACGTTCATGCGCACGCTCCCGTCCGACGCGTCTCCCGACCAGCGACGAAGAGTCGAGCGCACCGTGCGGCAACTCGCGAGGGATGAGGCGGCGGGTCCGCATGACGTCGCTTTCGAACACACGGACGACCATGTGGAGCCGGTCGCCCGCCTGGGACAGGAGAGCGATCTCGTGGTGATGGGGATGGAACGCCGCGGCCGGGGCGAACCGGCGATCGGCGCCTACGCCCTGGAGATCGCCCGGAGGACGGACATGCCGCTCATCCTCCTCGGCCGGCGGCGTCATGCCGGGACGCTCACCGCGCGAGGGCTGGCGCAGGCGGTGTCGACGATTCAGCGGCCGGGGCAGAGGTCGGGACAGTGACGGCCGACGTCGTCATCGTCCTCGCCATCGTCGCGGTGGCGGTCGTCCTCTTCGTCACGGAATGGGTCCGCTACGACGGCGTGGCGCTCATGGTGCTCCTCTCCCTGGCGATCTCCGGTGTCATCCCGATGGCGCGCGCCATCGACGGATTCGCCAACCCCGCCGTGGTCACGATCGCGGCCGTGCTCGTGCTGAGCGGCGGACTCTACAAGACCGGAGTCGCGAACCTGGTCGGCGCCCAGGTGCTGCGGCTGGCGGGCGATTCTCCGGTGCGGGTCACTGCGCTGCTGATGCTCACGTCGGGGATCATGTCGGGCGTGATGAACAACACGGCGGCGGTCGCGCTCCTCATCCCCGTCGTGATCGAGATCTCCCGCCGCCTCGGCATGCGTCCCTCGCGGCTGTTGATCCCCCTCTCCTTCGCCGCGCTCCTCGGCGGCATGACGACGCTCATCGGTACGGGACCGAACATCCTCCTCTCGACGATCCTCGAGCGCATGGGGCAGGGGGGCTTCGGCTTTTTCTCCTTCACGCCCGTCGGTGCGACCGCGCTCGCCATGGGGGTCCTGTACGTAGTTGTTGCGGGGAGATACTTCCTGCCGGACCGATCCACCGGGGACGACGAGGGGGGCGACGAGATCGACCTCAGCGGCCGCTACCGGCTTGCCGAGTCGCTGATCGCGCTCCGGATTCCGGCCGACTCCGCGCTCGATGGCTGCTCGCTCGTCGAGGCCCGTCTGGGACAGGCGCTGGGGTACGACCTGCTGGCCGTACGCCGCAAGGGGAGCCTCGTGCGGGCTCCCGAACGTGACTTCGTCCTTCGAAGCGAAGATGTGCTCATCGTCGAGGGACGGATCGAGGCGCTCGAGCGCCTGCATGAGTGGGGTCACCTCGCCAGACACCGCGAATCGGATGATGCCCTGGGACGTCTGGTGAAGGACTCGACCGTCCTGGCCGAAGTCGAGATCGCCGAGAAATCGGACCTCGTCGACAGCACGGTTCGGAGCATCGATTTCCGCAACCGCTTCCAGGCCCATGTCCTTGCCATCCGGCGTCGCGGCCAGGTTCTGAGCGGCTCGTTCCAGAAGGTGAAGCTCGATGCGGGGGACGCGCTCCTCCTGCTCGGCCGGGAGGACCAGCTCCAGCAACTCCGCTACGCGACCGAGTTCGCCTCGATCGGGTGGACGGACATCGGCTCGGCCACGGAGGAATACGAGCTGTACAGATGGTTGATGCGGCTCGATATCCCGGAGGGGTCATGGCTAGACGGAAAGACGCTCGCCGCGTCCAGCCTCAGGCGCGCCTTCGATCTCACGGTGCTGGAGGTCGAGCGCGAGGCGGGCGACATCGCCCTGCCGAGCGCATCGGAGAGGTTGCGGGCCGGTGACTGCCTCATCGTTGAAGGGGCCCCGGCCTCCTTCGCCGTCCTGGAGGCGCTCCAGGCGCTCGTTCCGGCGGAGGAACGACCCTCGGTGGGCGAACTGGAGTCGGAGGATGTCGGGTTCGCCGAGGTCACGCTGGCCCCGAGTTCCGACCTGGTGGGGAAGACGCTGCGAGACGTCCTGTTCCGGGAGTCCTACGGCCTGAACCTGATCTCCATCTTCCGGGGGGGACGGGCCTTCCACTCGAACATCCGCATCGCGCGCACGGGGCTGGAGTTCGGGGACGCGCTGCTGGTCTACGGCCCGAGGAAGAAGATTGCCCTCCTTGCGCGCGACCCGCGCTTCCTCGTCCTTCACGGACAACTGCATGAGGTCTTCCGCGTCGACAGGGCGTGGATCGCCAGCGCGATCATGGTGGGCTTCATCCTCGCGGCCTCCCTCAACTTGCTCCCCGTCTACATCGCGGCGCTTCTCGGCGCGCTCCTGATGGTGTTCACGGGGTGCGTGAAGGGGAACGAGGTCTACACGTTCGTCGAATGGCGAGTCGTCATGCTTCTCGGAGGGATGCTGGCGCTGGGTCTCGCGATGGAGGACTCCGGCACGGCGGAACTCATTGCGCGCGAAGTCGTGGGGCGGGCGGCGGAGATGGGACCGCGGGTCCTCATCGCGAGCATCTTCCTCATCTGTGCGCTCGCGGCGCAGTTCGTCCCCACCTCGGCGGTCGCCGTGCTTGTCGCGCCGATCGCGCTCAGCGCGGCCTCCGAGTTGGATCTCTCGGCGCGGGCGCTCCTTATGGTGGTGGCCGTGGGCTCGTCGTGCGCCTTCCTGAGCCCCTTCGGCCACCCTGTGAACCTGCTCGTGATGGGTGTGGGCGGCTACAAGGTCGTCGACTACACGAAGGTGGGCGCGCCGCTCTTCCTGCTCATGATGCTCATGGTCGTCTTCTTCCTTCCCGTCGTGTGGCCGCTGTAGCCGCTGTTCTCCAGGCAGTTGAGAGACCGTTGACGCGGCGGGGGAGCTTGGTGCCCAAACAACCGAACCAAGACGAGGTTGGAATGGTGGGCGCCTAGTTGCGGCGTGCGAGTTCCGTCTCGACCTCTTCCCAGGCTCTCATCAGTTCGTCGAGTTCCCCTTGGCGGGCGGCGCGCTCGGTCTCGAGTGTGCGGATCTCCTCGGGGGCTGTGACGGCATAGAAGGTGGGGTCGGCGAAGACCGCATCTATTTCGGCGAGACGGCTTTCGGCAGCCTCGATGCCGGCCGTGATCCGGTCGCGCTTCTTGCGCAGCGAGCCGCCCCGGTAGCGGTTCCGGTTTCCCCGCGCGGTTCCCGCGCCATCGCCGCGTCGTGGATTTCCCGGAACGGGGAGGTCACTGGCGCCGGGAGTTACAGCCGTGGAGGCGCGGGCGGCGCGCTTCTCCTTCCGCGCCCGGAGGACGACGGTGTCCACATCGAGGTGATCGTCGCCGCAGTAGTGGACGTACTCCTCGTAGCTGCCCTTGAAGTCGCGGATCCCTTCTTCGGAGATCTCGACGATGCGGGTGGCGAGCCGGGAGACGAACCAGCGGTCGTGCGAGACGATGATGAGCGTGCCGTCGTAGCCGCGTAGCGCTTCGACCAGCGACTCGATCGATTCGAGGTCGAGGTGGTTCGTGGGCTCGTCGAGGACGAGGACGTTGGGCCGCTCGATCGCCATCCGGCAGAAAGCGAGACGCGCGGCCTCGCCCCCGGAGAGATTGCCGACCCGCTTCTTGGCGTCGTCGCCCGTGAAGAGCACCCGCCCCATCTCGCCGCGCACGAAACCGAGGGTCCGGCCTGGGCAGAACCCCGCGATCCAGTCCTCGGCCGTCTGACCCGGCGACTCGAAGCGTGCCTCCTGGTCCTGCGCGAAGTAGCTCGGATGCGTCTCGTAGCCCCACGTGACGCCGCCGGCGTCGGGGTCGAGTTCGCCCATCACGATCTTGAGCAGGGTCGACTTGCCGATTCCGTTGGGGCCCATGATCGCCATGCGGTCGCCGCGTTCGAGCGTGAGATCGACGCCGTGGAGGACTTCGTTGTCGCCGAACGCCTTCTTCACGCCCTCGACGCCGAGGACGGTGCGTCCGCTCGGACGGCGGGACTCGAAGCGGAAGTTCGGGTAGCGCCGGGAGGAGACCGGGAGCGGCTGTAGTCCCTCGGCCCTCTTCTCGATCAGGCGCAGCTTGCTCTGGGCCTGCCGGGCCTTGCTCGCCTTGGCCCGGAAGCGGTCGACGAACTGTCGGTGGTGGGCGATCTCGCGCTCCCGCTTGGCGAGTTCCTTCTCGCGTCTCTCCTGGTCCTCCTTCTTTCGGGCCAGATAGTCGTCATAGTTGCCCTTGTAGGCCGTGACGGTTTCATAGTCGATATCGAGAATGTGCGTAGCGATATTGTCGAGAAAACGGTGGTCGTGGGAGATGACGACAATCGCTCCCTCGTACTCGCGCAGAAACTTCTCGAGCCACCGGATGGAGAGGATGTCGAGGTGGTTCGTCGGCTCGTCCAGGAGGAGGGCATCGGGTGTACCCGCGAGCGCCTGTGCGAGCAGCACCCGAAGCTTGAACCCGCCGGAAAGCGTGGAGAGTGGGCGGCGGTGAATGTCGCTCGGGAAGCCGAGGCCCTCGAGGATCTCGCCCGCGCGGGCCTCCGCGGTGTAGCCGTCGTGGCGCTGGAAGATCTCCTCGAGTTCGGAAAACCGGTCGGCGTCGAACTCTCCGTCCTCCGCCTCGATCAGCGCCTCCCGCTCGACCATGGCGCGCCACAGGTCGGGGTTCCCCATGAGCGTGGTGCCGAGGATCTCCTCATCGTCGTGGAGGAAGTGGTCCTGGCGAAGGACGCCGACCTGGAGCCGTCTCGGTATGGTGACGGATCCCTCCGTGGCGTCCTCGGTGCCCCCGAGGATGTTCAGGAGCGTCGTCTTGCCGGATCCGTTCGCCCCCACAAGGCCGTAGCACTCGCCGGGGTTGAGAAGGAAGGTGGCGTCGCGGAAGAGGACCTGGCCGCCGAACGCCTTCCCGAGGCCCGAAACGCTGATCATGTGAACGGCTTTGAGGCGCGGAGCCGCGTCAGCAGGAGACGCAGTTGTGGTTGTTCTTCGAGCCGAGGCTCTCGAGCAGGGCCACGGCCTCCGGGAAGGGCTGCGTGCGCTGGTAGGGGCCGTTCGCCATGTCCGCGGTCGTCTGGCCGACGCGGCTGACAGCGGTCACGTCCGCTCCGTGCTCGACGAGGAAGCGGATGACCTCCACGTCGCCGCGCGAAGCCGCGTTGTGGAGGGGGGTGTAGCCCTCTTCGTCGCGCTGGTTGACGTCCGCGCCGAGTTCTTCGACGAGGTACCGAACCGCGGGCAGCCAGCCGTCCGGGACGTAGCGGTGGGCGTTGCTGGGGAAGCCCTGGCCGTAGCCGATGCCGGTCGCGGCGTGGATCGGGTAGTCGGCGGGGCCGCCCACGGGCACGGGGGGGACGCCGGAGAGATCGCGCTTCTCGCCGTCCCACGCCGGGAGCCGGCGGGGCGGCACCTTGATCGTGGCGAGGTGGGGGTCGGCGCCGTACTCGACGAGCAGCTTCATCGCCTCGACATCCAGCGAGTACGCGGCACGCCAGAAGGGGGTCGCGCCCTTCAGGTCGATCTGCAGGAGGTCGAAGTTGTACGACACCCACCACAGGTGTTTCTCGAGACGCGCGTCGGGATCCACGCCCGCGTCGAGCAGGCGGCGCATGACGTCGAGATAGCTGTGCCGCTGCTGTCCGTAGGCGTGCTGCTGCGGGTAGCGCGATTTCGGCGCCCAGTGGGCGTTGAGGGCGGCGAAGAGGGGCGTTGCGCCGGCGGCGGAGGCGAGTGCGGGGTCGGCCCCGGCCTCGAACAGTTCCAGCGCCAGGTCGAAGTGGCCGTTGATCATCGCGATGAGCATGGGGCTCGTACGGTCGCCGCCGCTCATCTGATTGACGTCCGCGCCAGCCTCGATGAGCGCGCGCACGGTGCCGGCGTGCCCCTCGCGGGCAGCGTGAAGCAGGGCCGTCAGACCACCGTGGCCACCGATGAGGTCGCCGTAGCCGAGCGGCTCGGGCTCCTCGATCGGGCGCTCGTAGTCCTCCTCATCTTCCGCCGCGGGGCGGGCGCTCGCGGCATCGGGCCCGGCGACGAGCGGCTTGTCGGACGGGGCGGGGCGGGGCGGCACCGACGGCTCGGGCTCTCCGCGCATTCGCGCGCTGCGGGCGCGGCGGTCGGCCTGCGACCACTCGGCGAGGGCCGTGATGTCGGTCACCCAGGTGGCCAGGGCCGGGTTCGCGCCGCCGTCGAGCAGCACCCGCACGGCGGTCTCCCGTCCGCGGGCGGCCGCATACATGAGCGGCGTCTGGCCCCAGCGCGCCTCGCGCGCGTCGGCGTCCCCGCCGCGCTCGAGGAGCAGGCGGACGGCCTCCGCGTCGCCGGCGCCGGCGGCGAGGTGCAGGGGGGTCGTGCCGCCCACGTCTTCGGTGGTGGCCGTCTGTTCCGCGCCCCCGGCGAGCAGGACGCGCACGACCTGCGCGCTGCCGACTTCGCTCGCGAGGTGGAGCGCTGTGTAGGCTCCGATGCGGGTGACGGCGCCGACGTCCGCGCCCGCCTCGAGGAGCAGGCTAGCCAGGTCGGCGTTCGCGGACCGTGCGGCCCAGTGGAGCGCCGTCATCCCGTCGCCCTGCGGCGCGTTCACGTCGGCCCCATCGGACAGAAGCGCCCGCACGGCCGCGAGGTCGCCCGTCATCGCCGCGTCCGCGACAGGCGAATCCGGCGCGTGCCCGGCCGTGAAGAGCAGTGCCAGGGCGGCTACGGCGGTGAGCCGCACGGTCCCGCGCTCCAGCCGCACGGCTCCGCGCCTCACGAGCCGGCCGCGCTCGTGCCGGGAGCGGAGAGCGGCAGGGCTCCCGTGCTGTCCCCGAACTGTTCGATGTCCTCCAGACCGAGCGTGTGCATAAGCGAGAGCAGCGCGTTGGCCATCGGGGTCCCCGGCGCGGCCCGGACGTGGAGTCCGCCGTCCAGTTTTCCGTTCGCCCCTCCGGCTACGAACAGTGGGCAGCGCTTGTGGTTGTGCACGTTCGGGTCGCCCATCGGCGAGCCGTAGATGACCATCGTCTTCTCGAGCAGGTCCGTCTCCCCATCCATCGTGTTCTGCAACCGTTCGAGAAGGTACGGGACCATCGAGACGTGGAAGCGGTTGATCTGCGCGAAGTCGTCGATGTTCTCCTCGTCGGCTCCATGGTGGGAAGCGGGGTGGAACGGCTTGTCGACGCCGCTCTCGGGGAAGACCCTCGCTGACGAATCGCGCCCCAGCTTGAAGGAGAACACGCGCGTCATGTCGGACTCGAACGCGAGCGCCTGGAGGTCGAACATCAGATGCACGTGCTCGACGAACGAATCGGGCACGCCGGCCGGCGCCTCGGGAAGCGACCGCTCCTCGCCGCTCCGGTTCTGCGTTTCGACGCGCTCGATGCGCCGCTCGATCTCCCGCACGTTGTCGAGGTAGCGGTCGAGCCGGCGGACATCGACGGGCCCCAGCTCCCGGCGGAGTTCCCCGATGCGGCCCGAGATGAAGTCGAGGATGCTCCGGTTCGCGCGGCGGCGGGCAGCGCGTTCCTCGGCACTCCCTCCGGCGCCGAACAGCTGGTCGAAGGCCACCCGCGGGTCGCGGATCATGGGGAGCGGTTCCGTGGGCGATTTCCAGCTGATCGTGTCCGTGTAGACGCAGGCGTAGCCGTACGCGCACCCGCCGGACTGGTCCACATTCTCGATGCAGAGCTGCATGGAGGGGATCGGCGTGTCCTGCCCGAAGCGCCCGGCGTAGAGCTGATCCATGGAGGTCCCGGCCAGGATGTCCGAGCCCTCGGTCTGTCGCGGGTGGGACTGGGTCAGGAAGGTCGCGCTCGAGCGGAAGTGGTCGCCCCCGATCTCCTTGGGGATCCTCGCCTCCGCCGCCTCGATGTCGGTGTCGCTGATGATCGTGAGCTGATCCCGGAACGGCTCGAGGGAAGCGAGCGCGCCCGTGCTCAAGTCGAAGTCACGGCCCGTCTGGAGCGGAGACCAGTAACCGCGCGACGCCCCGTACGCCGTGGAGCCGGCGGCGCCGTGCACCATCTCGATGGCGATGAGCCGGGTCGGATCCGCGGGACGGATTGAGCCCCACAGCCGTCCGGCGGGAACCATGGCGTCCAGCATCGGAAGCGCCACCGTGGCCCCGACCCCCTGAAGGAAGGTGCGGCGTGGAATGTGTTTTCCCGTGATGATGTCCATCTACATCCCCCGGTTGATCCCGTCATGGCTTCTCTGGCTACTTCCCTGGCTACTTCCCTCGGTACGGCTTCCGGCCTCGTCCTCCTGCTCGACGATGGCGCCGCCCCGGCTCATGAGGAAGGCCGGGCTCTCCGTCACGCCGAGGATGAAGGCGGACATGCGGTAGTCCTCCGCCTCCGCGCGGCGCGTGACCCTGCGCACGGTCGGCATGTCGAAGTACTCGACCCGGCGTCCGAGTGCGTAGGCCATAAGGCTCTCGGTGAACGCCCTCGCCAGCGACTCGCGGCGGGAGAGGAGGGCGGTCCGCAGGTCGGCTAGCCCGGACAGCGGCGTCCCGTCGTACAGGTCGCCGCTTGGATCGACCGACCGCCCCTGGTCGTTGATTCGGTACGCACCGGTCACGTCGAAGTTCTCGAGCGCCAACCCGAGCGGGTCGATGACACGGTGGCACGACCGGCAGGCCGGGCTCGCGCGGTGCATCTCGAGCCGCTCCCGCACGGTGAGGAAGCGGCCCTCCTCCGCCTCCTCCGTCGCCTCCAGATCCGGCACGTCCGGCGGCGGCGGGGGCGGCGGCGTCCCGAACAGGACCTCCATGATCCACTTGCCGCGCAGCACCGGCGACGTCCGGTTCGCGTGCGAGGTCGAGGTGAGGATGCTCCCGTGCGTCAACACGCCGCGGCGGGTGTCGTCGGGATAATCGACCTTCCGGAAGTGGGTCCCGGCCACATCGGGAATGCCGTAGTGCCTCGCGAGCCGCTCGTTGACGAAGGTGTAGTCGGCCGTCAGCAACTCGAAGAAGCTCCGGTCCTCTCGCACGAGGTGCTCGAACAGCAACTCCGTTTCGCGCCGCATGTCGCGGGCGAGTTGCTCGTAGAAGTCAGGGAAGCGGAGCGCGTCCGGGTGCACGTTGTCGAGGTCCTGGAGCCGCAGCCACTGCGCGGCGAATCGCGTTGCCAGCCCCTCGGCGTTCGGGTGGTCGAGCATGCGGCGGACCTGGGTCTCCACGCCGGCCGCGTCGTCGAGTCCGCCGGTCCGCGCCGCCTCGATGAGCGCCTCGTCCGGAGGCATCCCCCACAGGAAGAAAGCGAGCCGCGAGGCGAGGTCGAGCGGTGCGATGCGGTACGGCCCCTCGGTCCCGGCCCCGGCGGGCGGCTCCTCGAAGCGGAAGATGAAGTCCGGGCTCGCGAGGATGCCCTGGAGCGCCGTCCGGACCCCGACCTCGAAACCGTCCTCCTCGGCCCCGGCCTCGTACAGGCCGAGGAGGGGGTCGATGTCCGCCTCGTCCACCGGCCGCCGGTAGGCCTGCGCCGCGAGCCGCGCCACGATCTCCCTCGCGCAGCGGCGCTCCGCCTCCGTATCCCCGGCTTCGGGCCGGCACGTCAGCACGCGCGCCCGGGTTGGCGTCTCCGACACGCCGGACACGCCGAACGGACCCCGGACCGTGAGGTCGCGGAGGTGGGCGACGACCGTGATCCCGTGCGAGTAGCCGATCTTCTTGTCGGCGAGGCTCCACTCGTGCGGAGACACGAGGTCTTCGATCGGTCCGTCGAAGCGCTTGATGAAGGCGGCCGCCACCCGGTGCGGACCCGCCGTCACATGGATCGGATCAGTCTCGACCTGAACACCGTTGGGATCCTGCCGGTGCATCCAGCGGTCGATGTCGATGAGCGCCCGGCGCTCCCCGTCCACGGAGAGTTCGACCTGCTCATCGAAGGGTGTCGTCTGCCCGAAGAAATTCCCGGTCGACTCGTGCTGGAAGGCGAGCCGGAACACGTAGTCGCCGTCCGCGGTGAAGTTGTGGACGACGGCGATCCCGCCCCGCGTGCCGATCGGGGTGCCCGGCACGTGCTGCCGCTGCTCGGCGTAGCGGGACACCTCGTACTCGGTCTCGCTCGGTGTGACGGTCAGATCCCCGAGCGCGAGCCGGCTGATCTCGCTCGCCGCCGTCAGGTATCCCTCGAGCAGGGTGGCGGAGAGGTTCTGCACGTCCGCGATGTTGTCGAAGCCCGCGCTGATCGTCTCGTTCGGCAGGTAGGCGGAGGCGTCGATATCGAGGCCGAGAAGCGCCCGGATCGAGCGCTCGTACTCGGCCCGGTTCAGGCGCTGGAAGGAGCGGGCGCCGGGGTCCGGGCGATCGGCGGCCACGGCGTCGACCCGCGCCTCGAGCGTCATGGCGAGTTCGAGCAGATCTTCGGGCGGCGGGCGCCGGATCCCCGGCGGCGGCATCATGCCGGCCCGCAACTTCCGGATCATCTTCTCCGCCGTCTCCGCCTCGAGGTGCGCCGACTCTACGTCGAATCGTTCGAGAGACATATTGCCGAGCAGACGCCGGTCGTTATGACAGTTCGTACAGACCTGGCTCACGATCGCCTGCGGGATCGTGTCCGGGGCGAGCCCGTAGGCCTGCGCAGGGGGAGGGGTGGAGAAGGACGAACCGCCGGGAAGCGCGGAAATCAGCCCCCAAAGCGCGATGCAGGGCAGCGCAATCGCGAGTCTCTTCATGGAATCGCTCGTCCCCCGACATGGAAGTGCGACGTCACCCTCGACTTCAACCCCTCAATATAGGGACGCCGACCCGATTTCGCCCTACGCGGACCCTAGGCGGACCCTCCGCGCCCCGCGGCTCCGCGCCGGTGCAGCTTGTACATTCCGATGGTCAGCAGCGGGAGGACGAAGATGAACAGGAAGACCCAGCTCAGAGCGCCGAATCCGGTGGCGATGAGATCGATGATTCCGAACCGGGAAAGGGCGGAGGCGAGAATCAGGAGAATGACGGCGACCGCGGGCCGTACGGCGTCCGGCATCCGGGCCCGCCGAGCCGAGAACACGCCTTCGATCCGTTCGTTGAAAGCGTGGATCAAACCCGTCCCCGACTCGATGAGGGTGCCGAAGAGGACGACCTGAAACGTGATCTGGAACCAGCGCGATCCGAGTAGCTCGAGCAGGTGGTTGGCGGGCACGGGCCGCTGCAGGATGTCGGGGTACTGGCCGGCCATCGCCACGAGGAAGAGGACACCCGGGATCATCGCGATCGGACCCGTCAACGCGCCGGCCCACAGCGCTTCGCGCCGCTTCCGGATGTGTCGGGTCGCGAAGAGCATCGCTGGCACGAGCGAAAGCTGCAGGACCCCGTACCGGAACCCCGAAAGCGCCCAGCCCTCGCGTACATCACCCGACGCGAGCGCCGTCCCGATGCCATCGCCGAAGCGGGCGATCGACCAGGCGAAAAAAACGAGGTAGACGCCGTACAGGAGGAAGGACCAGCTGGAGAAGAAGCGCTCGATGGTTCCCGTCCCCTTGAAGACGAGGAAGCCGATGGCGGCGAGGAGTCCGATCACCCCCGCCGCGTACGGAAGGCCGAACGTTTCCAGGAGAAAGGTCCCCGCCGCGGATCCGATCACGGCCAGAATGAGGAGGACGGCGCACAGGAAGCCGATCTCGTATACGAACCAGGCGCGGCCGAGCAGTCGCTGGAAGAAGCTCCGGTAGTCGTACGTCTGGAAGACGCGCACGAACTCGAAGGAGGCCATCGAAGTCAGACTCACCATGATGGCCGCGGGAAGGAGCATCCCCAGCAGTCCGCCCAGCGGTCCGAAGCGGAGAAAGAACTCCACGAGTTCGCGCCCCGTTCCGTACCCGCCCGCGATGATGATGGACTGGAACACGAACCCCGGAAGCAGATACCGCCGAAACCAAGAAGTCATCGGCCAGCCTGTCCCGGCCGCGGGAGTTCGATTCCGTCGCGCCATGTGGCGAGCGGGATGGGGCTCGGCCGGCGCTCGCGTATCGAGGATGACAGCAACTCCAGCACACGCATCGAGATGCCGCCCAGGCGCTCGCGCCAGCGCTGGCGGCGCTCCTCCGCCGGCTCCCGGCAGCGCGCAAGGTCGGGTTCGAGGATGCGTTTTCCGATCTCGCGAACGAGACCGGGCGCGCTCGTGATGAGGACGACCTCCGGCTGCATGCGAAAGCTCACGTAGTCGAAGTTCGCCGACCCGAGGACGACCGAGTCATCGATCAGCATGACCTTGGCGTGCGTCATGGGCCCCGGCAGCATGAGAACCTCGAAGCCTTCGCGCCGCGCCGCGTCGAGCGTGCCCCATTTCATCACGGCCCGGTTGTGTGCCTGCGGCATCATCACCGTGACGTGCACGCCGCGGCGGTGCGCTCGGCCGAGGGCGCTCCAGAAGGGCTCGCTGACATACGGGCACTGGACGATGATCCGGCGCGTGGCCCGGTCTAGCGCGCGGGAGACTGCGTCGCGCAGCCCGGGGTTGCCCCGGCCTTCGCCGACCACGATTTCATCGCCGTCGATCTCGGCCGCGGCCGCCTGGTCGTTTCCCCGCCATGTGTGCTCGAAGTCCTCGCGCAGGAACGTGGCGATCCCCGGGCTCTCGATGCGGACCATGAAGTCGTGCCAGGCGAAGTTGTGCTCGCTGAAGTTGATCCCGCCCAGGTAGGCGATCCGGTCGTCGATCGCGATGAGCTTCTTGTGGTTGCGAGCGATGAGCCGGTGAAAGCGCCGGCCCACTGGCCAGGCGAACCGCACGGGCACTCCCCCCCGCTCCAGCCGGTCGCACATCTCGCCGGTGGCCGCGACCTCGCGCTGGAGTGCCGCGTCGCGCCGCGCTGACGGCAGGCCGATGAAGCGGTCGTTGATCAGGTACTTCGTCACGGCGTCCACGACGATGCGCTTCCGGGGCGCTTCGCAGGCCAGCAGGGCCTCGGCCAGACCCAGCCCGGCCTCGTCGCCCTCGAACGAGAGCGTCTGGACGTAGACGTAGTCGCGTGCTCCGCGGATGTCGCGCTCGAGGTGCTCCCAGAACTCGGCGCCCCCGACGCAGAGTCGCCCGTTCACGCCGCCGCGCCCCCCGCGCCGGCACTCGCGTCGGCCCGGACGTCGCCGACGTGTCGCCGCGCCTCGCCGAACAGCACGAACGCCCCCAGGATCGTTCCGAAGAACGTGGTGAGCAGCCGCCAGCCCACGACCCACAATACCGTCACCTCGGCGAGGAGCACCCGGTTCATCAGTAGCCCCGTCGAGGCCTCGGCCACACCGGAGGCGCCCGGCGTCGGCGAGAAGTAGAGGAGGATGTGCTGCAGAAGCTGGAGTCCGATGAAGGAGAGATCTACCTGCCTCTGGAGCGCCGCCGCGAGGACGTAGCCCATGAAGTACTTGTTGAGGTAGAGGACGGCGGTCGCGACGCACACCCAGACGAGCGTCACTTTGCCGTGCGACGCGACCGCCCGGACCCCTGCGGCCAGACGTTCGATCTCACGGCTCAGCAGGCGCCGGCCCGCCGCGGCCCAGCGCCGGACTCGCGTCCCCCGCCTTGATACCGCGTTCAGGAGGCGTCGGAGCAGCCGGACGGTTTGCCGCTGGGCCGCGACGGCCGAGATCAGCAGGCCGGCCAGCAGCGCGATGACTGCCACCGCGACGGCGAGCGCGAGCAGCACACCCCGGGACAACGCACCGGCCGGCAGGAACCCCAGAGCGGCGAGGCCGCCGAGCGCGAAGAAGAGCAGCGTGGCGACGAACGTCAGCAGCGAACAGAGAATCGCCTCGGACAACCGTGCCCCGCGCCGGCACAGCACGTAGAGCTGCGCGGCGCCGCCGCCCGTCTGCGCCGGGGTGATGGCTCCCAGCAGCATGTTCGCCCAGTTCGCCCGCATGCAGTGCCACAGCGAGACGCGCGAGAAGATGTGGCCATCGAGGAGCAGTCGATACCGCACGCCGCCCAGCGTGAAGTCGAGCGCGAGCAGGGCGAGCAGGGCGAGAGCGAAGGCCGGCGTGATGCGGGAGAGGATGCCGCCGAGTTCCGAGGGAGGACGCCACTGGATCAGCGCCACGAGCCCCAACACCGTGAGACCGCCGAACGCGAGGGCGCCGATGATCAGCTTGCCACGCGCGGGGATGGGGGAACTCGGTTGGGGAGTCGCCACTCGTCCTTCTTTCCTGGGGCCCTTTCCCGGGGCCGGAGTGCTCGCGCGCACAACCTATCGGCGGGAGCGCGGAAGGGCCTACTACGCCTCGCGGGGGATGGTGAAGACCCAGGGGGGCCCGCGCGGATCGTGAGCCGCGCGGGCCAGCGAGGGGGAAGCTCGCGCTACATGCCGGCGCCGGCGATCGACTCGCGGATCTTCTTCACGGTGAGCGCGGTCCGATAGGCCTGGAGCTTGAGACCGATCTCGATCGTCTTCTCCTTCGGGGCGATCGGGACGCCGTTGATCCTCGCGAGCCCCGCCTTCACGCGCTGATCGTAGCGGACGACGGTGGGGTCGACGGTCATCATCAGACTCGTGATGCCGAAGCTGTCGTGGATGCCGTCGTTCTCCGTCTCCGTTATCCCCAGCTCGGACTCGAGGAAGTCCCCGCCGCCGTACCGGTAGTACTCGGGGATGTGATGAGCGTGGGCGTCGTCCCAGCGCTCGTTGAGGCGCGCCGCGACATTCGCCATCCCCTGCACGTTCCCGCCGCTGTCGCCGATGAAGACGATGTGCTCGAAGCCGTGGGCCCGGAGGCTGGAAGCGACGTCGTCCAGCACCGCCTCGAACGTCTCCTGGCGGAGCGAAATCGTGCCGGGGTAGCGCATGTGCCCGGAGGGTTCGTCGATGTCCCCCTCGGGGACGAGCTTCATGATCGGCGCGCAGAGCGCATTGCCCAGTTCGCGGGCGATGGCCTCGCACGTCCCCTGCAGCACGTAGTTGTGCTTGCCGGTCGCCACATACGGCCCGTTCTGCTCGATCCCGCCGGTGGAGACGATCGCGATGTCGTAGCCGGCCGCCATCATGTCGCGGACTTCCATCCACGTGAGTTCCTCGATCCAGATCGAGTCGAACATCTCGATCGGGCGCTCCGAGACGAGTTCGGCATCGATGCGGGCCTCGTACTCGGCCATGACCCGGGCGCGCTCCTCCGGCGTCATCTCACGGTTCTGGCCCATGGCCCCCGCCGGGACGGCGAGGGGGATCGCCACCAGGGCGAGAAGGGCGGTCAAGGTCGAACGGGCGTGCATCATCGTCCTCCTCCTGTTTCCTCGTGCAACCGCGTGGTATTTCACGTCATATTTCGGATGACATTGCGGTGCGGAACAAATGTCCGGTCCGGGGAAGCCGGCCGGCAAGGGGACCATAACCATGGCAGATCGAAACGGGCGGCGGGCAGAGCCGATCGCGATCATCGGAATGGCGTGCCGTTTCCCCGGCGCGGAGGACCTGGCCGCCTTCTGGCGAATGCTGGACGCGGGCGGGAGCGGGGTCATCGAAGGGGTTCCCGGCTCCGGCGTCGGGCGCGTCGGCGAACTGTTTTCCGAGAGCGAGGGCAAGAGGCCGGCCTGCCGATTCGGTGCCTACCTGGACGGGCTCGACCAGTTCGACGCGGCCTTCTTCCGCATCTCGCCCGTGGAGGCGCAACTGCTCGATCCCCAGCAGCGGCTGATGCTGGAGACGTGCTGGCGGGCGGTGGAGGACGCGGGCATGGCCCCCGACCGGCTGAAGGGCAGCCGCACCGGAGTGTACGCGGGGATCAGCAACAACGAGTATCGCGGGCTCATTCTGGACACCCTTCCCCCGGACGAGCCCGCCGTCAGCCTCTATTCCGTCACCGGAACCTCCTTCAACACCGCCATCGGCCGGGTTGCCTTCGCCCTCGGGCTTGAAGGCCCGGCGCTGGCACTGGATACCGCCTGCTCTTCCTCGCTGGTCGCGATCCATGCGGCAGCGACCGGCCTCCAGCGGGGCGAGGCGGACCTGGCGCTGGCCGGTGGCGTGCACGCAATCCTCTCGGGCCGCCTCCTGGAGATGCGGGCCAACGCCGGAATGCTGTCGCCGGACGGGCGTTGCGCCACCTTCGATGCGGCGGCGAACGGTTATGTCCGCGGTGAAGGCTGCGGGATCGTCGTGCTCAAGCGCCTCGCCGAGGCGGAAGCCGATGGCGACCGCATCTGGGCCGTGGTGCGCGGCTCGGCGCTCAACCAGGATGGTGCCAGCCCCGGATTGACCGTGCCGAGCGGGCCCGCGCAGGAGAAGGTCATCCAGGCCGCCCTGCAGCAGGCCGGCCTTGATCCCGCCCAGGTGGACTACGTCGAGGCACACGGCACGGGTACGGAAGTCGGCGATCCGATCGAGGCCCAGGCGACCGGTAGCGCGTACGCTCGCGGCCGGGACCCCGGGCGGCCGCTGCTCATCGGCTCGGTCAAGACCAACATCGGTCATCTCGAAGCGGCGGCCGGGGTCGCCGGCGTGATCAAGACGGTGCTTGCCATGAGGCGCGGCGTCATCCCGAGACACCTCCACTTCCGGGATCCCAGTCCCCAAATCCCCTGGGAGCGTCTGCCGCTGCAAGTGACGGCGACACCCACGGACTGGCCCGACAGGTCCGGGGCGCGGCGGCGGGCGGGGGTGAGCGGCTTCGGCTGGTCGGGGACCAACGCCCATCTCGTGCTGGAGGGGTACGGCGACCGGGAGGACTTCGCCGCACAGGTCCCCGGGTCCTGGACCGACGGCTCGCCACGGTCCATCGCCGTTTCGCTGCCGGCCTCTTTCAATGGAGCCACGCCGGTCGCGGAGACCCTCGCGCCGAGGGGCAAGCGTTTTCTGCCGCTTGCCGCGCGCACGGATCAAGCCCTCCGTGACCTCGCGGGACGATACCGGTCGTGGATGGACGACCGCGCCGGGGGACTCGCAGCCGATGAGGCCGCCAGCGTACGGTTGCTCGCCGACATGGCGTGGTCGGCTGCCATCGGGCGCACCCATTTCGAGCACCGAGCGGGCGTCGTGTTCCACGATGCCGATTCCCTGCACGAATCTCTCCGCGCGCTCCAGGAGGCGGACGAGACGCCGGCGCCGCGCGCCGCGAAGCGGGTGGCCTTCGTCTATACGGGACAGGCGAGCCAGTGGCCGGGGATGGGCGCGGCGCTCTATGCGAGCGAACCCGTGGTGCGCGCGGTGCTGGACCGCTGCGATGCCTTGCTTGCGGAGGAGCGGGGCGCTTCGCTCCTGGACGTGATGTTCGGTCGAACGGGACCTGTCGTCGCCGGCGACCTGGACGATCCGCGATGGAAGCAGCCTGCGATCTACGCACTGGAGTGCGCGCTCGCGGCTCTGTGGGAGAGTGTGGGCGTGCGGCCGGACGTCGTGCTCGGTCACAGTCTGGGCGAAATTGCGGCGGCGCACACCGCCGGCGTGTTCAGCCTGGAGGAGGGTCTGCGTTTCGCTGCGGCACGGGGCACGCTGATCGGGGCGCTCCCCGGCGACGGCGCCATGGCGGCGGTCTTTGCTCCGCCCTCCCGCGTCGCGGCGGCTCTGGACGAACACAACGCGACCTCCGATGGCATCGGCCTGTGTGTCGCGGCGGACAACGGCGCCCATCAGGCGATCAGCGGCCCGGCGGTCGAGATCGAGGCGATCCTGGAGCGCTTCGAGGCGGACGGTGTACGCGTCGCGCGGCTGCGGCGGAGCCCGGCTTATCACAGCGCGATGGTCGCACCGGCCCTGGACGACCTCGAGGCCGCCTTGGCCGAGACCGCCTTCGCGCCGCCTTCCCTCACCTTCGTCAGCAACCTGTCGGGCCGCGCGCTGGGGGCCGGCCAGGCGCCCGATGCCGCGTATTGGCGGCGTCAGGCGCGCGAGCCGGTGGCCTTCCGGGCCGGCGTCGAAACGCTGGCGGAGATCGGCGTGGACGCGGTAATCGAAGTCGGACCCCATGCCGTGCTGGGGCCGATGACGACCATGGCCTGGCCGGAGGCCTCCGGAACCGCGCCACCGGTGGCCCTCTCGAGCCTCCTGCGACCGGCGAAAGGCGAGGAGGCGCCAGCGGCGGGCGCAGGCGGCGGCTTCGTGGAGGCGGTTGCCGGCGCCTGGGAGGCGGGGCTGCCGGTGTCCTTCCCGGGACTCTTCGCGGGAGAGGCTCGTCGCCGAATCGCGTTGCCGGATTATCCCTTCCAGCGCGAGAGCTACTGGATCGAGGCGCCCAGGCGGCGGCGCTCGGATGCCGGCCACCCTCTGCTGGGTATGCGCCACGAGTCCGCGAGCGGGGAGATTGCCTTCGACACGGAGGTCTTCCCTTCGGACCCGGCGTGGCTCAGCGACCATCGGGTCTTTGGCCGCCTGATCGCGCCGGGCGCGCTCTATGGCGCCATGGCCGCCTCGGCCGCCCGCGCCGAGGGAAGCGAAGCGGTGGTGATAGAAGACTTCCAGCTCCGGAGCGCCCTGGTCTTCCCCGACCAGGACGGCGAGGAGGGCGCCGGCGAGACGGCGCGCCGGGTGCAGGTGCTCCTCGACTTCCCCGAGGACGGACCGTCTCGCCGGGTCCGTGTCCTGAGCCGGGCCGAGGGCGAGGAGGGGTGGACGCTGCACGCCGAGGGTCGGATCGGGGCGGGCGTGGCCGGTGGCCTCCAGGGGGCGGCGCTCGACGTCGAAGCGGCGAAGACCGAACTCTCTCCGGTGGACCTTGGGGGCTACTACCGCGCGAAGGCTTCGGTGGGCATCAATCTCGGCCCGGCCTTCCGCACCGTGGAAGCGCTTTGGTCCAGCCCCGGCGAGGCCATCGCCGAAGTGAGGCTCGATCCTGGCTTCGAGCGGACGCCGCTCGACGTACATCCCCTCGTGCTGGACGGCTGCTTCCAGGCCTTCGGTGCGGCGCGCAACCCCGACGGCGCCGCCGAAGGCATCACCTATCTCCCCTTCGCGTGGGAACGCCTGTGGCTGGCTGGCCGTTTGCCGGATCGGCTCGTCTGCCATGTGCGGATGCGCGAGGGGCCGGATCGCGCGGTCGCGGACGCGCGCGATGACGAACTCCGCGAGGTTCAGGTAGCCGACCTCCGGCTCTACGACCCCGACGGGACGCCGGTCGGAGAACTCGTCGGCTTCACCGTGAAGCGGGCGACACGGGCGGCGCTCCTCTCGGCCGTCGAAGGAGTCGACGAGCTTCTCTACGAGGTGACCTGGCGGGATCGCGCTCTCGAGGCCGGCATCGCGCCCGCCGATTTCCTGAGGAGTCCGTCGGAGGTCGCCGCGACGACGGATCTCTTCACCGGCTACCTGGAGAACGAGGGGGTCGACGCCGAGGATCGGGCGGCGCTGTTGGCGGACCTGGAGCAGCTGTCCTGCGCGTACGCTCTCCGGACTCTGGATGCGCTGGACTGGCGGCGCGTGGGCGGGGAATCCGTCGATTCCGCCGAGCTGCGGGAGCGTCTGGGCGTCGGTTCGGAGCACGAGCGGCTGTTCCGGCGGATGCTCGAGATGCAGGTCCGCGCCGGGGTGCTCGAGCAGGCCGGCGATGGTTTCGTCGTGACCGTGGCGTCCGGCGAGCCGCTGCCGGAGGGGCTTTCCGACGACCCCGATGCGGTGGCGGAGGAGATGGCGGCGCGGTACGCGCACGGCACGACGGAGATCGGTCTGTTCCGGCGCAGCGCCGGCGCCTTGGCCGAGGTTCTCCAGGGTCGCATGGATCCGTTGACGCTGCTCTTCAGCAGCGGCGAACCGACGGCCGCCGATCTGTATCTGAAGGCGCCGGTGGCCCGTGCGGCCAACCGCCTGTTGGCGGATGCGACGGCGGCTCTCCTGAGCGCGATGCCGGCCGGGCGCACGCTGCGCGTGCTGGAGGTCGGCGCCGGCACCGGGTCGGCGACGGCGGCCTTGCTCCCGGAACTGCCGAAGGGCGGCTACGACTACACATACACCGACATCTCGGCCGGCTTCTTCGCGGAGGCGGAATCCCGATTCGGCGGTGCCGAGGCGTCGATCGACTACCGGGTGCTCGATATCGAGAAGGAACCGGTGGCACAGGGGATCGATCGCCACGGCTACGACCTGGTCATCGCCTCCAACGTCCTCCACGCGACGCGTTATCTGAACGAGACGCTGGAACACTGCCTCGCGGCTCTCTCCCCGTCGGGGCAACTGATTGCGCTCGAGAATCTGCGCGGGCAGGGGTGGCTCGACCTCACGTTCGGGCAGCTGGACGGCTGGTGGCGGTTCGCCGACGACTACCGCCCGCACCACGCGCTTGCGACCCCCGCCGTCTGGCGACAGGCGCTCGCAGACGCCGGCTTCGAAGACATCGCGATCCTCGGCTTCGACGAGTCGGATCCGAACGCGAACCCGGACCGGGGCGTGATCGTGGCGCAGGGTCCGGCGGAAGTCACGAGAGAGCCCGGGACGTGGGTTCTGGCCGCCGACCGGGGTGACGTGGCGGCTGAACTCGCGAACACGCTCGCGGCGCACAAACAGACGGTCGTGCTCGCCGGCGCGGCGACGGGCCCCGGCGAGCTTTCCGAGGCGGCCGGCGCGGGCGTCGTCGAGGCGCCCGTGGAAGCCGAACGGCGAGAATCCTGGGCCGCGCTGCTCGATGGCCTGCCCTCCGATCCGCCGCTCGCGGGCGTCGTGCACCTGGGAGGACTGGATGGTCACGGCGCCGCGGCGACCACCGACGAGTTGGCGGGGGATGCGCGCAGCACTGCGGCGAGTGCCCTCGCCCTCACGCAGGCGCTGGCGGAGAGCGAGACGCCCCCGTCGAAGGGTCTCTGGTTCCTCACGCGCGGCGGCCAGATGGTGGAACGCGAGCGCGGTGGCGAGCTGATCGGCGCCACGTTGTGGGGCTTGGGCAAGGTGGCCGCCCGGGAGGCTCCCCAGCTTCGGCCGAGGATGCTGGATCTCGATCCTGCCGATAAGGCGCTCCCGCCGCACCTCGCGAACGAGTTTCTTCACCCGGATGCGGAGACCCACATCGCTTACCGTTTCGGCCGCCGCCAGGGTGCGAGGCTGGTTCGCGCCGCGACCGTCCCGGATCGGTTGTCGCTGCCGGAGGAGCCGGGATGGGAGCTGCAGCCCGATCCGGGTGGGTCCCTCGTAGCCCTCGGGGTGATGTCGGTGCCCGAAAGCCCGCTGGCGCCCGGAGAGATCCGCGCCGCGATCGAGGCTTTCGGACTCAACTTCCGCGACGTGTTCATCGCGATCGGACTCGTCGATGATTTCATGGGCGGGGAGTTCTGCGGCCGGGTGCTCGAAGTTGGGGAGGACGTCACGAGCGTCGCGGTCAGAGACCGCGTGGTCGGCATGACGTTCCGGAACTATGGCGCCGAGACCGTAACCCTCGAAGAGATGGTCGTGCCCGCGCCACCGGGTTTCTCGGTCACCGAACTGGCGACCATCCCGACGGCGTTCGTGTCGGCGGCGCTCTCCTTCGAGCTCTCGGGACTCGACGCCGGCGACCGCGTACTCATCCACGCCGGCGCGGGCGGAGTCGGTCTCGCGGCGATCCAACTGGCCCGGGCGGCGGGTGCCGAGGTCTTCGCCACGGCGAGCGCGCGCAAGCGCGACTTCGTGCGCTCGCTCGGGGTGAAGCATGTGTTCGACAGCCGCACGACGGCCTTCGGCGCGGAGATCCTCGCGGCCACGGGCGGGACGGGTGTCGACATGGTGCTCAACAGCCTGACGGGCGAGGGCTTCATCGAGGCGAGCCTCTCGTGCCTCGCCGAAGGCGGCCGCTTCGTGGAAATGGGTCGGGTGGACATCCTGAGCGAAGAGGAGATGGTGGCGGTACGCCCCGACGTCCAGTACGCCATCCTCATGATCGACGTCCTCAAGGAAGAAGAACCCGCCAGGGCCGGAGAGCTCCTGCGCGGCGTTATGGAGCGGATGGTGGCCGGCGAATTGGCGCCGCTCATCCACGCCCGGTGGCCGGTGGCCGAGACGGGCGCGGCGATGAAGTGCATGCAGGGCGCGCGGCATGTCGGCAAGATCGTGCTCGCCAACTCACCGCTCGCGCGGGGGACGTTGCGCGAAGACCGCACCTACCTGGTGACCGGCGGCCTGGGCGGTCTCGGCGTGGTCGTGGCGGGCTGGCTGGCCGATCGCGGCGCCGGCGCCATCGTGCTCAACGGCCGGCGACCGCCCGACCCGGAGGTCAGCGAGGCGATCGAAGCGCTGCGGGGGCGCGGGGCCACCGTGGAGGTGGAGCTCGCCGATGTGACGGACGACGCCGCGCTCGACGCCATGCTGGCCCGCATGGATGCGGATCTCCCGCAGCTCGCGGGCGTGATCCACAGCGTCGGCGTGCTGTCGGACGCCACGATCGGGAACCAGAGCTGGGAGACGTTCGAGCGGGTTCTGTGGCCGAAGATGCTGGGGGCCTGGCACCTGCACCGGGCGACCGCCGGGCGCGACCTCGACATGTTCGTGCTCTTCTCCAGCGTCGCGGGCATCCTGGGCAACCCGGGCCAGGCGAACCACGCGGCGGCCAACGCATTCCTCGACCAGCTCGCCGGCTATCGGCGGTCGCAGGGGCTCCCGGGCCAGGCCATCGCCTGGGGCGCGTGGTCGGATATCGGTGAAGCCGAGGAACAGCGGGAACGGTTCGACCGGCAGCGGTCGGCGCTGGGAGGCCGCTGGTTCACGCCGCAGCAGGGGTTGAGGGCCCTCGACCGGCTCGTGCGGCAGGACGCCACCACGTCTGTCGTCATGGCGATGGACTGGGACGTGTTCGAGGAGGCCGTGGAGGAGCCACCGCCCCTGCTCGAGGATCTGCTGTCCGCGGCCGCCGAGGCGGGGGCGGATGACGCGGAAGGGGCCGAAGATATCCTCACGCGCGTCGACGGGAGGCCCGCAGCTGAACGGGAGGCGCTCCTCGCGTCGTTCGTGCAGGCGGAAGTGCAGGCCGTGCTGCGACTGCCCTCGGCCCCGGCCCCTACGGTCGGCTTCTTCGATCTCGGGATGGACTCGCTCATGGCCGTGGAGCTGCGGAACCGGTTGAACCGGGCCCTGTCCGGGGCCTACAGCGCGCCCAACACGCTCGTGTTCGACTACCCCAACATCACCGAACTGGCCGCGCACCTGGCGAAGGAACTCGACGATGGGGACGCCTCGCCCGCGGGCGCGCCGGAACTCGCCTCGGAGGTCCGGGACCAGGCGCCGGAGCGAGACGAGGATGGGGACGATGGCGTCGCGATCGTCGGCATGGCATGCCGCTTCCCCGGCGCGCCGGACCTCGCCGCCTTCTGGCGCCAACTGGAGGCTCGGACCGACGCGGTGACGGACGGACGCCGGGATGCCGGGCCCTGGACGGGCGTGGCCGGCGATCCCGCCTCCGACGATGACTACTCGCGCCACGGCGCGTTCCTCGAGGACATCGACAAGTTCGACGCGCGCTTCTTCGGGATCAGGCCGATCGAGGCCCGGATGATGGACCCGCGTCAGCGCCTGCTGCTCGAGACGACGTGGCACGCACTGGAGGACGCGGGCCTGGATCCGGTGCAGCTCAAGGGCACGAGCACCGGGGTCTACACCGGCGTGACCACCGGAGATTACCGGGACCTCGCCGTGGCCAGCGGCGAAGGACCCGGCTACCTCGGGACGACGATGAGCGTGACCGCGGGCCGGATCTCGTTCGCCCTCGGCCTTACCGGTCCCGCTGTGCCTCTGGACCTGGCCTGTGCTTCGTCGCTCGTGGCCGTACATCAGGCCGCCGCCGCACTTCGACAGGGCGAGGTGGGAGTCGCGCTCGCGGGAGGCGTCAACGCGATCCTGTGGCCGGGGACGACGGAGTTGATGAAGGAAGTCGGGTTGCTCTCGGCGAGTGGGCGTTGCCACAGTTTCGATGCGGCGGCGGACGGGTTTGTGCGTGGTGAGGGCTGCGGCATGGTCGTCCTCAAGCGGCTCGCCGACGCCAGGGCGGACGGCGACCGGATCTGGGGGGTAGTCCGCGGTTCGGCCGTCAACCAGAACGGGACGAGCGCGGGGCTCACCGTCCCGAACGGCCCGGCCCAGGAGCGTGTGATCGAGGATGCGCTCGCCCAGGCGGGTCTCTCGCCAGCGGAGGTTGATTATCTGGAGGCGCACGCCGCGGGGTCCGATCTCGGAGATCCGATTGAGGTGCAGGCGGCCGCGACGGTCTACGGCCGGGGACGGGACGAGGAGCGGCCGCTCCTCATCGGTTCCGTGAAGACGAACATCGGCCATCTCGAGTGCGCGGCCGGGATCGCCAGCCTCATCAAGGCGGTGCTTGCCATGAACGAGGGCCGGATCCCGCCGCAACTGCACTTCCACGACCCGAACCCCCATCTGACGTGGGATCAGCTCCCGGTGCGCATCACGGCCGAGCCCACCGCGTGGCCGTCCGACGATGATCGGCCACCGCGCGCGGGCGTGAGTTCGTTCGGCATCTCGGGGACGAACGCGCACGTCGTGGTCGAGGGGAACGGGAGCGCGGACCACGCGTCGATCGGGAACGGCGCCCGGATGCCCGCCGGCGCATCGGTCACTGTTCCGGTCGTCCTGCCGGAGACCGAGGGTGGGCCGTCGCCTGTGGACGCTGTCGCTCCCCGGGATACGCGTCTCCTGCCGTTATCCGCAAAGTCGCCGGAGGCGCTGCGGGAACTGGCGAAGCTCTATTTCGAGTGGTTGGAGAAACACGCCGGAGCGCCGTCCGGCGGCGATGACGCCGCGGCGTCGTCGCTCGCGGACATGGCGTGGACCGCCGGCATGGGGCGGAGTCACTTTCGCCACCGGGCCGGCATCGTGTTCCGCGACGGTGCGTCGCTTCGAGATGAACTCAGCGTCCTCGCCGAACGGCCTGTCGAGGAAGGATCTCACTGGGACCGCGAAGCCGGCACCCCCCCGCGGGTGGGCTTCGTCTACGCAGGAGAAGACGGCGCGAGCGAGAGGGCGGGGCAGGGGCTCTATGATCGCGAGCCGGTCGTGCGCGCCATCCTGGACCGCTGTGACCAGGCGCTGAGGAAGGCGCGGGACGGAGCGTCGCTGCTCGACGTGATGTTCGGGCGGGAGAACGCCCGAGGGACGCTGCGTGACCCCGAGTGGGCGCAGCCCGCCGCCTACGCACTGGGTTGCGCGCTCACCGCGCTGTGGGTGAGCGTCGGCGTCCGCCCCGGCGCGGTGGCGGGAGAGGACGTGGGCGAACTGACCGCGGCCTGGGCCGCCGGCGTCTTCAGGCTGGAGGACGGACTGAGACTCGCCGCGACGAGGGGCACCGCGATCGCCAGACCGAAACAGCGATTGGCGGTCGCGATGCCCGTCGACGAAATGGACGGTGCCGGACGGGATCCGCTGGATGATCTGGAGGCCGCGGCGCAGGACATCGACATCTCACCGCCTTCAGTTGCGTTGATCAGTCAGGTGACCGGCCGAAGGATGGATCCCCGGCAGGCGCCCGACGCCGCCTATTGGCGCGAGCAGGCGCGGGCGTCGCAGAGTCGCCGGCGTCTTTCCGCCGCCCTGGCGGATCTTGGCGTGGACCTGGTGCTCGAGGTCGACCCGGCCGCCGCGGGGCCGACGGCGCTTGCCGACTGGCCGGGCGGCACGGAGCGGGCGGACGGTGCCGATGACGCGTTCGCGTTCTCAGTGGCGAAAGCGTACGAGGCCGGGCTTCCCGTCTCCTTCGCGGGGCTGTTCGCGGGTGAGACGAGACGCCGGATCGCGCTCCCGGGCTATCCGTTCCAGCGCAGACGCCACTGGATCGAGAACGGGGCTTGAACGCCACCGGGGCGGACGGCCGGTCCGGCATCCGCTACCAGCCCGACGAGAAGCCCGCGCCGGCCCTGACGATCGGCGTCGGGCTCCAGCTCGCGGTGCTCAACATCGCGGCGATCGTGTTGATCCCGCTGGTCGTCATGCGGGCCGCCGGGGTCAGCGAGGAGTATCTCTCCTGGGCGGTGCTGGCGTCCGTCACCGCCTGCGGCCTCGTGACGATGCTGCAGGCGGTCCGGGCGGGGCGATTCGGCGCGGGACACGTCCTTCTGATGGGTACTTCCGGCGCCTTCATCCCGGCGAGCATCATGGCGCTCACCGAGGGCGGCCCGGCTCTTCTCGCCACCCTGGTCGTGGTCGCCGCCGTCATCCCGCTGCTGCTCTCCTGGCGGCTGTCTCTCTTCCAGCGAGTCCTGACTCCAGCCGTCTCCGGCACGGTGATCATGTTGATTCCGGTGACGGTGCTGCCCTTCGTGTCGGGACTCCTTGCCGGCGGACCTGAAGGCGGCGCGCCTCCGGGCGCCCCCCTCAGCTTCGGTGTCACGGCGCTCCTGATCGGATGCATCGCTCTGCGCGGGACGGGAGCGCTCCGCCTGTGGGCCCCGGTGATCGGCGTAATCGTCGGTACCGCGATCGCCGGCTACCACGGCCTCTACGATGTGGACCGCATAGCGGACGCCGCCTGGATCGGCCTTCCACGCCCGCGCCCGCCGGGCTTCGACCTCGCGTTCGGCCCGGCCTTCTGGACCCTCCTGCCCTCGTTCCTGCTCGTGGCGGTGATCGCGAGCATCCGCACCATGAGCAGCGCCGTCGCGATCCAGCGGGTGTCCTGGCGGCGCGCGAGTCGCGCGACCGATTTCCGGTCCGTGCAGGGCGCGGTGGCCGTGGACGGCGTGGGCAACCTGCTTGCCGGCCTCGCCGGTACCGTGCCCGGCAGCGCCACCACGACGAGCGTCCCGTTGACACAACTCACGGGGGTCGCGGCGCGGGGCGTGGGGCTGGCGGCCGGCGCCGCCTTCATCGCCTTCGTCTTCCTCCCCAAGGCGTTCGCGGTTGTCCTCGCCGTCCCGGATCCGGTCTTCGCCGGCTACCTGACGGTCCTCCTCGCGATGCTGTTCGCGATCGGCCTCAAGATCGTCCTCCAGGGCGGACTCGACGATCGCAACGGCATCGTCGTCGGCCTCGCCTTCCTCACGGGAGTCAGCTTCCAGTACGGGCTCATCCTCCCCGACCAGGTGTCCGCATTCGCCGGCGGTCTGCTGGCCAACGGGATGAACGCCGGCGGCTTCACCGCCATCCTCCTGACCCTCTTTCTGCGCCTGACCGAACCCCGCCGTGCCCGCATCGAAACGGAATTCGGCCCATCGGCGCTGCCGATGATCCGGGAGTTTCTCGGGCGCTTCGCCGCGAAGGCCGGTCTGGACGCGGAGGTCGCGGACCGCCTGGACGCTGCCGCCGAGGAGGCGCTCCTCTCGCTGACCCGGCCCGAGGCGTCCGGAGACGACCCAGCCCGGCGGCGACTCGTCATGGCGGTGCACCGCGACAAGGCCGACGTGGCGCTCGAATTCGTTGTCGCCCCACGTGACGAGAACCTCCAGGATCGCCTTGCCCTGCTGAGCGGAGAGGTTGGGGAGACTTCCCCTGAGAGCGAAGTGTCGCTGCGTCTCCTGCGCCACCTCGCCTCATCGGTGCGCCACCAGCAGTACCACGGCACGGACATCGTCACCGTTCGGGTAGCCGTCTCCTCCGCGCCGGGCGGGGGCTCATAGCGACGGCTCTGCGAGGCGGGCCGTCGGGGCCTACAGCAACGCGTGGCCCTTGAGGAAGTCGCACATCAACTGGGCGCACTCCTCCGGGTGCTCCACCTGCAGGAAGTGCGTGGATTCCGGTATGAAGTCGTAGTCGACGGTGTTGATGTGACTGAGGTTGAACGACGGCATGTACGAGAACGTCAGCGTGGGATCCGAGCCGATGACCTTGGTCGGACAGGGCACGTCCCCCAGGTCCACCAGGAAGGCGTAGGTGCGCGCGTACGCGAAGATCTGCGCCTCGTATTCGCGGGGACACCGAAGCTCGACGCTCTCCCCGTCCGCGGATTCGCGGAGCACGGTGCTGGCCATCAGGTCCGCCGCGCCCGGAACGGCCCGGGTCAGCACCAGGTGCTCGAGGAGCTCCGAGAACTCGGACGCCTCTCGGAACCGGTCCGCTCGGCGTCGCGCGAGTTCCGCCGACCGGTCGGCGGACTTGTCGAACTCGGCCTCACCCATTCTCGGCTTGTAGAGAGGCGGATCGAAGAGGATCCAGGCGGAGAGATCGCCCATGCGACCCGTGCCGAGCGAGCCCGAGAGGAGCGCCGTCAGCGCCGAAAGGGAGTGGAAGACCCCGATCATGGGCGTTGGGCCGTAGCGGGTGGCGATGGCCTCGACGACCTGTTCCTGGTCCCGGATCAGGTTGGGGACGTTGTGTCCGCTGCGGGGGCCTATGGCGTTCCACCCGTGGTTTCTCAGGTCGTAGACAAAAACGTCAAAGCCATCGAGGAACCGCGACCAGAACGGATAATAGAGGTCGACCGCGAGACCGTTGCCGTGTCCCACGAGCAAACGAGGTCCACGGGGGTGCCCGTGTCGCCGCACCCTGGTGACACTGCCGTCGTCGTGCCGGACGTCGTGCACCGAATGCGGTTCCGGAATCTTCCAAACAGCGCCGGAAGTCATGTCACGCCGCGTCCCCCCGAGCCGTCAAGCCCGGGGGCGCGGTCGGAGTTGGTGCGGTGCGTTCAGCCGGCCTGGGAGTCGATGTACGCGGCCAGCTTGCGAAGCGTGTCGAAGCACTCGGGGGGAATCGAAATGCCGAACTCCTTCTCGACGACTTTCTTGAACGCGACGGCGTCGAGTGACGAAACGCCCGAATCCGCGAGCCCGCCATCCCACTGGAGTTCGCGGTCGAGATCGAGGTTTTCCTTGACAAGTTCCCCAAGGCGAGCTGCACACGACATGGTATTGACCTTCCGTTGAGTGTGGGATCCGATCGTCCGATCGACAACGGGCGCACATTCCATTGCGCCCGGACGGGATATTCCATCCTCCGATCTGACGCGTCAACCCACGACCACGACGACGCCCCCCCGAAATCAGGTGTAGACGTTCCCGCGGGAACGCCACGGCCTGCTAGCGATCCAGGATCAGGTCGAAGGCGCCGAGGGGGATGACGAACCGGTCCGCCAACGCCTCGCCGAGCGCGGATGGCGTGAAATCGCGCTCCGAACGGGCCTCGGACGCAATGTGGGGCACCTCCAGGACGCGGACTCGTCGCCCGGACACATGGAAGATCTGGTCGCGGGCCGGGCAGTCGGCTTCCGCCAGCCACGCCGCGAGCACGGCAATGTGCTTCGGCCCGAAGGGGTCGTATCCCGTCTCGTCCGGCTCGCCCAGCTGATCGGCGCCCGTCATGCCGGCCACCATGCGCGTCCGCGCGGAGGGCGAGATCACGTTCGAGCGGACGCCGTAGGGGGCTCCCTCGATCGAAAGGACCTTCGATAGGCCGATGATGCCCATCTTCGCGGCTCCGTAGTTCGCTTGTCCGAAGTTGCCGCACAGCCCGGAGGAAGAGGTTGTGTGGATGACAGAGGCGGCGCGGGGGCGGCCGGCCTTCGCCTCGGCGCGCCACCAGGCGAGCGCGTGCCGGCTGGGGGCGGCGTGACCCTTGAGGTGGACCGCGACGACCGCGTCCCACTCGTCCTCGGACATGTTGAACAGGGCGCGGTCGCGGAGGATGCCGGCGTTGTTCACGAGGATGTCGAGGCCGCCGAACGTGTTGACCGCGTGGGCGATGAGGTCGCGGGCATCGTCCCAGTTCGAGACGTCGTGACGGCTGGCCACGGCCCGGCCGCCGCCAGCCCGGATCTCGGCGCAGACGGACTCGGCCGGGCCGGCATCCGCTCCGTCGCCGTGGACGCCCGTGCCGAGGTCGTTGACGACGATGCTCGCCCCGCCGGCCGCCAGGGCGAGAGCGTGGGCCCGGCCAATCCCGCGGCCGGCGCCCGTCACAATCGCAATGCGCCCGGAGAGACGGCTCACGCCCGGCGGGTCAGCCGTCGATCCGCCGGCAGGCGGACGCGAGCCGGCGGATGCCCTCCTCCATCTCGTCTTCCGTGATGAGGAGCGACGGCCCGATCCGGATCACGTGCCCGTTCAGCCCACCGCGCCCGATGAGCAAGCGCTCCTCGCGTGCCGCCTCGAGCAGCGCCCCGGCGCGTCCGCCGTCCGGCGCCTTCCCCGTGCGATCCTCGACCATCTCGATCCCCTGCATCAGCCCCAGGCCGCGCACCTCGCCGATCCAGTCGTGCGCGCTCTTCAGCGCCTCGAGTCCGGCGCGCAGCTGCGCCCCCCGCTCGGCGGCGCGGGCCGGCACGTTCTCACCCTTCATCACGTCCAGGGTGGCGCGCATTGCCGCCATCGAGATCGAGTTGCCCCCGTACGTGGAGATCGACGGCCCCTGCCACGCCTCGGCGATCTCGGGCCGCGTGACCGTCGCCCCGACCGGGAATCCGTTCGCGATCCCCTTCGCCATCACCATGATGTCCGGCTCGACGCCCCAGTGGTCGATCCCGAACCAGTGGTCCCCCGCGCGGCCAAACCCGGCCTGCACCTCGTCGATGATGAACAGGCCGCCGTAGCTCCGGATGACCTCCGCCGCCCTCTGGAAGTAGTCCGGGGGCGGCACGATGACGCCCGCCACGCCCTGAATGGTCTCGGCGAAGAAGGCGGCCGGCTTCCCGCCCGTCGTGGTCTCGATGACTTCCACGAGGTCGTCGATGAAGAAGTCTGTCGCCTCGGGCCCGGCGCCGACCGGAGAGCGGTAGGGGTACGGCGACCGGGTGTGGACGACCCCGTCGACGCCCCCGCCGGGGAGACGCCACGCGCCCTGGGCCGTCATGTGGCTGGCGAGCGTGCTCCTGCCGGAATAGGAGAGCCGCAGGGCCACGATCTCGTGCCGGCCTGTGTAGAGGCGCGCCGTCGCGACCGCCGACTCCACCGCCTCGGTGCCGCTGTTCGTGAAGCACGTCGTCTTCAGGTCGTCCGGAGTGATCTCGGCCAGCGAGCGCGCGGCTTCGATCTGGCCCTCGGTCACGTAGAGGGCCGACGTGTGCCCGAGGCGCTCCATCTGCGCCCGGGCCGCCTGGACGACGGCCGGATTGCAGTGGCCGACCGAGGTCGTGAGGATGCCCGCGAACAGGTCCAGGTATTCATCGCCGTCCACGTCCCGAAGCCAGACGCCTTCTCCTTCGGCGAGGGCGAGCGGGTCGCTGTAGTAGGGACGGACCCAGGGATACAGGTAGTCGGCCTGCTCGGCGGTCAGGGCCCGGCTTCGGGACTCCGCCGCCGGGGCGGCACCGGGGACGTCCGTCGAGGACGTCGGCGGGGCGGTCTGCATGTTGCTCACGAGTGTCTCCTGAGTGGTTGTCAGTCCCAGCGGTAGAAGCCGCGCCCGCTCTTCCGGCCGAGGCGGCCCGCCGCCACCATCCGTTCGAGGAGGGCGGGGGGCTCGAACACAGGCGAACCCAGCGCCTCGTGCAGGTAACGGGCGATGTCGAGCCGGACGTCGAGTCCGACCAGGTCCCCGAGTTTCAGCGGTCCCATCGGATGCCGATAGCCCAGCATCATCGCGGTGTCGATGTCCTCCGGGCTCGCCACGCCGTCCTCCACCATGCGGATCGCCTCGAGCCCGAGTGCGAGCCCGAGCCGTGACGACGCGAAACCCGGCGAGTCGGCGATGACGATCGGCGTCTTCTCCATGCGCTCGGCGACCTCGCGCGCCCGCGCCACGCTGTCATCGGATGTCTCTGCCCCGCGCACGATCTCGACGAGCGCCATGATGTGGGCGGGGTTGAAGAAGTGCATCCCGATCACGCGCTCCGGAGAGGGGATTCCCTGTGCGAGCGCCGTGATGGAAAGCGAAGAGGTGTTCGTGGCGAGCAACGCCCCGTCGGCGGCCGCCTCCCCACACCTTGTGAGGACCTTCTGCTTGAGATCCAGCATCTCCGGGACGGCTTCGATCGCGATCCCGACGCCCTCGGCGGCCTCGCTCAGGTACCGGCTGTAGGTCAACCCGTCGAGAGCACGCTCGCGCTCCTCGGACGTGACCTTCCCGCACTGGATCCCCTTGCGGAGGTTGGCTTCGATGCGTTCGCGCGCCGTGTCCAGCGCCTCGGGCATCGCGTCGAAGAGCCGGGTATCGTAGCCGGCCATCGCCGCGATCTGGGCGATCCCGTGTCCCATCGTGCCGGCCCCGAGCACGGCCAGCGCCGGGACGGCCCCCGCGGCTTGCGCCGTCATTCGAGCAAGTCCTCCGGGTTTATCTCCGGTTCCGGGCGGAGCGAGTAGCGGCGCACCACCTCCACTGCCTCGAAGCCGAGGTCGTCGGCGAGGGCGTTGGCGATGAGGTTGTCCGCGCCGGTGAAGAGGCGCACGTCGTGGATGTCCCAGTCAGACGCCCACTCGAAGGCGGCCCGCAGAAGTCGGCGCAGGTTCCCCTTGCGCCGCTCCTCTCGCCGTACGAATGGCGTCTGGATGCGCACGTAGCGGGGCGGATCGAACAGGGGTTCGTTCTCTTCCACGAAGCACACGAGCATGCCGTCGAGGCCGCCGTCCTCCGCCTCCAGCACGAAGACGACGCTCGTCGCCTCCTCAATGTGGCGGCGGAACATGCCCGCCCGCGTCTCGATCGCATCCGTGCGCAGCCGCCGGTAGGCGGGATTGAGGGCGTGAATCCGCATGTACCGGGTCCACATCGCGACGAGTTCATCGATGTCGCTTACCCGGGCCGGTCGAACCGTGACTGTGTCAGGCACTCGTAGCCGCCTCCGTCGCTGATGGGTTCTCGGCCTCGCCCCCGTTCCCGAAGCTGGGCGGGCGCTTCTCCACGAATGCCCGAACGCCTTCGAGCGCGTCGGCGGACTCGAAGCAGGCCTTCTGCGCCGCGGTCTCGTAGTCGAGCATCTCCTCGAAGCTCGAGGAGAGAGAGCGCTGCACCGCATCCTTCGCAAGCCGGAGGGGCAGCGCCGGCTTGGCCGCCAGCTTGAGCGCCCACTCGCGCGCCAGCGGCATGAGTTCGTCGGCGGGGACCACCCGGTTCACGAGGCCGATCCGCTCGCACTCGGCCGCCGGGACCATCTCCGCGAAGAAAAAGAGCTCGGCGGCGCGCGCCGGACCCACGAGGCGGGGCACCGCGTAGGTGCCGCCCCAGTCCGGGTGGAGACCGATGCGGTTGAAGGTCTGGCCGATCGAGGCCGTCTCGGAGGCGAGCCGGAGGTCGCAGGCGAGGGCGAGGTTCGCGCCGCCGCCCGCCGCCGGCCCGTTGATCGCGGCGATCACCGGTTTGGGCATCCCCCGGATGGTCGCCGCGACACGGCGCCCGGCTTCGACCAGGGCGGTCGCCTCGTCGATGGCCTGCGACTCGATGAGGTGCGTGAGGTATTTCACGTCGGCGCCGGCGCAGAAGGCCCGCCCGGTTCCGGTGATAATGACCGCGCGCACCGCGTCGTCCGCAGCGAGCGCCTCGATCCCCTCGGCGATCTCGCTCCGCATCTCGCCGATGAAGGCGTTCAGCTTATCCGGCCGGTTGAGGGTGAGCGTCCCCACGCCGTCGGAGACATCCCGGAGGACGTGCGTGCCGCTCACGCCCCCTCCGCTTCGCGGTGCACGAGGAGGGCGATCCCCTGGCCGACGCCGATGCACATCGTGACGAGACCGTTGGAGGCGTCCCGACGCCGCATCTCGTGCACGAGCGTGGTGAGGAGCTTGGCGCCGGTGCAGCCGAGGGGATGGCCGAGCGCGATTGCGCCCCCGTTCACGTTTACCCGCGCCGGATCGAGTCCCAACTCGGTGATGCAGGGGAGCGCTTGCGCGGCGAACGCCTCGTTGAGTTCAATCAGGTCGATGTCGTCGATCGTGAGCCCGGCCCGCTCGAGAGCCTTGCGGGTGGCGGGCACCGGACCGATACCCATCCGCTGGGGCTCCACGCCGGCGACGGCGGATGCACCGATGGTCGCCAGAGGCACGAGGCCGAGTTCGTCCGCGGCGGCGCGGCTCGTGATGAGGACGGCGGCGGCCCCGTCGTTGATGCCGGAGGCGTTCCCCGCCGTCACCGTGCCGTCGGCCCGGAAGGCCGCCCGGAGGCGGGCGAGTTGCTCGGCCGTCGTCCCCGGTCGCGGGTGCTCATCGCCCTCCACCCACACCGGGTCGCCCTTCCGCCGGGGAACCTCGAAGGGGACGATCTCGTCGGCGAACCGTCCCGCCTCGATGGCGGCGGCGGCGCGGCGCTGGCTTTCGACCGCGAAGGCGTCCTGCTCGCCGCGTCCGACGCCGTGGTCTTCCGCCACCACCTCCGCGGTTTCGGCGAGCGGGATCGTCCACGGTTCGGGCATGGCCGGGTTGGCGAAGCGCCAGCCCACGGTCGTGTCCGCCATCTTCGGCGGGACGCGCGAGAAGGCCCGGTCCGTCTTGAGCATGACCCACGGCGCGCGGGACATGCTCTCGACCCCGCCCGCGATGAAGGCGTCGCCCTCGCCGGCCCGGATCGCGTGCGCCGCCGTGACGACCGCCTGCAGCCCCGACCCGCAGAGTCGGTTCACGGTCTGACCCCCGACCTCGACCGGGAGTCCGGCCAGCAGCCCGGCCATCCGGGCCACGTTGCGGTTGTCCTCGCCGGCCTGGTTCGTGCATCCGGCGATCACGTCCTCGACCCGGCCGGGGGGCACCCCGGTCCGCTCCACGAGGGCGCGGATCGCGTGTGCCAGGAGGTCGTCGGCCCGGATTGACGAGAGGGCGCCGCCCGCGCGCCCCACCGGCGTACGGACGGCGTCGATGATGACCGGGGTGCGGTCCGCGTCGTTCATTGCGCCTCTCCCCCTGGCCCTCGTCTCGGCCCGATCCGCCCGCGTCCTAGCGGCCGGCGAACTCGGGCGCGCGCCGCTCGACGTAGGCCGCGAGGCCCTCGCGCGCGTCGTCGCCCTGGAAGAGGAGCTGCTGCAGCTCGCGCTCGATCGCGAGACCCTCGGAGAAGGGCACCTCGACCCCGCTGCACACCGACCGCTTGATGCGGCCCACGGCGCGCGACGCCTTGTGCGGCGGCGTGAACTGCCGCGCGTACTCCATCACCTGTGCATGGAATTCCGCGTCATCCCCCTCGAACACCTTGTTCACGAGTCCCAGTCCGAGCGCCTCCTCGAACCCGAACGTGCGCCCCTCCGCCATCAATTCGATCGCCTTCGGCTTGCCGAGCAGCCGGCCGAGCCGCTGCGTCCCACCGGTCCCCGGCAGCACGCCGAGGTTCACCTCCGGCAGTCCGACCTTCCCCGCGTCCTTGCGGGCGATCCGGATGTCGCAGGCGAGCGCGATCTCGAGTCCGCCCCCGACCGTGTGTCCGTTGAGGGCCCCGATCACCAGCTTGGGCGTCTGCTCGAGGCGCGACAACGTCTCGTTCGCGTGCAGGCAGAAGAAGTACTTGAAGTAGGGGTCCGAGGTCTGGAGCATCTTGATGTTCGCCCCGGCGGAGAAGAACCTGTCTCCCTCGCCCCGGATGACGATGACGTGGACGTTCTCGTCGAAGCGCGCGCGCAGGATCGCGTCGTCCAGGTCGCGCATCATCTCGTACGTGTATGTGTTCGCTGGCGGGTCGTCGATCGTGAAGACCGCGACGCCGTCTTCGGCCGCATATCGAATCAGTGTGTCAGCCATGGAGTCCTTCCTCTTGAGAACCGCTCGAAAGATGACGTGCGAGAGGCCACCGCGCCGGGGCTTTCCCCGGTCTCCGGCGGACCGTCAAACTATCCCTGCTCCCGCGCGGCGTACAGTGAGTTGGCGCCGGATTGTTCTTCGTCGCGCGGCCGTGATTCGAAGCGCAACGCGGAGTCGGCGCGGGGTGTCGTGACCAGAGTGTTCTCGCGACGACGGGAAGGAGAGGAGTCCGGCTTGGCGCACAGGATGAAGACCTTGCCCGCATGCTGAGACGCGCCGGGCTCGGCGTCCTGTTCGGGACGGTGATGGTGGACATGATGGGCTTCGGTATCGTCCTCCCGCTGCTCCCGTTCTACGCCGAGGAACTCGGCGCCTCGCCCCGCATGGTGACGGTCATCTTCGCCTCGTTCTCCGTCACGCAATTCCTCTCGGCTCCCATCTGGGGACGGTTCTCCGATCGTGTGGGGCGACGGCGCCTACTGCTCATCGGGCTCTTCGCCTCGGCGCTCTCGTACCTGCTGTTCGCGCTGGCCGACAGCTTGTGGCTGCTCCTGCTCTCTCGCGCGACGGCGGGCGCCGCGGGCGGGACGCTCGGCATCGCCCAAGCCTACGTTGCCGACTCCACTGAGGGCGAGGAGCGGGCCCGGGGGCTCGGTTTCATCGGGGCCGCGTCCGGCCTCGGCATTATGCTGGGGCCGGCAATCGGAGGGTACTTCAGCCGTTTCGGACTGGGCACGCCAGGCTACGTTGCCGCCGGCCTGTGCCTGCTCAACCTGATGGCGGCCATGATTCTGCTTCCGGAGTCGCGGCACTTCCGTTCCGGCAAGGCCGATGCTTCGACGGGGGAGGCGGCGACGGTCCGCCTCTGGCTGAAGTCTCTCTTCAGGTTCCCGCTGCGTGTGCTCCTCCTCGTTTACGTGCTGACCATCGGTTGCTTCACCTCGATGACGTCGGTTCTGGCCCTGTACGCGGAGCGCGTGTTCGCGATGACGGCGGTGGACATGGGCCTCGTGTTCACCCTCGCGGGCAGCGTCACCGTGATCGTCCGCGGCGGACTCGTCGGTCGGATCGTGGAGCGTTTCGGCGAACCCAATACTGTGCGCGCCGGCTGTCTGTTGCTCACCCTAGGCGTGGGTGCCATCCCATTCCTCGCCGATCGCTGGCAACTCTGGCTCCTCGTGCCGAGCTGGGCGGCGGCGACGGGGCTCATCTTCCCGTCGCTCCACGCCCTCATCTCGCGGAACACCGACGAACAATCGCAGGGTTCCGTACTCGGCGGCAGCCAGGTAGCCGGGGGTCTAGGCCGCGTGGTGGCGCCGCTGGCGGCGGGCTGGCTGTTCGAGTTGTACTCGATCAAGAGCCCCTTCCTCGTCGGGGCCGCGGCATCGGCGGTCGCTCTCTGGCTCGCGCTTCGGATCCCCGCGGCGGTTGATCCCGAGGCGAAGGAGAAGCTGGATCCCACCGACAAGTGGACGGGCCCGGTCGCCGCGCACGAGCCCCGCGACCAGCCGGACGCCAAGTCGTCGTGAGCGGGCGCCCACCGCGGGCCGCCGCCGATGTCGGTGCGACGCACCGCTACCCTGAGCAGGCACAGTTCGTGTCGCTGCGCTGGGGGGAGGTGTCCGCGCTCCTCGTCCGTCCGCCCGAACCGAGGGCCATGCTCGCCTTCGCGCACGGGGCAGGGGCCGGGATCGAACACCCGTTCATGGCCGACATGGCGCAACGGCTGGCGGGGCAGGGGATCGCGACGTTCCGCTATCACTTTCCCTACATGGAGGCGCGGGCGCTCTCCGGGCGCCGCCGGCCTCCCGACCGTCCGCCGGTCCTCGTGGAGACCGTCCGGGCCGCCGTTGCGAAGGCCGCCGCCCTGGCCGATGGGTTGCCCCTGTTCGCGGGCGGCAAGTCGATGGGCGGGCGCATGACGTCGACCGCCGCCGCCGAGGTGCCGCTCCCCGGTGTGGCCGGCCTCGTATTCTTCGGGTTCCCGCTCCACCCCCCCGGGCGTCCGGAGCGCGCCGCCGAACGATCGGCCCACCTGAACGACGTCTCCGTCCCCCTGCTCTTCCTGCAGGGGACGCGCGACGCTCTCGCCCGGTGGGACCTGATCGAAGAGACGTGCGCCTCACTCGGCCGGCTCGCCACGCTCCACAAGCTGGAGGGCGCCGACCACTCGTTCCATGTCCTCAAGCGCAGCGGCCTCACGAACGAGGAAGTCGCCGCCGCCGCCGCGTCCCGCGTGTCCGCCTGGGCTTGCGAGGTCGGCTCGCAGGGATAGACAGCCGCGACCGTCCCCTGACTCTTTCGATGTATACGTAAACACCCTAAGATAATACGTATACGTGTACAGGGCGGTCGCCAAATGAAAACGAAGCTCACGATCACGGTTGACTCCGATGTGGTCCCGGCCGCCAAACGATACGCGCGTGGCCGGGGCGTCTCTCTTTCCTCGCTCATCGAGGGGTCGCTGAGGGAGATGGTGAGAGACGAGGGTCCCTCTTTCACGGAGCGGTGGAAAGGCCAGTTTCGGGCCGCGGGTCGCGACGATCCGCGGTACGATGCGCTGGCCCGGAAGTATCTCTGATGCTCCTGGACACGGACATCCTGATCGATGTCGCCCTCGACCGCCGTCCGCATTCGCATGAAGCGACAGAGGTGCTGGATCGGCTTCAGCGGGGGCCGAAGAAGGCATTCGTCGCGTGGCATACGCTGTCGAACTTCTATTACCTCGTGGCCCCACGGCGCACCGGCATCGGTGCGCGCGAATTCGTCGAACATCTGACGCGGTTCGTGGCGGTGATCCCCTCCGGCACCGACGCCATCAAGTACGCCGCCGGACTCCCGATGGCCGACTTCGAGGACGCCATGCAGGTGGCCGCTGCGCGCGCCTGCGGCGCCCGGTACATCATCACGAGAAACGTGCCGGACTTCCGGCGCTCGCCGATTCCCGCCCTGACACCGCGGGACGCCCTCGACACACTGTTCTGAAGATTGGGTCCTCCTGGAATCGATTCCGATTCCCGGAGGCCATGGTCAGAACGCTGACGTCGGAGATACCGTTGGAACCATCACGATTCCATCGTATCCCCGGCGATCGAAGGAGCAGGTCCATGCGCAAAGTGATGCTGGTCACGGGAGCATCGGCCGGGATCGGACGGGAAGTGGCGCTCCTGCTGGCTCGGGAGGGCCACACGGTCTACGCCGGCGCCCGCCGGCTGGACCGCATGCAGGATCTGACCGAACACGGCATCACGCCCGTCGGGATGGACGTCACGAAGGAAGACGACAACGAGCGGGTCGTGAGCCGGATGATCGAGAGCGAAGGGCGCATCGATGTCCTCATCAACAACGCGGGGTTCGGGCTCTACGGGCCCGTCGAGGACATTCCGCTGGACGACGCGCGGTATCAGTTCGAGGTGAACCTGTTCGGCCTTGCCCACCTCACGCAGCTCGTCCTGCCGTACATGCGGACTCAGCGCTCGGGCCGGATCATCAACGTCTCGTCCATGCTGGGGAAGGTCTTCGTCCCCATGGGGGCCTGGTACCATGCCACCAAACACGCCCTGGAGGGATGGTCGGACTGCCTCCGCTGGGAGACCGCGCCCTTCAACATCCAGGTCGTCATCATCGAACCGGGCGCGATCAGGACCGAGTTCGCGGAAGCCATGATTTCCCGGATCCGGCAGTACTCCGACGACACCGCGTACAAGCCCCAGATAGACCGGTTCCTGAAGAGGCTGGACGGCCCGGACCTCGAGGCGCGGGGCACCGACGCCCGGGTCATCGCCAAGGTGTTCCTCGAGGCCGCGACCACGGCCAGACCCCGCCGGAGATACGTCAAGGGAGCGACGGCGCGGCCCGTGATGTTCCTCCGGAAGTGGTTCGGGGACGGGATCTACGAGTTCGTCCTGCGGCGGGCGTTCCGATGACCGCGCGAGCGTCGGGGCTGATGGCGGTCGCGGCCGTGCTCGCCGGGTGCGGAGGTCCGACCCCCGCGGACGAAGCGTTTCTCACCCGCGCGGAGCGCACTGAGTACCGCGAGACCAGTTCCCACGCCGAGGTCGTGGACTTCCTGGAGCGCGCCGCGGCGAGCGATCCATCGATTCACTACACGACCTACGGCTATACGAACGAGGGACGGGTGCTTCCCCTGGCCGTGGTGGGCGACGTCGAAGACTCCAGTCCGGCCGCCGTCCGGGCGTCCGGGAAGACGGTCGTCTACCTGCAGGGCAACATCCACGGCGGCGAGGTGTGCGGGAAGGAGGCGCTCCAGATGCTCCTGCGCGACCTCCTGGCCGGCCGCCACGGCGAATGGCGGGAATCGATGGTCCTGCTCATCGCGCCGATCTACAACGCGGACGGCAACGAACGGGTGAACCTCACGAACCGCGGCCGCCAGCACGGGCCGGTCGGAGGGATGGGCCAGCGGCCGAACGCCCAGGGGTTCGACCTGAACCGCGATCACATGAAGCTCGACTCGCCCGAGGCGCGCTCGGTGGCGCGGCTGTTCGGCGAGTACGACCCGCACGTGGCCGTCGACCTGCACACGACGAACGGGACGCGGCACGCCTATCACCTCACCTACTCGCCGCCGCTCCACCCCAACACGCCGGCGGAGATCGACGGTTTCCTGCGGGAGGGACTCTTCCCCCACGTGACCGGGGAAATCCGGGAGAAGTACGGCTGGGAGTACTACTACTACGGGAACGCCTCCGCGCGCGGCGGGGACGAGCGCGGCTGGTACACCTTCGACCACCGCCCGCGCTTCAACAACAACTACATCGGTCTCCGCAACCGGATCGCGATCCTGAGCGAGGCATACTCCTACGCGAGCTTCGAGGAGCGGGTGCTCGCGACGCTGTACTTCGTGGAGGAGATCCTCGATTACGTCCATGAGCACGCGGGGGAGGTGCGGCGCATCGTCGCCGATGCCGATGTCGCCGGCGTGACGGGCGACTCGCTCGCGCTGCGCGCCGTCCCCGAGCGCTCGGCCGCCCCCGTCGACATCCTCATGGGGGCCACCGTCGAGGAGACGCACCCCCTCACCGGACGTCCGCTCCTTCTACGCGCCGATACGCAGTACGTGGAGACGATGTACGAATACGGGACGTTCGCGCCGACGCTGAGCGGGCGTGTGCCGGAGGCGTACCTGATTCCCTCGGATCTGGGGGATGTCCTGACGCGGCTCGCGGCGCACGGGGTCGCGCTCGAATCGGCGGGGGCGTCGCCCCTGGAGGTGGAGGCGTTCCGCATCGATTCGGTGCGCACGGCCGAGCGGCCGTTCCAGGGGCGCAACGAGCAGACGCTCTTCGGCGGCTACGAGGCGGACCACGTGGCCCCGAACCCCGGTGACATGCTGGCCCGGACTGGCCAGCCGCTGGGACGCCTGTTGTTCAGCCTGCTCGAGCCGCAGTCGGACGACGGCTTCGCGAACTGGGGGTTCCTCGCCGACCGGCTGCGCCCCGGCGGGCCGTATCCCATCCTGCGCGTCGCGGGAAGCTGACCCGCAAGCACCGCCTCGGACCCCTCCGTCCGGCGGAGACGGTTTCTCGAAAGGACATAGTGTGGAAAACGTTCAGGGATTCGGCGGGTTCTTCTTCCGGGCAGAGGACCCGCAAGGACTTACCAAATGGTATCAGGATCACCTTGGCATCAATCCTGCCCCGACGAACATGGAGATGGCCCCCTGGGTGACCGAGTCCGGGGTCACGGTCTTCGCACCCTTCAAGGCTGACACGGACTATTTCGCGGTGGACAAGACCTTCATGCTGAATTTCCGCGTGGCCGACCTGGACGCGATGGTCGCACAACTGAAGTCCGCGGATATCGAGGTCAGCCACGAAAGCGAGATGGAGGGTGTCGGCCGTTTCGCCCGCATCCACGACCCCGAGGGCAACCCTATCGAGCTGTGGGAACCCGCGTCGTAGATCCCCTTACACCTCTCATGGCCCCGCGGGTTGGTATCGCTCGACCGCGATTTCACTCGTGCGGGCCCTCATCCGCGAGGCGTCGTGCCACGCCTGCATCCGAAGCAGCATGTCCATGTTCACGCCGAACGCTTTCTCAATGCGCAGGGCCATCTCCGGGGAGAGTGCGGCCTTGCCGTTCAGGAGTGAAGAGAGCGTCGCTCTCCGCACGCCGAGAAGCTCCGCCGCCTTCGTCACGTTCAAACCGAGTTCGTCGATGACCTCGGTGCGAATGAAATCGCCGGGCTGAGAAGGGGTCATGTTCACCTTGATTCCGCGCTCAGCCATCAGTGGTAGTCCTCCAGGTTGAGACGGTCCACGATACCATCCTTCTCCTCGAACGTGATCCGCCAGTTGCCAGACACGGACACGCTCCATTCGTCTCGCCGATCACCCGAAAGCCGGTGAACCCGCCAACCAACAGGCGCGTGGGCGCGAAACTCCTCGATTCCGTCCGTCAGCAGCAAGACCGTCAGAATGTTGCGCACGCGATTCGCCAGGTCCGGCGGGAGATAGCGCGGATCATCCTTCTCGATCAGACGACGCAAGCCTCTGTGGCGAGCCGAGCGTAACCTCATCGACCGAGTGTACGGTGAGACCGATCACCTCGCAAGTTCTGTCCAGCACCGCGTCAGCCTCCTCGAACGTGGACCGGCAGCCGGCAGGGACCCGCCGCTCTCGCGAGCAACCGCCAGTCGGCGTATGATGTCATAATGAAACCGTTATCCATACGTTGCGGAGTCATCGCTACACTTAATGCAGCGGGGGAGCACTTGGGAGTTCTCACGATTCGGAACGTGGATGACGACGTAATTGCGGCGCTCAAGCGACGGGCCAAGGCCAACCATCGCTCGCTGGAGGGCGAACTGCGCCACCTGCTGGCCCGTCATGCGGTTCCGACGCCCACGCTCGGCGTCGTGCGCGAGCAAGCCCGGATGGCTGCCCGCTATCAGGTGACTTCGACGGTCCCGAAAGCCGCGCCCGACGCGGCCGATGCCGAGGCTGCGGGCGGTCACGTCCCGGCCGAGCACGGGGCATGGATGGGGGCGATGAGCGATGTCGGTGAGATCGTCGGCGACATTGTGTCCCCGGCGGCCGATTCCTCGGAGTGGGCCGCGCTGCACTCAGAGGCTGACGCGTCGAACGACGATCCGACGCTGTGAATCTGCTCCTCGATACCCACGTCTGGCTCTGGAGCATGCTGGAGCCGGATCGACTCTCCCGCCGGGCCCGCCGCGAACTAACCGCCCCGGCGAACACCCTGACCCTGTCGCCGGTGAGCGTGTGGGAGGCGTTGGTGCTCGCCGACAAGGAACGGGTGGTCCTCCATCCCGATCCGTGGAGCTGGATCCGGACGGCCCTGACCGTTCGGCCAATGAACGAAACCCCGGTGACGTTCGAGGTGGCCTTCGGCAGCCGCAGCATCCGCCTCGGCCACGATGATCCGGCCGATCGCTTCATCGCGGCCACCGCCATGGTACACGATCTCACGCTGGTCACGGCGGACGCTGCGCTGCTCGAGTGTCCCGACATCAAGGTGATGCCGGGCGCCTGACCGACGCGCGCCGTTTATCTTCGCTACGGATCGCGCGCCAGGGACTTGAGCAGCCCGGCGATCATGAACAACAGCACGACGCTCACCGGCAGGGCGGCAGCTATGGCGGCCGTCTGCAGGGCCTGGAGACCGTCGGCGAGCAGCAGCACGGCGGCCACCGCTCCCACCCCGAGCCCCCAAACGACGCGGAAACGTCGTGGGGGGTGCGGATCGCCCATGCTGAGGAAGGTGGTGATGACCAGGGTGCCGGAGTCCGAAGATGTGATGAACCACGTCGCGAGCAGGAGGGTGGCCATGGCGGACATGGCCCAGGCTAGCCAGTCGGCGTCGCTCATGCGGTCGATCGTCGCGTAGAGCGCGGCTTCGTAGTTCCCGCCCCGCACCAGGTCGATGATCCCCGCCGTCCCGACACCGCCCGCGGCGTTGAGTTCCAGATGGATGGCGCTGCCGCCGAAGATTCCGAACCACACCAGCGCCAGGCCGGTCGGGACGACCAGCACGCCCACGATGAACTCGCGCAGCGTGCGCCCGCGGGAGATGCGGGCGATGAACGTGCCGACGAAGGGCGCCCAGGAAATCCACCATCCCCAGTAGAAGATCGTCCAGGCGTTCTGCCAGGCCGTCTCCCCCGGGCCATCGGCGATCCAGAATCCCATGGGCAAGACGCGCCACAGGTACTGGCCGGCGGAGGTGGCGATGAACGCGACGAGCCAAGTGAAGGGGCCCAGGAACAGGAAGCACCCCAGGAGGATCACGCTCAGGCCGATGTTCCACTCGGAGATGATGCGGATCCCGCGCCTCACGCCGGACACCGCCGACAACGTGGCCGCCAGCGAGATGGCGGCGATGAGCGCGACCTGCGTGAGGAGACCCGGATCGACGCCGAACAGCACGTTGAGTCCGGTCGCCATCTGGCTCGCCCCGAGCCCCAGGGAGGTCGCAATGCCGAAGACCCCGCCGAACACCGCCAGCAGGTCCACCAGGTGACCGATCGGGCCGTAGATCCGGTCGCCGATGAGCGGGTACAGGGCGGAGCGCAGCGTCAGCGGCAGCTTCTTGCGGAACCCGAAGTAGGCCAGGCACAGCCCGACCAGCACGTACGCGGACCAGCCGTGGATGCCCCAGTGGAAGTAGGTGACGCGCATGGCGTGCATGGCCCGCCGCTCGTCCAGCGACACGTCTCCCGCCAGGTCGGCGATCGGGTTGTTGGGGTACCCCGCGGCCTGGCTGTTGTCGAAATAGAACAGCGGTTCGGCGATGGAGAAGAACAGCAGTCCGATCCCGACCGCCGCCGAGAACAGCATGGCGAGCCAGGAGAACCTGCTGAACTCGGGCGAGGAATCCTCATCGCCGAGCCGGATCCTGCCGAACCGGCTGCACACCAGGAACAGGCAGGTGAACAGGCAGGCGCAGACGGTCAGGATATAGAACCAGTCGAGCGTCCCCTCGACCCAGCCGCGGACGCGCCCGAACACGGCCCCAGCGGCCTGCACGTCCCAGACCGTGGCGAGGACGAAGACCAGCACGACACCCTTGGCGGCCAGCGCCATCCCGGGATTCAACCCCTTCCACAGCCCGCCCTGCGCCGTGGTTCGCCGGTGTCGCCCGCTCAACGACCGAATGGCTTGTAGACCCAGGGGGTTCGGGTCATCGCTTGTGCGCCTCCGTGTCCGAGTCCTTCCGGATCTCCCTCCATGCTAACATCGTGTCCGCCCTCGAAGCCTCACCCGGACGTTCCCGCGGGAACGCCTTCACACCCCCGAGAGAAGACGACGGGGGAAGGAAGAGCACCATGCGCAAAGTGATACTGGTCACCGGAGCCTCGGCCGGCATCGGCCGGGAAGCCGCGATCCTCCTGGCCCGGGAGGGCCACGCGGTGTACGCCGGAGCCCGCCGCCTGGATCGCCTAGAGGAGCTGACCGAACACGGCATCACGCCGGTGGAGATGGATGTCACGCACAGTGACGACAACGAGCGGGCCGTGAGCCGGATCATCGAGGAAGAGGGACGCATCGACGTCCTCATCAACAACGCGGGCTTCGGCCTCTACGGGCCCGTCGAGGAGATCCCGCTCGACGACGCGCGGTACCAGTTCGAGGTGAACCTTTTCGGCCTCGCCCACCTCACCCAACTCGTCCTGCCGCACATGCGGCCGCAGCGCTCGGGCCGGATCATCAACGTCTCGTCTGTGGTGGGGAAGATCTTCGTGCCTCTCGGGGCCTGGTACGTGGCCACCAAACACGCGCTGGAGGGCTGGTCGGACTGCCTTCGCCTCGAGGCCGCACCGTTCAACATCCACGTCGCCCTCGTCGAACCGGGTGCGATCAGGACCGAGTTCTTCGATGTGACCAGGGGGCGGTTGGAGGAGTACTTCGACGAACACCGCGTACAAGGCGCAGTTCGAACCGTTCCTCAAGATGTTCAAGGATCCGAAAGCCAGGGATCGGAGCACCGAGGCCCACGTACTCGGCGAGGTGTTGGTCGAAGCCGCGACAACCCCCAGACCCCGCCGCAGGTACGTCAAGGGCCACATGGCGCGGCCCGCGCTCTTCATCAGGAAGTGGCTCGGCGACGGGATCTACGAGTTCCTGCTGCGCCGCGCTTTCCGCTGACCGATCCGTTCAGCCCGCGCGGGTGCCATTCGGGACTGGGCCTTCTGGGGTCAGCAAGGCCGGTTCAAGGCCATCCTCGTAGCCGACGTCGAACAGCATGCCCTCGGAGATTTCTCCCATCATCTTCCTCGGCTCCAGGTTGACGATGAACAACGCCTGTCGACCCTCGATCTCGGTCGGGTCGTCGCGTTCCTGCTTCATCCCCGCGAGGATCGTTCGCCTGTGGTCGCCGAAATCGACCCTGAGTCGAACGAGTTTGTTGGATCCTTTGACGTCGCTGACGCTCTCGATCGTGCCGACGCGGGCGTCGACTCGATCAACGACAGCGATGTTGATGGCGGGCTTGACTGGTGCGGGCTTCATGTCTTCCAAGCGATTCTCCCCTGATGCTCGCAGGTCACATCGATCCGTGCCGAAATAGACACGGACGGGACAGGGCCAAGTGTCAGGAATCCCTGATTGTTGGCCTGGACCCGAACGGTCCCAGGCAGTTGAGCAGGTCTCGACAGGCGCTCAGCGTTGCAAAGGCCGTTCCGGGGCCCGGGTCACGGTCAACCCCAGAGGTTCGAGGCGATGGGTTGCGCGCGTCAGGCGATTCGATAGGAACGCAGCGGCAGAGCGTTGGCTTCCAGCGTGGAGAGATCCAGACGGATCGAGGCGCGATCGATATCGAATCCGACGATGTGACCGCGGGCATCCAGGTCGATCTGGACTCCGTCGGCGCCCTCACGCGTCTCGGCGCCCGGACCCTCTTGGAGCTCGACGTAGAGGCTGTCGGTTTCGGGATAATAGTGCAGTCTCATCGTGTTCCCCTTCTGACGCCGCGGTGATCGTTAAGGAGGCGCCGCACCCCGTCGGAGAGCAGCGGACGGCGGTCGAGTTCGCCAGGAGATGCACATCGATCTGGGCGGCTACATCGAGGCCCGCAAACCGGAACTGCCTGCGACGCCGCGGAGGCGGCGGACGCCGAACGCCGTATCAGGTCGTCAAGAAAAGTGATCCGGAAGCTTGGGGCCCGGGATGCTTCTCATGCACCCCTTACTCGGACACCCCCTTCTCGTTGAGGACCTCCCACACGCGGTTCGGCGTGATCGGGATGTCCAGGTGCGTCACCCCCAAGTGCGCCAGCGCATCCACCACCGCGTTCGCGATCGCCGGGGGCGCGCCCACCGTGGCCGACTCGCCGACGCCCTTGGCGCCGAGCGGGTGATGCGGTGACGGGGTGATCGTGTGGCCGGTCTCCCACGCCGGTGTCTCCATGGAGGTCGGGACGAGGTAGTCCATGAACGAGCCGGCGAGGTTGTTGCCGTCCTCGTCGTAGGTCATCTCCTCGAACAGGGCGGGGCCGATGCCCTGCGTGAGGCCGCCGTGGATCTGGCCCTGGACGATCATGGGGTTGATGATGTTCCCGCAGTCGTCGATCGCCACGAAGCGGCGCACGGTGACCTCTCCGGTGCCGCGGTCGATGTCCACGACGCAGATGTACGTACCGAAGGGGAAGGTGAGGTTGGGCGGGTCGTAGTAGTTCGTCGCCTCCATGCCCGGCTCCATCCCCTCGGGCAGGTTGGTGTAGGCGGCGAAGGCGCAGTCCTGGATCGTGACGGACCGGTCGGGGGCGCCCTTCACGGAGAACTTCCCGGGCTCCCACTCGAGGTCTTCCTCCGCCACCTCCATCAGGTGGGCGGCGATCTTCGCGGCCTTGGCTCGGATCTGGCGTGCGGCCATGGCTCCCGCGGCTCCGGCGGTCGGGGTCGAGCGGCTGGCGTAGGTGCCCAGGCCGTACGGGGCGGTGTCGGTGTCGCCCTCCTCGACCTGCACGTGTGCGGCGCGGAGTCCGAGTTCCTCGGCGATGATCTGCGCGTAGGTGGTCTCGTGGCCCTGGCCCTGCGACTTGGTGCCGAAGCGGGCGATCGCCTTCCCGGTGGGGTGCACGCGCAACTCGGCGGAGTCGAACATCTTGATGCCGAGGATGTCGAAGTCCTTGGACGGACCCGCCCCCAGCACCTCTGTGAAGCTGCACACGCCGATCCCCATCAACTCGCCGCGCTCGCGCTTCTCGGCCTGCTCACGGCGCAGGTCGTCGTAGCCGATCATCTCCTTGGCCTTGTCCATCGCGGCCTGGTAGTCTCCGCTGTCGTACTCCCAGCCCAGCGGTGACTGATACGGGAAGGCCTCCTTCGGGATGAAGTTCTCCTCGCGCAACTGCGCCGGATCCTTCCCGATCTTGTGCGCCAGCGTGTCCACGACGCGCTCCATGCAGTGCACGGCCTCGGTCACGCGGAAGGAGCAGCGGTAGGCGACGCCCCCCGGCGGCTTGTTCGTGTAGACGGCGTCCACCTCGGCGTACGCCTGCTCCATCTCGTAGGAGCCGGTGCAGATCGAAAAGAGCCCGGCGGGGAACTTGGACGGCGCGGCCTGGGCGTCCGTGTAGCCGTGGTCCGCGAGCGTCTTGATGCGGAGGCCGCGGATCTTCCCGTCGGCGTCGGCCGCGAGTTCGGCGTCCATGTGGTAGTCGCGCGCGAACGAGTCGGCCTGGAGGTTCTCCATCCGGTCCTCGATCCACTTGACCGGCTTGCCGAGCACAACGGAGGCCGCGATCGCGATCACATAGCCGGGATAGACCGGCACCTTGCCGCCGAAGCCGCCCCCGATGTCGGGCGACACGACGCGGATCTTCTCCTCGGAGAGCCCGACGTGTCCCGCCACGAGCGCGAGCACGGTGCGGATGGCGTGCGGGGCCTGCGTCGTCATGTAGACGGTGAGGTGGCCCTCGACGGGGTTGAAGTCGGCCACGCAGCCGCACGTCTCGATCGAGGCCACGTGGATGCGCGGCACGTGCATGCTCTCGCGCACGACGACGTCCGCCTCCTCGAACACCTTGTCGGTGGCGGCCTTGTCGCCGGCCTCCCAGTGCCAGATGCGGTTGTCGGTCTGGCCTTCCTTGTCGGTGCGGAGAACGGGCGCGTCATCCTCGAGCGCCTTGAAGGGGTCGATGACGGGCTTCATGGGCTCGTAGTCGACCTCGACCGCGGCCACGCCGTCGGCGGCCGCGTAGCGCGAGGTGGCGATGACGGCCGCGACCTCCTGCGCCTGGTACATGACGGTGTCCGTGGGGAGCACCATCTGCGTGTCCGACATCAGCGTCGGCATCCAGTGCAGGTTGTACGCCTCGAGCTCCTTGCCGGTGAGGACGGCGAGCACGCCGGGGACCTCCAGCGCCTTGCTCGAGTCGATGCTGTTGATCTTCCCGTACGCGATCGGGCTGCGGACGATGTCGAGCCACAGCATGTCCGGGAGGACGATGTCGTCGATGTAGTTGCCCTTGCCCTGCAGGAAGCGCGGATCCTCCTTGCGCTTCATGGAGTGTCCCATGCCGCAGATGTCGGCGGAAGTCTTCGGTGCCATCAGCTGTCCTCCCCGTCGGTCGCGGCGTTTGCGGTTTCGGCGGCGGCCGCGCCCAGCTTGTCGGCGGCGTACTGGACCGCCTTCACGATGTTCACGTAGCCGGTACAGCGGCAGAGATTGCCGGAGATCGCCTCGCGGATCTCCCCCTCGCTCGGGTTCGGGTTGGCCTCGAGCAGGGCCGCGCCCGTCATCAGCATGCCCGGCGTGCAGAAGCCGCACTGGAGGCCGTGCTTCTCCCAGAAGCCCTCCTGGAGCGCGTGCATGCCGTCGGCCCCGGCGAGTCCCTCCACGGTCCCGATTTCGGCTCCGTCGGCCTGCACGGCGAGGACGGTGCACGATTTGGTCGGCTGGCCGTCGAGCAGCACCGTACAGGCGCCGCAGTGGGTCGTGTCGCAGCCGATGTGGGTGCCGGTGAGCCGCAACTCGTCGCGGATCAGGTGGACGAGGAGCGTGCGCGATTCGACCTCGGCGGCGTGCGCCTCGCCGTTCACGGTGACGCTGATCTGATGTGTCGCCATCGCTCTATCCTCCCGCTCGCGCGAGCGCTGTGCGGATCGCTCTCGCCGTCAGCACACGGGCCATGTTCCTCTTGTACTCGACCGAGCCGCGCCGGTCCTCGATGGGCTCGGTCATATCGGCCGCAGCCTGGGCGGCGGCCGCGATGACCTCGTCGGCGTCGGGCGCGTTCGTGATCGTGTCACGGACCCTCTCGATGGCGCCCCGCAACCCGCCCGCCGGCACGAAATCCGCGCCGAGGAGCGTCTCTTCGGCGGCGGTCGCCCGGATCGGGGCGAAGCCGAGGTTCGTGAGCCCGACGCCGGCCTTGGTCACCACACCGTCGTCGTCCAGCGTGAGTTGCACGGCGGCGCCTGCCACCGCGTAGTCGCCCACCTTGCGCTCCAGCTTGACGTAGGCGCCGCCGCTGCCGGCCGGCGGCACGGGGATGTGGAGTTCGGTGAGGATCTCGTCCTCTCCGAGCGCCGTCATGAACAGGCCGTGGAAGAAGTCGTCGATGTCGATCGTACGCTCTCCGCCCGGCCCGGTTGCGACGACATGGGCCCGCAACGCGAGCATCGTCGCCGGGTGGTCGTTGGCGGGGTCGCCGTGCGCGATGTTCCCGCACACGGTGGCGCGGTTGCGTACGAGCGGATCCGCGATCACGCGGGCGGTGTCGAGCAGGATCGGATAGCGCTCGGCCACGACCGCGGATTCCTCGAGCTGGGCCTCGGTCACGTTGGCGCCGATCCGCAGGCAGCCGTCCCGCTCCTCGATCGTGTCGAGCCCCGGAATGCGGCCGATGTCGACGATGTTCGCGGGTCCGGCCAGGCGAAGCTTGAGCATCGGAAGGAGGCTCTGGCCGCCCGACATCACCTTCGCGTCGTCCAGATCACCGAGCAAGCCGAGCGCCTCATCCAGCCCGCCAGGCGCGTGGTAGTCGAACTGCGGGGGAATCATGCGTCTGCCTCCTTGGCCTGGTCTTCAAGCGCGCTGGTAAGTCTTCCGACGAACTCCTGTAGCATCCGTTTCGATACGACCTGCGTCATGCCCCGGCCGAGCTGCGCGAGGATCCCGCTGACGGTCACGTCCGAGTCCATCGTCACCTCGGACCCGCCGTCGGGCAACGCCATAACCCGGCTGTTCATGGTCATCTCGGCGGTGCCCATCCCGGCCTTGCCCTGACCCCGCGCCCGGACCACCGCCGAGAGTTCGTCTTCGTTCAGTATGAAGGATACAGTCCCGGTGTAGGCCGCCACGAGGGGGCCCACCTTGACGGTCATGCCGCCCTCCCACGTCGTGTCGTCGATCTGCTCCGTGATTTCGGCTCCGGGCAACAGTTCCGAAAGCTGCCGCGGGTCGGAGAGAATCGCCCACACGTCGGCGGCGGGGGCGTCGATCGTGAACCCTTCCTCGATCTTCATGCTGAACCTCCGGCGGGGCTCGCCACATAGGACTCGGGTGAGGCGTCGAAGCGTGTGCGACAGCCCTCGCAGCAGAAGTAGACGGGGTCCCCCTCGAAGAACGAGGAGGGAGAGCCCGATACCGAGACGGTCATCCCGCATACGGGATCCGTTGCCTGGCCCTCGGTCTCAGCTTCGTCCGCGGATGCAGCACCGGGATCGACCAGCTCCGACTCCCTCGGTTGCGCCTCTAGATGGACGATCTCGGCAAGGATACTCACGGCGATCTCCTCGGGGCTCTCGGCCCCTATATCGAGGCCGGCGGGGCCACGCACGCGGGAGATCTCGTCGGCGTCGACTCCGTGCGCGGCCAGCACGCGGCGTACCTCCTCCATCCGGGTGGGGGAGGCGATCACGCCCAGGTAGTCCGGCGCTGCGGCCGCCAACTCCGCGAGCGAGCGCTCGTCACGCCGTCCCATCGTGGCGACGACCCCGTACAGCCTCCATCCGCGGGGCCGTTCGGCGTAGCGCGCCGCGGTCTCCGCCAAGTCCTCAACGACGTCATCGGACGCCTCCGCCAGCGCCTCGTCGTCGGAGGTCTCGGCTACCGTCGTGTACCCCATCGCGCCGCCGAGTCGCACGAGGGCGACGGCGACCGGCGAACTTCCCGCCACGATGAGGACGGGAGCCGGAAGAACCGGATTCACGTGCACTTCCACCTTCCCTCCGCTGCTGCAGGACATGGGCACGGGGACGAGATCGTCGGGGCGCCCGGGACTCGAACCGAAGGCGAGCAGCCTCGGCTCGCCCTGATCCAGGGTCTCCAGCGCGTGGCGGATCACCTCCGACCGGGTGCAACTGCCGCCGATCCAGCCGTGCATGACCCCGTCCGCCGAGATCAGCGCCATGTTGCCCGGCTTGCCGCTGGTGGGGCGCTCGCTCCGCACCACCGTGGCGAGCGCATACGGCTGGCGCTCGGCCGTCAACCGCGCCGCCAGATCCAGCAGGTCGCGGTTCAAGGGCGATCACCGGAGCGGGAGCCGACCCCGGCGAACTCCCGTCGCGCGGATTCGTAGTCGTCAGGCCGGTCGAGGTCTCGCAGCCGGTCGGCCGGCCACTCCACCTGAACAGCCCTCTCGTGGTGCCGGCGCACGACCTCCCGTCCGCATCCCGCCCGCATGCGGGAGATCTCGCCGAAGAGGCTGCGGCCGTAGAGCATCGGCGGGGCGTTGACCTCGCCCCCGTAGCGTGACACGACGAGCGGCGCGTCCGTCTCCGCGTGGCGCTCGACCAGCGTACGCACCATGCCCGCCGTCACGAAGGGCATGTCGGACAGCATCACCACCGCCGCCCCGCAAGCCGCCGGCACCGCGGCGACTCCACAGGCCACCGACGTCTGGATGCCGGTTTCATGGTCGGGATTGAAGGTCGGCGCGCAGTCGAGGTCACGGACCTCCCGTTCGACGGTTTCGCGCGCGTGGCCCGTGACGAGGATGACGGGGTCGAGGCCGGCTTCAGCCGCCAGACGGACGGCGCGGCGCACGAGCGTCTCCCCGCCGACATCCAGCAGGAGCTTGTTACGGCCCATGCGGGTCGAGGACCCGGCGGCCAGCACGATTCCCGCTACCCTGCGCTCGTCGGACATGGGCCCCAAAGTAGATCGCCGCCGGATGCCGCCGCGAGCCCGGCAGGGGTTTCGGCGCGACCCCGACTGCTACGCCTCGTAGAGCCCGCAGGCAAAGATGCCGGGCATCTCGAACGGCAGCGGCCCGAGTTCTCTCGTGAAACGCTCGCCGAGGTCCATCATCGTGATGCTCTCCAGCGTGCGGAAACCGGCCTCCGCCATCAGTTCGCTCATCCCCTCCGGACTGTAGTCGGAGTGCATCGGCTCGCCCCGTTTCGCGACGAACGCCTTGAGGGCCGCCCGCTTCTTGCGGTGCTCGGGCCAGGCCGAGGTGTTGTCCAGCATGTGGTCGAGGACGAAGCGCGAGCCGGGCGCGACTCCCTCCGCGATCGACCGCGCGGTGGCCGCGATGACCTCGGTGGGCAGGTAGTAGGTGACGCCGAGCAGGGAGAGGAACGCTGGCTGGCCGGGGTCGAAGGAAGAACCGGCGAGCGCCTCCATCACGGGCACTCGCCCGAGATCCGCCCCGACGAAGTGCAGGCCCGGCGGCCGTTCCACGCCCATGTCCCGCAGCCGCTCCCGCTTCACCGCCTGCATCTCGGGCAGGTCGATCTCGAACACGTGAAGGTGTTGCATGAGGTCGGGCCGGCGGAGGGCGAACGAGTCCATCCCGGCCCCGATGATCACGTACTGCGTAATGCCGTCACGGATGGCTTGCTCGAGCGCCTGCTCCGCGTATCGGGCCCGTATCAGAACGCCCAGCATGGTCGGACGCATGGGCCGCCGCAGCACACGCGTGACGAACCAGGCGGCGGGACGGATCCTGACGAGGCGACAAGATGCATCGAGTCTTCAACTGTTTGCACCCGAAGTACTTAGGAGTTTCATGGACCGGATTCCCGCTGTATGATTCCCGCTGGTAGGGATTTCAGCCGCGACCCTCCGGCGGCCTTCCAGCGCCGTCCTGAGTTGTCCGGCATCCGGCCTCTGGTAGCATCTGAGCACCGTCTGGGCATCCCGCCAGCCGCCAAGCTCGCAGAGCACCTTGAGCGGCAGGTCCATCAGGTCGCTGGCGAACTTGCGCCTGAGCGAGTGCCAACCACGGCCCCGCTTGGGTTCCAGTCCGCCGATCGCCTCGGCCCGCACCCACCACTCGCGCACCAGAGAGCGGCTTACGCAGACTGACGGGTCCCTCCGCGCGGGGAGTAGCGGGGCGTCCCCGGTCCCCTGGCTCATCCTCCGAGCCTCTCCCAAGGCAGCGAGCGCCTCGGCGGTCAGCGGCGTGGTGTGTTCGTAGCCCGTCTTCTCGTGCCTCGCGCGCCAACGCACTACTCCAACTTCGAGGTCGATATCCGACCACCTGAGCTGTCGGATGGCGCCGATGCGGTGTCCCGTCTCGTGCGCGAGCACGAACGCGACATGGAACCGCCAATCGACCCGGCGGGATACCCCGAGCATCGCTTGGTACTCCTCCTCGGAGAGGATGACACGGGTGGGGTTCTTCTCCCTGGGCTTCCTGAGGCCCTTGAGCGGGTTCCTTTCCAGCAGCAGGCCGCCTCGCTCGTTCCTCGACCTTTCGGCCCAGTTGAGGACCGCGATCAGAAACGTCAGGTCCCATTCGATCGTCCGGTCGGACACGGGCCGTCGACTCGGTCCGATCCTGCCCGCGCGCCGCTCTCGGATGAACCGGTCCCAGTCGCGCTGCGAGAGCGTGGCCGGGTCGCGGTCCCTGCCGAAGAAGTGGAGGAACATCCTCGTCGCGACCTTATCGCTCCGGCGGGACCGTTCGCCCTTGGTCGGCGTCACCTCCTCACCGTAGATGTCAAAGAGCTTCTCCAAGGTGAGCGGCTCCGGCTCGGCTTCCGCCTCGCCGTTCGGGTAAGGGCTTGCGAACCCGGCGGCGAACTCGTCCGCCTGCCGTTTCGACAAGAGCCAACAGATTCACATCCTACTGTGACCGTTGAGCTTACGGAATTCAGCGAACGAATTCCCGCTGATTGACTCCCGCCGAATCGACTGGGATCAGGTGCGGAGCCTCGGGCGGCCTTCCAGAGCCTTCCTGAGTTGTCCCGTATCGGCCTGCTGGTAGCAGCGGAGCACCGTCTGAGCCTCCTTCCAGCCACCGAGTTCGCAGAGCACCTTCAGCGGAAGGTCCATGAGGTCGGACGCGAATTTCCGCCTCAGCGAGTGCCAGCCTCGACCGCGCTTGCGTCCCAGCCCCGCAACGTCTTCGGCCCTGTTCCACCAGTAGCGGACCGGCGACTTGCCCATGCACTTCGAGGCATCCCTGGATGCGGGCAACACCGGCGCGTCTCCGTCTCCGGGATTCCTGCGCTGCGCCTCTTCCAAGGCGGCCACCGCCTCGTCGGTCAGCGGCGTGGTGTGTTCGTAGCCGGTCTTCTCGTGCTCGGCTCGCCACAGGATCGTCCTGTCCTCGAAGTCGATGTCCGTCCACCTGAGGTGGCGGATGGCACCGATCCGGTGACCGGTCTCGTGGGCGAGCACGAGCGCGACGTGGAACCGCCAGTCCACCCGGCGGGAGACCCGTAGCATCGCGTCGTATTCCTCGTCGGAAAGGACGATCCGCGTCGGGTTCTTCTCCTTGGGCAGCTTGAGCCCTCGCAGCGGATTCGAGTCGAGCAGCAGACGGCCCTGCTCGTCCCTCGATTTGGCAGCCCAGTTGAGGACCGCGATCAGGAATTTCAGATCGTTCTCGATCGTCCGATTCAACACCGGCCGTCCGTTCGGCCCGAGCCTGCCCGCGCGGCGTTCCCGGATGAACCGGTCCCAGTCCCGCTTCGACAGCGTCTCGGGTCTTCGGTCCCGTCCGAGGAAGTCGAGGAACATCCGCATCTGCATTCTGTCCCGCTGCTGAGTCTTCTCGCTCTTGGCTGGCGTCACCTCCTCGCCGTAGATGTCAAAAAGCGTTCCCAGCGTGAGCGGCTCGGGCTCGGCTTCCGCTCTGCTGGCAGGCTCCTGGACCGCGAAGCCAGCGGCAACCTCGTCAGCCTGCCTCTTGGCCCGCGGCCAGTCGCGGTGCTTGAGCGACCTCGTGAGCCTGCGTCCGTTCCTGCGCCACTCGATCTGGTACAAGCCGGTCTTGGGATCGGCAAACACCCTCACCCGGTTCCGGCCCCATTCTCCGGCGCTGTAGCTGCGCCGGTCTCGTTTCGTGCGTGCCATCATTCGATTCCTCCGATGATGGGCTGCACGATCCGCCTGCCCGAAACTTCGCGGAGCGGCGTTGCTCGCGCCAGCTTCGGCCCTGCCCGTAGACATCAGCGGCTCGGACCCTGATCGCGGTCCGGTCCCGGGCGGCGCATCAGATACGGAGGCCGCGCGGTCTCGCGACGGTGGATGTCCCGGAATACTCGGCCAAGCGTGTCGCCAGCACGTCGAGCCGCTTGATTCGCACCTTCAAGGCTTCGTTCTCCTCGCTCTGCCGCTCGACGTGCCCTTGCAAGGCCTCGACCTGCCGCTGCAAGGCTTCGACTTGCTCCGAGTGCCGCCGTTGCTCCGTCTCGTACTGCGCGGACAACCTCCGCAAGGCCCTCGTCAACTGCTCCTCCAACGCGGTCATACAGCTTCCTCACTCTCTCGACAGCTCCAAGTAGGGCCTTCCGTCTACGACGAAGGCGGTAACGACCGGCGTGCCGGCCGGCAGCGTCACGTACCTCTGCCCGTTGACTTCCCTCAGCCCCACGCCCCAGGTCGTCTCCTCGATCTCGGCCAGCATCTCGCGCCCGCTCGCGATCTGCAGGTCCGTCCTGTCGCGGGTCTCGATCCGGTCCTGGACGCTCCCCGCCAACCAGCGCATCGTCGCCCAGCTTCCGGCGCAGATACCGATCCAAAGACTCAGGCCGACGATGAAGGGCCGGAGCCACGCCTTGACCAGCAACTCGCGCATCTTGCCGGTTGCCTCCTCCATATCGCGCTCGATGGTACGCACCGCGCTCCTCGCGACGAACCGCGAGTGCTCGGCGAGCCTTTCGAGCTCGCTCGCGGTCAACTCCTCGATCTCCCTGCGTTCGCTCTCCAGCCGCTTCCGCAGCCGTTCGGTCAAATCGTTCGCGTTGGAAATCAACTCCGTACAGTTCTCCTTTCAGTCGCCACCGGTCTCCGGTCTCCGGGTCCAGCGCGGTGACGTAATCCATACCTTGGCGCGGCACTTCAAGGCCTGCCTCACGGAGCGCGGCGACAACATCGTGGCGGTCTTTGACCGCACCGTGCTCGACACGCTGGAGCAGGTAGTCCCGAATCAGGTCGCGGGGGGACGATTCGAGCCGGAGCCCGGCCCGCAGCCGGGTCGCCTCGATGTAGGCGCGGTGGCCGGGGTGCTGCACTCTGGCCCGCTCCGGGTCGTCTGGACGGCTCCAGCCGTGCTCGTGGTTGAAGGCGTCTCGGAGCGGATCGAACGTCCGCTGCCAACCCGGAGGGGCGATGTTGAGGCTTCGTCCGGTCTCCAGGTCGCACCGCGCGGCGAGGACATGGACGTGCGCGCCTCCGCCCTCCTCACGGTGCAGCACGGCCGCCCAGGCGTAGCGGTCGGGCTCCAGCCCGGCCCAAGCCGTCTTCTCGAACTCGTCGAGCACAGCTTCGATCTGTTCGTCGGTGGGGTGGTCGTCCGGTGCCCAGGCGATCACGCCGGACGTGTACCTGTGCTCGAACTCAAGCGAGTCGGCGACCGCGGCCACCATGTCCGGGTTCCCGCGCAACACCTCGACGCCCTCGCGCAGCTTCCCGGCGGCGTCCCGCTCCCCGAGGAGGTAGCCTGCCGCCTTGCCGGCCGAGCCGGTCCCGTGCGCGAGAAACTTAATGTGCATCGCGCTCCGGATTCTCGAAGCGAGCCAGCGCGCCGAGCGCGCGCTCGATGGCGACAAGGCGGGCGAGGACCTCGACGGCTTCGGCCGCCCCCTTGTGGGTATTCGCCCACTTGGCGATCTGGTTAAGGTTGTTCCCGATCCGGGAAACTTGCCGGGTGCGCTCGCGCTCGACCTCGGCCGCGCGTGCCGTCCAGGTCCGTGTACGGGCCACGGCCCGCCGGATCAGCGCGGACAGCGGCACGCCGGCGGCCTTCGCCTTGGCCCGCCAGTCGGCGGATTCGCCCGGCGTGAGGCGGACGGCGACCAGAACCGGGCGGCGTCTAGCCATCGGGATGCGCCGTCACGGGGGGAACGGGGACGACGCCCCCGCCCGCGCAATCCACCGGAGCGCGGGTCTGTTGGGGATCGAAGGGGCAACGTCCCTCGACAGCCCCGCGGTTATACCGGGGGTAGGCTGGCTTACCCTCATTAGAGGCGTCCGACATGGCCGTAGGCGACGTGTCCGAGACACGTATTCGGCTGTCGGCAATACAGTGGCGGCGCATCGCCGCACTCGCTCCGGGGAACCCGTTCACGCGGGCCTCGCGAAGCGCGGCCGACGGTGGGATGGTGGCCAGCGATGCCGGGCCATCCATGTACCCCCGGAGCCGGAGCGGCGACTGATCCCGCCAGCGTCCCTGTCGAGGGGTGCGGGCACCGGTTCCGCTGCGGAGTAGATCAACCAGACTACGTGCGTCTCCTCCGGTGTTTCGCCTCGTTTGTTCGTGCTCCCCACCACGCCTCGGTGAGCCGAAGGGCGGCACACTACGGAGGTCATCCGCGATTGGTTTCAATCCAATCGGCGGGGACGAAGCCCGCCGAAGCCGATCCGCGTCCACCATAGGGGCTTCAAGGACGGGGCCATCGCCAAGGTCCGGACCGGAGGCCTTCACCAATGCCGGCAGGGACGGCGTGCCGGTGTCCCCAAGGGAAGTGCGGCCCCGCGTCCTGGACTGGTACTTCTGCGTTTCCATGCCTGGAACGCTGAAGAGCCACCCGCCGGCAAGTCAACCCGCCCGGAATCTCCTATTGGTCGATAACGTATGAGGAGGTCCAATAACGTCAGGCAGCCGGCGGCGCTCGTCGCCACCGGGGCGGAAGAACACCCCCGTATCCTCGGCGGCAACCGCCTCGCCCTCGGTGTCCCACGGGCTGCTGGAAGCACTGGACATTGAGGCTCAACGATGGCCCGGATCCGTGGGGTGGGGCGGTTGCGCAAGGACTTCAGAAGGCGGACCCGAGCGGGAGGCTGCCCGAGTCCGCAGGGCCGGCTCAGTCGTCAGCCCGAGAGTGGCGAGCGAGGATGGCGAGGACTTCGCCGGGATTCAGGGCGACATCCCAACGCCAGCGTCCAAATCCGCCATGCGCGTTGACGGCCTCGACCCATTCGGCGAGGTACCGGCGCTTGGTCCGGTCCTGGTCGGTGTCCTGGCCCTTCGTTTCCAGCACCAGCATGTCGCCCGACGTGAGTCGGATGAGGAAGTCGGGACGGTACTTCCGAACCACGCCCCGATGGACGTAGAACACTTCGAAGCCGAGATGGTCGTTCTTCACCCAAGCCACCACCTCGGGGGAGTGGTCCAGCGCGAAAGCATCCGACGCTTCCCAAGTGCTGTCGAAGACACAGAAATTGATGTGGCTCCGCGCGGTGGGCGCGCACGGCTTGCCCGTAAACCAAGTGCGCATATCGGCCGTCTGACGAATCGGCTGGTCGCGGTCGAAGACAGGTTCGATCCTCTCGGCGTTCTCGTGCCGGATGGCTTCGCAGATGTGCTGGACCACCTTGGCCATGTTCAGCGTGATGACGAGCCGCCGCTGGAGATCGTCTCCGGCGAAGGGCTCCGGGGTGACAACGATCCTCTCGGATCGCATGAACTCCTCGACTAGCCGGACCAGTTGCGCGAGCAGGAACATTCTGTCCCCCGGCCAGTTCTCCTGCATCTGGTCGTACACGTCCCGCGCAGTCTCGAAGATCACCTTCTGGGTGCGGAAATCACGGGCGAGGCCTTCAAGGTCTATGGAGTCGATCTTGGTGATGTCCGGCTTGCCGTCGATCGCGGGGGCCACCTCCGCGAGTCGGGAGGTCTTGGCCGCGTCGAGGGGCAGCGTCTCCACCCGGTCCATGTCGAGGGACAGGCGCGGACGGTACGAGTGATCGATGCGCACGATGTTGGGCCAGGAGATCGAGAAGTCCGATTTGTCCGCGACCGGCTCGATGGCGGTCTTGGGCTTCGTGGACGGGGGAGGGCCGTCCTCACGGCCCTCATGGGGCAGGAAGGTGAAGGGGACGCCGAAGACATTGACGTGTTCCGGCTCGAACAGGCCCGTCTCGGGGTTTACGTCGTACGACGTACGGCGAAGGCCGCGTCCCACCACCTGCTCGCATAGAAGCTGGCTGGAGAACGCTCGGAGGCCCATGATGTGGGTCACGGTCTTGGCGTCCCAACCTTCCGAGAGCATCCCAACCGAGATCACGTTCTGAATCCGCTCGCCCGCACGTCCCGGTCGACCCACGGTGTCCACCTGCCGGCGCAATAGTTCGGCCCGTTGCTTCTTGGTGAACTTGCGGCCCCCGCCGTTGGACGCAGGAGTCCCCGCATCTTCGGTTCCGATGTGAGCGATCGGCTCCTCTGCCGCTTCGGCCGCAGCCAGAACCTTCGAGTCAATGTGCAACGTACGCTCCGGGTCGCATAGCTCGTCGATTAGGATCCGCTTGCGGTCGAAAGCGTGCTTGATCCTGGCGGCCGTCTCGGTTCGGTTGGCGACCGTGATCATCACGGGAGGCGTGGCGGCACCCTTCTTCGTCCAATCCTCGGCAGTCTCGCGCCAGTCGTAGCCCAGTAGGTAGTAGCCGTTCGTAACCAAGTCGGGCAACGGTTCCTCCGGCTTGGCTCGCCGGTTCAGGTCGTCTTTGACCTCGTCGTCCTGGTAGATGTGGTAAAGGCGCGACTTGTAGGTCTTGGCGTCGGGAACCGCGTCGTCGCGGATCACCACCCTCGGTGTCTTCACGAGGCCCGACTCGATTGCGTCGTTCAAGCCGAAGTCGCTGACGATCCATCCGAACAGCGCTTCCTCGGAACTTCGCCTGCCCGATGGTACGAACGGCGTTGCGGAGAAGTCGTAGCAGGCAAGGACGCGGCGCGCGCGGTGGATGCGGTCCAATCCGCCCACCCACTTGGTGGCTTCCTCGACGGTGCTCTTCAGAACCCCCTTTACCTTGCCTTCCGCCGGAACCCGCCATGCATGATGCGCCTCGTCGTTGACGACCAGCAGGTTACGCGCACCCGCCATGTCACCGAGAACGTCCCGGACATAAGCTGCGTCGCTCTTGGCGCCGCGCTTGTCGACTCCCCGCTTCTTGGCGATCCGCTCCTCCGTCTCCCAGTTGAGGGCGTGCCAGTTGCGGATCACGACCTTGCCCCGGCGCAGCTTGTCCCGCAGCGCCGGGGGCACGACGCGGAACTCCTCGTAGTAGTTTTCGGGATCGGAAGGCTTGAGAACGGCCAGGCGGCTTCGCACGGTAAGGCCGGGGGCAACCACAAGAACGTTTGTCGCGAACCGGGCATCGCGGGGGTTCGTGACCTTGTTGAGGATGTGCCAGGCGATGACCATGGCCATCACCACGGTCTTGCCCGATCCGGTCGCCATCTTGGCGCATAGCCGGTTGAGCGCGCCGCCGTCGGAGGGGATGTCGATGCCCACCCGTTCGCTCGGCGAGGCCTCCGCGAGCCAGACAAGCGTCTCAGCCGCCTCAAGCTGACAGAAAAAAAAGCGGCGGCCAGCGAACTCCTCAGGATCGCGCCAGTGCTCCAGAAGGCGCTTCGTGATCCCCGTCACGCCGGGATAGCCACTCTCGCGCCACGCCTTGACCCGCTCCCGGATCCGGTTGACGAGCGGAATCTCGCGGAACACGCCGGGATCGTCGAACGCGGCGGCGTCTCCAGACGCCACCACGTACCCAGCGGGCCTGCGGCCCTCGTCAAGATTGAACAAGCGCGTCGTTCGGTCGTAGCGCCAATGCCGCGTAGGCTCTTCGTACGGCGAATTGACGATCAGGCGGTCGATGGTTGCGCTGGGCATTTATCCGGTCTCCGGCGGAACCAGCGGCTCCAATTGGGCGAGGAGGTCTGGCAGATCGTGGCGAACCGTGTCCCAGACGAGCGGAAGGTCAATGTCGAAGTAGACATGCACGAGCCGATTGCGCATGCCGACGATCTCCCGCCACGGGATGTCCGGGCTCGCCCGCCTCGCGTCTTCGCTCACCTGCGCGGCGGCCTCGCCGACGATCTCCACCGCCTTTAGAACCGACAGTTGCGTCCGCCGATCCCGCACGAAGTCGTCGAAGGACATGTCTTCCGTGAAGGACAGCGCATCGCGCGCGGCGAGCAGCATGTCCAGCAGATACGCGGAGTCGTCACGGGGCATAGACCACCTGCGCGGTCTCCAGGATCGACTTCCGGCGAATGTAGTTCCGGCTCTCCTCGATGGCCGCCCGGCTCACCAGATCAACCCTGCGGGCGAACAGATCGGCCAGTTCCCTCTGCATCCCGGCCATGCCGAACAGGCCCGGAGTCCGCTCCGACCTGAACCGGATCAACACGTCGATGTCGCTGTCCGGGCCGAAGTCGTCGCGAAGCACCGAACCGAACAACGACAGCTCCCCCACCTGCCAACGGTCGCAGAACGCCTCGATAGCGCTCATGGACACGCCGATCCGCGCCGCCAGCCGCTCGCCCTCCCCGACCGCTCGGGTCGCCGACCGCACGGAGACACCCATTACCGCAACTCCACGATCTTGAGGCTCTCGACGCCCCGGTCGTCCACGATCTTGACCGCCGCGCGCCTATGCTCGCCCGGCTCGAATGGGAGCGAGACGGTACCACGGTAGGCCGCAATCCGCGTCGCGTCGATCTCCGCCTTGAGGCTCTTCGCAAGCTTGGACCAGCCATCCTTGGCACCGGCCATCGGAAAGAACACTTGGCGTGGGAATAGGCTGCGTCCGTCGTAGTCGGGATCCAGCATCCAGAGTGCGATCTTGTCGGCGTTGCCTGACTCGACGTTCCCGGTCTTCGTGTTGTAGTAGTCGAAGCCCTGCACCTTGACGACAAACTTCCCTTCGTCCTTGCCCTCGGATACGCGTGCGAGCGCCACGTCGGGCTGGCCGACGAGCCAGAAGCTCTCGTTGCTCGCGCGCTTCTTCTTGAGGTCGTCGGTCAGCAGGTCCGCATTCATCTGTGCCTTGAGCAACGTTACGCCGGGCCAGCTTGTCTCGTCGATGTCCTTGGACGCCTCGGGGTCGAACTGGAAGGCCGCGAAGACGACTACCGTCGGTCGCGGAACCAAGAGTGACGCTTCTTCGATCGCTCGCGCCACCTGCCGTTGCTCCATCGGCGCATGATCCGGGCCGAACGACACGACTGCCCGCGAGCTGGACGCGGTGTCCGGGGAAGCTTGCTTGCCAGCTTTGTCGGGCTTCGTCTCACCCTCAGCGTGAAGCCACTTGGCGCCTGGAAGCGGCTCCAGCCGAACGAACGAGAAGCGCTGGCCAGCGTTTCCGCGAATGCCGGTCTTCAGAATCTCGTCCCGCCAGTCGCCTTGCCGGATCGTTGGCCCCGTGCGCGCCACGGACACATCGGCGGGCAGCGCCTCGTCCCCCTCGGTATCGTCGAGCGGGAGGACGGACGGGGCTGGGACCGCTTCGACGGTGAACGGACCAGTGACGCGCGCCTTCGACCGGTCGATATAGGGTGCGTCGAAAAGTAGGGCTTCGACGGGCGGTTCGTCGTACCCAAGAATCTTCGGAGAAACGGTGGGAATTCCGTGATACCGGAATCCGCCCAGAACCCCCTCGTTGGAGTGGGCAAGATCGTAGTAGGCAAACCTCGCTGTCATCAGGCGCTGCTTGGCCAATGCGGTTGCCACTCGCGACGTGTCGCAAGTAATCCAGCGGCGCCCCCATTGCTCGGCAACGTAGGCAACCGTACCCGAACCGCAGGTCGGATCGAGCACCAGATCGCCGGGGTCCGTCGTCATCAGGATGCAGCGCTGGACCACCTTGGTAGCCGTTTCAACCACGTAGCGCTTGTTGCTGGCCGACATCGGCGCTGGCCAGATGTTATTGATCCGCCGACCAGGCACCTCGCTTTCGTAACGCTTCCAACTCAGAGAATCCCGGCTGGCGGGCACATCGAGTCGGCCCAGTTCCGCCAACCGATCCAGTCCCGAATGCGAGACCGCCCATTGACGGCCCGGTCGGCAGGGGATCACATGTCCGTCGTGCTCGTATGCCTCGGAGCGGCCGGTCGTCGAGACGCCTTGCGAATCGAGTGGCATGCGCCGATAGATCCGCGCACCCTGTGGCAAGTGCTCGTCTGGGTCAAACCGTTCTTCTCGCGTCGGTTTTCGGCATTCACCGTCCGCAAGTTCAACCATCACATATGAGCTGAAGAACTCGATGATCTCGCGCCGAGTGAGCGGCTCGTATAGCTGCCGGTACTTCACCTGTGTCCTGTCCTTCGCGTACCATAGCAGATAATCCGCCACCTGAGGCAGAGTGCCTGCGGAACTGGCACCGGTGGTCGCGTAGGAGACTGTCGCCATCCGGTTTTCCGCGCCGAGCACCTCGTCCATGAGCATGCCGACACGATGGACGTTTTCCTTGCCGATCTGCACGAAACAGCTTCCGCTCTTGTGCAGGAGTTCCCGAGCCAGCAAGAGACGATCCCGCAGGTACGAGAGATACGAGTGAACGCCGACCTCCCATGTGTCGCGGAAAGCACGAATCTGCTCGGGCTCGGCCGTCAGATCTGCGTCCCGGCCGTCGGTCACTTGGCTCCGGTTCACGAACGGCTGGAAGTTGGAGCCGTAGCGGATGCCGTAGGGCGGGTCCATGTAAACCAACTGGACCTGCCCGCCGAGGCCTTCTTTCTCGATCAGGCTGTTCATGACCAGAAGGCTGTCGCCTGCGATCAGGCGGTTGGTCCAGTTGTGCCGGTGACGGTAGAACTCGATGGCTTGTCGGAGCGGTGGGTTCTCCTCCGGCGTCGAGAATAGCGATCCCTGCCCGGCCGTGTCCTTCTTCTTCCGTACCGCTTCGATGATCGTCCGAGGGTCGATCCGCTCGTGGACATGCAGCGACACCGTCGGCACCTCGAACGACGTATGCTCGGCCTTTCCAGACCACGAGAGCTGAGGATCGAGATGCGGATCATGAGCGTAAGTCTTGTCGGCGGCGTCTCGGTCGGTCTCCGGGGTGACCAAGCCCACGGGCGGGTTGTTCACCCGCTCCTTGTCTGGATGCTCGTACGTGGCGATGGTCCGCCCCGCCTTGCCTTTTCGTCGCGCCATGATCGCCCTTAGGGTGCCGGGCACCGGCTTGGGATGGCCGGTACTTCGTCGCAGGAAACCTTGAAGAAACATACGAAGTATCGGTGGGTCATGGCGAGCCAGCAACGACCGAGGCAAAGCTCGCCGTGGGGTCGCGATCCCCCTCCGAAAGCTGGTGTCTCGTCCCGGGACGACCGTCAAGCGCTTTGACGGACACCAACCGGCCCAGCCGGACCAACGTCAACCTCGTCATGCGGAATGCGGTGATGTGGACGCGGAAGGTGGGGGGCGGCGTGAGCGCGATGTCGCGCAGCAATCACGACCGGAGAGGTGGACGCTGTAGAGCCGACTGGGGTACTCTCATTGGAGCACGGAATCGATCCGCTTCTGGCTTCTTCGGAACAGGGCGGGAGTCCCGCCATTCTAATCTGATCTTCCGGGTATTCCTAGACGTCAGATGGGGATATGCACCAGCAGCAAGAGCGGCGGATCGTGCAGTCCCATATGAACTTATACGATTTCTTGCTGTGGTTTACGCCTCGGGTGTTCTGCCGTTTCGCCCTCACCCAATCGCGGTGTCCAAGCGACCGGGTGAGCCTGCGCCCGTTCTCTCGCCACTCGACTTGGAACAGGCCAGTCTTCGGGTCCGGGAAGACCCTGACCCGGTTCCGGCCCCACTCGCCGGCGCCGTAGCTCCGGCGGCTTCGTTTCGTGCGTGCCATCGTTCGATACCTCCGATTCGATGGACTGCACGATCTGCGCGAAGGAAACTTCGCACACGGCGGGCTTCTTGACCAGCATAAGGAGGTGCTCTGCCAAGCCGATCCGAAGGATTGATTCCGTGCGGTTCGGGGCCGTAGCGTGGGTGTCCGTTCGACATCGGGGGCGGTCGGTCACAAGATCGTGTTTCCAACGGACAGTTTGCGGGCCCGCCATGTCGCTGGACGGCTTGCGGTTGTGCCTCGGCCAGTTGAGCGGGCGCGGCACGCGGGCGCTGACGTTCGTGGCTGGAGCGACCCGCCACTTTCGATGCCCGGCGTGCCATCGAGGAGTTCGTCATCGGACATGCCGATGCTGTCCTCCGCGTGGTGGTCGCTCCCGTCCACCAGTCCTTGGCAGGAAGGCCGCTTGGACGCCCGTGACGACCGCGTCCAGTTTCCGCGCGGCGATGGCGAACGCCCCGACGGCCATGCGGTCGCCCAACGGGTCCTCCCGCCGCCTGGGGGGCGCGAACGCTTGCGCCCCGCTCTCCCGCTTGAGGCGCGATCATGGCTAGCGGGGCAGCCGCCGTGGCTCCCCGGGGGGTGGGCGGCTGGCGGCCGCCCGCTGGCCCGCAGATTGTGCGGGTTACCGGGGAGCCAGATGTGTTTTCGCTTCACGAAAACCTCTGGCCGGGGGTATCCCCCGGACCCCGCACGGCCCGAGAAGGACCACCCGCAATGGTCCTTCCCCGGAAGCCCAGGGCCGGACGCCGGAGCCGCGGGATCCGGCGGGCGCGTCACGGCCCCCCCTCGCGGCCCCCGCAGCCGATGTCCGGCTACCGAGGCTCTCGGTGGCTCAGCCCAGTGCCGCCTCCATGATCTCGGCCACATAGTCATCCAACCGGGCCATCACCTCGATCACTTCCGCCTTGCTTTCCGCCGTCGCGAGCTCCTTGGCCAGATCGAGCAGTAGGCCGCGAACGGCAACCGGGTCGCCCGCCTCCATCGGCGGCGCATCCGCAGCGTTGGGCTCCTCAGCCGTTGGGACCTCCGGCTCCGGTGGCGTCTCGGGCTTGGGCGCGGCGGCCCTTGCCAGCCGCGCCTTCACCTGGAGGGGGTACTTTGCGTGGAACTGTCGTGCCGAGAGTTCCGCGACGGAGGGGTCGATCTCGCGGGCACCGGCGAACAGGTCCGCGTTCGAGACATCGGGGTCCACTTCGAGCGTCCGCTCCACGAACTCCATGACGGCGGCACCATCGCCGGATGCCGCGGGCGCGGGGTCGGGCTCCGGGTTCGCCTTCGGTTGCCGTGCGGGCCGCTCTTGCGGCGCGATCCGCCGGGTCGCCGGCAGCCGATACTTGGCGTGAAACTGTTGCAGCGTGAGTTCCTCTACCGACTCGTCAATCTCGCGGGCACCGGCGAACAAGGCGACGTTCTTCACGCCCGAGTCCGCCTTCAGTTCGCGTTCCACGTACTGCATGACGGCATCATGCAAGCTGCCCATGTCCGGTACCCTTTCCTGTGGCAAGGCCGCGCCCGACGGAGGCGGGCGAGCCGGGAGTCGCTCAATTGTGCTCAGTTTGAGAATACTCGACGCGTGGTCGGGCAGGGTCAATGTTCGCTGGCGTGTGCGAGGTGCTCCGCCCGTCACTTGAATAGTGCTTGTGATCGACTACGTACACCTGCCCGCCGTCCGGGGGTTGCCGACCTCAGCCCCGAAGCGCGCCGGACGCGCCGTAGGGACGGTGGCGCTCATGCCAGCCTTCCTGCAGGGATAATTCTTGGGGGAGCGACCCCGGGAGGGGCGGGGACGAGCGTGCGAAAACGCGCACGGCCCCGCGCCCGAATCGGGCACCTGTGCCCCTGGGGTCGCTACCCTCCACGCCCCAAGCGGCTCCCGTGCCACGGCCGACCGCTCGGCGAAGCCGCAAGACGTTGCCGCGCCATCGGATATGCAGGCCGGTCGGTGCGCATCACGGGAGCACGAAGATGTGCATCGCACCCCCATGTCTCTTGCACACCTCCGGTACGGCCCCGGACATCATCTCTCCCAATAGAATCGAGCCCCCGCGAGCCGAACCGTCCGCCATGTGGCGACGCGTTCCGTTAGCCCCCGGCCCGCACGCCTGCGCGCGCGCTTCTCAAGAGCGACGGCGCGCTTCAATGCCGGCTGCAAGCCGCCGTATTCGTCGAGGGTGCGGACATCCCCCCCGAGGATGGCCTGCTCGATCCGGGCGAGGTCGCGCCGGATCTCCTCGTCCATTTCGGACGGGCGCGGATACCGCGACCAGCTGGTTAGCACCCTGCTCGTCCTACCCCACTCCTTCCATCGCCGGACCACCGCCACCACTTCGATCTTGAGGCCCATGTCCCAGAGCGCCTTCCAAAGATCGCCGTGCTTCGCGCCCCACGAACGGAGCGCCGTCGCGGTCTCGTGGCCCGGTTCGGCGTAGACGAAGACGGCGCGCTCCGTGTCCAGCGCGATGGGAAGCCCGAGCGGGAAAAAGCGCCGGAGGCCGCCGAGCGCGCCCCGGTAGACCCGTTGGGGAAGGATCCCCCGCTCGATCCCGAGCGCCTCGAAGCCGGCCACCCGGTCGGCTTCGGTCGGCAGCCACGGCAAGCGGGGATGTTCGAGCACGTAGTCCAGCGCGAGCAGACGCCGCATCAGCACTTCCGGCGACGTGATCCGGCGGCGGCGGTGGTCCCCGGCGCCAAGCGCCTTGTAGATCCTGCGCCCGTGGATCCGGCAGATCCGGCCGATGCCGTTGATGCCGGGCGGCTTCTCCTCGACGGCCACGCCTTGGGCGACGAGCCTGCGGACGGCCCGGCCAACCTTCTCGTGGTGGCATCCGAGGAAGCTCGTCCACTGAGCCCGGGTGAACACCCCGCCGTGGAAGCAGGCCAGGGCGATCCACTCGGCGCGGCGGCCCGCCCAGCCAAAAGGCTCCAGCGCCTCCGCGCGTTCGCTCAGATCGGCGACCGCTCCGCTCGCTGCCGGATTGAACGGTTGTTTCGGCGTGTCCATGTCTGAAACGGTGACGAACCGGTCGCAGGCGAGTCAACCGGTCGGCAATGCCCATGCGCCGATAAAGTTCAAAGGCGCTCAATACGGTACTCGTCCTGCCGGACACCGCAGCCAGCTGCTCCCCCAGCGAAGGCCGCCCATTTACCCGCCGGGGCACCAGCTGCGGCTCAAACTCCCCGGCGACGGCTTGAAGGCTTCCAGTGCGGCGGGCAGGTTCATCCACGATCTCGGCGGCCAAGACCTCCGGTGCCGGGAGATTCTTGCCCTTTCGCGTCCGCGTGCATGGACATCCAGGCCTCGGGGTCGACCAGGTCAACGATCATCCGCTTGGAGGGTTGCCGGATTCTGGATCTCCTGCCGGGCTTTCTTGAAGATCTCCCCGAGCGTCCCTCACGTCTGGAAAGCTCCGTCAGGATGCGCCGGCGGTGGGTCTCAAGCTCCTCGCCGTCGCGGGCGAGAAGGCAGGGCCAGTCGCGTCCGTCCGGCACGATGGGCGGACGGTTCCACAGCGGCTGGGTCCGCTGGTGCGCCATCTTCAGGAACAGCAGGAGGGCGATCTGCTTCCGCCCAGCTAGGCCATGTACGAGCGACCGTCGTCGCCCAACGGTAGCGCGAAGCTCCACGCCTTGTTAACGATCTGCCGGGTGTGGTTGTCGCGCATGGAGGAATGTACCGTCCTGCCTCAGGTGGCGGCATCGCGCTCGTGAAGGTCGTGTGCGGCCGCACTTGTTTGCCCATGGAGCGCCAGAAAGCGGGCCGGTGTGATGATCGGTATCCCATGGAACGGAGACATGGCGAGCAGGTCGCCGTCGCCCGTCACCAGATGGTCGGCGCGGCCCATGAGGGCCGTCTCCAGGATCTTGTCGTCGGAGGGGTCGCGGCAGCCGAGCTTGGCACCGGCGATCGGCACCCATTCCGCAACCGCGGCCAGCAGCGCGACGAAAGCTGCTCGAGAATCCCTACCCACATAGGGGTCGAACTTCGAGCCGAGGATCCGATGGCGAAGCTCGGCGAACGTCTCGTCGCTGAAGAGAACGATCCCGTTGTCCGCTCTGACCAGATCAACCACCCTGCGAGGTGGCCCTGTCTGGGTGAGGACGGCGCTGATCAGGACATTGGTGTCGAGTACTACCCTGTCAGCTATCATCGGAGAGCAGGGACTCCAAGGCCGCTGGCGTAAGGCCGTTGGCGGCTGCCTCCTGGCTCATGGCGTCCATCGCGGTCGCCAACCGGTCCCAAGCGGTTCCGCGCAGTCGTTTGAACTGCTCCACCGACAGCATAACGCCCACCGGCGTGCCGTTCCGCGTGACACGCACGGGTCCCTGCTGGGCGAACCGAAGCAGCTGGCCGAACCGGTTCTTAGCCTCTTTGGCAGTTAGTTCCCTCATGTGGACATAATAGCTACCGTGGCCTCGAACGGTCAAATCGGGCCTTCCCGCGGGCTCGCGGGGGGCGTCGCCGAATCCGGGGCGACGATGGCCGAGAGGTCGATCGAGCCGATTTCGTGCCCGCTTCCTCGACGAGGGGGCACCGCTCGTTGGAGACCGAAGAGGATGTCCGGCTGCACTCCCTCGCCGGTGGCCGGAAACTCGACACCGGGAGTGGCCACCACCTCGCCGTGTCCGGGATCCTCCAACAACTCGGACAGCCTCATCAGGAGCCGCTTGCTGACCACTTGATGGCGCCACTTGGGGGCGGCGGTCACGTAGAGGATCCCGCCGATCGCCTCGTAGCGGTTGCCATCGTCGGGCATCCGCTGCGCGTCCCGCCAGGTGCCTTCGGTAAGTTGCATGGTTCGCACATCATAGCTCCGCGCTCGAGTCCAATCCAACCCGCCATCGATGATGCGCAGCGCTGTCCTCGCGCCCTCAACCGCGCGGGGAAGAGATGGTGGAGGAAGTCGAGCAGGCTCTCCGGAGGTGGAAGCCGTCACCGTGGATGGACGTAGGGCGGTCGCCCGAGACCGAAAGCGTCGTCAACTATCCCATTCTGATCGCGGTATCTTAGCCGCAACCACAATATGGCATAATACAAGCCCCCTCCCTACAATATGTGGGGTTCTCGCCGGACTTGTTCAGCAGAAAGGTAACAGTTTCTATGGAGTCGACCCGACGTACGTATCCCGTAATTGGCCAGAAGGCGTGGTGGAAGCTGCGTAAGCAGTTTCGCCAGTCCGTCCCGGCTCAAGTGACCGACCGGTACTTGGCCACCGTACTGGGGATCCAAGAGAGGTCCGCCGAGGCCAACGTGCTTCTCGGCCTGCGCCGCGTCGGCCTCGTCGACAGGGAGGGAACCCCGACGCCGCGGGCCAATGACTGGCGAGACGATGAACGCTACGCGCCGGCCTGCAAGCAAATGCGGGAGGAGATCTACCCGCAAGAACTGCGAGATGCGGTTCCCGATCCCTCCAGTGCAGGAGATGCGGCACAGGGATGGTTCATGCGCACCACTGGCTGCGGACAAAGCGCAGCCAGGAAGATGGCGTCCTTGTACTCCCTTCTCACCGACGCAGATCCGTCCGCCGGCCAGAAGAAGGCGGGTCGTACGTCGAAGAAGGCGTCGCGGTCACGGTCGAAGGAAAAGCCGTCCGCTCCCGCCGTGCCTCAAACAAAGCAGCGTTCGGAGCCGAAACGGAGCCCTTCGACTGCTCCTCCAGACCCCGAAATGCCGGAGGTTCGTCTCAATCTCGAGATCCGAATTGATGCGAGCGTCACGCCTGAGCAGATCGACCAGATCTTCGCGAGCATGGCTAAACACATCTACCGAAGCAGTGATGAGAGGCAGTAACCCCGAGGCTGCCAAGGCGGGGCTTGCCTTCTTGAAGAGCCTTGCAGCTGACACGCATGAGTTGCGGCTGCCGCCGGAGCAAGGGACGGTCTCGCCGACCCAGCGGGTTCTACCACTCTCGGTGGTGCGCGGGACGCGAAGTTATCTGGAAAAGCTTACCCATCAGATCAACGGCTCGTACGAATACGGCTGGTATGATGCGTGCGCCGTCATGATGAGACGCCTCATCGAGAGCCTTATCATCGAGGTGTTTGAGGAACGACAGATGGCCGACAAGATCCAGGCCGCGTCCGGCAACTTCCTGCCGCTCGATCGATTGGTCGGAAAGGTGACCGGCGAACCCGCGTGGAACCTCAGCCGGGTAACCAGAAGGGCGCTGTCTGACGTCAAGGGGCTCGGTGACAATTCGGCCCATGTCCGCCGTTTCGTCGCCCACCGACGCGACATCGACAACGTCAAGACGGGCTTCCGAACCGCAGTCCAAGAGTTGGTTGATGTAGGCGGGCTCGGATAAGGGGGCGACTTGCCCGATGGGTCGCCGACGGCCGGCAACGGCGCTATTTACCAAGCCGACTTACGGCCATCCGCCGTTGCCGTTGGAGGTGATTTGAGCGACGTAGCGCCATTGAAGGCCGGACAGATTCTCACCGGAGCGCTGTTCAGCGAGCCGATGCGGGTGGAGACCGTCCAGCCTAACGGCGCCGGGCTGTGGGTGGTGGGCCTCGTCGGATTGCAATCCGAACGGTTCCGCCGGGCCACGCTGACGGGCGAAGACCTCGCGGCGCTTTCCGTCGCCGAGACCTCGCCCACCTTCGATGGCGATGGGAGGCTCCTGCGGCTAGGCCTCCAGGCGTATTCGCTCGGCATCGCGTACGAGTTCGATCCGTACTTCGGCCTTTCGATCTCTCGCGTGGACCCGCTGCCCCATCAGCTGGAAGCCGTCTACGAGCATCTCGTGAAGCTCCCGAGCGTCCGCTTCCTGCTCGCCGACGACGCGGGGGCGGGCAAGACGATCATGGCGGGCCTCCTGGTCCGAGAACTCAAGCTGCGGGGACTCCTCGAGCGGATCCTCGTCGTATGTCCCGCGAACCTCTCGTTTCAATGGCAGCGAGAACTGAGGGAGAAGTTCGACGAGCAGTTCCTGGTGCTCAAGGGCGCGGACATCCGGGGCCAGTTCGGCGTCAACCAGTGGCTGGAGCAGAAGCAGGTCATCACGTCGCTGGATCTCGCAAAGCGCGACGATATCCTGCCGGGTCTCGCGCAGGTAAGCTGGGACCTGGTCATCGTCGACGAGGCGCACCGGATGTCGGCGCGGGACGAGAGCCACAAGAGCCTGCGCTACAAGCTCGGAGAGCTGCTGCGCGACAACGCGGACCACATGCTTCTCCTCACGGCGACGCCGCACAGGGGCGACCCGGAGAACTTCACCCTCTTCCTGCAGTTGCTCGACCAAGACGCGTACGCGGACGTCACGTCGATCCGCGAAGCCATGAACCGGCGACGCGCGCCCTTCTACCTGCGCCGCACGAAGGAAGCGATGGTCTACTTCCCTGAACGCGAGGAGGACGGCACCTGGACGGCGAAGCCCGTGTTCACGAAGCGCATTCCGCGCACGGCCAGTTTCACGATCGACGGCGCGGAGTGGGACCTCTACCATCGCGTGACGAAGTTCGTGAAGCGGCAGAGCGTGCGCGCGGCGGAGCGGATCGGCGACCCCCGGGCTCGGGCGGTCGGATTCCTGATGTCCCTGTATCAGCGGCGGCTCGCCTCGAGCACGCGCGCCATGCGCCGCTCGCTCGAGAACCGCGCGAAGCGCCTAGAGGACGGTCTCCGGAGCGCGCGCGAACTGCTGCGAACGGCGCCTCCCGACCTTCCCGGCATGGAGGAACTCGAGGAGTTCGAGGACGCGGAGCGCGAGCGGCTGGAGCGGTTGCTCGACGCGGTCACGCTGGCCGGCAATGAGGAGGAGATTCGCGCCGAGATCGATGAACTGCGGGAACTCGCCGGGGAGGCGAAGGGCGTGGAGGCCGACGGCCGCGAGGCGAAGCTCGCACAGTTGGAACAACTCATGCGGGAGGAGGGGTTCTTCGACCGCCCGGACCAGCGGCTCCTCATCTTCACCGAGTTCAGGGACACGCTCGACTACCTCATGGACCGGCTCAAGACCTGGGGCTTCAAGGTGGGTTGCATCCACGGGCAGATGCGGCCGGGATCGCGAGACGAGCCCGGCAGCCGACTTCAGGCCGAGCAGCAGTTCCGAGAGGGCGCCATCCAGGTGCTCGTGGCCACAGAGGCGGCGGGCGAAGGCATCAACCTCCAGTGCTGCCACATCCTATTCAACTACGACATCCCGTGGAACCCGAACCGGCTTGAACAGCGGATGGGGCGCATCCACCGCTACGGGCAGCGGCACGATTGTCTCATCTTCAACTTCGTTGCCACGAACACCATCGAAGGCCGCGTGCTGGAGCGTCTGCTGAGCAAGCTCCAGACGATCCGCGACGCGCTCGACGACGACGCCGTGTTCAACGTCGTGGGAGAGGTGTTGCCGTCCGCACATGTCGAGCGCGTGCTGCGGGACTATTACGCGGGCCGGCTCGGCGACGAGGACCTCGAGGAACGGCTGCTGCGGAACGTGGACGAGAGTCACTTCCGCTCCATCTGTCAGACGGCGCTCGAGGGGCTCGCGACGGGAAGGCTCAACCTCCATATGCTGGCCGAGCGTAAGGCGCGGGCACAGGAGCGCCGCGTCGTTCCCGAGACCATCGCCCGCTTCATGGGCGAGGCCGCCCGCGAGGCCGGTCTGGCCCTGAAAGCTCTGCGTCTACCCCACGCGTTCCAGCCCGGCCGCACGCCCCTGCGTCTGAAGAAGTACGAGCGGGATCCGGACTGGAAGCTGCAGGAACTCGCGGTTCGCTATCCGAAGCTGTCAACGGATCGTGAGACGGCGGAGGAGAACAACATCGAGTGGGTCACGCCAGGGCACCCGCTGTTCGAGGCGCTGCGCCGGCACGCATCCGATGCAGGGCGGGAGGCTTTCGCTGCGGGAGCCTGCTTCCATTCCCTGGAGCGCGACACACCCGCGCGCCTCGATTTCTACCGGGCGCGGGCCGTGGACGGGCTCGGGAACGTCATCCACGAGCGGCTCTTCACCGTGGAGTCGACAAGCGAAGGGTCGCCGAGTTTGCGCGAGGCGGACATCCTCGGGAATCTCAGCCCCGCGGCCGCCCCCGATGATCCCCCGGCCGCAGCGACCCTTCCCTACCCCGATGGGTGGCTCCACGAACACGCCCTCATGCCGTTCATCGAGGAGGTCCGGGCGGAGCGCCTCGAGCAGGTTGATCGCGTGGCCGAGCATGTCGAGTTGTCGCTCACCCAAGTCCTCCAGCGCGTCGACGACGAGATCGGTCGGGCGGCTGAGGAGGTCCCGAAGGGCGTCACGGGCGCCGCCGGACGATTGGCTCAGGCCGAGACCCGCCACGCCGAGGTGGCGGCGCGCCGCGAACGACGACGCGACGAGTTGAAGCGGCAACGGGCCGTCACGCTGCAGGGGGTCGAACGCCTGGCGAGCGCGCTCGTCCTGCCGCACCCGGAACGCGAATCGCCACAGGTGCGCCGCCTGCGCCCAAATCCGGAGACGGAGATGACCGCCATGCGCGTGGCGATGGCGTACGAGGTGGCGAGGGGCTGCAAGGTCAGCGATGTGCACGAGAAGAACCTCGGTTACGACATCACGAGTTTCGATCCGGAATCGGGCGAACTCCGCCTGATCGAGATCAAGGGCCTCGCAGCGCGCGAAGGCACGATCCTCCTCACGCCCAACGAGCGGCGCGTGGCCGAGGACCGGCGGGACTGCTACTGGCTGTACGTGGTGACGAACTGCGCCGACAAACCGAAGCTTGAAGACCCGATCTTCGACCCGGCCGGACGTCCGTGGCATGAAGTCCGCAAGGTCCAGCACTACTACCTTACGGTGGATGCCCTAACGCAGCCGCTGAAGCTCCGCGAACGCGGGGAGGAAGGCTGAACGCAACCAGTGATCCCCAAGGAGTGTAAGCGGCTCGCGGAGGTGGACTTCCCGATCGCGGAGGTCTCCCGGCACGCCGTGCGCGAGAAGTCGATCCGGCATGGGCACCCATCCACCCTCCACCTGTGGTGGGCGCGTCGGCCGCTCGCCTCGTCTCGTGCAGTTCTCTTGGCGCTCCTGCTCCCCGACCCGTGCGACGAGCACTGCCCGCAAGAGTTCAAGGAGCGGGCTCGCGGGATTCTCCGCGAAGTGCGGCAGCCGCCGAAGACCGACGTCGAACTGCGCAAGGCGCTGCTGTGGTTCATCGGAACGTTCGCGAACTGGGATCTGGCGACCGATCCCACATACCTGCGGGTGGCGCGAAGTTTGGTAAAGGCCGCACACGGCGAGGAAGCGCCGCTCGTCGTGGACCCCTTTGCGGGCGGAGGGTCGATTCCGCTCGAAGCTCTGCGGGTCGGCTGCGAGGCGTTTGCGAGCGATCTGAACCCCGTCGCGTGCCTGATTCTGAAAGTGATGCTGCAGGACATCCCGCGTCACGGCTCGGAGTTGGCCGACGAGTTGCGGCGGGTCGGTGCGGAGATCAGACAGCAAGCCGAAAAGGAACTCGCCGATCTTTATCCGAACGATCCCGACGGGGCCACGCCGATCGCGTACTTGTGGGCGCGCACCGTGCGCTGTGAGGCCCCTGATTGTGGCGCCGAGATTCCGCTCATGCGCTCTTTCTGGCTTTGCAAGAAGAAGACTCGCAAATGGGCCCTGCGACCGCGAGTTGAGCGCTCCGACGTGGAGCCGCCCAGCGTCGCGTTCGACTTATTCGAACCGAAGACTGCCGACGACGTACTCGGCGGTACTGTGTCCCGCGCCAGGGCAACGTGCCCGTGCTGTCGCGCGGTCCTTCCGCCGGAGCGCGTGAGATCCCAGCTTGCCGCCGAGCGAGGCGGCGCGGACGTGATCTTCGACGAAAACGGGCACCGGACCGGCGGAGCGCGCATGACGGCCGTGGTGACGCTGCGGCCGGGCGAGCGGGGAAGGCACTACAGGCTGCCGGATGACGCCGACTATGCGGCAGTGCGCAAGGCGCAATCGCGGGTGGGCCGTCTGCTGCAGGAGTGGGAGGCCGGAGGCAGGCAGGGGCTTTGTCCGGTCCCGGATGAACCGACTCCTACCGGAGGCGGCTCAGGTGCTGGCCGCGCGTTCAGCGTCCAGCGCTACGGCATGCTCGAATGGGGCGACTTGTTCACGGCTCGGCAGAAGGCGGCGCTGGTGGAGTTGACCAAGCTAGTCTCCAGCTCACCCGAGCGGATGGAACGACTGTTGGCCATCGCAGTGGATCGAACCGCCGATGGAAGTGCTTCTTTGTCTCAATGGTTGGCTTCGGAAGAAGCGGTGAAACACGTCTTTGCGCGGCAAACCTTGCCGATTGTCTGGGATTTTGGCGAATCGAACTACTATGTATCGAACGCATCGAGGACGTTGGCGAGTGCCGTCGTTGCGATAGAAAGGGTCATACGCCACGGTTCAAAGGAGCGTGCGGTTCCGGGGCAGGTGCAGCTCGCTGACGCTGCCAGCCACCCTCTACCGAACTCATCCGCGATGATCTGGTTCACCGATCCGCCATACTATGATGCGATACCCTACTCCGACCTCTCGGACTTCTTCCTCGTTTGGCTCAAGAGAACGCAGGCCGCCGATGCAACTTTGAAGGATCCCTTCGATCCGGACAATCCGCTCTCGCCTAAGACGGCTGAGGCCGTGCAGGACGAAACAAAGCAGGTCGACGGCCGCCCCAAAGATCGCAAGTGGTTTGAGGAGACCATGGCAGATGCGTTCGCCGAAGGCCGTCGGGTCCTGAACGAAGAGGGGATCGGCTCGGTCGTCTTCGCTCACAAGACCACGGAAGGCTGGGAAGCGCTGCTATCGGGGATGATTCGGGGAGGTTGGACGATTACGGGTTCGTGGCCCATTGCCACCGAGATGACCTCGCGCTTGCGCGCGCGAGACTCCGCTGCGCTCGCCACCAGCGTGCATCTGATCTCCCGTCCGCGCCCCGAAGAGGCTCCGGTCGGTGACTGGGCTGACGTCCTCCAGGAACTGCCGATCCGTGTGGCAGATTGGATCGAACGTCTGCAGAACGAGGGCATCCGTGGTGCCGATCTGGTCTTCGCCTGCATCGGCCCGGCGCTGGAGATCTTCAGCCGCTACCGGATAGTCGAGACGGCCGAAGGTCGCACCGTCGATCTCCCCGAGTACTTGGAGAAGGTTTGGGAGGTGGTCGGCCGCGCCGCACTGAGGCAGGTACTCGGCGGCCAACAAGAGTTTGGGGATAACGGTTTGGCTGGGGCGCTTGAGGAAGACGCCCGGCTGACCGCCCTCTTCTTATGGACGCTCCAGAGTACGGACGCGCCCACATCCAACGGCAAGAAGAAAACAGGGGACACGGAAGCTGTAGCGACGGCCGCAGCGCGAGGATTCACCCTTCCCTACGATGTCGTGCGCCGTTTTGCTCAGCCTATGGGCATCGACCTTCACCGATGGAATGACCGCATCATCGGTCAAGAGAAAGGCTTGGTGCGCCTGCTGCCCGTCGCCGAGCGGGCGAAGGACCTGTTCGGAGAGGAAGGCGCGACCATGGCGGCGCACAGAATCGAGCACGACTCGACCGTGGATCCACAAGGTGCGCTCTTCCCCGATGTCGACACGACGGCGCTGCCGGTTGGTCCGCGAGGGGGGCGGATTCGCGAAAGCGCCAGCGAATTCCAAACGCACGAGACGACCACGCTCGACCGCGTACATGCGGCCATGCTCCTTCAAGCCAGCGGTCACGCCAACGCGCTGCGCCGACTCATCGAGGCCGAACTGGATCGCGGGCCCGACTTCCTGCGTCTCGCCAATGCGCTCTCCGCCTTGTATCCTCGCGGCAGCCGCGAGAAGCGGCTCCTGGACGCCATGCTCTTGGCGGTCCCAAGATGACCGCGCCGGTCCAACACCTCCCCCGCGCGTCTCGGTAAGCGACGATGCTTCGATTCCGCAAGCTGCGCCTGAAGAACTGGAAGAACTTCGAAAGCGTCGATATCGATCTTCAGGATCGCATGTTCCTGGTAGGCCCCAACGCCTCCGGCAAGTCCAATCTTCTCGACGCCTTCCGCTTCCTCCGCGACTTGGGGTCATCCGGCGGCGGCTTCGTGGAGGCGGTCCGTCGGCGCGAGGGCGTGAGCACAATTCGATGCCTGGCGGCGCGCCGACATTCGGATATCGAGATCGGAGTGGAGCTTCGGGACGAGAAGGACAACTCGTGGACCTACCAGTTGGCCTTCAACCAGGACAACCAGCGCCGACCGGTGGTGCGCACCGAACGCGTATTCCGCAGTGGCGACGTGATCCTCATGCGACCGGATTCGGAAGACCGCCACGATGCCGCGCGCCTGACCCAGACCCATCTCGAACAGGTGAACGTCAATCTGCTGTTCCGTGACCTCACCGCGTTCTTCGCATCCATAAGGTACCTGCATATCGTACCCCAGCTGGTTCGCGAGCCGGACCGCTCCGTGGGACGGTCGAACGATCCGTTCGGCGGGGATTTTCTCGAACAGGTTGCCGGCACGAACGCGAAGACCCGGGACGCTCGCATGAGGAGGATTCGGGACGCCCTCGGCGTCGCCGTGCCGCAACTCGAGAAGATCGAGTTGACGCGTGACGACCGCGGCGTACCTCACCTGCGCGCCAGATACCGGCATTGGCGCCAGCACGGTGCTTGGCAGAGCGAGGGCCAGCTGTCCGATGGCACTCTTCGTCTGATGGGTCTCCTTTGGGCCACGATGGATGGTGGCGGTCCCCTGCTGCTCGAGGAGCCGGAACTCTCACTGCACCCGGAGATCGTGCGGGTGCTGCCTCAAATGCTGGCGCGCGTGCAACGTCGCAGGGGGCGGCAGATCTTCCTCAGCACCCATTCTCCCGATCTTCTCCGCGACACGGGCATCGGCCTCGACGAGACGCTCCTTTTCGCACCGAAGAAAGAGGGTACGGGCGTGAGTTCCGCTACATCCGTGGGCGAGATCAGACAACTGCTCGACGCTGGACTGTCGCTCGCCGAAATCGTGATCCCAAGAACGCGACCGGCGGACGTCACGCAGTTGGCCCTCTTCGCGGATGCCTGAGACGCCTCAGCCCGCGATCATGACCGCCGCCGTTGAAGGTCTCGTGGACGAGGTCGTCGTCCAGAGGCTGATCGAGTACACGGGCGGCACGACGGGGACCGTGTATGGCCGCCAGGGGAAGCCCTATCTTCGGCAGCGAATCGATGGCTACAACCGCGCCGCGCAGTACTCTCCGTGGTGCGTGCTCGTGGATCTGGACGCCGATGCGGATTGTGCGCCCACGCTACGCGACGAGTGGCTGCCCGGCGTGGCGCCACAGCTCTGTTTCCGCGTGGCCGTCCACGCCGTCGAGGCGTGGTTGCTGGCGGATGAAGAACCGCTGGCCCGCTTCTTGAGCGTGCGCCGGACCGGGATTCCGGCGAACCCGGAGCAGCTTTCCGATCCGAAGAGGTTCATGATCGACATGGCGCGACGGTCGCGCCGGCGAGCCGTGCGCGAGGACATGGTGCCCCGGCCGGGCAGTGGCCGGCGCGAGGGACCTGCGTATACCTCGCGGCTGACCGAGTTTGCCGGTACGGGATGGAGGCCGGAAGTTGCCGCGGAACGCAGCGACAGCTTGCGTCGAGCCATTCGATGCCTGCGGCGGCTGGTTGGAGCCAGCCATGCATGATTCGCGGAGGAGACGCACGTGCACGATGTGAGATCGATCAGCGATCTGCTCAGCCAGATCGGCCGCGGGGAAATCCTGCTCCCCGAGTTCCAGCGTGGCTACGTGTGGAAACGCAGCCAAGTTCGGGGGCTGGTGCAGTCTCTCTACCGTAAACATCCGACCGGGCACCTCCTTGTCTGGCGCACATACAAGCCGTCAAAGGTGCGCCTCCTGGAGGCTCGCAATGGCGATGCGGACGGCGATGGTCATTCGTTGCTGTTGCTCGACGGACAGCAGCGCCTCACGACACTCTACGCGCTGTTCACGGGCGATGCCCCTCCGTTTTACGAAGGCGAGAAGCTGTTCTTCGACCTCCATTTCAATGTCCAGACCGAGGAGTTTCGCTTCTGGCAGAAGACCCGAATGCAGAAGAACCCCGCATGGATCAGCGTTCACGATTTTCTGCGCGAGACGCTGCAAGGGCTGCTCCAGCGTCTGCCGGAACTCGAACCGGAGCACCGCGATGTGCTTCAACAGAACCTCGCCCGGTTAGGCCGTCTCGATCAGATCCGTAACTACACCTACACCGTCGACCGGGTCTCGGGTGACGAATTCGGCGTGGACGAGGTGGTTGAGATCTTCAACCGCATCAACAGCAAGGGCACGCCCCTCAAGAAGGCCGATCTCGCGCTGGCGCACGTTTGCAGCATCTGGCCCGAGGCTCGGGAGGAGATGCGCGCCTTCCAAGCCACGATGGCGGAGCGCGGATTCGAGATGGATTTCGACTTCTTCCTGAGGTGTCTCGCCGGAGTGGCGAAGGGTTCGATCCGCCTGGAGGGCACCTTTCTCAAGATTCCGGCCACGGAACTCCAACAGGCCTGGAACCGGATGCGGCCCGCCTTCGAGCACTTGGTGGCCGTCCTTCGCCGTGACGCGTTCATCGGAGACGACGGCGATCTTCCGACCGCCAGCGTGCTCGTGCCGGCCACCGTGTTTCTCGCGCGCGAGGGCGGTCAATTCCCCTCCGATTCCGTTAAGCAGCGTTTCATTCGCTGGATTTACCTGGCGGGTCTCTGGGCGCGCTACTCGGGTGCCACGGAGACCAAGCTTCAACAGGATGTCGCGCTGGTTGCGGGCAGCGACCCAGATCCGACGCACGAACTGGAGGAAGCTATCCTGCGGGAACGCGGCCGCGTCGCGCTGGAGGCGTCCGACCTGGCGGAAGTCCGCATTTCCTCTTCGGCCGCCGCCATGGCCCGTATCACCGCACGCGCCCGGGGCGCGAGGGACTGGTTCGTCGGCCTTCTCATCTACGACAAGGCGCGGGGCACGAGTAACGGATCGGAACGTCATTACGTGTTCTCGCTTCCCGTGCTCAAGAAGGCAGGATTGGACAGCGCGGCGGACAGGAAGATCATCAACGAACTTGCCAACCGAGCCTTTCTCGCCCGCAGGGCGCCAAGAGAGATTCGTGCCTCGCCACCCTCCGAGTACCTGCCGAGAGTCGATGACGATCAGCCGGGGGCGTTAAGGGCGCAATCGATCCCGCTTGACCGCGAACTCTGGAACCCGGAACGCTACCGCGACTTCCTGTCCGTCCGTCGTCAGCTGCTCGCCCGGGCGATCAACGAGTACATCGAAACTTGGCGCCCGGACGATGTGGACGATGAGGATCGTGTCGCCACCGAGGAGTTCGTCCGGCGCATGATGGAGGAAGGAGAGAGCAAGACCGTCGAGTTCAAGTCCAGCCTTCGCTGGGACCGCGTCCGGGAGGCGACGAATCGGGACGTTGAGAAGAGCGTGATCAAGACAGTGGCCGGTTTCCTTAACTCCGAGAGAGGCGGCACACTGCTGATCGGTGTCGACGATACCGGGAGGCCGGTCGGAATCGATGTCGACTACCAGACGCTGAGGAAGGGAGACCGGGACGGGTTCCAGCTTCACCTGCAACAGATCATCGCTCGAGACCTGGGCAGGTTGGTCGCGACGCATCTCACGGTGACGTTCCATGAGATCGACGGGTACGACATCTGCCAGGTCACGACGGAGGCAAGCGATCGCCCCATCTACGCCGAGGACGGCAACAGCGACGTTTTCTACCTTCGGGCGGGTCCCGCGACGCAACCGCTCTCCGTGAAGGAAACCGTGACATACGTCGGACGCCGCTGGGGCGGTGCGGCATGAGACCTGTCTCGGTCCGGCGGTGCTCGCCCTCGGGACGGCGTCCCGGGAGGCGTAGCTCAAAGGTGAGGATGACCAGCCATGGCGCTTAATCCCTGGTACAAGGTGGCGACGCTGCGAAAGGAGGTGCGCGAGGGGCGCTCGTTCAGCCCCGACGAGTTCGCCATCGCGCTGGAGCAGGTGGTGGCCGGGACTGCACCGGCCGATTACCGAGACCCGGCCCAGTTCTTCTCGCGCACCTGTTTCACCCGCGCGCTTCGTGAGCACTCCGGCATGGTGCTGCGGCGGCTCGCCCGAGACACCGCAAATACGGCTCCGGTTCTGACGCTGGTCACACAGTTCGGCGGCGGGAAGACGCATACGCTGACTTCGCTCTATCACATCGCCAATGCCGGATCAAAGGCGTTCGATCTCCCCGGAGTCGGGGACCTGCTCCGGGAGGCGGGGCTTACCCAAATGCGGAGCGCCCGCGTGGGCGTCTTCGTCGGGAACGCGTGGGACCCGGCGGATGGCCGCGAGACGCCGTGGATCGACCTGGCCCGGCAGATCGCGGGTGACGAGGGCGTCGCGGCGCTCGGCACGGCGAGCGCATCCACCGCTCCGGGCACGGAGGCGATCGGTCGCGTGATCGCGCTCGCCGACGCGCCCGTCCTCTTCCTATTCGACGAGGTGCTCAACTTCGTCAACCGACACCGGGGCATGGCGGAGAGCTTCCACGCCTTCATCCAGAACCTCACGGTCGCCGTCACAGGGGCTACCGGAGCGGCGGCGGTCATCAGCCTGCCGCGCAGCCAAGTCGAGATGACCGACTGGGACCAGCAGTGGCAGGAGCGGATCACGAAGGTGGTGCGCCGCGTCGCCAAGGACCTGATCGCCAACGACGAGGCCGAGATCGGCGAGGTCGTGCGCCGGCGCCTGTTCGCGGACTTGGGCAACGAACGCATTCGCAACCGAGTGGCGAAGACCTACGCGGACTGGTGCTTCGAACGCACGGCTCGTCTTCCCGCCGAGTGGCTGGCAGTGGATACGGCGAGCACGGAGACAAAGGCCCGAGAGGCGCTCAAGAACCGCTTCAAGGCGTGCTATCCGTTCCATCCGGCCACGCTGTCCGTCTTCCACCGCAAATGGCGCGCGCTGGCCCAGTTTCAGCAGACGCGCGGCGCGCTGGCCATGCTCGCGCAGTGGGTCTCGTGGGCTGCGCGCCGACAGTTCACCGAGGCGCGGACGGAGGCCCTGATCACGTTGGGGTCGGCGCCGCTGCAAGCGGAGGAGTTCCGCGCCGTGGTGCTTGGACAACTAGGCGAAGCCCGGCTCGATGCGGCCATCGCGGCGGACATCGCCGGCGAGGCCCCGCACGCCCGGGCGCTCGACGCCGACACGCAGGGGGCGCTTCGCGACATCCACCGGCGCGTGGGGTCGGCCATCCTGTTCGAGTCGTCCGGCGGGCAGGTCGACAAGGTCGCTCACCTGCCGGACCTGCGCTTCGCGCTCGGCGAGCCCGATGTCGAGACGACGACGGTCGACAACGCGGCCGCCGCGCTGGAGGCGGCCAGCTTCTTCATCCGCAGCGTGGGTGCCGACGGCTACCGTATCCACCACCAGGCCACGCTCAGAAAGGTCGTCAGCGACCGCCGCGCGTCGCTCGACGAGGAGACCGACGTCCAGCCGGCCGTGCGCAGGCTCGTGGAAACGGAGTTCAAACGAAACGCCGCGCTTCGGCCCGTCATGTTCCCGGAGGACGGCGCGGCGATTCCCGACTCGCCGAGGCTGACGCTCGCCGTGGCCGACCCGGCCGTGGAGTGGACCGGCGGCGGCGACGTGGCCAAGAGGCTCGAGCGCTGGACTACGCACCGCGGCGCATCACCCAGGCTGTATCCGGGGGCGCTCGTGTGGTGCGTGAGGAAGCCAGGCCGGGAACTCCGGGACCGAGTTGAACTCTGGATCGCCTGGAAGCGCGTCCGGCGGGAAGTGGCCGACGGTATCCTGGGCGCGGAGTTCGACCAGTCCGATCGCGCCAGTGTGGCTGCGAAGGTGCGGAACGGGGAGGAGGAGGCGAGGGACGAGGTGTGGGGCGGATACCGCTACGTGCTGCTGGCTGACCGGCGGGCCGAGGACGGACTGCGCGTCATCGATCTCGGCGCGGGGCATTCCAGCCCGAGCGACACGCTCTCCGGTCGCGTGGTCCGCGCTCTGAAGACGGAGGCCCTGCTCAACGAGTCCGTGGGCGCCGGGTATATCGAACGGCACTGGCCACCGGCCTTCCGGGATGGTGGCGCGTGGCCGCTGGCCAGCCTACGCAAGAGTTTCCTCGACGGTTCGCTGACGAGGCTGGTCGACGCGGACGCCGTCCTGCGCGACAAGATCCCGCGTTTCGTGGCGAACGGAGACTTCGGCCTAGCATCGGGACCCAGAGACGACGGCGGCTATGACCGACTGTGGTATCTAGAACTGCTCCCGCCGGAGGAGATTGCCTTTGAAGCCGGTGTCTTTCTCGTCACCAGAGCCAAGGCTGCGGAGTTCACATCTCCGCAGCAGACCTGGGAAGCGCCCAGTACGGAACGGGGTATGTCGTCTGAATCCGACGATCCCGGGACGGACGACGGCGACAAGCCGCCGGGCGAGAAGACCGACACCGCACAAACCGCGACGCTTCGTGTGGCAGGGGATATCCCCCCCGAACTCTGGAACCGTTTCGGAACCCGGGTGTTACCCAAGCTGCGTGCGGGGGAGGATCTCACCGTTCGCATCGACTCATCGGCACTTGTAGATGCAGGATCGTTCGAGAACCTGCGACAAGACCTGCGACAAGTACTCGACGATTTGGGACTCGGCGACCAAGTGGAAATCCAGCGCGAGTAGCCGGAGCCGGCCCGCCGCAGTTTGAAACGCTGACCTCGGCAAGGCCGGGTGTCACATGATTACCGTAGTTGTACATCGGAAGGACCTTACCCTCACCTGAAACTGGAGTTACCCCGAGTTGGTGGACACCTTTGAGCGTTGATCACAAGGAGGTGTTCGATGGGGGACAGCGGACGGCGGTACGCGCGGGAGTAACAAGGCGCGGATGTTGGGACTGGTCCGGGCGGGCCGTAGCGCGGAGCAGCTGGCGCGGGAGTTCGAGCCCTCGGCGACGGCGATCCGGCACTGGGTGGAGCAGGCGGACCGTGACGAGGGCTTGCGCAAGGATGGTCTGACGACGGCCGAACGCAAGGAAGTGCGGGAGCTGAAGCGAGAACTCCGCCGGGTGAAGCTTGAGCGGGACATTCTCGCAAAAGCAACGGCCTGGTTCGCGAGGGAGAGCGGATCGATCCCCCGAGGGGATTCAGGTTCGTGAGCGATCACCAGGCCATGTAATCCGGTGCGCGTGATGTGCCGCCTGCTGGGTCTCTCCCCGAGCGGGTACTATGCGTGGCGGACGCGGGAGCCGTCTCGACGGGCGCGGGAGAACGCGGCGCTCAGTGCGGAGATCGTCGAGATCCACACCATGAGCGGGGGGACGTACGGCGCTCCGCGGGTCCATGCGGAGCTCAAGGCGCGGGGCCGCGAGGCGAGCATGAACCGGGTCGCCCGGCTCATGCGGGCGGCGGAGATCGAGGGCGTGAGCCGGCGCTGGAAGGGCAAGACGACGAAGCGGGACACCGAGGCCCGGCCCGCGCCGGACCTGGTGAGGCGGGACTTCTCGGCCTCCGGGCCCGACGAGCTCTGGGTGGCCGACATCACGTATGTGCCCACTTGGGCGGGCTGGCTGTATCTGGCCGTCGTGCTCGACGTCTGGAGCCGTCGCGTCGTCGGCTGGGCCATGGCGACGCACATGCGGACCGAACTCGTCGAGGCCGCGCTGGCGATGGCCCTCGCGCGCCGTCGTCCCCGGGGGCGCATCGTCCATCACTCCGACAGGGGCTCGCAGTACACTTCTCTCGCCTTCGGGGAGCGCTGCCGCGAGTCGGGCATCGCGCAGTCCATGGGCTCGGCGGGCGACGCGTACGACAACGCCATGTGCGAGAGCTTCTTCGCGACGCTCGAGTGCGAGCTGATCTGGCGGCGCTCGTTCCGTACGGCGTCCGAGGCCCGGCGAGAGGTGTTCGGCTTCATCGAGGGGTTCTACAACACGCGCAGGCTTCACTCGGCCCTCGGCTACGAGTCGCCGGTCAGCTACGAGAGGAACCATGCGGCCTGAGGCGCACGGGAAACATCCAGTCGGAACCTCTCCCGGGCGCCTGAGAGGGACTCCAAGGAACAGCAGCGGAGGCGTTCAACCACAGAAATCAACCGTCCGTGAAAGCGGGACAGCTCCAGTTGGACTCTCGCCAATCAGTTACGGTTTTCTCGCTTTTGCGGCTCGGTCCAGCAAGGTCCAGTAGCACGGCAGAAAATGCAGATCGTGCAGCCCTGTACGTAGTTAGACGACTCCCTGCCGTGATTCTGGCCTCAGGCGATCCGCCGAGGCGGCGCAACCTCGGGCCGCAGAGGGCGAGCGCGTAGGGGTCCTCGATGAGGCGCACGGAATCGCGCTGGTGGAGAGCGCGGATCGCCGCGACGAGTTCGGCCGTCGTGGAAGGCGCCGTGGAAGGCGCCGCGGGTCGCGTGGTCATTCGTTCCCGTCCCTCCGACCGTTCGTGTCCCGGATGGTTGCTCTCCGCTCGATCACTGCGCGCGACGGCGCCCCCGCCCGGCGAGACCGCGCGCCACGGCGACGCCCGAGAGAATGACGATGGCGCCCGCCAGTTGCTGCACCGTGGGCGTCTCGGCCAGCCACATCCACGCCGTCGCCAGCGCGATCACCGGGACGAGGTTCTGGTACACCGCCGTCCGGCTCTGCCCGATCGTGCGCACGCCCCGCGACCACAGCAGATAGGCGATCGCGATCCCGAAGATCCCCGTGTACGCCGTCCCGAACCAGATCCCCACCGGGACCGAACTCCAGTCGACCCGCATCAGGTCCGGAATCCCGGCGATGATGATGAAGGGAAGGGCGGCCCAGATGGTCCACGCCGTCACCTCGAGCGCCCCGCGACGCTTCGTGAGGCGCCGTCCGAACACGGTGAAGGCCGCCCACGAGAGCGCGGCGCCGAGGACGAGCAGGTCTCCGAGGCCGGCCCCGCCGACTTCGTGGGTGCCGCCCGTGATGAGGATCGCCATGCCGGCCAGCGTCGTGACGACTCCGAGCAGGATCGCGAGGCTGAACCGTTCGCGGCCCAGCGCGGAGGCGATCAGGAGCACCCACACGGGACTCGTCGAGAGGAGCAGCGCCGCGTTCCCGGTCAGTGTCAGGTCGATCCCGTAGATGAAGGCGGCCTGAAAAACCACGTGTCCCACCAGACCGAGCCCCAGCACCCGCAGCCACTCGCTCCGCGGAGGGAGGATCGGGCGCCCCGTAGCCCGGAGGAGGACCAGGACCGCCAGCGCCGCGAACGGGAACCGCAGGGCGTTGAACGCCAGCGGATCGAACCAGCGCAGGATGATCTTCACGACGGAGAAGTTGATGCCCCAGATGATCGCCGTGAGCAGGAGCCCCAGATCCACCGTGAGCTGGCCCGCGCGCCGCCGGTCGTGTCGGCTGGCGTTGGGATTCGTCAAAGTGGGTCCGTGGTTGGGGTGACTCCGCTTCTCCGGCCGGCCGACCCGGGCCGGAAGGATGAGTACCTTCCCCCGTCCACGACCGGCAACCCGCGCGACGTGCCTTGTCCGCGCCGACGGGTCGCCCGGACGGATCCAACGAAACGAAGGCGTGTACAGGCCGTTGTGGCCGTGACGGCTGGGGTTGAGAGTCGCGATCCGGACCTCGCGGAGGAAGGTGCTTCTGTGCGGCGTCAGACGGTGGATGTCGATATCCCGGGGAGGAAGAGGCATGAGGTGTCCGGGTCGCACCATGAATGACGAATTTATTCAGCGAGCCATCGACCTGTCCGCGCGACTCGTACGACGTCCGGTCCGGCGGCGTGGACTGCTTCTGGCGTCCGGTTCGTTAGTGGTGTCGGGGCTCGTGGGATGCAGCGTCCTTGGGCTCGGAAACCGGCCGCCGGTGGCGATCGGCGAGATTCGCACGATGAGCCTCGACGGAACGGGCCGGCAGGTCGACCTTTCTCGCTATTTTCGCGATCCTGAGGGCGATTCGCTGACGTACAATGCCCGCGTGGAGCCGAGCCATTCGCTCCGACTGTCCGTATCTGGAAGCACTCTCACGATCCGTTTCGTACGGTTCGGAGAAACGTCCGCGGTGATCGCAACGGCCGCCGACCCTCAAGGGGGCACGGCCGAGCAGAGATTCGCGGTGCAGAGTCCTGCAGGCCCCCAGCTTCTCCCTCCGCCGTTTCCGAGCGTACCCATCCCTGCCACGCAAGTCGTTTTGGGACGGGCCGCGACGATTGACCTCTCGAACCACTTCACCTACGGACAACCGCGATACTTCAGGGCCGAATCGTCAGCCCCGGAGGTCGTCAGGGTGTGGGTGTCACAGACGATCCTGTCACTCGAAGGCAGGGTGCTGGGGACGGCACAGGTCACGGTCACCGTGGATGACTGGGCAACTCAGACGTTCGACGTCGAAGTCGTTCCCGCACCCTCTCCCGACGCTATGCGTCGCCCGTAACCGGCCGGGCGGACCGCTGCGACCCGGCGGCTGCCAGCGCCTCCATCCAGAGGATATCCATGCGCTATCGGAATCCTGGAGTGATCCGGTTGCTAACTCTTCAGCCCACGACGGCGGCGAACGCAGGAGTTCGCTACTTTCCGAACCGTGACAGATGGGCATGGCGGATACCTCACGGAAGTCAGCTTTGGAATCAGTGAACGCCGGAGGTGCCTGATCGTCAACGGGTGGTTTGGAAATGATACTGCCGCGGAGTCGAGAACTGTAGCGCTGGAGCCTTATCGTGTTCCGAGCGATCTGCACACGGTTCATGTCGACCTCGTTCTGAGAGATCGGTCCCCATGATCGAAGGATTCATGAAGCGGGCCATCGATCTGTCCGAGCGCAGCATCGAGGAGGGCGGCGGGCCGTTCGGCGCCGTCGTGGTGAGGGACGGCGAGATCATCGCGGCCGGGACCAACCGCGTCACGCCGGACAACGATCCCACGGCCCACGCCGAAGTCCAGGCGATCCGCAAGGCCTGCGCCCGCCTGAGCACCTTCGATCTCGGCGGCTGCGAGATCTACGCCAGCTGCGAACCGTGTCCGATGTGCCTGGGCGCGATCTACTGGAGTCGCATGCGCCGCGTGTACTACGCCAACACCCGGGAGGACGCGGCGGCCATCCGGTTCAGCGACGAAGACATCTACGACGAATTCTCCAGGCCCCCGAGCGAGCGCAGGATCGTGTCGCTGGTACGGATCCCCTCTGACAAGGCGCGCGCCATCCTGGAGCGATGGAGCGTAAAGCAGGACAGAACACTCTACTAGAGAAGGTTTTGCTCCGGACTCGCCTGCGACCGGCGAGTTGACATTCGACGGTCACCTCCCTAAGAGTGCCCGTACGACAACTCATCGAGACCGGCTGAGGGACAGGCCCTATGACGCCGGGGCAACCTGTGGGAAGTGGCATTCCCGCAAAGGTGCCAACTCCTGCGGTGGACTCGCGTCCACCGTAAAGATGAACCGCCCGCCGCCTTCCAGGTGGCAGCCAGTAGTCGCAAGGGTGTCGAATCTCTGGAGTCCGATGAGGCAAACTCGAGACTCGGAGAGGTCGTCATGGCCAACCGTTCTTCCGCTCGCGTTGCCTCGCATGCTGCGTTCGCCTCGCATGCCGCGCTCGCGCGCATCCAATCCGACCCGACGACGAACGTTCGTGCGGGCGTGGTACGCGCCACCATACCCTTCGATCACCTCGGAGCGCGTTCCGTGTCGATCGCCTACGAGGCGCAGGGGCCGGCCGGCGCACCGGCAACCGTCGTCCTCGGCGGCATCTCCGCGGGCCGTCACCTGGCGCCCACCGCCTCCGATCCTTCCTCTGGCTGGTGGCCCGGCGTGGTGGGCGAGGGCGCGGCGCTCGACCCGGCGCGGCATCTGCTCGTCGGCATCGACTATCTTGGCGGGAACTCGGAGGAGGGCCTGCTCCGGCCCGTGACAAGCCATGACCAGGCGCGCGCCATCGCGGCCGTGCTCGACGAGCTCGGCATCGCCGCCGCCTCGTTCGCGGGCGCCTCATACGGCGGCATGGTCGCCCTGGCCTTCGCCGAACTTTTCCCGACACGGGTGGCGCGGCTCGTCATCCTCTGCGCCGCGCACCGCACGCATCCCATGGCGACTGCCGTCCGCTCGGTTCAACGTTCGGCCGCGGAGCTGGGGGCCGCCACCGGACAGGCGGCCCGGGGCCTCGCGCTGGCCCGCGCCCTCGCGATGACCACCTACCGGAGCGCGCGGGAATTTGAGGAGCGGTTCGAAACGGGCCCGCTCAACGTCGGGGAGCCGGGGCAGTCGCCGTCGTGCTTTCCGGTCGAGCAATACCTGAACGCGCGCGGCGCCGACTTCACCCGGCGCTTCGATACCGAGCGCTTTCTCGCCCTCTCCGAGTCGATCGACCTGCACGCCACCGCACCTGCATCGCTGCCGCCGCCGACCCTTCTGGTGTCGTTCGACACCGATGTTCTGGTCCCGCCCTGGCTCGTCGATGAGCTGGCCGCGCGCAGCGGCAGGTGCCCGAAACACATCACCGCCCCGTCCACCTTCGGGCACGACGCCTTTCTCAAGGAAGTCGACGCCGTAGCGACTCTCCTCGAGGCGGGCAACCCGGAGGTGGTGCGATGAGCAAGCTGAACCGTCCCCGTCCTTCCACGTCCCCCGTCACCCGCGCCGTTAGGGCGGGGCTCGGCGCCGACAAGACCCATCGGGCGGTCATGCCGCCGATCCACCTCTCGACCAACTTCTTCTTCGACGCTCCGGGCGTGTGCGGAACGTACGACTACTCCCGCACGGCCAACCCGACGCGCGATCTCGCGGCCGACACCATCGCCGAACTCGAGGCCGGGTGCGGCGCCGTGGTGACCTCTTCCGGGATGTCGGCGATCGCCGTGGCGACGCGCCTGCTCTCGGCGGGCGATCTGCTCCTGGCGCCCCGCGACTGCTACGGAGGCAGCTACCGTCTCTTCTCCGCCGAGTCGAATCGCGGCACGTATCGCGTCCAATTCATCAATCCGTGGGACCCGGAGTCGCTCGAACTCGCCCGCCAACTCCGGCCCCGGATGATCTGGATCGAGACGCCCAGCAATCCGCACCTGCGCATCACGGACATCGCCGCGTGGGCGGGGGTGGCGCGCGAGACGGGCGCCATCTGCGTGGCCGACAACACCTTTCTCTCACCAGTCAACCAGCGTCCGCTGCAGCTCGGCGCCGACCTCGTCGTGCATTCGACCACGAAGTTCCTGAACGGGCACAGCGACGTCGTAGGCGGCACGGTGGTGGCGGCCGATGAAGAGCTGCTCGAGGAAGTCGCCTGGTGGACCAACGCCATGGGCGTGTCGGGGGCTCCGTTCGACTCGTATCTGACGCTCAGGGGTATGCGGACCCTTCACGCGCGCAGTCGCGTACACGAGGAGAACGCGCTCCGCATCGCGGATCTGCTGGGCCGCAGCGACGTCGTTACCCGAGTCCATCACCCGAGCCTGTTGAATCATCCGGGACACGATATCGCGCGCCGACAGCAGAGCGGCTGGGGCAGCCTCGTGTCGTTCGAGCTGCGCGCAGGACGGCTGGCGGTGGACGCCTTCGTGGACGGCATCGAGCACTTCGCGCTGGCCGAATCGCTAGGCGGGGTGGAGAGCCTGGTCACGCACCCGTGGACGATGACGCACGCGTCGATGGACGAACCCGCGCGCGTGGCGGCGGGGATAGGCGAGGGACTGCTCCGGTTGTCGGTGGGGATAGAGGCTTGTGAGGACCTGGAGGCAGATCTGAAGAGGGCCCTCTCGCGCGCCGAGGCGGCCGCCGGAGCAGCCGGCGGCGTAGCGGTCCGGACATCCGGGGAAGCGCCCGCTGCGGTGGGGGCCTAATGGAATCCGCCCTGAAGCGCTCGGCTCGCGCCGCCCCCCACCGCTTGCCCGGGGACGCTGTTCACGTGCTCAAGTTCGGCTCTTCGGTCCTGGCGGGGCCGCAGGACTACCCCGTCGTAGCCGAGATGATCGGACGCAAGGTCGCCCGCGGACGCGCGGTCGTCGCGGTGGTCTCCGCCATGGGCGATACCACCGATTCGCTCCTGGCGGCGGCCCGCTCGGTGGCCCGGATATTGCCCGACCGTCTGATGGGTGCGCTGCTTGCGACCGGGGAGGAGGCGTCCGTGGCACTGCTGACGCTGGCGCTCGCGGGGCGGGGCGTGCGGGCCGCGGGATTCAACTCGTGGCGCCTGCCCATCCGCACGCAGGGGTCGTTGTCCGATGCTGATCCGGTCGCGGTGGACGCGGCGCAGATCCGCGCGACGCTGGCCAGTCACGACGCGGTCGTGTTTCCCGGTTTCGTCGGAGTGGACGCGACGGGCGTTCCCTCGCTTCTGGGACGCGGCGGATCCGATCTGACGGCGCTCTTTCTCGGTGATGCCCTGGGTGCCGCGCAGGTCCGGCTCATCAAGGACGTGGACGGCATCTTCCCCGTGGATCCACGTCTTGGCCGGAGCCCCGGTCCGCACCCTTGCGATGGCCCGGATGCGGGCCCCGCGGATGCCCGGACCCCCTGTTCACAGCTGACCTGGGCGCAGGCGCGCACCATCGGCGGGGGAGTGGTGCAGTCGAAGGCCATCGACTTCGCGGAGGATCGGAAGCTCGACTTCCAGGTCACGGGGCTGACGGGGAAGGGGACACGAGTAGGACGCCCCGGCCGATGGGAGGCGACGCGATGAGCGGATCGAACGGATCCCCCACCGTACCGGTTGCCGTCCTCGGTGCGACCGGCATCGTCGGCCAACGGTTGGTGCGGATGCTCGACGGGCACGCCCGCTTCCACTTGGCGGAGGTCGTCGGTTCCGAACGGCGCGCAGGGCGGCGCTATGCGGGGGCGACGCCCTGGGCCATCGGCGGCGACCCGCCGCCGGGCGCTGGCGCGCTCCGACTCCTGGCTCCCGGCGAGCCGCTGAGGAGCCCGCTGGTGCTCTCGGCGCTTCCCTCGGCCGTCGCGCAGGAGACCGAGTTGGCCCTCGCCCGCTCCGGGCACGTCGTGTGCACGAACGCTTCGGCCCATCGGATGCGAGCCGATACGCCGCTGATCATCCCGGAAGTCAACGCCGAAGCGATCAGCGGAATTGCGGCGCAGCCGTGGTCGCGGGCCGGCGGAGCGCTCGTCGCCAACCCGAACTGCGTGGTCGTGGGGCTGGCGATGGCGCTCGCCCCGATTCAGGGGGCGTTCGGCATCGAATCGGCGACCGTGGTCACCCTGCAGGCGCTCTCGGGGGCGGGGCTCGGCGGCCTCAACGCGGTGGAAGTCGCGGGGAACGTCATCCCGGGCATCCGCGGGGAGGAGGAGAAGATCGGTCCCGAGCTCAACAAGATCCTCGAGGCCGACATCGAAGTGTCTGTGGCGGTCAATCGTGTGCCGGTGCTCGATGGCCACACCGCGCATGTCTTCTGCAAGCTGCGAACGCCGGCCACCCCGCTGGACGCAGCCCGGGTGCTGCGCGACTTCCGGTCTCGCCTCGACCTGGCTTCGCTGCCGACCCTTCCGGCGCGGCCGCTCGCAGTCCGAACCGAGCCCGACCGCCCCCAACCCCGCCTGGACGCGAACGCCGAGGAGGGCATGGCCGTCACCGTAGGGCGGATCCGGGCGGCTTCCCCGCCGCACGACCTCGCACTGGTGGTGGGCGTTCACAACGGGATACGGGGCGCGGCCGGGGCGTGCCTCGCCAACGCGGAACTGTGCCTGGCCCACCGACCTCCGAGGTCGGCCCCGCAGGTGCCGGCGACGACCGTTGACCGGAGGGCCTGCGTTCCCTAGGGTGCCGCCGGCGAAACGGCCGCTCTCGGGCCGGTCGGTGCGCCGCGGCGTGAAACGGAAGGGGGCCATGGCAAACCAGATCGATGCCGGACGATCTCGGGGCCACTTGCGCCTGCTGACCGGAGTCCTGGTCGCCCTCTCGCTCCTCACCGTCACCGCCGCCGAGGGTTCGCATACCCACGGCGGCGCGGCCGACTCCCCGGCGGCGTGTTCCGTATGCGATTTGTCGCACAAGGCGGGACCCGTGGTTTCCTCGGCGACGCTGAGCGTCACGGGGCTCACGATCGAGTGGGTTCCCGCGCTTGCCGTACGCCGGCTGATTGTCCGGCCCGTCCATCTCTCTCCTCACCGTAGCCGCGCTCCTCCGCTTCCCATCTCTCTGTAGCGAAAAGCCCCTCCGCCGATCCGGAGATCGGCGGGAGACTTGTCGACCGTTGCGCCGCTGACGGCGCAGCAAACGCGAGAGATGGAAATCCATGCAGACCGCCGAATCGCAGGCGGGGCAACCGCCCCTCCTCGAGGCCCGCGGGCTCAGCAAGCGCTATGGCGCGACGCAGGCCCTCGATGCCCTCGACCTGGCCATCGAGCCGGGAGAGGTCTACTGCCTCCTCGGCCCCAACGGGGCGGGGAAGACCACGACGATCAACCTTTTTCTCGGCTTCGTGTCGCCGTCGGGAGGCCAGGCCCTGGTTTCCGGACTCGACGTAGCCACCCACGACCGCGAAACGAAGCGCCGGCTCGCCTACATCCCCGAGCAGGTGATGCTGTACCGCAACCTCAGCGGGCTCGAAAACCTCGAGTACTTCGCCGCTCTGGGCGGGAAGGGATCGCTGGGGCGCGAGCAGCTCGCGGACATCCTCGTCGAAGCCGGCCTCGAGCTCGACGCGGTCGACCGCCGCGTGTCCGAATACTCCAAGGGCATGCGGCAGAAGGTCGGGATCGCGATCGCAATGGCCAAGGAGGCTGACGCCCTCCTGCTCGATGAGCCGACGTCCGGTCTCGACCCCAAGGCCTCCAACGAGTTTTCGGCCCTGATCGAGCGGCTCAGAAATCGAGGCGTCGCGGTGCTCATGGCGACGCACGATCTGTTTCGCGCCAAGGAGACCGGGACGCGCGTGGGCATCATGCGCTACGGAAGCCTGGTCACGGAGATGAGCACGGACGAGATCGGCCACGCGGATCTGGAACGCGTCTACCTGGAACACATGCACGATTAGGAGAAGTCGATGACCAGCCACGGTATCCGCCACATCGTCCGCAAGGAATTCACCGACCTGCTCCGGGACGGCCGCTTCCGGTGGTGCTCCGTCCTGGTGGGCGCGCTGCTGCTCGTCTCCCTGGGCCACGGGTGGGTCCAGGCGCGGGAGGCGCAGCGGGAGCACGCGGCCGCCCAGGCGACGGCCCGCGAGCACTGGGAGACGCAGGGCGAGAAGAATCCCCATTCCGCGGCCCACTACGGCATCTATGCGTTCAAGCCCCGCCTGGCGCTGTCCTTCGTGGACGAGGGCGTAGACCCATACACCGGGACGTCGGTGTGGCTCGAGGCGCACCGGCAGAACGATTTCCTGTTGCGCCCGGCGCAGGACGCGACGGCGGCCCAGCGCATCGGGGCCCTCACGGCGGCGCAGGTGCTTCAGCACCTCGTACCTCTGCTCATCATCCTGCTGACTTTCGGCGCGCTCGCCGGCGAGCGGGAACGGGGCACGCTTCGGCAACTGCTCGCGACCGGGGTCGGGCGGCGCGACCTCGCGCTCGGAAAGGCGCTGGGCATCGCGGGTGCGCTGGCGCTGCTGCTCGTGCCGGCGGCGGCGGTGGGGGCGGCGGCCCTCGTCGTCGGGAGTCCGGGTCCGGCGGCATCCCCGGTGGCCCGGGCCGCGGTCCTGGCCGCCGTCTACCTGGTCTATTTCGCCGCCTTCGTGGCGCTCTCCCTGGCCGTCTCCGCCTGGGCCCGCTCGACGCGCACCGCGCTGGTGATCCTGTTGGGCGTGTGGGTCGTGAACGGTCTCGTGGCGCCGCGTGTGGCGGTGGACCTGTCGAAACAGCTGCACCCTACGCCTTCCGCCCTGGAGTTCGCTCGCACGGTGGAACGGGAGATGGCCTCCGGCACGGAGGACATCGCGCGTCCGAACAACGAGGCGCTGACCGAGGGCCTGCTGAAGGAGTACGGCGTGGAGCGGGTCGAAGACCTGCCGATCAACCAGTCCGGCGTCCTTCTCCAGGCGAGCGAGGAGTTCGGCAACCGGATCTTCGACCGCAACTACGGTGCGCTCTGGGACACGTTCGAGCGCCAAGGGGCCGTCCACGAGATAGCCGCGGTCGCGGCTCCGCTGCTCGCCGTGCGCGCGCTCTCCATGGGACTGGCCGGAACCGATGTCGAGCAGCACCGGCACTTCGCGAGCGCCGCGGAGACGTACCGCCGGGACCTGATGCGGCGCATGAACGGCGACCTCACGGAGAACTCCCGCAGCGGCGATTTCACCTACCAGGCCGGATCCGAGCTCTGGGAGGAGACCCCGCCGCTGCGGTATGACGCCCCAACCCTGGCCTGGGTGCTGGGGAACCGGATCCTGTCGCTCGTCGTCCTCGGGGGATGGCTCGCGGGAACGATCCTGATCGCCGCGTCGCGCGTACGACGCGCGGAGGTGGCGTAGGATGACCGCGCGCACAGTAATCCGGAACGAGTGGCGCCTGCTCGTGGCGGACCGGCCGCTCCGGATCGCGCTCGGGCTCTTCGCGCTCCTGCTGGTCTACGCGCTGGCCAACGGCGTGGTCTGGACACGCTTTCAGGAGCGCACCGTGGAGGCCGCGCAGGCCGGCAACGTCGAGCGGGCGCAAGGCCTCGCGCGGGAACTGGCTGATATCGAGAACGGTGCGGAACCGGCTTCGCGCTTCTCGGACCCGCGGCTCCCGAACGTGCTGGGCGGGGCGCGGGGCCACCACACCGCGGTGCTCACGCCGGGCCCCCTCACGGCCTTGACGGTCGGACAGAGCGACCTGCTGCCGTACTACTACGACGTCAACATCTACACGAACGAGTCGTCGTTCCAGCAGAACGGAGAGGTCGAGAGTCCCCTCAACCTGATGGTCGGACGCTTCGACCTGGCCTTCGTGGTCGTGTACCTGCTGCCGTTGCTCGTGCTGGCCCTGAGCTTCAACGTTCTTTCGGAGGAGCGCGAGCAGGGGACGCTGGCTCTGACCCTCTCGCAGCCCGTGTCGGCGCGGGGCGTCGTGGCGGCGAAGCTCGCGTTCCGCGCCCTCCTCGTCGTGGGCATGGTCCTGGCCGTCTCGCTGGCCGGGATCCTCGTCGCGGGGGGCTTCGCCGCTCCCGGCCGTGTCCTCCTCTGGTGCGCCGCGGTCGTCGCGTACGCGCTCTTCTGGTTCGTGCTCGCGGCGTGGGTGAACAGCCTGCGGCGATCCTCCGCTTGGAACGCCACGGTACTGGTGGGCGCGTGGCTGGTTCTCGTGGTGGTGCTACCGGCCGCGATCAACATCGCGGCGGGGCTGCTGCACCCGTTGCCGTCGCGTGTGCAGATGGTCACCGCTCAGCGCGACGCCTCGAACGAGGCCGTGAACCAGCGGAGCGAACTCCTGGCCCGATACCTGGAGGACCATCCCGAAATGGCCGAGGGCGTGGTGGCCGACGAGCCCGGCCTGGGCGCGCTCGCGTGGGCCGCCACCGATGCCGTCAACCGCCGCCTGGAGGAGGTGACGGCGGAACACGATGCGCGCCGCGCGGAGCAGATCGGCCTGGTCCGCCGCTACCGCTTCCTGTCGCCCGCGCTCCTGGCTCAGGAAGTGCTCATCGACGCGGCGGGGACGGGAGACGCGCGCTTCGCCGCCTTCCAGTCGCAGGTACGCGCCTTCGCCGAGCGATGGCGGGAGTTCTTCGTGCCCGCGATCCTCGCCAGCGAGCAGATGGACGCCAGCGTCTTGTCCCGCGTGCCGCAGTTCCGTCTCGCCGATGAGGCATCGGGGGACGTCGCCCGCCGCGCCGGGGTTCCGCTCGCGGTCCTGGGTGGACTCCTCGTCCTCGTGGGTGCGGGCGCGGGGGTCGGACTCGGCCGGGTTCGAGGTGCCCACTAGATGGGTCTTCGCAACGCGCTGCTCGTCGCCCGCCGGCAGGTGGGTGCGGTCCGCGAGGACCGGTACGTCGTCTTCCTGCTGGGACTCGTCATCGCCCTCGGCGTGGTCGCGGTCCTCGGAGCCCGGCATCACGCCGCGAGCGAGGCGGAACAGCGCGAGCGCTACCAGGCGATGGTGGAGCGCCAGTGGGTGGAGCAGCCGGGCCGTCATCCGCACCGGGTCATCCACTACGGGTTCCTCGTCTTTCGGGAGGAGGCGCCGCTGGCGTTCTTCGACCCGGGAGTCGGCGCCTGGGCGGGGACTTCACTCTTCCTCGAGGGGCACCGGCAGAACACGGCCAACTTCGGCGAGGCCCGGCACGCCACCGGGATGCTGCGCTTCGGCCGCCTCACGCCGGCGACCGTCCTCTCCCTCCTCCTCCCGCTGTTCGTGGTCGTCGTGGGCTTCGCCTCGGTGAGCGCCGAGCGGGAGCGGGGCACGCTTCGACTCCTCCTCGCCCAAGGGGCGACGCCAGCCCAGATCCTCGTGGGCAAGGTGCTGGGCACGGGCGTGGTGGCGGCCCTCGCCGCCCTACCCGTCGGTCTCGCTACCGTGGCGATCGCCGGGTCCGGGGCCGTCGGTCCAGTCTCCGCCGGGCGCGTGGCCGGATTGGCGGCCATCTACGCGGCCTACCTGGCGGGCTGGGTGCTGGTGACCGTCCTCGCCTCCTCCTTCCGCGCTTCCTCGCGGAGCGCCCTGGCACTGTTGATCGCGGTATGGGTCTCCCTCTGCGTCGCCGCGCCCCGCCTCGGAGCCTCCGTAGCGGGGGCGCTGCACCCGCTGCCCTCCCGCGCCGAGTTCACCCACCAGGTGGAACTGGCGCTGAACGAGGTGGGAGACAGCCACAACGCGCAGGATCCCTTCTTCCGCTCCCTGCGGGACGAGTACCTGGCGCGCTACGACGTGGCGTCGGTCGAGGAGCTCCCGATCAACTGGGGCGGCGTGGTGAGCCGGGAAGGGGAAGCCATCAGCAGCCGGATCCAGGAGGAGCACCAGCGGGACCTGGTCGAAGGCCAGCGCCGTCAGGACCAGGTCCTTTCCTGGACGGGACTCATCTCCCCCTACCTGGCCGCGCGGGACCTCTCCATGGCGGTCTCCGGGACCGGTCCCGAGGCGGTGGAGGCGTTCCGGGCCCAGGCGGAAGCCCACCGGTACGGCATCATACAGCGCCTCAACGATCTCCACATCAACGAGATCCGCTATGAGAACGACCGGGCGCAGCGCCTCTCGCGCGAGCACTGGACCGCGTTCCCCACATTCGAAACGCGGCCGCCCGCGCTCGGCGGGGCGCTGGCCGCCCGCTCCCTCTCACTGTCCGCACTCGCGCTGTGGATTCTCCTTCCGCTCCTGGGGCTCGGCCTGGCGCGGGGACGGCTGGCGCGCGTGGGGGTGGAGCGGTCGGGGTCGTGAAGGCCTGGTACCGCCTGCTCAGGCTGGACACGCTCCGGCTGACGCGCTCCACGGGCGTCGCCGTCGCGGTCGTCCTCTTCCTCTCCATCGGGATCTACGCGGCATGGCGCGGCGGACGGAACATCGAGGCGGCGGCATCGACCGGGGCCACCGCGGAGACCGCCTACCAGGACCAGTTGGATTACCTCCTCTCCAGCTACCCCCCCACGACGGAAGCGGGGGAGGTGCTCTACTATCTGGCCTTTCCGGCGCCGCAGCCGCCCCTGCCCCTGGCCGCGCTCGCGCGGGGTCGAACGGAGGTTGAGGCGGCGAGTCTGCGCATCCGGCTCCTGGCGCTCGAGGGACAACTCTACGAGAACGAGACGGTGAACCCTCGCCTCGCCGCGGCCGGAGATCTCGACCTCGCCTTCCTGCTAATCGGGCTCCTCCCCCTTTTCATCATTGCCCTCACCCACGACCTCGTCTCGAGCGAGCGGGAGGGGGGCACCTGGAATCTCGTCCGCCTGTTCGCCCGCCGTCGCCGGCTCCTCGCTCCGAAGCTCACGGCGCGGGCCATACTCATCGGCGCCGTGGTCGCGGTGCCGGTCGCGGTTGCGGCATCGCTGGCGGGATTCCGTCTGGATGGCCGCGCCGCCTGGGCGGTCGCGCTCGTCGCCCTGCACACCCTGTTCTGGTTCGCGCTCAGTCTGGGCGTGGCGTCCGGGCGCCGGTCCTCCACCGCCAACGCCATGATCCTGGTGGGGACGTGGGTGGCGCTCACCCTCCTGGCCCCCGCGGCGCTCAGTCTCGCGAACGCGATCCTCCACCCGGTCCCGGAGGCGCTGGAACTCACCGTGCGCCAGCGCCAGGGGTATCACGAAGCCTGGGACCTGCCCAAGGCCGAGACGATGGAGGCCTTCTACGAGGACTACCCGGAGTGGAGCGACCGGATCGTCCCCGAGGACGTGTTCACGTGGGCCTGGTACTACGCCATGAACCACCGGGGTGACCGGGCCGCGCGCGATGCCTCGCGCGCCTACCGGGACGTGCTGCGGGAGCGTGAGGATTGGGCGCGAGGGTGGTCCCTCCTTGTGCCCCCTCTCGCGGCCCAACTCGCGCTCGACCGGCTCGCGGCCACCGATCTGGGCGCGCAACTCGCGTACCAGGACGCTGTCCGCCGACACCATGAGCGGCTGAAAGCCCACTTCTACCCGATCATTTTTCGCCGCAGCGCCGATCGACGCGGTCGAGTGGGATCGGGTGCCCGCCTTCGAGCCGGCCACGCGGGAAGAAAGCCCGACGCGTGCCGGTGTCCCGGCGACGGCCGCCCTCCTCCTGGCCTCGATCCTCGCCCTCGCGGTCGGCGCGCGGACCTCCGGCCCGCGCGCCGACTGACTCCCGGTGGCCGCTAGGGCGCGGCGTTCTCCAGCGCTTCGAGCAGGACGCCCGCAAGGTTCGGAAGGTGGTCGCGCATCCGTGACTCGTCGGAGTTGATCTGAATCGAGACGGCCACGCCGCGCGCCGGGTAGTAGGCGAGGAGCGAGTTGTATCCCGGCCAGAAGCCCCCGTGGCCGTACGTCAAGCCGTGTTCGCTCTCGGCGACGGACACCGCGAGGCCGTATCCCAGGTGCGGTCGCGTGCTGTCCCTTGGAAAGCCGACCTCGAGCAACTGGGGAAGGTCGTCTCCCTCGATCGCCTCGCCCTCGTACAAGAGCTTCGCCCAGCGCACCATCGCCTGCGGATTGTTCACGAGGCCGCCCCCCGTCCACTCCTGGAGGGGATGGAGGATGAGGGCGCCGTCCACCACGACCTCGAGCGGCGTGCCGTAGAGTTCTGAACTCCGGTGCGCGTAGCCCTGCGCGAGGCCGGGCAGGTCGCGCCGGTCCGCCGCGAGCGTCAAATCGAGTCCGAGCGGGTCGAGGAAGAACTCGTCGAGCAGATCGTAGTAGGCGCGGCCCGTCGCATCCTCGATCGCGAGGCCCGCCAGCGTGTAGTGCACGTCGCTGTAGTGGTATCCCCCGCCGGCCGGAAAGAGCGGCTCCGCGTCGAGCACCGTCTCCGCGATGAACTCTTCGGGGGTCATGTAGGCGTCGGGATCGCTGAACACTTCGCCGAGTTGCACGGCGAAATCCGGGTCCTCGAAGTACGGCTGGATCATGCCGGCCGTGTGGTTGAGGAGGTTGCGCACCGTCAGGTCCGCGTGATTGGGGACCCGGGAGAACCACTCCTCGTCGCCGAGCCAGGTCGACACCGGCGCGTCGAGATCCAGCTCTCCGTTCATCTCAAGCTGGAGGGCAACCGCGGCGACGTAGGTCTTCCCGATGCTGCCCGAGCCCATGCGCATGTCCGGCGTCATCGGAGTCTCGTCGTCCACGTCCGACAGGCCGGTGGCGAAGCCGAACACGCGCCCGTCCGGGAGGATGAACGCGGCCGTCGCCCCGGGAAAATTCTCGTCGGTCTCCTGCGCCTGCGCCCAGGCGGCGTCAAGCTCGGCCTGAAAGCTCTCCACCAGCATCGCGGTCGCCTCCGGAGACAGCGAGGGCTCCGTGCCAACCGCGGCATCCGGAGTCGAATCCGGCGCCGGCCCGCAGGCCAGCACGAAGCAGACGCCCACGACGGCCAGACGCGGATCGAAGAGTCGGGCAACGTTCATCATGGAAGGACCTCCCGTGTCGAGGTGTCGGATCTACGGGCCGAGTGCCCCCAGCGGGATCACGCTCACACCGTCCGGACGAACATATCCGAAGCCGCGTTCGACGATGACAGCAAGGGCGGCGGGTTCACCGCACCGGCCCGTATCCACTCGATCGGCGAACTTCAGGAGCGAGTGCGCCGCCTCATCGATCCGGCCCAGGCCGAGCTTGATCTCGAAGGCCGCCCAGCGGCCGGGACCCGCGTCGACGATGGCGTCCACCTCGAGACCGGTGTGGTCCCGGTAGTGGCTTACGCTCGCGCCGAGGGCCTGGGCATAGACGCGCAAATCGCGGATCACCATCGATTCGAAGAGGAAGCCGAACCAGGAAAAGTCGTGCAGGAGCTCTTCCGGCCCTGCGCCGAGTGCCGCTGCCGCAATGGACGGATCCACAAGGTGCCTCTTGGGGGAAGTCTGAAGCCGCGAGCGTGATCTCAGGTGAGGTGCCCACGGCGGCTGGTCCTCCACAACCATCAGGCGTTCAAGGCTGGTGAGGTACGAACGCGCCGTGTGGCCCGTCATCGACGGTTGGTCCGGGCCGGAGACATCGCGGGCGATGGTTGCGAGGGAAGCGTACGTCGCGACGTTTCGAGCCAGCGACTGCATGAAGCGGTGGACTCGACCCGGGTCCCGCCGCACTCCATCAACGCGGCGCAGGTCGGCACGACAGATGTCGTCTACGTAGCCCCGATTCACGCGCATCGACTCTGCGACCGACGATTGGAGATGCCCCGGCCAGCCACCCACGCATACCATTTCGGCCAGGTCATGCACAGACAGGTCAATCGACGGTTGGGAGATAGGCGCGCTCCCGAGCACGTTCGCGAGTGACACCTGGCCGGTGCTGTGCCCCAGTTCGAAGAGCGACATGGGGCGGAGGCGCAGCCGGAGGATTCGGCCGGCGCCGGTATGGCGCGTGACGTCATCGGGCGGAACGGCCGACCCGGTAAGGATGAACTGGCCCTTCCCGGAGCGCGCATCCACCGCGCGGCGGATGTGGTTCCAGATCACCGGGGCAGTCTGCCACTCATCGATTAGCCGAGGGGTGGCGCCTTCAAGCACCAGATCGGGATTGACCAGGATCATGTCCCGGGCCGTTCGATCCACATCCAGGAAGACCTCGCTGGCCACCACGTGCCGGGCGGTCTCGGTCTTCCCACAGGCGCGCGGACCTTCGACCAGCACTGCTCCGGCCGCGGCCAGACACTCCCTCAATTCCCGATCGGCCACGCGATCGCGGTAGCTCCCGGCGTCGAGTCCACTCGCGCGCCCGCTTACATGCCGGAATGTGCGTTCCGCCGCCACGTCCCCTCCTTCATCGGTTCTTGACTCCATGCCGACCGCCCCCGCAACACGCCCTTCCCGTGGTATAGGGTAGTGGGAGATAGACAGATTTTCAACGCCTACAGAAACAGATTTTCAACGTCTACATGGACAGATATTCAACGAAAACGGAAACGCAACCTCAGCTCTGCCCGGTAGGCCGACGGTTCGTGGCCCTTCGGGGGCTGCTCACGCCGTGCGCTCCGGCCCCCTTGTATTGCGCGGGTATCTCTGTCGTGCAGTATTCCGGGCGGAAGCCCGTCATCTCCCCGTTTCCGAGGCAGTACCATGAAAGCAGCCCGAGTCCTTGCCCTGTCCGCCGCCGGCCTCCTCTTCGGCGCCGCGACCGGCGCCGCCCAGTCCGCGCTCGAGACGGCCATCTCGCATCTGGAGTACCGGGAGATCGGCCCCGCCCTCATGGGAGGACGGATCGCGGACCTCGCCGTCGTCGAAGCGAAGCCGCAGATCTTCTATATCGGCACGGCGACCGGCGGCCTGTGGAAGACCGAGAACCACGGCACCTCGTGGACGCCGCTGTTCGACGACCAGCCGACGAGTTCGATCGGGGACGTGACTCTCCACCAGGCGAACCCGAACCTCGTCTGGGTGGGGACGGGCGAGCCTCAGAACCGTCAGTCCTCTCCGTGGGGGAACGGCGTCTACAAGTCCACGGACGGCGGGAACACGTGGATGCACATGGGGCTCGAGGCGACGAAGCACATTGCGCGCATCCTCATCCATCCCCGGAACCCCGACATCGTCCATGTGGCCGCGATGGGAGACCTGTGGGGTTCGAACCCCGAGCGCGGCGTCTTCCGGACGACCGATGGCGGAGAGTCGTGGGAGAAGGTCCTTTTCATCGACGACCACACGGGCGCCATCGACCTCGCGATGGATCCCGCCGACCCCAACACGATCTTCGCGGCCATGTACCAGCGGCAGCGGACGGGCTGGGGCTTCAACGGCGGCGGCCCCGGGAGCGGCCTCTACCGGACGGTGGACGGGGGCGACACCTGGACGGAACTCACCGAGGGTCTGCCGGAAGGCGACAAGGGCCGGATCGGGATCGACATCTACCGCCAGGACGGGAACCTCGTCTACGCGCTTGTCGAGGCGGATCCGCGACGCCCGGGCCAGGGCTTCGGCGGCGGCGGAGGCGGTCCGCGCCAGGGCGGCACCTTCCGCTCCACGGACCGGGGCGAGACGTGGGAGAAGATGTCGGACACGAACCCGCGCCCGATGTACTACTCCCAGGTCCGCATCGATCCGAGCAACCCCGACCGCATCTACGTCCTCGGCACGCAGTTGGCGATCTCGGATGACGGGGGACGGACGTTCCGGAACGACGGGGCGGTGCAGATCCACGTCGACCACCACCAGCTATGGATCAACCCGGAGGACCCCGATCACCTGATTCTGGGCAGCGACGGCGGGGTCGCGGCGTCGTGGGACGGGGCCGCGCACTGGCGCATGTTCGACAACATCCCGCTCGGCCAGTTCTACGCGATCGGGTTCGACATGCGCACGCCGTACGCGGTGTGCGGCGGGCTGCAGGACAACGATGCGTGGTGCGGGCCCTCGGATACGCGCTCCTTCCACGGCATCCGGCACCAGGACTGGTACGAGACGGCGTACGGTGACGGCTTCTTCACCATCGTCGACCCCACCGACTCCACGATCGTGTACTCGGAGTCGCAGGGCGGGAACATGAACCGTTACGACCTGACGACGGGTGAGAAGATCCCCATGCGTCCGATCGTCGGCCCGCGCGCGGACGGGGACACGACGAAGGCCTACCGCTACAACTGGAACTCGCCGCTCCTCCTCTCGCCACACGACCCGGCCACCGTCTACCTGGGCGCGAACTACCTGCTGCGCTCGCGGGACTACGGAATGTCATGGGAGGAAGTCGGCGGCCTCGACCTCACGAAGCAGATCGACCGCGAGGAACTCGAGATCATGGGCGTCCCGGGCTCCGAGCCGCAGATGTCGCTCAACGACGGAATCTCGAACTACGGAAACCTCACGTCGGTGGAGGAATCGTCGCTCGTGCGGGGGCTCATCTACGCGGGGACGGACGACGGGAACCTGCAGGTGACACGGGACGACGGCGAGACGTGGGAGAACGTCGTCGACCGCATCCCGGGCCTTCCCGAACGGACGTACGTGAGCCGGGTGGAGCCGTCGCACCATGTGGAGGGGCGCGTGTACGCGACCTTCGACGGGCACCGGAACGGAGACTACGCGGCCTACGCCTACGTGAGCGAGGACTACGGCCAGAGCTGGCGGGCAATCACGAACGGGTTGCCGGACGGCTGGTCGGTGAACGTGATCGTCGAGCACCACCGCGCGCCCAACCTCCTCTTCATCGGCAACGAGGTCGGCGTCTTCGTCTCTGTGGATCGCGGCGAGAGCTGGGCGCAGCTCAAGAACAACCTGCCCACGGTGCCGGTGGACGACATCCTCGTCCATCCGCGCGAGAACGACCTCATCGTCGGCACGCATGGGCGCAGCCTCTACATCCTCGCCGACGTGGCGCCGCTCGAGGCCCTGTCCGAGGGGATGATGGCCGAGACCGGGGCGGTGTTCGGCGACCACTCGATCATGTGGACGGAGAAAGGGGACTGGCCCTTCTACGGCGCCACCTACAGCGCCCCGAACCCGCCGCGCGGGGCCCGGATCCGCTACTACCTGCGCGACGCCCCGGGAGAAGCCATGGCCGAGGACGACGAGGAGGGCGAACACGAGGACGGCGATGGCGAGGACGGCGATGAGGACGGCGACGGCGACGGCGACGAGGGTGAGCACGAGGCGGACGACGCGGACGACGAGGCGTTCGCGCTGAAGATCACCGATGCTTCGGGGGTACACGTCCGTTCGCTGGAGGCGCCCTCCGATGTCGGGATCAACGAAGTCATCTGGGACTGGCGTTACGACGCGCCGTACGAACGTGAGGGCGGCGGGGGTCCGGGTGGCGGCGGTGGGTTCTTCGGCGGTGGTGCGCCGCAGGGGCCGATCGTCCTCCCCGGCACCTACACGGTGAGCATGGAGGCGGGCGGCGAGACGTTCTCGGCCGAGGTCGAAGTCGTCGCCGAGCCGCGGCGGCCCATGAGCCGGGCGGATCGGATGGCCCGGCAGGACGCCCTCATGAGCCTCCACGCCATGGCCGGCCCGATCTACGAGGCGGGGCAGGCCCTGGACGCGCTCGAGGAGCAACTGTCGGCAGCGGAGGAACTGATCGAGGGCGCGGAAGAGGCGCCGGAGGGACTGGAGGAGGAGATCGAGGAGATCGAAGAGGAGATCGAGGAGATCCGGGACGAACTGGGGGATGCGCGCCGGAACGCCGGCGTGGCGAACGCGATCCAGGGGTCCTCGACGCTTCCGACCGCGGACCATCTGTGGCAGGTGGACGAGGTCTGGAACGTGATGCCGGAATTGCTCGACCGACTCAACGTGCTGATCGAAACCCGCGTGCCGGCGCTCAACGCGCAGCTCTACGCCGAAACCGTGCGGCCGTCCGCGGGCGATCCGATCGTACTGCCGGACCGGCCGGGCGGCTGACGGGCGGCCGACCCGTGGCACCGATAGATTGCGGCCCATGCAACGAATGACGAGACGAGAGATGAACTCACCCCTCGCGGGGCTGCCCGCGCCGTTGCTCGCCCTCGGGCTGGCAGTTGTCGCGGTGTCCGCCTCGGACGGGCCCGTGCCGCCGGGACTCGGCTCCGTCCTCGCGCCCTCCGCGCCCGTCGGGCGGTCCGCGCAGTCCCCGGCCACGGTGGTTCGGGTTCCGATCTCCGGCACGATCGAACTCGGCGTGGCCCCGTTCGTGGCGCGCGCGCTCTCGGAAGCGGCGGAGTCCGGCGCGCCCGCCGTGATCATCGAACTCGACACGCCCGGCGGCCGGGTCGACGCGGCGTGGAAGATCATCGACGACCTGCGCGACTCCGAGGTGCCGACCTACGCCTACGTGAACCGCCGCGCGCTCTCGGCCGGTGCGATGATCGCGCTCGCCACCGACCGGATCTACATGCGGCCGGGCTCAACGCTGGGAGCCGCCACGCCGGTCACGGGCGAGGGCGAGAAGGCGCCGGAGAAGATGGTGAGCGCCATGCGCTCCGAGTTCCGGGCGCTGGCCGAGGAGCGGGGACTCGATCCGCTGATCGCGGAGGCGATGGTCGACGAGAGTATCGAGGTCCCCGGCGTGAGCGAAGCCGGCAGGCTGCTCACCCTCACGACGGATGAAGCCACGGCGCTCGGGGTCGCGGACGCGGAGGTCCGGGACCTCATCGAACTCCTGGAGGTCATGCGGCTTCCGGCCGCCCCGGTGCGGGAGGTCCAGCCCAACTGGGCGGAGGCGATCGTCCGCTTCCTGACGAACCCGGCGGTTGCGCCGCTCCTCCTCAGCCTCGGCTTCCTCGGACTCATAGTAGAGGTCCGGACGCCGAGCTTCGGCGTGGCGGGCGCGGTGGGACTCGCCTCGCTGGCCGCGTTTTTCGGCGCGCACCACCTCGTCCACCTGGCGGGGATCGAGGAGATTCTCATCTTCGGCGCGGGGGTCGTGCTCATCGCGCTCGAGGTCTTCGTCATCCCCGGGTTCGGGATCGCCGGAATCCTGGGGGCGGGCGCGATCCTCGGGGCGACCGTCATGGGCATGGTGGGCCAGGTCCCGACCTTCGACCAGGTGTTCAATGCGGCCGGGCTCGTCTCTCTCTCGATCATTCTCGTGGGGGTCGCCACGTGGGTGCTCGTGCGGCACCTCCCCCGAAGCAAACGCTTCTCCGGTCTTTTCCTGCGCGCCTCGACGAGCCGCGAGACGGGCTACCTTTCGATGCCCCCGCGCGAAGATCTGATCGACGCACTTGGCGTCACGTCGACCGACCTGCGGCCCACAGGGGTCGCGATCATCAACGACGAACGCATCCATGTCGTAACCGAGGGGCCCTGGCTCGAGGCCGGGACCCCGATACGTGTCCTCGAGGTGGCGAGCGGGCGGGTTCTCGTGCGCCGTGCCAAGAGGGCTCCGGCAGCCGAAAACAGGAACGAGGTCTGATATGCAAGGACTAGACGGATTCGCGGGCAGCAGCATCATCCTCCTCATGGTCGCCGCCCTGGGCCTACTCATTCTGTCGTGGATCGTGCCCATCCGACTCTGGGTCACGGCGATGGCGTCGGGGGTTCGAGTGGGTCTCGGGAGTCTGGTGGGGATGCGCCTGAGGAAGATCCCCCCGCCGCGGATCGTCTATCCGCTCATCAGTTCCTACAAGGCGGGGCTTCCGCTCAATACGAACGAACTGGAATCACACTTTCTGGCGGGCGGCGATGTCGAGCGGGTTGTGAACGCGCTCATCTCGGCGGACAAGGCGAGCATCGAGTTGCCGTTCCGGCAGGCCGCCGCGATCGACCTCGCGGGGCGGGATGTACTCGACGCGGTGCAGGTATCGGTGAATCCGCGGGTCATCCAGACGCCGAAGGTCGCCGCGATGGCGAAGGACGGGATCCAGCTCATCGCGACGGCACGCGTGACGGTGCGGGCGAACATCAACCGCCTCGTCGGCGGGGCGGGGGAGGAGACGATCCTGGCCCGGGTCGGCGAAGGGATCGTGTCGACGATCGGGTCGGCCTCGTCTCACAAGGCGGTGCTCGAGAACCCGGACAACATCTCGAAGACCGTGCTCGCCAAGGGGCTCGACTCCGGGACCGCGTTCGAGATCCTCTCCATCGATATCGCCGATGTCGATGTGGGGAAGAACATCGGGGCGGAACTGCAGACGGATCAGGCCGAGGCGGACAAGCGGATCGCGCAGGCGAAGGCGGAGGAACGCCGCGCCATGGCGGTGGCGTCGGAGCAGGAGAACCTCGCTCTGGTCCAGCAGATGCAGGCCGAGGTCGTGAAGGCGGAGGCGGAGGTCCCGCTCGCGATGGCCGAAGCGTTCCGTGAGGGCAACCTCGGGATCATGGATTACATGAAGTACCGCAACATCCAGAGTGACACGCAGATGCGGAGGTCCATCGCGAAGCCGCCGGAAGGCGATAAGGACGGCTGATGCCTGATCTCGAGGGCGCGCTGCCCATCATCCTGCTGCTGGCCTTCTTCTGGGTGCGGAGCATGAGAGCCGCGATGAAGAAGAACCGCCAGCGGCAGGAACAGGCGCTCGATCAGGCGGGGGCGGAACCCGGGTTCGAAGCCGAGCCGGCGCGCGTGCGGGCCACCGATCCTGCCGGGGAAGAGACGCCGCCACCCGCGCGGCGCCCGGGCCTGCGCGATCAGCTGCGCGAGATGGGGCGTCAGCTCGAGGAGCAGATGCAGCAGGCGACGGAGGAGGGGCGGCCGGGGAGTCTGGTGAAGCACGTGGAGCCGGAGGAGATGCCCGAGACGCCCCCCTTCCTGCGCCCGACCACGCCGGTTCCGGCCCGGCGGCCGTCCCCGGCGCCGGCGGCTATCGTCCCCCGGACTCCGCCCCGCACTCCGGGACGGCGAACGCCGCCCCCCATGTCGCCGATCGCCGGCGCGCGGTCCCCGAGCGCCGTCTCCGGGCGCGGCAATCCGCTGGAGCGGCTCGAGCGCTATCCCACGCTCGCGAGGGCCGTGATCCTGTCCGAGATTCTGGGGACTCCGCCGGGCTTGACCGACCGCGAGGGACCGCCGGCGCCACGCGAGTAGCGGGCACCGGCGGCCGGACGGCCGGACCCGCTACATGCTGTGCAGGGCGAATCCCGCGCCCTGCGGGTCGATCCCGTGGAGGATGTGCCCGCTCTCGCCCGGGATCTTGAGCGGCGGCGTCACGATCGTGCCCCCGAGGTCCTCGATCACCTTCACGGAAGCGTGCACGTCGGGGACGGACATGTAGAGGAACCAGCACGGGGGCGGCATGTCTTCGGTCCGCGTCATCATCCCCCCGAATTCCTTGCCGTTGCGACCGTACATCTGGTAGATGCCGTGCCCGCCCATGTCCATCTGCGTCGTCTTCTCCCAGCCGAACAGATCGGAGTAGAACGACCACGCAGCCTCCCAGTCCGCCGAGATCAGTTCGTGCCAGGAGCATTCGCCGACGGCCGGCGGGCCGTCGTGCCCGGGGGTGGCGTCCGACGGCTCATACGCCGTGAACACCGCGCCTCCGGGATCGGCCAGTACCGCAAGACGTCCGATTTCGGGGAGTTCCATCCGGTGGTGCACGGTGCCCCCGAGTCGGGCGGCCTTCTCCGCCGTCGCGTCGACATCGGGCGTCGAGATGTAGGGCAGCCAGTGGGGCGGCACCCCGCCGGCCCGGGCGTTGGGCGGCAACTCCATCACGCCGCCGATGGGCGTGCCGTTGTTGTTCCAGGTGATGTACGGCGGCCCCTCCCCCTGCCACGCGCCGGTCTCCCAGCCGACGACGCCCCGGTAGAAGTCCTGCGCGCCATCGAGGTCGGTGGTAAGAAGCTCGTACCAGCAGAATCGGCCGAGTGGTGTCTCGGACATGTGCAGCCTCCGGAATGTTCGCGGTTTTCGAACTGCGGTTGGTCGTGAAGGGTCGTGAAGCCGGGAATCCTATCCGTTGGCGGGGTGATCGTCGAGGAAGGGTGACTTCTTCTTCGGTGGAAGCAAAATGTCGCCGAAGGGAGATACTTCGGGAGCGTCTCCCGCTCGCCCCGCCTGGCCTGCCACCCTCGTGCCGGTACCGAGGATCGTCTGCAGTTCGCGCTCGCTGAGTTCGAAGGGGTCGTCGCCCGCGTAGAGCGGCGGGCGGGCGCGGCGGGGGGCGCGGGGGTTCCCCGGGACGGGTTCGAAGCGCCACTCGTGCTTCGAGGAGACGCGCACTGCCCAGCGCGTCCCGTCACGATCGGCAAACTTCCGGTGGCTCACAAACTCTTGTCGGAGATGAGCCGCTTCACCCACGGAGCGGCGACCAGCCCCACGATGCCGACGGCGCCGATGGTCATGGCGATGTTCTGGAACAGCGGTGCCGGCGCAAGGTCTGCCAGCCGTCCGGCCACCAGCCCGGCGAACAGGTTGCCCAGCGCCGCACCGACGAACCACACCCCCATCATCTGACCGACCCGGTTCGCCGGCGAAAGCTTGGTGATGGCGGACAGCCCGATTGGCGAGATGCAGAGTTCGCCGACGGTGTGGAAGAAGTACGTCACCACCAGCCACGAGGGACTCACGAGGTTGTCGACGGAGGCGTTGGCCGCGCCCCAGGCCAGCACGAAAAACCCGATGGTCAGCCCGACCAGCCCCATCCCCGCCTTCATGGGAATCGACGGGTTGCGGTTGCGTCGCTCCAGCCACACCCACAGCGCCCCGAAGACGGGCGCGAGCAGGATGATGAAGAAGGAGTTCACCGACTGCAGGAATCCCGCCGGCATGAGCCATCCGAGGATGTTGCGGTCGGTGTAGTCACGGCCGAAAAGGTTGAGTGAAGATCCGGCCTGCTCGAAGCCCGACCAGAAGACGGCGATCAGCAGGAATAGCCAGAAGATCACGCCCAGGCGCCGGTTCTCTTCCGGCGAGTGGCCTCCCATCGTCCACAGGTAGACGAAATAGGCCGCGATGATCACCGCCACCCCGTAGCCCAGAACCGTCGCGATTCCGGTCAGGGTTACGGGGATCACGCCGCTCGAGACCAGGTAACCGAAGGCCACGACCGCCAGGACCACGGCGAAGAAGCCGCCGAAGAATCTGCGCGACCTGGCCGCTACCTGTGCCGCACTGTCGGACGTCTTCAGCAGACCCGCGTCGCCCAGCAGGTGGGCGCGGCTCCGGTACTGGATCAAGCCCAGAGCCATGCCCACGCCGGCTGCTCCGAAGCCCCAGTGCCAGTTGTAGCTCTCTGCGAGGAAGCTCGTCACCAGCGGTCCGAGCAGCGCCCCGAGGTTGATCCCCATGTAGAAGATCGAAAATCCCGCGTCCCGTCTCGCGCCCCCTTCGGGATAGAGGTCGCCCACGACGGTGCTGACGTTGGGCTTGAGCAGCCCCGTACCGAGGATGACGAAGACGAGTCCCAGGAAGAAGGCGAAGGTGCTTGGCACCGCCATCGTGAAGTGGCCGAGGGCGATGATCCAGCCTCCGACCCAAACCGCCTTGCGCTGCCCCCAGAGGTTGTCGGCGATCCATCCGCCGGGGAGCGCCATGATGTAGACCAGGCTCGTGTACAGCCCGTAGATCGCGGCGGCGGTCCCCACATCCAGCCCCATGCCGGGGTTGGCGACCTCGGATCCGTCGCCACGCAGGATCACGTTCGTTGTCGCCGTCGTCATGTAGAGCGCGAGCAGCGCTCGCATCCCGTAGTACGAGAAGCGCTCCCACATCTCCGTGAAGAAGAGGGTGGAGAGCCCGGCGGGATGCCCGAACCAGGATCGGTGCGCGGAGGCTGCGGAAGGGGAGGTGGACGGCGTCGTGGATTCGTTCAGTGGTCCGGACTCCTTGCCTGGAAACACGCTCTGGCGGCGTAAGACCGGACCCGGGAACCCACGCCGAGGCGGCTCCGCACGGCGAGCCCGGCCTCATGGATCGAGCCTCGAAGGTAGTATAGCGCTGTGCGGGTCAGCGACCAATCCTCGCTGCCGATGTCCTGTTCCCGTCCTTCCGAATGAGGATCGCGGTCCCTGCCAGGGCGATGATGGCGAAGGAGAACCACTGGATCGCATAGGAGAAGTGCGGTCCCGAATCCGTCTCGATCTCTCTGGCGGGGCGAAGTGCGGCGTCCGGAGGCGGATCGCCCGCCCGCAGCACGTGAGGGGAGGGGTCGAGGGTGGACTCCTCCCGGATCAGGGCGAGGTCGAGGCCCGCGATGGCCAGGTGTCGTGCACCGCCGATCTCGACCTGGAGGGGCTGGCCGCCCCGCCCGTCGCGGGAGGAGACGAAGACGCCGTCGACCCGCGCCGGTGAATCGGCCCCCGGCGTCGCCGCCGGTGAATCGGCCCAGCCGGCCGACAGGTTGGGGCGCAGGCCGTCGGGTGCGGGCAACCAGCCGCGCAAAACCATCACGACCGGCCCTGCGTCGCCGCCAACGAAGAGCGGGGTCAGCACCTCCGCGCCGGCCCGCCCGTCCAGGGTGCGGCTCCGGATGACGACCTCGCCGGCCCGGTCCCAGCGGCCGGTGAGCCGCGCGCGGCGGCCGATGAGGCCCGCCGTGTCGGACGGCACGTCGCCAGGGTCGCTCCACACGAGCCGCGGGGCCTCCGCACGGGCCGCGCGCCCGCGCACCCCGGCACTCCGCTCGCCGTGCCGGTCGAGCTGCCAGAACCCGAGGCGCACGAAGAGCGCGCTCAGGCCGATCGCGACGATACAGAGCAGGATCTTGCGAGTGGAAGTCATGGAGACACGAGTCTATGGGGTCGCGCAGGCGGGCGCAGCCGCCCGCGGTGGTGGCCGCACGCTGCAACCTTCTTGCCGCGCCGAGGCCCGTTCGCCGATCTTCCCGCTCCCGTATGGGCGGCCGATGCCGCCCGCCCGAATCCGCCGGAAGGACGCCGCGATGATCTTCCACAGCCCGCATCCCCCGATCACCGTCCCGGAGCAGTCGTTCTCCGACTATCTCCTGGGCTCTCTCGGCGATCATCGGGACAAGCCCGCCTTCATCGAAGGGCCGACCGGGCGCGTGGTCACATATGGACAACTCCGGGACCAGGCACGCGCCGGCGCCCGGGGACTCGCGGCCCGCGGACTCGGGCGCGGAGGCGTCGTCGCCATCTGCAGTCCGAACCTTCCGGAGTACGCGACGGCGTTTCACGCAGTCGGGATCGCGGGCGGCTGCAGCACGACGCTGAACCCGCTCAGCACCGATGACGAACTCGTCTCTCAGTTGAACGACTCCGGCGCCCGCTGGTTCATCACGGTCCCCCCGCTCCTCGACCGGGCCCAGGCGGTGGCGGCACGCACGGGGATCGAGGAGATCATCGTCTTCGGAGAGGCCGAGGGCGCCACCGCCTTCGCCGACCTCATTGCAGACGGCATGAGGACGGATGCCGAGCCGGCGGGCATCGGGGACCCCGCGGAGGATCTCCTCACGCTCCCGTATTCGAGCGGAACGACGGGCGTCTCCAAGGGGGTGATGCTGACGCACCGCAACCTTGTCGCGAACATCGAACAGTTCAGCGGCCTCGGTTTGGTCGGGGCCGATGACGTCGTGCTCGCGGTCCTCCCCTTCTTCCACATCTACGGCATGGTGGTGATCATGAGCGGCGCCCTGAGAGAGGGCGCGACGGTCGTTACGATGCCCCGCTTCGATCTCGTGGAGTTCCTGGAGACGATTCAGCGGTACCGGGCGACCTGCCTCTACCTCGTGCCGCCGATCGTCCTCGGTCTCGCCAAGCATCCCGTCGTCGATGGCTACGACCTCTCCACCGTGAACTGGATCATGTCCGGAGCGGCTCCGCTCGGGGAGGAGGCGGCCGTCGCCTGCCAGGAGCGGATCGGGTGCCGCATCTTCCAGGGCTACGGCCTGACCGAGGCGAGTCCCGTGACCCACGTCTGCTTCGGGGAGACTGTGGACGCGGACAAGATCGGGACCATCGGTCCGGTGATCCCGAGCACGGAGATGGTGATCGTCGACCTCGATTCGGGCGCGCCGCTGGGGCCCGGCGAGGAGGGAGAGGTGTGGGTCCGCGGGCCGCAGGTGATGAAGGGCTACCTCAACAACCCGCAGGCCACGGCGGAAACCATCGACGCAGACGGGCGGCTTCATACGGGGGACGTGGGTCGGGCGGACGAAGACGGCTACGTGACGATCGTCGACCGCGCCAAGGAACTCATCAAGTACAAGGGTTACCAGGTGGCTCCCGCCGAACTCGAGGACCTGCTGCTCGCACATCCGGCGGTGGCCGATGTCGCGGTCATCCCCGTCGCGGACGAGGAAGCGGGGGAGATTCCCAAGGCGTGCGTCGTGAAGTCGGGGGACGTGACGGGCGAGGGCATCATGGAGTACGTGGCCGGGCGCGTGGCCCCGCAGAAGAAGGTCCGCGCCGTCGAGTTCCTGGACGAGATCCCGAAATCCGCTTCCGGGAAGATCCTGCGCCGCTTCCTCGTGGACCGAGAGCGGGCCCGGGCTGCGGGGACGGAATCGTGAGCGACGCGCTGCAGGAGAGGTACGCGCCCGAATCCATCTGTTTCGGGTGCGGCCACGCGAATCCGGAAGGGCTCCGGCTGCGCAGCTTCCCTACCGGAGACCGTGGGGGCGCCGGCGGGGACGACGCCGCGGACGCGGCGGCGACCGCCGCGGGGGAGGCGGGAGACGGGGGGTACGAGGTGGTGGCCGAGTGGACTCCCGGGCCGAACCACCGCTCGTTCCCGGGGATCCTGAACGGCGGCATCATCGGGACGCTGCTCGACTGCCAGTGCAACTGGTGCGCGGCGCACTATTTCATGCGGACGCGCGGCGTCGATCATCCACCCGTCACCGTGACGGCCGAGTACACGGTCCGGCTCATGAAGCCGACACCCTCCGACGCGCCCGTGCAACTCCGCGCCCGGATCGCCGAAGGGGGCGAGCGGAAGGTCCGCGTCGAAGCGGAGTTGCTCTCCGGAGGCGAGCGGACGGCCACATGTACAGGGACATTCGTCGCCATTGCGGAAGGACATCCGGCTCATGGAACGAGGTAACGAGCGACGTAACGGACGAGATCACGCGAGCGTGCGCCGAGGGACCGCCCCGGCCCTCCTGATCCTGGGTCTCGCACTCGGCCCCGCCCTCGGTCATCCGGCCGGCGCGGGGTGGGCCGCTGGGTGGGCGGCGCCCCTCGCGGCCCAGGCTCCAGCCTCGGCGGCGGTCTCTGCGCCCATTGAGGTGGCGGAGGCCTCGATCCCGGAACTCCGGGAGGCGCTGTCGTCGGGCCGGGTAACCTCGGTTCAACTCGTCGACGCCTACCTCGACCGCATCGCCGCCTACGACCTGGCGGGTCCTCGTCTCAACTCGGTCGTGCGCGTGCATCCGGAGGCGCGGGAGCAGGCGGAGCGGCTGGACCAGGAGCGGGTGGCGGGGCAGGTGAGGGGGCCGCTGCACGGGATCCCGATCCTGCTCAAGGACAACTACGACACCTTCGACATGCCGACGACGGGGTCGACGCTCGCGCTCGCGGGATCGGTTCCGCCCGACGACGCCTTCCAGGTGCGAAAGCTCCGCGAGGCGGGGGCGATCATCCTCGCCAAGACGAACCTGCACGAACTCGCGGCCGGGATCACGAGCATCAGTTCGCTCGGGGGACAGACTCGGAACCCGTACGACCCGGTGCGAAACCCCGGCGGCTCGTCGGGCGGGACGGGGGCGGCCGTGGCCGCGAGTTTCGGGGCCGTGGGATGGGGGTCGGACACGTGCGGGTCGATCCGGATCCCCTCGTCCGTCCACAACCTCGTGGGGCTGCGGCCGACCAAGGGGCTGTCGAGCATCGACGGGATCGTGCCGCTCTCGCACACGCAGGACACGGGCGGGCCGCTGGCGCGGTCGGTCGTGGACCTCGCGCTCGCGCTCGACGCGACGATCGGCGTGGACGCGGCGGACCCGGCGACGGCCGCGCTGGAAGGCCGGCCGCCCATCGAGTTCGCGGCGTCGCTCGATGCGGGGGCGCTGCAGGGGGCCCGCATCGGCGCGCTGGAGAGGTGGCTCTCCGATTCGGGCGCCGAGGCTCCGGTCACGGACGCGGTCCGCGCCGCGCTGGACGCGATGGTCGCCGCGGGGGCGGAGGTCGTCGAGGTGACGATCCCGGAGATGGACTCGCTGTTGGCCCGCACCAGCGTCATCGGCCACGAATTCGCCCTCGATCTCGCGGCCTATCTTGCCGCCACGGACGGCACGCCGGTCGAGTCGCTCGGTGAGATCGTGGCGCTGGGACTGCACAGCGAGCAGCTGGACGGCACCTTTCGCCGACGCTCGCAGGCCGGTCCGGGCGATGAGGCCGCTTATGCCGAGGCGCTGGAGCGGCAGGCCGCGCTGCGCGAAGCGATCGTGGCTTTCATGGACGAGGAGCGGCTCGACGCGATCGCCTACCCGACGCTGCGGCGGGACCCCGCGCTCATCGGCTCGCCGCCGGTCGGGGGGACGTGTCAGCTCGCCGCGCACAGCGGGCTTCCGGCCATCAGCGCCCCCGCGGGCTTCACGCGGACCGGCATGCCGACCGGCATTGAGCTCCTCGGCCGCCCGTTCGACGATGCCCGGCTGGTCTCGCTGGCATATGCGCTCGAACGGGCGACGCAGCCCCGCCGCGCTCCCCACCGCACGCCCGCGCTCGTGGACGGCCGCGCACCGGAACCGCTCCGCTTCAGCGTCGCGGGCGACGGCGGATGGGCCGGGCGGCCCGCCGCCCCTCGCCTGACCGGCAGCTTCAGCCTCGACCTCCCGCGCGGCGCCCTGCGCTACGTCATCTCCACCGCCGGAGTCGGGCCGGCGGACGTCCACGCGATCGTCCTCCAGCGCCGGGGCAGCGGGACGCGGCCGAACGCGGTCGTGCACCGTCTCTCCGGCCCGGGCCTCGCGTCGGCCGAGGGCACGCTGCCCTTGAGCGCTGCCGACTTGGCCGACCTGCTCGACAGACGCCTTGAACTCGCGCTCTACACGGCCGACCGCCCCCTCGGCGCCGTCCGGCTCGTCCTCACCCCGGAGGGCTGAGGGGCAAATCTCGAAGCGTCGGCCACCGGGAGGCCGCATGACCGCCGTCTCGGGTCAGCGAACCTCGGCCGGGAGCCTCCGCACGACGACGCGCGCCACATCGAGTTCGTCCCGCTCGATGAACGCCGCGAGTCCATCCGGGCCGAAGGCGTCCGGCATCTCGGTCGCCCCGGTCGCGTAGGTGCCGACGTACGTCCCTTCCGGTGTCAGGATATCGATGGGCCCGTCGCTTTGCGGCTCTTCGCCCCGGCGTTGCACCCAGATGCGGCCCTCCCATGTGGTGGCGAGGCCGCGCAGCACGGGAATCTCGTGGTAGTAGCGGTCCTCCAGTTCGAAGGTGGCCTCAGGTGCGGGATTGTTGCCCTCCGCACGCCCCACGAACATGAGCCTCCTCGACCCCCCGGTTCCGCCGAGCGCCCTCCGGGCGGCTGCCGTCCTCTCCTCGCGCTCCCTCCGGACCTCCGGCGTCACCGGCTCGGGCTTGAAGGGCCGCCGGATGATGCGCCCGACATCCCGCGCACCTGGCGGAGTGACCTTGAGCGCGTACGCCGACGAGTCGGAGTGAACGATGCCGCCATCGGGAAGGATACCCACCAGGAACGGGGGCTCAAACACGGTGGGCATGGCCATGCCGCGAAGCGCGCCTCGAAGCTCGCCGGGCACATCGTTTGACGCGAGATCATCCAGGTCGGTGCGTGGGGGCAGCCATCCGTCCGCCACCGTGTCGGCGCGCGCGACCTCTCCGTCGAGTCCGACCCGCAGCACCGGACGGGAGGTGGGCGGAGCCGCCGAGCCGCCCGCGCCCCTGACGGTGAGACCCACGCTCCCACCGGCATAGACGGCTCCACCGCGCGGGTCCGGTTGGATGTCGTAGGCCGGGATCGACACCGCGTCGGGCCCGTCGTCCGCCCGGACCATGCGCTGAAACTCGCCGGAGGCGTCGAAGAGTTGGTAGGCGCGGTGACCGACATCGCTCACGACCACGGTGCCGTCCCGCAGCACCGCGAAACCCATCGGCTGGTTGAACTCGCCCGGACCTCCACCCGAGGAGCCGAACTCGCGCACGAAGCGCCCTGCCGCGTCGAACACGAGGACCCTCACATCCCCGGCACGCATCAGAGTCATCCCTCCGAAACGCGTCGGACTGGACGTCCCGTCGAAGACGTAGAGATTGCCTTCCGCGTCGAAGGAGACCCGGCCCACCTGGGCGAACATCTCCCAGGATTCACCGTCCAGGACGCCGACCCGGTACACCTCCTCGAACTCGGGTTCGATCGGCCGGTCCCGGCCCGTGACGTCGATCACCTCCTGGGCCAAGAGGCTCCGGATGGCGAAGGGTGAGTTCCAGGGCAGGGGGCCGCAGAGGACCAGCCCGAGACCGAAGATCGTCGCCGCGGCCAGTCGGCTCAGCCATGTCTTCGTCATTCCGAATCCTCCTCTGCCAGCTGACAGCATCTACTAGGGGCATAGTTAACCGGATCCTCCGTGTGACAGCCACGACTGCGCGCAAAGTTGCCCGGATTCATCCGGGTCGCCGTCCAACCTTGAGTCCCTTCCTCTTCGCGCCGCGAGCGAACCTCTATCCGAAGCCAACCGGGTGCCTGCGGCCGAGTCCGGGGTTGCCGGGATCCGGTACGCTTGCGCGCCTCAGGGAACACATCTAGACTACCGGAGTAGTTGACTATTACGGTAGTCGTTCAAGTGAACGGATACGAACCCACAACGAACACCGAGAAAGGAAGCGAACGATGAAGATCGTGATCGCATCACTCATGATGCTTGGCGCGGCGGGAGTCAGCTTTCCCGCACTCGCCGGAGGCGGGGGGGACAGCGCACCCCGCCTGCAGGAGGAGCAGGACATTGGAAGAAGCATGGATGCGGAGGAGCTCTACGACATCGTGAAGCAGGCTCGCGCCCAGCTGCGCGAGACGCGTGTGCTCGCGGGGCTCGGCGCCCACGCATCCGGGCCGCAGGTCGGTCGGCTGGAAAGCCGTGAAGGCAGGGAAGGCCGCACCGAGTACGGCAACCGAGAGCGCGGCGAAGGAGGCGAGGAAGGGGGTGCCTACCTCGGCAGGATGACGAGGCAGGACGAACTCTTCGCGAACGGCGCTCGTCTGATCCTTCAATTCAATCCCAACACGCAGGTGTTCGTCGGTTCGGTGACGAACACGACGACGCGGACTCTGTCGCAGGTACGCGTGGAGATTCACCTGGACAACGGCACGGAACTCGGTCCGACGAAGCGCATCAACGTCGGGCCGGGTCAAACGATCCCGGTCGAACTCGGCACGTTCGGGAACGATTTCAGCTCCTGGGTCAGCCATCCCGAAGCCGGCGTCGAGCAGGGCCACGGCGGTGGAGAGGAGAGCGGTGAAGGTCGGGGCGGCCGCGAAGGCCGGGGTGAGCACGGGGGTCGCGAAGGTGGTGCCGAGCACGGCGGGGAGGCTAGTGGCGAGCACGGTGGCCAAGCGGGCGGCGAAGTGGGCGGCGAAGAGGCCCGCCCGCGAGACGCAGCTTACCGTCCGCTGTACAACCAGCTCCAAGTCCTGCGCGGTGAGATGCGCGCGTTCGAGGTCGAGCTGAGGGCGAGGTCACGGTAGACCCGCGCGCGGCCCGCTCCGCTGCAGGTCCACCGAGTGACCCACGTTTCGATGGCAGCGTCTATTCGAGACGCATTGGGCAACGTATCAGAATCGAACAGGAGAAAACCGAAATGAAGCTACGAGGAACCTTGACCACGGCCATCGTCATGGCCGCCGCCGTCGTCGCGGCCGGTTGCGGAAACAGCCCAACCGAGCCGGGGGAGAGCGGCACGCAGTACCAGTTGACGGATACCGCCAGGGAGAGCCGCAGCGGTGTCGACCTCATCCTTCGCTATGACCAGCCGAACGAGATGTTCACGGGCACGCTCGCGAACACGACTGGCGCACCCGTGGCGGACGTACGCGTCGAGATCCACCTGTCGAACGGGACCGAGTTGGGCCCGACGCCCCGGATCGTGATCGGACCGGGAGAAACGAATCCGGTTGAACTCGATGCGCGGGGTCAGAGCTTTACGTCGTTCAGCGTCCACATCGAGATCGGACCGGGGAGCTGAAGGGGGCAGGCTTCTGCCATCGGCGCGCCGTCAGGTGCGGCTCGCCATCGAACGGTCGCCGTGTCCGCTGCGGCGGCCGTTCGGGCCCCCTCGCAATCCGTCGACCCCGGGAACGTTTGCCGGAATCCGGGGTCCTGGAGTATGACTATCTGAGTAATCGGTCGGTCCCGTACCGCCGGAGGACATCCAAAATGCAGCGGAAGCGACAACTCGGAGACCTGCAGCTCGCGATCATGCGCGTGCTCTGGGAGCGCGGCGAAGCCCCGGCGATCGAGGTTCACCGGGCACTCCTCGAGGAGCGGGGTCTTGCTGTCACGACGATCAAGACGATGCTGCGCAAGCTCGAGGAGTACGGTTGTGTGAGCCACCGGTTGAACGGCCGGCAGTTCATTTACCGGCCCGCGATAGCCGAGACGGACGTTCGCGAAGGGATGGTCGGCGACCTCGTGCAGCGCATGTTCTCCGGCGACAGCACGGCGCTGGTCAATCATCTGATCGAGTCGGGCGAGGTCGATGTCGAGGATCTCGATGATCTCAGGGCTCTCGTGGCCAAGAAACGGGAGAGGGGAACGGGATGAACGAAATGACGGCCTGGCTCCTCGCGTTCCTCGTCCACAGCACCCTGTGGTGCGGCGTCGCCTGGCTCGGCCTGCGTCTTTTCCCAAGAACGCATCCGCGCCTGAAGGAAACGATCTGGTACACGGCGCTCGCCGCGAGCCTCCTCACTCCGACGGCTCGGGCGCTCACCTCGCCGGAGGCGGCGGTCTGGCGGCTTCCGGCGCCCGCCTTCGTGGCCGGCGCGGAGCAACGCGAATCCGGAGGCGAACGGGGCGAACACGCCCGAGGGGACGTTGCCACTTCCATGCCCGCGCCGGCAGGCCGAGAAGCCCGCGGCGAAGGTGAAGAAGCCCACGGCGAGGAGACCGCGGCCAGCCCGGCGTGGTCCGGCGCGGCGGGTGCCGTGTGGCTCGCGCTGGCCGGCGGTCTGCTCGCCCTCTATCTCCTTCGGCTGGTCATGCTCCGCCGCCGCCTTCATCATCGCGAGCCGGTAGCGGACCCGCGAGCGTCAAGAGCACTTGCGACGCTGAGTCGCCGGGCGAAGCTGGACTCTCCTCCGCGCCTGACGGAGTGCCACACCCTGGGTTCGCCGCTTGCGCTCGGCGTGGGAGCCCGTCGCGAGATCTGCGTACCGGTTCGAGCCTTCCATGAACTGGACGAAGGCGAGCTCACCGCGCTCCTGGGCCACGAGGTCGCGCACCATCGGCGTCGCGACACGATCCGGCTGGGGGTCCTGAATGTCCTGCAGGCGATCTTCTTCTTCCAGCCTCTCTTCCGGCTTGCGGGGCGTGAGGTACGCTTCGCTACCGAAGCGCAATGCGACGATTGGGCGGCCAGCCAGCTCAAGGACCGTTTCGCCATGGCGAGTTGCTTGACGGAGGTGGCCGGCTGGGTGGTCCGGCGCGACCGGAGCATCCCCGTTCCCTGCTGCACGAACGCGGTTCGTCGCGGTCGCCGGGGGGCGTTTGGCGGGGCATGGCCGTCGTCGGCGTCCTTGCCCTCGCCCCCTGGCTCGCTCCCGCCGTGGGTCCGGCCGGAGACCTGTCCCACGAGGATCGGCGTGCTTCCGAACACGTGCCGGCATCGGAGCACGGGCAACTGCGGGGCCGCGAGCTCGATCGGCCCGAGTCCGAACACGCGCCCGTCCGATACCGCGAACGACGAGAACATCACGAGGCTGGCGGGCCGGGGGCGCGACACTAGCAGCTAGCGGCCCGAGACGCCCGGGAGACCCTCCGGTTCGTCGTCCCACCACCATAGCGGGGCGAGCGGCCGCTGCCGCGGATAGACCTCGTCCAGCGTGTCGGCGTCGTACAGCCGACCGTTGAACATCACCTGCTCGATCTCGTTCGTGTTACGCAGGTCGTCCAGCGGGTTCGCCGTCAGGATCACGAGGTCGGCCAGCTTGCCCGCCTCGATCGAGCCGAGGTCCTGGTCGAGCCCGATCGCCTCCGCTCCGAAGATCGTCGCCATGCGGAGCGCGTCGTACTCGTCCATGTCGTCGGGAACCATCGACCACAGCTCCCAGTGGTAGCCGAGTCCCTGCAACTGGCCGTGGCTGCCCACCCCCGCCTTGCCGCCGGCCTCGACCAGATCCCTGACGAAGTCCGCGTGGCGCGAGAACACGTGCTGGTCCTCGCGGAACCACTGCGGCCGGCGCAGCGTGCGCGAGTCGACCTCATCGTGCGGGATGAAGCGGCGCAGTTTCGGATCGTCGTGCGGGTTCTCGCGTGAGTAGAAGTAGTTCTCCGCCCACGGCCCCCCGTATGACACCAGCAGCGTCGGTGTGTAGACGCGGGCGGTCTCCGCGAAGAGCTGCACGTAGTCGTCGTACACCGGGAAGATGGGGATCGAGTGCTCGAGCCCCGGATACCCGTCGACCGTCTCCGTGAGGTTCTGCCGGAGGTTCAGCGAGCCCTCGGTGGTCGGCATGAGTCCGAGTTCGCGCGCCGCCATGATGATGTGCTGCCGCCCCTTCCTGGCCGCGGCCACGTACATCTTGATCGTCTTGGTGTCGAAGTAGTCGGAGTAGCGGGAGAGGACGTCCATCGCCTCCTCCTCGGTGTCGATGCCGTCCTGCCAGAAGACGCCCGGCCCGGTCGAATAGACACGCGGACCGAGAACGCTTCCAGTGCGCACCATGTCCGCGTAGGAGAGCACTTCGGTGTTACCCGTCTGCGGATCGCGCGTGGTCGTGACGCCGTACGCGAGGTTGGCGAGGTACGGCCACACGTCGGTCCGGTGCAGCTGGTCGCGCGCCCGGAGGTGCGCATGCGTGTCGACGTAGCCCGGCACGACGGTGCGGCCGCTGATGTCGAACACCACCGCGTCGTCGGGTACGGTTACCGACCCGCTTGCCCCCACCGCCTCGATCCGGTTGTTGCGGACCACGATATCCGCGTTCTCGATCACCTCGTCGGCGGCCATCGTGATCGCGCGCCCGCCGCGGAGCACGGCGACGCCGGACGGAATGTCGCGCGGAGCTTCAATCAGAATCCGGTGCTCAACGGCCCGGTAGCCCTCGTCCTCCTCTTCTTCTTCGGTCTCTTCTTCCTCTTCCTCGTCCTCGGCTTCCGCTCCGGCCCCCTCGTCCGTCTCCTCGTCGGTGTCTTCCTCGGCTTCGGCCGCTTCCACGCTGTCCTCGTACGCCTGCGCGGCGTCGAGGTCGTAGGCGAAGTGCGCGTTCCCGAGCGAAAAGTGCACCGTGCGCCCGTCGCCGCTCCAGGCCGGGAACTCCCCGCCGATGTCTGTCACCCTGCGCGCCGGGAAGGAGGCGTTGTCCGGGTTCGAGACGTTGATCGTCGGCGTCACGCCCACGCGCGGCACCGTCACCGTGTAAATCTCGCGCTGGATCTCGGCGAGCGCCTGGTCGCCGCGGGGCGCCATCTCGATGACCGACGGTGACATGCCCTGGCTCGAACCCTGCGGCGTGGGTCCGCGCACCTTCACGTGCTCCTTCTCGTCCGTCCCGTCCCAGCGGATCGAAACGAGCGCGTCCGGGAAGCGGAACAGGTGAATGCGGTCGTTCCCCTCCGTGAAATGGGGATTCGCGCGCCCGTCCGTGGGGGCGATCAGCGTCGCCGGTCCGCCGCCCGAGCCGTCGGGGTCGGCGGACACCCACACGATTTCGGTGCCGGGCGCGCCGCCCTCGCCCTGCGTCTCGTAGGCCCGGATCAGCCCCCGCACTGCCACGATGCGGTCGCCGGGTCCCCAGGCGGGGGCGAAATACGTGGCCGCGTCGCGCGTGAGCCGCACCGGGTCGCCACCGCCATCGGAACGCGTCTTGTACAGGTGGCCCTCGTTCCCGTCCCACGTTGAATAGGCGATCCACTCGCCGTCCGGAGACCAGGTCGCGAAGTGCTCCGACATGTCGGCGTCCGTCACCCGCTCGGGGTTCGAGCCGTCAGCGCCCGAGACCCAGAGCCGGTCCAGTGCCGTGAAGGCGAGCCGATCACCGGAAGGGGAGGGCGCCGCGTCGCGGATCTGGCGCACGGTGAAGGTCGGCGTGTCCTCGATCGGGTAGTCGAAGTCGACCCTCGGACCGAGCGCGAGGTCGAACTGCACGCGGAAGGGGATCTCCTCCGCGTCGCCGCCCTCGACCGGCAGCTTCCAGATCTTCCCGCCGTAGGAGGCCACGAGATGCCGCGAATCCGGTGTGAAGGACATGCCCGGGAGCACGTCCAGCGTGGCGCGCGACTCCTGGTCGTCGTGCTGCACCGGATAGGCGAGCCAGCGCTCGTCGCCGCTATCGAGGTCGCGGAGCAGGAGCCCCGTGTGTTCTTCGTGCCGCGTCCCGAACACGAGCCAGCGGCCGTCCGGGGAGAGAGTGGGCCGGATCGCCGAGCCGTAGCGGGACGAGCGAGTGTAACGTTCGCCGGATTCGCGGTCGTAGGCCTCGATCTGGTACTGAGGAAACTGCGCGTTGTAGGTCCAGTCTCCGGTGCGGCGCGCGTACCAGATGTAGCGGCCATCGGGGGATACGGCGGCCCCGAGCATCTTCAGGTTGTCCGGCTCCGAGACGAGTTCGATTCCGCTCCCGCCATCCACATGGAACATCTTGATCTTCGGGAGCCCGCCGCCGCGGAAGCCGCCCATCGAGGCGACCACGTAGTCCCCGTCCGGCAGCCATTCGGGCGATTCGGCGCGGTTGGCCGATCCTCGCGAGATCTGCGTCGTGTCGGAGCCATCGAGCGAACGGACCCAGATATTCTGTCCGCCGTCATGGTCCGAGCTGTATACGATCCGCGTCCCGTCGGGGGAGAAGCGGGGCTGGGCGTCGAACGCCATGCCCGAAGTGAGCTGCGTCGCGTCCCCGCCACCGATGGGAATGGTGAACAGGTCCCCGAGGTAGTCGAACACGATCGTCTCGCCGTCCGGACTCACGTCGAGCGAAATCCAGCTCCCCTCCGTCATGTTCATGGGGACAAGGCGATCGACCGGCAGCGGCAGGTCCTCGTTCCGGTCCTCGTCCTCCTGGCCCCGCACCCCACCTGCGGCCGCGAGAAGGAACGCGAAGGCAAGGCCGCACGAGGCGGCGGCGCGGAACGCTGGGTCAAGGAACGACGGCTTCTTCATCGGACGACTCCCGGGAATGTTGGCCCTGGCCTCGGTACGGGCTCGGCGTGCCCATGCCTGGCAGGACAAGATCAACGATTTCATCGAAAAAGTGGAGACCCTGTCTTCAGACGTTCCCGCGGGAACGTCGCAGAGGGCGGAACGGGTCACGGTTTGCGCGGCGTCTCCGTGCCATGCACTCTCCCGCCATGGATCACATCTCCATGCTCGCGATGGCGGGCAGCCAGCGCCGTCGGTCCTTCAACGGGGCGCTCCTTCGGGCCGCACTCGAGCGGGCCCCGGCGGGCGTCGTGTGCAGAGAGTTTGATCCGTCCTGCCTGCCTTTCTACGACGGAGATGTCGAGGCGGCTGGCGACCCGGACACGGTCGCCGAACTGAAGACGGCGGTACACGCGGCGGACCTCGTGCTGCTGGTTACGCCCGAGTACAACGCGGGTCTGCCGGCCGTGCTCAAGAACGCCGTGGACTGGGGCTCCCGGCCCCCGCGTCCGCAGGCCTGGGACGGGAAGCCGGTGGCGATCATGGGTGCGACGCCCGGCCGACTGGGGACGGCGTTGGCCCAGCGCGCCCTTCGCGAATCGCTCACCGGCCTCAACGCGCACGTCATGCCCCAGCCGCGGATCCTCCTCGGCGGCGCCGGGACCCTTTTTGACGAAGATCTCAGTCTGACGGACGCCGCGACGGCGGAGCGTCTCGACAAGTTCATGGCCGCCGCCGCAGAATGGGCACGTCGGTTCCGGTAGACGATCAGCGGAGACGGGAGGAAGGGTCTTTGTCCGACGCCAACGGCGCGCGGGTCATCTTCGAGAAGCTGGCGGACGATGTCCGCGTGCCCACCCGAGCTACCGAGCAGTCGGCGGGTTACGACATCCGGGCGCATCTGACGTGCGGTCCGATCCGGATCCATCGCGGGCAGAGCCGCGAAACCGTCTCCGTAGTCGCGACCGCGGCAGGCAACGGAAGGCCGGTGATCGTGCTCGAGGCCGGAGACCGCGCGCTCGTGCCCACGGGCTTCCGCGCCCGTCTGCCCGATGGCTACGAAGCGCAGATCCGCATGCGGTCGTCGCTGGCGTGGAAGCGCGGGCTCACGGTGCCCAACGCGCCCGGCACCGTCGACGCTGACTATCCGGACGAGTGGTTCGTCCTCGTCCTCAACTCGGCGCCGCACGCCATCCGGATCGAGCACGGCGAACGGATCGCCCAGGTCGTCCTCCACAAGTACCAGGTCGCGCGCTGGGAAGAGGGGTCGGTCGAGATTACGACGGACCGCGCCGGCGGGCTGGGCAGCACCGGCAAACGATAGCAGACCGGCAAACGATAAGGAGCAGACACAATGCCCGAATTGCAGGAATGGCTCCTCGCCATCCCCGTCCTGATCACGCTGCTCGTCATCTTCCTCGTCGAAGTCACCGGCTCGTCGAAGCGATGACGCGAGCTGCTAGCGGAACGGCTCCGGGTGTACGCGCTCGACCGGTTCCGTCTCCTGGACGCTGTCGACCTCGATCGTGTCCGCCTGCGGACAGGCGACCGAGCGCGACATGGCCCCTTCCAGGATCACGCTGTCCCCGGGTTCTGCGTCTCCCAGGTCACCCGCAAGAGTGTAGAGGTATCCGTCCCGATCCTCGAACGTGACGCATCCGTTTTCTGCTCCGACGACGGTGCCCGTGCGCTGGACGCGGCCATCGGCGTCGGTGACGTGGAAGGGATCGGACAGTCCCGTGGGCGCGAAGTTCCCGTTGAAGATGATGAAGACGACCGCACGGTCCCACGCAGCGGTCTCCGGCACGCTCACCGTGGCTCCGATTTCCCCGAACTCGCCTTGATCGCCCGTCCCCAGCTCCTCGAAGCCCGTGCCGATGGCTCCCAGGCCAACGACGACCCTCGCCTGCAGGGGGATGTTCTCGGTGTAGAGGCTGACCTCGGTGCCGGGCGGTCCCATGCGGGGTTCCATGGTCTGGATCTGGCGCAGCGAGTCGGGGGTGGCCGGGTTCGGATGCGCCTGGGCGAGCGCGGCGCCGGGGACGAAGAACAGGATCGCCAGCGCGCAGACGCCTGAGACGGCGCCGATGGCAACGGATTGCTTCACGAATCGTTTCATCATGGCCTCCGGGCGAAAGCTTCCAGCCCATGCTGTGCCCACGCGCGCCTCAGCCGCAACCCGATGCGTTCTCCTGTCCGGGACGGAGCCGAGGCATTAGCTTCCGGATCCGCGTGCGCCCGGGGTGGCGGATGCGGTGCGCCGGGGTGGCGGAATTGGCAGACGCATCGGACTTAAAATCCGAAGGGGTCCATCCCCGTGTGGGTTCGAGCCCCACCCCCGGCATCTTCGCCCCACGACTTCGGCTCGCCGACGGCCCCACCAATGAAGAAGGGGTGCGGAGGTCACCCCCCGCACCCCCCGATCATCACCGCCCCAGCGGATCGTCCGGACTAGAACGGATTGAAGTCCCAGCGCAGCCGGGCGAGGATCACGCGGCCGATCGCCGGCGCCCCGACCATGCTCTGGTACACGTCGTCGAACACGTTCGAGACATCGACCTGGAACCGGAGGTCATCGTACCCCGGTACGCGGAACCCGAAATTCGCGTCCAGCGTGGTCACCGCCTCGAGGTCGCCCGCCCAGGGCCCGGAGTTGAACGGGTAGCCGTTCTGTGCGCGGAAACGAAGGCCGCCGTTGATGCCGGCGTCGTCGTTACGGTAGGTGAGCGCCGCGGTCCCCCGCACGGTCGGCGAGTTCAGCGACACCTCATTGACGAGTTCGCCGGCCGTCTCGAAGGTGTTCTTGTCGATGAGCGACAGCGATGTCGCCAGCTCGAGCTGGTCGCTGAGCAGGAAGCCGGCGCCCATCTCGCCTCCCATGACGTCAAACCCGCCGACGTTCTGATACCCCAGCACCATGGCGGCGGCTGTGCCGCCGGCGCTCGTGGGCGTCACCGTCCCCAGCGGGACCCCGCCGGCCAGCTCGGCGACCAACTGGGCCGTGCCGACCGCCACCGCCTCGTTGGGGAACGCCACGCCCACGAACTGCCGGAATACCCCGGCCAGGTACTGCTCCAGTTGCGCGCCGTTCAGGAACACGTTGGGTGAGAGCATCCGCAGGGGCGCGATGTAGCTGTCGTAGCGGGTGAACCAGGCGTTGGCCCCGAAAGATACGCGGTCCCCGAACACCCCCTTGTAGCCGACCTCGAAGGTGTTGCTCACCGTCGGCCCGAGGGCCTCGATGTCCTGGAGGGCGGCGAGGTCTACAGGCTGGCAGAACGGCGGCGCCACGCATCCCGCCGGAGGCGCGCCGCCCCCCGCTACCTCCGTGTCGAGGAGCAGGGCCAGAACGCCCACCTGGTCCGCGGACGGGACCGGGATGAGCGGCAGGAGTGCCCCCAGCTGCGCCAGGCTCGGATCGCCGGCGACGAACGCCCCGAGCGTGGTGATGGCTGTGTGCCAGAGCTGAGCCGTCGTGGTGGGCAGGAACTGCTGCGCACTACCGCCCGACAGCACGTTGAAGGGAGACATGTGCATGGGGATCCCGTTCTCCCGCATGTACGCGTACCCGTTGCCGCCCGCGCCGGTGGCCCGGAGATCGTACCCGAACGGACCGAAGACCGGGACCGTCCCGCCGGAGATGTCCAGGAACTGGTTGTTGGACGACGGGGTGGAGAAGGCGCGGTTGAAGGTGACGCGGAACGAGTTCGAAGCGTCCGGCTTGAAGACCAGCGCGGCGCGCGGCGAGAAGACGGGATCCGCGAGGCTGCTGTTGTAGTCGTACCGGAAAGCGCCCGTGAAGTCGAACTTCGGGCTCAGCGCCCATTCCCACTGGAGGTAGCCGCCGACCTCGGTCGTCTCGTCGTCGTTCTCGAACTGTCCGTTGATCGTCCCCTGGCTGTCCGGGTTCGTGCCCAGGTAGTCGACCCCGTAGATGAACCGGTGCGCGGAGCCGAACCGCGTCTGGTGCTGCAGCTGGCCGACGAGAAGCGACGAGTTGTCGAACAGAGGACGGCCCGAACGGAGGAGGAAGGTCTCGTCGTTCGTGTTGTAGTTGTAGAACACCTGCGCGAACAGGTCCTTGTGCCGGAATCGCGCCTGGCCGTAGGTGATGCCCCAGTCGGTGACGTTCGATGCGCCCAGACCGCTGAGGTTCGTCGCCCTCGCGGCCACGTTCCGTCCGGCCGAGAGGATGAGTGATGTCCCCGGTGAGGGCTCGAAGTCCATCCGGGCGTCCACGGCCCAGTTCCTGTGCCCGTCGTCGCGCCCCATGGCCACGTTCCGGGCGGACTGCGCCAGCACGGCCTGATCCGCCGGATTCGTCAGGTCGAGCCCCGAGGTGAAGGCCCCGCAGCCCGCCGAAGTGGGATCGAACTGGGCCGCGATGCAGGCCTCTCCCGCCTGCCTCGTCTGTGCCTCGACGAGGTCGTTGAACACGTATTCGGTCGCGTCGAAGTATTGCGCCGAAACCTTGAAGCCGAACTTGTCGCTCGGGGCGACCGCGATGCGTCCGTCGAACTGGAACAGCCCCGCGTCTTCACCCTGAATCGGACCGCTGCCGAGTCCCGCGTCGTCCCCCTGCTGCCGCATACCGCCCCCTACCGAGAAGCTCGCCCCCGGAGAGCGGATCGGTGACTTCGTCATGTAGTGGATGACGCCGTTGGCCGCGTTCGGGCCGTAGAGCGCGGATCCCGGGCCGAGGACCGTTTCCACGCGGTCCATGTCCAGTTCCGATGTCGGGTTGAGGTAGAAGAGGTTGACCCGCAGCGACGGGACGCGCGCGATCCGGTTGTCCGTCATGAAGAGCGAGCGGCCGGAGAAGATGTTGTTGAAGCCGCGCAACACCGCGTAGCGGCCGCGGATCCCCGTGCGTGCCACGTCCACGCCGGGCTGATGCTCCACATGCTCGATCGGACTCGTGACCTGCCGCTCCTCGATGTCGCGCGTGGAAACGACTTCCACCGCCGCCGGGGCTTCCAGCGCCTTCTCGTAGGTGCGGGAGGTGGTCACCGACAGCGGGTTGAGGTCGTACGCTTGGGACGTCATGGTCGTCGACACGGTCGTCGCCTGTCCGGCCGCGACCGTCTGCGACTCCTGGGTCACGGTGACCCAGCCCGGCGAGGTGAACCAGACCGCGTACGTCCCGGCAGGGACGCCGTCGATCGAGTAGGTCCCGCCGGGTCCCGTAGTCGCCTGGGCGGCCACCGCGTTCTGCGCGTCCACGACTTCGACCAGCACGGCCGCCAGGGGCGCGCCGGTGGCTTCATCCGTGACCGTCCCCGCGATCCGGCCCTGGCCCCAGGCAGAGCCGGGGGAGGCCCCCGCAATGACCACCGCCACAAGCAGCAGGGTTCCGCGCCTCATGCTACGACCGAAACCAACCCCGAGTTCTCTCATCGCGAGCGCCTCCTGATTGTCGGCTGGACTGTCGGCGAACCGTACTTCTCCTGCCCGGCTCAAGCTAAGTCAGCCAGCTGCTTCTGTCAGCGTACCCGGCCGAAGCGAACGTCGCGGGTTCGACCATTGGCGACATAGAAGCCGATGACCTGTCCGTTGCGGTCCCGCTCGAACGCGAACGACAGACCGCCGCCCGAGAACTGATCCTCTTCTCCGGGTTCGAGTTCCGCGCGGTCGAGCCTGCGCTGGTGCAGGACGAGATCTCCGTCCTCCACCGTGAACGCATAAAACGTCTCAAGTTCCTCGCTGTAGAAACGTCCGGCGAAGTCCGCCAGATCCTCCGCCGTCGGGTTCCACGCCTCGGCCTCGTCGCCCTCGAGGCGGGTGGCGTGGTTGTCGCCGTTCTGGTGCAGCGTGAGCCCCTCGACATCGCCCTCCGGGTCCCGCAGGAAGGTGACGGAAGCTTCGACTGAGAGCAGGCGGAAGGTCGAGTCGGACGTGGGAACGATCTCGAGCCGCTGCTGTCCCGTGGCCTGCGTGTAGAAAGTGTCGTCCTCGCGCGTGAAGGTGAGGATGAAGTTCGGTGCAGCGTCGAGCGCGTAACGGCCGGCGAACTCGTCGAATGCCTCCGGGTCGAAGTCTTCCGCATCGAACTCCCCGGCTGCGTCGGCGGTGTCTTCCTCCTCCTCCATCGCGTCCCTGAAGAAGGCCGCCGCCAGTTCATAGGCGACGGCGCTGTTGAACTGCGCGTGATTGCTCTGCGTGGTGAGGCCGGCGTTGATCTCGGGGAAGTAGACGAACATCGAGCGGTGTGCGACGTCCGCCCCCCCGTGGCTCACGCGCTTGAGGCCGCCCTGCTCGTCTACGCTGAGCCCGTACCCGTAGCCCGTCTCCTCTCCGTCGTCGAGCACGAAGGACGTCATCATCTCATCGATGCTCTCGCGCGTGCCGACGCTCGGGTTCGCGTAGTTCTCGGCCCACGTCTGCAGATCGCCGATCGTGCTGTAGATCGCCCCCGCGCCAACCGCGCCGCCGAGGTCGCCGATCTGGCGGTATCCGTCCGGGCCCGGGGTGTAGCCCTCGGACATGTTCGGGACGATGTGCCGCGTGGACGGCCGCACCGTGGTCCCCGCCATCCCCAGCGGCCCGAACACGCTCTCCTGCATGAAGACGGGGAAGTCCTGCCCCGAGGTGCGCTCGACGATCACCGCCGCGAGTCCGAAAGCCGTGTTGTTGTAGTTCCATTCCGCGCCCGGCTCGTTCTGGAGCGCCGGCTGCCGCTGCACGATGTCGATGAGTTCCGAGCGGTCGATCCAGTCGCCGTGGTCGAGGCGGCGGCCCGTCATCCGCAGCAGGTTCAGGAATTCGCGCAGTCCCGATGTGTGCGTGATCAGGTGCTTGACCTGGATCGTGTGGTCGAACTTCGGGAGTTCGGGGATGTATTCGCGGATATCGTCGTCCAGCGAGAGGAGTCCGCGCTCCGCCTGCAGCATGATCGCGAAGGCGGTGAACTGCTTCGAGGTCGAGCCGATGTTCGTCCGCGTTTCCTCCTCGAAGGGGAGGCCGTAGGCGAGGTTCGCCATCCCGTACGTCTTCGAGAAGAGCGTGCGGCCGTCGCGCCACACGCGCACGGCGCCCCCGGGAGAATGCGGAGCGTCGAAGCGCGCCATGATCTGGTCAGCCAGCTTTTCCGGGTCGGTCGCGACGGGCTCCAACCGCAGGAGCGTGATCTCGTAGCGGCCCGCCCCATCCGTGCCGCCGTCCGCATCCTCGTCGTCCCCGAGGACGAACAGCTCCAGCGTGTGCGTCCCCGCGCTCGACGTCTCCCCGCCGAAACGTTCGATCCCGCGGCCCAGCCCGCCGAAGCGGCCGACCTGCGTCCCCTCAGGTCCGAGGACGCGCGCCGTCACGTCGACGGAGATCTGGTTCACCTCCCCGAGGACGAAACTCTCCTCCGCAGTCTCGAAGGTATAGCGCGCCGTGTCGCCCGCCGTGAGGGCGCCCGGCAGCGTGCGGCCGCGCTCGAGTGGCGTGGTCTGGGCTGCGATCTCCCCCGCCGAGACCAGGACGAGGAGCGCGGCGCAGAGCGTGGAACGGGACGTGCGGGGAAAGCGGCGACCAAAGCCTGTGTTCATCACTTCACTCCGGTGGATGGACCTCGGGCAGGGGGGCGGAACGGTGCGGAACGGTAAGGAAGTCCCGTGCGCGCGAGCAACCGTGTACAATCAGATCCCGGCCGGGGGGGCCGGCCTGCTCCAGGACACCCGCAGATCGCGAAGGACCGTATGAAAGCAGCATTCCGTCACATCCTCGCATTCGTTCTCGCCCTCGGCCTGGTCTATTCGTCGCCGGCGCGTCCAGCCGCGGCTCAGGATAGCGCCGCGCGTAACGGAGGGCCGCCCGACAACGGGGGCGCCACGCTGATGCTTGCCCAGCCCGCGGTGAGCACCGATCGGATCGCGTTCGCCTACGCCGGAGATCTGTGGATCGCCGGCATCGATGGCCGTGCGCCGCGGAGGCTGACTTCGCACCTCGGGGTCGAACTCAACCCGCGCTTCTCGCCGGACGGGGAGTGGATCGCGTTCAGCGGGGAGTACGACGGGAATACCGATGTCTTCCTCGTCCCCGCGGAGGGGGGTGTGCCCACGCGGCTCACATGGCATCCAGGTGCCGATCTCGTCCAGAGCTTCACACCCGACGGGTCGGCGGTGCTCTTCTCGTCGGGACGTAACGCGTACACGGGCCGCCACCAACAGCTGTTCACGGTCTCGACGAGCGGCGGGCATCCCGAGCAGCTGCCCATTCCGCACGCCTTCAAGGCGACCTATTCGCCGGATGGCGCGAAGATCGCCTACACGCCGTTGTACGAAGCCTTCACGCAGTGGAAGAACTACCGGGGCGGGACGACGACCCGGATCTGGATCTACGACGTGGCGGACCATTCCGTCGTCCAGGTCCCGCAGCCCGAGGGCCGCTCGAACGACACCGACCCCATGTGGATCGGGGACCGCGTCTACTTCCGCTCCGATCGAGATGGGGAGTTCAACGTCTACGCCTACGACCCGGGGGCCGGGGACGTCTCCCGGATCACCGCGCACGAGGACTTCCCGGTTCTGAGCGCGTCCGCCGGCGCCGGGCGGATCGCCTACGAGCAGGCGGGGCGGCTGCACCTGCTCGATCCCGGTTCGGGCGCCAGCGACCCGGTGCCGGTCCGGATCGCGACGGACCTTCTGGAGGTGCGGCCCCGCTACGCCAGCGGCGAGAACTTCGTCCGCGGCGCGAGCCTCTCGCCCTCGGGCACCCGGGCCGCCTTCGAGTTTCGGGGCGAGATCGTCACGTTGCCGCGCGAGGAGGGGGACGACCGCAACCTCACGCAGTCCACCGCCGCCCACGAGCGGAGTCCCGCCTGGTCGCCGGACGGAGAATCCATCGCCTGGTTTTCCGACGCCTCGGGCGAGTATCGGCTGTACGTGGGCCCGCAGTCGGGGGAGGGGGAGACGCGCAGCTACGCGCTGGACGGCGCCGGCTTCTATGAGAACCCGGTGTGGTCGCCGGACGGCACGAAGATCAGCTACACGGACAACTCCCGGGCCGTGTTCTGGATCGACCTTCCTTCGGGAGAGGCCCACCGCGTGGATGGTGACGTGATGTACGGGCCGATGCCCCCACCCTCGCACGCCTGGTCGCCGGACTCCCGCTGGCTCGTCTACACGCGCAACAACGAGACCAACATCCGCACCGCGTACGTGCACTTGCTCGAGACGGGCGAGACGAGGGCGGTCACGGACGGGCTCAGCGACGTCTCCGAGGCCGTGTTCGATGCGGGCGGGAAATACCTCTATCTCACGTCGTCCACCGACGCGGGACCCGTCGTGCAGTGGTTCGCCCAGTCGAACAACGACTTCGAGATGACGAACGCGATCTATCTTGCGGTCCTCGAGAAGGGCACGCCATCGCCGCTCGCCAGGGAAAGCGACGAAGAGTCGGGAGATTCAGGGGCGGCAACCGAGCCGGAAGGAGAGGGAGTCGAGGGTTCGGGCGAGGTCACTGTGAACATCGACTTCGACGGACTCGATCAGCGCATCCTCGCGCTGCCGCTGCCCGAAGCCGGTTATGCGAACCTGGAGCCCGGCGACCCGGGACAGCTCTTCTACATCCGGGCCGGAAACGCCAGCGGGTTCGGGAGCCCGGGTTCCGGGCCCGGCCTGCGCCGTTTTTCCCTCGCCGAGCGAGAGGAAGCCATGCTGGTGGGCGGCACGCGCTTCTTCGATCTGTCGGCGGACCGCAGGAGCGTGCTGTATGCGACCTCGGGCGGCTGGTTCATCGGCAATGCCGGCGGGACGGACATCGGCGCCGGCGCGGACCGGCTGGGGGTCGGGGAGGTGCAGGTGAGGATCGATCCGCGGGCGGAGTGGCGGCAGATCTACGACGAGGCGTGGCGGATCAATCGCGACTACTTCTACGACCCCGACATGCACGGCGCGGACTGGCCGGCCCTGAAGGAGAAGTACGCCGCCTTCCTGCCGCACCTCGCGACGCGGGCCGACCTTAACCGGCTCTTGACCTGGCTCCATTCCGAGATCGCGGTGGGGCACCATCGGGGCGGGGGTGGGGACTTCCTGCACGAGACGGACGATGTGCCGGGCGGCCTGCTGGGGGCGGACTTCGTTGTCGACCAGGGGCGATACCGGTTCGACAAGGTGTACGGCGGCCTCAACTGGAATCCGGGCCTCCGGTCCCCCCTCACGGAACCGGGGGTCGAGGTCGAGGCGGGCGAATACCTGCTGGCGGTGGAAGGGGTCGCGCTCTCGGCGCCGGAGAACCTCTACAGCCGGTTCGAGAACACGGCCGGCCGGATCGTCTCCGTGACCGTCGGTCCCTCACCGAACGGCGCGGGGTCGCGCACCGTCGACGTAGTGCCGGTGGCGAACGAGGGGGCGCTCCGCAATCGGGACTGGGTCGAGGGCAACCTCGCACGCGTCGACGAAGCCACCGGCGGGCGCGTCGCGTACGTGTACGTCCCCAACACGGCCGGCGCCGGACATGAGTACTTCAAGCGCTATTTCTTCCCGCAGACGAACCGTGATGCCGTGATCATCGACGAGCGGCATAACGGGGGCGGCCAGATCGCGGACTACTACATCAACATCCTCCGGCGGCCCTACATGTCGCATTGGGCGATGCGTTACGGCGCCGACCTCATCACGCCGCAGGGCGCCATTCCGGGCCCGAAGGTGATGCTCATCGATGAGACCGCCGGTTCGGGCGGGGACATGCTGCCCTGGATGTTCCGCAAACTCGAGATGGGCACGCTCATCGGGCGCCGCACCTGGGGCGGGCTGGTCGGCGTCCTGGGCTTCCCGATTCTGATGGACGGCGGCTCGATCACCGCGCCGAACCTCGCGATCTGGACCGAGGACGGGTTCATCGTCGAGAACGTGGGCGTGCCGCCGGACATCGAGGTCGAGCAGTGGCCGGCCGAGGTGATCGCGGGCGTCGACCCGCAACTGGAGAAGGCGATCGAGGTCGTGCTGGAGCAACTCGAGGCGTCGCCGGTCGCTACGCCCGAGCGCCCGCCCTTTCCGATTCGCGTGCGGCGCCCCTGATGGCTCGCCGACACGGCTGGACAGGCATCGGCGCGGGCTCACCCGATCGGAGCCCCCGCCGACGCCCTCCGGTCAGAGACAGCTGGCGGGATCGACCGAGATCGTGACCGCTTCGGCGCTGAGCGAGTTCCGGTTCAACCGGGCATTGATTATTGCGTTTGCCCCCAGCCGCCTGGTGTCGGCGATGATCTTCTCGAGGGCTTCGCGGAACTCCGCGCTCCCGGCTATTTCATCACCCCGCTCCTCCTCGTCCGCTGACAGTCCGCCGCCCGTCATAGTCGCCTGAACCTGGCCGTACTCGGCCTCCTTCGGACAACGGTCGATCCCCTGCCAGCCGGGGTCGCAGCGGAGGAGACGTGTATTCTGGAGGTTGACCTGGTTGTCGGTCGTGCCGCCGAAGCAGGCCCAGATGCGTTCGTCGTCGCCTCCGCCGCCCCCGCCGACGCCCGAGAGCGAGAACACGAGGTCCAGGCGGGTGATCTCCTCGGTGAGATTGGCCGTGGTGGCGGACCCCCCCGAGCCCATGAAGAGCGGCTGAACCGATATCTCGACGCCGAGCGGCACGTAGCACAGCGTGTAGCTGCCGTCGAGCGCGGTCTGCCCCTCCATCTGTCCCGACTCGCCATCCTGCTCCCAACTGGCGACGACGGTAGCGCTGGGCAGCCCCATCTGCGTGTCGGGGTCCGAGACGAGTCCCCACAGCGCGCCGGTCATGTCCGGCGAGTCGGGGCACACTTCGTTGAGTTCCTGTGCGACCGCGGCGGGCCCCGCAAGGGCCAGTGCCAGCGCGGCCGTGACGATCCCCGTGCCAATTCGTCTCATCGCATCTCTCTCCTGCAGCAGCCCTGCATCGGTGCGCATCAGTTGCGCGTGTACTTGGTGATCCCGCCCTCCGCCGCGGCTCGCGAGTTCGGTCCCTCGGCGGCGTAGACGTTGCCGTCCGCGTCCACCGCCACGCCTTCGCCGGCCTCGCCCTGTGGGTCATCGGACTCGTGCGGCGGAATGAACGCCGTCACGCGGTCCTCCGACGCGTGGCCGATACGGACGCCCGTCAGCCAGTCGGAGTGCTGGTTGGGGTTCGACTCCGAGTCGATCGCGTACACGTTGTCCTCGTCGTCGATGAAGAGCCCGCTGACCCGACCGTACTGATAATGCGTGTCGAGCAGGTTCCCCTCCTGGTCGAAGATCTGGACGCGGTGGTTTCCGCGGTCCGCGACGAAGAGGCGGCCCTGCGAGTCGAATTCGAGCGCGTGCGGGGTCCGGAACTCGCCCGGGCCGTCGCCGATCACGCCCCATTCCATGATGTACTCGCCATCCGGCGAGAACTTGATGATGCGGCCGGTGGAGCCTTCGGCTGGATTCGCGTTCTGCCCGCTGTGCCCATCGGACACGAAGATCGATCCGTCGGGGGCCGTGATCACGTCGCACGGCTCGTTGAAGAAGGTGCCGGGCTCGCTGTTGCGCATGCCGTCCTCCCCGAGCGTCATGAGGACTTCGCCCTCGGGCGAGAACTTCACGACGGTGTGCCCCTTGTCCTCAGTTCCCTGGGAGTCCGTGATCCAGACGTTCCCGTCCGCATCCACGTGGATCCCGTGCGGGAGCACGAAAAGGTCGGCGCCGAAGCTGGCCAGGATCTCGCCCGTCTCGCGGTGGAACTTGAACACGGGGTCGACGATGTTCTCCGCGCACCCGCCGGCGAGCGCGATGCCGCCGCAGCGGTCGTAGGCCCAGATGTGACCGTCGATGGGATCGATGTCGATGCCCGCCGTGGAGCCCCACTCGCGTCCGTCCGGGAGCTGGACCCAGTCCTTGATGACATTGGGGGTCGGGTTCGGGAGGCCCGCGGCCGCTGGATCCGCGACCTCCGCCGTCTCCATCTCGGCGGCCTCTTCTCCCGCACAGGCCGTGATCCCGATCAGCGCCGCCGCCAGGGGGACGCGCGCCAGTCTCGCTACGCGCAGGTTCAGCATGGCTCCTCCGTACCGTTCAGTGTTGCGCAACCCGCACCGCCCCGCGCCGCCCGGCCAATGTTGAATGTGACTCCCGGGCCCCGATCTGGCCAGACAATGAGCCGGGTCGCAGTTTCGATCCGTTCACACGGAACACGAACCCGGGAACGAACCTCGGAGGCCGATGCCCATGGCGAGCGACTCTGGAACACGCGGATCCTTGCGCGAAAGAGGAAGCGTCCATGGGGCGCGCCGCGCGCACGTCGGGATCTTAGCGCTGCTGCTCGGTGCGGCCGGCGCCTGCGCGCCCGATGACGGCATCCCGCGGACCCCCTCCGGCCGGCCCGACTTCAACGGCATCTGGACCGCGCTGGGCAACGCGTATTGGGACATCGAGCCGCACATGGCCCGCCCGGCGCTCGCCATGCAGGACGGCCCCGTCGTGCCCGTCCCCGCCACCGAGGTCGTGGCGCTCGGGGCCGTGGGCTCCGTGCCGTCGGGGCAGGGGATCGTGGTCGGCGGGAGCATTCCGTATCTGCCCGAGGCCCTCGAGCGCCGTGACGAGAACCGCGAACGCTGGCTCGAGCGCGACCCCGAGATCCGCTGCTATCTGCCCGGCGTCCCGCGTGCGAACTACATGCACTTCCCGTTCCAGATCTTCCAGAGCGAGTCGAAGTTCTTCATCGCGTACGAGTACGCCGGCGCCGTCCGGGACATCTACCTGGAGGATCCCGGTCCGCCCCAGGTGGATTCGTGGATGGGCCAGTCGGTGGGCCACTGGGAAGAGGACACTTTCGTCGTCACCGTGAACGGGTTCAACGGGCAGACCTGGTTCGACCGCGCCGGTAACCACCACAGCTACCGGCTCGTGGTCACCGAGCGCTGGACGATGCTGGGGTCCGACCATCTCATGTACGAGGCCACCATGGAGGACCCGGAGACGTTCTCGGAGCCGTGGACGATTCGCCTGCCCCTGTACCGCAACGTCGACCCGGACGCACGGCTGGGGCAGTTCAAGTGCGTCCCCTTCGTGGAGGAACTGATGTACGGACACCTCCGGAAGAACCCGATCCGATAACCGAGGCCCGTCCGCACCGATGAGATCTGCGAATCGTCGACAACGCCCGCGAGGATTCCGCGCCGCGCTGCTGATGGGAGCCGGCCTCGGAGCAGTCGCCTGCGCCGAAACCGGCGACGATCCCCCGGGAAGCGGGAACGTGTCGGGAACCGGGGACGCGTGGGAGGTGCCGCGAACCCCGGAGGGGCATCCCGATCTGCAGGGTGAGTGGACGAACGGCACCATGACGCCGCTCCAGCGCCCCGAGGGCGAGGGACTCGTGCTCACGGCGGAACAAGTCGCGATCCGCGAGGGGCGTCGCCAGGAGCACATCGACGAACGGAACGCGCCGAGCGACCCAGACCGCGAAGCGCCCCCGGTGGGAGGTGACGGGTCCACGGGCGCGGCCGGCGGCGTGGGCGGCTACAACTATTTCTGGATCGATGCCGGAGACCGCGTCGCCGTGTACAACGGCGAACCCCGCAGCTCTCTCCTCACCTATCCCGAAGACGGTCGCATCCCCGAACTCACCGCGGAGGGCCAGCGGCGCCGTCTCCAGGCCTACGGGCGGTTCGGCGGAGCGTTCGACAACCCCGAGAACCGACCCATCGGCGAGCGCTGCATCCTCTCCTTCGGCTCCAACGCGGGCCCGCCGATGCTGCCAAACTACTTCTACAACAACAACTACACGATCGTCCAGACGCCCGATCACATCATGATTCTGACCGAGATGGTGCACGATGTCCGCATCATTCGCATGGGCGAGCCGAAGCCGATATCCGGCGCCGTCCGCCCGTGGTTCGGCGAATCATGGGGTCGCTGGGAGGGCGACACGCTCGTCGTGCGGACGACGAAGCTGAACCCGGACCAGATGGCGGCCTACGTCTACCTCTTCGGCCCCGGCTCGGAGAAGATGACGGTGACGGAGCGCTTCACGCGGGCTGACGAGCACACGATCAACTACGAGTTCACCGTCGAGGACGCCGACACGTTCACGGACAGCTGGGGCGGGGAAGTGCCCTTCACGCGACTCGGCGGCCAGATCTACGAATACGCCTGCCACGAAGGGAACTACGCCCTCTCCAACGTCCTCAGCGGCGCCCGCGCCCAGGAGCGCGCAGCGGCAGGAGCCTCGGGCGGATAATGATTCCTCGAGGAGCCGGTCGCGGAGGTTCAGGCGGGGCTGTTACGTTGACCAGGACGACATCAGACCCGGCGTCGTTGGTGCCGGATCGTTGGATCAGACACGGGTGAGACCGATGCGGAAGCTACCTCCTTATCTCCTGGCGGGCGGGGTCGCGCTGGCGGCGGCCGCGCCCTTGATCGCGCACCACGCCTTCGGCGCCGAGTTCGACCGGAACGCCCCCATCCGGCTCCAGGGCGCCGTCGTTCGGCTCGAGTGGGTGAACCCGCATACGTGGATTCACCTCGAGGTCGAGAGCGATGCGGGATCCGAGGTCTGGATGGTCGAGGGCGGCACGCCCAACACGCTCCTGCGCCGCGGCCTCAAGCGGGACTGTCTGGCCCCGGGCACGGAGCTGATCGTCGACGGCTACCAGGCGAAGGACCACTCCCTCAAGCGGGCCAACGGGCGCGACGTCACCTTCACCGACGGCACCAAGTTCTTCATGGGCTCCTCAGGCGCGGGCGCCCCTCCCGGCGGCGCGCCGAGGCCGAACGACCCCGCCTACGACGCCAATCCCTGCCAGCCGCCCCCGGGCTGGGAAGGCGAGATCGTGGAGGTCACAAGCCACAGCATCCTCGAGGAGCACGACTAGCACCCGGGCTCCGGTCCCGATCCACTCCTCTCTCGCCCTCGAAGGCGGTTGCTCTTGCGCCTTCGACAGTCCGCCATCCATATAGTTCTCCGGCATGGCTTCCACATCAATCTATCGCGCCGGAGCCAAGGACGCCGACCGAAAGGCCTGGCTCAAGGTGAAGAAGTTACGCCGGATCAGCGCCGGGGTTGTCGTACTTCTGGCCGCCTGCGAAGGCGGCGATACGATGGTCCCGGCCCCCTTTTCCCGCAGCGCCGCCGCCGCCCCCACCGCCGCCCATCGCGGCAAGCGTGGTCATCGAGACACGGAAGATCATCACGGACTACCTGAGTGACGTCGAGTTGGACTTCAACGAGTGGGAGAGCAGGGACACCTTGATTATCCGTCCCGGTCTCGGTTCCCCGGCAATCCGCGTCACGGCCAGGCAGGGAGACGGAACCCGCGTTACCAGCGTGGAACCGACAGTAAGGTTCTCGACGGGCACGGATGCGGTCACGTATCGCACGCTCGTCGGCGACAGCCTGAGACAGATCTGGCTTCAGCGGGAGAGCCACCAGTACTGGACCATCTTTGATCTGGGAACCCCCGCCGAGGCGCAGATTCTCACGGCTATCGCAAGGTTGGGGGGCGTAGCGGACAGCCTCGTAGTGATTCTCCCCACCGCGCTGGACACCGCCGCGGCTCCACGGACGATGCCTGAAGGCATCACCCTGGACGAAGTGGGGGCGCGTGTGTCCACGCCGCTCGACTGGTTTACCTCGCGCGCGCGCGCCGACATCTCCTACGAATTCCATGTAGACGAGACCCCGGAAGACGATGACCCGGGTCCGGCGATCCTCGACGTCACGCAGAACGACAACGGTGAGCTGGAGATCACGGCGGTCAGGCGAGGGCGACGGTACCTGCACTACCGGGCGCTGTCGTCCGCGTTCGAGATGCGCACGGGGCGGATACTGACGGCGGTCGATGACTGCTACCCCCCGGAGTTGGAGCGCCGCCCCGTCTACGACCGCGCCTCTACGGGGTTTCGGATTAAGCTGGTGTACGACGAACCGGACGATTGGTCGCGGTGCGCCAGACTGCTGTTTGATCACGCGGCAGCGTTCTACGAAACCGCATTGAAGGACAACACCAGCCCCGCGGATTTCACGATCTTGGTGTTCGACGGGGCCGACTGCGCGGGCTACGCGTGCGGCGGACCGCGAGGGACCCTCGTGGACCGAGGGGGAGGTGCCGGGTTCTACTTCTCCTCTGGCGGAATCTACTACCCCGAGGAGCGCCCATACGCCGCGCCGTTCGGCCGCGTCCCGAACAACTTCTCATACGAAGTGATGCTGCACGAGTTGGGCCATGTGTTCGGCATCGGTACGTACTGGTGGTTCGGTGACGTGCGGATTGTGAACCCCCCGAGCGGGGCGACGAGACGCGATACCCATTTCCCGGGACCGAACGCCGTTGCCGCGTTCGATGCCGCTGGCGGGAGCGGTTACTCCGGCGGGAAGGTGCCGCTGACGAACGATCCCGCCGAAGATGGCGACCTGGGCGGGCATTGGCGCAGTGTGGTGTGCGGCGAGATCATGACGCGCGGCAACTGCCCGGGAGAGGAGCTGAACGCCGTTTCCGCCATCACGCTGGGTGCGCTGGCTGATTTCGGGTGGGTCGTGGACATGTCGGTGGCCGAGGACTTCGCTTTGCCCGTCAGGGACATGGCCGCGTGGGTTCAGGCCGAGACGATCCGCGGTTACAACGATGTATTGATTCGAGTGGATCCCCCGGACAGGCGCTGAGGCGGCCCTTCAGCCCGAGAAACCGATCCAGCGTCCGGCGGCGGCGACGGTGAACCAGAGACCCAGAGAAATGAAGGCGATGAGCCGCGTGCGCCAGTTCGCTCGACCCGGGGCTGCGGACACTACCCACTTCCGGGCTCCGAAGGTGAACGACAGCGCGACCGGCAGCGAAATCATCTTCACCCAGAAGGACGTGTTGTAGTAGCACTTCACCGCTTCGGACAGAAACAGCGGAATTCCGGTGAGGAACATCAGCGCCACTCCCGCCACGAGCCAGGGATGCGCTTGCCGCACGACGCTCGTGATCGGCTGCCGCGTGAGCCCCGTACCCCACAACCGGAGGTCCGCGAGCAGCAGCGCCCCGCCCAGCAGCCCCAGCCCCAGCAGGTGGACCGCCTCGATGATCGGGAACGCCCAGATCGATTCGCGCACGGCCGTCCCGATGGCCGTGTTCTCCAGCCATTCGAAGAAAGGGAGCCACGCTTCCGGCGCGGACTGGCGGCCTCCCATCAATCGCCCGCCACGGGACAACCCGCCGCCCAGTTGACCCAGCCCGGCTGCCCGGGGATGTCACAGTCGAACCAGTTATAGGCGATGAGACGGCCCGCCACGATGATTAGCGCCCACGCCGTGAGTGAGATCGCGCCCGCCGCCCGCGCCTGCCCCGGCAGAACGGGCAGGCGTTCCCACTCCACGACGCGGCGATGGATTCCCCGGTGGAAGAGGAAAGCGTTCAGGCCTGCCACTACGAACAGGATCACCTTCAGCCTGAAGAAGATGTTGTGGTAGTAGCGGACCGGGTTCGAGTAGAAGATGAGAAATCCCGTAATGACCATGATCGTGAAGCCGATCCGGGTCCACGGGAGCAGGCGCCCGGTGACCTCCGAGACGGGCACGCGCCGCATCGTCCAGCCCATAAGCCGGAGGTCGTTCATCATCACCGTGCCGAAGAAGAGGGCCACGGCCAGCACGTGAGAGGATTCGATGAGCGGCCACGCGAGCGTGGATTCCAGAAGGGCGATGCTCCAGGGGGTGCTCCCCAGCCACTCGAGAAGTCGTTCCATGGGCCGGCGGGGCTAACGCTCGTTTCCGCTGTGCGGATCGCTCGGCCTGAGCGTTTCCGCAGCGTACCGGGCATGGCAGTCACGGCAGGCGTAGTAGACCTCCGCGCCGGCGTCGAACACGGCGTCGGCGTTTCGCCGGTCGACGGCGTCCAGCGCCAGGCGGCCCGTCTCCACCATTGCCTGCGAGTGGGCCATCCAGTCGCCGCGGTCGCGCGCGCGGCCGTCCATCATCAGCAAATTACCGGATTCAGCGAGAACGAAGGCGGCGTTGCGCAGCGAGGTCCAGTCCTCCTCGGCGAGAGGCCGGAACTGGTGCACGCCCTCCTCCGTGAGGATCTCGCCCACGCCATCCCAGTACGTCTCCGCAGCCGGTTCCATGACGGAGACCATCAGTTCCTGCACGTCGGCGACGGGGATGGGCCGTTCCGATGCCTCCCCGGTGCATCCGGCGGCGAACCAGAGGGCGAGGGGTGGCAGCTTCGAGTTCTTCATGGCCGGGGAACCTATTTGCGCCGCCCGCGCCCGCGCTATGAACCGGGCGTGCGGCCCACGTCCGTGTCCCGCCACGACTGATCGGCGGGCTCGGCCGGGTCGGAGCGCAGGAACCGGATCAACTCCGCGTGGAAGCGCGCCGGGATCTCGAACTGCGGCGAGTGTCCGACCGTGGGGAAGAGCACGAGTTCGGCGTTCTGCAGTTCCCCGGCAACGTGGCGCGCGCGGGCCGGATAGTCGGCCACGAGGCGATCCTCCGCGCCGCCGATGACGAGCGCCTTCGTCGCGATGTGCTGCCACTCGTACACCACGGGGTCCTCGTACAGAATCGCGCGCTGCGCCGCCCGCACCCGCGCCATGCGTGGCCAGTCTCCGCTCAGCGTGAGGCCGTACTGGACCTTCACCCACTCGAGGTACTCCGGCCGCCAGCCGTTCGGGTAATAGCGCATGTGTCCGCGCAGGATCGATTGATACGTCGTCCCGTTGAGCACCGAATCGTACGTCTCGTCGGCGTCGGTCCATCCCCGGCCGGGGCGGGAGTCGGTGAGCCCGATCTGGTTCACCATGGCGACGTGGGTCGTCGTCTCGGGATACGTCGAAGCGAAACGGGTCGCCACCATCCCACCCATCGAATGCCCGACGATCGCCGCGCGCTCGATCCCCAGCGCGTCGAGCAGCCGCTTCGCGTTCCGAGCCGGAATGTGGAGGTTGTAGTGGATGATGGGTTTGGATGAGCGCCCGAAGCCCAGCCGGTCGATCGCGATCACCCGGAATCCCTCGTTCCGCAGCGCCTCGATCGTGGGCCGGAACCCTGCCGCGAAAAAGTTCATCCCGTGAAAGAGGACGACGGTCTGGCTATTCGTGGGGCCGGCCGGAGCCACGTCCATGTACGCGAGCCGGTAGTCGTTCCCGTAGACCTCCACATCGAGGTAGGACACAGGGTGCGGATAGGGGACGTTGCTGTAGTCGATGGCGGTGGTCTCCCAGTCGGCCGGGGGCTCCGCGGGCGGCTCGGTCTGTGCCGAGACGGATCCGGCGGGCGTCAGGAGCGCCGCCGCGACGAGGAGCGGGCGGCCCTGTCCCGCGCCGTTGGCGTGATGCGGTGGACGGATTCCGGCGGGGCGGGCAATCGGCATGGGAGGCCTCCTTTCCGAATGGTTGCGGTTCCCCCGCGCACGAACCTACGGTGCGCGACACGGGCTGTCCCCTCATTCCCGGAAGGTGGTTCATGCGTACACGCTCATTCACCCTCGCGGCCGTCGCGCTTTCACTCGGAATCCTCGCACCGGCGCTCCAGGCGCAAGCGCCCGCCGGCGAAGCGGAGGATCCGGTCGCGACCCTCGTCGCCCGGCTGACGCTCGACGACTACAAGACGACGCTCAAGGGGCTGACCCGGTTCGGCGACCGACGCCAGGGAACGCAGCGCAACCGGGACGCCGTGGATTGGATCGAGGCGCAGCTGCAGGGGGTCGGATGCACGAACACGGAGCGGATCTTCTACAACTATCCGCCCCCGCCCCCACCCGACGCGGGCCCCCGCCGCACGCCGCCACGCGGTGGTGCGGCCCGCCGCCGGCCCGGGCCGAACGAGGGAGACCTCACGACGGCCACGGGCGGGCGCGTGGGGCGGCGCGGTCCCGGTTCGGGCGGAAGCACGATCTTCGGCTACCGGGGACGGACCGGCGTGAATCGCGACCTCATGGCCCAGCCCGACGAGCGCATCCGCGAACTCAACCGCGAGGAGCCTGTCGACGGCGACCGGTCCCAGGTCTACTGCACGAAGGTGGGGACGACGCGCCCGGACGAGATGTACATCATCGGCGCCCACATGGACGGCCACGGCGTGAACGAGGCCGTGAACGACGACGGCTCCGGCACCGCCCTCGTGATGGAACTCGCGCGGATCTTCAGCGCGCCCGACGTGCAGACGGAGCGCTCGATCCGTTTCGTCCTCTGGAACAACGAGGAGACCGGCCTCAACGGCGCCCGCGCCTACGTCGCCCAGCGCCAGGAAATGCAAGGAGTCGAGGATCCGCCCGGTTCCGGCCAATTCCCCGAGCCGCGCTGGCTGGGGATGATCCAGCATGACATGATGCTGTGGGATCACGGCGCCCCCGGCCCCGACGGCCTGGTGAGCCGGGACCAGCGGCCCGAGGCGGACGTCAACATCGAGTTCCAGTCCAACTCCGAGCGGGCGGACGACTCGATGAAGCTCGCCTTCTTCTTCAAGGCCGCGAACGAGAACTACGCGACCGACTATCCGGCGGCGGTCGGTCCCCATATGACGAACACCGATTCCACGCCGTTCATGGACATCGTGCCGGCGATCAGCCTGCGCGAGAACGAGCGGGGCGCGCAGGTCGGCGCCGGGTGGGACCCCAACTGGCACCAGCCGACGGACGTCTGGACCACGTACACGGACGACGACTTCCGGCTCGGCCTCAACGCGGCTCAGACGACGCTGGCCGCGCTCGCCCAATTGACCAGCGCCAGGCTCGACAACTGACCGCGCCTGTGGCCGAGGCCCGGTCACTCCTTGCGATAGGCCCTCACGATCCGCACGGGCGGGGTCAGTTGTTGCGCCTCGTACGGTGACTGGTGGATGGTCCGCACCACGTCCATGCCCGCCACCACGCGCCCGAAGGCAGCGAAGCCCTGCCCGTCGGGGTTCCGCATGCCGCCGAAGTCGAGCGACGGCTGGTCGCCGATGCAGATGAAAAAGCTCTGGGTTGCGGTGTCGGGACCGCCGCGCGCCATGGAGACTGTCGCGTCCTCGTGCAGGATCCCCGTCTCGGAGGTGCGTTCCAGCGCGATGGGAGGGAAGGATTCGATCTCCGATTCCGGATTCCGTCCGCCCTGGACGACGGCGATGCGGATGGAGTCCTCGGGCTGGTTGTTCGCGTGCACGGTCCGGAAGAAAGTGCCGTCGTCGTAGAATCCGCCGTCGACATAGCGGAGGAAGTTGGCCGCGGTGACAGGAGCCCGATCGACGTAGATCTCCAGTTCGAACGCGCCCATCTCCGTCTCGACGACGACCCGGACAGAGTCCTCCGCCGGGGGCGGGTTGGTGCGGCAGCCGCCGGACCCGAGCCCGAGCGCCAGAAGAATCGCGGTTGGCACGCATCGAGTTCGCACGCTTGCCCCTCCTTTGCTGACCTTATCGGCACAACCTTACGTTTTCGGGCCCGCCCGGGGCGACCCTGCCCGCGAACCGGCGGCCTGAATGCACTCCCAGCGTGAGCGACAGTGATGAGCGAAACGAAGCCTGGTCCCACGTCCCCCACCGCCGGTAGCCGGCGGAAATTCGTCAAATCCGTAGCGGCCGGCTCGCTGCTCGCGGCCGGCGTGCCATCGCGCCTGGCCGCGTCGGATTCGGCGATCCGCCGGACGATGGCCCGTGCCCGGGAGCGTCGGGTCGCTCCCTCCGACCGCATCGGGCTCGGCATCATCGGCGCTGGGGGCATGGGCATGGCCGACGTCCAGACCGCGCTCCGCATCCCCGGCGTCGAACTCGTAGCCGCATGCGACGTGTTCGACGGACGCCTCGAGGCCGCCCGCGAGCGCCACGGGGACATCTTCACGACCCGCGACTACCGAGAAGTCCTCGCCCGCGACGATGTGGACGCCGTCATCGTGGGCACGCCCGACCACTGGCACCAGCCGATCTCGGTCGACGCGCTGCGCGCCGGCAAGGCCGTCTACTGCGAGAAGCCGATGGTCCACCGGATCGAGGAGGGGCACGACCTGATCCGCGCCGAGCAGGAGTCCGGGTCCGTCTTCCAGGTCGGAAGCCAGGGGATGAGTTCGCTCGGCAACGAGAAGGCGAAGGAACTGTACGAGGAAGGGGCCATCGGCGAACTCAACTACGCCGAGGGTTTCTGGGCCCGCAACGACCCCATCGGCGCGTGGCAGTATCCCATCCCGGCGGGTGCCTCCGAGGAAACGGTCGACTGGAAGGGCTTTCTCGGGCCCGCGCCGGACCGGCCGTACGACCCGCTGCGGATCTTCCGCTGGCGCAACTACCGCGACTACGGGACCGGCGTGGCGGGCGATCTCTTCGTGCACCTCTTCTCGAGCCTCCACTTCGTCGTGAGTTCCCGCGGCCCCAGCCGCGTCCAGGCCGCGGGAGGCCTCCGCTACTGGAAGGATGGGCGCGAGGTGCCGGACGTCCTGCTCGGCGTGTTCGACTACCCGGAGACCGAGACGCACCCCGGCTTCAACCTCTCGTTGCGCGTGAACTTCGTGGACGGGACGTCCGGCAGCACCTTCCTCCGGCTCGTGGGGAGCGAGGGGGCGATGGACGTGACCTGGACCGAGGTCATCCTGCGCAAGAACGTCGCCGTCGATCCAATGGACGCCTTCTCCCAGGAGAAGATGGCCGAGGCCGCGGCGTCGGCGGACGGGCTCCCGCCGCGGGTCCGGATGCGCCCGCCGGCCGAGGCTCGGTACGAGGTCGAGCGCGGGTATCGCGGGGCCCACGTCGACCACTTCTTCAACTGGTGCGAGGCGATCCGAGGCGGCCCGCCCGTGCGGGAGGACGCGGCGTTCGGGCTCCGCGCGGCCGCACCGGCGCTCGCCTGCAACCTCTCCTACTTCGAGGACCGCATCGTGCGCTGGGACCCCGACGCCATGAAGCTCGTCTGATGCGCGCCCCGCGAAGGACGCGACGCGCGACGGGATTCGCTCCTCTGCTCGTCGGGGCTCTGGGGCTCGCGTGCGCCGAAGCCCCGGAGATTGCCCCGGACGCCTCGACGGACCCAGCGGAGACGCCGCCCAACACGCTGACGGACGCCGAACGAGAGGCCGGCTGGCGCCTCCTCTTCGACGGGGAGACGACCGCCGGCTGGCGCGGTTACAACCGCGAGGCTTTCCCCGACACCGGCTGGGCCGTGGTCGATGGCGCGCTCGTGGTGGGCGCGACCGCCACCGACCCCGACGTGGCGGTGGGCGGGGACATCGTGACCACCGAATCGTTCTCCGACTTCGACCTCAGGTTCGAGTTCATGCTTTCGGAGGTGGCGAACAGCGGGGTCCTCTACCGCGTGATCGAGGAGGAGGACGCGGCGATCTGGTACAACGCGCCCGAGTACCAGGTGCTCGACGACCCGGCGTACGTCGAGATGGGCACGATGGACATGCACACGCACCTGACCGGCGACAACTACGACCTGCACGCGGCGGGCGAAACGACCCTGCACGGGCCCGGTGAGTGGAACGAGGGCCGGATCCGGATCCAGAACAACCTCGTCGAGCACTGGCTGAACGGGGAGAAGACGGTCGAGTACGAACTGGGTTCGCCCGAGTGGGAAGCGCTGGTGGCAGCGAGCAAGTTTGCCCCCTATCCCCGCTACGGACGGGCCGAGTCAGGGCCGATCGGCCTGCAGGACCACGGGCGGAACGTCTGGTACCGCAGCATCCGCATCCTACCCCTTGAGCCCGTCTCCCTCTTCAACGGCGAGACTCTCGATGGCTGGCGCGTCCACGGGACGGAGCGCTGGTACGTGGAGGAGGGGGAAGAGGGTGGGGAACTCGTGTGCGAGAGCGGCCCGGACGCGGAGTACGGTTACCTGGTGACCGAGCAGACGTACCGCGACTTCGACCTCACCGTCGAGTTCATGCAGGAGGCCGACGGGAACAGCGGCGTGTTCGTGCGCTCGAGCGTGGAAGGGACGACCGTCAGCGGCTGGCAGGCCGAGGTCGCGCCCCCGGGCCTGTTCACTGGCGGGATCTACGAGTCGTACGGCCGCGGCTGGCTCGTGCAGCCCGATCCGGAACTCGACGGCGCGCTACGGATGGGCGAGTGGAACACGATGCGGATCCGCGCTGATGGCGACCGCGTCGCCACCTGGCTGAACGGCACGAAGATGGTGGACTTCGAGGACGAGCAGATTGGCGCGGCCGAGGGCTCGGTCGCACTTCAAATCCACGATGGCGGCGGCATCAGGGTCCGCTGGCGCAACCTCCGCCTCGTCGACCTGGGCGGCTGAACAGCGCCCGGGAGTTTCCACCGGACCCCGTCAGCTCCAAGGGAAGGGTGAATTGCTGACCGGGTGGAGCCGGCCTTCGGCATACCGGCTGTAGCGAAATGGTTCCAGCAGCGCCTGCCGCCGTCCCATCAACTCCCGCGCCACCAACGCCCCCACTCCGATCATCTTGTAGCCGTGGTTGGAGTCGGCGATGAAGTAGACGTTGTCGGCGAAGGTGTCGAACACGGGGAAGCTGTCGGGCGTGAAGCAGCCGATGCCTCCCGAGGGCTCTCTGCTCATCAGAGAAGCCTTACCCTCGAAGCGTTTCTGGCAGAAGGCGAGGGCCGCGGCGAAGGTGCGGTGGAATTCGTTCCCGACCGAGAAGTCTGGAGACGCCGGTCCGTAGGGGTCGACCGCCACGTCCGACGCAGGTCTCTCGACCCTGTCGGGCACGCAGCCGCCCTGCACACCGCCGAAGTGGAAGTCGGGCTTGTAGTAGAGGCCCCACGGCTCGTCGGTCACGAGGCCACGTTCGTCGCACAGGGGCGCGTCGGTGTCGACGTGCACGACCGGCGGCATGTTGCCGTCGTTGTCGACCAGGAAGCCGGGGTCGACCCTCAGCGTCCCTTCCTGGAGGGCCCAGTAGGTCCAGGTCGCCGCCTCGTGATGCGTGCCGTCGGGACCGAGTACGCGCGTCACCGCGGGCAGATCGAGCATGGCCCACTGCCGTCGGACCCAGGGACCGGTGGCCACCACGACCTGTTCGCAGGCGATGCGCCCGCGGTCGGTGACGACCGCCGTGACCGCGCCGGAGGCGTCGCGCACGAAATCTTCCTGGGTCGCCCCGGGCACGAGGCGGACGCCCTCGGCCTCCGTCCGCGACCGCAGACCTTCGAGCGATGCCAGGTTGTTCGCGTATCCGCCCTGGCCCTCGTGCAGCACGCTCGTGATGTTCTCGGCCCGCCAATCGTCGAAGATGCTCCGCAGGTAGGTGCGCGATGCTCCGGCGCCCTCGACGAATGTCGATCTGTAGCCGATCGCCTTCTGCTGATCATGGATCGAGGCGACATCGTCCCGCATGGCTTCATGGCTGATCTGCAGATAGCCCACGGGATGGTAGGAGAACCCGGCCGGATCGCTCTCCCAGATGCTCACCGAATGGGCCATCAACTCCCGCATGGCCGGCTGGAAGTAGTTGTTGCGGATCACTCCGCACGCGATCCCGGATGCACCGGCGCCGACACCCGTCTTGTCGATGATCAGGATGTCGCGCCCGTCCCCGCGGCCGGACGCCCTCAGTTCCCGCGCGAGATGCCATGCCGTGGAAAGGCCGTGGATACCGGCGCCGACGATGACGTAGTGCGCGGACATTCCGATAGGGAGTTTCGGACCTGTGGCATTGGCCATCAGAGGCGAGCTCCAACGGTGAGCGTCACGGTGCGGGCTCCGGTGTACTGCTATCGACGATGCAAACAGAGGATAGCACACGGCAGCGTTCGCTGGCGGCACCTCCGCCGTGTAGACTCTGCAAGTTCCAGCGAAACGGGGGGTTAGCTCATGAAATTCCATTGCGCTTTGTTCGTGACGCTGCTGGCTGCCTGCGGCGGCGAAACCGGGGGAGGGTCCGCGCCGGCGAGCGAGGACCGTCCGCTCACGGCCGATTTCGAGGAGGTGTACCGGATCGGTGGGATCGCGGCGGAGGGCTGGGAAGCTTTCACTGAGATCGTGGACCTGGACTTCGATGCCGCCGGCCGGCTCTACATCCGCGACGAAACGGGGTCCTCCACCCGCATCGTGGTCGTGGACGGCGTCGGCGCCTTGGCGGCGGAGTTCGGGCGCATGGGCGACGGCCCGGGCGAGCTTCGCGAGGTGGGGCACATGGTGGCGCGGCCCGAGGGCGGGGTCGTCATCGTCGACGATGGCCACCGCTCGTATCTCCTGTTCGGCCCCGATGGGTCGTTCGAGCGCGCGATCCGCTTCGCGATCCAGGGCGCCTCCGAGACCGCTTCCGCGGAGACCGTGCGCTCCGCCCGGGAAGGGGAAACGCTGTTCCTGACCCGCAGTCCGGCCGCCAGCTACAGCGGTGGGGAAATGTCCGTCGATACGGGTGACCGCACCATCTACCGCGTGTCGCTCACCGAGGCGGACGAGGCCGTCGCGGTGCCGTTCGCAGAGGCGTGGGAGGTGAGTCCGGAGCGAGAAATCAGGATGGAGGCTGCCGATCCGTCGGATATGTTCGGCGCTCTGGGCGACGCGTTCGCCGCGTTCGTGCCCGACCTCGTGTTCGATGTCCTCCCCGGCGGTCGCCTGGCGTATTCGGATTCCTCCGCATACGCGGTCAAGATCCAGTCGGCACCCGGTGCTCCGGCGCGCGTCGTGAGCCGCCCCCTCCAACCCGAGCTCGTCACGGAACAACTGCGAGAGCGTGCCCGGGCTCGGATGATCGAAGCCATGGAGTCCTCGGCTACGGGAGAGGCAAACGGCCAGTCGCTTGACGATCTTCCGCCGGAATTTCGCGCGCAGGTGTCGGCCATGATGGAGGAGATGATGGCCGGCATGCGCGACGCCGTGGCGAACGCGGGTTTCATGCCGGAAGTGCCCCTCGTGCGGGATCTTCGGACGACCTGGGAGGGGACGATCTGGGTCCAGCGCTGGGGAAGCGATCCCCTGGCGCAGATCGATGCGCAGATCGAAGTCTCGGGCGGAAGCCCGGAGGGGGAGGTTGCTGTCGCGGGCTGGATCGATGTCCTGACCCCGGAGGGTGAGTACGTGGGCACCTTGTCGCTGGAGGAAACGAGCATGCCCGACGCGTTCGGGCCCGGAGGCCTCGTCGCCTTCGTCGAGACCGACGAGTTCGATGTCCCGACGGTCATCCTGAAGCGGCTGCCGGAGACCGTTCGCCTGGAGCTGGGGTCGCCAGCTCCAGGCGCCGCCAGCGGCGATCGTTAGCGCGGCGTTTGACCCAACGTTTGCCCTTTGAGTAACCTCTTGCGAGAGCATCCCTTCTCAAGGAGCCATGTGATGCCGCACGCGACACGGACCCTTTCTTTCGTCCGGAGATGTTCCGTTCTGCCGGCCCTCGTGCTGCTCTCCGCCGCCGGCCTGGCGGGACAGAACGGCGAATCCGTTGCGACGGCGCGCCACGTCCAGGCAGATGCGCCGGGCGACGATGGCGCCGAGGTCACCTTCAGTCGCGATATCGCGCCGATTCTGCAGCGGGCCTGCGTCCGCTGTCACCGGGACAACGGTGTCGCCCCCATGGCGCTGGTCACGTACGAGGACGTGCAGCCGTATGCGAGCATGATCGCCCGCCGCACGCAGATCCGGGACCGGGCCGGGGCCATGCCCCCTTGGTACGTCGAGAAGGACATCGGCATCCAGCACTTCAAGGACGACATGTCGCTCGACGAGTGGGAGATCGAGGCGCTCGACGCCTGGCGGCGGGCCGGCACCCCTAAGGGCGACCCGGCGGACCTCCCGCCGCCGCTCGTGTTCGATGACGACATCCTGTGGTCCGCGGGCGAACCGGATCTAATCGTGCGGCTGCCCGAAGTTCTCGTGAAGGGAGATGCCCCGGACTGGTGGGGCGACATCGAGAGCATCCCCACCGGCCTGACCGAGGACCGCTGGGTGAAGTCCGTCGAAATCCGCGAGGTAAACGACGTGCCCCAGCGGCGAGATGGGGAACACGGGGGACGGCATACGGTCGGCGGCCGCTTCGTCGTGCACCACATGATCTGGAGCACGCGCGTCATCGAGGGCCAGGAGACGGGCCCCGGCTCGCGCCGCGCCTCCTCGGACACCGGCTGGCCCGTGCACGAGGTCGGCCGCGAACCCGACATCTTCGACGAAGAAGCGGGCCGGCTCCTGCGGGCGGGCTCATCGGTGGTCTCGAACTCCGTCCACCTCCATTCCAACGGGCGCGATACGAAGGCCCACCTGGAGATTGGGTTCCGCTTCCATCCGCCGGATTACGAGCCGAAATACAGGCGGACGATCCTCGGACTCGGAAACGGAAGCGACATCGACATCCGGCCCGGCGTGGCGGGGCAGGAACTGCACGCCTACAAGGTGCTGGACCAGCACACGAAGCTCGTGACCTTCGAGCCGCACCTTCACGCCCCCGGCATGCGCATGTGCCTCGAGGCGATCTGGGGCTTCAACGTCGAGACGCTGAACTGCGTCGGCTACGATCACAACTGGGTGCGCGGCTACACCTACGCGCAGGACCACCAGCCGCTCCTCCCGAAGGGGACGGTCCTCCACATCATCGGCTACATGGACACCTCCGAGGCGAACCGGAACGTGCCCGACACCCGCAACTGGCAAGGCTCGGGGAACCGTTCGGTGGCGAACATGTTCATCGATCTCGGCATGCGGGTGGAGATGTCGGACGAACAGTTCGTGGAGGAGATGGCGATGCGCCGGCACCGCCTCGCGCTTGGACCCAACGACCACGTCGTGGGGTGTCCGCTGTGCATGGTCATCCCCGCCAACGGCGACATGAGCTACTTCGCCGACGCAGAGTGGGCCCACCCCGACGCCGCGGCCGAGGCCGAGTCCTCCGGCGAAGGCGAATCGGGGTCCGGGGACGGCCGCGACCCCGGCGAGCGCCGGGAACGGTAGTCGTGGCCGAACCGGTTTCCATGCCTCGGGTCGCGCGGCCCGGGGGCCGCACACTGCTGCTCGTCGCGTTTATCCTCGCCACATCCGCCGCGTCCTCAGGCGTGGTGGCCCAGACCTACGCGCGCGGCCAGAACGTGGCTCCGGCGTTCGAGGGCTGGGAGCAGAACGAGGACGGGTCGTTCAACTTCCTCTTCGGGTACATGAACCGGAACTGGCTCGAGGAGATCGACGTCCCCGTGGGCGAGGACAACACGTTCTCGCCGGGACTCGCCGACCGGGGGCAGCCGACCCATTTCCTCCCGCGCCGCAACCGCTTCGTATTCAAGGTCCGGGTGCCGGCGGACTGGGGCGATAAGGAGCTCGTGTGGACGCTCACGAGCCACGGCGTCACCGAGAAGGCGTACGCCTCGCTGCGTCCCGACTACATCGTGGACAACACGGTGATCATGTCGGAGACGGGCGCGCTGGGCGCCGGTTCCAGCAACGCCGAGATGCGCTCGAATGAGCCCCCGACGATCACGCTCGAGGGGGAGCGCACGCGAGAGGCCATCGTCGGCCAGCCGGTCACGGTGAGCGTGATCGTGGAGGATGACAGCCTCCTGAGGGCCTTCCGCCAGGGACCGCCGGATCCCCCGGAGACCGCCGAGGACTCCGCCCGCGTGGACTCGATCGCCAACGCGGTCCCCAGTTTCAGCGGCCGCCAGCTCCGACCTCCCTCGCGGGTGACGGTGCAGAAGGTGAATGGCCTCTTCATGTCGTGGTTCGTCTACCGCGGGGAGGGGGAGGTGACGTTCGACCCGCCACAGGTGAAGGTGTGGGAGGACACGCGCACGGGCGCGAACTCGCCGTGGGCGCCGCTCTGGAGGCCGCCGGACCTGCCGGAGGACGGCCGCTGGACGGTCACGGTGACGTTCTCGCGGCCCGGCACCTACATCCTCCGCGGCCGTGCCGACGATGGCGGCCTGTTCGCCGACGAGGAGATCACCGTCGTGGTGCGCCCCGCCGTCAGCTAACCGGCCTCGCCGGTCCCCGACCTCGACAGCTGTTCGTACTCCACGGCCTCGAGCGCCTGGAGCACGTGGACGGCTGCGCAGACCACGGCGCACATGAGGTCCAGGAGATGGCCATCCGACAGCCCGCGGTTGCCGGCATACACCAGCAGTCCGGCATTGGCGACCGAAACGCCCGCCGCGCGGACCCGACCCTGCGCCAGCTGGCCGAGACCCGGGACGAGGAAGCTCGCGATACCGGAGGCATGGCGCCTCATGCGGCTCTCTTTCGCCAGTAGCGGGCCAGGCCCCACCAGGAATCTCGCGCCCCGAAGGCGTTGACGTAGGTGTCCACCGGCTCTGCCGGCATGCGTGCGCGCAGGTCCTCCTCGACCCACGCCGCGAATGCTCGCGCCCGAGCCGGGTCGGCGGACGTATCCGGGTCCGCGGGATCCTCGTTCCCCAGCGACTCGCGCACGCGGCGGGTCCAACCTGCCAGCTGCTCCCGCAACTCGGCAAAATGCGCGGCAGGATCCTCGACCGCTCCGAAGTGGGTCGGAACGATGCGGCCCGGTGCCCACTCCATGATGCGGTCCATGGTCGCGTTCCACGCCTCGACGTCGACATCCGGCGGCGGGGTGACCGGGATCACGTCCCCCGGCGGGATGCGGATGCCGGCGTCGTCGCCGACCCAGGCCGTGCCCGTATCCTCCTCGTAGTAGGCGACGTGGTGCTTCGCGTGGCCGGGCGTGTAGGCGACGCGGAGCGTCCGATCCCCCAATCGGACCGAATCCCCCTCGTCCACTGCCGTGACGGACTCCGCGGGAACCGGGAGGAACTCGCCCCAGAGTGACTCCATCTGGTCGCCGTAGATGCGGCCGGCAGAGGCGAGAAGCCGTTCGGGCCGGATCATGTGGATCGCCCCCACGGGATGAACGTAGACCCGCGCCTCAGGCACGCGGCTCACGATCGTCCCGGCGGCGGTGGCGTGATCGAGGTGGATGTGAGACAGGAGGATGGTCCGCACGTCGGCGAGCTCGAACCCCGCCTCCCCGAGGCCCGCCTCCAGCGCCCCGAGGCAGGTTGTGGGCCCGGGATCCACGAGCGCGATCCCCTCGCTGGATTCCAGCACGCCGGTTCCGATGGCGAGCGCGTACCCCTGAAACTCCAGATCGATGATCGAGGTCCGCGCATCGAGGGTGTGAATCGTCATCCATTCTCCCTGGGGGCCGCGGGTCGCAATTCGATCCAGAGGCCGCCGGCGTTGCCGAGTACGATGTTGTCGGAGATCGACTCCGGCCCTCCACGTACAGTCAGGGACACGACCGGAGCGGACTCCGGGTCGGCCATCCAGAGGCGCGCGTCCACGATGTAGACGGTTCCGCCGCGAATCCCGAGGGCGCGCCCGTACAGGTGTTCGGGGTGCCGCGACGCGCCGCAGTCGCGGGCTCCGAAGGCGAGCAGGAGCCGCGTCAGGCGATCAGGATCCTCCACCATCACCCACACCGCCTGGAGCCCCTCGGCACCGTTCGTGTGTGCCTCCGCGCCGGACCGCTCCACGTCTTCCGTTTCCGGTCCGACGATGAGCAGGGCATGCAGGGGATGTCCCCGCGGGAAGCCCGCCCGGCTGCCGGTCCCCGAGTGGGCGGCGGCCAACTCGGGTTCGATCTCCCCGGCGACTTCGAGGACCTCCGCCAGGTCCGGGGCAGCGAGCGCCAGATACGCCCCGCCTCCGCCATCGGCAATGAGGTCCCGGTAGCGTCCCGCTTCCGAGGCGCCCGGCGCATCGGTGCCGGGCGCGGTCTCCACCGTCCTCAGTTCGAGTCGCGTGCCGTCTGCGAAAGAGATCGCGGCCGTCGCAAGACCGTTCTCGCCCCGCGCCGGACTCCGGACGCGGAAACCGAACTCCTCGGTGAGGCGCTGCGCGAGGGCGGCGAGATCGTCGACGGCGACGGGGACGTGGTCGAGCCGCAGCGGGGAACCCGGGGCCACGCAAGCCTCCGAGGTTCCCTGTGCGCGCGCGATCGACGGCGCTCCGAGCAGGGCGCAGGCGGCCATCGCCAGCACGCCCCGCGCGCAGGCAGACGCCTTGCGGCGCCCGCGACACGACGCCGCTGTCGGCCGGGTCTCCGTAGTTGAGCGGTGGATCATGGCGGACAAGATGACGTGGTGGCCCCGAGGTCGATAGTTTGCCGGCCATGAAACGCCCGCGATCCGACGAACACGCCGACTATTATTCCATGTATATCGACCGCGTGCCGCACGACCGGCCTCTGGTCGACGTCCTCCGCGAAGCTCCCGCTACGCTGGAGGCGCTCCTCTCGAGCCTTCCCACAGAGCGCGAGCACTTCGCTTACGAGACCGGAAAGTGGACGCTTCGCGAAGTGCTGGGGCACGTGATCGATGCCGAGCGCCTCTTCTCATACCGGGTGCTGCACCTCGCGCGCGGGGACACCGCGGAGCTGCCGGGCATGGACCAGGACGAGTGGGCCGCGGCGTCGAACTCGGGCGAGAGGTCCGTGGCCGATCTGCTGGACGAGTTCCGGGGGCTGCGCGCGGCCAACGCGGCGCTCTTCGCGTCGTTCGATGAAGAGACGCTGTCCCGCCGCGGAACCGCGAGTGGCTTCGAGTTTACCGTCCGGGCCTTGATCCACATCATCGCCGGGCACGAACTTCACCACAGGGACGTGCTCCGGGAGCGGTATGTGGGCACTCCCGACGCGACCTGAGGAGATCGAGATGACCGAGATTACGCTCTTCTACCAACGCCCGGGCTGAACGAGTTGCAAACGCACCCGTGCGGTGTTCGATGAGACTGGGGCAGCGATCGCGGAGGAAAGGTCGGCGACGAAGACTCCGCTGAGCGATGAAGAGGTGAGGGAATTGCTGGCGGCCGCCGAGCGGGTGGTCATCGCCCGGGGCAGAAGCCGCCGCGATCTGGACCCCGCCGAGACCGAACTCGACGCCCTGAAGGGTCCCACGGGCAAATACCGTGCGCCGATCGTGCTGGCGGACACCACGCTGCTGGTCGGTTTCAACGCCGAGGCGCTCGCGGAACTTTGAGGCCGGTTCCCGAAGCTGGGTATCCGAATCCTAGCGGGCGGCTTGGACCGTGAAGCCGAAGTCGCCCTGACGCTCGAGGGCAACAAGGAGCTGTTGGGGCTGTGGGTGGGCGGACATCCTCGTGTCGCTCCGGTTCGTCGGTCGCCAGGGATCCGGCCGAGACGGCGCTGCGCGATTATCCGCCCGAGATCATGGCTCGCCACATGACCTCGTAGTCGCCGTTCGCGAGCCTCTCGCTCACCTCCAGCACGACGACGCTCGGGTCGTCCTCTTTCGCGGCCGCCGGCTTGAGGTCAAGGGGCTCGTCCCCCTTCGGCAGGAGCCGGACGGACGTCCCGGCCATCTGGGGCGCCTCCGTGAACCAGAGCGTGACCGTCTCGGGGCTCGCGCTCATCGTCTCGCCCTTCTTCGGATACGACTCCTTCAGAGAGAGGTGGGCGCAGACGTAGATGCCCGCCGTCGCCAGCACGGCGGTCGCCACGACGACTGCCCGGTCTCGAATCCATCTGCCCATCTGACTTCGTCCCGATCCTGGTACGCTTCTGCATTGACCCGAGGTCGAACGACTGCGTATCGACCGCTTGCCTCCGAGGACACCTTCCAAATGCTACCCGTTCAACCACGCGTGGCAAACTCCTCCAGGTTGGACAGGGCTGCCGGCTTGACTCGTTCTCCCCCCTAACTCAGCTTGATGCCCTGATCTGGAGTGCCCTGCGACGGCACTCGGAATACTCTAGCGGCATAGCTGTGAAGCTGACCTCTCCTCAACAGCCGCGGGATCCTCACCGGTTCGGCGTTTTGGTCATCGTCCTCCTTCAGGCCGTGGCGTTCGCCGTCCTGCCGGCGGCGGATGCGGTGCTTGAAGCCGGAGCCACGAGCGCCGTCGCGCACTTCGAAGGGGAAGACAGCGAGCACTGCGACACCGGGCACAGCCACCTGTTGTGCCAGTTGTCTCGCACGGTTTCGCTGGGGTTCCCCCCTCTGTTTCTGATCGACCTACCGCTGGCATTCGAGACCAGCCCCGACACCCCGGCCGCCACCGCCTGGCATCGCCGCCCGATTCCGCCCGGCGGGAGCGGTCCCAGGGCCCCTCCCCGCGCCTGACCCGCTGCCGGGCAGATCGTCCCGGAAGCCCCCCACCGCCCCATGGGCGGCGGATCGCAAGTCTCCCGAAACACACGTTACCCGCTGAAGCATTTCAGCGAGACGCACCGCGCTCCTCGAAGCAGGAGTGGTCTTCGGTGGGTCTCGAAAGGCTGTGCATGGTGATAAGGCGTCTGGCCGGTTTCATCCCGGCCGTTCTGGCAATGGCTCTTGGAGCCGTCGGTTCGTCCGCGCAGGTTGAGCACGCGGGCGAGATCGAGGGTGTCGTACAGGATGGCGACTCCAAGGAGCCTCTCGCCGGCGCCCTCGTCTCCGTCGCAGCGGCGGGTGGCATGGCGGTCTCGCACGGTGACGGCACATTCCACATCCGGGTGCCGGGCCTGCGCATCTACGCGGTACGGGTCGAACGACTGGGCTACCGCACGGTTTCGCTGGAAGTGGATGCATCGCGGGAGGAGATCGTGGTGGTGGAGATGGAAGCCAATCCCATCTCCCTGCCGGACCTCGTGGTCACCGGATCGGTCGTGGCGCGCGCGGTGAACGAAGTGTTGCGCCCAACGAGCGTGTTCGCGGGAGAAGATCTGCAACGTCGCCTGGCCGGAACCCTGGCGGAGACGCTGTCCTCCGAGCCCGGACTGGCGGTGAGCAGCATGGGGCCCGGCTCCGCGCATCCGGTGATCCGGGGCCTGAGCGGAGACCGAATCCTGATGCTCGAGGACGGGGAGCGGGTCGGCGACGAGTTTGCGAGCGGGCCCGACCACGCCACGGCGCTCGACGCATCGTCGGCGCGTCGCGTCGAGGTGATCCGCGGACCGGGTGCGATCCTGTACGGCAGCAACGCGTTGGGGGGCGTCATCAACGTCGTCCGCGATGACGTGCCCTCATCGGTGCCGCACCACCTCACGGGCGCGTTCACCCTTCAGGGACAGAGCGTCAGCAACGCGGCGAGCGGAAGCCTGAATCTCACCTATGGCCTGACGGACCACATTCCCGTGCGGCTGGAACTCTCGCGCCGCAGCAGCGGCGACCTCGAGACCCCGGTCGGATCCCTGGAGAATACCAGCACGGATATTCGGGAGCTTTCCGGCGGCACCTCGTGGGTGGGCGACTGGGGCCATGCCGGCGCCACCTTCCGCTACTACGGCAACGACTACGGCATCCCCGGCGGCTTCGTCGGAGGTCACGAGGCCGGGGTTCGCGTGGAGATGGAGCGGACCGCGACAAGGCTGCGCAGCGTGCTCCGGCCCCGAGCGGTCTTCGAGAGCATCGAGATCGACGCGGGACACACCTGGTACGAGCACAGGGAGATCGAACCCCCCGACATTCTGGGAACGCTCTTCGAGCGGCAGACGGTGAGCGGTGAGATCCTGGCACGCCACGGCGGCTGGGGCCCTTTTTCCTCGGGAGGAGTGGGGACGCGGACTTCCTGGGAGGACTTCGGATTCGGCGGCTCACTCTTCACGCCGAACTCCACGCATACCTCCTTTGCCGTGTTCGCGCTGGAAGAGGTCGATCTGAATCCGATACGCCTGGAAGCGGGCCTTCGCTACGACTGGGCACGCGTGCGGCCCGACCGGGAAGATCCCACATCCGAAATCGGCCATATCCGGGAGAGGTCTTTCGGCGCGGCATCCGGATCATTCGGGGCTCTGGCGCAACTGACGCGGAGCCTCACGGTGGGCGCTACCGTCGCCCGGGCCTTCCGCACCCCCAGCGTCAACGAACTCTTCTCGGAGGGTCCTCATCTGGCGGCCTACGCCTTCGAGGTGGGAAACCCGTCGCTCGAGATGGAGCGCGGGACCGGTATCGACCTGTTCGTCCGGCTGACCGGGAATCGGTTGAACGCCGAGATGACGTGGTTCCACAATGCCATTGCGGACTACGTCTTTCCACTCGAAACCGGCGAGCTGAGCCGCGTGCGGCTGCCGATCTTCCAGTTCCAGGGAGAAGACGCGGTGCTCACCGGATTCGAGAGCGCGCTCGAGTGGGCGATGGTCGGGGATCTGACTGTGGAGGCGGTGGCTTCGTACGTCCGGGGCAGGATCAAGGCGACCGACGAACCGCTTCCCCTGATCCCGCCGCTGCAGGGGCGCTTCGCCATCGGCTACGCGCCTCGCAACTGGTTCGTCGAAGCCGAAACACGGGTTGCGGCTCGTCAGGACAGGACGGGTCCCTTCGAGAGCCCGACCGATGGATATGCGGTTTTCGATCTCTCCGCCGGCATACGGGTCACGGTCATGGGGCGGCTGAACGTGATCACGGTACGGGGTGAGAATCTTGGCAACACTGTATACAGAAACCACTTGTCGCGCGTGAAGGAGATCATGCCCCAGGCGGGGAGGTCCATCACCGTGGCATATCGCGTAGTCTTCTAGAACACAACGAGGTGAAGAGAAATGGAACACTTCAAGCCCAAAGTGCCGCTTGCCCTGCTGACCGCGGGACTCCTGGTACTTGCCGCGTGCGGTGACAGTGCCACCGAGCCGGCTGACGATCACGATGATCACGGCGCAGAAGTCGAGGGCGTGATCCTGTCGCTGAGCGGCCAGAACATTGCAGCCTATGATGGAGAGACCGGACAGTGGACGGGAGAACTGGAGGTTGAGCCCGGCGAGGAAACCGCCCATATCGGCGTCATGTTCGTGGACCACAACGCACAGGCGGTTCCGCTCGACGATGACTTCTACCTCCAGGTGGACGTTGCGAACGAGTCCGTCGCCGAGTTCGAGCAGGACACCCCCGGTGAGTTCGGAGGACACCTGCACGGAGGGATGGAGGGCGATACCGAGATCACCTTCAGCCTGATGCACGGCGCGGTCGGGTCGGGACACGCGGATTTCGTCACCGAACCACTGCACGTGCATGTGCACGAGCACGACGACGGCTAGCACGGCTCAGCCCGTCGCAGGAGTCCCGCAAACCCTCCCCGGGGCGATTCTCCGGGGAGGGTTTGTTTTTTCCGGCAAGGCAGGCTCACCCGCGATCCGCGTCGCTTGACCGCCGGATTGGGCGCGGCTCATGTTCAGCATCCGTGTGCCGCCACCCGTCCGCGGCCGCGTCGACTGTCTCCCGTTGAACCGAGGTCTCGATGAGCAACGCACGCGCCACAGCCACCGCGCCGCCGTCCGTGTTCCGCCCTTTCCCCCTCCTGCTCGCGCTCGGCGTCGCCTTGGCGGGCTGCGCGGAGGGTGGCGGAAGCCCGGCGAATGACGCGGAGTGGAAGCACATCGCCGGCAACGACATGGGCCAGCGCTATTCGGCCCTCGACCAGATCGACGCGGAGAACTTCGACCAGCTCGAAGTCGCCTGGGTATGGGACGGGTCGGACTACCCGGCGGTGAACGCGCGCGCCACGCCCATCTACGTGGACGGGATGTTGATCTCGGTGGCAGGCGAGAAGCGGCACACGTACGCCATCGACGCCGGCACCGGAGAGAAGATCTGGGAGTACGTCGAACCCGAGACGTTCCGCTGGGAATACTCGATGCGGAAGAATCACGGGAAGGGTGTCGCGTACGGGGAGATCGATGGCCGCGCGGTCGTCTACATGGTGAGCCCCGCCTTCTTCCTGCACGCGCTGTGGGCGGACACGGGCGAACATGTGGAGGGATTCGGCGGACCCGTCGGCGTCCCCGGTTTCCCGGAGTCCGGCGTCGTGGATCTGCTCGCCGGGCTGGGGCATGAATTCGATCCGTACGACGGGATCCCGCTCGAGACCGGCTACATCACGAGTTCATCGCCTGCGATCGTCGTCAACGGCGTCATCGTGGTCGGAAACTCGGCCGAGCAGGGCTACAACCAGTCGCGACGCGAGAACGTCCCCGGCGACATCCTGGGCTACGACGCGCGCACCGGCGACTTCATGTGGAAGTTCAACGTCCTCCCGGGTCCGGGCGAGTTCGGGCACGAGACGTGGGAGAACGACGCCTGGTCGTGGACGGGCGATATCTCCTCGTGGGCGCCGCTCTCGGCGGACCAGGAGCGGGGGATCGTCTACGTCCCCACCAACGGGGCCACGATGGATTTCTGGGGCGGCTTCCGTCCGGGAGACAACCTGTTTTCTACGAGCCTGATCGCGCTCGATGTGCAAACAGGAGAACGGGTTTGGCACTATCAGCTCGTGCACCACGACATATGGAACTACGACACGCCGCAGATCCCGCTGCTGATGGACGTAACGGTGGATGGCGAGGACATTCCGGCGGTCGTACAGGTCACGAAGCAGGCCTTCGCGTATGCCTTCAACCGGGAGACGGGCGAGCCGATCTGGCCCATTGAGGAGCGGCCGGTGCCGGAAGGTCTCATGCCGGGGGAGGCGCTCTCGCCGACGCAGCCGTTCCCGACCAGGCCGGCGCCGTACGACATGCAGGGGCTGACGCACGACGACCTGATCGACTTCACGCCGGAGTTGCGGGAGGCCGCGATCGAAGCGCTCGATGACTACGTGATCGGGCCGCTGTTCACGCCGCCGCTGCACCGGGACAACGACCTCGGCAAGGTGGCCTCGATGTGGTGTCCGGGAGATGTCGGGGGGACGAACATCGACGGAACGCCGGCCGCGGATCCGGAGACGGGCATCCTGTACGTGACCTCACAGAAGGGGTGCGGGTCGCGCATCATGGTGCCCGGCGAGGAGCGCGACGCGCGGGAGCCCGCCCAGACGGGGACGACGATCACGAAGTTCGCCGTCGGGGGGTTCGCGGGTGTCCGGCGGGTGCAGGGCCTCCCGCTCTTCAAGCCCCCGTACAGCCGGATCACGGCGATCGACATGAACACGGGCGAGCACCTGTGGTGGATTCCGGTAGGAGACACGCCGGACGGCGTGCTGGAGCACGACGCGCTCCAGGGCATGGAGATCCCGAATACGGGGACCGGGCGGCAGGCGGCGCAGATCGTCACGAGCACGATCCTCATGTACACGGGCGAGGGAAGCGACGGGACGTCCTACCTGTTCGCCGTGGACAAGGCGACGGGCGAGCGGCTGGGGCAGGTGGAGCTTCCGGCGCAGCCGCGCTACGGGATGATGACGTACATGCACGATGGAAAGCAGCACGTCGTCATCCAGGCGCCGAACACGCTGATGGCGTTGCGTCTGGCTGATTGATCGCGGGCCCTTAGCGGCTCGGGTTGGCGCCGATGGTGGCGCCTCGCGACATTGCGGCATGAGGTATCTCTGCATGACACGCGTCCGGGTCTCGACGACCTGGCTCGCCGCGGGTCTGCTCGCCGCTCTGGCCTCGTGGCCGTGGGTCGTGGCGCCCCTCGCGGCCCAGACAGTCAACGGCATCGTGCGGGAGACGGATGGCGGCCCGCTGATCTCCGGCGGGTTCATCAGCCTCCTGAACGCAGCGGACGAGGCGGTTCAGGCCGACTTCACGGCGGCGGACGGGGCGTTCTCGCTGCGGGCGCCCGGACCGGGCACGTACCGGATCCAGGTGAAGCGCATCGGTTATACCGACTGGGTCACCGAGCCCTACCAACTGACCGCGGGGCAGCGGCTGGCGTTGACCATCGAAGTCCCTCCGCGTCCGGTGCAGCTCGGCGACATCCGGGTGGCAGTGACCAGTTCGTGCCTCGACGACCCGAGCCAGGGAGCCGAACTCTCCACGGTGTGGGAGGAGGCGCGAAAGGCGCTCGAGACGGCGGTGTGGGCCGAGGATCGGGGCGAGGTGACGTTCACGCTGACCGAGTACCAGCGCACGCTCGAACCCGAGAGCCTCGCGACGCTCGAGTCGGAGAGTCGCACGCGGCGGCATGTGCGCCTGCCCCCCTTCCGGAGCCTGCCCGCCTCCCGCCTCGAGGATGCCGGCTATGCGATTGTGACGCCGGATTCCTCCACCTTCTACGCGCCGGACGCGACGGTCCTCCTGTCTCCGGAGTTCAGGGATACGCACTGCTTCGGCCTGCGGCGGGACGTGGTCGAAGACGAGTCGATGCTGGGGATCACATTCCGTCCGCGAGACAGCCGCGATGTGGTCGAGATCGAGGGGACGCTGTGGCTGGCCGAGGAGAGCGCTGCGCTCAGGCGCGTACAGGTCCAGTACCGAAACGTCCCGCTGCCGCTACGCGCGAGGCGAGCTCTGGTCGGCGCGGATCTCACCTTCGACCGGCTCCCCGACGGTCCGTTCTACGTCCGCGACTGGTGGATCCGCTTCCCCATCGGAGGCCGTTCGCGGCGCATCGGCCGAGCGGGCCTGTCCACGCCTCCGGCGGCCATCCTCGTGGGGTACCGGCAGGTCGGCGGCACCGTGTCGGACGCTTTCGTGGGCGGGGTCTCGTTCGAGGTCGGGGAGGGTGTCGTCGCCGGGCTCGTCCGCGACAGCGCGAGCGGCGAGCCGCTCGCCGGTGCGGACGTCGTCATTCGAGACTGGGACGACGCGGCGGCCTTCGCCCCCCGTCCCGATCCCTCGAGTACGCCGTTCAGCGCGATCACCGACGAGACCGGCGCGTTTCAGATCGCGGGGCTGCCGGATGGGACCTGGGCCGTGAGCGTGGATCACCCGCAGTTGCGGGCGGCCGGCGTGCGGCTGAACGAGTCCCGCGTGGTCGTCGACGATCGGACCAGCGACCCGGTGGAGCTGTGGACGCCTTCCAGCGACACGCTGTTCGAGCGCGTCTGTCCCGGCGAATCACCCCGTGGGAGCGCGGGCGCCGTGGTCGGGTTCGCGCGCGAGGCCGACACTGGGATCCCGGCACCGAACGTCGAGGTCGAGGTCGTGTGGCGGGTGCGCCGGCTTCAGGGCTCGGGTCGTAGCGCTATCGTCTCCGAACAGTCGGAGTACGCCGGCGGGGAATCCGACGAGCGAGGCAGGTTCGCGATCTGCGGCGTCCCCCTCGGCGAGCCGGTCTTGCTCCGGCCGCGGGGCGCTGACGAGGGCGTGGAGCTCGAACTCGTGACGCGCCTTGCGTGGCGCGACGTCTTCGTTCCCGAGGATCAGTCCGTGGAGGGCCGCCGCGACTTCAGGTAGTCGAGGAGAAGGTTCGACATCGCGCGCATTCCGATCGGGATCGAGGCGTCGTCCGCGCGGAAGTCGGGTGTGTGGTGGCCCCCCGAGCCCAGTTCCGGGTTCACCGAACCCAGCCGGTAGAAGAACCCGGGCACCTCGTTCGCGAAGTAGGCGAAGTCCTCGCCTCCCATGGTGGGATCGATGACGAAGACGTTCTCCTCGCCGACGACCTTCGCCAGCGTCGGGGCCATCTGCGCCGTGAGGTCGCGGTCGTTGATCGTTGCCGGCGTGCCCCGGTCGTAGTCGAGCACGTAGCTACCGCCGCCCGCCCGCGTGATCCCGTCGAGGATCTCGTCCATGCGGCGCTCGACGGCGTCCCGTACGTCCGGGTTGTAGGTCCGAACCGTACCCTCGAGCCACATCTCCATCGGGATGATGTTGAAGCGCTCGCCGCCCCGCATGATGCCGACCGTAATCACGCTCGGCTCGAGCGGGGACAGGCTGCGCGACCGGATGGTCTGGAAGGCGGTGACGGCCTGAGAGGCCATGACGACGGGGTCGATGCTCGTGTGCGGCTGCGCGCCGTGCGCCTGCCGGCCGATGATCCGGATCTTGAAGTGGTCGACGGCGGCCAGGGCGGGGCCCGGTGTATAGCCGAGCGTTCCCACGTCCATCGACGAGAACGTGTGGAGTCCGAAGATCGCGGAGGGGACGACGCCTTCCAGCGCGCCTTCGCGAACCATGAGATCCGCGCCGCCTTCCTCACCGGGGGGCGGTCCCTCCTCCGCCGGCTGGAAGATGAACTTGATCGTGCCGGGGATCTGGTCGCGCATCGATGCGAGGACCGAGGCGACACCGAGTTGCACCGCGGTGTGGACGTCGTGGCCGCAGGCGTGACTCACGCCGACTTCCTGGCCGCCGTACTCGGTGCGGACCGTGGAGGCGAAGGAATACCCCGTGTTCTCGGTGACTGGGAGCGCGTCCATGTCGGCGCGCACGGCGACCACGTCGCCGGGGAGGCCACCTTTGAGAATGCCGATCACGCCGGTGTGCGCGACCCCCTCGATGACTTCGTCGAAGCCCAGTTCCCGCAGGTGTTCCGCGACCATGGCGGCGGTCTCGAACTCGCGGTTCCCGAGCTCGGGGAACTTGTGGATCTGGTGACGCATCTCGACGATCTCGGCGATCACGTCGTCGATTGCCGCGTCCACGGCGGGATCCTGCCCCGCCAGCGGGGTGGCGAGGGCTGTGGCGAGGAGCGAAACAGTCCAAAGGGTGCGATGCGTGCGCATGTTCTGTCCTGGTTGCGGATTCACATGGGTCGGCCGACGGGCCCAGGGCCCGAACGGGGCGATGAAGCTTGTCCCTCGCGGGCGGCGGAGGCAACGGCGGGCGGCTGGCGGTGCCGAGGGCCCGGCGCGAGACTTGACCCGCACAGGGGTGGTCCGCTTTGAGAGGTGTTTCGTGCACAGAAGAATCCGCCATCACGTCGGTCGGGGTTTCGCCGCGTTCCTGCTGTTCGCGGGGCTCGGGGGGCTGGCTTCCTGCACCGTGTTCACCGTTCGGCCGGGCGGGGGCGATCCCGTCCCCACGCCCATCGTGGCGCCCGCCCGGGAGCCGGGGGCGGGTCCGCAGATCACGACGAGCGGCGACATCGGAGCGCCATCGCGGCGCCCGCGGGACTTCGCGATTGCATCCCTGCACGAACTCCTCCGGCTTCAGGACTCGCATCATCGGCAGCACGGCGAGTACTCCAGGTTTCTCGAGGACCTGGGCTTTCGCGGAAACCCGGTCGTGAGCGTTCGAGTCCTGCGAGCGACCCGCGACGGATGGTCGGCCGTCGCGCGGGTGAGGGAGGCCAGGCTGGAATGCGCCATTTACCAGGGGCGCGTGTCGACGCCGCGTCCTTACGCGACCCGGGCGGGCGAGGCGGCCTGCTCCCCGTGATCTCGCCAACGCCAACCCCGACCTGACCTCCGTCCCGTCCCCCGCTTGCGTCCTTCGCTCATCTCGTGCGTCTTACAGAGCGGAGGACGACGCCGGAAGACGAACTTCGAGCCTCAACTCAGGAGCCTGTGCCATGCGATTGCAACTTGCCCTCAACGTGAGGGACATCGACGAGGCGGTGGACTACTACGGAAAACTCTTCGGCGCGACGCCGCACAAGCGCCGCCCGGGGTACGCGAACTTCGCCATCGACGAGCCGCCTCTGAAGCTCGTGCTGATCGAGAAGGCGGGCGCGGAGGAGCGCCTGAACCACATGGGTGTGGAGGTGTTCGACGGTGCGCAGGTCCGCGAGGCCGGCGACCGGTTGGAGGAGGCCGACATCTTGACGGCGGTGGAGGAGGAGACCGTGTGTTGCCACGCGACGCAGACGAAAGTCTGGTCTCATGAGCCGCAGGGCCTCCGCTGGGAGTGGTACGTGGTCACGGACGACGCGCCGGATGGCGAGGCGCTGATCGCCCCGGCGGCTGAGGTCTGTGCCACGGACTCCGAGGATTGCTGTGCCTGAGGTGGCGTCCGGAGAGGCCATGCCCGCTTGGTCGGAGTTCCGGACACGTCTGCGGCGCTACGTGGCCGGTCGCGTCGATCCGTCATGGGTGGACGATGTGACGGGGGACATCCTCCTGCGGCTGCTGCGACGACAGGGCAGTCTCGCGGCGGCCCGGGACCCGTTGGCCTGGACCTACAGGGTCGCGGCCAACGTCATCGCCGACCACCACCGGCGTCGCTCCGTCGAGCTTCGCGCCCTCGAACATCTGGGGGCGGAGGCCGCGGGGCCGGATCCGGCCCCGGACGAGAAGGACCACGAAGCCCTCCGGCGCGATGTGGAGGCGTGTCTGCTGCCGTTCGCGCTGGAGCTGCCGCCGAAGTACGCCGAAGCGCTGCTGCTGACCTCCTTTCGGGGAGTCAGCCAGGTCGAGGCCGCGCGCCGCCTTGGCTTGAGCGTCTCGGGCATGAAGTCCCGCGTCCAGCGCGCGCGGACGATGCTCAAGCGGCGACTCCTGGACTGCTGCGACTTCGAGCTGGACCGGCGGGGGGGCGTGATCGACATGCGGCCCCGCGGCGCGTCTGAAGAGCCGGGGTCCACGGACGCCCGACGCCCGTCGACCGCTCGGTGAGAGTCGCCGTCGTCGGAGGTGGCGTCATCGGACTGTGCGTCGCGCACTACCTGGAACGCGGCGGCGCCGAGGTCGTCCTCGTCGAGCGCGATCGCGTGGGCGGCGGGTGTTCCGAGGGGAACGGCGGATGGGTCTGTCCGTCGATCTCCCGCCCGCTGCCGGCGCCGGGGCTGACGCTGACATCGCTGCGCTGGATGCTCCGTTCCGACAGCCCGCTCTACATCAAGCCGTCGGCCATGCCCCGGCTCATGGGCTGGCTGTGGGCCTTCCGCCGTCACTGTAACGCCGAGAGCTACCGGGCCGGGGTTGCCGCCCTCGCGGCGCTGAACGCGGCCACGGCCCGGCTGTACCGCGGCCTCGCGGAAGAGGGGATGGAGTTCGAGCGTGCCGAGAGCGGGACGATCCTGGCCTACGACGACGAGGGCGAACGCCGGCAGTCCGCGGAATTGCTCGCCAGACTGGGGGAGGAGCGGGTCGGGCCGGTTGACATGCTCGACCGCGACGCACTCAGGGAAGCGGAGCCGGATCTGGGCGGGGAACTGATCGGCCTGCGCATGCGGGGTGACACGCATGTGCGCCCCGAGTCGCTGTGCGCCGCACTGACCGCGAGTCTGCAGGCGCGCGGCGTGGTGATCAGGACGGGAATGCGCGTCGTCGGCTTCACGCGGGCAGGCCGTCAGTGCCGAGCCATGGTCGCCCGGAATCCCGGAGCCGGCGGGACGGACGGCGAGCGGGTGGAAGAGGTCAGCGCCGATGTCTTCGTGCTCGCCGCGGGGGCCGAGACGGCCGCTCTCGCGGCGACCCTCGGGCCGAAGCTTCCGGTGCAGGCGGGAAAAGGCTACAGCATCACCGTCCGCAACGCCCGGGTGCGACTCTCGCAGCCTCTGCACGTGACCCCGGCGAGGATCGGCTTCACCCCGTTTCGCGGGGCGGTACGCACGATCGGGACGATGGAGTTCTCCGGCATCAACCGGCGTCTCGACCGGCGCCGCATCGCGATTCTGGAGCGAGCCGCGCGGCGCTACCTGCCCGGGGCTCTGGACGGAACGGAGCGGGTCGACTGGGTGGGCATGCGGCCCGTGACGCCGGACGGACTCCCGGCCATCGGCTGGCTGCCGGGGCTCCGCAACGTGTGCGTAGCCACGGGACACCAGATGCTCGGCGTCACGCTCGCCCCCTCGACGGGGCATGCGGTGGCGCAACTCGTGCTCGAGGGCCGTTCGGATATCGATCTCGCGCCCTTCGATCCGGCGCGCTTCGCCTGACGTCGCGGGTCCCAAGCCCCGCGTGACCGTCGCGACCCGGGATCCGGGTTGACCGTTCGCGTTGCTCAACGGACACTGTGGGCACCCGAATTCCCCGTACCGAGGCCAGCCGAGTGAGCAAATTCGACGACCTGCGCGCGCACCTGCGAGCGATCCGCACGCTCACCAGGGGAGTGACGCAAGGTCTACCGGTACTCGAGGCGGCGGAGGATCCCTACGACCTGTTCAACGACTGGTTCCGGGACGCCAAGGCCTCCGGGCTGCTTCTGCCGGAGTCGATGGCGCTCGCCACGGCGACCGACGAAGGGCGGACTTCCGTGCGCATGGTCCTGCTCAAGGGAGTCGGCCCCGACGGCTTCCGCTTCTTCACGAACTACGGCAGTCGCAAGGCCGCGGAACTGGACGACAACCCGCACGCCTCGCTCTGCTTCCACTGGTCCGTGCTGGAGCGGCAGGTGCGCGTGGAAGGGCGGGTCGAGCGCCTCTCCACGGAAGACTCGGCGGCGTACTTCGCGACGCGCGATCGCGGGAGCCAGATCGGTGCGTGGGCTTCCGCACAGAGTTGTCCGATCACCGACCGCGCCGGGCTCGAAGCTCAGGTGGCGGAGGCCGAGGCCCGGTTCGAAGGGAGGGACGTGCCTGTGCCCGATTTCTGGGGTGGATACGTCCTCGTTCCCGACCGGATCGAGTTCTGGCAGGGGCGGGCGAACCGGCTGCACGACCGCCTCGAGTACACACCCAGCCACGCACCACACGACCGAAGCTGGAAGATCACCCGCCTGCAGCCGTGAGGGAGCGGCCCGGTGGACGCCGGTCGGGCCGCTAGCCCAGGAGCCCGAGTCCGGCCAGCACGACAAGCCCCACCGCGACGGGCACGATGAAGCGCATCACCGGACCCCACGCCGCGGTGACCCGGAAGCGCCCCGCCCCCTGGTTCGTCTCCGTCCGGAACCGTTCGAACCCCCAGCTGAAGGCGACGTAGAGGGAGATCGTGAGCCCGCCCACCGTGAGGAAGATGTTCCCTGACACATAGTCGGCCAGTTCGAACAGGCCGCGGCCGCCGAGTTGCACTGCGGTCCACGGTCCGCCTCCGAGCGCGAGCGGGACGCCCGCGAGGAGGATGACCCCGACCACGGTCCACAGCGATCGCCGGCGGCTCCAGCCCAGCGAATCCATGGCGCTCGCCGTGAGGGCCTCGAGCAGCGCGAGACCCGAGGTGAGCCCCGCAATGAACACGAAGAAGAAAAAGAACGCCGCGGCCACCTCGCCCGCCGGCAGACGGCCGAAGAGACCCGCCATCGTGATGAAGAGGAGGCCCGCGCCCTGGTCCGGCTCCATGCCGAAGGCGAAGAGGGCGGGGAACATGACGAGCCCGGCGAGGATCGCGGCGAGCGTGTCGCAGGCTACGATGGTGGCGGCGCTCCCGGGGATGTCGCTGTGACGCGGGTGCAGAAAGCTCCCGAACACGAACGCGCCCATCATCCCGACCCCGATGGAATAGAAGGCCTGCCCGAGGGCCGCGAGCCACGTCTGCGGACCGATGGCCGAGAAGTCGGGCGAGAGATACCAGCGAACGCCCTCCCAGGCCCCGTCGAACTGGAGCGAGACGATCCCGAGTCCGATGAGGAAAATGAAAAGGACGGGCATCAGGAGTCGTGCCGCGCGCTCGATCCCCCGCCGCAGCCCCCGGGTGATGATGAGTCCCGCCAGCAGCATCACGGGGACCGTATAGGCGAGAACCTCTCCCGGGCGCGCGGTGAAGGCCGCGAACGACTCCGCCGCCGCCTGTACGCTTCCGGTGTCGTAGCCTCCTCGGAAAGCACGGACGAAGTAGGCTGCGATCCAGCCCATGATGAGCTGGTAGTACGACATGATGAGGAACGCGGCGCCAATGCCGAGCCAGCCGATCACGCGGAACGGGCTTCGTCCCGCGAGCCTTCGCATCCCGGCCAGCGGCGTTGCCTGGGCGCGGCGGCCGAGGCTGATCTCGGCGGTGAACAGCGGGATCCCGATCAGGACCGCGAGCAGGACATAGATGAGGAGGAAGGCGCCCCCCCCGTTCTCGCCCGCCAGGTACGGGAATCTCCAGATGTTCCCGAGCCCTACCGAGAACCCGGTGGTGGCGAGAATGAAGCCCAGTGGGCTCCCCCAGCGTTCGCGCGGCGTACTCATCTTCCAACAGTTGCCGGGGGGCGCGGTTCCGTCCAGAGTAGGGTCCCAGGGGAAAGGTGCCGGATGCCCGAAACGTGTCGTCCGTGAAATACGATCTGCAGACGCTCCGCGGCGACCTCTTCGGAGGCGCGACGTCGGCGGTGGTCGCGCTCCCGGTGTCGCTCGCCTTCGGCGTTGCGTCGGGCCTCGGCGCGGCCGCCGGGCTCTACGGCGCGATCGCCGTCGGCTTCTTCGCGGCCATTTTCGGCGGCAACCGGTTCCAGATGTCCGGCCCCACCCCTTCAATGACGGTCGCGATGGCGGTCGTCGTGACCACGCATGCGTCCACGCTGAGCGAGGCCTTCACCGTGGTGGTGCTGGCGGGGCTGATACAGATCGCGTTGGGTCTGTTGAAGACCGGCCGCTTCGTCGTCTACACGCCGCACGCCGTCATCTCGGGGTTCATGTCCGGGATCGGCGTCATCGTCATGCTCATCCAGACGCTGCCGTTCCTGGGCGCCGCTCCGGCGGAGGGCGGTCCCATCGGCGCCATGCGGGCGCTGCCGGCGGCCGTGGCGAACATGAACGGCAACGCGCTCGCCATCGGCGCCGTCACACTCGCGGCCGGCATCTTCTGGCCGCGGCGGTGGTCACGCCTGCTGCCGGGTCCCCTCGTCGCCCTCATCGTCGGAACGGCGCTTGGCCTGTTCTGGCTGACGGACGTGCCCATCATAGGTGCCATCCCGACCGGCTTGCCGGAGATCCAGTTCGGTCTGCCGTCCTTCGGTTTTCTGGCCCGGGCCTTTCAGGCGGCGCTCATCCTCGCCCTCCTCGGCTCGGTCGACAGCCTTCTCACGTCGCTCGTGGCCGACTCGCTGACCGGCACGCAGCACGACTCGAACCGCGAACTCGTCGGCCAGGGCATCGGCAACGTCGTCTCCGGCCTGTTCGGAGGGTTGCCGGGCGCGGGTGCGACGCTGGGCACGGTCGTGAACATCCGCGCCGGCGGCCTCACGCGGGTGTCAGGGGCCCTGCGTGCGATCTTCCTGCTGGGGGTTCTGCTGGGTCTGGGGCCGGCTCTGGAACCGATTCCGCACGCCGTACTGGCCGGCATCCTGCTCAAGGTCGGGTGGGACATCATCGACTGGCCCCTACTGGTCCGCATCCACCGCCTCCGCCGCGACCAACTCTTCGTCATGGTGCTGACGCTCGGCCTGACCGTGTTCGTCGACCTCGTGACCGCAGTCGCGATCGGTCTCATCGTCGCGGGGATGGCTCACGCACGGCAGCTGGAGGGCCTTGAACTCGACAACGTCCTCTCGGTCCCGCTGCTCGACCGCACGTTCTTCGCCGGACTCGAGGGCGCGGACGCGATGGGCGAATATTCGGCCAGGGTCGGCCTCGTGCAGCTAAGGGGCGCCTTCACCGTCGCGTCTTCCCACAAGCTGGTCGGCGTCATCGGAAAGGACGTCAAGGACCACGAGGTCGTCATCTTCGACTTCTCCGCCGCGACCTACGTGGATGACAGCGCCGCCATGCTCATCAGGCAGCTTATGGACGTGGCGGAGAGCGAAGACACCGAGGTCATCGTCCTGTCGGTTTCCGGAGCCGTACACAAGACGCTGCGCGCGCTCGACATCCTGTCGGGCGTGCCCGAGCAGCATATCGTCGAAACGAGGGATGAGGCTCGCGAGGTGGCGCTGGACCTGCTCAGCCCCCGAAACTGAGACGGGGGAGAGGTCTAACCCTCCTCGTCAGGAGGACTTCGACATGCTCAGGATTCTCTTCGGCGTCGCCGTGTTCTCCGGTGTTCTCGGCACGAGCTACGGCCTCGAAGCGCAGGACAGGCCGCTGGCGGCCGACTTTCCGGAGGTGTACCGCGTGGGCGGCTTCGACGCGCCGGAATGGGCGGAGTTCAGCACGCCCCCGCAGGTGAGCTTCGACGCGGCGGGCCGCCTGTACGCCCTGGACACCTCCGCGGGTCACGTCGTCGTGATCGACTTGGCCGGATCGCTGGTTCGCATCGTTGGTGGCCCCGGGGAAGGGCCGGGAGAGTTCAACCAGCCCGGGGCCTTCGTCGTCTGGCGGAACGGGCGTCTGGCCGTCGCCGACATGGGCCACAACGCCTATCAGGTATTCGGCCCGGACGGCGAGTTCGAGCGGTTTGTCCGCATGGGAAGCGGTGACGACTTGCTGGGCGGCGTGACCAACATGCGCTTTGGACTGCGACCCGATCCGGGTGCGCTGGCCGTCGTGGCCCAGGGGGCCCCGTCGCGCCTGGGCGCGCTCACGGACCTCTTCAGTGAGTTTACTGGAGGGGATGATACGGCTGACGCGGGGAAGGTGGATGAGAGGGGACTCGAGCGGCTCGATCTCGTTGGCGAAGAGGTGGTCGCCGAGAAGATCCTCGAGGGCTGGCGACCCCCCGACGCCGGGGACGAGGCGGAAGCGATATCCCTGTCCGACCTGGCGGACGGTTCGGCGATCGTCAGCATGGCGTTGGGTGACGAGAAGTGGTTCGAGCCGAGCCTGCTCTGGGATGTCCTGCCGGACGGCGGGATCATCTACGCCGACTCCAGCGCCTACAGGATCAGAGTGACGGATCGCACTGGCCGGGTCATGCGAAGCCTGACGCGTCCGTTGGCTCCAAGGCCCGTGACCCGACGGATCCAGTCGGCCGTGCGCGAGCACGAACTGCGAAACCTGGAGGAAGGGGGAGGTGGGGGCTTCTTCGGGGGGTTGGCGGCCGCCGCGGCGGAGGGGGAGTCTTCCCCCATGGTCCAGCAAATGAGGGAAGCGGCTCGGGAGGAGATCGAAAACCGCGAGTTCTTCGAGGAGATTCCCGTCCTTTCCGCACTGCGGTCAACGGCGGAAGGCACGCTCTGGGTTCAGCGGCGCGGAGAAGAGCCGTGGGACACCGCCGGTCCCATCGACGTGATGCGTGCGGATGGAGATTACGTTGGGACGTTCACGGTCGGCGCCACGGAGATGCCGGACGCGTTCGGACCGGACGGCCTCGTCGCCTTCATTGAACTCGACGAACTCGACATCCCCAGCATCGTCGTCCGGAGGTTGCCCGCCGAGGTCCGCTGATCCGTCAGCGGGGCAGGCCGATCCCCGCGGAGAGCGTCACCCCGCTGGCGGAATACCCGTAGTCGAGCAGGACATCGGGGATCTCCTGCGTCCACTCGGTTACGGAGCGCGCGTAGCCAAAGCGCACGTCGACCAGCCAGCCCATGTCGAGCAGAAAGCCGATGCCGACCGTCGTCGGCCACCGTGCGCGCTGTTCACGTCGCTCTCCCCGTTCTCCGTTCTCCGGGTTGACGCCGCTGGTGGCGACTTCGCTCCACATCCGGCGGATCCCGCCGAACACGTAGCCCTGGGCCGCGCCGCCCCCGGCATTGAATCCCAGGAGCACGTTGCCCCCGACTCCGAACCGGTCGCGCAGGTCCCACTCGCCGGGCCATACGTCGTGCGGTTGGCCGTTCGGGGTGGGCTCGATCGTACCCTCGATCTTCCCCTGGCTGGCGATCACTCCCTCGAGTTCAAGGCCCGCGAGCAGAGGGCCAAGAAACCGCCTGCGCAGGCCGATCGAGGGGTTCACGGCGAAGGTCGGACCGGAGGCTGTCGTTGCGCTCTCGCTCGACCCGCCGCCCGCCGTCACCCGCTTGGAGTGCTCCGCTGAAAGCCACCCGACCTCGGGCGTCACGCGAAGGAGGATCTCGTCCTGGGCCTGCGCCGTGGCGGGCGCCAGCAGGCAGGCGGCGAGACCGACGAGGGTTGCGAGTCCGGAGGACCGGATCACCGGGACGCCGAGCTCCCGGTCACGGCGACGACACCGCAGTTGGTGAGGAGGCGCTGCGCGTCCGCTTTTCCGGAGTCGGAGGGTCCGAGCTGGTTCTCGCCCTGTTCCTCCTCGTCGTCGAGCCCGGCCACGAGGCCAATGTCGTGGTCCGCCACGCGCGAGGCGACGACGCGAATATGCGTGTTTCCCGTGGCGGGATTGTCGAACACGCTCGCCGTCAGGATGTCGTGATGGGCGGCACCGGTGAAGAGTTCCTGCACGACGCCGGACGTCTGCCTGCGCGCGCGGACGAAGCCGGCCTCGAGGTTGCCGTCCTCGATCGTGTAATCCATGAGGTTCAGTTGCGCGACCGCGCACCGGTAGGCGGTCTCCAGCCCGGACGGGGCGACGCCCTGGAAGGAGACGGGCGCGGTTGAACAGCCCGCGAGCAGCAGCACAAGGAGCGGGACGGCACGGCGGGTGGTTCGATTCATGGTTCTCCAATCTTCGTGAGGGCCGTCCGCCGCGCCAGCGGAGTCTACGCACGCGGGTTGCACAGAGCCCGGAGCCTGGGCGACCATGGAAGCATGGCCCGTCGAACCCGTTCCCCGACTCTCCGTACCGTCGCCACGATTGCGGTGACGCTTCCGAGCCTGCTCGCCGCGGGTGCCTGCGGACCGCAGGCCGGCACGGTCCCGACCGGGGGCCCCCCCAAGGTTCTGCTCATCGGTATCGACGGCGTGCGCCCGGATGTGCTCGCGGACGTGCCGACCCCGGTGATGGATTCCCTCGCCGCCAGCGGGTGGTACACGGCGGACACGCGCACGACGACCCCATCCGTGAGCGGTCCCGCCTGGTCTTCGATCCTCACCGGCGTGTGGCCGGAGAAACACGGTGTGCTGGATAACGGTTTCGAGGGGCGGCGATACGCGGAGTACCCGGGTTTCCTCACCCGCGTCGAAGGCGATCGTCCGACCCTCGGCACGTTCGCGGCTCTCGACTGGATGCCCCTCGCATCGCTCGAAGGGGGCGGCCCGGTACTCTCTGGCGCGATCGACACGCTGTTCGCCGTGGACGGGTACGACCTCGGGTGGGCGGAGGCGGACAGCGTCGTCGCGGCGCGCGCGGCGGAACATCTTGCGGCGGCAGATCCCGATGCAGCCTTCGTATACCTGGGCAATCCGGATGAGACGAGTCACCGGCACGGATCGATCGGAGACGAATACCGCGACGCGATCGCCCTCTCGGATCGCCACGTCGGTTGGCTGATGGAGGCCCTTCGGGCCCGGCCCTCGTACGCGGAGGAAGACTGGCTCGTGCTCATCAGCACGGACCACGGCCGGCGCGAAGACGGCGGCCACGGCGGGGACTCGCCGGAAGAGATGACGATTTTCATCCTCGCCAGCGGCGTGGCAACCCAAAGCTGGCCTGCGGCGGGATCCGGCCCCACCTACATCGTGGATGTCCCGGTCACGGCGCTCGATCACCTCGGCATGGAGGTCGACCCCGACGCCGGACTCGACGGGAAACCGCTCTCCCGGGGCCCCAGCGGCCCCTGAACGCGAACCGCCAGGCCTACGCGTCGTCCTCCGATTCAGCGGAGAGCAGTTCGTAGAGAACCACGCTCTCGACGCCCAGTTCGTCCCTGAACACACCGAGTGCACGGCCCCCCGCGACATCGAGAATCCGGACCCGCTCCGGTAGCTGGACTTCGCCGAGCCAGCGCCCGTCGTCCGCGAGAATCGAATAGAGGGTTACGCCGTTGAGTGCAGCATCGGCGGTCCAGTGCCCGAGCCAGACGCGGCCTTCCCGGTCGCCGAAGAGCTGGCTCACCAGGGGAAGAGGCTCGTCCGGTACCAGTTCGTAGTCGGCGAAGACGCGCGCCACCATCTCTTCGAACTCCGCCTCGGACTGGATCTGCGGGTTCACCGTGCGGAGTCGGATCCTCAGCGAGGTGGTGAACGCCCGCCAGTCCTCTTCGTCGGGGTAGGCTGGTGCCCGATGCCACCGCACGATCTGGTGGATCGTCCCGTTGGAGTTGCGCCACACGATCTCGGGCGTGTCGTCCCGCAGGTACACGAACCTTCCCCGCGAGACAGTCACCACCCCGCCCGGCATGAAGGGATTCCTCGGTCCATCTTCCGGCGATGACGGAACCCAGTCGTACGCCGCGACCGTGTCGAGCACACCGGCGTCCATGTCGAAGCGGACCATGTGCCCCTGAAGCCACGGCTCCCGGAAGCCGCGCCGGTAACTCCCGCTCGTCATCAGAGCCTGCCCTTCGGCGTTCAGGCCCTCCACCCTCAGACTCCGGTTCAGGAAGCGCGTATCCACTTCGCGGACCGCTGCGCCGCCGACGAACAGCGTAAGGCGCGCATGCCCGAAATCTTCGAGAAGCAGGGTGTCGCCCCCGGCGGGCAGGAGTCCGCCGACCATGTCGATGTCGCCGGGTCCGTCTCCGGGACCCGCGAGAAGTCCCCGGAAGGTCCCGTCCGATTCGAGCAGGACGATTTCCCGATTGAAAGCGTCGGCCACGGCGGCGCTGCCGTCCGAGAGCAGCACACCCCTCCAGATGCTCTGAAAGGCGTAGTCTTCGAGTCCGGCGCCGTACCTGTAGAGCGGCGGCGACGAGAAGGTGAAGGGGCTGGCGGGCTCCGGCGCCGTCTCGTATTCGACGATTCGGATCCCGGCACTGTCGCGGACGGACGGTCCCGATGGGGGCGGTGAATCCGCCTCGCACGCGGTCGCGGCACCGGTCAGAATGCAGGACAGCAGCCCCGCTGTGGCGCGGCGGTTCATGCGGCCTCCTCAAGCCAATCGAACGGTCGTCTGTGGGGTCGACACGCTGAAGTCCCCGAACCGTTGCGCGCACGCCGGCGCGGCTTCCGCCCGAACGCTGGCGGGAGATACCGATGTCGCGCCAGTTTGGGGCAGGGAAGACTCACATCAGGAACGGGGGATGAGATGTCCGAGATGAATCGTCGTGGTTTCATCGGTCGTGGCCTGAGTCTGGGCGCGGCTGCGGCCGTCGCGGGTGCCGTGCCTGCGCGCGCCGCGGCGGGCGGTGCGCGGCCGGCGCTGGCGTCGAGCGGACGCGCGCAGACGCCGATGATGATCACCAGCCATACCAACGATACCGGGCGGCGTGCTGCCACGGCGGCGTGGCAGATCCTGTCGGGCGGCGGCACGGCGATGGACGCCGTCGAGCGCGGGGCGAACATCATCGAACTGGACCCCGATGAGACCAGCGTCGGCTGGGGCGGCCTCCCGAACGCGGACGGGGTCGTGCAACTCGACGCGTCCGTCATGGATGGGGTCACGTACAACGCCGGTTCCGTGGCTGGCATCGAGGGGATCCGCACCCCGGCCTCGGTGGCCCGGCTCGTCATGGAGCGCACGGATCACGTCATGCTGATCGGCGAGTACGCCCAGCGCTTCGCGGTCGGCTTCGGTTTCGAGGTTCAAGACCTCATGACGCCGAAGTCCCGTGAGATCTGGCTCCGTTGGCGCGAGGGGCTCTCGGACAGGGACGACTGGGGTCCCCCGGACCACCTCCGGCGTCCCGGCGGCGGCTCCGGCGGCGGGGGCATGGCTCGCACCGGTTTCGGCGAAGACGCCGTCCGGCGCGAGGCGGAGGAGTGGGCGGAACTGCTCGATCTGCCCGGCCGCGACGGCCCCGACCGCGACTACGTCCTGGCTGAGGCCCTCATCCACCGCTACGGGACGACGAACGTGCTCGCCGTCGACGCGCAGGGGAACGTCTCCGGCATCACGACGACGAGCGGCCTGGCGTGGAAGGTCCCGGGCCGGGTAGGCGATTCGCCGATCATCGGCGCCGGCCTTTACGTCGACAACGACATCGGCGCGGCCGCCGTCACGGGTCGCGGGGAAGATGTGATCAAGTCGTGCGCGGGCTACTACATCGTGTCGCGGATGGGTGCGGGCCGCACGCCGCAGCAGGCGTGCGAGGACGCTGTCGGGATGATCCGGCACAAGTACCGGAACGTGGCCCCGGACTTCATACCGTCCGAGAAGTTCGTCGCGATCAACAAGGACGGGGACCATGGCTGCGCGTGGATGCCCTTCCGCGACACGCCGCCCCGCATGACGGTGGCGAACGCGGACGGGATCCAGACGTACGAGGGGGTGAGCGTCGCCGACTGACGAGGCACCCGACCCGGACTCCGCGTCCGGCGCGTCCGAAGTGACCGTGGTCGTCAGGGAAGCGGGACTCGAGGATGTGGACCGCCTCGCGCCGCTGTTCGACGGGTACCGGCAGTTCTACCGCCAGCCGGCGGATCTGGACGGCGCCCGCCGGTTCCTCGCCGAGCGCTTGGGGGCGGGCGAGTCGCGCGTCTTCGTGGCCGAGACGGCGGACGGCTGGCCGCTGGGATTCGTGCAACTCTTCCCGTCCTTCTCGTCCGTGTCGATGAAGCGGCTCTGGATCCTCAACGACCTCTTCGTCGCGCCGGACGCCCGCCGGTCCGGGGTCGCGCGCGCTCTCATGGACCGGGCGCGGGAACTCGCCGTCGAGACCGGGGCCAAGGGCCTCATCCTCGAGACGGAATCCCACAACGCCCCTGCGAAGAGGCTGTACGAGGACCTGGGCTGGGCGCTCGACGGCACCGACCACTACGAGTTGTCGGTGTGATCTCCCGGGCGAATACCTCGGTGCGCGCGGTGGCCCCGGCGGTGCTGCTGCCTCTGCTGGCGGCCTTCGCCTGCGCGGCCGGATCGGCGACGGGACCCGCGGACGGAGATGGGGAGTCCGGGCAGGAGTTGCGACTGTCGCTCTCGACCGGCGACGAGCCGCCGAGGGACGCCGCACCCATCGTCCTGGAACTGGCCGGCACCAACGAAGGCCAGGCCCCCCTCGTCCTCGATTTCCCCGACGGCCAACGCTACGACTTCGAGGTGATCTCGGAGGGTGGGGCCGTCGTCTGGCAATGGGCGGAGGGCATGTTCTTCGCTCAGGTTCTGGGACGCGAGACGCTCGACCCCGGTGCCTCGCTGAACTGGACCGCGACAATCGAAGCCGGCCTGCCGGCCGGTGTCTACCGCGTCCTCGCCACACTTACCACGGTCGAGCCTCACACCATTGAGGCCACCCTCACCGTCCTTCCCCGGAGATAGCGACCATTGAGCGACACGACGCCGGCAGGGCTCGCCACGGGCCCCGACGCCCTCGAGCCCGACCTCCTGCGGGCCGTCTCCTTCGATGCGGGGTGGTCCCTGCTCGAGCGCTTCTCGACCCTCGTGCGAGAGTCCGGGAGCGAGGAGGAGCACGTCGCCGCGGAGTACATCGCCGCCGAACTGAGTCGGCTGGGCGTGCCCTTCGAGATGCACGAGCCCGATCTCTACCTCTCGCTTCCCCGCGAGTCCTCGGTGGAGTGGCGTGGCGGGTCGATTCGGGCCAAACCGCCGTCCTTCGCGGTGCCTACCGCGGATGGGGGGCTGGAAGGGGAGCTGGTGTACGTCCCCGCCGCGGCCGCGACGGGGCAACGCGACCTGTTCGCGAAACGGCTCGGCGACGACCTGCCCGATGTGGCCGGCAAGATCGTGCTCAGCGAGGGATACGCGATGCCAGGCATGGTGTCCGCGTTCGAGGCGGCGGGGGCGGCGGGACAGATCTTCATCAACCCCGGGCGGAACATCCACTGGGGGATCTGCACGTCGATCTGGGGCACGCCGACGACCAGGAACCTCGGCACGAAGCCGGGGACGCCCGCGGTCGCGGTGAACAACCCTGATGGTGAGCGGCTGAAGGAGGCGGTGGGCGAGACCGTCCGGCTGGAGGTCCGGCTGGAAGAGGGCTGGTATCCGTGCAAGCTCCCGGTGGCGCATATCGCGGGGGCGTCGGACGAGTTCATGCTCGTGCACGGGCACTACGACTCGTGGGACGTCGGGATCGGCGACAACGCGGTGGGGGACGCGACGCTGCTGGAACTGGCGCGCATCTTCCACGCGGAGGCGGGTCGGTTGAAGCGCTCGCTGCGCATTGCCTGGTGGCCGGCGCACTCGACCGGGCGCTACGGCGGCTCGACCTGGTATGCCGACACGCACGCGCTGGAACTGCGCCAGCGCTGCGTGGGCGCGATCAACATCGACTCGCCGGGCTGCTGGCACGCGACGGAGTACGACGACGTGATGTGGATGGCCGAGGCGGGCCCGCTGTGCGCGCGCGCGATCGCCGACGTCACGGGAAAGACCGCCAGGCGGCTGCGGCCGCTGCGGGCCGGCGACTATTCCTTCAATCAGATCGGCCTCACCTCGTTCTACATGCTGCTCTCCAACATCCCGGCGGACGAGCGCGCGGCGCTAGGCTTCTACCCGACGGGCGGCTGCGGCGGCAACATCGCGTGGCACACGGAAGACGACCACATGGGCGTGGCCGAGCGCGCGAACCTCGAGCGCGACCTGGGCGTCTACGTGGCCTCGATCGCGCGCGTGCTCAACTCGCGGATCCTCCCGTACGACTTCCGCGAAACCGTTTCCGAACTGGCGGGGTTCGTCGACGAATACGTGGAGGCCGCCGGGGAGCTGCTGGACCTGAGCGCGGTCCGCACCGAACTCGAGAGGCTCGGGGCCGCGCTGGAGGGCATGTACTCCGCCGTGGGGGCGGGAGAACCGAATCCGGCGGCCGTTGCCGCGGTGAACGAGTTGTTCCTCGACCTGTCGCGGATTCTGGTGCCGATCGGCTACGCGGAAGGGGGGGCGTTCGACCACGATCCCGCGCTGCCCCGGACGCCGATCCCGCGGCTGGCCGGGGTGACGGAGTTGTCCGGCCTCGCGGACGCGAACTCCGAGATGCTGCCCTTCCTCCTGAACGAACTGCGTCGCGAGGCGAACCACGTCGCGAACGGGTTTCATGAGGCGGCCCGGGCGGTGGAACGCGTGCTGGCGCAGTTGGCGGCATCGGCGCCGGCGAGCTGACGCACGTGCGACGCGCGAGCCGGAAACCGGCGTGCCCCCGGGCGCTGGCGATGCTGGCGGTGTTGTCCGCGTTGGCCGCGCTGCCGGGCCTGCCTGTCGCGGCCCCCGCCGCGGCGCAGACGACGGACACAGTGTTTGTCCGGCTCGATGCCGACGGTGTGGCCCACGTCCGGCAGGGTCTCATGCCGGAGGACGGCGCGGTGCGGGCGTTCGCGATTCGGATCGAGCACCAGAGCCTGTCGCTGGCGGAGACGGAGCGGGACGGCGAGCCGCTGTCCGGCGCCGATGTAGCCCTGACCCCGGTGGACGGAGCGTACCGGATCGATGTGGCCTCGGACGCCCCGGTCGCCGTGTCCTACGCGGTCAGCAATCTGGTGCGGGGGCGGCTGGACCGGGTCCCCCTCTTCGTGGCCGGCCGGGAGGCCGAGCAGACCGTCGTCCAGGAGGTCACGGCGCCGTGGCTGATTCGGCTGGAGGGGGATCCGGACGTGCTCGACGCGCTGGACCTCGCCACCAGCCTGCCGCGCTTCATCCGGGCCGGCGATGGCGTCGTCACGGCCACCGTGTCCAGTGTGCCGGGGCTGCTCCGGCTGTCGCGCGGCGGCCCACTCTCGTTCGCGCGCGTCGCCGACTTCACGGTCCTCGCGCTGCTGCTGACCGGCGCGATCTGGACGTGGCGAAACGCGCGGGTCCGTCGCGGGCGTGCCGGAGCCGCCCGATGAAGATCATCCTCATCGCGGCGGGCTTCTTCGCCCTCGGTCTCACCGTGATCCTCCTCTTCCGGAAGACCATCCGCGCCGACGACGAACTGGACCGCCGCTGGGCCGAAGTCGTCGCGCAGCGTTCAGAACGCGGCGGATCGCCGTCCGAACCCGGGGAGACCGCGGATCACGGCGGCCGCGAAGGGCCCGGAGGGCCGCAATGAGCGACATCTTCTTCGTCGTGCTCGGCGTCTACGTGGCCGTCATCATGGGCATCGCGATCTGGAGCTACTTCAAGACCGAGACCGAAGTCGACTTCCTCGCCGCCGGCCGCTCGATCGGCCCCATCGTGGGCGGCGCCGTCCTCGCCGCCACGCAGATTTCGGCCGGCACCTTCGTCGGCACCGCCGGCCGCCACTACCTGGCCGGCGTCTCCTGGGTCTTCCCGTGGCTCGGCCTGTGGACCGGCTGGCTCGTGTGCGCCTTCTTCGTCGCCCCCAAGCTCCGGCGTCTCGGCGCGCTCACCGTCCCCGACTACATCTCCGCCCGCTACGGCAGCCCGAAGGCGGGAGCGCTCGCCGGCGTCCTCATCGTCGTCGCCTACACGATCTATCTCGTGGCGCAGTTCCAGGCGGGCGGCGAGATCGCGGAGGTCGTGTTCGGGATCCGCCCGCTCACCGCGATGCTCATCATCGTCGCCTCGACCGCGCTCTACACGCTCCTCGGCGGCGTGCGCTCGAGTTCCTACATCGACTTTCTGCAGACGATGATCATGGTGGCGGCGCTCATCGTCGCCGTCCCGGTCCTCCTCAACCAGGTGGGCGGCGGCAGCCCGCTCGCGGCAGTGGAACGGTCGCTCGGGTTCCTCGACACGCTCGATGACCGTCTCGTGGGCTGGTACTACTCGCCGCGGGAACTCCTCGCCTTCGCGATCGCGTTCGGGCTCTCGATCGCGGCGGCGCCGTACGAACTCACCCGCTTCTACTCGATGCGCGACGAGCGCACGGTGCGAAAGGCGATCTTCGTGGCGATCGGCTTCCAGGTCGTCATCGCGACGAGCATCATGTCGATCGGCATGCTCATGCGGGTGCTGTTCCCGAACCTCCCCTCCCAGGACCAGGCCACCGCCACCATGGCCCTCCACGTGCTGCCTCCCGTGGTGGGCGCGCTTCTGCTCGTCGCCATGCTGTCGGCGATCATGTCCACCGTGAACTCGATCCTCCTCGTCACGGGCGCCGGCGTCGCCCACGACCTGTACGGGAAGTTCATCCGCCCCGACGCGAGCCAGAAGCATCTCGTCAACGCGAACCGGGTGGCAATCGTCGTCCTCTCCCTCATCCCCCTCTTCTTCGCGCTCCAGAAGCTGGGAGACGTGCAGGGAATCGTCCTTGAACAGGCGAAGTTCATCGCCTCCTTCTTCTTCGTCCCCATCGTCATCGGCCTCAACTGGCGGCGGGGGACGGCGAAGGGCGCGGTCGCCTCCATGATCGGAGGCTTCCTCGCGTGTCTGGTCTGGACGCTCTGGTTCCAGGAGCATTATTTCCCGCTCTACGGGATAGATTCCGTCGAATTGGGGGTCGGCGCGAGCCTCATCCTCTTCTTCATGGTATCGCTGATGACGAAACCGAACCCCGGCCAGACGCTGGAGCCGTTCTTCGGAAAAAAGTGAACCGGGGAAAAAGTGAACCGCCGGTCCACGAACGCAGGGAGAGACCTCATATGTCCGACGTTCTGACACGACTTGTCGACGAACTGAATGCCGGGACGGTCCGGGTGGTGGATCTCACGATCCCGCTCGGGCCCGAAACGGTGGTGATCGACTTGCCGCCGATGTTCGCGCCTTCGAAGGGCGTGACGATCGACCAGATCTCGAGATATGACGACGACGGGCCGGGCTGGTACTGGAACAACCTCACGCTCGGAGAGCACACGGGGACGCACTTCGACGCTCCGATTCACTGGGTGACCGGGAAAGACGTGCCCGATGGGACGACGGACACGATCCCCCCGGGCAAGTTCGTCGGCCCGGCATGTGTGATCGACGTGGAGGCGGAGGTCGAGGCGGACCCCGACTTCCTGCTCACGACCGAGGGGCTGGAGGCGTGGGAGGCGGAGCACGGACGCGTGCCGGAGGGCGCCTGGGTCTTCCTGCGCACGGGGTGGAGCCGGAGGGAAGGGAAAGAGGCGTTCCTCAACGTGGCGGAAGACGGTCCGCACTCGCCCGGCTTTCACCAGGAGACGTCGGCGCTGCTGGCCCATGAGCGCGCCGTGCTAGGGGTCGGCGTGGAGACGGTCGGCACCGATGCGGGCCAAGCGGGTGGGTTTGACCCGCCGTTCCCCAACCACGGGATCATGCACGGGGCGGGGAGGTTCGGCCTCGCGAGCCTGTGCAACCTCGACCAGCTGCCGCCGACGGGCGCGGTGGTGATCGCGGCGCCGCTAAAGATCGTGGACGGGAGCGGCAGCCCGCTGCGCGTCATCGCCCTGGCTCCGGCGTAATCGGCGGCGAGGAAGGCACGATGGGCGGAGCCCCGGACTACGCCGAGCAGCGGCGATCGACCTACCGAAAGGTCCTGAAGGCGCTGGATCAGGGCCTCTTCTGGCTGGATCTCGCGCAAGACGAGGTCCCGGAATCCACGAAAGCCCCGGACGCGCACGGTGCGGTGAAGCGGGGGATCTTTCACCTCGGGGAAGCGGGAGGCATCGCGTTTTCCGGCCGCTTCGCGGGAACGGATTCCGAAGCCCTGTTCGACGACATCTCCGACGCCCTCGAACTCCGCGACCTGGACAGGACCCACGAGATCAGAACCGTCGTCCAGAGCCGGTCGCGGTCGGGCGGAGATCCGGATGAAGGAGCAGCCGTTGCCGAGGACATCGACTGGGATTCGGGTTACCTGCAGATGCTCGCCGTCCTCAACGAGAGCCGGCAGGCGCGGGACAGCGGCGACCTGCACCGGTACTCGGTCATGGCGGGTTTCCTTTCCGGCCTCATGCACTGGGACACGGGACGCGATCAACATCGAGCGGGCTCGCTCCGGGATGCGGTGATCGCCGCCTACAACGACGGCTGGGGGGCGGCACTGTGGGTGGAATGGGAAGGGATCCGGGAGGCGCGGTTGGCGGAGGGATCCCTCGATTCAGAGGAGGATCCCGACCTGCTCCTGCGCTGGGTGGGTCTGCGCCTGGCCGCGGCCGACAGGATGACGGGCCCCCTCTTCCTCAGCAGCGACGATGAGACGGACGCTGAACGAAGCGAGAGGGAATCGGATGAACAGGCTTCCTTCCTGCGCTGCGAACGCTCGACACAGCGTGCGCAGAACTTCGGCAAGCGGCTCGCGAGCCGCGATGACGACGGAGTCTGGCTGCCCGCAAGTTATGCCCTGAACCGCGCGCTCGTGCTCGACTCTCACAGGGAGGAGGATGCCGCGGGCGGCGAACGCGAGACGTGACCGCACGTTCCCGCGGGAACGTCGAGGCCAGCGGTCTGGCAATAGATCAGGGTTGGACCAAGGTTGAAGGCTCGACGACGGGCCGGACCACGTATCCCAACACGAGGAGCGTCCAGTGGCGGACAACGGAAACGCAGGCAAGGCCGTGAAGGTGGCGTCGATTCTGCTCGCGCTGCTCTTCCTCCTCAACGGAGGGATGAAGGTCGCCGGGATGATGGTCGACCAGTTCTCGGTGTGGGGCTACCCGGCGTGGTTCCAGTACCTGATCGGCGTCGTGGAGGTGCTGGCGGGGGTTGGATTCCTGCGGCGTCCGACGCGGTTCCTGGCGGCTGTCGTCGTGATCCCGATCATGGCGGGGGCAATCTATACCCTCGTGAGGGCGGGGGCGGCGGGGCCGGCCGCGGTTCCGGCCGTGGCGCTGATTCTGGCTCTCTTCGTGGCGAAGAGCTCACGCTAGAGATGTTGTTCGGTCAGTCGCCTCCGGCGGTCTCCAGCAGCTGGTCACCCACGAGCCGGATCACGCGGACGCGCTGAATGTCGAGTTCGTCCCGGTCTATGTAGGCCAGCAGGCCATCCGGTCCGAACGCGGCCGGGATGCGGAGCCCGTCGGGGGCGATGGTGCCGAAGTACTGCCCATCCGCGGTGAGAATGTCCGTGGGGCCGGACTCGCCCATCAGGGCCGTGCGCTGGACCCAGATCCGCCCGCTCCGGTCCACGGCGAGCCTCGAGATGACCGGCACCTCCGCGGGAAAGGCCATGTTCGCGATCCGATCTTCACGCATGCGGCGCATCGCATCCGGGTCGGGACCGCTCGGGCGTCCGCCGCCCGCTCCCGCCGAAACCGTGCCCGAGATGATCATGGTGGTCGCTACCCCGCCTCCGCCGCCTCCGCTCCCGCCCTCGGCCAGGGAGGCGAGCCGGCGTTCGCGCTCCCCATCCCGGATCTCGTCGGTCACGGCGACCGACGCGATAGGCCGCTCGAGCGTGCCCATCACCTGACCCGAGGCATCGAGGATCTTGATCCGATAGCCGACCGAATCGGCCAAGACGACGCGGCCGTCTCCGAGTACGCCGAAGCTCAGGGGCAAAGGGAAGGCCTCCATCCCGGACATGATGATCCGCGTGTCTCCCGTCTGAGTGTCTGTGTCCTCGACGGGTGGCCCCGCCCAGGCCAAATGGAATTCGTCCTGCGTGCCGTCGAGGCGGAACCGCCCGATGGGTCGGCCTTCCGGCTCCTCCTCTTCATCCGTCCCTCCCAGGAACGCGCCGAACGATCGGCTGATCATCCCTGCGGAGAGGAGGCTGTGGTCCGGCATGGCGTACATCCGCGAGCCGGGCATCCCGGTCTGGAAAGTGAAGCCGGCCTCCTGGAGGGATTCACCCTCGCGACTGAAGACCTTTATCCCCCGATTCATGTCGTTGACGGCGATGCGCCCATCGCCGAGCACCGCCAGACCTACCGCCTGGTTGAGTTCCCCGGGCCCCTCTCCCTTGTTGGAGATGGTACGGACGAACTGGCCGGCCGGATCGACGACGACGATGTGCCCCGCGTCATTGTCGAGGACAAGAAGTGAGCCGTCCTCCCCGAAGGCGACGCCCCTCACGCTGCCGAACATCTCCCATGCGGCGCCATCCAGTACACCGACGGTGTAGACTTCCTCCACATCGGGCTGGAGGAGGATGTCCGGGCTGTCGAGCCCGGCGGTGGCGGGATCCCCGTCCCCGCCGCAAGCAGCGGCCGCGAGCGGGAAGGCGATAAGGACGACGTGACGCGTGCGGCTGCGGATGTTGCGCATGAGGCTTCCTTCCAGGTGACGAATGCGACGCCGACGAATCAGAACGCGGGGCGGACACCGGCTGTGACAGTGGAGGCCGGAGCAACGGTTGCCCACAGCCGGAATCATGGGGTGCCGTCCAGCAGTTCATCCGCCGCGAGGCGGGCGACGCGGACGCGCTGGACGCCGAGTTCATCGGTCTCGATGTAGGCCAGCAGGCCGCCCGGCCCGAACGCGGCGGGGATCCGCGGCCCCTCGGGCGCGATCGTCCCGAGGTAGCGTCCATCCGAGGTGAGAATGTCGGTGGGACCGGGTTCGCCGGGAAGCGCCGTGCGCTGGACCCAGATGCGGTCGCTCCAGTCCACGGCGATCCTCGCGATGACCGGGATCTCCGCGGGGAACACCATGTTTCCGATCTGCCGCCGGTACGTGTCGCGCAGGGACGCTTCCAGGGCCGCCGGATCGGGCGGGCCGGAGGATCCGCTCGGGGGCTGGATGATTACCGTGGAAATGCCCTCCAACAGCACGTCCTGGGGAATCTCCTCGGAATCCAGCAACGCAAGCCGCCGTTCACGTTCGGCGTCGCGGACCCGATCCGTGACCTCGACCGGAACCAGCGGGCGGTCGAGCGTCGTGAGCGCTGCTCCTTCCGGGCCATCCGGGGCAAGGATCCTGATCCGGTATCCGACAGAGTCGACGATGACGACTCGGCCATCCCGAAGCGCGGCCAGCTCGAGCGGAGGCGGAAAAGCCTGGATCGGACGCAGTTGCACGAAGATCGCCCCGGACTGAACGTCTTCGAGTCGCGAATCGTCGACCGGAGGACCGGGCCAGGCGGCGTAGAGCAGCTCTCCGCTCCCGTCGGGTCGGAAGCGCATGATCGGGCGGCCTTCGCCGGATCCATCGCTCACGGTGCGGCGAAAGACCTCGCCCGTCACGAGGCTGTGGTCGGGCATCGGAAAGAACGGAGTCCCCGGGATCCCCTCTCCGGCCTCGAACCGGATCGCGTCGAGGAACGCGCCGTCGCGCTTGAACATCTGCAGCCCGACCTTCGCGTAGTCCATGACGCCGATGCGTCCATCGGAGAACAGGGCCAGCCCTTCGGGCCGGGCCAGCTCTCCCGGCCCTTCGCCCTGCCTCGAGATGGTCCGCATGTACCCGCCCGAGGAGTCGATCGCCACGACGTGCCCGGCGCTCTCATCGAGAATGAAGAGGGTAGCGTCAGCGTCGAACGCCAGGCTCGATATGTTCCCGAAGGTCTCCCAGGGTGCGCCGTCGAGGGCGCCCACGGTGTAGACGGTCTCCACCGATGGCTCGATCGAGAAATCGGGACTGTCGAGCCCGGCCGAGCGAGGCGAACCACCGCAGTTCGTGGTCAGAACAAGAGTCGCGGCCAGAGCAGGACGCATGGACTCACACCTCCGGATAGGATAGTCCGACACCCGATGACTCCGGCGTCGATGGACCACACTACTAAACGACTAGTAGATATGGAAAGGGGTGTTGTGGCCAGCCTCTATCGCCGTCCGAGTCCGGGCATGAGCACGGGCGTGGTCGCCTGGTACTCCCGATAGGTGGGGTACTTCGCCGCCGAGATCTGCTCGGTGAGCCGCATCGACGGAATGAACAGTGCGATGAGCAGGAGGAACCCGAGGCCCGTCCAGTGGAGCCACACCCCGGACGCCGAGACGCCGAAGAGGTAGAAGACCACCCACATGGAAATCTCACAGAAGTAGTTGGGGTGGCGGGAGTACCGGTACAGGCCGGACGTGAAGAACGGCTGCGCGACCTCTTCGCCCGCCGCGAGTCGCCGTTTCTTGTCCTGCTGGAAGCGCCACATCTGCTCGTCGGCCACGGTCTCGCCGGCGAACAGCACGAGGAACGCGGCAGCGGTCAGATAGTCCAGCCATCCGAGCGGGGTCGCGATCCACACGCTCGCCTGGTGGATGGGTGAGGTGAAGAGCCAGATCAGGAGCATCTGCCCGAAGCTGATGAAGGTGAGGTTCATCACCTGCATGGCCACCGGCCCCGTCTTCTCCCGCACGGCGGTCCAGCGGTAGTCCTCTCCGCCGACCCAATATCCTCCCTTGCGCGCGAAGTTGAAGGTCAGACGAGCGCCCCAGAGGACGACGAGCGCCGTCATGAGGTTCACGCGCGGCGAGGCGAAGTCCGTCCCGGCAGCCACCATCAGGCAATACACGGGAGGCAACAGAGACCACAGGCGGTCGATCCACGAGTACTCCCGGGTGATGACTCCAAGCAGCCACACCAGCGCGGCCACGATCAGGCAGAGGTCGAGCGCGGTGCCGAACGGCGTTCCCGTCAGCGGGTGTTCGATCAGATTCATCTTCCCCTCGCTCTCAAGTTCGGCTCACCTCATGCCCGGGGTCCGACTCAGGTCGCGGTCAGTCGCCGCACCAGTGCCTGCAGCCATTCGCTCACCTCCTGGACCTCCTCCTGAAGCTCTTCGTGCCGCTCGTAGGCGTCGGCGCCCGGCGCCTGGTCGGCCCGCCCGGTCATGCCGGCGAGATAGTTGAGCTGGCTCAGGAGCATGGGACGCGGATAGCTGCCCCCCGCGTCGTTCACGCTGGCGTCGAGTTCGGCCAGCTCCTCGGCGAGTGCGTCGAGCGTTTCGTTGCGGCCGCCGCCGGCGTCCGCGCGCGCCTCGGCGATGCGCTCGCGCAGATCGTTGATGCCGTTCGCGACCTCACGGGCCTCCGCCTGTGTCTCCCGGACCGCGAGGTTGAAGCGGTACTGCTCCTCGAGGTCCGCGATGGTCACGCCTTCCGCCGCCACCCGCGGGTCGATCCGCAGTTCGAGCCCGGTCTCGGTCGTCACGCCGCCCGCCGAGAGGCGAACGGTGTAGTTTCCCGGTGGCACGATCGGCCCGCCCCGGCCCGAGCCCTGCGAACGCATGTCCCAGCGCAGCCTGTGCACGCCCGGCGCCGACGAGACCCCCCGTATGCCGCCACCGCGCGGAGCCATGCGCTGCATCGCCGGTCCCCCCGCCCGGGCCGCCCCGCCACCCCCGCCACTGGCGTACGACCGGATCACCTCGCCGCCCACGTCGACGATCTCGATCCGCACCGTCTCGTCGGGTCCCAGGTCCGGCGAAATCCAGTAGCTGATGTCCGCGCCCGCCCCCGGGTAGTCCGGCCGCGCCGTGTTCGACGCCCACTCGAAGCCGGAGTTGCGGCCGGGCCGCGTGCGGTACTGGGGCCGTCCCGCGAACAGGTGCGCCCCCTCCGCACCGGCGACGGTTCCGTCGGCGCCGATCTCGTGCAGCGGGGTGAGGTCATCCAGCACCCAGAAGCCCCGGCCCATGGTCGAGAGCGCCAGGTCCTGCCGGTACACTTCGATGTCCGTCACGGGCGTCACCGGCAGGTCGAGTTGGAACGACTGCCACGTCGCGCCGTCGTCGAAGGAGATGAAGAGCCCGAATTCCGTCCCCGCGTAGAGCAGTCCCTCACGGTCCGGGTCCTCGCGCACGACGCGCACGGGCACGTCCGCAGGGATCCCGTTCGTCCCGTCCGCCAGACGGATCCACGTCTCCCCGGCGTCGTCCGTCCGGTAGACGTAGGGGCTGAAGTCGCCGAGCAGGAAGCGGTACCCTGCCACGTACACCTTGTCCGGGTCGTGCCGGGAGATGTCGATCGAGTTGATGCGACCCTCGGGCGGCATATCCGCCGGCGTCACGTTCTCCCACGACTCCGCGCCATCCAGCGTCACGTACACCGGGCCGTCGTTCGCCCCCGTCCAGATCACGTCCGGGTCGTGCGGCGAAGCCTCGATCACGTAGAGCGTGGAATAGTGTTCCTCCCCCGTCGCGTCGCGCGTGATGGGTCCCCCCGACACCATCTGCCGCTCGGGACGGAACGCGGTCAGGTCCGGGGAGATCCGCTCCCACGTGCGGCCTCCATCGCTGGTGCGGTGCACGTATTGCGAACCGTGATAGACGAGGTCCGGATCGTGCGGCGACACCTCGATGGGCACGACGCGCTGGAAGCGGTAGGGGAGGTTGGCGGGGCTGGTCCCGTACATGTTCACCGCGCCGACGTAATACTGCTGCTCCTGCCCGGTGCGCTGGTTGTAGACGCCGAAGCGCCCCTTGCAGTTCGCGTACACGACGTCGGGGTCGCCCGGCTTCGGCACGGCAGGCCCGGTCTCACACCCGCCCGGCGAGCGCCAGTATGCGTCCGGACCACCCGGCGCGGAGAGCGACGGCTGCCGGCTCGGCACCGCCACCGTATAGGAATCGTCCTGCTGGCCCGCATAGAGCCAATACGGGAAGCGGTCGTCCACATCGACCTGGTAGAGTTCCGCGGTGGGCTGGTTGTTGACCGGCGACCACGTCTGCCCGCCATCCAGCGTCACGACCCCGCCGCCGTCGCTCCCGTGCACCATGATCCGCGAGTCGTCCGGGTTGATCCACAGATCGTGGTCATCCCCGTGCACGTTCGGGATCGTCCGGAACGTCTCTCCACCGTCCGTCGACTTCCATGTGGAGAGGTTGAGGACATAGACGACGTCCCCGTCCGTCGGGTCCGCGGTGATATTCGTGAAATAGAAGGGCCGGTGCATGAGCTGGTTGCGCGGGTCGTCGTTGATCAGCTCCCACGTCTCGCCGGCGTCATCCGAGCGGTACAGACCCTCGATCGGCTCCGGCGCCTCCACGAGCGCGTAGACGCGGTCGGGCATGTCCGCCGAGACGGAGAAGTCCACCTTGCCGATGAGTCCGTCCGGGAGCCCGGCCGTGACCCGCCGCCACGTGTCGCCCCCGTCCGTCGTCTTCCAGATCCCATCCTCCTCGCTTGCCCCGGAGATGATCGACCAGGGCCGGCGCTGCGCCCGCCACATCCCGGCGTAGATCACGTTGGGGTCCGCGGGATGAAACTCGAGGTCCACCGCCCCGACGGAATCCGAAGTGAAGAGGATGCGCTCCCAGTCGAGGCCCCCGTTCGACGAGCGATAGACGCCCCGCGTCTCATTGTTGATGAACGGGTTCCCCATCGCGGCCGCATAGACGAGATCCGGGTTGTCCGGGTGGGCCTTCACGGACGCGATCTGGCCCCCGTCCTCGAGCCCGACGTGTTCCCACGTGTCTCCAGCGTCCGTCGACTTATGGATGCCTCTGCCGATGATGATGTTCGAGCGGATGCCGTCGGAGCCCGTCCCCACATAGATGATATTCGGATCCGAATCCGCGACCTCGATATGGCCGATGGACGGAGACCGGAAGTATCCATCGGAGATGTTCTCCCACGTCATCCCGTAGTTCGTCGTCTTCCACACGCCGCCCCCGGTCGCCCCCTGGTAGAAGGTGTGGGGGTGCGAGCGGTGACCCTCGACCGCCGTGACGCGGCCGCCGCGCGAGGGACCGACAAAGCGGAAGGAGAGGCCGCCGAAGAGACTCGGGTCGACCGTCTCCGCCGCGGCAGTCGAGGTCCCGACGCCGACCGGGAGTGCGCTCGGGTCCGCAGCGTCCTGGGCCGTGAGCGACCACGCCGAAGCGGAGAGTGCGATGAGGGAGGCGAGAGCGCCCCGTGCGCCAAGGGTTCGTGTAGGGAATTGCATGGTTACTCCTGGTTTCCTTGTGCCAAATTGGCCATGTGTCCGGTGGGCCATTCGGGCCCCGTGTGCCGCGCCTGCCTACCTCGCCTTGACGAGTACTTTGCCGGCGAGGGCGTCCGTGAAACGGCCCTCATCGATCGCGAACGTGCCGTTGACGAGTAAATACTCGACCCCCTCGGCGAGCCCGTGCGGGTCGTCGTACTCGGCGGTGTCGCGGAATCGTTCAAGGTCCACGACGATCACATCGGCGACCGTGCCGGCCTCGAGCACGCCACGGCCTTCGATCCCGTACACGCGGGCAGGGAGCGCCGTCATGGCGTGAATCGCCTGCTCGAGCGTGGTGACGCCTTCCTCCCGCACGTACTTCCGGATCCGCCGCGGGAAGGCCCCGAAGCCGCGCGGGTGCGGGTGTCCTTCGCCCGGCACCCAGAGCGAGCCGTCGGAAGACGTCATCATCCACGGCTGCGACATGAAGCGCGCGATGTCCTCGTCGTTCATGTTGAAGGAGGTGAGACCGGTGCCGCCTCCGCCTTCGCGGGCCTCCACGAGGAGGGCGAGCCCGGTCTCGACCGCGTCCATCCCGCGCTCGTCGGCCACGTCCTGGAGGGTCCGGCCACCGTGGGGTCCGCCCTGGAGCATGAGCCGGTCGGCGCCGCCCCGGCGGTCGAGGTTCTCCCACATGTCCGCCACAAGCCGCGCGCGCTCACCGGCATTCTCCATGCGCGCGTAGAGGGCGCCGTCGTCGCCGGCGAGCGCCCAGCGCGGGACGAGGGCCCCGACGATGCTCGTGCCCGAGGCCTCGTAGGGGTACTGGTCCGCGTACACCGCCAGACCTTCCGCGCGAGCGGCCTCGATGAGACGGACGACCTCGGCGGACTCGCCCCAGACCCGGGGCCCGAGCGCCTTGATGTGCGTGACGACGCCGGTGATGCCGGATCCGCGCGAGATCTCGATGACTTCGTCCACGGCCCCGAGCAGGCCGATCGAGTAGTCCGACTCGTCGCGGATGTGGCCCTGGTAGACGCCGCCGTACCCGGCCGCGACCTTTGCGAGTTCGACCACCTCGCCGGTGGGGGCGTACGACCCCGGAGAGTAGTAGAGGCCGGAGGAGAGGCCGAAGGCGCCCCCGTCCATGCCGCCGCGGACGATGGACCGCATGCGGTCGAGTTCCTCGGGCGTGGCCTCCCGCGCCTGCATTCCAAGGACGGCGCGGCGGACGCTGCCGTGTCCGACGAACTGCCCCACGTTCACGCCGACTCCGGGGTCGAGGATTCGCGCCCGCTGGTCGGCGAGGTCGACCGTGCCACCGCCGTCCGGGTTGGCGAAGATCGTCGTGATCCCCTGCGCGAGGAGCGGCTGCGCCGTGCGGAGTTCGTCGCGCAGCAGCGCCGGCATGGCATGGGAGTGCGTGTCGATGAAGCCCGGGAATACGTGTCGGCCGGCGGCGTCGATCACTCGGTCGGCCGTCGCGCCCCCCAGATCACCCACGGCCGCGATCCGCCCGCCGTCGATCGCGACATCCCCCACCCGGCCCGGACTTCCGGAGCCATCGACGAGGGTGCCGCCCCTGATGATCAGGTCGTAGCTCTGCGCGTCGACAGGTCCGGCGGTCCACCAGCCGCCGGTGAGGAGCGCGGCCGCAGCGATGAGCATCCTGAGCGCCCGCGCGGCGTGGCGGGGTGCAGTCGGAAAAAGCATGTTGTAGTTCATACAGTCGAATCTGTCGGCCCGGATGCAAACCGCACAAGCAAAAGCGTACTCAGGCAAGCTCATCGGAGGCACTCATGCGCCGGAATCGTATTCCGTTGTTGTCCCTCACGCTCACCGGGATTGCGGCCGGTCTCGCCCTCGCCGCAGGGACCGCCCTCACCACGCCGACATCGCTTGAGGCCCAAGCCTTCGAGGACGCGCGCGGGGACATGTCCATCGCCCTCGCCGGCGACGCGATCATCTCCCGGAAGATGTCTCCGTACCGGGAGCCCGAGTTCCTCGCCCTGCGGGAGATCATCCAGAGCGCGACCGCCGCGTTCGTGAACCTCGAGATCCTCTTCCACGACTACGAGGACGACGTGATCCCGGCGGCGGCGAGCGGCGGCACCTACATGCGGGCGGAGCCGGAAATCGCGCACGAACTCGCCTGGTTCGGCTTTGACATGGTGAGCTTCGCGAACAACCACACGATGGACTTCAGCGCCGGCGGGGCGCGGCGAACGAAAGAGGCGACCGAAGCGGCGGGACTCGCGATCGCGGGCTACGGCGAGAACCTCGCGGAGGCGCGGGCTCCAGCCTACGTGGACACGCCCGGCGGTCGAGTGGCCCTGATCTCGATCGCCTCGACCTTCAACGACGCGATGCGGGCCGGCCACCAGAGGCCGGACATGCGCGGGCGTCCGGGGTTGAGCCCGATCCGCTACGAACGGCAGGTGACGGTGACCGCCGATCAAATGGCGGGTCTCCGCGGCGCCTTGGCTGTGGCGGGGCGGGGAGGCGGCTCCGGTCCCCGGGTGAACTTCGGCGGCATCACCTTCATGGAGGGATCCAAGCCGGGCGTGAAGACGGTGCCGCACGCCGGAGATCTGGCGGAGATCGTCGAAGTCGTGAAGGAGGCGCAACGCCAGGCCGAGTGGGTCATCGTCACGAGCCATACGCACGAAGGCGCGGATCGCCGGGAGGTGCCGGCGGACTTCATCGTGGACGTCGCCCGGGCGGTCGTCGACGCGGGCGCGGACATGTTCGTGGGACACGGCCCCCACATCCTGCGCGCGATCGAGATGTACCAGGGCAAGCCGATCTTCTACTCGCTGGCGAACTTCGCCATGCAGAACGAGACGATCGAGTTCCAGCCGCAGGACAATTACGAGGCCCAGGGGCTGGGCTACGCGGACCTTCCGGGCAAGTTCCAGGATGTGCGCATCGAGCGGGCCGGGGCGTCTTCGTTCCCGGTGGGGAAGGGGTTCTGGGAGAGCGTCGTCCCCGTCGTCCAGTATGAGGGCGGGATGCTGAAGGAGATCCAGCTACACCCCATCACCATGGGCTGGCAGCTGCCGCGGCCGGTGCGCGGGCGCCCGATGATGGCGGACGACGCGCTCGGGAAGGAAATTCTCGAGGGTCTGGCGAAGCTCTCCGCGGAGTTCGGGACGACGATCACGATCGAGGACGGCGTCGGCGTGATCCGGCCCTGACGCGCCGGGGGGCGTCAGACGGAAGCGGTCGCGATCGCCTTGCGGGGCGGAGGGTAGGCGCGCGGGGACGGCCTGACACCGGTGGCCGCGAACGACTCCGCCGCCTTGAGCGCTGCGAGAACGGGGTTGATGACGGGTACGCCGAGACGCTCGGAGAGCGTTCGGGCGACATCCAGGAATCCCATCGTCATACAGCCGAGCACGAGCGTGTCCGCCCCTGCGCTCAGCGCCGCGTGGGCCTCGAGCTCCATCGTTTCGAGCACCTGATCCGCGCGCTGCCGGAGTTCGAGCACCGGGACGTCCACCGCCCGGATGTCGGCCACGAGGCCCTCGAGTCCGTAGCCCCGCATCTGGCGGCGGATCGCCGGTACCACCTCCTCGACCACCGTGATGATCCCAAACCGCTGCCCCATCTGGGCGGCGGCGAGCGCCCCCGCCTGGCCGGGACCGATGACGGGGAAGTCCACGAGTTCGCGGGCCGGGGCCAGCCCGGGGTCGCCGAAGCAGCCGATGATCATCCCGTCGAACCCCTCCGCCTCCAGCCGGGGCGCGGCCTCGAGGATGCCGGGAACCGAAAGGTATTCCTCCGCGGACGATTCGACGGACGCTGGACCGTTGTCCGTCTCGCGAACGACGGCGTCCGTCCCATGAAAGGCGTGCTCGTTGAGGAAGGCCTGGCGACGGACGAGTTCCTCCGGCCCAAGAGGGCCGCGGGACATGGGTCCGGGAAGGAAGTAGACGATGCGCATGGTCGGATCCGTGGGCTTCAGACTCCTGGACTGGTTGGACGGAAGATGGGGCTGAACGCAGCCGGATGGAACACGGGCGGATGGAACACGGCTCGGTGACGGACGTCCGCCTTGAAGCGGGAGACCTCGCACTCCTGCGCGGAGATGAGGGGGAGGGCACGCGGCTCGCGATGTCGATCCTCGCGCGCATGGCCGAAGTGGTCGGGGCGCGGGAACTGCTCGACATCACGGCGGCGCACATCGATTCGTCGCTCTACCAGGGGCCGGCGACGCTCGAGTTCGCGGAGCGCCTGGCGGAGGGCGGCGCACGGGTGCGAGTGCCGACGACGCTCAACGTCTCCGGGGTCGACGAACACGGCTGGCGCGAGTGGGACGTGTCCGAATCCTGGGCCGAACCGGCGCGCCGCCAGATGGAGGCGTACGAGGCGATGGGCTGCGAGCCCACCTGGACGTGCGCGCCGTATCAGACACAGCCGCGCCCGGGGGTCGGGGAGCAGGTCGCGTGGGGCGAGTCGAGCGCGATCGTGTTCGCGAATTCGGTGCTGGGCGCGCGCACCGAGCGCTACCCGGACCTGCTGGACATCTGTTGCGCGGTCACGGGCCGGGCCCCGGCTGCGGGGCTGCACCTCACGGAGAATCGAGCGGGGCAGGTGCTCGTCGATCTCTCCGGCGTCCCGCGGCGGCTCGCCGAGGAGACGGCGCTGTACCCGGTGCTGGGACAGTGGATCGGACTGCGCGTGGAGGGGCGGATCCCAGTGCTGGACGGACTCCGGGCCCGGCCCGGAGAGGACGACCTGAAGGCGCTGGGCGCCGCCATGGCCTCTTCAGGCGCGGTGGGCCTGTTCCACTGGGTCGGCCTCACGCCCGAGGCGCCGGACCTGGACGCGGCGTTTCACGGCAGGGAACCGGCGACTCGGTTGCGTCCGGGGCCTGCGGCGCTGCGGGCGGCCCGGGACGAACTCGGTTCGGGCCTGTCCGAGGCGGACGGCCTCGACCTCGTCGTGCTGGGGAGCCCGCACTTCTCGCTGTCGGAATTCGCGACCCTGGCGCGACTCGTCGATGGTCGACGACGCCACACCGGAGTGCGGCTGTTGATCACGACCGGGCGAGCCGTCCGTGAACTGGCGGCGAAAGCGGGCTACGTCGACGTGATCGAATCGTTCGGAGGCGAACTGACCGTCGACACGTGCATCTTGACGACGCCCATGCTGCCGGAGAGCATCCGGCGGCTCATGACCAACTCCGCCAAGTACGCATGGTACACCCCCGGGCTGCTCGATCGCGCCGTCGCCTTCGGGAGCCTGGCGGACTGCGTGGATTCCGCCGTCGCCGGCCGCGTCACGCGTGACGACAGTGCTTGGACCGCCGAGCCGTGAGCGACGAACCAGCCGTCCCGGGCTCCGCTCCGCTGATCGGCCGAGCGCTCGTCCCGGGCACCGCGGAGGGCGCCGTCCTCTACTCCTCCGAGCCGCTCAGCTTCTGGGGCGGCTACGACGCCGATACCGGTGAGATCATCGACCGGCGCCATCCGCTGGCCGGCCGCACGGGCACCGGCAGCATCATGGCCATCCCGGCGACCCGCGGGTCGAGCACGACAACCGCCGTCCTCCTCGAAGCCATCCGCCGCGGCACGGCTCCCGCGGCATTCCTGACCCGCGGCCCCGACACCTTCCTCGCGCTTGCAGCCATTGTGGCCGATCAGCTCTACGGCCGCGCCCCACCGGTCATCGCGCTATCCCGCGAGGACTACGACACCCTACGCGGGATCCTTGGCGCCCGCGTCGATGCGACGGGCGCGGTCAGGCCTCTCCAGGGCACGGATCGGCGCCAATAGTCGATGTTTCGTGCTCCCCCCCCAAATAGGGTGGTGATGTTCAAAATGCGTCGTTAACGTTCGGCATCGGAGACGCTCCATGTGAATGTCAACGCAAGAAGGAGGCTCTCATGAATCGCCGGTTTGTCGGCTTGTGTTTCGTTGTTCCCGTCCTGCTATTCGGCTTCACGGCTCCCCTCGCTTCGCAGGGCATCAGCGTCGGTGCCGCGGCCAGTTACGGCGAAGACACTGACTTCGGCGTCGGGCCTCGAGTATCGCTTGCCATTCCGGCCGGCAATCTGGGGCTGAGTCTTGTGGGTTCTTTCGATTACTTCTTCCCCAGCGACGCGGAAGCGGACGCGGCTGGCGCCGACATCAGCTACTGGGAACTCAACGGGAACGTGATTCTGGACATACCCGTGGGAGGGACGTTCGCGCCATACGTCGGCGCCGGGATCAACTATGCCGAAGCGAGCGGCAGCGTGTCGGCCGGCGGTTTCAACATCTCAGCGAGCGAATCGGAGGTTGGCGCGAATCTCCTGGCTGGTCTGCGATTCGGGTCCGCCGGACCGTCGCCGTTCCTGGAGGGGCGGTACTCCACGGCGGTGGAGCAGATCGTTGTCGCAGTCGGTTTTCTGTTCTGAGAGGACCTCGCTCCGATCGGATCCCGGTTCGCACACAGCGCAACCAACGCAACCGCATGGGGAGAAACCTCGAGATGATGGCGCGAACGGTACCCATTTCGACGAAGACGATTCACGCGGTCGGGCTGCTCGTACTGGCCGGCGTCCTGTCCCTCGGGCGTCCCGCCCCGGCGCTGGGGCAGGAGGCCTGTCCGCTCACTCCCGGCGTGCCTCCGCCTCCCGATCCGGGCGTGACGGCGCAGCAGGTGGAAAACGGGAGCGCCAGCCTGAGGGATTTTGCGGTGGGTGCGAGGGACTACTTCAAGAACCTGTCCCCGCAAGTCACCGTGGAACACGCGGCGTACTTCGGATGTCTCCTGAGGCAGGAGGGGGGGCCGTGGCGTTCCGGCTCCACCTACCTCATACAGTTGACGCCCGACGGCCGGGTGTTCGTGCATGCAAAGGACATGTCACAGTCCGGCGGGCTGCTCAACCCCCTGATCTATGCGGAAATCCTTACCGCGCTGGGGGTTTCCCCGGCCGATCTGGCCAACTTGGCCTCCCCCGATCCCGCGACCGCCGCCGCCGCGCAGGCCGCCGTCTTCGCCACATTGTTGCAGGAACCGGAGGGCGCATTCGACGCGACCGTCCCGGTCCCGGGCCTGCGGCCGGGCATACCGGGCGCCTCCGGCCATGCCAGCGTATATGTCTCCGCCACTCTTGGCATCCCGCTCCTGTTGCTCGCCGGATTCGAGCTCGACGCAACCCACCTGGCTCAAGAGGAAATCGATTACGGCGATCCGACCGTTACCGCCAGGGACGTGGTGGATCGCGAGACCCTGAAGACCTTCGTCACGGAAGCGGGCGAGTACTTCATCGAGCTCCAGGAGCGCGGCGGTCCAGCGGCTTCCTCGCAGGCCAGAATCGCCATGCGGGATCCGAACGGGCCCTGGAGGCACGGTTCGGTGTACCTCTACGTGCTGGAGCGCAACAGCAACGTCATCCTGTTTCACGGGGCGTTCCCGGATCGGTTCGAACTCAAGCCTCTGATACCGACCGTCCAGGATGCCGTCACCGGGGAGTTCGTTCTGACGCAGGTACTCGAAGCGGCGGCCAGCAGCCCGGAAGGCGGCTTCGTACAGTATTTCTGGGATGATCCCACCGACGACACGGACGCGGCCGACATCCCCAAAGTGGGCTACGCCCGCGAGTTCACCGGTCAAATCCAGCCGCCGGACGGACGCATACTCCCGATGGACATCGTCGTCGGATCGGGCTTCTACATGAACTCGCCGGGGGTGACCGCGGCGCGCCAGAACACGGCCATCGAGTCCGTGCTCCCCCAGGTCATGCGAGCCATGACCGCCAACACGATCGATGCCATCTCGGCCCGCATCCGGCAGGCCACCTCCGGTGCCCCGATGGCGGTGGGGTTGAACCTCGGCGGCGCCTCCGCCCTCACTCCCCACGCCCTGCTGGCAAACGCCCGGGCGCTGGGGCACGGCACACTCGATCTCGGCCGGCTCCTTGCGGAATCATCCTTCAGCCTCCCGCTCCACGCGGGGCGCGCCGTGCAGGGCGGCGGCGCCGGAGGCCTGACGCTCTGGGGAAGCGGGAGTTACCGCGACTTCGCGGGCGGCAATCCGGCAACGCTGGGCTACGATGGTAGCGTGTTGAGCGCCAACGTCGGGATCGATGCCCGCGTGAGCGCGCGGCTGCTGGCAGGGGTGTCGTTGTCGCGGGCGCGCGGGGCGGTGGACTACACGGCCTCCGAGGTGGTGACGGGCGAGTTGACGACTCCCCTCACGAGCATCAACCCCTACCTGGGCTGGCAGGCCCCAGGCGGATGGAACCTGTGGGCGACGGCCGGCCATGGCTGGGGCGAGGTCGAGATCGACGATGTGGCGGCGGACGCGCAAGCGAGCGACATGACGCAGCAGATGGTGGCGGCGGGCCTGAGCAAGTCGCTGGCGTCCAGCGAGCGACTGATCGAAGGCGGCAGGACGAGCCTGAGATTCAAGGGTGAGACGGCCTTCACGAGGGCCGATGTCGAGGGAGCCGGGACCATCCAGAGCACGCTGTTGAGTGCCAGCCGGCACCGCTTGATGTTCGAGGCGGTCCACGCCCGGAGACTCTCCTCGGGGGCAACGCTCGCACCGTCGATCGAAGCCGGCATGCGGTACGACGGCGGGGACGGCGAGACCGGCGCGGGTGCGGACTTCGCCGCCGGCCTCATGGTATCCGACCTGTTGGCCGGGCTCTCGGTTGACGCTCGAGTGCGGACGCTCCTGGTGCACGAGGCCGAGGGATACGAGGAACGCGGCGCTTCTCTGTCGCTGATCTACGACCCGACACCTTCGACACCCCTGGGGTTCACGGCGCGCGTGTCGCCGTCGTGGGGCGGCCAGGCAATGAGCGGGGCCCAGGCGCTCTGGGGCCGGCAGACCATGACTGGGCTCGGGGCCACGGGCCTGGAATCGGCCAACCGGTTGAATGCCGAGGTGGGCTACGCGTTGCCCGTCGGGAGCGGGCTGGTGGGGACGCCGAGGCTTGGCGTCGCGACTTCCCTGTTCGGGCGGGACTACCGAGTAGGCTACAACCTGACCGTTCTGCGGAGCGGGCCCCTGAACTTCCACTTCGGCGTCGACGCCCGGCGTCGGCAATACGTGTTTCGCCAGGAGCCGGACCACAGCCTGCTCGTTCGACTCAACATGACCTGGTAGCGGGGCGTCCCCCGGCGGCGGTAATCGCGGATCGTGCCGGGGGACGCTATCCGATGGCCTGGACCAAGCCGGACTCGATGATGCGGCGGTCCTGAGTCAGAAGGGTTGCGCCCAAGGCCCTGGCCGTCGCGACGACCGTCCGGTCCGCGGGATCCCGGTGGAACGAATCCGGCAGGGCCGCGATCTCCGAAGCAATGGCCGGAGATATCCCCTGTCGCCGCACAGCGGAGGGGCCACGGCCTTCTCCAGCCAGTCGCGCAGCGGGAGTCTCGGCGTCAGACGGGAGCGGTCGCGATCGCCTTGCGGGGCGGAGGGTAGGCGCGCGCGGACGGCCTGACACCGGTGGCTGCGAACGACTCCGCCGCCTTGAGCGCTGCGAAAACGGGGTTGATGACGGGTACGCCGAGACGCTCGGAGAGCGTTCGGGCGACATCCAGGAACCCCATCGTCATACAGCCGAGCACAAGCGTGTCCGCCCCTGCGCCATTCCTGACCCGCGGCCCCGACACCTTCCTCGCCCTCGCCGCCATAGTCGCCGGGCAGCTCTACGACCGCGCCCCACCGGTCATCGCGCTATCCCCCGAGGACCACGACACCCTGCGCGGGACCTCCGCAGCCCGCGTCGATGCGACGGGCGCGGTCAGGCCTTTCCAGGCCGCGGATCAGCGCCGGTAGTCGATGTTTCATACATCCCCCATTTGGGGGACGTTGGCGTTCAGGGTACGTCGTTACTTTCGGTATCGGAGCCGCCATTGTGCGGTGTCAACCCATCGAGAAGGAGGCTCGTATGAATCGCCGGTTCGTCTGCCTGTGTTTCGTTGTCCCCGTCCTGCTGTTCGGTTTGACGGCCCCTCTCGCTTCGCAGGGCATCAGCTTCGGTGCCGCGGCCAGCTACGGCGAAGACTCCGACTTCGGCGTCGGGCCTCGTGTATCGCTTGCTATTCCGGCCGGCGACTTGGGGCTGAGCCTTGTGGGTTCTTTCGACTACTTCTTTCCCAGCGACGCGGAAGCGGACGCAATTGGCGCCGAAATTAACTACTGGGAACTCAACGGGAACGTTGTTCTCGACATATCCGTGGGAGGGACGGTGGCGCCATACGCCGGCGCCGGGATCAACTATGTCGAAGCGAGCGGCAGTGTGTCGGCCGGCGGTATCAGTATCTCAACGAGCGAATCAGAGGTTGGCGCGAATCTCCTGGCTGGCCTGCGATTCGGGTCTGCCGGACCGTCGCCGTTCCTGGAGGGGCGGTATTCAACGGCGTCGGAACAGATCGTTGTCGCGGTCGGTTTGATGTTCTGACAGGCCCCCGCTCCGAATCGGATCCCGGTCTCGCGTTCGCCATTCACGATGGGTCGCGCGCGTTGAAGCCACGGGCACAGTGATCCCGGACTGAGGTCGTCCAACGGTCCAGGCTGCGCTCCGGCGTCAGCGTACCGGAAGGACCGTGACCGCCACACTCTGCGTGGCCGCTAAGCCCCCGGGATCGCGGGCAGTGACAGTCACCGCCGTGACTCCTGCTGCTTCACCGGTGATGGTGAGCGAACTGCCGGACACGCTGGCGGAGGCCACCTGCGTTTCGTTCGATCTCGCCCCAAACGACAGGGCATCTCCATCCGGATCCTGGAAGTATGACGAGACGTTGAGATTGACGGACTGCCCGATCCCGATCGTTTGGGGCGAGATGGCGCCGGACGGTCGTGGAGCCCGGTTCACAGGCTCCTCCGGCGCCACCACGGTACGGGATCCGCACCCGTCGATACCGTCTGGGTCCACATCAACACAGCACCCGCCGGAGCCAGTCCCGGCGATCAGGACGAGCACGAATCCACAAGTCGACTTCATGAGACTGGACATAAGACCTCATTCTCCTTTGCCCGGACGGGCCTCCTGCCGCGCATCACGGAAGTGCGTCGATGCGCCATCTCAAGGTGTCAGGAATCGGGCTGGCGGCGAAGCCCTCCACATCTATGGCGCTGTTCGAACAACTGCCCCTCGTGCGATTCATTCCGTCAGGTATCAGGCATGCGATGCCATCGGACTCCACGCTGAACTGGTAACTCGAACCGTCGGTGCAACTCTGTCCGGGACCGAGTTCCTGCCCAACCTGGCACGGCGGGCCCTGGAACGCGGGCTCGAACTCCACCATGCCGCCCTCCGTGCCACAGGCAGCGACGCCGCACACGAGCAGGAGCGTTGCGTAGCCTCCGATCATCTTCGCTGCCGGACCGTACGAGCGCATGCGGCACCTCCTGAACACTTCTCGACTTCTCATGATGGCGGCTCCCTTCCGGGGTTCCGGGGTTTCGTTCGTCCTGTTCGATGTCGCTGCACTGGAACTAGTTGCGGATAATGCGCACGATGCGGCCGCTGCGGTCGTGCAGCGTAATCGGCCCTCTGAACACGTCGTCGCCGTAGTCGAGCGTACGCTCGGGATCGGCTCGCTCGGCCCCCGGCTCCGGGAGGCTGTATGACTCGGCCTCGGAGGCGTCGACCGTGTAGCCCATATCGGCCAGGGCCTGGATCGTGATGTTGCTCAACGCGGCACGCACCCCACGGTTGTATGTTGGCGACATGAGTTCTCCGCCGAGCAGGATGTCTCCTTCACGGCAGTTGCTGTCCCCTACTGCCTCGGTCCAATAAAGTTCTCTCCAGTGGGAATCGCCTGACCCCGGCCCCTTGCAGTTCTCGACCGGCACCTTGTCCCCATCCGTGTAGTCTGTTCCCCCCGCCTCGTCGAAGGCCTCGGCAGCCAGTGAGCCGGTGAAATGCGTGTCCTCGCCCGGGTCGTGCAGCACCGTGATCCAGAGCCACGTCAGAGTCGGGTTGGCGAGTAGATCGAATCGACGCCAGTCGTAGCTGCCCAGCCCCAGGGTGTGACCCATCTCGTGGAGGACGACCTCCTCAAGCCCGCCGTCGGCTTCGATTTCGGCCAGATAGCGTTCGTTGAACTTCACTCTTCCCATCCAGGGCAGCATCGAATCCGCATGCCGTCGGCACGAGCCGGCGGACGCAATGGTCGTAGAGCTCTCGAACGTGCCGACCGCCACGACCAGCAGTAGGTCGTCGACGCTGTCGACACGCCGGTCGGAGATCTCGTCCCAGCATCCCACGGGAATCTCCGCTCCAACCGGCATGTCCGGGAGTTCCGTGCCCGCGAGGACCCGCATCCACTTCTCGGCCGCGTTTCGATATGCCGCCGCCTGGGTCTCGGTCATCGGGGTGATGGAGATGAGATCGATGTTGTACGACCCGATATCCGCCTCCACGACGGCCACCGCGAAGGAGGACTCGGCTTCCAGCCCGCCGGGGTCTCCAGAAGTCACCGTGAGGGTTGCGGTTCCCCGTGTCCTCGCCGTGAGGGTCAGTGTGCCGTCCGACGCCGAGGCGGTGACGACGCCGGCCGCGGAGGTCGTGGCGCCGTACGTCAGCGCGTCGCCGTCCGGATCGCTGAAGTACGGGGACATGTCGACCTCGGCCGACTCGCCCGCCGTGAGGAAAACGGCCGGGATGTCGCCCAGAGCCTCCGGAGGCTGGTTGTTTCTTCCAGTCGTCACGGTCACCGCGATCTCGTGCAGGGCGGAGGCCCCGTCAGCGTCGCTCGCGGTCACGGTCACTGTAGTCTACTCAAGTCCAGCAGCGTCTCAGGATGTTCTGTGAAGTACCATATATCGTGGTATGATAATATGTTATCCTATAAATGCTCGCCGTTTGTCTTCCCGCCATGTTTCTTGACTTCCGATCCGATCCCACATATTATGAGGTAATGGATGACGTAACCCACACGCCCGCTCCGACCCGGAGAACCAAGCCAAAGGGCCGCCACCCCCACAAGCGGCTGTCGGCTGCCTTCGTGCGTTCCGCACCTCCCGGGAGGCATTGCGACGGCAATGGACTCTACCTCTACGTTCAGCCGAGCGGTGCGCGCAGTTGGGTGCAGCGGCTCGTCATTCGCGGCCGCCGCCGCGACTTCGGACTCGGCAGCGTCGCGCTCGTGTCGCTGGCCGAGGCCCGCGAGAAGGCGCGGGCCAACCGCAAGCTCGCCCGCGAGGGCGGCGATCCGCTCGCCGAGCGGCGACGGGCACGGGGCATCCCGAGCTTCGCCGAGGCAACCGGGCGCGTCCTGAAGCAGAAGCAGGCCGGATGGCGCAGCAAGCAGCACGGGAAGGACTGGCTATCGACCCTGAAACGCTACGCCTTCCCGCGCATCGGTCAGATCGCGGTCTCGGAGGTGGCCACAGCCGATGTTCTGGAGATCCTCACACCGATCTGGCACACGAAGGGATCCACGGCCCAGTCGGTGCATCAGCGCATGCGCTCGGTGTTCGAGTGGGCGGTGGCGATGGAGTACCGGACCGACAACCCCTGCGACCGGGTCCGGTCGGTGCTCGGGCCGCAGAACCGGGTCGTGAAGCACATGAAGGCGCTCCCTCATCGGGAGGTTGGAGCGGCGATCCGGAAGGCGAGGACGACGGAAGAGATGCCGGTGGCCCGGTTGGCGTTCGAGTTTCTGGTGCTGACGGCGGCGAGGTGGGGTGAGGTGCGTTGGGCCGAGTGGTCGGAAATCGACTTGGGCGAGGCGGTGTGGACGGTGCCCGCGACGCGCATGAAGGCGAAGCGGGAGCATCGGGTGCCGCTGTGCCGCCGCGCGGTCGATGTCCTCGGGGAGGCCCGGACGCTGGGCGGAGAGGGCAGCCGGTTGGTGTTCACGCGATTGAACGGAAAGCCGATCATCGAGAAGCGGCTGCGTCAGTTGCTCCAGAGGCACCGGGTCGCGGCGGTGCCGCACGGGTTCCGGTCGTCGTTCCGGGACTGGGCAGCAGAGGAAACGGACCATCCCCGGGAGGTGGTCGAGGCGGCTCTGGCGCACGTGGTCCAGAACAAGGTGGAAGCCGCGTACCGGCGCACCGACCTCTTCGAGCGTCGGCGTCGGCTCATGGACGACTGGGCCGCGTATCTCGCGGCCCGGAGCGCAGGCACGGAAACCTGACGCGTTCGCGGCGGGTTCGGAAGCTGTTTCCGATCGGTCTGGAGGCTATTCGGGTAGTCTACGGGCCGTGGCATCGCCTGAGAGTATCCATGTCAAGTGGACGCCCGTTTTTCTCGAAGCGATGTGGCTCGCAACGCCCCCCGCCGCGCTTCGGCTTCGGTGCCCGTTGCTGCCCGGCTCGATCATCCGTGAACGCTCCCCGCCGGGCTGGGTGTCGGGAACGTCGGGCAGCAGTATTCCCGCGGCGGATGCGGCGTCCAAGTGCGGTCCTGCTGCACCAGGGCGTTGGCGAGGACGAGGAGCTTCCGCATCACGGCCGTCAGGGCGACCTTCGGCGGCTTCCCCTTGGCGACGAGCACCTCGTATTTCCGCTTCAGTGCGGGATTGTGCTGGACCGCGACCACCGCGGGCATGTATAGCAGCCTGCGGACCCGGTGCCTGCCTCCCTGGATGAAGCTGCGTCCCCTCCAGTGTCCGGACTCCCGGGTGACCGGGGCGAGTCCGGCGAGGCTGGCGGCGCGCGGTCCGGTGAGCGTGCCCAGTTCCGGGATGTGGACGATCAGTCCCGCAGCGGTGATGTCCGAGATGCCCGGGATCGAGGTCAGGATCTCGGCCCGGCGCTCCAACGCCTTCTCCTCCCCGAGCCGCCGCCGGGATCTCTGCGTCGATGACCTTGAGCTGCCGCTCGATCTGCCGCAGCCTCTGCTTGGTGACCCGCTTGCCCACGGGAGTGCGCAAGTTCTTGCCCCGGTTGGTGGTTGCGGTGCGATCCCTGACCAGCGCGTCGCGGATCTGCTGAAGCTCGGCGAGCTCTCGCTGTCCTTCCGATCTCGCCTCGGTCGGACGCAGATCCTCGATGGCCGACGCCATCATGGCCAGCATTCGGGCGTCCACCGCGTCGGTCTTGGCGCGCCGCCCGATGGAGCGGGCGAAGGACCGGACTTGGAAGGGGTTGATCGCGTACAGGGGGAGCCCGGCCTTCAGGAGGGTGTCCTCGAAGTCGCGGTGGAAGGCTCCGGTGGGTTCGTACGCGATCCGGTCGACCCCACGGCCGATCCAAGCGATCAGCTTGTGGAGGCCGGCGCTGTCGTTGGGGAACCGGCATGCTCTCCCCTCGGGGGCGGCGAAGGCGTCGAGCCAGTCCTTGGAGATGTCGATCCCGACGGCGCGGAGGATGTTGCTCATGTGTTCTTCCCTGCTCCTGTGCTTGTCGTGCGAGCCTCGATGCTCGTGTATCCATTCAGGACAGAGGGAGGGACGGTGGCGACCAAACTCTCAGACGGCCCCTTACGGCCAAGCGACGATTCGATCCGACCACCGTCCGTGTTGAGCGCCCGCTCCGGCTCGCTACGCTCGCCTCTGCGGGCGCTCAACAGTCCGGGCCTTCCCCGTGACCCGGTCATGCAAATCAAGCGGGGATCTCCAAGATTGGAAGAGACAAGCGACGATCTCGGGTCTCCGAGGGGTAGGGGTAGGTGGCAATCGGGCCGCGCGGCAGAGTGTGGCGGGGTCACGGGGAGTGATGGGTTGGCCGGTTGCCCTCGCGTCCGCGAGGCCGGCGACGACGAGGCCGGGGAGCTTGCCCGCGACGCCTCGATGGGCGGTGTTCCGGGCGGTGTCCGGAGAAGCGTTCTTGGCGGCTCCGCCGGGCTGGCTCGACCCACTGTTATGGGGTCAAGCCAGCATACCCCGTGTATAACACGGAGGCTGACGAGGGGCTCCTGCCCCCTCGACCCCCAAAAGACTTTCTGCGCGGACGCGCGCGAGTTCGCTGGCGTCCTGATTCTCCCCAATGGGTCGCCGCTTCGCCCCCCTACCCCGAGCCGGACTCGATCTGCCTTCCTCCCTCTCTAGTGGACCGTCCGCTAGTTGGAGGAGCCCATCCTGTCGACCAACAAGCCGCTCGGGACTCGCGACGGCGTAACGTGGGTCAGGTCCCTTGCCGACTCGTCCGTGAGCGCCTTGAGGAACTCGATGAGGCTATCGACCGTCTCCTCGTCCAGCCGGATGGGCAGCAGCAGCGTGTCCCGGGTCGCTAGGATCTCCTCGTAGTTGTCGAGCAGGGTCGGCTGGAGAAGCGGGTCCACCTGGGTGACGTCGTAGGCGTACAGCGTGCTGTCGACATTGTTGTAGTGCTCGACGAATCCGCGCAGGGTTGTGAACTGGCCGACGTGCCCGTACGGCGCGGTCAGTTCGATGTTTCGCAGAGGGGGCACCTTGAAGCGGCGGCGGTCGGCCGGGTCGCCCGTGACGCGCTCGCGCCCGAAGTCGTCGCGACCGCCCGGTCCGTCTCCCGTCCCGGGACCAAACTGGGCCAGCGCGTCGTTGTGGAACTCGTTGCCGGGCCGAGCATCCAAGATGTCGGTTTGGTGACAGTTGGTGCAGCCCACCGTCATGAAGTCGATGGCGCCCCGCAGTTGCTGATCGGTCAGGCGGGCGTTGTCGCCGTGCAGGAAGAGGTCCCACGGCGAATCGCCAAACGAGAACTCCGAGATGATGAAGCTCATGATGGCGTTCGAGGCATGCGCGAACGTCATGTCGTCGAAGTCGGTGCCGGGATAGGCGGCTTCGAAAAGATCGCGGTACTCTTCGATCGCACCCAAGCGTAGCATCAGGCGCGCCCAGAGTTCGGTGAAGTTGTGGTCCTCGCCGAATCCCTCGGACAATTCGTTTCCGTCACCCAGCATCTCTTCTGGCGAGGCGACCGGGAACAGTGGCTGAGCCGACGGTAGACCGAAATCGAAAACAGCCTGCATACCGGGCGTCAGGTGCTCCCCTGCTGGAGTCCTGATCGTGCCGCCTGGAAGTTCCTCCACCCGGCCCTCCCAAAGGAACTTCCGGACACGGTGGAGGTTGAACAACGCGAGTGAGTGCCTAAGGGTGAACTGGCCATCGGGATGCGACCGCGCCGGTCCAAGGCCTACGCCCCCAACTCCCACGGGTATCGACTTGCCGTCGCCGGTGGACATCGCTGGCAGGTGGCAAGTCATGCAGGACACGTCGCGGTTGCCGCTGAGGATCTTGTCGAAGGCGAGGAAGCGCCCGAGTTCGACGGTCACGGGCTGAATGGGAAACGGAGGGAGAACGGGAAGAAGGCCGCGTTCGCGAACCAGCCGCCGCGTTTCGCCGATCAACTCGGCGCGGGCGGAGGGAACGACCTCGGGAGGCTCCACCGGGTCCAAGCCGACGGCGTCGCTATCGCAAGCCACAAAGATACCCACCAACACCGGGGCCGCGAGTAGCGAAACGTAGGCTCGGCTCGGCTCGGCTCGGCTCGGCTCGGCTCGGCTCGGCTCGGCTCGGCTCGGCTCGGCTCGGCTCGGCTCGGCTCGGCTCGGCTCGGCTCGGCTCGGCTCGGCTCGGCTCGGCTCGGCTTAACGATGAAGCCGTAACGATTCAACAGCATCGTGTCAACATCCTCTTGGGGCTGGTCGTGGATTCTCTAACTGAACTGAACTGTCCGCTGCGCCAAGACAAGATAACCAGCTTATCCGACTCGACATAGGCCGCGTGAGACCAGCACGCCTCGGTGGAGTGTAAAGCCAACGCGACGCCTACGCACTTCTTAGCGGCCAGCGTACCAGTCGCCTCCGCCGCAACCTGTACTGCCCGCATCTCAGCGGCGATATCGACGCAAGGCGGCTTGATCGTTGCGGTGAGATGCCGACCGACCGTCCTTCCACGGCTTGAACGAACGTCCACGGGTAACCGTTCGGGCAAGCCGTGGGCTGGCCTCCTGCGGGTTTGCGCCCGACGGGGACGGAACAACCGACGAAGCGCCCCCCTTCCACCTCAATCGGGACGCGTAGGCGGAGCGCGACGATGAGACCCGTAGCGTCGGAACGATATGGTCGGATCGCCAGTCGCGTAAAGGCTTAGCTTCGCGCCGTCGCGACCGCTTCTTGGCTGGCCTGTCCGGGGGCGGGCCAGCCGCCCCATTCGTGGCTCAGCGGCGACACTGGCGCAATGTGGGCTTGCTCGTTGCGGAAAGGATGCCGCCGACCGTTCTTCCACGGCCTGACCGAACGCTTACGTCCACGGAGGTCCACCAAGACCCACTGCATTACCGTTTGGTTAGTGGGATTCAATGAGGTAATCGCTTCGACGGACGATTGTATAAGCTATTTATTTACAATCGGTTACGTGTCACATATCGGCCCGTCACGGTCGCCGTACCCGGGCTCACCGACGAGATCGTGACTACGCTGCCTGAGACCGAAGCCGTCGCGATCGCCGCGTCCGAGGTTACCGCGGCATAGGTCAGCGCGTCGTCGTCCGGGTCGCTGAAGTAGGACATGACGTCGACCGAGCCGGAGCTTCCTGTCGCCAGGGTCTGGGCGGGGACGGTGCCGACCGCCTCCGGCGCCCGGTTCGTCGCCCTCACTGTCACGTCGGCTCGCTGTCGGGCTTCGAGGCCATCGGGATCCCGGGCCGTGATCGTCACGACCGCCGACCCCACGGCCACGCCCGCGATGGTCACCGTGTTGCTCGACACGGAGACCGTCGCCACGCCGGCCGCCGATGTCTCTGCGGTGTAGGACAACTGACCCCCATCCCGGTCCCGGAAATACGAGGAGGCGTCGATGGTGGCCGACGCGTTGACGGCGATCGTCGTAGCCGGGATCGTCCCCATCTCCTCCGGCGCACTGTTGCGCACCGCCACATCGAAGGCCTGCGTGGCTTCGAGCCCGCCCGGGTCGCGGCCGGTGATCGTGACGGTGGCGGTTCCTTGCGCCACGCCCGTGACCGTCACGCTGCTACCGGACACAGAGGCCGTGGCCACTCCTGCTTGCGACACCGCGGCCGTGTAGATGAGCGCGTCCGCGTCCGGGTCATCGAAGTAGGAGGACAGTCGTACTGTGGCAGCCTCGTCCGCATTCAGCGTCTCGTCGGGGATCGTGCCTGTCGGCACCGGCGGCTGGTTGTCGGGACGCGCGACGCTCACGGCGATGTCCCTCGCGGCCGCCAGCCCGTCCGGATCCGTTGCGGTCGCCGTCACCGTCGCGGCTCCCGACGCCACCGCCCGGATGGTGAGCGTGCTGCCGACCACGCCCGCCGTCGCCACGCCGTCAGTGTCTGACGAGCCCGCATACATCAGCGGATCCATGTCCGGATCCGAGAAATAGGACGACAGATCCAGATTGACCGACCCCCCTTCGGTCAGCGTTTGTGCCGGAATCGTGCCCCCCGAAGGCGGACGGTTGGCGCGCGGCTGCACCGCGACCGCAACATCCTCCGATGCGGTCAGGCCACTTGGATCGCGGGCGGTCACGGTGACCGTGGTAGCGCCTGCGGCCACCGGCCGGATCGTCAGGGTGCTCCCGACCACGCTCGCGGTCGCCACGCCCGTGTCGTTCGACGAACCGCGGTAGCTGAGCCGATCCCCATCCGGATCCGAGAAGTAGGACGACAGTTCGACCTGGGCCGTCTGCGCCGCGCCGATGGTCTGCGCGGGAATCGAACGGGCGGTGGGAGCGCCGTTGGGGACGGTCACCCGAATCCTCTGCCTGGCCGACAGCCCTCCCGGATCGCGTGCGGTGACCGTGATCGTCGCCGCGCCGCCGGCTGCAGCCGAGATCGTGACTCCGCTGCCCGACACCGTGGCCGTGGCCACCGACGCGTTCGACGTCGTAGCCGAGTAAGTCAGCCGGTCACCGTCCGGGTCGCGGAAGTTGGAAGACACGTCGATCGTGACGGAGCTGCCGGCATCGACCGTCTGCGCCCCGATCGTCCCCACCGAAGTCGGGGCCTGGTTACCCTGCTCCGACTGGACCGTCACGTTCACCGCCTGCTCGGCCGCGAGGCCATCGGGATCGCTCGCGCGCACGGTAATGGTCGCCGTGCCCTCGGCCACGGCGTCGATCGTCACCCTGCTGCGGGATACCGTGACGGTGGCCACGCTCGCATTGGAGGTGGTGGCGGAGTACGTCAGTCGATCCTGGTCCGGGTCCTCGAAATAGCTGAACGCCAGGAACCAGTAGTCATCGCCCGGTTCAAGCGTCTGGTCGGGGATCACATCCGTCGACTGCGGCGGGCGGTTGGGCTGAATGACCTCGACGCGGGTGCGCTGCCGGGCATCCTCGCCCTCCGGATCGCGGGCCGTGACCGTAATGGAGGTGCCCCCGTCCTCCAGTCCCTCGACCGTCATGACTGTGCCCGAAATCGTGACGCGCGCCTTGGCGTCGAAAAACACTTCGGCCGTATACGTGAGCGGATCTCCGTCCGGATCGGTGAAGTAGGGGTGCAGGTCGACGGAGAACGTCTCGCCGACGTTCAGCGTGTGATCGGGAATGGTGCCGACATCCTCGGGCTCGCTGTTGGGCACGGTGACGCCGAATGATTGCCGCGCCTCGAGCCCGCCCGGATCTCGCGCCACGACCGTGACCCGCGCCGTTCCCTTGGCGACCCCCGTGATCACCACTCTCCGTCCCGATGTGGAAACCGTGGCCACCGCCGGATTCGAGGTCTCCGCCAGGTAGGTCAAGTCGTCCCGGTCCGGGTCGTCGAAATGGAACGATAGGGAGACGCTTTCGGTGTCGCCCAAGTCCACTTCCTCATCGGGAATCGTGCGAGTGGCCTCCGGAGGCCGGTTCGGCTGGATGACGGTCAGGTAGGTTCGCTGCGACTCTTCCAGACCGTCCGGGTCGCGGGCCGTGACGGTGATCGAAGTACGGCCATCTTCCAGTCCCTCGATGGTCATGACGCTCCCCGCCACGGTCGCGCGGACCCGATGCTCCCAGAACGGTTCGGCCGTGTAGGTGAGTGGGTCTCCGTCCGGGTCCGTGAAGTAAGCGGAGAGGTCGACCGTGGTTGTTTCCCCCACATCGACGGTGTCGTAGGGGATGTCGCCGACCGCCTCCGGGGCGCTGTTGGGGACCGTGACCGTGAAGGATTGTTCGGCTTCCAGCCCCTCCGGATCCCGAGCCGTCACCGTGATCCGCGCGGTTCCCCGCGAGACGCCCTCGACCGTCACGCTCCGGCCCGACACCGTCACGGAGGCGACCGCCTCATCCGATGACACTGCCGTATAGGTCAGCGCGTCCCGGTCCGGGTCGTCGAAATAGAAGTACATCGATTCGCGATCCGTACGCCCCGTTTCCACGGTCACGTCGGGGATCGTCCGGGTCGCCGCGGGGGGACGGTTGGGCTGACGCACCCTGACCCGGGGCCGCTGGCTCGCTTCCAGGCCCGCCGGATCGCGCGCCGTAATCGTCACCGACGTGCTTCCCTCGCGGACCCCGACGATCGTCAGGGTGCTGCCCGACACCGTCGCCGTGGCCACATGCTCGAAGAACGGCTCGGCCGTGAAGCTCAGAGCGTCCCCATCCGGATCCGTAAAATGTTCCGATAGATCCAGCGTGACCGTAGCGCCGACGTCCAGCGTGTCTCCCGGAACCGTCGCCGTCTCCTGAGGGGCGTTGTTCGGCACGGTCACCGCGAAGCGCTGGCTGGCCTCCAGGCCTCCCGGATCCCGTGCCGTCACGGTGATTTCCGCGGCGCCGCGGCCGACCCCCGTCACTGACGCGCGGTTGCCCGTGACCGTGACCGTCGCGACCGCCGCGTCCGAGGTCGCGGCCGAGTACGTAAGGGCATCCCTGTCGTCGAAGTAGGAGCCCAGATACACGCTCCTCGTCCTGCCCGCAGTGAGCGTCAGCTCCGGCATGGTACCCCGCGCTACAGGAGGCTGGTTGGGCAACCTGACGGTCACCCGCGTCCGCTGGGTGGCTTCGTTTCCGTCCGGATCGCTCGCCGTGACGGTGATGGAGGTGCTCCCCTCGGCAGCCCCCTCGACCGTCAGCGTGCTCCCGGCAACGGAGACGCGCGCAATCCGTTCGAAGAAGGCCGTCGCCGTGTAGGTCAGCGCGTCCCCGTCCGGGTCCGTGAAGTACCCGGAGAGGTCCACGGTGGCTGCCTCCCCCACCTCGAGGGTGTCTTCGGGGATCTCGCCCACGGCTGCGGGAGGACCCTTTGTAACATTGACGCCAAAGCGGAGTGTCGCCGGCAGGTTCCCGGGATCACGCGCGGTCAGATCTACCGTCGCGTGCCCCTCCGACACGCCCGTGATGGAGAGGGCGGCGCCCGACACGGAGACGGTGGTCACGTCCGGATTCGAGCTCCGGCCCGAGTAGGTGAGCCGGTCTCCGTCCGGATCGAAGAAGTAGGACACCACGTTGAACGTGAGCGCCGCGCCTGCCGGGATGGTCACGTCGGGGAACGGCAGCGTCCCTTCCGGCGCCCGGTTCGACCCGTCCGACACCGTGACTTCGGCGGTTTGCGATGCGGACAGTCCCGCGGGGTCGCTGGCCGTCACCGTCACGGTCGAACTGCCCGCGGCCACCCCTGCAATCGTTACCGTCGAGCCCGACACCGTCGCTGTCGCCACCGCTACGTTCGAACTCTCCGCCGCGTAGGAGAGCGCATCGCCGTCCGGATCGCTGAAGTAGGACGATACGTCGAACGTCAGGTCTTCTCCCGCCGCCAGCCCCACCGGCGGGATCGATTCCACCGTCTCGGGACCCTCTCTGCCAACCTCGGTGAGGCATTCGCTACCTTGGAGATTACTGAAGGAGGGCGAAGGGTGGAGAACGATGGACGGAGAGAGGAATGGGATGACATCGTCGAAGATGGAGGAGGTGACCCCGGGACGCGAGGAGCGTAGCGACGAGCGGCACGGGGTCACGGCCGCGGCCCGCCCGCCGGCGCCGGATCCGGAGTTGCGGCGAAGGCGACGAGGCGGCGCTTCACCGCGGCGTACAAGCTGTCGATCGTTGAGGAGGCGGACGCCTGCGAGACGCCGGGGGAGATTGGAGCGTTGCTGCGGCGCGAGGGACTGTACAGTTCGCACCTCTCGATGTGGAGGAAGGCGGCGCGGGAGGGGTCGCTGCGGGGGCTGGCGAAGAGACGCGGACCGAAGCCCTCGGGCGGGAAGCGGGAGGCGAGGAAGGTGCAGACGCTGGAGCGGGAGGTTGCGCGGTTGCGCGAGGAACTCCGCAAGGCGCGCATCATCATCGATGTCCAGGGAAAAGTTGCGGGGCTGCTGGGCGTGAGCCCCGGGGACGGGAAGCGCTCTTGAGCGCGGCCGGAGGCTTGGCCGGGCACGTGGGCGTACGCGCGGCGTGCGAGGCCCTCGGGGTCGCGCGCGCCACGTTCTACCGTCGCCGGAGGCCGAAGACCGGGCAGCGGCAGCCCCGGCCGGCTCCTGCCCGGGCCCTGGACGCGACGGAGCGGGCGGAGGTCTTCCGTGTGCTGTGCTCGCCGCGCTTCGCCGACCGCGCGCCGGCGGAAGTGTACGCGACGCTGCTGGACGAGGGCGTCTATCTGTGTTCGGAGCGGACGATGTACCGGATCCTGGCCGGGAAGGAGGCGGTTCGGGAGCGGCGGGCGCAGCGCAGCCATCCCAACCACCCGAAGCCCGAGGTGGTGGCCAGGGCACCCAACGAGGTGTGGTCCTGGGACATCACCCGGCTGCTGGGGCCGGAGAAGTGGCGGTACTTCCATCTGTACGTGATCCTGGACATCTACAGCCGCTACGCCACCGGATGGATGGTGGCGGAGCGGGAGACCGCGGGGCTGGCCGGACACTTGATCGGGGAGACGTGTCTCAAGCACGGTGTGCGGGGAGTGTGCTGATTTCTGTGTAAATGGCCATGGAGTAGACTCTGGAAGCGGGAGGAGACCATGGCGAGGAAGAAGGATGCGACGGAGCGGGAGGTAGACGAGCTTCTCGACAGCCTGCTGGAGGGCCGCAGCCCGGAAGAGATCATGGGCGGAGGCGGTCTTCTGGAGGCGCTGACGAAGCGGGTGGTGGAGCGGGCGCTGGAGGGAGAGCTCACCGACCACCTGGGCTACGAGAAGCACGCGAGAGAGGGCCGCAACGGCGGCAACTCGCGCAACGGCCGTACGCGGAAGCGAGTGAAGACGGACACGTCGGAGTTCGAGATCGAGGTGCCTCGGGACCGTGATTCGACGTTCGACCCGAAGTTCGTCAGGAAGGGCCAGCGTCGGCTGGGCGGGTTCGACGAGAAGGTGATCGCGCTGTACGCGCGGGGCATGACGACGCGGGAGATCCAGGGTCACCTGAAGGAGCTGTACAAGGTGGAGGTCTCACCGTCGCTGATCTCGGCGGTGACCGACGCGGTCCTGGAGGACGTGAAGGCGTGGCAGGGCCGGCCGTTGGATACGGTGTACCCGATCGTGTATCTGGACGCGATCCACGTGAAGGTGCGTTCCCGGGGCCACGTCCGGACGCACGCGGTCTACCTTGCCCTGGCCCTGACGCTCGAGGGCAACAAGGAGCTGTTGGGGCTGTGGGTGGGCGAAGCGGAGGGGGCGAAGTTCTGGCTCTCGGTCCTCACCGAACTCAAGAACCGGGGGGTCGAGGACATCCTGATCGCAGCGATCGACGGCCTCAAGGGCTTTCCCGAGGCGATCGAGTCGGTGTTCCCGAAGACGCAGGTCCAGCTCTGCATCGTGCATCTGGTGCGCGGCTCGCTCCGGTTCGTCGCCTGGAAGGAGCGCAAGGCGGTCGCCAGGGACTTGCGGGCCATCTACCGGGCTCCGAGCTTGGAGGCGGCCGAGACGGCGCTGGAGGCCTTTTCAGAGCGTTGGGACGAGCGCTTCCCCATGATCAGCCGGAAGTGGCGGGCGAACTGGGCGAACCTGACCCCGTTCTTCGATTATCCGCCCGAGATCCGCAAGGTCATGTACACGACGAACGCGATCGAGGCCCTGAACGCGCAGCTCACGAAGGTGACGAGGAAGCGCGGCGCGTTCCCAACCCCGGAGGCGGTCAGGAAAGTGCTGTACCTTGCGATCGAGAGGGCGTCACAGCGCTGGACCCGGCCCGTTCAGGACTGGACCGGCGCCCTGAACCACCTGTCGATCGTGTTCGAGGGCCGAGTGCCCGTATGAGTGCGAGGGCCATTTACACAGAAAATCTGACAGTCCCATGAGTGCGAGGGCCATTTACACAGAAAATCTGACAGTCCCGTCGCTGAGTCGTCCCCGGGTCTCGAACGACAATCCCTACTCGGAAGCGCAGTTCAAGACCGTAAAGTACCACCCGGGCTTCCCGGGCCGGTTCGCCGACATCGAGGAGGCGAAGGACTTTTGCCGCACCTTCTTCCAATGGTACAACACCGAACACCGCCACGGCGGCATCGGCCTGCTCACGCCCCGGCAAGTCCACCTCGGCCGCGCCCCCGAGGTGATCGCGCACCGGCAGAACGTGCTGGCCGCGGCCTACGCCGCCCGCCCCGACCGCTTCGTGGGAGGCCCGCCGAGGGCCGCCGAACTCCCGGACGAAGTCTGGATCAACCGCGCACTCCCCATCACGTCGGCCAACGCCGCAGGACCGGCCGCCGGCGGGGAAATGGAGGGCTCACTAAACTGAATCGGCAAGTGTCTCACAATCGTTGGCAGGTTCCGGGAGCCCGGTTGGCTCGCTCCACCGTCACGGCCACGGTCTGCACGGCCGACAGGCCTCCGGGATCGCGGGTCGTCACCGTCACGGTCGCACTGCCTACGGACACCCCTGTAATCGTGACCGTCGAGCCCGACACCGTCGCCGTCACTACCGAGGCGTCCGAACTCTGCACAGTGTAGTTCAGCGCATCGCCGTCCGGATCGCTGAAGTAGGACGATACGTCGAACGTCAGGTCATCTCCCGCGGCCAGCCCCATGGCCGGAATCGAGCCCACCGCCTGCGGCGCTCGGTTAGGAGTCGTCGGAGGAGGAGGCGGCGGCGGAGTCGGAGGAGGTTGGCCGGGTACCGTCGGACCCCCGCCTCCGTCGCCGCAGGCGGCGGCCCAGGCAACGATGAGCACTGCCATGCCCCATGCGGCCGGCCGGCTCTTCTCGCTGCGGCGTAGCACCGGTCCTCCTAGGGGATCCGAATGCGGAGCCCCAGCTCCAAGGCGACACGTCCGTCGGGGCTGAACCGCGGCAGGAGAAGGCTGAGGCGTCCGTGACGGTCGTCAAGTGGAATCGCGGCCCACTCTTCGCGATGAATGAAGATGCCGGCAACGCCACCGACGACGGCTCCAATGGGTGCTCCGACCACCGCGATGCCAAGACCCGGACCAAAGCAGAAAAGGACAAAGACAAACGCGGCCACGGGCCCTGCTCCCCCTATTTCCGCGCAGGCTACAATCAGTCCGACGCCAATGCGTATTGGAATGTACGCACCTATTGCAGCCCCCTCGAGCCACAGTCGCTTCCTGCCGACGCTCCGGTCCAATCCGTCGATCGATCGGTAGTTGAAGGAGAACAGCGTGCTGTCCCGAACGATGTCGAACCCTTCTTCGCTGACGGCGGCAACCTCCCCGATGGCCGTGGAATCCGGGAGGGAGACGCGAACGCGGTCCCCGACCTGCTGGGCTCGTACAGGTGTCGCAGCGCCTGCCAGCGCCAACGCGATGATCGCTGAAACGGAGCAAAGGGCCTTGTTCACGGCACTCCTCCTGGGACGGGCATGCAGGCCGACGTTCGTCAGCTTCCGAACGGGATCACGACCCCGGCCTGAATCGCCAGACTCTTCCCAATGGAAGAAATATGTGGGGAAACACACGGATCGGTATCCCCCTTTTGGGGGACACGGTATGGGTGTGGGGTGCGCCGGAAATGCTGCGCGGACTTCCCCTTAGCGGATGGGTCTGCGCAGGCCTTCCAGCGACAGTATCCTCCGCACCAGTTCGGCCCGGTTTCTGAGGCCCTGCTTGCGGTAGACCCGCTTGAGGTGAGTGCGCACGGTGCTCTCCGCACAGCCCAACTCGCGCGCCATACCGGGCACGGTCTGGCCGAGCGCCGCCGCCACCGCCATCCGGCTTTCCGCGGGTGACAGGCCCAGTACCGCAGTCGGCAACGCGGGATCGATCCGGGGTCGGGCGGCCGGGTCCGTGACCAGCACCAGTGCCCCGACTTCCAGAGCACGATAATCCGTACCCAGGCCCCGCACGGGATGGATCTCGATCACCAGCGGCGTGGGAGCTTTCAACCGCGTGATCTTCATCGAACCCCCGGCGCCTTGAGCGCCGAGGGGGGACAGCGCCTGCGCCAGCAAGCGCCGTAGCTCCGCGTTCTCTTCCGGTATGCCGGCAGCCAGCACGTCCTCATCGTCGCGGAGCCCATCGCGTTTCAGCAGAATGTCCAGCGCTCGGTCGTTCGCCTCCAGGATCCGTCCGCGGCGGTTCAGCTGAATGAACCCGGACCGCCCGTTGTCGAGCAGTTCGGTAAGAGACGCACCCAGCGCCTTGGCATTAGCCATCGCATGCCGGACGCGTGCGAACTGACGTATGTGAGGCGCGAGACGTTTGATGGTGCGGATCTGATCGTGTCCCCAGCCGCCGAGGTCAAGGGAGTCGAGGAGAGACCAGACGACCGCACGCCCGTCCGGCTCATGGAGCACCACGAAAAGCCCGTTCTGTCCCTTGTTGGCGCTCCGAAACTCATTGTATACGGAGGACTTCTTCTTCTCTTCTTCGGTATAGAGCTCCGACTTGTAGGCCAACTCGCCGTCGCGAAGTCCGTAGAGTCGCGGAATCGCTTCATCCCGCCTCAAGTAGTGACCGACGTATACTTGCTCGTAGTCCTCCCGACGCTCCGTGCCGGTGAAGAACCGAGCCATGAGGACTTCGGGCTCGAACCCCGGCCCCGGATCCGCGTGCACCAGCCCATGACCCCGCGTCCGGATCAGGTCGTTGACCAGCGTCGCCGCCGAGACCCAGGGGTCATCGGCCAGCGCCGCCTCGTACAGCGACAACAAAGCGCGCTCGAACCTGTCCTGCACGGTCACGGCTGAATCCTTCCGCTACCTGAAGTTGCGGTAACGGCTTACGGGCCACGGCGTGTGGCAATATGGCACGGTAGGCAGGCAATGGTCCGCGTGCCACCCTGATTTCGGGGGGTACGGGCAGATGAGCTGGCAAGAGGTGCAATCAGAGGTTGAGGGATGCCCCGGGCCGGTATCCCCCTCTCAGGGGACCTTCCCGGGGACCCCGTTCAGGCCGGAATCAGCGGCGGTAGTCGAGCGGCGGCGGACGGTCGCCCAGCAGTGCCTCGTAGGCGAAGTCCACGCCGCGGCGCTCCGTGAGTTCCTCCCACGCGGCAGCGATCACGTCCGGCGACTGGAAGAGTTCGATCGTCGTCAGCGCGAGTGTCTTGGCCGCGACCATCATCCCCTTGGTGCCAATGTCTGTGCCTCCAGCCGCCACCGCTTGCCAGCTGTGCGCCGAGGTGCCCGGCACCCAAGTCGCCGTCGACAGCCCCGCCGTGGGCACGACCCAGCTGATGTCCCCCACGTCCGTCGAGCCGCCGCCCACGCCTTCCACGCCGAATTCCTCGATCTCGCCCTCCGAACCCAGCGGCCGTGAGGGGCCGCCCTCGAAGGTAGCCTGAATCTGTCGGGCGAAAGCGCGCTCCGCCTCGGTGTACTCCACGCCGCCGACCTTGCGCAGGTTGGCGTCCATCACCTGGCCCAGGGCGACGTTGGGCACGAGGTCGTACAGCCCGTGGATGACCTCGTACTCCATCTCGGTCCCCGTCCCGAGCGCCGCGCCCTCGGCCGCCCGCGCCACCCGCTCGAACAGTTCGAGCACGGTGGGGGCGTAGGGATGCCGCACGTAGTAGTAGACCTCCGAAAAATCCGGCACGACGTTGGGCGCGAACCCGCCCTGCGTGATCACGTAGTGGATGCGCGTCTCCTGCGGGACGTGTTCGCGCATGAGGTTCACCATGTGGTTCATCGCCTCGACCCCGTCGAGCGCACTACGCCCCCGCTCCGGCGCCCCCGCGGCGTGCGCGGAGTAGCCCCGGAAGCGGAACTTCGCGGACTTGTTGGCCAGCGAGCGTCCCGCCTTCGCGCTGTTCACGGAACCCGGATGCCAATGCAGCGCCACATCCACGTCGTCGAACAAGCCCTCGCGCACCATGTACACCTTGCCCGCGCCCCCTTCCTCCGCCGGCGTGCCGTAGAGCCGGATCGTTCCCTCGTGGCCCGATTCGTCGAGCCATTCCTTGACTGCGATCGCCGCCGCCACGGACCCCGCGCCGAACAGATGGTGGCCGCACGCGTGACCGGCGCCCCCCTCGATGATCGGCGAGCGCTCGGGCACCGCGTCCTGCGAGATGCCCGGCAGGGCGTCGTATTCCGCCAGAATCCCGATGATCGGTCCTCCGGAGCCGTAGCTCGCCACGAAGGCGGTGGGCATCCCCGCGACGCCGGACTCGATGGAGAACCCGGCCGCCTCGAGTTCGCCCTTGAGCAGTTCGGAGCTCTGCTCCTCCTGGTAGCCGACCTCGGCCCACTCCCAGATCTGGCGAGCCATGCTCCCGTAGTGGTCGCGGCGCGCGTCGATCCCCGCGAGCTGAGCGTCCTGGGCCGCCACGAGGGGCAGCGGGAATACGGCCACGAGTGCGCCGGCGAGGAGCTGACGCCTGCGGAGGTTCCTGTTCAACACGGGGCTTCTCGCTGACATGGACATGCTTGTGGAACTCCTCGAAGGGGGACGGATAGAACGGTCTGGAGAAGCTGGCCCGGCGAAGCGCGTCTGGCTAGCCTTTGTCGCCGTTTCCTGTATCGATCACGGGGGGTTGGGGGTGGAGAAAACGAAGTTCCTGGGGATCATGTGCGTACTGGCCGCCGGACTCCCTGCCGTTCCCGCCGAGTCCCTGCAGGAAGAGACGGACCCGACTTGGGAGTACAGCGCCGAGTTGAGCCTGCTTTTCACCTCGGGCAACTCGACCGTTCGCACCTTCGGGATCGGGGGCGGCGCCCGGCGTGAGTGGGCCGGCGGTGAGCTGTCCCTGCGCGCGGGCGGTCTCCGGACCGAGTCCGGCACCACTCGCCGCGTCGCCGTCGGCACGGCAGACAACTTCATGGTGAGGAGCGAATCCGATCCCGAGCCGACGGCCGAGAACTACTTCGCGCGGGGGGAGTTCGAGCGTTCGTTCTCGGACCACGTCCACCTCACGACGGGCGCCGGCTGGGAGCGGAACACCTTCGCGGGGTACGAGAGCAAGCTCTCACTGGTCGGCGGCATCGGAAACATGTGGATCGACAACGAGAGGACGCGGCTCAAGAGCGACTACGGGTTGACGTTCACCGCCCAGAACGACGTCATCGAGGATCCCGACAAGAGCGCGTCCTTCGGCGGAGTCCGCGTCTCCACCAGCCTCCGGCGGCAGCTCACGCCCACGGCGGACCTGGAGAGCACGCTGACTCTGGATGAGAACCTGACCGATGCCAACGACATTCGCGCCGATCTGGCCAACTCCCTGGCGGTCGACATCAACAGCTCGCTGGCCGTGAAGACGGGCCTCCGGCTCGTGTGGGACAACGCGCCGGCACTGACGCGAGCGCCGCTGGAAGACCCCGGTGGGGCCGCGACCGGGGAGACGGTCCTCGTCCCGCGCCACAAGCTGGACTCCACGCTGACGATCGCGCTGGTCGCCAACTTCTAGCCGCGGACGCCTACTCCCGGAGACTGATCTCTGTGACCCGGTCGGTCACCCGCTGTCCGGCGGTCATGCCTCCGACGATGAAAGCCCGCCCGCCGGCGATGACGATGCCGCGGTGGTCCATCGAGGACGTGGGCGGCGCATCGACGGTGATCCAACTCTCGGTCGTGAGATCGAAGGCGAATGCCCCCGCCCAGGGCTCGGCGCGCCGGCCATCGTACCCGATCCCGTTGTAGTTGTAGGGATTGTCTGAGCCACCGGCGAAGAGGATACGCGATCCCACGCCCAGGGCCGCGGCACGGTAGAGTCCCGGCCCGGGATGATCGGGGAGGCGCTCCCAGACGATGCGGGTGGGGTCGCCCGGGTCGATACGGCCCAGCCACGATGACGCTTCGAGCACGAAGGTTCGGGGTTCGGCCTGCACGCGCGCGCCATCGATGTACACAATTGCGTCCCCCGCGATGCCCCCCGCGTGCCCGAAGACGGGAGGCCCGGGGATGGGCGTTCCCTGCGCCCAGGTGTCCCGCACCGGATCGTAGATCTGGACCGCGGCCACGTTGTCCGAGTCGTGCCAGCCCGACACGAGGTAGATGAGGGAATCGCGCCACACGCCGGAGACCGCGTCGTCCACCGGCACGGGCATGGGCGCGGCCCGCGTCCAGCGTCCCGTTTCCGGGTCGAGGATGTCGACCTGGGGAACGGACTGTTCCGCGCCGTCTTCCGCCACCGTGTAGCCGCCGAAGAGGTAGATCCTGCCGCCGAAGGCCTGGGCGGTCGCGGCGAGGCGGCCGGGTCCGGGCGGAGGCTCGATGACCTGCCACGCCGGGCTCCCGACATCCCACCGGAAGGAGGCCGTCGTCACGCCCGACCAGAGTCTCGTCGAGTCGATGCCGAGGAAGGAGAAGACGGACCAGCCCGCGGATGTTTCGAGCGCCGCCACAGCGTTGTTGGCCACCGGCATCGGTAGCGCCGACGGTGCGTCCAGGCCGGAGTCGGCAGCGCTCTCGGGCGTCCCGCACCCGATTCCGGCGAGCGCCGCTCCCAGGCCGAGGGTGCGAAGGCCGGCTCGCAACGGGCTTGTTCTGCGCAGCCAGACCGACTTCACGGCCCGCACGTCAGAAAAGCCCGAGTTGGTCGGGGGGTGCGTCGCCCACCGCGGGACGCTCGCGCCAGCCCGCCGTCTCCCGGATCGGGGCGCTCCGCGGCTCCGTGCAGGCCGCGTCGTCCGCTGCGACGCGGTTGACCCGGCGGCTGACCGCGAACACCTCCAGCGCCTCCGCGTCGAATTGTTGGAGCGGCTCCATGGTGCGCTGGGAGATGTCGAGATCGAGCCACATCTGCGCGCCCTCGCCCTCGAGGATGACCGGCATCCGGTTGTGTAGCGGCTCGAGCAGTTCGTTCGCGTCCGTCGTGATGATCGTGCAGGAGGGGATCGGGCCGTTCGGCCCCCGCCACACATCCCACAGGCCCGCGAGCGCCATCGGCCCCCGGTCCCGCCGCCGGATGAAGTACGGCTGCTTGAGGCCGCCCTCCTTCCGCCACTCGTAGAAACCGTCGGCGAGCACCGCGCAGCGGCGGTCGATGACGAGGTCGCGAAACGCCCGCCGGGTCTCGAGCGACTCGGAGCGGGCGTTGATCATCAGCGGGAGTGATGCGGGGTCCTCCGCCCAGCTCGGGATCAGCCCCCAGCGCACCGAAACGAGTTCACGGCCAGCCGCGCCCCGCCGCAGCGTGATGACCTCGTCGGTGGGCGCGACGTTGAAGCGCGCTAGCCAGTCGCCGAGTCGCGATGGGTCGGCCTCGAAGAGTTCCGCCAGGTCGGGAACCGGAGTCTGGAGGCTGAATCGTCCGCACATGCCGCCAAGGTAACGCGCGGCATGGCCGGTGGCCCCGTTGTGGGTCCCGGCGCGCGCGCCGACAATCCTCCGGCCCGGTGACCGAGGCGGGCCGTGTCCCCCGAACCGCACCACCTACCCGGGGAGCAAAGCGACTGGCATTCCCGCCAATCGGTTCCGTCTGTCCCCCATTCGGGGGATGGTCGCCTGGCCGCACCGCTTAGATGTTGGTTCGTAAGTCTCCGGACCTTTGGGCGATTGCACCGGCCTTGCTTCCGGTGAACTGGGGGATGGCCGCATGAACCGCTATCGAATGTTCATCTTTGCGGCAGCGACGCTGTCGGCCGCCCTGTGGGCGTACGCCTGCGGCGACGGGACCGCGGAGCCTACACTGCCGCCGCCCCCCGATCCCGCGCGGCCCACGACCGTCGCGGTGAGCCCGGCCAACGCCCAGTTGGCGGCACTGGGCGCGACGGTGCAGCTCTCCGCGGAGGTGCGCGACCAGAACGGCCAGGCGATGGCCGGGGCCACGGTGACCTGGGCGAGCAGCGCCGCCTCGGTAGCGACGGTGAGCGACGCCGGGCTGGTGACGGCGGCGGACAACGGGACGGCCACGATCACCGCAATGGCCGGGAGCGCGCAGAGCACAGCGCAGATCACGGTGGCCCAGCAGGTGAGCGCGGTCGCGGTCACGCCCGCAGTCGACACGCTGGTGGCGGGCGACACGCTGCGTCTGGTAGCCGAAGCGACCGACGCCAACGGGCACCCCGTAGCGGAGGTCGAGGTCTCGTGGGCATCGAGCAACACGCTGGTCGCCGCGGTGGACAGTGTGGGCCTGGTGACCGGGGTCGGCGCGGGACAGGCAGAGGTCACGGCCGCCGCAAAGGGAGTCACGGGCCGGGCGGACGTCACGGTCGTGGCGCCGGCGCCGACGACCGTAGCGGTCACCCCCGACACGGTGGCGCTGGCCGCTCTGGGACAGACCGCGCAGTTCACCGCGGAGGTGCGCGACCAGGCCGGGCGCGCGATGGAGGGCGTCCCGGTTGCCTGGTCGAGTGGCGACACGACCGTCGCGGCGGTCGACTCGGCGGGGTTGGTGACGGCGGTGGGCGCTGGCGAGACGACGATCACTGCGACATCGGGCGAAGTATCGGGCGAAGCGGTGGTGACCGTGATGCAATCGGCGGGTTCGGTCGTCGTGTCGCCGGCCGCGGACACGGTCGCGCCGGGCGACACGCTGCGGCTTGTCGCGGAGGCGTTCGACGAGAACGGGCACCGGGTCGAAGGCGCTCAGTTCGACTGGTCGTCGAGCGCCGTCTTGGTGGCCAGCGTGGACGGATCGGGACTGGTCACGGCCGTCGCCGAGGGCACGGCGACGATCACCGCCACGACGGGAGACGCACGCGGAACGGCGGAGATCACGGTGGAGAACCCGGACCGGGCGGCGCTGGTGGCGCTCTACAATGCCACGAACGGGCCGAACTGGGTAAACAACGAGAATTGGCTGACCGACGCGCCGCTCAAGAACGGGAGTGTGCTGATTTCTGTGTAAATGGCCATGGAGTAGACTCTGGAAGCGGGAGGAGACCATGGCGAGGAAGAAGGATGCGACGGAGCGGGAGGTAGACGAGCTTCTCGACAGCCTGCTGGAGGGCCGCAGCCCGGAAGAGATCATGGGCGGAGGCGGTCTTCTGGAGGCGCTGACGAAGCGGGTGGTGGAGCGGGCGCTGGAGGGAGAGCTCACCGACCACCTGGGCTACGAGAAGCACGCGAGAGAGGGCCGCAACGGCGGCAACTCGCGCAACGGCCGTACGCGGAAGCGAGTGAAGACGGACACGTCGGAGTTCGAGATCGAGGTGCCTCGGGACCGTGATTCGACGTTCGACCCGAAGTTCGTCAGGAAGGGCCAGCGTCGGCTGGGCGGGTTCGACGAGAAGGTGATCGCGCTGTACGCGCGGGGCATGACGACGCGGGAGATCCAGGGTCACCTGAAGGAGCTGTACAAGGTGGAGGTCTCACCGTCGCTGATCTCGGCGGTGACCGACGCGGTCCTGGAGGACGTGAAGGCGTGGCAGGGCCGGCCGTTGGATACGGTGTACCCGATCGTGTATCTGGACGCGATCCACGTGAAGGTGCGTTCCCGGGGCCACGTCCGGACGCACGCGGTCTACCTTGCCCTGGCCCTGACGCTCGAGGGCAACAAGGAGCTGTTGGGGCTGTGGGTGGGCGAAGCGGAGGGGGCGAAGTTCTGGCTCTCGGTCCTCACCGAACTCAAGAACCGGGGGGTCGAGGACATCCTGATCGCAGCGATCGACGGCCTCAAGGGCTTTCCCGAGGCGATCGAGTCGGTGTTCCCGAAGACGCAGGTCCAGCTCTGCATCGTGCATCTGGTGCGCGGCTCGCTCCGGTTCGTCGCCTGGAAGGAGCGCAAGGCGGTCGCCAGGGACTTGCGGGCCATCTACAGGGCTCCGAGCCTGGAGGCGGCCGAGACGGCGCTGGAGGCCTTTTCTCAGCGCTGGGACGAGCGCTTCCCCATGATCAGCCGGAAGTGGCGGGCGAACTGGGCGAACCTGACCCCGTTCTTCGATTATCCGCCCGAGATCCGCAAGGTCATGTACACGACGAACGCGATCGAGGCCCTGAACGCGCAGCTCACGAAGGTGACGAGGAAGCGCGGCGCGTTCCCAACCCCGGAGGCGGTCAGGAAAGTGCTGTACCTTGCGATCGAGAGGGCGTCACAGCGCTGGACCCGGCCCGTTCAGGACTGGACCGGCGCCCTGAACCACCTGTCGATCGTGTTCGAGGGCCGAGTGCCCGTATGAGTGCGAGGGCCATTTACACAGAAAATCTGACAGTCCCCTCAAGAACTGGTACGGTGTAAGTACGGATGCCTCGGGGCGGGTCGCGGAGGTGTCTCTCGTCGGAAGGTGGGACAGTGAGGGGCCAGTCCCCCATGGGCTCTCCGGCCCCATCCCGCCGGAGCTTGGCGACCTCGCCAACCTCAGAGAGCTGCACCTCTGGATCAACCAACTCAGCGGTCCGATCCCGCCTGAACTCGGCAACCTCGCCAACCTCAGAAGTCTGAACCTCGGGATCAATCGACTCAGCGGTCCGATCCCGCCCGAAATGATGCACATGATCATAAACTAATATATAACAATAAGTTACGTCAGTATTGATCGACCATGTATCACTTGAAGTATACAGAAATGAACGGGAATACATGCGACCGCATCGGATGTCGGTGGACTCGGTGGACTCGGTGGACGTAACCGATCTGCGGCCGCGCTGTCCACCTCCCCTCGCAGGCGCGGCGTCGCAGAGGGCTCCGAGACCGGCTTTCGGCCATTGCAAGCCCGCCCCGATCTCTGCTTGAATCGGATCGGCACTGGCGAGTGCAGCGGCGTGCCGGAATGGGCCGGATCAGGGCCGAGCACTCCTAGGATGCGGGTCTTTGCCGCGTCTTCAACGCGAAGAGCCCCTCCTGCATACTTGTGACGATGACCGTGCCGCTCTTGAAGAACGGATAGACGCTCCAAGCGCCGCTGAGCCCCGGACCTTCGTGATAGGGCGCAGTGTCGAAGAATCCCACTTCCCGTGGATGCACGGGGTCCAAGATATCGAGGACCTGTAGGCCATAGCGGTAGTTCGCTTGGTACATCAGGCCGTCTTTCGGATAATGGTTGTGCGCGCTCGCGGGGAAGGACCCCAGGAACTGGTTCAGCAGTATCGGGTCTTCGACCTCGGCAAGGTCCCAGATCAACGTGCGCGTGGTCTTCACGTTGCCGTCGAGGACATCGAGTTCGTCGTTCTGGTAGAAGTAACGGTGGTCAGGCGTAAGCCAACCCTGATGTATGTACGAGGCTCTCGGCGACGAGGCGCTTGCCACGCTCACCGGATTGGTCTTGTCGGTTACGTCGGATATCTCGAAAACGTCTTCGGCGGAATTCAGACACAACTCGCGCCCGCGATACTGGTCGTCCGGGCCGCGGTAGACCACACACTGCGAATCGTGAATGCGGCGAGTCGGCCCGCAGCCAACGAACTCGGGGTCACGGGGATCGCTGAGGTCGATCATGTGGAGACCGCCACCGCAGTTCTCGCGGGGGCCGCTGTTCCCCACTGCGTAGGCATATCCGGTCTCCTCGTTGATCACGATGTTGTGCGAACCCGCGAATTCGAGATAGTGGGCATCTGGCTCGAAGAGGGCGGGCATCGCACCTCTGGGTACGGAGCGCAGACGCCTGAGGTCGAAGACCTGCATGCCGTAGTCCGCATTCCCGTCGGCCACGATGTACGCGTGGTTCCGGTACGTCTTGATGTCGCGCCAGAGCTGTGACGGCGGCGTCCCTGGGGGTTTGGGCAGATCCCCCACCAGCACGGGGTTCGACGGATCGGTGACGTCAACGAAGGAGGTGCCGTCGATGCGTCCCACCAGCGCATACTCGCGCCCGTCAAGCGGGTCGGTCCAGCCCCATAGGTCGTTTGTGTGTACGCCATGGGCGCGCCCGTCCGCCTTCAACATGGAGTTAGGGAAGAACGACAGCAGGTCGACTTGGTCGCAGTCGAAGGGGCCGGCCTTCCCGTCGGTGCACCGGACTTCGTCGCCCAGCAGGGGCTCGATCGCATCGGCGGCGCTGACGAGCAGACCTGCGTCGTCCCAACTGCCATCTGGGCCACGCCGCCAAACGTGGACCGCTCCGAATCGGTGGTACAGGCCCGGCGCGCTTACCGCCACGAGGTCGGTGTCGGCCACTATCAATGAGCCATAACGATCACGCTGCCCCGCCACCGTGTCGGCGAGCCGCATGCGGCGAGACCATTCCGACGGGTCATCGCCGCCGCTGGCCTCGTATACGTAGACCGCGCCGTTCTCGTAGCCGCGCTCCGCGGGAGCCCCGACCCATATGTCACTTCCGGCGAAAGCCACAGCCGCGCCGAAGAGGTCTCCACTCTCTCCATCCGGGAGCGTCAGCCGTCCCTCGTCGGGAACCCACCGCGCCAAGCCATCATCCCAGAAGTACGCGAAGACCGCGCCCCGGTCTTCGTCGGCGCCCGGGGCGCCGACCAGCATCCGCCCGTGCGCAACCGCTATCGCAGATCCGAACCTACCGTTGGATTCGGCAACGGACTCAAGGAATCCGACCTCCTTCCATCCGTCTTCGCCCAAGCGGAATTCGTAGACAAGGCCGATGTCATCCCGTCTCTGCGGCGGCGGATCTCCGCGCTGTCGGCGCAGGCGTGCAGCAAGACGCCGCGCGATGGGTGTGCGCCCCGCCACCGCCCCTTGGTCCGCCCCTGGGGCGCCAATCAGCACGCCGTGTGTAGTGAAGGCGATGGCCGCGCCGAACCGGTCGCCCTCCGCGCCCGCACGCGCCTGAAGCTTCGCGCGGTTAATCCACTGCCCATTTCCATCGTGCCAATAGACATGGACGGCACCCTGCACGGATCGTCCATACCCCCGCCCCGGCGCTCCCACGAACAGCCAACCGTCACGAGCGCCAAGTGTCAGACCAAAGTCGGCATCGCAATACCCGAAGTCGTTGCATCTCGGCTCACTCCCGCCCACGCCATCGCCCTCGATACGTCCGGTCAAGTTCCACTCGCCTGTGTCGCCCAGCTCGAACACGTGCAGCGGCCCACCGCGCTGTCCGACAAAGAGTGAGTTTCCCATCCGAGCCAGAGCCGTCCCGAACCCGTCCGCACGCTCGGAACCCGGTGTTCGCAATATGTTGGACTCGGGCAGGGTGCCGTTCGTCGTGCTGTAGACGTATACCGCGCCTGGGCGAAAGGTGGGGTTGGGTTCGGCGACGATGACTTGACCCCTGCGGATCACAACCGAACTGCCGAAGGATCCAACTTGCCCGGTTAGCGTCGTGGCACTCGTAGCCAGCACCGCCACCAAGCCGAGGCCAAGAGTGACCCGGCTACGTCGCCACGGAGCCGCAGGCATCGCCCGAGTGCGGTGGGCATGAGCTTTCGCGAGTGGGTTGATCAAGGGACGCACCAAGCATTGTGGTTTGACCTACCATACTCTTGACGATCTGGCGATCAGCGTTGTTTCGCCAGAGCCAACCCGGTCTGCTCGGAATGAGTCCGTCCGTCCAGTCGAAGCAAAAGGGGCCGAAACATCCCGACATGACCCCCGCGCATTCGCCGAGTGCAGGGCTGCGAGGGGGAAGAGCTGGAGTTGCCCCGCTTTGACGGACACCTATCCATTGGGGTCAAGCAAGGAGGTGTCCTATGGCGGGCCGGCAGGGGCGGTATCCGTCCGAGTACAGGGAGCGGCTGGTGGAACTGGCGAGGAGCGGGCGTAGCGCCGCGTCACTCGCCCGGGAGTTCGATCCGTCGGAGCAGACGATCCGGAACTGGGTCCGGCGGGCGGACGTGGACGAGGGGTTCCGTAGCGACGGGCTGACGACGGAGGCGCGCAACGAACTGCGGCGCCTGGAGCGTGAGAACAAGCGGCTCAGGATGGAGCGGGACATCCTAAAAAAAGCCGCGGCCTGACCACCGCTGCGCGGCGGTGCCCCGCGCAGGAGAGCGGATCGATCCCCGGCGGGGGTACGCGTTCATGAAGGCGCACCGGGCCGAGTTTCCGCTTCGGGCCATGTGCCGGGTGCTGGGTCTCTCCCCCAGCGGCTACTACGACTGGCTCAAGCGTCCTGCCTCGGACCGCGCGCGGCGGGACGCGCAACTCGAGGCGCGGATCGGGGCGATCTGGACCGGGAGCGGCGAGACGTACGGCCGTCCGCGGATCCACGCGACGCTCAGGGCCGAGGGCGAGCGGGTGGGCCAGAAGCGCGTGGGGCGGCTGATGAGGGGCTTGGGGATCGAGGGCGCGACCAGGCGGCGTTTCAAGACGGCGACGACGAAGAGGGACACCGAGGCCCGGCCCGCGCCGGACCTGGTGAGGCGGGACTTCTCGGCCTCCGGGCCCGACGAGCTGTGGGTGGCCGACATCACGTATGTGCCCACTTGGGCGGGCTGGCTGTACCTGGCCGTTGTGCTCGACGTCTGGAGCCGTCGCGTCGTCGGCTGGGCCATGGCGACGCACATGCGGACCGAACTCGTCGAGGCCGCGCTGTCGATGGCCCTCGCGCGCCGTCGTCCCCGGGGGCGCATCGTCCATCACTCCGACAGGGGTTCGCAGTACACCTCGCTCGCCTTCGGGGAGCGCTGTCGCGAGTCGGGCATCGCCCAGTCCATGGGCTCGGCGGGCGATGCGTACGACAACGCCATGTGCGAGTCGTTCTTCGCGACGCTCGAGTGCGAGCTGATCTGGAAGCGCTCCTTCCGCACGGCGGACGAGGCGCGACGGGAGGTCTTCGGCTTCATCGAGGGCTTCTACAACACCCGGCGGCTGCACTCCGCACTCGGCTACGAGTCGCCGGCAGACTACGAGAGGAACCATGCGGCCTGAGGCGCACCGGCGGCGCGCACGGACGTCCTCTCCCGAGCGCCTGAGAGAGGCCGAAAGGAGAAGAGCCCGAGACGATCAACCACAGAAACTAACCGTCCGTGAAAGCGGGACAGCTCCAAGCGTTCGCAGCCGCCGAGAAGGGACTGTCAGATTTTCTGTGTAAATGGCCCTCGCACTCATACGGGCACTCGGCCCTCGAACACGATCGACAGGTGGTTCAGGGCGCCGGTCCAGTCCTGAACGGGCCGGGTCCAGCGCTGTGACGCCCTCTCGATCGCAAGGTACAGCACTTTCCTGACCGCCTCCGGGGTTGGGAACGCGCCGCGCTTCCTCGTCACCTTCGTGAGCTGCGCGTTCAGGGCCTCGATCGCGTTCGTCGTGTACATGACCTTGCGGATCTCGGGCGGATAATCGAAGAACGGGGTCAGGTTCGCCCAGTTCGCCCGCCACTTCCGGCTGATCATGGGGAAGCGCTCGTCCCAGCGCTGAGAAAAGGCCTCCAGCGCCGTCTCGGCCGCCTCCAGGCTCGGAGCCCTGTAGATGGCCCGCAAGTCCCTGGCGACCGCCTTGCGCTCCTTCCAGGCGACGAACCGGAGCGAGCCGCGCACCAGATGCACGATGCAGAGCTGGACCTGCGTCTTCGGGAACACCGACTCGATCGCCTCGGGAAAGCCCTTGAGGCCGTCGATCGCTGCGATCAGGATGTCCTCGACCCCCCGGTTCTTGAGTTCGGTGAGGACCGAGAGCCAGAACTTCGCCCCCTCCGCTTCGCCCACCCACAGCCCCAACAGCTCCTTGTTGCCCTCGAGCGTCAGGGCCAGGGCAAGGTAGACCGCGTGCGTCCGGACGTGGCCCCGGGAACGCACCTTCACGTGGATCGCGTCCAGATACACGATCGGGTACACCGTATCCAACGGCCGGCCCTGCCACGCCTTCACGTCCTCCAGGACCGCGTCGGTCACCGCCGAGATCAGCGACGGTGAGACCTCCACCTTGTACAGCTCCTTCAGGTGACCCTGGATCTCCCGCGTCGTCATGCCCCGCGCGTACAGCGCGATCACCTTCTCGTCGAACCCGCCCAGCCGACGCTGGCCCTTCCTGACGAACTTCGGGTCGAACGTCGAATCACGGTCCCGAGGCACCTCGATCTCGAACTCCGACGTGTCCGTCTTCACTCGCTTCCGCGTACGGCCGTTGCGCGAGTTGCCGCCGTTGCGGCCCTCTCTCGCGTGCTTCTCGTAGCCCAGGTGGTCGGTGAGCTCTCCCTCCAGCGCCCGCTCCACCACCCGCTTCGTCAGCGCCTCCAGAAGACCGCCTCCGCCCATGATCTCTTCCGGGCTGCGGCCCTCCAGCAGGCTGTCGAGAAGCTCGTCTACCTCCCGCTCCGTCGCATCCTTCTTCCTCGCCATGGTCTCCTCCCGCTTCCAGAGTCTACTCCATGGCCATTTACACAGAAATCAGCACACTCCCGCCGAGAACCCTCAGCGGCTCGGCCCCGAGTCCCGGTCCGGCCCGGGACTCCTGATCTTTTCCACCAGCCGCCGCGTCATCTCCACCCGCTCCCTGGCCCTGCGCCGTACCTCCCGGAGTATCCGGTCAAGTCCGTCACCCGCCCGCTCAGCCGCTCGACTTGCCGCTGCAAGGCTTCGACCTGCTCGCGCAACGTTTCGATCTGTCCGGAGTGCCGCCGCTGTTCCGTTTCGTACTGCTCGGACAGCAGATGGCTGAGTGTTTATATCTAGTTGTGCGCCTTGGGTTTACGGATTCCGTCTCTCGGACTCCTGCCGATTGACTCCCGCCGATTGGGCTCTCAGGCGCGAACCTTCCGGCGGCTCTCCAGCGCCTTCCTGAGTTGTCCCTCGTCGGCTCTCTGATAGCACCTGAGCACCGTGTGCGCGTTTTTCCAGCCCCCGAGTTGGCAAAGGACCTTCAGCGGTTGGTCCATGAGGTCGCTCGCGAACTTCCGCCTCAGCGAGTGCCAGCCCCGACCGCGCTTGGGCTCCAACCCCGCCCGCGTCTCCGCCCTGCACCAAAACCATTGCGCCCAGCTGCTGCTCATACATCTGGTGGGATCCGTCCCCGCCGGCAGCACCGGAGCATCGCCGGTTCCATCGCTCATCCGTCGCGCTTCCTCCAAGGCAGCGATCGCCTCGGCCGTCACGGGTGTCGTGTGCTCGTAGCCGGTCTTCTCGTGCTCCGCGCGCCAACGGATGGTCCCGTCCTCGAAGTCAATGTCGTGCCAGCGCAGCTTGCAGATCGCTCCGATCCTGTGACCGGTCTCATGCGCGAGCACGAGCGCGACGTGGAATCGCCAATTGACCTGCCGAGACACTCGAAGGAGCGCCCGGTATTCGTCGTCGTCGAGAACGACCCGGTTCGGGTTCTTCTCGACGGGCTTCCTGAGGCCCTTGAGCGGGTTCCTGTCGAGGAACAGGCGTCCCTGCTCGTCCCTCGACCTCGCGCCCCAGTTGAGCACCGCCATCAGGAACGTCAAGTCCCCTTCGATTGTCCGGTTGCTCACGGGCCGGCCCGAAAGACCCGCCCTGCCCGCGCGCCGCTCCCGGATGAACCGGTCCCAGTCGCGCTGAGAGAGGGTATCGGGCCTGCGGTCCCTGCCGAAGAACCGGAGGAACACGGCGGTCAGGACCCTGTCGCGCTGCCGTGTGCGCTTCGCCTTGGAGGGCGTCACCTCCTCACCGTAGATGTCAAAAAGCCTCTCCAGGGTGAGCGGCTCGGGCTCGGCGTCCTTCTTGCCGTTCAGCTCCGACCCCTCGAACCCGGCGGCGAACTCGTCGGCCTGCCGCTTCGCCCGCGACCAGTCGCGGTGCTTGAGGGACCGGGTGAGCCTGCGCCCGTTCTCCCGCCACTCGATCTGGTAGAGGCCGGTCTTCGGGTCGGGGAACACCCTGACCCGGTTCCGGCCCCACTCACCGGCGCTGTATGCGCGCCGACTACGTTTCGTGCGTGCCATCATTCGATTCCTTTCCGGATGATGGACTGCACGATCTGCGTGTTTGAACGCTCGCGCCGGCTAGGTTCTTCCGCAAGTGGCGCATCGATCGGCGCTTTCCGGGGCAGGTGCCTGCGGGCGATCCTGGGCGCGCCGGGCCTCCCGGCGTTGGGGATCTTGCCGTCTCGGACGAGGCGTCCGAGGTGGGTGGCGGTGTATCCGCTCTCGCGGGCGGCCTCGACCAGCGAGAACGTGGTTTCGTCCCTTTCGACGAGGGTGGCTTCGAGGTCGTCGGCGCATCGTTCGATCGCGGTGGCCGGGGTCTCGCCGCCGTATCGCCGGAGCGCCTTGGCCTTCTTGCGCCAGTCGGCGGGGAGGGCCTCGACGGTCGGCGGGTCCTTCATGCGGCGCTTCATTCCCAGTCTCCTTCGGCGTCCCTGCGGAGCGCGTCGGCGAGGTCCCGGTCTCCTTCTCCCCGCCGGACGGACCGTTCGGCGAGATCGACGCGGCGGCCCAGGTCTGCGAGGCCGGTGGCGCGGGCAACGCCGTAGATGCCCGCGGCGACGGTCACGGCGGCGAACGCCGCGTGCAGCCCGACGGGCAACCCGTGGCGTGCGAGGATGAGCGGCCAGTGGGGGCTCAGGTATTCGAGGCGGGAGCCGCCGAGCAGGAACACAGATCCGGCGAGCGCGGCGGTGAGTCCCGCGCTGATCTTCCAAGGTTGCATGGGCGAGGTTCTCCCTTTCGGTCAGAGTTCGACTGAGGCGGGATCGCGGTCGGCGGGTCCTCTGAGCCAGGAGCCGCCATCGCCCCTGCCCAGCCCCAGCTTTTGGAGCATGCCCGCGGCGGCCGGTCCGCTTGCGTGCATGGCGAACCCGGCGGCGGCCTTGGCGCGCAGAGCCGGTTCGCGGTAGTCGCCGGACGCGACCTCGACGTTGACGCGGCCTGTCCGCCCCTCGGCGTCCTCGTATTCGACCTGCGCGTCCGGGTAGAGCACTCGGTCCGCCTCGTCGATGGGCAGCCCGAGTTCTTCGGCCGCGCGGTGCCGCTCGGCGTCGGCGGCCCGCTTGCCGTCCCTCTTCCGCTCCGATTCGCTCGCGCGCGCGACGGCGCTCTTGAGTTCGGCGTCGAGGCGGACGCGGCGCACCCTGGCGCCCCGGCGGCGGAGCCGTTCCCGTTCCCTGGCACAGGCGCGGTAGACGGCGGTGTCGTGGCTGGCCTGCGCGTCCCGGATGCGGGGGATTTCGATGCGTTGTCGCCGGTCCATCCCCCGCTCGGCGGCGAGTTCCCGTGCCTCGGCCATGCCCGCCGGGGTGAGGGTGATGATCTTGAACGGGTTGCCGTTCGGGCCGGTGGCCGTGTTCTCGACGACGAGCCCGTCCCGGATCCACGTGTCGACGGCGCGCCGCGTGGTGTAGGGGTGCCCGCCGAAGCGGGCCTCGGCGAGGTCGCGGAACGAGACCGCGCCGTGGACGCCGATGTCGGTCAGCGCCCCGGCGCAGCGTTCGGGGAAGGAGATGGTGGACCCGCGCGCCCGGTCCGCGGCGTATTCTCGGCGGTGGCCTTTCCGCATGCCTTGGCGATTGCGGCTGGGTGGCGCGGCGGGGCGCGGGTCCGGTTCGACCGTGCGGTCGAACATTCCTCTCCCTCTCATCGGTCGCTCAGCGGCTCGGCCCGGTGCTGCGTCCGGGCGCGGGGACCTGCGGCACGGGGACGACGATTCTCTGCGGTCCCTGCGCGGGGGTGCGAACCGCCGCGACGGCGACGGGGTCTCTCGCGGCCACGCGCTCGCGGTGCCGAACGAGCACGAAGTCGGAGATCTTCTGCGCGTCCGCTGCGGCGCGCCGGATCTCGCGAGGGTCCTCTTCGAGCGCCTGGATCCAGCCCTCGACGTAGGCCGCGCCCCGGCTCGGATCGTGGCCGACGCCGACGCGCTCGCCGGTCATCATGGCGCTGATCTCGGCCCGGAGTTCCTCCCGGGCGTACTGGGGCGAGCCGAACCCGCCGTCGATCCCTTCGATGAGGGTCGCGCGGTTCATCCGGTCCTCGTGGCCGGTGCTGTGGCCCAGCTCGTGGAGCGCCGTCTGGTAGTAGTGGTTGGCCGACGGGAACTGTCCGCGCTCGGGCAGCACGATCTCGTCGCGCTTCATGTGGTAGTAGGCGCGGTCGCCCTGAACGTGGCGAACCGGCACTCCAGCGTCGTCCATGACCCGCTCGGCCTCCTGATGGACCCTCCAGAGCGGCTCGGGCACCGGATTGGCGCGCTCGGGCAGTCCGTCGGCCTGCTCGGCGTTGAACACGGTGTACTGGCGCACGAACGGCGCCTTGAGCTTCTCGTAGCGGTAGAGCTTCTTGCCCTCGGCGTCCCTCCTGGGCCGCCCGCGCTCGTCGGTCACGGCGATTCTCTTCTTGTCCTGGAAGGAGAGGATGCGCGTTCCCCGCTCGCCCTTCCTGACCTGTCCGCCCCGGTTCTGGATCTGGCGGTAGGTGCCCCAGCGCACGTCGCCGTAGCCGTGTTCCTGCTGCATGGCGGCGAGATGCAGGCTGTTGCCGCCCCGGTAGGAGCGGTCGGTGTCCACGTTCCTTGGCATGACGCGCTCGCCCGGCGCCCACGGCTTCTGCCAGGGGGCGGTGCCCCTCTTGATCTGCTCGATGATCGCGTCGGCGAACTTGCGGTGGTATTCGTCGTGCTTCATCGCTCGTCCACCTCCTCCCCGGCGTCCCCGTGCGGATCGCCCCATGCGGCCGCGATCTCGTCCTCGGTCCCGACCTCCTCGGGGAACAGGCCGTACTCCTCGGCCAGTTGGGCCTCGACTTCGAGCGTCTCGCGGCCGTCGCGCGCCAGTTCGCGGTCGAAGTCCTCGAACGTGTCGACGGGGATGATTTCGATGGGGATGGTTCTGGCGTGCCAGCTCATGCGTTCGCCTCCTTCGGTGTGTGGGTGTGGGTTCCGGTCTCCGGTTGCGTCCCGGACCCGTGGCCGTCTTCGGTCCGGTGGCGGCGCGCTCCCGGCGGCGCGGTGATCCAGTGGCCCAAGGCCGCGTCGTAGCCGCAGACCTCGAGCGCGTCCTCGACGAACCGCCGGCCCTCTCGGCGGGCCACGTGCAGCACGAGCGCGATGCCGTCCACGACGCCCCGGCAGGTGACCTCCCAGGGCAGCGCGTCGCCGGCCTGCATGGCGCAGCTCGCGAGCCGCGATAGCGCGGAGCGCGCGTTGTTGGCGTGGATGGTGGTGAGCGACCCGCCGTGTCCGGTGTTGAGCGCCTGCAGCAGGTCGGCGGCCTCGCCGCCCCGGACCTCGCCGACGACGATGTGGTCGGGCCGGTGGCGCAGCGCGTGGCGCACGAGGTCGCGGATCGAGACCGCTTCGGACCCGATTGCCCCGGCCTCGAACCGGAGGCAGTTGGCGCGGTCGATCCTGAGTTCGAGCGTGTCCTCGATGGCGACGATCCGCTCGTCTTCGGGCAGCAGTTCGATCAGCGCGTTCAGGAGCGTCGTCTTGCCCGAGCCCGTGCCTCCGGAGACCAGGATGTTCTGGCGGGACGCGAGCGTGCTCCGAGCGGCTTCGAGGATGTCCTCGGGCAGCGATCCCAGGCGCACCAGGTCCTCCGCCGTGAACGCGCGGCCCCCGAACCGGCGTATGGTGATCGCGACCTCGGGAGATGCGGGCGGCGTGCAGATGGCGACCCGCGATCCGTCTTCGAGCCGGGCGTCCAGGATCGGCCGCCCGGCGGGATCGAGCCCGAGCGGTCGTGCGATGTGGATGGCCGCGCGGTGGAGCCACGCGGACGTGAGGTCCGGTGCCGGGTGGGGTTCCAACCTCCCGCCCCGTTCGACCCAGACGTTCCCGGGTCCGTTGATCATGATCTCGGAGACCTCCGGGTCCCCGAGCAGCTTCTCGAGGCCCGGAAGGAACGGAGTGAGGTGGCCGACGCCGCTCGCGCGCTTCATATCCGGCCCTCCTCGCGCTGCCGCCAGTAGCCATGGGTCTTGGGCAGGTAGTGGGGCTTGAGGTAGACGCGCCGTGCCGGGAGCGACTTGACCCCGTCGTAGGGGAGACAGATCGCCTGGTAGTTGGCGAGCAGCCCGAACTGGCGCGGGTCGAACACCGGCTCCCTCTGTTGCCGGAACGACTTGGTCGCGCCGATCTGGCCGTCGCCGCCTCCGGCGCGTCCCGAGAGCAGCGAGAACTCGGGCTTGTTCGTGGTCTCGGTGAACGTGTAGGACGCCTGCGTCTTCTTGACGGAGCCGCACATGTCGGACGCGATCTTGGCCGAGGCGTCGTCGGAGAGCGAGAGGAAGATCCGGGTGCGGAGCGTCTGCACGAGCGTGCGCCACGCCTCGCCCGAGGGGAGCACGGAGCGGAGCGAGGAGATCGACTGCGTGGCGACGATCGGGATGCAGCGGCACTGCCGGGTGAGCGCGAACGCCTTCTCGTCGCCGGAGGGGTCGTCCTGCCCGACCGTGGCGAAGGCTTGGTACTCGTCGCAGATGAACACGGCGGGCCGCATGTAGCGGTCGGGCCGCCGGGCGGCTTCCGCGGGCCTTCGGAGTAGCGCCTGCATCCACGCGTTCTTGAGGAACACGCCGATGGCGCGGGCGAGTGCCGGGTTCGCCCCGGCGGGCATGTTGAGCGCGAGCACCTTGCCGCCCTCGATCAGGTCGGCGAGCGGCGGCAGCCTCCGGCGCAGCCCCGGCATGGGCGGACCCTTCGGGCCGTCGTCACCGTCGTCTTCGTCGGCCTCACCGCCGCCCTTGGGTTCCGGCTCCGGCGACGGCGGGCAGAACACCCCGGCGACCTCCGGTTGGTCGAACAGCGAGAGGAAGACGCTGATCCCCTCGACGATCGAAGTGCGGAGCTTGGCGTCCAGCGCCATCCAGTCGTGCCGGTACCATCGTTCGATGGCCTCGACCTGCTCGGCGTACTCGCGTCCCGCGCCGCTTCCCTCCGGCTCGGTGGCGTACTTGACCTTCAGCTCGTCGAGCAGCGCCCCGCGTTCCAGGTCGAGCCGACACGCCACCGAGGCGCTGCCGGGCGCCATGTCCCAGTCCCAGTCTTCGAGAGCCTTCCGGTGGGCGTTGAGATCCTTGGCGGCGATGACGGCCCGCATGGGGCACCGCCGCAAGGCCTCTGCCTTCGCCTCCCCGATCTTCTCAGCGAACAGCTCCGCTTCGACCGTGCAGCGGTACACGTCCCGGAGCGTCACCCAGCCCCTCGGCAGGAGCCGGTGCAGTTCGACGATCCAGCGGACGAGGTTCGTGTACGCTTGCTGCCAGAAGGGTTCGCGCGACTTGCCGAACAGCTGGTTGATGAGGGACGCCACGCCGTAGGCCATCGAATAGGAGTCGAGCAGCGGATCGTCGAGCGGGTTCCACTGCCACGAACCCCCGAGCCCGATTTCGAGGTAGTCGTCCTCACGGCCGGCCTCGCCGAGGATGCGCCGGACCTGGTGGCAGAAATCCCCCTTCACCTCGAGCACGAGCGCGCCCGCGCGGCGGTCGGCATCGCCGGCCTGCCAGCGGAGCAATTGCCGCGCGAACGGGTACATGCAGGCCGTGGTCTTGCCGGTGCCGACGGCCCCGACGACGAGCAAGCCCGTGTAGAGTCCCTTCTCGGGTACGACGAGCCAGGAGGGGCGCTCGCTCTCCCGCGCGACGGTCGGGTGGTGCAACTCGCCGACGACAAGCGAGGGCGCGTCGTCTTTCGCCGAAGTGGGCCAAGCCGGAAGCCTGCCCCGGTTCCGGCGGCGCGTGAGCGGCTGAAGCCAGACCCGCGAGACGGAGAGCATGACGCTGCCGGCCAGCAGCACGGCGACGCCGGGCACGAGGTAATACCATGCGCGGATCGCCGTATGGATGCCCGGATCGTTGTGGGCGATCAGGTCCAGATACGGGTTGGCGCCGATGGGCGGGAACGGCGCGAGGATCGCGCGCACGGCCGCGACCGTCAGGGCGACCCCGATGAGGACGAGCGTATACGGCCTCATCGGTCGGACACCCTTCCCGGAGGGATTTCTGGTGCTGGAGCGACCCCGGGAGGCGGGGGGGCCGAGTTGTGAAAACACACTCGGCCCTATGCCGCACCGAGCCCTCGGCGAGGGGGGTCGCTCCAGCCACGACCGATGCGTCCCGTCCGGCAGCGGGCGGGCGGGCCGCGAGGCCGCAAGACGCCACCGCGCAAGCGGATGGACGCAACGCCGCATGTGAATCGCGGGAGGGCCGATTCGTGAAACGACCCCCCGCGTCGTTTTCACGCCGCGGTGCGGCATAGCGAGCCCGCCGCTCATCGGTAGCGGACCCTTGCGAGGCGCTCGGTCCGCCAAGCGGCCCCGCGGTCGATGGATCCGCGCCCGCCCCGGCGGCGCGCCTGCTTCTCCAGCGCCACGCTGCGCTTCAGCGCGGCCTGGAGGCCGCCGAACTCCTCGAGGATGTGGACCGCGCCCTGGAGGATCGCCCGTTCGATTCGGGCCAGCTCCTCGGCCGTGCCGGCTTCGGGCTCCGCGGGTCCAGCGGCCTCGACCCATCCGCGCATCACCCGCCGCGCCCGCTCGAGTTCTCGCCCGGTGCGGGCGACGGCCACGACCTCTACCGACCGGCCTAGTCTCCGGAGCGCGCGCCAGAGTCCGCGGTGCGCCTTACCCCAGGACCGGAGCGCCGTCGCGGTGTCGTGGCCGGGGTCGGCGTACACGAACAGGGCGCGCACCGAGTCGAGCGCGACCGGCAGCTTCACGGGGAAATGGCGCTTGGTGATCCGTGCGGCTCCCCGGTACACGCGCACGGGCAGGATCGAGCGCTCGACCCCGAGCGCCTCGAACGCCGAGACCTTCTCCTGCTCGGTGGGGAGCCAGGGCAGATCGGAGTGCTCGATCACGTAGTCGAGCGAGAGCAGGCGGCGCAGAAGCACCTCGGTCGATGCGCCGCGGCGGTGGCGGATGTGCTCGGCTCCGAGCGCCCGGTAGACCGGGCGGGCGAAGATCCGGCCGACCCGCCCCATGCCGGCAACACCTGGTTCCGTCTCTTCGCTCGCCACGCGCTCGGCGATGAGCGCGTGGACGCCGCGCCGGACCTGTTCCGGATGCGCGTCCATGAACCGTGCCCACTGCGCGCGCGTGAACACGCCGCTGTGGAGGCAGACCAGCGCGATCCACTCGGCCTCGCGGCCCGTCCAACCGAACGACTCCAGCGCCTTCTCGCGCTCCTTCAGGTGCGCGATCATCGGTCGCCCCCGGTCACGAGCGCGCGGTCGGCGCGCATGTAGGTGACGAGGAGCCCCATCGGGTTGTGAACGACCAGCTCCGGCGCGACGGAGTCCAGGAACTCGAACCGCAGCGAGAGAGTCCAGCGCTCGCGCCTCAGCTCTTGCTCGCCGCGCAACTGCACGAGATCGAAGTCCGCCGTCGCGCCGTGCGGCGGCTCGGGAGCGGGATGGATGCGTAGCACCACCTGCTCGACTTCGAGTTCGGTCTCGGCGGTTCCCGCCGCGACGCTCGCGACATCGGCACCGTCCCGTTGGAACGCCGCGTTCGCAAGATCGGTGCTCAGGAAGCGGAGGCTACGGGTCCAGTTCTCCTGCGCCGTCGCCCGGCGGCGCGAGTGGAAGTCGTGAACGAACCGGTTCAGGAAGTACTTGGTCGTCGGATCGAGCGGATCGGCCTGCGCGGTCGCGGCCTCGTAGGCGAGCGCCTCGGCGCGGCCCACCTCGTCGACCCGGATCACAATCGGCTTGGGCGCCTCCGCGCCCGCGATCCTGAGCAGAACCACCACGCCGAGGACCATGCTCGCCGAGAGCAGAATCAGGATCCTCCGCAGCTTGCGGTTCGCCTCGACCGCCTCGCCCCAGATCTCGGCGTACTCGCGGCCGGCATTCTTGTCTCGTTTCATCATTGGCATCTCCTTCCGTTCAGACGGGGGGCTTGGCGGGGGCGGCAACACGACCGGCGCCCTGCATGACGAGGGCGACGAACCCGGACCCGGCGGAGCCGGAACCGGAGACGAGCATCGAGGCGAGTTCGCCGACCTTGAGGCCGGCCATGAGGCCGCAGACGACGAGCGGCATGAGGACGACGGCCCAGAGCCAGAGCTCGAACGGGTCCGCCGTGCCGGTGCCCATGAGCGCATCGGCGTACGTCGTGATGTAGCCGAGTCCCACGCCCATGAAGACCCTGAGCACGGCCCCGGCCACGACGCCGTAGAGCGTGTAGACGAGCAGCGTCCGGAACCATCCCCAGAACAGGAACGAGAGCGGCTCGAAGAGCAGGAACGCGATGAACACGGGACCGAGCAGGATCGCGATGGCGATCGCGACCTGCGCCCAGATCACCTGCGCGTAGGTCACGCAGAACAGCGCGAGCAGACAGAACACGAGCGACGCGCCCATCACGAGCGTGACCAGCGAGGAGAAGATCACGGTCGTCCCCGCAGTCACGATCGAGAGCAGGTTGCCCGTGGACCACGCCGCGCTCAGGTGCGCCGAGTACGCCTGCACGAGTGCGGTCATCTCGGTGTAGCCCGCCGACACCACGTCGGACAGAAACAGGTTCTGGAGCCAGATCCCGCCCCCGGCGACCATGGCGGGGAAGGTGAGTCCGACGCCGGGGATCGGAACGGTGTAGTAGTGGAGCAGCGTGCGGGGGATCGCGATCCCGATCACGAGCCTGACGAGATCCCAGGGCTGGAAGGTGCCGCTGAACGCGATCTTGAGTCCGGTCCAGGCGACCATCACGGCGGCGAGCCCGCCCCAGAGCTGAAGCCCGAGCGCATGCACGTCGGGCGCGGCTCCGCCGACGACGGTGTCGAGCACCACGTCGAGGAAGCCCTTGAAGTCCTGGAGTTGGTTCTCCGGGATCTGCGTCGGGACGTTCGGGTCGATGGACTGCGGGGGCAGTTGCATGGCCGGCCCGCCCCTACCGGTAGAACGAGGGAATGCGGAACAGAAGGCCATCGCGGAGCGCGGACCGGTTCAGCAAGGCGGCGTCCCGCATCGTCTCGGCGAGCGTGTTCGCCCGAGCGCGGTTGTCATGCCAACGGCCCAGCCATTCGAAGCGGGCGAGTTCGGCCTGCCTCGCCCGGCTCGCTTCGGCGGCCGTCTGGTGCGCGAGCACCTGTCCGGCGGCCGCGTTGATCCGCCCCTGGCTCAGCGCGGCGGCGACCCGTGCCTGTTGGAGGGCGGTGTTGGAGAGGTTGCCATTCGCGGTGATGTCCGCGAACGAACCCTGCGCACTCTCGATGGTCTCCGCGAGAGCCGCCGCCGCGTCGAGTGCGGCGTAGTCGAGGACCCGCTGCCGGTCGGCGGCTTCGCGGGCACGGCGGTAGTCCTCAGCTGCTCGGAGTGCCGCCTGGGGCGGAAGGTCCCGGAAGAGACCGAGTACGTCGGCTTCGCTCACCCGGTCGGCCGTGCCGTGGGCGGTGCGCCAGAGGTTGGTGAACGAGCGGCCGTTGCCGAAGCGTCGGACGGCGTTGACCGTTTCCCTGGCCTGTCCCGTGAAGTCGGATCGCCAACCGAGTCCGTCGCGCACGAGGCCGACGGGATCGGCGGCGAGGTCGGAGAACGGTTGCAGAAGCGCGTCGATCTCACCGCGCGCGGCACGCTCCATGTGGTCGAGCTGGTCCTCGAGTTCCGTAAGCTGGCGGGCCATCGACCGGATCTGACTGACCTGGTGCGAGATCTGGGTGATCTGGTTCGCGATGATCGTGGCCCGCTGGAACCAACTGCCAAAATCGAACTGCGCGCTCGCGGGGGTAGGGTGCGCGAGCGTCAGCAGCGGGACGAGAAGAACGGGGATGAGGATGCGGTGGCGCATGGGAGAGTCCTTTCTTGTCAGCGGTGCGTGGTACGGGTGGGGGTTGGGACCAGGACATCCGCGTTGAACCAGATGCGGAGCCGGTGGCCCGCGCGGATCGTGATCTCGGGTAGGCGGTTCAGGTACCGGTCCAGCATCGAGGTGGCGCTACTTCCGAGCCCTTGGCCGACGCCCGCTCGAAGTCCGTAGGGGGAGGCCCCGGCAAGCGTCAGCCCGCTCAGCGCGCCGACCGCTCCGGCGGCTGCGAACGTCGAGAGGTAGCGCCGGTTCACCTGGTCCCTGAGCGCGCTCTCGCCTACTTGGTTCAGACCGGCGAACTCGAGGTCCACCCAGCTTCCGTCGGGCAGCAGCAGCCGGTGGAATGCCACGGCGAGGCGGCTCTGGTCGCGGTGCTGGACGGCGCGCGCGGTACCCACGACGCGCGTGCCGCGCGGGATCAGAACGCGCTGGCGGTCAACCGAGTACAGCGGCACCGACACCATGGCGAGGACCGGGCCGGGGAACTCGCCCGAGAGTTGAGTGAGCAACACCGCTTCGAGGAACGAACCCTCGCGGACCCGTTCCCAGCCTGGCGGGTCCTCGGGCCGGACAAAACGCCCGGGCTCGGATGTGCGGGATGTGGGTAGATCTATCTGCGCCGCTGAACTACCTTCCCCGGGCGCAAACTCTCCGGCGGCCAGTCCGGCGGCCATTTCGGCCTCTAGGGCTGCCAAGGACTGCCCGAGGGATGCGAGCGCGCCGTCAAGGGCCGCATCGGGAGACTCGGATTCCAGCGAAGAAGCCGCGGCCCCATCCCGGACTCGGTTCGGTTCCCGGTGGGACTGCGCGACCGGTGGCGAGCGGAGCGAGCGCGTCCTGCGCTCGACCTCTTCGAGCCGGAGCGCCTCGCGAAGCTCGAACTCGGCTTGGCCAATGCCGGCATGGGTTCCGGTGTTGCCGGCATCCGCCCCCGCGTCTTGTCCGGCCGGTTCCCGCCCGTCGGCGTCGGACTGCCGCCGCTCCCGGTCCGCATCGGCCGCCGCCTGCTGGCTTTGGCGCTCGGTCTCAGCGCTGAAGCGCCCATCGAGCGCGCGGCCCGTGCGGTCGTCCACCGGTCGCGCCTCAGTGGGCGCGACTCCATCGGCCGTACCGTCGGGACGCGACAGCGACGAGGAGAGGAACAGCCCGGCGACGAGCACGGTGATCAAGGCGATCCCGGCTTTCGTCACGATGCCGCCCGGCAGCGCCCCCTTCGGCTCCTTCATCCACTGCTTCCAGCTGCTCATCGGGGACCCTCCCCGGGCTCGAACCACCAGCGCAGCCGCTCCTCACCGATCTGGAGCCACCCGTCGCCCAGGACGCGGCGCGCGATGTAGAGCCCGTCCTCGGTAAGGTCGAACGCGACCAGGCTCGGCTCGCCGTCGGTCAGTTCGTAGAGGGCCGGGGACTCCTGCGCGTGCGAGCGGATGTAGGTGAAGAGCCCGTCGTGCCACATCGCCTCGACCCGGAACGGCCGCTCGGACGCGTCCCGGTCCAGCCGGTACTCGAACCGCAGGCGTTCGGGGTAGGAGGCGCGGAACGCCTCGACCTCCGCAGTCGCCTGCTCTCGCGCCCGAGCGATCCCGGCCTCGGCTTCCTCGCGCGCTGCTTGCGCTGCCTCCACCGCTTCAGCGGCCATCTGCCGGTAGGCTTCCACCTCGCTCCGCGCGACGAACCCGGGAGCGCCGGAGATGCCCGCCGCCTCCGCGCCCGCCTCGACGCGCACAACGAGATGGGGCGGCTTCTCGCCGTGCTCGGAGACGAGGAACGAATAGATACGCCCAGACTCGCAGACGAGCGCGACGTTCGTCGCCGCGTCCTCGGCCAGCGGTTTGAGGTATGCGACGTTCGCCGCGCCCGTCAGGTGCCAGTACTCGGAGTCGCCGGCTACGAAGTCGAGGATCCGCTCTTCGGCGGGAAGCACGATTACGGTAGTGTGACGCACGCGCGCGCGAAGCCGGGGGATCCGCTCATCGCCCTCATCGGGCACCGGCACGCGCAGGTAGGCGGCGTCGCCGCTCGTTTGCTGCGCGCAGGCGTCGCCGGGCAGCGCCAGCAGAAGCAGCGTGAGCAGGACAACGCCGATCCCGAGCAGGATCGCTTCGGTTGGTGTCTTCATGGTGTCACGTCCTTTGCATGCTTGGGGGTGGTGTGGGATGGGTTCGGCCGGGCGAGCACTTCGAGCCCCCGGACCAGGCCGTGCTTCGCCACGGCTTCGGCGCGCTTCTCGGCGTCCAGGGGCGAGGAGGTGTAGAGCCAGTAGCTCTCCGGATCGACTTCGAGCCGGAGCACCGCCGCCTCGTCCGGGCGACGGAGATAGAGCTCGCGCTTGGGCGTCAGCTCCCGGACTTGGGCGATCTCCGACTCGTTCAGCCTGAAGAGCGCACCGGCTTCGTTCGGCAACTCGGGGTTGGCGAGGAACAGCTTGGTGGGGATCGACTCGAGAAGAGCGGAAGCGCCGGGCGTCCCCGTCACGTCCACGGCGGACTGGGTGGCGAGCACGAGCGCGGCGTTCTTCTTCCGCCACGTCTTGGCCGCCTCGGCCAGGTAGTTCAGCACGGCGGGGTCCTGCATGTACCGCCATGCCTCGTCCACGACCATCAGCTTGAGCCGCGCGGTCTCCGCCGGGTCCTCGATCTCCAGGCGCATGCGTTCGAGCAGGTACGACAGCGCCGCCTCGCACAGGTCCGCGTGCTCCGCCGCGCCCGCCAGGTCGATCACCTGCCAGTCCCGGAACTCGATGTCCGCCGCGTCCGACGGCGCGTTGTCAAAGAACGCACCCCAGGCGCCGCCCTCCGTCCAGCGGCTCAGCGCGGGCCACATTGCGACCGGGAGCGAACCGAACAGCACGCTGAGCGTGCGCCGCTCGGCCCCGAGTGCGTAGAGGTCCTCGATCCGCGCGCGGATCTCGCTCGTGTCCGACCCGTCAGCCTCGTACCCTCCGAGCTTCAGGAGCCGGAGCACCCAGCCGGTCAGGAACTGGAACGTCCTCGTGGTCGGGGGTAGCGCGAAGGGCTGTAGCCGGAGCGTCGGTTCCGTCTCGCCGGGCGCGAGTTCGAGATACCGGCCCCCAAGGAACCGGGTCAGCCAGCGGTACGAGCCGCCCAGGTCCAGGATCAGGATGCGGGGGTCGTACTTGAGCGACTCGACGAGCAGGAAGTTCAAGGCAAAGCTCTTGCCCGATCCCGTCGCTCCCAGGATCAGCGTGTGGCCCACGTCGCCCGCGAACAGGTCGTAGCGGTACGCGGTGCGCCACGGCGTCTCGAAGACCGCCAGCGGCTCGCGGTCGAGATGCCGGCTCGTTCGGTTCCCCTTGGGCGGCCCGAACACGGGCGCGAGGCACGCCGCAACGCCCGCCGACACGAAGACCCTCCGCACCTGCCGCTTGCGCGGCTGGGCCGGGAGCCGGGCGAACCACGTGGGAAGCTGGCCGTAGCCTTCCCGGATCACCTTCGCGTCGTGCGCGGCGAACAGGCGGCGCACGTCGCCGTCCAGCCGCTCGATCTCTTCGAGCTCCCCGTGCAGCGCGACGGTGAGCGACGCCTCGCCGTAGGCCACCCCGTCGGCTTCGAGTTCGACCAGCGCGCTCCCCAGCCGGTCCGACTCGGCGGCCGCCGCCGAATCGACCATCGCCGCCGCCGTGCCCTGGGCGTCCTGCGCGTGCGCCATCATCGAGTAGCGCCGCGCAAAGTAGTGGCGTTGCGCGCTTCGGATCCGCCTCCGCGCCGCTTCCACAGTCCACGGTCGCCATTCGAGCGAAACCGTCGTCACCGCGTCCAGGCAGTAGAGGTCTTGGAGCAGGTTCGCGTGCGCCTGGCCGGGCGGCGACAGAAGCGAGTAGAGGATCACCGGCTCGCCATCCAGCCTCAGGTGCGAGCGCTCGGCCTCAAGCTCCGACAGCGCGAGCCGCCAGTTCATGCCGCTGCCCGTCGCACCGTCCCAGAACGTGCCGGGCTTGTTGGTCAAGTCGGAGAGGATGCCGGACGCCTCGTGCGCTCCCAGCATCTCGACCGGCGTGTGTTCGGCCACGAGCGAGCGGCCCGCGGCGATCATCGCCCGGAACCGGTCCGCGGCCGACTCGATCTCCGAGGCGAGGTAGGTCGCCCCCGTCTTGCCGCCGCGCTTCCGCAGTCGCTTGAGCCGTGATAGCGATCCGGACCCGGACCTCCCGCCGACCTGGCGAAGGCCCGGGTTGTGCGTCCAGACGGCGTAGGAATCGAGCCGCTGGACGCGCCCCGCGAGGAACGTCCTTCGCTTGCGACCAGACAAGGACGCGATGTCCGAGCCGCTGTCCTGCGGACTCCCCGTGCGGCTGGGACGCCGGAGCAGGTGGAACTGGAGCCGCGTGCCGGCACCGAGGCCCGAGAGCAACCTCTGCCAGAGTCCCAGCACCCGGTCGATCTGTTCGGGCGTCCTCCCGTCGGTCACGGCGGGCCGGATCCGGCCCGCCGCCACCAGTTCGCCCGCACGGGTCAGGCAGCTTTGGCCGTCGTCGAGCCAGCCCCAGTAGGGCAGCTCCTCGGCCAGCGAGCCCGCCGCTTCGTAGGCCCGGCGCTCGTCGCCGACTCTCACCGGGAACCCCCGCGGAACAGGACGTGCCACGGCTCGTCCGCCCACTTGCCCGGATCGTACCGAGCCGGGTAACGCGCCGCGGCCCGGAGCACCGCCAGCATCGCCGGATCCCTCCGGCCCGCCAACCACCCCGCGCCATAACAGACCGCGAACACCGCGCCGCCCGCCACGAGGGAGGCCGTCGCGTTCCAGACCGCGACGGCGAGCGTAGCGCCCAGCAGGAACAGCCGCCGCTCGACACCCAGCACCGTCAGCGGACGGTTGAGCGCCGCGTAGCCCGGCCAGCGTCTGAGGCCCCGCATCAGAAGAGCCAGGCAAGGAAGTTGACCGCGCCCACGGCCATCCCGATCCCGAAGATGATCCCGGCCAGCGTGCGCTTGCTGCCGCCTTCTCCGAACGCAAACATCAGCCCGCCCACCACGATCGCGATCAGCGACAGTCCCCGTGCGATCGGCCCCGTGAACTGCGTCTGTAGCTCGGTCACCGCATCGACCCACGGGCTCGTGCCCTGCGCGTGGAGCACGCCGGGCGCCAGCACGAGCAGCGCGGCCCACGCGGCCGCCAGCTTCGTTCCAAACATCTTCTTCATTCCGTTCTCTCCCTGTTGGGGTTCGGTCGGGCACCGCCTTGCGCGCTGCCCCGTGTGTTCGCGATTCGTTTGCGCATCCACTCCTCGACTTCCGACTCGATCCAGCCCACCGCGCGCCCACCCAGCGAGACCGGTCGCGGGAAGGTCCCCGCGGCCATCCGGGCGTAGATCGTTGGCCGCGCCAGACCTGTCCGGGCTTCCACCTCCGGAAGCCGCAGGAAACGGATCGGCGCGTTCGTTCCCTGTTCCATCGGTTGCTCGCTTCTCACTCTGCTCCGCTTCGTTCCCTTCGCCCGCGACGAGGGCCTTCGGCGCCTGCGGCGGGGCGGAGCCCGGGCACCGCCCGAACCCCTTTCGTGACTGTCGATGAACGCCAGGACCTCGTCCGCGATTCTGAGCGACGGCGAGCGCCCCTCCGCGATCTCGCGCATCAGGTTCGGGTCGCCCACCGCCTTCAAGCCGAGGGTCGTCGCTCCCATGCCGGTTTCCTCGAGGAATCCGCTCACCCGGGAGTTGAACTGCCGCTCCAGAGTCTCCATGGCCGAACTGCTCCCGCGTCTTCATGGCCAGAACGGTGAAGAATTGCTCTCTAGAAAGACAACCGTTAGGGAATTCCCTTGTATCTCGTAACGTCTATGGACGTCTCGTAAGGGAATGAGCCCGGTGGATCGCGGCGCCAGTGGGGTGGAAGACACCCCCGTTGGGTGCTCGCGGGAGGTCTCGGCGGCGGTAGGCGGGGACCAAGCCGGGAGGCCGGATTCGATCATCCGGTTGGCGTGGCGCGGATCTGTGTTGAGGGATCGGTCAAGGGAAGGCAGTGCGCGATGGACGCGTCCCCCAGCGCCTACCCAGCAAAGCCGGTTCCATCGGTGTCCCGCCCGGCTTGCGGAACCGGCCGGAGGCGGGGTTATTTCAGCCCCATGGGACGCAAGAAAAAAAGACCCGCCGCGCGGCTCGATCCGGTGCGCAAGCGGCTACTCCGGCTGCTGACGGCGAAGGGCTCGAACCTGCGCACCGCCTCGGTCGCCATGGGCCGCAACGACGCCTACCTGCAACAGTTCATCTACCGGGGCACACCGAAGGTCCTCGCCGAGGACGACCGCGAGATCCTCGCGGAGCACTTGGGCTGCCGGCCCGAGCTACTCAAGCACGGCCGAAGTTTCCGGCTCTCGACGAACGCCACACGGCCTTCGCCGCCCGACGACGCCTACGCCGCGCCGATTGGCTACAGCGCCGTGCCGGAGGCGGATCTCAGAGAGGAGCCGGACGCGGAGGAAGGCTGGAACGGCGAGCTGTCGGTGACCGGAGATGCGTGGATGTTCGCCGATTCGTTCATCCGCCACCGGCTCCGGGCTGATCCCGGCGACCTGTGGATGGTCGAAGTGGACGGGGACTCGATGGAGCCGACGCTCTCAAGCGGTGACCACATCATGATCGACGTGAGCCGGACGGTGCCCGCGCCGCCGGGGATCTTCGTGATCTGGGACGGCATCGCGCTCGTCACCAAGCGGATCGAGCACGTGGCGCACTCCGAGCCGCTCCGCATGGTGCTCAAGTCAATCAATCCCGAGTACGACAGCTTCGAGTGTGCTGCCGAAGAGGTCCGCGTCGTCGGAAGGGCGGTCTGGGTTGCCAGGAAGCTGTAGCAACAGTGGACTAGCCGTGAACCTCAGTCCCTCGATTGCAACCCAGAAGCGATGCCGCCCGGCATCGTGGAGCAGGACGGAACGGATCGGCCGTCGGAGAACGTGCATTAATGTTGGTGGACCCGATTCCTTTCGTGAAGAGAAAGCCATGAACAGATTGCCCGAGCAGCCGATGGGGTATTGCGGTGCTCGATCCACGAGGCCTTGCAAACCTCCTGAGCCTGCGGTTCCGGAGGTTCACGGTGGCTAACCGGCGAGTCGCCGCGAGCGGCTGGTGCGGACCATCCTCGGCGGCCGCTCCGACGGGAACATCCGCTTCGATGAACTGCGGGCGCTGATGCGGTATCTTGGATTCGAGGAGCGTGTGCGCGGAAGCCACCACCTCTTCGACAAGGAGGGGGTCGTGGAGATGGTCAACCTTCAGAGCCGAGGCGGCCGCGCCAAGCCCTACTAGGTGAGGCAGGTTCGGCGGTTGATACTCAAGTACAAGCTGGGAGCAAGCGACTGATGTACAAATACGAAATCATTCTCTACTGGAGCAACGAGGACGAGGCTTTCGTCGCGGAGGCTCCCGAGTTGCCCGGGTGCATGGCGCACGGAGACGATCAGGAGAGCGCGTTGGGGAACATCAAGGATGCGATGCAGTTCTGGATCGACCGGGCACGGGAGTTGGGACGGCCCGTCCCGGAGCCCAAGGGCGAGCGCCTGATGCTCGCCTGACCGGACTCATGCAACCTGATACTACGCTTCCCGCCTCTCGCGGGACGATTGAATTGAATGGTCGAAGCCGGTCTGATCGTCCGCAAACTGCTCCCAAGGCATAGGGGCCGAACCATCGTCGGCGCCGACCCCGCCGTCCGGCCTGGAGCATCGGAAGTGCGAATGAACATGCGCCTCTCCCGTTCCGCCTCCTTGGAGCGCGCCGGTTTCCGGTTCGGGGAGCGTGGCACGCAGAGTTCCCGGCACATCATGCTGCACGAGCTGGGTGAACTTCTGGACGTGCTTCCGGCAGGAGCTGGCCGACGCGACTACGCGGCGGCCATCGTCGACGACAACGTCCTCGGCAAGCCGACTCTGGCCACCCGGCGCGCCACGCGACAGCGCTTGGCCGAACTTTACGCGCTCGATCCCGCAGTGCCGCTTTTCCGGGTCTTACGCAGGCTTTGGGAGTTCGACCGCCGGCACGCGCGCGGACGTGCGCTGCTCGCATTGCTCGCCGCCCTCGCGCGCGATCCACTCCTGAGGCTCACATCGGCCCCCGTGTTGAGGCTCGCCCCCGGCGAGGAACTGGTGAGGGCGGAGTTCATCAATGCAGTTCGCGCGCGGACCGGCACCCGCTTCAACGACTCCGTCTTGGTCAAGGTGGCGGGCAACGCGGCAAGTTCTTGGTCGCAGTCCGGCCACCTCGAGGGGCGGACGCTCAGGGTGCGCCGCATCGTTGCGCCGACACCGGCCGTCATCGCCATGGCGCTCTGGCTGGGCGAGGCCGAGGGGCTCGCTGGGCATGGCTTGATCGACTCGCGCTGGGCCGCGGTTCTGGATCTTCCCGGAGGCGCGCTCCTTCCCCACGCGGTGGAGGCGCGGCGTCTGGGCTTGATTCGGCTGAGCGCCGCGGGCAACGTGGTTGACGTGTCCGCGTGCACGGTGGATCCCGGCCCTCCGCCCGGTCCCGGCCCGCGCCGAGACCCGCGCTCGCGCCAGACATCATTCCCCGCACGCCCGGAACCCTCGGTTTGAACCAGATAGCCAAGCTCTCGCAGATCTACCGGCGGCACATCGGCGCCCCATGGCAGCCGACGCTGGCCGGAGCCCAGCGCGTGATGATCGTCGTATACGCCAAGGAGCGCGAGCGCGCCCTGCGGGCGGGGATCGGCGAGTTCGAACAGGCGACGCGCGCCGAAGGACACGATTGGGTCCGGACCGACGCCACCGGCTGGTTTGCCGAGTGGATGGCCGACCACGATTACCGGGACGCCTACTTCGAGGATCCCGAGCTGCTGGAGGGTGCGCTCGGAAGCGAGTTCCGCACCTTCGCCATCGAGAAGCTGTCCCGGATCCTGGCCGCGGCGGACGAGAACACCGTGGTCGCCCTGCTCGGCACCGCTTCGCTGTACGGCTTCATACGCGTCTCCGATCTCATTCATTCTTCCGAGTCGGCGATCCGGGGCCGCCTCGCCGTTTTCTTCCCCGGAATCAAGAACGACAACAACTACCGCCTCCTGGATGCTCGCGACGGCTGGAGCTATCTGGCCCAGCCGATCACCCTGCACGAGGCATGGATACCTTGAACGTCGCGTCCCTCCCACGATACGGCACTCCACAACCATGAAGATCCACGAACTGCTCGACCGCGACCCGCTGCGCGTCGGCCTCGCCAACAACGGCCAGGCCCGGATCACGGCCGGACAGGACTCGCAGGTCATGCGCGAATTGCGCGCCGAGTTGGAGACCTTCGTCTGCAAGGGGCAGTTCGCGGACGCGCTTGTGCGCATCCTCGAAGGCTACCTCGCCAAGCTCGACGCCTCGCGCCAGGACGCCGTGTGGGTGAGCGGTTTCTTCGGAAGCGGCAAATCCCACCTTCTCAAGATGCTCGCCCATCTGTGGGTGGACACCTTGTTCGACGACGGCCAAACGGCGCGCGGGCTCGTGGGCGACCGGCTACCGTCGGGGGTGCGCCATGCGCTGCGCGAAATCGACACTCGAGCTCGGAGGATCGGTCCCGATCCCGTGGCTGCCGCCGGATCGCTGCTCGGGGGCAACGTCGGCCATGTGCGCCTCTCGGTGCTCTCGATCCTGCTCCGCTCGTGCGGGCTTCCAGAACAGTACCCCCAGGCGCGGTTCTGCTTCTGGCTCCGCGACGAGGGCCTGCTTGACCGGGTCCGCACCAGCGTCGAAGCCCGGGGGCGGACGTGGGAGAGCGAACTGAACAACCTCTATGTCAGCCCGGTGATCGCGAAGGCAGTGATAGAGGCAAGCCCCGGGTTCGCGGCGGATCTGGAGGGCGCGCGCCAGTTGCTCGTCGGGCAGTTCCCGCAGCCGAAAGCCGATATCAGCGACCGGGAGTTTGCCGCGGCGGCCCGGCAGGCGCTTGCACCCGGCGGGGGACGGGTCCCTCTCACCATCGTCGTTCTAGACGAGGTTCAGCAGTACATCAACGAGGATACCGACCGGGCACAGATCGTCACCGACCTGGCCGAGGCGCTTCAGACGCAGTTCGACAGCCGCGTGCTCCTCGTCGCGTCGGGCCAGTCGGCGCTCGCGGGCGGCAATGCGGCGCTCCACTGGCTGAAGGACCGCTTTCGGATCACCGTGCAGCTCGCCGATGCGGAGGTCGAAGTCGTGACGCGCGAGGTGTTGCTCCGGAAGAAGCCCTCCGCCGAGCCCGTCATCCAAGACATGCTCGGGCGTCACGCCGGCGAGGTGGCGCGCCACCTGCAAGGAACCCGGATGGCCGAGCGCGCCGAGGACAAACAGCTCGAGGTGGGCGACTACCCGTTGCTGCGCACGCGCCGCCGGTTCTGGGACGCCTGCTTCCAGACCACCGACCCCTCCGGCACCAGGAGCCAGCTTCGCTCGCAGCTCCGGATTCTGCACGACTCGCTGCGCGGCATCGCCGGGCGGCCGCTAGGCGCGGTGATTCCGGCCAGTGATCTGTTCCGCGCGCTGGCCCAGGATATGGTCGGATCCAGCGTGCTGCTCAACGAGATCAACACCCGCATCCGCAAGCTCGACGACGGCTCAGCGGAGGGCAGGCTGAAGGCCGATCTTTGCGGTGTCGTCTTCCTAATCGGCAAGCTGCCCCGCGAGGAGGGCGCCGATCAGGGCGTGCGCGCCAACGCCACCACCCTGGCCGACCTGCTCTTGGAAGACATCGGCGGCGACTCGGGAACCTTCAGGACCGGTATTGAGCGTACGCTCGATGCGCTCGCCGACGAAGGCGTCCTCATGCGGATGGCCGACGAGTACCGGATCCAGACGCGCGAGGGCACCGAATGGGAGCGTGCGTTCCGGGAGGAGCGCACGCGGTTGTCCGCGAGCGAGGTGGAGATCGCCGCTCGGCGCGATGACCTGCTCCGCGAGGCCGTTCAGAGTGAACTGAAGGGAGTGCGGCTATCTCAGGGAGAAGCCGGCGTGCCGCGCAAACTGAGGCCACATTTCGAAGCCGAGGACCCCGCCAAGCGCGAGGGCAGCGGTAGGAGTGAAACCGCAGCCGCCGTCTGGATCTGGGTGCGGGACGGGTGGTCGTGTTCGGAGGCTGTGGTGAAGGGCGATGCGCGCCGAAAGGGCATGGAGGACGCCACCCTGCACGTCCATCTCGCGAAGCGAAGCGCGGACGAGTTTCGGGCGCACATCACGAGCGCCGAGGCCGCGCGCAAGGTGCTTGCCGCGCGCGGAGTCCCTTCCTCGCGGGAGGGAGAAGAGGCCCGGGAAAGCATGAAGAGCCGGTTTGCCGGGGCCGAAGCCGCGCGGGACCGCATCGTCGAGGAAATCGTCCGCATGGCCCGGGTCTTTCAGGGCGGCGGAGCGGAGGTCTATGGGGAAGGGCTGCGCGCGAAGGCTGCGGCCGGTGCGGAGTTGTCTCTTGCCAGGCTTTTCCCCCGCTTCAACGACGCGGACCATCGGGCATGGGGCAAAGCGCGCAAGCGGATCCGCGAGGGAACGGGCACGCCCTTCGGCGCGGTTGGATGGGAAGGGGCCGTCTCGGACCATCCCGTTGCCCGTGAGGTGGTGCTCAAGGTGGGATCGGGTGAGACTGGATCAAGGGTACGGAGCGCGCTGGAGGCCGCGCCGTACGGTTGGCCGCGCGACGCAATCGACGCGGCGCTCCTGGCGCTGGTAGCGGACGGACACCTGAAGGCCGAGCGGAACGGCCGGCCCGTGCGGGCTGCGGAGATCACGCAACAGTTGACGCCCAGTGTGCGATTTCTGCCCGAGAAGGTGCGGCTGACGACCGCGGAGAGGCTCCATATCCGTCAGCTCTTCCAGGGGCTGGAGCTACGGACACGGAGCGGCGAGGAGGCCGATAGGGCGCCGGCGTTCCTGTCCGAGTGCAGGAAGCTGGCACACGCGGCCGGGGGTGACCGCCCGCTGCCGCCCGTGCCCGACACGCGCTTCCTGGACGATCTCTCCGGGTTGGCCGGGAGTGAACAGTTGGCGGCGCTGCTCGCTGAGCGGGAACGCATCGAGACTTCGTTGACGCGTTGGCAGGATCTCGCCGAGCGGGCTCCAGAGCGCATCGGCGCGTGGGAACTGGCCACCGCCCTTCACCGCCACGCCGATGGCGAGCTCGATGAGGTTGCCGCCGAGGTCGGTCGGCAGCTTGACGCGATCCGGGATCGGCGCACCCTGCTCGGGGACACGGACCATGTCCGGCCTTGCATCACCCGGCTGGCGGACGCGCTGCGCGTGGCGTTGGGCGGACTGCGCGAAGAACTAAGCGCCTCGGTGGACGCGGCGAACGCTCGGCTCGCGGACGACGCGACTTGGTTGAAACTGGGGGCGGACGACCGGGATGAGATCCTGGGGGACACGGGGCTGAAACCGCCACCAGCACTGCAAGTGGGCACGAACGAGGCGCTCCGAAGGGAACTCGACGCACGCGGACTGGCCGCGTGGCGCTCCGAAATCGATGCCGTGGCGACGCGAGAACAGAGGGCGCTTTCGGAAGCGGCGATCCGGATGACGGACGGCGGCGCGTCCGTCAAGCATGTGCGTGTCAGGCGTGGAACGCTGGATGACGCGGAGGCCGTGCGAGCATGGGTTGCCGAACACGAGAGGAAGCTCAACGAAGCGGTCCTCGAAGGTCCGGTGATCGTGGAATGAGCTTCCGTCCATGACCGTCCCTCTGTCCTCCGACCTCCGCGCCCGCTTGGGCAACGTCATCCAGGAGGCGCGCCGCACCGCTGAATCCGGCGCGCGCGCTGCGCTCAAGTCCCTCGCCGTGGACCGCGCCAAGCCCTTCGGGTCCATGTCGCTTACCGAGACCGCCCAGCGCAACGCGCTCCGAAACCGCGGCCGGCAAGCCGGTGACCGGATCGACCGTGCCACCGGTGCGCAGCCGATCGTCCGACTCACGCACGAGGCCGCCTACGAGCACTGGCACCGAATGCTCTTCGCGCGCTTCCTGGCCGAGAACGACCTACTCATCGCGCCCGAGTACGGGGTGGCGGTCTCGCTCGAGGACCTGCGGGACCTGGCCCGCGAGAGAGGGGGGGACCCTTGGGAGCTGGCGGGCGAATGGGCGCAGGAAATGCTCCCCGAGATCTTCACGGCGGGCGACCCCGCGCTCGAACTCTCCCTCCCGCCGGAGACCCGCCAGGCCCTTGACGAGTTGATCGAATCGCTTCCCGCAGAGGTCTTCACGGCACAGGACTCGCTTGGATGGACCTACCAATACTGGCGCTCCGAAGAGAAGGAGCGCGTCAACGCGAGCAGCGTGAAGATCGGCGCGGACGAACTTCCCGCCGTGACCCAGCTCTTTACCGAGCGCTATATGGTGCTGTTCCTGCTGCACAACACCGTGGGCGCATGGTGGGCGGGCAAGGTGCTCGCCGCCGACCCCGCGCTCGGAGGCTCGGCACCGGGCGAGGCCGCGCTGCGCAGGCGGATGCGGCTCGGGAGTGGTGGCGGATACGAGTTTCACTACCTGCGCTTCGTGCGGACGAGAGCGGAGGCGGACGAAGGCGACGAGCGGACCGGTCCCTGGCGTCCGGCGGCGGGATCGTTCCCGGATTGGCCCAGGGGGGCTCGCGACCTTCGGATCCTCGATCCGTGCTGCGGGAGCGGGCATTTCCTGGTCGAGGCGTTCGAGCTTCTGGTGCGGCTGCGCATGGAGGAGGAGGAGCTTGCCGTATCCGCTGCCGTCCAAGCCGTCCTGTCCGAAAACATCTTCGGCCTTGAGCTCGACCCGCGCTGCTCCCAGATCGCGGCCTTCAATCTGGCGCTGGCGGCATGGCGCATGGCGGGCGAGCGAATCGAACTTCCCCGCCTGAACGTCGCGTGCTGCGGGATCGCGCCCGAGGGGAGCGAGGCCGGTTGGGTGCGCCTCGCGGGCGAACTGGAGGGGATGACCGGGTTGGCGGAAGATCCCGACCTGTTCGGCGCGGAACCGTCACTCGCGCGCGGACCGCTACAGGTGGGGATGGCCCGTTTGCATCGCCTCTTCCACCAGGCACGCGAGTTGGGATCGCTGATCGATCCGGAGGCCATCGGGGCCGATCTTCTCAGCGCTGGCTACGATGACCTCAAGAGGCTTCTCGACGCAGCGATCGGGCGCGAACGGAGAGGCGCAGGGCGCGACGAACGGGTGGTCGCGGCGGCGGGAATGGCGCGCGCTGCGGAGATCCTGACTGGGCGCTACACGCTGGTGGTGACCAACGTGCCGTTCCTGGCGCGGGGGAAGCAGGGCAACCGGCTGCGCGAGTTCGCCGAAACCCACCACGGCGACGCGAAGGGCGACATTGCAACGGTGTTCGCATCGCGGATCTTCCGGTGGCTGGGCGATCACGGGACGCAAGCGCTGGTGACGCCTCAGAACTGGCTCTTCCTGACCACCTACCGGAGGCTGAGGGAGCGGCTGCTCAAGGAACAGACCTGGAATGTGGTGGCGCGGTTGGGGGAGCACGCGTTCGAGGACACGCAGGCGGCGGGGGCGTTCGCCGCGCTGGTCGTGCTGTCGGCAGGGGAAGCGGAGCCGGATTGGGAGATGGCGGGGGTGGACGTGTCGTCGCCCCGGGGTCAGCCGCCGATTCGGGCCGCGGAAAAGGCAAGGCTGTTGGAGCGTGGGTCGGACGTGCTCGAGTCGGTTCAAGCCGATCAGCTGGAGAATCCGGATGCGGTCGTCCTGATGCGGCCGGTGGGCAAGGGGAAGTTGCTACGAGACTTGGCAGGTGGTTGGCAGGGAATTGCGACCAGCGACTACCCCAGATTTGGTCGGTGCCATTGGGAACCCGCGTGGCCGAGCGGTCCTGAATGGCGACTGCAACAGACGAGCCCACACGCGTCTCAGCACTTTGCCGGTCGCACCCAAACCATCCTTTGGGAAGACGGAAGTGGTCAGATTACGGAAGTCTGCCAAGCTGGTGCCACTTTCAGGGGAAGGGAAGCTTGGAGTCGGCAGGGTGTCGCCGCAGGCCAGATCGGCGCTATTCCTGTCTCGATCTTCCTAGGCCAAGCATTCGACAACAATACCGCAGTCCTGACGCCCAACTGCGACGAGCACCTCCCCGCCGTCTGGGCCTTCTGTTCATCCCCCGAATACGCTACCGCGGTACGCGAATTCGACCAGAAGTCTGAACGTCACCAACGCGGCCCTCGTCAAAGTCCCCTTCGACCTCGACCACTGGACCAAAGTCGCCGCCGAGCGGTATCCCAACGGCCTCTCCGAACCCTACTCCGACGATCCCACCCAGTGGATCTTCCACGGCGACCCCTGCCGGAGCGTCGTCTGGGACGAGGACGCCAAGCTCACCGCGCACGGGTCCGTCCGCTTCGACCACACCGTGCTTCAGATCGCCGTCGCTCGCCTCCTCGGTTACCGGTGGCCCGCCGAGCTCGATCCGTCCATGCGCCTCGCCCCCGAACAGCGCGCCGTCGTGGAGGGTTGCACCACCTACGACGATCTCGTCGACGAAGACGGCATCGCCTGCCTCTCCCCGGCCCGCGGCGAGGTCAGCGCCGTCGACCGACTACGCACGCTTCTCATTCGCTCTTACGGCGACGAGTGGTCCGGAGCCACCGAACGCAGGCTGCTCGCAGCCACCAACCCGAATGGTCGTGTTCCCAGGTCGCTCGAAATCTGGCTTCGCGACAAGTTCTTCGCCGAGCACTGCAAGCTGTTCCATAACCGCCCCTTCATCTGGCACATCTGGGACGGGCGCCTGGACGGATTCCATGCCCTCGTCAACTATCATCGGCTTGCGGGTCCCGACGGGCAGGGCAGACGCACCCTCGAATCGCTCGCCTACGCCTACCTGAACGACTGGATCGGGCTCCAGCGGGCTGAACAGCGCGACGGCGTGGCCGGGTCCGACGACCGCCTCGCACACGCCATGGACCTCCAGCAACAGTTGGAGCGGATCCTCGAAGGCGAGCTCCCCTTCGACCTCTTCGTTCGCTGGAAACCGCTCCATGACCAAGCCATCGGCTGGGCGCCGGACCTCGATGACGGAGTGCGCCTGAACATCCGTCCCTTCATGCGCGCCGAGCTACGCAAGGGCGGACGCGCCGGGGCCGGGATTCTGCGTGTCAGGCCAACCGTCAGGTGGGGTAAGGACCGCGGGAAGGAGCCGGAGGAGCCCCGACCACCCGAGGAGTTTCCGTGGTTCTGGGGATGCCCGGGCGGCGGAAGCGCAGAAGCGCGGACGGACTTCGAGGTGTCGGAGGATGCGAGTTTCGATGGGAATCGGTGGAATGACCTGCACTACACGCGGGAGGCGAAGGAGGCGGCGCGGAGGCGGCGAACAGGCGACGAAAGGTCCGGGCGACAGTGACGGCTCCCTTCCTTGCAGACTCCGAGCTGCGGACGATCATCTCGCGCGGCGAGGGTCAGTTCGTCGAGTTCAAGTCGGCTTGGGATCGCGGTTCGAGCTTGCCCAAGCGGCTGCGGCGCCGGGCGCTGCGGGACAAGATCGCCGATGTCGTCGCGGCCTTCGCCAACGCCGACGGCGGCCTGTTGCTGGTGGGCGTCAACGATGACGGTTCCGTGAGCGGCCACGGCTATTCGGAGCGCGACGTGGCAGCATTCTTCGAGGTGCCGAGCCGCCGGCTGACTCCGGCCCCGGATTGCCGGACGGCGCGCTTCACCCTTGACGGGCACGAGATCCTGGCGTTCCAGGTGCCCATCTCCCCGGAGGCCGTGATGATCGGCGGCAACGGGTTTCCCTACCGCGTCGGGAGCCTGATCGTCCGCGAGCCGCAGGAGGTGATCAACGAACGGAAGCAGGCGTACCGGCACATCGGGTACGAGCAGCGGTTCTGCCCGGGAGCCACCCTCGACGACCTGAACCTGGACCTCGCCGAGTCCTTTCTGCGGGATACTCCGGTCGGCGGTCGTCCCGTGCGGGAGGCGCTCCGGTACTACGGCCTGATCGAGCCGGACGGCTTGGACTGGCGGGTCACCAACGCCGCCCTCCTCCTTTTCGCCCATCGTCCGGCGCTGCGCTGGCATCCGCGCGCGGGTCTGCGGGTGTTCCGGGTCGCCGGAACCCGGATCGAATACGGTCCGCAGAGAAACGTGGCTCAGATCGGGCGCGCCGATCCTCCACTGGCCAGCGCCATTGTGGAAGTCAGGGAATTGGCGCGAAGCCAGATCCAGAGGTCCGAACGGCTGCGCGGCCTGTTCTTCGAGGACATCCCGGAGTATCCCGAGTTCGCCTGGCAGGAGGCGCTCGTCAACGCCGTGGCGCACCGCGACTACGAGGTCCGGGGGCGCGAGAGCGAGGTCTGGTTCTTCGATGACCGCCTGGAGGTTTCGAGCCCCGGTGAACTGCTGCCGCCCGTGACCGTCGAAGCTCTGCGGGAAGGCCGAGCCGCCCACGTCACCCGGAACCCCATGCTCGTTCGGGTGCTCGCGGACGCGGAGATCATGCGCGACGAGGGGGAGGGCGTCGCACGAGTGTTCCGGGAGATGGCTGTCAGCCTGCTGCGGGAACCCGAGATCGAATCGGCCAACGGGTTGTTCCGGATGACGCTGTTCAACGAGCCCGTGTCCGGGAAGATGCGGCCCGGTTGGAGCCACCTTCTGAGCACCCTCCCGATCTCGGACGGTCAACGCAGGATGCTGCTGACCCGCCCGACCGGCTTCACCGGGCAGGACTATCAGCGGGTGAACGGGACGGGTGAAGATGAGGCCATGCGCCGCGTCCGGGATCTCCGCGCCAAGGGCATCGCCGAACGCCAACCCGATGCGAAGGGTGCGGTGCCCACCTATTCCGTCGTGTCCGCGCTCGAAGCGGATGCCCGGTTTCTGGAGGCCCGCATTCCTGGGTTGCGCGCCTACTTCGACCGCGAGTCCGCGCTCAGGAACGCCGACTACCGGGCACTGTTCGAGATCGACCGCCACGGGGCCTTGCGCGAATTGCGCCGGCTCGTGGCGCTCAAGGTGCTGGCGGCGAAGGGCACGGGGCGTGGCACCCGCTACGTGCTCGCCATCCCTCCCGAATGAGTCAACGGGGGATTGCGCGACGGGACGCAAGGGGGATTGCGCAGTAGTACCAGCCAATGTGCGCGCGGTGTAAAGTCATGCGCTGTCGAGCGCTTCAATGGATATGCGCGCCACCGCCCCCTGATATGCGCGCCGAGTGCCGGGGGTTCGCACCGGCACCGCCAACCGTTCGCCCCTCGTTGGGAGAAACACTAATCTACAGCCCATGACCGCACTCGACCTCCTCGCCGCTGCCATCCGCGCCAAGGCGGGCGTGTCCGGCAGCATGGTGCCTCCCGCCGCCATCCTGTGGACGGACGCCAGCCGGGACTGGCGCCGACTCCTCCCCGCCGCACGTTCGCGCATCCCGGAGCTGCTCGTGCTCGGCGACTACCACCCGGATGACCGCACCGGCCCCGCCATCTGGCTGCGCTGCGTGATCGACGGAACGATCAAGCTCCCGGACGTTACCGGCGACGGGCCTCCGGTCGTCTACCTGCCGGGGATCGAACGGGGACAGCTTCGCGCGGGCGAGGACTGTCCCGAACATCTCCGGCCCCTCGTCGAACTCCTGTACCGGGGCGTGCCTTGGCATCACCCCAACGGACGCGACTGGAGCGTGCGTGCGTTTCTCACGCTTCGCGCCGACGGGGTTCCCGCAGGCCCCGGCCTCGACATCGCGGGCGACTCGGAGACGCGCGAGGCACTGCTGCGCGCCATCGGCGAGGTCGCGCAGACGCCCTTGGACGAGTTGCGGGGGCGCCGCCTCGACGCCAACACGTTCAACCGGATTGCCGGCGTCGAGATCGAGCGCGACATCCTGCGCTGGCTGGGCGATCCGGCGGCGAGCCGCGAAACGATGGAGGATGCGCGCTGGGACGCCTTCCGCGACCAGGCACGCCGCGTGCTCCGGTTCGACCCGGAGGCCGGGTCCGACGTGGAGGCCGGTGCGAAGCTCGCCCGGGGCAAGGGAAGGTGGAGGGATGTGTGGTCGCGCTTCTGTGAGGCTCCAGAGTCGTTCCAAGGTGTTGCGGAGGTGCTCCGTAGAAGCCGGCCGCACGGCGAACTCGTGCTCGAAGGCCGCGACCGCTGGCCGGATCTCAATGATGAGGACGAGATGTCCGTGCGTACGGCGCTCGGCGGATTGCCGGGTCTCTCGCAACCCGCCGCCTGCACGGAGATCGCGCGGCTTGAAGCGGAGCACGGCCAGCGGCGCGAATGGGTGTGGGCGAAGATGGGAAGCTCGCCTCTTGCGGAAGTGCTCCGTCCGCTCGCCCGCCTCACCGAAGCCACTGGCAAGTCGGTGGGCGGCGCTGCCCCGGGTGACATCGCGCGGGTTTACGCCGAGCGGGGTTGGCAGGCCGACCGGAGCGCCCGCGAAGCACTCGCGCTCGCCAGCCCCGAGCACGAGGAGTTGGTCGCCGCCGCGGTTCGCCACTTGGCGAAGCCATGGCTGGACGAATCGGCCCGGGCCTTCCAGGCGGCGGTCAGGGATCACCCGCTTCCGTCCGTCCGCAGCGGATCGGTCAAGGAAACCCCCTCGACCGCGTACAAGGCGACCCACCCCACCGTCGCTGCCGCTCCCATGTCGCCCGTTGCAGCCACCGAACAGGAGTGCCTGCTCTTCGTCGATGGTCTCCGTTACGAGCTCGGCCGCTGTCTCGTCGAACGTCTCCGGGAACACGGCCTGACGGCCACGGTCCGCTCCCGCTGGGCCGCCATCCCGACCGTGACCGCCACCGCCAAACCCGCAGTCACCCCGGTCGCGGACCGGATCGCCGGCGACCGCTTGGGTGCCGACTTCCGGCCGGTCGAGCGTGGATCGGGCCGCCCCGCATCCGCCGGCACGCTGCGAGAGGCCATGAGAGAGCGCGGCTACGAGATCGTTGGCGACGATGCCCTGGATCTCGGCCCTCTGCCCGGTGCCCGCGGCTGGCGCGAGACCGGCCGGATCGACCACCACGGTCACCATCACGAAGCGGCCGGGTTCGCACGACTGGTCGAGGACGAACTCGACCGGCTCGTGCGCCGCGTCCTCGAACTCATCGAAGCCGGATGGACATCCGTCCGCATCGTCACCGATCACGGCTGGCTGCTCCTGCCGGGCGGACTCCCCGTGGTCAAGCTGCCGGGGCACCTGACCGAGTCCAAGTGGGCCAGGGCGGCGGTGCTCGCGGGAGAAGCCAAGCCCGACGCTCCGCTGCACCCGTGGCACTGGAACCCGGACGAGCGCTTCGCATCACCTCCCGGCATCGCCTGTTTCAGCAAACGGCCCGAGTACGCGCACGGGGGCCTGAGTGTGCAGGAGTGCCTGATCCCGGATATCCGCATCAATGCCAAGTCGGGGGACGGGGGAATGGCGCATGTTGGGCTCCCCCGCACGGTCATCCGATCGGTCTCTTGGCTACGGGTGCGGTGCAATGTGATGGTGGGAAGCCCCGGAGAGGGTGCCACGGCCGACCTTCGCCTCGGAAGCCCCTCGGGAGAGTCCGTCGCATCCAGCCCGAAGGCCATTGACGCGGACGGATGCGCCAGCCTGATCCTGCGCGACGAGGATCACGAGGACGCCGCGCTGGTTCTCGTTGTCATTGCCTCCGATGGACGCGTCCTCGCACACCGCATGACCCGAAGGGGAGACCCTCCCGCATGACCGAGCCCACCGAAGCCATCTGCGCCGCCGACTTTCGGCTTGACGACCTTGACCACGCGGCCAATGAGGCTTTCCCCGGTTACCTGGTCCGCAAGGACCTCGTGCGCCAGTACGCACGGCAGTATCCCGTTCCGACGTACGTCGTCGAGTTCCTGCTGGGGCGATACTGCGCGAGCGTGGAACCGGCCGAGATCGCCGAGGGGCTCGATATCGTGAAGCACCAGCTGGAGGGCCGCACGGTGCGTCCCGCCGAACGCGAGATCTTCAAGTCCCGCGCCCGCGAACAGGGTTCGGTGCGACTGATCGACATCGTGCGCGCGCGCCTGGACGCCAAGAACGACTGCTATCTGGCGGAACTGCCGAGCCTGGGCCTCCGGGACGTGCGGATCGGCACCGCGTTCGTCGTCGAGAACCAGCGCATCCTCGCCGACGGCTTCTACGCTGAGGTCACACTGGAATACGACCCGGTCATCGCGCAGGAGAAACAGGGTCGCCCCTTCAGCATCGCCGCCATGCGCCCAATCCAGATGTCGAGTCCGTCGGTGCTCGATGTGCTGGCCAAGGGCCGGCGGAACTTCGGCACCGAAGAATGGAAGCGCCTTCTGCTTCGCTCGACCGGACTCGAACCGGACGCTCTTGACCAACGTGCGAGGCAGGTCGCCATCCTGCGGCTGATCCCCTTCGTGGAACGCAACTACAACCTCGTCGAACTCGGACCGCGCGGCACCGGCAAGAGCCACGTCTACCAGCAGTTGTCTCCGTTCTCGCACCTGCTCTCCGGCGGCAAGGCCACGGTCGCCAAGATGTTCGTGAACATGGCGAACGGGCAGCGCGGTCTCGTCTGCCAGTACGACGTGGTCTGTTTCGACGAGGTGGCGGGAGTCTCGTTCGACCAGAAGGACGGCGTCAACATCATGAAGGGCTACATGGCGTCGGGTGAGTTCAGCCGAGGCAAGGAGAGCATCCGCGCCGAGGGGTCGCTGGTTCTCGTCGGCAACTTCGACGTGTCCGTCGAGCAGCAGCAGCGGATCGGGCACCTCCTCAGCCCGCTACCGACGCAGATGCGCAACGACACCGCCTTCCACGACCGCATCCACGGCTACGCACCCGGCTGGGATTTCCCCAAGCTCAATCCCGCCGAGCATCTCACCGATCATTTCGGGCTTGTCAACGACTTCCTGAGCGCCTGCTGGACGAAGCTGCGCGACACGACCCGGCTCCCGATCCTCCAGAACCGCGTCTTCTGGGGCGGGGCGCTTTCGGGCCGCGATATCGAGGCCGTGCACAAGACGATATCCGGCCTTCTCAAGCTGCTCTTCCCCGATCCCGAGATGGAGGTCGAGGACGACGATCTGGAGTGGATGGTCCGGCTCGCGCTCGAATCGCGGCGGCGAGTCAAGGAACAACAGAAGCGCTGCCTCAAGGCCGAATTCCGCAGCACCCATTTCTCCTACACGCTCGGGGTCGACGGTACGGAGAGCTTCGTGGCTACCCCGGAGCTGCGTAGCGACGAGGCGATCGACAGCGATCCGCTACCGCCGGGTCAGGTCTGGGCGATCGGACCGGGCTCGGAGGGGAGCGGGCCGGGGCTCTACCGCATCGAGGTGGTCGTGGGAAGGGGAGCCGGTGGCGCGAAGATCCTCAATCATCCGGTGCCGCCGGCTTTTCGCGAGAGCGTGAAGGTAGGGGAGCAGAATCTATACACGGCGGGGAGCGCACTGGTGGGAGACCGTGACCCACGCGGCCACCAGTACACGATTCAGATGCAGCCCCGCGACAACGAGCGGTCGGGTGCCGGACTGGGGTTGCCGGTGCTGGCGGCGCTGGTGGGAGGGCTGCTGGAACGCCGGACCCGGGGGGCGACCATCGTCGCCGGACCGCTCAACCTGGGTGGATCGCTGGAGCGCATCCCCGACCCGGTCGCGATCGCCGAGCTCGCCGTGGACAAGCAAGCGACCGTGCTGCTCTTGCCGGTCGGCGCGAGGCGCGAGTTGATGAACTTGCCGGACGATCTCTGGACGAAGGTGAACATCGAATTCTACCGAGACGCGGAGGACGGCGTGTTCAAGGTGCTGGAATGAGCGGTGACCCCGATCAGACTTCTGAGACCACCCGCTTCTCCGACCCTGGCTCCGCGTCGGCCTCTTGCCTGTGCAGCGTGCGGTCATGCGGGCGACCCCAGAGGGTACCAGCGTCATGAAGGCCCCCGGCCCCCCGGCCAGTCGCCCCGCTCCGCTCTTTCCGCAAGGGGGCTCAAGAGTGAGATATTTTCAACGGCCATTGCCGGTCCCCGGTCGTCGGCTGGGGCGGACTGGAGCGGAGCGTGTGGCCAGCAACGGACTGAGAGGGGTGGCCGGCATGCCCAAGATCCGAAGGCCGGAAAACGATGCGGAAGGTGATGGGACGAACCCCAATGGTATGCCCATGAACAAGCGGCTTTATAAGCTCCTAGGGGATCACGGACCTCAGATTGGGGCCGTCGCGGGTCTTCTCGCGATTGCCGGGTCCGGGTGGCTCGGTCTGACCTGGCTCTTTGCGGAGCCCGACCTCTCAGTCGAAGTGAGTTCTTCGGAAGTGCGATTGCCCTCAGCGTTGCATCGTCAGCTCATTGAGGCGCTTGAACCTTATTCGAGTGAGTCGGTGCCCGACTCCATTGTGGATGTATTGCGAGAAACGGCCGCATTCCTTAGGGAGATTCGTCAGTTCACGCAGGTCTCCCTTAGGAACAACACAGACGAATCCCTCGGGAACGTCGAGATCCGCGTTCAGAACGTCGGGGGACTGAGCGGCTGGGGAGTCGCGGGCAACGCGCTTACAGACCTCGAACGACAAGGAGTCCTCGAGAGTGTGTATCACGACGCGATTAGTGAACTTCTTCTGGTTCAAGGCCTGGACCGACTCCCTCCCAATAGCACGATCGAAGTTCTTCTTTGGGCCGAGGCACCTTTCCTGGGATTCTCAGACGGGCGCTCCATTTCTGTGACATTTGATGGAGGAGTGGGTGAGCTTGTCCGCACCGAAGAGGTTTCTGGTCTAAACGCCTTCGTGTACACGAACTCAGCACTGCTATTGCTGATCGGTGGTCTGGTCATCCTGATCATTCTGACTGGTCGGCTGAGGTCGGACCGAGCGTCGGATGGCTAGGTCCCTCCGACGCGTTCGTGAATGGCTCACGAGTGTGCTCGCACGTCGGGTCGCCGCGACTGGCATCGACTTCCTGCTATGGCTCTTGTGCTGCTGGGTGCTGCAGAGCTTGGACGGGCGATTCAGTTGGACTATCACTTACGACGGCGTGTCCATTGGGTTGTGGATGCTCGTCGCAAGCATGGTGGCATGGGACACTTTTTTCGACCGAAGTCCGGGCAAGGCTCTCGCTGGGCTGACGATCAGGTCCGGGGACGCGCCGTTTCCTCGCACCCGGGTATTCCTACGGGCGCTGGTGTTCTGGCTGCTAATGCTAGCCCCTGTCGGGGCCCAGGCCATGGGCTTCTTTATCACCGCGCTTAGCACTTCACATGCCTTAATGCTCCAGTTGGCTGCTCACTGGTCGATCATGCTGCTGGTGCCCCTCACGGTGGCGACCTCCGGGGGGCGGGTCGGAGTGCATGACCTCGCTGCCGGGACGTCTGTAGGGCTCAGGAGGGTCCAGAATCAAGCTTCCGCCCAAAGCTGGACGACGGTCTTTCGGCAATCCGCGGGCTGCCTCGCCGTGATTCTGGCGGCGATCCTGATTGTCGAATGGAAGGGTAATCTCGTGCAGAGGGTGGCCTCTTCATTCGAGGCGAGCGCCGTGAGGTATGCAGGTCTCAGAACTCATGAGGGAGCGCCGCCGGCGGCCCTGTTAGGGCAGTTCCAGGGTGGGGACGCGGATGCGCCTCTTGGCCGGGACGGTGGTCTGGTGCCCAATCCTGCCTTTCGGGTCGAGATAGTTGTGCCACCTCGCGTGGTTTCGAACAGAGCGCTCGCGCGGTCGGTCGCCAGCCGTGTCTTCGAGGAAATGGACCTCGCAAGGTTGGTCAGGCCCGCGAACTACGAGGTGACGTTGGCCGCATACCGACACGTCGGCCTCCTCGGAGTCCGGGAGTACGTCCACTTCCTTCGTAGACTCGACCATGAGTGGTTCACAGACTCGTATCATTACGTACCGTCCGGTACCGCTGAGCCGGGAGCGGTCAGGTGGCGCATTGGGGATTTGTTGTTTGAGTCAACCCCGCACAGCCACCGAGAGCTGAGCACCGCCTTCTACCTTGGGGCCTGGGAGCCTGGGAACCTCCGGCCCACGTTGGAGAGCGTTCCCTACGACGAAGGTGCCTACTGGAATTTGAGTGATGGGTTACAGGCTGCGCTCGATGGCCGACTCTCCGACGACATCGGCACGCTGCGACTTGCGGAATGGTACGTTGAGCTCTTCCCGCTGGACGCTTGGGCGTGGAACGTGCTTGGTCGCATCCGGGAGCGGGAACAGTGGGGTCGAGACGGGCTGTTTCCGCTAAGGCGCGCGGTCTCTCTCAGCCCGCAAAACGTCCATTATCGCCGCAGGTACGCCGAAAGTCTCTTCGTTCGTGAGTATTATCAAATGCTTGTCGAGTTTGTGGACGAGGGCGTGGCGGTAGGAGCCGTCGGCTACGACCAAATCAGACTTGCGGCCGAGGCGCACCTTCAGCTCCTGCAGCTAGCTGAAGCTCGTGCGAAGCTTGAACTCCTCCGAGAGACCTTTCCCGAACTCGTAACGGACGATTCTTTTGTTGAGTCGGTGGAGGCGGTACTACAGGTGCTTGACTCACTACAGGTGCTTGACTCGCTCCCGGATGGATAGTGACGCCCTTCCGGTGCCGCTCACCACCGGCTATGAACCTCGGATGGCCCGCGTGTACCAACGAAATGCCCAGCGTCTCCGGCGAATCATCGGCAACAGGAAGGCACTATACGCCCGACACGGCTGAGGTGCCGGACGAGGCGCTCACCGGAGAACCGGTAGTTTGGGTAATGTCCCTAAACCGACGTGAAGGCTCACCCCGGTCTCGCTGTCGAAGGATCAAATGCCACGGCGAGGGAGCCGGGCCGGACAGAGGCTCGGCTGGCCAGCAGGCGGTCTGATGGACAAGCGGAGGTGGGCGGCCAACCCGAGAACTGAGACGACCGGGAGTCCCGCCAATCAAGCCCGTTTTCCCGCTGGCGCGGCGCGATTCAGTCAGGTACGCGGTCAGCGACAGGAAACGCAGATCGTGCAGTCCCGGTTGGACTTATACGATTCCCTGTCGTGATTCGCTTCACCTGCGGCTTGCTCGGACAACCGCTCCAAGGCGGTCGTCAACTGCCGTTGCAAGTCGGTCATGCAACTCCCTCCTCACTCTATCGAGAGCTTCATGTAAGGCCGTCCGTCCATGGTGAATGCCGGACGGCCCGGAGTGCCGACGGGCAGCAACACGTACCGATCCCCGTTGATCTCGATCAACTCGGTGCCCCATGTCGTCTCGTGCATCACCGCCAAGGTGTCGCGCGCCCGCAAGATCCTGAGCTTGACCTCCGCCAAGGTCTCGATCCGGGAGTCGATGCTCCTCGACAACCAGTGCATCGTCGCCCAGCTGCCGCCGCAGATACCGAGGAAGAGGCTCATGCCGACCACCAGCGGTCGGAGCCACGCCTTCATGAGCAGTTCGCGCATCCGCGCGGTCGCCTCGACCGTATCGGCCTCGATGGAGCGCAGCGCGTCGCTTCTGACGGCGCTCAAGCTCTCGCCAAGCCGCGCGAGCTCGCGCGTGGCCGTCTCCTCGATCTCCTTCCGGTCGGCCTCCAGCCGGCTCCTCAGCCGCGAGGTCAAGTCGCCCGGGCTCGAAGTCTCGTTCATACAGTTCTCCCTTCAGCCGCCAACGCTTCCCGGTGTCGGGATCGCGGGCGGTGATGTAGTCCTTGCCCCGGCGCGGCACCTCCAGCCCCACGTCCTCAAGGGCGGAGACCACGTCGGCGCGGCCCTTGACCGCGCCGTGCTCGACGCGCTGCACCAGGTAGTCGCGGATCAGCGTGCGCGGGTCCGCCTCGTGTTCCAGCCCGGCCCGCAGCTTCGACGCCTCGATGTAGGCCACGTGGCCCGATCGCTGCGCCCTGGCCCGCGCCGGGTCGTCGGGACGGCTCCAGCCGTGCTCGTGGTTGAAGGCGTCGCGAAGCGGGGCATAGGTCTTGTGCCAGCCGGGCGGGGCGATGTTCAGGCTCCGTCCGGTCTGGAGGTCGCACTGCGCGGCGAGGATGTGCGCGTGGACGCCGCCGCCGCGCTCGCGGTGCAGGACGGCCGTCCACGCGTAGCGGTCCGGCTCAAGTCCCGCCCAGGCGGTCTTCTCGAACTCGTCGAGGACGGCTCCGATCTGCTCGCCGGTCGGCCGGTCCTCCGGCGCCCATGCGATCACGGCCGACGTGTACTTGCGCCCGAAGTCGAGGGAGTCGGCCACGGCGGCCACCATGTCCGGGTTCCCGCGCAGCACTTCGACGCCCTCGCGCTCGTGTCCCGCCGCGTCCCGCTCGCCGACGAGATACTCGACCGCCGCGCGGGCCGAGCCCTTCCCGTGGGAGAGGAACTTAACGAGCATCGAAGGCCTCCTCGCCGATGCGTGCCACGGCGAGCAGCGACCGCTCGAACGACACCAAGTGGGCGATCACCGAGACGGCCTCGGCCGTCGAGGCGTGTGTGTTCGCCCAGCGCGCCAGCTGGTTCAGGTTGTTTCCGATGCGCGCGATCTGGCGGGTGCGCTCGCGCTCGACGGCCCGCGCCGATGCGGTCCATGTCCGCGTCCGCGCCATCGCCTCGCGCAGCAGCGCGGACGGCGACACGCCCGCCGCCGCCGCCTTCTCCCGCCAGGCGGCGTGTTCCGCGGGCGTGACCCGGGCGGCGACCATCACGGTGCGATGCTCAGCCACGGTCGCACCGGAGACGGGGTTCGGGGGCCTCGCCCCCGCGCGTCCGCTGCTCCGGCAGGGACGCGACAGGCCGGGGGTTCGAAGGGGGGCGCAGCAACCCCTCGCCAGCCGCGATGTTCAACATCGCGTGTGCTGGCTCACCGGCCTTAGACGCGTCCGACGGGCTGTTCCCCGGCCGCCGCGAAGCGCGCCGGCTCATCGAACCGGGCCGGCCTCTGCCGCCCGGCGGCCGGCCTCGGGGATCCCCCGCGCGGCCTCGCCGCGCTCACCGGCCCGCTCGCCCTCGAACCGGCTCTCGGCGATGCGCTCGCGGACCCATTCGTCCACCTCGGCCTCGATCCACCCCACGGCGCGCCCGCCCAAGGCGACCGGCCGGGGGAAGCGCCCCTCTGCCAGCCGCACGTAGATCGTGCTTCGCGACAGGCCGGTGCGCGCCATCACCTCGGGCAGCCGCAGGAAGCGGGTCGGAGGGTTCGTCCTCCGTTCCATCGTGTTCTCGGTCATCGTCCTGCTCCTCCTCGCTGTTCTCCACGTTCTCGTCGGTCTCCGGTGTCACGGGCGTCGAGGGGGATCGCGTCCACCGCCCGATGTCCCATCGTGCTCCGCGATGAACGCCAGAACCCGGTCCGCCGTCCTCAGCGACGGCGAGCGGCCACCACCGATCTGGCGCATCAGGTTCGGGTCGCCCACCGCCTTCTTGCCGAACGCCGTCGGGTTCGAGCCCGAGCGCCCGAGGAACGCGCTGACGCGCGAAATGAACTGCCCTTCCAGCGTCTCCATGCCTGAACGCTGAAAGACAGTCCGCAAGCGCGTCAACCCCTTAGGAATTCGCTAAACGCTTATGGTGTATCATGTTGTGTCATAGTGGGTCAGACCCGCGGGCGAGCTCCGCCAGCGGCGCCGCGAAGACGCCTCCGTGGCCCGCGGCCAGAGCGATCGTCAAGAGGTGTGGGAATCACTCCCGGAGGGACCGGTTCGGCGCTCAGGCGACGGGTTGGGACTACGCTGCGAAGGGGAGAGGCTGTGATGGCCGGAGACGACGGGCGTATGTCGCTACCCGACGTACTCACTCCAAGCCTGCAAGACTTCGGCACGGCGGGTCAGAAGGTCGGAGCGCTGGTACGCCTGTACGACTCGGCTCTTGGGAACGTGGGCGAGGCAAGCCTCCGCGACCTCCGCCGGGACGCCGGTCTCGGCCATCCACGACCGGGCGCTCGACCGGAATCCGTGCAGCGTCGAGTCCACCCCGGCGATCTGGAGCACCCGCGACACCGTCTTCGGCGCAAGCGTCCGGCCGGTCCGCGACGGGAACACCAGCGGCGACCCGCCCGACAGCTTGCGCGCCTTCCTCAGCACCTCCAGCGCGCCCGTGCTGAGCGGGACGGCAAACTCGCGTCCCGCCTTCATCCTCGACGCCGGAATCGTCCACCTTGCCGCGTCCATGTCGATCTCGTCCCACCGCGCGCCACGCGCCTCGCCGGGACGGACCGCCGTGAGCACCATCAGTTCGACGCACAACGCGGCCGGACTCCCATCCCCCACCCGGCGGATGGCACGAAGGGCCGCCGGGATCTCGCCGTGCGGCAGGGCGCGGTGATGGCCCCCGGCGTTGCCGTTCGGCTTCGGCAACGCCGCAACGGCCCGGTCGACCGGATTGTCCCGGCGGTAGTTGCGGCCGATGCTCCACCGGAACACGGCGGCGATCCGGTGCTTGGCCTTCCGCGCGGCGGTGGGCATCGAGTTCCAGATCGGGCCGAGGCACGCCAGCACGTCCGCGCTCGTGATCCGGTCCACCGGCTTGTCGAGGAGCGGGGCGGCGTGGAGCCGGAACGTCGACTCCCACTGTTGGGGGAGCGGGCTCCCGGCCTTCCACGAGTCGCGATGTAGCCCGATGGTCCGCCGGGCGGCTTCAGCGAAGGTCGGGACGCCGCGCCCGCGCGGGTCCTGGCCTTGGCGGACCATGCGGCTGTTGTCCAGCGCCTTCCGCCGGGCATCGGCGAGCGTGACTTCGGGATACGGGCCAAGTCCGATCGAGGTGAGCCGCCCGTCGATCCGGACGCGCTGCCTCCACGTCTTGGTGATCCGCCCGTTGACCGTGCGGTACACCCGGAGGCTCAGCCCCCGCCCGCCTCGTCCGTCGCCGTAGACGCCGGGTCTACCGACCGTCCGCACGAAGGCGGCGGTGAGCGTCCTGGGTCGCTTCGTCATGCGATCCTTTCTGATGTTGTGTACCATATTCCAAATCACTCTATAGGGAAGAATACACGGGATCACAACGGACGGCAAGGGACGATGAAACCAGACAATACCATCGGAAATGGTTGTCCAATAACGTGTTATGAATGCACTGGTGTACTCCAGTGGACTACACGGGACAACAGATATCTAGTTCCGCCCGAACTCGGCAACCTCGCCAGCCTGGAGAACGCATATCTCGACGATAACAACCTGACCGGTGCGATCCCGCCGGAACTACTGTGGTCATTTGTAAATGACGATATATCAACATGTTACAGTTGACATGGCGATCAATGTATCACTTAAGATATGCAGAGATGAGCTGGATTTCGTTGGATCAAATGGGATCCCGGCGGAGGTAAGCGTTCGGTCAAGCCGTGGCGAGCGTACCCTGTGAGTGGATCGTGGGGGGTGGGCTCAGCGGTGGAGGATGCGTTTCCGGTGCTTGGCGAGGGGGCAGAGCCAGTTATCCTTGGCGGGCTTGCCGTACTGCTTGGCGGTGTCGTAGCGGTCGCGTCCCTTGGTGGTGCCGACGCGGATCCAGCCGGAGGCCCTGTAGACGCCGCCGGTGAAGCGGGGGACTTACCGGCGGGCAACAGTTGCGGGCGTGGAAGGGAGTGAAGCCAACTCGCAACCGGACGCTCTCCCGGCCCCATGAGTGGTTTTCTCGGCCCGTCCACATCCGCCGACCGCGCCCGCGGGGTGAGAAGCCGTCGGCCAGTGCACGCGACCAACTCGCGGGCGATCTCGGGCACCGCATCGTCGCCGGGGCCGTGGACGGCGCAGTCGTTCGTATCCGGCACGCCCCAACGCCGTCGCCCCCTCTCTTTCGCCCGAGTGTTTGCGCTTTCCCGGGGGCTAGCGGCAATCCGCCCGTCTTCGCGATCCGCTGGCCGAACCGGGTTGGAGGCGTCGCTGCGTTCGCTGAGGCTCGGCATAGCCGCCAAATTGCATGGCGGCTGCAACCGAACGGACCCGGAGAGTCAGCTACCCTACCGCAGCGTCCGCAAGAATGGGAGTCTCGTCGCCATGCCAACCCTTCGGAGGAACCTCAGCCCATTCGCCGCCACCTGTACTCGCGCCGCCTTGCTGTTGCTGCTGGCCGCTACGCCGTTGGCTGGGCAGTCCGGTGGAACCATCAGGGGCACGGTCGTGGACGCATTCGGCACCGCTTTGCCGGATGTCCCGGTGACGGCGACCGGCCCCGGCGTGGACGCGGCAGCCCTCACGGACGCGGAGGGAGCCTTCGAGTTCACCGGGGTGGCACCCGGCGACGTTACCTTGACAGCCAGCCTGTTCGGCTACGCGACACGGGTGATTCCGGTCACCGTGCGCGCGGGCGCGGTCGAGACGCTCCAGATCGTTCTGCACCCTTTTTTCCAGATCGCTCCGCTCAGCGTGGTGGCGGAGGAGCCCACGGTGTTCGCCCGCAACTTCGTCGCGGAACCGATGATGAGGCAGCAGTCGAGCATCACGGCGGTCACGTCGGTGATCGACAACCTTCCCGGCGTTTCGGTCCAGGAGGGGGATGCGTACGCCTTTGACGACTGGTCGAGCAACGTGGTCATGCGCGGGTTCCAGTTGACGAGCAACGAAGCGCAGATCGGCACCACCATCGATGGATTTCCCAACGGCACGTCGGACTACTGGGGCGGCGCGAAGGCGAACCGGTTCATCGACCCGATGAACCTTGGCGGCGTCGAGGTATCGCAGGGGACCGCCGACATCGCCTCGCGGTCGGTCGAGGCGCTGGGCGGGACGCTCAACTTCCTGACGGCCGATCCGGCGGCGGAGGCGAGCCGGACGGCCTCGGTGACGATCGGCGAGAACGAGGGCGAGCGATTCGCCGCGCGGGTCGAGACGGGATCGCTGTTCGGCGGCACGACGCGGGCTTGGGTCGCCGCGATCCGGCAGGAGGCGACCGACTGGATGGAGGGTTCGGCGAGGAACGAACGGGAGCATGTCGCCGCTAAGATCGTGTCTTCGTACGGCAACCTCGACCTCACCGGCTACCTTTCGCACGACGACATCCACGAGGATGTCTACCAGCGGCTCTACAGCGACGCGGACTTCCGGGCCGACCCGCGCTGGGACCGGCTGATCGGCCACTGGCCGGGAGTCCCCTATCTGAACCAGTTCTACCGGCCCGGCTGGCAGACGCGGCGCAAGAACACGCTCGCCTACGTCAAGGCCGACTGGTCCGTTAGCGAACTGGTCTCACTCAGCGCCGGCGCTTACCGCCACCACAACTGGGGGCGTGGCGACTGGCTGCCGCCCTTCATCGTCGACGTGGTGGACGACGGGGCCGGGCCCGAGTCGGAGCTCGCGGGCCGAGCGCCGGTGCGGGGCGGCAGCCAACTCGGGGTGATCCACTTCGTGGACGGCAATGGCGTCGCCGTTGGACCGGTGCCGGGATGCACGTCCTCCTACATCTTCAACTACTACGGGTCGGGCGGTCCCGAGGTCGACCCGGCGTGCCACCCGGGGGCAACGGCGGTTCAGTCGTACCGCCACAGCCACTACGGGAAGAACCGCCTCGGCGCGACCATCGACGGGGAGTGGTCCGCGCTGTTCGGCGGTGGACGGGGCAGCGTGCTGCGCGCGGGCCTCTGGTACGAGGACTCGCGTCGGGATCTCGGACGCGACTGGCACCGCATTCTGGATCCGGCGATCAACTTCAAGTGGGACGAGCAGGCCTACTGGCACCAGTACGAGTGGGACTTCCCGCAGGACATCATCAAGTGGTACGTCGAGGAGACGCTGTACTTCGGCCCGTTCGAGTTGGCCGGCGGCGTCAGGCAGTACCTCGTCTCCGTTTCGCGCGAGGATCAGTTCGGGGTCGACCGGACCCTGGATGTCGATTCCGACTCGAAGCTGCTCTTCTCGGGCGGCGTCACCTACGAGACGCCAGTCGAGGGCCTCGACCTGTTCGTGGGCTATGCCGAGAACTTCCGCGCGATCGCCAGCAACCTCCTCGAGGTGCCGGGCCGCAGTCTCGACAGCCTCGAGCCCGAAACCGCGTCGAACATCGATGTCGGCGTCCAGTACTCCGGCGAGCGGGTCGCCCTGAGCGCCACCCTGTATTCCATCGACTTCGACAACCGGATCTTCTACCTCGGCCCCCAGACTTCCGCGGGACCCAACTACCTGATCCCCGGAGGCGGAGCCTACTTCAACGCGGGCGGCATCGAGACCAGCGGCATCGAGTTGGCCGCCACCGTGGCGTGGTCGGGCCGGACGTCCCTCTACACCGCCCTCACGCTCAACGACTCGAAGTATCTCGGGACCGACGATCCGCTCGTCGATGCCGGCCAGGGCATCGTCGCCGGCACGGACGTTACGGGCGTGCCGCCCCGGTTGTGGGTGGTCTCCCTCGACCGCGACGGACCGCTGGGCGGCGGGCTGTCCGCGAAGTACACGGCGGCGCGCCGCGTCAGTTTGACGGCGGACTGGCAGACCGACGCCTACTGGGCGGTGGACGCCTACGTCAGCTTCCGGGGCGAGGCGTTGAGCGCTCTGTTCCGGTCGACGGAGTTCTCGATCGTCGCGAACAACCTGCTCGACACCCCCTACCTCTCCGCGATCACCGAGAACGCGGCATGGCTGGGCGCGCCCCGTACCATATCCATGACCGCCACCGTCTCGTTCTGACAGACCCTCGGTTTCCCCGCCTCGGCGCCAATCCTCGGGCCGGTTTGGGCAGGGAATCGCCGCATTCAAGGGAGGGCACCGCGCCCCGGAGCACTACAACAACTCCGGCACGAACCCCTTCATGTTGACCGCCACCGCAGACTCCATCCTTCGGAAGATCCAGAGACTATGTACAGCTATCTCCGGGACAGAACACTAGATCCGCATTGAATGCCTCGCCGAGAGCGCATCCCTGCACGGTGCAGCCCACAAAATCCGCGCCGGTCATCAAGCCGCTGGGCATGTCTGGAGGCGATCAGTTGATCCAAGGTGACCTTGGCGGTTCTACGGCTACACCGCAGCACGGCCTCCACGGCGCGGAGGCCGAAGAAAGAACCATCGTGCCACATGCGGACGACCTGCTTGGCTCTGTCCGTCAGACCGACCCCCTGTGGATGCTGGTGCGCCGAACATACGGATGCGTAGTCGAGGGAGCCACGACAAGATCATCCGATCAAAAGAGTTCGGTGCGGGCGCTCTACTCCTCGCCGGCGTCGATCTCGCGGGCGTACTGAACCTGCAATCTGATCCGCCAGGACCTGTCCATAGGTTGGATAGCATGACCGTTCGACCTGGGCTGCCGGATCCCACAACCGTGCCCGAATCAGGGCCTTGGCGCAGTGGAGGAACGCTTCCTCGACCGTCACCTTGAGGACCGAAATGGGCGGCTTGCCCTTGATCGCGAGCGGTTCGAGCAGCTTCGGGTCGGTGGAGATCTCGGCCCGGCCGTTGATACGCAGCGTCTCGGTGAAGCCCGGCACGAAGAAAAGCAAGCCGACATGGGGACGTTCGACGAGGTTCATCAACGTATCCACCTGACGGTTCCCCGGCCGGTCGGGAAGCAGCAGGGTCCTGTCGTCCAGAACATGCGCCAACGAGCCCGGAGGGTCGCCACACGGGGAGGCGTCGGCCCGCCCGTCAGCGCGTGCGGAACTGATGACGTAGAACGGGGACAGGTCGATGAACCTCCGGCAGTGGGCGTCCAAGCGTTTCAGGACCTTGAGCTCGGCTCTCGGCGCGGGCGGACGATAGACCGTGGGGAGCCTTCCATTGTGTCGATGGCCACGTCAACCTCCTCTGGATCCAAGTGGTGCGTATCTTCCAAGCTAAATCGTGAGGAACCAACCGGGGCCACTCATTTCTGCCCGCAAGTCGTGGTCCCCGCGCGCGGCCGGCGACGGGCAATCGAGCAGTCGCGGGACGATCCGCTTGTATCGGTCGCCACCTGCCGCTAGCGTTTCCTCTCCCGTCAGTCCCTCCTCACTTGGCCTTGCCCCGGCAAGGATGCATCCAATGATGAAACCTGCTTCAGGACCACCCGCAACGCTGCCCGGGCCGCTATCCGGCTCCAACCTGTTCGGCCGGAGCAACGACCAGCTTCAGCCACGAGCCGACGCGCTACCGTCCGCATCTTGGTTCGTTGCTCAACCGAAGACCGGCGAGCGGACGGAGGGCAAGATGGCTCTCCCATGCCGACGACATGCTCGGAAAGGGAGATCGAGGGTGCGAGTCCAATGGCCGAGATACCCGGGAGCGCTGCTCCCGGCTGCCGTAATCCTGTCGTGTTTGGTGGCTTCGGGGTGTGCCTCGCTCGTTCCGGAGAGCATGGCCCTTGGCTTTCTCGACCGCGCTGTCGCCGACGCCATGTCGCGCGACGATCTGGCGGACCTGCCCGATGGCCTTCACGTGATGCTCTGTGGCGCGGGGAGTCCGCTCCCGGACATCAATCGCTCCGGACCCTGCGTCGCCGTTCAGGCCGGAGATCACCTCTACGTCTTTGATGCCGGGACGAATGGCGCGCGCAACCTCGGCCGGTTCTTCGTCGATGCGGGCCGGGTGGAGGCCGTGTTCCTCACGCACGCGCATTCGGACCATATCGACGGTCTCGGCGAACTCGGCATGTTGCGCTGGCTGAACGGCGGCAGTGACCGGCCGCTGCCCGTCCACGGTCCTCCGGTGGTCGGCGACATCGTCGCCGGATTCAATCAGGCCTATGCTCCAGACATCGGCTACCGCATCGACCATCAGGGGGCCGATTTCGCGCGGGCGAGCGGTGCGGGTCTCGAAGCCTTTCCCTTCCAATTGCCGGGCGATGACCTTCGGACTGTGCTGGAGACTGCCGATGGCGTTCGGATCAGCGCATTCGCGGTCTCGCACGAGCCGGTCACCGAGGCGGTGGGCTACCGCATCGACTACGGAGGCCGGTCCGTCGCCATCAGCGGCGACACGAAGAAGTCGGCCAACCTGATCGAGCACTCCCGAGGGGTGGATCTGCTTCTTCACGAGGCCCTCGACAGTCGGCTCACCGACAGGATCGCCGCTGCGGCGGAAGCGGCCGGAAACCACCGGGCGGCACGGATGATGCGCGACGTGGCCTCGTACCATGCCACGCCGGAGGAGGCTGCGGAGGCAGCCGCCGAGGCCGGAGCCGCGCACCTTCTCTACTACCACATTGCCCCTCAACTGCCAGCCGCCCCATTGGAGAAGATCTTCCTCAAGGGCGTCGGCGACATCTTTGACGGAGAGGTGACCTTGGGAACGGACGGTACGCTGATCTCGCTGCCTCTGGCAGGGTAGGATGCCGTTGATGCCCTACAGGTGTGGGCGTTCTGCCGGGGTGCGGAATCGGGAACGGGCGGTGCCGACCGATTCCCGCGACGCCGGCCGGACTGGATCAGCCGCGACCAAGATGATGCGCGTACTCGTTGTCTTGGCGGTCGTGACACCGCTTTCTTCGGCCTGCCGCGATGGCGTCGTCGATCCGGTATCCGGTGCCTGTGCTTCAAGAGCCGGCGATGCGCTAGAGTTCGGTTTCTACGCGTTCTTCGCACCGGTCAGCCACAGCCAGGACTCCGACCCGGCCTCACCGGGGTTTGCCACGCACGCTGGCTACGAGGCCGACCTGCTTACCGCTCTTGAGGCGATGGAGCCGCACCGCATGGCCTTCGTACGGAAGCCCGTCAGGGACTGGCCGGGCATCTGGTTGCTACCGGCGACACCGGAAGTCGACATCGTCGGAGGCGGCATCACGATTCTGGAGTCCCGCACACTCGATGCCTCGGGCGAGCGGGCCATCGAGTTTACGTCGGGCCACATCGCTTTCCGTCAGTCGCTGCTGGTTCGATCAGGGGATGCGGAGCGCTTCGCCTCCTACGACAGTTTGGGCAGCGCCGTGCGGGTCGGGGTGCTCCGCGGCTCGACGGGAGAGGCACGGTTGCTCCAGATCACGGGGCTCACGAACGGCGACGGCGTGCTTGCGCCCGGGACGAAGATCGAGACGCCCCGCGGCGTTGTCGTTGCCGACGGGACGGCCCGCTACAAGATAACCGCCGCATATGCCTCCGTCGAATTGGAGGGCCGGACCCATATCATCCCGCCCTCGCCCGCGATGCCCCATGTCGTCCACCTCGGCGATGTATCGGGCGAGAGCGAGTTGCTGGTAGCCTTGAGCACGGGGTTGATCGACGCCGTGGCTCAGGTCGAGGTCGGTAACGGTGAAGCGGCGAGGGCATCGGGGGGCGCGTTTGCGGTGGCCGCCGTCGATTCCCTGGCGGAATACGGCGGCTTCGCCCTCGACGCCGAAGATACCGATCTGCTGGCCTGCATCGACGAGCGACTCGATTGGCTGACCGACAAGCGGCGGATCGGCTACGCCGAATGGCGAACGGACCCGGGCGTGTTCCTCTCTCGCGCTGCCTCGTGGAATCGTGGTGCGGGCGGGACGTAGGATCGTCCTGACCCGGTCACCCCGCACACGCCTGCTCGTCCTCCGACGGATCGGGGGTCCGTCCGCACCATTCGCACGGATGCGCGCGGCGCACCGAAGATCCGGCCTCCCGCAGGGCGTCCGCCATGATCCCACACGCCGATCCGATGGCCCCGATCCCGGCGAACATGGCTACGGTGGCTAGGATCCTCCCGCCTGCCGTCACGGGCTGGATGTCGCCGTACCCCACCGTCGTCAGCGTGACCACCGCCCACCACAGTCCATCGAGCACCGAGCCGAAGACCTCCGGCTGCACATCGTGCTCCAGGTGATACATGCCGAGCCCGGCGGTGATCACGATGATGGTTGTTCCCGCGAACAGCGCACCGGCCTGATCCACGGCGAACCGGAACGCCCTCGCCAGCTTGACGACGGCGCTGGTGCGGCTGGCGAGTTTCGCCGTCGTGACGAACAGGCGAAACAGGCGAAAGGCCCGAAGCGCCCTCAGGTCGAATCCCGTGAACGCCCAGAGCGGCAGGATGGCCAGGAAGTCCACGATCCCGATGAAGCTGAAAGCATATTCCTTCCAGTCGTCCGCCCGGCGAATGCGAACGCTCCACTCGACCGTGTAGAGCAACCAGATGGCCACGCCCGCCCAGAAGAAGAACGTCGCCGCGTGGGTCAGCGCGTCTACGGTCTCGGCGGTCTGGAGTAGCAGATCCGCACCGATTACGGCGAGCACGGCACGTTCGGTTCGTTCCGTGAACGGGGCGACCCGGCTCATGGTGAGTCTCCCGCCTCTGGACCCGCGATCCGTCAACCGAAGGTGCGGCGCAGCACGGATTCGAAGATGCCGTCGCCGAACCACTTGCGGATGAACAGGAGCGGGCGCGCCGATGCGCCCTTCACGTATCGGCGTCGCGGGCGGGCGGCGGTCGCCGCCTCGACGAACACACGGGCAAGGACCTTGGCGTCGGTGCCGCGATCGGCGGTCTCGGGACTGGACATCATCGCGAAGAACCGGTCCAGCGCAGCCTTGTAGGCGCTCCCGGCGTAGTACTTCTGAAGTCCGCTTCCCAACACATGGACGAAGTCGGTCCTGATGAAGCCGGGCTGGATGAGAACGACTTGGATGTTGAACGGCGCGGTCTCGATGCGCAGGCAGTCCGACCAGCCCTCAAGCGCGTGCTTGGTCGCGTGATACCAAGCTCCGAAGGGCGTGAAGATCCGGCCGCCTATCGAGGAGGTGTTGACGATCCGGCCCGCGCCCTGCGCCCTCATGTGGGGCAGGACCAGTTGGGTGAGGTGGGCGAGGCCGAACAGGTTCACCTCGAACTGGTACCGTGCGTCGTACAGCGGGATGTCCTCGACCGCGCCGTAGAGGCCGAAGCCCGCGTTGTTGATCAGAACGTCGATGCGCCCCTCGGAATCGATGATCCGCTGCACAGCCCGCTCGTTTTCCTCACCCTTCGAAACGTCCATCTCGACCGGGGTGATGCCGTGTTCGGACAGGTCGCGCATGCGATCCGCCCGGCGTGCGCCGGCGTAGACGGTGTGGCCCCCGCTGGCCAGGAGGATCGCGGCCTCGCGGCCCATGCCGGACGACGCCCCAGTGATGAGTATGATCTTGCCCACGATGCTGCTCCCTCTCTCGGTGTTGGCTGAAGACGCTGCGCGGCAACGGCGGAGATCGGGATCGCGGGCGGGCCTGTCCCTGCCGCGACCGGTCTCGACCCTTGGCCGGGTCCCGCCAAGGTGATCCACCAATCTAACGGCGACCGAACCGGGGCGGCATGCTGCCGGGGACACTTGGACGGTCGCCGCATTCGGGAGGGGCGCCAAACGTCGAATCCCCCTTCTCGACCCACATCCTCAGCGGCTCGGTCCGGAATCGCGGTCTGGCCCGCGCGGCAGCGTTATCACCAGCCGTGGCCGCGCGGTCTCGCGGCGGCGGATGTCCCGTAACACTCGCTCAAGCGCGTCACCTGCGCGCTCAGCCGCTCGACTTGCCGCCTCAAGGTGTCGTTCTCCTCGGTCTGCCGCTCGACACGCGCCCGCAAGGCCTCTACCTGCCGCTGCAAGGCTCCGACTTGCTCGGAGTGCCGCCGCTGTTCCGTTTCGTACTGCTCGGACAATCTTTCCAAGGCGGCCGTCAGCCGCCGTTCCAAGTCGGTCATGCAACTCCCTCCTCACTCTCTCGAGAGCTTCATGTAGGGCCGTCCGTCCATGGTGAATGCCGGACGGCCCGGAGTGTGGGCGGGCAGCAACATGTACCGATCCCCGTTGATTTCCTGCAACTCCACGCCCCACGTCGTCTCGTGCAGCACCGCCAAGGTGTCGCGCGCCCGCAAGGTCCTGAGCTTGACCTCCGCCAAGGTCTCGAACCGGGAGTCGATGCTCCTCGACAGCCAGTGCATCGTCGCCCAGCTGCCGCCGCAGATACCGAGAAAGAGGCTCATGCCGACCACCAGCGGCCTGAGCCAGGCCCTCATCAGCAACTCGCGCATCCGCTCGGTCGCCACCTCCGTATCGGCCTCGATGGAACGCAGCGCGTCGCTTCTGACGGCGCTTAAGCTCTCGCCAAGCCGCCTGAGCTCGCGCGTGGCCGTCTCCTCGATCTCCTTCCGGTCGGCCTCCAGCCTGCTCCTCAGCCGGGAAGTCAAGTCGTTCGGGCTCGAAGTCTCGCTCATACAGTTCTCCTCTCAGCCGCCACCGCTTTCCGCTGTCCAGATCGCGGGCGGTCATGTAATCCTTTCCTTGGCGCGGCACCTCAAGCCCAACGTCCTCCAGCGCGGAGACCACGTCGGCGCGGCCCTTGACCGCACCGTGCTCGACGCGCTGCACCAGGTAGTCGCGGATCAGTGTGCGCGGGTCCGCTTCGTGTTCGAGCCCGGCCCGCAGCTTCGACGCCTCGATGTAGGCCACGTGACCCGGCCGCTGCGCCCTGGCGCGCAACGGGTCGTCGGGTCGGCTCCAGCCGTGCTCGTGATTGAAGGCGTCCCGTAGCGGAGCGAAGGTCTTGTGCCAGCCGGGCGGCGCGATGTTTAGGCTTCGGCCCGTCTGTAGGTCGCACTGCGCGGCGAGGATGTGCGCGTGAACGCCGCCGCCGCGTTCGCGGTGCAGGACCGCCGTCCACGCGTAGCGGTCCGGCTCAAGTCCCGCCCAAGCGGTCTTCTCGAACTCGTCGAGGACGGCTTCGATCTGCTCGTCGGTCGGCCGGTCCTCTGGCGCCCACGCGATCACGGCCGACGTGTACTTGCGCTCGAAGTCGAGCGAGTCGGCCACGGCGGCCACCATGTCCGGGTTGCCGCGCAAGATTTCGACGCCCTCGCGCTCCTGTCCCGCCGCGTCCCGCTCGCCGACGAGATACCGAGCGGCCGCCCGCGCCGAGCCCTTCCCATGGGAGAGGAACTTAACGAGCATCGCCATCCTCCTCACCGATGCGTGCCACTGTGAGCAGCGACCGCTCGAACGACACCAAGTGGGCGATCACCGAGACGGCCTCGGCCGTCGAGGCGTGGGTGTTCGCCCACCGAGCAAGCTGGTTCAGGTTGTTTCCGATGCGCGCGATCTGTCGGGTGCGCTCGCGCTCGACGGCCCGCGCCGATGCGGTCCAGGTCCGCGTCCGCGCCATCGCCCCGCGCAGCAGCGCGGACGGCGACACGCCCGCCGCCACCGCCTTCTCCCGCCAGACGGCGTGTTCCGCGGGCGTGACCCGAGCGGCGACCATCACGGTGCGATGTTCAGCCACGGTCGCACCGGAGACGGGGTTCGGGGGCCTCGTCCCCGCGCGTCCGCTGCTCCGCCAGGGACGCGACAGACCGGGGGTTCGAAGGGGGGCGGAGCATCCCCTCGCCAGCCGCGATGTTCAACATCGCGTGTGCTGGCTTCCCGGCCTTAGACGCGTCCGACGGGCTGTTCCCCGGCCGCCGCGAAGCGCGCCGGCTCATCGAACCGGGCCGGCCTCTGCCGCCCGGCGAATCCCCCGCGCGGCCTCGCCGCGCTCACCGGCCCGAGCGCCGTCGAACCGGCTCTCGGCGATGCGCTCGCGGACCCATTCGTCCACCTCGGCCTCGATCCACCCCACGGCCCGCCCGCCCACAGGGCGACCGGCCGGGGGAAGCGCCCCTCTGCCAGCCGCACGTAGATCGTGCTCCGCGACAGGCCGGTGCGCGCCATCACCTCGGGCAGCCGCAGGATGCGGATCGGCGGCTTCGTTTTCTGCTCCATTGGGTTCTCGGTCATCGTCCTTCTCCTCCTCCTTGTTCGCTGCTTGCTGGTCGGTCTCCGGTCTCACGGGCGTCGAGGCGGATCGCGTCCACCGCCCGATGCCCCATCCTGCTCCGCGATGCACGCCAGAACCCGGTCCGCCGTCCTCAGCGACGGCGAGCGGCCACCACCGATCTGGCGCATCAGGTTCGGGTCGCCCAGCGCCTTCTTGCCGAACGCCATCGGGCTCAGGCCCGAGCGCCCGAGGAACGCGCTAACCCGCGATCTGAATGGCTCTTCCAGCGTCTCCATGCCTGAACGCTGAAAGACCATCCGCAAGCGCGTCAACCCCTTACAGATTCGCTAAACGCTTATGGTGTATCATGTTGTGTCATGGTGGGTCAGACCCGCGGACGAGCTCCGCCAGCGGCGCGGCGAGACGCCCCCCTCGGCGCTCGGACGAAGTCGTGTCCAGCGGGGCAAGCATGTCCCGGGGAGGCCGGTCCGACCCGGTCTTCGCGGTGGGGTGGCGGCAGCGCGACGGGCGCTGCCCACAGGTCGCGCTACGGAGCCGTGAAGCCTGTTGCCGACCGCGGTGGAGGGAGGGGGGTGACTACAGGAGGTAGTCGCTCCACTCCTGCATGACTTCGGCGCGTCTCTCAAGCAGGTCGGAGCGCTGATACGCCTGAACGACCCGGCTCTTGGGAACGTGGGCGAGGCAGGCTTCCGCGACCTCCGCCGGGACGCCGGTCTCGGCCATCCACGACCGGGCGCTCGACCGGAATCCGTGCAGCGTCGAGTCCACCCCGGCGATCTGGAGCACCCGTGACACTGTCTTCGGCGCAAGCGTCCGGCCGGTCCGCGACGGGAACACCAGCGGCGAGGAGCCCGACAGTTTGCGTGCCTTCCTCAGCACCCTCAGCGCGCCAGTGCTGAGCGGGACCGTGAACTCGCGTCCCGCCTTCATCCTCGACGCCGGAATCGTCCACCTTGCCGCGTCCATGTCGATCTCGTCCCACCGCGCGCCACGCGCCTCGCCGGGACGGACCGCCGTGAGCACAATCAGTTCGGCGCACAACGCAGCCAGACTCCCGTCCCCCACCCGGCGGATGGAACGAAGCGCCGCAGCGATCTCCCCGTGCGGCATGGCGCGGTGATGGCTTCCTGCGTTGCCGTTCGGCTTCGGCAACGCCGCAACCGCCCGGTCGACCGGGTTGTCCCGGCGGTAGTTGCGGCCGATGCTCCACCGGAACACGGCGGCAATCCGGTGCTTGGTCTTCCGTGCGGCGGTGGGCATCGAGTTCCAGATCGGGCCGAGGCACGCCAGCACGTCCGCGCTCGTGATCCGGTCCACCGGCTTGTCCAAGAGCGGGGCGGCGTGGAGCCGGAACGTGGACTCCCACTGCTGAGGCAAGGGGCTCCCGGCCTTCCACGAGTCGCGGTGAAGCTCGATGGTCCGCCGGGCGGCCTCGGCGAAGGTCGGCACGCCGCGCCCGCGCGGATCCTGTCCCCGGCGGACCCTCCGGCTGTTGTCCAGCGCCTTCTGCCGGGCATCGGCGAGCGTGACTTCGGGATACGGGCCAAGTCCGATCGAGGTGAGCCGCCCGTCGATCCGGACGCGCTGCCTCCACGTCTTGGTGATCCGCCCGTTGACCGTGCGGTACACCCGGAGGCTCAGTCCCCGGCCGCCTCGTCCGTCGCCGTAGACGCCGGGTCGGCCGACCGTCCGAACGAAGGCGGCGGTGAGCGTCCTGGGTCGCTTCGTCATGCGATCCTTCCCGATCCTGTGTATCACATACCAAATCACTCTACAGGGAAGAATACACGGGATGTTGGCGGACGGCAAGGGACGATGGAGCAGGACAATACCATCGAAACCCGTTGTCCAATAAGGTGTTATGAACGCACTGGCGTACTCTACTGGACTACCCGGGACAACAGCTATCTAGTTCCGCCGGAACTGGCCGGCATCGACAACCTGATAAACCTGCATCTGAGTGAAAACGCGTTGTCCGGCCCCATCCCGCCCACACTGGGCACGCTGCCCAGCATCACAAGTGTCGTTCTCAGCGGGAACTCGCTGACCGGCCCGATTCCGCCGGAGCTCGGCAGCCTGTCGACCTTGGAGGAACTGGTCTTCGACAACAACGACCTGACGGGCAGTGTACCCCCAGACTTCGGCCGGATGGCGAGCCTGCAGGAGCTGTCCCTCACGAACAACGCTGCGATGTCGGGTGCCCTCCCGGCCACACTTACGGCTCTCCGCCAGCTTGAGGGTCTCCTGGCCGACGGAACGGATCTGTGCACGCCCTCGGACTGGAGCTGTCCCGCTTTCACGGACGGTTAGTTTCTGTGGTTGATCGTCTCGGGCTCTTCTCCTTTCGGCCTCTCTCAGGCGCTCGGGAGAGGACGTCCGTGCGCGCCGCCGGTGCGCCTCAGGCCGCATGGTTCCTCTCGTAGTCTGCCGGCGACTCGTAGCCGAGTGCGGAGTGCAGCCGCCGGGTGTTGTAGAAGCCCTCGATGAAGCCGAAGACCTCCCGTCGCGCCTCGTCCGCCGTGCGGAAGGAGCGCTTCCAGATCAGCTCGCACTCGAGCGTCGCGAAGAACGACTCGCACATGGCGTTGTCGTACGCATCGCCCGCCGAGCCCATGGACTGGGCGATGCCCGACTCGCGACAGCGCTCCCCGAAGGCGAGCGAGGTGTACTGCGAGCCCCTGTCGGAGTGATGGACGATGCGCCCCCGGGGACGACGGCGCGCGAGGGCCATCGACAGCGCGGCCTCGACGAGTTCGGTCCGCATGTGCGTCGCCATGGCCCAGCCGACGACGCGACGGCTCCAGACGTCGAGCACAACGGCCAGGTACAGCCAGCCCGCCCAAGTGGGCACATACGTGATGTCGGCCACCCACAGCTCGTCGGGCCCGGAGGCCGAGAAGTCCCGCCTCACCAGGTCCGGCGCGGGCCGGGCCTCGGTGTCCCTCTTCGTCGTCGCCGTCTTGAAACGCCGCCTGGTCGCGCCCTCGATCCCCAAGCCCCTCATCAGCCGCCCCACGCGCTTCTGGCCCACCCGCTCGCCCTCGGCCCTGAGCGTCGCGTGGATCCGCGGACGGCCGTACGTCTCGCCGCTCCCGGTCCAGATCGCCCCGATCCGCGCCTCGAGTTGCGCGTCCCGCCGCGCGCGGTCCGAGGCAGGACGCTTGAGCCAGTCGTAGTAGCCGCTGGGGGAGAGACCCAGCACCCGGCACATGGCCCGAAGCGGAAACTCGGCCCGGTGCGCCTTCATGAACGCGTACCCCCGCCGGGGATCGATCCGCTCTCCTGCGCGGGGCACCGCCGCGCAGCGGTGGTCAGGCCGCGGCTTTTTTTAGGATGTCCCGCTCCATCCTGAGCCGCTTGTTCTCACGCTCCAGGCGCCGCAGTTCGTTGCGCGCCTCCGTCGTCAGCCCGTCGCTACGGAACCCCTCGTCCACGTCCGCCCGCCGGACCCAGTTCCGGATCGTCTGCTCCGACGGCTCGAACTCCCGGGCGAGTGACGCGGCGCTACGCCCGCTCCTCGCCAGTTCCACCAGCCGCTCCCTGTACTCGGACGGATACCGCCCCTGCCGGCCCGCCATAGGACACCTCCTTGCTTGACCCCAATGGATAGGTGTCCGTCAAAGCGGGGCAACTCCACTACATGGGCATGATGGTCAGGCCCGTTACGGGTGCAAACGGAGTCGCTTTTCTACCGGGGCGGTCGAGTTTTTCGATTCCCCGCGCAGGCACCATAGCCCATGAACTCGGCCACAACATGAACTTGCAACACGCTCCGTGCGGGGGCGCCGGTGGTCCAGACCGGTCGTTTCCGTATCCGGACGGATCCATTGGCGTCTGGGGATATGACTTCCGCGACGCGGACAGGCTGGTGAATCCCCAAAGGCCGGATCTGATGTCCTACTGTTCTGCACGGTGGATCAGCGACTACGGCTTCAACAATGCGCTCCGTTATCGCCTCTTCGACGAGGGACCGGCGGCGGTTGCAGCTGCCGTCTCATCAGTTGAGTCGCTGCTCCTCTGGGGCGGAATCGGCGCCGACAGCGTACCCTACCTGGAACCGACATTCGTCATCGAGGCGCCCGCAACACTACCGGATTCCGCGGGCGCATACCGGCTTACCGGGCGGTCGGACTCCAGAGTTGAGTTGTTCTCACTAGCCTTCGCAATGCCCGAGACCGCCGACGGCGACGGTAGTTCTGCCTTCGCGTTTGTTCTGCCAGTGCGACCCGGTTGGGAGGGCAACCTGGCCAGCATCACCCTGACCGGCCCCGGAGGCTCGTTCACCCTGGACGGGGATAGCGATCTCTCGGTTGCGATCCTGCGCAATCCCCGCAACGGACAGGTGCGGGGCATCCTGCGCGACCTGCCGGGTCCGGCCCAAGCCGCCATGGACTCGGCAACGGTCCAGGCCGGACCCGGTCTGGAAGTGCTGTTCAGCCGCGGGATCCCGGATGCGGCGGTCTGGAATCGCTGACGGTTCTGCGTCTCGATATCCGTGCCGGTTGGACCGCCCCTTCGGAGCTGTGCCGGTGGCTCGGGGCTGGAGCAGGTAGTCCCGAATCAGATCGCGCGGCTCGGTTCGAGCCGTAGGCCCGCCCGCATCCGCGCCGCCTCGACGTAGGCGCGGTGAGGAACCGGGGTCTGAAGGCTGAATCGTCCGCACCTGCCACCAAGGTAACGCGCGGTACGGCCGGTGGCCCCGTTGCGGGTCCCGGCGCGCGCCCCGAGAATCCTCCGACCCCGCCTCAGGCGGCCGTCCTCCCCGAACCGGGCGTACACGAGATGAAGATCGCACTCGTTCAGCAGTCCGCCGGACCCGACCGCAGCCGCAACCTGGAACGCGCACTCGATGCGATGGGGCGCGCCGCGTCGGAGGGTGCCGATCTCGTCGCGTTCCCCGAACTCGCGATCGACTGCTTCTTCCCGCAGCGTCCGGATGACCCCGGCGCCGCGGAGATCGCGGAGCCGATCCCCGGCCCCACGTGTGACCGAGTCGCCGCGCGCGCCGCCGAACTTGGCCTCGTCACCGTCTTCAACCAGTACGAACTCGGAGACGACGGACGGTGCTACGACAGCACGCCCGTGTTCGATACGGACGGCTCGCTCCTCGGCGTGACGCGGATGATGCACATCACCGAGTACGCGTGCTTCCACGAACAGCACTACTACGCGAAGGGCGACACCGACGCGCTCGTATACGACACCGCTGTGGGCCGGGTGGGCGTCGCGATCTGCTACGACCGCCACTATCCGGAGTACATGCGGCGCCTGGGAGAGCAGGGGGCGCAGCTCGTCGTCATCCCCCAGGCCGGGGCGGTCGGCGAGTGGCCCGAGGGGCTGTTCGAGGCCGAGTTGCGCGTGGCCGCCTTCCAGAACGGCTACTTCGTCGCGCTGGCCAACCGCGTGGGCGAGGAACCGCGCCTCACCTTCGCCGGAGAGTCCTTCGTCGTCGACCCCGAGGGCATGATCCTCGCGCGGGCGCCTGAAGGAGAAGAGGCGATCCTCTGCGCCGACGTGGACCTCTCCCGGTGCACGACCTCCACCGCACGCCGGCTCTTTTGGCGCGACCGGCGCCCCGAAGTGTATGCGCGCTGGGCCGAGCGCTTCGCCACGGCGTCGTCCGTGCCCGGCCGCTGACTCCCGCTCCCAGCCGCCGACGACTCCCGCTCGTGGAACTCCTCATCGTCGTGGTCGCCCTCATCGGTCTGATGGCCATCATCCGTCTCTTGATGCCCCGGATCGTCCCCTTCTTCGTCTTCTATCCGGAAACGTTGGAACCGCACGAGACCCACCCGAGATACTGGGGGTTCCCGCAGGCCACGGAGGTGCGGATTTCCACCGAGGACGGGCTCGAACTGCACGCCTGGTGGTTTCCGGCGGATCCACCGGAGTCCAGGCTTGGGACCGCGATCTACTTCCACGGAAACGCCGGCCACCTGGGAGATCGCGGGGCGGTGGCGGCGGCGCTCTCGAACCTCGGACTCGACATCCTCCTGCCCGACTATCGAGGCTACGGAGCGAGCGAGGGGAAGCCCTCCGAGGAAGGTCTCTACGCGGACGCGAGAGCCGTATATCGCTGGCTGCTGGACGAGCGGGGCGCCGATCCGGAGCGGCTGCTTCCCGTGGGGAACTCCCTCGGAAGCTCGGTGGCGGCGGAACTGGCGGTGAGTCGGCCCGTAGCCGGTGTCGTCCTCCTCGGGCCGTTCACGGATACCGCGGCCATCGCCAGGCACCGCCTGTCGTGGCTCCCCGACTGGTACCTGGACTGGCTGCACAACCGCTTCGACACACTGGAGCGGGCGCCCCGCATCGAGGTGCCGACGTTTGTCGGCGCCGCCGAGGACGACGGGGTGATTCCGCCCGGGCAGAGCCGCGAGGTCTTCGAGGCGCTGGAGGGACCCCGCCGCTGGCTCGAGATCCCGGGGGCGGGGCACAACGACATCTTCTCACACGAACTTCTTTGGCGGGAACTCCACCGCTTCACCCGCGATATTCTGGCTGGTGAGCCGACCGAACCGCGACCGGAGCGCTGAACCGTCCGCTAGCAGTCCGTGACAAGACCCCGCGTCAGCGCCGCTCGAACGCAGCGTGGCTCTTGCCACGGGCTGCTAGGGTTGAATGAGCGCGGCGCCACTCGCCGCGGCCGCTTCACAGAGTCGGCGGTCAAGGGAGGCGAGAGGCAGAGATCGGCGCAGGGCGGTTTCTACGTAGGCGGCGTCGTACACCGACAGGCGGTGCCTTCTGGCCAGGTCGAGGATGATGATGTCGTCATGATCGTGGTCGTGCGAGATCCGCATCTCTCGCAGGTCTGCCAGCCGCGCGCGTGTATGTTTCGCATCGATGCGGCTTCGTCGTTCGTTGGCCAGGAGCGCGTTACGGACCTCATACCACCAGATGCCGGGCACCACGGCGCCGTTCCGCAGCGTCAGTTCCATCGCTCGATCCGCCAGGGCATGGTCTTCGTCCAACATGCACCAGCACACGACGACCGACGTGTCGATGACGAGGGGCATCAATATCGGTGCCCCTCGTGGATCGTCTCCAGCAGTTCTTCGAGCGACGCTTTGTTCTTCAGGCGGCTGCGACTCTCCCGGATGCGGCGGGCCGCCTCGTAGGCCCGTGTGCGCTCGTCCTCTTCCACGGGCACCAATCGGGCGATGGGACGGCCGTGCTTCGTGATCGTCACGCTCTCTCCCTCCATCACGCGTCGCAACAACCGGGGCAGGTGGGTCTTGGCTTCGTAAGCACCGACGCTGTCCATCGAAACTTCCTCGCAGTGGATGAATTCAGACCAGACGATACGACTAGTCTAGTACCGGCAGCGGGGAGACGAAAGTTCCGGCTAGGATCATCCCGCGGGCAGGAGCCATGCTGCTGCGGCGGCCAGATCGGGTGCCACGTGCACCGGGTCGGCATCGTCCGGCCGGGGTTCGCCCTTGCGGTTGACCCACAGCACGGGGACCCCGAGCGAGCTGGCGGGGACCACGTCGTGGAAGAGGCTCTGGGCCACGTGCAGCCAGCGGTGGAAGCCGGCGGCCCACTTCCGCCCGCGCTCGAAGTGCGGTGCGGCCGGCTTGTAGCTGCGCAGCCTCTGCGCCGTGCCGAGAAGGCCGAACTCGACCTCGAAGTGCTTCAGCGTCCCGGCGAGCAGGTCGTCGTCGATGTTGGAGAGGATGCCCAGCGCGACGCCCGCCTCCGCGAGGCGTGAAAGTGCTTGATTCGTGTCCGGGAACGGCTGCCAGAAGGGGATGCTGGCGGGGACGCCGGCTGCAAGCTCCTCCGAAGTATCCCACCCGTTGGCGCGGGCGACTTCGGAGGAGGTCTCGGTCAGCAACTGCCGGTAGGGACGGTATTCGCTTGTCTTCAGACGGTTCTGGGCCGCGTGGAATTCGCCCAGGAGCCGCTCATCCTCCACCTCGGCCGCCTCCGCATACGCGGCCCGGAGTGCCGCGAGAATTCCGCCCTCCCAGTCGATCAGCGTGCCGTAACAGTCGAAAGTGAGAAGGGTACCCCGGCCCGCCGTCCCCTCGAAACTGTGTATGTTCTCCCTCGAGGCTGCTACGTTCCACTCATGTCGGACGGCGAGATCTTATCGGACGTGGCGCGGGACAGCCACCACAGACCGAGGGTCGCCAACCCGTTCGCGGGCGGCGGCCTCGATCGCGCCACCCACCTGCGTGCCGATCCCCGGTGGATCTCCGAGCGGGTGTCCGATCCCTCCTCACGCGTCGTCCCCGTGTGGCGCTCACGCAGCCTCGTTGCCGAAACGACGCGGGGGCTCGCGCAAGCGGACGGCATGGCCTACGAGCCGGTCTTCCTTCCGCCCGCAGCAGTGGCCCCCCTATCGGAGCCGCCGGAGGAATGGATCTTCCTCGGACTCGAAGGTGAAGGGGAGGACGGCCGCGCACTGTTCGCCGCGGACATGTCCGGAAGAAGCGGGGAAGAGGAGCCGCCGTCAGATGGCCCGCTCGATGGGGCGGGAGAGTTCCTCGATCTCCGCGGGGTGGGGGCCATGCTGGGGCAGCCGGAGGGATCGCTCCTGGCCTATGCCCGCGCGCTCCTCACATGGAGTCGCGGGCACCGCTTCTGCGGCAGGTGCGGATCCCCGACCCGGCCGGGCCAGGGAGGCCACGTGCGGCGGTGTTCGAGCGAGATGTGCGGGACAGAGAATTTCCCCCGCACCGACCCGGCCATCATCGTCCTCGTGACCGATGGCGACCGCTGTCTACTGGGTCGGAAGGGCATCTGGCCGGAGGGCGTCTACTCCACCCTGGCCGGGTTCGTCGAGCCGGGCGAGAGTCTGTCCGAGGCGGTCGTCCGGGAGGTCAAGGAAGAGTCGGGGATAGAGGTAGGCTCCATCCGCTACCGTTCGTCGCAGCCCTGGCCTTTCCCGGCATCGCTCATGCTCGGATTTCGGGCCGAGCGCGTGGGCGGAGCACTGACCGTCGCGCGGCAGGAACTCGTCGATGCGCGCTGGTTCGAGCGCGCCGACTTCGTTCGCCGCCGCGAGATCGGCCTCCGGCTCCCGGGCCGCGTCTCGATCTCGCGCCGCCTGATCGAGGACTGGCTCGCCGGATAGCGTTGTTCAGGGCCCTCCGTCCGAGTTGGTATCTGTGCTGCCCGCGGCCAGCGCGACGACCTCGATGGCAGCTTCACGCATCGTAACCGCGAGCGTCCGTCCGTCGGGGCTCACGCTCGGCTGGAGTGTGCCGCGCACGCCGGTCGTCACCTGTTCCGTCGCGCCGGTGGCGATGTCCACCCGCCACACCTGGAAGGGCCCGAAGCCGTCGTTACGCGAGTAGAAGAGCGACGCGCCGTCGGCGCTCCACTCGGGCGCGCTGTACGGTTCGCCATTGGCAAAGGAGACAACGGCCGTGGGGGTTCCTCCCGCGGCCGCCACGGTGTAGACGGTGACGCGTCCGTCCTCGAGCGAGCGTCCGTAGAAAGCCATCCGCTCGCCGTCCGGCGAAAAACGGGCTCCCATGGCGGAGCCCTGGAACCCGTCGAGCGGGACTCGGACAGGGTCGGCGACCGGAAGCCCTGTAGCGGGATCCACGGCGACCGAGTAGACGGAGCCGGGATTTTCCTCGAGAGGCGGGCCGTAACTGCTGAAGGCGAGCGCCCGCCCGTCCGGGCTCCAATCCGGCTCGCCGGTATCCGCGCCCGGTCCGAACCGCGTGAGTCGTGTGGGTCGCTCACTCCCGCCAACCGGGACGAGCCATATATCGTCGCTCTGCTCCAGGTGTCCGTGGAAGGCGAGCCACCGGCCGTCGGGCGACCACGCGGCTCCGTAGTCTTCGTCCGCCTCCGAGAGGAGCGCTCGGGCTGCGCCGGTCGGCCTCCCCTCCGCGTCGAGGTCAAGGACGCCCAGGTCGAAGTCGACGGCCATGCGGACGCGCCGCCAGGAGGTCGTGATGAACCCCAGCGCCCCGCCGCCGGGGTGCCAGGAAGGCAGAAAAGCGCTCGTGGAACCTGCCGGTATCACATCGGCGGGTTCGCCTCCGGTCACCGGCACGAGACCCACCGTGGTCCGCGTATGGTATACGCTGAGAGCGACGCGACCATCGGCGAGCGGCGTGACCGCGAGCACGTCGCGGCCGGCCCGCTCCAGCCGTTCGGCCGGGCCTCCGTCCAGTGGCACGCGCCAGCCGACCATGAGGGAGTCTTGGATCCCCGCAGCCGCGAGATGGAGCGCTCTTCCCGTGGGGGACCAATCCACACGGCGGTCCCATCCGAGCTGGAGGTCGGCGGCGAGCGTGCGCGTCTTGCCCGTCGCGATCTCCGTCACGGCCAGCGCCGCGCGTCCGTCCGCGACGCGAAGGTGTGCGACGGCGCGCCCGTCGGGAGATCGAACAGGCGCGACCCATCCCCCGGCGCGGTCGACGACCACGGATGTCGACCGGCCGGGTCCCGGCGCATACGCGACCCACGCGGTATCGGCACCCGCGTATCGAAGCGCGGTCACGGTCCCGTCGGGCAGCAGTCGCGGATAGTCGATGCGTGCATCCCCGGGGTCCACGATGCGCGACTCCCGGCCGGTGGTCAGGTCCAGGGTCCAGACTCTGTGACGATCGGACTGGCGGTCGATGTAAACGATGCGCGAACCGTCGGGCGACCAGGTCACCCGCGACCGCCCCCCGTGCGTCCTCGTCACCACGCGGTCGCCGGTCGCTACGTCGTAGACCGTCAGCGATCTCCCGTCCGCGGCAAAGTCGGCGAATGCGACTCGATCGCCGGCAGGCGACGGAATGCCCGGGTAGGCGTCGTAGATGTCTGTGTGAACGTGTCGTGCGAGCACGACCTCCGAGGCCTCCTCGACGTTGCTTCCGCACGCCGCCGCCGTGAGGAGCGGCACAGCTACGAGGCCGCGGCACACAGCCCACAGCGGCCCACTGAGGGTGAAGCTCATCTGATCTCCTTCCGGTCATGTGATCGCACATGCACCAGATGTGCGCGGCCTGAGCGCGCGCGGTGTGACAGGGGCGGTGGAGCGCAATGCGCACCCGCACCGCTGACATACCTGTCGGGGGGGAGAGGTCAGATCCGGGGTGGAGCCCGGGGAAGCGCCGGCGACGCGGGAGCGTCAGGCAGATAGACGGCGGATGCCGGAGATGTCGAGGCCGCAAGGGTCGAAGAGTGAGGTGACCACGACGTGGCGCCGGCGAGCATGGCCGGAACAGACCCGAGTCCGAGACGGGTGCAGTCCACCCCAGGTCTCTCGTGCTCGCACTCGCCGTCGGGGCGGTGAAGCTCTGCGACGGTGACGATGTGATGGTCGTGGAGAACCTCCGTCATGGGCAGGATGCCCACCAGGAGGAGGTTGCACCAGCAGCAGCCATCCGCCACGCCGTCGGCTCGACGGAGGTCTCATCATCGTCTTGTCATCTTCTTCACCCGGCGAGGACGATATTCGTCGTGAAGCGCGACCGTCAACGGAGCCGAGGAATTCGCGGTGGCCAACTTCCACCAACTCCTGACAAGGCAGTCCCGCAAGAACGCCGGTCCTCGGATCCGCGTGTGAAACGCACCCCATCGCCGACGACGTATACTGACTGACCGAGCTGAAGGCATCGATCCACGACATCCCATATCTCGTCCACGAGAAGAACATGACGAAAGACTCGAATCTGCCCACCCCGATCGAACGGACGGTGGAACTCGACGCCTCACCCGCGCGCGTGTGGGTGGCGCTGGCCGACCCCGAGGGGCTTAGCTCGTGGTTCCCGGACCGGGTGGAGGGTCTCGCGCCGGAAGAGGGGGCAACGGGCTGGCTCGTTTGGGACAACCACGGACGCTACGCGATCGCGATCGAATGGATGGAGGCCGGGCGCCGGCTCGTGTGGCGCTGGGCCCGGGAGCCCGAGACGCCGCTCGAGGGCGGCTACAACACTACCGTCGAGTGGTCGCTCACAGAACGCGAGGGCGGCGGGACGATCCTGCGCCTGGTCGAGAGCGGGTTCCGCACCGAGAGCGACCGCCAGGACAATGTCGGCGGCTGGGAGCACGAACTCGGCGAACTCGTCAACCACCTTGCGGTCACCCGATCCCGGAGTTCAACGCTGCCGCTGTAACGCGGCGTAAAGGACTCTCCCGGGTCCCCCAAAGAGGGGATACCGGTTCGCATGTCCCTTCCCCAGTCTTTTTCTTACGTCTGCACCGGCAACGGCGAACACCGCCTCGAACGATACGGACGTGGGATTCCGGCGTCGGTGTATACCAAGTCCCCGCCGCAGGGAGGATACCGAGAGATGTTACGCCGATGCATCGCCCTCGTTCTCGCAGTCGCGGCCGTGCTCGTCGTGAGCGGAGCTGGCTTCGCTCAGGAGGCGCCCCACCGCTCGGTCAGCGCCGTTGCCCTGCAGTCGTCTGGAGAAAAGAGCGAGGCCGCTGCAATCGGCCTCGAACTGATCCTGCCAGTTCTCGGCCACGCGTACGCAGGAGACGCCAAGCGCGGCATACTGCCGGCCGTAGTGCATGTTGGAGGCTTCGCCACTCTCATCCTGGTCGCCCTCGAAAATATCAATGACTCCTTCCCTCTCGGTGACCTCTTCTCAGAATCAGAAGAAGAGAACAGCAGCGGTAACGGTCTCGAGGCGGGGGTGTACGTTGGCCTTGCGGCCTTCCTGGGCGGCAAGGTCTGGGGAGTCGTATCGGCAGCCAGGACGGCCCGGGACCACAACCGCTCGCTATCATCACCTCCCCGCGCGAGCGTCATCGTCGGTCCCGCCCCGGATGGGGGGATTGCCGCCGGCCTCGTCCTCCGCTTTTGATGGCTCGGCGGCGAACGGCCTGTCGGGATCGTGTGAGCTAGGACTTCGGGATGTCCTTCCCTGGATCCACGAAGGGCCGGGGCACGACTGTCGCGGCGCGGACTCCGTCCGGCGTGGTCACGCTCAACCGCGTGCCCAGTTCTCCTGAGGCGGCCGGCACCAGGGCGTATCCGATGTTGCGCCCGAGACGCGGCGAGTGGACGGCGGAGGTCACGAAGCCGATCTCCTCTCCGTCCCGGCACACCGGCCAACGGTCCATGTTCAGATCGAGCGGGGCGCCCGAGATCTCGATGCCGGAGAGGAGCCGCCGCGGCCCTTCTTCGGCGATCCGGGCCAGCGCCTCGCGGCCGATGAAGTCGCCCGCCTGGTCGAAGTCGACCTGCCAGCCGAGTCCGACTTCGTACGGGTTCGTGTCGAGCGTCATGTCGACCCCGTAGTTGAGGATGCCGGCTTCGATGCGGCGGATGTCCGACGGGCCAGTGGGAGAGATGCCCAGGTCGCGTCCCGCCTCCATCACGCGGTCCCAGAGTTCGACCCCCCGACTACCGTCCCTGAGGTAGATCTCGTAGCCCACCTCGCCACTCCAGCCTGTGCGCGTCACGACCACCGGGATGCCGTCCAGGTCGGTCTCCAGGAACCAGTAGTAGCGCAGCTTGAGGACATCCTCCCCGAACAGCCGACGCACGACTTCCTTCGACTTCGGGCCCTGCACCTGCATCGGCGACACATCCGGCTCGCATATCTCGACATCGAGGCCGGAGTTGAGCGCGATCCCCTTCGCGTACAGCAGCACGTCGCTGTCCGCGAGCGCGAGCCAGAAATGGTTCTCGGCCAGGCGCAGCAGCACCGGGTCGTTCACGATGCCGCCGTCCTCGGCGCCGATGAGGACGTATTTGCCCTGCCCGACGGCGCACTTCGAGAGGTCCCTCGGGGTGAGCAGGTTCGTGAACTCGAAGGCGTCCGGCCCGGTGATCTCCACCTGCCGCTCGACGCTCACGTCCCACACCGTCACGCCGGTCAGGAGCTTCTCGTATTCCGCGTGAAGCTCGTCGTAGCGGGTCGGGAGAAACATGTGGTTGTAGACCGTGTAGCTCCGGCATCCGTCGCGGAGCGTGGCCTCGAAGTAGGGCGAGCGGCGGAGCCGGGCCCCGCGCTGGATCAAGGCCATGTCGAAGGTCTCGGTCATGAGTCTCCTCTCCGGTCTACGGGTCGGGTCGGTGTATCAGGACGGAATCGTTCCGGCGAACGCCGGAGCGTAAGGTGCGCGGACGCAGAAAAGCGAAAACACCGCCCTTATCGCGAAGCGGGACGTTCCCGCGGGAACGTCAGGCGGGGATCCCGTGCTTCACGGCGTGGGTCATCGCGTCCACGAAGCGGTCCAGTTCCTCAAGCGTCGAGTAGGTGGACGGGGAGACCCGCAGCCCCGTGAACTCGGCGTGGTTGATGCCGACGGTGAAGATCCGGTGCTTGTTCCACAGCCAGTTGCGGAGCGCGCTCGTGTCGATCCCTTCGACCTGAACGTTCGCGATCCCGCACGCGAAGCCCGGCTTGAGGCTCGTGTTGAGCCGCACGCGGTCGTGCTGGAGGAGTTGCTCGGCCCAGTAGTTCCGCAGGTGGACCAGGCGCGCCTCCTTTCGCTCCCCGCCGACCAGCTGGTGGAAGGTGAGGGCTTCGCCGATGGCGAGGAAGTTGGCCTCGGGGTGCGTGCCGATCGCCTCGAACTTCCGGATGTCGTCGTCGCTGCTCTCGGCTGCGGCCTGCAGCGGCCAGATCTCCGGGATCTTCTCCCGCCTCACGTAGAGGAGGCCGGTGCCGACCGGTGCGTGGAGCCATTTGTGCAGGCTCACCGCGTAGTTGTCGCAGTTGAGATCGGAGAGGGTAAAGTCATGGTGCGCCATGGAATGTGCGCCATCAACGATGACGGGGATGTCGTAGCCGCGCGCCATCTCCACGACCTCGCGCACAGGCAGGATCTGCCCGGTGATATTGATCATGTGGCACATGAGGATGAGCCGCGTGCGGTCGGTGATCTGCTCCTCGAACAGGCGCACGATGTCTGCCGGATCCTCGGCCGGGATCGGGATCTTGAACTGCTTCATGACGATCCCCTCGCGGCGCTCGCGCTGCTTGAACGTCGTGATCATGCGCCCGTAGTCCTGGGTCGTCGTCACGACTTCGTCGCCGCGCTCGAGATCATACCCGTTCTGCAGAATCTGAAGACCCTCGGAGGCGTTGCGCGTAATCGCGACCTCCTCGGGGTCCACGTCCCACTGACGGGCGAGGCGGGCGCGGACGCCCTCCCGCTGCGGCTCCAGGATCTGCCACCCGTTGTAGACGGGAATCTGGTTCGCGAAATCGAGGTCCCGCTTCATCGCCTCGAGCACGTGGGCTGGTGTCGGGCTTACGCCCCCGTTGTTGAGGTTGACGAGGGAGCGGTCGGTCGTGAACGCCTTCTGGATCTCGAGCCAGAACTCCTCGTCGCGCGCGATCTCCTCGGGCGTGCCCGGCGTGTCCGATAACTCTCGGGCGGCGGCGACCGCGGTGTTCCACTTCGTGGGCACGGCGGTCATGACTCCGGCGGCTGCGGCGGAGCCTCCGAGGCGGGCGAGAAATCGTCGTCGGGTGGGCATACGGCCTCCTGGCTGGTTCGGCATCCTCAAGTCTCCTCGGAAATAGGCGGCTCTCGGCGCCCCGAGCAAGTGCGGGGCCCCGCGAACCCCTGACGAAGGCGCCGGCCCGGGGCTATCGCCTCCAGGCTGCCGCGTCGGGAATCCCGCGACTGTAGAGCACCTCCAGGTTCCCCGCGGCCTCGGCGGCCGCCGAGGCCGTCAGCTCGCCCCCGGCGGGAGGGCGCAGGATGCCACGCACGCGCTGGCTCGCGGGATCGAGCAGGATGGCGATCGGCCGGTCGCTCTCGCGATCCAGCGTCGCGGATCCCTCCGGTCCGGACAGCGTGATCCTTGCCAGCGCGTCCGACCAGGCGGGATCTGCCGGAAGCGCGAAGGCGAACGATGTGCGTCCGTCCCCGTCGGCCACGGCCGACATGTCGAAATCCAACGAGAACAGTTCGCGTCCGTCCGCCGCCACACCGCTCAACCGATAGGCACCAGCGGAACTCGGCAGGACCGCGGGCGCATCGACGACCAGCGCCGGGTCCAAGAAGAGACTCTCCTCCTCGTCAACGCCGCCCCAGAGGAGCAGGGATCTTTGGGGAGGTGCCGCGGTCGCCGCCGCTCTGGCAAGATTGACGCGGTGGGTGAGCATCTTCGCGAAGTTGTAACCGCTTATCCAGTGGGGATAGCAGTAGGACATCAGATCCCGGGCGCTCGGCGGCACCAGGACATCGTTCGGAGAATCGAATCCCCATGCACCGATGGAACCGTCGCGCTGCGGGAAGGACGGATCCGGGCCGCTCGCCCCTCCGCACGGTGCGTGAGGGAGATTCAGGTTGTGGCCGATTTCGTGTGCAATGACATCGGCCACAGGTATGCTCGAGCTTGAGAACCCGCCCAGGACGGCCACGCCACGAAGGTTGCCCGTTCCGGGTGCAAGCCCGAGGTGGTAACCACCAGCTCCCTCCATGATTCGAATGCCGTCCGTGTATCCGAGCACGCTGTGCAACTCGATCGTGGGCGCCAACACGGGCTCGTGCACGTTCACATCGAGACGGGCCACGGGCAGGAGCGCGTTTACGTCCCGAAGCAGACCCGACCCGGCGTTCAGATCGCGGGTGAACTCCAGGATCGAGGAATCCGGGTCCGATGCCGCCAGGAACGGAATCACGGTCAGAGCGAATGCCGGTACCGCGCGCACGTCCACCTCCGCCCGCCCCTTCTCCGGGATGCGTCCGGTGACGCCCAGCGCGGAGTCCAGCGTTGCGCCGGGGTCGATCTCCACCACCATCTCCAACCCCGGCTGCAGCACCGAGCCGGGAATGCGCGCGTTCGCCGAGCGGGCGAGGTCCCCTTCCTCGATTCCGGTGGGAATCGGCGCCGACTGGGCGGGGATGTCGACCACATGTACTTCGGTACCATCCAGAAAAAAGCTGGCCCGGACGTCCGGGAGACTCTGGCTCGTGCTCTGGTCGGCTCGCACGAACACCCGCAGCAAGCCGTCGTCGCCCGCGACCAGCGGGACCGGGAAGTCGACCGACTGGACCGCCTGCGTCACGTAGGCGAACGATCCCTCCACGGCGCCGCATGGGGTCACCTGCCGAGCGTCCAGGCCACCAAGCCAGTCGAGGAAACCCGGCTCCCGGGGCGCGCACAGTCCCGTGCCCGCGAGCAGGAGCGTGTTGAGTTGTCCCAGCGCCGTCAGGGTAGCCGGGAGGACACCGCGCATGTCGCGGTTGCGCGTAAGATCGAGGTGCTGCAGGGCTGAGAGACGTCCCAGTTCTGCAGGAATCGATCCCGTCAGTTGGTTCTGCGAGAGCTCGATGCGCTGGAGGCGGGACAGGTTCCCGACTTCCACGGGAATGGCCCCGGTCAGGTTGTTCACCCGAATATCCAGTACCCTGAGGCGAGACAGGCCGCCCAATTCGTGGGAGATCTTGCCAGTGAGCAGGTTGTTTTGAAGGAACAGGTACTCGAGGTTGACAAGGCGGCCGAGTTCGCGCGGAATCCAGCCGCCCAGCGTGTTGAAGCCCAAATACAGGGTCTTGAGATTTTGCAGGTTGCCGAATGTCGACGGGATCGTGCCGCCGAGCCGGTTGGAGTGGAGGGTCAGATTCTCCAGTTGCGAGAGTTCGCCGAGCGAGGAGGGCACGTCGCCGGTCAACCCGTTCCCGGATAGGACCAGCAGCCTCAGGTTGGAGAGGTTGCCCAGTTCGGGCGGGATCGTGCCCGTGAGGTTGTTCGACCAAAGGTGCAGGTGCGTCAGCCCGGCGAGGTCGCCGAGTTCGGATGGAATCGGGCCCGAAAGTGCGTTCTCGCTGAGGTCCAGGTACGTCAGGCTGGCGAGGCGGCCGAGTTCCGCCGGGATCGGACCGTCGAGGTCGTTCCCCCGAAGGCTCAGGGTACCCAGGCTGGCGAGGCGGCCGAGTTCCGCGGGAATGGGGCCTGTAAGCTTGTTCCCGTTGAGGTCCAGGTACGCCAAGGTGCCGAGGTCTCCGATTTCCGGCGGGATCGTACCCGAGAGTCCTTTTGACCTCAGGGTGAGACTCGAGACACGCCCCGAAGGGTAGGTGCCCACGCCGCGCCAATCTCCCAACGGCGCGTCGGTGAGCCAGTTCTCGTTGTCGACCCAGTTCGGCCCGTCGGTCGACTCGTAGAGCGCCACGAGTACCGCCCGGTCCGAGTCGACGGACGTTGGGAGCGGCGGGGGTGGCGAGGGGCCGGGCGGGGGTGGCGAGGGGCCGGCGGCGTCTTCGTTCTCACAGGAGAGGAGCCCCAACGCCGCGACCATCGCGACAGGCGCGCACCGCCGCCAGTGGCGTCGGCGGGCGAATCTCACTCCCTTGTCCGTCATTGCGCCCCGCGCGGCTCCGGGTCCGTCGTGTTCAACGAAGCTCGTGCGGCCCCGGGACGACCCGACGCTGCCGCACGAGTGGAATATGTTGAACTCCGTGCCGACGCGACAATCGGAACGATGGCAATGTCGCCTTCGATTGAGACGACAGCCGCAGGTCAGGCGGCGTAAAGTTGCAGCCGCGTCACGAACTCGCCCGCGATCGCTTCGAGCGCCTCGAGGTCCGGGTGGCGGAGGAAGATCATCCCATCGGAGACCAGCGTGGCCTGCCAGTTTCGCCGCGGCGAGCCGATCGGGAGGAGATCCAGGCTGCACACCTGCTCGCCGTACTCCTGCAGCAGCGGGCCGAGTCCCTCGATGCGCTCGATCCGGCCCTGCCCGCGCGCCCGCTTGACGATCCAGCAGGCGTTGTACTTGCGCTCCACCGGCTGCGACCACGTCCCGTGGACGACGCCTTCGGCCCAGCCGCGGTAGGTATCGATGTCGCTCGCGAAGTTGATGAGGTCGACCGTCCGCACGCCGGGAGGTCTCGCGGCGATCTCGCCGAACACGGCCTCGCCGGAGGCGGTCCGGTACCACTCCATGTGCGTGTAGCCGGTCTCGAATCCGAGCGCGGCGAGCACGGCGAATCCCATCTCGCGTCCGACGGCCAGATCCTCCGCTTCCACGTCGCGCAGGGCGTATGTGATGGGGCTCAGCCACTCGTGGGTCTTCGACTCGAGCGCGCGCGGCCAGTAGCGGCAGATGTTGTAGTGCGCGACGGCGCCTCCGATCGTGACCGTGTCGAAGGTCATGTCCTCACCCTCGATGAACTCCTCGACGGTGACCTGCGGGACGTGCCGCAGCGCGGGGAGAATCCGCTCCAGGTCCCGCCCCGAATCCACCCGGTACGTGTCGGCCGAGCCGGCGCCGGCGACGGGCTTCACGATAAGAGGGAAGCCCACGCGTTCGGCAACCTCGCGGCACTCGGCGCTGCTCGTGGCCCGCCCGTGGCGGGGCGTCCGGATCCCGGCGCCATCGAGGACGTCCTTCATCACTTCCTTGTCGCGGAAGGGAAGCGTCTGCTCGACGGTCGGCCCCGGGAGTTCCAGCATCTCCCGCAGCCGCGCCGCGAGGATCATGAAGGGTTCCCACAGGCATTCCACGCGGTCGATCCGGGTCTTGGCCGCCAGCGCCGCGACCTGCTGCAGCACGTCCGCCTCATCCGCCAGCGATCTCACCTGCAGGTGGGTGGATACGCTCGTCCGCGCGATTTCGGGCAGCGCCGACCCGGGCTGATCGCCCAGGCCGATGACGGTCGCGCCCACCTCCGCGAGGCCGCGCGTGAAATACGTCATCTCGGCCGGGTAGCCCGGCGACAGCATCAGTACGTTCATGTCCCCAACTCCACCCGTACCTGGGTGATGATCCGCCCCAGCGCCTCCTCGACGACCTCGGTGCGCGGATGACGGACGATGATGTAGCCCTCTCCCTCGTAGGAGGCGCTCCGGGCCTGTCCCGTGCGGGGGAGGCGCCACTCGACGCACAGCGGCCCGAGGTCTTTCGCGATCTCCTCGATGCCGGCCACCCGTCGCACGGAGCCCCGTCCCTGTCCGCGGAGATACGCGGCGCCGGCCGCATAGGGGCGGGCCGGAGGATCGAACTCATCGAAGACCAGAAGCCGGGCCCACGCCCGGTAGAGGTCGAAGTCGTGCGCCTGGGAGATCAGCGTGACGAACTGGGCGCCGGGCGGCCGGGCCCCGACCTCGGAGATCGCCACCGAACCATCGGGCCGCCTGAACCACTCCATATGGCTCAGCCCCGTCTCCATGCCGAGGGCATCGAGCGCGGGTCCGGCGACGCGCCGGATCTCCTCGTACCGGGGAGAATCGACCTCCCGCGGAAGGAGGACGCACCACTGGATCCACGGCTCGCGCAGCACTTCGAGCGGTGAAGGCAAGTAGTGGTTGATCGAGTGCCAGACGACGCGTCCGCCGATCGAGACCGCATCAAAGGAGTGCTCTTCGCCGCCGACGAACTCCTCGATCAGCGTCGGCCGCTCCGCGCTCGACTGCGACATGGCGATGGCCGTGCGCAGCTGGGCGGGCGTTTCGACGCGGAACGTCCCGCGTGCGCCGGAACCGGCCGGCGGCTTGACGATGAGCGGGAAGCCGGTCTCGTTCGCGAATGACGTCGCCTCGGTCTCGTCGCGGACGAGCGCGTGCCGGGCGCAGGGCAGATCGTGCGCCCGGAGCACGTCTTTCATACGCGACTTGTCTCTGAAGTTGCGCGCGGGCTCGGCGCCCATCCCGTCGATGCCCAGCGCGTCCCGCAGTTCCCCGAGCGGGACCTGGAGTTCCTCGAGAGCGCCGAGCAGGCGGTCGATGCCGCCGAGTTCGCCGGAAAGTTGGCGGAGCCCGGCGTGGATCCCCTCCGCCGACAGGGCATCGTCGACCTGAACATGCGCGGCGATTCTCCCCCGCATCGTGGTCGGCGTGCGCTCCGGCGGCTCCTGCGTCACGACACCGAGGCGCACGTCGGCGAGCCTCGCGGCGGCTTCCACAAATCGCAGCGTGGTAGGGAGATAGAACGGAGCGACGAACGCGACGTTGGGCATGGACCTTCCAGGTGGCCGTGACGGGCCGGACGGCCGCCGACGGACGGGCTGGCGTTTGAGAGCAGGGACTGTACTATGTCGGGCCCCCAAAGTGAAGTTTTTCCCACGAGCTGTTGGCGAAGCATGCACGTCGTATTCGTTGAACCCCTGTTCCCCGGGAACCAGAAGGATTTCGTGCGTGGTCTGCACGAAGTCGGCGCGAAGGTGTCCGCTGTGGGCGAAGCCCCGCCGGAGGCGTTGGGCTCCGATCTGCACCGGTGGCTCACCTGCTACGAGCAGGTCGGCTCCGTGTGTGACGAGGGCGCGCTCGCGCACGCCCTTCACGAGATCCATCGGCGGCGGCCCGTGGATCGCCTCGAGGCCACGGTCGAGGCCCACATCCTCCCGGTCGCCCGCGTCCGGGAAGCGGCCGGGCTGGCCGGGACCTCCGTGCGCACTGCGCACCTGTGCCGCGACAAGCCGGCCATGAAGGACGCGCTGCGCGATGCGGGGATCGCGACCGCGCAGTCCATGGGCGGAGGCGAAGCGGAGGAGATCGTGCGTTTCGGCGGGCGGGTCGGCTATCCGCTCATCGTCAAGCCTCGCGCCGGGGCCGGCGCCTCGGGCACCTACCGCGTTGATGATGAGGCGCAACTCGCGGCGTTGCTCCCGCGGCTCGGTGTGGGGCAGGGGGGCGAAGTGGCTGTCGAGGAGTTCGTGGACGGACACGAGGGCTTCTACGACACCCTCACGGTCGGCGGCGTGGTGGTCCACGATTTCATGACTCACTACTACCCGAACGTGCTTGAGGCCATGCGGACCCGGGAGGTGTCGCCGCAGTTCATCGCCACGAACCGGATCGACACCGCCGACACCTACGCGGAGGTCCGGGAAATGGGGAAGCGGGTCATCGACGCGCTCGATATCGAGACCTCGGCGACCCACATGGAATGGTTCTTCGGGGAGAAGGGCCTCAAGTTCTCCGAGATCGGCTGCCGCCCGCCCGGCGTACGGGCCTGGGACCTGTACGGCGCCGCGAACGAGCTGGACGTGTACCGCGAATGGGCGGCCTGCATCGTGCACGGACGAAAGTCCCAGGACGCGTCGCGCCGGTACTCCGCGGGGATCGTGACGCTCAGGCCCGAGCACGACGGGCGGATTTCGGGGTACGAGGGTCTGGAGAAGGTGGAAGCACGCTTCGGAGAGTGGATCATCGACACGCACCTGCCGCCGCCCGGCACGCCCACCCAGCCCGTAGAGGCCGGATATATGGCGAACGCCTGGCTGCGGCTGCGGCACCCGGACTACGACGAACTGCGCGGGATGCTGGACGCCGTGGGACGGTGGGTGCGGGTGCGCGCCGCATGAGAGCCGCGAGAAGGCGTCGAGCACGCAAGTATGCCGCGTCGCGGTCGCCGGTCGTCCTCCTGGGCCCGCGCGGGGGCGGCCTCAGGCTCCGGGACGTGGTGGGGGAACTGGAGGCCGAGGGCGCGCTCTCTCCGGGCGCGAGGATCGCGGCCGTCACCGCGGGGTGGCGCGACCGGGAAGCGAACGAAGGCCTCATCGATCCTCATCTCGCGGATCGCGTCGTCGATCTCGAACTGTACCGGCGCTCCGACCGGGTGGCCGAGGCAGACGCGGAGCTGGCGCAGGCGCACCGGGCGAGCCGGAACCGGCTAAAGGCGCTGCGCCGCGCCTACAACCTGCGGCTTCAGGGTCTCATCGAGGCGCATCGGCGGCTGGCCGAACTGCGAGGGGACGAGGGCGTGCTCGCCGCGGAACGCGACGAGGCCCTCGACGCGATCCGGCGCCTCGATGCGCGCCACCTGGACCGCGTGGTCGAGATCCGCTCGGAGTTCGAACAGCGCATGGCGCCGGGTGAGCGCGATGCCGTGCGATTGCAGCGACGGGAGGTGAACGCGCGCCTCGATGGGACGGAGGCGATCGTCCTTGAGGGCGGGCACGTCTCGAATCTGCTCAGCCGGCTGCGTCTTTTCGGCGGACGAGAACTTCTCGCGGGGCGACCTGTGATCGCCCGCTCGGCCGGCGCCATGGTGTTGACGGAGCGCATCGTGCTCTTTCACGATCGGCCGCCGTGGGGGGAAGGGAACCCCGAAGTGTTCGATGCGGGCCTCGGGATCGCCGGAGGGATCGTCGCGCTTCCCCACGCCTCGGCCCGCCTGGCGCTGAACGACCGGACGCGCGGCGCGCGGCTCGCAGCCCGTTTCGCCCCGGCTTCCTGCGTCCTCCTCGACCCCGGCGGCCGCATCGACCGGGCCGGAGATCGCTGGAGCGGCGGGGACGCCGTCGAACGTCTCGACATGGCGGGGCGCCGGGTCCTCTTCCGCACGGCGGCGTAGGTCCGGCCCATGCGATTCGACGCCAACGCCCGGACACATGGTCACGACCGGTCCATGCCACGTTCGCCGGCCATCGCGGCGCTCGAGGAGCGTCTCGTCGCGGGTCCCGGTGCGGCGGACGCGGTGGACGCGTTCGTGGAAGCGAACGAGTTTCCGCTTTCCGAACCGCCCCTCTACACCTTCCTGTACCGGGGCAACGCCGATGCCGTCCGCCTACGGCATTGGGTGCACGGGCTCGAGACTTCGGCGCCCTTCCGCCGCCTGGACGGGACCGATCTGTGGTGCTATACGCTCGAACTCCCGGACGAGTCGCGCGTGGAGTACAAGATCGAGGTGCTCACCCGCGGCAGAGCAGAGTGGATCGAGGATCCGCTGAACCCGCACCGCGCCCGCGATCCGTTCGGCGCGAACTCCGTCGTGCAGGCGCGCGGCTATAAGATCCCCGACTGGGCCCTTGAGATCGAGGACGCCTCCCGCGGCGTACTGGATGAACTCGTGGTCGAGAGCGCGGCACTCGCGTCGGCGCGGCACGTGACGGTGTACCGTCCGGCGGAGTTCCGCGCGAACCGCCGCCACCCGCTCCTCATCGTGCACGACGGTGCGGACTATCTCGAGTACGCCAGCCTGCATCAGGTGCTCGACCAGCTGATGGATCGCTTCGATATCCCGCGGATGATCGTCGCGCTGCTGCACCCCGGCGACCGGATGTCGGAGTACTCGGCGGATCCGGCGCACGCGCGGTACGTCGTCGAGGAGCTGCTCCCGCGCCTCGAGCGCGACTATCCGCTCCTCCCCGAGCCGGAGTCACGCGGCCTCATGGGTGCGAGTCTGGGCGCCGTCGCCTCCTTCCACGCCGCGCTCGAATACCCCGGCCGCTTCGGCCGCCTCCTTCTGCAGTCGGGCTCGTTCCTGTTCACGGACATCGGAGCCAACGAGAGCGGCCCCGCCTTCGACCGCATCGTGAACATGATGAACGCGTACCGGGACGCGCCGACGGTCGTGGCGGAGAAGGCGTTCGTCTCCGTCGGCGTCTACGAGCCCCTCGTCTCGGAGAACCGGGCTCTGATACCGGCCCTGCGCCGCGGCGGCGCCGACGTGCGTTTCGTCGAGTCGCGCGACGGCCACAACTGGGAGAACTGGCGCGACCGCCTGCGCGAGGGTCTGTCGTGGCTCTTCCCGGGCCCGCTCTGGATGGTGTACGAATGACCGCCTCGGCGGCCCCCACGCCCGCGCCCGAGGTCACGCGGCGCATCGGCCTCTCGCTCGGGGCGGACCTGTGCTGGCCCATCGCCTACCGCGCCATTCTCGAGCGGCTGAACCCGCGCATCCCCTCATCCGACGGCACGATCCTCTTCCAGCTCGAGGATGTCACGATCGAGCCCTTCGACCTGCAGCAGAAGGCGAAGTACGACCTCGTCATCGACCGCCTCACGCACTGGTATTTCCCGACGCGCGAGTGGATCAAGAAGTCCGTGATCATGGACGGGCTCTACGTGTTCAACAATCCGTGGAGCATCCAGTCGATGGAGAAGCACTCTACGTACTGCGCGATGATGAGGCTGGGCCTCCCCGTCCCGCGGACCTGGCTCATCCCGCCCAAGTCGTACGATCCGCAGGACGACCTAGCGGTCACCCTGAAACGCTACGCCAGGCTCTTCGACCTTCCCGCCGTGGCGCACGACCTGGGCTATCCCGTGTTCATGAAGCCGTACGACGGCGGCGGCTGGCGCGGCGTGTCCCGGATCGAGGATGACGAGGCGCTCGGCGCCGCCTACGACGAGAGCGGAAAGTTCGTCATGCACCTCCAGCAGGGGGTGGAGCACGACCGTTTCGTCCGCTGCATCGGACTGGGACCGCAGACGCGCGCCGTTCTCTACGATCCCGCCGCTCCCCCGCACGACCGCTACACCGTCGAGCGCGACCATCTCGATCCCGCCGACGCCGGCGCGATTCGGGACACGACGCTCACGATCAACGCCTTTTTCGGGTGGGACTTCAACTCGTGCGAGGTGCTGCGCAGCGGAAAACGGTGGATGCCGATCGACTTCGCCAACCCCTGCCCGGACTCGCAGGTCACCTCGCTCCACTACCACTTCCCGTGGCTCATCAAGGCCAACCTCCGCTGGTCCCTCTTCTGCGCGGCGACCCGGCGCAAGATGCGCATCAACCTCGACTGGCAGCCGTTCTTCGACGCGTGCCGTCCCGGGATGTCGGTGGGAGAGAGGGTTCGGGCGTGTGCCGCGATCGCGGAGGCCCGGTTCGAGACCGACCGCTTCGTGGAGTTCTGCGACACCCATCTCGTGGAACTCGACGAGGTGGCGGACGAATTCTTCGGCAGCGAAGCCGCCCTCGACGCGGTGCACGCGAAGGTGGCATCGCTCTACCCCGATCACGAGATCGAAGACTTCACCGCGCTCTTCTTCGACCGCATACAGGCGGCCCGCCGGGAGGAACCGCCCGGCGCCGTGCCGATTCTCGCCTCATGAAAATCAACCGAAGCTGGTGGTCCGATTGCCTCGACCAGGAGGTGAACGTCGCGCGCTGGGGCGAGGTCGGCGTGCCCTTTCTCATGTTCCCCACCGCGGGAGGCGATGCGGAGGAGATCGAGCGCTTCCTCGTCATCGAGACAGTCGCGGATTACCTGACGGACGGACGGATCAAGGTCTATTCGTGCGACAGCGTGGCGGGCCGCGTCATGCTCGGAGGGGAGGGGACCCCCGAGCACCGCATGGCGGTCCTCAACCGGTTTCAGGAGTTCGTCTACCGCGAGTTCATCCCCATGATCCGGGAGGACTGCAACGATCCCGGGATCGAGGTCATCGTCGCGGGTTCCTCGATCGGGGCGTTCAACGCGCTGGCCATGCTGTGTCGGTTTCCCGACGCCTTCTCGCACGCGTTGTGCATGAGCGGCACGTACGACCTCCAGCGCTTCCTGAAGCACGAGACGGGCGTCGAAGCGAGAGCGACGGGAGACTTCTACCGCGCCTCCCCCGTCCACTACCTGCCGCAACTGGGGGGCGAAACGCTCGACCGGCTGCGGGAACGCTTCGTCCTCCTCGCCTCCGGACGCGGACGGGCGGAGGACATCGGCGAGTCCTGGCAGGCTGCGTCAATCCTGGGGCGGAAGGGCGTTCCGAACCGGATGGACGACTGGGGCGAGGAGTGGCACCACGACTGGCCCACCTGGCGCAACATGCTCCTTCGCTACCTCGACGAGCTGCTTCCGGCTCGCTGAGAGCTGCCTACCGCGCCGTCGGCGGATCGTCGCCGTCGGTCATCCCCCGTAGCGCCGGGACGTAGTAATCGCGGGCGTAGTCCCGCACCATGCGCCCGGCCGTGAACCGCGCGCCCGCGACCTCGATGGCCCGCCGCGCCCGTCCGAGCCAGCCCGCGGGAGCGTCATCCGGGGCATCCGGACCGGGCCGGTCGTAGTAGAGGGGGACGACCTCCTCCTCCAGAAGGCGGAACAGGTGTTCGGCGTCGTGCTCGTCCACCTCTTCCTCGCTCGTTCCGTCGGGCGCACGCGGGATGAGCCACCCGTTGTCTCCCTCGAATCCCTCCTCCCACCAGCCGTCCGCGGTCGCGAGCTGGGGGACGCCGTTGAGGGCGGCCTTCATCCCGCTCGTCCCGCTCGCCTCCAGCGGCACCCGGGGGATGTTGAGCCATAGGTCGACGCCCTCGACGAGACCGTGTGCCGTGTGGAGTCCGTAGTTCTCCAGGAAGGCGATCCGCCCCTCGAAGTCGGGATCCCGGGTGTGCTCGTACACGCGTTGGAGGACGCGCTTGCCGTCGTCGTCCCGCGGGTGGGCCTTTCCGGCGAAGATCAACTGCACGGGGCGGGCGGGGTCCGAGAGGAGCGCGAGGAGGCGGTTGCGGTCGCGGAAGATGAGATCCGCCCGCTTGTAGGTAGCGAACCGTCGCGCGAATCCGATCGTGAGTGGCCCGGGACTCATGAGCGTACCGGCTCCGGCGAGGTGGGCCGATTCCGGCCAGTGGTCCGGCCACCTGCGCCGCGCTTCGTCCCGCATCAGGTCGAGGAGCCGGAGCTTGAGCCGGCGGCGCGCGCGCCACAGCGCCTCCACGGGCACGTCGCGCGCCGCGCGCCACATGGCTTCGTCTCCCGCGCACTGCCGCCACCCCGCGGGAAGCCATTCGTCCAAAAGGTCGGCGATGTCCTCGTGCATCCATGTGGCGAGGTGGACCCCGTTCGTCACATGCCGGATGGGCACCTCTCCGGCCGCCCGCCCCTCCCAGAGGCCGCGCCAGATCTCCCGGCTCACGCGGCCGTGCCGCGCCGAAACGCCGTTGACTCTCCGGGAAAGCCGGATTGCCGCCGCCGTCATGTGGAACCGGTCCCGCGCCTCGTCATCCGGGTGGAGACCGAGTCCGAGCAACTCCTCGCGGTGCGGGAACTCCTCCCAGAACGTCTCGCCGATCCATTCCCGCATCTGCGCGTGGGAGAACACGTCATGGCCGGCGGGGACGGGCGTGTGCGTGGTGAAGACGGTCGAGGCGCGGACCCGGGACACCGCATCCGCGAAGGAGAGGCCGTCCCGCATGAGCCGCCGCGCGCGCTCCACCATCATGAAGGCCGCGTGTCCCTCGTTCGCGTGCCATGCCCCTGGCTCGATCCCGAGCGCGGCGAGCACGCGCACGCCTCCGACGCCGAGGATCGCTTCCTGCCGCAGCCGGTGATCCGCGCCGCCCGCGTAGAGTTGGTGCGAGAGGCCGCGGTCCGCGGGGTCGTTTTCCTCGAGGTCCGTGTCGAGGAGGTACAGCGACACGCGCCCCACACGCAGCCTCCAGGCCCCGATACGGATGCGGCGTCCGCCGCCGCGGATCGAGGCGAGCCACGAAACGCCATCTACGGCGTGCAGCCGCTCCAGCGGCGTCAGGTCGGGGTCGAGCGGGTCATCCGCGTCCTCCTGCCAACCGTCGGGCCCCAGCGTCTGGTCGAAGTAGCCGTGCGCATACATCAGCCCCACGCCGACGAGCGGGACGCCGAGCTCGGAGGCCGCCTTGAGATGATCGCCCGCGAGCACGCCGAGTCCTCCGGAGTAGATGGGGATGGACTCGTGCAGCGCGAATTCGGCACAGAAGTACGCCACGGAGGTGTCAGCCAGCGCCGGATGGTTCCTGCCGAACCAGCTCGATTGTGCGCCCGCCCCGGCGCGCGCCGCGTCGTATCGTCGGAGGAAGGCCGCATCTTCGGCGAGGTCGCGAAGGCGTTCGGCTCCGACCGTCCGCAACAGCGCCACGGGGTTGTGCCGCGTGCGGCGCCACAGCGGCGGATCGATGGTCCGGAAGAGCGCCGCGGCCTCCCGGTTCCACGTCCACGAGAGGTCGTTCGCGAGTTCCCACAACCGCCCGAGGCGGCCCGGAATGCGGGGAGGCCGGGGCGTCTCAAACCCGACCGTCCTGTCCTCTGGACCCACGTCGCTCTTTGTCTCCTTGCCAGGGTGAGGGTGCTCGTCGCGGCCGAAGGCTGGGGCGAAACCAGGGGCTCCGGGCCGCCCGGAGCGCGAACGAACTTACCGCGCCGGGCAGCGCGGGACACATCCCGCGGACGTCCTCTCCGCGATTCCGGTGGCCCCCGCCTCGACCCCGTACCCGTTGCAGCGCCAGCGGCGGGGGGCCAAACTCAGCCGACTTCCTGCACACTCGCCGCTAACGGGGACAGCGCATGGACTTCGCCACAATCGTAGACTGGGTCGACCGGAACGTCGCGCAGTTCGGGATCACGATCGGGGGAGAGCGCCTGACGCTTCAGGTCCTGCTCCTCCTCGGCATCGGGACCTACCTCACGCTCAGGCTGGGCCTGCCGCAGATCCGCAAGTTCGCGCATGGGGTCGCGGTGGCCACGGGCCGCTACGACGACCCGAACGATCCCGGCGATGTGTCGCACTTCCAGGCGCTCACCACCGCGCTCAGCGCTACGGTGGGGATCGGAAACATCGCCGGCGCCGCGATCGCCATCCACCTCGGCGGCCCGGGCGCGCTCTTCTGGATGTGGATGACCGCCTTCCTCGGGATGGCGACGAAGTACAGCGAGGTCACGCTCGCCCAGAAGTACCGCGAAGTCGACGAGGATTCCGCCAAGTACAGCGGGACGGTCTCGGGCGGACCCATGTACTACATCGAGAAGGGGCTCGGGCCGCGCTGGAAGCCCGTGGCGGCCTTCTTCGCGGTCATGCTCGGGCTCACTGCCTTCCTCACCGGGAACGCGAACCAGGCAAATACGGTGGCGGACGCGATGCGCGCCGAGTTCGGGATCGCGACGTGGGTCACCGGCCTCGTCACTTCGACGATCGTCGCTCTCGTGATCCTGGGCGGCATCAAGCGCATCGGCCGCGTGACGAGCATCCTCGCCCCGGCCATGGCGATCGTCTACGTGAGCGCCGCCATGCTCATCATCATCCTCAACCTCGGCCAGGTGCCGGGGACCTTCGCGCTCATCTTCCGCGAGGCCTTCAACCCGACCGCCGGCGTGGCGGGCACCGGAGTCGGCGCCTTCCTCGTCACCCTGATGTGGGGGGTGCGGCGGGGGCTGTTCTCGAACGAGGCGGGGCAGGGGTCGGCTCCGATCGCGCACGCGGCCGCCAAGACGGACGAGCCGGTCTCGGAGGGCGTCGTCGCCCTCCTGGAGCCGTTCATCGACACGATCGTCATCGTCACCATGACCGCGCTCGTCGTGATCATGACCGGCGCGTGGAACGCGCAGATCCCCACCGCGATCCAGCTCGAAGGCGGGGATGTCAGCTATGTCGTGCTGGATGAGGGCGGAAGTTCGGTGCCCACGGAGCCCACGGGCACGATCCGCTATACGCTGGGACGGCCGGGGGTGACGAGCGAGCCGCACCTGGCCTGGCACGAGGTTTCCGTGCCGCAACTGTTCGAGGATGAGGCGCAGACGCAGGCGTTCAGCGGCGCCGTCGATCCGGCGCGCGGCGTGGCGATCGCGGACGATGGGGAAGAGTTCGCCGTGCTGTACGGGCAGGCCTACGAGACGGGCGCGCCGCTGACGCAGATGGGGTTCCAGCGCGGGCTGTCGCCGCTCGGAGACTGGGGACACTACATCGTGATCTTCTCGGTCTTCCTGTTCGCGATCTCGACGGCGATCTCATGGAGCTACTACGGCGACCGCTGCGCGAACTACCTGTTCGGGCGGAGCGCGATCATCCCGTACAAGCTCGTCTTCGTGGCGATGCACTTCGTCGGGGCGGTGCTGCCGCTCGCCGTGGTGTGGTCGCTGGGGGACATCTTCCTGGCGATCGTCATCATCCCGAACCTGATCGCGCTGATCTTCCTCGCGCCGCAGATCAAGGAGATGACGGAGTCCTACTTCACGCGCTCGCCGTGGGAGAGGCACCGCAAGCACTAAGTCGGCGGCTCCGGGCGATCAGCGCTCCGCCGCCAGCCCTCCGGCCTCGCCGCCCGCGTGCGGCGGGGCCTTGCCTCCCATACCCGGAAGCGCGGCGCCTTCGCTTCGGAGGCGCTGTACCCCCTCCACGTACTCGGAGAAGCTGATCCGGCCCGCGATGTAACGGCGCTGGAGCCGGGAGAACAGTCGGCCTTCCGCTCCCGTTCCGGAGCCGGTCCGCGCGGCCATGGGTGCGGCGGCTCCGTCGAGGCGAGCGGGTCGCCTCCGGGTCGCGCGCCGGCTCGGGAGCCTGGCCATGCCCCCCATGTCGCGTGCGAGGCTCGTCACATCGGCGACGCACTGGCGCAGGAGGCCGGGTCCGGATTGCAGCAGGGCGGTGACCGCGCGGCTCACTCCGCGGCCCAGGTCGACGAGGAGGCGGTGGAGATCCCCCCGGTTCCAGTCGCCGGCGCGCACACGCCGGCGGTAGATGACGGCGGCGATCCCTCCCAGGAAGACGATCTCGAACATCGCTCAACCCTCCCGTGAGGTCGCGGCCCCGGGCTCCGGCCACGCGGTCTCGATCTCGCGCGCCGCACCGTCCAGGATCGACTTCACTCTTGCGAGGGTCTCGGGGTCGCCCTGTCCCCCCGTCGCGCGCTCGAAACTGACCTGCGCCAGATGGATGAACGAACGCGTCACGTCGCGCATCGCGGATCCGGCGAAGCGCTCCCCCATGTTGACGAAGCGCCCGAAGATGTCGCGGGTCCGGGACCGGTGCTCCTTGAGGAAGTCGCGGCCTGTGGCCGTCAGCCGGTAGACGCGCTTGCCGTCTTCCGGCGTCGACGACACGTACCCCTGATCCTCAAGCAACTGAAGGGTAGGGTACACGGAACCCGGACTCGGTGTGTAAAGGCCGCCGGACTCCTCTTCCAGCCGCCGCATCAGTTCGTAGCCGTGCATGGGTTCGTCGGCGAGAAGGCGGAGGAGAACGAACTTCAACTCCCCCTTCCGGACCACCCGGCGGGTCGTCCCGAACCCCCCGCCGAAACGAAAAACGCCTGGGCCGCAGCAGTTCGCCCAGGCGCCGAATCCATCCTTGTTCGTGAACATCTATTCCCTCCCGCTTCCGACCGGTCTCGATATATCGAAATAGTATTCGATATATCGGAACGAGGCAAGAAGAAGACGGAGAAACGACGCCTATCCCTCGTCGCGGAGGATGTGGTGCACGCTCCCCTGGGCCTTCGCGAACACGACGACATCGGCCACGTTGATGCGGGGCGGGGCGTTGAGGACGTAGGACACGACATCGGCCACATCCGCCCCCGTGAGCGGTTCAATCCCCTTGTAGACGGCCCCGGCGCGGTCCTCGTCGCCCTTGAAGCGCACGAGCGAGAATTCCGTCTCGACGAGACCCGGGTGGACGCCCGACACGCGGACGCCGGTGCCGAGGAGATCGAGGTTCGTCCCTTCGGTGATCGCCTGCACGGCGTACTTCGAGGCGGCGTAGACGGTGCTGCCGGGATAGACCTGCCGCCCGGTGATGCTTCCGATGTTGACGACCTGTCCCGAATCCCGCTCGACCATGGCCGGGAGGAAGGCGCGCGTCACATGGAGGAGCCCCTTCACGTTCGTGTCGATCATCCGGTCCCAGTCGTCGACATCGGCGTCGTGGACGGGCGCCATGCCGGCGGCAAGACCCGCGTTGTTCACGAGGATGTCGGGGGTGCCGAGCTCTGACATGAGTCGTGCCGCCTCACCCTGGACGGCCTCGCGGTCTCGCACATCCACCACCCCGGTATCCACGCTCACCCCGCTCTGGTCCGCGATCTCCTCGGCGAGACAAGCGAGTCGTTCTCCCCGGCGTGCCCACAGCACGAGGTTCGTACCCTCGCTTCCAAGGCGGCGGGCGATGGCCTCTCCGATGCCTGAACTCGCTCCCGTGACGATCGCAAGCTGGCCCGCGATGCGGGCGGTCACTGCCTCGCGCCTCCCGCGGCCGGGGTCCCTCTCAGGTGAGCGTCCATGAACTCGGCGGACCGTTCGAAGGCGGTGACCCAGTTCCGGTGCAGGAGGAAGCCGTGGACTTCGTCGGGGAAGACGAGTTGCTCGACTTCGACGCCCCGCTTCCGAAGCGACTCGATGAGGTCCACGGACTCCGAGAAGGGCACGTTTCGGTCGTCGTCACCGTGGATCAGAAGCACCGGGGAGCGCCAGCCGTCGATCCACGCCATCGGCGAGGACTCGAACGCGAGCCGGGCGAAGGACTCGCGCGTCTCCGGCTGGTAGGACGGCACGAAGTTCCGGATGACCATGTTCCAGTCGTGGACGCCGTGAATGTCGACGCCCGCCGCGAACAGATCGGAATTGCGCGCGAGGCCGAGCGCCGTCAGGTAGCCGCCGTAGGAGCCGCCCCACAACCCGACCCGGGTTGCGTCCACATCCTCCCGTTCCGCGAGGAAGCGGGCCGCGGCGACCACGTCACGGTACTCGCTCGCGCCGCGAGCGCCGTAGTTCAGCGCCTCCCTGAACTCCAGCCCGTAGCCGGTGCCGCTGCGGTAATTCACCGACAGGACGACGTAGCCCCGGCTCGCCAGGTACTGGTTCAGGGCGTACGTGTTGTGGTAGTAGCGCATGTAGTGCCAGCCGAGCAGCATCTGCCGCCGCGACCCGCCGTGGAAGAACACCGCGGCCGGGTGGCGCCCGCCCTCCACCGACATCGGTGGAAGGAAGAGTTGCCCGTGGATCAGGATTCCGTCCTCGGACTCGAACGTCACCTGCTGCGGTTCCACGAGACTCTCGAACGGGAAGGCGTCGGGCATGAATCCGTCGACCAGCGGGCGCCGCTCACCTCCCGCGTCCACCTCGGCGTGGGCCGGCGTCCGGCCATCGGCCGCGAGGTAGGCGAGCGCGCCATCGGGAGTGACAGCGGGGTTCCATTCGATGCCGTTGCCCGACGTCAGCGCCTCGGGCTCGCCATCGGCGGTGACCCGCCAGACGTGGCGGCGATCAATGTCGTCCGCATTCGAGGCGTAATAGATCGACTCTCCGTCCGGTGACGGGAGCACGGATTCGACCTCGAATTCGCCCGGTGTGAGGTGCGTGGCGGGGCCGCCCGCGACGGGGACCGAATACAGGTGGTGCCAGCCCTCCCGTTCCCACGGGAACACGAGCCGGTCCGATGCGAGCCAGATCAGGGAAGGCCCGGTCATGGCCTGGAAGGCGCTCCCCCGGCCGGGTGAAGCGCGCCACACCTCGCGCGCCTCCCCCGTGGCGGGATCCGCCACCCGGATCGACCAGGGCAGGGCGCTGCGGAGCGGGGAGAAGGGCAGTTGCGCCCCCTCGTTAGGGACGCGGATGAACGCGATGGCCGTGCCGTCCGGTGACCAGGTGGGGCTGCCGTCGCGATCCAGGCTCGGATCGAGGTAGCGCACGGCCCCGCCGTCCATCGAGAAGACGCCGACGAAGGCGTGATCCCCGCGGTTGCTGACGAAGGCCAGTCGGCCGCCGTCGGGGGACCACGTCAGCGCACTCGCGCTCCCGCGAATGCGGAGTAGCGGGCCGGGGGGTGCCGAACCATCGAGCGTGAGCGTGAAGATCTGGCCGCGATTGAGGAACGCGAGTGTGCGCCCGTCCGGCGCAATGACCGGGGCACTCCCTTCGGCGAGGGGCCGCGAAGTTCCGTCGAGCCCGGCGACCCACACCATCTGCGTCGCCGGCTCCGGCTCGGAGCGCGGGTTCGGAATCTCGCCTGACCGGTTCGGCCCGCCTCCGCGCACGAAGAGAAGCTGACGTCCGTCGGGCGTGAACCGCAGCTGGGACAGGTCCTGGCCGTCGTCCTCGGTCCAGTCGGTGAGCTGGCGGCCCACGTACTCCGGGCCCTCGGCGACCCAGATGTTGCGGACGCCCCGGTCGTATCGAATCCAGGCGAACGCGGCCCCGCTCGGAGCGGCGATGAGGTCCGTGGCGAAAGGCGCGGCGAGGATATCCTCGACGGAATACGGGCTCTGGGCCGAGGCAGCGGCTGGAGCGAGGGGAGCGAGGAGTCCCAGGATGCCGGCCGCCCACACCCGTCTCCGGGACGCGGTGACCGGCGGGCTCACGGCATCAGCTCCGGCGCAGGACATAGAAGCACCGGTCCGCCGAGGGATTTCTGACAAGGCTCTCCACCGCATATCCCCTCCTGAGATAGGCCAGGCACGCGTCCCGCACCGTTTCGCGCCACCTTACGAGCGATCCGTCCGGAGGCAGCGACTCGACGTCCGCCGGAACTTCGACGAAGACCTCGTCGCCCCCGGGCAGTCCGCCGCCCGCCGCGCCGTCCCCTCCCGGCCGGGGCACGACGCACGCCGGGTCCGGAAGCGGCGCGTGGAGACGCCGGGCCGAGCGCCGGGATCCCTCGTCGAGGGCCCGGCGGGTCTCCGGGCCCTCGAGATCCCACCGCACGATGAACCGGTCGGTTTCCCCGCCTGCGTGCAAGGGGCTCCCCGTATCGGCGCCGTACATGTTCGGCGCGTAGCGAAGCACCGTCGCGCCGAGCCGGTTCAGGTTCAAGTGTGCGTTGCGCGCGACCAGCGGGTCGTACGTCCAGAAGATGGTGCGAATCCCGCTCGACCGGACAGACTCCCGCTGAAACAGCTTCAGGTCGCGGCCCAGGCCTCGCCCGCGCGCGGCAGGCTCGACGGCCAGCATGTGCGACCAGTGAGAGGAGACACCCTCGAACTCGCCCAGGAGGGAATAGACGAAGCCGATCATGCGACCGTCCTCGAACGCGCCTCCCGCAAAGCCGCCGATCTTCTGCGAGACCTGAAGGACGGAGGCCGGAACGATGTCGGAGAACCCTTTCCCCCACGTCATCTCCTGGAGGTCCACGCAGGTGCGCCACTCCTCGAGCGTCTCGAGCGCGCGAAACTCCGTCACACCGGGACGCGGACGTCGGTGGCGGCGATCGTTTCGCTGCGCCGCGTGAGCGCCTCCACGCGCTCGATGTCCACTTCCACGCCGAGGCCCGGCCGGTCCCGGGGCACGGTCACGAAGCCGTCCGCGCTCATCGTCCACTCGGGGGTGACGATGTCGCGCTCCCAGTAGCGGGCGCTCGGCGACAGGTCGCCGGGCAGCCGGAAGTTCGACATCGAGGCGAGCGCGACATTGTATGCCCGGCCGATCCCGCTCTCGAGCATCCCTCCGCACCAGACCGGCACCCCGGCCCGCGCCGAGATGTCGTGGATCTCCCGCGAGTTCCGGAACCCGCCGACGCGGCCCGGCTTGATGTTCACGATCCGCCCGCTGCCGAGCGCCAGCATATCCTCGCACGAGGCGGGATCCACAATCGACTCATCGAGACAGACGGCCGTCGCGAGCCGCTCCTGGAGACGGGCGTGGCGCACGAGGTCGCCGGCCGCCAGCGGCTGCTCGATCATGATCAGACCGAACGCATCGAGTTCCGCCAGACGGTCCGCGTCTTCCAGCGTGTAGGCCGCGTTCGCGTCGACCGCGAGCGCCCGCTCGGGCCCGAGCGCTTCACGCACCGCGCCAACGTACTCAATGTCCTTCTCCGGGCTGATCTTGAGCTTGACCTTGCCGTAGCCCTGGTCGACCGCCTGCCGCGCCTTCTCGGCGAGTGCGGCGGGTGAAGGCTGGAGGCCGAGCGAGATGCCTGTCGCCACCCGGTCCCGAGTCCCGCCGACGAGCCTGGAGAGCGAGACGCCGGCCGTCTCCGCGGCGAGTCCCCACATGCCCATCTCGATCGCGGCCTTGGCCATGGGGTGGCCCTGAACGCCCTCATCCAGAAGGGGCTTGACCGCCTCCGGACCCTCGATCTCCCGCCCCAGCACCCGCGGCAGGAGCCAGCGCCGCAGCGCCAACCGCGCGGTGTCCACGGTCTCGGGAGAATAGTTCGGCTGCTCCCCGCACACGCACTCGGACCAGGCCGTGGCGCCATTCTCGTCGCGCAGTTCGAGGAGGAGGATGCGGCGGTTCTCGACCCATCCGGATGAGATGATGAACCGCTCCCGGAGCGGGAGTTCAATCTCCCGTAGCGTGACTTCCGTCAGGCACAGAGGACTCGTGGGCAAGGCGTTCGTCTCCGCGGGGTGGGCGAGGTCGGCGTCGAGAGCCGCAGCAAGGCCCGATCTGGAAGCGGGACGTTAGCCGTTGCGACACCGGTCGCGCCAGAATCCGGGCCTGGCGGGACGGTCAGATGGAGAGGTAGTGACTCACCTTCACGATGAAGACGTTCTCCGCGGGCGCGAGGAACAAGCCCTCGAGGTCTCGATTGAGGTCGAAGTTGCCGAGCAGGGCGCTGTCACGGCGCGCGTGCTGCCATACGAGGAAGAGTTCGGAACCCGGACGGTACTCCCAGCGGAACACCGCGTTGCCCCGCAGCGAACGGATGTTGAAGTCGCGGTCGCTGGTGGAGTAGTCCAGCGTGCCGTCCCCGTCGAAGTCGAAGTAGCGCGAACCGTTGAAGGCACACGTCGTCCCGTCCGTGCATCCCGTCACGGCCCCGTTGAAGCGGTAGGCCTGCCCCTCGCCGTATTCGACAAAGTCGAACGATCCGGGGGCCTCGAGCTGTCGGTAGCCGAGATAGTCGCCGGCGGAGAGGAGCGGCTGCGCGTAGAGCTGAAGGCTGAGGTCGGGCGTGAAGGACACGTTCAGCCGGGTCTCCATCGAGAACCCCGTCCGCTGGAGATCCCCGAACAGATACCGCGTACCGTATGTCGGCCCGTAGTCCAGCACGCTGGAGCGGGTCACGTACTGCGCGGCGTCCCGCCTGTCCGTGTAGTTCGGGCCCAGCGAAAAACGCCAGTTCGGGACCGGACGGTAGGAGATGTCCAGCCCCGTGTTGAAGTCGTGCCCGCGTCCCTGCGCCGCCACGCGATAGGAGAACCGCGGTGACACGTGCAGGGAACGGCTCCGGTCCGTGTTCGCGTCCACCCGGACGTTGAACTCGGCGGGTTCGGTCATCAGCGGACCGCCGCGGGTCTGCGTGTCGGACTGCGATTCGGGCGAATACGAGAGGTTGAGGTTGAAGGCCCAGTTGTTGAGGAACGTGAACCTGCCGCTCATCCACGCGGAACCCGTGTCGTAGGACCGGCGCCAATGGTCCGGGCCCCGCACCTTTTCGAGCAACGAGTGACGGAAGTTGTGAAAGGTGAAGAGACTTATATTGTAGTTCCGGAACAGGTTGCCGGGATGGATCTCCCGATATCCGATCCGGGCCCCCACGTCCAGCCGCTCCCCGCTCGTCAGGAAACCGAAGTCGTTGACATCGAAGCCGGGGGTCTGTTGGCCCGCCCATGCGCTCCACGTCCAGTGCCCTTCCGCCTTCTCGAGCTGCACGCGCCAGTCGCTTCCGAACATGGAAGTGGCCGTCGAATCGACCGCGAGGTAGGTGGCGTCGGGACGGTCGAAATAGTGGATCGGGCTCTGCTGCAACCGCAGGAGCGCCTCGTTCGAGCCCTGGACGAGGCTACCGGAGTAGAAACCCCAGAAACGGTAGTCCCGGCCGCGGACTCCGCCCCACTGGTGTTCGAAGTCGAGCCCGAAGCTGAACGCCTCCGAGGGGAGGAAGTCGAACGATCCGTCGCCCGGGAGTTCCCGCTTCAGTCCCGTGCCGATGATGCCGATCTTGCTCGCGCCCCCGCTGAAGTCCTGCTGGAGTCGAACGACGGCGTGCTCGGCTTGCGGTTCGGCCACGAACCGTCCGAGCGAATCCGGGCCCGCGAAGTACGCCTGCCCCATCTCCTGTCCGGTCACCGCCGCCAGCGCGCCGACGGAGAGGCCGCTCCGTGTCCGGCCCGTGAGCTTCGCCGCCCCCAGAATCGACGTGATCTGGGGCTCGTCGTGAAAGTCCGCGTCGTAAGGCCCGGATCCGCGCGGCTCGCGTCCGATCCGCCGGCTGAAGAAGAGCGCCTTCCCGCCGCCGAAGCGGCCGCCGCGCGAGCCGGCGAAGGTGAAGATCTGCGCGTCGCGCACGAAGAAGGGGCGCTTCTCGGGGAAGAAGGTCTCGAAGGCGGTGAGGTTGATGACCTCCGGGTCCACCTCGACCTGGCCGAAGTCGGGGTAGATGGTTGCGTCGAGGCTGAAGGCGGAGCCGATACCCATGCTCATGTCCAGACCGCCACGCGGGTCCATCTCGGTGCCATCGAAGAGCGGGTTCCCCGGCGTCGCGGGGGCGGTGTGGTACTGGGACACGGCGAACGGACGGACCTCGAACCTGCGGCTCGACTGGGGGAGGTGCAGTCCGTCGATCGTGCCGAACTGGCTCACCCGGCCCCGGGCCGTGCGCGACTGCAGGGCAAAATAGTCGGTCTCGTTCGTCTCGAGGCGCCGACGTTCGAAGTTGATCCCCCACGTCTGCAGCCCGGGGCGGGCTTCGTAGCGGATCTGGGACAGCGGGATCCGCATCTCAACGGTCCACCCCTGGTCGTCGACCTGCACGCCGGAGTCCCAGATCGCGTCCCAGTTCGTGTCTTCCTGGGTATCGCCGAACAGGTACCGGTCGGTCTCCGCGCCGGCGGCACTGACCTCGAACTCGTAGCCCGTGAGTCCGTCCCGGTTGGGATCGAGCGAGAGCTTGAAGGAATCGAACGAGCCCCGTTCATCCCGACGGGTGAGGCGCGCCCGGATCACGCGGGGGTCGCTCTCGTACATGCGGGCGGCGACGTAGAGCGCGCCGTCGTCGAACACCACCCGCACCTCGGTCGGCTCGGATGGCTCCGCGCCCTCCACGGGGACACCCTGTACGAAGTCGGTGATGATGGGGGCCAGCTGCCAGGCGGGGTCGTCGAGCCGACCATCGATCGAGAGCGCGCCCTCCCGGCGCACCGCCTCCACCGCGGCTGGTGCCACGCCACCCCTGAAAACGGTCGCTTCGGGCCCTTCAGGGGGCGAAAGCCCCTCCTGCTGCCCGAAAAGCCCCCACCCCGCCCCGTTTATCGCAAGAGCCGCGAGGAGGAACGCCGCGCGGCCCGCTCCATGTCTGCATCCCATATCACCCCAAACACATCCCGCCGTCACGTTGTTTAACCGTGCGCGCCGCAAGTTTCCCATTTCACGGCGCGCGCGCTAGTTTTGTCCCGCCGGAGCGTACCGGACGTGGTGATTTGAGGCGGATTGCAACCACGTAAAACAATCGCTAAAGAGCCACGCCCCGGGCGCGATTCTTTAGCGGCCGGGCTTTTTTTTGTGGGGTGAGCATCGTGTCCGAAGGGCAAGGAGAGCGTGTCGCACGGATTCGGGAGGCGCTGCAGCGGCGCATCCTCCTGATGGACGGCGGCACGGGAACGATGATCCAGCGGCTGGACTTCGATGAGGCGGCCTATCGCGCGGGTCCGCTCGCGGATCATCCTCAGCCTCTGTTCGGGAACCACGATGTACTGTGCCTCACCCGTCCCGACGAGCTCGCCGCCCTTCACCGCAGCTACCTGGAAGCGGGGGCCGATTTCGTTACGACGAACACCTTCAACGCGCAGGCCATCTCCCAGGCCGACTACGGCATCTCCGCCGAGGCCGGCAACGCCCACCTCATCGACGACATCAATTTCGCGGCGGCGAGGATCGCCCGGCGCGAAGCCGACGAGGCGACGCGGGCGGATCCCTCGCGGCCCCGCTTTGTGCTCGGGAGCATGGGGCCGACCAACCGGACCGCTTCGCTTTCTCCGGATGTCGAGAACCCGGCGTTCCGCGCGGTCACCTTCGACGAACTCGCCCGCGCCTACCGGCAGCAGGCGGAGGGCCTCGTCGAGGGCGGCGCCGACGTGCTGCTCGTCGAAACGGTCTTCGACACCCTGAATGCGAAGGCGGCCATCTTCGCCATCCTGGAACTCGAGGCGGATCTCGGCGAGCCGCTGCCGATCGTGGTGTCCGGTACGATCACCGACCTCTCCGGGCGGACCCTGTCGGGCCAGACCGTGGAGGCGTTCTGGCTCTCCATTCAGCATGCGAACCCGCTCTTCGTCGGCTTGAACTGCGCGCTCGGGGCCGAGGAACTCGAGCCCTACGTCGCGGAACTCTCCGCCGTGGCCGATGTCCCCGTGAGCTGCCACCCCAACGCGGGGCTGCCGAACGAGTTCGGGGGCTACGACGACACGCCCGCCCACATGTCCGACCTGTTGGGCAACTTCGCGGACCGCGGGCTGCTCAATGTCGTCGGCGGCTGCTGCGGGACGGCGCCGGAACACATCCGGGCCATCGCCGAGCGCATCGAGGGCCTGCCCCCGCGACCGGTTCCCGCGATCGAGCCGCTGCCCCGGTTCTCGGGTCTCGAGCCGCTCGCGATCCGCCCCGACACCCTGTTCGTGAACATCGGCGAGCGCACGAACGTCACGGGTTCGGCCCGCTTCGCGCGCCTGATCCGGGAGGACGACTTCGACGAGGCGGTCGAGGTCGCGCGCGACCAGGTCGTCAACGGGGCGCAGCTCATCGACGTGAACATGGACGAGGGGCTGCTCGACTCCGAAGCCGCCATGACCCGCTTCCTGAACCTCATCGCGGCGGAACCGGACATCGCCCGCGTCCCTACCGTCATCGACTCCTCGCGCTGGGAGGTCATCGAGGCGGGGCTCAAGTGCACGCAGGGGAAGGCGATCGTCAACTCGATCTCGCTCAAGGAGGGAGAGGAGGCGTTCCTTGAGCAGGCGGCCCGCATCCGGCGCTACGGGGCGGGCGTCATCGTCATGGCCTTCGACGAGCAGGGCCAGGCGGACACCGTGGACCGCAAACTGGAGATCTGCGCCCGCGCCTACCGGCTCCTGCTCGGGGCCGGCTTCCGCCCCGGGGAGATCATCTTCGATCCCAACGTCTTCGCCGTCGGAACGGGGATCGCCGAACACAACGAGTACGGGGTCGCCTTCATCGAGGCCGTTCGCCGCATCAAGAGCGAACTCCCGGGCGCGATGACGAGCGGCGGACTCAGCAACATCTCCTTCTCCTACCGGGGGAACGACGCGGTGCGCGAGGCGATGCACACCGCCTTCCTGTACCACGCGATCGCCGCCGGACTCGACATGGGGATCGTGAACGCGGGGCGGCTGCCGCTCTACGACGACATCGATCCGGAACTGCTCGAGGCGGTGGAGGACGTGCTGTTCGCCCGCCACCCGGACGCGACGGAACGGCTGACGGATCTCGCGGGCCGGATCCGGGACGAAGGGATCGAGACGCGGGTGGATGACGCGTGGCGCTCGCAGGGCGTCGAGACGCGGCTCGAGCATGCCCTCGTGGAGGGGATCGTCGAGCATATCGAGGAGGATGCCGAGGAGGCCCGCCTCCTGTACGGCAAGGCGCTCGAGGTCATCGAGGGACCGCTCATGACCGGGATGAACCGGGTCGGAGACCTGTTCGGAAGCGGGCGCATGTTCCTGCCGCAGGTCGTGAAGTCGGCGCGCGTCATGAAGCGGGCCGTCGCCTTCCTCGTGCCCCACCTGGAGGCCGAGAAGGCGGCACAGGCGGCCTCCGCGGCGGGCACGAACGCCGGTTCCGGCGGGCCGGTCCGGAAGGGGAAGGGAACGATCCTACTTGCGACGGTGAAGGGAGACGTCCACGACATCGGGAAGAACATCGTCGGCGTCGTCCTGCAGTGTAACGGCTACGACACCGTGGATCTCGGCGTCATGGTGCCTCCCGACCGCATCCTGGCGGAGGCGCGGGCACACGAAGTGGATGTGATCGGCCTGAGCGGCCTCATCACGCCCTCGCTGGATGAGATGGTTCGGGTGGCGAGCGAGATGGAACGACAGGAGTTCGACCTGCCGCTCCTCATCGGCGGCGCGACGACGTCGCGCAAGCACACGGCGGTCAAGATCGAGGAGCGGTACTCGGGGGCGACCGTGCATGTGCTCGACGCCTCGCGGGCGGTCGGGGTCGTGGGGAAGCTCCTGGGCGAGGACGGCGGGGCGGACTTCGTGGAGCGGACGCGCGCCGAATACCGGCGTGTGCGCGACGAGTACCGGGGAGGACGGCGACCGCTCGCGACGCTCGGCCGGGCGCGAGGCAACCGGCTCCCGATCGACGCGACGCGACCCGTGCCGGCCCCGCGCCGACCCGGAGTACAGGTGTACGATCCGTTCCCGTTGGAGGAACTGGTCGACTACATCGACTGGACGCCCTTCTTCCAGGCCTGGGAGATGAAGGGGCGCTTCCCGCAGTTGCTCGATCACCCCGCGCGCGGAGCGGCGGCGCGGTCGCTGTATGACGATGCCCGCCGGTTGCTCGACGAGATCCTGCGCGACGGATCCCTGACGGCGCGCGCGGTCGCGGGTCTGTATCCGGCGAATGCGCGAGGAGACGACATCGTCCTGTTCGCGTCGGGGGACGGGCGGCGCGAGTTGATGCGCGTGCCCCACCTACGCCAGCAGATGGACCGCTCCTCGGGTGCGAACGTGAGCCTGGCCGACTTCGTCCTGCCCGAGTCGGCCGGAGTCTCCGACTGGAGCGGTGCCTTCGCCGTGACGGCGGGGATCGGCCTGGAGGCGCTCTGCGCCCGCTTCGAGGCCGCCGTCGACGACTACCGGAGCCTGCTCGCGAAGTCGCTCGCCGACCGGCTGGCCGAGGCGCTGGCCGAGCGCCTGCACGAGATCGTGCGCACGGATCTCTGGGGCTACGCGCCGGACGAGGTCATCGACAATGACGCACGCATCGCCGAGCGCTACGTCGGGATCCGTCCGGCTCCGGGCTACCCGGCGTGTCCCGACCACTCGCAGAAGGCGCTCCTCTTCGACCTGCTCGACGTCGAGCGTCGTGTCGGGATCACCCTCACCGAAAACTGGGCCATGTACCCGACCGCATCGGTCTCCGGCTGGTACTTCGCGCGGCCGGAAGCCCGGTACTTCGGCCTCGGCCGCATCGGACTGGACCAGGTCGAGGACTACGCCGCGCGCAGCGGAATCTCGCTGGCCGAAGCGGAGCGCCGTCTCTCGCCGAACCTGGGGTACGACCGGGATCCGGTGCCGGTGGCGACGTCATGAGCGAGCGGCTTCGCGAGTGGATCGACGGGGACCAGGTCCATGTGATCGATGGCGCGATGGGGACGGTGCTGTACGAGGGCGGCGTGTTCGTGAACCAGTGCTACGACGAACTGAACCTCTCGGAGCCCGACCTGGTGCTGGGTGTCCACGCCGACTACGTCCGCGCCGGGGCGCAGCTCATCGAAACGAACACGTTCGGAGCCAACCCGGTCAAACTCGAACCGTTCGGCCTCGAGCCGGCCGCGCACGAGATCAACGCGTCGGCGGCGCGGCTGGCCCGGCAGGCGGCCGGCGGGCGCGCCGAAGTGCTGGGAGCGATCGGCCCGCTCGGCATCCGCATCGAGCCCTGGGGCCCCACCTCGGTGGACGAGGCGGCCGATCTCTTCGGGCGGCAGATCGCCGGGCTCGCCGAAGGCGGTGTGGACGGCTTCATCCTCGAGACCTTCTCCGACCTCGACGAACTGCTGCAGGCGGTACGGGCGGTGCGCACCGTCGCGGGGGCTGCGCCGATCTTCGCGCAGATGACGTTCGGCGACGCGGGCCACACGGAATACGGTGCGACGATCGAAGCCGCGGCGGCCGCGCTGGAGAACGCCGGGGCGGACGTCATCGGGCTCAACTGCTCGGTCGGGCCGTCCTCCATGCTGTTCGGCGTCGAGCGCATGGTCGCCGCGACCTCGAGGCCGGTGTCCGCGCTGCCCAACGCCGGCCTCCCGCGGGACATCGGGGACCGGAAGATCTACCTCGCGAGTCCCGAATACATGGCCCGCTACGCCCGCCGCATGGCGGAGGCTGGCGCCCGCTTCGTGGGGGGGTGCTGCGGCACGTCGCCGGAGCACACGCGCCTGACCGCGACGCTGCTGGGGACCAACGGCCCCGGACCGGCTCGCGTGTCCGTCTCCCCTCCGAGCGACGCGGATGGCCAGGCGGCCGCGGAGCCGCCTCCGCTCGCGGAACGCTCGGCTCTCGGCCGCCGGCTCGCGCATCGCGAGTTTGTCCGGGCGGTGGAGTTGACGCCGCCACACGGCTGGGACCCGAGCGAGCTGCTGGCGGGCGCCGGCCGGCTCCGCGACGCCGGCGTGCACGCGGTCCATATCGTCGACGGCCCGGCGCACAGGAGCCGCATCGCCTCGCTCCCCGCCGCCATCGTCATCGAACGCGAACTCGGCCTGGAGACGGTCCCGCACTACAGCTGCCGCGACCGCAACATGCTCGGCATGCTGAGCGACCTCCTGGGCGCGGCCGCGGCCGGCCTCCGCAACGTCTTCCTCATCACCGGAGACCCCCCGCGCGGGGGTCCCTACGACACGGGCGGCGTGTACGACATCGACAGCATCGGCCTCACCAACATCGTCCGGCAGTTGAACCTCGGCCTCGACCCGGGCGGAAGCTCGATCGGCGCTCCGACCTCCTTCGTGAAGGGAGTCGCGGTCAATCCCGGAGCGGTCGACCCTGAAGAAGAGATCCGGCGCTTCGCCTGGAAGGCCGAGGCCGGCGCCGATTTCGCCGTCACACAGCCCACTTTCGACCCCGGGCAGTTCCTCGCCTTCGCCAGCCAGATCGAGGACTTCGGCGTGCCGCTCATCGTGGGTCTATGGCCCCCGCTGTCGATGGAGAATGCCGAATTCCTCGCGCACGAGGTGCCGGGGGTCGACGTGCCTCCGCAGGTGCTGGAGCGAATGGCGCGGGCGCAGGAGCGCGGCGCCGATGCGGCGGCGCGTGAAGGCGTCGCCGTAGCCCGCGAGGTGTTGGAGGCGGTGCGGCCTCATGTCGCGGGTGCCCTGGTCAGCACTCCCGGCAACGAGGTCGACCGCGCCGCCGCCGTGCTGTCAGGCTGACCGAAGGGAGCCTGTCGCACCTGCTTCGGCGGGCTGCGGTCGCGCGGTTGACGGGAGCGACCTCCGTAGCTTCCATGTGGCAGTCCAGGAATCCACACGAGCGAGGAATCATGCGAAACTCAGGATCGACCCCTTGGCGAATCTTCAGGATCGTGGCTTTCCTCGCCACCTCCGTGCTGATTGGAGCTTCGACCGCGTCCGCCCAGGGGACGCGCGGACTCTATCTTTCGATGGGCGTGGGCTTTGCCCAGGGTGCCGCTACCGAGACGACGCTCTCGGGACCGAACAGTCCCACGCGCTGCGACCGGCTGCTGTACCCGAACCTGAGCGACGCACCGCGCGGGGAAGTGGGCTGCCTCGCGGGCTCCGAGTTGGGCGGCCTGTACTCCTACGACCCGGACTTGGGACTCTCCGGCGGCCTCGCCGTCGGTTATTCCCTCGGCCAACTCAGCGTCGAGGTGGAAGGGCTGCAGCGGCACCAGATCATCCACAACACGCTCTTGACCCTCGGTACGCAGTCGGGAGCCGCGATCACGGGGAAGGAGACGGAATGGAGCCCGGAGCGGCCGCCGTGGGGAGACATCTCCGAGTTCCGGGGGCGGCAGTTCTTCGCCAATCTCACCTACTCGCTGCCGACGGGGAGCCCTCTGACGCCGTACTTCGGCGTCGGCGGGGGACTCTCCCACGTCTCCTATCGCTATTACATCGGATTCGCGCGCAAGTCGATCTCGGAGGGCTACCTCGAGGCCTTCGGGGGCTCTCGAACGGACCCCGGCGCCTCACCCGACTGGCAGCGCGCCGCGGCGGGAACCGTCAGCGAGCTGACGACCGATGTCTCCGAGACGGGGCTGGGATACCAGGTCCTGGCCGGCGTGGACTACGCCCTCTCCGACGAGGTCTCCATCGGTTTGAAGGGTCGCTGGGTCGAGACGCCAGACGTCAGCGTGGACGCGCAGTGGACGACCATTCGAAGCCACGCGCCGGTGCATGCGGACGGAAGCACGCCCTTCATCTCGACGATGGATTTCACGCGCCTGGGATACTGGGCCGTGAGCGCCACCATGAAGTATCGCCTGTAGCGGTCGCGTCGCGGGCAACTCGCACGCAGGGCAAGTGAACCGAACGACGATCCGGCGCGTCGCGGCGGATGTGCGGGCGGGTGGCGGCGGAGCGCAGCGCGAGGCTGAAGCCGCGATCCGTCGCCACGAGGCCAGCGACCTCAACGCGTACATCGCGTTCGAAGCGGACGCCCTGCGGCGGCAAGCCGACGCAATCGACACCACAGCCGGCCGCGGCGAGGATCCGGGCCCTCTCGCCGGCGTCACGGTCTCGGTCAAGGATCTGTACGCACTCGACGGATATCCGCTGCGGGCCGGAACCAGGCGGGCGCTCCCCGCCTGGCCGGAAGGCTTCCTTGTCACGTCTCTCCGCCGGCTGGGCGCCGTGTTCACCGGCAAGACGCACACCGTCGAGTTCGCCTTCGGCGGGGTCGGGTTGAACCCGAACACGGGGACGCCCGTGAACCCATGGGATCCCGTCGAGCATCGGGCCCCCGGCGGATCATCGGCTGGCGCCGGGGTGAGCCTGTGGGAAGGGTCGGCGAGGATTGCCCTGGGCTCGGACACGGGGGGCTCGATCCGCATCCCCGCCTCTGCGACCGGGGTCGTGGGCCTCCGTCCCACTACCGGCCGCTGGCCGACCACGGGCGTTGTCCCCTTGAGCACGTCGCTCGACACGGTGGGCATGCTGGCCCACACCGTGGAGGATCTGCGCTACGCCTTCCGCGCCATCGACCCGCCCGGGCGAGGCGGGGATGAGTCGGACGACGCAGTCCCGGAGGGTGTTTCGGGGCTGAGGATAGGGGTCCCCGCGTCCCGTCTGTGGACGGACGCGGACGCCGGGATCGCGGCCGTGGTCGAGGCGGCGCTGGATGAGCTTCGTGCCGCTGGCGCGGACCTGCTCGAACTCGAAGCTCCCGAGTTGGATGAAGCGGCGGAACGTTACCTCTCCGGACCCATCGTCCAGCCCGAGTTCGTGGAGTTCCTCGAGCGCGAGCTGCCCGACTGGATTCCGCTTCTCGATCCGATCATCGGCACTCGATTGCAAGCCGCGGGCCGCGTGCCGGCGCTCGAGTATATCGCCGCTCATGAGCACCGCCGCGGACTCTCGGCCAGCGTTCACGCCCGACTGGCCGCCGAGCGGATCGATCTGCTTGCGACGCCCACGCTCCCGATCTCGCCGCCGCCGCTCGCGTCTCTCACCCGGCTCAAGGCCTACAGGAAGGCCAACCGCGCCATGCTTTCCGGCACGTGCCCCGCCAGCATGCTCGACATGTGCGCCATCTCGCTTCCGGCCGGGATCGATTACGAGGGAATGCCTGTCGGCCTGCAGCTGATGGGACCCTCCGGCGGGGACCTGACGCTCCTGGCTCAGGCGGCCGCGGTAGAGGGCGTGCTCGGGACCAACCTGACGCGATTGGGGCCGCCGCCGCGGGTTGCCGGCTAGTCGACGCGGCCGTTACGGGGCCGGGTCGGACGCTTGCGGGTAGGACCCCAGAATCTTGAATGACGACGCCCGCGCGCGGATGCTCTCGAGGGCCTCCGCCACGACGGGATCTTCCCGGTGACCCTCCATGTCGATCAGGAACACGTATTGCCCGAGACTGCTCTTCGCAGGCCGCGACTCGATCTTGTGCATGTTGATCCGGCGGTCCGCCAACTCGCTGAGCACCCCGTGGAGCGTGCCGGGCCCGTCGGCGGAGAAATCGAAGCAGATGGACGTCTTGTCCCTCTCCGTCGGCTGGTGATCCTCCCGCCCCAGGACGACGAACCGGGTGCGGTTGCCGGGGATGTCCTCGATGCCGGACGCGCGGACGGAGGCCCCGAGAACCTCGGCCGCGCGGCGGCTTGATATGGCGGCGCTCGCGCGTCCCGCAGCCTGCATGTCGTGGACCGCGCTCACCGTGCTCAGCGAAGCCACCGCCTCGGCCCCCGGGAGATGATGCTCGAGATAGCCGCGACACTGGGCGATCGCCTGGGGGTGGGAGTAGACGACCTCCACGTCCTCCAGCGCGACATCCGGCTCCGTGAGCAGGCAGTGGTGGATCGGGACCACGACTTCCCGCCGGATCTTCAGCTCCGTGCGGTGAACGAGCAGATCGGTCGTCACCGTAACGGCGCCCTCGGTGCTGTTCTCGAGCGGGACGATGGCCTCCTCCACCGCACCGGTCTCGGCCGCCGCCACGACACCGGCGATGTCCCCCAACGCGACGTGATGTGCCGCCGGAGCGTACTCCCGGGCGGCCTGCTGGCTGAACGTCCCGGGTGGCCCCAGGTAGCCGACCCTGGCCTGTCCGCGCGTCCTCGCCCGCTCAGACCCCTCGGGCTTCGCCGCTACGTCGCTCGTGTCGCCCATCCCGGAAGATACGCCCTTGGTCCAGATCGCGAAGCGAGTCTTCGTGGGCGAGGAACGGGCCGCGCCGTTCTCGACGTGGATTCGGTCGTCATGTGAGAATTCACCGTACCCGCTCCGCCGCGATCACCTTGACCCTCGATTGTGCCGGCACGGGGCTGTGGCGAGGGCGGCGTGGCGTGGGTCGAAACACGAATCTCCGTCCTGAACCAGCTCGTTTCGGCGCTCACGTTGGGCATCTACTCACCGATGGAAATTGTCGTGACATGCGGGAGCGCCGAGGAGACGGATGGAACGCAACCGCAGCCTGAAGTCCCTGAGTCGCGGGGATCGACGCCGGGCGTGCCTAAGGGGCGCTCCGATAGTTCCGGCTGAAGCCGAGGTTAGTCTTGGGCAGTCCACAACATCCACATCGGTCTTCGTGGGCCACGAAACATCGGCCTTGGGGATGCGTAGTTCCGGGAAGGCCCTTTAACGGCCACCGGACCCAACTGCTGCGGAAGAGGGACGTGACCATGCTACGAGGATATCGACTGCTGGCGACGGCACTCGCGGGGCTCGTGGCGGCCTGTGATCAAGACGACGCAGGACCCACCCGCGCGATGGTCATCGATAGCGCCGGGGTCGCCATCGTGACGAGCGATCCCCTAAGTCGCGACGAGCGCTGTACGGTAGGTGAGCCGACCTTCGAGGTGGGGGATGTGGCCGGCGACGAGCGCTACGAGTTCGACCTCGTGCGCGGCGTGACACTCCTCTCGGACGGCTCCGTCGCCGTCGCCGACAGGGGGACCGCGAGCGTCCGTATCTTCAGTCCGACGGGGGAGTACCTCCGGTCGATGGGGCGGGAAGGCGCGGGGCCCGGCGAGTTCCGCAGTCCGTATCTGATGTGGGTGCTGCCCGGCGACACCCTCTGGGTGGGCAACCTCCGGCCCTGGCACTTCAACGTCTTCGCCGCCGACGGCGAGTTCGTCCGGCTTGTCCGGCCCAGCCCCGCGTACGCGAATCCGAGCCGGGAAGGAGGAGTGCTGTCGAACGGGTACTCCGTGAACGTGCGCATAGAAGGAGGAGGTGGAGATTACCGCACGCCTCGGGATGTCTTTGTCGATGCGCATACACCGGACGGGGACCTGATCGGCACTCTGATGACCCTGGAGGGGGCGCCGGTACGGTCCTCCGAGCGGCCCCATCAACCTGGTTCTCGACCCCCTCTTCGAGGCCGCCCCCTCCGTCGATGCGGTTGGCGCGACGATCGCGGTGACGAACGGTCGGGACCCTGAGGTGCAGTTGCTGGACCAAGAGTTCCGGTTGCGTCGGATCATTCGCTGGCTCGACGGCGACCGGGATGTCACCTCTGCCGACGTGCGTGCGTGGCGAGAGGACTACTTGGCGCGGCGTCGCGGGGATGGGGAGAGGAGCCCCATCACCGACCTCAACGTGAGCGACGACCGTCCGGTCGCCGACCGCTTCCCCGCCGTGAGCAGACTCGTGGCAGGTCGGGACGGGCGCGTCTGGGTCGCCCGCTACCCGAAACCGCGGGAGTCGTGGGACTGGCTCGTGTTTGAGGCGGACGGCGATTTTCTGTGTCACGCGGAGCCTGTGCCCGGCCTGGATACCTGGGAGGTTGGCGCCGACTACGTTCTCGGCGCCCGCGAAGACGCGCTCGGGGTGGAATCCGTCGTGATGTTGCCGCTGCAGCTACCGGCGCCCGGGGCCTCCGAAGGGAACTGACGTCCCCCCGGGGGATCGCGCCGGGGGACCGCTGAGGCATACCGGCCACCTTCCATCGGCGCGGAATCGGCGCCTATCTTGGCGGTCGATCTCTCGCGGCTGTCGACAGTCCCGTTCCCGGAGCCACGCCATGAACCGCATCCCGCGCCTCATCTCTTCACTTCTGGCGCTTTCCCTCTTCACAACATTCGCGGGCCCCGGCGAGCCGGCACCGCTGGACGCGCAGGAAGTCGCCCCCGGGGCGGTGACCCTCGATTCCGCGTTTCTGGCGGGATACCGCTGGCGCAACCTCGGCCCCGACCGTGGCGGGCGTTCCATCGCCGCGAGCGGCGTCGTGGGGCGGCCGCTGGAGGGCTACTTCGGCGCCACGGGGGGCGGCCTGTGGAAGACGACGGACGGGGGAGAGAACTGGTTCCCGGTCACCGACTTCAAGATCACGTCGGCGTCGGTGGGCGCGGTCGCCGTCTCCGAGACGGACCCGGACCTCGTCTTCATCGGCACGGGCGAGACCTGCATCCGCGGCAACATCATGCCGGGGGACGGCGTCTACCGGAGCCGGGACGCGGGCGAGACGTGGGAGCACGTCGGGTTCTCGGAATCCGACGGGATCGCGAAGATCCGCATCCATCCCACCGACCCGAACATCGTCTACGTCGCGTCGTTCGGGAAATACGGCGCGGCGAGCGAGGAGCGGGGCCTCTTCCGGAGCACGGACGGGGGCGACACCTGGGAGCGGATCCTGTTCCGCGATGAGCGCACCGGCGCGGTGGACATCGCCCTCGACCGCAACAATCCGAAGGTGATCTACGCCGCTCTGTGGGAGGCCTTCCGCAAGGAATACACCATGTCCTCCGGCGGCCCCGGGAGCGGGATGTTCAAGAGTACCGACGGTGGAGACACGTGGACGGAGATCACGCGGAACCCCGGCATGCCGGCCGAGGGCGTGGTGGGGCGGATCGGACTCGCCGTGTCCAGCGCCAACTCCGGCCGCGTCTTCGCGCTGTTCGAGCACGCCGACGGGGGGCTCTTCCGCAGCGACGATGGCGGCGAGACCTGGGAACTGGTCAACGACGAGCGCCGCATCCGGCAGCGCGCCTTCTACTACACGCACGTGTTCGCCGACCACCACGACCCCGATGTCGTGTACGTGCAGAACACCTCGCTCTTCCACTCGACGGACGGAGGCGTCACGTACGAGGTCATCAACAACGGGACGCACGGCGACTTCCACGACTTCTGGATCAGCCCGGAGGACCCCGCCCACCTCATCGTGGCCAACGACGGAGGCGGCGCGGTCAGCTTCGATACGGGGCAGCACTGGACGGACCAGGAGTTTTCGACCGCGCAGTTCTACCACGGCGTGACCACCGCCCACGTCCCGTTCCATGTCTGTGGCTCGCAGCAGGACAACAGCACGCTGTGTCTGCCTTCAGCCTGGAACGCGAACCGCTTCGGTTTCGGGCAGGCGCCTCCGTTCGGCGGTCAGCCGGCGAGCGTCACGGAGGGTTCGATGGAGGTTGCGTACCGCGCCGGGGGCGGGGAACCGGGCTACATCGCGCCGGACCCGCAGGATCTCGACGTCTTCTTCTCCGGCACGAACAACGGGCGCTACCTCGACCGCTTCAACCGGCGGCTCGGCACCTCGCGCGAGGTGAACCCCTATCCGTGGTTCTATTCCGGGGAGCCGGCGAGCGAGATGGTGGAGCGCTGGCAGTGGACCTTCCCCATCATCTTTTCCCCCCTCGATCCGAACGTCCTCTACACGTCCTCGAACCGGCTGTGGAAGACGACGAACGGGGGGGACGACTGGGAGGCGATCAGCGGCGACCTCACGCGCGCCGACCCGATGACGCTGGGCCATTCCGGCGGGCCGATCACCGGGGACATGAACGGGCCGGAGGTCTACGCCACGATCTTTTCGGTCGGGCCGGGGAAGGTCGACATCGACGTGATCTGGGCGGGCTCCGACGACGGCCTCGTACACGTGACGCGCGACGGCGGCGCGACGTGGACGGACGTGACGCCGCCCGACATGCCGGACTTCGGGCGCGTGAGCCAGATCGACGCCTCGGCCTTCGACGCGGGCCGCGCGTACGTGTCGGTCCGGAAGCCGCTTCTGAACGACCTGTCGCCCTACATCTGGAAGACGGACGACTACGGGGCGACGTGGACGAAGATCGTGGACGGGATCCGGGAAGACGCCTACGTGCACGCGGTGCGCGAGGATCCGAACCGGGAAGGGCTGCTGTACGCCGGGACGCAGCACGGCATGTACATCTCCTACGACGACGGGGCGCACTGGCAGGAGCTGAACCCGGGGTTCCCCGACGTGCCGGTGTCGGACGTGATCGTGGAGCACAACGAACTCGCGATCGCGAGCCACGGCCGCGGCTTCTGGGTGCTCGACAACCTGGCGCCCCTGCGGCAGGCGCGTGCCGGTCTGACGGAGGAGGCGGTCGCGCTGTTCGATCCGGCGACCGCGTACCGCTCCGCCAACGGCGCGACACTGTCGTGGTGGTTCCGGGAGGCGCCCGAGGAGGCCCGGCTCGAGATCCTCGACGGGTCGGGGACGTTGCTGCGCGCCTACGAGCCGGCCGCGCGTCCGGACCCGGCCGCCGAGGGGGATTCGGCGGCCGCGGAGGGTGAGGAAGCGGCGGCGACCCCGGCTCGGGACCGCTGGGCAGGTCCGGCGATGTCCGCCGATGCCGGCCTCAACATGCTGCAGTGGGATCTGCGGGTCGCGCCCGCCGCAACCTTCCCGGGCATGATCCTGTGGGGGGTACGGACGATGGCGCCGGTCGTGCCGCCGGGTCGTTACACGGTTCGCCTCACCGCCGACGGCGAGGTGCGAACGACGGAGATCGAGGTTGCCCGTCACCCCTGGATCGAGGGCGTGACCGACGAGGACCTCCAGGAACAGTTCGAGTTCGGGATGCGGATCCGGGAGCGCGTGAACGAGGCGAACTCGGCCGTGATCGCCATCCGGCGCGTGAAGTCGCAACTCGACGACCGGCTGGAGGCGTCGGATGACGCGGTACTGGCGGGGGCCGCGGACGCTCTGCGGAGCGCCGCCTCAGACGTCGAGGGGGACATCTATCAGGTGCGGAACCGGAGCAACCAGGACCCGCTCAACTTCCCGATCCGGGTGAACAACCGGCTCGCGAACCTGCTCTCGATGTCCGAGCGCGGCGACGGCCGGCCCGGGAGCGGGATGTACGAGGTGTTCGAGATCATGGTCGCCGAACTCGAAGGCTACACGACCCGCCTCGAGGATGTCTGGCGGGTCGAACTGGCCGCGGTGAACCGCGAATTGGAGCGTCTCGGACTCGCCCCGGTCGATCCGGCCGACGAATCGGTCGAACTTGTCTCCTGAACGGCGGAAGGCCCGGGGCGACGTTCCCGCGGGAACGCCTGCCCGGGCCTCCGCTCAAGCTGTCCGAGGCGGATCGGTCAGCCGGCCTCGGGCAGCTGGCTCACGTACTCGACCATGCGCTGCTGCTGGTCCTCGTCGGGGAGACGCCCCATGCCGCCGCCGAGGTTGTCGATCATGTGTTCCGCCCGGCTCGTGGCCGGCGTAACCACCGTCACGGCGGGGTGCGCAGCGGCGAACTTGATGAAGAACTGAGCCCAGGAATGGGCGTCGAACTCGCTCGCCCATTCCGGCACCTCACGGTCGCCCACGCGTGACCAGAGCCGGGTGCGCCCGAAGGGCACGTAGACGAGCACGCCGATATTCCGCTCCGCCGCGAGCGGCAGGATCTCCTCGGCTGCGCTCACGTTATCGACCGCGTAGTCGACACCGATGAAGTCGAGGGGGTAGTCCCGCATCACCTGCGCAAGCGCCGGATACCGTCGATCGCTCGTACTCGTGATCCCGATGTAGCGGACTCGCCCGGCTGCCTTCAGCTCCTCGAGAATCCCCAGCTGTACCGGCGGATCTCCCAGGTTGTGGACCTGGATGCAGTCGATGACGGGGACGCCGAAGTATTCGAATGAGCGCTCGATCTGGGCGCGCGCCGCATCCGGGTCGGCAGACCCGCCGCCACGCCCGGCTACGTTCACCTTGGTCGCCCAGAAGACGCGGTCGGAGATGCCGAGCCTCTGGCAGATGTCCCCCGCCACTTCCTCGGAGGAGCCGTAGCCGGGGGCGGTGTCGAACACCGAGCCGCCGCCGTCGACGAGCGCCTGCATCACCCCCTCGAGCTGCGTGACGTCGTCGCCGCGCGCCACACGCTGGAACGTCGCCGAACTTCCGAGGCCGACGATCGGCAGTTCCTCCCCGGTTGAGGGGATGGGCCGCGTGATCATCTCCTGCCCCTGAAAGGCGCGCAGGACGCGGGGGTTCAGGGAGAGGGCCGCGCCCGCGGCAGCGGTAGTGCGGAGCCAGTCGCGTCGAGTGACCATCTTCAAGTTTCCTCGTGCTGGGGTTGTACTGAGGCATCAGGCATGCCGGACAGGTCCGACGCTCGGGTAACACCTTGCGGGCCCCAACCGCTGCCCCCCCTCCGGCGCGGTCTCCGCGGCGTATTTGACCATGGTCATGACCATGGTTCTATTGATGGTGCGTTGAAGATGTCGGACAGACCCGGAGCGGACCGATGGAAGCAGACCACGAGGGCGCCGCGGGTGGTCCCCGCACCATCAAGGCGTCGGAGTTCAAGGCGAAGTGTCTCAAGCTCATGGATGAAGTCGCCGAGACCGGCGAGGAAATCGTCATCACCAAGAACGGTCGCCCCGTGTCGAAGCTCGTCCCACACCGCCAGAGACCGGCGAGTTGGTTCGGACGCGACCGCGACGTGATCCGCATACACGGTGACATCGGGGCTCCGATCGATGTCGAGTGGGAGGCTACGACCGACAGGGGCCTGGACCTCGATCCGTGATCCTGCTCGATACCCAGATCCTCATCTGGATGCGCACCGCAGATGGACGGCTTGGGCGGCGAGCACGCCGACGTATCGACCGAGGGCTCCAGCAGGGCCATCTGGCCGTGTCCGGAATCTCGTTCTGGGAAATCGCCATGTTGCAGGAGAAGGGGCGGCTCGAAATACGGCAGGACGTTGCCGCCTGGAGGCGGACTCTCCTCCGCGACGGCCTCGTCGAAGTCCCGGTGGATGGTGCGATAGGCATTCGCGCTACGCGGCTGGCCGGCTTCCATTCCGATCCGGCGGACAGGCTCATCGTTGCCACGGCCCTCGAAGGACATCGGTTGCTAACGGCCGATCGGCGCATCCTCGACTGGCCCGGCAAACTGAGCCGAATCGACGCGACAGAATGAGGCGGATCCGGGGGCGCTCTCCGGGTCAGGCGGACTCCGGCTCAGGCGGACTCCGGCTCAGCCACCGTGCGCTTCCAGCCGGGCGACCTCGGCCATGACGCGGTTGAACTGGGTGGCGGCGTGGTGCGGGGCCAGATTGCACAGATAGACGTGCACAGCGCCGAGGCGCCGAAGCGCGACGATCGTCTCGGCGCAGTGACCGTCCGGTGTGACCCCCGCCTCGAATGCCGAGGCCACCGACTCGACCGGCACCGGGAAGAACCGAGACAGGCGCTCGAGCACACTCCGGCGGCCGTTCCGATAGTAGAAGACGCCGAACGAGCCGGGGATCCCGAGGCCCTCTCGCTCCGCGCTCTCCAGCCACCCCTCCGCCAGCGCCAGGTCGTGGTGGGAGACGACCTGAGTGAGGTAGTAGTCCGCCTCGTACTCCGGGTCCGCAGCGAAGCCGACCTGCTCGGCGATGGGACGGTGCAGGTTGACCCAGCCCCCGAGTGACAGGCTCCGTGTTCGCTCCCGGAATTTCTGCCTGAGTTGATATCCGTGGGGGACGCAGCGTTCGGTCCCTCGCACCTTGTCCCCGCCGGTCACGGTCACGCTCTCGACGCCCCGGGCCCGCGCGCGGTCCACGTAGCGCAGGCAGTAGTCGAGCGGGTGGAGACAGGTCAGGAAGGGGACGACCCGCCACGGCTCGACCTCGTTGGCCAGGTTCGCCGTAAGGTGCTGAAGGTTCTCCTCCTCCTCCTCGCCCACGGCACTGTCGGTGAGCATGAGAAACGCGTCGCGCGCCGCCAGTCCCCGGATGGCGTGGGAGAGGTCTATCCACATGTCCATCGCGCCGCCGCGGGTGAGCCCGCTTCGAGGCGGACGCAGTTCGACCGTCATCGTCGGCTCGTCGCCCCGCAGTCGCTGGACGAAGCGGCTCTCGGCCGACGTTTCCGGATGTCCTGGTGTTTCGCTCACTTCAGAGGGTCTCGTCTCGCGCGCAGGGTGGCGTCTCGGGTTGGTTCACGGACCGGGAGAGGATGCGCATCCGGAGCCCCGTTGCAAAGCCGCGAAGGTCGCGTTCCGTTTCGGGCCGCGTGCGACAGGCGGTAGCGAAGTGGGCTGGCCTCCCGTGTCGTACTGGGGCGACATCGGCGGAGACACCAGGTGACCGACGACATTCTCGTGAGCGATGAGCAGTTGGCGGAGGACATCCTCACCCTGCTCGACCGAACGCCGGGGACGGTACGTGTGTTGCTGGAGGATCTGCCGTCCGATCTCCTGCACGCGGACGAGGGGGAGGGGACGTTCAGTCCCTTCAGCGTGCTGGGACATCTCATCCAGGGCGAGATCGACGACTGGATCCCGCGGGCGCGCTGGATCCTCGAACACGGACGCGAGCGAGCGTTCCCTCCCTTCGACCGTTTCGCGCACGTGGAGCGGACACGCGACCACTCGCTGGGTGACCTGCTCACGGAATTCGAAACCCTGCGCGAGGTCGGCCTCGCGGCACTCCGGGAAGTCATTGCGGAGGGGGCGGACCTCGATGCGGGAGGACTGCACCCGGAACTGGGCGAGGTCACGCTGCGGCAGTTGCTGGCCACCTGGGCGGTCCACGACCTGAACCACATCGCCCAGATCACGCGCGTCGTCGCCCACCAGTTCGAGGACGACGTCGGTCCCTGGAAGGAGTATCTCCCGATCCTGCACCACGAGCCGTAGGGCGCACGCGGGCGGCGGAGGTCAGCGCCGGCGCTCTGCCTCCGCTTCGGCGACGGCTGCGGCAAGGGAATCAGTGTAAGGCGGGGCGTGGATTCCTCGCTCCGTAATGATGCCGGTCACAAGGTCGTGAGGGGTGATGTCGAAGGCGGGGCTGTAGACGCCGGCTTCCTCGGGGGCCAGCAGCGGACCGAAGCCGCGGCGGACTTCGTCGGGATCCCGGTGCTCGATCGGGATGTCCGCGCCCGTCGGCGTGCCGAGGTCGACGGTCGAGGTCGGCGCGAGTACGTAGAAGGGGACGCCGTGGCGGTGGGCCAGCACGGCCAGCGGGTAGGTGCCGATCTTGTTCGCCACGTCTCCGTTGGCGGCGATCCGGTCGGAGCCGACGAACGCGATGTCCGGCGGCGTGGTGGCGAAGAGCGATCCGGCCATGTTGTCCGCGAGCACGGTGACCTCGATGCCGGCGCGGGAGAGCTCCCACGCGGTGAGGCGGCTTCCCTGTAGCAGGGGCCGTGTCTCGTCGGCGAAGACGCGGACCCGGCGACCGGTCTCGGCCGCGACGTAGACCGGGGCGAGGGCCGTCCCGATCCCGCCTGTGGCGAGCGAGCCCGCGTTGCAGTGCGTGATGATGGCTTCGCCGCCGGTCAGCAGCGTCGCCGCGTGCTCGCCGATCGCCCGGCACATGCGGCGGTCCTCCGCGTGGATGGTGTCGGCCTCGGCCGCAAGCACCTCGGCCAACTCCCCGGCGGTCCCGGTTGCACCCTCAAGCCGGGCGCTCAGGCGGCGAGTCGCCCACACCAGATTCACGGCTGTGGGGCGTGCCTTCTCCAACCGGTCGGCCCAGTCGGCGAACCGGGTTCGGAACTCAGCGCTCGAGATCTTCTCGGCGGCGGCCTGCCGCCCCAGCGCCGCGAGCCCGATGGCGGCGGTGATCCCGATCAGAGGCGCGCCCCGCACCCGAAGGCTCCGGATCGCCTCGATGAAGTCTTCGAGGCTCGATAGCTCCTTCTCCTCGCGGACGCCCGGGAGCAGCGTCTGGTCGAGGATGAGCGCGCTCAGGCCCCCCGGGGCCCAGCGGATCGTCTCCGGGATCGACAACTCGCGATGGTTCATGCCGCGCAACCTATCCGGCGGCGGGAAAGGCGCTACCTTGGGCAGTTACGGGGAAGTCGCGCAGGGATCGATGCTGTCCAGGAGGGATCATGACGTCGTCACGAGAACACAGGGTCGTCAGCTCCGCCGTCGCTTCTCGGGTAGCGACCGCGACGCTCGCGCTCACCATCCTCGCCCCCGCCGCGCCGCTTGCCGCGCAGGAGCGGGATCCGGATCACTTCGGCCCCGCCGACGTGTTCGAACTCGAAGTCGCCGGCGATCCACGGATTTCGCCGGACGGTTCCCAGGTCGTCTACGCGCGCTCCTCGATGGACATCATGACGGACCGCCAGCGGAGCAACCTCTGGATCGTCGACTACGACGGTTCGAACCACCGGCCGCTCCTCACCGGGCAGAGCAACTACTCCTCTCCGCGCTGGTCGCCGGACGGCACGCGGCTCCTCTACGTCGCGAGCGACGAACATGGGAAGTCGCAGCTCTACCTGCGCTGGATGGACACCGGGCAGACGGCCCTGCTCACGCAGTTGGAGCGAGGTCCGGGCGGGCTCTCCTGGTCGCCCGACGGGAGCATGATCGCCTTCAGCATGTTCGTTCCGGACACGCCGCCGCCCTTCGCGCAGATGCCGGCCAAGCCGGAGGGAGCCACCTGGGCGCCACCCGCGACGACGTACGAGCGGCTCTACTACCGCTCGGACAGCCAGGGTTTCCTGCCCGTCGGCTACTCCCACGTCTTCGTCCTGCCGGTCGAGGGCGGGACGCCGCGTCAGGTCACCCACGGCTCCTACAACCACGGCGGAACCCCCGAGTGGACGCCGGACTCGCAGCACCTCCTGATCTCGGCCACGCGCCGCGACGACTGGGAGTACGTGCGGGACTCCGAGATCTTCGAGTTTGCCGTGGCCGATGGCGCCGTACGACAACTGACCGACCGGCGAGGTCCAGACTCGAGTCCGACCGTGTCACCCGACGGGAGCATGATCGCTTACACCGGCTACGATGACCGTTTCCTGGGACATCAGGTCTCGAAGCTCTACGTGATGAACCGGGACGGGTCGGGCTCGCGCCTCATCGCCGACGACCTCGACCGCTCCATCGGCAACCTGCACTGGGCGAGTGACGGGGACGGCCTCTTCTTCCAGTACGACACCGAGGGGAACACGCGGCTGGCACACGTCGACCTCGACGGCACCGTGACGGACATCGTTTCCAGCGTGCAGGGCCTGTCGATCGGGCGTCCCTACGGCGGCGGGACCTTCACCGCCTCCTCGAACGACCACTTCGCCTTCACCTACGGGACGCCGGACCATCCTGCGGATCTCGCCGTGACGGACCGCAGCGGCGACTGGCAGCGGCTCACGCATCTCAACGAGGATCTCTTCGCGCAGAAGGCGATCGGCGAGACGGAGGAAGTCTGGTACAAGTCCTCGCACGATGGGCTCGATATTCAGGGTTGGATCGTGAAGCCGCCCGGCTTCGACCCGAGCCGCAAGTATCCGCTCGTGCTCGAGATCCACGGCGGTCCGTTCGCCAACTACGGCGACCGCTTCAGCGCCGAAGTCCAGTTGTTCGCCTCGGCGGGGTACGTCGTCCTCTACACGAACCCGCGCGGGAGCACGAGTTACGGCGAGGACTTCGGCAACGAGATCCACCACGCCTATCCGAGCCACGACTTCGACGATCTGATCTCCGGGGTCGATGAGGTGATTTCGCGCGGATACATCGACGAAGACCAGCTGTTCGTCACCGGGGGGTCCGGGGGCGGCGTGCTGACCGCCTGGATCGTGACGCATACGGACCGCTTCGCGGCGGCCGCCTCGCAGAAGCCCGTCATCAACTGGTACAGCTGGGTCCTGACGGCGGACATGGGCGGTTCGAGCGGCATGAATTACTGGTTCCCGGGCGCGCCGTGGGACAACCTCGAGCACTACATGGAGAGGTCTCCGGTCCACCACATCGCGAACGTGACGACGCCGACGATGCTGATCACGGGCGAGGTCGACTGGCGGACGCCGATGTCGGAGTCCGAGCAGTTCTACCAGGCGCTCCGGATTCAGAAGGTACCGTCGATGCTCGTGCGGATTCCGGAGGCGAACCACAGCATCGGGGCGCGTCCGAGCGGCCTCATAAGCAAGGTGCAGCACATCCTCGCCTGGTTCGAGCGCTACCGGACCGACGGGACGACCACGCAGTGACAGGAGCCGGGCGTGGCCGCGGAAGCGACGGCTTGACGGACCGGGAGCTGGGCCTCGACCGTGAGATCACGCGGCGGGACTTCGTCCAGTTGGCGGGGGCCGGGATCGCGGGGTCCGCGCTCATTGGCTGCGGGACCGGGGCGCCCGGGGACGGCGCTGGTGCGGCGGTCCCCGGGATGGCTTCCGAGCCGTGGTCCGACGCGCTGGGGCCCGACTGGTATGGACCCGGCGGGGTGGGGGACTACGCGTCCTCGCACGGGAACACGCCGGAGGTCGTGCGCTCGGCGCACTGGGTTCGTGACGGGCGGGTCCCGGGCGGGGAGGTGACGGACACCGGGGAGCGCTTCGACGTCGTGATCGTGGGCGGAGGGCTCGCGGGACTCTCCGCCGCGCACCACTTCAAGCGACACCGTCCGAACGGCCGCTGTCTCGTCGTCGAGAACCATCCCGTGTTCGGCGGCGAAGCCAAGCGCAACGACATCATGGTGGACGGCGTGCGCCTGGCCGGGCCGCAGGGATCGAACGATTTCGGCGTGCGTCCGCCCACGGGTGAGCCGGACGACTACTTCACGACGCTGGGCATCCCGCGCGAGTTCGAGTACGCGCCGGATGCCGGCCAGGTGAAGGCGCCGCTGGAGAACTACGGCTTCATGCACTGGGTTCAGGACCAGTTCTCGATCGGACACTACTTCGGCGGCACGCGACGTGGCGGACGCCCGGGCTGGTCCGGCGGTTCGGGAGGCTGGGTCAACGGCCTCTTCGGTGATACCTCCCGCGCGCCATGGACACCGGACGTGCGGGAGGGCTTCGAGCGCTGGCGGAACGCCCGGGTCACGGACCACGTGCCGCCAGGCGCGCCCGGCGGTCCAGACAACCCCGGGCCCTGGCTCGACGGCATGACGCTCAAGGCGTACTACGAGGACGTGCTCGGGCTTCCGCCCGAGGTGACCGCGTACGTGGATCCGATCCTCGCCAGCATCATCGGCCTCGGCTGCGACGCGGTCTCCGCTTGGTGGGGGATGCACTTCGACCTCCCCGGCTTCGGGCTCCCGTCCCGCTACGACGGCATGACCTTCCACTCGTTCCCCGGGGGGAACGCGGGGATCGCCCGCTATTTCGTGAAGGATGTCGTGCCGGACGGGATCGCCGGCGAACTCGAGTTGGGAGATGTCCTCAACGGGGCGATCGACTTCGGGGCCCTCGACCGTCCGGATCAGCCCGTCAGGCTGCGCTTGGGGTGCACCGCCATCGACGTGCGCCACAGCGGGAACGGCGACGGGCGCGTACGGGTCACGTATGTGCACGAAGGCCGGGCGTACTCCGTCGAGGCGGACGGGGTCGTGCTCGCGAGCGGGGGCTGGATGAACCGCTACGTTGCGGCCGATCTGCCGGACGGGCACAGGGCCGCGTACGACCACTTCCGACACGGACCGATCCTGGTCGCGAACGTGGCGCTCCGGAACTGGCGCTTCCTCGACCGCCTGGGGATCGCGGGCTGCTTCTACGAGGGCGACCTCGGCTTCTCTTGCAACATCCGCCGGCCCATGTACGCGGGAGACTACCGGCCGGTCCACGACCCGGACCACCCGACGATGCTGACCTTCTACATCCCGTTCGAGTCGCCGGGAGTGTCGGCGACGGATCAGGGGATGACGGGCCGCACCGAGATGTTGAGCACCTCCTTCACCGGGTACGAACGACGGCTGCGCGCGCAGATGGTCGAACTCTTCGCGGAGGGCGGCTTCGATCCGGCGGAGGACATCGGCGGCCTCGTCCTCAACCGCTGGGGGCATGCCTACGTGGCGCCGGGACCGGGCTTCTTCTTTGGACGCGACGGCCAACCGGCGCCACCGGACGTGGTCCGCGAGCCGTTCGGCCGCGTGGCGATCGGGCATTCCGAACTGCGGGGGCACCAGAACTGGACCGGCGCGTCCGCCGAAGGTCGTCGCGCCGTCGAGACCGTACTCGACCTGATTTGATGCGGGCGTGACTCGACGGCCGATGCCGCGAACGCGTTGCCGCGGACTGTGGACGCTTGCGCTCTGCGCGCTCGCCGGCTGCGCGTCCTCCGCTGTGCCCTCCATCGAGTACGAGATCCTGGGGACCTTCCCGCACGACCCCGCAGCGTACACGCAGGGCCTCCTCTTCCACGAGGGACAACTCTTCGAGAGCACGGGCCGCTACGGGGAGTCGAGCGTGCGCCGGGTCGACGTACCGACGGGAGAGGTCGAGGCCCGCGTGGCGGTGGATTCGGCGCTCTTCGGCGAGGGGCTGGCGCGGGTGGGCTCCGAACTCGTGCAACTCACGTGGAAGGCGGGCCGGGCTCTCGTCTATGACATCGAGACCTTCGACGCGGTTCGAGAATTCACGTACGAGGGCGACGGGTGGGGACTCTGCTACGACGGCGAGGCGCTGTGGATGTCAGACGGGTCGAGCGCGCTCGAGCGCCGGGACCCGCGGACGTTCACGGTGCTGGAGACTGTCGAGGTCATGCGCGGCGGGTCGCCGCAGCGCCGGCTGAACGAACTGGAGTGCGTGGACGACTGGGTCTACGCGAACGTCTACCAGACGGACATCATCGTCCGCATCGACAAGGTCACCGGCGAAGTCCTCGGCGAGATCGACCTCTCGAGTGTCCCCCTGGATGCCCGTCGGCCGGGCGACATCGAGGCGGTGCTCAACGGCATCGCCTACGTCCCCGAGACCGGCGTCTTCCTCGTGACCGGCAAGCTGTGGCCCAAGCTCCTGGCTCTCCGCCTGCAGGAGTAGGAACCAGCCGGGCTCTAGAGGGCGCGGGCAAAGCGGTCGCCGAGCGTTCGCAGGCGCGCGACGGGTTCGTTGCTGAACACGAGGCGGAGTTGGTACTCGGCGTCGGGGCCGCCCCAGGCGTCCATCGGCGTCGCCGCGACGCGCGCGCTGGCCAGCAGCCGTTTTGACAGCTCACGGGCCGGCAGTCCGAGGGGCCGAGTGTCGACAAGGAGTGACCAGCCGCCACCGGCTGGCTGGACGGGGTAGTCGCTGAGCGCCTCCAGCACGGCGTCGCGCCGCAGCTCCCAGCGCCCAACGCTCGCCGCCACGTCGTCCGCTTCGTCCGCGGCGGTCAGCGCCGCCAGCGCCCCGGGCTGACCGATGCCGACCCCGGTGACGACGTTGTAGATGCCGACCTTGGCGACGTCCGCGAGGGCGGCAGCGGGTCCGACCACCCAGCCCGTGCGCCATCCGATCATCCGGTACTCCTTCGAGACCGAGCCGACCGTGAGCGTCCGCTCCCGCATGCCGGGAAGGCTGGCTGGATGCAGATGGGGACGGCCGTCGTAGAGGATGCGTTCCATGGCGGCGTTGTAGATCAGCCATAGGTCGTGGTGGTGGCAGAGTTCCGCCACGGCGGCCCAGTCGTCCGCGTCGAGCACGCCGCCGGACGGCATGGACGGGTTCATGATGAAGAGCGCCCGGGTCCGGGGGGCGACGCAATCGGTGAGCGCGTCCAGGTCGAGACGCCAGCCGCCCGCCGAATCGAAGACCCAGGGCGCAAGCCGGGGAACCGCACCGGCGAGACGCACGCGCTGGAGCATGCCGGCGTACGTGGGGTCGGTCAGGATCACCTCGTCCCCCGGGTCCACGGTTGCCAGCAGTGCGTTCAACAGGCCCTCCGTGCCGCCCGCCGTGATCACGCACTCCCGGTCCGGGTTGTAGGGCTGACCGGCGAGTCGGCCGACGTGCCGGGCGGCCGCCGCGCGCAGGTCCGCCCGGCCCGTGAAGGGCAGGTAGCTGTTGGCGGCCGGCGATTCGAGCGCCGCGCGGGTGGCGGCCACAGCGGCCGCCGGGGGACGCAGGTCGGTATCCAGGTTCTCGAGGCGGAGGATGTCGGGATCGCCCTCCGCCGCCCGCGCCACCCCGTCGATATCGAAGCCCGGAATCCCCGACAGCCGCCCGGGTCGTGTGCGCGCGCCGCCCTCCGGCCCGCTCACCCGGCAAGCCTCCGTTGCAGCGCGTCGAGCGCCGCCATGAGGTCGGGCTCGTCCGAAAGCACGCCGAGCAGCGGATCCGGCTCCAGCGCGCGGGCGCGCTCGAGCATCGTCCGGATCGTGAAGTCCTCCATCGACAGTCCCTCCTTCACCTCGGCCCAGCGCAGCGGTGCCGACACCGTGGCCCCGACACGAGGTCGCACGGAATACGGCGCTACGACCAGCCGCCCGCGGCCGTTCTGGACGTAGTCGATGTAGATCTTGCCGTCACGCCCGGAGGGGTTCCGGACGATCGTGGCCCGGTCGGGAATCTCCGCCGCCACGGTCTTCGCGAGCAGCAGCGCGAGCGTCCGCGACTGCTCGTAGTCGAGCTGTCCACCGAGCGGGATCATCACATGAATGCCCGAGGATCCGCTCGTCTTGGGATAGCTCGGCAGTCCGATTTCCTCACACAACTCGCCGATCGTGCGCGCGACTTCCACCACGTCCTCGAACGGTGCGTATACCTCCGCGTCGTCCCGCTTGTGCTTCGGGTCGAGGTCGAGGAGACACCAGTCGGGGCGGTCCAGGCTCCCGGTGCGGCTCGCCCACACGTGAAGCGGGATCGCCCCGAGGTTCGCCACGAAGACGAGGACGGCGGGATCGTCGGCGATGAAGTAGTGGATGTCCCGCCCGGACCCCTCGCTCCGGATCGCCTCCGTGCGCACCCATTCGGGCTGGAAACCGGGCGCGTTCTTCTGGAAGAAGGACTTTCCGTCGATCCCGTCCGGATAGCGCGTCAGCACGAGAGGACGGTCCTCGAGGAACGCCAGCAGCCAGGGGGCGATGTCCCGGTAGTACGCGATCAGGTCGCCCTTCGTGTACCCCTCCTCGGGCCAGAAGACCTTGTCGAGGTTCGATAGCGGCAGTTCCTCGACGGGCGGGGGCGACGTGTCTACCCGCACGGGATCGGTCAGCGCGGCGCGCGGATCGCGGGGCAGTCGGCAATCGGTAGGGAGAACGTACTCCTGGTCGTCGTCCCTCTCCCCGTCCCGGGTCCCCTCCGGCGTCGGAAGGACGCCGAGGAACACCGGATGACGGAGCAGGCCGCCCTCGGTGAATTCCTTGTAGCGGATTTCGGCCACGAGTTCGGGCTCGACCCAGGTGTGGTCGTCGCCTGCGGGCGCCGGAGTGGCGAAGGCGGGGTCGTCGGACTTCAGCTCGTCGAGCCGCGCCCGGAGGTACGTGAGAGTCTTGTCGTCGAAGCCCGTACCCACGCGGCCGATGTAGTGGAGAGCGAGGCCGTCCTCCCCGTTTGCCGCCCCCGCCGGGGAGTCGGCGGGACCGTAGGCGCCGAGGTGGAGCGCGCCGAAGCCCGTCCGCGAGCCGGCGGGCGTCGTGAAGCCGACGATGACGAAGCGGGCCTCGCGCGCCGCGTGGATCTTTCGCCAGTCGGAGGAGCGGCCCCCGATGTACCGGGAGTCGGCGCGCTTGGCCATGATCCCCTCGAGTCCCATCCCCTGTACCTGCCCGAAGAGGGCTTCCCCGCACCCCTCGAAGTGCTCGCTGAAGCGGATCGGCCCCGCCTCCGGCACCGCGTCGCGCAGGAAGCGGCGGCGCTCGGAGAGCGGCAGGTCGCGCAGATCGTGCCCGTCGAACGCGAGCAGATCGAAGGCGTAGAAGCTCGCCGGCATCTCGAAGGAGGCGCGCCGGATGTCGAGCGGGCGCGAGAGCCGGGCCCGTTTCTGCAGGTGCCGGAAACTGGGGTAGCCCGCCGCGTCGTGGACGACGACTTCACCGTCCAGGACGACGCGCCGGAAGGGGAGCTTGCGCAGGGCGCGCGCGATATCCGGGAAGGTGGGGAGCGCGTCGTGTCCGTTCCGGGTCAGCAGACTCGCTTCACCCTCGACGGCCGCGGCCAGCATGCGGTAGCCGTCCAGTTTGAGCTCGAAGTGCCATGCGGGGTCATCGAACGCGTCTTCGCGAGGCGTGGCGAGCATGAATCGGACCTCGGCGGGGTCGACCGGCTGTTCCGGCGCGCCGGCCTGCTCGAGGGCTGCGGCCAGCTCCCCTCCCGGGTACCAGCCCCGCTCGCGATCGGCCATCTGTTCGACGGTGAGCCCCGAAAGGATCGACGACTCGGGGAGGGATCCGTCCTTCAGGATCGGGTGCCCGCCGCGCCGCTCTCGGATCAGCAGCCACTCGTTGCCGGTCTCGCCCTTCTCCAGCCGCACGAGCGTCCACACGCCCTTGAGCTTGTGACCCCGGAGTTCGAAGAGGAGTTTCCCCTTCTTGAGTCCCTCCTGCGGATCTTCGAGCATGAGGCAGCGGCCGATGTCCCACACGATCATCTCGCCGCCGCCGTACTCGCCGGCCGGAATCACGCCCTCGAATTCGATGTACTCGACGGGGTGGTCCTCGACGTGGACCGCAAGTTTCTTGTCGGCGGGGTCCGCGGAGATGCCCTTCGGCACGGCCCACGAGACGAGGACGCCCCCGATCTCCAGGCGGAGGTCGTAGTGCCGGCGGGTCGCCGCGTGCAGCTGGACGACGAACACGCCGACACCCGTCCCGGGCGCCCCGCCGAAGGGCTCCGGCGTGCGCTCGGACGCGCGCTTGTCCCGATATTCCTCGAGTTTGTTGCGGGGCATGCTTGCGGCACCGCCTCCCATGCTGATTCCGGTCTGCCGGCTTCGGGTTGTCTCGCTCGGTGCGACAATCCGGGCCGCAACCTATAATTCGGCCCCCCGGTTCGGCATCAGACGGGGGCCTGGCAATGCGCCGACAGTTCGGCGCGCACAAGGAGAGGCGCAGGATGTCACCTCGACCCATTGCAAGAGCGACCATCTCGTTCGGGCTCGTTTCGATCCCGTGCCAGCTCTATTCGTCCTCCGAGAATTCACAGAAGGTCCGCTTCAACTTCCTCTCCCCCGACGGGACCCGCGTGAAACAGCAGTACGTGGACGCGAAGAGCGGGGAGCCGGTCGCACGCAGCGACCTCATCAAGGGCTACCAGTTCGCGAAGGATCAGTACGTGACCTTCAAGCCCGAGGAGCTGAAGGCGCTGGAGGCGGAGGCGACGCAGGCGATCGAGATCGTTGAATTCGTGCCGCTGGACGAGGTCGAGCGGGCGTATATCGGGAAGACGTACTACCTCGGCCCGGCGAGGGGAGGGGACAAGGCGTACCGCCTCCTCGGGGCCGCGATGAAGAAGACGGGCTGGGCCGCGCTCGCCCAGTACGCGGCGCGCGGCAAGCAGTATCTCGTCCTCGTACGGCCGGTCGGGGATCACCTCGTGCTCGAGCAGTTGCACTACGCCCACGAGGTGCGGGACATCGCCGCCGTGCCGTCGGGAGAGGGCGAGGTCGCCGATGCCGAACTCGGCCTCGCCGTGCAGCTGATCGAGCAGATCGCCTCGGACAGCTTCGATCCGTCGAAGTACGAGGATGAGGTCGGACGGCGCATGCTGGAGGCGATCGAGCGCAAGGTCGAGGACGGGATCGAGATCACGGCGCCCGTCGCGGAGGAGACGACGGCCCAGGTCATCGACCTCATGGCCGCGCTCAAGGCGAGCGTCTCCGGGGACGCCGAGGCGGAGACGGGGGCCGGAGACCAGGCAGAGGGCGAGCCGGAGAAGAAGAAAGCCACCGGGTAGTAGCCGGACTTACCAAAGACTCCCAAGGAGAATCCGATGCGGGTTCGATCCGTCACGCTGTTCACGCTCATCCTCCTCCTGCCGGTCTGGCGGGGCTCCGGCGGAGATCTGCCCGGCGCACCGACGGTCGACGACCTGGCGGCCGGCCTTCCGGACCGGGTCGAGGTCCTTCGGTCGGGCGAGGCGGAGACGCTGCGGGTCGCGGGGCTCGAGGCGGGTGTCGAGATCCTCAAGGATCTATGGGGCGTCTCCCACATCTACGCGGAGACGGAGCACGATCTCTTCTTCGCGCAGGGCTACAGCGCGGCGCGCGACCGACTCTTCCAGTTTGAAATGTGGCGCCGGCAGGCCACGGGCACCGTGTCCGAGATCCTCGGTCCCCGCGAGCTGGAGCGGGACCGCGGCGCGCGGCTGTTCCGGTACCGCGGCGATTTGGAAGCCGAGCTGAACCATTACCACCCGCGCGGTGCGGAGATCATCCGAGCCTTCACGGACGGGATCAACGCTTACATCGCCGAGACGGAGCGCGACCCGGATTTGCTTCCGGTCGAGTTCGAGATGCTCGGGATTCGCCCGCATCCGTGGACGCCGGATGTCGTGATCTCGCGCCACCAGGGTCTGCTCATGAACATCGGGCAGGAACTCGATCTCGGGATCGCCGTCGCGGCGGTGGGGGCGGAGAAGGTGAAAGAGGTCTCCTACTTCCATCCGGGGGAACCCGACATCGATCTCGACCCGGCGATCGACGGCTCGCTCCTCAGCCGGGAGATCCTCGACGTGTACCGCGCCTTCCGTGGATCCGTACAGTTCCGGCCCGAGGATGTCGATCCGCGCTTCAGGGCCACGGCCTCGGACGCGGAGGCCTTCGCCCTGCAGACGCTCCAGGAGGAAGCCGATCAGGCGGACGCCTACGGGGCGGGACGCCTCGAGGCGGAGCGGATGGGCACCGGGAGCAACAACTGGGTCGTGGCGGGGAGCCGCACGCTGAGCGGTCGTGCGCTGATGGCGAACGACCCGCACCGGGTCCAGGCGGCCCCCTCGCTGCGCTACCTCGTACACCTCGTCGGGCCGGGGTGGAACGTGATCGGCGGCGGCGAGCCCGTGCTGCCGGGCATTTCGATCGGCCATAACGGGTACGGGGCGTGGGGCCTCACCGTCTTCCAGACCGATGCCGAGGATCTCTACGTCTACGAGACTCACCCGGACGACCCGAACCGCTACCGCTACGAGGGCGGCTGGGAGGCGATGCGGGTCATCGACGACGAGATCCCGGTCGAGGGACGGGGGCCGGAGCGGGTGCAGCACAAGTACACGCGGCACGGACCCGTCGTGTACGAGGACCGCGACAACGGCCTCGCCTACGGGGTGCGCGCGGGGTGGATGGAGATCGGCGGCGCCCCCTACCTCGCGAGCCTGCGCATGGACCAGGCGAAGACGTGGGAGGAGTTCGTCGAGGCCTGCAACTACTCCAACATCCCCGGCGAGAACATGGTGTGGGCCGATGTGGACGGGAACATCGGCTGGCAGTCGGTGGGGATCGCGCCCATCCGCCGCAGCTGGTCGGGCCTCGTCCCGGTGCCGGGGGACGGGCGCTACGAGTGGGACGGCTACCTCGAGATCCGGCACAAGCCGCACGTATTCAACCCGGAGAAGGGGTTCTGGTCCACGGCGAACCAGAATCTCGTCCCGCCGGGCTACGAGCACCGCGATGCCGTGGGCTGGAGCTGGAGCGACCCGTTCCGGAGCGCCCGCATCGACGAGGTCCTGGCGACCGGCCGGCGCTTCACGATGTCGGAGATGATGCAACTGGCGACCGACTACGTGTCGCTCCCCGCCCGCTCGCTGGTGCCGATGCTGCGCGGCGTCGACCTGCCCGCGGCGGCGGACGCGGCGAGGGGCGAACTCCTGGACTGGGACCTCGCGCTGGCCCCGGAGTCACGCGAGGCGGCGATCTACGTCTCCTGGGAGCGCGAACTCCAGCGGCAGATGGTGCCGCTTGTCGTGCCCCCCGAAGTCCGCGCGTCGCTGGGGCGCCTGTCGATGAAGAAGATCATCGACTGGCTCGCCTCTCCCCCCGCGTGGTTCGCGCCGCTCGGAAACGGGGATCCCGTGGCGGGGCGCGACGCCTTCCTCGCCCGCACCCTCGGCGACGCCCTGGACGGCCTTGAGGACCGCTTCGGCGGCGATCCCTGGCGCTACGGCGACGTGCGCTTCAAGCACGCGCGGTTGCGGCACCCCCTCTCGGGCGTCGTGAACGCCGAGATGCGGGCACGCCTCGAAGTCGGACCGCTCCCGCGCGGAGGCAACGGCTTCACCGTGAACCAGACGGGGGGTGGGGACAATCAGACCTCGGGCCCCTCCTTCCGGATCATCGTGGAGGCGGGAGACTGGGACGCGGCAGTGTTCACGAACACGCCCGGACAGGGGGGAGACCCGGACGATCCCATGTACCGGAACCTGTTCGAGGGCTGGGCGAAGGACCGCTTCTTCCCGCTCTACTATTCGCGGGAGAGGGTGGAGGCGGTCGTGGCCGATCGCGTGATGCTGACGCCCGGCGGCTGAGCGGCCGCTTCCTGGTCTGAGGCGGGCACGCCGGGGCTCGTCAACCGCTTACGGGCGCTCGAGGTAGAAGCCGATGAGGCCCTGGTCCCGGGGTGGCGCCGCGCCGAGTTGACGCAGCATCGTCGTGACCTGGCCGCGGTGGTACGTCGCGTGGTTGACGAGGTGCTGCAGCATGTGCCGGAAGACCGCGCGCATCGGTTCGCCGCCGAAGAAGGTGTACTCGATGACGCGGTCCACGTCGTCCGGCGCCAGTTTCTCCACGAAGCGCCGCACGCGCGTCTCTTCCTCGGCCCACCGGGCGCGGATGTCGTCCACGGTCTCGAAATCCGAGGCGGGCAGATGGCGGGGCGGCGAAAAGCCCTCCCAGCGGGAACACCAGACCCATTCGGCGGACACCACGTGCGCGAGCGTGTCGCGAATCGAGCCGAAGCTGCTGCCCAGGTCGCGGAGGAACTCTTCGGGCGTGATTTGCGCGACGGCGTCCAGCGTCCCGTCGCGGGCCCGGTAGTGGAAGTCGAGAAGGGTTATCAACGCATCGCGGATCATGGCGATGAGTCTACCTGCCGCGAGCGCGGGACGCACGATTCTGGCGGCAGGACAGGATCCCGCGTTTGCAGCGGCTGAGGCGTTCCGGCTAGATTACATGGCTGTTCCGCAGACGCCTCCACCGGGAGGCAGAAATCCAGCGCGTGGGGAAGACATGAAGGCAGGCATACATCCGGAGTACGCACCCGCCAAGATCACCTGTGCGTGCGGCCGGGAGACGGAAACCTCCTCGGCGGTGGGCGAGATCCACGTCGAGATCTGTTCGCATTGTCACCCCTTCTTCACGGGGCGGCAGAAGCTCGTCGACACGGCGGGCCGGGTGGAGCGGTTCATCGCCAAGTACGGCGATCGGAGCTCCCGCGGCGCGGAGAAGGAAGAGGCGGAGAAGGAGCAGGAGGCAGCGGCAGTCGATGCCTGAGCCGGAGGCGCCTCGCGCTCCAAACCGTCTTCCAGATCACGGGGTTCCCAGGGGACCCCGTTTTCATGTAGGGCATACAAGGCAGCCGGAGAAATGATGTCGGATCGGGACACCCTCGAGGATCGTCTGCGGGCGGCCGCTGAACGGTACGAGGAGCTGGCGCGCCGGATGGCGGAACCCGAGGTGCTGTCGAATGTGTCTCTGTTGCGGGATCTGGCGCGTGAACACTCGGCGCTGGAACCCGTGGCGCGGGCGGCTGCGCGCCACTTCAAGCTCCTCGACGACCTCCGCCAGGCGCGGGAGGTCGCGGCGGAATCCGAGGGTGAGTTGGCGGAGATGGCCGAGGCCGAGGCCGCCGAGCTGGAGGTCGAGCGCGAGGCCGCCCGAGACGAGCTTCGTCACCTCCTCGTTCCGAAGGATCCGCTGGACGACCGTCCCGCCGTGGTGGAGATCCGGGCCGGGACCGGCGGAGACGAAGCCGCGCTCTTCGCGGCGGATCTGTACCGGATGTACGCGCGTTTCGCCGCGGAGTCGGGCTGGGAAGTGGAAATCATCAGTACGAGCGAGGGGACGCTCGGCGGGCTCAAGGAGGTCGTCTTCGTCGTACGCGGGAGCGAGGCCTACGGTCGTCTGCGCTACGAGTCCGGCGTCCACCGCGTGCAACGTGTGCCGGCGACGGAGAGCCAGGGCCGGTTGCATACCTCCGCCGCCACCGTCGCCGTCCTCCCGGAAGCCGAGGAAGTGGATATCGAGCTCGACCCGGCCGATCTCAAGATCGATGTCTTTCGCTCTTCGGGACCGGGCGGCCAGTCCGTGAACACGACCGACTCAGCGGTTCGGGTCACGCACCGGCCGACGGGGCTCGTCGTCTCGTGCCAGGACGAAAAGTCGCAGCACAAGAACAAGGCGCGAGCGCTCAAGGTGCTGCGCAGCCGGCTGCTCGACCGGCTGGTCGCCGAGCAGGAGGCGGAGCGGGCCCGCGAGCGGCGCACGCAGGTGGGCACAGGCGACCGATCCATGAAGATCCGGACGTACAACTTCCCGCAGAATCGGGTGACGGACCACCGGATCCACCTCACGAGCCACCGGCTCGAGGCGATCCTTGCCGGGGATCTGGGCGAGGTCGTGGAGGCGCTGCGGCTGGCCGGAACAGAGGAGCGGATGGCGGCGGAGGGCGGGTGATGGAACCGCCGCCGCGTGGGGCGGGGCGCCGCCCGGCGGGTCCGACGCGCCGGGAGATCGTGCGGGGTGTGCGGCGCGAACTCGAGCTGGCCGGGCTGGAGGCTCCGCGCGTCGAGGCCGAGCGGCTCGTGGCGGCGGCGCTCGGCCTGTCGCGGAGCGAGCTCGGCGTCTCCGGCGGGGAGCGGGTCGATCCGGCCGGCGCGGCGTCGGTGGCGCGCGCCGTTTCCCGGCGTCTCGAGGGGCAGCCGCTGCAGCACATCGAGGGCACGGTCGACTTCCGGCGCGTCCGGCTCGTATCGGATGGCCGCGCGCTCATCCCGCGGCCGGAGACCGAACAGCTGATCGACCTTGTCGCCGCGTGGCACCGCGACCGTGGCGCGCCCGTCGATGCGCTCGACATCGGGGTGGGGTCGGGCGCCATTTCGATCGCGCTCCTCGACGAGGAGATCGCGTCGCGCGTAGTCGGACTGGACGTCTCGGAGGAGGCGCTCGACCTGGCCCGCGCGAACGCCCGCCGCGCGGGCGTCGATGGCCTCGAACTGCGCGCCTGCGCTCCCGACATGTGGTCCGCACTCGCGCCCGGTGAAGCTTTCGACCTCATCATCTCGAATCCTCCGTATGTGACGACGGACGAGTTGGCCGATCTCGATCCGGCCCTACGCGAGCACGAGCCGAGGGTTGCCCTGGACGGTGGGCAGGACGGGCTGGATGTGATTCGAACCGTGGTGTCCGGCGCGGCGGCCCGCCTGCGGGACGGCGGCGCGCTCTTCCTCGAGATCGGGATGTCGCAGGGCGCGGCAGTGCTTGCGCTGCTTCAGGCAGAGCCGAGTCTCACGGACGGCCGCGTGGGCGTCGACCTCGCCGGCCGGCCCCGCTTCGCGTCCGCGCAAAAAGGGGCTTCCCCATAGCCGTGTTCCCCGGTCTTTCAAGTCGCGTGGGGGTCGAGGCCGGGTTATACTCGGGCGTCGAATCGTCTGCCCGCGCCCGCGCATGGCGAGCGCGCGGACGATCCGAACCTCCGACCGCCGCCGACCCGACTTGTCGGCCCTGAGTGCTTTCTGATTCCGTTTCGAGCCGAAGACATGGACGAGCGAGACCGCATGCTGGAGAGGGCGCAGGAGGTAGGGCGCATCATCTCCCAGTTGCCCGAATACGCCTACCTGCGGGCGGCCCGTCGCGAGATCGACGAGGACCGCGACGCGACGGAACTGCTCAACCGGATGCGCGACCTCCAAAGCACGCTGATGGAAGCGGTCGGCCGAGGAGAACAGCCGAGCGAGGAGCAGGAACGGGAGTTCGCCGAACTGCAGGAGCAGATCCAGACGAACACCCGCTACCAGGCCCTCATCTCCTCTCAGGCGAATTTCGAGAAGCTCATGGAGCGGGTGGATCAAGCGATCGGAGAGGGGGTCCGGAAGGGCGAAGAAAGCAGGATCATCCTCCCGACATGAAGGCGGCTCGCGATCTGGGGGAACGCGCGCTGCGCGCGATCTTCGAGCCGGCCATGGCGTGGCTCACGAAACGCCGCGTCCACCCCAATCTCATCAGCACGCTCGGTTTCATCATCACCTGCAGTTCCGGCTATTTCTTTCATCAACACCATGTGAGCACAGCCGGCTTCCTCGTCCTGCTGGGCGGCGTGTTCGACCTGTTCGACGGCACCGTGGCGCGCCGTACCGGACTTGCCTCGTCCTTCGGGGCCTTCTACGACTCGACGCTGGACCGACTGTCCGAGATCGTCGTGTACCTGGGGCTGCTCTCCCTGTACAACGACTACCGTCTCGAGCTGGGCGATGTCGGGATGATCTACTGGATCGTCCTCGCGATGGCCGGCTCCCTCATGATCAGCTACACGCGCGCCCGCGCCGAGGCGCTGGGGATCGACTGCTACGTCGGCCTCATGCAGCGCCCGGAACGGGTCATCCTGATCGGCTTTGCGGCGCTCATCTTCGGCGAGACCCCGATGTTCGGACACCAGGGGCTCGTTCTCAGGGTCGTGATCATCGGCCTCGCGATTCTCACCAACCTGACCGCATTCCAGCGGATCTGGTGGGTGTACCGGAACACGCGGCCCGATGGCGAGCCGCCCCGGAAATCCGACTGAACCGGATACGGACCAAAACCAGACACGGAGTGAACCAGCATCGTGGACTTGGATAGATCATCCGAAACGATTGCGTCCGCCGAAGGGACGCTTGGCGTTCTCCTCGTCGGCCTCGGAGCGGTCTCGACGACCTTCATCGCGGGCGTGGAGGCGGCGCGCCGGGGGCGAAACCGGCCCATCGGATCGCTCACGCAGATGAATACGATCCGGCTCGGGCGGCGGACCGAGAACCGCACTCCGCTCATCCGCGACTTCGTGCCGCTCGCCGAACTGGACGATCTCGTCTTCGGCGCGTGGGACCCGATTGCCGACAACGCCTACGAGTCCGCCAAGGTGTGCGGTGTCCTCCGGCCCGAGGACATCGATCCGCTCGCGGACTTCATGCGGAAGATCGAGCCGATGCCGGCCGCCTTCGACCGCGCCTACGTGAAGAAGCTCGACGGCTCGAACGTGAAGACGGGCGCGAACAAGCGGGACCTCGCCGAGCAGCTCCGCGAGGACATCCGCCGGTTCAAGGCCGAGAACGGATGCGACCGCCTCGTGATGGTGTGGGCTGCGTCGACCGAGATCTTCATGAAGGCGAGTCCGGTGCACGACAGCGTGGCCGCCTTCGAGCGCGGCATGGAGGAGAACCACGCGGACATCGCGCCCTCGATGCTCTATGCGTGGGCCGCGCTCATGGAGGGCGTGCCGTTCGCGAACGGGGCGCCGAATCTGACCTGTGACATCCCCGCGCTGCTCGCGCTCGCCGCCGACCAGGGTGTCGCGATCGCGGGGAAGGACTTCAAGACCGGCCAGACGCTGATGAAGACGATTCTGGCCCCCGGTCTCAAGGCGCGCATGCTCGGCCTCAACGGCTGGTTCTCGACGAATATCCTCGGCAACCGGGACGGCGAGGTGCTCGACGACCCGGAGAGCTTCAAGACGAAGGAAGAATCGAAGCTCGGTGCCCTCGAGTATATCCTGCAGCCGGACATGTACCCGGACCTCTATGGGGACATGTATCACAAGGTGCGCATCAACTACTACCCGCCGCGGGGTGATAACAAGGAGGGTTGGGACAACCTCGACATATTCGGCTGGATGGGGTACGGCATGCAGATCAAGATCGATTTTCTGTGTCGCGATTCCATTCTTGCCGCGCCCATTGTCCTCGACCTCGCGCTGTTTCTCGACCTCGCGGCGCGCTCCGGACTGTCGGGAATCCAGGAATGGCTGTCGTTCTACTTCAAGGCGCCGCAGACGGCCCCGGACCTGTATCCGGAGCACGATATTTTCATCCAGCACTGGAAGCTCAAGAACACGCTGCGCTGGCTGATGGGGGAGGAACAGATTACCCACCTTGGCTGGGAGTACTACGACTGAATGAAGGGCTGCTTCCTCGTATTCGAGGGACCGGAAGGGGCGGGAAAATCGCTCCAGATCGCGCGGCTGGCCGCACGGCTGTCCGCGTCGGGCGTGCCGCACACGGTGACGCGGGAACCGGGGGGGACGGCGGCGGCTGAAGCCATTCGGAGCGTACTCCTCGACCGGCCGGAACTGCATCTCGATGGGGTCGCCGAAGTGCTGCTCTTCTCGGCGTCCCGTCGCGTGCATGTCGATGAGGTGATCCGGCCGGTGCTGGGGCGGGGAGAGGTCGTCCTCAGTGACCGATTCGAGCTCTCCACCCGGGTCTACCAGGGGTGGGCGCGGGGAGTCCCTCCGGAGACGATCGAACAGGTGACCCGCGCGGCGACGGGGGGCCTCGTCCCGGATCTGTATATCGTCCTCGACGTACCTGTGATGGTGGGCACGGACCGGCGCGAAGCCCACGGCGGCCGCCCGGACCGCATCGAACGCGAAGCTGAAGTGTTCATGGAGCGGGTGCGGGAGGGATACCGCGAGTTGGCGGCGGGGGAGGACGGAATCGCGATCCTCGACGGCTCGGGGACTCCGGACGAGGTGGAAGCCCGGATTCTGGCGCTTCTGGAGGAGAGATTTCCGGGCCGCTTCCGAGGGGCGAACTTTCCTCTGTAGCGGTGCGGTGTGACATTGACGGAGGCGGCCGAGCGCCGCGTGAGCGCAGCCCGATACGACGCGGGACTGCTACAACGGAGGACGCATGAAAGTGGATCGATCCTGGACGACGGGGGTGCTGGTCGGCGCCATCGCCCTCACGACGGGCGGTTGGCTGATCAACCAGGGTGCGGCTGCGAGCGGCGGGGAGAGCCGTCGTCTCCTCGACGACATTCACCGTCTGATCTCCACGCGCTTCGTCGACGAGATCGCGCCGGACGAGTTGTATCGCATGGCGATCGACGGGATGCTCGAGAATCTGGGCGACCCGTATACCACCTTCCTCGAACCGCGTGATTCCGAGGACCTTCGTTTCACCACCACGGGGAACTACGGCGGACTCGGCGTCCGCATCGACGTGAAGGACGACTGGATCACCGTCGTCCAGGTGCTCCCGAACTCGCCCGCGCTGCGCGAGGGACTCGAAGTCGGCGACCGCATCATCGAGGTCGAGGATGAGTCCGCGGAAGGCTGGTCGGTGGACAAGGCCGTGGACACCCTGCGGGGCGAGCGGGGGGCACCGGTCAACATTACGATCGCGCGTGTGGGCGTGGACAGGCCGCTCGCGATTCGCATCGTGCGCGACGTCATCCAGGTCGCCCAGGCGCAGGGGTTCGTCCTGGACGACGAGATCGGCTATGTCACGCTGCGGGGATTCAGCCGCCAGGCGCAGGAGGAACTCGTCGCGACGCTGGACCGTATCGTCGAGGAAGGCGCGACCGGACTGATCCTCGACCTGCGGCGGAACCCGGGTGGCCTGCTGCCCGAGGGAATCGACGTCACGGACCTGTTCCTGGAGCGCGGCGCCGCCGTAGTGGAGACGCGTTCACGTCTCGATGAGCAGAACTATCTGTTCCGGGCCTCGAGCGGCGACCGCTATGCCGACATCCCCGTCGTCGTCGTCGTGGATGGTCTTAGCGCCAGCGCCTCCGAGATCGTGGCGGGCGCGCTCCAGGACCATGATCGCGCCGTCGTCGTGGGCACGACGACCTTCGGCAAGGGGTCCGTGCAGACGCTTTACGGGCTCTCCGGGAACAACAGCATGAAGGTGACGACCGCCCGCTGGTACACGCCGGCCGGGCGCTCGATCACGAAGGACTTCGACCGCGAGAGCGTCCTTCAGAATCTGGCGGCAAGCGCCGTCGCGATTTCCGGTGAGCCGGTCGCGTCGGCATCGGAGCCGGAAGAGCGGGAGGAGTTCAAGACGACGGGCGGACGGACGGTATACGGGGGCGGCGGGATCACGCCGGACCTGACCGTCTACCGCGACACACTCTCGACCGACGAGCAGGAGCTGCGGCGCCTCGCGACGCGGTCGGGGGCGATCCCGCGCAATGTCGTCTTCCGGTGGGCCGTCGAGTATGCGAACGACCACGACTTCAGCGAAGGCTTCTCCGTCACGCAGGGGATGAGGGATGAGGTCTGGACGGCGCTGGTGGACGCGGGAGCCGAGATCGAGCGGGAACTCTTCGACCGCTCTCAGACCTATGTCGACTGGCTCATCGCGGATGAGTTGGCGGGTGCGGAGTTCGGGGAAGTGCCCCAGCTCCGGAGCCGGGCCGTGCGCGACGCACAGGTGCAGGTCGCGATCGACCTCCTGAGGGAGGCCGATTCGCCGGCGACGCTGCTCACGGTCGCGGCGCGTGTCGCCGAGGAGCGGGGTGCGGAAGGCACGCAGAGCGGGGAGACCGACGGAGGTCACTAGGACGAGCAGGGGCAGCATGCCGCAGGGGCCGTTGAAGAGGTCAGGAGACGAGTTATGAAACAGCGCACGCGACGATCGGCGGTGATCGCAACCACGATGGCTCTGATGGCGGCAACCGCGTGCGCCAGCAACCCTCGGCCCGGGACGTACACCCGGCTCATCATCACCGGCAGCGAGATCCGCGACGCCGGATATCGGTCGGCCTACGAAGCGCTCACCCACCACCGGGAACTGCTCATCTTTGAAGATCGGATCGGCTTCCGGGGTGGTAACGACAGCTCAGGGCTGTTCGGGCGACAGGCGCAGGACTACTACGTGCCGCTGCTGGTCGTGGATGGCGATTTCAACCTGAATGACGCGGTCACCACGCTGCGCCGGATTGACGCGGAGGAAATCGTGTCGATCCGGCTGTACCACCAGAGCATGGTTCCGCCCCGCTATCGCCGGCCGGGCGCGGAGGGCGGAGTGATCGAGGTCAACACCCGCTAGACTGCGGGTCGGTACGCACCTGAACCCCCTGCTTTGAACCGCGAGAGTTCGTGTCGAAGACTTCTCGTTTTCGGCCGCCTGCCTGAGCCGGGCCATGTCAAGACGCGCCTGCAGCCCCGGCTGACCGGGGAAGGGTCCGCCGCGCTCTACCAGGCGTTCCTCGATGATGCCATGCGGCTTCCCCCGGACGGAGTGGGCGTGGAGTTGTGGGTGCCGGCACGGCCGGGAGCGCTGGAGCAGCTCGGGGCCCGGTATCCCGGGGCCCGCATCCGTCTTCAGCCCGAGGGTTCGCTGGGCGACCGGCTCGCGATGGCGTTCGCCTGTGCGCTCAGTGAGGGGACGGAGCGTGCGGTTGCCGTGGGAAGCGACCATCCGACGCTCCCGGCGGGTCATGTCGAAGCCGCGTTCGACGCGCTCGGGGCGACCCCTCTCGTCCTCGGGCCGACCCGCGACGGGGGCTACTACACCATCGGAGCGCAGCGATCCGTCTGGCCGATGGCTCGAAGGCTCTTCGCCGACGCCCCCTGGTCGACGCCGGGACTGCTCGCCTGGACGCGCGCGCGCATCGCGTCGCTGCGGCTCGATTGCACGGAACTGCCGGAGTGGTACGACGTGGATCGTCCCGAGGACCTGGACCACATGGTCCGGGATCTGACGGACGGGAGCGCGACCGCCCGGGCATGGGCGCGGCTCGCCCGGGCCCCCGCGACCGGAGCGAGTGGGCGGTGAACGCGATCCAGGTCACGCTGGAGCGGGCCGGCCAACGGGAATCGACGCATCTGGTGTACGGGATCGTCCACGAAGCCGGCTCCAGCCGGCGTCACGCCTTCGGCGATCCGGAACTGACGGCTTTCTGGCGTTCTTCGATGAAGCCGCTGCAGGTCCTGCCGGTGGTCCGAGACGGTGTGCTCGGGCGCCTCGGGCTCGGGGCGGAGGCGCTCGCGCTGGCGTGTGCTTCCCATCACGGCACGCCACGGCATCTGGACGTCGTGCGGTCGGTCATCGACGCCGCGGCGTTGACTCCGGAGATGTTCGCATGCGGGCCTCATCGGCCGTTCGACGAGGGGGCGGCCCGGAGGATGGATCGGGCGGGGCGGCTGCCTGGGCGGATCCACAACAATTGCTCGGGCCAGCACGCGGCGCTGCTGGCGTTGTGCGTCGCGCGCGGTTGGTCTGTGACGGGATACCAGGAACCGGAGCACCCGCTGCAGCGGACGATCCGGCGCGAGCTTTCGACGTGGCTGCGCGCAGACTGCGGGCGGCTGCCGTGGGGGACGGACGGCTGCGGCCTGCCGACCCCGGCCCTCCCCCTGCGGGACATGGCACGGGTGTTCGCGGAGTTCGGGGCCTCGACGGAGGCGGCCGTACGATCAGTTGTTACGGCGATGACAACGCGCCCGACCTTGGTGTCAGGACCCACGGCGCTCTCGGCGAACCTGATGCGGGCGAGTGAGGGTCGGATTCTCGCCAAGGAGGGGGCGGAGGGGGTCTTCTGCCTTGCGGGCACGGACGGCACGTGGGGCACCAACGGGACATGGGGTGCGGCCTTCAAGGTGCTGGATGGAGCAACGCGGCCTCTGGGGCCGGCGGTTGTGCACGCGCTCGCGACGTTGTCGCTGCTGGAGCCGGAGGAGATCGGACGTCTGACGAGCCTTGCGCGTCCGGTGGTCCGGAACACGCGCGGGGACGATGTCGGTGTGCTGTCGGTGGCAGCTCATGAAAACTGAGACGGGACTCGACGCGCGCACCGGGGCGCTGGTACAGGTCTCCGCGGCCCTCGCATGCCGGAGCGTCGAGCGCCGGCGGATGGCGCTCGAGGCGGCAGCCGCGCACGCGAACCGCTCGGAGGTGGAGGAGGCGCTTCTGCAGGCGCACCTCTTCGTCGGATTCCCCGCGGTGCTGGACGCGTTCATGGAGTGGAGAAGGATGACCGGGAGCGAGGCCGGGATGGAACAGGTGCCGGCGGATCGGGCTGGAGACGGCGAGGCACTCTGCAGGGCCGTATACGGGGACGTGTACGAACGGCTTCGCGAGCATGTCCGCCGCCTGCACCCGGATCTGGATGTCTGGATGGTCGAGCATGGGTATGGGCGCACGCTGTCGCGTCCGCGGCTTTCGGTCGAGACGCGGGAACTGTGCATCGTGGGGCTGCTGGCCGCGGCCGGGCACGAACGGCAACTCCGCGCGCACCTTCACGGCGCACTGAACGTCGGGGCTCCGGCGTGGCGGGTGAAGGCGGCGCTCAACGTCGGCGTGCGGGCGGCCAGCCGGGGGGGCGCCGGGCCTGCGGCTTCCGTCGGAGCGGATGCCGCGAGGATGCTCGCGATCTGGGAGGAAGTTGCGGATCGTGCGGAACAGGACTCGGGGAGGAACCCGGGGCGGAAGGTGGAGGGGGAATCTTGTTCGTCGATGTAGCGAGAATACACGTAGCCGGAGGAGCGGGCGGCGCGGGCGCCGTCGCCTTCCGGCGCGAGAGGGGGGTACCGCGCGGAGGGCCTGCCGGTGGTCGCGGCGGCGACGGCGGGGACGTCATTCTCGTTGCGGATCGCCGGCTCGACACGCTGCTCGACTACTCGTACCGCGAGCACTACAAAGCCGGGCGCGCCGGCCACGGGGAAGGGAAGAACCGGGACGGAGCCTCGGGCGAAGACCTGCGGCTGCCCGTACCGCTCGGGACGCTCGTGCGCGATGTCGAGACCGGAGAACGGGTCGGAGAACTGCTCGATGAGGACGATGAACTCGTCGTGGCGCGGGGCGGCCGCGGGGGACGGGGTAACGCGAGCTTCGCCTCGCCCACCCGACAGACGCCGCGCGAATGGGAACCCGGGGAGTGGGGGGAGGAGAGGCATGTCGAACTGGAACTCAAGCTCATTGCCGACGTGGGTCTGGTAGGCGAGCCCAACGCAGGAAAATCGACGCTCCTGGCACGCGTCACGGCGGCGAAGCCCCGGATCGCGGAGTACCCCTTCTCCACGCTGACACCCAACCTGGGGGTGGTGGGCCTGAGCGGGAGTCGCTCGTTCGTGATGGCGGACATCCCGGGGATCATCGAAGGAGCCCACGCGGGGCGCGGCCTGGGAACGCAGTTCCTCCGCCACATCGAACGTACACGCACGCTTGCGCTCCTCGTGCCGGTGGACGACGCGGATCCACAGGCGACGTACGACCTGCTACGCGAGGAGCTGCGGGCGCACGACGCGGCGCTGGCCGGCATATCGCACTGCGTCCTCCTCACGAAAGCCGACCTGAGTTCCGCCGAGCCGGGGCGGCCGGTGTCGGTCGAGGCTCCCGGGAGCTGGGGCCAGTTCACGATCTCGGCCGTGACAGGGGCCGGCCTCGATCGCGCGCTCGAGGGTCTCTGGGCGCGCGTGCGAGAAGAGAAGGAGTCGGCGGCGCAGGAAGCGGAGGCGGACCCGTTCGGGAGCGCCGAGGCGTGGCGCCCGTGACGGGGACCCGTTCCGCGGAGGAGCGAGCAAGGGACCGGGAGTTGGCGGCGCTCGTGGTCCTGGCCCGCGCGCCCGGCCTCGGGCTGCGTACCGTTCGGCGCCTGGTCGACCGGCACGGCGGAGCGTCGAAGGCGCTTGCGGCCCTGCGCCGGGCGGCGCCGGATGAGTTGCGCGGGCTACGCCGCGGCGGGCGGGTTCCGCTGGCGAGGACGGTCCGGGCACTGGGGCCTGTCGCCGAGACGGCGGCGCAAGCGCTGCTGCGCGAGGTGACGGAGAAAGAGCTCGGCGTCACGGGATACACGGGCTGCGGAGAGGTCGCGTATCCCGTCGGGCTGCGCGATCTCCTCGATCCGCCCCCCGTGCTCTTCCAGTGCGGGGGCGGCGAGCTGGATCCTGAGCGGACGATCGCGGTCGTGGGCACGCGGGCCGCGTCGTCCTACGGGTTGCGCACGGCCTACACCCTGGGCCGGGAACTCGGGCGCTGGGGCTGGACCGTGGTGAGCGGCATGGCCCGCGGCGTCGACGCGGCGGCCCACGCGGGCGCCCTCGACGCCGGCGGACGGACCATCGGGGTGCTGGGCACCGGACACGATCACGAATATCCGGCCGAGAACCGCGACCTGTACCGGAGGATGCGCTTGCACGGGATCCTGCTGAGCGAGTTCGAGCCCGGGGCGCCACCCACGCGGTCGGCGTTTCCGCGCCGCAACCGCGTGATCGCCGCGCTCGCCCGCGGCGTCATCGTCGTGGAGGCGGGTGGAAAGAGCGGGGCGCTCAACACGGCGGACCACGGGCTCGACCTGGGCCGCGAAGTCCTCGCGGTGCCCGGCCGGATCGACGATCCCGGCGCGGCCGGGTGCCTTCGCCTCCTGCGGCAGGGCGCCGGGCTCGTGGCCGGCGTGCAGGATGTGTTCGACGCCCTGGGCTGGCTGCGGCTCGAGCCGCAGGGGCCACAGCCGGAAGAAGGGTCCGCGCCGGTGAGCGAGGGACCCTCTCGCGACATGCGCCTGCTCGGAGCGCTGTCGCGGGGGCCGTGTTCGCCGGACGAACTGGCCGTCGGTCTCGAGATGCCCGTCGCGAAGGTGCTTGGCGGACTGGGGAGGCTGGAACTGGAGGGGTGGGTCGAACGCCGGCCGGGAGGGAACTTCGCCGCCGTCGGGCGGCGGGGCGGATGCTGATGTCAGGCGAGAGTCCGCCACGCTCCCTGTACGTGCACTTTCCGTTCTGCGCACATCGCTGTCACTACTGCGACTTCTCGGTCCACCGCGCGTCGACCCCGCCGGTGTCCCGCTGGCTCACTGCGATCGACACTGAACTCGCCTGGTGGTTCGAGCGCAACGGATGGGATCCGGGGGACACGCTCGACACGATCTTTGTGGGGGGCGGAACGCCTTCACTCATGGGGGCCGCCGGGATGGAGGAACTGGCCTCGCGGATCTCCGCCTGGTTCCGAATCGACCCCGCCCATACGGAATGGACGGCCGAGGCGAACCCCGCGTCTTTCAACGCACGCCTCGGTTCAAGCTGGCGGGCGGCAGGCGTGAACCGGCTGAGCCTCGGCGTGCAGGCCCTGGACGACGCGGTTCTGACCTGGCTGGGGCGGCTGCACGACCGGCGCCGGGCCACGGACGCCGTCGCGGAGGCGAGGGACGCCGGATTCGAACGCGTGAGCGTGGACCTCATCTTCGGTCTCCCCTCGGAAGTCACGCGCGACCTCGAAGCGGAAGTGGAAGCCGTCGCTACGCTTGCCGTGTCTCACCTGAGTCTGTACGGCCTGACGGTCGAACCTCGCACACCGCTCGCCGAGTGGATCCGCCTGGGGCGGGTGGGGGCGCCGGATGAAGGGCGCTACGCGGATGAGTACCGACTCCTGTCGCGCGATCTGCGGGCGGCCGGGTATGAACACTACGAGGTGTCGAACTTCGCCCGGCCGGGAGATCAGTGCCGCCACAACTGGTCGTACTGGAACCGAACGCCTTATCTTGCCCTCGGCCCGTCCGCTCATGGATTCATCCCACCGATCCGCAGTTGGAACGTCTTCCGCTGGGACCGGTATGAACGCGCGCTGAAGGCGGGCCGCGGTCCGCTCGACGGATGGGAAACCATCGGGCCGGAGGAGGAAGAGTTGGAACGCATCTGGCTGGGTCTTCGTACGAATCGCGGGTTGACGCCCGGTTTCACGCGGAAGTTCTCGTCGGATGGACCCCGCCTCGACGATTGGGCCGAGGCCGGGTGGCTGGAGGAGCATGGAGAACGTTGGGCAGCGACGATCGAAGGCTGGCTCCGCCTGGATGAGATCGCCGCCGAACTCGCCGGGGCCGAAAGAGCATGACCCTGCCAACACTGACAGAGCGCGAACAGGCCGTCCTCGCGGCGGTCATCGACTCCTTCGTCCGCACGGCCGCGCCGGCCGGCTCGCGAAGGATCGGGAAGGACTACGCGCTCGGAGTGTCGCCCGCGACGATCCGCAACACGATGGCGGACCTCGAGAGCAAGGGGCTCCTCTCCCACCCCTACACCTCCGCCGGGCGACTTCCGACGGACCTCGCGTACCGGTACTACGTCGATGCGCTCATGCGTTGGGGCAGCATCGGGGAGCGTGACCGGGCGAAGATCGAACGCGAGCTGGGGGACATCGATGCCGGAGGGGTCGAGGACCTCATGGGCAAAGCGGCGCGCGTCCTCAGCCTCCTCACGGGGGAACTGGGCCTCGCGGTGGGCCCCACGCTCGCAACTGCGACGCTCGAACGTCTGGAACTCGTGCCGCTCTCGAGCGACAAGGTGCTCCTGGTGTTCACGATCGAGTCCGTCGTGGTGCGCACCGTATACGTGGACGTGGCCACGCGCGTACCGCGGGCGACGCTCCAGGCGGTGTCTCAGGCGCTGAACGAACGGTTGGCGGGCAGCACGATCTCCGAGATCCAGGCGACCCTCCGCGAACGGCTGGGCGACCTGAGCTTCGAAAACCGCGGCGCCCAGGAACTGATGAACATCTTCGTGCACAGCGGTCCCGACATCTTCGAGTGGGCCCGCCGTGAGCGGGAGATCCACCTCGGGAGCGCCGCGGCGCTGACAGAGCAGCCGGAGTTCACGACGAGCCAGCGTCTGCGGGAGCTCCTGCTTCTCACCGAGCGCCGGGAGCTGCTCGCTTCCGTGCTCGGCGATCGCGGTGGCTCGGACGGTCCCCACGTCACGATCGGCGGCGAGCACGGCCAGCCCGAACTCGAGGATCTGACGATCGTCACGGCGAACTATGCCGTCGGCAGTCTCCAAGGCACCGTCGGCGTCATTGGGCCCACGCGGATGCCGTACGACAAGGTCGTCTCCATCGTCGACTGGACCTCCGATCTTCTCACGCGACTGACCCCGTGAGCGGGAACGGCGACTACTACGAGCTGCTCGGCGTGTCCCGCGACGCGGGTGCGGACGAGCTGAAGAAAGCGTACCGGCGCCTCGCCATGGAATACCATCCGGACCGTAATGCCGCGCCCGACGCGGAGGAGCGGTTCAAGGAGGTGACGGAGGCGTGGGAGGTGCTGCGCGACCCGGGGAAGCGGGAATTGTACGACCGGTATGGCGAGGCCGGCGTACGGCGGGGCGGAGGAGGCGAGGCGCCGTTCTCGGGATTGAGCAACGTCTCCGACGCCTTCGACGTGTTCATGCGGGAGTTCGGGGGGGGCGGCTTCGGGGGCGCCGGTTTCGGCGACCTCTTCGCGGAGGCGCGATCCCCGAACCAGCCGCGCCGCGGCTCGACGCTCAAGGTCTCCGTCGCGATCACCCTTGAGGAAGCGGCGAAGGGGGCCCGGCGCTCCCTTCGCGTCTCCGCTCTGGACGACTGCGAGCGCTGCGACACGACGGGGGCCGAACCGGGGAGCACGGCCTCGACGTGCGGGACGTGTCAGGGAGCTGGCGAAGTGCGCATGGTTCAGCGCTCCATGCTGGGACAGTTCGTCTCCGTGCGGCCCTGCTCCGCCTGCGGCGGGGAAGGCACCTGGATCGCGGACGAGTGCCGCGACTGCCGGCGAACCGGTCGCGTGCGGGTCGACCGATCCGTCGAGATCGAGATTCCCGCCGGCATTTCATCCGACGACTACCTGAAGCTGCGCGGACGCGGCAATGCGGGTCCGCGCGGCGGGCCGCCGGGGGACCTCATCGTGCAGGTGGAGGTCGAGCCCCACGACCGCTTCGAGCGCAGGGGCGACGACCTCGTCCTGGACCTGCCGGTCACATTCTCTCAGGCGGCTCTCGGCGACGAACTGGACGTGCCGACGATCCTCGGGCAGGCGCGGCTCAAGGTGCCGGCTGGCATCCAGGCGGGGCAGATCCTGAGGCTTCGAGGGCAGGGAATGCCGCGCCTGCGGGCCTCGGGCTGCGGGGACCAGCTGGTGCGGGTGCACACATGGACCCCGAGCGAACTTACCCGGCGTCAGCGCGAGATTCTGGAGTCGCTGCGCGAGATCGAGGATGCGCCTCCGGAGCCCCGCCGGGGCGAGGATCCGAGCTTCTGGGATCGGGTGAAGGCGGCGTTTACGGCGTAGCGGATCCAGCCGCGACGGCAGCCGCCGGCTCACGCGCCATCCGCTCCTCCAGGCTCGCGAGGAGCCGGTCGAACGGATCGGCGAACTTCTCGACCCCCTCCGCCAGGAGTTGATCCGTGACTCCGTCGAAGTCGATTCCCACGGCAGCCAACTCCGTCATCGTGCGGCGGGCCTCCTCCACGCCTTCATTCAGGGTGCAGGCCGCGCGCCCGTGGTCCCGGAAGGCGTCGATCGTGTTCTCCGGCAACGTGTTGACCGTCAGGTCGCCGATGAGAGGCTCGACGTACATTACGTCCGAATACGCAGGGTTCTTGGTGCTCGTGCTCGCCCACAGCATGCGTTGCGGACGGGCGCCGAGCGCCGCGAGCCGGGCCCAGCGGTCCGTGGCCAGCCGACGCCGGAAGCCGACGTAGGCGAGTTTGGCGTTGGCGATCGCCGCCCGCCCGAGCAGGGCCTCGCAGCGGGAGCGGTCGATGTCCCCGGCGCCGGCCAGCGCGCCGAGCTGGCGGTCGGTCAGCGCGTCGATCCGGCTCACGAAGAAGCTGGCCACCGAGGCCACATTGTCGACGGGCCGTCCGGCTTCGATCCGCTGCTCCAGCGCCTCCATGTGCGCCTCCGCAACCGCCTCGTACGCTGCGATGGAGAAGAGGAGCGTCACGTTCACGTTCACGCCCTCGAACAGCGCTTGCCGGATGGCGGGAACGCCGGCGGGGGTCCCGGGGATCTTGATGAGGACGTTCTCGCGGGCCACCGTCTCATGAAGCCGCCGGGCCTCCCGCACGGTGCCGTCGGTGTCGTTCGCCAGATGGGGGGACACCTCGAGCGAGACGTACCCGTCGACCCCGTCCGAAGTCTCCCACACGCCCCGCAGGACGTCGCACGCGCTCTGGACATCGGCGATAGTGAGCCGGTCGTAGACCTCCTCGACGCCGAATCCGTGGGCGGTGAAGCGGGCGATGTCGTCGTCGTACTGCGCGCTGCCGGTGATCGCGTTATGGAAGATCGCGGGATTCGAGGTGACTCCTCTCAACCCCTCGGTCTCGACCCGACGCGCCAACTCTCCGTCGACCAGCATCCCGCGCGTCAGATTGTCGAGCCAGTAACTCTGGCCGTGTTCCTGCAGTTGAAGCAGCGCGCTCATCTCTCTCCGCCTCCCGTCCTGTGTCGCGATGTGTGTCAGCTGTCCGATTTCAGATGTCGGGCTTCGATGTCCAGAACCTTGCCGAGCCGACGCTGATGCCTCGGTTCGGCCGAGAAATCCGCAGCCAGAAACGCGTCGGCGATCGCGCGTGCGAGAGCGATCCCGATCACGCGCTCTCCCATGCAGAGGACGTTCATGTCGTCGTGATCGACCCCCTGCGCCGCCGAGTACGTATCGTGGCAGACGCCCGCCCGTACGCCCGGCACCTTGTTCGCGGCGATACAGACGCCCACGGCGGATCCGCAGATGACGATGCCCCGTTCCACCTCGCCGCGAGCCACCTGCTCGGCGACGGCGAACGCGTAGTCGGGGTAGTCGACGGAATCGGTCCCGTGCGTGCCGACATCGATGATTTCGTGACCCGCCTCGCGAAGCTCCGCGGCGAGGGTGTCCTTGTAGCCGACCCCCGCGTGGTCCGCGCCGAGGGCGAGCTTCACGCCGGCTGCGCCGCCGCCAGAACCTCCAGGGCTCGCGCGACGAGGGCTTCCGCGGTGAATCCGAAGCGGGCGAAGTTGTCCGCCGCCGATGCGGACTGTCCGAAGCGGTCGATGCCGATGACGGCGCCGTCCGATCCGATCCATTCCGTCCACCCGAGCGTGGCGCCGGCTTCGATCGCGACCCTCGGCACGCCGGGAGGAAGGACCTCGTCCCGGTACGCCCGCGGTTGTGCGCGGAAGAGTTCCCAACTCGGGAACGAGACCACACGCGCCGATACTCCCCGGGCCTCCAGGGCTTCCGCCGCTTCAACGGCCACCTGCAGTTCCGAACCGGTCCCGACCAGCACGACCTGAACGGGGCCGGATTCCGGTCTGAGGACGTAGCCCCCGCGCGGCACGCCGTGACGGGCGGCGTCCGCCCCGCGGGCGAGATGAGGGACCTTCTGCCGCGTGAGCACGAGAATCGTGGGCCCCGTGCCCCGCTCGATGGCGACGCGCCACGCGTGCACGGTCTCCTCCGGATCGGCGGGCCGCAGCACGACGACGCCGGGCATGGCCCGGAAGGAGGCGAGGTGTTCGATCGGATGGTGCGTCGGGCCGTCGGCTCCGAGCCCGATCGAGTCGTGCGTCATCACGTAGATATTGGGCAGTCCCATCAGGGCGGCGAGCCGCATCGACGGGCGGGCGTAGTCCGTGAACGTGAAGAAGGTGGCGATGTACGGCCGGACCCCGCCGTGGAGGACGAGTCCGTTCGCGATGGAACCCATCGCGTGCTCGCGGATGCCCCAGCGCAGGTTGCGGCCCTCGGGTTCATCTCTCGAGAAGTTCGGTGACTCGATGAGGGTGTTGTTGGAGCCCGACAGGTCGGCGCTCCCGCCGATGAGTTCGGGGAGCCGGGGAGCGAGCGCGGTCAGGATCCGGCCTGAGGCCGCCCGCGTCGCGATCGGGTCGTCTCCCGCCGCGAACCGGGGCAGATCCTCATCCCACGCCGGGGGCAGATCCGACCGAATGCGGCGTTCGAGCTCCGTGGCGAGCTCCGGGTACGCCGCGCGGTATCGCTCGAAGCGCTCCGACCACTCCGCGGCGCGCGCTTCGCCGCGCGCGACCTGCCGCCCCATGTGGTCCCGGACGGCATCCGGCACGAGGAACGGAGGCTCCACCGGCCAGCCGTACGCCTCCTTGGTGAGCCGGATCTCTTCCTCGCCCAGCGGAGCGCCGTGCGCGGCGGCCGTGTCCTGCTTGTTGGGCGAGCCGTAGCCGATGTGCGAGCGGACGACGATCAGGGAGGGCCGATCCTCGACGCTGCCGGCGGCTTCGATGGCCGCATCGAGCGCCGCCACGTCGTTCGCGTCCCCGACGGACTGAACGTGCCACCCCAGCGCCTCGAAGCGTCCCCTGACATCCTCGGAGAAGGCGAGATCTACATCCCCATCGATCGTGATCCTGTTGTCGTCGTAGAGCCAGAGGAGCTTGCCGAGCCCGAGATGCCCGGCCAGCGAGGCGGCTTCGTACGAGACGCCCTCCATGAGATCGCCGTCGCTGCAGATGACGTACGTCCGGTGATCGATGATCGCGTGGTCCGGGCGATTGAACACCGCCGCCAGGTGCGTTTCGGCGATCGCCATCCCCACGGAGTTCGCGACGCCCTGGCCCAGCGGGCCGGTCGTCGTCTCGACGCCATCGACATGGCCGTACTCGGGGTGGCCCGCCGTGCAGCTGCCGGCTCGACGGAAGTTGCGGATTTCCTCGAGGGAGAGGTTGAATCCGGTGAGGTGGAGCACGGCGTACTGGAGGATCGCCGCGTGGCCCGCGGAAAGCACGAAGCGATCCCGCCCGAACCATGCGGGGTCCCGCGGACTGTACCGCATGTGGCGCATCCACAGGGTGTACGCCACCGGGGCAAGCGCCATCGCGGTTCCGGGATGCCCGGAGCCGGCCCGTTGGACGGCGTCCATGGCGAGCGTGCGGATGGTGTCGACGGACTGGGATTCTACGGAAGGATCCGCGCTCGGAGCGGCGGACCTGGAAACGGCTTCGGCGGTCTTTGTCTCGTTCAATAGCCCCCTCGCGCGGGTTGGTCGCCCTTGGCTGGCCCACTGCCGGGAAGCCGGAGGCCGCGCGAGACAACTCGTGATGGGCGGGCCGCTTCGGCGCAGCGAACATAGAGGGATCGGGGCGCCCCCGCAAAAGCCTCCACGCCGAAGCCCGCGACGTTGGTGGCGATGGCCCGCCGACGGCGGATACGTTGCCCGTTGTGAGTGCTCGAGATGACGGCCGGGGCAGGGAATCACCAGCGTCGCGGACGTCGTTGCGGACGTTTTTCGCCGACGGTATCGAGGGGCTTGAAGCCGGCGCGCGCGCCGAACTCGCGAGTGACGAGGTCGGCCATGTCCGTGCCGCCCGGATCCGTCCCGGGGATCGGCTCCTGCTCATCGACGGAGCCGGCAGTCCGTGGGAGGCGGAACTCGTCGGACTGGACCGGCGCCGGGCGAGTTGCCGGCTGCTCGCTCCCCTCCCGTCGGGCCCCCCCCTCCCGCTGCATCTGTGGGCCCCCGTGGCGAATCGCGATCGTTCCCTGTGGCTCGTGGAGAAGGTCGTTGAGTTGGGCGTCGCCACGATCACGTGGATCGAGTGGGAGCGGTCGCGCTCGGTGGCCGACGGCAGTCGCTCCGGAGGCTTCCTTAGGCGGGCCGAGGGCCGCGCCAGGGCGGCCCTGAAGCAATCGGGCCGCGGGTGGCTCCCTCGGCTGGAGGGGTTCGTGAAGCCGGAGGAGGCGTTCGGCCGCCATGAGGGAACCGGGTGGCTCGCGGACCAGGAGGGGCGGCCGCTGCTCGGCGGCGGGATCCCCCGGGACTCGCGGGCGGGACCGGCCGGCCCCCCGCTGACCGTCGCCGTGGGGCCGGAGGGCGGCCTGACGAGTGCGGAGCGTCGGTGCTTCTCGGAGGCGGGCTTCGAACTGTTTTCCCTGAGCCCGGCGACATTGAGGTTCGAGACGGCGGCAGTGGTGGCCGCCGCGGCGGCGGCAGCCATCCTGGCAGACGAAGAGAACGAGGCAGACGAGGACGGGACGACATGACGGATTGCGTGTTCTGCGCCATCGCCTCCGGGGCGATCGGGGCGAAAATGGTCACCGAAACGGACGGATGGGTGGCGTTCCGGGATCTCGAACCGCAGGCGCCCGTACATGTGCTCGTCGTCCCGCGGGCGCACGTGTCGAGTCTCGCAACCCTGCCGGAGGAGGCGCTCGGAGGGCAACTCCTCCTCGCGTGCGCGGCCGTGGCCCGCTCCGAGGGACTGGAAGGCGGGTATCGGATCGTAACGAATGTCGGCGATGATGGTGGCCAGGCCGTACCCCATCTGCACTTCCACGTGCTCGGTGGTCGCCGCATGGGCTGGCCGCCGGGGTAGCGACCGTGGATCACGCGCTCAGAGTGATCGAGTTCGACCGCGTGCTGGCGGCGATCGGCGAACGCGCCGTCTCCGAACCGGGCCGCGCGGCCGTGCGCGCGCTCCGCCCCCTGCCGGATGCGACACTCGCCGGACGCGCACTCGCGGCGGTGGACGAACTGCGGGAGCTCCTCGAGAGCGGAGACGGCTGGGTGCTGGACCCGATCGCGCCGCTGGACGGGGCTCTCCGGCGGCTCGCGATCGAGGATGCGCCGCTCGAGGCTCCCCAACTGCGTGCCTGCGGGCAGGTCATGGCCGTGGCGCGCGCCGCGCGCAGACTGGAGCCGCGCCTCGATCCCGATGGCCTCCCGGCAGAGCAGGTACGGCGGCTGTGGGGAGAGGTGGCCTTCGAGAAGCTGATCTCGCGCACCTTTGATGCCACGGGCGCGGTCGCGGATGCGGCCTCCCCGGAGCTTCGGCGCATCCGGCGGGCACTCGGGACGCGGCGCGGCCGCCTCGTCGACGAACTCACGCGCTACGCCCGCTCGCTACCGGAACGCGTTCGCGTGCCCGACGCCTCGGTCACGGTCCGGAACGGCCGCTACTGCATCCCGGTCCGCCGCGAGGGGAAGGGGGTCGCGGGCGGCCTCGTACATGACGCCTCCGCGAGCCGTCAGACCCTGTTCGTCGAACCTTCCCGCGCCATCGAGGCGATGAACGAGATCCGAGAACTGGAACTTCGCGAGGCCCGCGAAGTGGAGCGGATTCTGCGGGACCTTTCCTCGGCCCTCCGCGCCCGCGCGCCCGAACTCGCCGCCTCGTACGCCGCCCTCGTGGAGCTGGATGCGCTGCGCGCCCGCGCGCTGTTCGCGAGTGAGATGGACGCCACGCCCCCAGCCTTCGTCGAGGCGGTTTCCGAAGGGATCCACATTCGAGGGGCGCGTCATCCCCTGCTCGCCCTCGATGCGGGCGGGGCGGTCCCGTTCGACCTCGATCTCTCGGCGGGCGAGCGCGTCCTCCTCGTCTCGGGCCCGAACGCGGGGGGGAAGACGGTGTTGCTCAAGACGCTGGGCCTCTTGTCCGCGCTCTCGCAGAGCGGGGTCGTGCCGCCGCTCGGTGCCGGGAGCCGGATCCCCTTCTTCCGCCGCTTCTTCGCGGTCATTGGCGACGAACAGTCGATCGATGCGTCGCTCTCCACCTTTGGTGCGCAGGCGCGCAACCTGGCCGAAATCCTGCACGAGGCCGGGGACCGGGACATCATCCTCTTCGACGAGATCGGAAGCGCCACGGACCCGGCGGAGGGGGGTGCCCTCGCGTCGGCGTCGCTCGGACGGCTGGCGGGGCAGGCTCGTCTCACGGTGGCCACGACGCACCTCGGCGACCTCAAGCGCCTCGGGGACGAGAAGGCGGCCGCCGTGAACGCGTCGCTGGAATTCGATGGTACGCGACTCGAACCGACGTACCGTCTCGTCAGGGACCGGCCCGGTCGCAGCTACGCGCTCGTCATCGCGGCGCGGCTCGGGGTCCCGGAAGATGTCCTCGCCGCCGCTCGCGACCGACTGGGACCGGAGCACGTCTCGCTGGACACGCTCGTCGCGCGCCTTGAGGCGGAACGGGACGAGGTCGAAGACCTTCGCGCCGAGCTCGAGCGCCGTGCCGGAGAGACGGTCGAGCGCGAGCGCGAACTCGCGGTCAGGGAGACCGCGCTGGTCGATTCCGAGCGTGCGGCCGCTCGGCAGCGGGAGGCGGAGCGGCAGGCCGCTCTGCGCGAGGCGCGAGAGCGTGTGGAGGCTGCCATCTCGCGCCTCGAGTCCGAATTCGCCGCGGGGGATGAGGCGGGCCGGCGGGAGGCGAAGCGAGCCGCACGAGGGGAAGTGGAGCGGGCGCTGCGGGCGTCATCTCGAGCCCTTCGCTCGCTGGGCCAGCCCGCATCTCCGTCGGAAGAGGCGACGGTGCGAGCCGGCGATGCCGTGCGCTGGAACGCGTCCGACCGACCCGCGCGCCTCGTCGAGGTTCGAGAGGATCGCGGCGTCATCGAGGTGGGGGCACTGCGGCTCACGGTACCGCTGCGGGACCTGACGCCCCATTCTGCGCGGGCAGCCCGTTCGTCCGGGCCGAGCGGTGCCCGCGAGTCGGGCGGGTCAACGGCACGCCGACCGGAACTGAGGGTCGCCACAGAGGTCGATCTCAGGGGTTTGCGCGTCGAAGAGGTGGACGGAGCGCTCAACCCGGCCGTCGATGCGGCCGTGGTCGGCGATCTCCCGTGGCTCAGGATCATTCACGGCAAGGGGACGGGGGCGCTCAGGAAGCGAGTCGGGCAGTTACTCGTCGGGGATCCACGGATCCGGCGCTTCAGGGCCGGTGAATCGAACGAAGGGGGCACAGGCGTCACAGTTGTGGAATTCGAGTAGGCGCGAGTTGAATGGTGCACGTGAGTTGACGGGCCGCGCGGGTCCAGGGGCGGGGGTGCGATCGTGGTGAGCGACGGCCTCGTCGAGGACATCCGGGCGCGGGCGGACATCCTCGAGATCGTCGGAGAGCACGTCCAGCTTCGACGATCGGGAAAGAGCTACCGCGGACCCTGCCCCCTGCACGGCGGCGACGGCCCGAACTTCGCCGTCGACCCGCAGCGCCAGATCTTCAAGTGCTTCGTCTGCGGGGAAGGCGGGGATGTCTTCGGCTTCATGATGAAGCACCTCGGCTTCGAGTTCCCGGAGGCGGTGCGCCACGTGGGAGCGCGAGTCGGGATCGAGGTTCCCGACCGGGAGGAGCAGCGCGAGGACCCGCATGCGGCGCTGCGCGGAGTGCTCGCCTTCGCGGCCGAATGGTTCCAGGGTCGGCTGCGTGAACCCGCCGGCGCCGGTGCCCGCGACTACCTCGAGGGACGCGGCCTGTCGCTGGAGGAGGCGCTGGACTTCGGGCTGGGCTACGCGGACGATGAGTGGCGGGCGCTGCGCACGGCAGCGATCCGGCACGGGATCGAGGAGCGGACGCTGCTCGAACTGGGGTTGCTTGCTACGAGCGAGAGGGCCGAGGAGCCGTACGACCGCTTTCGCGGGCGTCTCATGTTCACGATCGACGATCTGCGCGAGCGGCCGATCGGTTTCGGAGGCCGGATCCTCGACCCGGCCTCCGACGCGCCCAAGTACATCAACTCGCCCGAGTCGCCGGTCTTCCACAAGGGCGAAGAGTTGTACGGACTCAACCGGGCCCGCCACGCCATGCGCCGCGAGGGCCACGCGGCGATCGCGGAAGGGTTCACCGACGTCATCGCGCTCCACCGGGCCGGCCTCGGCTTCGCGGTGGCCGGGCTGGGGACATCCTTCACGGCGGACCAGGCCCGCCGCATCGGCCGATACACGAAACGGGCCTACCTGCTCTACGACAGCGACCTCGCCGGGCTGCGCGCGACCTTCCGGACCGGCGACATCCTGCTCGCCGCCGGAATCCACCCGATGGTCGTGTCGCTCCCTTCGGGCGAGGATCCCGATTCCCTCATCCGGCGTGACGGTCCGGCCGCGATGAGGCACCTCATGGACGACGCGGTGGACCTCCTCGAGCGAAAACTCCAGATCCTCCGTCGCGAGGGATACCTGGACCGGGTGGATGGACGGCGCCGCGCGGTAGATGGCCTGCTCAGCACCCTGAGGGCGGTGGCCGACGCGGCGCTCCGCGACATCTACGTCGACCGCGCGGTGGAGGGACTCGGTATACGGCGCGAGACGCTGGTGGACGAGATCGCACGCCTGGAGAGGTCCCGTCTTCAGCGCCGTCCTCCGGCAGCCGGCCCGGAGCGCCCGGGGCCCGGTCAGCGTCTGGCATCGCGGACCGAGCACGACTTTCTTCTCCTGCTCGTTCGGGACCCGGGACTCACGCGGCAGGCCGTGCGCGTCGGGCTCTCGCCCGACCACATGTCCGACTCGCGGGGCCGCGAGCTGTTCGAGATCCTGTCGACGGCGTCTGATGAGGGCATCGATTCTCCGGACTGGACGTCCGCTACCGACGCCGCCAGGGCGCTGGCGACGAGACTGAGAGAGTCCGACCGGGAGTTGCCCGACGCCGCGCGAGTGTTCGAGGCTGTGGTGCGACGCCTTCGCTATCGCCGGCATCGTGAACGGATCGAGGAGATCGGGCGCGCGATCGCGCTTGCGGAGCCGGAGCAGCAACGTCGATTGTTGAGTGAGAAGCAGGAACTCGTGCGCGAACTTCGTGACGCGGGCGAGTCGGGGACGTTCATGCCGGTGCTCGAAGCGAGACGCCCGCGGTCGGGAGACCGGTCGGGCGCCGGCGCGGCCGGCGGCGGAATGCCGCCCGCGTGAAGCGGAGTTCAACCACGCGGTGATCACAATCGGGGAGAGTATGCAAGCGACCGATATCGTCGAGGAGTTACTCACTCTTCAGGAAATCGATCACAGGATCCTGAAGATAGAAGATGAACTGGGGAGTCTCGGCCGGGAGGTGACCGGACTCCGGGAAACCGTCGAGACGCTGGAGTCGGAGGTCGCGCGGATCCGGGCCGAGGCGGACGAGGCGGAAGGGCGCGTGCGGCAATTTCACCGGGCCGTGGAAGCTGGAAGGGCAACGCTCAAGCGTCTCGAGGCTCGGTCTGTCGCGGTGGCGAACATGCAGCAGCATCTCGCGGTTCGGAGCGAAACGGACACGGCCCGGCGCAACCTGCGGGCGGCGGAAGACGACCAGCTCGACGCGATGCAGGATGTGGAGAATGCACGCGGCTCTCTGCGTTCGGCGGAGGCGGAGCTGCGAGAGGCGACCGGGCAGCTGGCGGAGAGGAGCACTGCGGTCAAGGAGCTGCGGGCGAGTCTGGAGGGGGACCTCCAGCACTGCGGCGTCAGCCGGAGAACGCACGAGAGCCGGCTGGACCGACGGGCGCTGCAACTCTACCGCACCGCCGGTGGCGGGGGGCGCCACGCGGCGCTCGCGGAACTCACCGTCGACGGGGCCTGCGGGAGGTGCTACACGGCGGTCCCGAAGCAGCGTCAAGCCGAGATTCGGGCGCGTCGACATCTCGCCGTGTGCGAGGGTTGCGGGATCATCCTCTATCCGGGGTCCACAGCCTGACGCGCCCCGCGACTTGAGACTTCGCATCATCGCAGGAGATCTGGGCGGCCGCTTCATCGACGCCCCCCGGGGACGGCGCACCCGTCCCACGGCGGAGCGCGTCCGGGAGGCGTGGTTCTCCGCGCTCGGGGGCGAGGTCGAGGGTGCGCTCGTCGCCGATCTCTACGCCGGCACCGGGGCCCTGGGAATCGAAGCGTTGTCGAGAGGCGCGGCGCACGTCCATTTTGTCGAGGCGGATCGTCGGGTGGCGGCGCTGCTGCAGCGCAATGTCGCGGCACTCGATGTGGCGGACAGATCGCAGGTGGTGCGGGGCGATGCCATCGCCTGGGTCGACGGTCTCGACAGGGTGCGCGGCCCGGATGGTCCGCGGGCGCCTCTGGACCTGGTCCTGGCCGATCCACCGTACGCCTCCGCAGATGGCGCGCGGCTGGTCGAGCACTTCCGGACCCGTCCGTTTGCCGCGCAGTTGTGGGTGGAACACGGCCCGGAAGCCACATGGGCGGCGGTGGCCGACTGGACGAGGGAATACGGTGACATCTGCGTCAGCCGGTTCCGGGCTCCGGCGAGCGCGTCAACCCGAACACCCTGACCGGGAACCGAGGAACTCGATGAACAACGCCGTCGCCGTGTACCCCGGGTCGTTCGACCCGCTGACGGTCGGACACGAGGACATCGTTCGGAGGAGCCTGGCGGTCGTGGACCGGTTAATCGTCGCCGTGGCGGAGACCGCGACGCAGGCCAAGTCCGGGCTCTTCGAGATCGAGGAGCGAGTCGAGCTCATCCGCGAAGTGTTCGCGGACGAGCGCAGGGTCGAGGCGACCTCCTTCTCCGGACTGCTCGTGGATTTTGCCCGCGCCCGCGAGGCCCGGATCATCATCCGCGGGCTGCGTGCCGTCAGCGACTTCGAGTACGAGTTCCAGATGGCGCTCATGAACCGCTCGCTCTGGCCCGAAGTCGAGGTGCTCTTCATGGCGCCCTCCACACGTCACACGTTCCTCAGCTCCTCGCTCGTGCGGGAAGTAGGACGGCTCGGTGGAGATGTGACGGACTTCGTGAGCCCCGCCGTGAAGGCCCGCATGGACCGCGCGTTCGGGCGCGACGGGTAGCAGTGATGTCGCCGCCGACCCGGCCGGACTTCATCGACCGGCTGAGGGCGCGGGCCGCGGTCCTGGAGCGGCGCATCGGCTTTCCGGAGGCGGATGAGTCCCGCACCGCGCGGGCGGTTCGCCGGTTGCGCGACGAGGGATGGGTCCGCCCCGTCGAGATCGGTCCCGCCGCGGGTGGCCTCGCAGGGGCAGCGCAACGCCTCGCGGCGGGGGAGCTGGACGGAGTCGTGGCGGGCGCCGTGCACTCTTCGGCGGACGTCATCCGGGCCGGCCTCCGGGTCGTTGGCCTGGCCGAAGGCGTGGAGACGGTCTCCGCCGCCTTCCACATGGTCCTTCCCGGTCCCGGCGAGCGAGTGCTCACGCTTACGGATACCGCGGTGGTTCCGGCGCCGACCCCGGCCCAGATGGCGGACAGCGCTTCGGCCGCCTGTGACGCGCGCCGGGCGATTGCGGGAGACGAGCCCGTCGTCGCCTTCCTCTCGTATTCCACCCTCGGTTCGGCAGTGGGGCCGGCGGTGGATCATGTGCGGGAGGCGCTCGAACTGTTTCGCCGCCGTCGACCGGACATTGCTTCGGATGGGGAACTGCAGGCCGACGCGGCGCTCGTACCGGACGTCGCGGCGCTCAAGGCACCCGGGTCTCCCGTGGCCGGCCGTGCGAACCTGCTCGTGTTCCCGGGCCTTGACGCAGCGAACATCGCATACAAACTGCTTGAGCGACTCGCCGGAGCGCGCGCCCTGGGGCCCATTCTTCAGGGGCTGCGGCGACCGCTGAACGACCTCTCCCGCGGCGCGTCCGTCTCCGATATCGTGGATGTCGCCTGCATCACGGCCCTCATGTCACCGAGGAGCGAAGGATGACGTTTTCGATAGAAGCGTTGGGAACCCGCACCGTCGTCGCGGTGGGTGGCCAGCTCACGATCAACAACCGCGGCGAATTCAAGGAGCGCGTGCTCGCGCTTCTGGCGGAGGGAAACACCGACTTCGTGATCGACTTCGACGCTGCCGACTACATCGATTCGTCCGGCCTCGGCGTCCTCGTCAGTCTCTCCAAGCACATCCGCGACGCGAGGGGACGCCTCAAGCTCGCGGGGCTGAACGAGGATCTCCGGCGACTCTTTGCCCTCACCAGACTGGACTCGCTGTTCGAGATCGCCGAGTCCCGGGCGGCCGCGCTCGGCGACTCCTGACCGGGGCCGCGGCTCCGGCATGAAGGACGGCGACGCGGCCCGTATTCTGGTCCTCTCCAGCCGGCCGGACATGCTTCAGGCGGTCGCCGCCGCCGCCGCGGAGATCGACCCGTCTCCCGAAGTGCGCGGGCTCTTCGGGCGCCCTCTGTCGGTGCTCCCGACGGATCTCGTGCTGGTGGATGTCGCCGAGCCGCGCGCCACGATGCCATACCTGCGGCGGCGCTTCGGCCCTGCGCCGGCGCTCGTGGCGCTCATCGAGGGGGCCTGGATCGATCGCCTGGGCTCCGCGCTGGCCGAGGACTGGACCGACTACCTCTTCTATCCTCTCAACGCGGACGAACTCGGGCTCGTGTGGCGGAAGCACACCTCGCCCGCGGAAACGCCCGACCTGAATGTCGACGTCGATGAATCGGGGCGGATCCGGGTCGTTTTTCCGTCGAACGTGCGCTACCAGCGTGCCGTGGTGGAGAGAGTCGTCGTGGCATGCAGACACCTCGCGGATCTGGATGGCGAAACGGCATTCAGACTCCGGGTCACGCTCGGCGAGGCCGTGGCCAACGCGATCCTGTACGGGAGCGGGGACCGTCCCGGCGCCGTGGTGCGCGTCTCGGCTAAAGCGGGGATAAATGGCCTGCGCGTGAAGGTCTCGGACGAAGGGGGCGGATTCGACCCCGATGCGGTGCCGGAGCCGATCTCGCGGGACGGCATCGCGCGGCCCCGGGGTCGCGGCCTGTTTCTCCTGAAGCAACTGGCGGACGGCGTCGCATTCAACGATACAGGTAACATGGTCACGCTCTCGTTCCGGGGCGCACCGGATCCTCTCGTGAGGATCGAACCGCTCCTGCGGCGCTTCGCCGATGTCACCGGTCTGCAATTCCGGCTCGACCGGCTGTTCGAGGACGGCTCGCAGGTGCTGTTCGACAGCTGGGAGAATGACGAGAGCTCGAGCAGTCCGCCGGAGGTCCGGGAGACGTGGCCGCTGGGCGATGCGGGACCGCTGCGCCTGGTCCACGAGCCGGCCGGCCGTGCCGATGCCGCCGCGTCACTCCTTTCGGGCTGGCTCGGCGCCGTGGCCGAGGGTGAACAGTCACGGGAACGGCTCCTCGCCCGACGGTTGCGCCGGGAGCGGGTGCTCGCCGAACTGGAGATCGCGCGTGACCTGCAACTGCGACTCCTGCCGCCGCCGGAAGATTTCCGCGATCTGGGACGGGTCGCGGCGCGCTGCGATCCGGCGCTCTCTCTGGGCGGGGACTTCTACTATCTCGTCCGACTCGCCGACGGCTGCCTGGGCGTCATGCTCGGCGATGTGAGTTCGCACGGCCCCTCCGCCGCGCTCATCATGGCCCGCACCCTGAGTGCGGTGGCCGTGGCCACCGGCACAGAGGCCGAGCCCGCGGCCGCCCTGGACGCGATGCACGGGCAGCTGCGGGCGGCGCTCGCATCGACCGAGATGTACATGACCCTCTTCTACGGGGTCATCGATCCCGGTCGTGGCGAACTGCGCTATGCGAACGCGGGCCACCCGTACGCGTATCTGCTCGGATCGGACGGGATCCGCCGTCTCGCCGCCCTCGAACCCCCGGTCGGCGTGGCCCCGCTCCAGCCCTACCGGCAGGCTCGTCTTCCGTGCGCGGGCGAAACGCTCCTGGCGTTCACCGACGGCCTCGCCGAACTCAGCGATCCCCTCGAAACTCCGGATGCCCGCGTTCGGAGACGGATCGACCGCGGGGATCTCGACCCCGAGACCCTTGTGGCGGCCCTCTTCGCCGACAGCGACGACGAGATGAGACTGGACGACCGGACGGCGGTCGCGGCCTCGCTGTGACCGGAAGGGGGGCCGGACCCCGGCGGGCGAAACGCTCGCTTGGCCAGAACTTCCTGGTCGACCCGAACATCCAGCGCAAGATCGTGCGGGAACTCGACGCGCGGCCCGAGGATGTCGTGCTCGAAGTCGGGCCGGGGCACGGCGAGCTGAGCCAGTACCTCGTCGGGTGTTGCCGCCGCCTCGTCCTCATCGAGAAGGACCGGGACCTCGCCGGCGGGCTGCGCGAGCGCTGGGGGGATCGGCCGGACGTGGACGTCGTGGAAGGCGACGCGCTTCGCCTCGAGCTCTCGGAGTTCATACGGGACTCTCCTGCCGCCCGCGTGGTGTCGAACGTCCCCTACAACATCACGTCGCCCCTCATCTTCGCCTTTCTTGAACTCGAGCCTGCGGCCGACCGCATCGTGCTCACCGTCCAGAGGGAAGTGGCGGATCGGATCACGGCGCCCCCGGGCATCAAGGCGTACGGCGCGCTATCCGTCGGCGTGCAGGCGGTCGCGGACGCCTCGCTTGCCTTTCCGGTGGGCCGGCAGGCGTTCCGTCCCGTTCCCGCAGTGGATTCGGCGGTCGTTCGCCTGGAGCCGCGTCCGGATGCCGCCGGCGTGGACCCCGTGGCGCTCAGGACGCTGACGCGCGCGTGTTTCAGCCGTCGCCGCAAGCAGCTGCAGAAGACACTGCGCACGGCGCCGGAGCTGCGGTTCGCGGGAGACGTGGACGCCGAGCTCGGGCGTCTCTCGATCGATCCCGCGGCGCGGCCGGAAACGCTGGATCCCCTCACATTCGTGCGGCTGGCCGCAGCACTACTGGAGGGGCCTGGAGAGGCCGGGTCGCGTTGAGTTGAGCACGAACCCGCCCTATCTTGGTTTGTGAAACCTTTCACAAGGGTGGGCATGAGCGGCAGAATTTCCGATTCGACGGTCCGGCGCCTCTCCCTGTATCTCCGCATGTTGCGCGACCTCGAGCGAGCCGGGGCGGAGTTCGTATCCAGCTCGCAACTCGCTGAACCCTCGGGAGCCACGTCCGCCCAGGTCCGGAAGGATCTGAGCCACTTCGGGTCCTTCGGTAAGCGTGGACGCGGATACTCGGTCGAGGGGCTCGTGCGGGCGCTGGAGGAGATCCTCGGACTCTCGCGCAGCTGGAGGCTCGCCCTGGTCGGCGTGGGCAAGATCGGATCCGCGCTGCTCGGCTACGGCGGGCTGGCGGCGCGCGGATTCGACGTCGTCGCGGCGTTCGACATCGATGAGGCCAAGATCGGGACGCGGGCCTTCGGGCTTTCGATCCGCCCCATGACGGATCTCCGGACGGTCATCGCGGAGTGCGGTGTCGAGATCGGGGTCGTCGCGACCACGACGGAAGTAGCTCCGGAGATTGCGGCGGAACTCGAGCGGGCGGGTGTCGGAGCCATCCTCAACTTTGCGCCGGTCGAACTCTCCGAGGTGAACGGGGTGCCGATCCGCACAGTGGATATCGTGCTCGAACTCGAAGGGCTGAGCTATCTGATGGCGGAGGCGCGTCGGCGTACCGGGAGTGACGCGTGACAGGTGTGCACTTCGCGCCGGACGGGGTACTGGTGCGCAAGGCGCTGCGCCGTCTCGAGGACGGTCCCCGCTCTTCCGTGGATCTGGCGGCCGAGGTCCTCGGCATGCACGGGTGCCCGCCGACCATGGCCCGGCGGCTCGTTGCACAGTTGCTCGAGGGGATCCCCGGGGTGGCCCGCGTGGGCGGCGACGACTGGAAGCTGGCCGAAGGGAGCACGCGCACCCGGAAGCGGACGGGGAAGGGGCTGCGTGACCTCCGATACGCTGTCGTGGATGTCGAGACGAACGGCGGCACCGCCGGGGGAAGCGGCCGGGTGGTGGAGATCGCGATCGTGGATGTGGATCGCGGCGCCATCGGGGGATGCTACTCCACCCTCGTGGATGCGGGCGTGGCGATCCCGCCGTGGATCACACGGCTTACCGGCATCCGCACGGAGATGACGCGCGGGGCGCCGAGTTTCGCGCAGATCTGTGATCCGGTGCGCGAGCGCCTCCGTGGCCGGGTTTTCGTTGCCCATAACGCGGCGTACGATTGGGGCTTCCTGCGTGCCGAGATGCGGCGGACCGGGGCCAGCGTCCCGCGCGGACCTCGCCTGTGCACGGTCCACATGGCGCGCCGCCTGCTCCCGGGACTCGAGCGCCGAGGCCTGGATGCGGTCGCCGACTATTACGGGATCGAGATCAGCGAGCGTCACCGTGCGCGCGGTGACGCGGTCGCGACGGCCCGCATCCTCGTCCACATGCTCGCGGACGCGGAGCGGCGGGGCTGGACGACGTGGCCTGCCCTCCGCAAAGCTCTCGGCCCGGTTCCGCGACGCGGGCGCGGCAAGCGGAAGGAACGGCACTCCGCACAACATGAACAGCGCGAGAAACGGCATGAGCGATAGGACATGAGCGATCGAGACAGAATTCCGGTCATCGTCTCCGCCGCGCGGCTCCCCACGGGCCGCTTCATGGGCGGGCTTTCTACCCTCGCGGCCCCGGACCTCGGCGGTCTCGCGATCTCGGCGGCGGTTGAGAGGGCCGGAGTCGACCCGGAGGAAATCGATGACGTGATCATGGGGAACGTCGTGCAGGCGGGCGTCGGACAGGCGCCGGCCCGCCAGGCGGCGATTGGGGGCGGAGTGCCCGTGACGGTCCCGGCGGTGACCGTGAACAAGGTCTGCGGCTCCGGGCTGAAAGCCGTCATGCTGGCGGCGCAGGCCATCAAGGCCGGGGATGCCCGGGTCGTGATGGCCGGCGGGATGGAGTCGATGTCGAATGCTCCCTATCTCCTCCGGGGACACCGGGAGGGTGTGAAGTTCGGAGACCGGTCGCTCGTGGACGGCCTCATCCACGATGGGCTTTGGTGCGCCTTCGGTACCTGCCACATGGGCGGCCACGCCGAGTACACGGCCCACAAGGCGGGTGTAAGCCGCGAGGACCAGGACGCCTACGCGCTCGGGAGCCACGAGAAGGCGATCCGCGCGATCGACGGAGGGGAGTTCGCCGGGGAAGTCGTCCCCGTCCACATCGAGACGCGCCGGGGCACCGTGACGATCGAGACGGATGAGCCGCCGCGGCGCGGCACGTCGCTCGAAGCGCTCGCGAAGCTGCGCCCGGCCTTCACGGGAGATGCTCCCCCGGAGGTGACCGAGCCCAGCGTCACGGCGGGGAACGCGCCTGGCCTCAACGACGGCGGCGCGGCCACGCTCGTCACGTCGGAAGCGTACGCAGCGGCGCACGGCCTCCCCATCCTGGGGCGGATCCGGGCCTATTCAGTGGGGTCCATGGCGCCTCGCGACCTCTTCTTCGCGCCCGTCGCCGCGGTGCGGAAGCTCATGACGCTCGCTGGGACCGTCGTCGCCGACTACGGGCTGGTGGAGATGAACGAGGCGTTTGCCGTGCAGTGCCTGGCCGATGCCCGCGAGCTGGGACTGGATCTCGATCGGGTGAACGTCCGCGGTGGAGCGATCGCGCTCGGCCACCCGATCGGAGCCTCGGGCGCGAAGATCCTGACCTCGCTGCTCCATGCGATGCGGGACAGGGATGTCGAACAGGGCATGGCCACGCTGTGCCTGGGCGGAGGAAACGCGGTCGCGATGAGCGTGGAGCGCCGATGAAGTTGAAGGCCGAAGGCTGGGCCTGGGTCGGGAGGCTGTCGGGGTTCGCCGGCCTGTTCATCGCGTTCGCGCTCGTGCTCGCGGTCGCGGCCGCCGGCATCGCGCGACTTGCAGGCATCGAAGTGCCCGCGACCGTCGGCTGGTGGACCGTCGCGCCCGCGCTGCTCGCCGCCTGTGCGGCCACCTGGGTACTGACTGTCCGCATCGATGGGCGTCCGCTCTCCGCGCTGGGATTGAGGGGCGGGCGCGCGGGGCTGTCGGAACTGGGTTACGGGACACTGGCCGGGTTTGCGATCATTGGCGTCGTCATTCTCGCCCTGGCCCTGCCGGGCTGGGTTTCGTGGACGGCTCCGGGCGGCGCCGCCGTCCTCTCGGGGGCGGAGATTTCGATCCTCCTTCTCGGGGCCGCCTTCACGGAGGAACTTCTCTTTCGAGGCTATGCCTTCCGCGTCCTCCACCTCCGGTTCGGTCCGGTTCCGGCCCTCGCGGGGACCTCGGTCGCGTTCGGTCTCATGCACGGCGCCAACCCGGGAATCACGCCGTTGGCGCTGGTCAACCTGGCCCTCGCCGGCGTCCTGCTTGGTGTGGCCTACTGGCGTTCCGGGAGCCTCTGGTTCGTCACGGGTGTACACTTCGGCTGGAACTGGATCATGGCCGCGAGCGGTCTGTCCGTGAGCGGACTCGACGTGCGAATATCCGGCCTCGAGGCCGTTCTCTCGGGCCCGGCGCTGTGGACGGGAGGCGGGTTTGGGCCCGAGGCCGGGCTGGTCGCCACGGTCATGACCGCTCTGGGTACGGTTTGGCTTTGGCGGATCAGCGGATCGGCAGATCGTCCGGTCGGGGCCCGGTGGTCGATTTCGGAGACCCCCGGGGATGATGATGCAAGCGTCTGACGTGTCGCGGGTCGGCGTCGTCGGCGCCGGCACGATGGGCAGTGGCATCGCCCACGTATTCGCCCTGACCGGTGTCGACGTCCGTCTCGTCGACGTCGAGCCGGAGGCTCTCGACCGCGCGCTCGACTCGATCGGCCGCAACCTCGCTCGGCAGGTCCGCCGGCAAACCATCTCCGCGCAGGACGCGGAGGCGGCCCTGGCACGTATCGCCGGGGGCGGAGAACTCGCGGTCCTGGCCGACGCGGAAGTCGTGGTGGAGGCGGCGAGCGAGAATCCGGCCCTCAAGTTCCGGCTCTTCAAGGAGTTGTCCGAGATCGTGAGCCCAGAAACTCTTCTCGCGTCGAACACGAGTTCGATCTCGATCACGCGTATCGCATCACACGTCGATGATCCGGCCCGTGTCATCGGGATGCACTTCATGAATCCCGTGCCGGTCATGCGGCTCGTCGAGGTCATTCGGGGGCTCGAGACTTCGGATGCGGCGGCAGAGCTCACCCTCGACCTCTGCGAGCGTCTCTCGAAAACGGCCGTGCCGGCGAACGACTACCCGGGCTTCGTGGCCAACCGGATCCTGATGCCGATGATCAACGAGGCCGTGTATTGTCTGATGGAAGGCGTGGCGGAGGCCGAGGCCGTGGACACCGTCATGAAGCTGGGCATGAACCATCCCATGGGGCCGCTCGCCCTCGCCGACCTGATCGGCCTCGACACCTGTCTGGCGATCATGCGCGTCCTGCACGCCGAACTCGGCGACTCCAAGTACCGGCCGTGCCCGCTGCTCGCGAAATACGTCGCCGCCGGGCGGCTGGGGCGGAAAACCGGTCGCGGCTTCTACGACTACGCCGCGACATGACGACCGGTCGCCGCTCCTGGTCTGCGCTCGAACTCTCCTCCGAGGCGGAACAGATCCTCTCCCTCGCCCGCCAGTTCGCCGAAGAGCGCTTGCAGCCCACGGCGGAATCCCGGGACGCGAACGAGGATCGGTTCGATGCCGAAATCCATCGCGAATTGGGAGATCTCGGCTTCCTGGCCATGAGAGTGCCGGAGCGCTACGAGGGTCTCGGCCTCGACCTCGTGACGTACCTCTACGTGCTGGAGGAACTGGCTTGGGGTGATGCGGGCGTGGCCGTATCGGTCAGCATTCACAACTCGCTCCCGGTGCAGATCCTGCTGCGTAGGGGAAGCGAGGCGCAGCGCGAACGCTGGCTCCCCAGGATGGCCAGCGGAGAGGTGCTCGGCGCGTTCTCTCTCTCTGAAGCCGGCGCCGGCACGGATGCCGCGGCACTGCGGACCCAGGCGGTGCCCACGGCAGGCGGATGGATCCTCAACGGCGAGAAGATGTGGGTGACGAACGGCGCGTCCGCGGGCGTCGTCCTCATGTTCGCGCGGACGGATACGCCGGAGGATCGGTTGGGATCGCGCGGCATCAGCGCCTTCCTCCTGCCCGCCGGGACGGAGGGTTGCTCCGTCGGGAGGAAAGAGCGAAAGCTGGGCCAGCGCGGATCGGAGACCGTCGCGTTGTCACTGAAGGATGTCTTTATTCCACATGAACTTATGATTGGAGAAGTGAACCGTGGCTTCAGCTACGCTCTCGAGGGTTTGGCGGGCGGCAGGCTCGGGATCGCGGCCCAGGCCCTCGGCATCGCTTCGGCGGCTGTCGACGCGGCGTTCGAATATGCGCATACGCGCCGCCAGTTCGGCCGCCCCCTGCGGGAGTTCCAGGGGATGGAATTCAAGCTCGGCGATATGGTGACCCGGCTCGAGGCCGCGCGCGGACTCCTCGAGCGTGCGGCGGCGGCGCACACGTTGGGAGACCCCCGGGCACGCCGGCTGTCCAGCGTGGCGAAGCTGTTCGCGAGCGAGATCGCGATGCAGAATGCGCGCGAAGCGGTCCAGGTGTTCGGAGGTTACGGGTATTCGCGGGAGTATCCCGTGGAACGCCTGTTCCGGGACGCGAAGGTCACCGAGATCTACGAGGGAGCCAACGAAATGCATCGCAGCCTGATCGCGCGGCAACTCTACAGGGAGAGGGGATACGTGTGAGTGCGACGGCGGAACGCAGAGCCATCGGCGCGCTGGACCCGCGCCCGCTGAATGAGACGGATCCGGCGGTGGCGGCTTCGATCGGCCGCGAACTCGAGAGACAGCGTACGGGCCTGGAACTGATCGCGAGCGAGAACTTCGTGTCTCGCGGGGTGCTGGAGGCGACCGGCTGCGTCATGACGAACAAGTACGCCGAGGGTTATCCGGGGCGTCGCTACTACGGAGGCTGCGAGTTTGTGGACGAGGTCGAGGACCTCGCCCGTGATCGCGCGCGCCGGCTGTTCGGGGCGGACCACAGCAACGTCCAGACGCACAGCGGCTCCGGCGCGAACATGACCGCGCTCCAGGCGCTCACCGAACCCGGCGCGACGCTCCTCGGGATGGACCTCTCGCACGGAGGTCACCTGACCCACGGGTCGCGCGTGAACTTCTCGGGCCTCTGGTACCGCGTCGTCCCGTACGGCGTGCGCGCCTCGGATCGGACGATCGATTACGACGCCCTCCGGACGACCGCGCTGGAAGTTCGCCCCACCGTGATCATCGCGGGGGCCAGCGCCTATCCCCGCCGGATCGACTTTGAGCGTTTCGCGGAGATCGCCGAGGAATGTGGCGCCCGCGTCCTCGTGGACATGGCGCATATCGCCGGCCTCGTGGCTACGGGGCACCACCCCTCACCGGTACCGCACGCCGATGTGGTGACGACGACGACGCACAAGACGTTGCGCGGGCCGCGGGGAGGGCTCGTGCTTTGCCGGGAGGAGCACGCGAAGGCGGTCGACAAGGCCGTCTTTCCCGGATTACAGGGCGGTCCGCTCATGCATGTGATCGCCGCAAAGGCTGTCGCGCTCGGCGAGGCCCTCCAGCCCGAGTTCGGACAATACTCGGATCTCGTGGTGCGCAACGCCCGCGCCCTGGGACGGCGGCTCGCCGAACATGGCTACGATCTCGTGGCCGGAGGGACGGACACGCACCTCCTCCTCGTCGATCTCCGGACGACGGATCTCACGGGGAAGGACGCGGAGGCGCTCCTGGGTCGGGCAGGCATCACGGTGAACAAGAACACCGTGCCGTTCGAGACCCGTTCGCCCTTTGTGGCGTCCGGCATACGGATCGGGACGGCGGCCGTTGCAACCCGCTCCATGGGCGAGAAAGAAATGGGAATCATCGCCGATCTCATGGACCGCGCGCTGCGCTCGGAAGGCGATGAAGCGACGCTCTCGGCGGTGGAGAGGGAGGTCCAGGCCCTGTGCGCCGATTTCCCCCTCTATCCCCGGGGAGATGGCGTTCATGAGGAGGGCGTAGCTTGACGGCAAGTTTTTCCCCCGCCTAACTTTGCCGCTCATGTCCTTGCGGGCAGTGCGCATCGTGGCAGGGAAAGGGGCCTGGGACGAGGTGAGAAGCGGTGGACACAGCGGGCGTTCCGACGGGCATCAGGAAGGGCAACCCCAGGTATACGGAGGCCGCATACCTGTTCTTGCTCTCCGCCCTCCAACGCCGGTTGTCCAGCCTCGAACTGCCTCGTCACATCAGCGGCGCTGAAGTCGCCGACGCGGTCCGGGAACTCGCGCTGGAGCGGTTCGGTCCCCTGGCGCGGACCGTACTCGAGCACTGGGGTGTGCACGGCACGACGGACATCGGCGAGATCGTCTTCGCGCTGGTTGAATGTGGAGTTCTGATCAAGCAACCCGACGATTCGCGAGAGGACTTCGAGGGTCTCTTCAGCTTCGACGAAGCTTTTGAGGACAGTTACCCCTGGAGCGCGTAGGGGAGGAACAGGAAGTCGACCGCGCAGCCAGTGGGCGGCGGGGGCGGCAGGCGGCGGTGGCCGGGCCAGGACCGGGAGCGCCGCCCAAACTTGGGGAGGGGTGAGCGCGTGGCCGATTCGGGGTCGTTTACGGAGTGCTTGAGTTGCAACAAGGGGGTCCTGCTCCCGCTTTCGGACTATGGACGCGACGGGGCGCCGATCCGGTACAAGGCATGGGTCTGCTCGAAGCCCGACTGCGGGTTCAATATCCGGATCGACAACGGTGAGATCAGCTTCGGACGCAACGTCCAACAGTCCTACAAGTAGCCTTCCCGGCGGAGATTCCGCCGCTACCGTCCGGAGCCCTGCCATCCGGTCTTCCGCCTTCGCGTCATCGGACTGGTGGCGCTGCGCCGCGCGCGAGGTGTGGCTCCCCACCGCGGCCGAGATGGCGGCGATCGATCGCGTCGCGGTCGAATCGGGGGCGATACCCGAACGCGCGCTGATAGAAAACGCGGGTCGGGCCCTGGCGCGCCATGTGCAGGACAGGTTCCCGGCGGGCCATGTCACCGTGCTGGCGGGAAGCGGGCACAACGGGGCCGATTCACTCGTGGCGGGTCGGACGCTTGCCGCCTGGGGACGATCCGTCGGGTTCGTGCGGTGTGGGAGTCGAGCCCCCGAACCGGATGTCCTCGCGGGCTGGGGACTGACTCTCCAGCCGGTGGAAGCGCTGGATCGGGAACTCGCCGCGGCCGGGACGGTCATCGACGGAATTCTGGGGACGGGACTGACGAGGGCGCCGCGTCCTCCCCAGGCAGGGATCATCGACCGCGTGAACGCCGCCCGGGCCGCCGTCGTCTCCGCCGATGGTCCCAGCGGAGTGGACTTCACCACGGGCCGCGTGCCGGGCGCAGCGATTCGGGCCGACCTCACCGTCACCTTCGGGTGGCCGAAGTTGGGGCTGCTGCGTTTCCCGGCTCGCGAACGCATCGGGGACCTGGTCTCCGTCGAGATCGGCTTCCCGCCAGCGGATCCGCCGCCGCGGGCCCGGGCGGTGACCGCGTCGTGGGTGGCGGGCCTGCTCGGGGGCCGCCCCGCCGATGGTCACAAGGGCGACGCCGGCTATCTCGCGATCATCGGGGGCGAGCGTGGCATGGCCGGCGCCGTGGTGCTGGCGGCTCGTGCCGCGATCCGGGCCGGGGTCGGCATCGTCCGCGTCGTGAGCGCTCCGGAGAACCGCGAAACCATGCAGACCGCCGTGCCCGAGGCCGTATTCGTCGATTGGTCCGAACCCGAAGCGCTGGAGTCGGCGCTGCGCTGGGCGGGAGCCGTTTCAGTCGGACCCGGCCTGGGAGTGGGGCCGGAGCGCGCGGCGCTCGTGCTGCGTGTGCGGGAGATCGCGACCGTGCCGCTGGTACTCGACGCGGATGCCCTGAATGTGCTCGCGGCGGATGCGGCACAGGAGCGGGCTGCGCTCGGTCCCCCGGCACCGGGTCGCCCGGTTCTTCTGACGCCCCATCCGGGTGAGATGGCACGGTTGCTCGGCTCGTCCGTTGCCGAAGTAGGCGAGGATCCCGCGTCAGCGGCCCGGCGGCTGGCCGACCAGGCGCGGGCGACGGTGCTGCTCAAGGGCGCGCCCACCTGGGTGGCGAGCCCGGGGGGTGAACTGCGCGCGACCACGCTTGTGAGCCCGGCGTTCGCGAGCGGCGGCATGGGCGACGTGCTGACTGGCGTATGCGGCGCCTGCCTCGCGTCCGGCCTCGGCCCAGCCGACGCGGCATCCGCCGCCCTGACCCTCACGGCTCTCGCCGTCCTGCGCGCCGTCGACGATATCGGCGGATCCGCGGGGGACCTGCCGGACGCGCTGCCTGAAGCGCGCCGGGCGCTGGGAGAACTTCAACCCGGAGCGTGGTCGGGGGTCAACCTTGCCCTCCCCGCGGTGCCGGCCGATTCGACCGCGGGCGCGGCCGGATGAACTTCACCGGCCTGGCGCTCGCCGAGGGGCCCGAGACGGCGCGCATCCGGGCGTTCCTGGACGGGGCCGGCGTCGACGGCGGCCGGGGGGGGGCGGGCGGCACGGTCACGCTACCGGTCGGCGATGACGCCGCAGCCTTTCGTCCCCCCCGGGGCACGCAGGTCGTAGTGAGCTGCGACGCGAGCGTAGAGGGGATCCACTTCCGCCGCGAATGGATGACGTGGGAGACGATCGGCTACCGGGCGGCGGCCTCGGCGCTGAGCGATCTCGCGGCCATGATCGCCACCCCGGTCGGCCTCGTCGTGGCGGCGGCCCTGCCCCCCGAACTGGATGTCGAGATCGCTGCGGCGCTCGGACGGGGTGTGGGCGAGACCGCCAGCCGGGTCGGCGCGGAGGTGCTCGGCGGCGATCTCGTCGCGTCACCGGGCCCCGCTTTCCTGGACGTCACCGTCCTCGGTTACGCGGCGAACCCGACGACGCGGTGCGGGGCGCGTCCGGGCGACGAACTGTGGGTGACCGGTGAACTCGGCGGGGCCGCGGCCGCTCTGCGGGACCTGGAGCGGGGACTGGAGCCGGACCCCCGCGCCCGCCGCTCGTTCGACCGGCCGCGCCCCAGAATCGATGAAGCGCTGTGGCTCGGGGAGCGAGTCGAGATCCACGCGGCGATCGACCTTTCGGACGGAGTGATGCGGGATGCACAGCATCTCGCGACGGCTTCGGAGGTCGCCCTGGAAGTCGAAGCGGAGCTGCTCCCGGCTGCCCCCGCACTCGACGGCTTCCGTCGGTCGCCGGCCGGGGAACGCCTCCTTCTCGGCGGCGGTGAGGACTACGAACTGCTCCTCGCGGTTCCGGCCCGAGCCATGCGGGAGACGAAGCGGGCCTTTGCCGACGCGTTCGATCTCCCGCTCACCCGCGTCGGGAGCGCGCGCGAAGGGAAGGGGCTGACCGTACGCGGGCGGGTGGATTCGGCGCTCCCGGCGGGATTCGATCATTTTGAGGTGGGCCGTTGATCAGAACGGCGGTCTTCTACCTCACACTCGTGTTCTCGACGATCTTCTGCGGAGCTCTGGCGGCCCTCGCCGCGCTCCTCGGGGGCGGCCGGGTCTGGATGGACCGGGCAAACCGCGGCTGGGCCCGCTCCGTGCTTGCGGCCGCCGGTGTGCGCGTGGCGGTGCGCGGCCTCGAGCACCTCCACCCCTCCGGGATCCAGATCATCGCCGCGAACCATCAGTCGTACTTCGATATCTGGGTGCTCATCGCCGGTCTCCCCGCGTCCGTGCGTTTCATCGCCAAGCGGGAGTTGGCGAACATTCCCATGCTCTCGGTGGGGATGCGTTCCGCGGGGCATGTGCTGATCGACCGCGACCGGGCCCGCAGCGCGAGGGAAACGCTCAGGGAGGCAGGCGTCCGCATGAGGGCGGAGCAATTGACTCTGGTCGTGTTTCCGGAGGGGACCCGGTCGCGTGACGGCCAACTGGGGCGTTTCCTGCGAGGCTCCTTCGCACTCGCACTGGAGACGGGGGCGCCTCTCGTGCCCGCGGCGATCGATGGCGGCCGGCGCGTTTATCCGCCCGGGGCAAAGCGGGTCAGACCGGGTCCGATCACTGTGCGACTCGGGCCGGCGATCCGGTGCGATGGAGCCGAGCCGGCGGACCGGGGGACGGCGATGCGCAGAACCCGCGCCGCCATTGAGGCGATGTTGGCGGAGGACGGACGGGGCGGCGGCGCGTCCGGGTAGCGTGCGGAGTCCGCGTCCGACTTGTTCCCGGCGTACGGGGCCCTATCTTCGGGAGCGGGTGGAGGAAGAAGCGATCGTCCGGATCGCCGGGGGGAGGGGACCCGCCTTGATGAATCGCCCTGCACATCACAGAAGTGGAAGCGTCCCGTGACGGCCATCGTCCAGGTCGCGGCCCGAGAAATCGTGGATTCCCGCGGCAACCCGACGGTCGAGGCCGACGTCCACCTCGAGACCGGGGCGATGGGTCGCGCCGCCGTACCGAGTGGCGCATCGACGGGAGAGCACGAAGCGGTCGAGTTGCGCGACGGCGATCCGGCGCGGTATGGCGGCCGAGGCGTGCGGCGTGCCGTCGCGCATGTCAACGGGGAGATCGCGCAGGCGGTGCGGGGACGGGATGCCTCTGACCAGCCCGGGCTCGATGCTGAGCTCATCGCGCTCGACGGAACCCCGAACAAGGGCCGGCTCGGAGCGAACGCGATCCTCGCCGTTTCGATGGCGGCGGCGCGAGCGGCCGCGGCGTCGGCGGGGACACCTCTTTTCCGACACCTCGGTGCCGGAGATCCGCACCTGCTCCCGGTCCCCATGCTGAACATCCTCAATGGGGGTGCGCACGCGAACAACACCGTCGACATCCAGGAGTTCATGATCCTGCCGCTCGGCGCGCAGAGTTTCTCCGAGGGCCTGCGGGTGGGCGTGGAGGTGTTCCATGCGCTGCGGGACCGACTGTCGGCCGCGGGGTACCCGACGGCCGTCGGGGACGAGGGCGGTGTGGCGCCGGATCTGGCCTCGAACCGCGAGGCGCTGGATCTCATCATGGCCGCGATCGCCGACGCGGGATACGAGCCGGGCTCGGAGGTCGCGCTTTCTCTCGATTGCGCCGCGTCGGAGTTCTACGAAGCGGAGGCCGGAGTGTACCGTCTCGAGAGCGCCGGTGAAGCGGGGGCGCTCGACGCGGAGGCGCTCGTGTCGCTCTACGAGGACTGGCTGGAAGCGTATCCCATCGTCTCGATCGAGGACGGGCTCGACGAAGACGACTGGGAAGGTTGGGCGACCCTCACATCCCGACTCGGAAACCGCGTGCAACTGGTCGGCGACGACCTCTTCGTGACCAACGTCGACCGGCTCGCGCGCGGCATCGAAGGCGGGATCGGGAACGCGATCCTCATCAAACTGAACCAGATCGGGACGGTGAGCGAGACGCTGGACGCGATCCGGATGGCCGCGAAGGCGAACTTCGGCGTCGTCATCTCGCACCGCTCCGGAGAGACCGCAGACACCTTCATCGCGGATCTCGCCGTGGCGACGCACGCCGGGCAGATCAAGACGGGAAGCGCCTGTCGGTCGGAACGCGTCGCGAAATACAACCAGCTGCTTCGGATCGAAGAGCGCCTCGGATCGAAGGCGGCCTACCCGGGGTCCGCCGTGTACGGAGGCCAATGATGGCGGAGGCGGCGAACCGTCGGATCACGCGGGCGATCGCGTTCGTCGCCCTGGTCGGGGCGGGGTACTACTGGATGGTGGGCGGAGAATATACGAGGGCCGGGCTGGCCCGACTCGAGCAGCAGATCGAGTCGCAGAGAGCGGAGATCACGGCCCGCGAGGTTGAACTCGCGTCGATCCAGGCCTGGGCGGACAGCCTCGGGTCGAGTCCCTGGGCGATCGAACGGGTCGCGCGGGAGCGGTACGGATTCGTCCGTCCCGGCGAGATCCTGGTGCGGTTCGTGGAGTTGGACGACGGAGAGGCGCCCCCGTCGCCGCCCCCGCGAGCCAACGTGCCCTGATGTCCCCCGCCTCGCCGAGTCGCAACTCTCGACGACTCTCCGGGGATGGCGGCTTGCCCCGCACGCCACGAAGTGTAGGATTGCGGACCCACAAGCATGGCAGGGTAGCTCAGCCTGGTAGAGCAAGGGACTCATAAGCCCTGGGTCGGGGGTTCAAATCCCCCCCCTGCCATTCGTTGCCTTCCCCCGGCCCTGTGTTCCTGCAGAGCCTTGACTCCCGCTCCGGAGTTTCGCTCGGCGGACGAGGCCTGCCGCGCGAGTTTCCCGACTCTTGGCGACCGGTGTACACTATCGCCATGAGAGCGCACGACGAGTCTCGAGCGAGCGGCGATCCGACAGACGACGCCGGCGCGGTCGACCCCGACGTCAGGGGAGACCGGCCCGTTCGGGCGCTCGTGCGGTTCTCCGGCGAGCTCTCGACCAAGGCGCGCCGGACGCGGTCCCGCTTCCAGAACCGGCTCGCGCGCAACCTCCGCGATGCGTTCGAGGCCGAAGGGGTCGACGCAAGCCTCGAACCGGGCTGGAGCCGTTTCCACATCGAGGCCTCGGACCCCGCTTTTCTCGAGCCGCTCCTGCGGACCTTCGGCGTGTCCAGCTGTTCCGTACTCGCGGGTGAATGCGAGGCGGACCTCGACACGATCGTCACGACGGGCACGGCCCTCTTCGCCGAGTCCGTCCGCGGCCGGAGCTACGCGGTGCGCGCGCGCCGCTCCGGTTCACACGGCTTTTCGTCCTCCGACATCCAACAGCGGCTCGGCGCGGCCCTGAACCCCGGAGCCACCGTCGACCTGGGAAATCCGGATGTCACCGTGTTCGTCGAGGTCCGCGACGAGCGCGCCTTCTTCCACGAGGACAGGATCCGGGGACCGTCCGGCCTGCCGCTCGGAGTGCAGGGGCACGCCCTCGCGCTCATCTCCGGCGGCTTCGACTCGGCCGTGTCCGCCTGGATGGCCCTCCGCAGGGGGGTCCGCCTCGACTACGTCTTCTGCAATCTGGGCGGGAGCGCGTACGAGCGGATGGTGGTGGAGGTGACGAAGGTGCTCGCGGATCGGTGGAGCTACGGGACCCGGCCCCGGCTGCACGTCCTCGAGTTCGGTCCGGTTGTCGAGGCGATGCGGGCCCGCGCGAAACCCGCATACCTGCAGGTCGTCCTCAAGCGGATGATGTACCGGGCGGCGGCGGAGATCGGAGAGCGTATCGGGGCGGAGGCGATCGTCACGGGCGAGTCGGTGGGGCAGGTTTCGTCCCAGACGCTCAGCAATCTCCGCGCGATCGAGAACGCCTCCTCGCTCCCGGTGCTCCGGCCCCTGCTCGGATTCCACAAGGAGGAGATCCTCGACCGGGCGCGGGAGATCGGCACCCATGACCTGTCCGCCCGGGTGCGCGAGTATTGCGACCTCGTGCCGCAACGGCCGGTCACCGCGTCGTCTCCGGCGGCTGCCGAGGCCCAGGAGTCGGCCGTAGGCTTCGACGAACTGGGCGAGGCCGTCGCAGGCGCGAATGTGCACAATGTGCGCGCGCTGCGACCGGAATCCATGGTCGGAGCCTCCCTGTATGTGGCCGAAGTGCCGGACGGCGCGGTCATTTTCGACACCCGCCCCCGGGCCGCGTTCGAGACATGGCACTGGCCGGGCGCGACGCTCAGCGACCTCCCGCAACTCGAACGCGACTTCGGCGGACTCGAACGAGACGCGACCTACGTGCTCTGCTGCACGGAAGGCGTGCGGACGGCCTACCTCGCGGAGATCATGCAGCGGGCGGGATACGAGGCCTACTCCTTTCTCGGCGGGGCCCCCCGCATGCGACGCCTCGCGCGAGGCCGGACGGAGATCGCCTGATCGCGGCCCGTTTTGACACCCCTGCCCACGCGGCGCGAGCTTGGGCCGCATGAGCGGGGAGAAGAGCGGCGTGACGGCCACGCTGGAGACCGTACGACAGGGCGAAGTGCCGACCCATGTCGCCGTCATCATGGATGGGAATGGTCGCTGGGCGAGGCAGCGTGGCCTGCCGAGATGGGAGGGGCACCGCGCGGGCATGGCCGCGGTGCGCGAGACCATCGAGGGGGCGGCGGAGGCCGGCGTGGCCCACCTCACCATGTACGCATTCTCGGACGAGAACTGGTTCCGTCCCCCGGTGGAGGTGGAAGCGCTGATGTTGCTCCTCGAGGAGTATGTGAGGAGCCAGCGCGAGGCTCTGGTGAGGCACGGGATCCGGGTCACGGTTTTCGGTGACCGGCTGCGCCTTCCCGAGGAGGCCCGTCAGGCGATCCGGGAGCTCGAAGCCTCGACGGAGGGCGGGACGGCCCTGGAGGTGCACCTTGCGATCAGCTACGGCGCGCGGGCGGAACTGGCGGGCGTCGCGCAGGCGCTCGCCCAACGCTGCCTGGAGGGGGAGCTGGCACCGGAGGAGATCAACGCCGAACTCTTCGAGGCCGAACTCCTCACGAGTGACTGGCCCGACCCGGACCTTCTGATCCGGACCTCGGGGGAGCAGCGCATCTCCAACTTTCTCCTCTGGCAGCTCGCCTACGCGGAACTCTTTGTGACGGATGTGCTGTGGCCCGACTTCACGCGCGAACACCTTTACGGCGCCCTCGTCGACTATCGACGCCGCGAGCGGAGGTTCGGGCTGGTGAAGGCGTGAGGCGGCCGGGCCCGCCATGAGCCCCAACCTCCGCAAGCGACTCGCCGTGGCGGGAGTCGGGGTCCCCGTCTGCGCGCTGATCACATACGCGGGCGGGTTCGTCTTCGTCGCCGGGCTGGGCGCGGCGGCCGCGCTCGGTTACCGAGAATTCGCGGGGATGATGCGCGGGACCGGGACGCGGGTGCTCACGCTGCCGGGCGTCGTGGCTGCGTTCCTGTTCCCGCTCATCGTCTTCTCGGGCGGCCTCGAAGGCGGCGGCTTCTATGCGGCGGGCCTCATGCTCGGGCTGCCCGCGCTCGCGATTGCGGCGGTGGACCTCCCGGAGCGGCCGATCCGAGCCGCCGCCTGCACGGCGTTCGGAGTCTTCTACGTCGGCGGGCTGCTCTCCCTGGGCGTTCCGCTGCGCGAGGGCGGGCTCATGTCCCCGGCCGGCGGCGATGCGAACACCGTCCGGATGGCGGGGACGCTGCTTTTCTTCTTCCCCGTCGTCATCACCTGGCTTGCCGATACCGCGGCGTACCTCGGCGGCCGGGCCTTCGGCAAGCGGCCGCTCGCGCCGCGCGTGAGCCCCAACAAGACGGTTGCGGGGGGTGTCTGCGCGCTGCTGACGGGCCTCGCCGTGGCCGTCCTCTATCCGCGATTCCTCCTTGCGGAGGTCTGGTCCCTGGACCCGGTTCGCACGCTGGCCTTCGGGCTGGTTGTCGCGGGGCTGGCGATCGTCGGAGATCTTGCGGAATCAGCCCTCAAGCGGGAATGCGGCGTGAAGGACTCTTCGGGTCTGCTGCCGGGGCACGGGGGCATGCTGGACCGGCTCGACTCCGTTCTCTGGGCGCTCCCGGCCGCGTTCCTCTTCCTCCTGCTCTTCGCGTGAGCACCGCAGGCGAAACGGGTTCTCGGTGAACTCGCGCTTGAAGAACGTCGCGGTCCTCGGCGCCACGGGATCCGTCGGCGCGGGCACGCTCGAAGTCATCCGCCGTCACCCGGACCGGTTTCGCGCCGCCGTCCTCACGGCGAATTGCCGGTGGGAGGCGCTCGACGCGCTCGCGCTCGACCGGGGCCCCGATTTCGTCGTGCTCGGGACGCCGCCCCCGGACGACTTCGCGCCGCGCTGGGCCGGGGAATGGCGCTTCGGCGCCGATGCGCTCGAAGAGGCCGCCGGGTCGTCCGGGGTCGACATCGTTCTGAATGCGGTGGTGGGATTCGCCGGACTCGGGGCGACGCTGGCGGCGCTCGGGGCGGGGAAACGCCTGGCGCTCGCCAACAAGGAATCGCTCGTGGCGGGAGGGGACCTCGTGCTGGCTGCCTTGCGAGCCGGCGGGGGAGAACTCCTGCCGGTGGACAGCGAACACTCCGCGGTCCACCAGTGCCTGGCCGGACGTCCGGTGTCGGAGGTCGCCCGCGTCACGCTCACGGCTTCAGGCGGCCCGTTCCGCCAGTGGCCGACACGGCGCCTCGCCACCGTGACGCCGGCCGATGCCCTGCGACACCCGACGTGGTCGATGGGGGCCAAGATCACAATCGATTCCGCCACGCTGGCGAACAAGGCGCTCGAGGTCATCGAGGCACACGTGTTGTTCGGCCTCCCATATGACCGCATCGAAGTCGTCGTGCACCCTACCTCGATCATCCATTCCCTCGTCGAATTCCGCGACGGCTCCTCGCTCGCGCAATTGGGCAGGCCCTCGATGGAGATTCCGATCCTGTGGGCCCTCGGCTACCCCGACCGGGTGGACGACGGCCGACGGGAGGCTGGGTTCGATCCGGTACGAGATGGTCCGCTCGAGTTCGAACCGGTGCGGGAAGAGGATTTTCCACTCTTCGGCGCGGGGGTCGCGGCGGGAAGGGCGGGAGGCGAGTTTCCGGTGGCCTACAACGCGGCCAACGAAGTTGCGGTCGAGAGGTTCCTCTCCGGAGATGTCGGCTTCACGGAACTCGCGGACATTGTGCTTCGTACACTGGAGCGGTTTTCGTCGCGCACCATCGAATCGGTGGAGGATGCGCGGCGCGTAGACACGAGGGCGCGCGCCATCGCCCGCGACCCACATGGGGAGCCCAAGTCGGGAGACGCTGAGTGATCCTAACGATTCTGGTAACGATCCTTGTCCTGGGCATACTCATCTTCGTGCACGAACTGGGGCATTTCGCCGCGGCGAAGAGCGTCGGGATCGACGTGCCGCGGTTCTCGATCGGCCTGGGCCCCAAGATGGTGGGGTTCCGGCGCGGTGAAACGGAGTATGTCCTCTCATGGATCCCGCTCGGCGGCTACGTCAAGATGGCGGGGATGGCGGACGAGGAAGTGACGTCGACGCTCGAGGGCGGGGGCGACTCGGAGAAGGCGGCGCGCACCGAAGCGAGGCCCGGGCCCGGAGATTTCGACGGCAAGCCGCTATGGGCACGCGTTTTCACCATCTCGGCGGGCGTCATTATGAACTGGCTGTTCGCGGTCGTCGCCTTCGCGGCGATCGCGATGGGGCGGGGCGTGCTCGAGCCGCGGATCGCCGAGGTCGCGCCCGGGTCGCCCGCCGCGGAGGCGGGACTCCGGGCCGACGATCTGATCCGGCGCGTGGATGGCGCCGCGGTGCACGACCCCGGCCAGGTGACGATGCGGATCGAGCGCCGGGCCGGCGAATCCACCGACATCGTCGTGGAGCGGGCCGGGGAGCAGCTCACCTTCGTGGCGACGCCCGAGGCGGTCGAGCAATATTCGGATCTCACGGGAGAATCGAGGACGGTCGGGCGAGTCGGGATCATCGTCGGCGCCGAGAGCGGTCGAGCGGGCCCTGTCGCGGCGCTCGGGCGCGGGTGGTCGAACACGACCTACTGGGGCGGCGCCGTCCTTCAGTTCCTGGGAGACCTGGTCACCGGACGAAGTTCGGCGCGAGAGGTCGGCGGCCCCATTCTGATCGGGGAGATTTCGGGCCGCGCCGCGCGCGCGGGATTCTGGGAACTCCTGAGTTTCATGGCGATCATCAGCGTCAATCTCGCCATCTTCAATCTGCTGCCGATTCCGGTCCTCGACGGCGGACACCTGCTCTTCCTGGGGATCGAGGCGGTCCGCGGCCGGGCGCTCAGCGTCGAGGCGCGCGTGCGGTTCACGACGGTGGGAATGGTCTTCGTCCTGGCCCTCATGGTGTGGGCCGTGGGGAACGACGTGCTGAGGGTGATTCTCCGCTAGCAGCCCGAAGTCAGATCGGGAGCGAGAGTTGCTCCCCGGCGGCGCGCGCCTTCGCGAGCGCTGCCACGTTGTACCGCGGGCTGGCTCCATCCTGTCCGGCGGCCTCGATCAGTCCATCGAATTTCGCCGACGCGAGCCCTTCGGCGACCCTCTCCAGAGCGAGGTGTGGGTCGTTGCACTCGTGACTGAGGTGGGCGAGCAGGATCCCGCCCAGGCCGGGGTGCGCGAGTTCGCGCGCGAACTCGGCGGCATGACGGTTGGAGAGATGTCCGCGGCTGCCCCCGATCCGCTGTTTGACCCGCCAGGGATAGGAAGCCGCCCGGAGACGGTGCTCGTCGTGGTTCGCCTCCAGCACGAGAAAGGCGCACTCCCGCAGCGCCACCCGGACCGGCGTCGTCGGCCTCCCGAGGTCCGTCGCGATCCCCACGCGGAGGCCGGTGGGTCGGTGCAGGACCGTGATGGCGACCGGTTTGGCCGCGTCGTGCGCGGTGGGGGCCGCCTCGATCGCGAGATCGCCGATCTCGAGTCCCGTAGGCGGCAGGTCCTCGCATCGCTCCTGCCCGCGCAAGAGGGAGGCGCAGGCGCGGTGGGTGGGTGGGTTCATCGCGAGTCGCCAGCCCCAGCGTCGCGCCCCGATGCCGATGCCCGCGGCATGATCCCGGTGCTCGTGCGTGACGACGACGAGGTCGATCGCTTCGGGCTCCACGTCGAGTTCGGCGAGCCGGCGGGCGATCTGGACTCCGGAGAAGCCCGCGTCGACGAGCACTCGAGCGCGGTCGCCCTCCACGAGGAAAGCATTGCCGCGGCTCCCCGAGCCCAGCGAGGCGACGCACAGGCTCACGCGCGGCAGGCCTCGTCCCAGACGTCGCCGAGCCAGTGCCGGAACTCCGGCGTCCCCTCGAGTCCCCTGCGCTCGACGACCCGGACGCCAGTGGAAACGAAGTCATCGCGCCGGTGGCGCTCGGTGCCCGGGACTCCGCCCCATGAGAACGGCTCCACCCACCGGGGTGGCCGATCCGCTCCAAACAGGCTCGAGCCGGCCCCCACGACGCACCCGGTCTCGATCCTCGTGCCGACGCCCGTCTTTACGTGGTCGCCGACCAGACAACCGAACTTCAGGAGCCCGGTCTCCCGGCGTGCGTCGGGCGGCCCGACACGGACCGGTCCGTAAGTGAGCTTGAGATCGCTGTTCGCCGTCATCGCACCGAGGTTGACCCAGCGGCCGAGGTACGCGTGGCCGAGGAACCCTTCGTGCGCCTTGTTCGAGTAGCCCAGTGCCGTGACGTGGTCGACCTCGCCCCGCACATGCGAGCAGGGTCCCCCGGAGAAGCGCGAGATGTCGCCGCCCAGGAGCCGCGAGCCGGCACCCGCGTAGAGCGGCCCACCGAGCCGGGTGCCGGCGCGGACCTCGACGCCGGGGCCGAGTTCGATCGGACCCTCGCGCGTATCGAAGAGCACACCGGGTTCCACCCGCGTCCCCTCGCCGAGGCGGATCGGGGCGTCACCGAGGCGCCAGCAGCCGCTCGGCAGCTCCGGCACCTCCGTGCCCGCGGTCGCCGCGAGGTCCGCGGCCAGTCGGTCGGGTCCGGCGGACACGAGGTCCCACGGATGGCGGAGCCAGTCGCCGGGCACTGCGCGGTCGGGCAGCCCGGGTCGGGGGCGGGGAGCCACGAACCAGTCCGCCCGCGGCGGCCCGGCGACGGCGCCCAGTCGGACGCCGGCCAGCTCGTCGGCCACCCAGAGGTTGGCGGGCGCGTCGTCCCACGCCGCGTCGAGGGCCGGAACCGCCCGCGCGTTCCACACCGTACACGGCGCGGACAGGCGGCCGGGGTCCAGGCAGCGCGGCGCCCCGGGCTCGGTGTACCGGCGCAGCCACGGACGCGTCACATGACCGGCGACCCGCGTCCCCGCGACCCGTTCCAGCCGCTCCCGCAGCGTCCAGCGGCCGAAGACGAGTTCGCCGCACGGCCGGGTGAGGGCAAACGGGGCCCATCCGTCCGCCCGCTCGTCATCGAACATGACGAGCGTCGTCAACGCGTCGCTTCGGAGGAGGAGGACTCCGCGTCGAGCTGTCCCAGCCGGGCGTCGAGTCGCGCGGCCTCTTCCCGCGTCATCACGAGGAGTTCGCCGTTCGCCTCCACGATGACGAGACCCGACACCCCGATGACCGTGGCCCGGCAGGACTCCGTCCATACGACGTTGTCCGCCGCGTCCAGGAGACGGGTGGAGCCCACTGCGGCGTTCCCGGCCCCGTCCACCTCCCTCGAGCGCATGAGGGCGCTCCACACCCCGAGATCGTCCCACGAGAATCGTGCCTCGACGGCAGCCACGCGCTCGGCGCGTTCCATCACGCAGACATCGATCGGGACCGGCTCGGCCCGCGCAAAGAAGCCCTCCGCGTCCCCACGTTCGAGGGCCGGCCACCCCGCCTCGAGTTCACGCGCGCAGCGGCGGGCCGTTTCGAGCAGGTCGGCCGCCCGCCACACGAAGATGCCCGAGTTCCACAGGAAGCGTCCGGACTCCAGATAGGCCCGTGCGGCGGCCAGGTCCGGCTTCTCCACGAAGCGCCGCACTTCGAGCGCGCCGGAGGCGATTTCCCCCCCGGTCTCCAGGTATCCGAACCCGGTCTCGGGGCGGTCCGGCCGCACGCCGATGCAGCACAGGTATCCGGCCCGAGCCGCCTCGAGGGCCGGCTCAAGCGTCTCCCTGAGCGCCCCCGCGGGTTCGATGCGGTGGTCGGTGTGCATGCAGATCATCAGGGCTCCCGGGTGAGCCCGCTCGATCTCGGAAGCCGTCCACACGAGAGCCGGCCCCGTGCCGCGCGCTTCCGGTTCCATGAGGGCGGCTACACCCGCGGCCTCGAGGTTCGGGCGCATGAGCTCGACGAGCCGCTCGGAGGCCACGACCCGGACGCGAGGGGAGCCCACCAGCGCTACGGCGCGCGCGAGCGTGTCGTCGATGAGCGGCTCGGGGCCGGCGAGGGGGAGGAGTTGCTTGGGGCGGGCCGGGGTCGAGGCGGGCCAGAACCGGCGGCCGATCCCGCCCGCGAGGATCGCGCAGTACGCCTCGAGATGCACCTGCAGAGCCTCCCTCCCGTCCTCCGAACCGCTCTTCGCGTGCGCCCGAATTCTCTCCCGCCGCGGGCCGGCCACGACGCGGCCAAGCTATGGACGCCGCGGCTGCCACGCCACGTCACCGACCGGGCCCGCCGATCCCGCCCCGCCGCGCGTTTTTTCTTGCCGGAGTCCCCCCCGGGCGACAGTTTCCGCGCCATGCCTCCCCGATACCCAACTCGCATCCCGTCACGGCGCGCAGCGCTGATCCTCGTGCTGGCGGCGACGGCCTGTGACGATCCATTCGCTGCCTTCCTCGACGACGTACCGCTCACGCCGACGGAGGTCACGCTATACGACTACGTGACCGGGCGCCTCGAGGATCCTCCGGCCTTCGATATCGTGTTCGCGATTCCCGCCCGGGTGGACCAGACGCTCAACTGGGACTTCCTCTTCCGGATCCGGGCCGGCGTGCCGGAACTCGTCCCCTTCTCCGCGGTCGCGGACAGCGTCACGGACGCGGGCCTGCAGGCTACTAGCGAACGCTTCAACACCGTGCTCGAGGCCCCCGAGGACGGGTACACGCTGAACGCAGGTCTGCCGGTCCAGCCGGGAGATGTCCTCATCGGCCGCAGTCGCGTCGATCCGAACAACTTTCTCGCCTGCAGCCGATACATGAAGCTGCAGGTTCTCGACATCGACGCCGAAGAGGGAACCATCACCTTCCAACATCTGGCGAACCCGAACTGCGGAGATCTCGTGCTCGAACCGGGAACGCACGGCTCGCTGTGACGCCCGGTCCGGCCGATCCCGCCCCGCAGCGCCATGCTTGACCTCAAAGCCCTGCGCGACGATCCCGAACTCGCGCGCGACGCAATGCAGAGACGCGGCGACGAGCGCGCCGCCGAACTCGTGGAGGAGATCCTCCGGGCGGATGGAGTCCGCCGGCGCCTGATCCGGAAAGTCGAGGTGCTCAAGGCCGAACGGAACACGGCCTCGAAGGCGATCGGCGCCGCGAAGGGCAGGGGCGACGATGCATCCGCGGAGATCGAGGCCATGCGCCGGGTGGCCGCCAGGATCAAGGCGCTCGACGCGGAGCTGGCACAAACGGAGTCGGAGCTTCGCGACCACCTCCTGCAGATCCCGAACATCCCCGACCCGCGCGTCCCGCCCGGCGAGGAAGGGGAGGGACCGACGATCGCGGAGTGGGGCGCTCCGCGCAGCGATCCCGTCCCGCCGCACTGGGTCCTGGGCGCAACGCACGGCTATACGGACCCCGGCGGATCCGCGCTGCCGGGGGGGCGGACCCCGTCCCTGGATATCGAGCGCGGGGCGAAGATCGCAGGCTCGGGTTTTCCGCTCCTCGTCGGGGGTGGCGCCCGCCTGAGCCGCGCGCTCGTCCAGTTCATGCTCGACCTGCACGTGCGCGAGCACGGCTATCTGGAGGTCCTGCCACCCCTCCTCGTCTCGCGGGACTCGATGATGGGGACCGGACACATCCCCAAGTTCGAAGACGACGCCTACCGGACGGATCCGGACGATCTCTTCCTCGTGCCCACGGCGGAAGTGCCGCTCACGAACCTGCACCGCGGAGAGCTCCTGGCCGCGGACGACCTGCCGCTCGAGTACGTGGCGCACACCCCCTGCTTCCGGCGGGAGGCCGGCGCCGCGGGCCGCGATACGCGCGGGCTCCTGCGTGTGCATCAGTTCGACAAGGTGGAGATCGTCCGCATCTGCCGGCCCGAGGAGTCGGAGGCGCAACTGGAACGTCTCACCCGCCATGCGGAGCGCGTGCTGGAACTGCTGGAGGTCCCGTACCGTCGCGTCCTCCTCCCGCTCGGGGATCTGGGTTTTGCGAACGCGATCACCTACGACCTGGAGATCTGGGCTCCCGGCGTCGAGGCGTGGCTCGAGGTGTCCAGTTGTTCATCGTACGGGGACTTTCAGGCCAGGCGCTCCGATATCCGCTTCCGGCCCGAGCGCGGTGGACGCCCTGCGTACGTGCATACGCTGAATGGTTCGGCGGTCGCCCTCGCCCGGCTCATCGTGGTGCTGCTCGAGATGGGGTTCCGCGAGGGTGAGGGGATCGTGCTGCCGGAGATTCTCCACCCCTATCTCGGGTTCGAGCGGCTCGAGCCCTGCCCGTGATCCGGCTCTGGAACCGGCGCGGCGGGGCCCTCCTGCTCGCGGTCCTCTCCACGGGCGTCCTCGTGTCGTCGGCCATCTTCTCGCGTCAGCAGGCGGAAGAACGCCGGCTCGACGCGGCGGTCCTCGGGGAGTTGATGGCCGTCACCACGGCGGCCGCGGCGGGCAACCTCACGATCGAGGAGCAGAACCGACTCTGGAATCAGGCCTCGCAGCAGGTGATCGCCCAGGTCCAGCGGCTCCAGATCCCCATGGTGCTCACCGACACGCTGGGCAACCCGAGCAGCTGGGCGCACCTGCCCGACGACTTCCCGCTCGGCCCGACCGGCGCCCCGGACGACCAGGCGCTGCGCGAATTCGTGGCCGAACTCGACGCCCTGAGGCCGCCCTTCGAGGCGCCCGAGCTGCAGGTCCACTTCGGCGATCCCGAGTTCACGAGCCGTCTCCGGCTGATCCCGTGGCTGCAGACGGCGTCGCTCATCGTCATCCTCGGCAGCGGCGGCTGGCTCCTCTTCCTCTCCTTCAGAAGCGAGCGCGAGCGTATCTGGTCGGCCATGGCCAGGGAATCGGCGCATCAGATGGGGACCCCGCTCAGTTCGCTCGTCGGCTGGCTGGAAGTGCTCGAGGGCCGGTCGCGCCCTCGGGTATCCGAGGTCGGGCAGCCCGACCTCATCGACGAGATGGCGGAGGACGTGACCCGCCTGCAGAAGGTCTCGCGCCGCTTCGAGCTCATCGGCCACAAGCCGAAGCTCGAACCGATGTCCGTGCGCGCGACCGCGGCCCATCTCCGGCAGTACTTCGAGGCCCGGCTGCCGACGCTCTCCCGCACCGGGAAGATCGAGATCGAGGTGGAGATGGAGCCGGATACGCCGGAGGTGCTGGGCAACGAGACGCTCCTGGAGTGGGCGTTCGAGAACCTCATCAAGAACGCCGTGGACGCGCTGGCGCCCGACGGGGGCCGGATCGTGATCTCCCACCTCGGCCCCAACGGCAAGCGCTCCGTCTTCCGGGTGCGCGACACCGGACCCGGGATCCCTCCGGCCCTTCGGGACAAGATCTATAACATCGGCGTCAGCACGAAGAAGCGGGGGTGGGGCGTCGGTCTCTCGCTCGTCCGCCGCATCATCGAGGACATGCACGACGGGTCCATTCGACTTGAGGACACGCCTCGTGGCGCGAGCTTCCGGATCGAACTCCCGCGTCACCGTCCCGGGAAACGGGGGACGTGAAGGGTCTCAGCCTCAACCCCGAGCAGCAGGACGCGGTCGAGCACGGCGAGGGACCGCTCCTGGTCCTTGCCGGCGCGGGATCCGGGAAGACCCGGGTGCTCACGGCCCGGGCCGCCCGCCTCATCGATGAGGGGCTGGAAGCCACACGCCTGCTCGCCGTCACGTTCACCAACAAGGCCGCCGGCGAGATGCGGGAGCGGATCGAGGAGCTCATCGGTCGATCCACGCGGGGCCTGTGGATCGGCACCTTCCACTCCATCGCCGCCAGGATGCTGCGGATGGATGCCCCGCTCACGTCCCGCACGCGCTCCTTTACGATCTACGATGAGGACGATGCCATCCGGACGCTCAAGGATGTGATGGTGTCGGCGGGCTTCGATCCCAAACGCTGGTCGCCCCGCGCGGTGCGCAACCGGATCTCCACCGCGAAGAACGCGCTCATGGGGCCCGCCGAGTACGAATCGGAGGCGTTCGATCTCCTCGCCGAACTCGTGGCGAAGGTCTATCCCGCATACCAGCGGGAACTGGAGCGCCGCAACGCCTACGATTTCGACGACCTTCTCTTCGAGTCCGTGCGCCTGCTGGAGACGGCGGACGGCGTGCAGGATCGGTACGCCGCCCGCTTCGCCCACGTGCTCGTGGACGAATACCAGGACACGAACCACGCCCAGTACCGGATGGTGAAGGCGCTGGCCTCGCGGCACAGAAACCTGTGCGTCGTGGGGGACGACGATCAGGCCGTCTACGGATGGCGGGGCGCGGACATCCGGAACATTCTCGATTTCGAGGCCGATTTTCCCGGGGCGCATGTCGTACGGCTGGAGCGCAACTACCGCTCGACGGGCTCGATCCTCGAGGTGGCGAACTCGGTCATCGCCCTGAATCTCGCGAGAAAGCCGAAGCGGCTCCGGACGCAGCGCGAGGCCGGTGACCCGATCGAGGTCGTACGCTGCGACGACGAGCGGGCCGAGGCCGCGTGGGTGTCGTCACAGATCGAGCCGGGCCGGAGCACGCGGGGACTGAACGAGTTCGCGGTTCTGTATCGTACGAATGCCCAGTCGCGCGCGTTCGAGGAGGCTTTCCGGCGCTCCGGCACCCCGTACCGGATCGTGGGCGGGGTCCCGTTCTACGAGCGTCGCGAGGTGAAGGATGTCGTCGCCTATCTGCGCCTTCTCGTGAACCCGGCGGACGATGTGGCCTTCCAGCGGGCCGTGGGGTGGCCGCGACGCGGCGTCGGGGCGAAGAGCCTCGAGCGGCTGGAGGAGTTCGCGCACGATGGCGACATGTCGCTTGCGGAAGCCGCGGCGCGGGTACAGCGGGGAGACGGCATACCGGCGGCGGCGGTGCGCGGACTCGAGGCGTTCGCGGACGGGCTTCGGGAAGTGCGGTCCGCGCTGCCGGCGTGCAGCGCGAGAGAGGCGCTCGAGACCTGCGTGGCGACGTTCGGCCTTGCCACGGCGCTCGCCGAAGAGGAGGACGGCGCGGACCGCCTGGAGAACGTGAGCGAACTGTTTGCGGTGGCGGAGGTGTTCGAGCGCGATGATGTGGAGGACCCCGTCGACGAAGCCACCGACCTCGAGTTGTTCCTGCAGTCCGTTTCGCTGCGTTCCGACCTCGATGAGGCGGACTTCGACGGTGAGGCGGTGACGATGATCACGCTGCACAACGCCAAGGGGCTGGAATTCCCGGTCGTGTTCCTCGCCGGGCTGGAGGAGGGTCTGTTTCCGCTCTCGAGGGCGATGGAGGCCCCGGGTGGACTGGAAGAGGAGCGCCGGCTGTTCTACGTCGGCGTCACGCGCGCGATGGACCGGCTGAGCCTGACGTACGCGGACCGCCGCTGGCGGGCGGGGATGGCGAGTCGCTCCGCCCCCTCCAGCTTCATCGACGAACTCCCGGAGGAACACGTGCTCCCGCGGCTTGCGGCGCCGGGTTGGAGCCGCCGATCCGCCCGCGACGCGCGCGCTGGCGGTCGACGCCCGGCCGGGGAAGGGGCACGAGGCGGCTGGTCCGCGCCGGGTGAGGCGGCCGGCTGGACGGGCGGGGTGGAGCCCGACCGCTCATTTGCCTGGCGGAGGAGCGCAGACCGCGGATCGGGACGCGCCGCCGGCTCGGGCGGTGGGGGACCCGCACCCCGCCCGGGCGAACTCGAGTACGACTACGATGACTCACAGCTGCCGCTCGCGCTCACCCCCGGTGCACGCGTCGTACATCCTCGTTTCGGGGCCGGAGAGGTGCTGCAGGTCTACGGCTTCGGGAGGGAGGCCAAGGCCGACATCGAGTTCGAGGAGGTCGGCCGGAAGAAAGTCGTAGTCGCGTACGCGGGGCTGCGCCCGGCCTGAGCACGACTACGCGAGCTGCCCCGGCTCACTCTCCCTCGCGGTCGCCGAGCGCTCGGGCCACGCGCTGCGCGGTCGACACCTTCCGCTTGCCGCGCCGGAGTCCGCGCAGCAGCGAGGCCGTCGTGACGAAGGTCTCCTCGGCCTCCTCCTGGACGACCGCGAGGAGCGCCGCGATCTCCACCACCCGCTCCTCGACCAGATCCACCATACGGCCGGTGGATTCGCTCGCGCTCGTCAGCGCCTGTCCCACGCCGTCCGCGTCGTCCCGGAGTCGGGACGCGATGCGTCGAGCCTGGTCGCTCGCCTGTTCGACGTTGTGCAGCACCGGCTTGAGGCGATCGCTGAGGTTCGTAAGGGTACCCGAGATCTGTCCCAGGGGTGCCCGGGTCTCACGCAACAGGCGGATCGCGTGCAGAAGGGCGACGAGAATCGCCACCGCGACGACGATCCATACCGCCATCCCGGCGACGACCGCGATCTCGTATGTGGTCACTGCGGCTCCTTCGGAGGACGGTCGGAGGGACTACGGGAGGGGAGTATAGGTCTGGTTCCCGGAGGGCTCAACCGTGTTTGTCCCGACGTTTGCCCCCCTCCGCGCGCCGGCTACTTTGGCGCGCGGGGCCGGTAAGGCCGGATGCGGGAACGGGCGGGAGGAAGCGCGATGCACTATCGGATCGAGGGCGGAAACGAGCTGAGCGGCGTGTTCAAGCCGGCCGGCAACAAGAACGCCGCCCTCCCGATCCTCGCCGCCGTGCTGCTCACGCGCGACCCGGTGCGCATTGAGAACGTCCCGCGCATCAGGGATGTGGAGACGCTGCTCGGCCTCCTCCGCAGCCTTGGCGTCGAGGGTGGCTGGACGGGCCCCGGCGTCCTCGAGCTCGACGCCGCCGGCGTGGACGCGAGGGCGATTCCCGACGCGGATCTGGCCGGCCGGATCCGCGGATCGGTACTGCTCGCGGGCCCCATGCTGGCCCGGGTGGGGGCGGTCCAGCTGCCGCAGCCCGGGGGGGATTTCATCGGGCGCCGCCGCCTGGATACACACATGCTCGCGCTGCAGGCGCTCGGGGCGACCGTCGAGGTCGGAGATCGCTACGTCCTGCGCACCCCCGGTCTGCGCGGCGCTTCCGTCTTCCTCGATGAACCCTCCGTGACCGGGACGGAGAACGCCGTGCTCGCGGCCGCGACGGCCACGGGCACGACGGAGCTCCGCAACGTCGCCACGGAGCCCCACGTGCAGGATCTCTGCCGCTTTCTCGTCGCGCTCGGCGCCCGCATCGACGGTATCGGGACATCCAGACTCGTCATCGAAGGCGTGGAAGCTCTGGGAGGCGGTACGTTCCGCATCGGGCCGGATCACATCGAGATCGGAAGCGTGATCGGCCTGGCGGCGGCGACAGGCTCGACGCTCGCGATCGCCGATGTGGACCGCACCCACTTCGACCCCCTGCGTGTCGGGTTCCGGCGCCTCGGCCTCGACTTCGCGTGGCGGGATGACCAGCTCCTCGTGCGCGGTGCGGGAGAACTCGAGATCCAGCCTGATCTCGGAGGGCAGATACCGAAGATCGATGACGGACCCTGGCCGGCGTTCCCCGCCGATCTGATCAGCATCGCGCTCGTGACCGCTACCCAGTGCCGCGGCACCGTCCTCATCCACGAGAAGATGTTCGAGTCGCGGATGTTCTTCGTCGACAAGGTGATCGCCATGGGCGCCCGCATCGTCCTCTGCGATCCGCACAGGGCCGTCGTCGTGGGACCTTCGCCGTTGCGCGGGGCCACCCTCGAGAGCCCGGACATCCGGGCCGGCATGGCGCTTCTCATAGCGGCGCTCGCGGCGGAAGGTACGAGTCGCGTGCACAACATCGGACAGATCGAGCGTGGCTACGAGCGCATGCACGAACGCCTCGCGTCGCTGGGGGCCCGTATCGAACGCATCGCGCCCGAGGGCGCATGAGAGCACGGGAGCCGACTGCCGCGGTGCAGGCAGAGGGGGTAGCGGAGGTCCTCGGGGCCCGGTCACTCGAGGGACTCCAGGTCGCGGAGGTCCCTCGTGACGGGTTGCTGAGGTTGTCGCGGTGGGAGTCCCTCCATCCGGGAATCGTGTGCGGCATCACGACGGCAGCGCGCGGAGACCTGGCGGTCGCGCAGGCCCCCGCAGAACGCGTAGCCGCGGTCTACGGCGGCCTGGCTCGGGAGCTCGGCTTTCGCCGCGTATCCGTGCCGGACCAGGTGCACGGCACGGATATCCGGGAGATCCGTGTCGCGCCCGGGCGGGCCTCGGGGACGTGCACCGTCACGCGGGCGGGTCGCGTGGACGGCCAGTTGGCGGACGGGGTCGGTTGGCTGCTTGCGGCGACGGCCGCCGATTGTGTGCCCGTCTTCCTGTGGTCCCGGGAATTCGGGCGCATCGGACTGCTCCACGCGGGATGGCGCGGTGCGGCGGCCGGCATCCTGTCGCGCGCGCTCGCCCGGTTCGGACGCGATCCCGGCGGCGGATCCCGTGGCGCCGTCCAGGACCTCCGTGTCCATCTGGGGCCCGCGATCTGCGGCCGCTGTTATGAGGTCGACACGCCCGTGCTCTCCGCGTTCGGTTTCGGCGGCGCGCGCGCGCGCCTCGATCTGAGGGGCATCCTCGCCGCGCAGGCAGTGGCCGCCGGCGTTGAACGCGACGCTCTTTCCAGTTCGCGCTTCTGCACGTCATGCGGCCCCGGCGACCTTCATTCACACCGTGCGAGCGGCGGCTCGATGGCACGAATGGCCGCTTTCCTGGGGCTCCGGAGCGACTGAACCGTACGCTCGGGCGGGACGGTCGGCAGGCTGTTGCAGCGGGTCGGACCCCGCCGTATGTTCCGATTCGCATGTCCACATACGTCCGCGCGGGCCGGCGGGCGATGGCGTTACTCGAAGTGGGGAAGCTGTACGGGCCCCACTTTTTTTTGCAGTAGAGGCGAACCGGTTTGTCCGAAAGGGTCGGTCAATGCTGGACTCGGGGGACATCGAACGCGCGGTCAAAGCCCTCGGTTTCGAGGTCGTGCAGATGGAGCGGGGCGGGGGCCGTCGGCGGCCGTTGCTCAGGCTCCGGATCGATCGACCGGGTCTGTCGTCGGCGCAGTCGGGCATCACGGTGGACGACTGCGTCGCGGTGACGAGGCAATTGCGCGGCGCGCTCGAAGATGGGGCGGCGGAGGACTGGGTCCTCGAAGTGTCGTCGCCGGGGGTGGATCGTCCGCTCGTCAAGGCCGCGGACTACGCCCGGTTCGCCGGGTCGCGGATTCGGGTGCGGGGGTACGGTCCGCTGGCCGATCGAGGCCGAAAACTGGAAGGGACGCTGCTCGGGATGGTGGAGGAAACCCCCGAGACGTTCGCGCTGGAGATCGAGGGGGATCGCGTGGAGATCCCGCTGGAGGATGTGGCTTCCGCCCGCCTGGCCTATGACTGGGACCAGGCCGGCGGCGTGGATGGGAGATAGAGAGAAGCGATGAACGATCAGATTCCGATCGTTGAAGCATTCCGTATGATGGCGGCGAACAAGTCGCTGACGGAATTGGAGTTGCATGATCTCATCCGCGACGGGATCCAGGCAGCTCTCGCCCGTCGTTTCGGCGGTCCGGTCGAGGCCGAGATCGACATTACCGATGGAGGTGACATTTCGATCGTCGTCCTCAAGGAGGTCGTCGAGGAGGTCGAGGACCCGGCTCGGGAAGTGACCCTCGAGCAGGCTCGGTGGGACGATCCCGACTTCCAGGTCGGCGACCTCATGGAAATCCCGGTCGATTTCCGGGACTTCGGGCGCAGCGCGGTCATGGCCGCCAAGCAGAGGATCATTCAGCGCATCCGGGAGGGAGAGCGCGACCGGATCCGCATGGAGTTCAATGACCGGGTCGGAGACCTCGTCTCCGGCGAGGTGCAGGCGAGCGAGCGCGGCAAACTCGTCGTCATGCTGAACCGGTCGCGTGATGCCGAAGCGATCATCCCGTGGCGCGAGCAGAATCCGCGGGAACGCTTCCGCCAGGGAGAGCCGATCCGGGCGGTGCTGAAGCTCCTGGAAGAGACGCCGCGAGGCCCGCGACTCATCCTCTCGCGCGCGGATCCCCAGTTCGTCGCATCGCTGTTCGCGCTCGAGGTGCCGGAGATCTACCAGGACATCGTCGAGATCAAGGAGATCGTCCGGGAAGCGGGTGGCCGCACCAAGGTAGCGGTCGCCTCCCGCGACGAGTCCGTCGACCCGGTCGGCGCCTGTGTCGGCCTGAAGGGCTCGCGCGTGCAGGCCGTCGTATCGGAGTTGAGCGGAGAGCGCATCGACATCGTTCCGTGGCACCCCGATCCCGAGATCTTTGCTCGCCGCGCCCTGGCTCCGGCCCGCGTGGCAAAAGTGATCTCGAACCAGGAGGGGCATGTCATTACGGCGATCGTGGACGAAGACCAGCTGTCGCTGGCGATCGGGCGTAACGGGCAGAACGTGCGGTTGGCCTCACAGTTGATCGGGTGGCAGATCGATCTGTACTCCAGCCGCGACTGGATGGAGCGCGGCGGAGAGAGCGGCCTGTTCGGCGGCGGTGACGAGTATGAGATGTCGGATTTTCCACTCTCCGAACTCGAGGGCATCGCGCCGGCTACGCTGGCGGCGCTCGAGGCGGCCGGGATCGGCAGCTTCTACGGCCTGCTCGACATGGACCGGAGCGATTTTCTCCAGGTTCCGGGTATCGGGCCCGATGAGGCCGATACGCTGGAAGCGCTCATCGATGAGCTGACGGTGGTGGACGAGACGCAGACGGCGAGCGGCGGGCCTGCGAAGGCGGATACGGAGGCGGATACGGAGGCGCCTGCGAAGGCGGACGTCGCGGTGGACACACCGGCCCCGGACGCTCCGGAAGAGCCGCGTGCGGAACCGGCGGATGCGATGAGCACTGCGGCCGCGAGCGAGGGGACCGCCTGAAGCGCGGCGAAGCCCCGGGGCGGGCGGGAGGTACGCTGAGCCTGCTCGGGATCGCGACGCGCGCGGGCCGGGTCGCTCTCGGAACCCGGGCCGTGGATATCGCGGCACGCAGGGGGCGGCTCGCCCTGCTCGTGGTCGCGGGCGACGCATCGCGGCATGCGCTGGGCCGCCTGACGCCAAAGGCGCGGCGGGCGTCGCGCCTAACGGTGGCGAGCCGCAGCGCGCTCGGACGGGCGCTCGGACGGAACGATGTTGCCGTGGTCGGTGTCACGGATGTGGCGCTGGCTAAGCGGATTCTCGAAGGGGAGCATGCGCCCCCACAGGGTGGGGAGCATGCGCCCCCACAGGGTGATGACAGCTCCGGGTCGCGAGGAGACCTGGAAGGGCAGGTGCCTGGACAATGAAGCGTGTCTTTGAGGTCGCAGAGGAACTCAGTCTCGACACGAGTCACCTCATCCAGTTGCTGCGCGAGATGGATGTGCCCGTGCGGAGCCACATGTCGGGCGTGGACTCGGCGAGCGTAGCGCGCCTGCACGCGCGGCTCGAGCGCGAACGGCGGGGTGAGGCGGTCACCGGTACGGCAGCTCCGATGCGGCGCCGGCGTCGCCGGCGGAGGGCCGCTCCCCCGACGCTCACCGCGACGCCGGAAGTAGAGCCCGAAGACGGGATGGAGGCGTCCCCCGAGCCGGAGGAGGACGCTGCGGCGGCCACCGCCGCGCCGGAAGTCGAACCTCCGATCGAGGCGGAGGTCGAGATCGAGGCCGAAGTCGAGGCTGAGCCCGAAGTTGCCATCGAGGACGCCCGGGACGAAATCCCGGCCGAGCCCGACGCCGACGCCGACGCCGAAGTCGAAGCCGAAGTCGAAGCCGACCCGGAGCCCCCGGAAGCAGCCGAGACGCCCGAGGAAGCAGAGCCGGTGGAGCCGGAGGCGAGCGTCGAGGTCGCCGAGCCGGCCGAGCCGGAAACCGCCGAACCCGAGCCCGAAACCGAAGTGGAACCGGCGGCAGAGGCCCCGGCCGCTCCCCCGCGCCCCGCGCGTCGGCCCAAGCCGGTCCGCCGGGATATGCCCTCGCCGGCGGCGCCCACCGCGTCGGGTCCAACAGCCTCGGCGGGCCCCGGCGGCAAGGTGCGAATCTCGGCCGAGGGTTACACGGTCGACGGGCGAAAGAAGATCCGCGGCGGAGATGGGAAGAAGCGGCGGCGTGTCGACCGGAACGCCGTCCAGCAGAATTTCCGCAAGACCTTGGCCGCGATGGGCCAGTCCTCGCCGCGCAAGCGTCGCCGCGAAACGCAGACCCAGCAGCGCGAGGCGGAGCGCGAGCAGCGCGAACTCGAGCAACGCACGGAGAAGGCGACGGTCCGGGTCAACGAATTCCTCACTGTGTCCGAACTCGCCGATCTGATCGAGGTCCCGCCGCAGGCCATCATCACCTCGGCGTTCAAGAACCTCGGCCTCATGGTGACGATCAATCAGCGGCTCGACTTTGGCCAGATCGAACTCATCTGCGAGGAGGCCGGCTTCACGGCGATCCGTGAAGAGGGGTTCGAGGCGGACGTCGCGAGCGAAGACGAGGATCTTCCCGAGGACGAGAGTCAACTCGTGTCGAGGCCGCCGATCGTGACCGTGATGGGCCACGTCGACCATGGGAAGACATCACTGCTCGACCGCATCAGGAGCACCAACGTGATCGCGGGCGAGGCCGGCGGGATCACGCAGCACATCGGCGCCTATCACGTGGTTCTCTCCGAGGGGCGCACGATCACTTTCCTGGACACGCCCGGCCACGAGGCGTTTACGGCGATGCGGGCGCGCGGCGCGGAGGTCACGGACATCGTGATTCTCGTCGTGGCGGCCGACGATTCGGTGATGCCGCAGACGATCGAAGCAATCAGCCACGCGCGGAACGCGAGCGTGCCCATCGTCGTCGCGGTGAACAAGGTCGACCTGCCAACTGCGGATGTGAACAAAGTCAAGAGGGAACTCCTCGCACGCGAGGTGGTCCTCGAGGACTTCGGCGGCGAGATCCTGGGGGCGGACGTCTCGGCCAAGACGGGCGAGGGGTTGGAGGACCTGCTCGAGAAGGTGCTCCTCCAGGCGGAGATACTCGAGTTGAAAGCGAATCCGGACCGGGAAGCCCGGGGCACCGTGGTCGAGGCGCAGCTGGACCGGGGCATGGGTCCGGTCGCGACCGTGCTCGTGGAGCGCGGGACGTTGGAGGTCGGCGCCGACTTCGTCTGCGGGCTGCATGGCGGACGGGTCCGCGCGCTCCTCGACGAGCGGGGGCGCAAGGTCACGAGCGCCGGACCGGGGATCCCCGTGCGCGTGCTCGGGGTCGAGGGTGTTCCGCAGGCCGGCGACTCGCTCGTCGTCCTCTCCGCTTCACGCGTCCGTGAGATCGTCTCCAGGCGCCAGCAACTGGAGCGCGAGAAGGATATCCGCCGCAAGGCGACGGGAACGCGGCTCGAGGATGTCTTCGAAGCGGTCAAGGCGGGCGAGCGCGCGCGTCTGAACGTCGTCATCAAGGGCGATACGGACGGCTCCGTCCAGGCGCTCTCCGACAGTCTCGAGCGGTTGTCGACCGACGAGGTCTCCGTAGAGGTCATCCACCGGGCGGTAGGCGGCATCAACGAGTCCGACATCCTGCTGGCTTCGACGTCGGCGGCCATCGTCGTCGGCTTCCATGTCCGGCCCGACGCCGGGGCCGCGACGGCGGCGGAACGCGAGTCGATCGAGATCCGCATCTACAACGTGATCTACGAGGCGGTCGAGGAGATTCGCCTCGCACTCGAGGGTCTGCTCGCGCCCGAGGAGCGCGAGATCACGGTGGGAATGGCCGAGATTCGCGAGCTCTTCCGTGTCCCGAAGGCAGGGACCATTGCCGGGTGCTACGTGCAGACCGGCACCATGCGGCGCAACCTCCCGATACGTCTCCTGCGCGACCAGATCCAGATCTACCAGGGTCGGATCGACAGTCTGCGTCGGTTCAAGGAGGATGTGCGCGAGGTGAGAGACGGGTACGAGTGCGGCATCTCCGTCGAGAACTACAACGACATCAAGGTCGGCGATGTGATCGAGTGCTACGAGGTGGTGGAGGTTGCGCGCACGCTCTCCGGAGCGCCGGCGGGCTGATCCTCGGCGGGGCAAGCGCATGGCCGTCATCGGCGTGGGCCGCTGGGTGTTTCACCTCCCGGGGTGCCGGTCGCTCAAGATGAAGCGCTCGGTGATTCGCAGCCTGCGCGAGCGCGCCATCCTGAAGTTCCGGGTATCCGCCGCCGAGACCGGCCTCCGCGACCGGGCCTCGATGGCCGAGATCACGGCCTGCGTCATCTCGGCGGATCGACGCCACGCCGAGTCCGTGATCGGACGCGTGGACCTCTTCCTCAGATCCGATCCGAGGGCGCACATCGTCGAGTCGGAGACGGAATTCCTGTGAGGGCCGACCGCCAGGCGCGGGGGAGGGCATGACCCACCGTCACCGGAGTGAACGGCTGGGCGAACTCTTCAGGCGCGAACTCACGCGCCTGCTGCTCGGATCGCTCAAGGATCCGCGCCTCGACGGCGTGACCGTGACCGAAGTGCGTGCGACGAAGGATCTCTCGTTCGCCACCGTCTACATTCGCTCGGACGCCGACGTGGAGGAGGGAATCGAGGGCCTCGAACACGCGGTGGGGTTCATACGACGGGAACTTGGCCGATCGCTCCGGCTGCGGAAGATCCCGGAATTCCGCTTTCTCTCCGACGAGACGCCGGAGCACGCGAGCCGCATTGAACAGCTGTTGCGCCAGGTTCGAGAGGAAGAGGGGCCGCGTGGCGACTGAAGCAGGTCTGCTCCTGGTCGACAAGCCCGCCGGAGCCACCTCGCACGACATCGTCCTTCGACTCCGACGGGCGCTGGGCGTGCGGCGGGTCGGCCACACCGGGACGCTGGACCCCTTCGCCACCGGGCTTCTGTTGGCACTTGTCGGGCCGTTCACGCGTCTCGCGGACCTGTACCATGGCCTGGCGAAGGCGTACGAGGCGACGATGATGCTGGGACGGGAGACGGACACGGACGATCTCACCGGAACGACCGTGTCGGAGGATGCCGGTTGGCGGGACCTCGACGCCGAGACGATCGAGGCGTCGCTCGCGGCTCGCCGGGGCCCCGGTCTACAGGTGCCCTCCACCTACTCGGCGCGCCGGGCCGGCGGCGAGCGCGCCTACGCGCTGGCCCGGCGCGGCGTGCGCCCCGAGCTCGAGGCGCGCGAGGTGACCATCCACGAGATCATCGTGCTGGAGGTCGACCTGCCGTGCATCCGTTTCCGTACACGGGTCTCCACCGGCACCTATGTGCGCGCGCTGGCTCGCGATATCGGGCGGGATCTGGGACCCGGAGCACACCTGACGGCGCTGCGGCGCACGGCGATCGGCCCCTTCGAGGCAGAGGAAGCGGCATCGCCGGAAGCGGTGGCCGAAGCGGTGACCTCGGCGTCCTCTGCCTGGCGCCCCGGGATGGCCGCCCTCCCCTGGGTGCCCCGGCGCGAAGTGACCGACGCGGAACGGGACGAGATCCGGTACGGAAGATCGGTCGAGCAGGGGAACGTGCTGCGTCCCCCGGGGAGCGCGGGCGACCCCGGGGCTTCCCCCGTCGAGTCGGTCGCGCTGTGCGCCTCCGACAGGCTCGTCGCCATCGCCGAAGGACGCGACGGTCGCCTCTATCCGAAGAAGGTGTTCGCCGCGTGAGCGGTCTCCCGCCGCAGGTCCGGGGTACCATCGTCACCATGGGGACGTTCGATGGCGTCCACCTCGGCCACCAGGCTATCCTGCGAGACGTTCGGGATCGCGCACGAGCGCGAAACGGCTGCACGGCGCTCATCACCTTCGACCCCCATCCCCTCCGCGTCGTTCGCCCCGAAGCTGCTCCCCCGCTCCTCACGCTGCCCGACGAGAAGAAGGAAATCCTCGCCCAACTCGGCCTGGACTACGTCGCGTTCATCTCCTTCACGCTGGAGCTGTCCCGCTACTCTCCCGAGAAGTTCGTCGAGGACATCATCGTCCCGCGCTTCCGCCCGGCGGAGGTCGTGATCGGGTATGACCACGGGTTCGGGCGCGGGCGCAGCGGAGACGTCTCCGTGCTCGAGCGGCTGGGCGGGATCCACGGGTTCGAGGTCTCGGTCGTCGGGGGCGTCGAGGCGGACGGGTCCGCCGTATCCTCCACCCGCGTCCGGCGGGCTGTGGCCTCGGGCGACATGGAAGGGGCAGCGGCGGGCCTCGGGCGCCCGTATTCGTTCGGCGGGACCGTGATCCGGGGGTTGGGACGGGGCAGGACGCTCGGCTTCCCGACCGCCAACCTCACCTCTCCGCCTCCCGAGAAGCTCGTGCCGGCCGAGGGCATCTACGCCGTGTGCGCGACGCTGGGTTCCGAACGGTTGGAGGGGCTGCTGCACCTCGGCCCGAGGCCGACGTTCGCCGGCTCTCCGCCGGCCATCGAACTCTTCCTCCTCGATTTCGATCGCGAGATCTACGGCGAGCGCGTGGTCGTCGACGTTCTCCACAGGTTGCGCGAGGTGCGGTCGTTCGCGTCCGGGGACGATCTCGTCGCCCAGATGCAGCGGGACCTGGCGGACGGCCGCGACTACTTCAGGGAGATGCGGACATGAGCGGCCGGCCGATGACAGAGACGAGGTATCCGTGGCTCATCGCACTGGTTGTCAGCGCAGGCATCCCGTCATCGTCGCTTGCCCAATCGTTCCTGCCCATTACCGAGGAAGCGGGAGAGTGCACGGTCCAGCTCCGCGAGATCCTTCGTCTCGGTGCGCCCGGAGACCCGGGGACGATCGGGAGTCGTCCGGAAATCACGAGAACGGCGGAGGGCGACTACATCGTGGCGAGCGTGGAGAACCGCGGGGAACTGCTCCTCTTCGACTCGGCTGGCGCGTTCCTGGAGGTCCTTGGAGGGAACGGAGACGGGCCCGGCGAGTATCGTGTCCCGGGGCGCATTCGTCCCGGGTCCGATGGCAGCCTGCGAATCCTGGACCTGGTCAACCGCCGCATCACGCACCTGCCACCGAATGAGGGACTCCCTGAAACGACGGATATTCGAAGCCTGCACGGACTCGATTTCGTGACGCTCGCCGCCGGGCAACGCCATGCCGTCTCGGGGTTCGGCCAGTTCGACGATGCACTCAGTGCGACGACGGAGATCGTCGGCAGCGACGGGGTCCGGCTCGCGAGCCTCGGTACCGTGCCTGTCGCTTCGTGGGTCGTGAATTTCTTCCGCGCGCCCGTCGCCCTGGACGGGCAGCGCAGAGTATGGACGACCCGGGCCGGGGAATACGGGTTCGAGGCCTGGGATCCGGCGCAGGATGGCGGGCCGCTCACGCGCCTGGTCGGAGAGCCCGCCTGGTTCGACCCGGGGCCGCCGCAACCGGGGGCGCCCGTCACCGCGCCCGCTCCCTCCATCGTCATCAGTCTGCGTTTTGACCGGGGCCTGTTGTGGGCCGGCACCTGGGTCGCCGACGAAGACTGGGAGGCGGGCGCCGGTGCGGCGCCTTCGCCGCTCGAACTCGATCGCCTCCTCGACACCATGCTTGACGTCATCGATCCGGAGAGCGGACGGCTCATCGCGCGCTCACGTCGCGATGGGGCGCTGAGGGGTACGGGAGACGACGCGCTACTGTTCGGCGTGCGCGAAGAGGGGGGCATCGCCCGCGCCGTCATCTTCGAGCCCGTGCTCTCCGGCCGCGGCTGTCCCTCCTCGGTCGAGCCGGGGATGTGAGCACGGCCTTCTCGCACATGGTCGAGCCGATCTTCGCGGCGGAGGGCTTCGCCAAGCGATTCGGTAATGCGGAAGTGCCGCCGCGCTTCTCGCCGCCCTGTGAGCTAGCGGTCAATCCGAAGACCGAGTGGCGACGTACCTTTACAGAGACGCCTGCCGATTCTACTTTTCTGGACTGTATATGAAGCGGTGGAGCGGGATTCGCCGCTCTCCCGGTCGTCCGGATGGTTGAAGCGGGGCGACGGATCGAGAGACAATAGAGAGACGTGGAAAAGACAACAAAGCAGGGAATCATAGAAAAGTTCTCGCGGCGCGAGAACGACCAGGGGTCGGCTCCGGTGCAGATCGCACTGCTCACGGCCCGCATCGAAGAGTTGACCGGGCACTTCCGGGATCATCCCAAGGATCACCACAGCCGCCGCGGACTGCTGAAGATGGTCGGCCGTCGTCGTCGCCTGCTGAACTACCTTCGCAGGACGGATCTCGACCGCTACCGAACGGTCATCGAGGAGCTTGGGCTACGCCATTGAGGCGCCGTCCTGCTCTCCATCGTTCAGCCTCCGCCGCTCCTGGCCCGCTCTGTCGGGCCCCCCGCCTTCCTTCCCTCGTATCGATCCGGGTCGCCGCCAGCGGCGGGATGGATCGCCGCTTGAATGCAGCGGGGCTCTTGCCGCGGGCTGCCAGCTCGGGGCACTGAATCGAAGAAGCTGATGCAAGGTTGAGAAGACACACCATGAGCGTCCGGCCTCGTCAAAGGCGGACGCGGCGCGCGGAACCCCGCGACGCCACACTCGAAAGAAGAAGAGAAGAAAAAGAATGACACACCGAATTGAAACCGAGTTTTACGGACGGCCTCTGATCCTCGAGACGGGCCGGATGGCCCGCCAGGCCGATGGCGCCGTCTATGTGCAGTACGGGGAGACCGCCGTGCTGGTCACCGCCACGGCGGACCGGAAGCCGACGCACCTCCCATTCTTCCCTCTCACGGTCGAATACCGGGAGAAGACTTACGCCGCCGGCAAGTTCCCCGGCGGGTTCATCAAGCGGGAAACCCGGCCCGGCGACAAGGAGACAGTCTCGGCGCGGCAGATCGATCGGCCCCTCCGGCCGCTCTTCCCCGCGGACTACCGCAACGACACCCAGGTCGTCTGCTTCATCATCTCCGCGGACCAGGAGAACGACGCGGACGTCATCGGCATGCTGGGGGCCTCGACGTCTCTCCTCCTCTCCCCGATCCCGTGGGACGGACCCATCGCCGGCGTCCGGGTCGCCCGGCGCGACGGCGAGTGGCTCGTCAACCCGACCTTCGACGAGCTCGAGATGTGCGACCTGGAGATCGTCGTCGCCGGCTCCGAGGATTCGATCGTGATGGTCGAGGGCGCGTGTCTGGAGGCCGACGAGGACGAATTCCTCGAAGCGATGCAGGTGGGGCAGAAGGCAATCGTCGAGTTGATCGGGATCCAGCGCGAGCTGGTCCGGATGGCCGGAAGCCCGGACACGTTCGAGTACGAACCCGTCGGACCCGACCCCGAAGTGGTGGAGAAGGTCACGGATCTGGCGGCCGGACGGGTGGGAGACCTCCTCAGGCTCGCCGACAAGGAGGAGCGCGGACGCGGCCTGTCTGCTCTGCGCGAAGAGGTCGCGGCTCGGCTCGAGGCGGACCACCCGGATTGTTCCGGCGATGTCCGCGCGGCGCTCCGCAAACTCGAGAAAGAGACCATGCGCCGCCGCATCCTGGAGGACGGCGAACGGATCGACGGCCGCGGCATGAACGACGTTCGCGACATCACATGCGATGTCGGCCTGCTGCCGCGTACGCACGGCTCGGCGCTCTTCACGCGCGGGCAGACGCAGGCGCTGGCGGTGGCGACGCTGGGCACCGTGAGGGACGAGCAGCGCATCGACTCCGTGGATGTCCGCGAAGAGACCTCCAAGTCGTTCATGCTCCACTACAACTTCCCCGGCTTTGCGACGGGCGAGGTGAGGATGTTCCGGGGGACGAGCCGTCGCGAGACGGGGCATGGCATGCTCGCGGAGCGCGCGCTTCAGCCCCTCCTCCCGGCCTATGAGGACTTTCCGTACACGATCCGCGTCGTGTCGGACATTCTGGAGTCGAACGGGTCGAGTTCGATGGCGTCCGTCTGTGGCGGATCGCTCTCCCTCATGGATGCCGGAGTTCCGATGCGCGCTCCGTGCGCGGGGATCGCGATGGGGCTCATCAAGGAGGGCGACCAGGTCGAGATCCTCACCGACATTCTCGGCGTGGAGGACGCGCTCGGCGACATGGACTTCAAGATCGCCGGGACCGAGCGCGGGATCACCGCGGTCCAGATGGACATCAAGGCAGACGGGCTCTCCGTCGACACGCTGCAAGAGGCGCTGGCCCGGGCGCGCGACGCCCGGCTGCAGATCCTGCGGGCGATGAACGAGACGCTGGACGCGGCCCGCGAGGAGATGTCTCCGCACGCTCCGCGGATTGTCACTGTGCAGATCAACCCCCAGAAGATCGGCGAGGTCATCGGCCCGAAGGGGAAGACGATCCGCATGATCCAGGAGGAGACCGGCACCGAGGTCAACATCGACGACTCGGGCACCGTCACGATCGCGGCGCCTTCCGGCGAGCAGGCGCAGCATGCGCGGGAAATGGTGGAGGGCATCGTCCAGGAGCCGGAGGTCGGACGCGTCTACCGCGGTGTCGTAAAGAACACGACGGACTTCGGCGCCTTCGTCGAGATCATTCCGGGGGTCGAGGGCCTGTGCCACATCTCGGAACTCGAGGAAGGGCGCACCGCGAAGACGGAGGACGTGGTGAGCCCCGGCGATGAGGTGAAGGTGAAGCTGCTCGCCGTGGATGACCGCGGGCGCCTCAAGCTGTCGCGTCGCGCGGCGCTCACCCCCGTCGAACAGGCCTGACCACGTCGCGTCCCGGCCCGCGCGTGCGCGGGCCGGCTTGGGACCTGCGGCCGCTCACCGCCGTAGGTGAACGGTCCGTACCGACGGGGAGTTCCGACCGCCTCGACCGGGACGTGTACCGCACCTGCCTGCCGCGCGGGCCCACCGTGCTCACCGAGTGCATGGATTCCGTGCGCTCCGTCGCCGTCGGTTTCTGGGTGCGGCAGGGCCGCGTACACGAAGACGCCGAGCAGGGCGGCGTGTCCCACCTCCTCGAGCATATGGTCTTCAAGGGGACGCACCGGCGCTCCGCGCGCGATCTCGCATGGGAACTGGAACGGCTCGGGGGCGCGCTCGACGCGTATACGACTCACGAGTTCACAGCCTTCCAGGCGCGCGTGCCGGCGGGTGCTCTCGCCACGGCGCTCGATGTGCTGTGCGATCTCACCTTCTTCCCGCGGCTCTTCAAGCAGGACCTCGAGGTGGAACGCGAGGTCGTGCTCGAAGAAATCGCTGCCGCCGCGGAAGTGCCGGAAGACATCGCGTTCGAGGAGCACGCACGCGCCTTGTACGGTGGGCATCCGTATGGCGAGCCGATCCTCGGCACCCGGGAGTCGGTGCGGGCGCTCTCCGCGTCGGCTCTCGCGGAGGTGCACGACCGCGCGTACCGGCCGGGGAACGTGGTCGTGGCGGCTGCGGGAGCCGTGGACCACGAGGCTCTCGTGGACGGGCTGGCGCGCTGGCTTCCCGAGCGGGTCCGCGCCTCCGCCCCGGCTGACCCGCCCGCTCCAGTCGGGGAAGGCGGCTTCCGGCGGATGCGGCGCGAGGGCGGCCGCCAGACACACATCGTGACCGGAGGGCTTTCCGTTCCGTACCGCGATCCCCTTCGATACGCGATCCATGTCACGGCGACCGCTCTCGGCGGCGGAATGAGTTCGCGGCTCTTCCAGCGCATCCGTGAAGAGCGCGGTCTCGCCTACGCGGTGTACAGCTTTCACGGATTCTACGCGCAGGCGGGACACGTCGGCGCTTACGTCGGGACCCGGCCCGAGACGGCGGGCGATGCGCGAGAGGCGCTGGAGGAGGAACTGGCCTGCCTGGCACGGGACGGATTGACGGATCAGGAACTGGACGATACCCGCAGTCAGCTCAAGGGACAGTTCCTGATCTCGCTCGAATCGCCCGCAAGCCGAATGAACCGGCTTGCCGGAGTCGCCCTGTACGGCCATGAGTACCGCAGCCTGGACGAGGTGGCCGCGAAGATCGACGCGGTCGGCCATGCACAGTGTCTCGAAGCCGCCGCGTACTTCTTGCCGGACCGTCTCGCGACCCTCGAGTTGGCGCCCGTCCCCGCGCGGGCCCGAGCCGCAACCGACGCAACCTGAGCATCCCCCTGGAGCGAACGAAATGATCGTTGGCGTACCGAAGGAGATAAAGACGGACGAGAATCGCGTGGCCCTCATTCCAGCCGGCGCGACTGCCCTTGTCGCGGCCGGACACAAGGTGTACGTGGAACGCGACGCGGGACTCGGCAGCGGCTTTCCGAACGACAGGTACGTTTCCGCGGGCGCGGAGGTGCTGGAGACGGCGGACGAGGTCTGGGACCAGGCTGAGCTCATTGTGAAGGTCAAGGAACCGATCGAACCCGAGTACGACCGGATGCGGGCCGACCAGGTCATCTTCACGTACTTCCACTTCGCGGCGGACGAGCAGCTCACGCGTCGGACGCTGGAGAGCGGTTGCGTCGCGATCGCCTACGAAACGGTCCAGCTCCCGACCGGCGAACTCCCGCTCCTCACGCCGATGTCCGAGGTGGCGGGGCGCATGGCGATCCAGCAGGCAGCCAAGAACCTCGAGCGGATCGCCGGCGGGTACGGGATTCTCCTCGGCGGCGTGCCGGGGGTGCTCCCGGCCGAAGTCGTGATCCTCGGAGGGGGCGTCGTCGGTGCGAACGCCGCGACGATCGCGGCGGGCTTCGGGGCCCACGTGACGGTCCTCGACGTGAGTCTTCCGCGACTCCGGTATCTGGCCGAGGTCATGCCCGCCAATGTGGACACGCTCTACTCGAACCGCCACTCGATTCTCGAGCAGATCGAACGCGCGGACGTCGTCATCGGTGCTGTGCTCGTCCCCGGCGGCAAGGCGCCGAAACTCGTGCGGCACGACGACCTGCGACGGATGAAGGACGGTTCGGTGATCGTCGACGTGGCGGTGGACCAGGGAGGCTGTGTCGAGTCCGCGCGACCGACCACGCACAACGATCCCACCTACACGGTCCACGGCGTGATCCACTACTGCGTGGCGAACATGCCGGGGGCCGTACCCAGGACGTCCACGCTTGCCCTGACGAACGCGACCTTCCCCTACGTCCTGAAGGTGTCGAATCGCGGGTGGGCGGCAGCGTGCGAGGAAGATCGGGACCTCGCGCTGGGCGTGAACATCGCTGGCGGACGGGTTACTTACGCGGCCGTCGCGGAGGCGTTCAACCTCGAGTACACGCCTCTCGGGGACTTGTCGGCGTAAGCCCGGCAAGCCGATCCCGGAGGAGTCCCGGAGCGACTTTCGTGTGTCCGATACTGCCTTTACATTGCTGCGTCCTTCACCCTGACCGGCCCGGATCCGGTACGATTCGCCGCCCTGGAGGTGTCCCGCCCGTGTCCTTCAGCCCACTGATGTCGAGCCAGCCCGGAAGGGCGGCCTCGTAGATGGGAAAGTGGTCGCTGCGGGGCAATTTCCTGCCGATCAGCAAGATCGGTGTGGATCTGGGGACCGCGAACACGCTCGTACACGTGGAAGGCGAGGGCATCGTCCTCAACGAACCGTCGGTCGTCGCGGTGCGGAAGGATACCGGACGTATCGAAGGGATTGGCCTCGCAGCCAAGCGCATGCTCGGCCGTACGCCAAGCGGGATCGAAGCCGTCCGGCCGCTGAAGGACGGCGTGATCGCCGATGTGGACATCACCGAGATGATGATCCGCTACTTCCTCAAGGAAGTGATGACCACGCGGTTCTTCAAGATCCGGCCTCTTGTCGTGGTGGGCGTACCGTCCGGAATCACCGAACTCGAGCGCCGGGCCGTCCGGTCCAGCGCCCATGCGGCCGGCGCCAAGGAAGTCTACATGGTGGCTGAGCCGATGGCTGCCGCCGTCGGCGTTGGACTGCCGGTCGAGACCCCCACGGGCAACATGATCATCGATGTCGGGGGAGGGACGAGCGAGATCGCGGTGATCGCGCTTTCCGGGTCGGTCGCGGACACGTCGATCCGGGTCGGAGGCGACGAACTGGATTCGATGATCGTCTCCTTCCTTCGCAAGAACTACAACCTCCTCATCGGCGAGCCGACTGCGGAAGCCGTCAAGATCCAGATCGGATCGGCCTATCCCACGGACGACGACAAGGAGATGCTCGTGAAGGGCAGGGACCTTGTCTCGGGCATTCCGAAGACGGTGCGGGTCCACTCGGCCGAGATCCGCGAGTGCCTCCAGGAGCCGATTCAGCAGGTCGTGGCCGCGGTACGGCGCGCGCTCGAGATCACGCCGCCCGAACTCGCCTCCGATATCGTGGATCGGGGGGTGGTCATGACGGGCGGAGGCGCGCTCGTGCGAGGTCTGGATACGCTGCTCGGCGAGGAGACGGGGCTCCCGATCCACGTCGACGCGGAGCCGCTTACATGCGTCGTTCGGGGTTGTGGCAAGATCCTCGAGGAATTCGGACGGTATCGTGGAGTCCTCACAAGTTGACGCCGAGACCCTCCTGAATCGCCGGCCGTGAGTTATCAGGGCGTCCGGCCGCCGCGTCGCAGGCTCCTCGATGTCGTCTTCTTTGCCCTCGCCCTCATTCTCAGCGGGATCGCCGCCGGCCTGTCGCGAGCTCATCAGAGCCAGGTGGAGTCCGCCGTCCGCGCAACAGCACTCTACCCCTTCCTGCTCCTCCATCGCCTCGCCGCGGAGCGGGGACAGGTCGAGAGCCGGGTCGACGGCCTGTTGGCGGAGCGTGATTCCCTCACGGAACTCCTCCTGCGCTACCGGGACCGCGCGGCGCCGGTCGAGGATGGACCTTCGGCGGAGGATTTGCCGGCGCTCCCCGCGGGCTCGGTCGCGCCGGCAGTCGTATACCCCGGGCGTCCCTATGTGGGTAACCCGGATCTGTTCGTGTTGTCGGGACCTGATTTTCGCGGTCGCGAGTTTCCCGTCGGCGTCTTCACCGGGATCGGGCTGGTCGGTGTGGTCAGAGTTCCCCACGGGCGCGGGGGGCGGGGCGAGTTCTGGAGCCATCCCGACTTCCGGGTCAGCGTCCTGACCGAGGACGGCGGCGTGTCGGGCCTCGTGCGGCCGCTGCGCGCGGACGGAGGGCAACCGGTGCTCCTCCTCGAGGGCGCGCCCTTCCAGGCGGACATCCCCGTGGGGACTCTGCTGGTCACGACGGGAATTGCAGGCGTCTATCCGCCGGGAGTGGCGGTGGGGCACGTCCGTGAACCCGACGAGCCGGAGGCCGGCTGGATGAAGCGCTTTGTCGTCGAGCCCGCCGTCCGTCCGGAAGAGGTCAGAGATGTGTTCGTATGGAATCGTCCGGCCTTGCCGGCCGAGATCGAAACGGACACAGCGTCCGCGCCGGCGGAACCCGCCCCCGCGCCGGTGGACTCGGCTTCGGTCGGTCGATGAGCCCGGCCGGGAAATGGCTCGTTGCCGTGCTGTTGCTCGTCCTGCACTTCGCACTGCATCCGCTCTGGAGCCGCTGGCCGGTCGGACCGGACCTTGTCGCCGGAGGGCTGATTCTGGGCTCGATGCAGCTGCGATGGGGGCGGGCCGCGGTCTTCGGGTGCGTGATCGGCCTCCTGGAAGCGTCGATCTCATTGGGAGCGATGGGCCTCACGATGTTACTCTTCTCCTTGACGGGAGCGTTCGTGGGCTGGGTGCGGCACCTCATCTACTCGGACTCGGACCGGGTTACGCCCGCTTTCGTCTTTTTCGGAACGTGGTTCCTGCGCATCGCGGTCACGCTCTTCGTCGCCGGAGATTTGTCGGCGGGCGCGCTGCTCGTCTACGCCATCGGATCGGCAGCGCTGACGATGGCTGTGTGCTGGGCCACCGGAGGGCTGGTATCGGCGGTTACGAGGTGAGGGGGAGGATGTGAAGGGCGACAACGGACACCGCCTGATCCGGAGAACGCGAGGCCGCTGGGCGGCCGGCGCGATCTTCTTCTGCCTCTCGGTCGTCGCGGCGGGGTTCGTCAATCTCCAGATCTTCAGGGCAGAGCTGTACACCCTCCGTTCGAGCGAGAATCGGCTGCGTACCATCACGGTTCCGGCACCACGCGGGACCATCTACGACCGGTATGGGCGGGCCATCGCGGACAACGTGCCCGGATACGACGTGTCGATGCTGCCCGGTCCCCGCGACTCCATCGCCGCGGAACTCGATCGTCTCGCCGAGCGGCTGGAGCTGTCGCCCGAGCGGCGCGCCGAGCTGCTCGCCCGCAATCGGGATCGGCCCAACGAGGCCCTGGTTGTGCGCGAGAACGCGACCTTTGAGCAGGTCGCCTTCATCGAGGAGCGTCGGCCCCGGTTTCGCCGCGTCGTCGTGGATCAGAGGCCGCGCCGGCGCTATCCGGCGGGGCCCTCGGCCGCACACCTGATCGGATACGTGGGGGAGATAAGCCAGGAGGAACTGGCTCGGCCCGAGTACACGGGCTACGTGTCCGGCCAGTCGATCGGGGAAGGGGGGCTGGAGGAGCAGTACGAGCACAGGCTGGCCGGGCGGAACGGGATCCGTTACGCGGAAGTGAACGCTCTCGGTACGATCGTGCGGGATCTGGGTATCGCCCAGGCTCAGGCGTCGGTGCCTGGCGAGGACCTGCATCTGGGTATCGATCTCGACCTGCAGGTCTATGCCGACTCGGCGTTTCCGGAGGGCATGCGCGGCGCCGTCGTGGCGCTCGATCCCACCAACGGCGAGGTGCTCCTTCACTACAGTTACCCCACGTTCGACCCCAACGCGTTCATCGGCGGCATTCCGCTGGATGTGTGGAACGCTCTCCGCGATCACCCGGACAAGCCTATGCTCGACCGCGTCTCCATGGCCTCCTATCCGCCGGGATCCACGTGGAAGCTCGTCATGTCCACCATAGGCATGAAGAGGGGCGACCTCGCGCTCGATACGTACCACACGCATACCTGTGGGGGCGGGCTCATGTACCAGACCCGCTACTTCCGCTGTTGGCTGGCGAGGGGACACGGCCGCCTGAATCTTTCCGAAGCGATCAAGCATTCGTGTAACGTCTGGTTCTACCAGGCGGGACAGCGGATCGGCCTCGATCCCATCCTCGCGGGAGTGGGAGCATTGGGGTTCGGACGCAGGACGGGCATCGACCTTCCGTCCGAGACGCAAGGTCTCTTCCCCGACTCCAGGGAGTGGTACGACGACCGGCTGGGGCCTGGAGGCTGGACGGAGGCCGTCGTGTGGAACCTCTCGATCGGGCAGGGAGAAAACGCGCAGACGTTGCTCTCGATGGCCCAGTTCTACGCGGCGCTGGCTACGGGGGGGGCACCCGTCAAACCCCACCTGGTACGGGATGAGACGCTCGCGCAGCAGCGGGCGGACTGGACGCTCGATCTCCCCGAGCTCCAGCGAGACCAACTCGTGGACGCGCTGGCGCGTGTCGTGAATGAACCCGGGGGCACCGCGTACGGCAGCCGCCTCGCCCGCTGGACCCTGGCCGGGAAGACCGGCACGGCCCAGAACCCGCACGGCCCGCCCCATTCCTGGTTCGTGGGCTTCGCGCCCGCCTACGATCCGCGCATCGTGGTCGCGGCGATCGTGGAGCATGGGCACCCGGACGGAGCCCCTTCGCTGGCCGTGCCGCTCGCCGCCCGGATCGTGGACCGTCATCTCGAGAAGCTCGGCCTGCCGCCGGAGGAAACGCCCGGCGTCCGTCCCGTGGAAGCGCCGCCGGTGGACGCGGGCGGTTGAGCACCCACCGGCGGATCCCCGGAGTGGGCGATCCGACGCTGCTTGTGCTGATCCTGTTCATGACGGCCCTCGGGATCGCGATGATCTATTCGGCCGGACTCGTCGACATCCGCTCGCCGGCCACCGGCATCTGGGTTCGCCAGCTGTACTGGTTTGTCGTGGCCATCGTCGCGCTGGGCGTGACCTCGCGCTTTTCGCTGCGTTTCCTAGAGTGGCTTGCGCCGTGGATCTACGGACTCTCTGTGCTCCTCCTCGTCCTCGTCCTCTTCATCGGAACAGGCCCGAACGGGAGTTGGCTTGAACTCGGCCCCGGGCGACTGCAGCCGGCGGAAGTCGCGAAGCTGGGGACGATCCTTATGCTGGCGAGCGTAATGGGAGGTGCGCCGGGGGGGTACGAGCGGTTGGTGGAACTGTGGAGACCCGGCGTCATCGCGCTCGTCCCGTTTGCTCTCGTGCTGCGGCAACCGGACCTCGGGAGCGCAATGATCTTCGGAGCACTCTTCCTCGCCACCCTGTTCTGGGCCGGCGTCCCGCTGTCCAGGATCTTCCTGGTAGCGTCCCCGGGACTCAGCCTCCTGCTCGGCTTCAACTGGATCGCGTGGGGCCTCTGGTTCCTCATCGTCGCCGCCTGCCTGTACGTGCAGCGCCTCTTCATCCTGGAGTCCCTGGGCGTGCTCTTCGCCAACGTGTTCACGGGCGCGCTCACGCTCCGCATATGGGATTCGCTCGCCGACTATCAGCGGAACCGTCTCCTCGTCTTCCTGGATCCGGAGATCGATCCTCTCGGTGCCGGCTGGCATCTTATCCAGTCGAAGGTCGCCATCGGGTCCGGCGGACTCATCGGCGCAGGGTTCGCCAACGGCCCGCAGAAGCGGCTCGCCTTCCTCCCGGAGCAGCATACGGACTTCATCTTTTCCGTCGTGGGGGAGGAGTTCGGGTTCATCGGCGTGATGCTGTTTCTGGTGATCTTCGCCCTCGTGCTCTGGCGCGTGCTTCGCGTGGCAACAACGACCGAGGATCAGTTCGGCAGCCTGATCGCGTTCTGCCTCTTTGCGGTCCTTCTAACGCACATCGCGGTGAATCTGGGGATGACGGTCGGGATGATGCCCGTGACGGGGCTGCCCTTGCCGCTCCTGAGCTACGGAGGGAGCTTCCTGCTCGTTCTCTACGCGGGCTTCGGAATGGTGCAGCGCGTAGCCTGGGAGGCCTGAGTGTCCTGGTTCAGCAAACCAAAGCGAAAGCTCGTCTCACAGAAGCGTGAGCTTCCGGGCGACGTGTGGGATCGTTGCGCCGGTTGTGGTGAGATCCTCTACAGCGGACGGCTGGAGGAGAATCTCCACGTCTGTCCGAACTGCGGCCATCATTTTCGCATCACCGCGGAGTCCTACGAGGCGATGCTGCTCGACGGCGGAGGTCTCACGGAACTCTACGATGGGCACCTGCGCTCCGCCGACCCGCTCGGGTTCGTCGATTCGCGCAGCTATGCCGAACGCGTCACGCAGGCGGAGCAGCGAGGCGGTGATCAGGATGCCATTCGCACCGGGCGCGGCGAGATCGGAGGTAGAGAGGTCCACCTCGGGACCATGGACTTCCGCTTCATCGGCGGATCCATGGGGTCGGTCGTAGGCGAGAAGATCCGGCGTCTCGCCGACCGCTCTTTCGAGCGGCGAGTGCCGCTGGTCATCATCTCCGCTTCCGGGGGGGCGCGGATGCAGGAGGGGATCCTCTCCCTCATGCAGATGGGCAAGACGGCGGCAGCGCTCGAACAGCTGGCGGGTGCCGGCATCCCCTACGTGAGCATCCTCACGAACCCGACCACGGGCGGCGTTACCGCATCGTACGCGATGCTGGGCGACGTGATTCTCGCGGAACCCGGCGCCCTCATCGGCTTCGCCGGCCCGCGGGTGATCAAGGAGACGATCCGGCAGGACCTTCCGGAGGGATTCCAGACGGCGGAGTTCCTCGAGGAGCACGGGATGATCGACCGCATCGTCCCGCGCCCCGAGATGCGCGGCGCGCTCGCGGGCCTTCTGGATCACATGTGCTGACAGGGGACGGGGACGCCCTCGCGGCCCTGTTCGACCGCCGTCCGGTCACCACGATCCGCTGGGGCCTCGACAGAATCGAAGCGCTCCTGACAGAGCTGGGGCGACCGGAACGCAGCTTCGACGCCCTCCACATCGCGGGCACGAACGGCAAGGGGTCGACGGCCCGCTTCGCGGCGTCAATGCTGGAGGACGGCGGCGCGCGCACGGGCCTCTACACCTCGCCTCACCTCGCCAATGTGCGGGAGCGGTTTCTGATTGACGGCGCGTGGGTGGAGGAGTCCGCGCTTCAGTCGGCGGCCTCCCGGGTCCTCGGCTGCAGGGCCGCCGAAGCCTGTACGTACTTCGAGGTGGCCACGGCGCTTGCCTTCACCTGCTTCGCGGAGTGCGGCGTGGAGGTGGCGGTCGTGGAGACCGGCCTCGGCGGCCGCCTCGACGCGACGAACGTGCTGCGCCCCGCCGGAACGGCGATCACCCCGATCGGCCTCGACCACACGGAATGGCTCGGCGAAACTCCGGAGGCGATCGCGAGGGAGAAAGGCGGGATCCTCAGGCGGGGAGTTCCGGCCTGCCTCGGCCGAATCGACCCACTGCCGCTCGCAACACTCGAGCGAATCGCGCGGGGTGTTGGCTCACCGGTCGCGCGCCTCGGAAGGGAAGCAAGGGTGTCGGAGGTCGAGGCGCGACGTGCTTTCGGGGGGATGCGCTTCCAATACGTCTCGGAGGCGCGTCCCGGCGGGTTGCAACTCGCGACCGGCCTTCCGGGCCGTCACCAGGCGGACAACGCGGCTCTGGCCCTCCTTCTGCTGGACCGTTCGGGTTACGCCCCGGACGCGCGCTCCGTGCGCCGCGGCGTTGCGCGGGCGCGCCTGGCCGGCCGTTTCGAGGTCCGGCCCCTGGGGCACGGCCGGCCGGGTGTGGTGTTCGATATCGCGCACAACCCCGCGGCCATCGAAGCGCTTTGCGGGACGCTCGTCGAGGTGTCGGTCGCGCGCCCGCTCGTCACCGTGGTGGGGATGCTGGCCGACAAGGATTGGAAGGGAGCACTGGCCCGGCTCGCGCTTGACAGCGACGCTATGATTCTCACTCGATCCGCCATCCCCGCGGAGAGGCGGTGGGACCCGTCCGGTGCGCAGGCGTGGCTGTCGCGTGAGCGGGCCTTCGAGGCGACCGTGTGCCGGAACGTGGCCGAGGCGGTGTCCCGGGGCCTCAGCCTCGCTGGTGCGGGAACGCTATTGGTCACAGGATCCGCATATACCGTGGGCGAGGCTCGGGCGCTACCGGCACTCGCCGGCGTACGACAAAGAGGAAAGGAGACTAGAGATGCTGTACGATCCCAGACTGGTACAACCGATGAGGGACGAACTCACCCGCCTCGGCGTGCGTGAGCTTCGGACCTCGGTCGACGTTGACGAGGCCCTCGCGGCCGACGGGGAGACGCTCGTCGTCGTCAACTCCGTGTGCGGCTGCGCTGCGCGCAATGCCCGACCCGCCGTGGCGATGGCCATGGGTCACGGGACGCAGCCCGATCGCGTGGTCACGGTCTTCGCGGGCCAGGATGTGGAGGCGACGGCGCGAGCGCGGGAGTACTTCGCCGGCGTCCGGCCCTCCTCCCCGTCCCTCGCGCTGCTTTCGAACGGGGAGCTGCAATTCATGCTCGAGCGGCACCAGATCGAGGGCCGGTACGCGCAGGACATCGCGGCCGATCTCACGAAGGCGTACGACCAATACTGCGCGGCGAGCTAGTCACCAGGGGTTCGTGCCGCGGGCTGCGGGCGCTCCTCCGGCCGTGAGTTCCGGGGACATCCGCGGCCTGCCCGGTTTTCGAGATTTCTTTCCCGAGGAGCTGGCCCTCCGCCGGCACATCTTCTCGGCTTGGCGGCGCGTCGGCGCCCGCTACGGATTCAGGGAATACGACGGGCCGCCGCTCGAGGCGCTCGAACTCTACACGCGGAAGTCCGGCGAAGAGATCGTAGGCCAGCTGTACGAGTTCGAGGACAAGGGTGGGCGCCGCGTGGCGCTGCGGCCCGAGATGACGCCCACCTTCGCGCGCATGATCGCCACCCGTGCCAGCGGGCTCCCGAAGCCGGTGCGCTGGTTCTCGATCCCGCAGCTCTTCCGCTACGAGCGGCCGCAACGGGGTCGGCTCCGCGAGCACTTCCAGCTCAACATGGACATCGTCGGCGAGACGAACCCGCTCGCCGACGCGGAGATTATCAGCGCGGGTATCGACGCGCTGCGGGAACTCGGCCTGGGGCCCGCGGACATCGTGGTCCGGATCTCGGACCGGCGTCTCATCGGGGCGCTCCTCGACGCGCACGGGATCGCTGCGGAAGACCATGTCGCAGTCTTCGGCGCCCTCGACCGGCTTGAGAAGGAGGGAGAGGACGGGGTCCGGGCGCGGCTGGCCGCCACGGGTTTGGACGTGGATGTTGCGGCACGCCTTCTCGGGGCTCTCGGACTTCCGCTCGAAGAGTTGACGGCGGCGCACGGAGGCAACGAGGCGATCGGCGAGGCGGCCGGGCGACTGTCCACCGTGTTCGCGCATCTGGGCGCCGCGGGTTTCGCCGAATTCCTCAGATTCGATGCGGGCCTGGTCCGCGGACTCGCCTACTACACGGGGACCGTGTTCGAGATCTGGGATCGGCGGGGGGAACTGCGCGCGATCTGCGGGGGCGGCCGCTACGATGACCTTCTGAGGGCGCTGGGGGGTGTGGATATGCCGGCCCTCGGCTTCGGCATGGGGGATGTCGTCCTCACGGAACTGCTCAGGGACCGGGGGCTCGTGCCCCCTGCGGCGCGCCCCGTGGACGACTACCTCGTATGTGTTTCCGATGCCGAGCGCCCGCTGGCCCTCGGCCTGGCCCGCGCCCTCCGCGATCAGGGACGACGGGTGCTGTACGACCTCCGCTCGCGCGGCGTGGGACGCCAGTTCAAGGCCTCCCACCAGGCGGGAGCCAAGCGCACGATCGTGCTCGGGCCGGAGGAGGCGGCGCGGGGCGTCGCGGTACTTCGCGACATGGCCTCGGGCGAGGAACGGGAAGTAGCGATCGAAACCCTGACCGGGCGACCGTCCGGCGAGTGAGAGGGGAGGCGGTGCGGTGAGTCGCGTACTCATCCTCGATTTCGGATCACAGTTCACCCAGCTCATCGCGCGTCGCATTCGCGAAGAGGGCGTGTACTGCGAGGTGCACCCGCCGACGCGGAGCCCGGAATGGGTCCGCCGCTACGACCCGGCGGCCATCGTCCTCTCCGGAGGACCGGCGAGCGTGTACGACGAAGGCGTACCCACCGCCCAGCCCGAGACCCTCGCCATGGGCGTCCCGATTCTCGGGATCTGCTACGGAATGCAGCTCGTCGCGGATCTCGTCGGGGGAGAGGTGCAGCAGGCCGAGCGCCGCGAGTACGGGCGGGCGGAGCTCAAGGTTCGGTCGACGGACCCTCTCTTCCACGGATTCGCCGACGACGAGCCCACACAGGTCTGGATGAGCCACGGCGACTCCCTCCACTCGCTTCCCCCCGGCTTCGAGGTGTCGGCGACCACGGAGAACTCCATCGCCGCGATCCGGTCCGAAGAACGGCGGATCTGGGGGGTGCAGTTCCATCCGGAGGTCGCTCATACGACGCGGGGCGGGGAGATGCTGCGGAACTTCCTGTTCGAGATCGCCGACTGCGAGATGAGTTGGAACGCCGCGAACATCATCGATCATCAGCTCACCGCGGTCCGCGAGTTGGTGGGAGATCGTGAAGTGATCCTGGGCCTTTCCGGCGGCGTCGACAGCTCCGTGGCGGCGGCCCTCGTGCAGCGGGCGGTAGGGGACCAGCTCACCTGCATCTTCGTCGACACGGGCCTGCTGCGAAAAGGGGAGCGCGACGCCGTGGAGGGGGTGTTCGGTGAACACATGGGGATGCGGCTGGAGGTCGTCGACGCGGCTGACCTCTTCATCGAGCGCCTGGCCGGCGTCGAGGAACCCGAGGAGAAGCGGGTCATCATCGGCCACACCTTCATCGATGTGTTCGAGGAGGCGGCGGGCCGGCACGGGGACGCGCGTTTTCTCGTGCAGGGAACGCTGTACCCCGATGTGATCGAGTCCGTCTCGGTGTGGGGGCCATCGGTGAAGATCAAATCTCATCACAACGTGGGCGGACTCCGGCCGGACCATCCGTTCGAACTCATCGAACCCCTGCGGGAACTCTTCAAGGACGAAGTGCGCGCGGTGGGCCGCGAACTGGGCCTGTCGGAGGAGATCGTCGGGCGTCATCCCTTCCCCGGGCCAGGCCTTGCCATCCGCATTCTGGGCGACGTGACGCGCGAGAAGCTGGACACGCTGCGGGATGTGGATGCGATCTACCTGGACGGAATCCGCGCCGCCGGGCTCTACGATGAGATCTGGCAGGCGTTCGCCGTCCTGCTGCCCGTCCAGTCCGTCGGCGTCATGGGAGATGCGCGGACGTACGAGAACGTGGTCGCGCTACGGGCGGTCACTTCCCTCGACGGAATGACGGCCGACTGGTTCCAGTTCCCGCACGACGTGCTCGGGCGCATCTCAAACCGCATTATCAACGAGGTGAAGGGGGTGAACCGCGTGACCTACGACGTGTCCTCGAAGCCCCCCGCCACGATCGAGTGGGAGTAGCCGGCGTGGTGGGATCCCGTGCCCCGGACGGCGCACGGTGCCGCGAAGTTGCAGGGTGGCTTGATGACTACCTGTGCGTGGACGAGATCGAGGACTACCCCTTCGCCCTCAACGGGCTACAGGTGGACGGACGCCGCCCGGTCGTCCGCATCGGGGCGGCGACGGACGCCTGTCAGGCCACCATCGATCTCGCCGCCGAAGCCGGGTGCGACCTCCTGCTTGTCCACCACGGACTGTTCTGGGGTGGTGTGCGTCCACTCGTCGGCCCCGCCTACGAGCGCTTCCGGCGGCTCGTCGAAAGCGGTATGGGGCTGTACTCGGCGCACCTCCCGCTGGACGCGCATCCCCGGATCGGAAACAACGTCCTGCTGGCCGCCGAATTCGACCTCCGGGACATCGAACCGTTCGGGTCCTTCAAGGGGAACGACGGGATCGGCGTCATCGGCGCGATCGACACCTCGCTCGGTGAACTCGCGGCTCGTGCGGAGGTCGTGTGCGGACGCGTCCCCATCGTGATCGACGGGGGCCCCGGGCGCGTATCCCGGCTCGCCATCGTCACGGGAGGCGCGGGTTCGATGATCGAGGCCGCCGGAGTGGCGGGAGCCGACACCTTCCTCACGGGGGAGGGGAACCATCACACGTACCACGAGGCGATGGAACTCGGGATCAACGTGATCTATGCGGGTCACTACGCGACCGAGACGCTCGGTATCCGGGCCCTGGCGGAGTGCGCCGCGGAGCATTTCGGGGTGGAGTACATCTTCTTCGACGTGCCCACCGGCCTCTGAAGGCCCGACACTACGCTAGAAGACCGAAACCTTGAGGTCGGTCAGGTAACGATCCGGCCGTTCCCGCACGTCCCGCAGCAGGAGGGCGAGTTCCTCGCCGGCGGCGCGCAGCTGCCCCAGCGTCTCCAGCAGTTCATCGTGGACCGTGTCTTCCTGCAGGAGTTTGCCGAGCGTTCCCTCTCCGCCCTCCAGCCCCCGCGTGATCTCGGCGAGGGATCGGCCGGTGGCCGAGAAATCCGCGCTGGCAGCGGCGAGGCGCGACGACAGCGTGTCGAGATTGGCCAGCGTGCGGTCGACTTCCTCCGACCCCGACATCCCCGCCAGCCGATGGGACAGGGTGTCCATGTTGGCGAGCAGGTTGCCGATCGAGGCGCGCTCCGTCTCGAGGATCCCCGCGAGTTCCCGCATCGCCGTCGTGAAGGCTTCCGATCCCGAGGCGACATTATCGGCCAGGCCGCTGCCGAGCATCGATTCCAGCTCCCCGATCAGGGAGCCTACCTCGTCCCCGAGGGTCGAGGCCAGCGACGTGAGGTCGGATCGGCGGTCCAGGGCGAGCGTGTCTCCCTCGGCCAGCGTCCGGGCACTCATCCCCGGCACAAGTTCAACGAGCTGCTGGCCCAGGAATCCGTCCGGCTGGATGGTGCCCTTCGTATCCGCCGGCAGCCCGACGCGCGCAGACAACGTCATCGCGAGCACGACGCGCTCCGCTTCGAGCGTGACCTCGTCCACGGTGCCGACCTCCACGCCGCGCAGGAGGACCGGCGACGCGGTAGCGATCCGGTTCGCGTTCGCCGCGATCCCCCACACGCGGATCGTGGGGCCGCGAAAGGGCGAGCCCGAAATCCAGAACAGGCCGGCCACGATCACGACCGCCGCCAGGATGACGAACGCGCCGACGCGGACCTCGACGCCCCGGTCCCGCAGTCCCGGATCCCTCACCCGTGACCCCGCGTGGGCGCCGCGTCGAGGAACTCGCGCACCGCCCGGTTGTCCGTTTCGCGCAGCTGTTGCGGAGTTCCCTCCGCCGCGACGACTCCGTCCGACAGGAGGGCGATGCGGTCGGCCAGGAAGAAGGCCGACTCGAGGTCGTGGGTCACGACGATGCTGGTCGCATCGACCTCCTCGCTCACGCGCGCGATCAAGCGGTTGATACGGGTGGCGTTGACCGGGTCGAGTCCCGTCGTCGGTTCGTCGTACAGGACGTAGCGACGCTTCCCGATGATCGCCCGCGCGATGGCGACCCGCCGCTGCATGCCGCCGGAGAGTTCGGCCGGCAGGAGCGTTAGCACCTCCGGCTCCAGGTTCACGTGATCGAGCGCGGTCCGGACCAGTTCCTCGCACCTGGCCGCACGGCCGCGGCAGAAACCGGGAGGGAGACCCATCAACAGGTTCCCGCGTACCGTCATGGAGTCGAAGAGGGCGGAATTCTGGAACACGTAGGCGGTCCTGGTGCGAACGGCGGCTATCTCGGCCCGGTTGGCCGACGGTACCGAGATCCCGTCGACGACGATGTCTCCGCGGTCCGGGTCGAAGAGGCCGACGATGTGCTTGAGGAGGACGCTCTTCCCCGTCCCTGACGGCCCCATGATGGCAAGGGTTTCGCCTTCCCGCACATCGAGGTCCACGCCGCTCAGGACGGGACGCCCCCCGAGCCGCTTGTGCACACCGATGATCCTGATCACGTGAGCGTCTTGTACACCGGCCCGAGTACGGTATCCAGGACCATGATCGACACAATGATGGCGACGACCGCCCGCGTCGCCGTGCGGCCGACACCCGCCGCTCCGCCGCTCGCGCGCAATCCCACGTGGCTCGAGATGAAGGTGATCGCGAATCCGTACGCGACGGCTTTCACGAGCGAGAAGATCAGCGCGCCGTGATGGTAATAGCCCTTGGCTCCGTCCACATACTCGCCCGTGCTCAGCCCGAGGATGCCGACCGAAGTCACATAGCCGCTGAAGATCCCCATCGCGTTGGCGAGCATGACGAGCGGGACCAGAATGAGGGTTCCCGCCACGACCCGCGGGACCACGAGCTCCACGACGGGATCCCGGCCCATGGTCAGCAGCGCATCGATCTGATTCGTGACCTTCATCGTGCCGAGTTCGGCCCCGATGGCCGCCCCGACGCGCCCGGCGAGCACGACCGCCGTCAGCACGGGCCCCAGTTCCGTGAGCATGCCGCCCACCACGCCGCCCGCGACGATCTCCCTCGGAAGTCCGGGGGAGAGTTGGTACATGGTCTGCTGGGCCATGACCGCACCCGAGAGGGCGCCCATCAGCAGCACCAGGGGGAGGCTGTCGAGGCCGATGAATTTCGCGTGCTGGATCGTCTCCAGCGCGTACCGGCGCGGATGGACGAGCGCGCGGAGCGTCGCGACGCCGAGCATGCCGGCCCTTCCGGCATGCAGCGCCGCGGCCCGGGCGGACCGGCCTGGCGCGGCAAGGAGGTTCGGCACCGTCAACGGCCCTCGTGCCTCTCCGCGTCCGTCACGTCCGCCTGCGATTCCGGGCGCGGAACGCCGTCGAGCACGTCCACCTCGAGTCGAATCGCTTCCCACAGGCGGTGCATGCGTCGGGGGTCATCGCCGAACCGGGCGGCGAACTCCTCGAGTTGCTGTCCGGTCACCCCATGCTCATCGAGCGTCGCGACCCGCACCGAATCGCCCTCCGCGGTGCTCGCATACTTCGCCCGCGCCCAGCTGAGCTTCGCCATGACCTGGACGTACGTGCCCTCGTCCAGGCTGACGCCGGATCCGCCGCAGCCGGCGCCCACGAGGCACGCGACGACCAGACTGAACCTCAGGATGGTTCCGTCTCCGCACGGGCGCTTCATTCGGAAGACCGGAGGGAGGCGCGGTACAGCCACAATATGAATCCGACCACGACCGCGGCGCCGATCCAGCTCGCGGCCGTATCGAATCCCTCGGGCGCGACGTTCAGTACATCGGTGCTCTGCGCGGCCGCAAACGGGATCGCGAGGAAAATCCCGACGAGCGCCTCTCCCGTGATGAGCCCGGAAGAGATGAGGAGGCCGCGGTGGTTCGCCTGCTCGACAGCCCCGTTGTCGCCGCCGCCGCGCCGCACGGCCCGGCCCACCAGCCACGCCACGACCCCGCCCACGAAGATCGGGACCTCGAGTTCGATGGGCAGGTAGATCCCGACCGCGACCGCGAGGACCGGAATCCGCAGGCTGGAGCCGCGCGCCTTGAGGACCTGGTCCAAGGCGATGACGCCCGCCGCGATCAGCTGCCCCGATCCCGATCATCCCCCACGGGAGATTGCGCGAAAAGACGCCATCGGCGACGGAGGCCATGAGCGTGGCCTGCGGCGCTTGCAGCATCTCGTCCGGATCCATCCCCTCGCGCGGCAGGACACCTCCGAGCCCGTAGGCCTCGAACAGGAGACCGAGGATCGGCGCGATGACGAGCGCGGCGGCGGTGACGCCGATGAGCTGCATGATCTGCTGCTGCCGCGGCGTGGCGCCGACGAGCCGACCCGCTTTCAGGTCCTGCATGTTGTCGCCCGCAATCGCCGCGGCGCAGGCGACCACCGCTCCCACGAGGATGGCGGTCGCGGCCGCCGAGAGCGCCTGGCCCCCCGAGATCGTGAAATCGATCTGCAATCCAAGGAGGAGGTAGAGGATGAGGGAGATCGTGGGGATCGTCGCAATCGTCACGCCCGAGATCGGGTTGTTCGAGGAGCCTACGAGGCCCGCCATGTAGCCCGCGACCGAGGCGAAGAGGAATCCCGCCAGGAGAGCGAATACCGTCCCTAGCCCGAGCACGAGCCAGTACAGCCCGGGCGTGATCGAGAGCGCGCCGCGGTCGATGACCAGCACGAACACCGCGAGGATCGGCACCGCGAGTGCCGCGGTCCCAATCCCGACCATGTTGATCGGCATGTCCCGCTCGGTACGCGGGATCTCCGGCCCGCCCTCCGCCGCCCTGGAGGCCCGGAGCGCCTCGATGGAGGACCGCACGCCATCCCTCACGTGGCCCAGGAGCGAAACGAGCGCCCATACGCCGCCCACGACCATGGCGCCCACGCCCATGAAGCGGATCTGCGCGCTCCAGATCGCGGCGGCGGCATCGTACCCGCTCGCGTCCCCCGTGATGCCGGCCACCACCTGCGGGTCGGTGACCGCCATGTAGATGGGGATCCCCGCGAGCCAGGATATCGCGCCGCCCGCGAGCACGAGGCTGCCGACGCGCGGTCCGACGATATATCCGACGCCGAGCAGGGCGGGGGAAAGGTCGCTTCCGACACCGAACACCGATCGGCCGACCGTAAGGCCGTGCTCAACGGAGGAGCCCGCGATCTTGAGGCCGGTCTGCGAGAACTTCAGCAACGCGGCGGCCACGCCCCCGAATGCGATCAGCTTTGCCCCGGCACCGCCGCTGGCCCCGGCCTTCAGCACTTCCGCCGTCGCCACGCCCTCCGGGAAGCGAAGGTCCGCTTCGACGATGAGCGCCCGTCTGAGCGGTATGGTGAAGAGGACTCCGAGGATCCCGCCGCAGAGCGCGATCCCCATCGTGGGCAGGAACGGAAATCCCGCCCAGTGGCGCAGAAGGATGAGGGCCGGCAGGGTGAAGATCACGCCGGCCGCGAGCGACTCGCCCGCTGACGCGGCCGTCTGGACGATGTTGTTCTCGAGGATATTGTGCTCGCGGAACATCCTCAGGATCGCCATCGAGATCACGGCGGCCGGGATCGACGCGGATACGGTGAGCCCCACCTTGAGGCCCAGATAGGCGTTGGCCCCCGAGAGCACGGCGGAGAGGAGGATGCCGAGGACGATCGCCTTTCCCGTGATTTCGGGCAGCGATTGCGAGGCGGGGATGTACGGCTTGTGGGAGCCCGATTCCGAGGCGCCGGCTGCTGGGTCCGACATGGTCATCTCTCCAGATTGTCCCGGGGCCGACTCGGGAGACGATCGAATCCTCGTGCGGCGGGGTCGACCGAAGGGACGCTAGTCGCGGGTCCGGCAGGGGTCAACACGGGAACCCCTGCCGAAGTGGCACCATGTCGAGGCGGCGGACCGCCCGCGTCACCGCCTGATCGGCGGCCCCCCGCCGTTCCGGCGGATTCTGCCTGACGATACATGCACGGGAGGGGGCACGCGGATTGCTCTTGAAACGGGGAGGCCGCACGCCGAGGGCGGCGGTCCCGCGTGAAGGCTCATGAACGGACCCAGGAGCGGTGGATAGACGATGATCCCGACCGACAGACTCACGCTGAAGGCCCGCGAGGCTCTGGCCGAGGCGGCGCTCGCCGCACGCCGGGGCGACAACCCCGCCGTCGAGGACGTGCATCTGCTCGCGGCGCTGCTCGCCCAGGAGGGGGGCGTCATCGTACCGGTCCTGCAGACGACAGGTATCGATCTCCCGGAACTGGAGGCGCGGCTGGACGACGCTGTCCGCCGCCTGCCGAGGCAGAGCGGAGCCTCCCCGACGCCCAGCCGCGAACTCGACCGCGTCCTCGACGACGCCGACGCGCTCGCGGGGGAGATGGGCGACTCGTACGTGACGACCGAACACCTCCTCCTCGCCCTCGCGGGGAAGAAGGCCTCCACGACCGGCCCGTTGCTGCGGAAGGCCGGGGCAGGTCCGGAAGCGGCGCGCCGAGCGGTGGAGAACGTCCGGGGGCCGCATCGCGTAACGGATCAGGATCCGGAGGGGAAGTATCGCGCCCTCGAGCGATACGGGGTCGATCTCACGGCCGAGGCCCGCGCCGGGAAGCTTGATCCGGTCATCGGCCGGGACGCCGAGATCCGCCGCGTCATGCAGGTCCTGTCGCGGCGGAGGAAGAACAACCCGGTGCTCATCGGCGACCCGGGCGTGGGGAAAACCGCGATCGCCGAAGGCCTCGCGCAGCGCATCGTCGCCGGCGACATCCCCGAGTCCCTGCGCAACAAGCAGCTCGTGCAGCTGGACATCGGCTCGATGCTGGCGGGCGCGAAGTACCGCGGCGAGTTCGAGGAACGCCTGAAGGCAACATTGAAGGAGATCACGGAATCCGGCGGTCGCTATGTCATCTTCCTCGACGAACTCCACACCGTGGTGGGTGCCGGGGCGGCCGAGGGCGCGGTGGACGCGGGCAACATGCTCAAGCCCGCCCTGGCACGGGGCCAGCTCCGCATGGTGGGAGCGACGACGCTCGACGAGTACCGGTTGCATATCGAGAAGGACCCGGCGCTCGAGCGGCGGTTCCAGCCGGTTCTCGTCGGCGAACCCGGCGTGGACGACACGGTGGCCATCCTGCGCGGACTCAAGGAGCGCTACGAGGTGCACCACGGGGTACGGATCACGGACCCGGCCCTCGTGAGCGCCGCGCGTCTGTCGGACCGTTACATCGGCGACCGCTTCCTGCCCGACAAGGCAATCGACCTCGTGGACGAGGCCGCGTCCCGGCTCCGCATCGAAATCGACTCCATGCCGGAGGAGATCGACGAGCTGGACCGAAGGGTGACGCAACTGGAGATCGAGCGTGAGGCGTTGCGGGAAGAGGACGACGCCCGGAGCCGGGGGCGACTCGAGGAACTCGAAGGCGAACTCGCGGCGGGGCGCGAGTCCCTCGCGGGCCTGAATGCGCGCTGGATCCGAGAGAAGGACACCATCGAGACGGTCCAGCGGTTCAAGCGCGAGATCGAGGAGCTCGGCGTGGAGGCACAGCAGGCCCAGCGGCGCGTGGACCACCAGCGCGCTGCCGAGATCCTGCACGGGGAGCTGCCGAAGCTGCGGGCCGAACTCCTCGCCGCGGAAGCGAAGCTGAAGGAGATCCAGGACGAGGGCTCCTTCCTGAACGAGGAGGTTGGATCCGGCGAGATCGCCGAGGTCGTGGCGATCTGGACCGGGATTCCGGTCGCCCGGATGCTCGAGGACGAGAAGGACCGCCTCGCCACGCTGGAGGACCACCTGCATCGGCGCGTGGTGAACCAGTCGCACGCCATCACGGCGGTGTCGGATGCCGTGCGGCGGAGCCGCGCAGGGCTCCAGGACCCGAACCGCCCGATCGGAAGCTTCATGTTCCTCGGCCCCACCGGTGTCGGGAAGACGGAGACGGCGAGGGCGCTCGCCGAGTTCCTCTTCGACGAGGAGTCGGCCATGGTCCGGATCGACATGTCCGAGTACATGGAGCGGCACGCGGTATCACGCCTCATCGGAGCACCTCCCGGATACGTCGGCTACGAGGAAGGCGGGCAGCTCACCGAGGCCGTGCGGCGGCGTCCCTATACGGTCGTGCTCTTCGACGAGATCGAGAAGGCCCACCCGGAGGTCTTCAACGTCCTTCTCCAGATCCTCGATGATGGCCGGTTGACGGATGGCCGCGGGCGAACCGTAGATTTCCGTAACGCCGTGCTGATCATGACGAGCAACATCGGAAGCTCCACAATCCTCGCTCGTTCCGAGGCCGGCGAGTCGTGGGCCGGAACGGAGGCGGAGGTCGAGAACGCGCTGCGCGGCCGCTTCAAGCCGGAGTTCCTCAACCGGGTGGATGAGATCCTCGTCTTCCAGCCGCTGAGCCGCGAGCATCTCGAGTCGATCGTCGGGATGCAGGTAGAGCGGGTGGCCGGCATGCTGGCGGAGCGCGAAATCCGGATCGAGGTCAGCGACCCGGCCCGGCGAAGGATCGCGGAGATCGGGTACGACCCCGCCTTCGGGGCACGTCCGCTCAAGCGCGCGATTCAGCGCTTGATCGCGAACCCGCTCGCGATGGCCTTCCTGGAGGGACGCTTCAGCGAGGGGGACGCCCTGCGCGTGGACATCGACGCCGACGGCGACGGACTGCGCTTCGTGCCGTTGGGGAGATCCGATACACCGGAGGAAGGGGAATGAGGGCAGCTGTCTTGAAGAGTGTCCGGGGGCCGGCCTGGGTCCTGGTCGGCGCCCTGGCGGGTGTCGCCGCCGTCGGCTGTGCCGCACGCGGCGGAGACCTCGCGGCGGTGGATGGGGGCGACCGGTACGGGGCCGAGTCTGCAGAGGTGGCCATCGGGCGCTTCCTCGATGCCGCGCGGTTGCGGGACTACCCCGCCATGGCCCGGCTGTTCGGGACGGCCGAAGGCCCGGCAGAACGTCGCTGGGGGCGGGTCGAGACGGAACGGAGGATGTTCGTGTTGGCGAGCCTGCTCGCGCCGCGAGCTTACGGACTGCGTTCGAATCCCGTCTCCGAAGCCGGCGGAGCTTCGCGCTGGATGGTCGACCTCGCCGGCACGCGCAACGGGGATGTGAGCCTCCCGTTCATCGTCACTTCGCAGGGGGACCGCTGGTTCGTAGAGCGCATCGTGACGGAGGGCCTCAGGGCTCCGTGATCCCCGGCGGGCGTTCGTGGTAGCGGCGCAGATGCCGCGGGTCCGCGCCTGCGAGGAAGGCGGCGCGTAAGGCCCAGTGCTTGACGACTGTGCGCAGGAACCCCGCTTCCCACCGCCGACTCGAGGTGCGGACGGCGAGCGGCAGGAGGTGAAAGCGGGCCACCCGCCGCACGGCCCGAACGAAGGTCACGTCCTCGAACAGGGGAAAATCCGTGAAACCGCCGCAGGCGTCGTAGGCGTCCCGCGTGGCGAAGAGCGCCTGGTCCCCCGTGGCGGTGTTGAACAGGCGCGTCCGCCAGTTTACGCCCCGCTCGAGCAGACCGTAGCGCCAGCGGTGCGCACGGGGATGGATGGCGAAGCGGAAGCAGCCTGCCCCCGCGCCTGCACGAACGACGGCGCGGATGGCTGCCTGGGCGCCTGCCGGAAGCCATGTGTCCGCATGCAGAAAGATGAAAATCTCTCCGGTCGCGGCCCGCGCCCCGGCGGCGAGCTGGGCGCCGCGGTTGCTACGGGTCGACAGAACCCGGCCATGGTCTGCCGCGATCCCCGTCGTACGATCCCGGCTGCCTCCGTCGACCACGATGACCTCCGTCCCCGGTCCGAGAACGGACTTTGCCCGCCGCAGCGTCTCCCCGAGCAGGGCTTCCTCATCGAGCGTGGGCACGATGACGGAGAACTCCGGTGCGGGGCGGTGCGGGCGCCGCGGGGCGCCGGCGTGGGGCTCCGACTCCCGGATCACCCGCGCCCGGGATCCTCCCGCATCTCCAGGAGCACTCCCTTCAGCGAGCGCGGATGCAGAAAGGCAATGCGGGCGCCGCCGGAGCCGCGGCGGACCCGCGGCGGTATCGCTTGCGCACCGGCCGCTTCGGCTTCCGCGAGGGCGGCCTCGAGATCGTCGACGCGGACGCAGACGTGGTGAATGCCGGGGCCGCGTCGGTCGAGGAAGCGGGCGATGGGCGATTCCGGGGTCAGGGGAGCGATCAGCTCGATCCGCGCGGGCCCCTCGCCGAAGAAGGTGGCCCGAATGCCCTCCGAGGGAACGGTTTCCTCTCCGGAGGGCGGCTGGCCGAGGATGGCGGACCACTGCCTAACGGCTTCCGGCAGCGAGTTGACCGCGATTCCCACGTGGTCGATAATGGGCGCGCCCGGGGTACGGTTGTCTTGGTTCACTGAGGCCGAAGACCCTTTAGCGTTCCTTGGGAGATTGAGAACACGGTCGGCGGCGCCGGGGTACGACACCTCACCGAAGCCCGCGCGCGGGAACGTATTCCGGCCCCGGCACCGGAGCCAGTGAGAATGAAGCCGCTCCTCCCGGTCGGGCCGGGCGGGGCGCCACGAAAGGGAGATTTAGATGACTGAGGCCACGAACGGAGGGCCGCTCGAGATCACGGATGCGAATTTCGCGGACGAGATAGAAGGTGCGGATGGTCTGGCGATGGTGGATTTCTGGGCGGAGTGGTGCGGGCCGTGCCGCCTCGTCGGACCGATCGTCGACGAACTCGCGCAGGAGTATTCGGGTCGGGTCACGATCGGGAAACTGGACGTGGACGCGAACCCGCAAACCGCGTTCCGCTTCAACGTGCGCTCGATCCCGAGCATCATCTTCTTCAGGGACGGAGAGGTCGTGGACACCCTGGTGGGAGCCCACCCCAGGGATTCTCTGGAGAGGAAGATCCGCGAACACTCCTGAGGGGCGTTGCCGCCAGCCCGCCGATTCCGCGCCCCCCGGCCCGCTGGCTTCGGGGGGCGCGGGCGCATCCGGCGGTGAACGGGAGACGAGGACGCGCGTCGTGACGGGAACGCTCTACGTGGTCGGGACGCCGATCGGCAATCTGGACGACATGCCGCGGCGGGCGGTCCGGGTTCTGCGCTCGGTCGACGTGTGCTACGCGGAAGACACGCGTCGTACGGGCATGCTGCTGGCGCGGCTGGAGGCGAACATCCCGCTGCGGTCGCTACACATGCACAACGAGCGCGCGAGGGTGGAGGAGTTGCTCGCGGCTCTCGCCACGGGACGCTCCGCCGCCCTCGTGTCAGACGCGGGAACGCCAACCGTGTCGGACCCGGGCTATCGGGTGGTGGCGGCCGCCCGCGACGCGGGACATGAAGTGCTTCCAGTCCCCGGCCCCTCGGCCGTGCTGGCCGCGCTCTCGGTCTCCGGCTTTCCGGCGGACCGGTTCCTCTTTCTCGGCTTCGCTCCCCGGCGCGGTGGCGAACGCTCCGCCTGGATCGACGACCTCCGCTCATGCGTGGACACGGCGGTCGCCTTCGAGGCGCCGGGGCGGGTGGGCACTCTCCTCGACGAGTTGACCGAATCGGGCCTGGGCGAGAGGGCCGCCGTCGTTTGCCGGGAACTGACGAAACTGCACGAGGAGACGACGGTTGGGTCCGTGCGCGAGTTGGCGTCGGCCTTCGCGACGCGCGCGCTCAAGGGTGAGGTGACGATCGTCTTCGGGCGGGGCGAGGCAGGCAACGAAGCACCCGATCTGGCGGTCCTGATGGAAGAGGCGCGACATTGGTCGCGCGACGGCCTGCGGCGGCGCGAGATAGCCGACCGCCTGGCTACGGAGTTTGGACTGAGCCGGAACGAGGCCTATCGCGTGAGCTTGCAGGTCCAAGAGGCGCCCTCGGAATGAGTGACGGATTCGGCTTTGAACGGCTGGCCGCCGCCTGCGCGGCTGCCCGAGCGCGCGCCGCAGGGACGGCCGCCGCTTCGGCCATTGCGCTGGGCGGAGCGCTGATCCTCCTCCTTTCCTTCCTCCCGGCTTCCGCCCGGGAGGGCCGTGGCTCCCTCGTCCCGCTGGCCCTCGCATTCGTGCTGTGGGCCGGCTTCGCCGGGCTGGTGTGGGTTGTGCGCCGCGTCTGGCGCGCGCTACGCCCGCATACGGTGGCCGAGGAGGCGGACGCCGCGGCCGGACTGGGAGCCGGCGATGTCCGCTCGGCGATTGAATTGGGGAGGGCAGGGAAGACCGAGGGTGCCGGGCTCGCCGCTCTGCACCGGGCACGCGTATCCGAGGCGCTGGGCGGGGGCGCGCCGCGAGGGCTTCTGCCGGTCACCGGCCCGGGGTGGCAGCGGCGGATTCGTCGCGCGGGCCTCGCCGTGGTTCTCACGCTGATCGCGATCTCGACGGCCGCTCTGGTGCGCCCTCAGCCCACCTTCTCCGCCGCTGCGGCGCTGGGGGCGCCGTGGCGGACCGCCTTTCCGGCACCGCTCCCGCCGCTCGGCCTGACCGGCGCGGCCGGCGTGCCGCGAGGAGATGCGGCGGTGGTGTCCATCTCGGCTGTGGGGCGCGATCGCGTCGATCTGGTGTGGCGCGCCGCCGGCCGGGCGCCGGAGCGCGTTGCCCTGGGGGTATCGGTGGCGGGTTCGGCGGAAGGCCGCACGGGGCCTGTCATCTCTCCCACGGCCGTGTGGGTCGAAGACCGGGCCGGCTTTTCGAGCGACACGCTTCGTGTCCGTCCCCTCGAGCCGCTTCTCGTCCAGGATCTTCAGCTCACCGTTGAGTTCCCGGCGTATCTGGGGCGCGTATCGGAGAACTACCGCGGCCGGATTCCGCCGCTCGTGGCGCCGGAAGGTACGAGGTTGCGGCTCAGCGGAGAGACGAACCTCCCGCTCGATGACGGGGCCCTCTCATGGGAGCCCGGCGAGAGCGAAACCGGCGCGGCGGCATCCCGCATCCCGCTCGAGATCGCGGGTTCACAGTTCGCGGTTTCCTGGGTTCCCGAGCGCACAGGCGCCTGGGCGTGGCATTTGCGGGCCGAGTCTTCGCTCGGTGCCCCCATCGTCCCCGACCCGATCCGGGTGCTGCTGGTCCCCGATCTTCAGCCGCGCATCGACCTCCTCTACCCGGCTCCGGACACGACCCTCGGCTACGAGCGCGTGATGCCGGTCATCGTGGACATTGAGGATGACATCGGTCTCCGCCGGGCTTTTGTTCGCAGCTGGCGTTCGGGATTGGGCAGCGAGAACGCGGAGCGGCGGGAGGCGCTCTCTCCCGAACCGGCCGGCGCGGCGCGAGCGGTGTTTCGGCATCTGCTCGACCGCAGCGCCGAGTCCTTCCTCCCCGGGGACACCCTGTTCTACTTCTTCGAGGCCTTCGACGGACACCCGGGCCGAGGCCCCGCCCTTTCCGACACCTTCCTCTTGCGCATCCCGACATTCACCGAGATTCGGGACCAGCGCGCGGAGCAGACCGAGGCCCTGTCCGAAGACGCGCAGGCTCTGGAAGAGAGGTTGGAGGCGCTGGCCGAGGCGGCGGCCGACGCGGCGCGGCAGACGGACGCGGAGGGGGACGACAGCGAGGACGTTCGGTTCGAGGCCACGGAAGAGGCTCGGAGCGTGCTCGACGAGGCGCAGCGCTCCGGAGAGGAGCTCGCGGGGATCGAGGAGCAGATCGAAGCCCTGCAGGATGAACTCGAAACCTCGCCGCTCTCCGACCCCGCACTGCAGGAGCAGTTGCAGCGGCTCGCCGAACGCTACGAGGAGCTGGCCCGGAGCGGACTCGAGGAGCAGATCGAGGCGCTCGCCGAGGCGCTGCGGGAGCTGGACCCGGAAGCGGTCCGGGAGGCGCTCGACCAGCTCTCCGAGGACTACGAGAATCTCAGGGAGCAGGTGGACCAGACACTCGGCATGCTCGAACAGGCCGCCTTCGAACAGGCGATGAAGTCGGCCCAGGCCAACGCGGATGAACTGGCGCGGGAGCAGCGGGAAGTCGCCGGGGAGCCGGACGCCGAGGCGTTCCAGGAGGGCCAGGAGTCGCTCGTCGAACAGGCCGAGGCGCTGGCGGAACGCCTGGCCGAGCTGGAGGCGGAACTCGCGGCGGCGGATCGCGAGGGGGCTGCGGACTCGGCACGGGCCGCCGGAGAGCGCACGCAGGAAGCCCTCGGGAAGATGGCCGACGCGCAGGGCGGAGCCGAGCCATCACAGTCCGGCGATCCGGGCGAGGTCGGCGAGGCCGAGCGGCAGTCGGCACAGGAAGCTGCGGAGGCGCTCGAACAGGCGGCGGGTGCCCTGGGCTCGGCGCAGCAGGAGATGAGCGGGGAGCAGGGAGAGGCTGCCGTCGAATCGCTGGCTCGTGCGCGCAGCGAAGCCCTTGAGCTGGCCGAAGAGGAAGGCCGCCTGTCGGAGGCGACCCGAGGCGAGGACACAGCGGATCCGGCATCGTGGCGGGCGCAGCAGGGCGCCGTGCGCCAGGGGCTGGAGAATCTGGTCGAGAGACTCTCCGAGGCCGGGAACGAAGCGGCCATGCTCGACCAGCGGACGGGTGCGGCGGCGGGAGAGGCGGCCGAACGCATGGATCAGTTGCTGGACCGGCTCGCCGGAGACGGAGCGCGGCGGCTCCCGTCCCGGGCGGAAGTCGAGGGCATCCAGGAGTCCCTCAACTCGCTGGCCCGGCACCTGCTGGCGAGCGAGGAGGCGGCGCGGGCCGCCGGGCAGCAATCCGCCGGCCAGGATGCGGCCGAGCAGATGAACCAGCTCGCGCAGCAGCAGCAGGCCGTGACCCAGGAGACGAGCGCGATGCTCATGCCCGGCCCGCGGCCATCGGGAGAGGAGCGCCGGCGCGAGGAGATCGCTCGGCAGCAGGAGCAGGTCGCCGAGGAACTCGGAGAGCTGGAGGACCCGGAAGGCGATCTGCTGGGGCGTCCCGAGGAACTGGCGGAGGAGGCGGCCGAACTCGCGCAGCAGCTCGAGTTGCAGGGGCCGACGCAGGAGACGCTCGAGCGGCAGCGGCAACTCTTCCGGCGGATGCTCGATGCGGGGCGTTCGCTCGAGGACGAGGATCTCGATCCCAACGAGCGCGAATCGAGCGAAGCCACGGCCCCTCCGGGGGCTCCGCCGCCGATCGATCCGGAGTTGCTGCGTGGCCGCCGCTACCCGGTGCCCGCGGAGGCTCTGCTCCGGGAACTGCCCCTGTTCTATCGGTCGTTGATCTTCGAGTACTTCGATCGGTTGAACCGCGTGCCTCCGGCGGGGGCCGAAGCCCGGCGGGAGCCCTGACGTGGATCATCCGCGCCTCCGGTCCCTCATGGGGAGGACACGCAGGACGATGCGGGTCGCCGCGCTCCTCGCGGGGGTCTGCGGTGCCCAGTTGCCGATCGGCTCCACTTTGGCCGGCCAGGCATCCGTCGCCTCCGAGCAGCGCACGGTGGCGCGGGCCGAGCGCCTCCGAGCGAGCGGACGGAGCGCGGAGGCCTCGGCAGCTCTGCGCGAGCACCTGGAGCGGGCGCCCGCCTCGTCGGCCGCACTCGCGCTGCTCGGCGAACTCGCTCTGGAGTCGGGTGAGGCTGCGGTGCTCGTGCCCTACGCCGAGGCGGCCGTGGCTGCGGCCCCGGAAGAGGAAGTGGCGCGACTGTGGTGGGTGCGAGGGCTGTCCGGGGTGGGGATGCTCGATTCGGCACTGGCCGTGAGCGACCGCTGGCTGAAGGAGGCCCCTCAACTCTCCGCGGCGCGACTGGCCCGTGCCGATGTCCAGCTTGCGGTCGGGGATTCCGCGGGAGCGGTCCGGACCTTCGGCGGCGCCGCGACGCCCGATCGGGAACTCCTCACGCGCTTCGCCGATCTTCTCCTCGCCTCGGGGGGCGGCGATCGTCTGGCCGCGGCCTGGGTCGGGCTCCTCGCCCTCACGCCTCCGGCTGTGGAGGAGGTGGAGGCGGACCTCCGGGCGGCGGAGGCCGAGGGGTCCGATGGGTCCCGTGCCCCTCCCGATTCCTTTGACCAGTTGAGGGCGAGTCTGGCCGACCGGCGGGATGGGGCGTCCCGGGCGGGGGCCATTGTTGCACTGCGGCTGGGGCGCGCCGAGGCTGCCCGGACTCTGGCGGAAACGGTGCCGGACGATCCCGAATCCGCCGCGTTCCTGCGCGACTACGTGCGGGAAGCGGAGGCAGCCGAGTTGCCCGGCGAGGTCGCCTGGTCTGCCCGGCGGCTCGTTGGGCTGAGCGCGCGGCCGGTGGACCGTCTGCGCTGGCTCGCGCTTGCCGGCGAGCAGGCCATGGCCGCCGGGGACACCGCGTCGGCGCAACGGGTGCTCGAGGAACTGATGCGCGAAAGCGCCCCCGGCGACGGTCCGCACCAATCGGCCTCGCGCCGCCTGTTCGGGTTGCTAGCGCTCAACCCTGCTTCGCTGGATGAGGCGGCCTCGGTGCTCGACCGCTATGTGAGCCAATATCCGGACTCGATGGCAGCCGAGGCCGGGATGCGGGGAGACCTCGCCCTCGGCCACGCCCGGGCTGGCGATCTCGGGGCGGCGGAGGCGCTCGTGGCCGAGGCCCGTGAGCGCGTTCGCGTCGCCTCGTCGGGTCCGCTCGACGCCGCGGCGGCCCGGCTGGCGCTGTATGCGGGACAGCAGGACTCCGCCCGCGAGCGGGCGAGCCGCAGCGTCCGTGAAGCGGAGATCGGGGCGGCGGAACGCACGCGCCGCCTCCGGCTGCTCACTCTGGTGCAGGCGGCGGACACGGCGGAGATGCGGGTCGCGGGAGCGGCCGCGCTCGGGCTCCTCGCCTCTCCGGGGACGTTCGATCCCGGGCCGGCACTGCGCGACCTGGCCGGCCGCCCCGCGTCGAGCGGCCGTTCTGTCGTGCTGGCCTTCCTCGCTGACGCGGCGGCCGCAGCCGGGCGCACCCGCATCGCCGGCGGCCTGCGGCGGCAGGTCGTCACGCAGCACCCGGAGAGCCCGGAAGCGCCGGCAGCTCTTCTGGCTCTGGCTCGCGCCTCCACTCCCGAAGAGGCCGCCTCCTGGCTCGAACAGCTCATTGTGGGATTTCCGCGGAGTGCCCTCGCGCCGGTCGCGCGGCGGATGCTCGCCGAACTCGATGGAGGGAACCGATGAAGCCCGAGATGAAACGGCGCCGCATGCAGTGCCGCCCCGCGCGCTGCCTCCTGTTCGCGGGCCTCGCCTCGCTCGCCGGCGCGCCAGGACTCGGGGCACAACTTCTCATCCCCATGGACCGCGAGCAGGAGAACCACCTCAAGGCCTACGGATATGCGTTCAGCATACTCTCCGAGGGCCAGTCGGCCGAGTGGCTCCTCAACTACCGCGCCGGGTCCTTTCTCGTGTCCGACGCGCCCTCCAACCGCCGGCGAGCCGCCCTTATGGGCGTGACCGTGGAGACGCTCGACGGCACGGATGTGGCGAGAATCCGCCGCGAAATCGAGACGCGGAACATGGAAACCGTGCCGCTTGAGAAAGCGCCCACGATCGCGGTCTACACGCCGCCGAACAGTTCGCCGTGGGACGATGCGGTGACGATGGCGCTCGAGTACGCCGAGATCCCCTATGAGCGGATCTGGGACCCGGAAGTCCTATCCGGGGAACTCGAGAACTACGACTGGCTGCACCTTCATCACGAAGATTTTACGGGACAATATTCCAAGTTCTATCTGACGCACGCCTCCTCGGCCTGGCTCCAGGAGGAAGTCGCCCGCAACGAAGCGATCTCGCGCGAACTGGGGTTTCCGCACGTCCCGGCCCTGAAGAAGGCCGTCGCGGCCCGCCTCCGGGACTACGTCGCGGGAGGCGGTTTCCTGTTCGCCATGTGCACGGCGACGGAGACGCTCGAACTCGCCCTCGCGGCGGCGGGAATCGACATTGCGGCCTCCTACGCCGACGGATCGCCCCTCGACGCCGCGGCGAGCGACAGGCTCCGCTGGGCGGAGACGCTCGCCTTTCGCGATGCCGTGCTTGTGACGGACCCCACCCTCAGCGCCTTCAGCGATATCGACGGGCACCAGGTGAACACGCCGTGGAGGGTCGACCTCGGCAGCTTCACGCTGTTCGAGTTCAGCGCCAAGTTCGATCCCGTCCCGGCCATGCTCACCCAGAACCACCGGCGCGTGCTACCCGACTTCTACGGCCTCACGACGACGTTCCGGAAGGAACGCCTCCAGGCCGGCGTCACCGTGCTCGCGGAGGAAGAGGCGCGCGGACGCGTCAAATACCTGCACGGGACCTTCGGCGAAGGCACCTTCACGTACCTCGGGGGGCACGATCCGGAAGACCCCCGTCACCTGATCGGCGATGCCCCGACGGATCTGGATCTCCATCGCCACTCCGCCGGCTATCGGCTCATCCTCAACAACGTCCTGTTCCCGGCCGCGAAGAAGAAGAAGCTGATCACATGAGGGCTCCGCCCCGGGCGGCCGGCCGGTCTGACGGCCACCTCAGGCCCGGGACCCTGGCTGGCGGGTAGATCGGTGTCCCGCACCCGAATCGACGGGTTTGCCGAGCGAAAACGCGAACGCGAGCGCGCTCAGCGCCGGACCGTGGCGGCTGGACTTCTCGCCTCGGTCGTCCTGCACGTCCTTCTTCTGATCGTGGCGGGCGGCGTCCGGGTCGATTCGCTCCCCTTCACGCTCCCCCCCATCGAAACCGTGCCCGCTCCCGACGCGCTCGTCGTGGTCGAGATCGCGCCGATCCTGCCCGAGACGCCGGAGGATCCACGACCCGAGCCGGTGCCGCCGCCGGAGGAGGAGCTTCCCGAGGCCGAACCCGAGCCGGAGGAAGTCGAAGATGAGGAAGAAGAGGCAGAAGAAGAGGAGGAGGCGGTGGAAGAGGGAGATCCCCTCCCGGGAGCGCCGGGCCTGATCGTCACCGGTCTGCCGACGCCCCCGGAAGGGCCGCGCGGCCAGACCAACGCCTCGCGGCTCCGGCTCCGCTTCAGCGATCGGCGCCTGTGGTTCGACCCGCAGTCCCCACGTCTCATCGGGGAGAGGCTGGTCCAGTTCGCCCGGGCGGACAGCGCGGTCCGGGCAATTCTGCGCGATTGGCTCGACAGCCTGCAACTCGAGGACGACATGCGCCGGCGCGCGCGCGACTGGACCTTCGAGCGTGACGGAAAGCGGTGGGGGTTCTCCGAGCGGGGGATCCATCTCGGCGACGTCACGATCCCGATTCCCATCGGCTTCGCCCCCACGGGGCCCCAGAGGCGCGCATACGAGCAGGCAATCCGCGACCTGACGGCCATCCAGATTCAGAACCTTCGTGACGATGTGGAGGCTGCGGCCGCGGAGGCGCGGGCCCGCATGCGGGAGCGCTCAGAGGAGGAGGTCCGACGCCGGCGCAGCGACACGCTGCGGGTCCGCGGCCCGCCGTAGCGTCCCCCGTCCGCGTGGTTCCGAACCCGCGGCGCCTCCGTTAGACTGAGCCGCAGCCCGGACGCCGGGGGCTCTCCCCGTCGCACCGCTGTTTCTCCCGACACCGCAACCCGTCAGTCAGGAGCCGCCCCTTGGGTGACGCTCATACTTCCACCGAACTCTCGTCCCGCTACGATCCAGCGGGGCTCGAAGGGCCGATGTACGAGCGCTGGGTCGAGGCGGGCCTCTTCCACATGCCGGCGGCGGAGGTCGAGCGGCCGTACGTGATCGTCATCCCCCCACCCAACGTCACCGCCGCGCTGCACATGGGGCACGGGCTCAACAACACCCTCCAGGACGTTCTGATCCGGCGACGGCGTATGCAGGGGTACGACGCCCTCTGGGTGCCGGGCACGGATCACGCCGGGATCGCGACGCAGAACGTCGTCGAGCGGCAACTCCGCGGAAGTGAGCTCACCCGCTTCGACCTCGGCCGCGACAAGTTCGTCGAGCGTGTGTGGGAGTGGGTCGACGAGTACGGGGGGCGGATCATCGATCAGTTGCGCACCATCGGGTGTTCGTGCGACTGGGAGCGGACCCGGTTCACGCTCGACGAAGGCCTCTCCAACGCGGTCCGCGAGGTCTTCGTCCGTCTGTACGAGAAGGACCTCATCTACCGCGGCCGTTACATCATCAACTGGTGTCCCCGCTGTCGCACTGCGCTGTCGAACGAGGAAGCGGAGCACCGGGAACTCGACGGCAAGCTCTACCGACTGAAGTACCCTCTGGCCGCCGGCGGCCATGTGGAGGTCGCGACGACGCGGCCCGAGACGATGCTCGGCGACACGGGTCTCGCGGTGTCCCCGGAGGACGACCGGTATCGGGACCTCGTCGGCCTCGAGGCCGAGTTGCCGCTGGTGGGACGGCCTCTCCCGGTCGTGGAGGACGAACACGTCGATCCGGAATTCGGGTCGGGGGTGGTGAAGGTCACGCCCGCGCACGATCCGAACGACTTCGAGATCGGGCAGCGCCACGGGCTGGAAGCGCTCGATGTGATGACGGACGGCGGGGCGATGAACGACTCTGTCCCCGAGCCCTATCGCGGCCTCGACCGCTTCGAGGCGCGCCGGCGCATCGTGGCGGACCTGGAGGCGGGAGGGTGGCTCGTGGGCGTGGAGGACCACGCGCACGCGGTCGGGCGCTGCTATCGGTGCGACACGATCGTCGAGCCGCGGCTGAGCCTACAGTGGTTCGTGCGCATGAAGCCTCTCGCGGAACCGGGGCTTGCGGCCTACGAGAGCGGAAAACTGCGCTTCCATCCGGAGCGGTTCGGCCGCGTGTATCGCAATTGGATGGAGAACATTCGCGACTGGTGCATCAGCCGGCAGCTGTGGTGGGGACATCGGATCCCCGTCTGGTACTGCGATGCGTCGGACTGCGGGGAGATCGTCGTCGCGACGGAAGACCCGGACGATTGTCCCGCCTGCGGGGGTGACCTGCGCCAGGACGAGGATGTGCTCGATACCTGGTTCAGTTCGTGGTTGTGGCCCTTCTCGACCCTGGGCTGGCCGGAACGGACGGAGGATCTGCGGTCATTCTATCCCACGGCGACGCTCGTGACGGCGCCCGAGATCCTCTTCTTCTGGGTGGCCCGCATGATCATGGCGGGCTTCGAGTTCATGGGAGAGTTGCCGTTCACCGATGTCCTGCTCAACGGGACCGTCCGGGATCAGCTCGGCCGGCGCATGTCGAAATCTCTCGGGAACGGGATAGATCCTCTGGAGGTCGTTGATTTGTATGGCGCTGATGCCATGCGCTTCACGCTGGTTCGAGGGTCTCCGCTCGGAACCGACATCCAGCTCGACCACGAGAATCTGGAGGCCGCCTTCCGGCCGGGTCGCAACTTCGCCAATAAGATGTGGAACGCCGCGCGGTTCGCGCTGCCGCACGCGCGCCCGGAGTCCGCGGGGGATGCCCCGGAACCGACGGCGCTCGCCGACCGGTGGATCCGGAGCCGGCTCGCGCGGGTAGCGCAGGAGATGGATGCGTCCTACGAGCACTTCCGCCTCCATGAGGCGGCCGAGACCGCCCACTCGTTCGTGTGGGGAGATTTCTGCGACTGGTATCTGGAGTTGGCAAAGCGTCGGCTGACCGGGGGCGGCGAGCCGGCCGGGGAGGCGGGACGTACGCTGACGGCTGTGATGCGCGGCTGGTTGTCGCTCCTCCATCCGATCATGCCCTTCGTCACGGAGGCGATCGCCGCGAAGCTACCGGATCGGGATGCCGCGGGTTCGCTCGTCACGGGACCGTGGCCGACCTGTCCGAAGGCGTGGATCGATCCCGAGGCGGACGCGGCGATCGAGGCGCTTCAGGAGTTTGTCGGGGCGGTCCGCGCGCTGCGTGCGGAATACGGTGTGCAGCCGGGGGCCCGGGTGCCGGTGCGGCTGATGGACGCGTCGCCGGCTCTGTCGTTCGCCCTCGCCGAGGAGGAGGCCAGCATCGCGCGCCTTGCGGGGCTGTCGGGGATCGAGCGGGTTGCGGGGGTCACGACTACGGCGGCGTCCGGCGACAGAGCGGGGGCCCACGCCGTGCTCCGCTCGGGCGGGGAACTTTTCCTCCCGCTCGCAGGTGTCATTGACCTCGACACGGAACGCGGGCGCATCCGCAAGGAGATGGAACGAACGGAGGGCCTGCTCGCACGCAGCCGCGGAAAGCTCGAGAACGCGGGCTTCCTCGGTAACGCGCCCGAGGAGGTCATCGCACGGGAGCGCGAGAAAGTGACGTCGCTGGGAGAACAGCGGGCTCGCCTCGAGGAGAAACTCCGATCGCTGGAGGAGGGGGTCTGACGCGCGCCGGGCCCGGTGCATCCGGGCGGGGTCCAGGAGACGTCGGGCGATTCGTGGGCTTCGTCGCCGACGGGAGGCTCCTGGCCGGGATCATGGCGATCCTCATCACGCTGGCGTGTGCGAGGGAGATGCCTCCGCCGGGCGCGCGGCCCGATGAAATCCCTCCGTCCATCGTCCGCATCAGTCCCGCGCCGGATTCGACCGTCGTCGGCTTCGACGGCGCGCTCGAAGTCCGGTTCAGCGAGCCCGTACGGATACCGAACGGGATTGCGAGGCAGATGTTCGTCAGCCCGATGGAGACGTACGAGTCGGAGGTGGGGTTCGCGGACCTGCGTCTCCGGCCGGAGGACGGGTGGCGCGACAGCGTCATGTACTGCTTCACGATTCCGACCGATGGGATCAACGACCTCTTGCGCAACGAGATGGAAGGCCGGGCCGAGTTCTGTTTTTCCACTGGGCCGGGGATCTTGGAGGCGCGGGTCGAAGGTGAGGTGATCGACGCACTGACGGGGCAGCCGCTCGAGCAAGCGCGGGTCATCTTCTGGGCGGAACCGGATTCCATCCCCTACGGCGCAATCTCGGACAGTGTCGGGAGGTTCGTGGCGCGCGGTCTGCCGTCCGGCGAGTACGAGGCCTTCGGGTTCGTCGACCGCAATCGCAACATGATTCCGGATCGCGAACTCGAATCTTATGACAGCGCGTCCGTGGCGGCTTCGCCGGATACGATGACCGAGTTGCGGCTCGTTCTCGTGGCTTCGGATACGACGCCTCCCCTGCTGGCTCGTGCGCTCGTCGTGGGAAGCGAGACCGTGCAACTCGAGTTCGATGACTACCTCCTCAATCCTCAACCGGAGGAACCGGCCATCACGATCCGGGACTCCGCTACAGACGAAGTTCTCGAGATCGTGGCCAGCCTCATCGGTTCGGCCGACGCGGTCATGTTTCCGTCCGACTCTGCCGCCCTGGCGGACTCCGCCGCGGCCGCGGATTCCGCGGCGGTGAGCGACACTGCGGCTGTCGCCGACTCCGCGGCTGCCGGGGACTCCGTGGCGGTGGCCGCGAGCCCGGATTCGGCGGACAACGCTGCCGCCGATTCCGTCGCGCAAGAAGATCCCATTCTTCCGTCGCGGTTCATCACGGTGCGGCTCGGGGCCGTTCTGGACTCCGGGACGTACCGGGTCTCGGTTACGGGAGTGGTGAACCTGCGCCGCCTCGTGGGAGGTGGTGATACGTCATTCGTGGCCGAGCCGGAGCCCCCTGCCGCCGACTCCCCGGCGGCCGCTGACTCGGCCGTGGTGGAGGATTCGACTGCCGTCGATGACTCGGCCGCGGCGGCGGACCCGGCTGCCCTCACGGACTCGGCTGCCGTCGCGGGGGATTCCCTGGAGGTAGCGCAGGACTCCCTGCCGCCCGCACAGGACGCGCCGGGACTTCCCCTCGACACGCTGGAGGCTCTCCCGGACACGCTCGGGATACCGCCGGACACGGTGGGAGCGCCGCCGGATACGCTCGCAGTCCCGCCGGACACGCTGGGGGCGCCCCCGGACACCGTCGGGCGACGTGGCCCGGTCGCGTCCGGAAGGCTGCGGTCCTCCCCGTTCCGGGCGAGGAAGCGACGAGAATGACGGACCCGCGCCGCCGGATCCCGTCGATGGACTCACTCCTCAGGGAACCCGACATCGTCGTCTGGATCGACCGTTACGGCCGCGAAACCGTGAAGGCGTCGCTCCGCCGGATCCTGGACCGCGCCCGCGCGGACGTCGGCCCCGAGCGGCCGGGTCCGGCCGCTCTCCTCGAGGCCGCGGAACGCGATCTGGAGGGGCGATCCCGGCTTTCGCTGCGGCGGGCGCTCAACGGAACGGGCGTCGTGCTCCACACGAACCTCGGCCGGGCACCGCTTGCCGAGACGGCGAGCCGGGCGCAGGGGGAGGCCGCCGGATACGGGAACGTGGAACTCTCCCTCGCGACGGGCCGTCGTGGCTCGCGGTACGACCACTGCGGCGAGATCGTATGCGAGCTGACGGGGGCCGAAGCGGCCATCGTCGCGAACAACAACGCCGCAGCGGTGGCGCTCGTGGTGAACGAACTGGCGCGCGGTCGCGACGTACTCGTGTCGCGCGGCGAGCTGGTCGAAATCGGAGGCACGTTCAGGATCCCCGATGTCGTCGCGCGGAGCGGTGGCCGGTTGCGTGAAGTCGGGACGACGAACCGGACGAGAATCTCCGACTATGAGGTGGCCGTCGACGAATCGACCGGTCTCATTCTTCGCGTCCATCCGTCGAACTACCGCGTCGAGGGCTTCTCGGCCCGCCCCCCGCTCGAGGCCCTGGTGGCCCTCGCGCGCGAGCGCGGGATCCCGTTCGCGCACGACATCGGCTCTGGACTGCTCGATCCCGGTCTCCTGCCCGGATTCCCGGAGGGGCCCACCGCGCGGGGGTCGCTGGCCGCGGGCGTTGATCTCGCGACCTGGAGCGGCGACAAGCTCCTCGGGGGGCCGCAGGCCGGGATCATCGCGGGCGATAAGGGGCTCATTGGGCGCTTGCGCCGGAATCCGCTGCTGCGGGCGTTTCGCGTGGACAAGACGACGCTTGCCGCCCTCGAGGCCACGTTGATGCTCTACCGCGACCCCGACCTCGCCGTCCGGAGTGTTCCGGCGCTGCGGATGCTGCGCGAGCCGGTGGACGCGGTCGAAGCACGCGCCGCGGCGGCAGGCCCTGAAGCCCCACCGGGAAGCGCGGTGCGCCTGGACGTGATCCAGACGGAGGCCGTGGTCGGGGGGGGCGCCTTCCCCGGGTTTGCGATTCCCTCGGCCGGATGGGCCGTGACCGGGATCGACGTCGAGCGGCTCGCAGCGGAATGCCGAGCGGGTCCTCTCCCGCTCATCGGCCGCATCGAGCGTGCGGCGTTCATCGTCGATGTGCGGACCCTGCCCGGCGAAGAGACGGCCGTGGCCGCCGAGGTCCTCACCTCGGCGCTCGAGCGTCTGGCCGATGACTGACCCCGTACGAATCGCGGTCCTCGCCTCCGGCGGCGGCTCCAACTTCCAGGCGCTCGTCGACCGCTTCCAGCGCCCGGACGACCCCGGCCGCGAGATCGCCGGCGTGATCGCCAGCCGGGAAGGGGCCGGCGTCCTCGACCGGGCGCGCCGGGCGGGCGTGGCGTCGGCCGTCACGCCGGCGACGTCGAGCAGTGAGGAGGCGGCAGAGTTCCTCGGCCACACCCTGGACGAATGGCGAAGCGACATTGTGGTGCTGGCCGGCTACATGAAGCTGCTGCCCGCGACCCTTGTACGGGCCCGGTGGGGACGGATCCTCAACATCCATCCCGCGCTGCTGCCTTCGTTCGGAGGACAGGGGATGTACGGGGGCCGCGTGCACCGCGCGGTCGTCGACTCCGGCGCGCGGATCACCGGCGCGACCGTCCACTTCGTCGACGAGGCGTACGACCGCGGTCCGATCCTGTGCCAGTGGCCCGTGCCCGTGCTCGCGGGCGATACTGCGGAGTCCGTGGCCGCCCGCGTGCTGAAGGTGGAGCACCGGATTCTCCCGGCGGCCGTGGAAGCCCTGGCGGCGGGGGCGGTCCGTCTTGAGGCGGACGGTCGCGTCCGTTGGGGTCGCGAGTGGTTCGAGACAGAGACATTCACCAACCGGGAAGGATGAGTGGGGATGCCGATTGCGCTCGTGAGCGTTTCGGACAAGACGGGCATCGAGGATTTCTGCGCGGGGTTGATCGCGCGCGACTGGGAGATCGTGTCGACAGGCGGGACGATGCGAGCGCTGCGCGCGGCGGGACTGGAGGTCCGAGGCGTGAGCGACCTGACCGGCCACCCTGAGATGTTGGGGGGGCGCGTGAAGACGCTGCACCCGAGGGTGCACGGCGGCATCCTGGCTCGGCGCGAGAAGGCGGAGGACCTGGACCAGCTCGCCGCACACGGCATGTCCACCATCGACCTCGTGGCCGTGAACCTGTACCCCTTCCGCGAGACCGTCGCACGCGGAGACGTACCGCTCGGGGAGGCGCTGGAGAAGATCGACATCGGGGGGCCGACGATGTTGCGGGCATCGGCCAAGAACCATCCCTCCGTGTGGCCGGTGTGCGATCCGTCCGACTACGGGCGCGTGCTCAAGGCCCTCGACGCGGGAGACGCGCCGGATACGCGGGCGCTGAGACGGGAGCTGGCGGCCAAGGTGTTTGGCCACACCGCGGCCTATGACGCGGCGATCACCGGTTACCTGGCCCGGCCGGATGGGGCGGCGGATTCCCCCGAGCTGCCGGCGGGGGAGGCCGTCGCCTCGCTCGTCCGCGTGCAGTCGCTCCGCTACGGGGAGAATCCGGACCAGAGTGCCGCCTTCTTCCGCGACGGGTCCGGTCCGCCGCGGGGGATTCCGGCGCTCGCACAGCTCCACGGCCGGGAACTTTCATTCAACAATCTGCTGGACGTGGACGGCGCCCTGACCGCGATCGCGCCCTTCGTGTCCGGGGGGCGCGCCGCCTGCGCGATCCTCAAGCACTCGACGCCGTGCGGTCTTGCCGTGGGCGCATCCCCGCTGGAGGCCTACGAGAAGGCGCTCGCGTGCGATCCCGTATCGGCGTTCGGTTCGGTCATCGCCTTCACGGATCCGCTGGCGGAAGCCGTCGCCGACGCCCTTTCGCATAACTTCGTGGAGTGCGTCGTGGCGCCCGGCTATTCGGAGGAGGCGCTCAGCCTTCTGCGGGAGAAGAAGAACATTCGGATTCTGAAGCCCGAGGCGGGGGCGGCGCTGGACGCGGGCGGCCATCTGTGGGAGGGGATCGAAGTGCGCGGCGTGCGCGGCGGGGTTCTGCTGCAGGCGGCTCCGCGGCCGGCGCGGGACGTGGATCGGGAGGCCGAAGTCCCGACGGCGCGGGTTCCGAGCGACACGGAGTGGGACGACCTCGCGTTCGCCTGGTCCGCGGTGCAGAGCGTGAAATCGAACGCGATCCTGCTTGCGCGAGACGGTGCGTCGATCGGCATCGGGGCGGGGCAGATGAGCCGCGTCGACTCGGTTGATATCTCGATCCGCAAGGCCCGGGCTCAGGGATTCGACGTGGCGGGCGCCGTCCTCGGCTCGGATGCGTTCTTCCCCTTCCGGGACGGCATCGATGCCGCCGCGGCTGCGGGAGTGACGGCGATCGCGCAGCCCGGCGGATCGAAGCGCGATGCGGAGGTCGTCGAGGCCGCGAACGAGCATGGCATGGCGATGGTGTTCACCGGACGTCGACTCTTCCGCCACTGACGCAGCGCCGCGTCGGGCGAAGGGTTGCGAAACACGCCGTGCCGGAGCGGTTATACTTGAGCAGGTAACGCCGCAGATGACGCGGCAGGCGCCCGGCGGAGGCCGGGGGCCGAACGGCAAGGGAGAATCCCCATGGCGAACATTCATATTCCGCCCGGCTGGCGGCTCAGGGAGAGCGAAGCCACGCCGGAGTCGGTGTACCTCGACAGGCGGCAGTTCGTGGCCCGAATGGGCGGGGGGGCGGTCTTCGCCGCCGCCTCGCTCGCATGCCGACCCGGCGGCGCCGCGACCCAGCAGCGCGGCCCGCTCGACAACATCCCGGACACTCCGACCGCGGATCTCTATCCCGCGGCCGTGAACGATCCGCGCTTCACGCCCGGCGACCGCCACAAGGAGGTGTCGCCGGAGGAGATCGTGGCCACGTACAACAATTTCTACGAATTCGGCACCGACAAGGACGGCGTGTGGCGCAACGTCGGTCCGTTCGAGGCTCGCCCGTGGGAGCTGGAGGTCACGGGCCTCGTCGACAATCCGGGGGTCTACGATCTCGTCGAACTGGAACGCGCGTTTCCGCTCGAGGAGCGCATCTACCGGCACCGCTGCGTGGAACGGTGGTCCGTCGTCGTCCCGTGGATCGGGTTCCCGCTGGCAAGGCTCCTGGAGCGGGTGCAGCCGCAGAACAACGCCCGCTATGTCGGCTTCGTGACCTTCAACCGGCCCGAGCAGGCCTTCGGACAGAAGACGCAGAGCTGGTACAAGTGGCCGTACTATGAAGGGCTACGCATGGACGAGGCGATGAACGAACTCTCTTTCGTCGTGACGGGCATGTACGGTCATCCGCTCCAGAAGCAGAACGGCGCGCCGGTTCGCATCCATCTGCCCTGGAAGTACGGGTACAAGAGCCCGAAGAGCATCGTGCGCATCGACATCACCGACGAGGTGCCGACGACCTTCTGGAACGACCTGCAGCCGTCCGAGTACGGTTTCTATTCCAACGTGGACCCGGACGTGGCGCACCCACGCTGGTCCCAGGCGCAGGAGGAAATCGTAGGTACGGGACAGCGGGTTCCGACGCTTCCCTTCAACGGTTACGGGGAGTGGGTCGGAGAACTGTACGGCGGCCGTGTGACGCCGGTCGGGGACGTACCGCACGCCCGCTGAGGGCCCGGAGGGCGGGCCACCTTGACCCGCCCTCCGTCCCCGGCTAGAGTCGGGCGGGCTCCGTGCGCGGGGCCCATCTGAATAGAGCTTTCCTCGAAACACATATAGATACGCCCTTGAGACGACGCGCGATCGCAGCGCTCGTGCTTATTCTGGGGGTGCTCGTCAGCCAGGGCTGCGGAGGCGACTATCCGCAGTCGGCCCTGCACCCCTCGTCAGACTCGGCCACGCTCCTCGACCAGCTCTTCGACCAGATCTTCTGGTGGGCGGTCGGAGTGTTCGTCGTGGTGGCGGGGATCCTCGTCTATGTGTTCGTCCGGTTCCGCGAGCGACCCGGCGATACGCGACCAGAGCAGGTCCACGGCCACCTCTTGCTCGAAATCGGCTGGACGCTGGCCCCGGCGCTCATCCTGGTGGCCATCGCAATCCCGACGATCCGGGCCATCTTCATCATCGACCGGTCCACCCCGGATCCGGATGCGCTGGTCGTCGAGGTCATCGGCAAGCAGTGGTGGTGGGAGTTTCGCTATCCGGAACTCGGGATCGTGACGGCGAACGAAGCCCACGTGCCGCTCGGCCGCACGGTCGATCTGCGGCTGCGCTCGGCGGACGTCATGCACTCGTTCTGGGTGCCGCGTCTGGCCGGAAAGCGCGACCTCGTGCCCGGCACCGAAAACCAGCTCTGGTTCCGGCCGGATTCCGTCGGCGTCTTCCACGGACAATGCGCCGAATTCTGCGGCACCGCGCACGCCCTCATGGGCATGCGAGTGATCGTGGATGAACCCGAGGACTTCGAGCGCTGGGCCCAAGCGAATCGGGCGCCGGCCTCCACGCCCGCCGCGGCGGAGGCACGGGCGGGGCAGGGCGTTTTCATGGCGAACGCTTGCGTGAGCTGCCACGCGATTCGGGGCACGCAGGCGGCCGGACAGTTCGGCCCGGATCTCACGCACTTCGCCAGCCGGCTCACGATCGCCTCCGGCGTCCTCGAGAATACGCCCGGGAACCTCGCGCGCTGGCTGGATTCCACGCAGCACGTGAAGCCCGGGAATCCGATGCCGGAAGTCAGGCTCAGCGATGCGCAGATCCGGCAGCTCGTCGCCTACCTGGGCTCGCTCCGGTAGCGGCATGGCGATGACCGACGCGCATTCCACCGGGGTCTGGAGCTGGCTGACGACCGTCGATCACAAGCGGATCGCGATCATGTACTTCGTGGTCGGCTTCGCCTTCCTGCTCATCGCCGGCGTCGAGGGACAGCTCATCCGGCTTCAGCTCGCCGCCCCGGAGCGCACCTTCCTCGACCCGGACCTGTACAACCAGCTCTTCACGATGCACGGCACGACGATGGTGTTCTTCGCCGGCATGCCGCTCGTCGTGGCATTCTTCAACTTCGTCGTGCCGCTCCAGATCGGGGCCCGCGACGTCGCCTTCCCGCGTCTGAACGCCTTTTCGTTCTGGGTCTTCCTCTTCGGCGGCCTCTTCCTGTACGCGAGCGTCCCTCTGCGAATGATGCCGGACGGAGGCTGGTTCGCGTACATGCCTCTGACGAACGCCGAGTACTCTCCGGGGCTGGGGATCGACTTCTACGTCCTCGCGCTCCTGATCTCCGGCGTCGGGTCCATCGCGGGCGGGCTGAACTTCCTCGTCACGATCCTCAACATGAGGGCGCCGGGGCTGACGTTCATGCGGATGCCGCTCTTCACCTGGATGGCGCTCATCGTCTCCGCGCTCATTCTACTCGCCTTCCCGCCCTTCACGGTCGGCCTGATCTTCATGCTCTTCGACCGCCGCTTCGGGACGCACTTCTTCGACGCGGCGGCGGGCGCCGACCCGGTGCTCTGGCAGCACCTGTTCTGGGTGTTCGGACACCCGGAGGTCTACATCCTCATCCTGCCGGCCTTCGGTATCGTCTCCGATGTGATCCCGACGTTCTCGAGGAAGATCCTGTTCGGGTATCCGGTCGTCGTCTTCTCGGGCGTGCTCATCGCCTTCCTCGGATTCGGCGTCTGGGTCCACCACATGTTCTCGGTCGGGCTCGGGCCTGTCGTCAACGCGGTCTTCGGCGGGGCGACGATGCTCATCGCGATCCCCACCGGGATCAAGATCTTCAACTGGATCGCGACGATGTGGGGAGGGCGTCTGCGCTTCAGAACCGCGATGCTGTTCGCCGTCGGGCTCGTGGCGACGTTCACGATCGGCGGGCTCAGCGGCGTCATGCACAGTTCGCCGCCGGCCGACCTGCAGCAGACGGATACGTACTTCGTCGTGGCGCACTTCCACTACGTTCTCATCGGGGGCACGGTCTTCGGCCTCTTCTGCGGCTTCTACCACTGGTTCCCCAAGGCGACGGGGCGGATGCTGCACGAGGGGCTGGGGAAGGCCCACTTCTGGCTCGCCTTCATCGCGCTGAACGTGACCTTCTTTCCGATGCACTTCGCGGGGCTTCTCGGGATGCCGAGGCGCACTTACACGTATGCGGAGGGGCTGGGGCTGGATGTCTTCAACCTGATCTCGACGATCGGCGCGTTCATCTTCACGCTCTCCTTCGTGCCGATGGTCTGGAATCTGTGGCGGACCTGGCGCCGTGGAGAGCCGGCGGGCCACAACCCGTGGGACGCGTCGACCCTCGAATGGACGACGGCCTCGCCGCCGCCGCACTACAATTTCGCCGTGATCCCCGAGGTCGACCGGCGGGATCCTCTCTGGCATCCCTACGTGGAGCCCGAGTCCCGCGTGGTGGGCGATGAACCCGGGGGTGTCGTGCCGCGCCAGCAGCCGGACGAGCCTCCGGAGCCGGTGGTGATGCCGAATCCGTCGTACTGGCCGCTCGTGCTCGCCGTGGGGATGCTTCTCATGACGGTCGGCGGCCTCGGATCGCTGGGGCTCACCCTCTTCGGCCTGCTCGTCACCGCGGTCGGACTCTTCGCGTGGGCCTTCGAGCCTCCGTTCGGCCAGGAGTCGCACTGATGGAGGGGCCGACGTCGACGGGGATCCCGAACCGCAAGCTCGCGATGTGGACCTTCATCGGCTCCGAGTGCATGCTCTTCGGCACGCTGATCGCGACGTACATGATCTACCGCGGCCGGAATCTCGTGCCGCCCTATCCACACGATCTGCTCAACATCCCGTTCATCACGGTCACGACCTTCGTGCTCCTGATGAGCAGCCTCATGATGGTGCTAGCGCTGGCGGCGGTGCAGAGGAACGACCTGCGGGCGACGAAGCTGTGGCTGGCCCTGACGGCGCTGTTCGGCCTCATATTCCTCGGCGGGCAGTACTACGAGTTCAGCCACTTCGTGCACGAGGGCCTGCCGTTGTCGAGGAACCTGTTCTCGTCGACCTTCTTCGTCCTTACGGGGACGCACGGAGCCCACGTCGCGGGGGGCGTGGTCTGGCTGAGCACGCTCTTCGTGCGGGCGGCGAACGGCAAGCTCGACGCCCGCCAGGCGGAGACGGTGGAAATCGCCGGCCTCTACTGGCACTTCGTGGACGCCGTGTGGATTATCCTCTTCACCCTCATCTACCTGCTGGTGTGAGGCACACGTGAGCCGCCACTCCGCCGAATCGCACCCGAGTACGCGCCTCTACGTCGCCGTCGCGGCGATCCTCGCCGCCCTGACGGCGCTCGAGGTGATGGTGTTCTACATCGAAGCGCTCGCGCCCGTGCTCGTCGCGATCCTGCTCGTGATGATGGCGGCGAAGTTCGCGCTGGTCGCGATGTTCTTCATGCACCTGAAGTCCGACGGCCCGGTCCTGACGGCCATCTTCGCGTGGGGGATCTTCATCGCCACGGCCATCATCGTCGGTCTGCTGGCGATCTTCGGAAAGTTCGGCGCCTAGCGTTGTATCGGTCCCGCGTCCCGGCCGGCTGTCAGCGGGCCGGGGTCGCGGAGAGCGCGTAGAGGAAGAGGTTCACGCCCATCCGCATGGCCGCCTCGCGCACGTCCGGCGCGTCTCCGTGCACCCCCTCGTCCTCCCAGCCGTCGCCGAGGTCCGACTCGAAGCTGTAGAAGACGGCGAGCCGGCCATCGAGGAAGATCCCGAATCCCTGTGCGGGATTCCCGTCGTGCTCGTGGATCTTGGGCAGGCCGTCCGGCAGCTCGTAGAAGATCCGGTAGACGCTGTGTTCGAGCGGCACCTCGGCGAGGGGGAAGTCCGGGAAGAGGCGGGCGACCTCCCGGCGAAACGATTCGTCCAGCCCGTAGTTGTCGTCCACGTGCAGAAAGCCGCCCCCGTACAGGTAGGCGCGCAGGCGTTCGATCTCGAGCGCGCTGAAGGACATGTTGCCGTGTCCCGTCGCGTACAGGTACGGATGGTCGGCGAGGTCGGGATCCGCCGCCCCCACCTCCTCGGGCCGGTCGGCCACGGGAATGCCGGTCCGCAGTTCAATCTGTTCGAGGAGGTTGTCGAGGCTCGAGGGATTGGCGTACCAGTCGCCCCCTCCATCGTAACGGAGGCGCGCAATCGTCGGGGGCTCCGTCGGCCGCGACTCGCCCAACGGCTGCCCGGCGAGACTCGGACAGGAGCCCAGCGCCGCCAGCGCGGCAGCGGCGACTGCGACGAAGCCGAGCACCATCTGCGGCGTGCGGTCGCCGCGCCGCTGCGTCGCGCGGCAGTGCGGACACGTCCGTGTCGCGTCCGGCACGCTGCACTTGCAGCGGCGACAGGGCTTCATGCGAGGCCCTCGGCCTCGGCGCGGCTGCCGCAGACTGAAGCCGGCAGCCCGTTACCTGGGTTCATGGTGTACCTCGGTCGCATGCAGCGGCGTCCTCGTCGCGTCGTGTCCCACCCGTGTCTCGCCGCCGCGGGCGCGGGCGCGGGTCGACGACAGGGAGGTAGATTATCGGTTCGCGCGTCCCGGGGCGAAGGCTTAGGATGTGCCGCGCGACGGGCCGCTTTCCGGCCTGCCGGACCACGAGGACCTGGACGATGCGTCGATACTCGGCCTACGACCCCCCTGAGTACGTTTCCTGGCAGCCGGACCCCGAACTCCTCGAGGAGTACCGCGCGCGCATCCGGGAGGACGCCGCCCGCGAACGGGAAATCGCCACGCTGCCTCCCGAGGCGTACCTCGCGCTGTATCGGGGACTCGTCCGTTTCCGCCTCAGTGACATCGCGCTCACCAGGTGGGTGAAGCAGGGCGTGATCTCGAAGGCCTGGCTCGGCACGGGCGAGGAAGCCGTGACGGTGGGAGCGGTGAACGCGCTCGACCGCCGCGGCTCCGAGGGCGATATCGTGGGCCCCATGATCCGCAACCAGGGTGCGAACCACGAGATGGGCATGCCGATGGCGGAGGTGTTCCGCACCTACCTCGGGACGGCGGACGCTCCCGCGGGGGGACGGGACCTGCACCTGGGAGACCTGCGCTACGGCGTGTGTCCGCCCATCAGCATGGTCGCGACGCTGTCGACCGTCATGAATGGGTTCGCCCTCGCCTTCCGGATCCGCGGAGAACCGCGGGTGGCGCTGACCTGGGTGGGGGACGGCGCGACGAAACACGGCGAGGCGCACGAGGCGTTTGCCTTCGCGGCCTCACTCCGGCTGCCCATCGTCTTCATCATCCAGAACAACCAGGTGGCGTTGGGGACGCGGCTGGAGCAGCACCACGTGCGGCCCGACTTTTCGGACTGGGGCGCGGCGTACGGCACCCCCTCCGAGTCGGTCGACGGGAACCATGTGCTCGAGGTCTATGCGGCGACGCGCGTGGCCGCCGAGCGCTGTCGGCGGGGCGAAGGTCCGCAGCTCATCGAGGCACGCACCTTCCGCATGGGAGGTCACGCGACGCACGACGTGCGCGAGGCCCGGGCCACGTTTTCTCCCGAGCTCTTCCAACACTGGGGGCGGCGCGACCCGATCGGACTCTATGAGGAGTACCTGGCGGGGATCGACCTCGGGGTCTCCGGGGAGGGTGACCTGCGAACCCGTAACCTGCGCAGGCTCGAGGCGGTGGAGCGGGAAGTCGAGACGGAGATCGAGCAGGCGGCGGGCGAAGCGTTGGTGAGCCGCGAGCGAGCGGCTCCGCGCGGCGAAACCGTGACCCTCGGCGTGTACGGCGAGGCGTCGGCATGACGGCCGGGGGCGCGCGTCCGCAGCGGTCGGGCCGGATGGAGGGGGCGGTGTGGACGTTGTATGACGCCGGCCGGGCGCCGTCGGGCCTGGGTCTCGGCTACTTCGTGTGTGACGACTCGCGGATGGAGGACCGCAGAGCGGTGCTTCCCGCGGGACTTGTTCTCCCGGATCTCGACGATGAAGCGTTCCGCGCGTTGTGGGAGGCCGGACGCGGGCTCACCCGCACTGAGCGCCGGGTCGTCGACGGAAGCGGGGCGATCTGGCTCGCCCAGAGCGTGGGACCGGTCTGGGCCGAGGGAGGTGTCGCGGCCGGTACGGTGGGCGTTCGGCTGCGCTGCATCAGCGCCGACGGCCCTGTGGTGGAGTGGAACGGCGCCACGCTCTCACGGATGACGGACGAGGATCTGATCGCGCGCGTCGGCGTGCCCGAAGGAGTCGCGCCATCCTCCGACTGACGTTTCTCGGAACGGCTTCCTCGCGGCCGACCGTGTCGCGGAACGTTTCGTCGCTCGCCCTGAAGCGCGAGGGGCGGTTGTTTCTCCTCGACTGCGGCGAGGGGACGCAACGGCAGATGATGCGGTACGGGGTCGGCTTTTCCCTCGACGATATCCTCATCACGCACCTCCACTCCGACCACTACCTCGGGTTGGCGGGCCTGCTCCGCACGATGAGCCTGCAGGGGCGCGAGCAGCCGCTCCGGATCTGGGCGCCGCCCGGCGCGGGCGAGACGCTCCGGGCACTCCGGGATCTGGGAGGGGATCGTCTGGCGTTTGACGCGTCGGTGCACGAACTGCAGGCAGGCGAGGCAGTCGAAGGGGAAGGTTTTCGGGTTGAGGCGTTCGCGACCGAGCATACCCGGCGCTCGCTCGGATACGCGCTCATCGAGGACGCTCGCCCGGGGAGGTTCGATGTTGCGGCGGCCCTCGCACTGGGGGTTCCGGAAGGCCCGCTTTTCGGCCGGCTCCACCGCGGGGAGAACGTGGATCTCGAGGACGGCCGTCGCGTCGACCCTGCAGAACTCGTGGGTCCTCCGCGGGCGGGAAGGAAGGTTGTGTACACGGGCGACACGTGCCCCTCCCGCGAGACCGTTCGCATCTCGCGCGGCGCGGACCTTCTCGTGCACGAGGCGACGTTCACGGAGCACGAATCGGTTCGGGCGCGGGAAACGGGCCACTCCACGGCTGCGGGCGCGGCTCGGATCGCGCGCGAGGCGGGCGTGCGGAGGCTCGTTCTCACGCACGTCAGCGCCCGCTACGCCGAGCGGCCGGGGCAACTGCTCGAGGAGGCGCGCACCGTCTTCCCGGGGGCGGAACTCGCACGCGATGGCTGGTCCGCCAGAGTCCCCTTCGGCGACGCCGAGCCGGGAGATCCCGACCCTTGATCCACGTGCGTGTACCCGGGGACAAGTCGATCTCCCACCGGGCCGCACTCATCGCGCCGCTCGCCTCTTCCGGGTCCGTGGTTCGGGGCCTGTCCGCTGGCGCCGACGTGCGGGCCAGCGTCGCGGCGATGCAGCAACTCGGGGCTGTCATGGAGTGTGTGGAGGAAGAGGGCGGTCTCACGATCCGTTGCGCGGGCGGCGGGCTGCGCGCCGTCTCGGCGGTCCGGATCGACTGCGGCAACAGCGGGACGACCGCCCGGCTGCTCGCCGGGATCCTGGCTGGTTCCGGCACGGCGGCGGTCCTCGATGGCGATCCATCGCTGCGCGGCCGCCCCATGCGCCGTGTGATCTACCCGCTGCAGGCAATGGGGGCCCGGATCGAGTACGAAGCGGAGCCGGAACGGCTTCCCGTGCGGCTGCGGGGGCGGGCCACGGGGGCGCTGAGGACGCTGCGTCACCGCGGCAGGGTCGCAAGCGCCCAGGTCAAGTCGGCCGTGCTGCTGGCCGGCGTGCTGGCCCGCGTGCGGGTCGAAATCAGCGAACCCGCCCTCTCGCGGGACCACACCGAGCGCATGCTGGACGCGATGGGTGTACCGCTCGTGTTCGATCCCGAACGGGTCGGAGCGGGAGCCGTGAGCTTCGATCCGGCGGGTTGGGATGGCGCGCTCAAGGGTCTCTCCACGACGGTGCCCGGGGATCCTTCCTCGGCCGCGTTCCTGATCGGCGCCTCTCTGCTCGGCGGTCGAACCGTGAGGGTGGAGGATGTGGCGGCCAACCCCGGGCGCACCGGTTTTCTCTCCGTGCTCGAGGAGATGGGGGCCGGCGTCGAGCGGGACCGCGCGCCGGCCATGACCGGGGAACCGCGCGAGACCTGGACCGTTCGCCCCCCGGATGGCCTGCGGGCGTTCTCGATCGGCGGCGATACGATCCCTCTCGTGATCGACGAGATTCCGCTCCTCGCCGTCCTCGCTGCCCGGGCGCGGGGCCGCTCCGAGATTCGCGATGCCGCTGAACTGCGGGTGAAGGAAAGCGACCGCCTGGCCGTGCTCGCCCGGACGCTCGAGAAGCTCGGTGTCGTAGTGGAGGAGCGGCCCGATGGACTCACGATCCAGGGCCGAACCGGACGGTTGAGCGGCGCTGTCGAAACGCGGGGCGACCACCGGATCGCCATGGCGTTCGGGGTTCTCGATGCAGTGGGGGACGCCGACCTGCGAATCGACGACCGCGCGTGCGCGGCCGTTTCGTTCCCGGGTTTCTGGGAGGCACTGGAGCTCTTCGCTCGCCGCTCACGCCGAGAGTCTCCTTCGCGAACGGGGCGCGTGATCGCCGTGGATGGCCCCGCCGCTTCCGGCAAGAGCAGCACGGCCCTCAGCGTGGCCCGCCGGCTCGGCTTCGTGCATGTGAACTCCGGGCTCCTTTACCGGGCGATCACCTGGTGGGCCCTCGATGCGGGCGTCGCGGAGGACGAGCCGTCCATTGAGGCCGCGGTGCCGGAGTTGGACCTCGATCTCGTCCCCGCGCACGACGGATTCGACGTATGCGTCGGGGGAGCTCGACCCGGCCGCGACCTCGAATCGCCGGAAGTAACGGCGCGGGTGTCCGCCGTTTCCGCGCTTCCCGCGGTGCGCGAGGTCGTGTTGGAGCGGCTGCGCCGGGCCGGCCGCCGCCATGAGATTGTCTGCGACGGACGCGACATCGGCACGGTCGTCTTTCCCCATGCGGACCTCAAGGTCTTCCTGGTGGCGGAAGCTCGCGAGAGAGCCCGTCGGCGATTGCGTCAGCGGACCGTGCCCTTCACCGAGGAAGACGTCGAGCGCGAGGCGGCGCGTCTCGAGGCCCGGGACCGACGGGATCGTTCGCGCCCGTTGTCGCCTCTCGAGCGCGCTCCCGACGCCATCGAGATCGACACGACCGCCATGACCCCGGACGAAGTCGTGGACGCGATCATCGAACGCGCGGCCTCCGCTTTCCGTTGACGCTTCCGCAGCCTGAATCTAGGTTAGCTTACTGTTCGAGGATCGTGGCGGAAAAAGTGGCGCTCCGCCTTGGATCCTGTGGATACCCGATACCAGGGATCGGCCGGCGGCTGGGCGGAGGTTGGAGAAGCTCGGTTGGGGTCGATTCTTTTTTGCCACGAGGCCCGGCGGGACGCACCCTTGGCCCCGCGCGGGAATCTGATTCCCTATGCCCGACGACACGACCCCTCAGACCGACACCACCGAGACCACCGATGCGGTGACGGAGCTGGATGGCGCCGCGCAGGAAGACGTGGACGTCGCCGTCGCGACTCCCGCGGCCTTCGAACCCAGCCCCATCGATCTCGACCTCGACGCGGACCCCCGGGATGACTCCCAGCACGATCAGGCGGAGTACGCCGAACTCTACGCGCTCTACGAGGACACTCTCAGCCGCATCACCGAAGGCGAAATCGTCTCGGCGCAGGTGATCGGAAAGACCGAGACGGACATCATCCTCGATGTCGGCTTCAAGTCCGAAGGCGCCGTCCCGCTCGACGAGTTCGCGGATCCGGACGAAGTTCAGATGGGCGATTCCGTCGACGTCCTCCTCGAGAGCCTCGAGGACGAAGAAGGCGTCGTCGTCCTCTCGAAGAAGAAGGCCGATTTCCTCCGCGTGTGGGAGAAGATCAAGGACGCCTTCGACAACGATCGCCCCGTGCAGGGACGCATAAAGCGGAAGATCAAGGGCGGCGTTACGGTTGACCTCATGGGGGTCGATGCCTTCCTCCCCGGATCCCAGATCGCGCTTCGGCGGGTGCCGAACGTGGACGACCTTCTGGGCGACGAGTACGACTTCAAGATCCTCAAGCTCAACAAGCGCCGCCGGAACATCGTCGTGAGCCGTCGCGTCCTCCTCGAGGAGGAGCGGGCAGGGAAGCGCGAGGAACTCAAGAAGGAGCTCTCGGTCGGCGACGTGCGCGCCGGAGTCGTCAAGAACATCACGGACTTCGGAGCCTTCATCGACCTCGGCGGCATGGACGGCCTCCTCCACATCACGGATATGTCGTGGGGTCGGATCGGCCATCCGTCCGAAGTCTGCGACATCGGCCAGACGCTGGAGATCAAGATCCTCGACATCGACTGGGACCGGGAGCGCATATCGCTCGGCCTCAAGCAGCTGCAGGAATACCCCTGGAAGAACGTGGCCGAAAAGTATCCGGTCGGGACGCGGGTGCTGGGCCGGGTGGTCTCGATCACGAACTACGGGGCCTTCGTCGAGCTCGAGCGCGGCATCGAGGGTCTGGTCCACATCTCGGAGATGTCGTGGACCCGCAACGTCCGGCATCCCTCCCAGCTGGTCGGCATCAACGACAAGGTCGAATGCGTAGTGCTGCGGGTGGATGAGGAAGCGCAGAAGATCTCGCTCGGGATGAAGCAGGTGGAGGAGGATCCGTGGCTCGCGCTCCCCGCACAGTACCCGCCGGGAACGAAGATCCGCGGGTTGGTTCGCAACCTCACTTCCTTCGGCGCGTTCGTGGAGGTCGAGGCGGGCATCGACGGTCTTGTCCATATCTCCGACATGAGCTGGACGCGGAGGGTGCAGCACCCGGCCGAGGTGCTCCGGAAGGGAGAGGAGGTCGACGTCGTCGTTCTCTCGATCGATCCCGACCAGAAGCGGATCTCCCTCGGACTGAAACAGGTGCAGGAAGATCCGTGGTATCAGCTCGCGCAGGCGTACCAGCCGGGCCGGGAAGTGGCGGGCTCGATCACGCGGTTGCTCGAGAAGGGCGTCGTCGTGGATCTCGGGAGCGACCTTGAAGGGTTCGTACCGGTCTCTCAACTGGGTCTGGAAGGGCCGGTCACCGAGCCCGGTGACCATTTCGACGACGGGCATCAGCTGGATCTGCGCGTACTCGAGACCGATCCGATAAACCGCCGCATCGTTCTCGCCGTCGTCGACGCGCCCGAAGTCCCGTACGAGGCCGAGGAAGTCGAGTACGAGAACATGGCGGCGTCGAAGTCGGGTTCCGCGGCGGATGACACGGGCGACGAGGAGCAGTCCGATTCCGGTGGTGAGGCAGGGGAGTAGCCCCTTCCACGCGCGGCGAAGAGCAGCGCGGCGGCGCGTAGCCCTCGGCTGCAGCGCGGTACTGGTCGCGGCCGCGGGCTGTGCGCTCATCGCAGGCGGCCCCCCCGCCGAGAGAGCCGCCCCGAGCACGGTGGATCGGGAAGGACCGGCGGCCGTGCTCCGCCTCGCCGAATCCGACTACGAGCGGGGGCGCTTCGCCGCGGCCGCGTCGCGGGCGGATTCGCTGAATGCCGCCTGGCGCGACATCGAAGCTCTCCGACCCCTCGCGGATCGCGCGCTTTCCGTGGCGGGCCGGGCGCTCGAAGCCCAGGGGCTCCCCGGCGCTGCGGCGGATCGCTACGGCACGCTTCTCGCCCGCGCGCCCGCGGCTGCCCTGAGGATGGCGACGGTCGAGCGGCTGGTTCGGGTCCTTTCGGACACGGGCCGCGAAGCCGAGGCGGTCGCCGCGATCCTCTCGACCCCGCAGGCGCTCGACACGATTGGCCCGGACAACCTGCGCCGGTTGACCTCGGCCCTCACGCTGCAGGAATTGCGCCTTCTGACGGAGACCCCCTCCCCGGAGACGGCCGCGGCGGCGATCGTCCATGCGCAACTCGCACGCCTTCTCATTGTCGAAAGGGAGGGAGACGAGGCGAGGCGCCTGGCCGCTCGTATCCTGGAGGGGCGGCCTGCCGAACCGGAGAGGGTTACGGCAGAGATGATCGCCGGGGCGGAAACGGATCTCGGCAGCGGCATCGCGCGGATCGGCGCGATCCTGCCGCTCACGGGCGACCTCGCGGAGGTGGGAGAAGTGCTGCGCGAGGGGATCGAACTTGCGGTCGAGCGATACCGCAGCGACGACCCCGCCGGCTTCGAGGTCGAACTCATCGTTCTCGACGACGAGTCGGATCCGGAGAACACCGCCGATCTTGTACGGTCGCTTGAAGAACGGGACGCCATTGCGATCGTGGGCCCTCTCCGCTCCGAGTCTTTCGCGGCGGCTTCCCGGGCCCGCCGGAACCCGAGGCTTCCGATCATCAGCCCCACCGCGACGGAAGTGCTGAGGCCGGGGGCGGCGAGCTACACCCTCTACGATGCGGCTACACGCGCCTCGGATGTGGCGCAGGAACTCGCACGCTGGACGCTCGAGGAACTGGGGCTCCGCCGGGTGGCCGTGCTGGAGCCGGCCGGAGTCGGCCTGAGAGGCGCCGTCAATGCGTTCACGCGCACTCTGCGGGAAAACGGAGGGCAACTCGTGGGGCACGAGCGCTATGACCCCGCGCTCACGACCTTCCAGGACCCCATCGAAGCGCTCGCAGCCACCGAGCCCGATGTCGTGTTTGCGCCCGCGGCGTCCGCGTCCGCCGTCCTCGCCGTCGCGCCTCAGCTCTTCTATTACGGGTTGTATAACGTGATCGTGATGGGGAGCGAGGCCTGGGCCGAACCGGCCGCCCTCCGCCGCCTCGAGCGCTTCGCGACGGACCATCGCGTGATCGGCCTTACGACGGACCGCGTCAGCCCCGGCACTCCGTGGCAGCGATTTGTAGCGGATTATGAGAGAAGATATCGGAAGCCATTGCGGGACAACGTCATGCCGGCGCTCGCACACGATGCGACGCTTCTGGTTCTGTCCGCTCTCGATGGTGCGAGACTGCCGATTCCGGCGGCGCTCACGGCGTACCTCGAGTCGGGGCCGGAAATCGAGGGAGTGACGGGCCGTCTGCGCCCCGAAGCCGGGCGATCCGTCGTGCGGCGCGCCACCGAGGTCCGCATGCTGGTGGAGGGGACGCCGGTGGCGGCGGACCGCGAGGTTCTGCTTACCTGGCTGGAAGAAGTGCGCGCGGCGCCGTCCCCCTTTGCGCCGCGCGACACCCTGCGCGCGGACACCCTGCGCGCGGATACGCTCCGCCGCGTGCGGACCCGATGACGACCGGATGAGCATGCGCGAGAAGCTGTCCGAACTTGAGGCTCGATCCGGGCGCGTCGCCCGCGGAGACCCGGAGCGGCTCGCCCGCCAGCACGCGCGCGGCAAGCTGGGCGCCCGGGAACGACTCGAGATCCTCCTCGATGAGGGGAGCTTCGTCGAATTCGATCGCTTCGTCGAGCACCGCTGTACGGACTTCGGTCTCGAAGACCGGCGCATCCCCGGCGACGGCGTCATCACCGGCTACGGGCGCATCGACGGACGAATCGTCTACGTATTCAGCCAGGACTTCACGGTCTTCGGGGGCTCCCTCTCGGAGACACATGCCGGGAAGATCGTAAAGGTTCTGGATCTCGCGACGCGGAATGGCGCTCCCTTCATCGGGATCAACGATTCGGGAGGCGCGCGGATCCAGGAAGGCGTCGCCTCTCTCGGGGGATACGCGGACATCTTCCTTCGAAACACGCTGGCGTCCGGGGTGATCCCGCAACTGAGCGCGATCCTCGGGCCGTGTTCGGGCGGGGCGGTCTACAGCCCCGCCATCACGGACTTCGTGTTCATGGTGGACGGAGTGAGCCACATGTTCATCACCGGCCCCGGCGTCGTGAAGACGGTAACCCACGAGGACGTGACGTTCGACGAACTGGGCGGCGCGGGCGTGCACGCGAGCCGGTCCGGCGTGGCGCACTTCCGTTCGGCGAGCGAGATCGAGGCCCTTCAGGCCATACGCCGCCTCCTTTCCTACCTGCCCTCGAACAATCAGGAAAAGCCACTCTGGCGCGAGACGGCGGATCCGGCGGACCGCGGGGACGAGGACCTCGTCGAGATCGTGCCGGACGACCCCAAGCTTCCGTACGACATGCTGGACATCATCGGCCGGGTCGTCGACAGCGACAGCCTGCTGGAGGTCCACGCCGACTACGCCCGCAACATCATCACTGCTTTCGCCCGGCTCGGCGGTCACGCCGTGGGCATTGTGGGCAACCAGCCGGCGGTCCTCGCCGGCGTTTTGGACAGCGATGCGAGCATCAAGGCTGCCCGTTTCGTGCGTTTCTGCGATGCATTCAACGTTCCGCTGGTCACGTTCGAGGATGTGCCCGGCTTTCTCCCGGGCCTGAGGGAAGAGCACGAGGGAATCATCCGAAACGGCGCAAAACTCCTCTTCGCCTACTGTGAAGCGACCGTGCCGAAGCTCACGGTCATCACGCGCAAGGCGTACGGCGGCGCGTACGATGTCATGTCGTCCAAGCACATCCGGGGCGACCTCAACCTCGCGTGGCCGACGGCGGAGATCGCAGTGATGGGCGCAAAGGGTGCGGTGGAAGTCCTCTTCCGGCGCGAGATCGCGGCAGCCGAGGACCCGGCGGCGCGCACGGCCGAACTCGAGGCGGAATATCGGGCGAAGTTCGCCAATCCCTGGCTTGCCGCCGAGCGCGGGTTCATCGACGACGTGATCGACCCGCGCGAGACGCGCGCGCGCCTCGTGTCGGGACTCGAAGCGATGGCCGAAAAGCGCGACCGAAACCCGCCCAGGAAGCACGGCAACATCCCGTTGTGATCCCCTCCGAGGCCGGATGTTCGACAAGGTTCTGATCGCAAACCGCGGCGAGATCGCGGTCAGGGTCATCCGTGCCTGCCACGAGGAAGGCCTGAAGACGGTCGCCGTCTACTCCGTGGCGGACCGCCGGGCGCCCCACGTCCTTCTCGCGGGCGAGGCGATCCGGATCGGGGCAGGAGCCGCGGCCGAGAGCTACCTGTCGATCGAGAGGCTCCTCGCCGCCGCGAAGACGACGGGTGCGGGCGCGGTGCACCCGGGGTACGGTTTCCTCGCCGAGAATGCCGGTTTCGCCCGCGCCGTCGAGGCTGCCGGGCTGGTGTTCATCGGACCGCCGGCCGAGGCGATCGAGATCATGGGCGACAAGACGCGGGCCCGCGCGCGGATGATGCGGGCCGGAGTTCCCGTGATCCCCGGCAGCGAGCCGCTGGCATCGGCGCGGGAGGCCGTGCGCGAGTCCGGGGAGATCGGCTTCCCCGTCCTCCTGAAGGCGGCGGCGGGCGGCGGCGGCAAGGGCATGCACGTCGCCTCGGACCCGGAGGAGGTCGCCGCGGCCTACGGGCGGGCGACACGCGAAGCGCGGAACGCGTTCGGCGACGGACGCGTGTTCGTGGAGCGCTTCCTGCGCTCCCCCCGACACATCGAGGTCCAGGTGCTTGCCGATGACGAACGGACCGTGGATTTCGGGGAACGGGAGTGCTCGATCCAGCGGAGACACCAGAAACTGGTCGAGGAAGCGCCATCGGAGGCGATCGACGACGGACTCCGCCGACGGATGGCGGCGGTCGCCGTGCGAGCAGCCGAGGCGGTCGGCTACCGCGGCGCGGGCACCGTCGAGTTTCTGGTCGAGGGGGGCGAGTTCTTCTTCCTCGAGATGAACACGCGCATCCAGGTCGAGCACCCCGTGACGGAGCTCGTCACGGGCGTGGACCTCGTCCGTCAGCAACTGCGCGTGGCCCGGGATCTTCCCCTGCTCGGCGGTGAAGAACCGCCCAGCGCGCGCGGGCACGCGATCGAATGCCGGATCAACGCCGAGGATCCTGCCGCCGGCTTCCTCCCTTCCACGGGCCGCATCGACCGTCTCGAAGTCCCGACGGGGCCGGGCGTGCGCTGGGACGGGGGGATTCGGGACGGATCGGAAGTCGGCCTGCACTACGACTCGCTGCTGGGCAAGCTGGTCGTGCATGCCTCCGATCGGGAAGCCGCGATCCGGCGCATGCGGTCCGCGCTCGAAGGGCTCGTCATCGGTGGCGTCGAGACGACGATCCCCTGGCACCTCGCGGTCATGGACGAACCCGACTACAGGGCGAACGAGCTCTCCATCAGGTACGTGGAGGAACACCCCGGGCTTGGAGAGATCCCGGATACCGGGCTGCTCGATGTGGCCATGGCGACCGCCGTGTTCCTCGCCGACCGGGACCGGCCCCGGGTCGTGTCCGATGGTGGGCGGCGGTCCCCTGACCGAGGGAATGGACTGTCCGCCTGGATGCGGGCGGGACGGGAGTGGTGAAGTTGTCGTGAAGTACCACGTCGATGCAGGTGGCGGAAGTTGCGAGGTCGAACTCCTGGCCTCCGGGCTGCGCCTGAACGGTGCCGAGCGGGAGGCCGGGTTCGCGTGGTTGGGGGAGGGCGAAGCGCAGCTCACGCTGGATGGAGCGAATCATCGCGTGTTCACCCGCCGGACGGCGCGGGGGTGGCGGCTGACCGTGCGCGGCCGGACGTTCGACGTCACGGTGGAGGACGAACGCACGCGGACCCTTCGCGAACTGGCGGATCGAAGCGCCGGGAGTCGCGGACCGCGAGAGTTGCGCGCGCCGATGCCGGGGCTGGTCACGCGAGTTCTGGCGGAAACCGGGCAGCGCGTGAACGCCGGCGATGGACTGGTCGTGATCGAAGCCATGAAGATGGAGAACGAATTGCGCGCCGGGGAACCGGGAACCGTGGCTGGAGTCGCGGTCAAATCCGGCGATGTGGTGGATCGCGATCAGGTACTCGTGACGCTTGAAGGGGAGACCTCGTGAGCGAGCGGCGTCCGCACTTTGCCACGACGAGCGGGAACGAGGTCGACCCCGTCTACGGCGCCGCAGACGCGAGTCCGGATCCCTCGCGTCCCGGCGAATTCCCCTACACGCGCGGCGTTTACCCGACGATGTATCGGGGGCGGCTGTGGACGATGCGGCAGTACGCCGGCTTCGGAACTGCCGCGGAGACGAACGCGCGCTTCCGCTACCTGCTGGAATCCGGGCAGACGGGCCTCTCCGTCGCCTTCGACCTTCCGACCCAGATGGGGTACGACTCCGACGATTCAAGGGTGCGCGGGGAAGTTGGACGGGTCGGCGTCGCGATCGATTCGATCGAGGACATGCATCGCCTGTTCGAGGAGATCCCGTTGGAGCGCGTCTCGACGGCGATGACGATCAACGCGACGGCGCCCGTTCTCCTCGCGATGTACGCGGGGGTGGCGCAGGAGCGGGGGATCGAACCGGCGGTACTGCGCGGCACGCTCCAGAATGACGTGCTGAAGGAGTTCATCGCGCGGGGGACGTACATCTATCCGGTCGAGCCCAGCGTTCGATTCGTGACCGACGTGTTCGACTTCTGCGCCGGAGAAATGCCGCGCTGGCGCTCGATTTCCATCAGCGGATATCACATTCGCGAGGCCGGAGCGACCGCGGCTCAGGAGTTGGCCTTCACGATCGCCAACGGTCTCGAGTACGTGCGACGCGCCGTCGACCGGGGCCTGGAGATCGACGACTTCGCACCGGGGCTCAGCTTTTTCTTCTCGGCCGACCGGCTCTTCTTCGAGGAGGTGGCCAAGTTCCGCGCCGCGCGCCGCATGTGGGCCCGGCTCATGCGAGACCGTTTCGGAGCGGCGGATGAATGCTGCCGCCTGAAGTTCCACACTCAGACATCCGGTGCCGCACTGACGGCGCAGCAGCCGCTGAACAACGTGGTCCGCGTCGCGGTCCAGGCGTTCTCCGCCGTCCTCGGGGGGACCCAGTCGCTGCACACGAACAGCTACGATGAAGCACTCTCGCTCCCCGGCGCGGACGCAGCCCGCCTCGCGCTCCGCACGCAGCAGGTCCTGGCCGCGGAGACGGGCGTCGCGGACACGGTCGACCCGCTGGGAGGTTCCCACTTCGTCGAGTCGCTCACGGACGACCTCGAGGCGCGGGCCCGGGAATATCTCGCGCGCATCGACGAACTGGGCGGCCCCGTGCAGGCCATCGAGTACATGAGGGAGGAGATCCACCTCGCCGCCCGCCGGCATCAGGAGGCGATCGAGAGCGGCGAACTCGAGGTCGTCGGCGTGAACGTGCACCAGGACGCGGCGCCGGTCGAGATGCCCAAAGCACCGGATTTCGCCCGTCTCGCCGATGAACAGCGCCAGAGGCTGGGGCGGCTCAGAGCCGAGCGGGATGGCGCGGAGGTGGAAGCGTCGCTGGCGCGGATCCGGCGAGCGGCCGCCGGAGATGCTAACCTCCTGCCCGTTCTGATCGAAGCTGTCAGACGCCGGGTCACCCTGGGCGAGATCAGCCACGCGCTTCGCGACGTGTGGGGAGAATACCGCCCCGGCTGAGACCGCCGTGCCACGTTCGATATCAGGGGCAAGAGTGCCAACGTACGAATACAGATGTCGTGGTTGTCGGCACGCGTTCGAGCGGTTCCAGCGCATGTCGGACGCGCCGATCCGCCTCTGCCCGTCGTGCGGGGAGGAGCGTGTCGAGCGGCTCATCTCGACCGGAGGCGGGATCGTCTTCAAGGGGTCGGGCTTTTACGCCACCGATTACCGGGAGTCGGAGGGCGGGGGCGGGAAGACCCCAGCGAAGGAGGCGTCCCGTGATGCTGCGTCGGGGTCGACCGACGGCGCCTCGGAAGGCGCCTCGTCCGGGTCGTCCGAAGGCGATGCCGGCGCGTGACGGGTGACGCGGGGCTGGCCCGACTCTCGGAGGCGCTCGAATCCGCCCTCGCCGCCGCCGGGGCGCCGGAAGATTTCTCTCCGGCATTGGAGCGGCCGCGGGATCCGACGCACGGAGACTGGGCGTCCAACGCGGCGCTCGTCCTCGCGAAACGGCTGGGCCGGCCTCCGCGGGCGCTCGCGACGCTCGTCTGCGAACTGATCGACCCTGCGGCCGCCGGCATCGCGGCGGTGGAGGTCGCCGGCCCGGGATTCCTCAATTTCCGGCTCTCGGACCAATCCATCTGGCCCCGGCTCGCCGAGGTCCTCGAGGCCGGCGACGGCTGGGGTCGGACGCAGGCCTCGCCGGCGCTCCGCGTCAACGTGGAGTTCGTGTCCGCCAATCCCACGGGGCCGCTGCATGTGGCCCACGGTCGAGGCGCGGCGCTCGGCGACGCCGTGGCGTCGCTGCTGGAGTGGACCGGACACGACGTGACGCGCGAGTTCTACGTGAACGACGCCGGACGCCAGATCGAACTCCTCGCCGAGTCCGTCGCGGCGCGCTACGAGGAGACGGCCGGCCGACCCGCGGAGATCCCCGAGGGCGGGTATCACGGCGAGTACGTGCGCGATGTCGCGTCGACGATCCGGAGCTCCGCCGGCGCGGGATTCCTCGCCTCGCTCACGCCTGAAGAGCGTCGGGCGCACTTCCGGAGCGAAGCGGTGCGTCTGCTGCGTGAGGAACAGGCGGAGGATCTGTCGCGCTTCGGCGTCAAGATGGACCTGTACTACTCCGAGCGGTCGCTCTATGAGTCCGGGGCCATCGACAGGCTCCTCGAGGAGCTGGAGGGCGGCGGCCTCATCTACCAGTCGGAAGGCGCGACCTGGCTTCGCACGTCCGATCTGGGCGACGAAAAGGATCGGGTCCTCATCAAGAGCGACGGCTCCTTCACCTACTTCCTGCCGGATCTCGCCTATCATCTCGACAAGGCGACGCGCGGCTTCGATATGGCGATCGATGTCTGGGGAGCGGACCATCAGGGCCACGAGAAGCGCATGCTTGCGGCTCTGCGCGGCCTCTCGTACCCGGAGCTGCTCGAGGTCCTCATCATCCAGCTCGTCACTGTCCTGCGCGACGGCAGGGAAGTCCGAATGAGCAAGCGCGCGGGGCGCTTCGTGACGCTGGGCGAACTCGTGGAGGAGACGGGCCCCGACGTGGCGCGCTATTTCTTTCTCATGCGGCGGGCCGAGGTCCATCTCAATTTCGATCTCGATCTTGCGCTGGACACTTCCGACGCCAATCCGGTCTACAAGGTCCAGTATGCGCACGCCCGCATGTGCAGCGTGTTCCGCAAGGCGGGCATCGCCGCCGGGGAAATCCCCGCTTCTCTCGAGGTTCCGGAATCCTTCGGCACGCCGGCGGAGCGCGAGGTCGCCCTCTCGGTACTGAGGCTTCCCGAGGTCATTGCGGCGGCTGCGGCGAACCGGGCGCCGCATGTGGTGTGCGCCTACCTGGAGGAGGTGGCGGGGCTCGTGAACGCCTGGTATCACCAGGGGAACCTGGACCCGACGCAGAGAATCCTGGCGGCCGGGCCGGAACAGGCCGCGCGAATCCGGCTCGCGCGCGCCGTGCAGCTCACGCTGCGCAGCGGACTGCAGGCGCTCGGCCTCTCGGCCCCGGAAGCCATGACGCGGGAGACGGAGTGAAGACCCGCGCCCCCGGAGGCGAGGACGGCCGGGCCGAAACGGCGCCGATCCTCGTCGTGGGCAGCGTCGCCCTCGACGAGATTTCGACCCCCGCCGGGCACCAGGAGGATGTGGTCGGCGGCACGGCGGTCAACTTCAGCGCCGCGGCCTCCCTGTTCGCTCCGGTCCAGCTCGTGGGGGTCATCGGCGACGACTACCCGACGGGCGAACTCGACTTCCTGCGCCGCCGGGGCGCGGATCTGTCCGGGCTAGAGCAGCGGCCCGGCCGCAGCTTCCGCTGGGGTGCCCTCTACCACCGGGACATGAATACGAGGGATACGACGTTCACCGAACTGGGGGTCTTCGCGGATTTCCAGCCGACGATTCCCGCCGCGTTCCGCAGCGCGCCCTGGGCGTTCCTGGGCGCGATCGACCCCGCGCTTCAGCTCAGGGTCCTGGACCAGATCGAGTCCCCCGTGCTCGCGGCGTGCGACACCATGAACTACTGGATCGAGGGCACGCCCGAGCGTCTCGCCGAGGTTATCGCGAAGATCGACCTGATCACGCTCAACGACGAAGAGGCGAAGCAGCTCTCGGGCGAGCAGAACCTGGCACGTGCCGCGCGCTGGATTCGGAGCCGGGGGCCGCGCCACGTTGTCATCAAGAAGGGGGAACATGGGGCCGTCCTGCTCACGAGCGACGGTTTCTTCCTCACACCGGGATTTCCCCTCGATGACGTGGTCGACCCCACAGGAGCGGGCGATGCCTTTGCAGGCGGCTTGCTCGGCTTTCTGGCGCGCTGTGGTACGATCACGGGACCGGCCTTGAGGCGCGCCGTCGTGTACGGCTGCGCGCTCGGCTCCTTCGCGTGCGAAGCGTTCGGCGCGCGCCGCCTGGTGACGCTCACCATGGCCGAAGTGGAGGATCGGGTGCGAAGCTTCGGGGCGCTCACGAGATTCGATCCTTCAGCCCCGCGGGTGGAAGCATGAGAGAAGCATGAACGGCGGATTGACGTACCGTGACGCGGGCGTGGACCTCGAGGCGGCCCGCGCGACGAAAGCCCGGCTCTCCGAGCTGGTGCGCGGGACCCGGACGGATGCCGTGAGTTCGGACTTCGGTTCGTTCGGAGGACGGTTCCGGGCGACGCCGGGGCGGGAACTCGTGGCGAGCGCCGACGGGGTGGGGACGAAGCTGAAGATCGCCTTCATGGCCGACCGGCACGACACGGTGGGCGCCGACCTCGTGAACCACTGTGTCAACGACATCCTCGTCGAGGGCGCCCGGCCTCTGATCTTCATGGACTATGTCGCTTGCGGCGTGCTGAACCCGGACACAGTGACGAGCGTCGTCTCCGGCCTCGCCGCGGCGTGCCGCGCGAACGGCTGCGCGCTGCTCGGGGGCGAGACCGCGGAGATGCCGGATTTTTACGCGCCGGGGGAGTATGACCTCGCGGGGTTCGTCGTCGGCGAAATCGCCTACCCGAAGCTGGCCCGCCGGGAACTGGCGCCGGGCGACCGTCTCATCGGACTCGCGTCGAGCGGCATCCACACGAACGGGTACAGCTTCGTCCGCGCGCTCTTCCTCGGTCGCCTCGGACTCGGGGCGCACGACCCCTTCCCGGGGGCCGAGGTTTCCGTGTCGGACATCCTCCTGCGTCCTCATCGCAGCTACCTGTCGATCCTCGAGCGCAGCCTCGAGGCAGGTCGCGTGCGAGCGCTCGCGCACATCACCGGGGGCGGAATCCCGGGCAACGTGGATCGCGTCATCGGCGGGGATCTCGATGCCGTGGTGCGCTCCGACAGTTGGCCGCGCCCGCACGAGTTCGACGTCATCGCGCGGGAGAGCGGGGCGGACGAGGCGGAACTTTTCGCCACCTTCAACATGGGCGTCGGGATGATCGCGGTCGTGCGCGAGGCGGATACCGGGAAGGTGCTGGAGGAGATTCGCGGTGCGGGCTGCGAGGCCTTCATCTGCGGCGAACTCATCGCGGGAGGTGGCAAGGTGCACCTGGAGAGCGCATGACGCCGAGGGGATTCGATCCCATCACCGGGGCGCCGCCGAGCCGCACCGAAGATCTTCGGCATATGCGCGAGGCGCTCGCCGTGGCGCCGCGCGGGCAGGGTCGCGTATCGCCCAATCCGCTCGTGGGCGCCGTCGTGGCCCGGGGGAACCAGGTCTTCGGCACCGGCTGGCACGCGGAATACGGCAGCGATCATGCGGAGGTCGTGGCGCTGCGGGAGGCGGGGCCGCGCGCGGTGGGCGCCACCCTCTACGTCACCCTCGAGCCCTGCCGCCATACCGGACAGACGCCACCGTGTACGGCGGCCATCATCCGCTCCGGCGTGCGGCGCGTCGTCATCGCCTGTCGCGATCCGAATCCGGAAGCGCGCCACGGGGCCGAGGAGTTGCGGCAGGCGGGACTGGATGTCGAACTCGGCATCGAGGCGAACGCCGCGAAACGGCTGAATGCGCCGTTCCTCTGGTTTCACCGCCAGTGGGTGCCCTTCGCGTCGCTCAAACTGGCGCTCTCCCTCGACGCGAAGCTCGGAGAGGAGAGCGTTCGGACTCCGGTGACGGGCATACGGGCGCTGGACGAGGTCCATCGTCTCCGCTCCTGCCACGATGCGATTCTGCTCGGTTCCAACACCATCGAGATCGATGATCCTCTGCTCACGGCCCGGGGCGAGGTGGTGCCGCGCGTGCCGCCGGTGCGGGCAGTCCTGGATACCCGGCTCCGCCTCAGTCCTTCGAGTCAAATCGTACGTACGGTGGCTCAGGCGCCGGTGTGGGCCTTTGCGGACCCCGATTCGGAAGGATTCAATGAACGCGCCGGCCCGCTCCGCGATGCGGGCGTGGAGGTTGTCGAGGTCCCGCGGAACGACGACCACAGGCTGAGCCTGACCGCCGTATGGAACGAACTGGCCATTCGGGGAGTGCTGTCGGTGCTCGTCGAGGGCGGGGGACAGGTCGCCGCATCGATGCTTCGCGGCGGACACATCCAGATGATCCATGCCTTCATTGCCCCCATGTTCTACGGGCGGGGCGGCGTGCCGGCCTTTCCGGGCCTCGACCCCTCAACGCCGGGAGACTGGCTGCCGGTCCAGCGAAAATCGCTGGGACAGGACACGCACATCGTGTTCGAGCACCGCCAGCTCCAGGAAACCCTCGACAGTCTCTGAGCGGGCGACGCCGTGTTCACTGGAATCATACAGGCGGTCGGCGAGGTGGCGGGCCGCGAACGCCGGCCCACCGGACTCCGGCTCACCATCACTCGGGTTCCGTTCCTCGAACGGCTGCGGGCGGGGGATTCGGTCTCGCTCGCGGGCGTGTGCACGACGATCGTGGATCTCGGGGACGAGACGTTTGATGTGGACGTGGTCGAGGCTACACTGGAACGGACGACAATCGAGAGCTGGCGGCCCGGGGATCCCGTGAACCTCGAGCCGGCGCTGCGCGCGGGAGAACCTCTGGGCGGGCACATGGTGCAGGGACACATCGATGGCGTGGGAACCGTGGCCGGGGTCCGATGGGAAGACGAGTCGGGCGTGCTCGAGGTCGGACTTCCCGACGACCTCGAGAGGGTGACTGTGCCGCAGGGCTCGTTCGCGGTCGACGGCGTGAGTCTCACGGTCAACCGCCTGACAGGGACCATCGCGCGTTTCGCCATCATCCCGTATACATGGAGCCATACCACCCTGGGGCGCCTCGTGCCCGGCGCGCGGGTCAACCTGGAGGCGGACCTGATCGGCAAGCACGTCGCTCGCGCCCTCCGGCCGTACGCGGTCCCCGCGGACTCCTGAGCTGGCTCCCGTACGAATGGAAACCGAGAAGAGACTCCGGCTGACGAACATGCCCACAGATACGGTGGAATCGGCGATCGAACGCATCCGCGGCGGCGGGCTCGTGATCATCGCGGACGACGAGGATCGCGAGAACGAAGGGGATCTGGTCTGCGCGGCCGCCCTCGCGACGCCCGAGACGATCAACTTCATGGCGATGCATGCGCGGGGCCTCATCTGCCTCACGATGCCCGACGAGATGGCCGATCGCCTCGATCTTCCGCTGATGACGGACGACCGGCTGGCGGATCCCAACAAGACGGCGTTCACCGTCTCGATCGATGCCCGTCAGGACTTCGGTGTGTCGACCGGGATATCCGCTCAGGACCGCGCGCGGACCATCCGCGTCGCCGTGGACCCCCAGACACGACCGACGGACCTGATGCGTCCGGGCCACATCTTTCCGCTCCGTGCCCGGCCCGGGGGTGTGCTGCAGCGCGTCGGCCAGACGGAGGCCTCGGTTGACCTCGCCCGGCTGGCCGGACTCACGCCGGCGGGCGTGATCTGCGAGATCCTGAACGAGGACGGGACGATGGCGCGCCGCCCCCAACTCGAGGAGTTTGCGGCGGAGCACGACCTCCCCTTCATCACGGTGGCGGCGCTCGTCTCCTACCGGCTGCGCACGGAGAGTCTCGTGCGGCGCGTCGCCGAGGCCGATCTCCCCACGCCGTGGGGCGATTTTCGCATTGTCGGGTACGCGAACGAAGTCGACGGGCGCGAACACGTCGCACTTGTGCGCGGCGATGTGGCAGGCGTCCAGGATGTCCTCGTCCGCGTTCACTCGCGCTGCCTGACCGGAGATGTCTTCCACTCCCACCGCTGCGACTGCGGTAGCCAGCTCGAGGCCGCCATGCGGTTGGTCGTCGAAGCCGGGACCGGGGTCATCGTCTACCTCGATCAGGAAGGGCGGGGGATCGGACTCCTCAACAAGCTCCGCGCCTACGAGCTGCAGGACGAGGGGCACGACACGGTCGAAGCGAACGAAGCGCTGGGTTTTCCGGCCGATCTGCGCAACTACGGCATCGGGGCTCAGATGCTCGCCGATCTCGGGCTGCATTCGATCCGGATCATGACGAACAACCCGAAGAAACTCACGGGGCTGGAGGGGTTCGGCCTGGTGATCAGCGACCGCGTCCCGCTCGAGCTCGGCGAGATCGATGATCGTCTGACCCGCTATCTTCGTACGAAGCGCGAGAAGCTGGGACACCTGACCGGATCGGCGTGAGAAGCACTTCGGACACCCCCCCCGACGACGGCTCGGAAGTGTTCCGGCAGGGGCGCGTGACGGTGTATGAGGGCGCGACCGCAGCGGACGGCCGGACGGTCTGCATTCTCGTCAGCCGGTTCAACGCCCGAGTCACCGAACGTCTTCTGGAAGGTGCCGTGCGGACGCTCCTCGAATGCGGCGTGGGCGAGGCGGATCTCGACATCGTGTATGTCCCGGGGGCCTGGGAACTTCCGCTCGCCGCGCGGCGGGCCGCGAGGCGCGGATACGCGGCCATCGTGGCGCTGGGCTGCGTGATTCGAGGCGAAACCGCGCACTTCGACCATGTCAGCCGCGCGGCCACCGACGGACTGTCCAGGGTGCAACTCACCTCGGACGTACCGATCGGCCTCGGAGTCCTCACGCCCGACACGCTCGACCAGGCGCTCGCGCGGGCCGGAGGCGAACTCGGAAACGCCGGCACCGAAGCGGCCCGCGCGGCTCTCCGTATGGCCGATCTTCAACGGCAACTGGGGTCGTGACGCCGACCGCCCGGGTACATGTCCATTCGCGGGCGCGGAGTTGGGCGTTGAACCTCCTCTACGCGTGGGAAGCGGCCGGGGAAGGCACGCCGCTCGAGCATGCGGCTAAGAGTCTGGTGCACCGCCGCATGGCCGCACGCTACCGCCCCCATGTCCGGCGCCTGATGGAGACCGTCGAGCGCCATCTCGACGAGATCGACGGGACGATCGCCCATCACACCTCGAACTGGCGCATCGAGCGCCTGCATGTCATCGACCGCAACATCCTGCGCATCGGGATCGCGGAACTGCTCTGGTTCGAAGATGTGCCGCCCAAGGTCTCGATCCATGAAGCCCTGAAGCTGGCGCGCAAGTACGGCAGTCCGGGCAGCCCGCGCTTGCTCAACGGCGTGCTCGACGCGGTGCTGAAGGCGCGGGAGGCCGGGTCCTGAGCGATACCGTGGCGCGGCCGCTCCGGATCCTTCTCCTCAACTGGCAGGACCGGGAGAACCCGGAGGCCGGCGGTGCGGAGGTGCACCTGCATGAGATCTTCGGCCGGCTCGCTGCCCGCGGACACACGGTGCGGGGCGTCGTGAGCGGCTGGCCGGGTGCGCCCCCGTCGGCGACCCTCGATGGCATCGACTTCGAGCGCGTCGGCAACCGGTACAGTTACGCCTGGCGTGCGCGACGCGCGGCCCGGGGCGTCGTGCGCGGATTTGCCCCCGACGTGCTGGTGGAGGACATCAACAAGGTCCCGCTCTATTCGCCCCGGTGGGCCGGCGTCCCCGTCGTCGCACTCGTGCCGCACCTGTTCGGGGCCACGGCCTTCGCGGAAGCGTCCATCCCACTCGCGACGGCGGTATGGGCCGCCGAACGGGCGATCCCGAGCGTCTACGGGAGCTGTCCCTTCCATGCGATCTCGGAGAGCACGGCGCTGGACCTCACGAAGCGAGGCGTCCTTGCCCGCGACATCACGGTCATTCCGCCCGGCATCGACCACGACACCTACCGGCCGGGTTCGTCGACGGAGCGCGCGGAGGCACCGACACTGCTCTATGTCGGCCGGCTCAAGCGCTACAAGGGTATCGAGATCCTGTTCGCAGCGTTGTCACGCTTGAACCGCCGGCTGCCCGATGCGAGGCTGGTGATCGCGGGCCGCGGCAGCGATGAACGCCGCCTCCGGAAGCTCGTGCGCCACGCCGGGCTCTCGCATCGGGTACGCTTTCTGGGGTACATCTCCGAGGAGGAAAAGGTCGCCTGGCTGCGTCGGGCCTGGGCTGTGGTATATCCCTCTCCGAAGGAGGGGTGGGGAATGACGAACGTGGAGGCAGCGGCCTGCGGCACGCCCGTGATCGCGAGCGATTCGCCGGGGCTGCGGGAGTCCGTGGCGGCGGGAGAGTCGGGAGTTCTTGCGCCGCACGGGGACGCCGCAGCGTGGACTGCTTCGATCTGTGAAGTTCTGGAGGAGCCGTCGGTGCGCGAACGACTCGGCAGGGGGGGAGTCGCCCACGCCGCCCGCTTCTCGTGGTCGCGTGCAGCGGACGAGACGGAAGCGCACCTTTATCAATCACTCGAAACCCTGATGAGGGCCGATGAGAACCATCGTCACCGCGCGTAACACGGATGTCTCCCATATCCGCGAGATCATTGAGACGCGCTTTACGAACCTGACCCGCTTCGAGCCCCGCGCGTCGAAGGCCGAGGTCGTGTTCACCGGAGAGAAGATGCAGGTGCGCGCGACGGCGGTGATCAGCGTCGACCGGGCACGTCCGGTGCACGGGGAGGCGGCGGGGCCGGATCCCCGCACGGCGCTGGACCGACTCGCGGACAAGCTGGGGAACCAGCTCCGCCGTAACCATGACCGCTACAACGAGCACTCGGCACCCCCGATGGACGAACTCTTCGGGAGCCCCTTCGAAGCGGGCGACGAGGCCGAGTGACACTCACGGTCGCGTCGATGCTGCGACGCAAGCAGGAGGCGTTCTCACTCTCGGTCCTCGCCGGCGAGTCCGGCCTCGAGCGAATAATCGAGGTGCCCGAGGTCTCTTCGCCGGGGCTCGCCCTCGCCGGCTATCGAGAGCGTTTCGTCTCCCAGCGGGTCCTCATCTTCGGCGAGACCGAGGTCGCCTATCTCGACAGCCTCGACACCTCGGCACGCGCCGCCGCCCTCACCTTCGTGTTCGAGTCCGGTGTGCCCTGCGCGGTCATCACCAAGAATCAGGCAGCGCCGGAAGAACTCATCTCCGCGGCCGAGACCGCCGGCGTTGCCGTGCTCGCAACGCCCCTCAAGACCGGCGACTTCTACCGGCGGCTGCAGCCTTACCTGGAAGACGAGTTCCAGCCTCAGACTTCTCTCCACGGGTCCCTCGCGGACGTATACGGGATCGGCCTCCTCTTCACCGGGCCGTCCGGCATCGGCAAGAGCGAGTGCGTCCTCGATCTCGTGGAGCGGGGCCACCGCCTGGTCGCCGACGACCTCATCCTCGTGCACCGCCGCCAGAGCGACATCCTCCTCGGTCGCGCCCACGAGCACCAGCGCCACCACATGGAGATTCGGGGCGTGGGCATCGTCGATGTGCGCGCCATGTTCGGGATCCGGGCCGTGCGCCAGCAGAAGCGGATCGAAGTCGTCGTTGAACTCGAGGTCTGGGGAGAGCGAGACGACTACGACCGGACGGGCCTCGAGACGGAGGAGTGCGAGATTCTGGGCGTGACATTGCCGAAGGTCCGCATCCCCCTGAACCCCGGAAAGAACCTCACCGTCATCGCCGAAGTCGTGGCCATGAACCATCTCCTGCGCTATTCCGGAGAGGATCCGGCGGCGGCCTTCGAGCGGGACCTCATCGAACGCATGCGGCCCGTGCGGGACTACCTCGAGTCCGATGACGAATGATCTCGTTCGCGGCGTCGTAGTGGCTCACGCGGAGCTGGCGCACGCCCTCGTGTCCGCCGTCGAGACCGTCAGCGGCGTCACAGGCACCCTGCGCGCCGTCGACAACCAGGGTCTGGGGCCCGACGAACTGGCCGAGGCGATCGGAGAGGCGGCGGGCGGCGCGAGAGCCATCCTGTTCGCGGATCTGGCGGGCGGCAGCTGCGCCCTGGCCAGCCTTCGGCATCTGCGAACGAGCCGGGACTGCGCGTGCATCACGGGAGTCAACCTCCCGATGCTGCTCGACTTCGTCTTCCACCGCGAGATGCCGATCGAGGCACTCGTGCCGCGTCTTCTTCGGAAGGGACAGTCCGGGCAGCGCGCGCACGCGCCCCCCGCGGCCGGGACCGACTGAGCGAGACGCATGCCCCTCGAACTCCTGCGGATCGACGAACGTCTGATCCACGGCCAGGTGCTCGTTGGGTGGGGAAGCCCTCTCGACCTCGACTTCTACATCGTAGTTGACGAAGCCCTCGCCTCCAGCGAGTGGGAGCAGGAACTCTGGGCCAGCGCGCTCGCCGACGAAGAGAGTGCGGAGTTCGTGGGAGTGGACGAGGCGGCCCGGCGTTTCGGGGAGCTGGACAGTCGGGAGGGGCGGGGTGCGCTCCTGACGCGGGATACGGCGACGATGCGGGCGCTGGCGGAGCGCGGCTGCCTCGATGGGCGTTCTGTGAATGTCGGTGGCTTGTATGCCGCGAAAGGGCGGAAGAGGATCCTCGACTATGTGCACCTTTCACCGGAGGAGATCGGCGACCTGCGCGTGATCGGTGAACGGGCCGCCGTGTGCGCCCGGAGCCTCCCGACGGCGCCCGAAGTGCGCATCGACGCGTCGAGGCTCGGATGATCGGGATCGAGCTGTCGGCGGGCGGCTGGGTGCTTGCCTGTCTGTTCGGAGCGCTCGTCGGCCTGGATGGGGTTTCGTGGCCGCAGGCCATGTGGTCCCGGCCCATCGTGGCGGGCACGCTGGGGGGGACGCTCTTCGGCGCTCCCGCCGAGGGCTGTCTGGCAGGGATCTGGCTGGAACTCGTCCTGTCGCGGCATCCGCCCTTCGGGGGCGCGCGGCACCCGGAGACCGGACCCGCAGCCTTTACGGCGGGTGCGGCATACGCGGTCGCCGGCAGCGGCGTCCCGGTTGGAATCGCCGCGGCGGTCGCCGTGGGCTGGGCGATCGGCTGGACGGGCACGTACTCGGTCACCCTTCTCAGGCGCCTGACGCCGCACCTCGTTTCGCGTCCCGATGGCTTCCGCGGGGGAGCGGCCGCTCTCTCGCGGCGCCACAGGCTGGCTGTGGCACTGGACGGGCTCCGCGCGGGCCTTCTCGTCGGAGCGCTGCTCGTGCCGTCCGTGCTCTTCGTCCGTTTCGTGTCGACTCAGGTCCCCGGCGGTGCCGGCCTCGCGTGGTGGCCCGTCCTGGCGGGGCTCGGCCTTGCCGGATCCGCCGGCGTCGCCGCCCGCGGCCTCGGCGCTCGCGTCCGCCACTGGCCAGCGCTGGCGGCAGGGGGGCTGCTCGGAATCTTCCTGGCGAGAGTGTTGGCATGAGACCACGCACAAAAGACTTCGCACGTGCGATCTTACGCAGTTTCTCAGTCCAGGGTTCGTGGAACTACAGGACGATGACGGGCCCCGGGCTGGCGCACGCGCTCACGCCCCTCCTGGACCGCATCCACAACGACGATCCCGCCACCCTGCGGGAAGCCATTCAGCGTCACTCCCGAGCCTTCAACGCCCATCCGTACCTGACTCCCGTGGCGATCGGGGCGCTCGCGCGCCTCGAGTTCGATGGAGAGGACCCTGACACGCAGTTACGCTTCCGGGCCGCTCTCCGCGCTCCCCTCGGAGCGCTGGGAGATGGGGTCGCGTGGGCCGGATGGCGGCCCTTCTGCGCGTCCGCGGCGGCGATCGGTTTCCTGCTCGGACTCGACCCCGTCGTTGCCGCCGGGGCCTTCCTGGTCGTGTACAACGCGGGCCACCTCGCTCTTCGTATCTGGGGACTGCAGTGCGGCTGGAGGTCGGGCCGCGCCGTGGCTTCGGCCTTGAAGCGGGCTCCGCTGCGGCGGATGGAGCGAGGCTTCGTGCTGGCAAACCAGGTGCTCCTGGGGATCCTTTCCGCGCTTCTCATCGCACCGCTCCTGGCAGGCATGCCGGCGACGTGGACCGCAGGTGGGGCAGTCATCGTGGCTCTGATGGGTTACTTTAGCCCCAGATATATCTCGGCGGTCGCCATGGCGAGCCTGCTTGCCGCGTGCGCGGTGTGGCTCCTGTGAGCGTCCGGACAGGCGGAGCAGCCTGCCGCGGCGCAATGCCCGACGCCGATCGTTCGCTCGACCGGAGCGGAAGGTTCCTGTTAAGACGCAACACGAAGCAGCGGTACGTATTCAGAACCGGCTGGGATTGCACGCCCGCCCGGCCGCGGAGTTCGTTAAGCTGGCGAGCCGGTTCCAGGCCGAGGTCTGGGTCGAGAAGGATGAGATGGAAGTGAACGGGAAGAGCATCATGGGCGTGATGATGCTCGCCGCGGAGGCCGGCGCCTCCATCCGAATTCGGGCCATGGGGTCCGACGCGGCAATCGCCGTCGATTCTCTCATTGACCTCGTCCAGTCCGGGTTCAGCGAGGAACTCGTGCCGGATATCGGGGAGGACGGGGCCAGGTGAGCGAGGTCATCCACGGCATCGGAGCCTCGCCGGGGCGTGCCCTGGGCGCCGTGCGGCGGCTCGCGCGTCACGCGTGGCGACCGGAGCACCGAACGATTCCGGCCGAGGTCGTCGAGCGTGAAGTCGCGCGCCTCGAGGAAGCGCTGGCCTGGGCCGCCGACCGCATCCGCGACACGCGCGAACAGGCGGCTCGGTCGCTGGGCGACGTGGAAGCACACATCTTCGACCCGCAGATCCTCATTCTCTCGGACCCGGATCTCGTCGCGGGAACGATCCGCTACATCCGCGAGAACTTTCTCTCTGCGGAGCGTGCCTTCGATTGGCGGCTGACCGAACTTCGCACGGCGATCATCGATGCGGGACACCTCATGGTCGTCGACCGCCTCGCGGATCTGCGTGACATTCGGTCCCGCGTGCTCGCCAGACTCGCGGGGCTCAGCGAAGATCCGCTCGCCTTTCCGGAAGAGCCGGGGCTCATCGCCATCGACGACCTCACACCGAGCCTCGCGGTTCGCCTCGACCCGGAACTCGTCCTCGGCGTGGCGAGTGGATCCGGGTCCAGAACCTCGCACAGCACGCTGGTGGCGCGCTCCCTGGGCATTCCTGCCGTCGTCGGACTCGGCAGCGATCTCGCGAAGATCGAAGATGGGATGATTGTTCTCCTCGATGGAGGAAACGGCCGCGTCCTGATCGAGCCGGCGGAAGCCGAGAGATCGGCACACCTTCACATGGTCCGCCGCCTTGCGGGGACTCGCGGCGCCGACCCTGCTCGAGAACCCACCCCCCTGTTCACGGCGGATGGAGTCCGCGTCCACCTCCGCGCGAACATCGATCAGCCGCACGACGTTCCGGCGGCACGGCGCGTGGGCGCCGAGGGCGTCGGGCTCTTCAGGTCCGAATTCCTCGTCATTGGACGGAGAGTGATTCCAAGCGAGGAGGAACAGTACGAAGCCTATCGAGAGGTCGTGGACGGGTTTCCGAACCAGCCCGTGACGCTCCGGACGTTCGATATCGGCGGCGACAAGTTCCCGCTCTTTCTCGACCTTCCTCCGGAGGAAAACCCGTATCTGGGCTGGCGCGCCATCCGTGTCTGCCTCGACCGGCCGCAACTCTTCCGCAACCAGTTGCGTGCGGCGATCCGAGCGGGAGGGCTGGAGGCCCGGATGCGGATTCTCGTCCCCTTCGTCATCTGCGAGACGGAGATCCTGCGCACGAAGGAAATCGTGGCGGAAGTCCGTGAGGAACTCGGGCAGACGGAACCCGCTGCCTTCGGCGTCATGGTGGAGACGCCCGCGCTCGCGGACACGCTTGATCTGGTGGGGCGGCATCTGGATTTCATCAGCCTCGGCACGAACGATCTGACGCAGTACTCGCTCGCCGTGGACCGCGGCAACGCCAGGCTCCAGCACCTCTCGAACCCTCTCCATCCGGCGCTCCTGCGCAGCTACGAGCGCATCTACAACACGGCCAGCGCGCTCGACCTCGAGATCGGCGTCTGCGGAGATTTGGCCGCGGAACCGATGGGGCTCGCCCTCCTCCTCGCCCTCGGCTATCGGGATTTCAGTCTCGCACCCACCTCCATCCCCGAGGTGCGGGAACTCGTGGGGCTGGTCTCGGTGACGGAGTTATCGGAACTCTGGACCCGCGCCAGCCGGGATGGGGACCGGTCCGGGATGCTGCGGGAACTTCGAGCGCAGGTCGAGGACGCGATCCCGGTGGAGCCGTCGCCTGTGTACATGTCCTGACATCGCGGCGGCGACGTTGCCTCCGTACGGTTCGGCGGCCACTATCTTGGCCGCTACGCCTCAAGCGGCGCTCCGCTGCGAACCTTCAAGTGGGAGAATCAGCCTGGTGAAGGGCATACAATCGTTTTCCTCGGAGTCCGTAACCGAGGGGCACCCCGACAAGATCGCAGATCAGATCTCGGACGCCGTACTCGACAGGATCCTCGCCGAAGACGACCGGGGCCGGGTCGCGTGCGAGACGCTCGTGACTACGGGACTCGTCCTCGTGACGGGCGAGATCACGACTTCCGCCCGGATTGACATCGCGGCCATCGCCCGGGAAGTGCTGCGCGATATCGGCTATACGCGCGCGGAGCACGGGATCCGGTGGGACACGTGCAGCGTACTCACCGCCATCGATGAACAGTCGACGGACATCGGCCAGGGCGTGGATGTCGGTGGCGCCGGGGATCAGGGGATGATGTTCGGATACGCGACCGATGAGACGCCGGAGTTGATGCCCCGTCCCATCATGCTCGCCCATGCGCTCGTGAAGCGCCTGACCGATGTGCGCCGCTCCGGACGCATCGCTTGGCTGCGGCCGGACGGGAAGTCACAGGTCTCGGTCGAGTACCGGGACGGGGAGCCGACGCGGATCGGCACCGTGGTCGTCTCGGCCCAGCACGATGGCGACATCGCGCAGGAGGACATCGAAGCGGCGATCAGGGAAGAGGTCATCGGGCCCGTGCTGCCGGAGGAGTTGTACGACGAGGACGCGGCGCAGTGCCACATCAACCCCACCGGCCGCTTCGAGATCGGCGGGCCGCAGGGTGACGCGGGTCTCACCGGGCGGAAGATCATCGTGGACACCTACGGCGGCGTGGGACGGCACGGCGGCGGCGCCTTCTCGGGCAAGGATCCGTCGAAGGTCGATCGCTCTGCGGCTTACGCGGCGCGCTGGATCGCCAAGAACCTCGTGGCGGCGGAGCTCGCGCGGCGGGCCGAAGTCCAGCTCGCCTACGCCATCGGGGTCGATGAGCCGGTCAGCGTGATGGTGAACACCTTCGGTACAGGGCGCCGGCCGGACGACGAAATCGCCCGCCGGGTGACGGATGTCTTCGATCTTCGGCCGCGTGCGATCATCGAGCGGCTCGGACTCCGGAAACCGATCTACCGCCGGACGGCCGCCTACGGGCACTTCGGCCGCGAACCTGAAGGCGATGGGTTCACCTGGGAGCAAACCGATCGGATCGATGCCCTCGCCGGATAGCCGCCGCTGCCACGGGAGCCTCCGGGGAGTACCGAAGTGACGGAGCCCGGGATGAGGGAGGTCGCCGTGGCCAGCCTCGGGCTCGACAAGACCACGGGCGCCCCCGTCGTCATTCTCAAGGAGACGGACGGCGAGCGTTTCCTTCCGATCTGGATCGGCCCCGGCGAAGCTTCGGCGATCGCCATGGAACTCGCCGGAGTCCAGTTCACGCGACCCCTCACGCACGATCTCTTCAACGCCGTCGTGCGCGGTCTGGGCAGCAGCTTCGTGCGCGTATTGATCACGAAGGTCGTCGACAACACCTACTACGCGTCGCTCGTGTTTCGTCGAGAGAGCGAGTTCATCTCCATCGACGCCCGCCCCAGCGACAGCATCGCGCTCGCCCTCCGCGCGAAGGTCCCGATCCATGCCGCGGAAAGTCTCCTTGAAGCGAGCGCGTTCGAGATAGAGGAGACCGGGGTCGAGGAGGAAGAAGCGCTGCCTCCCGAAACGGGGCCGTCCCGGGCCCCCGAGGAGCCGCTGAGCGATTATCTCAAGGGGCTGGACCCCGAAGACTTCGGCCGCTTCGAACCCTGACCGCCGGGCGCGCCACGGTGGCCGCGGTTTGTTGCGCGTCGCGGATGGTGGCCCTCATCTTGGCGGAGACGCGCGGACATGGAGGGGGCAAACGGAAGCCGGTGAGAATCCGGCGCGGCCCCGCCACTGTGAGAGGCCCGACCGGACGGACGATAAGGCCTCGAGCCAGGAGACGTGCTCCTCCATGCCCCCAGCAGCCCATTGCTGCCAACACATGCTCTTCGCGGGAAGAGCGGGGTCCTCCGTCGCGCCGGTTGCATGGCGCGCTCCCCCGTTCGGACTGGAAGCGGGGGATGGATGTTTCAAGACAGGACGCGCCCGCTCGCCGTTGTCGCCATGGCGCTCGTCTCGGCATGCGGTGCACCCGGGACGGAGGGCGGGAATCGAGACGACGCCCCGGGTGGCCCGGCTGCGGTGTCCGACCCGCAAAGGATCGTCTCACTCATTCCGACGGTGACGGAGACTCTCTTCGATCTCGGGGCGGGTGACCGGCTCGTGGGCCGCACTCGATGGGGCGTCTACCCGCCCGCCGCGCGTCGGATAGCAGATGTGGGTGACGGGGTCCGGCCATCCCTGGAGGCCGTGCTGGCGAGGGAACCCGATCTCGTGATCCTCTACGATGGGGAAGCGAACCGCGAGAGCCGGGAGAGGCTGGAGCGCCTCGGCGTGCCGACACTCGCCCTTCGACACGACACCCTGGAGGATCTCCGCCGCAACGTCCTGCGCCTCGGCGAGATCGTGGGCTGTCCGGACGGAGGGAGGGCGCTCGCCGACCGGATCGCACGAGGACTCGATGCGGTCTCGCGCGCAACGGAAGGCCGCCCGCCGATCCGAGTCTACTACGACGCCTGGGCGGATCCGCCCATGACGATCGGGGGCGGCAGCTTCATCAACGCACTGCTCACCATCGCCGGCGGGATCAATGTGTTCGGCGACCTCGGCCCGGCGGCGCCACGGGTGAGTCTCGAGGCCATCATCGACCGCGACCCGGAACGGATCCTCGTTTCGGTGGCCCGGGATGCCCTCCACCGGCCTCCGGACCTGGCGACGCGCCACGGGTGGGAACGGATCCCCGCGGTCGCGGCCGGCCGGATCTCCTCGCTGGATCGGGATATCGTGAGCCGGCTGGGTCCGCGCGTGGCAGAGGCGGCGTGGTCCATTGCGGAGACGTTGCACGGGGAACTCCCGGCGCCCGCCCCGGAACCCGCCGTGGTTGGCTGTACGCCGTGAGCCGCTCCGCTCGTGGTGCGCTGCTTCTCCTGCTGCTCCTTGCTGTCGCAGTCGCGGCGGGCCTCCTGCTGGGTGCGGCGAACGTCGCCCCGGTGGCGGTGTGGCGGGCGCTCACCGGCCAGGAAGTGGATCCGTCCGCACGGACGATCGTCCTCTCGCTTCGCCTGCCCCGTGTCACCGCGGCCGCCCTCACGGGAATCGCGCTCACGATCTCCGGCACGTTGTTCCAGGCTCTGCTCCGGAATCCGCTTGCGGAACCCTATCTCCTAGGCGTTTCCTCGGGGGCGGCGCTGGGCGCGGTCCTCGCGCTCACCGCATTCGGAGGCGTCCTGGGCTACCTCGGCACGGTCGGCTTCGCCCTCGTGGGTGGCCTGATCGCCATCGCGATCGTATTTCGCGTCGCGCTCGCCGTGGGGCGCCTCGACACGCATGTCCTGATCCTCGCCGGAGTCGTAGTGGCGGCGTTCTTCGGGGCCGGCGTGATGCTCCTTCTCTCGCTTGCGGAACCGGACGCTACCCGGGCCGCGATCCTGTGGACGATGGGCAGCCTCGAGCGGGCCGGATGGGAGTCCACGCTCGCCCTCGGGTTCGCAGCCACGGCGGGCGGCGCCGTGGCGTTCGCGCTCTCGCGCCACCTGAACGCCCTCGCTCTGGGGGAGGAAGCGGCCGCCTATCTGGGAGCCCGGGTAGAGTTGGTCCGGCGCAGCGCCTACTTCATCGCTTCACTGCTCGCTGCCGTGGCGGTGAGTACCGCGGGGGTCATCGGTTTCGTGGGCCTCGTCATACCGCATGGCGCGCGCATGATCTGGGGTAGCGATCACCGGCGTCTGCTGCCCCTCGGCGCCCTCGGGGGCGCAGTTGCTCTCGTCCTCGCGGACACCGTCGCCCGGGTCGTCCTCCGGCCGCTCGAACTTCCGGTCGGCGTCGTGACGGCGCTCCTGGGGGTGCCGCTCTTCCTGGTGCTCCTGAGGCGGAGCCATGCCTGATTCCGACGGCAGGCGCGGAGAGGCCGCGACGTACTGCCTCGAGGACGTCACGTTCCGCTACCCGTCCGCCTCCAATCCGGCCCTCGAGGGTCTATCTCTCGAATTCGGAATGGCCACATTCACGGCGGTCATCGGCCCGAACGGGGCGGGGAAGAGCACGCTCGTGCGCCTGCTGGGAGGCATTCTCGAACCGTCCGGGGGGTCGGTGAGTCTCGACGGACGGCCGCTCCCCTCCTGGGACCGGTCGGCCCTCGCCCGACGTACGGCCGTCGTATCGCAGGACGCTCCGCCCGAGGCCCTTCGAGTGAGCCTCCAGGGTTACGTCGAACTTGGCCGAAACCCGTACGTGAGTCCGTGGGCGCCACTCACCATCCGGGATCGGGAGGTGACCGAGGGCGCGCTGGCGTGGGCCGACCTCCGGCACCTCGCGGATCGGCGGCTCGCCGAACTGTCGGGCGGCGAGCGCCAGCGCGCCAAGCTGGCCCGGGCGATCGCACAGGAACCCGGCGTCCTGATCCTGGACGAACCGTCCGCTCACCTCGATTTCCGGCACGCACTCTGGATTTTCGATGCGCTCCGCGAGCGCGTGCACGAGCGAGCCCTCACCGTCATCTGCGCTACGCACGACATGCAGCTGGCGAGCCGCTACGCGGACCGCATGATCCTGTTGGCGGCGGGAGAGGCGGTAGCGGCGGGCCCACCCGGCGAAGTGCTCGCATCGCCCGCTCTGGCCGCGGCCTATGGCTGTGAAGTCCGGGTCGAATTTCTGGGAGACCTGGGCCACTCCGTGCTTCCCGTCCGCGCCCGTCCGCGGTAGGTGCGAACCCGCGCTTCGTCGCCGATACAGGCTCCTGAAACGTTACCTTGGGCAGAGGCTCGCCGGACCCGGATGGCGGCAGGGCACCTGCTTGCCGTCGCCGCCCCCGGAACGGAGCTTGCCGGGAGCCCCCGAACCGGCGCGGCGGTTACCTACGCCCGGGCGGCGAATGGCCGCGGGCCGGACAGGCTGGGCACCACAGGAGAAGATCATGCGGAGACGTTGCCGAATACAGATCGGAGCGCTGGCGGTCCTGCTTGCCGGGTGCGGCGATTCGAACGGGACGGGACCGGACGGTGACGGCGTCGTACGTCCGGACCGGTCGGAGTTCGCCATTCTCAACTCCATTTCGGGGACGCTGCAGCAGTTCAACCGGATCGATGGCGAGATCGTCCCCTTCGGGCGCGACATCCAGCTGGGGGCCGGCTTCAGCGGCGAGACGGCCGATTTCATCCAGGATCTGTGGGTTACGGCGTGGGACACCCCGGAAGGCAGCAAGGTGCTCTTCGGATCCTTCTCCACCGACGAACAGACCATGGCCGTCTTCCCGAACGACGCCATCGCGGACCCCAGTAAGCCCACAGTGATCTTCGATGCGGGCGGTACCGTGGGTGCGCTGATCCCTTCCCGGGCGCTGGATGCGGTGTATGTGGCCTTCCCCGGTACCCCGATGGCCCAGATCACCGTCGAGGAGGTGGGCACGTTCGTGCAGAGGGCGATCCCGGCGGGGCAGTTCATCGTCTCCGTCGATGGGAACCTCGACGACGAGGCCGACGAACGAGAGCCCCTCGGCCCTCCGCGCATCGTGCTCCACGACTTCTTCAGCGGGAGCTACTTCGACGAGTTGAGGCTCCCGGAGGGCATCGTCGGGGCCACCGAGGCCATCGTGCTTGAAGACAACATGGTCCTGCTGGCCGGCGGGGTGGATCCCGCGACATCCGCTCCGCTCGGGGAGGGGAACCTCGTCGAGATCGACATGTCGGCCCGCACCGTACAGGACGTGAACACGCTCGGCGGATACGGCGTCTCGATGGAGGCCGGGCGGAACGGGCTCCTCTACGTCGTGCGCACCAAGGGCCTCGAGACGACCGAGACCGACGTACTGACCTTCAGCTTCGCGGTTCGCTCCTTCATGAACGGCCCGGAGAACCCCATACAGCCGCGGGACCGCGATGGCTCGAATCTGAGTTGTCGGGTCGCGGCCGCATTCCTGGACGGCCAGATGCTCTGCGCCACCTACGTGACCGCGGGCCAGGGACGCCTCGTTCTCCTGACGGCGGAGGGCGAGTTCATCGACGAGACGCCGATCGGGGCGGGAGCGACCGATATCCTTCTTCGTCCCAGCTGACCGGACTCGGGGCCGGGGAGCCGGGTGGGACTCGTAACGACCCGGGCGGTGGTCCTCCAGACGTACCGGTACAGCGAAACCAGCAAGATCCTGCGCCTGATGACGTGGGATCTCGGCCCCTGTTCCGCGCTCGCCCGCGGCGCCCTGCGCCCCCGAAGCCGCTTCGGCGGCCTTCTGGAACCCTTCGTGGAGGGGGAGGCGACGTTCTACAGCCGGGAGGGGCGTGACTTGCACACGCTCTCCGGCTTCGAACTTCGCCGGGACCGGCGGGGACTCGACCGCTCGATCGAACTCTTCACGATCGCTTCCGTCCTCTGCGAACTCGTGATGCGCCTCGCCCCGGAGCACGACGACCCGGCGCTCTACCGTGCGTTGACCGAGGGTCTCGATGGACTCCACGCCAGAGTCCGGGAGAAGGCCCCGGCCGGCCTGGAGTATGTCTGGGGAGTGGTCAACGCCCTGGGCTTCCGGCCGGAGGTGGAACGTTGTGTGAGCTGCCGTCGTGCCATCGGGGTGAACCGGGCGCGCTTCGACTTCGAGGCTGGCGGGCTTCGCTGCGGCTCGTGCGGCCCGGCTGGGCCCAAGCTGGATCCGGAGGAGGTCGACACCCTTCGAACCCTCGTGTCCGGCGGCCCGGCGGACGGGAGACGAGCCAACGGGCGCCAGGCCCGCTGGGCGGCCGAGTTCATCCGGCACCATGTGGCGGAGGGCGCACAGCTGAAATCTCTGCCCTTCCTGAGCCGGCTGGGCCGACCGGGCTCGTGAACGGCCTGTGAGCGCGGCTGCGCGGGACGGCGTGAGCCATCGGCAAGGGATCCTGATCGGGACCGCCGGCCACGTGGACCACGGCAAGACGGCGCTCGTGCGGGCGTTGACCGGAGTCGAGACGGACCGCTGGCTGGAGGAGCGCAAGCGGGGGCTTACGATAGACCTGGGCTTCGCGCGACTGGACCTTGATCCCGACCTCGAGACGGGGATCGTCGATGTCCCGGGGCACGAGGATTTCCTGAAGAACATGCTCGCGGGGGCCACGGGCATCGATGTTCTTCTCCTCGTCGTGGCGGCGGACGAGGGCCCGATGCCGCAGACCCTGGAGCACCTCGCGATAGCGGATCTCCTGAACGTGCGGCGGGGCGTCGTGGCGCTCACGAAGAGCGACCGGGTGGACGAGGAATGGCTTGAACTCGCGACCGAAACGACCCGGGAGTTGCTCGACGGGGAGCCGAGCAGGACTTCATGGGAGATCGTGCCGGTCTCCGCGCTGACGGGCGATGGGCTGGAACCGCTCAGGGAGGCGCTCCGGAAGTCGTTAGCGGGAATCCGCGCGGGCAGCGATGATGACCGCTTCCGGCTCCCGGTCGACCGGTCCTTCTCGATCCGGGGCACGGGGACGGTGGTGACCGGCACCGTATGGAGCGGATCCATCAGCACAGGGGACACCGTGCGCGTCTTCCCCGGGGGGGACTCGGCCCGCGTACGCGCACTCCAGGTACATGAGGATCCTCGTCCCCGGGTCACGGCGGGGCGCCGGTGTGCCGCCGCGCTCGTCGGCGTCGCGCCGGCCGCGGTCGAGCGGGGCAGCGTACTCGTCGACACGCCGGAGTGGGAGCCGAGCGAGCGTCTCGGGGTTCGGCTGCGGGCGCTCCCGAGCCGCGACCGGCCTCTACGTCACGGACAGCGCCTCAGGGTCTACCTCGGAACGCGGGAAGTCATGGCCCGGCTGCAGACCCCGGATCGGCAGCCTGTCACTCCCGGGGCGACCGCATGGGCCGTGCTCGGCCTGGAGGCACCGCTTCTTGCACGCACGCGGGACCGGGCCGTCCTCCGCTTCTACTCGCCGGTGACCACCATCGGCGGCGTCCGGGTAGTGGAGCTCAACCCGCCGCCCGACTGGCCATCACGGACGGAAGCCTGGGAACGGATCCTGAATGGCCCGCCGGCGGAGGCGATCGCCGCGGCCGTCGCCCTGGAGGGGCTGCGGGGGCTCCCGATCGCGACAGCACCCATCCGCCTGGGACGGCGGAGCTTCACCCTGGAGACCGCTGCCGAAGAGGCCGGTTGCGTACGCATAGGCGCCCGGTGGTTTGCCGCCGATGCGGCGGCGCGGGCCATGGAGGCCGTGGAGAAAAGCATGAAGCGCCTTCATGCCGCGGATCGCCGCGCCCCCGGCGTATCGAAAGAAGCCGTGCGTTCCGCCCTGGCTCCGGTTTGCGACCTCGATCTGGCGGAGACCGCCGTGCGTCAACTCCTCGCCGAGCGCCGCCTCCTCGAGAGCGGGCCGCAGCTCGCTCTTCCGGGTCATGTGCCTCGCCTGACGCCGGAGGAGGAGCAGGCACGCACGCGACTCGCGGCGACAATCGAGGCCGCCGGACTGCAGCCGCCCCTCGTCGCGGAACTCGGGAGGACGTTACGCCTGGACCGTGCGGTACTCGACGATCTCCTGCGGCTGCTCCAGGAATCGGGCACGACGAAGGCGGTCACACCCGAACTGCACGTCGCGGCCGCGGCTCTGGAAGCCATGGAGTCGCGGGTACGGGAACTTCTCGCCGATGGCGAGCCGGCCGCCCCCGCGCGGTTCAAGGAGGCGTTCGGGCTCTCCCGAAAGTATCTGATCCCGCTCCTCGAACGTCTCGATCGGGAAGGCGTTACCCGGAGAACCACGGAGGGTAGAGTCCTGACCCGCCCGTCCGGCTGAAAGCTCGGCCCGGGCGGACGAAACTCAGCCTGGGGTCAGCGGACGTGGTACAGGAAACAGCCGCAGTACTCGCACGATTCGACGCGAAGGTTGCGATCCGCCTCCGAGGCGCGAGCCGTGGAGACAGCCACGAAACAGCCGTAGCAGATGCCGTTGATGACCGACGCGACGACCCTTGGGGCCTTGTCGGCGATGCGGCGGTATCGGTCCTTGATGCCGGGCGCCAGCTTCTGCTCCAGCTCTTCGACCTTTTCGTCGAGCGACTGGATCGCGTCCTCGATCTTGATGTCGAAGACCTCCGTCTCCAGGTCCGTGAGCGTGCCGTCCGTCAGACCCCGGCGCTGCATGCGCAGGTCCTGGATCTCGAGCAGGAGTTCGAGCTGCTGGTCCATTACAGGTCCTTCGCCTCGATCAACTCGATGAACTCCCGCGGACTGGAGAGTTCCGCGAGCGCTTCCGGCACGTCGGCTTCCTTGCCGAACTGCGCGATCTTTCCGAGCACCGGAAGATACTGATTCGATACCTCGAGAGGCGGCGCGACGATGAGAAAGACGTACCGAACGGGTTTCTCATCGATCGCCTTGAAGTCGAGACCGGAGAGCTTTCGGCCGAACGCGACTCTCAAGCGGGTCACGACGAGCGAACGGCAATGGGGAATCGCGATGCCGCGCCCGATGCCGGTCGAACCGAGGTTCTCCCGCCGCTTCAACATCTTGTAGAGGATTCCTTCGGACTTTCCATCGAGGCCCAGACACGACACAAGTTCCTTCAGGGCCTCATCCTTCGTCTCGGCCGCCAGATCGAGATTGATGGCGGACGGAGCGAACAATTCACGAAGCTGCACTTGGATTTATGTCTCCTCCCCGCGAGTGCGGGGCCCATGTCGATCAACAGGAACGGACTCCGCCGGACCCGGCGAACCCCGAGTATACCCGTGCCGGTTTCCGGCTGTCAAAGAATCTCGGGCCCACGGCCGGAACTTGCGCCGCACGCCAGGAGAAACGACCGTACGAGTAGCCTTGCAAGTATCAGGGGGGCGACACGGCTTCGACGCGTGAACCGGAAGCCGCGGAAGCGTGCCGAGGTGCCCGGGGCCTCGTTAAACACCGGGAAACTTCAAAGTGCCAACGACGGTTTGGCTCTGGCTGCGTAAATCTGCGTAGCCCGTCCCCGGGAGATCCGGGCCCGAGGATCTCCCGGCGGGCGTCGATAAATCGGGCTGGTCACCCCGGAGCGCCGTAAGCCGCGGGTGACGAGAACACGGCGAGAGCCGGGAACACGGCTGGTCTCGTAAGGGGTTGTTCGTGAACCCTCGCGAGACGAGACCCGATCACGAACTACGCACGTAGATGCCGTGGCGGATGGGCTCGCGGACGCGGGTTCGATTCCCGCCGCCTCCACTGGAAATGTTCGACCCCGGGGCGTCTCCCTCACGGGAGCGCCTCGGCTTTTTTTGCGGCCGGCCCGCCGACGGGTCGAGGAGGTTCCGGATGATTGAAGAACTGCAGCGGAAGATCGGGGACGAGGCGGAGATGCTCCTCCACGAGCTGAACGTCATCCTTCCGAACGAGATCGAGAAGGCCGTCGCCCAGGGCGACCTGCGAGAGAACTCCGAATACACCGCCGCCCTCGAGCGGCAGGGCTTCGTGCGTGCCCGGCTCGACTATCTGGCCCGCCGAATGTCGCAACTCGGCGAGCTCGATATCGAAAACATCCCGACGGATCGGGTCGGGTTCGGCTCGAGAGTCGCGGTGCGCGACCTGGAGGACGACGAGATCGAGTCCTTCAACCTCACAATCGGCGACGACGTCGACATCGAGAACAACGACATTTCGCTGGAATCGCCCATCGGCCGTGCGCTCCTCGGAAAAAAGAAGGGTGCGCTCGTGAGCGTGAGACTCCCCGCCGGAGGGCGCGAGTTCGAGGTCATTGGTTTCGAGACGCTGCACGATCTTTAGCAGTGGGGCTCCTGCCACGGGCGGCCGGCCAGCCGGGCCGTGGTGCGCTAGAAAACCCGGATCGGCGGGATGAACTTGCCGGGGTTGGCGCGCACCTCGGCGACGAACGCGTTCAGGTCCACCGCCAGCTTGAGCAGTTCCTCGTAGAGAGTTTCGTCGCTGACGAGCTGTCCGGCCGCCCCTTCGCCGCCCTCGATGAGCCCGAGGATGGAGTCGGCCCGGGTCGCGGATGAGGCGAGCGCGCGGTACAGGGAATCCGACGCCAGCAGACGCCCGAGGGTGCCTTCTCCCGCCGCCAGCGCCGCCGTGACCGTGTCGAGACGCGCGGTCGAGGACACGAGACGGTCGTACAGCTCGGGGTCCTCGAGCAGACGGGCGAGCGAACCTTCCCCGTCCGCGATCGGCCCCAGCACGGCCGCGAGGTTCTCGTTGAGGTCGACGAGGCCGTCGTAGAGCGCCTCGTCGACGAGCAGGCGTCCGAGCGAACCCTCGCCGTCCGAGACGCGGGCCAACGTTGCGGAGAGATCGTTCGAGAGCTGCGTGAGGCCGAGGACGGCGTCGGCCGCCTGGCCGAGGAGTTCGTCGTAGCTCAGGGCCGGCGCCGTGCCGATGGTGTCTCCCGGAACCAGGATCGCCGAATCGGGCGACCCCGGTTCGATGTCGATGAGACGGTCGCCGAGCAGTCCCTGCGTGCGCACGCGGGCGCGTGAGCCGCGCCGGATCTGCTCCCGGATCCCCACGTTGACTCCGAGCCAGACTGCGACGGCCGCTTCCGAGCTGCCACGCTCCTCCGGAGTGATGAACTCGACGCGTTCCACCTGGCCCACGCCCCGTCCGGCCACCTGTACGGGGGCTCCAGGACGGAGCCCCGAGGCGGACTCCATGAGGGCGATGAGTTGATACCGCTCGCCGAACACGTCCCCGATCTGGCCCACGAACAGCACGCACAACCCGAGAAGGACGAAAGAGACGATGAGGACGAGCCCCACGCGCATATGATCCCAGGTGATCGGTTCCGATCGTCGCATGGTCTCGTTCCGCTCCCTGATTGACCGGTTGGCAGCCCGAAGGCCTTGCCACGGGCTGCTAGCCGCGGAAGGCGCGCACGTAGCGGTCTTCCGTGGCGTGCATCTCCTCCGGTGTTCCGCTGAAGATAATCTCTCCGTCCTTCAGAAGCGCGGTCTCGGTCGCGATTCTCGCTGCGGACCGCACGTCATGGGTGACTACGACGACGCAGACTCGAAGTTCCCGCCGCAGCTTCAGGATAAGCTCGTCGATCCTGCGGGTGGTGATGGGGTCGAGCCCGCTCGTCGGTTCGTCGAATAGGAGGATGGGCGGCCGGTGCACGATGGCGCGCGCGATGGCGACGCGCTTGCGCATGCCTCCGGAGAGGGCGGACGGGAGCAGGGGGAGCACCACGGCCGGGTCGAGGTCGACGAAGGACAGCACCTCGTCGACGCGCTCCCGGATGGCATCGTCTCCCAGCGTCGTATGCTCGTACAACGGAAAGGCCACGTTGTCGAACACGTCCAGGGAATCGAAGAGCGCCGAGCCCTGGAACACCATCCCCATCCGTTCCCGCAGGGCCAGAGCTTCCGGGCGCGAAACTGCACTGATGTCGCGTCCCTCGATGAGGACCTCGCCCCGGTCCGGGAGGAGGAGCCGGAGCATGAGGCGCAGGATCGTGGACTTCCCGACCCCCGACCCGCCGAGGATACAGAGCGTCCCTCCGCGCGCCACCCCCAGCGAGACGCCGCGCAACACCGGATGATCTCCGAACGAAAGCCAGACGTCTCGAAGTTCGACGATCTCGGGTCCCGCGGGGCCGCGCGCGTGGGTCCCCAATTCGCGTCGAATCTCGTCGCGCAACTCCGCCTCGAAGGCTTCGCTTCCCGGCTGCGGTGCGCCCGGGGGCTCGCGGTCGCTCATGGGGGATCGTCGCTCACCACTGGAACATGGCGAGCAGAATCTGGGTGAGCAGGTAGTCTACCGCGAGGATGAGGATGGACGAGGACACCACGGCCCGAGTCGTCGCTCGCCCGACGCCTTCCGTGCCCCCCTCTGCGCGAAGCCCGTGGAAGCAGCTGGTGAGCGCGATGATCCCGCCGAACGCGAAGGGCTTCACCAGTCCCTGAATCAGGTCGATGGGGACGACTCTGAGCACGAAGCCGCTCTGGGCGAGGGTTTCCCATACGGAGTTGATGTACAGCTGGGCCGTGAAGTCCAGCGTGAGCACGGCGACGAGCAGCCCGCCCAGGATGGCCACGAAGTCGCCGATGATCGTGACCACGGGGAGCATGACGAGAGCGGCCAGAAACCGGGGCACTACGAGTTTCCGGACAGGATCCACACCCATGGTACGGAGCGCGTCGACCTGTTCCGTGACGCGCATCGCTCCCAGAGCCGCGGCCATGCCGGCCCCCGCGCGGCCCGTGACGATGAGCGCCGTAAGGACAGGTCCCAGTTCCCGAATCGTGCTGGCTCCCACGAGGCGCCCTATGTAGACGGTCGCTCCGAAGCGCTCCATTTCCACGGCGGCCTGCAGGGCGAGCACCATCCCGGTGAAGAGTCCCGTCAGCATGACGATGAAGATCGAGGCCACGCCGATCGTATCCATCTGCTGGACGACGTCGTGGCGGTAGAAAGGTCGGCTCAGGCAGGCCCTCAGGACGCGCGCGAGAAGCCGGCAATAGGCCTCGGCCGCGAGGGCCACGCGGAGCACGGCATCGCGAGCGAGTCTTGCGGCGGAACGGCGAGCGGAGCCGTCGGGCACGGTCTTTGGCGCTCTCCCGGGGATCGAAGTATGTTCGCCCGACCGCCTGAACGCGTTCGAACGCAACATCTCGCCTCCAGTGGTGAGGCGTACGGGCGAGGTTACCGGCTCCCACCGATCCGATGCAAGGCGACCGCGATCCGCGGGTGCGTTGCAACACGCCGGTTGGAGAGGACCGGATGCCCGCCCCGGAAAGGAGTCGCAAGCCATGCAGACCGGACCGGTCCACACGGACCACGCGCCCGCCGCAGTCGGCCCCTACTCCCAGGGATACTGGGCCGGCGAACTGTTCTATTCCGCTGGGCAGGTGGGCCTGGTCCCCGCCACCGGCCAGCTGGTGGGCACCGATGTCGTCTCGCAGGCGGAGCGCGTGATGACGAATCTGGCGGCCGTGCTGGACGAGGCGGGGCTCGCCTTCGCGGATATCGTGAAGACGACGATCTTCCTTGCGGACATGGGCGATTTCGGCGCCGTGAACGAGATCTACGCCCGCCATTTCGAGCCCCCGTATCCCGCGCGCTCCACCGTCGCTGTCGGCGCGCTCCCTCTGGGGGCACGGGTCGAGATCGAGGTGATTGCGCGAGCACGGCCGGGCGCTTGAGAATCGATCGCATCGGATTGGCGGCTGATACGGATGACCGGGAGCGGATGGTGACTGGTGTCGCCTGCGGTCTTCAAAACCGTTACGGGGCGTTCGCGCGTCCCGGGTGGGTTCGATTCCCACACGTTCCCGCCACTCTCGCGTTCGTGGGTGCGCTACTCTGTGGGGCCGCGCTGGCAGCGTCGCCGCTGCGGGCGCAGGATCCTCCGCCCCCCGTGGTCGTCCCCGATTCGACCGCCGCGGAAGAGGGCGTCGTCGCGGACACGACGGTCCGGGAGCCCCCGATCTCTCCGCTCGGCGCGTTCGGGCGTTCGCTGATCCTCCCGGGCTGGGGACAGGTCGAGGTCGGCCGCCCGGCCCGCGGCGCCTTCTACTTCGCGGCGGAATCCGTCTTCCTGTTCATGGTGTTCAAATCCGACGCGCGGCTCTCCGCGGCGAAAGAGGAAATGCCGCCGAACGAGGAGCGGATCTCCAACCGCACGGGGCAGCGGGAAAACTGGATCGTGCTCGCGGGCTTCATTGCCTTCCTCAGCGGCCTTGATGCGTGGGTGTCCACACAGTTCTGGGACTTCGAGCCATCGATCGGCCCGCCGACCGATGGCTCGGTGGGGGTCGCCCTCGGTTTCAAGGTCAACTTCCCGTAACGGCGGACGAGCGGTTGTCGGGCCCGTCAGGAGTCAGCCTGCGCGGGACCCACGATAGGCCTCGAGTCGGATCTCGTCCGGCGTCACGACGGCGAAGCTGTTGTGATGGAGCCAGTCCCCGGAGTTGAGATAGAACCTCCCGGGCGCGAGCTCGGTTGCTTCCGGCCGGTGAGAGTGCCCGAACACGACCAGGTCCACGTCCTCGTGCGCGGCCAGCACCTCGGCCGCGTGCTTCGCAAGGAGGGTGGCGCGGGGGGATTCCACACCCGCCCCTCGCGCCTGGGCGCGCCGCGTCCCGCTGGCGAGCCGAGCGAGGGGGAGGCCGAGATCGGGGTGAATCCAGCGGAAGAGTCCGCGTCCGGCCGGGCTGCGGGCGGCCCAGCGCAGGACCCGGTAGCCCCGGTCCGCGGGGCCGAGTCCATCGCCGTGCGCGATGTACGCGCGCCGCCCTCCGATGCATCTCCGCGCCGGCTCCGTGAGGACGTCGATCCCGACTTCGTCACGGAGAAAGCTCCCTCCCCACGCGTCGTGGTTCCCTCCCATGAAGAGGATCGGCATGCCCCCTTCCACGAGGTGGCGCAGGCGGACGAGGACGTCGAGCTGGCCACGCGGAATCACCTGGCCGTACTCGAACCAGAAGTCGAACAGGTCGCCGTTTATGAGAAGCTCGTCGCCCCAGCGATGCGCCTCTTCGAGAAAGGCCAGAAACGCGCGCGCGTTTTCCTCGGCCACGGCCCCGAGGTGAATGTCGGACACGATGAGGGTTCGTTGGGACATGGGGGCGAAGCTCGGCGCGCCGGGCGCGGTGCGTCAAACGTAGCGAACGCTCCGGCGCACCCGTCAGCGGCAAAGTTCGACACCCGGTGCGTCACGGAAGCATATTGGGAGGATGGAAAACGCAGACGGAACCGGGACCACGGAAGTGCGCGTGCGGTACGCCGAGACCGACCAGATGGGGCGCGCGCACCATCGCCATTACCTCGTATGGTGCGAGCTCGGGCGCACCTCACTCATGCGGGACCATGGCGTGTCGTACGCGGAACTCGAGCGCGGAGGCCTGTGGCTCCCGGTCTCCAGAGTCGAGGTCGAGTACCGAATCCCCGTCGAATACGACGAGCTCATCCGGATTCACACCCGCGTGGAGCGCCTCCGAAGCCGCGAAGTCGTGTTCGCGTACCGGATCGCCCGCGCGTCCGATGACGCGACGCTCGCTCGCGCACGCACCGCCCTCGTGTGTACCGATGCCCGGGGCCGTCCGCACCGGTTTCCGGAAGCTGTAAGGCGGCAGCTCGGGGCCCTCCCGGCTGCCGCCGCCTTGCCTTCCGCCACATGAGCCGGACCTGGGCGAGTCGCGCCCCCTGGCCACTCCTCCTCCTGCTCACCGGCTGCGCCGGGGGCTTCGAAGTCGGGGCCCCAATCCCGGATGCGGAAGCCGTCGCGCGGCGGGCGCGGGCGAGTTCCGGCGCGGATGTCCCGATGCACGTCATCTTCAGCTGGGACTACGTCGGGGAGAGCGGGAGTTTCCGGGGTGATGGCGCCGCCCGGGTGAACCCTCCGGACCGCTTCCGGCTCGATCTCTTTTCGACGGGAGAGGGGAGCCTCCGGGCGACGCTGGTCGACGACGTCCTCGTCACGTCCGGCGACCTCGAGGGCGTGGAACTGCCTCCGACGGTATTCCTCTACGCCATGGCCGGGATCTTCCGGCCGGGCCCGATCCCTCCCGGCCGCGGGATCGAGACGCCGGAGCTCCGCATCCTCGAGTACCCGGTCGAAGGAGGGGCGACGCGCAGCTATTATCTTGAAGATGGGCGGCTCACCCGCCTTGAGGAGCGGCGGGCCGGCCGCCGGGAGCGCTGGATCGAACTCGAGTGGGGGAGCGATCCCCGCTGGCCCCGGGAAGCCCGCTATCGGGATCTCGTGTATTCGAGCGGGGTCCATTGGGAGTTGCGGAGCGCAACAGCTCAGTCACAGCCATACGATGAGGAGTATTATGTCCTGCCGATTCCGCGCCGGAGCGACGGTCTCGATGGTGCTGTTAGCCGTGCTGGCGGGGTGCTACAGCTTTTCCGGCGGCGGAGGGCTGCCCGCGCACATGCGCACTGTCTACGTCGCCCCGATCGAGAACGAGAGCACGCAGTTCGGCATCGCCGAGTCCCTCATGGACGAACTTCTCACGGCGTCTCGCCAGCGTTTGGGGCTCCGGCTCGCTTCCGAGGAAGAAGCCGACGCAGTCATCACCGCGCAGATCCGGCGCTACGCCGATGAGGCGGTCAACTTCGATGCCGTCGGGGGGGTCGGCGCGGACGTTTTCCAGCGCCGGGTGACCGTCAGCGTTTCCGTCGAGATCCTGGACGTGACAGAGAACCTCATCATCTGGGGCAACCAGAGTCTGACCGGAACCGGGGAATACGAACCCGGGAACGAGACCGAAGATCAGGCCCTGATCGTCGCGCTCGAGAACCTCGTCCAGCAGATCGTCGACGGCGCGCAATCGCAGTGGTAGGCTGACCGGCGTCGACCGCCGCAGGGACCCCTCGCGCTCTCGGCACCGGTTCGCCATTCTGTGGTCGATCGATGACCGATCGCGGTTCGATTCAGATCATGAACCGATAACGTTCACTCAACCCCGGGCGCAGAAATGCCGCTAGCCGCTCGAGCCGAAGGACAACACCCCCGACCCCACGATCCGACGGGGAACCCCACCTCGTGAGGTACGTGATCGGCTTGGCCGTCCTGCTTGCAGGCGTGTGGCTCCTCTGGTCCGGGCACTACGGCCCGCTGCTCCTGAGCCTGGGTGCCGTATCCCTCGCGCTCGTCGTCTGGATCTCGCTCCGCATGAGGATCGTCGATGAAGAGGGGGCGCCGATCCAGCTGCCGCTGCGTCTCGTGCTCTACCTCCCCTGGCTCGTGCTGGAGATCGTGAAGGCGAACGTCGATGTCGCCCTCCGCATCCTGAGGCCCGGCCTTCCGATCAGCCCGCGCCTCATCCGCGTTCGAGCCGGGCAGCGCACGGATGTCGGCCGCGTGATCTACGCCAATTCGATCACGCTCACGCCCGGCACCGTGTCCATCGATACGGAAGGGGACGACATCACGGTCCATGCGCTCACGCGCGAAGCCGCCGAGGGCGTCCTCTCGGGGGCGATGGACCGGCGCGTGCGCCGCCTGGAGGGACGCGGATGATCCTCGCCGCCGTCGTCGGAGCGATCATCGTCACGATGGGTCTCGCCCTCGTGCGGGCCGCGAAGGGCCCCACCGTCTTCGACCGCATCCTCGCGCTCAACATGTTCGGCACGAAGACGGTCCTGCTCATCGCGGTGATCGGGTTCGTCACGGGCCGCCCCGACTTCCTCGACCTCGGGCTCGTGTACGCCCTCATCAACTTCATCGGCGTCATCGCGGTCCTCAGGTTCTCGAAGTACGGACACTTCGCCGATCCGGACCGGGAGAAGGTTTCGTGACGCTCGAGATCGTGAGTTCCGTGCTCGTGATCGCCGGCGCCCTCTTTGCCGTCATCGGTGGGGTCGGGATCCTCCGCCTGCCCGATTTCTTCTGCCGCATCCACGGCGCGGGGATCACGGATACGCTCGGCGCGGGATTGATTCTGACGGGGCTCATGTTCCTCTCCCCGCACTGGATCGTGACCGTGAAACTGGTCGCGATCCTCGTCTTCCTGTGGCTTACGAGTCCGACCGCCGCGCACGCGCTCGCCAACGCGGCGCTCGAGACCGGGCTTCGTCCGCACGTCGATGAGACGGAGGAGGCGACATCGAGTTCGTAGCCCTCGAGGTCCAGATCGTCACGGCGCTGCTCCTCACGCTCCTGTGCGGGACGGCGATCGCGGTCGTGCGCATGCGCGGCCTGTTCGCGGCCGTGATGCTCATGGGGATCTACAGCTTCCTCGGCGCCTCCTGGATGCTCCTGCTCGACGCCCCCGATGTCGCCTTCACGGAGGCCTCGGTCGGCGCCGGCATCTCGACCATCCTTGCGCTCGCCACGCTTGCCCTCACGACGCGCAAGGCGAAGCGCCCGGTACGGCCGCCCGCGCTGCCGCTGCTCGTCGTCGCCGTCACCGGAGCGGCCCTCGTGTACGGGACGCTGGACATGCCGCACTTCGGCGACCCCGAGGCGCCGGCCAGCAACTATCCGCAACCGTCCTACGTCGAACGCACCGAGCACGACATCCACGTGCCGAACGTCGTCACGGCGGTGCTGGCCAGTTACCGGGGCTACGACACGCTGGGCGAGACCGTCGTCATCTTCACGGCAGGGATCGCCGTGCTCGCCCTCCTCCGGGGCAGCCGCAAGCGCCGCCCCACGGTCGTCGGCGAGGAGGATACGGGATGACGGACCACACGATCCTCCGCGTCGTGAGCAAGCTCCTCGTGCCGTACGTCCTGCTCTTCGCCCTGTACGTGCAGTTTCACGGCGACTACGGGCCCGGCGGGGGCTTCCAGGCGGGCGTGATCTTCGCCGCCGGCTTCGTGCTCTACGGCTTGATCTTCGGGCTCACCGAGGTTCGTCGGGTTGCCCCGGCCCGCATGATCGAACTGCTCATCGCGAGCGGCGTGCTGGTCTTCGCGGGCACCGGCGTCGTGACGATGTTCATGGGCGGGAACTTCCTCGACTACGGCGCCCTCAACCCCGCGCACCCCTCCGATGGACAGCACCTCGGGATCCTCATCGTCGAACTCGGCGTCGGCATGACGGTCGCCGCGGTCATGATCGCGATCTACTCGACCTTCGCCGGGCGCGGGCGCGCATGACCGGGAACTTCCTCGACACCGCGCTCGGCCTCTACAACTACTGGGTCGTCATCTTCCTCATGATGATGGGGTTCTACATCGTCATCTCCCGGGGCAACCTCATCAAGAAGGTGATCGGGCTGAACATCTTCCAGACCTCCGTCTTCCTCCTCTACATCACGATCGGGAAGGTGAGCGGCGGTACCGCGCCGATCACGGCGGAGGGCATCGACGTCTACAGCAACCCGCTCCCCAGCGTGCTCATCCTGACGGCGATTGTCGTCGGGGTGGCGACCACGGCCGTCGCCCTCTCGCTCGTCGTGCGCATCCGCGAAGCGTACGAGACGATCGAGGAGGATGAGATCTACGCGCAGGACGAGGCCTGATGCTCCAGGCCCAGCTGCCGGTCCTCCAGGTCGTCATCCCGCTTCTGGCGGCGCCGCTCTGCATCATTCTGCGGCGGCGCTCGCTGGTGCTCCCGTTCGCGATCGGCGTGTGCTGGCTCACCTTCCTCGTCTCCGCGGCCCTCCTCGGCGATGTGCTCGAGGGCGGCGCCATCAGCTACGCTATGGGGGGCTGGGCCGCGCCCTGGGGAATCGAGTACAGGGTCGACGCGCTCAGCGCCTTCGTCCTCCTCTTCGTGTCCGGCATCGCCGCGCTCGTCCTCACCTATGCGCCGCGCAGCCTGACGGACGAGATCCCGGCGAGCCGCCACTACCTCTTCTGCACGCTGTATCTGCTCTGCCTCACCGGGCTGCTGGGGATCGCGATCACCGGGGACCTGTTCAACGTTTTCGTCTTCCTCGAGGTCTCGGCGCTCTCCTCCTACGCGCTCATCGCCCTCGGCGGCCGCCGGCAGGCGTTGCCCGCGGCCTTCCAGTACCTGGTGATGGGCACGATCGGGGCCACGTTCATCCTCATCGGCATCGGCCTCATGTACCAGATGACCGGGACGCTGAACATGGCGGACATGGCGGCCCGGCTGCCGGCCGTCGAGGGCATACGCACGGCGCTCGTGGCCTTCGCGTTTCTCACGGTGGGGATCGCGCTCAAGATGGCGCTCTTCCCGCTCCACGTCTGGCTCCCCAACGCCTACGCCTACGCGCCCTCGGTAGTGAGCGCCTTCATCGCGGCGACTGCCACGAAGGTCTCCGTCTACATCCTGCTCCGCTTCATGTTCAGCGTGTTCGGGCTCGAGTTCTCCTTCGACTATCTCCAACTCGGGCGCCTGCTCATGCCTCTGGCGCTGGCGGGGATCTTCGTCGCCTCCACGGTGGCGATCTTCCAGCGCAACATGAAGCGCATGCTGGCCTACTCCTCGGTGGCGCAGATCGGCTACATGGTGCTCGGCATCAGCTTCGCGACCGCGACGGGGCTCACGGGCGGCATCGTCCACCTGTTCAACCACGCGCTCATCAAGGGCGGGCTCTTCATGGCGATGGGGTGCGTGATGCTGCGGCTGCACTCCGTCGACCTCGAGGACATGGAGGGGATCGGGCGGACGATGCCGTGGACGATGGCCGCATGGGCCCTGGGCGGGCTGGGGCTCATCGGTGTGCCGGCCACCGCCGGGTTCATCAGCAAGTGGTACCTGATCCAGGCGGCGCTGGAAAACTACTCCCTGCTGATCGCCGTTCTCGTGCTGCTCAGTTCGCTCCTGGCGCTCGTCTACGTGTGGCGCGTCGTGGAGACCGCCTTCTTCCGCGAACCGAGTGAGCGGGCGCGGGAGGCGCGGGAGGCGCCGCTCGCGATGCTCATCCCGACCTGGGTGCTGCTGGGGGCGACGGTGTTCTTCGGCATCTTCACCCGGTATTCGGCGGGCGTGGCGCGGCAGGCGGCGGAGGCCGTTCTGGGAGGCCTCCAGTGAGCGGGATCGTCCCGATGCACTTCGCGCTGCTGATTCCCCTCGCCGGCGCGGTGCTCATCGCGGCGCTCGGCCGCTGGCCCAACCTGCGCGAAGCCGTCACGCTCGTGACGGGCGTGGCGCTGTTCGGGTTCGTCATCACGCTCGTACCTCATGTTGCCGGAGGTTCGAACCCCGCAATCCTGCTCGCGTGGGTGATGCCCGGCCTCGGCCTGGTGCTGAGGCTGGAACCGCTGGGGCTGCTCTTCGCCCTCGTGGCGTCCGGGCTCTGGATCGTCACGTCGCTCTATTCGATCGGCTACATGCGCGGGCACAACGAGCGACACCAGACACGCTTCTATGTCTGCTTTGCCGTCTCGATCTGCGCGGCCATGGGAGTGGCGCTCGCCGGCAACATGTTCACGCTCTTCCTCTTCTACGAGGTACTGACGCTCTCCACGTACCCGCTCGTGTCCCACCACGGCACCGCGAAGGCGATGAAGGGCGCGCGGACGTACCTGGGGGTTCTCGTCACGAGTTCCGTCGGTTTCCTCCTCCTCGCCGTGGCCTGGACGTGGTTCCTCGCGGGTACGCTCGACTTCCGGGTGGGCGGGATCCTGGCCGGCCGGGCCAGCGATGGCGTCCTCGTCGTGCTGCTCGCGCTCTATGTCTTCGGGACGGGGAAGGCCGCCGTCATGCCGCTCCACCGCTGGCTGCCCGCCGCCATGGTGGCGCCGACGCCGGTGAGCGCGCTTCTGCACGCGGTCGCGGTGGTGAAGGCCGGAGTGTTCACGATCATGAAGGTCGTCGTCTACATCTTCGGCCTCGACCTCCTGACCACGACGGGGGCCGCCGACTGGCTCCTGTATGCCGCGGGATTCACGGTCATCGCCGGCTCTCTCGTGGCCATGGCGCAGGACAACCTCAAGCGCCGGCTTGCCTATTCGACCGTGAGCCAGCTCTCCTACATCGTCCTCGGGGCGGCGCTCGCGAACGCGTGGGGCGTGGTCGGCGGCAGCATGCACATCGTGATGCACGCCTTCGGAAAGATCACCCTCTTCTTCTGCGCCGGCGCCATTTACGTCGCGGCGCACAAGACGGAGATCAGCGACATGCGCGGGTTGGGCCGCGCGATGCCCATCACGATGGTGGCGTTCCTCATCGGGGCGTTGAGCGTCATCGGCGTCCCTCCGCTCGGCGGCAGCTGGAGCAAGTGGTATCTCGCGCTCGGCGCGCTGGATGCCGGGCAGATTGTCTTCGTCGCCGTGCTCATGATCAGCTCGCTGCTGAACATCGCGTACCTCGTCCCGATCCCGATCCGGGCCTTCTTCTCGAAGCCCGCCGATGGATCGGACCCGCCGCGCTTCAAGGAGGCGCCGGCGTTCTGCGTGGCGGCCCTCTCGTTCACGGCGCTCGGTTGCATCGTCCTCTTCTTCCTCGCGGACGATGTGTATCGCCTGCTCGTCCCAATCGCCGGAGGATAGAAGATGGCCGCGAAGAGACCGGACGCGGGCGAGCGGAAGCACTACTTCGACGATCCGAAGCGCTGGAAGAGGCTGATCGCGATCCTCGGCGTCATCTGCGCCATTCTCTTCGCGCTCGACTTCGTCAACTTCCTGCAGCAGCGGATGGGGTGGCCCGAGTTGCGCCACCCGGAGCGCGATTGGGAGGGGCTGCCCCCCTTCTACGCGGTGTACGGTTTCCTCGCCTATACGACGATCGTCTACACGGCCAAGCTGCTCCGGAAGGGCGTGATGCGGGACGAGGACTACTATGATCGGTAGCCTTCCTCCCGCCGCGGTGATGATCCTCGGGGCGCTCTTCGTCCCGCTGCTGCGGGGCCGTGCGCGCACGGGCTGGGTGCTGCTGCTGCCCGTCGCCAGCCTCGCCGCGCTCCTGGCGCTGGGGGAAGGGGAGTTCGGGCAGGTCTCGTTCTTCTCCTATGAACTCACCCTCGTCCGGGTCGACGGGCTGAGCCGGATCTTCGGCTGGCTCTTCCACATCGCCGCCCTCATCGGGCTCATCTTCGCCCGGCGCGGAGGAAGCGCCCTGGAGGACGCTTCGGCGCTGGTCTACGCGGGCGCCGCGATCGGGGCCGTCCAGGCCGGCGACCTGATCACGCTCTTCGTCTTCTGGGAGCTGCTGGCGCTGAGCTCGGTCTTCCTCGTGTGGGCGCGCGGCACGGAACGTTCCTACCGGGCGGGGATCCGCTACCTCATCGTTCAGGTCGGGTCGGGCGTCGTACTCCTGGCCGGGATCATCGCCCACGTACAGGCGACGGGTTCGGTGGCCTTCGATCACCTCGGCGTCGAGACGCTGGGCACGAAGCTCATCCTGCTCGGGATCGGGATCAAGGCGGCGTTCCCCCTCCTCCACACCTGGCTCACGGACGCCTACCCGGAGGCCACGTACAGCGGCGCCGTCTTCCTGAGCGCATTCACGACCAAGGTCGCCGTGTACGCCCTCGCGCGCGGATACCAGGGCACCGAGTTCCTCATCTACGTCGGCGTTCTCATGACGCTGTTCCCGATCTTCTACGCCGTGATCGAGAACGATCTGCGCCGGGTGCTCGGCTACAGCATGATCAACCAGATCGGCTTCATGGTGTGCGGCGTCGGGATCGGCACCGAGTTGGCCGTGAACGGGGCGGTCGCCCACGCCTTCAACGACGTCCTCTTCAAGGGGCTTCTGTTCATGTCGACGGGGGCCCTCCTCTACCGGACGGGGACGACGAAGTGCAGCGAGCTGGGCGGGCTCTACAAGAGCATGCCGAAGACGGCGGCGCTGTGCGTCATCGGCGCCGCGTCGATCTCCGCCTTCCCGCTCTTCAGCGGCTTCGTGAGCAAGTCGATGGTGATGGCGGCCGCGCTCGAGCAGAACCTCGACATCGTCTGGATCTTCCTCCTCTTCGCATCGGCCGGCGTGCTGCACCACGCGGGCATCAAGATCCCGTTCTACGGTTTCTTCGGGCCGGATTCCGGAATCCGCACGAAGGAAGCGCCGACGAGCATGCTCATCGCGATGGGGATGGCCGCTTTCCTCTGCGTCTTCAACGGGACCTTCCCGACGTGGTTCCTGTATCCGAACCTGCCGTACGAGGTGACGTACGTGGCGTACACGTCCGCGCACGTGGTGAGCCAGCTGCAGCTGCTCTTCTTCGCGGTCCTGGCTTTCGTGTGGCTGCGGCTGTCGGACCGCGAGCCGCACGAGTTGCCGTCGACGAACCTGGACGCGGACTGGCTCTACCGCCGGCTCGGCAGAGGCATCGCGCTCGCCACCGGGAGTATTGTCTGGAGGCTCAGGGACGGCGTGGCGGCACGCACGGTGTCCGCGGTCGGGGGCGCGATCGGGTCGGCACGACGCTACATGGGCCCCGAAGGCGTGCTCGCCCGCCCGTGGCCCACCGGCGTCTCCGTGATCTGGGTCGCCGTGCTCCTCGCAGTATTTCTCTTCCTCTATTACCTGAGCAGGGCCCAGTCGGCGTGGAACGACTTCCCACCGCTGTAGCCTGAATCGATAGCCTGAATCCATGCCTGACCGAGATTCCTTTTCCTGGTCCCTGGTGGAGTCCATCCTCGCCGGATCCGAGGCGATCGTCGCCCTCGGCGTGACCCTCGAGGCGCTGGACGAGGACACCGTCGTCCTCCGGATGGCCATGCGGCCCGGGCTGACCCGGGACGGCACGATCTATCACGGCGGACCGGTCGCATCGCTGATCGACATCGCCGGTGACATGGTCGTCGCGGTCAGGGCCGGGGGCGGAGTCCCCACGATTTCGCTGCGGGTCGACTACCTGCGGCCGTGCACGGGTCCCTGGCTGCGCGCCACGGGCCGCCTGCGGCGCTACGGGCGCACGATCTCCGTGTCGGACGTGGACGTGCACGACGACCAGGGACGCCTCTGCGCGGTCGGACGCGGGACCTACTCTTCGCTCGTCGGGTGACGTCATGAAGGCCGTGCGCCGCGACCGCCACGAAGGATGAGCGGGACCCGTCTCGTGATCGGAGCCCGGCGGTCTCCGCTATCCCGGGTGCAGGCGACGTGGGTGGGAGACCGGCTGGAGGCACGCTGGCCCGGCCTTCGCGTCGAGTACCGCTTCATCTCGACCGGAGGAGACCGGGATCCTCACACGCCGCTCCCGGCCATCGGGAGCAAGGGCCTGTTCACGGAGGACCTCGAGCGGGCCCTCCGGGAATCCCGCATCGACGTCGCCGTCCACTCGCTCAAGGATCTCCCGGTCGATTCGCCCGAGGGAATCACGCTGGCGGCGGTTCCGCCCCGGGAAGATCCCCGCGATGTGCTCGTGGTCCGGGACTCTCTGGTTGCCCCCGGTACGGACGCCGAGGGACAGCGGGTCCTGCGGCGACTGCCCCCCGGCGCGCGCGTGGGCACCTCATCGCTGCGCCGCGCGGCCCAGGTGCGCGCCGCCCGGGCCGACCTCGAGCCTCGACCGGTCCGGGGCAACGTCGACACGCGCCTGCGGAAGCTGGAGGAGGGACGTTTCGAGGCGCTCGTTCTGGCGGCGGCCGGGCTGCGGCGCCTCGGCCTGTGGCCCGCCGGCGCATACGCCATGGACGAAGGATGGCTGCCGGCTCCCGGTCAGGGCGCGCTCGGCCTGCAGTGTCGCGCCGCTCAAGACGGTGTGCGCACGCGTGTCCAGGCGCTGGACGATCCGGTCGCCCGAGCCGAGGTCACCGCCGAACGGGCCCTTCTCGCGGTGCTCGAAGGCGGTTGCCGGGTGCCCATCGCGGCCCGGGCGTCGCTGGAGGGGGGAGATCTTCGGCTGCGCGCGGCGGTCTACAGCGTGGAAGGCGGTGCGCCCGTCGTCGACCGGGAAACGGGTCCGGCGGCGGTCCCCGGGGATGTGGGCCTTCGCCTGGCCCGCCGCATGTTGGCGTCCGGCGCCGCAGCCCTGGTTGAGCGCGCCCGCGGGTTCAGCCAGTAAGGCGGCGCGACCCGTCCCCCTGGTACCCGTACAGCAGGGTCACGCACCCGGGCGTCGCCTGCGGACAGTAGTAGCTCAGAATCCTCACCTTTGCGTACCGCCCCTCCGCCGTACGGATCACGTACGTCTCATCCTTCGGCTCGAGGAGATGGGAGAAGAATCCGTACCGATACCAGCGCTCAAGTCCGGGCGTCCCGGGGAGACCGTCCAGCGAACCTTCCGTCGTGGCGTAGCCGGAAGCGGGGGCCTCGAGCACGGCTTCCCACGATTCGTTGACGGCGATGGCTCCGCCGGCCCCCGGATACCCGGACCCGCCGTTCACGACGACGTGGTATCGATTCAGCGCGAGATCCCACCCCGCGAGCGGTCCGTCGACCGCGCTCCTCTTGTCGAAGTCGAAGTAGACCCACTGCGAGCCATCCCGCGCATCGACGGTCACGGTGTCCACCACGAACCGATCTACCGGGGGCTGCGGAGCGACCGGCGTGGGGATGAAGGTCAGGGGATCGGGTCGCACGAATGAACCGGCCACGACGACGGCGATGACGAGGAGGAAGCCCCCTCCGCCGAGGTACAGGCCCAGGGGCCGGCGTACCTCACGCTCGTCGGGGCCTCCACCGCGCAGCCCGGCCGGCATTCGGGGTCGTCCCACGGAGCTGCTAGCGGAGTGACTCGGTCTTCAGGAACCTGGCCAGGTTGGCCAGATAGTAGGCCAGGCCGGCCGCCGCCAGCGCGAAGATCACGCCGACCACCAGGGCTCCGAGACTGCCGGCGCTCGCGAAGATCCGGAACTCCCATGCGGCGAAAACGGCGCAGAAGATGATGGCCGTGGCGATGAGAAAGCGGTGAAAGCCGATGATCGACATGGAGCGTCCCGATTCGCGATGGACTACGGTCAACCTGTGAGACATCGTACGATGGCGGGACGCGCGCCGAAACTTGCCCCGTCTTCGGCGGTTGACCCTCCGCTGGCCTCGTGGGAGCTTGGCCTCCGATGAATTCCGGAATCCGTACCTATCACGAAGTCGACGAGCTGCGCTCGGATCTGCCCGACCAGATCGCGGGACAGGACGAACGTGTATCCGCCCGCCTCGCATCGGTGGCCCGGGTCGTGGCCGTGATGAGCGGCAAGGGCGGGGTGGGGAAGAGCCTCGTCGCCGCCCTCCTCGCCACGGCCCTCGCCCGCCGGGGGGAACGCGTCGGCCTGATCGACGCCGACCTGAATGGCCCCAGCGGTCCGCGCCTCCTCGGCGTCGAGCCGGGGACGCTCACAGAGGGTCCGGATGGAATCGAGCCGCCGGCCTCGCCGGCGGGTGTCCGGGTGATGTCGATGGGACTCCTCCTGAATCCGGACCGCGCCCTCACCTGGCATGAGCCCGCCGACGCGGGCTTCGTGTGGCGCGGCGCCCAGGAGCGCGGCGCGTTGCGGGAATTCCTCGCGGATGTCGCCTGGGGAGAACTGGATATTCTCCTCGTGGACCTGCCACCGGGCACGCAGCGTCTCGCGGAGCTGCACGCCCTCTTGCCGGAGCTGGCGAGTGTCGTCGCGGTCACGATCCCGAGCCCCGCGTCGCGGGACGCCGTGGCCCGTTCGCTCGACCTGGCCCGGGCGCGTGGCCTGCCGGTCCAGGGGGTGATCGAGAACATGTCGGGGATACGCTGCGACGCCTGCGGTGGCCTTGCTCCGCTGCATGCCGGCGACGCCGGCGACGACCTGGCGCGCCACTTTGAGATCCCGCTGCTGGCCCGGCTCCCCTTCGATCCGGCGCTGGGGACCGCTGCGGATGAAGGGCGTCTCGAGGCGTGGCTGGATGCGGAGGGGGCCAACATGAACGTGGTCCGGCGGATCGTCGAAGCGCTTCGCGGCGACGCGCCCGCGGAGCCGGCATGAAGTTTCTCTGTGTGGACTGCGATCGTCAGATGGCGTTCGACGAACGGGCCGTCCCCGGAGACGGCACGTTGGCCGCCGTCTTCAAGTGTCCCGCCTGCGGGCGCAAGACGGCGATGCTCGCCAACCCCATGGAGACTCAACTCGTGAGTTCGCTCGGGGTGAAGGTGGGAGGGCGCACGGTGCCCGAGGCGGAGTTCGAAGGCATCCGCACGGGCGTGGCGGAGGGCAGGGACGACGCCTTCGCGACGCCTTCCGCCAAGAATCCTGGGCCGGTGCGGTGGACCGTGGAGGCGGTGGAACGCCTCGGTCACGTGCCCTCGTTCGTACGGGGGATGGTGAAGAAGATCTATAACGACTATGCGAAGGATCGGGGAATCGAGGAGATGACGCCCGCCGTCATGGACCGGGCTCGTTCGGATCTCGGACTGGAGGGAATGTAGCTGACAAGTGAACGACAATAGTGGACAATAATAGAGTGGACGAGGCGGACACCCCGGATCCACAGTTGGAGCGGGAGGTCGACGGCCTTCGGGCCGTCATCGACCGTGATCTCTGTGTGGGGTTCGGCGACTGCATCGAGGAAGCACCCGAGGCGTTCGATCTCGACGAAGATGGCATCGCCATCTTCACGACTCCGGAGCATGCTTCGCGGGAGCGGTTCGTGGAGGCCTGCGCGTCCTGTCCCGTTGACGCGATCACTGTCTGGGAGGACGGGGTCGAGATCGTCCCGTGAAACGCGGCCCCGGGGACACTCGGGACGCGTCAGCGGCTCGAATGCTCGTCGAGGCGGAGGATCTGGCGTACGCCTATCCCGATGGGAGTTCTGCCCTTCGTGAACTTTCGCTCGCGGTTCGCGAAGGAGAACGTCTGGGTATCCTCGGCCCCAACGGGTCGGGCAAATCAACGCTCCTCCGCCTCCTCGGCGGGGACCGAATCCCGCACGTCCGGCGCGATCCGACCGTGGCCGACCCCCGCAGGCGGTGGCTGGCGCCGGACCAGCCGGTGTTTCGGCCCTGGCTCAGCGGACGCGAGAATGCCGCCCTGCTGCTCGAACTCCATGGCGCCCTGCCCGCTGAGGCGCGCACGGCCGCGGGCGCCTGGCTGGATCGCTTCGGTCTTGCCGCCGACGCGGACCGGCCCGCCGGCACGTACTCGGCCGGCATGCGGCGGCGTCTCGCGCTCTCGGCGGCGTTCGGGACGGGGGTCCGGCTGCTGCTCCTGGACGAGCCGCTCGCCGGGTTGGATCCGGAGGGCCGCGGGGCCTTCGCACAAGCGCTCTCGGGCCACCGGGCGGCCGGGGGCACGGCGGTCTTCTCGGCCCACGACCCTATCTTCGCGGCGGCGAATTGCGACCGGGTCGCCTTCGTCGTCGATGGGCGGTGCGAGGTGGCGGACACCCCGACCCGGCTGCTCTCCCGCATCGGTGTGCGGCCGCGCGTGGAGATCCAGTTCGCGGCCGGCCGGGATCCGGACCGCGATGCACTTGGCTCCGTGCCGGACGGCGTACGGCCCTCCGCGTGGAGCGAGGGGGGCGTGACACTGGAGGTCGAGGATCCGGGCCGCGCCCTTCCCGAGACGCTGGCCTGGGTCCTCCGCGCCGGCGCTTCCGTCGCTTCCGTTGATGTTCGGAAGCCGGATCTCGGGGACGCCTTCGCCATCCTCACGGGCCGGCGGCTGGAAGATGACGCCCGATGACGATCTGGCGCCTGGCGTGGCGATCCGCGCTCCGGCGGCGGCGGCTCTTCGTCTGGAACATGGCGGTCCCGCTCCTCCTCCTCACGCCCGTCGCCCTGAGCGAAGCTGCGGCGCCGCATCGGGTCGCGGTGTTCGGAGTGTTTCTCGTCTTTTTCGGATCTTTCGGTTCGGCGATCCCGGCGGTGCGTGACGCGCGTGACGGCTGGCTCGAAGAGATCTTGCGCACGGGCTATCCTGCGCATCGCTGGCTACTGGAGCGGACGCTCGCGGGCACGGCCATCGATACGCTGCAACTCGTGCCGACCCTGCTCGTCCTCCTCTGGTCGGCCGGTGGCCTGGGGGCTGCGCCCGTCGTTCTCCTCGCGGCTCTCGCCACGCTGTGGTTCGCGAACCTCCTCGGCCCCCTCGTAGCCGCGGCGGTGCGTTCGCTGGCCGAAGCGGCTCTCGCCTCGGCCGCGCTATCGCTCCTCCTCCTGCACTTCGCCGGTTTCTTCCGAAGCCCCGTTCCGGGCTGGACACAACTCGTCGCGGACTGGAATCCATACTCCCCGCTCCGGGCCGCGCTGGGTGCCGGCGTCGGCGCGATCGGCATGGACGATTCCGTGTGGTTCCGCAGCCTGCTCGTCGTCCTTCTCGTCACCTTTGGAGCGGCGGTTTTCTCGGCGGACTGGAGCCGTCGGCTCCGCTGGCCGCGGACTCCGTAGACCCCGTTTGACTTTCCCCGTGGGCACCCGCAACTTCTTGGCGCACAAGCGGGGATCCGGACCTTCCGCAAGCCCCGAAAACCTTGAACCAGCGTCGCCGAATTCCTCGTCCGTGGCTGCCCTTCGCGGACCGCATACATCCGGGCTTTGCGCCCTGGCGAAGTTGGTTTGACCAGCGTGAACCGGCCGCAGCACGCCGTCCAGCGGAGCGCCATGTATCGAGAGGTATTTGTCCCGGTCGATAACTCGCGCGAGTCGGACTGGGCCGTGGACCGCGCCATCGAACTCTGTGCTCGCTTCGGGGGCCGCATAACCGGTTCTCACGTCTACGCCGCACGCCTCCACGACATCCGGTTCCGCCAGCTCGAGATCGGGCTTCCGGCCCAGTTCCAGGAACCGGCTGAAATCCGGCGGCAGCGCAAGATCCACGACAAGCTGATCGAGAAGGGTCTCCAGCTCATCTCCGACAGCTTCCTCGACCAGCTCCACCGCCGCTGTGCCGATGTCGGCGTGACCGTCACGCGGCAGCTCCTCGAGGGCATCAACTACGAGGAGATCATCAACGAGGCGAACCGCGGCGGCGGGCGTCTCCCCAGCCTCATCGGCTTCGATCCCAACATCGCCCACAACTACGACGGCAGCGATAAGCAGCGCACGGACGTCAAGCTGGGCGAGGACGGCCGCCTCCTGGCCGAGGACGAGGAGCAGGAGGACAAGCTGGCGGGCACCTCCGGCCGCGATTACGACCTCGTGGCGATCGGTGCCCACGGGCTCGGGCGGCAGGAGCGAAGCCGCCTCGGCGGCGTGGTCGCGCGCTCGCTGCGCGGTATCGAGAAGGACGCGCTCATCATCCGAGATGAACGGTCTCTCGAGGGCGGAAAGTGGCTCGTGGGCGTGGACGGCTCGGCCTACGCCTATAAGGGGCTTCGGATCGCGCTGGACATGGCCCGTGAGTACGGCGCCAAGGTCTACATCGCGAGCGCGTTCGACGTGCAGTACCACCACGTCGTCTTCCACAACATCAAGGATGTGCTCTCGGTCCAGGCCTCGAAGGTGTTCAAGTTCGAGGAGCAGGAAGAACTCCACAACAACATCATCGACAAGGGCCTTCTCCGCCTGTGCAAGGCGAACATCAAGCGCGCCGAGGTGATGGCGAGCGAGTATCCCGAAGTCGAAATCGAGACCCAGGTCCTCATCGGGAAACCGTTCGACGCACTCCTCAAGTGGGCCGAGGAGATCGATCCCTCTCTCATCGTCGTGGCCCGCCATGGCTCGCACCGCATCGAGGGGACGGATCTGGGGTCGCAGGCCGACAACCTCGTCCACCTCTCCGACACGAATGTGCTCCTCATCGGGACCGAGCACGTGCGGCCTGAGGAGATCCCCTGGATTGAAGAGGACGGGGAGGCCGGGCTCGAGTGGGCGCCCGAGGCGGAGGTGAGGATCCTGCGCGTGCCGCCGTTCGCGCTCGGGATCGCGCGCAAGGCCGTCGAGGAGTTCGTCCTCGAGCACTACGGACCCGGAAGCCGTTACGCGGCCGCTTTCGTCCCCAACCCGAAGGACGAGAAGAAGTACCAGGCCTCCGGGATTGAGACTAACGGAACGGCGCAGGTGGCCCGCGAAGCCCTCGAGACCGGCGCGGCTCCTTCGATCGCAGAGGTCGGAGAGGCCGCCAACGGGCGCGGGAACGCCGAGAAGGCGGAACTGTGGAATCGCGATCAGCTGCCCGTGGTGACGAACGAGCGTCTCGACGAGGCCATCAAGAAGCTCCTCCCGACCCACATGCAACTCGTGATGGGGATCGGTGATGCGGAAGAACTCGCCCTCGCCGAGGTGAAGGCGGGCGACGCGATGAAGCGCACCATCGTGGAAACGAGCGACGCGGACGCCTTCGAGGCCCCGCTTCCCGTGATGGCGAAGTGCCCCGTCACGGACAACCAGATCCCTCGCGACCGCACGGCCGCCGATCCCATCGTGTGGACGCACGAGGCGTTCGAGCGCCTGGGCCGCGTGCCGTTGATCGCGCGCCCCCTCGCCCGGAATACCGTGGAGCGCTTCGCCCGCGACGAGGGCATGTGGCGCGTGACTACACTCGTGATGGACGAGAACAAGGACGCGATGATCGCGGCCGACGAGTTCGACCTCGACACGATGCTCGTGATGTTCAACGAGTTGAAGGCGAAGCAGGCGCGAGCCGAAGCCGCCGGCGTCGACGGGATGAGCGAGGAGATGAAGCGCTTCATCGAAGAGGCAAAGGCGTCCGGCGTGACTCGCTGTCCTATCCGCGACATCGAGGAGCAGGCGGACGACTGTCCCGTCGACTTCAAGATGGTCTCGCCCGACGATGCCCGCGCCGCCGTCGAGAAGTTCGCGCGCACGGAGTTGGGAGATGAGTCGGGATCGGAAGCGGAGCAGGAGGGGGCGGGGGAAGCCGGGGCGAACTCAGGTCCCGCTTCGGAGCAGGGGTCGCACGCGAAGTGACCGGGGCCCCGCTGGCCGCGAAAGCTGTCGCACACGGGACCGATACCCGGATTGACAAGGCGTCCGGGCCAGCCTGGGACGGCGCCCCCGCCGCCGCGGCGCCGCGAGTCGAGCCCGATGTCGCGATCCCTCACGTCGTCGCCTGGAATCTGACGCGCCGCTGCAACCTCGCCTGTGCCCACTGCTACATCTCCGCCGGCTCGTGGCACGCCGCCGCGAACGAACTCGACACGGAGACCTGTTTCCGGGTCATCGACCAGATCCTCGACGTCAGTCCGTCACCGCTCCTCATCCTCAGCGGCGGCGAGCCGCTCGTGCGGTCCGATCTCGAGGAGATCACGGCCTACGCCTCGGAACGCGGCGCGACCGTGACCGTGGGCACAAACGGAACGGGGCTCACGGACGAGCGTATCGCGTCCCTGAAGGCAGCGGGCGTGCAGGGCGTCGCCCTCAGTATCGACTCCCTCAACCCGCGATACCACAATCGCTTCCGGCACGGAGACGGGGCGCTGGAGGACACGCTGGCTGCGGTGGACCGCCTGGTGGAACACCGACTCGACTTCCTCATCCAGTTCACCGTCACGCGGGGGAACCGGGATGAACTCGATGCCCTGGCCGCCTGGGCGGACTCGAAGGGTGCCGTGTGTCTAAACGTCTATTTCCTCGTCGAGACGGGGAGGGGCGAAGGGATGCGGGGCCTCGCGCCGGAAGAAAACGACGAGATCGTGGCCCGGCTCGCGGAACTGCAGCGCGAGTACCGCGGGCGCCTCATGATCCGCTCCAAGTGCCAGCCGCAACTGATGCGCCACGTATACGAGCACGATCCGGACTCGCCCCTCCTCAACTACCGGACGCGGTGCCCGTGCGGTGTGCAATACTGCCGCATCACGCCCGAGGGGAAGGTGACGCCCTGCCCGTACATGCCGGAGGTGGCCGGCGATCTCGCCGACGCCTCCTTCGGAGAGATCTGGCGCGAGGCCACGGTCTTCCGTCTGCTGCGCGACGGCGAACCGGGCGGGAAGTGCGGGCGCTGCGAGTACCGGGAACTTTGCGGCGGCTGTCGCGCCCGCGCCTACGCGATCGACGGAGACCTGCTGGGCCCGGATCCGTCCTGCGCCTACGAGCCGGCGTCCCGCGTGGCCCCGGCCATCGCGCCGCGCCGGGCGACCACGTACGGTTCGGCCACTGAACTCGATCTCCCGTGGAACGCGGAGGCCGAAGCTCGGCTCGGCGCCATCCCCAGCTTCGTGCGCGGAGTCGTGGCGGAGCGCGTGGAGAAATTCGCCCGCGAGCGCGGGCACGCGGAAGTGACACTCGAGGTGATGACCGAGGTTCGCCGCGCCATGCCGGTGGACTTTTCGAAGCGGATGCCCTTCTTCGCCCGGCAACGGCGGAGCAGGGGCCAGGGGGAGAAGCGATGAATCGCTGGATGACCCGTGGTGTCCTGACCCGCGGCGCTCTGCTGGCTGCCCTCGCGCTGGCGGTGGCCCTCCCGCTCCTCGCACAGGCGCCGGGACCCGACTACGGCGAGTTCAACTTCCTCGGACTCGACCGCCGCGGCGCCGTCTGGATCGCGGCCCAGCTGCACCTCCTGTTCGCGGCCTTCGTCCTCGGCGTGCCGATGTTTGCCGTCGTCATCGAGGCGATCGGGATCGTCGGGAAGGACGAGAAGTACGACAAGCTTGCCAAGGAGTTCACGCGGCTGCTGCTCGTGGCCTACAGCGCGACCGCAATCTGGGGCGCGATCCTCGTTTTCTTTCTCTCCACCCTCTATCCGCGCTTCTGGGGCTACCTGACGGCGGTCTTTGCGCCGTCGATGTGGGTGTACGCGGGCCTCTTCTTCCTCGAATCATTTACGCTCTACCTCTACTACTACGGGTGGGACGCGTGGAAGAAGGGCGCGGCGAAGAAGGTTCACTGGTGCCTCGGCCTGATGCTCAACGTGTGGGGCACGATCGTGATGTTCATCGCGAACGGGTGGCTCACCTACATGATGAGCCCGCCGGAAGGCCTCACGGTGGACACGGCCCCGCAGACGGTCCATCTGTGGAGCGCCATCAACAACGCGACCTGGATGCCGATCAACATCCATCGGCTGTTGGCGAACGTCGTCTTCGGCGGCGCGATCGTCGGCGCGTACGCGGCGTACCGCTTCCTCACGAGCCGGACCGACGAGGAGCGTGCGCACTACGACTGGATGGGCTACACGGGCAACCTCATCGCGATCGGAGCGCTCATCGTCCTCCCCTTCGCCGGATACTGGCTCGGACGCGAGATCTACGAGTTCAGCCAGCAGATGGGGATCACCATGATGGGCGGCTTCATGAGCTGGCTCTGGATCATCCAGGCCTTCCTCATCGGTATCCTCTTCCTCGCCGGCAACTACTATCTGTGGATCGGGATGGGACGGATCCCGGGCGCTGAACGCTTCCAGCCCTATATCAAGTGGATGCTTCTCGTCCTCGTCCTCGGCGTCATCGTGTGGGCGACGCCGAACACGATGATTGCAGACCGTGACGAGATCGCGGCCATGGGCGGAATCCGACACCCGTTCCTGCAGGTGCTCGGCGTGATGAGCGCGAAGAATACGGCCGTCAACCTGATGATCCTGACCACGTTCCTCTCGTTCCTCATGTACCGGCGGGCGAACAAGTATCCGGTCGTGCCGTGGGTTCGGGCCGGCACGATGCTGCAGGGCGCCGCCTTCGCGCTTTCGGCCGTCATCGTCGTCTTCTACGGCGTGTATGGCTACTTCGTGACGGCGATCGTGCGGATCGGCTTCTCCGTCTACCAGGTGCTCGCGGTGCTGGCGACGATCCTGTTCGTGATCGGTATCGACATCGCGATGCTCCGGGGCGCGAAATCGCGCGGCGAGATCCAGTGGGGGAAGATGCCGGACCGTTCGCAGTATGCCCTGCTGATTCTGGCCGTCACGTTCACGTGGCTCATGGGCCTCATGGGGTTCGCCCGCAGCGGGATCCGGCAGCACTGGCACGTCTACGAGGTGATTCGCGACACGAGCGAACAGGCGTTCACGCCGGCGCTCGGCCCGGCGGCGACGATCATCAGCATCTGTGTGCTCATCTTCTTCGCGCTCGTCGGATTCATCTTCTGGCTGGGCGGGCTGGCGGAGAGGTCGGTCTACGACGAAGCGGGGGCGGGGGCCGGCACGGAGGCGAGCGATAGATGACGAACCTCAAGATCCTGTTCACGGTCGTGGCGACGCTGGCGGTGTTCACCTTCGTGGCGAACGTGATCCCGCAGGTACAGTCGGCGGTGCCAAGGGAGATCGTGCTCAGCGCGGACATGCCGCCCGAGGAGCTGGCGGCGATCGGCGAGGAGATCTACGCCGGGGTGGGCGGCTGCACGGCGTGCCACGGCCTCGGCACGCGCGCTCCGGATCTCGTCGGGGTGGCGGGCAGCGTGTGCGCGACGCGCGTGCCCGGGCAGAGTTGCAAGGACTACCTGTGGGAGTCTCTGACCAGCCCGACGGCCTACATCGTGGATGGCTTCGACCCCATCATGATCGATCAGAGCATCACCTCGTCGCAGGCCGAGCTGTGGACGCTCGTCGCCTACCTGGAATCGCAGGGTGGCGAGATCACGGTGAACGCGGACGACTTCGCCGCGGCGCTGGCCGCCGACGACGCGGCCGCCGCTGCCCCACCACCCCCCGCCGTGACCGACCCGAATCAGGTCGACGCGGTAGCCCTGATCACGGCGCAGGGCTGCCTCGCCTGCCACGCGCTCGGCGGCGAGGGCGGTATGGTCGCTCCTCCCCTCGAGGAGCTGCAGGGACAGGATCCGGCCGTCGTCCGCGAGGGGATCGTGGATCCGATGGCGACGATCAACGAGGAGTACTCGGCCTTCGCAGGGACGATGCCGACGATCTTCGGCGATCTCATGTCCCCGGTCGAACTCGATGTGCTGGTGGAATTTCTGGTGGGGGGCGCGGGATCCGGGGCGGAGGCTCCGGGCGAGCCCCCGGACACCCCGCCGGACAGCGCGGGAGGTAGCCGATGAAGCGTTACCTGTCCCATCCGTTCTGGCAGGGCGTGATCGTGGTCGTCGCTTCCTGGGTCGCGTTCGAGTACGTGATCGGATACGTGCTGCCGGTGATCGGCGTGGCGAGCGCGCCGGTCCCGAGTTCCGTCATCGTCGAGTACATGCTGATCGTACTCGTCGGCGTCCTCCTCTACATGAGCGCCGACGAAGAGCGCTGGCAGCGCTTCCGTGAACCGATCCAGGCCACCATGGTGCAGCCCGACCGGCGAACGGTGCGGGGCATCCTCATGGTGGCCTTTCCGGTCCTGATCGGCTGGCTCGCGTACGAGCGGGTGAAGCCGAGCTATGCCGCGCCGGCCACGCTGCGCGCCGTGCACCCGGCGCCGCCGAACCAGATCACCTTCCGCGGCGAGACGATCGAGCTGACCGGGCTGGAGAATCCGCTGCACGAGGAAGGCTCGCTGGAGGAGCACCTTGCGGTCGGGAAGCGGGTATATGTCCGCAACTGCGTGCCCTGCCACGGTGACCTGCTCGACGGCCAGGGCCACTACGCGCAGGCATTCAACCCGGTGCCGGCCGACTTCACGAGTTCGGGCAACCTGCCGCAGCTCACGGAGAGCTACGTGTTCTGGCGCATCGCCAAGGGTGGCCCCGGCCTGCCGCGCGAAGGGACGCCGTGGGATTCGGCCATGCCGGCCTGGGAGCTGATACTCGAGCAGGACGAGATCTGGGCCGTCATCCTCTATCTCTACGAGCAGTCCGGCTACACGCCGCGCACGTGGGAGGAAGAAGGGGAAGGGGGCCACGAATGATGAGATCGCGCCGGACCGCGATCGCGTTGCTGGCCCTGACCGCGGGCGCTGCGCCCGCACTGGCGGGGCAGGAAGAGGCGGCCACCGCGGGCAAGGTCGTGTACGATCGCTGGTGCGCGGAGTGCCACGGCGAAACCGGGCAGGGGGACGGCTCGGCTGCTACCTCGATGCTGCCCCGGCCGCGCGACTTCACGCAGGCGCTGTACCAGATCCGCACCACCGGGAGCGGGCAACTGCCGACCGACGCGGACATCCGGTTCGCGATCGAGAACGGGCTCCCCGGTACGACGATGCCGGGCTGGCCCAATCTCTCGGACCAGGAGATCGACGACCTCATCGTCTACCTGAAGAGCTTCTCAAGGTTCTTCGGGCAGGGTCCGGCGCCCGAACCGCTGGACTTCGGATCGGACCCGGGTGGCGGTCCCGCCGCGATCGAAGCGGGGGCGGCGGCATACCTCACGATGCTGTGCGAGGAGTGCCACGGCCTGTCGGGGCGCGGCGACGGGACTTCGGCGCCTACGCTCGAGGACTGGCGGGGCCTCCCCATTCGCGCGGCCGACCTCACCGAGGCGTGGTATCTGAACGGCGGCAGCAGCGTCGAGGACATGCACACCCGGATGTTGACCGGGCTGGACGGCACCCCGATGCCGTCGGCCATCGACGCCATGAACTCGGGCGTCGTCTCGCCCGACGAGGTGTGGCAACTGGCGCACTACCTCGCTTCGTTCGGGCCGCGCGAGACGCCCCCTCTGCGCGAAGTCATCCGCGTGGGGCGCGCCGAGGGGGGGCTTCCGGCCGACGGCAGCGATGAGGCGTGGGAGGGTGTCGAGCCCTTCTACTTCCCGCTCTCGGGCCAGGTCGTCCAGGTGCCGCGCAACTTCGCGCCGACGGTGGATGGTGTCTGGGTGCAGGGCCTTCACGACGGAAACGACATCGCGCTGCGCATGCAGTGGAACGACCCGTCCAACAGTCCGGACCCGAATTGGGACGAGTGGCAGACGAAGATCACCGCCGCGCTTGATCTCGACGGGGCGGAGCCCATCGCCCTCGACAGCGCCGGCGCGCCGGTGGCGAGGCCCCCGGACGCGGTGCTCCTCCAGTTCCCGTTCGAACAGCCCGAGGGCACCGAGCGTCCGTATTTCCTGATGGGGGACACCCGGGAGCCGGTCTATCTCTGGACCTGGGACTCGGAGACGGGCGTCGGCGCCGCGCGCGGCCGGGGACTCGACTCCGTCGAGCCGCTCACGGAGGATCCGGTAACGGGGCAGGCCACGTGGGAGGAGGGGCGCTGGACGCTTCACGTCCGGCGTCCGATCGAGCTGGAGAGCGACGGTCTCGACTTCGCCGAGGGCATCCCCACGCCCATCGCCTTCCAGGCGTGGGATGGGTCGAGCGCCGAGGTCGGAAAGCGCAGTTCCGTGAGCTCGTGGTACTACATTCTGCTTGAACCCCCGGCGTCCAGCACGGTCGTCGTCACGCCTCTCCTGGCCATGCTCTTGACGGGGGCCTTCGGTCTCGTTCTCGTGCGCCGGGCCCAGGACCGTCGGAGGAACTGACGAGGCAACCAGGAAGGGCTCTTAACAGCCAATAGTGCAACAGCTTCTCGTACGGAGGTAAATCAATGCGATCGCATTTCTGGAACCGTTCTGCGGCTCTGCTGGCCGTCACGGCGATGGCCGCCTGTGGCGGCGGCGGCGGTGGATCGTCGGAAGGCGCGGCGGACGACGCAGGCGAGGCGCCTGCCGCCGCTGCGGTGGATCCGTCGACCGTCGGCACCATCTCGGGCATGGCCAACTTCGGCGGCATGGTCCCGACCATGGAGCCGATCGACATGTCGGCCGAGGAGGACTGTGCCGCCGGCTATGGCGCCGAGGGCCCCATGGCGCAGAACGTGCTCGCGTCCAACGGTGGCCTGGCCAACGTGTTCGTGTATCTGAGCGAGGGCGTCTCCGGGGCGCCGGCCGCGTCGGGCGCTGCCGAGCTCGACCAGGTGAACTGCCGCTATACCCCGCACGTTCTCGGCGTGCAGAGCGGACAGGACATCGAGATCACGAACAGCGACAACCTGCTCCACAACATCAACGCCACGCCGACCGAGAACCGGGGCTTCAACATCAGCCAGCCTCGCGCCGGGATCACGAGCACGCAGCGCTTCGCGGTGTCCGAGGTGATGGTGCCGGTGCGCTGCGACGTGCACGGTTGGATGCAGGCGTACATCGGCGTCGTGGATCACCCGTACTTCGCGGTCACGGGCGCCGACGGCAGCTACTCGATCGCCAACGTCCCCGCCGGCGACTACACGATGACGGCGTGGCACGAGGAGTTCGGCACGATGACGGCGAGCGTGACGGTCACCGCCGGCGGTATGGCCGAGGCCTCGTTCGACTACAACAGCGACATGATGGGCTCCAACGTCCCGATGGGCGACGCACTCGTCATCGAGCACGGCACCGACCGCATCCGAGTGGAGCGCACCCAGTAACGCGAGGGGCGGGACCGGCGGCCCGAGCGCCGTCCGGTCCCGCTCGCGTTCCGTTCATTTGAAGGGATCACCTGGAAGGAGATAGCTCGTGGATTGGGCGCTGCCCCCGAACTACTCGACATTCGGCATCGTGATCGACCAGCTGTTCTGGATCATCCTCGTCATCACCGGGATTGCCTTCGTCCTCGTGGAGGGCGGCATCCTCTGGTTCTGCATCAAGTACCGCGGGCGCGAGGGAGCGAGGGCGCACTACACGCATGGATCGAACAAGGTCGAGATCATCTGGACGGTGATCCCGGCCATCATCATCGCGATCCTCGGCGCCTACTCGGCCATGGTCTGGGACGACATCAAGGGGAGCTCCAACCGGCCGCAGGACGCGCTCGAGTTCCTCGTCGTCGGAAAGCAGTTCGAGTGGAACATCACCTATCCCGGCATGGACCGGGCGCTGGGGACGGGGGACGACTTCACGGTCCGCAACCAGTTCCACTTCCCGGTGAACGAAGACATCACGATCCTGCTCGAATCCGAGGACGTGATCCACTCCTTCTTCATCCCCGAACTCCGGGTGAAACAGGACGCGGTGCCCGGCATGACCATCCCGGTGTGGTTCGATGCGACCCAGACCGGAAACTTCGAGATCGCGTGCGCCGAGCTATGTGGCCTGGGCCACTACTACATGATGGCGAGCGTAACCGTGCACAGCGCGGCGGAATTCGACGCCTGGCAGGCTGGCCAGGCGACCGCCCAGTGATCGAGAAAGGCTGATATGGCGACGATCGTAGCGGAGGCGACGGGGCAGGCGATTCTGCAGGAGGAACACGAGCAGTCGTTCCTGCGCAAGTACATATTCTCGACGGACCACAAGGTCATCGCGATCCAGTTCCTCTTTTATACGCTGTTCTTCCTCATGATCGGCGGACTGCTCGCGATGCTCATGCGATACCAGATCGCGTGGCCGGCGCGGGGCGAGCTGCCGCTGGGCGGGATCTTCCCCGAGACCATGGTTGCGAGCGGGTACATCCTGCCCGAATTCTACAATGCCCTCGTCACCATGCACGGTTCGGTGATGGTGTTCCTCGCCATCATGCCGATGCTCGTGGGTGTGTGGGCGAACTACCTCATCCCGCTCCAGCTGGGGACGCACGACATGGCGTTCCCGCGGCTCAACATGCTCTCGTTCTGGCTCATGGTGCCGGCCGGGATCCTCACCCTGGCCAGCTTTTTCGTGGTGGGAGGCGCGGCGGGGGCCGGCTGGACGCTCTACGCCCCGCTCAGCGCCCGTCCTGACCTGACCGGCGTCGGCCTGGGACAGATCCTGTGGCTGGTGGCGCTCATCTTCATCGGGCTCTCATCGATTCTCGGATCGGTGAACTACATCACGACGACGATCAACATGCGCGCCCCCGGGATGACCTGGATGCGCATGCCACTGACCATCTGGTCCCTGTTCATCACGGCCATCCTCGCGCTGCTCGCCATGCCGGTGCTGTCGGCGGCCGGGATCATGCTCGTCTTCGACCAGACGATCGGGACGAGCTTCTTCCTCCCCGAGGGCGGGGGACAGCCGCTCCTCTGGCAGCACCTGTTCTGGTTCTTCGGCCACCCGGAGGTCTACATCCTCATCCTCCCGGCCATGGGCTTCACCTCCGAGATCCTCTCGGTGGGGTCGCGGAAACCGGTGTTCGGCTACAAGGCGATGGTTTTGGCGCTCGTCTCGATCGCCTTCCTGGGCTTCATCGTGTGGGGCCACCACATGTTCCAGAGCGGGATGAACCCGATGCTGGGGCTCACGTTCACGGTCTCGACGCTCTTCATCGCCGTGCCCTCGGCGATCAAGACGTTCAACTGGATGGGCACCATGTGGCGGGGGAACCTCCAGCTGCACACGGCCATGCTGTTCGCGATCGGGTTCGTGGCGATGTTCGCGATCGGAGGCCTGTCGGGCGTGTTCATGGCCTCGACACCGGTCGACATCTACATCCACGACACGTACTTCATCGTGGCCCACATCCACTACGTGCTCTTCGGCGGGAGCCTGTTCGCGCTCTTCGGCGCGATCTACTTCTGGTACCCGAAGATGTTCGGCCGGATGATGAACGAGACGATGGGCAAGATCCACTTCTGGCTCACCTTCGTCTTCTTCAACCTTGTCTTCTTCCCGATGCACGGCGTGGGGATGGTGGGGATGATGCGGCGCATCTACGACTCCACCGGTTACGCGCACCTGCAGGGGATCGAGGACTCCAACGCGCTCATCTCGTGGTCCGCGTTCATCCTCTTCGCGTCGGGCTTCCTGTTCGCGTTCAACTTCTTCTGGAGCCTGAAGAAGGGGAAGAAGGCCGAGGCGAACCCGTGGAACGCGACGACGCTGGAGTGGCAGACGCCGTCGCCGCCCAAGCACGGGAACTGGGAGGAAATCCCCGTCGTCTACCACGGGCCGCACGAGTACAGCCACCCGGATGTGGAGGACAAGGACTGGCTGGCGCAGAACGAACGGCCGGATGTCGTGAGCCCGGCCGCCGGCAGCCACTAATCGCATAAGAAGGGATCAGACGAGATGGCACACGCCGCGACCGCAGGCCGGGTCCCCGAGAGAGGGCTCGACGTCTACACCCAGAAGGTGGGCATGTGGGTGTTTCTGTGCTCGGAGGTGATGTTCTTCGCCGGCCTCATCGGCTCGTACGTTGTACTCCGCTTCGGGGCCTCCGATACGTGGGCGGAGCCCAACGAGGTGCTGGCTGTCCCGATCACCGCGTTCAACACCTTCCTTCTCATCTGCAGTTCGGTGACGATGGTGAAGGCGTTCGCGGCCGCGCAGGCAGGGGACCAGAAGGGGATCAAGCTGTGGCTCCTGTCGACGACCCTGCTGGGCGCCACCTTCCTCGGTGTACAGGTTTACGAGTATACCGAACTCGTCCTGCACCAATCCTGGCAGGGGAGCCAGGGGTTCACGCCGGCCGCGGGACTGTACGGAGCCACCTTCTACACGATGACGGGATTCCACGGTTTCCACGTCCTGCTGGGCGTGATCTGCCTCGCGTGGGCCACGATTCGCGCCTACAGGGGGCACTGGGGGGCGGACAACACGCACGGCATCGAAGTGCTCGGGCTCTACTGGCACTTCGTGGACCTGGTGTGGATCATCCTGTTCACGATCGTATACCTGATCTAGCCGTCACGGACCGGTGGGTGACCGAGAGCTACGGAGCGAACGAATGAGTGAAGCCGGACACGCGGCCAGCGCCGCGGACGATCATGCGCACGAGCACCCGAAGTACATGCTCATCTGGCTGTACCTGGCCATCCTCACGGCCCTTGAGGTGGGGGTGGTCTACCTGGACATCGCGAAGTGGATAATCGTCGTGTCGCTTCTCGTCATGGCCGCATGGAAGGCGCTGCTGGTGGCGCTCTACTACATGCATCTGAAGTTCGAGCCCAACCGCCTGCGACTGGTGGCGCTGGCGCCCCTGCCGGCGGTGGCCATCATGATCATCGCGATCATGATGGAGTACGTGTAAGCGCCGACTTCGCCGTGGAAGCCGGGAGTCTTCTGAAGGCCCGCGGGATCCCGCTCGGCGGGATCTCGAGACGGGCCCACTCGGTTCTCGGGACGCTTCCCTCGTACCTGGAGCTCACGAAGCCGCGCATCACGGCGCTGGTCGTCGTCACCGCGGCCGCCGGGTACCTCCTCGGCGCGGCGAGCTTCGACTTCGCCCTCTTCGCCCACGCCATGATCGGCGTGGCCCTTGTCGCCTCAGGCACGAGCGCGATGAACCAGGTGCTGGAGCGGGATGTGGACGCGCTCATGGTCCGGACGCGCTCGCGGCCCCTGCCGGCCGGGCGGGTCGGAACGCCGTCGGCCGCCGTCGTGTCGGGATGCCTGGCCGCGGCGGGGATCATATGGCTGTGGGTCGCGGTCAATCCGATCACCGCCGGCCTCGCCCTTGCCACCTTCATCTCCTACGACCTCGTGTACACGCCGCTCAAGCGGGTGCACTCGCTTTCGACTGTCGTGGGCGCGGTGCCCGGGGCACTGCCGATCCTCGGCGGCTGGACTGCCGCCACAGGACAACTGAGTCCTGGGGGTTGGGCGCTGTTCGGGATCCTCTTCCTCTGGCAGTTGCCGCACTTCCTCGCCCTGGCGTGGCTGCTGCGGGACGACTACGAGGCGGCGGGCCTCCGCATGCTCTCCGTCGGCGACTTCGAGGGCCGGCAGACGCGCCACCAGGCGCTGCTCTACGCCCTGACCCTGATCCCGGTGAGCCTCGTCCCCAGCGTCCTCGGCCTCACGGGGGCCGTCTACTTTGGGGTCGCGCTTGCCCTCGGAGCCCTCTTCCTCCTGGCCGCGATCCGGTTCGCCCGTTCCGCATCGTCGGCCAACGCTCGAGGTTTGTTCCGGGCCTCGATCCTCTACCTTCCACTGCTGATGGCGGTGCTCGTCCTCGACAAGCTGTAGCGGCCAAGTGCTGAACACCTTCGCCTCCCTCGCGGCGGCCACGCAGATGCAGCATACCCCGAACGAACAGGCGGGATACCTCCTGATGTTCGTCTTCATGGCGGCGATGCCTTACCTCCTGCTCGTCGTGATTGGAGGCGGGATCTTCCGGGCGCGCCGCCGACAACGCGAGCGGGAGGTGGAGGAGGCCCTGGAAGAGCAACGCGAATGGGAGGCGGCGCGCACCGACCCGGACTCCGTATGCTGAGGCCATGCTGACGCTCAGGCGGAGGATCCGGGCAGGGCTCGTAGGAGGCCTGCTGGGCGGTTTCGTCCTCGCGGTACTCTTCTACTTCTACGACCTCGGCCAGGGGACCCCGCTTCAGACGCCCGCCTTCCTGTGGGGGGCGCTCATCAGCCGGGCGGAGGTCGAGCCCTCCATCGGGATCATCTCGGGCTTCACCATCATTCACTTCGCCGTCTGGGGAGGGCTCGGGATGCTGGCGGCGGCGCTCGTGCAGTGGGCGGGCGTCCCCCGTAACGTGTTCATCGGCGCGCTGTACGGCCTCTTCGTGTGCTCGCTCGCCTTCTACGTTGGACTTATCCGGGCGCCCTCCGGACTCGTGATGTCCGCGCCGGGCTGGCCCGCCGTCTTCTTCGGGAACGCCCTCGCCGGCGTCGTGATGTTCACCCACATGCACTGGGTGAGTTCCGAACCCGGCATCGTGGGCATGATGAACTTCCTCCAGACCCACCGGGTCACGCGGCACGGCATCTACGCCGGGCTCCTCGGCGCGCTCGTCGTCGCGCTCTGGTTCCTCATCATCGACACCGTCCTCCGGGAACCCCTCTATACGCCGGCGGCGCTGGCCACGGTCCTCTTCCGCGGCGCGCCCACGCCGGTCGCGGTGGAGATCTCCCTCGCGCCGATTCTCGGGTACACGCTCGCCCACTTCGCCTTTTTCGTCCTGTTCGGCGTCGCGGTCTCCGGCCTGGCCCGACAGGTGTCCAGATTCCCGCCGCTTGCGCTCGGGATCATCGTCCTGTTCGTGGTGTTCGAGGTCTTCTTCATCGCCATGGTCGCGATGCTGGGCGGATGGATTCTCGAGGAACTTGCGTGGTGGTCGATCCTGGTGGGGAACGTGCTCGCGGCCTTCGTCATGGGCGGATACCTGTGGAGGGTCTACCCGGCGTTCGCGGAGAGTCTCACGGCGGAGAGTCTTTGGGCGGACTGAACCCGCCCCCGGTCCTCGTGGCCACGCGCAGCGCCCACAAACTCCGCGAAATCCGCGGTCTTCTCACCGACCTCCCGATCCGCTTGCTCGGCCCGGCAGATCTCGGCCTCCCCGAGTCGGAGGAAGAGGACGAGCTCGAACCCTTCGATAAGTTCGCGCGCAATGCCCTCTCCAAGGCGAAGTATTTTCATCGTCGCTCCGGACTTCCCGTGCTCGCGGACGACTCCGGCCTCTGCGTGGATGCGCTCGGAGGCGGCCCCGGGGTGCGGACGCGACGCTTCGCCCCGGCGGACCGGGTCGCGCGCTGGGGACGGGACGAAGCGAACAACCGCTGGCTGCTCGAGCGTCTGGAGGGTGTAGCGGAGGAGCGCAGAGGGGCGCACTATCGGTGCGCAGTCGCACTCACCGACGATCTGTGCCACGAAGTGGTGGAGGGCATCGTGCGGGGACGAATCGCACGCAAACCGAGGGGCTCGGGCGGCTTCGGCTACGACCCGCTGTTCGTCCCGGAAGGCCACGACCGCACCTACGCGGAGTTGCCCGCGGCGGTGAAGATGGCGACGAGCCATCGAGCGAAGGCGATCCGAGGGGCCAGGGGATGGATCGAAAGGGAGGTCCTGCGGAATCGGGGCGGCCGGATTTGAACCGGCGACCCCCTGCTCCCAAAACGGCTGAAAACCGGCTGCGAATCACGGCATAATATCTCCTAAGTTCAACTGGGAGTGTACGATCTGCATTTCTTGCTGTTGGCTCGCGTCTGGGTCCGCCGTCCCCAATTCGCCGGAAATGCGGTTGAAATGGAGGGCATTTGGAGCGCATCGGGCGCACGCGGGAAAGCACTGGACAGAAGGTTGGGTCGGGAGATGCGGGTGCCGTTGCCCGAGACTCTGGAGCAGCGGCTGCGGATGTTCAGCTCGACCCTCGGCGGCAACCGGCAAGCCGGGGCCGGGCGCGGTCGGAAGACGGAGTTGGGAGACGAGGCTCTCGCTGGGGTCCGTGCGAATGCTGGCAAGGCGGATGCCATGCGAGCGACTTCGCCCTTCCGGGATCGACGGCCAGGACGTAGCGGAGAGGACTGACGGGAGACCCCTTGGCCTCGGTAACCTAGGGCGTGACCTTCAGGCCACTCCCGAACGCAAACATCGGTGTGCTTGCCCACCCCGCGTGCGCCGACCACGTTTACCCCCATGCGAAAATTCAATACTGCGGGTCCGATTCGGCCCGCGCTCCACTACCACATCCCGCCCCTGGATCGCATCGCTCTGCCGGAGGTCCTCGAACTGATCCGGGAGGAGCGCTACTTCGTGCTGCACGCTCCTCGGCAGACGGGCAAGACCACGGCGCTGCTGGCGCTGCGCGGCCTGCTCAACGGCGGCGAGGCTGGCGAGTACCGTTGCGCCTACATCAATGTCGAGCCCGCCCAGACGGCGCGAGAGGACGTAGGGCGCGCGATGGGCGCGATCGCGTCGCAAATCGCCCGAGAGGCCAGATACACGCTGAACGATCACGCCACGGCCGAAGCCGCGGAGGCGCTCGACACGACCCGGCGTCCAGACGACGTGCTCGGCACTCTGCTGGAGACTTGGACGAGAGCCGGCCGCGCGCCACTGGTGCTTCTGATCGACGAAATCGACTCGCTGGTGGGCGACACGTTGGTGTCCGTGCTACGGCAGTTGCGGGCGGGGTACGTGCGCCGGCCCGAGGGATTCCCCCAGAGCGTGGTGCTGTGCGGAGTGCGGGACGTGCGCGACTACCGCATTCGGGCCGGTTCGGAGAAAGAGGTCATCACGGGGGGGAGCGCCTTCAACGTCAAAGCCACGTCGCTGAGGATGGGGGACTTCGGGCGCGCCGAGGTCGAGGATCTGCTGGGGCAGCACACCGACGAGACCGGCCAGGGGTTCGCGCCCGGGGCGATCCGGGCCGTGTGGGAGCAGACCCGCGGCCAGCCTTGGCTGGTCAACGCGCTTGCTCTGGAGATGTGCTTTTCGGCGGGGGTTCCCAGGGAGCCCGGGGAAGCCTTCACGGAGAGCGATGTCTTCCTTTCGCGCGAGGCGCTGATCCTGCGCCGCGACACGCATCTTGACCAGTTGGCGGACAAGCTGCGCGAGCCGCGCGTGCGTCGAGTGATCGAGCCCCTGCTTGGCGGCGGGGACGCCGAGTACAGCGACCGCGACTTCGAGTACGTGCGCGACCTTGGCTTGGTCGCGCCGGGTCGCACGTTGCGGGTGGCGAATCCCATCTACGGCGAGGTGCTCCCACGGGAGTTGACGTGGGTCCTTCAGCACGAGATTGCACCCCAGGAGACTGCGTGGTATGTCCACCCCAACGGAAGCTTGGACATGGACCGCCTCCTCGCCGCCTTCCAGGAGTTCTTCCGGCAGAACTCCGAGCATTGGATCCGGCGCGCGCAGTACACCGAGGCCGGCCCGCAGCTGGTGCTTCAGGCGTTTCTGCACCGCGTCGTGAACGCCACGGGACGGATCGAGCGTGAGTACGCGCTGGGGAGCCGCCGCGTGGATCTGCTGGTCGTCTGGCCCCGGGAGGGCGGACGGGAGGACCGGGCCGTCGTCGAGTGCAAGCTCGTGAAGGAGGGCCGCTCCCTGTCGAGAACGGTCGAAGAGGGACTCGAACAGACGAAGCGCTACATGGACATCAGCGGAACGGCCGCGGGCCATCTCGTCATCTTCGACTTGCGCCCCGGCAGAAGCTGGGCGGAGAGGATCTTCCGCGAGGAACGCGACTTGGGCGACTCCCGGGTCACGGTGTGGGGAGCCTGACGCAATGGGTGGGGCCGCCGACGCAAGCCGGACCGCGCCGCGGACGCAAACTCATCGAGGTAGCGTCGCCACTCGACGCGATCACCGCAGCATCAAGACGCTTGCGGGAGTCCCTCAGGGCGCCTGCGTCACCACGATCCGCGTCTTTGGGCCGTGCGCGTTTAGACCGACCACCGCATCGGAGCCATCCGCCAGCTTCGGTGGTTCGACATCGACTTCGAGGGCGGGACGATCCTCTGGCGCGCCGAGCACGAGCATCCCGGGTTGATACCGCTGGCTGGGTCTCGGTTTCGCCTCGGTGGCGCGAAGCAGCCTCAGTCAACGAGTCGTTCTCCACTAGCCATCCGCCATGGATTCGCGAAGTTCGTCGATGGTCTGGAAGCCCTCCGGCGGCACTGGAAGCGTGTCCACGTAACGCATCGGTACATCACGGTTCGTGACGAAGAGCGGCGTGAGCTGCGGAGGTTGTCCGGCGCGCGTGTGGCATCTCGATAGTACTCGTGTGTTGTCGGATAGCCACTCCACACGGGCCAGATGTCGGCCAAGTCGATCCTTAGCTTCGCCACGGAATGCCAGTAGCTCCTCCACCAACTCGTAAGTGTTGCCACGTGGAATCAGCGACTTGCATTCAATGACAAGCAGCCTACGCGTATCCCGACGCCAAGCCAACACGTCGATGTCTCCCAATTCCGCCGGTGCTCCAAGTGACGACATCTCAACGTTGGTGTCGGTGTGCCAATCGATCGTGCCCAGCACGTCAGCGACCCGCAAGGCGAAGTCATGCCCCTGACGCCGCCTTGTATCGCCCACGTAGCGCTGCATTGCACCAGTGGCAAAGTGTTCGGACGGGAAGTACCCTTTTCCCAGCCCGTTCAAGCGGTACGAGACACTCGCGGGGAGTTGGCTTGCGCCAAAGACGATGTCGTCTTCAGGTCGTTGGCCAAGCGCAACGAGAGGCGCAAGTGCGATCGACAACCGCCGTCGGAAACGCCACGGATACCAATCCTTGTCGCTATAACCTTTCGGCGTTGAATCCCATCGGTCACGACTTGGGAGGGTAAGAAAACTTAGTGCGTTCGCTACGTCGCTACGCGCCAAGCCACGTGCTCGCCTCACCCGCCGTTGCAACGTGGTTGCCGAACGGCGTACAACCAGTCTCTCTTCGTCGGCTGCCAAGTCAAGGAGGGCACCGACGGTTTCCAGCAAGCCTTCTATCGACACGCCGAACTCCTCCTTGAAGGCGCTCGCGAAGTCCTCGGTAAACCGAGACGATCCGTTGTTGCCACCGCCCGGATCCCGGTAGTCCTCGTAGTTGGATGCGTACTCCAAGTACTCACGATCAAGCCGACGGCGAGAAAACGGTCTGAGCAATTCGCCGATGTACTCCCGGTCGAACTGGAGTCTGCCCGCCTCTGTTACACCCACCACCGGCTCAGCCAGATGTCCGCGAATAGCATCGGAGTGTGAGGCCAGGCCAAGAAGTGCCGATACATGAGCACTGAGATGATCGAGTTCAGCCCATCGAGCGGGGTTTCCCTTGCCTCGGTTGCCGCTCGCGGCGGCCATCTCGATAAGCACCCTGAAGGAGACGGCAGCAACAGTCCGTTCACCCTCCCGATCAGCAGCGATACGGAGGGTCTCCTCCCGAGTCTCGTTCAGCGCCAGCACGGCTCGTGCCGTCAGACGCCACTGTTGCCGTTCATGATGGATGGCCTCAAGGTTCCGCATGGCCAAGCCTATGATCGAGAGCCGGTCCAGCTTCGACAGGCGTTCGCGGATCAGGAGCCAGAGTGCATCGACACAGCAATGCAGCAACGTTTGGGCGCTATCCCCCTCCACAATCCTGCCCTCCCTCTGCCGCTCCAGGCATTTCCAAGCAAGCCCGACCCGTGCTACAGAGACATCTTCTGGCTGGATGAGCCTCGGAACAGGCCCTGGTCGATTGGGTAGGTGGTCCGTTGGTCCTCTGGATCGAAACATGTGTATTTCACGAGCGTCTCGGTCCTGCATTACTCCCTCGACAACCTGCTGCGCCAGCCTTGTCGACTCGACCTCAGGCGTTCTCTTTATCCTTGTGAACAATGCGCTAACGACAGCGACTAGCAGGGAGCGTTCGCCATCGTTCTCGGTTCGGTCTAGCAGCGCCAAGAAGCCTGGGGAGATGCGCACGGCAATTTCAGATGGTCCTGCGGCCACTCTAGGTTTCGCCGGCGCTAGGGTGATTCCTTCTGACAGCTGACGCGCCCACTCGCTCGGCTCTTCCATGTGAATCCGAACCACGGCCGTCAGCATTTCAGCCTTTGCAGTGGGGAGCAAGCCTCGCGCTCGATCAAGCCACTGTAGCAACGCAGCCCAGATGCCATAAGCTTGATGCCGAAGGATGGCCGGAAGGCCGCGCCCACTCGTCAACACCCATATCCTGAGGCTTTGACCCTCAACGATCCCAGCCAGATGTCTGGCGGTCAAGGCGTGGGGCGCTGCGTAGATGGGTCTCCGGGCTTGCGAGGGAAAAAACCCGTGAGGCGTTAGCCTCTCAACCGCGACAAACTGACCATCTACATCTGGAGCTCGGACGCCATGACGGTCACGATTCACCCGCGCGCGGACCCGTAGGTCCCGGAGAGAGTCACTCGGGATCAAGAGTCGCCCGTTGGTCTCGGGAAGATAGAGGTAGTCCGGAATGAGGCTGTATCCGTTAGACTCCCAAAACGCAAAGAGATTCAGCGGACCACTCAAGTTCACGATCGTTACGCCTTGACTGTGAAGCCATTCTTCGTGCTGAACGAGCTTCATGAATCGTAGGAGACTTGCCTCCTCTACTGACGCAAGCGTCTCAAGATCGGCCAGGTGGATTGCTGTAAGTGAGGCACGCGCCGGAAGGGTGGGCACTGGGAATCCCCATGAACGACCGAGACCGCCTACAACGAGGCATCCAAAGACCGAGTCGTGCTCCTCGGCCAATTCCTTGATGCGGTTGACGAAACCATGTTGCAACGCCAACAAATGCTGCATCATCGAGTCAAGACCGTTCTCCAAGATGTCAGGTACTCTGTCGTGGAACAGACCCACCAGAGCGACGGTGGTCTCGTCCAACTGAACCTCCGCGATGGTCGCATGATCGTCGCCCAGCGAGATGCGCTCGGGGTGAGGGACCGAGTGCTCTGCGGCCCCCATGCGTGGTAAGACCTCACTGAAGAGGAGTTCCTCCTGCCAACGCTCAAGCTTCGCTCTCAATTCCTTCAAGCGACCGCCGTGGGCTGCCTGCTCTAGGACGTGGTGACGGGCAGCGACGCTAATGGCTGTGGGCAACACGCAGATCACACGCCCTTCAACGCGGATGAGAGGATGTCGGGTGAGTTCCGACTCACTGATTCGGCTGCGGTTGATCGAAGACCAATGGGCTTCCGAGAGGATGAAAGGGTCTAGATCAACCGGTCGGATCCCAAGTGCTGTCAGGTCTTCCCTGCTGAAGGACACGCGCCCCCGTAGAGACCGAAGGTCGGGAAGGCGGCCCAATGGACCTGAAGGAGACGTAGCAGCCGGGGGAGTCCAACGCTCAACACCCGCGCGCTCGGCCATGGCGTCGCTTAGCCGGAGGAGGCTGTCGACGGGCTCGGTAATGGCGACCCAGGACTCTGGATGGGACTGCAGAAACATGGAATCCAGGAGTTGCTGGAGATTCGAATGGGCCGATTCCCATCCGCCCGGGAATAGTCGGTAGTTTCCCCGGCGCGTATGCACGTTGGAAACAAACACGTCTTCCGGTGGATCTTCCATTCTAGCGGCACGGGAGTCGGCCAACACGCGCCCCAACCAGCGACGCGCGCGCTTTTGAGAGAGCGACTGATGTCCTCGTGAGTAGGCGACAACGAGATGGGCAAGGGTCTCTAGTCTGACGCCATATGGAGCGAGGCGCGCCACCGTAAGGAGTCCTCCAACCGCTGAGGCACATGACGCGACGCTGCGCTGCCGCAGTTCTCGTCGGAGTCGACGCCACGCCGATCTCGATAGAGCTAGTTGTTCTACAAGCATGTCGATCCTGTTCGTGCGCCCCGGGGTTGGTGGTCCGTGTCTTGCGCTGGCCAAGGCGATTCTCAGCTGCGGTCCTGCTCCTCCGCGAACTCTGGATGATCGTGGCTGGCGAGCGTTCAGAGTCAGGGTAAACCGAGCGAGCAGCGCATCGCCTCGCCCGGGTGACTTCACCGAGCCGCACAAGAGGGGCCGCCGGATCTTGCCATAGAGGCCCTCCAAGAGAGCCGCAAAGTCCGACCGCCCCCACTCATTCCAGCAGCTTGAACACGCCGTCCTCCGCGTCCCGGTAGAATTCGATGTTCACCTTGGTCCAGAGATCGTCCGGCAGGTTCATCAATTCGCGCCGCGAGCCGACCGGCATGAGTAGCACGGTCGCCTGCTTGTCCACCGCCAGTTCGGCGATGGCCACAGGGTCGGGGATCCGCTCCAGCGACCCGCCCAGGTTGAGCGGTCCGGCGACGATGGTCGCCCCCCGTGTCCGGCGTTCCAGCAGCCCTCCCACCAACGCGGCCAGCACCGGCAGCCCCAGCCCGGCACCCGACCGCTCGTTGTCGCGAGGCTGCATTTGAATCGTGTACTGGTGACCGCGCGGGTCGCGGTCTCCCACCAGCGCGCTCCCCGCCGTGTATAGATTCTGCTCCCCTACCTTCACGCTCTCGCGAAAGGCCGGCGGCACCGGATGATTGAGGATCTTCGCGCCCCCAGAACCCTTTCCCACCACCACCTCGATGCGGTAGAGGCCCGGCCCGCTCCCTTCCACGCCCGGCCCGATCGCCCACACCTGGCCCGGCGGCAACGGGTCGCTTTCGATCGCTTCGTCGCTGCGCAACTCCGGGGTGGCCACAAAACTCTCCGTCCCGTCAACCCCTAGCGTGTACGAGAAGTGAGTGCTTCGAAATTCGGCCTTGAGGCAGCGTTTCTGCTGTTCCTTGACCCGCCGCCGCGATTCGAGCGCGAGCCGGACCATCCATTCGAGATGGCCATCCTCGACCTCCATCTCCGGATCGGGGAAGAGCAGCTTGAGAAGGCCGGATATCGTCTTGTGCACGGCTTCGATGTCGCGGCCGGAAAGCGCGCCGCCCCAGAAGATGCGATTCTGCAGGATCGGGAGGCGGGTCGTGTCACGCAGCTTCGTCCAGCAGGCGCTCAGGAAGTCGTTGACGAGCCCGAAATGATCGGTGAGGTGCTCGGCGGGATTGAGCTTGGGAAAGTCCCAGCCGGGTGCGTAGCCGTGGATGCGGTCGTGGAAGGCGGTGTCGTTGCGCATCTGCGTGGGGAGCGGACTGAGCAGGTGCCCGATTCGCTGCTGCTGTTCGACCGACACGTCGAAATTGCCGACGAGGACCAGCGATCCCTCCGCGCGGATGCTCTCCTTGCCTCGGCTGAACTCACCCGACGCCATATACCCCTTCATGATGTTGACGCCGTCCTTTTGGTCGAACGAGACCCCCGCCACCTCGTCGAAGCAGACCACGTCGTACTGGCAGACCAGGCCGCGCTGCCCGTTCGCCATGTTCACGAACATCTTCGCCACCGTCGCCTTGCCGCCCGAGAGCAGGTGCGCAAACGGCGACAGCTGCTGGTAGACGTGACTCTTTCCGGTGCCGCGCGGTCCGAGTTCGACGAGGTTGTAGTTGCGTTCCACAAAAGGAATGAGGCGCAGGATGGCGACCTGGATCGCTCGTTCCCCAAGGGCGTCGGGCTCGAGACCGGTCGAGCGGAGGAGGAGGCGCATCCAGTCCTCGGTGCCGAAGCTCCGCCGCCCCTTCGCCAGCACATCGAGCACAGACGGACTCGACATCTGAATCGGACGCATGGCGGCGATGCTGAAGGGGCGGCCCTGTCTCTCCTGCGCGATGACCGGGTCATATTCCAGCGTGACCTCGGCGTAGAAGCCGTCGGCGAGGATGCGCTCGTTCTCGACGACGAACTTCGTGCCGATCCGCACGTCCCGGAGGCCCAGGCTCGGCAGTTCCGCCAGATAGCAGTCGTTCTTGGCGTCCAAGCGCGCGCGCACGATGTCGATCAGTCGCACCGAGCCCTGTTCGCGGGCGCGGGACTTGAAGATCTCGCGTTCGGCGGGACGGACCGTGCGGCCTTCCAACTGGTGCTTCACGATATCGAGTCCCTCGGCGATCTCGGCCGGTTCGACGCTCGCGCAGTATCGCCCCAGCAGGAACTCGACGACGTACGTCGGAACGGGATACTGCCTTGCGTACTGGCGCACGAGGTCCTTGCGGACCAGGTAGCCGGGAAAGGCCTCATTGGCCGCGTGGTCAAGGTCGTCAAGCCGAAAGTCGGCGGCGGACATGGCTTCGCTGCGCTCGGTCATGCGGGAGGGTCTCCCCTTCGGGTCGTCCGGTGGGCGAGGACGCGTCCATCGGAGGCAATGACAACGAGAACCAGCGCGGCGTCCTCGTGGTCCTCGTCGCGCAGGATCAGGCTGGCGCATCCGTCCGTGTCAATGGCCTTCGGGCTGGATGCGACGGATTTTCCCGAGGAGCTCCCGAGGCGAAGGTCGGCCGTGGCGCCCGCTCCGGGGCTGTCCACCATCACATTGCACCGCATCCGGAGCCAGGAGACGGATCGGATGACCGTGCGGGGAAGCCCAACGTGCGCCATTCCCCCGTCCGCCGCCTTAGCGCTGATGCGGATGTCCGGGATCAGGCACTCCTGGACACTCAGGCCCCCGTGCGCGTACTCGGGCCGTTTGCTGAAACAGGCAATGCCGGGAGGCGATGCGAAGCACTCGTCCGGGTTCCAATGCCACGGGTGCAGTGGAGCATCGGGCCTGGCTTCTCCCGCAAGCACCGCCGCCCTGGCCCACTTGGACTCGGTCAGATGCCCCGGAAGCGTGACCATGGGCAGTCCGCCCGGCAGGAGCAGCCAGCCGTGATCGGTGACGATGCGGACGGATGTCCATCCGGCTTCGATGAGTTCGAGGACGCGGCGCACGAGCCGGTCGAGTTCATCCTCGACCAGTCGTGCGAACCCGGCCGCTTCGTGATGGTGGCCGTGGTGGTCGATCCGGCCGGTCTCGCGCCAGCCGCGGGCAGCGGGCGGAGGGCCGAGATCCAGGGCATCGTCGCGAACGATCTCGTAGCCGCGCTCTCTCATGGCTTCTCGCAGCGTGCCGGCGGATGCGGGGCGGCCTGATCCACGCACGACCGGCTGGAAGTCGGCACCCAAGCGGTCGCCGGCGATCCGGTCCGCGACCGGGGTGACCGCGGGCTTGGCGGTGGCTGTGACGGTCGGAATGGCGGCCCAGCGGGAGCGGATCGCGGCGGTCAAGCCGCGCTCCCGGAGGCGTTCGACGAGGCAGCGGCCGAGCTCGTAGCGGAGACCATCGACGAAGAGCAGGCACTCCTGTTCGGTGGCGGCAACGGGCGACATGGGAGCGGCAGCGACGGTGGGGTGGGTCGCCGTGTACGCGGTCGAGGGGGGTTCCTTGACCGATCCGGTGCGGACGGACGGAAGCGGGTGATCCCTGACCGCCGCCTGGAAGGCCTGGGCCGATTGGTTCAGCCATGGCTTCGTCAGGTGGCGAACCGCGTCGGCGATCAACTCCTCGTGCTGGGGTCTGGCGAGTGCGAGAGCTTCGCGTGCGCTCCGGTCGGCCTGCCAACCCCGTTCGTCATAGACTCGCGCGATGTCGTCCGGGGCCGCGCCGCCGACCGACTTACCGACGGCCTCGGCGAGGCGAGCCAGCGGGCGAAGCATTTCCGCAAGGGGCGCTTCTTCCATCTTCGCCCATACCCATTCGCGCCGCTGGCCGTGTTCCGCCTCAAGCCGCTCGATCTCCGCGCAGGCGTCGGGATGCGAGAGACCCGGCAACCCGCCGAGCGCCGCACGCACGGACATCTCGTCCTCATCGTTGAGATCCGGCCAACGGTCGCGGCCTTCGAGCACGAGTTCGCCTTGCGGTCGGCTTCTTCGGAGCACCTCCGCAACGCCTTGGAAGGACTTCGGAGCCTCACGGAAGCGCGACCACACCGCCCTCCACCTTCCCTTGCCCTGGGCGAGCTTCGCACCGGCCTCCACGTCGGACCCGGCCTCCGGGTCGAACTTGAGCACGTTGCGCGCTTGGTCGCGGAAAGCGTCCCAGCGCGCATCCCCCATCGTTTTGCGGCTCGCCGCCGGATCGCCCATCCAGCGCAGGATGTCGCGCTCGATCTCGACGCCGGCAATCTGGTTGAACGCGTTGGCGTCGAGCCGGCGCCCTCGCAACTCGTCCAAGGGCGTCTGCGCGACCTCGCCGATGGCGCGCAGCAGTGCCTCGCGTGTCTCCGAGTCGCCCGCGATGTCGAGGCCGGGGCCTGCGGGAACCCCGGCGGCGCGAAGCGTGAGAAACGCGCGCACGCTCCAGTCGCGTCCGTTGGGGTGGTGCCAAGGCACGCCCCGGTACAGGAGTTCGACGAGGGGTCGGAGATGTTCGGGACAGTCCTCGCCCGCGCGAAGCTGTCCCCGTTCGATCCCCGGCAGGTAGACGACCGGAGGCCCGTCGCCGGTAACGTCCGGGAGCTCGATCGTTCCGTCGATCACGCAGCGTAGCCAGATGGCGGGGCCGGTGCGGTCGTCCGGGCGGTAGTCGCCAAGCACGAGCAGTTCCGGGATGCGCGAACGTGCGGCGGGAAGGAGCCGACGCCAATCCTGGCTGGCGTCCGGCCACAGGATGGCGGCGGGAGGCACCATGCTGCCGGACACGCCCACCTTGGCGCGGATGGCGGCGGCGAGGAGATCGAGCGCGGTCATGGGCTGTAGATTAGTGTTTCTCCAAACGAGGGGCGAACGGTTGGAGGTGCCGGGGCAAAGCCCCGGCACCGGCGCGCATATCAGGGGGCGGCGGCGCGCATATCCGTTGAAACGCTCGACAGCGCATGGCTTTAGGCGGCACGCACATCGGACGGGAGGCCTGCGCAAAACCGGTCACTTGGCGGAGGTTCACCGCTCACCGAAACGCGGGCGAGAATGCGGCTTTCGCATTTCGACCGCATTTCGTGGTCCGATTCCGTCAGAAATGCGCGAACAATGGGTCGATTGCATTTGTGGTCGCTTTGTAGGCGCACCAATGCGCACGGAAACGCGCACTGCGTTCGGCGTCGCGTCTTTTGCCGACGGACGGACACCCGCGATGGCTCCAGATGGCGCTTCTGGTCGCACCACCCCGCTCATTGCGCCGATCCATGCGGACCGACGTAAACGTATCGAGCGCCACGTCCGCGTCCGCTCAAAGTGACGAGCCCTTGGGTTCTGAGCTCACCGATGAGACGCCTGACCTGATGGCGGTCGAGACCGGTGATCCGTCGTACGTCCAGATTTGCCAACGGTGGATCTCCTATTTCGCTGCAACGGCGCATGATTCGGAGTACGCGGCCCTTCAACGCCGCCCAGTCCTCCGCCTCTTCCTCCTCGACCAAGATGCGCTGACGAAGCTCGCGGGTCAGAGTCCAGCTTTCGTCGGACCCAATGCGTTCAATGTATCCGAAGTCGGCCTCCATCACCCCCAAGGTTTCGAGCGCCTGCTCCTCGGAGCGTTGGCATAACCGGGCCGCGGCCGCCAACCCGATTTCCGGGTCCTGTGACAAATGGTTCAGGACCAGAAGATGGTCCACGGTGAGAATTCTTCCGCTCCGGCTCTCTGCCAGGGTGAAGCCGTGAAACGGCACGGAGAACCGGGAGGCGCGGAACGTCACTCGTACGGCACCCCCGATGTCCTCGATCACCGGCGGCCGCTTTCCCTCAACCAGAAAGGCGTGGTACATGCGCTCGGTTCCCAGGTTGGTTCGATTGACCAGCCTGAGCCGAACCAGCGCGTCCACCAGACGAGGGTTTCGCGTGATTGGCCTGTGGTGCAGGATGTTCTCCGCCGTGATGCCGCCCAGGAAGCCGCCGGGGCTCGTGATCTCGATGCGGTCGGCGTACTGCTTCACCAACCGGGGCGAACCGATCCGGTAGTCGCTGTGACAGAACGCATTGAGCACGGCCTCGCGAAGAGCCACTTCCGGATAGGTGCGGTGCTCGTAGTGGTAGACGCCTTCGCGTACCGTCTCAATGGGATTGTGGGCCATGATTCGTGCGATCATGCGATCCACGGCCACGGGAATCGCATCGTGGCCGTCGGCACGCTCCGAGTAGTCGGTGCTCGAAGCCATGCGAACATAGGTCCAAACGCATCGCGGCACGTGACGGCGTATCGCGGCGCGTGAACCGGCCAGGAGTATGGCGGCCCGCGTAGGCCTGTCCGCCTCCGTTGCTCCGACTGCTTCCAGCAGATCCTTGTCGTCGCGTTCGAGGAGGGCATCCGATGCGTGCTCTCGTTTCGCTACCGCCCTGAGTTCCTCCATGGCGGCCGCCGAGAAGACGCTCTGGAGCGGAGCATCGACCGGCTGGGCCGTGTAGTCGCTACCTGCCGATTCCTCGTCGAGTTGCCGTAGCAGCGATCCCGTGAGGGGGAGGCAATCGCTCCCCACCCTGACTGCTCCCCGCCCTGCGGTGTCCGTATACGGCGGAATGCCCGGGTGGACATGCATGGCGATCAGTCGCCCGGTGCCCTCCGGGACTTCGATCTCCTCGAACACCGGTGTGAGCTTGGGGTCGGTGCCATTGTACACGTGCCGCCGCAGCGGATTCGTGCCCACGTGGTAGGGGACGCCGACCACCGCGTTGCCCCGTCCCGTCACCCCATCGGCGACGCCGAACACCACGGTGCCGCCCCCGCCGTTCGCCATGCACACGGCGGCCCTGACCACTCGTTGGAGTTGCTCGCGGGAATTGCCGCGTCCCCATTCCTTGAAGTCGACGTGCTGGCCTTCCAGTTCCTCGGCGGTGCAATCCTCCAAGCGGTCAAGAAGCGACTCGATCTCGACTCTCGTCATGGTCATGGGTCTGACCCCGTTTCCGCGCCGTTTCGGACATGTCGCTTCCGCGCCCTCCGCTTCGCCTCCCGCGTGTAGTGCAGGTCATTCCAGCGATTACCATCGAATCTCGCATCCTCCAACGCCTCGAAGTCCGTCCGCGCCTCAGTGCTCCCCCCACCCGGACACCCCCAGAACCACGGAAACTCCTCGGGCGGCCGGGGCTCCTCCGGCTCCTTCCCAATGTTCTTGCCCCACCTGACTGTCGGCCTCATGCGCAAAATCCCCGCACCGGCCCGCCCACCCTTCCGCAATTCGGCGCGCATGAACGGCCGGATGTTCAGCCGCACTCCGTCGTCACGGTCGGGTTCCCAGCCCATCGCCTGGGCGTGGAGTGGCTTCCAGCGGACGAAGATGTCGAAGGGGGGCTCGCCTTCGAGGATCCGCTCCAACTGTTGCTGGAGGTCCATGGCGTGCGCGAGGCGGGCGTCGGACCCCGCCACGCCGTCGCGCTGTTCGGCCCGCTGAAGCCCGATCCAGTCGTTCAGGTAGGCGTAGGTCAGCGATTCGAGGGTGCGTCTGCCCTGCCCGTCGGGACCCGCAAGCCGATGGTAGTTGACGAGGGCATGGAAGCCGTCCGTGCGCCCGTCCCAGATGTGCCAGATGAAGGGGCGATTATGGAACAGCTTGCAGTGCTCGGCGAAGAACTTGGTCGCAAGCCAGTCTTCGAGCGACTTGGGCGCACGGCCGGTCGGGTTGGTCGCTGCGAGCAGCCTGCGTTCGGTGGCTCCGGACCACTCGTCGCCGTAAGAGCGAATGAGAAGCGCGCGTAGTCGGTCGGCGGCGCTGACCTCGCCGCGCGCCGGGGAAAGGCAGACGATGCCGTCCTCGTCGGCGAATTCGTCGTAGGTGGAACAAGCCTCCACGACGGCGCGCTGTTCGGGGGCGAGGCGCATGGACGGATCGAGCTCGGCGGGCCACCGGTAACCGAGGAGGCGAGCGACGGCGATCTGAAGCACGGTATGGTCGAAGCGGACGGACCCGTGCGCAGTGAGCTTGGCGTCCTCGTCCCAGACGACGCTCCGGCAGGGGTCTCCGTGGAAGATCCACTGGGTGGGATCGTCGGAGTAGGGTTCGGGCAGGCCGTTGGGATACCGCTCGTCGGCGACTTTGGTCCAGTGGTCGAGGTCGAAGGGGACTTTGACGAGGGTGGCGTTGGTGACGTTTAGCTTCTGGTCGAATTCGCGTACCGCGGTAGCGTATTCGGGGGATGAACAGAAGGCCCAGACGGCGGGGAGGTGCTCGTCGCAGTTGGGCGTCAGGACTGCGGTATTGTTGTCGAATGCTTGGCCTAGGAAGATCGAGACAGGAATAGCGCCGATCTGGCCTGCGGCGACACCCTGCCGACTCCAAGCTTCCCTTCCCCTGAAAGTGGCACCAGCTTGGCAGACTTCCGTAATCTGACCACTTCCGTCTTCCCAAAGGATGGTTTGGGTGCGACCGGCAAAGTGCTGAGACGCGTGTGGGCTCGTCTGTTGCAGTCGCCATTCAGGACCGCTCGGCCACGCGGGTTCCCAATGGCACCGACCAAATCTGGGGTAGTCGCTGGTCGCAATTCCCTGCCAACCACCTGCCAAGTCTCGTAGCAACTTCCCCTTGCCCACCGGCCGCATCAGGACGACCGCATCCGGATTCTCCAGCTGATCGGCTTGAACCGACTCGAGCACGTCCGACCCACGCTCCAACAGCCTTGCCTTTTCCGCGGCCCGAATCGGCGGCTGACCCCGGGGCGACGACACGTCCACCCCCGCCATCTCCCAATCCGGCTCCGGCTTTCCCGCCGACAGCACGACCAGCGCGACGTTGACAACCTCACCGCTGATCGTCTCGAACGCGCCCGGCCCCAACCGCGCTACCACATTCCACGTCTGTCTCTTGAGCAGCCGCTCCCGCAGCTTCCGGTAGCTAGTCAGGAAGAGCCAGTTCTGGGGCGTCACCAGCGCCTGTGTGCCATGGTCGCCCAGCCAGCGGAAGATCCGCGAGGCGAACACCGTTGCAATGTCGCCCTTCGCGTCGCCGTGGTGGGTTTCGGCGAAGTCGCGCAGCCGGTTGCCCTGCTTCCCACGCGCCAGGAACGGCACGTTGGTCACCACCAGCGTGTAGCGCCCAGTCAGGATCTCCGCAGCGCGCGCCATTCCCGCCGCCGCGACCACCCGTTCGTCGCGCCCTGCGCCTCTTCGTTCGCGCCCGATCGCCGAATCGAGAAGCCTCTTGAGGTCATCGTAGCCCGCGCTGAGAAGATCGGCCCCGACGACCTCCGGATCGATCAGCGACCCCAACTCGCGTGCTTGGTGGAAGAGGCGATGCAAGCGGGCCATCCCCGCCTGTAACGGTCCGCTCGGGAGTGACGGTTCCGCGCCGAACAGGTCGGGATCCTCCGCCAACCCGGTCATCCCCTCCAGTTCGTCCGCGAGGCGCATCCATTGATCCTTGCTTCCCTCGGGCGCGATCCCGCAGCACGCGACGTTCAGCGCGGGGAGCTCGATCCGTTCGCCCGCCATCCGCCATGCCGCCAGCGCCAGATTGAAGGCCGCGATCTGGGAGCAGCGCGGGTCGAGCTCAAGGCCGAAGATGTTTTCGGACAGCACCGCTCGGATGGCGTCGGATACGGAGAGTCCCTCCTCCTCCATGCGTAGCCGCACCAGAAGCTCGAACGCTTCGACCAGGAAATGCCCGCTCCCGCAGCACGGATCGAGGACCCGAAGATCCCGCGCCGCCCGGGGCCAGTCCGGAAACGATCCCGCCGCCGCACGCCATAGACCGGTCCGCTCGTCGTCCTCGTCTGCCTCCGCCCTTGCCCGCACGAAGCGCAGGTAGTCGAAGTCGTATCCGCCACCACTCCCGAGCCGTATCCGCTTGCGCAGCCCGGCCTGGTCCGGTGCCGAGCTGGCGAGCGCGGGGTTGGCGGCGAGCACCTTGCCCGCCCACCATGCGCCCACGGTGTTGTGCAGCAGGAAAAGCACCATGTAGCGCTCTGTAAAGAGCTGGGTCACGGCGGGAAGTTCATCCGCGCCGATCTTCACGCCGCTCGCGTTGACGCGGTCCTTCTCTTCGGAGCGCCAGTACTGGTAGGTCCACCCAAGCGAATCCTGCGCCGTGAAGACCTCTGCGGGAAGCGATTCGATCAACTCGTCAAGGGTTTGGCGGATCTCCGGCGCGAGGGCGAGATCGAGCGCGGGGTCGCCCGCGAAGAAAATCTCGGGGAGCATTTCCTGCGCCCATTCGCCCGCCAGCTCCCAGGGGTCCGCTCCTACGCCGCGGGCCAGATCCCGCAGCTCATCCAGCGAGACCGCCACTCCGAACTGTGGTGCAATGAGCAGGTCGTTCTCGGCCAGGAAGCGCGCGAAGAGCATGCGGTGCCAGTGCTCGTAGGCGACCTCGTGGGCAAGGCGGGCGATCGGCTGCGCACGGGTGGCACCGTCGATCCGGTCACCAGCTTGGCGGCCCCGGTTTCGGAGCGCGTTGCGCTGGGCCCTCTCGGTGAGCGACATGGAGTCGAAGGGCTTGGCGCGGTCCACGGCGAGGGCCTTGAGCGCTTGGCGCGCGCCGGATTCGGCGGTGCGGCGCGCCTCCTGAATGACGGTGCCGAGGCGGGCACGGAGTCCCGGAGGGAGGGGGGCGGTCATGTCGAGATCACGAGCCAAGCTATGCCGAAGACGAGCACCACGACGTAGAGCCCGAAGAACAACCAGGGTGTAACTCGTTCAACCGTGGTGAGTTTCAGGTACCCATCAGCCTCCTCGCCTTGGCCCAACAAGCCCCATTCCCGTTGAAAGAACTGGTAGCTCAGTTTCTCCTCGAGCTCCAGCAATGCCTTAAACTTGCCGCCGTTCAACTGCGCGTAGGAACGAATAACGCGGTCCCAAGAGATAGCCAGCGAAGCGCCCACGAACCCCACCAGACATAGAAACAACCCGGCCTGCCAACTCGTCTCACCGAACCTCAGCAAGCCGCCCATGAACAGCATTAGACCGACCAGTGCACTGAAGTAAGTCCGGTTGGCACCATCACGTCGCTGGCTCACCTTGTCCGCAAGCTCCGCATGTAGCTTGTAGAGTTCCAAGGCTTCTTTGGATTCTTTCGCAGCCATCAATCCAGCTCCCGGATCGCCCCGACGACGCTCTCCGTATTCCATCCCACCACCCTGTCTGCCGATTGCTTCACCAGGCGCGAGGTCTTCTCGCTGCCCCATGGCTCGATGGCCACAATGGGCTTGGGGTTGCGGAAGCCGTACTTGGCCAGCCCGATCTCGGCATCGATCCACTTGCTGTAGGTGGCATATACCCCTGCCAGCACCAGTACAACGCCACAGGGAAGCATCTTGGTCCGAATCGCCCGTCGTAAGGCATCGTCGTCATTCGCATTGTGAATGGGGTCATTGCGAGGTACCGAATAATTCTTGAACCGGAAGTACGTTCTCTTCTCGAGAAGGGCCACGAGCTTCTCGTATCCGTCCGAGTGACCCCACGAGTGGCTGATGAACAGGTTGTGTGTTCTCACGATTCTCCTCTCGTGTCGAGTTGCGATTCTGCCATCATTCCACGATCACCGGACCTTCGCGAACCGCCTCGTTGAGCTTCCGCTCGTGTTCGGTCACCCATGCGCGCACGGCCTCTGCGTCGCCCAGCGTTCCTCGCCTGACGCGCACATGCTTGACCGTAACGGGGTCATCACTCGGCAATCGTTCAGCGGCGGCAGCAAGCGCCCTGCTCTCTCGCGTCGGCACAGCGTCGATTTCGGAGCGCCACGCGGCCAGTCCGCGTGCGTCGAGTTCCCTTCGGAGCGCCTCGTTCGTGCCCACTTGCAGTGCTGGTGGCGGTCTCAGCCCCGTGTCTCCCAGGATCTCGTCGCGGTCGGCCGCAGCCAGCTTCAGCCAGGTCACGTCGCCTTCGAGCCGCGCCGTCGCGGCGTTCACCGAGGCGCTCAGCTCCTCACGCAGTTCGCCCAGATTCGCGCGCAGCGCATCCGCCAACCGGGTGACGCAAGGCCGGACGTGGTCCGTGTCGTCGAGCAGGGTGCGCCGGTCACGGATCGCGTCAAGCTGTCGACCGACATCGTCGGCAACCTCGTCGAGCTCGCCATCGGCGTGGCGGTGAAGCGCGGTGGCCAGTTCCCACGCAGAGGTGCGCTCTGGAGCCCGCTCGGCGAGTTGTTTCCAACGCGCCAACGAAGTTTCGATGCGCTGGCGCTCGGCGAGCAGCGCCGCCAACTGTTCACTACCGGCCAGCCCGGAGAGATCTTCCAGGAACCGCGTGTCTGGTACCGGCGGCGACGGAGGGGCGCCCCCGGCCGCTCGCGCCAGCTTCCTGCATTCGGATAGGAACGCCGGAGCCTTCGCGACTTCCTCCCCACTCCGTGTCCGCACCTCCAGCCCTTGGAAGAGCTGACGGATCAGAAGCTTCTGCGCTGTCGTCAGCCGCACCTTCTCGGGCAGGAATCGCACACCGGGCGTCAACTGTTGCGTGATCGCCGCAACCCCCACGGGCCGACCGTTCCGTTCGGCCTTGAGATGTCCGTCCGTCACCAGCGCCAAGAGCGCCGCGTCTATTGCGTCGCGCGGCCACCCGTACGGCGCGGCTTCAAGCGTGCTCCGCACCCTCGCGCCGGTCGCACCCGATCCCACTCGCAACGCCACCTCGCGGGCGACGGGGTGGTCCGAGACGGCTCCCTCCCATCCCACCGCGCCGAAGGGCGTGCCCGTTCCTTCACGGATGCGCTTGAGCGCTGTGCCCCATGCCCGATGGTCCGCGTCGTTGAAGCGGGGGAAGAGCCTTGCGAGCGAAGACTCCGCACCGGCCGCCGCCTTCGCGCGCAGTCCCTCCCCATAGACCTCCGCTCCGCCGCCCTGGAAGACCTTGGTCATCCGGACGATCTCCTCGACGATGCGGTCCCGTGCGGCCTCGGCCCCGGAAAACCGGCTCTTCATGCTTTCCCGGGCCTCTTCTCCCTCCCGCGAGGAAGGGATTCCACGCGCGGCAAGCACCTTGCGCGCGGCTTCGGCGCTCGTGATGTGCGCCCGAAACTCGTCCGCGCTTCGCTTCGCGAGATGGACGTGCAGGGTGGCGTCCTCCATGCCCTTTCGGCGCGCATCGCCCTTCACGGTGGTCTCCGAACACGACCACCCGTCTCGCACCCAGATCCAGATGGCGGCGGCTTCCTTGCTCCCGCCACCCTCGCGCGAGGCGGGATCCTCGGCTCCGAAGTGCGGCCGCACCTTGCGCGCCACGCCGGCATCCCCGTGAGAGAGCCGCACGCCCTTCAGTTCCTCCTGAACGGCTTCCCCCAGCAGCTGCTCGCGCCGCGCGGCGATCTCCACCTCGCTTCCGGACAGCCGCGTGCGCTCCTCCCGGAACGCACGCTCCCATTCGGTGCCCTCGCGCGTCTGGATCCGGTACTCGTCGGGCATGCGCATGAGGACGCCTTCGTCGGCGAGCATGTCAAGCGTGCGCTGAACCCGGGTCCTGAAGGCTCCCGAGTCACGGCCGATGTCGCCCAGGAGCAGATCGGCCAGTGTGGTGGCGTCGGCGCGAACGCCCTGATCGGCACCCTCCTCGCGGGGCAGCTTTCCAATCAGGAAGACGACACCGCAAAGATCGGCCTTCAGCCTGCCTTCCGCCGATCCGTCGTCGAGCTTGCGAATGCGGGTGTTGATCTCGTTGAGCAACACGTTCGAGCCGACCAGATCCTGGGCGAGCGCGCGGAATAGATCGCTGGCCGGGATCACCGCGCCGAGCGGCTTCTCGGCGATGCCGCCCAAAGAGTCGTGCAGGATACGCAGCTGCGAGCGGAGTTGGCTCCGGGTGCCGGACGGGTCCGTGGTCTGGAAGCAAGCCTCCCAGAACCGGCGGCGCGTACGCAGCAGCGGGTAGTCGCCCACATCGAGCTGTTTGTCCTCGGCGCGCACGGCCATCCGGGTGCTTTGCAGGTGGCGCGCCACCTCGCCGGCGTAACGCCCGAGCATGTCCTGAATGGCGGGCTCGGCCGAAGGCTTCTTTCGCAGCAGCACCTCGCGCGTCACCACCTCGACCTCCGCATCGGCGAGCTGCACGGTGATCCGGAATCGGTCCTTCAGCCAGTGGAGCGCCGCGTTGCCACCCGCGAGCGCCGACTGGCCCGACGCGACGAGGAGCACACGGCTGTCGAACTGCGTCTGAAGCGCCTCGGCCAGGTCGGTGACGATCTGTGCCCGGTCGGTATCCTCGTTGATGTACTGCTGAACCTCGTCTAGAACGACGATGGTGAGCGGGGTCGGGCCGCCGCTTGGCGCAAGCGCCTGCCGCGCCGCCTCGACGAACTGCCTGTCGCTGATGTCGGCTCTCGGCTGGGGAAACTGCCCGATGAGCAACTGGCGCGCACCCTTCAGATCCGCCGCGAACCCGGGGTTCGCCTCCATCACCGCCTTGGCGATCACCGGGCTGACGTAGAGGTTGTTCAGTTCGCCCTCCCACGTCCGCCCCCGGGCCTCGACGCTGGTGCGGACCCGGTCGAGCAGGCCCTCCTCGCGGAGCCAGAAGCAGAACCGCGCCTGTGGGTACTGTTCAGGAAGCCCGCACGAGCGGAGCAGGATCGAGAGCACCGAAAGGCGCACATGGCCGACGTTGCCCCCGAGCAGCGATCCGGCGGCAGCCACGGGATCGGGACCGACCCTCAGGGCTTGGGTGTCGATCTCGCGCAGGGCGTGCCGCACCCCCGAGGGCAGCCGGCCGCCCACGAGCCCGCGCGCCGTCTGGCCGTCGTCGAACGACGTGTTCACCCACAGATGGGCGAGCATCTTGAGTAGGTGGGACTTGCCGCTTCCGAAGAAACCGCTCACCCACACGGCGTCCTGGCGCGAGGCGTCGAGCTTGGCGAGGTAGCCTTCGAGGATGCGTTCAAGCGCGTCCGCGAACTGCCCCTTGCAGACGAAGGTCTCCAACTCTGCGCGCAACTCGCGCATGACCTGCGAGTCCTGTCCGGCCGTGATCCGGGCCTGACCGTTGTTGGCGAGGCCTACGCGTAGCGGGTCGCGGTCGAGCAGTTCGTGGATCTTCATGGTTGCGGACTGCCGTATGGTGGGAGAGATGTCACGTTCAAGGTATCCAGGCTTCGTGCAGGGTGATCGGCTGGGCCAGATAGCTCCAGCCATCGCGGGCGTCCAGAAGGCGGTAGTTGTTGTCGTTCTTGATTCCGGGAAAGAAAACGGCGAGGCGGCCCTGGATCGCAGACTCGGAAGAATGAATGAGGTCGGAGACGCGCATGAAGCCGTACAGTGAAGCCGCGCCGAACAGGGCGACGACGGTGTTCTCGTCCGCCGCGTCCAGGACCCGGGAAAGCTTCTCGATGGCGAAGGCGCGGAACTCGCTCGCGAGCGAGCCGTCCAGCAGTTCGGGGTCCTCGAAGTAGGCGTCCCGATAATCATGGCCGGCCATCCACTCGGCAAACCAGCCGGTGGCGTCGGTCTGGACCCACTCGTGTCCCTCGGCGCGCGTCGCCTGTTCGAACTCGCCGATCCCCGCCCGCAGGGCGCGCTCGCGCTCCTTGGCGTATACGACGATCATCACGCGCTGGGCTCCGGCCAGCGTCGGCTGCCATGGTGCACCGATGTGCCGCCGGTAGATCTGCGAGAGCTTGGTTATCTGGTTCAAACCGCAGCTTCCAATCCTGCAGGGAATGATGTCTCATGGGAAGGCGGGTCTCCGCGCTGGCCGGGATCCAGCTTTCGCGCGGACACGTCAACCACGTTGCCCGCAGCGCTCAGCCGAATCAAGCCCAGACGCCGCGCCTCCACCGCGTGGGGAAGGAGCGCGCCTCCGGGAAGATCCAGAACCGTGGCCCAGCGCGAGTCGATCAAGCCATGCCCCGCGAGCCCCTCGGCCTCGCCCAGCCAGAGCGCCATGGCGACGACGGCGGGGGTCGGCGCAACGATGCGGCGCACCCTGCGCGTCCGCCCCTCGAGGTGGCCTGCCTGCGACCAGGAACTCGCCGCGTTGCCCGCCACCTTGCCCAGCACGGCGTCGTTGAATCGGGTGCCGGTCCGCGCGTGAACCGCATTTATGAACTCCTTCCTCACCAGTTCCTCGCCGGGGGCGAGCCCCAATACGGGGGCCGACGTAAGCCTCAGGAGTGGATCGCGCGCGAGGGCGGAGAGCAACGCGAGCAGCGCACGACCGCGCGCGTGCCGGCGGTCGAACTCCCAAAGCCGGCGCAAGACCCGGAAGAGCGGCACCGCGGGATCGAGCGCGTAGAGTTCGGCCAGGCGCTGTCGCGTGGCGCGCCGGGTGGCCAGAGTCGGCTTTCCGAGGACGTTGTCGTCGACGATGGCCGTTGCGTAGTCGAATCGGTCGGCACTTGCCGGAAGCGCGTCCAGTAGTTCGCCCAGCTCTCGCAGCATGATGTGCCGGGAACTCTGCGTGCCGCGCTCCCCGAACCGGAAACCAGCGCGGTCCAGGGAGGCGGAACGGGAGAGGCGCATGTTCATTCGCACTTCCGATGCTCCAGGTCGGACGGCGGGGTCCGCGACGACGATGGTTCGGTCCCTATGCCTTGGGAGCAGTTCACCGGACGATCAGACCGGCCTCGACCGTTCAATTCAAACGTCCCGCGCGAGACCAGAAGCGTGGTGTGCGGTTGCATGGGACGAGTCAGGCGAGCATCAGGCGCTCGCCCTTGGGCTCGGGAACGGGCCGCCTCAACTCCCGTGCCCGGTCGATCCAGACCTGCATCGCATCCTTGATATTCCACAACGCGGTCTCCTGATCGGCTCCATGGGCCATGCACCCGGCTTCAAGGGGTAGTAATCGACGGGGCCGAGGTTTACCGCCGGTCCTAAGTCCATTCGGCGCCTCCGGGATCGAGCGGCCTGAGTGCCAATCCGAATGGTCGCTGGGTCCCTACAGCCTTCTCGAGACCCAGACGGCTCGCCCGACGACGCGGACATCCTCGGCAGCACACTCGTAGCCGTCGTACTCGGGGTTGAGGGACTTGAGGACCACGCGGGGCGGCTCGGAGTGCGCCACGTGCTCGATCCGCTTGGCGACGAGCGCGATGCCGTCCCAGATCACGAAGATCCCGGGCGGCGCGGGCACCGTCCGGCTCACGTCGATCATGATGTGGTCGCCGCTTGAGAGCAGCGGTTCCATCGAGTCCCCGTCCACCTCGACCATCCACAGGTCGCCGGGGTCGGCCCGGAGCCGGTGGCGGATGAACGCATCGGCGAACATCCACGCATCTCCGGTCTCGCGCAGCTCGCCGTTCCAGGGTTCCTCGGCGTCCGGCTCCACTCTGAGGTCGGCCTCCGGCACGGCGCTGTAGCCGATCGGCGCGGCGTAGGCGTCGCCGGGCGGCGAAGGCCGCGTGGCGTTCGTCGAGAGCCGGAAGCTTCGGCCGTGCTTGAGTAGCTCGGGCCGGCAGCCCAGATGCTCCGCCAGAATCTCGCGGTCGTCCTCGGCGAGAACCTTCGGCGTGCCCCGGTAGGTGAACTGCTGCAGGTAGGCGTCGTTGCGGCCCATGGCGACCGAGGCGGTGCGCAGGTTCGAGCCCTTCGCCTCCAGCAGCCGGAGCAGCCGCTTGCGCACCGGATCGAGCCGCGCGGCGGTGCTTTTCTTCTTGCGTCCCATGGGGCTGAAATAATCCCGCTTCCGGCCGGTTTCGCAAGCCGGGCGGGACCCCGATGGAACTGGCTCTGCTGGGTAGGCATCGGGGACGCGGCCAGCGCGCACCGTCTTCGCTTGACCGGTCCCTCAAGACAGATCCGCGCCACGCCAAACGGGTGATCGGACACGGCCTCCCGGCTTGGCCCCCGCCTACCGCCGCCGAGATCTCCCGCGAGCGCCCAACGGGGGTGTTTTCCACCCCACTGGCGCCGCGATCCACCGGGTTCATTCCCTTACGAGACGTCCATAGACGTTACGAGATACAAGGGAATTCCCTACGGATTGTGCTCCTGGAGAGCAATTCTTCACCGTTCTGGCCATGAAGACGCGGGAGCAGTTCGGCCATGGAGACTCTGGAGCGGCAGTTCAACTCCCGGGTGAGCGGATTCCTCGAGGAAACCGGCATGGGAGCGACGACCCTCGGCTTGAAGGCGGTGGGCGACCCGAACCTGATGCGCGAGATCGCGGAGGGGCGCTCGCCGTCGCTCAGAATCGCGGACCAGGTGCTGGCGTTCATCAACAATCACGAAAGGGATTCGGGCGGTGCCCGGGCTCCGCCCCGCCGCCGCAGGCGCCGAGAGCCTTCGCCCCGGACGAGGAGAACGAAGCGGACCAGAGTGAAGAGCGAGCAACCGATGGAACAGGGAACGAGAGCGCCGATCCGTTTCCTGCGGCTTCCGGAGGTGGAAGCCCGGACGGGTCTGGCGCGGCCAACGATCTACGCCCGGATGGCCGCGGGGACATTCCCGCAATCGGTCTCGCTGGGTGGACGCGCAGTGGGCTGGATCGAGTCGGAAGTCGAGGCGTGGATGCGCAACCGAATCGCGGACACACGGAGCGGCGCGCAAGGCGGCGCCCGACCGAACCCCAACAAGGAGAGAACGGAATGAGGAAGCTGATGAGAAGGACGCGGGCGGCCGCGTGGGCCGCGCTGCTCATGCTGGCGCCCGGCGCGCTCCACGCGCAGGGCACGAGTCCATGGGTGGATGCGGTGGCCGAGCTCGAGACGCAGTTCACCGGACCGATCGCGCGGGGGCTGTCGCTGATCGCGATCGTCGTCGGCGGGCTGATGTTCGCGTTCGGGGAGGGCGGCAGCAAGCGCACGCTGGCCGGGATCATCTTCGGGATCGGGATGGCGGTGGGCGCGGTCAACTTCCTGGCCTGGCTCTTCTGATGCGAGGCCTCAGGCGCTGGCCGGGCTACGCGGCGCTCAACCGTCCGCTGACGGTGCTGGGCGTCGAGCGGCGGCTGTTCCTGCTGGGCGCGACGCTGGCGGTCGCGGTGTGGAACGCGACGGCCTCGCTCGTTGCGGGCGGCTTGGTGTTTGCCGTCTGCTACGGCGGCGGGTGGCTGGCGGGCCGCAGGGACCCGGCGATGCTGGCGGTGCTCCGGGCGGCGGCCCGCTATCCGGCCCGGTACGATCCGGGCAAGTGGGCGGACGAGCCTTGGCATCTCCGCATCCGGACGGGTGCCCGGTGAGGGTCGCCGACGAACTCCGGGCCCACGAGGCGGCAGGCTCGCTGGCCGAGGAGCTGCCCTACTGGGGTTGGCTCGAAGACGGCCAAAGCTGCCTGACCCGTGCAGGCGAGCTGATTGCGGCAGGCCGGATCCGGCCCGCCGTGACCGACGGGCGCACGCCAGAGCAGATCGACCGCGTGCTGGGACTCTGGCAGAGGTTGCTGTCGGGCCTCGGTCCCGGCACGCGGCTTCAATTCCACATGCTCCGGCGCCCGAGCCGCGCCGAGGGTCCAGAGACGAGCGGCTCGGACATCGCATCCTTGTCGGGGCGCAAGCGAAGCGCGTTCCTCGCCGGGCGCGTCCAGCGGCTCGATTCCTACGCCGTCTGGACGCACAACCCGGGGCTCCGTCCGGTCGGCGGGAGTTCGGGGTCGGGACCGCTATCACGGCTCACGCGACTTCGGAAGCGCGGCGGCAAGACGGGAACGACCTACCTAGCCTCGGAGATCGAGTCGGCTGCGGACAGGTTCCGGGCGATGATCGACGCGGGCCGCTCGCTCGTGGCCGAACACACGCCCATCGAGCTGCTCGGAGCGCACGAGGCGTCCGGCCTCCTTTCCGAGTTGACGAACAAGCCCGGCACGTTCTGGGACGGCGCGACGGGCAGCGGCATGAACTGGCGGCTCGCGATCTCGGAGCTGGAGGCCGAGCGTTCACATCTGAAGCTTGACGGCGAGCCGGTGATCCTCTACTCGCTTCTGTCGCCGCCAGGGCAGGCGCACGCGAACTTGCTCAACGACCTCTACTGCCTCGATGCGGTGACGACCGTGTCGCTCGAATGGCGGCCGTGGACAGTGGAAGCGGCGCGGCGCCGGATCCGTAGCGCGCAGCGCCACTACTTCGCGCGCCGCTACTCGATGATGGCGCACGCGCAGGACGCGCAGGGTACGGCGGCGGCGATGGTCGATTCCGCGGCCGCCGCCGAATCGGACCGGCTTGGGAGCGCGCTGGTCGAACTCGAAGCCGACGGCGTGGCCTACGGCGAGGCATCGCTCACCGTGGCGCTCCACGGGGAACTGGAACAGATCGAGCGCCTGGACGGCGACGTGCGCCGACTGTTCGCCGCGCACGATGCGAAGGTGATTCGGGAAGGCTACGGCCAGCTTCCCGCGTGGTTCGCCCGGCTCCCGGCCCAGCCGCGCAAGCGGCAGGTGCGCAAGATGTTCGTGTCGGCGGGCGTCGCGGCGTGCCTTGCGCCCGTGTTCGGACCGCCCAAGGGGAACCGAACGAGCCGCCATCTGGGCCGCGAGCCGCTGGCGGTGTTCGAGACGCCGTGGCGTACCGCGTATCGCTACGACCTGTTCGCGGGCGACGTGGGCCACACGCTGATCCTGGGGGCGACGGGTGCGGGCAAGAGTTTCGCGCTGAACTTCCTGCTGGTCGAGACGCTCAAGTACGACCCCCGCATCCTGATCCTGGACCTGGGAGGCTCGTATCGCTGGCTGACCCGGTTCCTGGGCGGCCGGTATCTGGAGCTCGCGCCCGGCGAGACGGAACCGACGCTTCGGCTACAACCCTTCGCGCTGCCCCCGACCACGAGGACGTTCCAGTTCCTGACCGGCTGGGTGCTCCGGCTCCTCAGCCTGGGCGGCTACGAGGCCGACGGCTCGGACACGAGCGAGATCCGCGCGCGGATCGAGGACCTCTACGCGCTGGGGCCTGAGCGCCGGACGCTGAGCGTGCTGGCCGGTTCGCTCCCGGTCGCAATGTGGCCAGCGCTGAGCCGGTGGACCGAGGGCGGTGCCTGGGGTGCGTTCTTTGACAACGCGCCGTCGGGCGCGGCCGACATCGAGTTCCGCGACTGGCAGGTGATCGATCTGGCGGGCGCGGCGGAACACGCGGACCTCTGCGAGGCGGCGCTCGCCTACCTGCTGGAACGCATGCGCCTGGAGATCGAGGACCCGGCGGAGACCGCGCGGCTCAAGCTGATGGTCGTGGACGAGGCGTGGCGGTACATGCAGGACCCCGCCGTGCTGAACTACCTGGCCGAGGCGGCCAAGACGTGGCGCAAGAAGAACGCCGCGCTCGTGCTTGCCACCCAGTCCGCCGTGGACGTGACCGGGACGCCGGGCGCCTCGGCGCTCCTCGAATCCATTCCCACCAAGCTGTTCCTCGCCAACCCCGAGCTGCCCGCCGAGGCCGGAGCGCTCTTCCGGCTGAACGAGTCGGAGATCGCCCAGGTCCGGGAGCTGACGCCGAAGCGGGAACTCTATCTCCGCCGCCCGGACGAGGCGGCGGTGCTCCGTCTCGAAGTCGATCCAGAGAGCTACTGGCTCTACACCTCCTCGCCCCTCGACGCCGAGAGACGCGCCGAGGCCGTGGCGAGGCACGGACTGGTCCGGGCGCTCGAAGCGCTCGCGGGCCGAACCCATACCACCTCACTAACCGAGAGGACGTGACACCATGAAAACACCAACCGCAGCGATCCTGCTCGGGATCGCCGTTGTCCTGCTCACGCTGCTTGTGCTGGCGCTGCCCGGCGACGCCTGCGCGCAGCAACCGGGCGCGGACGCCACCCTGCTCCGGGTCCCGGTGTCTGCGGAGGGCGATGAGCGGATCCCCCGGCTTCGCGCGCGCGTGCGCCACACGACTGTAATCGTGCTTCCGGCCGAAGAGCGGATCCTCGACTTCGTGGCCGGCGACTCGGAGTACTGGCACCTGACCGGCTCGGCCAACGTCGCCTACCTCAAACCACTGGCCGAGGACGCGGCCACGAACGTCGCGCTCGTCTGCGAATCGGGGCGCATCTACTCGTTTCTGGTCTCCGAGCACGGGGAGAAGCCGCCCCATCTCGTGGTGCGCGTCGAGGCGGGCGCGGAGGCGGCTGAGATGGCCGGCAGCGCGGGCGGACCCGCGTTCGTGGCCCGGAGCGAAGTCGCGGCCTACCGGCAGATGGCCGCTGAAGCGGTGGCGGCCGCGCAAGCAACGCGCGAGGAGGCCGAGGCCGGGATCGCCGAGGCGCGTGAGCAGGCGGCTGCGGAGATCGAAGCGTTCCGCGCCTCCTACCCCGAACGGCTCCGGTTCGAGTACCGGTTGGACCGCAGAGCGTCCGAGCGTCCGTTCCGGGTCGAGGCAATGTGGCACGACGGGCTCTTCACCTACATCCGTTCTCGCGCGCAGGAAGCCCCGGCCCTCTACGAACTCCAGGACGGCGAGCCGAGCCTGGTCGCGTTCGATCTCACGGAGGACGGCCTCTACATCGCCCGCCGCGTCCTGGGCGACGGATGGCTCCAGATCGGCGACAAGCGGTTGCACTGGCGGTTCGAGCCAGAGGCGGGCTCCAGGTGAGCGGCTGGAAGCAATGGGTCAAGGAACCTAAGGGCGCGCTGCCCGGTGGCATGGTCACGAAGGCCGGGATCGCCCTGATCACCGTACTCGTGGCGGGGTTGCTGTTCTCCTCGACGTTGTCGGGTCCCGGCGAGACGGCCGAGGGAGTCGCGCCCACGGAGGCGCGGCCCGTGGACGACCGCACAGGCCGCTCGCTCGACGGGCGCCTCAGCGCCGAGACGGATCGCCAGAGCCAGCAGGCGGCGGCCGATGCGGACAGCGAGCGGCAACAGTCCGATGACGCCGGGCGGGAACCGGCCGGGCAAGACGCGGGGGCGGATACCGGCAACGCCGGTGCCCAGGCCGCCCTCGGCCAGGCCGAGTTCGAGCTTCGCGAGGCGCTCCGGCTCGAAGAGGTCGAGCGCAGGACGCGCTCGCTTCGTTCACTACCGGTCGCGCAGTCCCACCGGGATCCAAACCGGACCTCAAATGCGGCTGGGATGTCACCGCCCGCACCCGAGTCTCCCGACGCGGCGCTCGACGGCGCGCTCGCATCCCTCGGGCAGTCCCTGGCCGCGCTTGAGGCCGAGATGGCGGCCGGATTGGCCGCCGGAGAATACGCGCCCAACGTGGAAGGCCCCTTCCCGCAGGCCGCTCCACCCTCGCCCCGCACATCCGAGCCCGGCCACGCTGTCCAGCCTGCGGATCCGCCCGGCTGGGAGAGGATCCGCGAGGGCTCGTTCCTGGAAGCGGTGCTGCTCACCCAACTCTCCGGCGAGTTCCCCGGCCCGGTGCTCGCCATGGTGTCGGTGCCTCTGTATACGGCCGACCGCCAGCGGGTGCTGATCCCGCGCGGCGCGCGCGTCGTCGGTACGGCCCAAGCGGTCCAAGACCGCGACCAGAGCCGCCTCGCCGTGGCGTTCCACCGCCTGCTGCTACCTGGCGGAAGCTGGGTGGACCTCGAGTTCGCCGGACTGAACCAGGCGGGCGAGAGCGCGCTGAGGGACCAGGTCAACCGTCGCTATCTCTCGACATTCGCGGCCGCCGGAGCGGTCGGCGCGCTGAGCGGACTGACGCTTGCCGGAGCCTCTCCCTACGGACTCCGGGCGGGGGTCGGCCAGGGACTCGGAGGCAGCGCCGCCTCGATGCTCGACCGGTACCTCAACCGCCTGCCTGAGATCACGATCCGTGCGGGCCACCGGCTCCGCATCTGGCTCACTGCGGATGTGCTGGTTCCCCGCAATACCACACCCCGATGACACGAAAGGACTCCCCATTGCTGCACCGCATCCTCGCCCCGGCACTTCTCGTCCCCGTCGTGCTGCTCGCGGCCGCTCGGCCCGCGAGCGCGCAGTTCGACTTCGGCAGCTGGTTCCAGCGGGCAACGATCATCGCGAACCAGATCACGCAAATCTCGCACCAGGTCAGCCAGATCCGGTCGATGGCCCGCCAGCTTACGGAACTCGAGGACCAGCTCGACCACATGGAGCGCGCCGCGCGCGGCGAGATCGACGCGCTTCTGCAACCGTTCTCCGACCTCGCGGCCGATCCCGTTGGTCTCGTGCGCGACGGACTCGGTTGGCGGTCCGACTTCACGGGACAAGCCCGCGGCACGGTGGACGCCGTCCGGCGCTTCGGCAACGGCCGCTCGTTCACCGGATTGTGGCGCACCGCGCACGGGACGGCCGACCGGGTGACCGAAGCCGACGTACTCGGTCTCTTCCGGAACCTCCCGCCCCAGGCCGCGACCCGGGCGCTCGAAGACTACCGCCGTGCCAAGGATGCCGCCGACCGGCAGCGGGTGCTCGACTACGCCGCACTCGACGCGGCGGCCGCACTCGCGGAGACCATCGAGAGCGCGCAGGGCTCGTTCGGTGACCTGACCGCGAACCGGAACTTGTCCAACACGGCTCTGCAGCAGGCACGGGTCGCCGCCGCGCTGAGCCAAGGCCGCATCAACGCGGCCGCCGGACAGGTGCTCGCGCACCAGGCCGCCGCCGAGGCGAGCCGGGCGAGGCAGGCCGAACTCGCCCGCCTCGAATGGCTTGGCCGTTGGCATGACGACAACGCTCGCGCGAACACGCTCGCCGAGACGATGCGGAACGCGGCTTCGCTGAACCGAACCACACTCCGCGACGGCCTTCTGTTCCGCATTCCCTCGTTCTACCGGTAGGGGCGGGCCAGCCATGCAACTTCCCCCGCAGTCCATCGACCCGAACGTCCCCACGCAGATCCCCGTCGATCAGCTTCAGGACTTCAAGAGCTTCCTGGACATCGTGCTCGACACCGTCGTCGTCGGAGCCGCGCCCGGTGTGCATACGCTCGGACTCCAGCTCTGGGGCGGGCTCGCCGCCGTCATGGTCGCGTGGACGGGTCTCAAGATCGCGTTCAGCGGCACCTTCCAGCCCTGGGAGATCGTCAAGCTCGTGATCGGGATCGCGATCCCCCGCACGCTGCTCCACTACTACACGATCCCGATCCCCGGCGTCGGATTCACGTTTCCGGCCATGATCGCCGGAGGCGGGATCTGGCTTCAGAACCTGTTCCTCTCCGACGTGGTCTCGGCGGGCTACACCGAGATGACGGCGCTCGTGCAGGCGTACTCGGCGCACCTGAGCGCGGCGTGGTCCACGGGCAACCTGCTCTCGATCGTGACGGCGGGAACCACGGTGATCTTCTCCTCGCTGGTCACGCTCGTGATGGGCGCCTCGCTCGTGGTCTGCCTGCTCGCGCTGTTCTGCGTCACCTACGCGCAGGTGATCTGGGCGCAGGTCGCGATCGCCATCGCGATCCTGCTCGGTCCCGTGTTCATCGCGTTCCTGCTCTTCGAGCCGCTCTCGTTCCTGTTCTGGGGATGGTTCCGGACCATGATGGTCTACACGCTCTACGGCGTCGTCGCCGGTGCGGTGCTGCGCGTCTTCATGGGCGTCGGACTCGGCTACATCACGACGTACGCCGATGCGCTCATGGGCACCGGCACGGCGGACCCGTTCGAGCTCTGGCTCTGGGCCGTCGTCCTCATGCCGCTCGTCGTCTGCGGCCTCATGGCCGGGCTCAAGGTCGGCGAACTCGCCTCGATGCTCGTCTCCGGTTCCGGCTCCGCCGGGTCCGGGTTCGTCGCACTCGTCATGCAGGGCGCCAGCAAGGCCGCCGCCCCCGTCAAGCCCCCCGTCTGAGCCCCGAAGGAGAAGCCGATGATGAAACGTGACCGCAACGCCGGCCGCGAGTACGCCGAGATCTGGGGCGAGGCGGTCGAGGCGAACCGCAAGCTGCGGAGGATCCTGATCCTGCTGGCCGCGAGTACGCTGCTGCTTGTCGTGATCCTGTTCAACCTCGCGCGCAAGGAACCGCCCAAGCCGATCGTCGTGCGCGTGGACGAGGTGGGACGCGCCGAGGCGCTGGCCTACGAGGCCGCAACCGCGCAGGCCGATCCGCTCGATCCGACAACGAAGTACTTCCTGAACCGGTTCGTCCACGATTTCCACTCGCGGCGCCGCGCAACGGCGCAGGAGAGCTGGACGAGAAGCCTTCGGTTCCTGAGCACCGATCTCGCGAACGCGGCGTTCCAGAGGGACGGCGCGGAGGTCGCGAGCGTCGCGGCGGGGACGGCCGACACCGAACTCGAAGTCGAACAGGTGGTGCTCCGCATCCACCCCGCGCCCGAGCCGCCGCACGGGGCGACGGCGGACTTCGACCTCGTGCATCTCAGAGGCGAACAGGAGCTGAGGCGCGAGCGCTGGACGCTTTCGCTGCGGTTCGAGTTCCTCGATTCGATTCCGCCCGAGCTGGTCGTCCACAACCCGATGGGACTCCTCGTCACCTACATGCGCGCCGATCGGGCGCTCGTCACCGGGGGCGACCGATGATCGCGCATCTCAAGGGACGCGAGAAGGCGCTGGAGTCGTTCGGCTGGACGGGGCGCGAGGCCGAGTGGATCGCGCTGGTCTGCCTCCACAGCGGCGTGTTCACCCGCGACCAGATCTGCGACTGGCTCGGCATCCACCCCCGCAGCGCGCGCCGGTTCATCCGGGACATGTCGGACCGGAGGCTGGCGGCCAGGGACCGGCTTGCGGGCCGGAGGGTCTGCCGGATCTACGCGCGGGCGGCCTACCGGGCGCTCGGCGCCGAGAACATCCGCCACCGCCGAATCGCCTCCGTTCGGGTGCTGCTCCGCCGCCTGCTCTCGCTCGACTACGTGATGGAGCACACCGGCCAAGCGTGGCTTCCGACCGAGGCCGAGAAGGTCGCCGCGTTTGAGGCGCTCGGGATCGAGCGAGTGCTGTTGCCCGTGCGCGTGTACCGGGGCGGCGGCGGCGATACGCGCCGCCACTTCCCTCTTAAGCTGCCCGTCGCGCTGGATGCCGGAGGCGCGGTGTTCGTCTACGCCGATCCGGGCCATGACACGGCGGCGGGGCTCCGTTCCTGGGGCCGTGCCCACCGCGAACTTTGGGAGGGGCTCCAGGAGCAGGGCCGAAAGGTCGAGGCCGTCGCGGTTGTCCTGGGCGACGGGGAGTTCGAGCGGGCCGAGAAAGTTCTGGCCAACTGGACCGACCCGAAGCGGTCCCCCGGCCGCGCGCAGGCGTCCGCAACCGGACGCGAGATCCGCCGCGAGATCGAGCAGATCGAACAGGGCATCCGTGGCAGGGACAAGCGCGTAACCGGGCGGTACGGTAGCCTACGGGGCTGTCTGGTGCGGCTCGCCGAACTGCGGGACGCGCTCCCGGCCGCACCCTCCGAAGCGATGATCGACGGGTTTACCGTGTGGCGATCCACGCGTCTCTCGGGAGACCCGTTTTGAGCGCCGGATGCGGGTGTTGGTGGCGACTCCTGCGTGTCCGGCTCACTTCGGGGGTCGCCGGACACGAATTCGCCGTTTGGCCGGACACGGCCCTGGCCGTCCATGTCGCTGGCGCGCTTGCGGTTACGTTACGACAGAGGGAGCGCCGGCGCCAGTCTGCGTTCTTTGGAGGTGGCTGGGAGCGACCCCCCATCTCGGCAAACCTCGATTGGCGCCGGGGCGGATGGAGCCGGACAGCCCCATCCTCCCCTCCGCTCCGGGGTCACTCCCAGCCAGCAGTCCGTCCCGGAAGGGTGTATCTCCGATGAGGTACGGTACCCTCGCCATCATCGGGAGCGCCGTCGGCGCGGTCGGCGGCCACGCGCTCAGGGCGCCGTTCCCAACCTCAGGCACGAACCCGTACCTCGACCTGATCGCGTCGCACGATTCGGGTCTGCACGCTGCCATCCGCGTCTGGCACTACGCATGGCCCGCCGTCCTGGTCGTGCTCGCGGGCTCGTTCGCGCTGTCCGTTTGGCGCGTCTGGCTCCAGCCGCTCTTCCGCCTCAAGCGCCGGGGCAAGCTGCCCGAGTGGCCCGTGTCGCCCGAGGACGAAGCGCCCGCTCTCGTAATCGGCGAGCTGCATCATCCGACCGTTCCGCGCGAGAGCGAGCAACCGTCCTGGCTCGTGATCCCCGAGAAGGGACTCTACACCGGCACCCTCATCGTGGGCGCCGTCGGCACGGGCAAGACCAGCGGCTGCATGTATCCCTTCGCCCGCCAGATCCTCTCCTGGCAAGCCGGCGATCCCGGACAGCGCGCGGGCGCGCTCGTGCTCGAGGTCAAAGGTGACTTCTGTCACCAGGTCCGGGGCATCCTCGAAGACGCCGGACGCGGCGAGGACTACCTAGAGATCGGGCTCGGCGGCTTGGTCCAGTGGAACCCGCTCGATGATCCGCTGCTCGACTCCTACTCGCTCGCCTACGGCGTCGCGTCGCTCATCAACCAGCTCTTCGGCAAGTCTCGCGAACCGTTTTGGCAGCAAGCGTACACGAACCTCGTGCGCTGGATCATCGAGCTGCACCGGCTCTTCCCCGGCGGCTGGGTCACGCTCCAGGACATCTACCGCTGCACCGTGGACGCGCAGCTCCTGGCCCAAATGATCGGCGCGGCCCAGAAGATCGCCGATCAGGTATCCCCGGTGGACGCCGTTCTTGCCAAGGAAGACATGATCTCCCACGCCGGTGCGCTCAAGAAGTGGGACTGGGAGGAGGACGGCGACGACCGTGTGCGCTCGCGGCTGGACGCAGAGCTTCGGGCCAAGCTCGCGAAGCTCGAGGTCACCTACGAGGTGGAGGCGGCTGGGGGCGGTGGAGTCTCCGAGTTCAGGGAGCGGGTCGACGCCATTGACCGGTGGTACGACAAGGACTGGTCGAAGCTGGACGCGAAGCTCTGCACCTCGATCGTCGAGGGGATCAGCGTCTTCCTCTCGCTCTTCGACCAGCCGGACGTGGCAGGTGTGTTCTGCCCGCCGCCGCCGGAGACTGCCAAGCCGGAACCCAAGGGCGGCGGTGAGGCCGACGACGACGAGAAGGGTCCGCCCATGGATGGGCTCCGCCGGAGGCTGCCCCCGCTCTCCGAGTTGATCGAGGGCGGCAAGGTGCTCGCGCTCAACATGCCCGCGGGCGCGAACCCGGCGCTCGCCCGCGCCATCGGCGTGCTGCTCAAGAGTGCGTGGATGCAGGCGTTGCTCCGAAGACCCGCCGAGGCGGCACGGCGGCCGGACCGCTACATGCGGCCCGCCGTGTTCATCTGCGATGAATACCAGGCGTTCGCCACCGTGGGCCAGGACGATCCTTCCGGTGACGAGAGGGCGTTCGCGCTCACCCGGCAGTGCCGCTGCATCCCGATCGTGGCCACGCAGTCGATCTCCTCGCTCCGCTCCGTACTGCCGTCTGGAGAGGCGTGGCGCACGCTTGTCCAGACGCTCCGCACCCGGATCTTCCTCTCGCTCTCCGACGAGGCGTCGGCCAAGATCGCGTCCGAGATGTGCGGCTCGGTCATGAAGACCCAGCCCTCCTACACGTTCACCGAGACCACGGGCAGGCCCGAGTTCTCGCTGCTGTCCGGGCGGGCGGGCGGCGGACGCGGCACCATCGGCGCGAGCAAGTCGTTCCGCCGGCAGAGGGAGCCGGTGTTCACGCCCCGCGAGTTCACTTTGCTCGCCAACTACCAGGCGATCTGCCTGCCCTACGACGGCGTGAAGTCGCTCCCCGCACGCCGCGTCTACCTGAAACCGCACTACCTGCCGAAGGAGACGGGTTACTGGCAACAGCGCGAGGAGGGGCGGATATGAAGCGCGCCAGCGGTGTCGGCCATCTCGCTCCGTTCCTGCCGGGGTTGAAGGGGCTGCTCGAAGACCGGCAAGTCTCCGAGATCATGATCAACGGACCCCGCAACGTCTGGGTCGAGCGGGGCGGGAAACTGGAACCCCACCCAGCACCGGACCTCACGTCCGCGTGGCTCCACCGCGCCGCCATCCACATCGCCCGCCCGCTCGGGCTCGATCCGGCCGCTCGGCCCGTCCTGGACGCCCGGCTCGAAGACGGATCGCGGGTCGCCATCTGCACGCCGCCCGCGAGTCCAGAGGTCGCGATCACCATCCGCCGGTTCGGGGGGCGCGCGTTCTCGGCGGAGGACCTGGTGCGCCTGGGATCGCTGCCCGAAGACATCCTCGAAGCCGCCCGGAGCACGCTTGCGTCCCGCCAGAACATCCTGGTCTCCGGCGGCACGGGCTCGGGCAAGACCACGCTCCTGAACGCGCTGATCGAACTGCTGCCCGAGGACGAGCGGATCGTCGCCATCGAGGACACGCTCGAACTCAGGATCGACCGCGCCAACTGCCTGAGGTTCGAGGCCGGAGCCACTCAGTCGGAGACCCCCGTCGAGATCCGCGACCTGGTGCGCCACGCGCTCCGCCACCGGCCCGACCACATCGTCGTCGGCGAGGTCCGGGGCGGCGAGGCCGCCGATCTGCTCCAGGCGCTCAACACCGGCCACGGCGGGTCGCTCACCACCATCCACGCCAACAACGCGCGCTCCGCGCTCTCGCGGCTCGCGAGCTGCGCCATGCAGGCCGGGGACGCGCTGCCCTGGGAGGTCACCTGCCGGGGCGTCGTCGACGGCATCTCGCTCGTGCTGCACGTGGCCCGCCGCAGCGGCCGGCGGTTCGTCGAGGACGCGCTCGAAGTCTGCGGATACGACGCGACGGCCGGCCGCTGGATCACCGCGCCGCCGGGAGCGCAACCGGAGACCGGAACCCATACCCACCCTTCATAAGGAGGTGAACGCATGAGCTGGAATGGCCGAACCATCCCCATCGAAATCATCCCCATCGACACGTTCGAGGACTTCGACCGGGAACTCGCGCGCGACGGCGGCGAGACGCTCGAGGTCCTGGCCGATCTGGCCGGGGAGTACGGCCTCTTCGCCGAGGACGTTGGGACCGAGGACGAGATCGCGGCTGCTTGGGACGATCCGTACGGCCCCGCCGGCGAGGAGGTGGACGAATGAAGCACGACGAGTACCACCGCAAGTTCGCCGACACGATCATCGAGCAGATCAGGCGAGGCACCGCGCCCTGGCAGAAACCTTGGGCCCCGGGCGAGCTCGTCATGCCAAGGAACGTGGACACCGACCGCTCCTACCGGGGCGGCAACAGCCTGCACCTTGCCGCCATGCAGCAGAGCGAAGGCTACGGCGATGTGCGCTGGGGCACCTACCGCCAGATCCAGAAGCAGGGCGGGCAGGTGAGGAAGGGCGAGCGCGGGACGCGCATCCTCTCCTTCCAGGACAAGAAGCGCATCGCCGTGACCGACGAGCGCGGGCGGCCCAGGAGGAACGCCGAGGGCAAGAAGCTCTACCGCTACGAGAAGCTCAAGACGCCCTACGTCCGGCAGTACACCGTGTTCAACGCCGAGCAGGCCGACGGGCTGCCCGAGCGCGCCAACCCTACGCCCGAGCCGCTCTGGAAGACCCATCAGGACGCCGAGCGGGTCATGGACGACGCTGGAGTGCCGGTCCGCCACATCCAGGGCGACCGCGCCTACTACCACATGAAGCGCGACGAGATCGTGCTGCCCAAGCGCGGCCAGTTCCCCTCCGCCAACCACTATTACCAGACCGCGCTTCACGAGTTGGGCCACAGCACCGGCCACAAGGACCGGATGAACCGCGAGACCCTCATCGAAGGGATCGACGGCGGGTTCGGTTCGGCCCAGTACGCGAGGGAGGAGCTGAGGGCCGAGATCAGCGCGATGATGACCGGTGAGCGCGTCGGCGTCGGACACGACCCAAGCCGGGGCGCGGCCTACGTCGAGGGCTGGGTCCAGGCGCTCGAAGAGGACCCGCGCGAGATCCGGCGCGCCGCAGCGGACGCGCAGAAGATCTCCGACTTCGTGCTGGTGCGGCACCGCGAACGCATTGCCGCACGCGACCCCGTGGCCGTCGCGGCGGTCCGCACACCCGCGCAGGGACCGCAGCGGATCCAAGTACACGTGCCGAGGATCCCGGTCCCCGAGCGCGGCTTTGGACCGAGCCGCTGACCCGTGAGAGGGAGAGAGACGTTCGACCGCACGGCCGAACCGGACCCGCGCCCCGCCGCGCCACCCAGCCGCAATCGCAATCGCGAACGCATGCGGAAAGGCCACCGCCGAGAATACGCCGCGGACCGGGCGCGCGGGTCCATCTCCTTCCCCGAACGCTGCGACGGGGCGCTGACCGACATCGGCGTCTTCGGCGCGGTCTCCTACCGCGACCTCGCCGAGGCACGCTTCGGCGGCCACCCCCACACCACCCGCCGCGCCGTCAACGACTGGATCCGCAAAGGATGGGTCGAAGAGCACCGGGCCACCGGACCGAAGGGCAACTCGTTCAAGGTCCTCTCGCTCACCCGCGAGGGTGTCGTCGAGGCCCGGAGGAAAGCCTCCCGGCGGGGGATCGATCCCGCACAGCGGATCGGAACCCAACGCATGAAGCCCGCCGAGGCAGGCCACGACACCGCCATCTACCGCGCCGCATGGAGGGAACGGCAACGCCTCGCCGAGCAGGGCGCCGCAGTAAAGCGCGTCCGGCTCGATGCCGAACTCAAGAGCGCCGTCGCGCGGGCGAGCGAGGCCGCCCGGCTCAAGCACGGCAAGCAGGCCGCCGATGACGAACGCCGCCGCATCGCCCGCGAACTGAGCCTTCCACTCGATGAACACGGCAAGGTGCTCTACCCGGACGCGCAGATCGAGTACGAGGACGCCGGTGGCCGGACCGGCCGCGTCAACGTCGAGGCCGTCTCCGGCAACTACCGCGAACCGGCACTGCGCGCGAAGGCCGCCGCCGGGTTCGCCATGCACGCCAACGGCCCGGCCGCGGCGGGACTGCTACGAAAGCTCGGGCTCGGAGGAAGCGACAACGGCTCCTGGCTCAGGGGGCCAGTCGACCGAGACCCGGCCTCAGTCGAAATCTGACCACACGGGAGGCATCCAATGCAGCCTTGGAAGATCAGCGCGGGACTCACCGCCGCCATCGCAGGCTCCGCATTCCTGCTCGGCGGCTCCCGCCTCGATTACCTCGCGCCCCACTGGCCCGCCATCCTCGCCAACCACGGCATCGCACTTGTGCTGCACGCAGTGCTCGCGCTCTCCGTCGTCGCGGCCGCGATCTACGTCGTTGCCCGAACCACCGGACTCGCCGACCTCGGGAGCCGCGTCGATCTCGCCGAGCGGTCCGTGCGGCGCGGCGAGGGGGATGCGGACCTCATCGAGGCGCTGCGGAGGGACACGCAAGGAGACTGGGAATGAGCGCCCGCTCCCGTTGTACTCGTTGTGGCGCAAGGGTCCCGCCCCTGGCGCCCGCCTGCCCGGTGTGCGGCGGCATGGGACGCTGCCCGTGCGGCCGCATCGCCGATCTCGTCCGCACCTCGAACCAGCCGCGATGCTGGCGCTGCGACGAGGATCCGAAAACGCGCCAACCGAGTGCAGTTGGCCAACCATGAACCGCTCGGGACGGACGCAGGCCCAGGTGGCCCGGTACTACCTGCACTCAACCGGCCAACGCCTTGATGCGCGCGGCAAGGAATGGCGCGGACCCTGTCCGGCCTGCGGTGGCGAGGACCGGTTCCGGGTCTCGCCCTCGGGATACTTCCACTGCCGCAAACATCCCGGCGATCCGCAGCACTTCAAGGCCATGTGCGAGGCACTCGGATACCGGCCCGGCACCCCGCCCTCCGACTGGTACGAGGCACGGGCCAGACGCGCGCGGAGGGACCTTGCGCTGACCGAGGAGATCGCCAACGGACCCATCGGCCGGAGGGATCCCCACCGGGACCGGATCCTCGCGGAAGCGAGAGCCAAAGCCGCCAAAGCCGAGAAAGCGGCAAAGCTGTGCAGGATCGTGGACGCCGCCGTCATGGGCGCAGCGCCGAAGGAGCTGGGCGGCGAGGTTCGCCTCGTCCGCGAATGCGTGCGCCGGGGTGTGCTGGCCGACCTCGCGCTGGGACCCGGGCGCGCGCGCCTCTACTGGACAGGCTCCGTCTGGGTGTCCGGGTCCGGCCGGGCCAGTCCGGGCAAGGCGGTCGCGCGGGTCTGGAACATCGGCGGCAAGCGCGCCCGCACCAAAGTCGCGCGCGCCGCTCTCGATATCCTCTACGCCCATGCACCCGAGCTGCGGCCGGACGCCGATCCCATGCTGTGCGGCCTGCCTGGCCGCGCGGTGGTGGACCTCGGGCGGATCGAGGACCGGCCAGCCCGGAGGGAGGACGGGGTCACGCGCTCCCTGGGGTGCGCGCCGGCGGGCGGCGAGACCGAACGGTTCGATGCGTTCCTGCGCGAGATGTGCGGAGACGATGCGGACGTCGTCCAGTGGCTCTGGCGCTGGTTCGGCTACCTGCTCACCGGACAGACCGTCGTCCACCGGGCCGTCTTCCTCTACGGACGCGGCGCCGCCGGCAAGTCCACGCTCGTCGAACTGCTCACGCGCATCATGGGCGACTACGCCGCCCGCATCCCGCCCGACGGACTCGTCTCCGCACGCGGAACCTCCGACCGCCACCCGGAATGGATGACCGCGCTCGACGGATCGCGGTTCGCTTCAGCCGCCGAAATCCCCAGCTCGGGCCGACTCAAGGCCGGACTCTTCAAGGCGCTCACCGGCGCCGACACGATCCGCGCCAACCGGATGCGCGCCGACGGCTACTCCTTCCGCCCCACCGCCAAGCTCATGCTCTACGGCAACGCCGAGCCCCGGCTGCCGGGGTGGGACTCCGGACTCAAGCGACGACTCGTCGTCATTCCCTGTACAACTGCCAGACGACCCGACGAACGACTGCCCGAGACGCTCTGGCAGGAGGCGCCGCGCATCCTGGCCCGCATGGTCGGCGAAGCGAACGCCGGCTGGCAGCGGCATCAGGCGGGCAAGCCCTGGATCGCGCCCACGCTCCCGCAGGGCATCGAGACCGCGACCGCGGACCTCTTCGACAGCATGGATCCCTTGGGCGAAGCGCTCAACACGCTGTTCGCGTTCGGCGACGCCTACGCCTCGGTTCCGGCAAAGAGAATACGGGAGATGCTGACCGACTACTTCGACGACAACGGGCTCGGGGCCGTGCCCTCCGTCCGTGCGATCGCCGCGGAACTGCGGAGACGGGACTGCAAACGCTCAAAGCGCGGCAGTTCAAGAATCTGGCGTGGGTGCCGGGAGGCCTGAATGGGACGGTTGGGACCGAATAGACCCATTGGTTGGGTTGTGCCGTGGGCGCGCGCGTACGCAAGGGAAACCTACGGAAGCGCCGCATCCGTCCCATTCGGTCCCAAAGACGACATTTTCGCGCCGAATTCGCCCGATCGTGCCGGATCATGCCGCGATTCCGCATCCCCGATGCCCGCTCGGGCATACCCACCCGCGGACCACACCCGGCAGTCCCGATTGCCCGGCACCCCCAACGGGCTACCCGAGGCCCCACCCGGGCCGCGGCCGAGTCGAAGCTCTCCTCCTTCCGGTCTCGCCCCTACCGACGCCGCGCCCGCAGTGCGGCCAGTCCGAAACCACCGGCCCCACCCAACCTCTGACATGCAGGTCTGCTCATGACCAGGACCAGCCAACCCTCGATCAGGAAGCTACCCGACGCCTGGCGGCGACAGGCTAAGACACTCCGCAGATACGGCGGCCAAGCGCTCGCCACCGCGCTCGAACGCTGCGCCGACGAACTCGAAGGCACGATCCAGGAACGCGACGAAACGACGCTGACGCTGACCGACGCGGCCCGGGAGAGCGGATACACCGCCACCCACCTCGGACGCCTCGTGCGCGACGGCAAGATCCCCAACGCCGGAAGGCCCAACGCACCCAGAATCGCCCGCAGGCACCTTCCCCTAAAGGCGCCGTCCGAGCCGAGACTGGCGGAATCCGCCCGTCCACGCGAACGTTCAAACGTGCAGATCGTGCACTCCATCATCCAGAAGGGAATCGAATGATGGGACGCACGAAGAAGGGCCGGCGCTCCTACAGCGCCGGTGAGTGGGGCCGGAACCGGGTCCGGGTCTTCCCTGATCCGAGGACCGGCATCATGCAGGTTCAGTGGCGCGAACACGGTCGCAGGCTGATCCGGTCGCTCAGGCATCGTGACTGGGACCAAGCCAAGCAGCAGGCCGACGAGATCGCAGCCGGGCTCACCGAGCCGCGCAGCGATCCGGCGGACGCCGAGCCCGAGCCGCTCACCCTGGAGACGCTGTTTGACATCTACGGTGACGAGGTCACGCCCACCAAGGCGAAGCGGTCTCAGAGGTACGACCGGGCCGCGATGAAGAGGTTTCTCCGGTTCTTCGGGAGGCACCGCAAGGCCAAGACCCTCTCACAGCGTGACTGGGACCGATTCATCCGGGCGCGGCGCGCGGGAAATGCCGGTGGTAGCCGCGGGCCCGTGTCCAACCGCACGGTCGAATACGACCTCAGATTCCTGCTCGCAATCCTCAACTGGGCCGCCAAGTCGCGGGACGAGGAGGGGAGGCTCCTCCTCGAATCCAACCCGCTTCGGGGCCTCAAGCTCCCCAAGGAGAAGAACCCGACCCGGGTGATACTCACTCAGGTGGAGTACGAGGCGTTGCTCCGGGTGGCGGGAGGGATGAACTGGCGGTTCCGAGTGGCCTTGGTGCTCGCCCACGAGACTGGGCACCGAATCGGAGCCATCCGCCAGCTTCGCTGGGCTGACATCGACCGCGATGGCCGGACCATCCGGTGGCGGGGAGAGCACGAGAAGACCGGTTACGAACACCGGACGCCGGTCACTTCCAAGGCGCTCGCCGCTTTGGCGGAAGCGCGGAGGCACAACCCCGGGATCGGGGACACGCCGGTGATGCCCGCGCCGAAGGATCCGTTCGCGTGCATGAGCCGGTCGCTGGCGCGGGTCTGGTGGAAGCGGGCCGAGAAGCACGCGGAACTGGAACCCAAACGCGGTCGCGGGTGGCACTCGCTCAGGCGGAAATTCGCCAGCGACCTCATGGACCTGCCGCTCAAGGTTCTCTGCGATCTGGGCGGCTGGAAGACAGCCGAGACCGTGCTTCAGTGCTATCAGAGGCCCGACGAGAACCGGCTCAGAAAAGCCATCGAGGAGTACCGGGGGGTTGGTATCGGTTCCAATTAGCATACATAATTGGCATACATCGGACTCCCCAAATCACGTAAGTTCAATCGGGGCGGGCGGATTCGAACCGCCGACCTCCTGCTCCCAAAGCAGGTGCGCTACCGGACTGCGCCACGCCCCGAAGGGCCGCAAGATGGACTGTGCCGGGGGTCGAAGCCACCCCGCTCCGGGAGCGGTCATGAGGATCGGCAGGATTTTCGAGGGAGGACCGGGGGCGGGGAAGCTCTTCGCCATGATGGGGCTGGCCGCACTCGTCCTCTTCGTCATCGGGATCCTGAGCCCCCTGCGTAGGGCCTTTGCCCTTTCCGGACTCGCGGCCGGCGATTTCTACCAGGTGTACTTCATCAGCGCCGCCGTGGTCGTCGTCGCGCCGATCTACAACGCCCTCGCGGACCGCATCTCGTGGCGCCGCCTCATCCCTCTGACGGCCGCCTTCTTCGCCCTCAGCATGGTCGCCTTCCGCCTGCTGTATCAATCGGGCGAGGCGTGGTTCGGGCTCATCTTCTACGGGTGGTACGACGTGCTCGCGGCCTCGCTCGTCACGCACTTCTACATGGCGACGCAGGTCTTCTACAATGCTCGCGACGCGAAGCGCGCCTATCCCATCGTCATCGCCTCGGGTTCCGCCGGGGCCACGCTCGGTGCGCTGCTCACGACCGTGTTCACGTCCGGCGGAGGGCCGTCCGAAAACCTGCTCCTCGTGGCGGGCGGTGCGCTCCTCGCGCTGGCGGGCGGGCTCGCGCTCGTGTGGTCCCGCGAGGCGCCCGAGCCACCGTCGGAATACGCGCGCGCGGAGGATCCCGATCTCGAGCGCAGCGACCTGAGGCGCATGGCGGCGAACCCGCAGGTGCGGCTCATCGCGGCCACGGTGCTCCTGACGATCGTCGTCAAGCAGTTCATCGACTACCAGTACAACACGCTCACGCGCGAGGTCTTTACGGATCTGGGGGCGATCGCCGGCTTCCTGGCCTTCGTGGATGTCCTCACCCAGTGGTTGCCGATCGTCGTCCTCCTCGCCCTGCGCCCGATCCTTCGGCGGTGGGGCGCAGGGGTCGCCGTCATCATCTTCCCCATCGCGGTGATCCTCGCGACCGGCGCTGTTGCCGCCGCGGTGTGGCTGTCCACAGCTGCGCTGGCCGTGGCTGTCGGGGCGCGGACGACGGAGAAGATGTTCCGCTATTCCGCCGAGCGCACCGGCCGCGAGATCCTCTATGTCCCCGTCCCGGAGGACATCAAGCTCAAGGCGAAGTCCTACATCGACGTCGCGGTGGAGAAGGGTCTGGGGAAGGCGCTTTCCGGCGTGCTCATCGCGATCCCCTCCATCGCGCTCGCGGGCGTATCGATCACCGGCCGGCTCATCATCATCGGGTTCGCCGGGGTGGTTCTGGCAGGCATCCTTCTGCTCGCTTTCCTCAAGGTGCGCAAGTCCTACGTGACGAGCCTGGCCGAATCCTTCGAGGGGCGCTTTGCGAGCCTGCGGGGAACCTTCGTGTCGATGGCCGACGTGGGCGCCCTCGCTCTCGCGCGGGACGCGCTGACAGACGACCGGCCCCTGAAAGTGGCATTCGCCTTCGACCTGCTGCGCGGCGCCACGCCGGAGGATATCGAGACGCTCGCGCCCGAACTGTACCGCCTGCTCGAACACGAGAATCCGGAACTCCGGGCGCGGGCGCTCGGGTCGCTGTCGCGCGCTCCCGGGCTCTCGAACGAGCAGGCGGTGCGTGCCCTGCTCGAGGATCCGGATTCCCGGGTCCGTCGGGCCGCCGCCCGGCTCCTCGCCCTGAAGGCGGCGCCGCGCGCGCGCGACGTCCTCATCCCGATTCTGAACTCCGAGTCGACGAACGCCCGCTCCGCCGCGCTCGACTGCCTGTTCAGCGACTTCGGCTCCGCCCGGGCCGAACGAATCGCCACCCCCCGCTTCGAACATCTGCTCCGGGAACATGAACGGGGGCAGCTCGATGCGTCCGGCGCCCGCGAGTTGGCGATGGCGGCGGGGCTCGTGCCCGGGCACCCCGCCGTCGAGGGCGTCCTGCTCGAACTCGTCGCCCATCCGCAGGACGACGTGGCGGCGGCGGCCGTGCGAAGCGCGTCCCGGCTTCCGCAGCCGGCGCTGGTGCAGGCAGCCATTGCATCCCTGGCGCTCCCCCGGACCCGGAGCGCGGCACGCGACGGCCTCGCGGGGCGGGGCGAGGAGATCGTCACACCGCTGCTCGCGGCGCTCTCCGATCCGGCTGCCGATCCCTGGGTACGGCGGGGCGTGGCCGTCGTGCTTGGCGAAATCGCGACCCACGCGGCGATCGACGCTCTCATCACATCCTACCTGCTGCCGGAGACCGAGCAGGCCCTCGACGACCAGGCCTTGGTGTCGCTCCACCGGCTGCGAACGCAGCATGATCACCTCACCTTTCCGGCCGACCGGGTGCTCGAGGCCGTGGAGCGCGAGGTGAGGGCGTCCCGGCGCTACGCCCGCGCCGCCACCGCGCTCGAGGGCGTGCCGGCGTCGATGCCGGGGGCGCTGCTCCTCCGGGCGCTCGAGGAGGCACGGAGAGATCGGCGGGCGAGTGTCTTTCGGTGGCTAGGGCTCGTATATCCCGAACAGGCGATGAGGCGCAGCTACCTGGCCCTGGAGAGCGGACGGCAGCGGCGCCGCGCAAACGCGCTGGAGTGGATCGAGAGCACGGTCGGACACTCTATGTTCTCGGATCTCAGGCCGGTGCTCGCGGAGGAACCCCCAAAGGTAGCCCCGCGCGAGGCGGAGGAGGTACTCCGGGAGCTGTGGGACGATGAGGACGCCTGGATCGCGAGGTGCGCGCTCTGGACGTCCTTCGAGACCTCCCGCGAAACGATGGCCTCCGCACTCGATGGATTCGTGCCGGCGGAGCCGGCATTGGCGCTGGCGGCCCGCCGGATTGCGCGGCGGGCGGGGGCCCGCGCACAGGACCCGAAGAGGGAACGAGACGAGGAACAGATGGAACTGATCGAGAAGGTATTCCGCCTGCAGAGCGTGGATCTCCTTTCGGGCGTGAAGAGCCGGCAGCTCGCGCTCCTCGCCTCCATCGCGAGGGAGGTCGAGGTGCGGCCGGATGCGGTCTTCATCCGCAGGGGAGAACCCACGGACGCCCTCTACCACGTCATCCACGGCGAAGTCTCATTGGAGGGTGCGGGCGAAGGGTCGATCGCCGTCGGTGACGGCGAAGCATTCGGCACCTGGGCCCTGATCGACGAACACCCGAGCCTGGTCGAAGCACGCGCCATCGAATCCACCCGTGTACTGCGCATCACCCGGGAGGACTTCCGCGACCTTCTGATCGACCATCCGGAACTCGGTCTCGACCTCCTCCGCGGGCTCGCGAGTCGCGTTCGCGGCCTGGCCATGACATGATCCCACATGGATGAGATGACACCGGACGCCGGGACCGTGATGATCGTCGACGACGAGGACATGGTCGTCGGCGCGATTCAGGGCTTCCTCGAGCTCGAGACCGACCACATCGTGCTCCCCTTCACGTCCCCGCGTGCCGCTCTCGCCCGCCTGGAGGAAGAACCGGTCCATGCGATCGTGGCGGACCTCATGATGCCCGAACTCGATGGTGTGAAGTTTCTGACGCGGGCCCGTGAGATGAGGCCGGAGGCGACCCGGATCCTGCTCACCGGCTACGCCGAAAAGGAAAACGCGATCCTGGCCATCAACGAGGCGGGTCTCTACCAGTATCTCGAGAAACCCTGGGACAACGACGCGCTGGCCTTCGCGATCCGCAACGGCGTCGAGCGAAGCCTGCTCTTTCGGGTGCTGACGGAGCGCCTCGCCGAACTGGAAGCGGCACACGATGAACTCGCCGGACTCCGGCAGCGCTGGATCCAGGCCTTCCTGTGAGCGAGCCGGGAATCGGGGCGACGGCCCGGGAGATCACCCAGGCCCGGCTGGCCACGCTGGGTACCCTGGTCGCCGGCATCGCTCACGAGCTCAACACGCCGTTGGGGGCGCTGAACAGCAACCACCACGTCATCGAGCGCGCGCTCCTCAAGCTCGGGGACATCCTCGAAGATGAAGTCGTAACGCCGGACGAACTCGATGAAGTCCGGCGCGTCGTGCGCGCCACCGAATCGGTGCTGCGAACGAACGGCATCGCCGTGGAACGCATGGTGAACCTCGTACAGAACCTGCGGAACTTCGGGCGGCCCACGACCTCCGAGGCACGCCCCGTGGACCTTCACGAAGGCATCGAGGGCACGCTGGCCCTTCTGGCACACGAGTTGAAGGAGATCGAGGTCGTCCGGGACTTCGGGGATCTGCCGCCCGTGGTGTGTCATCCAAACCGGATCAACCAGGTGTTCATGAATCTCGTGCACAACGCGGCCCAGGCCATGCACGATGGCGGCGTACTCACGATCGCGACGCGCGCGGAAGGGGACCACGCGCACGTCCGCGTCGCAGACACGGGCCGGGGCATCCCGCACGACGTCCTCGCGGAGATCTTCGAGCCCGGCTTCACAACCAAGGGTGAGCGGATCGGGATGGGGCTGGGTCTCGCCATCACCCTCCAGATCGTACACCAGCACGGAGGAGACATCTCGGTCGAGAGCGAACCGGGACGGGGGACGACGTTCGACGTACAGCTCCCGCTTCGCCAGTCCACGGGTCCCGCACGGAAGGAGACTTCGGAATGATACGATGCGCCGATCTGTTCCGCGCCCTGGTCTTCGTCGCGGGGGCGGCCGCCGCTGCGACGCCGGCCCCGGCGACGGCTCAGGACGCGAACTTCCTCCTCCCCATCGCCGAGATCGACGGGATCCTGCGCGAAGGGGAAATCCAGGTCATCGACGTACAGCCGTCCCGCGGCCTTCCCGGTGAGCGCACCTATCGCGTGACGCTGCAGTCCGGCGGGCAGGTGCTCCAGATCAAGTACGCCCCGGCCGGCGAGGGTGCGGACGAGTTCAACAACCGGCCCCGCTACGAGCTGGCGGCCTACGCAGTCCAGACGCTCTTCCTCGACGAGCGGGAATGGGTCGTCCCTCCGACCGCGATCCGCGCGTTCCCGATCGAGGCCGTCCAGGCCACGGTCGCCCGGACGGGAGACGCCGCCAACCCGCCGGAACGTACGTTCGACGAGTGGCCGATGACCCTCGTCGCGCTCCAGTACTGGATGTTCAGCGTGGAGATACCCGACGAGTTGCCCGACGACGACCGGCTCGAGGCGGACGAGGTTTACGAGCGTCTCCTCGGGAACTTCAATCTCCTCACCTACGTCATCGGCCACAGCGACTCGAACCGGGGGAACTTCGTGCAGTCGATGGATCCCGCGTGGCCCCGGGTGTTCAGCATCGACAACGGCGTGGCGTTCGCGAGCGAGGAGAGCGACCGGGGCACCCAGTGGCGCGATCTGCGCCTCGACCGCTACCCGGCCTCCGCCATCGACCGGCTGCGCAGCGTTTCGCTAGAGGCGCTGCAGGACCGCCTCGGGGTCCTCGTTCAGCTCGAACTGCGGGACGGAAACTTCGTGGAGGTGGAGCGGACGGAGAATCTCGAGCCCGGCCGCGGGGTTCGCCGCGATGCGGAGCGGATCCAGCTCGGCCTCACCGAATCCGAGATCCGGGCCATGCACCGGCGCATCACCCGTTTACTGGAGTGGGTTGATGACGGCCGCTACGGGCTGATCCCCTGAAGCTTCGGCGTCGGATGTCCGGTCTGCTGGGCTGTGCCGTCGCCGTCGCGGGGGTGGGGTGGACCGGCGCCTCCGCTCCCGCTCCCGGTCATGTGACGCCACCGGGCGGGTCTCCGCCGCGAACGGGGCAGGCCGATTGGCGCTTCGAGGGGGAGTACGGACTCCACGTCGCGCTTGCCGGCCGCGACCTCGAAGTGCGCTGGCTGACGGAGGAAGAGCAGTCCGGGCGCGTTAGGTTGATAGTGAATGGACGCGTGGTCGCTGAGCAGACGACCGACCCGGGGTACGCCCACGCGGCCCAACTGCAGGTACGGGCACCCGAAATCACGCTGGAATACGGAGTGGAACATGCGGACGGTACCGGCGGGGCCGCGGCTCTTCACCGGACCCGGATCTGGATGGAAGCCCCATCGCCGGAGGTCGACCTCAGGGGCCACGACTCCGTGTTTGTGTTCGGAGACGTGCACGGCGAGTTCGACCGCGTCGTCTCTCTCCTCGGCCTGGCCGGCCTGATCGACGCGGAACTGCGCTGGACGGGCGGCCGCGCCGTCGTCGCCTTTCTCGGAGACCTGTTCGACCGGGGGGAAGACGTCACCCGTCTCCTCTGGTTCATCTACGGCCTGGAACGGGAGGCCCTCGCGGCCGGCGGCCGAGTCGTCACGCTCCTCGGCAATCACGAAGTGATGGTCCTGTCCGCCGACCTGCGCTACGTGGCGCCCAAGGAACAGACGATCGGTGACCGGCACGGCATGTCCTATGAGGCGCTGTTCGATCTGGACACATCCATACTCGGACGCTGGATCGCCGCCAAGCCGGGGTTGATTCGACTGGAGGATCTGCTCTTCGCGCACGGGGGCGTGAGTCCGGCGTATGTCGACTATTCGCTCGAGGAATATCAGGACACCCTGGAGACCTACATCGCGGAGCCGTTGTTCAAGAGGTGGCGGGACGGAGGGTTCCTCCGGGAGTTCGCGCGCGAAACGCGGCTCGATTCTGCCCAGATCTACCGCCGGTACGACTTCTTCTTCGGGCCGGAGAGCGTGCTCTGGTATCGGGATCTCGTGCTCGCCGACACGCTGGGGGACCACCTCGACACCGTCCTGGAGCGTTTCGAAGCCGACATTCATGTCGTCGGACACACACCCGTGCGCACGATCCGGGAGAGCTACGGCGGAAAGCTGATTGCCGCAGACCTGCTCGACGCAGCAGCGGAGATGCTGCGCCTCATCCGTCGACCGGATGGTGATTGGCACCGCGCAGTCATCGGGTTGGACGGGGGCACCGCTCCACTCGGCTCCGTGGCGGACCCCGGCGCCTGACTTCGGGGGTCGCGCCACCGCCTACGCTTTCGGCAGAACTCCGTGTCGGGCTTCACCGCCGATCACCGCGGCGACACACGCGTTGGGCCGCAGGTGGTAGAGCCAGTGTTCCACGTCCGGGGCATCGATGACTGCGAAATCCGCGGCGGCTCCCGGCTCCAGCGATCCGACCCGGCGTTCGCGGCCGAGCGCACGGGCCGCGTACCGCGTCGTGCCCTTGAGGACTTCAGCCGGGGTCATGCGCTGACGTGCGCAGGCCAGGGTCATGGCGAAGGGGAGGTGGTAGGATGGGGCCGTGCCGGGGTTGAAGTCGCTGGCGACCGCCACTGCGACACCGCCATCGATGAGGGCCCGGGCCGGGGGCGGAGCCTGGTCGAGGTAGAGACTCGCGAGGGGGAGCGTGACTCCGACGACGCCGGCTTGCGCCAGGGCTTCGATCCCGGACTCCGACACGTACTCCAGGTGGTCCGCCGACACGGCCCCGAGAGACGCCGCGAGTTCGGCTCCGCCACCGCCTGTGAGCTGATCCACGTGGAGCTTCGGCCGTAACCCCAGATCGGATCCCCGTTCACAGATCTGCCGTGCCTCGTCCGCCGAGAACGCCGAATCCTCGACGAAGACATCGCAGAAAGCGGCCAGGCCCTCCTCGGCCACCGCGGGCAGGACCTCCTCGGTGATAAGTCGGACGTAGCCCGCCCGGTCCGCCGCCCATTCGGGAGGGACGACATGGGCGGCCAGGCACGTCGCGACGATCCGTACAGGCCCGCTCTCATCGAGCCGCCGATACACGCGCAGGAGTCGGAGTTCCGTCTCGAGGTCCAGGCCGTACCCGCTCTTCGCTTCCACGGTCGTGACGCCGAGCGATACCATCCCGGAGAGAAACTCCCGTGCCCGGTCGAGGAGGGTATCCTCGTCGAGGGCGCGCGTGGCCCGCACGGTGGACCTGATCCCGCCTCCGGCCGCGGCGATCTCCAGATAGTCCCGGCCTTGGATCCGGTCGGAGAACTCGCCCGCCCGCCAGCCACCGAAGGCGAGGTGCGTATGCGCGTCCACGAGACCCGGGATGACAAGGCGCCCTCCGGCATTCCACTCGGGTTCCTGCCGGTATTCCGCGGGAAGCGCCGTGGCGCGTCCGGCCCAGCGGACGACCCCATCCCGCCACACCAGCGCCGCGTCGCGGATGAGGCCGATGTCCTCCTGGCCGACAGGGTTCGCACAGGTGGCGAGACAGCCGATGTTCGCGAGGCGCGGCATGGCGGCGAACCGGCGGCTACTCGAGCATGGGCAGGTCGACGCCGCGCTCGCGGGCGGTCCGGATCGCCTCCGGATATCCCGCGTCGGCGTGCCGCATGACCCCGGTCCCCGGATCCGCCGTGAGGACGCGCTCGAGTCGCCGGCTGCCGGAAGCCGTCCCGTCCGCCACGCACACCATGCCCGCATGCGTAGAATAGCCGATGCCCACGCCGCCCCCGTTGTGAATCGACACCCAACTCGCCCCGCAGGCGGTGTTGAGCATCGCATTCAGCAGCGGCCAGTCGGCGATCGCATCGGAGCCGTCCCGCATCCCCTCCGTCTCCCGATTCGGCGATGCCACGGAGCCGGTGTCCAGGTGATCGCGCCCGATCACGATCGGCGCCTGCACGCGCTCCGTCTTCACGAGCCAGTTGAAGCGTTCTCCCATCTCCGCCCGTTCGCCGTACTCGAGCCAGCAGATGCGGGAGGGGAGCCCCTGGAAGTGCACCCGCTCGCGCGCCTGCCGGATCCAGCGCGCGAGGGCCTCCTTCTCCGGGAACATTCCGAGCACGGCGTCATCTGTCTCCGCGATGTCGCCGGGGTCGCCGGAAAGGGCCGCCCAGCGGAAGGGGCCCGCGCCTCGGCAGAACAGCGGCCGGATGAAGGCCGGCACGAAGCCGGGGATCTCGAAGGCCTCCGCCATCCCGCGCAGATCCGCCACCTGCCCTCGGAGGTTGTTCCCGTAGTCGAATGCGATTGCGCCCCTTGCCTTGAGCGCGAGCATGGCGGACACGTGCGCGACCATCGAATCGAGTACGCGCTCGACGTAGTCGTCCGGGTCCGAGGTGCTCATCGCCTCGGCCTCGGCCACGGACAGGCCCGCGGGGATGTAGCCGAGACGGAGATCGTGCGCCGAGGTCTGATCCGTGAGCACGTCGGGCACGACGCCGCGGTCCACCAGCGCCGGGAGGATCTCGGCGATGTTCCCGAGCAGGGCCACCGAGAGTGCCTCGCGCCGTTCCATGGCGGCGGTGAGCAACTCCAGCGCCTCGTCGAGATCCGTCGCCATCCGGTCGCAGTAACCCGTGTCGAGGCGGCGGCGGATGCGGTCCTCCTGGACCTCGACCCCGAGGAACGCGCCTCCGTTCATCGTCGCGGCGAGGGGCTGGGCGCCCCCCATTCCTCCCAAGCCGGCGGTCACCACGAGCCGCCCCGCAAGGGAACCCCCGAAGTGCTGCCGCGCCAGTTCCGCGAACGTCTCGTACGTCCCCTGGAGAATCCCCTGCGTGCCGATGTAGATCCACGAGCCGGCGGTCATCTGCCCGTACATCGTGAGCCCCAGTGCATCGAGGCGCCGGAACTCATCGATATCCCCCCAGCGGGGCACCAGGTGGGCGTTCGCGATGAGGACGCGCGGCGCCTCGTCGTGGGTGCGGAACACGCCGACCGGCTTTCCGCTCTGGACGAGGAGGGTCTCATCGTTCTCAAGCCGGCGCAGCGTCTCCACGATCTTCGCGTATGCGGCCCAGTTACGCGCCGCCTTGCCCGCGCCGCCGTACACGACGAGGTCCTCGGGCCGCTCCGCCACTGCCGGGTCGAGATTGTTCATCAACATCCGGAGGGCCGCCTCCTGGTGCCATCCCCTGCAGGAAAGCGTCGTTCCCGTCGGCGCCCGGATCGGTCCGGCAGGTTTCATTCGCCTCCTCCGTGTTCGCGGTCTCCCGCCTCCGGTAGTTGCAATATCTGCCCCGGTCCGAGGTCCGCGTCCAGCCGTCCGGGGTCGAGGCCGCGGAGGGCGTCGGCCGGTACCGGACCGATGAACTCGCAGCCTGCGAGCGCAACGCCTTCCGCCCGCGCCCCCGCGGCCACCCGCTCGTACACCGTGTTAACGCCCGTCACCGCGTGGCGCGTCAGGTTCATGGACACCTGCGTCAAACCCCGCCGCCGGAGCGGGATGCCGAGCGCACGGACATGCGGGAGCCCACCGCTCGACTCCCGAATCGCTGCGGCGATGCGCCGAGCCGGGCCGGGATCTTCCGTATCGAGATTCATGTTGAAACGCACGAGGGCCGCTCGCACCCCGACGACGACGGCCCCCAGCGACGGATGGGGCGATCGAGGGCCGAGATCCGGCCTCCATTCGGGGTTCGACAACTTTTCGGCCAGACCCTCGAACTGCCCGGACCGGATGCCGGGCAGGGAAGCCCGGCCCGGATTCGCCGCCGCCCGTTCGTAGAAGAAGACGGGGACCGAGCGCGCCGCCGCCCACTCGCCGAAGGATCGGGCTGCCCCGAGCGCATCGGCCTCGGCACAGCCCGGGCCTCGCACGAAGGGGACGACATCCAGCGCGCCGATCCGCGGGTGCTGGCCCCGCTGCCGCCGCAGATCCACCTCGGCGTACACGGCCGCCGCGAGCGCGGACGTTGCGCGGACCACGGCATCCGGGGCGCCCCGGTACGCGAGCACCATCCGGTGGTGATCCGGGTCCGCCGACCAGTGGATGAGTTCAACTCCGGGGCTCTCCTCGACCGCCGCCCCGAAGCGGGCCATCCTGCCTGGATCACGCCCCTCGCTCACATTGGGCTCGCACAGGAGCCACCCGGGGCTCAGAGGGGTGCGGGGGGCCAGAGATCGCCCAGGGCGCCGGTGGCCGCCCGTTCCAGCTTCCCCTCCTCGATGGCTGCCTCCAGACGCACGACATCCTCCGCCAGCGAACGGTCTTCGGTCACGGGAGGGACGCACTCGCGCACCACGTCGTATACCGCCCGCGTGCCGGCGCCCAGTCGACCAGGGCCCTGGGGACGGACGTAGACGGCCTGCGCGGCGCTCAGCAGCTCGATCGCGAGCACGGTGCGCGTGTTGTCGAGGATCTCACGCGTGTGCCGGGCCGCATTCGCTCCCATGCTCACGTGGTCCTCCTGGTTCGCGCTCGTCGGGATCGAGTCCACGGAATCCGGGTGCGCGAGCGTCTTGTTGTCCGACACGAGCGCCGCCCCCGTGTACTGCAGGGACATCAGGCCGCCGTGCAGCCCCGGAGACTCCACGAGCATGGCGGGAAGCCCCGCGGAGAGTTCCGGCGTGAGCATGCGGAACACCCGGCGGTCAGACAGGCTCGCTACGTCCGTAAGCGCGATCCCCAGTGTATCGAGCCACAGCGCCGGCCCCGCGCCGTGGAAATTGCCGCCCGACACGACTGCGCCCGCCTCCTGTCCCTCGGCGGGGAAGACCAGCGGATTGTCCGACACCGCGTTGAGCGATGCTTCCACTCGCCCCCAAAGGAATCCCACCATGTCCTGAACCGGACCCACGACCTGCGGCGTGCAGCGCAGGCTGTAGGCATCCTGTACCCGGTCGGTGTCCGTGTCGACGAGCCTGCTCCCGGCGAGGAGCGATCGGAGCCTCGCCGCGGTTCCAATCTGCCCCGGCTGGTTGTTCGCTTCGTGCAGCGCCGGGTGCAGCGCAGCCGAACGGGCCAGCAGCGCCTCGCAGCTCAGCGCCGCCGCGAGCTCCGCGTGGAGGAGCAGGCGTCGGGCATCGTGGAGCTGCAGCGCCGCGCCCGCGACCATCATCGTGGTCCCGTTCGTCAACGCCAGCCCTTCCTTCGCCTGCACGCCCGGGCGGGAGATCCCCGCCGCCGCCATCGCGCTCGCTCCGTCCATGCGACGGCCCTCGAACCACGCTGCGCCGCTGAAAGCCGCCGCATCCTCGCCTCCGCCGACGCCCTGATCCGGCTCCGGGGCACGGGTCGCGACCGCCGCCATGTGCGCGAGGGGGGCGAGATCCCCGCTCGCCCCGAGCGAGCCTTTGCCCGGAACCACCGGCGTGACTCCCCGATTCAGCATCCGGACCAGCGTGTCGATGATCACCGGGCGTACGCCCGAGGCTCCCAGGGCGAGCGAGTTCGCCCGCACGAGCAGCATGGCCCGCACCCAGTCCTCGGACAGCGGCGGGCCCGTCCCGGCCGCACACTTGAGAATCAGGTTCCACGACAGCCGAGCCGCATCGGACGCTTCGATGCGGGTGCCGGCGAGAGACCCGTAGCCGGTGGTGATCCCGTAAATCCGGGACCCGGGCCGAGCGAGCGCTTCCACCACCGTGCTGCGGCTCGCCTCCACCCGCTCACGCGCATCGCGGTCCAGCTCGCGGACGGGCGAGCCCCCACGCGCCACGGCGACGACGTCCCCGATCGTGAGCTTCCGCGAGAGCCTCACGGGAGGCGCCTCTCCCGGACCGGCTCCGCTCCGCTCCCGGGAACCCGGCCTCCCCCCCGCCACCTCGCTCACGGCGTGGGCACGGCGGAAAGCAGCGTCTCGTACTCCATTCCGGGCATCCGCTTCCCGACCAGAAAGGGACCGAACTCGGCGTATTCCGCGCTCGCCGGATCGTAGCGCATCTCGCTGATGATGGCCTTGAATTCGAGAGGGTCCGCCGCCCACAGCGTCACGGCCCATTCCCACTCGTCCAGGCCCATGGACCCGCTGATCACCTGCATGATGCGGCCCCCGAAGCGGCGCCCCACCTTGCCGTGTGCGCTCATCAGTCCCGCCCGCTCTTCCAGCGAGAGCGTGTACCAGTTCTGCTCCGCGTTGCGCCGCTTGTCCATCGGGTAGTAGCAGACGTACGGCATATGCTCCGGCTGCCTCGGCTCGAGGCG